>OZ252250.1:0-2410000 GCA_965249675.1 Dehalococcoidia bacterium
CCGGGTGAGGTGATCATCGGCATTGAAACCGACCGTGGCCCGTGGGTGTCGGCCCTGCTCGCGGCCGGCTACCGCGTCTACGCCATCAACCCGCGCTCGGCGTCGCGCTACCGCGACCGCCACCACGTCGGTGGGGCCAAGTCCGACGCCGGCGACGCGAAGCTGCTGGCCGACCTCGTACGAACCGACCGGCACAACCACCGCGAGGTCGCCGGCGACAGCGATGGGGCAGCCGCCGTGCGCATCCTCGCCCGCGCCCACCAGCAGTTGGTCTGGGACCGCAGCCGGCAGACCAACCGGCTCCGCAACGCCCTCAGGGAGTACTTTCCCGGTGCCCTACAGGCCTTTCCCAGCCTCGCGCACGGCGACGCTGTGGGC
The DNA here is from genome assembly GCA_965249675.1 of Dehalococcoidia bacterium. GTDB lineage: Bacteria > Chloroflexota > Dehalococcoidia > UBA2979 > UBA2979. Next base: position 379 of record OZ252250.1, read on the forward strand.
GTGTTGGCGACCGCCCCAGGGCCGCGTGATGCGGCGCGGCTGACCATGTCCCAGATTCGGGCCGCGCTGCGCCGCGGCGGTCGCAAGCGCAACGTCGAGGAGCGCGCTGTCGAGCTGCGCGCGGCCTTCCGCACCGAGCAGCTCGCGGCGCCTGCCACGGTGAGCCGGGCGTTCGCCGCTACTACCCGGGCGACCGTGGCCCAGATCGACGCGATCAACCGGCAGATCGCCGAACTCGAGGCCGAGCTGGCAGCCTCTTTTGAGCAACACCCGGACGCCGAGATCTACCGCTCCATGCCAGGGCTCGGTGTGGTCCTCGGCGCCCGGGTGCTCGGAGAGTTCGGGGACGACCCCGAACGCTACGAGTCGGCGAAGTCCCGCAGGAACTACGCCGGCACCTCGCCGCTCACCGTAGCATCAGGACGGAAGCGCATCGTGAAGGCGCGCTTCATCCGCAACCGGCGGCTCTCCGATGCGGTCGACCAGTGGGCGCTGTGCTCGCTGCGTGCAAGCCCCGGTTGCCGCGACTTCTACGACCGCCGACGCGCCGCCGGGGATCTCCACCACCAGGCGCTGCGCGCCCTTGGGAACCGCCTTGTCGGCTACCTGCATGGTTACCTCCGCTCGCAGACTCCATACGACGAAGCCCTCGCTTGGGGTCACCGCTCATCCCACGAGGATCTCGCCGCTGCTTGACCTCTTGCGGTCATGGGGTGTCTTCATGGAAGGACAGAATCGCTGACCAGTTACCCCCTGACGGAATCGCTGACCGGCGACAAAGTGATCGCTCTTAGGGTAGGCCACCTCCAGGGAGACTCTGGTCCCTGCGAACGGTACTCGTAGGCACCACCTCCCGCCTTGTGCACCAGGTTTTGGCGCGCGCGATTCGTGTTCCGCGTGCGGTAGGACTGGCCGCGCGTGGTCAGGATGTGGGAGTGATGCCCGAGGCGGTCGAGGAGTGCTGTAGTGAGTTTCTCGTCTGGTCGAGGTCGGCGACCTCGCGGTCCAGCTCGGCGACGTGGTGAGCGACGCTGCGCAGCGCGAGCTTCGCGGCCTGTAGTGGTTGGTCGAGCCGGGCCCTGTCCGGACGGAATCGCGCGCACTGCCGCGCTTTCGCGGCAGAGTCTGCTGCGGCAGTGCCTCGCGGAGTTCCGCCGGCGTCGTGGTGATCAGGTCGCGCAGCTGCAGCAGCGCCGCACTGCGGGCCTTGACCGCGGCTGAACGAGCATTTGCGAGGGTGCGGATCGATTCGACGACGCCGTTCGTGGTCTTGGGCAGGACCTGCGCCGTACCCGCCAGCACCTGCCTCGCGGCGGCCTCGGCGTCGATCGGGTCCGACTTGCCCTGGCGCCGGCGCGTGTACCGGTGCGGCTGGTTGACATCGCGCACATCCAGCCCCTGTGCGAGCAACCAGCGTGTGAGCCCGGCCCTGTAGGACGAGGTGCCTTCCACGGCAATCGTCGCGATCGTGCCGAACGCCTCCAGCCACTGGTGCAACTCCTGGTAGCCCTGCGCGGTCGCTGGGAACTCGGCATCCCCGAGTCTCTCTCCTCGATCGTCGAGTGCGACTGCGTGGTGCGTGCGGGAGTGGGTATCCACCCCTCCGATGACACCGCTCCGCATTTCCGGCATGCTCGCCGTACCTTCCTGCAGGGAGGTGTGTGGACGGGTCGTGGTGCGCGGACAGAACAGCGATGAGGCAAGTCTGAGCCAGGTTCCTATGAGGTCACGCCACCCGCGGCCCGGTCACTTGGTGGATGCGAGGAGGGCGGAGCCGACACGTCGGATTGAGGACACCGCTCGCGGTGGATCAGCGAATATCTAGGTCAGGCTCCGTCCTTCTCGCTGTGAGCATCTTCGCTGCGAGTATCAGAGTGACACGTCGTCGAAGCAGCGTCCTTGCTCGTCCATCTCCCCCCGTTCCGGAGCCGGATCGCCACGACCACCGCCGGTGCTGCTTGGCAACCGGTCACTCCATATCAGTGCTGCAGAACAACCCGGAATACCAGCAGGGGCTCGGTCTTACGTCAGCGGTCCAGAGGTCGCGGGGGCCATGAGAGCTCACCGGCTAGCAGGGTCCAGGACCAGTCTGCCAGAGAACCTCCGGCGGCTGGTCGGACCCCATTAGGGGCCAAGTGGAGTTGTCATTCCCAACGGCCAGCAGGCGGTCGTTGATCCGGCCGATCTCCTGTCCATCGACCGTGACCAAGCTCGATTGCAGCCAGCAGTCGACCCGGGCTTTGGCCGGGAAGTAGCGCGAGCGCGGCAGGATGCGTTCTGCGCCGTCAGGCTGGAAACCGAACTCCGTGCGTCCGTCGGCGAGCCGCCGTGCAACGACGCGCCCATTCACCTCGTCGCTGACCCGCCCCTGTTCCCGGCCACATGCAGGTTGGAGAACAGATTCCCGCCCCAGCAGACCACGCCGCCGTCCGAACGCAGCCCGCAACTGTGACCCCAGCCCGCGCTGACCTGGCTGTAGCGGCCCGCCGGCGCCTCCGTCTGGCCGTGCAAGTTCCCGCCCCAGCAGACCACGCCGCCGTCCCGAACGCAGCCCGCAACTGTGCGACGCGCCCGTGCTGACCTGGCTGTAGCGGCCCCGCCGGCGCCTCCGTCTGGCCAGAGTCGTTCCAGCCCCAGCAGACCACGCCGCCGTCCGAACGCAGCCCGCAACTGTGACCCCAGCCCGTGCTGACCTGGCTGTAGCGGCCCGCCGGCGCCTCCGTCTGGTGCAAGTTCCCGCCCCAGCAGACCACGCCGCCGTCCGAACGCAGCCCGCAACTGTGAAACCGGCCCGCACTGACCTGGCTGTAGCGGCCCGACGGCGCCTCCGTCTGGCCAGAGTCATTCCAGCCCCAGCAGACCACGCCGCCGTCCGAACGCAGCCCGCAACTGTGCGACGCGCCCGCGCTGACCTGGCTGTAGCGGCCCGCCGGCGCCTCCGTCTGGTGCAAGTTCCCGCCCCAGCAGACCACGCCGCCGTCCGAACGCAGCCCGCAACTGTGAAACCGGCCCGCACTGACCTGGCTGTAGCGGCCCGACGGCGCCTCCGTCTGGCCAGAGTCATTCCAGCCCCAGCAGACCACGCCGCCGTCCGAACGCAGCCCGCAACTGTGCGACGCGCCCGCGCTGACCTGGCTGTAGCGGCCCGCCGGCGCCTCCGTCTGGCCAAAGTCGTTGCGGCCCCAGCAGACCACGCCGCCGTCCGAACGCAGCCCGCAACTGTGACGCCCGCCCGCGCTGATGCTGACCAGGTCCAGTCCCTCCAAGACCTGGTAGCCGTCGCCGCGCACGAGCCGCGCCTCCGGCTCCTGCGTCGAAGCGCTTGCACCAGGCGTCATCCACAGACCGGCGGTCGCCTGGAGCGTGGGCGGTCGCCTGGAGCGTGGCGGTCGCCTGGAGCGTGGCGGTCGCTGGGCTTGCGGCTGGGGCGTGGCGGTCGCCTGGGGCGTGGCGGTCGCCTGGGGCGTGGCGGTCGCCTCCGTTGTGGCCTGCGGGGTGGCGGTGGGCACTGGACGTGCTGCGGTGCCCGGAGACTCCTGATCCTCGCAGGAGGTGCTCACCAGCGCGAGTAGCGCGATGAGGCAGACCCCCGCGACGAGCGCGACCCTCTCTCTAGCGTGTTCCTCAGCCTGGCGAGTGGCGGCAGTAGGCCCATCGAGGTGCCCTCTTGTGGCGCGGATATCGGCTACTCACCACAAGCCGCCAGGTACCCGGCTTAGAGCCTCCAAGGGGGCGCGGACAGCCTCAATCCGAGGAGGCCTCAGGCCCGCTACGACGCGGCTGTGGTGAGCGGTAGTCAGCGTGTGGCAGGGGGCGCGTCGTGTCAATATGGGAACTGTGGGTCATATGCGTTTCTTCGGTCGATCCAGGATAAGGCTCCAATGCCACGCTCGACAGCAAGGCGCGGCGAGTGCGAACAATCAAGTCGCACAACTCGGTTCACTGCTGTACCGGCTGGCGTCAATCTGGCGTCAAACATCTCGGGACGTGACTCGATGCGTAGGGATGGCTCGTCACGAAAACCCAGTGTCTGCGGGCACCAAGGGCAAGAATGGGACCAACCGGAGAGGGGACTAGACAGCACGCGTCTGCCTCAAAAACCGACAGACCCGCATGATCTGTTAAGATGCCTACACGGGATGGTATGGCATTCGACCAGATGACGAGGTGAGCGCGATGGGCGAGGCAACGTTCGCGGAGCTGTACTACGACGCGAAGAAGCGAACGACTCGCCGGGAGCGGTTTCTGGAACGACTCGATCGGCTGGTTCCGTGGCGGCAACTCGAGCAGCGCATTGCGCCCCACTACCCGATGCCGGGACGGGGGCGCCAGCCCTACCCACTGTCACTGATGCTGCGGGTGCACATCGTGCAACTGGTCGACAACCTCAGCGACCCGGCGATGGAGGACGCGCTGTACGAGAATCTCACCGTGCAGCGCTTCGTGGGGCTCAGGCTATCGGACGCGATCCCCGATGAGACGACGATTCTCAACTTCCGCCACCGGCTGGAGGCGGCCGCGCTGGGGAGGGGGTTGCTCGAGGAGATCAACCGCCATCTGGAGGCGGAAGGACTGCAGTTGAGACAGGGGACTGTGGTTGATGCCAGTATCATCAGCGCCCCCTCGTCGACCAGGAATCGGGCCAGAGCACGGGATCCCGAGATGCACCAGACGCGCAAGGGAAACCAGTGGTACTTCGGGATGAAGTTGCACATCGGGGTGGACTCTGAGAGCGGCATCGTGCACAGCCTCCACACGACGGCGGCGAACGTGAGCGACATCACCGCGGCGCCCGACCTGCTGCACGGCAACGAAAGGCTGGTCTGTGGCGATGCGGGCTACCAGGGCATCGGAAAACGTCTGGAGCAGCGCGAGCGTGCGGTGCAGTGGCAGGTTGCCATGCGACCGGGCAAGCGGCGACTGCTCGACCGGGAGGGTGAGGAGTGGCTCGAAGAGAAGCGCAAGGCCTCCGTGCGTGCGAAGGTCGAGCATCCGTTCCAGATCGTGAAGGTGCGCTTCGGCTACGCCAAGGTCCGCTACCGCGGATTGTTCAAGAACACGCAGCGGCTCGCGTTGCTGTTGGGGCTGGCCAACATGGTTCGAGCGGAGCGCCAACTTGCTGCGTAACAACGGCGCAGTGCGCCCAGAATCCCGCAGCGAGCGCCAAACGGCACTCGCAGAGCCGCTCGCGAGCCCCGATCAGGCCGCATTCCTGACCATCAAGCGATTGAACGCCCCAGAAGAGCCTGATCGGCCGCATTTCGCGGCCAGTTCAGAGCGTCCCTAGGCCTGTAGAACTTCGGGGTGCGACCATCTATGGGGCGATGGTCGAAGTGTGCCTCCCTGCGGTTTTCAGGTCGAGTGCCTGACGCAACGCCGCGAGGTGCAGGTGGCCGTTGACGCGGCGGAATTGCTGCTCGGCCTTCAGCATGCCGGCGGCGCAGCAGCGCAATGCCATCTGCCCATTCCGCCACCGCTTCACGTTCCCAGTGCTGTCGCGGCAGATCGAGATCATCGACTCGATGGGATTGGTCGAGTGCAGGGTAGGCGCCAGCGTCGGCGGAATCGCGAGCGCAGTCACGGTGAGCGTCTCCTCAAGCCCCTCGCGCAGGCTGGCGGCGGCTCCCGGGTCGGTCTTGGCCAGTTCCGTGCCGAGAGCCTCAAGCGCGGCTTCAGCCGCAATCGTGCTCTCGGCGTGGTAGGCCGCACGCATCCGCCGCGCGGTGACGTTCCGCAGCTGCTGAGGCAGCCTGTCCCGCACGTTCCGGATCTTGTGTTCCTGACAGCGCTGGATGATGGGCTGGTCGAACACATCGTCCACGGCGCTGCGGAGCTCCTTCGCTCCGTCGATCACGACCAGAATCGGGCCTGTGACGTCCAGACCGCGTTCACAGAGGCCGGCCAGCAGTTCACGCACCACGGTGGCGTTCTCCGTGGCGCCCTCCACGATTGCCAGCCGGTGCTTGACCCCCGTGATGTCGATTGCGAGCGCCACCAGGCAGGTCTGTTCGCCGCAATGCACGCCGCCACCATCAGCGCGACCAGGTCCACCCGCGACCAGGTCCACCTCGTTCAGCGGGCGAGCGAGGAGCTCTGCCAGCGCCGTCGCCGTCGGGGCGATAAAGCGACGAGAGAGCGAGGACTTCCCCGTACCGACAGCGCGTTCCTCCACCTCCGCACCGACCGGCTCCAGACCGGACCGGTCGTTCCGCGTGGAGAGTCCCGCGATCATGCGCTCCAGCGCCATTCGCCCCAGGAGGTCGGTGCCCCGCAGTTCCTCGTAGCTGTCCACTTCGAGTTCCCCGGCAACTCGCCCGAGCCATCCGCTGAGCGCACACGCGCTCTCGTGATGGGGATCCGGCGTCCGCCCAGTCCAACGATTCCGTCCGTTCGGCCGTTCAGGTAGCCCTGGCGGTCCGAGTTGTCTTTCCCCGACAGACCACAGAGGCGATCGACATCCTGATTGAACAGCGCCTGCATCACTCCCAGGCCGCTCTGGACCGCCAGCGCAAGCAGTCCCTCGCGCCTGTCGGCCATCACATCCGCCAGGCTTGCCGCAGGGCCGCCTCCGCCGCACTGACCTCCGACCGGCTCGTCTGGCGTCGCCTCTTCTGATAATTCTTCTTCACGGTGGCTCCTCTTCCTGTCGGTTGATTCGACCCACCTGACACCTACCACACGGTAGGCTCCGGCGGGGGGGCCGCCCCCTTCAAGTTCTACATCCCCCGGGACAACCTCGGGGCCCCCGTTTTGCTGAAATCGTCACAACATATTTGTTGAAATCGTTGCGCGCAAGGCGTAGGCTCCTCCCAATCGACGCCAAACTTGGCGGCGTTCAGGAGGGATCTGGGATCCATGAGCGAATCAAACTACTGGAATCGACTGCACTCGACGCGGCTCTCGCGCCGGAGCGCCCTGCGTGGCGGCGGACTTGGTCTCGCCGGACTGACGGGGGCGCTACTGATCGGCTGTGGCGACGACGACGACGTGCCGGCGGCACCTGCGCCGAGGGCCGCGGCAACGACCGCCGCCGGTGGCACCGCCGCTGCAACTGCCGCTGCTAGCGGCACCACGGCGACGGCGACGGCGACGGCAACGACCGCGCCGACGCCGGCGGCCTTGGACTACGACCCTGACGGCACGCTGCGCGTTGCCATCCAGTCCGATTCGGGCTCCATGGACCCCCAGGAGGTTAGTGGCTCCGCGAGCTTCTATAACGGCGAGGCCCACTTCGGCAAGGTGCTCGTGACTCATCCCGTGAGCAATGACTTCGTGGCCCACATGGCGTCCCTCGAGTGGGTGGACGCCAACGAGGCGATCATCCTGAAGCTCCAGCCAGGCATCATCGACCACGAAGGCTTCCCGTATCTCGCTGAGGATCTGGTGTGGAGCATCGAGCGGGCCGCGGCCCGCGGCGACTACGCCGACCGCGAGGACTGGACCAGCGGTCGCTTTACGTTCTTCAATAACGTCGGGACGCCCGAGGCCGTCGATGACCTCACCGTGCGTGTCCCGGTCTTGCAGCCGGACAACACGATACCTGGCGGCGCCTTTTGGACGGTCACCCAGGTGGCGAGGCGCTACATCGAGCGGGTGGGCGACGTCGAGGCCGCGCTCACGCCCTCGGGATTCGGGCCGTATCGGTTCGAATCGCGCATTGCGGACACCGAGACTCACAGCACGCGCTACGACGACTATTTCTGGGACAACACAAACGAGTATGGACCGTGGAAGCCCTGGCATAAGGAGCTGGTGAACTTCACACGGCCGGAGCCGGTCTCGCGCCTGGCCGGGCTGCGGGCAGGCGAATTCGACTACGTTCCAGAACTCAACCTTGAGCTTGGCCAGGAGCTCGAGGGCGATGAAGACATCACCGTCAATTTCTTCCCGAGGGGCCGGGGGATGAACCTCCAGATGAGCACGAGCTTGCAGACCCTTCCAAACGGCGGGCCCAATCCCTTCAACGACAAGCGCGTCAGGATTGCAGCGAACCTGGCGATCGACCGGGATGGCTACATCAACACGATCCTCCATGGCACTGAGCGCTACTCGTTCGGGTTAGGGTCGCTGTCGTTCGGCTTCCCCCTCGGGGACATCGAGCACCTGTATTGGGGCTACGACGTCGATCGTGCCAAAGGGTTGATGACGGAGGCAGGGTACGGCGACGGCTTCGACGTCGATTTCTACTACCCCACTGGCTACTACGCGCAGTCCGACGAGCTCGTACTGATTTTTCAGCGAGACCTTGAGCGGATCGGGATCCGCACCAATCTGATTACCTTGCCCAGGTCCGACTACTTCAAGAACCTTCGCGACAAGTCGGTGCACGGGCTGTGGCTCACGGGGGGGACTAGATGGCCCGCGAGCATGAACGCGTTCTACAAGGACGATGGAGTCTACAACCAGTCGCCGAACCCGGAGTCGCGCGTGACGGAGCTGTGGGAGAAGTCCTTGGGGATCTTTGACCAAGAGGAACTCAAGGAGACCCTGAACGAGATATGGATCGAGCACTACACGCAGGCTCAGTTTATCTATTTGCATGAGCCGCTCCTGGCGAGTGCGTACAACAACCGCCGCTTGCGCTGGCTGCCGGACGGCGGCGAGGCTCGACACCCCCGCATCCCGGCCAACTGGGAGTTCCAGGTGCTGAAGACCTAGTGCCTTGAATCGCGAGTTCGCGAGCGGTGCGCCACTCGGCCCATCCGGCCCGAGTGGCGCACCGTTGGGCCACGACGTTCGGCGCGCGGCGCTCTCGAGCTGTCCGACGCGAATCGACAGGAGCCGCGTCCGACTGGCGAAGCCGGTCCGGCGAGGCCGGCGTCCCGGTCTCGACACCTGGTAGGGAAACGCGAGGGGGTGGGGATGCCCGTCGGCGCGCTTTCGGACGTGCGCGTGCTCGATCTCTCCGACCGCCTCTCAGGCGCCTACTGTGCGCGGCTGTTCGCCGACCTGGGCGCGGAGGTGCTGCTGCTCGAGCCGGTTGAGGGCCATGCGCTACGTCACGAGCCCCCGTTCCTCGACGATCGTCCCGGTCCCGAGCGCTCGCTGCTGCATGCCTACGTCAACCGCAACAAGCAGTCGCGAGTCATGGCAGACGATGAGGCGGCCATCGCCGAGTGCGTCGATGCGGCAGACATCGTGGTCACGACATCGCCCCGGCCCTGGCCGTCCGCTTTGCGCACCGCCCTCGCCCGGCGGGGGGACGACGCGATCCACGTCTCCGTGACCCCCTACGGCCTGGAGGGCCCGCTCGCCGCTGCGCCCGGCAACAACCTCACCGCCTGTGCCTTGAGCGGCTGGGCGGACCTGTGTGGCAATGAGGGCGAGGGGCCGCTCCAACTGCCGCGGCATCAGGTCGGCTACCTCGCAGGCGTAGCCGCGTTCGTCGGGGCCGCGGCAGCGCTGCTGCGAAGAAGTCGCACAGGCCGCGGAGCGCTCGTCGACGTGAGCGAAGTCGAGGCGCTTGCGCTGATCGCTGCGCCGTGGGCGCTCGACGCTATCTACGAGGGGCCGAACGGCGTGATCTCTAGAGCGAAGGCGCGGCGACGCGACCGACCGGAAGGCCGGTACGCGGCGCTCGACGGTCAGATCGTTTTCAGTTCTGGCAGGGGGTCGGCCTTTGGCGATGCGATGAACGTGTTGGGGCTGCAGGACCTTGCCGCCGACGAACGGTACCTGTCGTACGCCGGTCAGCGGCCGAATCTCGCCGAGTTTCGGCCGCGTATTGAAGAGCGCATCGCTCAGACGTCGCGATGGCGCCTGTTCCAGGACCTCTCTAAGGTCCGCGCCCTAGTGGGAGTCATCCAGGATACCGCCGATCTCCTCCAGAACGAGCAGTTCGACGCGCGGGACTATCTGGTCGCGACGAGCCTGGAAGGGCGCGCGCTCGCGATGCCCGGTGCCCCCGCACGATTGAGCGCGACCCCCTGGGAGATGCGCACCCCGGCGCCGCGTCTCGACGAACATCGCGCGGCGCGGTGGTCGACGACGCACACTCGAGCGGACGCGGACGAGCGGGCGTTGGGTGTCGAGGCACCACTGGCAGGGGTGCGCGTGCTCTCGCTCACGAAGGCCTGGTCGGGTCCTTTCGGCACCGAGCTGCTCGCGCTGCTCGGCGCGGATGTCGTGCAGATTGAAGCCCGCAGCAGACCCGACATTTTCCGTGTCTCCCACGGTGGCTATGAAGCGGGCGCCTCAGTGACGGGGCCCGTCGCCGACTCGTCCCGGCGGCAGCAACCGTGGAACGTGTCCGGGCTCTACAACAGCGTCAATCTCAACAAGCGGGCCATCACACTGGACATGACGGACCCGCGCGGCGTCGATCTGTTCTGGCGCCTCGTGCCGCGTTTCGATGTCATCGCGGGAGGCTTGATGCCCCACGTGTTGACGAGCTGGGACGTGACGTACGAAACGCTGCGCGAGCGGCGGCCGGATGTCATCTTCGCCTCGCTGTCCGGATACGGAGATACCGGGCCCTACGCAACGTACTCAGCGAACGGCTCCACGATTGAGCCGATGTCCGGCCTGACGTCGTTGCACGGCTACGAGAGCGGGCCGCCACAGGCCACAGGTGGGCTCCTTCCGGACCCGGTTGGGGGCTACTACCTGGCGGCAGCGATCCTCGCGGCGCTGGACCACCGCGCTCGCACCGGCGAGGGCCAACAGGTCGACCTCTCGATGCTAGAGGCGATGGCCGCGCACCTGGGCGACGCGATCCTCGAGCGCTCAGTGGACGGGCCGGTGCGCTGTCCCGCGGGCAATCGGCATCCCCGCGTGGCGCCGCACGGGATCTACGCCGCCAGTGGCGGCGAATGGCTCGCCCTCGCTGCCGAGACCGATGCCGCCTGGCGAGCCCTGGCCGAGTACATGGGTCGTCCTGACCTCGCCGACAGTCCACGCTTCGCCGTATCGAGCGACCGCAAGCGCCACGAAGAGGAACTGGACGCGACGATCGGCGCCTGGTGTGCCGATCAGGCTGCCGACGCGACGGCCAACGCGTTGGCCGCCCTGGGAGTCAGTGCGGCGCGTGTCACCCCGTTGGACGAGGTGTACGTGGAGCCCCACGCGCAGATGACCGCGCGCGGGTTCTTCGTAGACGTCGAGCATCCAGAGGCGGACGTGCACACCCAGGCGGTCGCGCCGTGGCTCTTTGATGGGCAGCCGGTCAACGTCGCGCGACACTCGCCGACGATGGGCGAGCATAGCTTCGAGATCTTCCGCGACGAGCTGGGGCTGGATCGATCCGAGTACGAGGAGCTGGTGGCCGCCGGGATCACCGGCGACATGCCGCCTGATTGAATCCAGCGAGCCAGAGGGCGACGCGCCCAGGACGCCTCGCGCACGAGCGGAAATTATCGAACGTTGCGCAGGCGGGGATCTATCGCGTCCCGCAGCCAGTCTCCCACCAGATTGCCGCTGAGTGCGACCAGCAAGATCGCCAGCCCCGGAATCACGGTCAGCCACCAGGCGATCGTGATGTAGTTGCGTCCCTCGGAGACCATCGCGCCCCAGGACGGCGTGCCGATGCCGACGCCCACACCGAGGAAGCTCAGCGCTGCCTCGACCAGGATCACCGACGCCACCTCGAGCGTGGCGAGGATGACGACGAGGTTCAGCACGTTGGGCACGATGTGCCGCGTGAGGATGCGAAAGTCGCTGGCGCCCACCGCGGTCGCGGCGGTCACGAAGTCACGTTCTCGCAACGACAGCGTCTCGCCGCGCACGAGACGTGCGTACGAGGTCCAAAGGAAGAGGGTGAGGAGGATCAGCACGTTGCGCAGGCTCGGCCCCCACACTGCAGCGAGGAGCACGGCGAAGAGGATCGCTGGAAGCGCCAGCTGCACGTCCACCGTGCGCATGATCAGCTTGTCGAGCCGACCGCCTCGCCAGCCAGCGATCACGCCGAGCGCTGTCCCGAAAGTGGCCGTCAGCGGGATCACGATCGCCAAAAGGAACAGCGAGACGCGAGCGCCGTGGAGCAGCCGGCTGAGGATGTCTCGCCCCAGATAGTCGGTGCCGAGGACGTGGTCCGACGATCCCCCATCGAAGATCGGTGGCTGCAGGCGCTCAATCAGCACAAGCTCCTGCGGGTCGTGCGGTGCAACCAGCGGTGCGAACACACCTCCAAGCACGAATACCGACAGAAGCAACAGCGGGAACAGAATACCGATGCTTCTGCGCAGCTGGCGCCGACGCGCACCGGGCCGGGCCCAGCTGATGTCCGGCGCGCTTACGGGCGCTTCGTGGACGCCTTTGCCGGCGGAGGTCACAGCCCGGACTCCCTGATGCGTGGGTCGATGTATTGATAGGAGAGATCGACGGCGAGATTCCCCAGCACGATGCTGGTCGAAATGACGATGATGCAAGCCTGCGCGACCGGGTAGTCAAACGTCGAGATCGAGTTGATCGCGAGCCGCCCGATCCCCGGCCAGGCGAAGACCGTTTCGACGATTGCCGACCCTGCAATGAGCCGCCCAATCTGGAGTCCGAAGATCGTGGACACCGGGAGCAGCGCGTTACGGAACGCGTGTCGGAAGATCACGGTGCGCTCGCGCAGCCCCTTGGCCCGCGCAGTCCGGATGAAGTCGGCGCTGAGCACCTCGAGCATCGCCGAACGGGTGATGCGCGTGATGCCGGCGGCGCCCGCGGTCCCGAGCGTGATGGTGGGCAGGATCAAGTGCCTCAAATCGCCGCTGCCGCCCGTGGGCAGCCAGCCGAGCCGCACGCCGAAGAACAGGATGAGCATGAGCCCGAGCCAGAAGTCGGGCGTCGCCTGACCCAACAACGCCAGCACCCGCGCGAACCCGTCTATCGGCCGTCCGCGGTACACGGCCGCTATCACTCCCGCTGAAATCCCAAGCGCCAGAGAGAAGGCGAGGCCCGCGACAGTGAGCTGAAGCGTCTTGCTCATCCGCTGGGCCACTTCTTGGAGAGCCGGTTGCTTGGTGCGGAAGGACCTACCGAAGTCTCCTCGCAGCATATCGCCGAGGAACTCCCCGTACTGGACCGGGATCGGGCGGTCGAGCCCGAACTCCTTTTCGATCCGCTGGATGTCCTCGGTACTGGCGACGGCATCGATCGGCAGGAGGTAAGCGATCGGGTCGCCAATGACACGGCTGATGAAGAACACGATGGTGATCACGATGAACACCGTGAACACGGATGCGATTAGCCGAGAGATCAAGAGACGGAAGAACTCCACGCCCTGTCCCTCGTGCTGCGCTTGCATGCCACAAGCGAGCAACGCCCACACGGGGCGGAGGGGTCACCGCAGCCCGGTTGCGCGATGCTACTCTGCCGCCGCCCGGGAGACAAACGGCTCTCGAACGGGTGATCGTTCGCGGTTATCGGCCTCGGAACTGGGGATCGCGCTTCTCGCGGAACGCCTGAATGCCCTCGTTCCAGTCCTCGGTCTCCATCAGCCGCAGGTTCGCTTCGCGTTGCAGGGCGTCGAACTCTTCGATCGTCAGGTAATGGAGGCGGATAATCAGAGCCTTCGTCTCTTGCATGGCGAGCGGCGCCCTCGCTGCAAGTCGGGCAGCCAGATCGAGGGCGGCGCCCAGAAGCTGGTCGTGCGGAACCAGCTGGTGGGTGAGGCCCCAGCCGTGCGCGAGCTGGGCATCGAAGACCTCGCCAAGCATGCAGATCTCGGTCGCGCGCTGCAGCCCGATCAGGCGGGAGAGCAAGAAGAGCGGGTACTCGGCGACGACCCCGCGCTCGATGAAGTTGACCGCAAAATTGGCGCGCTCACTGACGATTCGGAAGTCTGCGGTGAAGACCAGATTGCATCCGGCGCCCCGGGCCGGGCCGTTGACCGCCGCGATCACCGGCTTCAGCACGTCGCGAGCGATCGTCGGGTAGACAGCTGACGCCGCCGCTTGCTCCGGAGTCATGCTCGCTCCGGGCGAGTTCTCGGACGCCTTCATGTCTCTGCCCGCGCAGAATGCCCGGCCTTCGCCGGTCACGATGATCGACTGCACCTCGTCATCGCCGTCGGCTTCCGTGAACGCGTTGACCACATCCACCTTCAACTGCGGGATGGTCGCGTTCAGTCGTTCGGGTCGGTTGAGCGTGACGATCGCGGTGCGATCGCGAGTCTCGTAGCGTACGGTTTCGTAGCTAGTGGTGGTGGTCATCGTTACTTCTTTCCCCTGCCGCGTTCGTCTGTCGCGCGCCCCCGCGGTCGGAGTGAGTCGATTGGCGGGAGGGAGAGCAAATGGTACTTGAGTTCCAGGACCACGGCAGATGTCGCCGGTGACCTCCAGCAGCGTTGTCCGCGCCGGCAACAGTTCCGTCGGGATGTGCTCCGCCACCTTGCGGTGAAAGGTCGGCGCCGTGCACCGCGGCAACGAGGCGCCCCACGCCCTGACCGCGCCACGGATGTGGTTGATGAGCCTCGTGCGCGAGTGCACGAGCACGTTGCGGCTCCGCACAACGGCGAGGTGTTGCTGGCTCTGGGCGCTGCGATGACGTATCGGCGCGAGCAGCTGCGGGTCAACGCGCCCGAGGCGTGCCAGCTGTTCGGCATCCGTGCGGTCTGTCTTGCGATGGCTGCGGCCGATCAGCGCGATCTGGCGGGGGGTTGGCAACGATCACCTCGTGGCCAAACTCGGCCAGCAGTCGGCTCATCCAGGGTGAGCGCAGTCCCGCCTCGAGCACGACGCGTGCCCGCTCGCTCCCCGCGAAGGCCCCCTGCAGCGCCAGCGCCGTCGTGCGGATGCGCTGCTCGCGAATGACTTCCCCTGCGGAGTCGAGCACACAGACGTGGGTGTAGCGGTCGCTCACATCGAGGCCACAGGTGAGCTCCGGTGCCCCGAGCTGCTCCCTGTTCCGGATCCCCTTCGGCTCCGGCTTCCGCGTCGTTGCCATATACTGCTGCATGCCGGTCTTCTACCTCTCAAGGCTCCCGGTGGGAGCCACTCCTTGCCCCCTTCCTGGAGGGCGTGCTCTTAGTGGAGACGAGTATCCACTCCGAGGAGGAGACCGGCCCTCATCCCATCTAAAGACGGGTCGTCTGGTGCGGTGCGGGTTTTGCAGGACAGGTGGCTTGGAAGAACGGAACGCAGCGACATGAACGGCTCCCGAGGCCTACGATAGTCGCCCGCCGCTCAGGGCGTTGAGCTTCTCGGGACGGTTAAGCGTGATCTTTGTGATGCCGTCCTGCCGCTCCAGCTGGATGTTCTCGTAGGCCACGGTAGTCACCCCTCGCTCGATAGCCGTCTGAACGCAGCCGCTCGAGGCGGCCGAGCCACGGCCGCGCGATGATAGCTCGCCGCCAGCCGCGAAGCGGCCGTGCTAAGCTCGCCGCGTGTGAGGGACGGTCCGATGGCAGGCATCATCGATGGCGTGCGCGTGGTGGACGTGACGCAGGCGCTGGCGGGACCCGGCGGGACGATGTTGCTCGCGGAACTCGGTGCGGATGTCATCCACATCGAACCGCCACCCACGCCTGAGAGCCCGTCGACCGACGATGGCGCCGGGCACAACCGTGCGTATCTGAACCAAACCGCAGCAAGCGCAGCCTCTCGCTCGATCTCACCCGCGAAGAGGCGCGCGAGGTCGTCTACGAGCTGGTCCGCGGCGCGGACATCTTCTATCAGAGCCTTCGCTTCGGAGTCGCCGCCCAGCTCGGCCTCGACTACGAGCGCATCCGCGAGATCAATCCCTCGATCGTGTATGTGGAGGTGAGGGCGAACGGGCTCGAGGGGCCGGACCGTCACCGCGTTGGGTATGACCTCGTGGCGCAGGCCGGCCCGGGCAACATGACCGTCGACCCCGGCGACCCCGGCGATGCCGCTCGGGCAACCAGCGCCGATCGCGGATGTCACGACCGTGTGCCCCGGCGCGCTCGGAGCGATCGCGGCTCTCTATCACCGCCGCAAGACCGGCTGATGGCGGACACGGCGTCGGTGCTGGAGCTGCGCCCAGGCTACGGCAACGGCATGGTGACGGCTCTGGTCCGCGTAGAGGGCCACCCGGTCGGCGTGATCGCCAACAACAACGCGCACCTCGGCGGCTCGATCGAAAGTTTCGGCTCCGACAAGGCCGCCCGCTTCGCCAAGATGTGCGACTCGTGGAACATCCCGATCCTCACCCTGGTCGACACGCCGGGGATGATGATCGGACCGGAGGCAGAAGACCGCGCTGGTCCGCCGCACCAGCAACCTGATCGTTACGCTGGGCACCGTGCAGTTCACTGGCCTGGCCCACGGCGGAGTTCGGCGGGATGAACCTCGAGGCCGCCGTCCGCCTCTCCTATCGGGACCAGCTGGCAGCGATCGAGGACCTTGAGGAACGCGCGGCCGAGTACGAGCGGCTCGTGACCGAGTCGTACGAGCGAGGCGGGGCCCTCAACGCAGCGTCCAGCTTCAAGGTCGACGCAGTCATCGATCCGGTGGAGACGCTACACTGGATCACGCAAGGCCTGCTGGCGGCGCCGCAGTCGGAGCCGTTCCGGTGCGGGCGTCGACCCGGCCTGCCAACCTGGTAGGGATGGCACAGTGACGCCAGCCGCCTTCACCGACCTGCGCGTCCTCGACGTCTCCGACCGCCTCGCAGGCGCCTACTGCGCGCGCATCTTCGGCGACTACGGCGCGGATGTCGTGCTGCTCGAGCCGCCCAAGGGCCACGCGCTGCGCGGCGAGCCACCCTTCCTCAGCGACGCGCCCGGGCCCGATCGGTCGCTGGTGCACGCCTACGTCAACGCCAACAAGCGATCGCAGATCGCCCCGTGCGACGCAGCGGGCCTCGGGCGTCACGTTGCCGAGGCCGACGTCATTGTCACGACGGCGGCCGTCTGGTCGCCCGCGCTGCGCGACGCCCTGGACTCGAGGCGCCCAGATGCAGTCCATGTCTCGGTCACACCGTTCGGCCTCGAGGGCCCGCTGGCGGAGGCGCCGGGGAACAACCTCACTCACTCGGCGATGAGCGGCTGGGCCGACATCTGCGGCTATGAGGGCGAGCCCCCGCTCCAACTGCCGCCGCACCAGTCGGACTACCTCGCGGGGGTGGCGGCCTTTGTCGGGGCGGCTGGAGCGGTCGTGGGTCGTGACCGGTCCGGCGAGGGCGCCCTCGTAGACGTGAGCGAACTGGAGGCGGCGATTGTCAGCACCGCGCCATGGTCGCTGGCCCTGGCCTACGAGGGCGCGCAGGGGTTCACCGCGGCGGTGCATGCGCACCACCGCGACCGGCCGACGTTCTACGAGGCCGCCGACGGCAAGGTGATGGCCGGCTTCGGCCGGGGCCCCTTCTGGGTCGACGCCATGCACGTGCTGGGCCTCGAGGAACTCGCCGACGACCGCTTCTCGAATCCCGTCGAACGGCGCGCACATCTCGCGGCGATCCGGCCTCGCATCGAGCAGCGCGTCGCCAAGCTTTCGCGGTGGGAGGTCTTTGAGTCGCTCGCGACCGTTCGCTCCAAATCGGGGGTGGTGCAGGACGTGGGAGATCTGCTCGAGAACCCCCACCTCGAGGCGCGCGGCTACTTCGTGGAGACGGAGTTGGGCGGGCGCGCGCTGCGGATGCCGGGGGCGCCGGCCAAGCTGAGCGCGACGCCGTGGGAGCTTCACCGGCCCGCGCCAAACCTAGCCGAGACCGGCGGCGAGCCGACCGGCCCGCGCCCTCGTGTCGCTGCGCCGCGCGTCGAGGCAACGGTGACGCCCGCGCCGGTCGAGGCGCCGCTGGCCGGGGTGCGAGTCTTGACCTTCACGCAAGCCTGGTCGGGCCCACTCGGCACTGAACTGCTGGCGCTCCTCGGAGCGGATGTGGTCCAGATCGAGGCGCGGCGCCGGCCCGACGGGTGGCGGACCTATTCGGGCGGATACGACGCGGACGTACCGGAGGGCAGGGCCGATCCGAGCCGACGCCAGCGCGCCTGGAACGTCAGCGGGCTCTACAACGGCACCAACCTGAACAAACGCGCGATCACCCTCGACATGAGCGACCCGCGAGGCGCCGAGCTGTTCTGGCGACTCCTGACGCGCTTCGATGTCTTCGCCGAGAACTTCAGCCCGCGGGTCCTCCAGAACTGGGGCATCACCGACGAGGCCCTCCGAGAACACCGCCCCGACGTGATCTACGCGTCGCTTTCTGGCTACGGGGCGACCGGCCCATACGCCCAGTACGCGGCCAACGGCGGCACGATCGAGCCGATGTCCGGCGTGTCATCGGTGAACGGATACTCCGGCGGACCGGCGCAGAACACAGGCGGTTTGATTCCGGACCCGGTCGGCGGGATGTACCTGGCGTCGGCGATTCTCGCGGCGCTGCACTACCGGGCGCGCAGTGGCGAGGGGCAGTACATCGACCTCTCGATGATGCAGGCGATGACTGCGCATCTCGGCGACGCCATCCTGGAACGGTCCGCAAACGGTCGCATCCGCGAGCCGGTGGGAAACCGGCATCCACGCGTCGCGCCGCACGGGGTCTACCCCGCCCGCAACGGCAACTGGCTTGCCCTCGCAGCTGAGAGCAACGAGGCATGGGGTGCGCTCGCTCGGCACATCGGCGAGCCGCAGCTGGCCTCCGAGGGGCGCTTCGCGACCGCGGTCGCCCGCAAGCGTCACGAGGAGGAGCTGGACGCGATCGTCGCATCCTGGTGCGCCAACCAGGACGCCGACGAGGCCGCCGGCTCATTGCGCACGCTGGGATGCTGCGCGGCCCGCGTCGTCGGGCTGGCCGCGGTGCTGGAGCACCCCGAGCCGCAGCTGCTCGCTCGCGGGTTTGTCACGGAGCTGGAGCACCCCGAGGCCGGCGTGGACACGCTGGCCGTCGCGCCCTGGCGGTTCTCGGGCCGCCCGGTCCAGCTCGTCCGACCCTCGCCCAGTATGGGGGAACACAGCTACGAGGTCCTTCGCGACGAGCTTGGGCTCGCTCGCACCGACTATGACGCGCTCGTCGAGGCCGGGGTCACCGGAGACATGCCCCCGGAGTAGCCCGGTGCGACGCCGTGGTCGTCCGGTGGCAGCGGGTTCGGCGGGCTCCGTCAGATTTCGGGGCGCGTCAGACCTTGGGCGTGCGAAGGCTACGGTCCGTGGCGTCTACGCTGCAGCCACTTCCGCGATCAGCGAGCGCCAGCGGGTGAGGAAGAGTCGTCGCTGCTCCGCGAGCGGGACGTGAGCCTCGCCGCGGCGGCGAACACGGAAGTATTGTTGTAGCTCATCGAAGGGGGTACAGAAGCGCGACGCTGACTGGAAGCTCCCGAAGCCCAGCATCGGGTAGTACCGCTGCTTCACAGCTCGATGGGCTTTGCTCGGTGTAGTTATTTAAGTACTGGGTTGTCCGGTGCCACGCCTTGCGGCCGATGATCCAGCGGATCGCCCGCCGGTACGCGGGGTGCCGGTCCGTCGTGATCCGCCGCGGCCTGCGCTCTCGACCAGCCTCCGCAAGAACCTCCGCGCGGCATGCTTGTCGCGATGCTCGCTGCGCATCGAGTCGATGAGTCCTCCGTCGCTGTCGATCGCGCGGTAGAGGTAGCACCAGCGCCCCGCGACCTTCACGTATGTCTCGTCGAGATACCAAGACTCGCCGGCACGGCCCCGTCGCTTAGCGCGCAGCTGGTCGGCGAGCAGCGGAGCGAACCGGAACTCCCACTCGCGGATGGTCTCGTGCGTGTGGTCTCCTCCCCACCCGCAATGCGAGTAATTCGGGCACGCTCCGTAGCGCAGAGGAGGGAAGTTCGTGCCCAGGAAGCGATACACGGAGGAGCAGATCGGCTTCGCGCTGAAGCAGGCCGACGCCGGCACACCGCCGGCCGAGATCTGCCGCAAACTCGGCGTCACCGAGCAGACGTTCTACCGTTGGAAGAAGCAATTCGGCGAGATGGGTGTGGCCGAGATTCGACGGCTGCGTCAGCTCGAGGACGAGAACCGCAGGCTCAAGCAGGTCGTGGCCGACCTCACGCTCGACAAGGCGATGCTGCAGGACGTCGCTCGCCGAAAATGGTGACGGCCTCGCGCCGCCGCGAGGCCGTGAGCCACCTGCGCACGGCGTACGGGGTCAGCGAGCGCCGCGGGTGCCGCACGATCGGCATGGCGCGTGCGTCGTACCGCTACCGCTCGGTCGCCGATCTGCAGAGCGAACTGCGGGTGCGGCTGCGCGAACTGGCTGCGGCGCGGGTGCGCTACGGCTATCGCCGGCTCTGGGTGCTGCTCAGGCGGGAGGGCTACATCGTGAACCACAAGCGCATAGTGTGTTCTCCACTCTTGGTATCACTATCAATCCTGATGTTATGCAGGGGGATTCTGTCCCTTCCGGGAGTATATCTTCCCCTCTCGTTTCTCGACGGGCGGGCTGGGAATATACTTACTTCCTTGATTCAGCGCAGCCGTCAGCGACTTATAGTCCAACGCTTGTTCAACGGAATAGCTGCCCATCGTCCTGTTCAAGGCCCACTTGGTCCAGCCAATCAGTGGAGTGGACTGCTTGGCTAACTTCGCGGCAAGCTCTCTGACCGTACTTTGCAGCTGCTCAGGCGGGACGACGTGGTTGACCATTCCGATTGCTTCTGCCTCTTTAGCCGTGATGAGGTCCGCCGTAAAGAGGAGTTCACAGGCCTTGTGATACCCCACCACTTCAGGCAACAGTGGTGTGACACCAGTATGGCCGATACTGACCAGCGGGCTCCCGAACTGAGAAGTGTCAGAGGCGATGATGATATCGCAGGCCATAGCAAATATTGGGCCTGAGCCCACACACCACCCGTCGACCGACGCAATAACAGGCTTCATCAGGCCTCTGATCACCTCAACCAACTGCAAGTAGTGTCGTCGGCGTGTAACAAAGAACCTTTCCCCTGGCGTGGCGTTACCGATCGCTTCTTTCGCCTCTGGGTCATGCATGTCGTCCCCGGCGGTGAACGCTCTACCGCCGGCACCGGAAATGATGACCACTCCGACATTCTCATCGGCTTCAGCGTCTTCTAACGCTGCCAGGGACTCCCTCACTACCTGGAAAGATATCGGATTCAGCTTTGCAGGTCTATTGAAAATCAAGTCGGCGATGCCGTCTCTCTTTTCATAGATAATAGTTTCGTAGTCCATAGTGCGTGCTCCTTCAGGCTACAGTGCCTCTGTCCTGCGTCGCGTTCTGCGCGCCGGTGGTATACATCTTCTGGCCGTTGATGATGTAGTCATCGCCGTCGCGCTCCGCGCGACACTGGAGGCCGGCGAGGTCGGCGCCGGCCTGCGGCTCCGTGAAGCCGAGACAGAGCGCGACCTCGCCGTTGATCAGGCCCTTGACGAAGAGCTCGCGCTGCTCCTCCGTACCGGCGGCGAGGATCGTGGGAGCGCCGCTACCGGCACCGCCCACTGCCAGGCCAACGCGCGCGAACTCCTCCTCGACGATGTACTGGTGAATCCGGGGACCGCTCTGGCCGCCGTACTCCTTCGGCCAGCTGATCGCCATCCAGCCGCGTTCGGCGATGCGCTCGTAGAGCTCCTTGATCTGCGCGCTGCCTCGTCGCGACCCTCCGGCGTTGAGTTCGGCCTCGATCTCCGGCGTCAGGTGCTCCGCGATGAACGCCTGGACCTCCACGCGAAGCTGCTCCTCCTCGGCCGTGTACGAGAACTCCACGATCACCCCCGGACTCTGTCGGTGCCGCCTGATGGTGGCCGTCCGGCGCACCTTTTGCAAGTGACCGCGGCGGCCACCGGCCGCTCTGCGGCCGCTCTGCCGGGACCCCACTGCGCACCGCCACGGCGAGCCGGCGCGCGCGATTGACGAACGGCCGACGCGGACGTGAGAATCGCGCCCATCGCGGTCAGGCAGACCAATGAACGGTGATTATACACTTGACGCAGGTACGCTCCTGCGCTAGGGCCGGTCGGCTCGCCGCCGGTCTCGGCTAGGTTTGGCGCGGGACGGTGAAGCTCCCACGGCGTCGCGCTTAGCTTGGCCGGCGCCCCCGGCATCCGCAGCGCGCGCCCGCCCAGCTCCGTCTCCACGAAGTAGCCGCGCGCCTCGAGGTGGGGGTTCTCGAGCAGATCTCCCACGTCCTGCACCACCCCCGATTTGGAGCGAACGGTCGCGAGCGACTCAAAGACCTCCCACCGCGAAAGCTTGGCGACGCGCTGCTCGATGCGAGGCCGGATCGCCGCGAGATGTGCGCGCCGTTCGACGGGATTCGAGAAGCGGTCGTCGGCGAGTTCCTCGAGGCCCAGCACGTGCATGGCGTCGACCCAGAAGGGGCCCCGGCCGAAGCCGGCCATCACCTTGCCGTCGGCGGCCTCGTAGAACGTCGGCCGGTCGCGGTGGTGCGCATGCACCGCCGCGGTGAACCCCTGCGCGCCCTCGTAGGCCAGGGCCAGCGACCATGGCGCGGTGCTGACAATCGCCGCCTCCAGTTCGCTCACGTCTACGAGGGCGCCCTCGCCGGACCGGTCACGACCCACGACCGCTCCAGCCGCCCCGACAAAGGCCGCCACCCCCGCGAGGTAGTCCGACTGGTGCGGCGGCAGTTGGAGCCTGCGAGGCGGTCGGAGACGTCGAGGACGCGCAGGTCGGTGAAGGCGGCTGGCGTCACTGTGCCATCCCTACCAGGTTGGCAGGCTGGGTCGACGCCCGCGCCGGAGCGGCTCCGACTGCGGCGCCGCCAGCAGGCCTTGCGTGATCCGGTGTAGCGTCTCCACCGGATCGATGACTGCGTCGACCTTGAAGCTGGACGCTGCGTTGAGGGCCCCGCCTCGCTCGTACGACTCGGTCACGAGCCGCTCGTACTCGGCCGCGCGTTCCTCAAGGTCCTCGATCGCTGCCAGCTGGTCCCGATAGGAGAGGCGGACGGCGGCCTCGAGGTTCATCCCGCCGAACTCCGCCGTGGGCCAGGCCACCGTGAACTGCACGGTGCCCAGCGTAACGATCAGGTTGCTGGTGCGGCGGACCAGCGCGGTCTTCTGCCTCCGGTCCGATCATCATCCCCGGCGTGTCGACCAGGGTGAGGATCGGGATGTTCCACGAGTCGCACATCCTGGCGAAGCGGGCGGCCTTGTCGGAGCCGAAACTTTCGATCGAGCCGCCGAGGTGCGCGTTGTTGTTGGCGATCACGCCGACCGGATGGTCCTCTACGCGGACCAGAGCCGTCACCATGCCGTTGCCGTAGCCTGGGCGCAACTCCAGCACCGGAGCCGTGTCCGCCATCAGCTCGATCACAGCACGCACGTCGTAGGCGGTGAGTCGGTTCTCGGGGACGGCATGGCGCAGCAGCCGCTGGTCGGCGCACTCCCAGCTAGCATGCGATCGGTCTTGGCGTGACCGCGGATGCCTTGCGTGCCCGCGAAGACGGTGTCGTCGTACGAGATCACCGCTGTGCGCGCACGTTTAGTCGCGCCCCTCCCCGTAGGAGTGATGGCACGGTCCGCTGGATGTAATCGTCAGAGATTGTCTGGAATCATCAGACAATCGCACGAAGTCGCCTCCAGCGTGCCTGTTACTCGATCGCCGGCGCGTCGAAGACCGCCCCAGCCGCTCGCAGCGCCGCGATCTCTTCGTCGCTCCGTCCGAGTTCACGGAGCACGTGCCCACTGTCCTCGCCGCGGCGCGGCACCCGCGTCGTCGTCATCGGCGTGCGCTCGAAGTGCAGAGGGTGGCCCAGCATCCTCATCGGTCCGACGTATGGATCGTCGAACACCTGCACCATGTCGTTGGCGAGCAGATGCTCGTCCTCGAACAGATCGAGCGTATGCCGGATCGGCCCGCACGCGATGGTGTGCGCGTCGAGGAACGTCAGCCACTCGGCTGTCGTCTTCGTGCGGAACAGCGCCTCGGCCTGCGCCTTCATCGCACCCAGCGCCGAGGCGAGGTCGACCTCCCTCGCCTCCGGGTCGAAGCGCGGATCGCCGAGATCAAGGACCTCGTTGAGCCGCCGCTGCTGGTCGTTGAGGCAGGCGATGCAGATGAGACCATCCGCGGTGCGGTAGGCGCGGTAGTAGACGTGGTAACCGAACGTGCTCACTGGCGGACCGAGGTCCCGATCGGTCGGCATGCCGCCGAAGACCGTCGCCGTGACGTCCAGCACGTCGCCGTAGCTTCCGTCGCCCTCCTCGATCATCGCGCTCGCGGCAACCACTTGCGGTTCTCGCCACCCCGCATCGACGCGCTCGATCGAGAGGATGCGGAGGATGTTCTGCAACATGGCGCCGTCGAGGAGTGAAGTGCTGACGCGCTGCCCCTCGCCGGTCTCGCGACGGTGGTAGAGAGCCGCGATCGCTCCGAGCGCGCCGAGGCACACGGTCGTGACATCCGCGATCGGCGCTGGTTGCCCGAGCGGCATCGAGGGGTCTCGGGGGTCGACGGTCATGTTGCCCGAGCCGGCCTGCGCCACGAGGTCATACCCGACGCGGTGACGGTCCGGCCCCTCGAGCCCGTTCGCCGTCACCTCCACATACACGATCGAGGGATTGATCTCGCGGATGCGCTCGTAGTCGAGGCCGAGCTGGGCGGCGACTCCGAAGCGAAGGCTCTGATAGAAGATGTCCGCGCCGCGGACCAGCTCGTAGACGACCTCGCGCGCCTCTTCGCGGGTCAGATCGAGCGAGAGGCTGCGCTTGCTGCGGTATTGGTTCAGATACGCACGGTTGCGCCCGGCGCCATCGTCGCTCGACGGGCTCTCAGGCGTGGGTGGCGGTTCGATGTGGATCACATCCGCACCGAGTTCCGCGAGCAACATCGTCCCGCCGGGTCCCGCCAGCGCCTGCGTCACGTCCACCACGCGCACGCCATCGAGGATGCCTGCCATCGGCCGTCCCTCCCCCGCGGCGAGCTTAGCAGGGCTGTCGCATGGAGTGGCGTGGGCGGAGCGCCACGAGGGCCAAGAGGTCAGCCGGTCGGTTGTCGGGGCGGAGTACCGCCTCTCACAGGGCAGCGGCGCTACGCGGCCGCCACGGCGGCAGACCAGCCTCTTTGCCGGGGGTTGCCGTTCGCTGGCCAGGAGAACGGCCGCGCCCGGCGATAGAGCTTCTTGAGGTTGTGGGTGGCGGCGATCAGCTTCCATTCGCTGGCGCACGAGGCGATCCCGCGCCGCATGAACTGGCGGATGCCGCGGTTCTCCTTGACGTCGCCGAAGACGGGTTCGATCATCCAGCGCCGCTGCTAGTAGAGACGCCGGCCACGCTGCGTCCCAGCTTGCGATCCATCCGTTCACGGACGGAGAGCCCGGCAGGGATGCGTCCCCGCGGCGGCGGCGCGCCGACGCGCCGGTTGCGGTCGCTGCGGGTCGCGAGCAGCAGCCCCGGACCTGCGCTCCCCGCCTGCCGCACGTTCGCCTCGGAGTAGTAGCCGGCATCAGCCAGCAGCACGCGCGCCGGCCCGCAGTGTGCGGCCTGCAGGTTGCGGTGCATCACCTCGATCATCGGTTGCAGCTCGTGCATGTCGGTCGCCTGTCGGCTCACCTCGGCCGCGACGATGATCTGGTCGCGGGTCGTCACCGCCTGCACGTTGTAGCCTTGGAAGTAGCCGTGATAGTCGTGCACCACGCGGCTGTCCGGGTCGGTGACGTTCACCTTCGCACCCTGCTCGGGCTGCGACGGCTCCGGGCGGCGCCCGCGCCGGTCCTTCTCCGCGCGGCTCCTGAGGCGTTGCTCGTAGTCCTCCTGCCGCTCCCGCTCTAGGGCCGCCAGTCGCTCCCGCGCCTCGTGCAACCGCTGCAGGCGCTCCTCGCGGTCCCTGAATCCCGGAGACAACTCGTCGCCCCGCGCGTCGCCGAAGCGCGCGTTCTCCTCGGCGTCCACCCGCTCCGCTTCGTCGAGGATGCGCCGCACCTCGGCCTCCAGGTCCGCATCCGTGCGGTTGCGCTCACGGCTGGCGTTGGCGTGCAGCTTGGTCCCATCGAGCGCGACCACCCCGACCCGCACCAGACCAGCCTCGGCGCACAGCCTGAGCACCTCGGCGAACAGTCCCGAGCGCGCCTCCTCGTGCTGCTGGCGGAAACGGCAGGTCGTCGCGTGGTCGGGGTGCTGGTTCGCGGTCAGCACCCGGAGGGCGCTGTCCTCCCGGCAGCGCCGTTCGATCTGGCGGCTCGAGCGCTCGCCCTTGCAGTAGGCGTAGAGCACGAGCGCGACCATCATCGACAGCTCTGACGCCTTCCGCCCCCAACCGTCCTCGCGGTAGCGCTCGTAGAACGCGACCACAAGCTCGGTGCGCAGGTGGTCAGCAATGGACCAGCCCACGATCCGCCGTGAGGAGACGTCCAGCACGGCGGCGCAATAGACCTTGCCCTCCCGCGTGGGGTGCTCGGTGATGTCGGTCAGCCAGAGCCGGTCCGGCGCGTCGGCCACGAAGCGCCGGCGCACCCGGTCGTCGTGGACGGCAGGCGCCGGGCGAGCGTGTCTCCCGCGCCGCCGGTAGATTCCATGCAGTCCTGCGCTCCGCATTAGCCGTGCCACCCGTTTGCGACCGCAACGGACGCCCTGCCCGAGCCGCAGTTCGGCGTGCACCCGCGGCGCTCCGTAGCTGCCTCGCGACATGGCGTGGATCTCCACGATCTGCTCGCTCAGCGCCTGGTCGGCGACGGCGCGGGCCGAGGGCGCCCGCTCTCGCCACTCGTAGTAGCCCGCTGTCGAGACCGCGAGTACCCGGCAGGCCACCGCCACGACGACCCCGTCGGCGGCAAGCTCACGGACCAGCCGGTATCTCATTTTGGGAGCACGTTCTCGCGCGCGAAGAGGGCGGCGGCGCGCTTCAGAATCTCGTTCTCCATCTCCAGGGTGCGGTTGGCCCGGCGCAGCCGCACCAGCTCCGCCCGCTCGTCGCTCGTCAGGCCTGCCGCGCCTCCGATCCGGCAGTCACTGGAGCGAGCCGACTGGGCCGGCTTTACTCATCGCCGAGGGGCCAAGCGTGGCGGGACTTGGCCAGAAATTCTATACTCGCCGAGCCCCGGACGAAAACGTACGAAGTCGTCGCGTGGAGTGTGATTCATCGCCACGAACACTCACCCGACGGCACCCGGGCCCGGAGGAGGCCCCCTCCCGGGATTGCGTGTGCTCGACCTCACGCGTTACATCGCGGGCCCTTACTGTACGAAGCTGTTCGCCGACTACGGCGGCGATGTGATCAAGATCGAACAACAGGGCTCGGGAGACCCGATCCGGCACGTCCCGCCCTTCTACGATGACGTACCGGACGCGGAGGCTAGCCTCCACTTTCTCTACCTGAACACCAACAAGCGGAGTATCACGCTCGACTTGAAAAGCGAGCGCGGGCAGCAGCTCTTCCTGGAGCTCGCCCGCACCGCGGACCTAGTCGTAGAGAACTTTCGTCCAGGTGTGCTCGATCGCCTCGGAATCGGCTGGGAGACGCTCCAGGATGTGAACCCTCGTCTCGTCCTCGCCTCGATCTCGAATTTTGGGCAGACGGGTCCGTACCGAGATCTTCCCGCGAGCGAGCTTGTCGAGTACGCGATGAGTGGCGTGATGGCGATCAGCGGCGAGCGGGACCGCTCTCCGCTGAAGCACGGCCTCTCGCAGGCGCAGTACACCGCCGGCGCATATGCGGCGTGGACCGCCGCCGCCGTAACCGTTGGGCAGGCGCTGGGTGCGCCTGGTCAGTGGGTGGACGTGTCAATCCACGAGGCGATTGCCTCACAGCTCGTGATGAATGAGCCGTACTATGCCTGGCTCGGAGGCATTCAGGGCCGCCGGCCGCGAGCGGGCAGCAGGCTGAGCGCCATGACGCCCGCCAGGGACGGCTGGGTCGTGCTGCAGCCACGACTCGGGCAGCCGTGGGACGTGATCGCGGACTTCCTCGGCGTGCCCGAACTGAACGGCGAGCAGTTCCAGACCCCGGAAGGACGCGCGCTGCAGCAGGAGGCGCTGTACGAGCTCGTCGAGGGAGCCATGCTCCACCGCGACAAGCACGAGCTGTTCGATGCAGCGGCCCGTCGACGTATCCTCTTCGGAATCGCGCAGGATCCAGCGGACCTCGTGCATTGCCCGCAGCTGAGCGCTCGCGGTTACTGGGTTGACGTGGACCACCCGCGGACCGGTCCGCTGAAGTATGCGGGCGCGCCCGTGAAAATGTCCGCAACCGAGTGGCGGATCCGTCAGCCGGCGCCGCTCCTGGGCGAGCACACAGACGAAGTACTCGGCTCAGAGCTTGGCATGCAAGCGCGAGAGATCGCAGCGCTCAAGTCGAGCGGCGTGGTGTGAGATGACTGAGGAAGCGACGGCACTGCCCGCGACTGGTCGTCCGCTCGAAGGCGTCCGTGTGCTCGATCTGAGCTCGGTGTGGGCGATGCCCTACCTCTGTGCCTCGATGGCCGAGCTCGGGGCAGAGGTGATCAAGATCGAGGCTCTGCAGCGCCTCGACTCGAACCGCTCCATCGCCGGCATCTTTCCAGAGCGCCATGGCGGGAGTGAGCCATGGAATGTGGCGGGGCCATTTTCGATCGTGAATCGCGGCAAGCGCTCGATCACGCTCGACTTGAGCCGCGAGGCGGGGCGTGACGCGTTCCGCGACCTCGTGCTGATCTCCGACGTCGTCGTGGAGAACTACACGCCGCGCGTCATGCGCGGGTGGGAACTGAGCTACCCGCATCTCCGCACCCTGAGGCCGGACATCATCATGCTGTCGAACACTGGCTACGGCCATGATGGCCCCTGGGAGGACTACCCGGTGCAGGGAACCGCACTGGAGCCGACGACGGGCATCACCCACTTCGCTGGCTACCGGGGCGACCGTCCATCGACGATCGGACAGTCGTATCCGGACTTTGTCGCGATGTGGCACGGTCTGTTCTGCGTCATGACCGCCCTCCGCCACCGTGCCATCAGTGGCGAGGGACAGTGGATCGACCTCGGCATGTACCAGGCCACCGTCAGCTTCATGGGCGAGGCGATGCTGGATTACGTCGCGAACGGTCGCATGGGCGAGCGCATCGGCAACCGCGACCCTGCCGGTGGCGTGCAGGGCTGCTACCAGACGCTCGGAGATGACTGCTGGATGGTCGTGTCGGCATGCACGGATGCCGAGTGGCAATCGCTGAACACGGTGCTCGGTCCCGCTGCCTGGGGCGAGATCAAGGCACCCGCTAGCCTCGCCGACGCGTACGAGCAGCATGACGACGTGGACGAAGTGCTGGCGGCGTGGGCTGCGGGCAGGGCTCGCGAGGAGGCCGTCGAGGCGATGCGTCGCGCCGGGGTGCCTGCTGGACCCGTCAACGATGCCCGTGACTTGCTGCTCGATCCCCATCTCCGCGAGCGAGCGTTCTACGAGATGGTGGACCACGCCGAGGGCACCGGCGTCGGGCGCCGTCCGGTCATCGGACGGGGATATCGACTCAGTAGAACGCCGCCACGGATCGATCGCCCGGCACCGCCGCTCGGTGAAGCAAACGAGTACGTGTTCAAGGAGCTACTGGGGATGTCGGACGAGCGGTTCGATCAGCTCAGCGCCGATGCGATTATCGGTCGCCTGGAGCCCCTCGATGAGCCCGAGACAGGGATGTCCGTGGAGGATCTGCTGCGATTGGGCACCCTGAGGATCCACGACGCTGATTACCGCAAGCGGCTTGGCCTTGAGCGAGAAGAAGGCCTACCCGACTAGCGTTTCCCCTCCGCTGCGGGGTCATCAATCCTCGAACCGATAGCGGCGCCGTCGGGGATCGAGTGGCGTGCCGGATCATCCGTCAGCGCCCCGCGCGTGAGATCGACGGGCCAACAGCGGCCTGCGGCGATCTCCGCCATGAGCTCGCGTTCATCGCGGATGTCGCGTTCAAAGTACGTCGCGGCCTTCCCGATGTCGGATGCCTGGTGCGAGTCCGTTCCTGCGGTGCCGGGCAGGTTCAGACGTACGGCGAGCTGTTCTGAGAACCAGTTCTCGCGAGCGCTGCCGTGACCGTTGATCACCTCGACCGCCTCGACCAGTCGGTAGGCGGGATTGTGCTCGGCTCGGGGCAGTCCGTTTTGAATGTCCTCGTCGCTGAGCCAGTTCCAGGGGGCATGCCCGCGGTACGGATGAGCCGCAACCATCAGGCCGCCAGCTCGACGGACACTGGCTGCAAGCGTCTCGCTCTGCCGCATCTCGTCGACGTAGTGGTGCACGCCATAGACGAGGATGTGCCCACCCTCTGTCGAGACCTCGAGTCCGCCGATGATCTGGAAATCATGGCGCTTCTCGAGTTCGCGCAGCGCCTCAGGTTCCCATGCCCAGTCGTGTTCGGAGAGCACGATCGCATCTAACCCTGCCTGCTTCGAGCGTTCGATGAGCTCATCAGGATCCAGAAACGAATCGGCGGAGCCGGGGCGGGTGTGGGTATGGAGGTCAATCAGCACCTGAGAGAAACCGTCGCCTTTCGCGTGGCGGGCCCGATGCCTGTCGGCGCTGCCGGTGCCGGTGCGTCCGCGTGCCTCTGGTTCACCAGTGCGCACGAGGGGCAGCACGACGATCCATGTTAACGAGGTCCGCCGGCGCGTTACCCACCCTCGTGTAGACTCCCGCGACTGGGTCATCATCGAGATTCGTTGACACCGCCGCGACAACTCTGTTACCGGTGCGCCGCCTCAGACCGACACGCCTCGCCACATCCTTTGGAGCTCTGAGCGGAGGGCACCGTGAAGATTGGACTCGCGCTACCGAACTACTCCGCATGGTTCTCCGGCCATGTGCGTGAAACCGTGGCGCTCGCAGAAGACCTCGGTTTCGACGCCGTATGAGTAAACGATCATGTCGTCTTTCCGGGCGACATGGCCCGGCTCTAGAGGTTGTCCCGTGGGATGTAGAACTTGAAGGGGGCGGCTCCCCCGCCTGAGCCTACCGTGTGGTAGGTGCCAGGTGGGTCGAATCAACCGACAGGAAGAGGAGCCACCGTGAAGAAAATTATCAGAAGAAGCGACGCCAGACCAGCCGGTCGGAGGTCAGTGCGGCGGAGGCGGCCGCTGCGACGAGCCTGGCGGATGTGATGGCCGACACGCGCGAGGGACTGTTTGCGCGTACCCTGCACTCGACCAATCCCATCGAGTCGATGATCTCGATCTGCCGCGACAGCACTGGGAACGTGGAGCGGTGGCGGAATGGGCAGAGGGCATTGCGCTGCTGCGCCGCCGGCATCCTGAAGGCCGAGAAGCAATTCCGCCGCGTGAACGGCCACCTGCACCTCGCGGCGTTGCGTCAGGCACTCGACCTGAAGACCGCAGGGAGACACACTTCGACCATCGCCGCATAGATGGTCGCTCCCCGAAGTTCTACAGGCCTAGGGACATCCTCCGGCTCTATGGGAACCAGTTCATGGATCCGTTGGCGTTGCTGCCGTACCTGGCATCCTGCACTGATCGGCGCCTCGGCGCCGGTCGTCCCGTACCGCCGGCCCATCCCCATCGCGAAGATGCTGGCCACGATCGATCGCCTCTCCGGCGGACGGCTGCTGGTCGGCACTGGCATCGGGCATGAGCCCGATGAGTCGGAGGTGCTGTGGCTTCCATACGGCGAGCGCGGCCGCATGACGGACGATTCATGCGCATCTGGGTGAACCTGTGGACACGGACGTCGAATCGGCGGGGCGAGTGATGCCAGCTTCGGTCGCATCGTCGAGTTCGGCGCGGGCTGGCATCCGGGCGGACGCTCGGCGGAGGCGCTAGCGTCGTCAGTGAGCAGGCTCCAAGAGTTCTGCGCTGCCCGCTCGGCGCCGTTCCCGGAGGACGTGTCTGTCCGCTGGGCGGTCGATTTCGCGGCCAACGAGCAGGAGGATGGCAGCGAGGTGAGACTCAGCGGCGGCAGCTCTCTCCGTCGAGAATCCGAGCGGAGGTTGAGGCGTTCGAGGAGCTGGGCGCCACCCGCCTCGTACTGGACCTGCCGCCGAGCCAGGGGCAGATCCTCGAGCAGCTGCGACAGTTCGCCGGGGTGGTGGCGCTCTAGGCCGATCCCCGGGCTGCCGTCAGCCGCGAGCGGGGGCGACTGAAAAGGGTTGGTCCCCCCTTCATCGCGCCAGCGGCCAGCTTACCGTCCTGCTGGTCGCGAACCGCCCGCTGCTACTAGTCACCGCCGGCGACGGGCTGCGGAGAACCGCGCTGAGCCTCCAGCTGTGGGCTCGTGATCGGTTCAGACCACGGGTAGATTCCGCCCTCGTAGGTACCGGGACCGTCCAGGAAGTGCCGGGCCTCCTCGAAGGTTTCCACGAAGGGCATGTTCGCGTCGTAGAGCTTCTCTTCGCGCGGCAGCGGGCCGCCCTTCGAGACGTGACCCATCGACGGGCGCCCGAGGATCTCCTCGAGCATCCAGACTACGCGGATCAGCTTCTCGAGGTCGACGCCTGTGTGGATGCCCATCTCTTCCAGCATGTGGATGACGTCCTCGGTCGGTGCCATCCCGGTGGCGCGACCGTTGCCGCAGTACGGACAGCCGCCGATGCCACCGATGGTGGTGTCGGTGTGGAAGGTGTCTGTTGGGTCGAGCACTCGGAGCGTGGCATACGTCGAGGCGAGCGCGAGGCCGCGCGCGTCATGCAGGTGCAGGTTGAAGCGCGTGATCTCTGGCCAGCGCTCCTTGATGGCCTCCAGCTGGTCCTCGACCACCCACGGCCGGTTCCAGCTCATCGGATCACCCAGTGTCACCGAGGTCACCTTGACTCCGACCTCGTCCCACATCGAGTGCTGGCGCGCGAGCAGCTCCATACGCTGCTCCTGGGTGAACTCGCCTACGAAGTTCGAGCCCCAGGCGGCGTTCATGCCGATGCCTGCCTCCGTCGCACGGGCTTCCTTCGCAGCCGCCACGATCGCCGGCCACCGCTCGACCTCCTGGTCCTGCGAGCGGTTGGCGTTCCGGCGGACAAACACGTCGCAGAGGTGACAGGAGAGCGATGGTGTGCCCCGCCCGCCCACGGTCAACGGGGGACTGTGCTCGCGGGCGCGCTGCACGCCTCGCTCGTTCAGTGCCAGCGAGGTATAGGTCACGCCCTCGCTCGGGCGGAAGCTACTGACGATTTCATCGATGTTCGCCATCTGTGGCGTGTACCGCGGGCTCACGAACGAGCCCACGGAGATGCTTGAGAGCCCCGTTCCCGAGAGTGCGTCAAGTAGCCGAATCTTGTCCTCGACCAAGATGTTCGAATCCTCGATCTGCATGCCCTCACGCATGCCCTCTTCGGTGATCTCGACCCTCGCCCACTGACGTGCCATGACTATCTCCTCGTGGCGGGGCGAGAGTGATTTACTCCGTCCCGCAACTTTCTACCTCCGACGCGATCCCACTCTTTACTCAGAGATGCTTTTGCAGCATCGACCGAAGCGTCAGCTCTCAACGGGTGGGACGAACGGATAGGGGATCGGCTTACCGTCCCTCAGCGGAAGCACCACCGTGGCGCTGCCGGGAGTGCTTTCCTGTCCGTCATCATTGCGCAGGCCAATCTCGCACTCCACGATGCCGTAGTCCCCGACCTCGCGCTTGTCGATGACCCGACCCCACGCGGTCACCGTGCTCCACACCTCGTCCATCTTGCGGAATTGGAAGTTAATTTTCCAGAGCCAGCCGCCAAGACCGACCCAGTCTTTCATCATCTGGGCCATCACGTGCTGCTTCCACGACCCGTTCACGAGCCTCTCGGGCAGCTTCTCATGTTCCTTCGCGAAGGTCTCGTCGTAGTGGATGCGGTGCCAGTTCTCCATCGCGGCACTCCACCGCATCAGGTGGACTGGACTCATGGGGCCCTTGACCAGCGGGGTGACCTCGTCGCCGACATCGACGTCCTCGAACACCAGCTGCTTGCGTTCTGTGCTGAGTGTCATGGATGCGCCCTCCTATCGACGAATAGTGGTGTTGATGACCCTGGAAAGCAGCTCGCCATCCTGGTTCCGGTACTCCGTCTCCGTTCGGACGATGACCATGTAGCCGCTGCGACCCGTTCGATCCGTAACGTCCTTGTACCGTGTGGTGGCCGTGATTTGATCGTCAATCTTGGCGAGCTGGAAGAACTCCGCTTCGACACCGCCGTTCAGCACGCGGCTGACCGGCAGGTTCATCGGGGGTAGCCCGCTGCCGCCACCGCCACCGATCCCGTCCCAGTCCCGATTCTCGTCCAGGGCGTCGAGCGGTTCCGCGGTTCCGGGAGCTCTATGGGAGGCGAAGCCTGGGTACAGCGGTGGGCACACCACGCCGCCATACTTTGTCTGGCTGGCGTACTCCTCGTCCCAGTACACCGGATCGTCGTCCATGATTGCCTGGATGAAGCGTCGCACCGAATCGGCAGAGATCGTGCCCCACATCGTACTTGGCGGCGCTTCCGCACCGATGAGCGCCTTCACCTCATCGGTGATGTGACTCTCGTGCTGTTCAGTCATGAGCGCTACGTCCTCTTCAGCAGTCGAGCATCAGGGCCTGGGCGACAGGCGCACAGGTTGCCAGGTGCGAATCCAGGAGGCACTTCCTCCTCCGCGCGAAACGGCGGTGGGGCTCAACATCTGCCTAGGTGTAGCTGGCGGGATCCGCGAGAAACTTGGTGCGGCAGCCGAGGCTACAGAAATAGTACCACTTCCCGTCGTGAAAGCGGCGAGTGCCCTGCTCAGGGTCGACCTCAGTAGCTCCGTGCGTTGTCGTACCGGTGCTCGCGCGGGCCCGCTGCTTGTCGATCTCTCTCCCGCATACGGGATCTTTGACCATTCATGAACTCCCGTCAGCTGTGTCGCAACCGCGGTCCGCCCACGTCATCACGGTGCACGCTCGCGGACCGCACTCGGAGGTGCCGCGTCCTCGGGAAGCGCCACCACAGGATCGCCGAGGCGTACACGTCCCGCCTGATCGAGCAGCGCACTGGCAATTCTCGCGCGGTGCTCGAACGTGGTGCCCAGGCGGAGCGACCAAGAAACCACCCGTCGGTACCAGAGGTGTAGGTCGAACTCCATCATGAACCCGATACCGCCGTGGATGCTCTGCGACGATCGCACGATCTCCTGGCACTTTTCGTTGCAGAAAGCCTTGGCCTGTGAGACTTCGATGCTCGCCGGTCGGCCCTCGCCGAGCGCCCACAGCGCCTCGTACGTCAGCATCTGCCCGCCGTCGACCGATACGAGCATGTTTGCACAGAGGTGCTGGATTGACTGGAAGGCTCCGATCGGACGGCCGAACGCCGTGCGGTTCTTCGCGTACTCGGTCGCCAGCTCGGCGTCTTTTCTGGCTGCGCCCACCATCTGCGCACACAGCAACGCGGTCGCCCGATCGAGTAGCTCCTGAGCGATCGGCCACGCGTCGTCCAACGGGCCGACGAGATGCTCCCGCGGCACCCGCACGTCCTCAAAGATCACCTTGCTTTGCTTGTCCTTCGCAGTGGGAATCAGGGGAATGTGCGAGACACCTGTGGCGTCAGTGTCGATCAACAGCAGGGAGAGCCCATCGCTGCCGCTGGCCGTTGGGGTTGTCCGGCAGACCACCAGGCACTTGTCGGCAGTATTGAAGTTGTCGACAAACATCTTCGTGCCGTTGATGACGAAGTGTTCGCCGTCCAGGACCGCCTCGGTGCGCACGACCGCGGGAGAGAGGCGAGGGTCCGCCTCCTGAAACGCCCAGGCCAGGAGCAGGTCACCACTCGCCACCGCCGGGAGGATCTCCCGTTTCTGCTCGTCGCTGCCGTGAAGCTCGAGCGTCAGCGCCGGGACCGACGTGCTGTGGAGCGGGACGGGCGCGATCGCGCGACCGACTTCTTCGAGGATGATGCCCAGATACGTGAGCGGCAGCCCCTGACCGCCGTACTCCTCAGAGAGCGAGATACCAAGCCAGCCCAGCTCGGCCATCTTCCGCCACAGCTCGGGCGGATATCCCAACTCGTCCTGCTCCATCGCGCGGGCGAGGCTGGGCGGACTCTCGGCCTCGAGGAAGTCTCGGGCCGCGTCCCGAACCATCTGCTCTTCTTCGCTCAGCAGCACATCCATGACGCGGCTCCCGCTCGACTCCTCTCCTAGCCGCGCGGCATCCCCAGACCGCGCCGCGCCACCTGGTCTCGCATCACCTGAACGCTGCCGTGGTTGATGCCAGACTGGAACGCTCCGAGCAGGTTGTGGGCGTAGATCCCATCGTCGATGGCGTCTTCTGAGCCGTTCAGCAGCTGCGCATAGGGGCCCAGAATCTGCGCGATCGTCTCGGTGGCCTTCACTCCGTGCTCGGGCGCGAAGACCTTCTCCGCCGAGCCCTCGTAGGTGAAGTCCCCGCCCCGCTCGACGATCGACATGCTTCGCATCGTCATCAGGCGGCACACTTGGCCTTCGATCCACAGCTCGGCCAGCTTGTCGCGGACATCAGGATCCTGCGCCGGTGAGTACCCGCCGAGGTCGTGTTCCTTCAGCCAGTTAATGATGTCCTCGTCGCGCCGCACCGACATGAGGTACCGGCTGGCGCCGACACGGTCCAGGTTCAGGCCCATGGCGCCGAGGTACCAGCCATTGTTCTCTTCGCCGAGCAGGCAGGAAGCGGGCACGCGCACGTCCTCGAAGAAAGTCTCGTTCGTGCGCGAGTCGCCATATGTCGTGCCGCGAGGGGCTTTCGGATCGTTCTGGATCGTCCACAGCGGGCGCACGGTGATCCCCGGAGAGTCCATCGGGATCAGGAAGATGGAGATGCCAGCGTGACGGCTCGAGTCTGGGTCTGTGCGGGCCATCAGATAGATGTGCGTCGCGTTCTGCGCGCCGGTCGTGTACATCTTCTGGCCGTTGATGATGTAGTCATCCCCGTCGCGCTCTGCACGACACTGGAGACCGGCGAGGTCGGCACCGGCCTGAGGCTCCGTGAACCCGAGGCAGAGCACGACCTCGCCGTCGATCAGGCCCTTGACAAAGAACTCGCGTTGTTCTTCCGTACCGGCCGCGAGGATCGTGGTCGCACCACTGCCGGCACCTCCCACCGCCAGGCCAACGCGCGCAAACTCCTCTTCGACAATGTACTGGTGGATCCGGGGGCCGCTCTGGCCGCCGTATTCCTTCGGCCAGCTGATCGCCATCCAGCCGCGCTGTGCGATCCGCTCGTAGAGCTCCTTGACGTTCGGGCTGCTGCGCCGCGAGCCGCCGGCGTTGAGTTCTGCCTCGATCTCCGGCGACAGGTTCTCCGCGATGAACTTCTGGACCTCAGTGCGAAGCTGCTCCTCCGCCGCCGTGTACGAGAACTCCACGATCACCCCCGGCTTGCCGTTCCGTGCCGCCTGATGGTGGCCGCCCGGGGTGCCTTTTGCAAGTGAGGCCGGCCGATCGGGGGCCCACGCGGCTCCACCCGCCGCCGCGGCGACCTGTCACGCGAGATTGACGAACGATACGCATGGACGCGAGAATCGCGCCCATCGCAGTCAGGCGGACTGATGAACCTCGCAGACCAGGGCCTGTTCTACCTCGATCTGCACACCCACTCGACGGACGGATCGAATGATGCGAGCGCGACTGTCGAGGGGTACCTCCGCTGGATCGCGCGTCGCCGCGAGCTCGGCTATCGCATCGACGGCTTCGTCCTGACCGAGCATCGGCACCTTGACTTCACGCGGGACTATTCGACCCTCGCCGCGCGCTACGGCACGGTGATCCTGCGTGGCATCGAGGCCGAGACAGACGTGGGCCATGTGCTGGTCTACGGCGTCACCGAAGGGTTTCTCAGGCAGGTGGACCTGTCAAACCCCTTTCTCCCGCATGAGGAGCTCTTCCGCGCAGCCAGGGATCACGGCGGGATTGCTGTGGGAGCGCACCCGGGCCGGCCTCGCATCGGGCTCGCCGACCACGTTGACGAACGACGCGCGGCCCTCGACGTGATCGAACTGATCGAGGGGCTCAACGGCGGCAGCAGCGACGAGGAGAACGACCGGGCGCTGCGGTTGGCCGCCGATCACGGCTTCCGGACCGTCGCTGGCAGCGACTCGCACCACGTGACCAGCATCGGGCGTTTCGTCACCGCCTTCCGTGAGCGGGTGACGAGCATCGAGGCGTTGACCGCACAACTACGAGCCGGTCGCGTGCACGTAGCGACGGCTGAGGAAACGCTCGACGAGACGCGTGTGAGAGCCCCTCGAGCAATCACGCCAAGCGAGGGCACTTGAGATGGACAGCGGCGTGCGCGCAGGACGCCCGCGGCAAGTTCGGTCAGCCGCCAGCAACGGCATCGGCGCGCTCGCGCAGGGCGGGCAGAACCGCGGCGGTCATCTGCTCCCGGGTGCCGGCGGTCATGGCGCCCGGGAAGTAGAGGTGGCGGAGACCCATCCCGATCAACTCGTGGAGCCGCTCGATCACCCGGTTCGTCGATCCAGCGATGGCGAACCAGTCGATGAACTCGTCATCGAGCAGCGACGTGTGAGGCGTGTTCGCCTCGCCATGCCGCCGGGTGTCATATTCGCGCTGCAACGCGCTGCTGACGCGCTGCAGGGTCTCTGGCTGCGTGGCCGTCGGCGAGTCACTCATGCTGCTGAAGTGGGCAAAGGTGCCGACGCCTCCCCGCAAGGAGTCGATCCCGCGCTGGCGATCCTCATCGACCGCCACGTTCACCCAGGCCCCGAATCGGATCGCATCCGGGTCACGTCCCGCCTCTTCTGCTGCGCGACGAGCGGTCTGCAGCGCCCAGTCCGCGCGTTCGGGGGCCGCTCCGACCGCGAACGTCACGCGATCCGCGAGTTGCGCCCCCAGCGCAATCGATCGCGGGCCCGAGCACGACATGTCGGTCGGGATGCGAGGCAGGTCGTAGCGATCGAGCCACACGAGGCGGCTCGGGAAGCCACGTTGATCGACCGAGTCGCCATCGAGCTACGTGCGTACCTCTCGGACATAGCGTTCGTACGTCCGCATCGGAGCCGGTCCGCGGCCGATGTGGCCGAGTGCGGAGTCGCCGCGTCCGATATGCTTCGTCACTTGGCCTAGGCCCGATAGTACTCCTCGGGTCGGCTCGCGCCGGTGCCGCTGATGATTCCGATCTGCGTCGTGGCGTGTTCGTACTGATCCACTTTCACGTTCACGACTGCCGGCTTGCCGGATGCGGCCGCTCGGTCAAGCGCCGGCCGGATCTCAGCCGGGCCCTCCACCCACTCGCCGTGGCCGCCCATCGCCTCCATCATCTTGTCGTAGCGGGTCCAGCCGAGGAAGCGCTTGGGACCCACGTGGCCGGGCTGTCGTGCCCGTACTTCGTACGATGCCAGGAGGCATCAGCGAAGCCACCCTCAGCTCTCGCTTACTCTTACCGACTTCCTCTCAACCGAGGGTCCAACACGTCCCGCACCGTGTCGCCACTAGGTTCATGGCCAACACCACTGCCGTTAGCGCAATGCCGGGCGCAAGTGCCATCCATGGCGCAGCAATCAAGAAATTCCGATTCTCGCCACCGAGCATTCCACCCCAGGACACAGCGGGGGCAGGTACCCCAACTCCCAGGAAGCTAAGGGCTGCCTCGATCAAAATCGCGGCAGAAAACAACAGCGACGCCACTACGATCACCACCGCGGCAACGTTGGGCATCACATGTAACGTGAATATACGAACAGGACTCGATCACGAGGATCTCCTGATCCGCGTGCCTGGCCGTGACGCACGTCGGCGTCGACTACTCGGTCATGGAGCGCCTCGATCGCAGCGAGCCCCGCTCAGGTGGCGGAGGCTCGGCTGAGAGTCCGGAGACCGCCGACGCCTAGTCGAGGCCGAGCTCCCGCTCGAGGTCACCGATCACCTGATCGAGGCCGTCAACCAGGTTGTCGGCCTCTTCACGGTTGATCACGAGCGGCGGCGCCACCTGAATCGAGGCGCCGGCGCGAGTGAGCAGGCCGTGCTCGCGCATCAGTCGCGGCATGCGATGGCTGAGGTCGTCGTCCTCCGTGAACTCCTCGCCCGTATCGGGGTTGCGTTTGAGGTCGATCGTCCGCATGAGGCCGATGCCGCGCGTGTCGGAGACCACCTTGTGGCGTGACTTCAGCTCGTCGAGCTGCTCGCCAATGTAGGTGCCGGTGCGCGCCGAGTTCTCGACCAGCCGCTCGCCTTCGATGATGCCGACGTTGGCGAGCGCGACGGCGCAGGACACCGGGTGCGCCCCGAAGGTCGAGCCGCCGACGAGCGCGTGCTTCCGCTCGCCGACGAACCCTTCGACGACTCGCTCTGAGGCCATCGCGGCCGCGATCGGGCCGTAGCCGGAGGAGAGCCCCTTTCCCACGGTCATCAGGTCGGCCTCAATCGGGAAGTGGTCGATGCCGAACCACTCGCCGGTGCGGCCGAAGCCGTTGATCACCTCGTCGGCAATCAGCAAGATGCCGTGCTCGTCGCAGATCTCGCGGACGCGCTGCCAGTAGCCCTCGGACGGCACGTGCGACCCGTTCGATTGGGAGATCGGCTCGGCGATGAAAGCAGCGATGGTCTCGGCGCGGTGGAACTTCACCATCTCCTCGACGTAGTTCGCCCAGAACA
This sequence comes from Dehalococcoidia bacterium, assembly GCA_965249675.1. Taxonomy (GTDB): domain Bacteria; phylum Chloroflexota; class Dehalococcoidia; order UBA2979; family UBA2979. The sequence goes on from OZ252250.1 coordinate 40,692, forward strand.
TGTCATCGAGGCCAGTCGTGTCGTTGGTCAGCTTGCCGAGCCCGGTGCTGTTCGGCACCGGCACGACGCCGGGGACTAGCGGCTCGAACGGCGCACGGTTCAGCCCCGGCGAACCGTTGACGCTGAGCGCGCCGGCTGTGACGCCATGGTAGGAGCCGATACGCGAGATCACCTTGTAGCGCCCGGTCTCGCCCCGGTTGTAGTGATATTGCTTCGCCATCCGGATCGCGGTCTCGACCGCCTCGGAGCCACTCGTCACGAAGTAGCACTTCGTGATGTTCGAGGGCGTGACGTCGGCGAGTTTGCTGGCGAGGTCGACGGCGGGCCCCGTCGCGTAGGCGAAGGGGTTGGCATAGCCGAGCCGGTCCATCTGGGCCCTCGCGACGTCGGCCAGCTCCTGGCGGCCGTGCCCCACCGCCACGACCAAGAGGCCGGATATCGCGTCGATGTAGCGCCGGCCCTCGGTATCGGTCAGGTAGATACCGTCGCCCTGATCGATGACGAGCAACTGGCCGTCCTGGGCGAGTTCGTTGTACTGCTGCGTTTGCACCCAGAGGTGGTCCAGGCCGCGGCGCACGTAGTCGTCGATCTGCGCGCGCGTTAACGCCCCCGGCTCGGCTGTCTGCGTCATCGCGGCCTCCATTCGGGTCCGTGCTGACTATATATCGATATCGGCCCGCCATGGTCGAACAATGAGCGACCCAACCGACGCACGCATCCGCCTTACCACGCCAGCCGACGCCAAAGCGATACCTCCAGACGGCGTCGGCTGGGACCGCGGGGTCTTCCGGCGAACCGAACCAAGCCGGTCCATGCAGTTGTGGACCCGGGTCGTGACCTTGCTCCGGGCCCGGGCGCTCGCAAGGAGCGCGAACTACATCGTGGCCAGAGTCGGCTTCCCGGGATGGGGCATGATCTCCACCGCGGTCAGCGGGTAGGCCTCCTTGCGGTAGATCTGGACGCGGTTGTAACCGAAGTCGCCGACGTACATGCGGTCCCCACGATCCGCACCGAGGCCGGAGCCATAGAGCGCATCTGGTCCTCGAGGATGGCCATGTCACGCAGACGCAGCGTCAGGCTGTTCTCCAGCAGGTACCGCAGCCCAGACTTCGAGACCGTGGCATCGCCAAAGAAGCGCTCGACGTAGCGGCCATCGCGGTTGAAGAGCATGATGCGGTTGTTACCGCGGTCAGCCACGTAGATGTCGCCGTGCTGGTCAACCGCCACACCCGCCGGGCGGTTGAATTCGCCCTCACCGTCCCCGCTCGATCCGATCACCATCAATGGGCTCGCCGGTGGGGCTCAGCTTCTGCACGCGATCGTTGCGCCAGTCGCCGACGTAGATGCAGCCTTCGGCGTCGACGGCGATGCCCCACGGCATGTCAAACTCACCAGGCGCATCGCCATATGTGCCGAAGCCATCGATGTACTCGCCATCGAGCGTGAAGCGCTGGACGCGGTTCAACGAGTCGACTACCAGCAGCTGCCCCTCGGCGTCGAGGGCCATACGCGCCGGGCGGTCGAGCTGGCCCGGTTCGCTCCCGTGCTCACCCCACTCCGCCACCCGCTCGCTCTCTGGCGTCACGGGCGTGTCGCGATTCAAAATCGTCGGCTGCACCAGCACGAGCGGACGCGTTTCGTACCGCGCCGTGGAAGCGACAGGCAAGCCGCGGCGTCCTGGATGGCTCCGTCCGGGTCTAGATCGCTTGGACGATGCGACTTGGTTTGACAGGTGACGGGGTGGGTCCCTAACGTGCGCAGGAATTCAGCAACACGGATCTGGGGAGGGGGCGACTCATGCCATCGGTCGTGTTTGAGGACTACAAAGTGATTGACGTGGACACTCACGTCTCCGAACCAGAGGACCTCTGGACGTCCCGGGTGTCGGTCAAGAAGTGGGGTGACATGGTGCCCCACGTCGTTTCCTACGAAGAGGTGATGGAACGGGGGGCTGGCTCGAGCACCTACAAGCCGGGCGAGCGAGTCTGGATCTTTGGCGGAGAGCCGGCCGCGGGTGTGGCGCGGGTCGCACTCACCCATCACGACAAGCCGTACCCTTCGCACCCCTTGACGCTCGAAGAGGCGACCCCCGGCGCGCACCTGCCGGAGCCGCGGCTCGCGTACATGGATGAGGAGGGGATCTACGCGCAGATCATCTACCCGAACGTCGCCGGCTTCGGCTCGGCCCGCTTCCTCCAGTTGAAGGAGCCCGAGTTGATGATCGCCTGCGTGCGCGCCTACAACGACTTCTTGGTCGAGTGGTGCAGCAGCGACGCCGATCGCCTGATTCCGCTGGCGGCGCTGCCCTTCTGGGACGTGGACCTGTGCGTCGAAGAGATGGAGCGCGTGGCGAAGAAGGGTCACCGCGGCATCGTCTGGGGCGGGCACACGGAGACCTACGGGCTGCCGCGCCTGGCGGACCCGCACTGGGAGCCGGTCTGGCAACAGGCCGAGGACCTCGAACTCGCCGTCAACTTCCACATCGACGGCAACCGCGCCCTGACCTTCTGGAAGGGCTACGAGGCGACCCCGGGAACTCGGCTGACACGGCACATCCCAAGTACCATGCTGGACAACACGGGGCACATCACGGACATGATCCTGTCCGGTGTCACCCATCGCCACCCCAAGCTGAACATCGTGGCGGTCGAAAGCGGTGTCGGCTGGATCCCGTTCCTGCTCGACATGATGGAGTGGAACTGGAAGGAGCAGCACGCCTTCAAGGAGCACCCGGACTGGGATCTGACGCCGAGTGAGTACTTCAAGCGGCAGTGCTACGGGTGCTTCTGGGCAGAGAAGGACTCGGCGCGCGCGGCGATCCAGCTCTACCCGGACAACTGCCTCTTCGAGACGGACTTCCCGCACCCGCAGAGCCTGACGCCGAGCGGCGTCGAGGGCCTCGGCGCCCACGCGCGCGACCACATCTCGGAGTACTTCGGCGACCTGCCAGAGGATGTGTTGCGGAAGATCCTGCACGACAACGCGTCGCGTGTGTACCACGTAGCGTAGGTCGCTGAGGCAGCTCCCACGCTGCACAGCGGCAAGGGTTCTATCGGGCCCCCGGTTGTTACCGGGGGCCCGGTTCGTTGTGCGCTTCCGCGACCAGCCAGCCCGTCTTCTTCCGAGTGATCGCGACGGGTCGCGCATAGCAGACGGCGGCGCGTCCTCTCGCGTGGGGGAACCACGCGGAGAGGAGACGCCGCCGTGAGTACCGATGATGCCCTCCTTCGCTTCCGGAAGCGCGCGTTCGCGCTGGCCGAGGAGCTTGGCAACGTGTGCGCCGCCCGCCTCCGCTGGGATCCACCTCTCGACTGGCCAGCCTTTTCACCCCATCTGGAAGCCGGCCTTCGCCAGCTCCCCGGCCCCGAAGCAGAACGGGCTGCGGCGTGACCTCGGCGGTTACCTGCGCTACTACGAGACCGACCGCGCTCGTACCCGGCGCCCGACCCGGGCACCCGACCCGGGGACGCACCCGTGAGTCCGTCCTCGGGAAGGCGAAGATGTGGCCACTCTCGCGAGGATGTGTCGGGAGATCTCGGAACAAAGAGGACACCTTGGGCGCCGGCCGGCGCAGAGCGCCGCGAACGGTTCGTGTCGACGGCTGCGGAACCCTCCAGTCGCGCATCGCGAGCCCGGCGCGAGTTCGGAAGCTCCCACGTCGTCGCTTCACTGCTCCCGGCGAGTCAGGCTCCGGCCACTACGCCCGGCGGGCTCTGCCGACAAGGAGTCGAGCCCGCTGGAATGCCGCGGCAAGTGCGGCAACCGGCCGCTCGGCGGCGTAGGGGTAGGCCGGGATGCCGTGGCGCTGCAGGGAGCGACAGGCGTCCTCCACCTCGCGATCACCCATCAACGCGGCGACGACCGGCTTCTCGATGCCAGAGGCGCGTGCGGCCTCAACCTCCTCACAGACGACTTCGGCGAAGACCGAGGGGAGAGTGACGATCGTGTGCCAGTACCCGAGGATGAGGGCATGCACCCGGTCGTCCGTGGAGCCTAAGCATCTCCTCGGAAACATCAAAGAGACCCACATGATCGAACTCGTCTCCTCCCCGCAGCAGCAGACGTTCGGCCTCTCGAAGCGGGACACGCTCCCACGCTATTGCCTGGACTGCGACGTTCGCTTCGCCTGCCACGGCGGCTGTCTGAAGGACCGCTTCATCGAAACGCCCGATGGCGAGCCGGGCCTGAGCCACCTCTGTGCCGGCTACCGAGGCGACCGAGCGCTTCCTGATCGGCAGCGATCGTCACTGCTGGATTCGACCCGACGGCGCCGGGACCCTGCACGGAGACGGCGAAGAGTGGTCGTTCTTCCTCGAGTATGAACGGGGGACGCTCTCACCCCGCGAGCTGCGCTCCAAGCTTGTGGGCTACGACCACTACTTCGCTGCCAGAGGGAGTCGGGCCGACTCGGTCGTGCTCTTCGTCTGCCATGACGACCGAGCCGTGAAGCGCATCGAGGCTGCACTCGGTGAGTTCCCGCGCGTACCCGCACTCATGACCAGCGAGTGGCGCTTCAGGCGAAATCCTGCCAACCGCGACGGCTTGCTCGGGGTGATCTGGCGCGACAGATGGCGAGCCGGAGGCCTGCGACTGCGACCAGCAAACCTGGCATCCAACGGTCTTGACCGAACAGAGGACAATCCATGAACGACGATCCGACGCTGCTGACGGTGCCGGAGGCCGCGAAGCTGCTGCGCATCTCAAGGAACCTCGCCTACGAGGGGCTCGTGGCGAGATCCCGGCGCTCCGGCTCGGACGCGTCATCCGCATCCCCAGGGGTCCGCTCGAGGACTGGTTCGAGCGGGAGGCAGCTCCCCAGCCAATGCCCCCGCGGACTGACGCGCTGTAGAGCCGTTTCGCTCCGTGGCGCGTCTCGCGCCACTGCCAAGCGGGGGAGCAGTCGTGAGCTATGGGACTGGCCGGATCGAAAAGCGGGGACGCAGAGCTGGCGCGTCACCGTCGAGCTGTACCGCGACGCACTGACGGGTCGGCGCCGGCGCCGGCGCTTCGCCGTCAAGGGAACGAGGCGCGACGCACAACGCGCACTGCGCGATGCGCTCGCCGAACGCGATCGTCGCTTCGAGGGCCCGCCCGCGACACTCACGGTCGCGGAGTGGGTGCGGGGTTGGCTGCGGCGGCGTCATCTCGACGGACATCACCGACGTCACACACGCGCGCTACGCGGTCGCCGTCGAAACGCACCTCGTGCCAGCATTTCGCAAGCTCAAGGTACGAGACCTGAGACCGGATCACATCGCCGATCTGAAGACCGCCTGGCTGACAGGGCGGGACTCAACCACCGACCGCCCTCTGAGCGCAGCGAGGGTGAAAAGGCAGCTGGGCGTGCTCTGGCAGACGCTGGAGGAGGCCGTACAGGCCGGCCTCCTCACCCACAACCCCGCCTCCTCAGTGAAGGCGCCGCCACTGGCGACGACCGAAGAGCACCGCGCCCTGACGGAGGACGAGATCCGGCATCTGCTCGCCGCGGCAAGCGGCCGCTCGCTCGACGTGCCGATCCGTTTCTCGCTCGCCACAGGAGTCCGCCAGGGGGAGCTCTTAGGGCTGCCCCGGTCGAACGTCGACTCCGACCGCCAGGCCGTGCACATCCGCCGCGCGCTCAGTCGGTCAGGCACCGCGCAGTTCACGAAGCCGAAGGCGCACCGCCGCCGCTCGCTCGAGCTATCAGCGGTGACGGTCGACCTGCTCCGCGCACACCGTGTTCGCCAGAATGAGCACCGCCTGCAGCTCGGCCAGGCCTGGGCGGATCATGGGCTGGTGTTCCCGTCCGCGAGAGGCACGCCGCGTTCGCCGCGGAACCTCCTGCGTGCGTTTCGGCGGCTGCTCGCGCGCTCGGCGATTGCCGCACCCGAGACGGCTACGTGGCACACGCTTCGCGACACGGCCGCATCGCACTGGCTGGCGGCGGGCGTTTCGACGTTCGAGGTCTCGCGGCGGCTCGGCCATTCGTCCACCAACATCACAGAGCGCGTCTACAGCCATCTACTTCCGGGAGGACAGGAGCGCTCCACGCACGCCCTCGATCACCTGCTCGGATAGCCGCGTTCGGGGTGCGACGGGGCAGCAACGTTGCGTTCGGAGGAGCCGTGATGGTCGCGAAGGCGTCACTTCCCCTGGGCGCACCTGATCCCGCACCGACTGAGTGGCTCACCCAAACTGGGCGCGTCACTGCAACGGTCCGGCGTGCCTGGAGCGACACTCCCGCACGGAGCCGCATCGGAAGCTGTCAACCTCTCCATGCCGGTCGAGGTCAGGGGGTTGTTGCAATGACGGGTTTGTTGATCCACGCCTCCTTCGGGGGTCTGGCGGCCCGCGGCGGTCCGTTGCGGAACCGCTCGGGCCAGACGCTGTAGGCGGCATCCAGGGTCTCCTGACGCGCCTGCACGGTCTCCAGGGCTTGCCCGCCGTGGAGCGTGGCGGGGTGCTGGTAGCCGACACCGGAGTGAAGCCGGCCTCGGAGTAGGGGTTGTCGTTGCTCACGCGCGGGCGCGAGAGGCTGCGCGTGACAGCGAGGTCTTCGAGCAACTCCGCCAGGCTTGTCGACGTCATCTGGGCGCCACGGTCTGAGTGCAGCGTCAGTTGCTGCGGCGAGATCCCGTTGCGGTCGCAGGCGGTGCCCACCAGCGTCCTGGCAACCTCGGTCGACTCCGCCGTGTCGACCGTCCAGGCGACGATCTTGCGACTGAAGATGTCGATCACCACGTAGAGATAGAACCAGCTGCGGTGGTGAGGGCCGCGGAGCCGCGAGATGTCCCACGACCAGACCTCGTTCGGGCCGCTCGCCTGCACCTGGGGTGCATGGTGGGTCGTGTGTCGGTGACCGCGCCGCCGTTCTCTGACCAGGCCGCGTTCCTCGAGGATGCGGTACATCTGGCGGATCGAGCAGACGTACGAGCCTTCGTCCAGCAGCTGATAGTAGACCTGGGCGGGCGCCTGGTCACGAAAGCGTGGTGAGCACAGCAGCTCGGCGATGTGATCGCGCAGCTGGTCGGGGATGCGTGACGGCTGCGGCTGGTGCTGCTCGCGCGGTTTCGCCTGTGACGGCCGCCTGTGTAGCCGGCCGGCGGCCGCCTGGCGGCGGCTGCGGTCGGTCCGCTCTGAGTATCCGAAGGCCCGACAGGCGCGGGCACGGCCAACCCGCTGGGCCCATGCGTCCACAGCGGCGAGCATCTGCGCCCGCCAGTTGGCGTATGCCTGCGCTGGCCACTCGGCTCGGGTCGGCGCTACCCGTTCTGGCCACTCGGTCGCCGCTGCGACGCGCTCTTGCGGGCAAATCTTTGCAAGAGCGCCAAGGCTTTTCCCTGGGCCTCGATCAGCTCCTCTGCCGTCTCCAGCTGCTGCTCGGCAAGCATCGCCCGCTCCCGGTAGCGGTCGCGCTCAAGGGTCAGCCGGTTGGGCGCTCGTGGTCCCGGCGGCCGCTCGACGAGGGCACGGCGCGCCCCATCGTCACGCTGCTGGCGCCACCTGGCGATCAGAGAGGAGTACAGACCCTCGCGCCGACAGATGGCGCCGACTGCTCCCGGCTCTCCGCGGGCCTTTGCCTCGTCGATCTCAGCCAGGATGTCGAGCTTGTACTGCACTGGCCACGACCTGCGTGCTCGACGCACCTCAGTCTCTTCATCAACCACCATCGGTCTACGTCCACTTCTCCGCCCTCGTATCAATCGCACTATATTCGGCAGAGATGAGGTTGGCAGCTAGGGCATGGGGTCAGCGGCTGCGGACCGCGTGCGTGCGATCGTCACTCCACCTCTGACGGGTTAGTGACTACTGCCTCGCGTAGTGTTGATTCCTGCGCTCGAAAGCGAGTCGGCCGCCCTCGAGGAGGTCCAGAGCCGCCTCTCGAATCGGCTTGTCGAAGAGGGTCCCCACCCTTGGGCTTGCCGGATGCAACGGATCGAGGACAAAGATCCGCTCAACATCAGCTGCTACGACGACATTGGCGTCATGGCTCGCGACGATGAACTGCCGATGAGCGCGCTGGCTCCGAAGCGCAGGCACCATCTGTTCGAAGATCTTCTGGGTCGGCACCGCATCCTCGGGCTGGTCCGACACGGCTGGGAGGTCCGAACTCGCGAACGAGATCTCCTTGATCGCTAGCGCATGCATTCCTTCAGTTTGCTGGCCGTACGATCGCGGTGGTGTCGTCGCCAACTCGATGAGATCGAATCCATCCGACGCGCGGAGGGTGCAGGCACGCGCCAGCTCCTCGAGCCGTCCTCGCTCTAGCGCGGCAATGATGATCGCATCAAGGTCGCCCTCAGCTGACCTGCGGTCGGGCGTCTCAGCAAGAAAGTCAACAATGCGTCGGGCGAGGCGCTTGGGGTCGAGTTGCCCCCAGACCGCAGCCACCCGCTCCGCCCTGAAGTTCGTGCCTCGAGCGAGTTCGCGAAACTGTTCAGCGAGGATACGAGTGTCTGCGTCCTCGACGATCTTGGCGGCGAACGTGTTCATCGAGCTATTCACCTGTTTGGATGTCTTCTTCCGAGCATCCCGCAGCTCAAGGTTGGTCCGCTCGGCGGCGAGCGGCTATGCCAATCTCGAACCCGCTGGCTGGTACGTCGAGGACTACCACACGCTGCTAGCGACGCGGGACGAGGCGTTCAACGCCGCGGACCGGCGGCACCTCGGCGACTCCGGCGTGCCGGTCGAAGGCTCGAAGGGCAAATGGGGGGATCGGCCAGCACGAGCTGAACGTCCGATCCGCCGACGTGCTGACCATGGACGACCGGCAGAGCATCTACAAGCAATGCCTCAAGGACGTCGCCGCGCAGCTCAACCTGAGCGTCACGTTCATGGCCAAGGTCGTCGAGGACCGCGCAGGGTCGGGATGCCACCTCAATCTCAGCCTCTGGCGCGACGGGACGAACTTGTTCGCACACCATGCCCCCGAGGCAGGCCACGCACCGTCCTCGGATGCGTTCCGCTGGTTCCTCGGCGGCTGGCTCCTTCCACTCCTGTCCGGTCCGCGCAGGTCTGTCGACCGGCCGTGCATCACGTCGCGCGAGGCGCTAGGATCGCCACGGCGCCTCGCGGCGCCCGCGTGGCGCAGCAGGGCCGCGATGAGCGGACGGACGGCGGAGGGGGTCACATGTCGGCACTCGAGGGCATGCGGGTCCTGGACATGACGCAGTACGAGGCGGGCACCTCGTGTACACAGGCGCTGGCCTGGCTCGGGGCGGACGTCGTCAAGGTCGAACCGCCCGGCTACGGCGATCCCGGGCGCCGAACCCGCCTCGGTGACGGCAACTCGCCCTACTTCCTCAACTGGAACAGCAACAAGCGGAGCATCGTCCTCAACCTGAGCCAGTCGCGCGGCCGCGAGCTGCTCCTGCAGATGGCGCCGCACTACGACGTGTTCGTGGAGAACTACGGCCCCGGTGTCGTCGAGAAGCTGGACATCGGCTACGAGGTGATGTGCGAGGTGAACCCCAGCATCATCTACGCCCGGCTCAAGGGCTTCGGCACCAGCGGTCCCTACGCCGACTACAAGTGCTACGACATGATCGCCCAGGCCGCGGCCGGCGCCTTCTCGGTCACCGGCGAGGCCGGGGGCTCGCCGATGCGCCCCGGACCGACGACCGGTGACTCCGGGGCCGGCGTGCAGCTCGCGCTGGCGATCACCTCCGCATACGTGCAGAAGATGCGGACGGACGAGGGCCAGTTGATCGAAATCAGCATGCAGGAGGCGATGACCTACTTCATGCGCACGCAGATCGCGAACAGGGCGGAGTGGGGCGAGGCGGTCGCGCAACGCTCGGGCAACGGCCCCGTCGCCTACGCCAACCTGTATCCTTGCAAGGGTGGCGGTCCGAACGACTACGCGTACATCATTTGCGTTACCTCGCGGATGTGGGACACGCTCTGCGTCACGATCGGCCAGCCGGAGCTCGCCGACGATCCCCGCTTCGCGACCGACCAGCAGCGTCGCGATAACTCGCCGGAACTGCGCGCGATCATCGAGGAGTGGACGCTGCTGCGCACGAAGTGGGAGGTGATGCAGATCCTCGCCGAGGCCGGCGTCCCCTGCTCCGCCAACTTCGATACCTACGACCTGTTCCACGACCAGCACCTGAACGAGCGTGGCTTCGTGCACACGCTCGACCACCCTGCGCACGGCGAGATCAAGCTGCTCGGCTGGGCGCCTCGCATGTCCGCGAGTGACGTCTCGATCAAGCGTGCGCCGCTGATGGGCGAGCACTGCGACGAGGTGCTGCGCGGCGACCTCGCGCTCGGCGACGAGGAGATCGCGGAGCTGCGTGACGCTGGGATCGTGGCCTGAGCCTGGAACCCGAGGTGCAGCCAGCGCAAGTTTCGCGCCTCCAGGACCAGATCGAGGAAGGGATAGTACGCGCGCAGGCCCTCCATGAAGAGGTCGGGCGAGACGTAGGCGATCTCGATCGCCGCCTGCTCGTCGGCCGTGAGCTCAGGGCCGACCTCATCGGGGAACAGCAGTAGCGGCACCGTTGTCCCGGTGCGTTGTGCGATTGCGTCGAGGTCGGTCGCGCTCGCCTCCGCGGCGGCGCGTGTGACGAGGAGGCGGCCGCCCACGCTGGCACCACCCCGGTCCGCAGAGCCGGCGGTGGGCCGCCGCCGCGCGCGGCCATCATGCCACGGCGATGGCGCGTATCATCCGCGCGCAGGATCCGAGGGCACGGTGGATCTGAGAGTCGGTACGCCCGCCGAGGCCGGCATGTCCGAGCGGTGACTCGCGGTGGCGCGCTCGGTGCTCGAGCGCAGCCTCACGCACGGTCAGGCCTCGGCGATCGTCGCCGTGGTGGCGCGCAGCGGCGTGATCGTGATGCGGGAGGCCCTCGGGCGGCAGTACCCGGACCGCGACGAACAAGGACGACTACAACGAGTGGTACGAGAACGTCCATCTGGACGAGGTGATCGGGACCTCCGCGGTGGTCAGCGGTCAACGGTTCATGGCCGATCAGCGCCGAGCGGAAGCGCCGAACCGCTGTCTCGCCGTGTGTGAGGTCGAGGTCGATGATCCGAGCGAGGTCTTCCCCTCGATCGACGCAGAGGGGGCTGAGCGGAACAACTCCGACGCGCTCCACCAGGAGACGCTCGGCGTTTGGGTCTGGACGCCCATCGGTCCCAACCATGGCGAGGACGCGACGGCCTAGTCTGAGTCGCGCAGATTGAGCCGGCCCAGCGACCGACGCCGCATCCCAGACTGAGGGTCGAGGGTTCGGATCCCTGCTCCCCCAACAAGCTCGGCAGGGTCCTGCCGCCGCTGGCCGCTGCCATCCGCCGCTCGCTAACGGTCGCGAGTACGAACTCGGTACAGGCGTGAGGCCGTCCAGCTCGTGCGGCGTGAAGCTCACCGCCTCTGCCCATCAGATCACCCCTCGTACCCTCGATCGCCGGGCATGGGTTGCACCTTGACTCCGCGCGCACGTGTGCGGACCGCTCGGTATACTCAAGGGTGCGAGCCATATACTGACCGCGGAGTCCCGCGAGTCGCTCACATCGGAGGCGCTCCTGGTCCTCGGATCGGTGGACGCTGCCAGGAGCGAACGAAGATGACCTCGAGCCCGATGAGCTGGCCGGAGTGGGTAAGCCACGATGCGGTGAGTCTTGCGGGCCTGGTACGTGCCGGGCAGCTCCAGGCTCGCGAGGTCGTGGGCCAGGCCGCACAGGCGCTGGCGCGGGTCGACGGAGATCTCTCCGCTGCGCTCGAGACCTTCGACGATGTGCTCGAGGATCCCGCCACCGACGGCCCGGATCCGGAGGGGCGCCTCTACGGCGTGCCGATGTTCCTCAAGGACCTGGGATCGCGCCTCGCCGGGCGGCGTCAGGAGTCGGGTAGCGCGCTGCTCGCAGGCAACGTCTCCCCAATGACCGATCCGCTCGTGCGCAACTACCTGCGGGCGGGGCTGGTGCCGATCGGGCGCTCGACGACGCCCGAGTTCGGAATGACGTTCGACACCACCACCGCCTATCTCGGTGAGGAGAAGGTGACGCGCAATCCCTGGAACCTGGAGCGCACCCCGGGCGGGTCGTCGGGCGGCTCCGCCGCCCTGGTGACAGCAGGCGTGACCCCCATCAGCATGGCCTCCGACGGTGGCGGCTCGACCCGAATCCCCGCCTCGTACTGCGCGCTGGTGGGGCTCAAGGCCTCCCGCGGCCGCATCGCAATGCCGCTCAACCACAACGAGTACACATGGCGGATCGCGGTGGAGGGCGTGGTGACCCGTAGCGTGCGCGACAGCGCCGCCGCGCTCGACTATCTCCACCACAAGCCGCCCGGCGGCGCCTTCTACCCGTCACAACCGCCGGAGCGCTCGTATCTAGAGGCCCTCCAGTTCCCGACCGGGCGGCTGCGAATCGCGCTGTCGACCGGTCGCTGGGGCCGCGAAGGCGATTGCGATGCGCAGGTCTCGGACCGTATCGAGCAGGTGGGGCACGTGCTCGAAGAGATGGGTCACGACGTCGTCGAGGTGGACGATGGGTCGATCTGCGATTGGGAGGCGATGTGGCGTGGCTACATCACCCAGTGGATCTGCGGGCGGCTGCTGTACACCCCCATCGCAGAGCTCGCGGGCATCGACCCGACCGAGCTCCGGCAGCATCTGTCGCCGATGGTGTGGCGCCACTTCGATGCGGCACGTGGTTACTCCACCCTCGACCTGCTCACCGCGATGGCGGACAACAATCTCGTCACCCGCAGCTTCGGCCGCTTCCTGTCCGGTTGGGATGCGCTGCTGTGTCCGACCCACGCCATCAGAGTCCCGGCCGCCAACGGCCCGTACAGCCTGCTGCGCGACGACCCGCTCGATGAGTGGGTAGGGCGCCTCGCCGACGCGTGCCGGTACACGATGCCCGGCAACGAGGCCGGCCTCCCCGCGGTGTCGATCCCGGCTGGCCTGGACCGAGACCGGCTCCCCATCGGCGCGATGCTCTATGCCGACGCCGGCCGAGAGGACCTCCTCCTTCGCCTCGCCGCCGCCATCGAGACCGCGAAGCCGGAGTGGTTCTCGCAGCTGCCGCCGATCAGTGTCGCGTCCTGAGTCCCTTCGTCCACGTCGATGTGAACGACACCACCATGACCGTGCGCGGTGACCTCACGCAGGCATGCGGTTCGACCTGTAAAAGGTGGGCGCGTGCGCGATACAGGAGATTCGAGATGAACGATGAGCTCCGGAAGCGATTGCATGAGGTCTACGATGCCGCCGGTGAACACCGGCGCCTCGAACAGGTCTACGACGACGGGGCGTCGAGCTACGATCGGCGCGAGCGCGGCGACGGCGGCCTGATGCTCGCCGAGGCGCGTGCGCAGGGGTCTGGCGCGGCTGCTCCGCGCCGGTGAGGCGGTAGAGGCGCCCGGGTAGCCGCACGCGCCCGACACCCGGGTGGTCCACCTCCTCCAAGAACCCGCGTTCGTCCCGACAGAGCGGCCGCTCTGCGGCCGGTGGCCGCCGCGGTCACTTGCAAAAGGTGCGCCGGACGGCCACCATCAGGCGGCACCGACAGAGCCCGGGGTGATCGTGGAGTTCTCGTACACGGCCGAGGAGGAGCAGCTTCGCGTGGAGGTCCAGGCGTTCATCGCGGAGCACCTGACGCCGGAGATCGAGGCCGAACTCAACGCCGGAGGGTCGCGACGAGGCAGCGCGCAGATCAAGGAGCTCTACGAGCACATCGCCGAACGTGGCTGGATGGCGATCAGCTGGCCGAAGGAGTACGGCGGCCAGAGCGGTCCCCGGATTCACCAGTACATCGTCGAGGAGGAGTTCGCGCGCGTTGGCCTGGCAGTGGGCGGTGCCGGTAACGGCGCTCCCACGATCCTCGCCGCCGGTACGGAGGAGCAGCGTGAGTTCTTCGTCAAGGGCCTGATCAACGGCCAGAAGATGTATACCACCGGCGCGCAGAACGCGACGCAGGACAGAGGCACTGTAGCCTGAAGGAGCACGCACTATGGACTACGAAACTATCATCTATGAAAAGAGAGACGGCATCGCCGACTTGATTTTCAATAGACCTGCAAAGCTGAATCCGATATCTTTCCAGGTAGTGAGGGAGTCCCTGGCAGCGTTAGAAGACGCTGAAGCCGATGAGAATGTCGGAGTGGTCATCATTTCCGGTGCCGGCGGTAGAGCGTTCACCGCCGGGGACGACATGCATGACCCAGAGGCGGAAGAAGCGATCGGTAACGCCACGCCAGGGGAAAGGTTCTTTGTTACACGCCGGCGACACTACTTGCAGTTGGTTGAGGTGATCAGAGGCCTGATGAAGCCTGTTATTGCGTCGGTCGACGGGTGGTGTGTGGGCTCAGGCCCAATATTTGCTATGGCCTGCGATATCATCATCGCCTCTGACACTTCTCAGTTCGGGAGCCCGCTGGTCAGTATCGGCCATACTGGTGTCACACCACTGTTGCCTGAAGTGGTGGGGTATCACAAGGCCTGTGAACTCCTCTTTACGGCGGACCTCATCACGGCTAAAGAGGCAGAAGCAATCGGAATGGTCAACCACGTCGTCCCGCCTGAGCAGCTGCAAAGTACGGTCAGAGAGCTTGCCGCGAAGTTAGCCAAGCAGTCCACTCCACTGATTGGCTGGACCAAGTGGGCCTTGAACAGGACGATGGGCAGCTATTCCGTTGAACAAGCGTTGGACTATAAGTCGCTGACGGCTGCGCTGAATCAAGAAAGTAAGTACATTCCCAGCCCGCCCATCGAGAAACGAGAGGGGAAGATATACTCCCGGAAGGGACAGAATCCCCCTGCATAACATCAGGATTGATGGACATCAGGATTGATGGTGACACTAAGAGTGGAGAACACACTATGACCTACGAAACTATTATCTACGAAAAGAACGACGGCATCGCCGACTTGATGTTCAACAGACCTGAGAAGATGAATGCCATATCCTTCCAGGTCGTCAGGGAGTGCGTCGCGGCGCTGGAAGACGCAGAGGCCGATAAGAGTGTGGGAGTGGTCATCATCGCCGGTGCCGGGGAGGAAGCGTTCACTATCGGTGATGACTTAACAGACAAAGAAGCCGAAGTGCTGTATGACTCCATCCCTGGTGAAAGGTTCCCCATCCTCAGGAAAAAGCATTACTTCCACCTGATTGAGGTTATACGGAGCCTGATGAAGCCGGTTATTGCCTCGGTGCACGGGTCGTGTTTAGGATCGGGTCCTGAGATTGCTATGGCCTGCGATGTCATCATCGCCTCAGAGACAGCAGAATTTGGTATCCCACTGATCACTCACGGCAATACCGGCATAGCACCGCTGTTGCCTCGAGTGGTGGGCTACCACAAGGCCTGTGAACTCCTCTTTACCGGTGATCCGATCACCGGTACAGAGGCAGAAGCAATCGGAATGGTCAACCACGTGGTCCCGCCTGAGCAGCTGCAAAGTACGGTCAGGGAGCTTGCCGCGAAGTTAGCCAAGCAGTCTACTCCGCTGATTGGCTGGACCAAGTGGGCCTTGAACAGGGCGGGGGGCAGCTATGCCGTTGAAGAGGCATTGGACTATGCGTGCCTCGTGTCATCACTGCACGCCGAGAGCAAGTACCTCCCGATGTCTCGTTGAATGGAGAAGGGATGGTATGAAAATTGCAGAGGCTTTGCGCCGACCATGGCCCTGCGCCCTGGCGGGCGACCGGTAGACTCGCGAACTCGAGGATTCGACGTGATGCTACCGGGCTCAGCTGTTGCGACAGATTGCTCTTGTGCTGCGCCCGCCTAACACCGTGACAAGGGTCATCATCGCCGGTGAGGTCCCTTTGCGCGGGGGAGCGACCGCGAGCTGCCTGGCCAGTGTGTCGGATCTTGAGCACGCTCGCGACCTGGCACTGGGGTCGGCCTACGACCGGAACAGATCGCTGTGGTCGCCATCAGCGAGCAGCCCTCTCCGGATGTGCATTGCGCAAGGGAGCCGCACAGCGCAGGTCCGCGTCGTGGTCGCCGCCCAAGCGAGGCCAACGGCGGCAGCAACTGCCCACGACGGTCCGCTCGCCCGGCGAACGCGGGCGTCGGCCCCGCTGATACTCGACCATCATGCCGCAGCACGAGCCCGTCGATCACACCGCCGAGCACATCTCAACGTCCGTGAGACTTCCACGAAGGCGTCCTGCGCACCGTGGACCTCGGTGGCGACGCGCATACGACTGGAGCGATCGACAGGCGCTCGCGGGCGCCCACCACGTGATGCAGGTGGCATCGGTCGGATGCGTACGGTCACCGGCACCGGGCGAAGCGGCCCCGTCACCCGTGCAAGCAAGCACTACGCCGATGGCCACGGTCGGCTGCACCTCGCGGAGTGCGGGCACTACCGCGCCTGTGTCATCGTCCAGCCTGACGCGCCAGGCCATCCCAGCCCGTCGGCGGAGACATCGCCATAAGGGGAAGGCCCCGGTGGCCCGCCCCCATCGCTGGGTGCGAGGGGGCACCCTTAGCCGGGGATGCGGTGCGGGCTGGCGAACCCCAGTTCGTGCGGGTGATCGGCTACGGTGCTCGAGCGACCGCTTCCTGCTGCCGCGAAAGGAGCAACCTACATGCCCTACCGTGTGAACCACATCCACCTCAAGTCTCACAACCCGAAGGCCTCCGCTGATTGGTGGGTGGGAGCCTTCAACTTCACGATCGTCTCCGACGTCGTGCGTGAAGGCGGGGATCGCTTCATCACCTGTCAGAGCGAGGACGGCATGCGGATCCCGATTTCCGAGGCGCTACCCGGAGAGGTCCTGGCGCCGGGCGATGCTGGCGTCCGCGAGGGACTTGAGCACTTTGGGGTCGATTCGGATGATCTGGACGCCGATATCGCCCGGCTTGAGGGGCTCGGCGCAACGTTGCTCGATGGCCCTCGGGCGGTCAATCCCTCAACACGGATCGCCTTCGTCGAGGTGCCCGATCACGTCCGGATCGAACTGATCGAGCGTCGCGACTGACGCCGCGGCACTGGGGGTGTTTGCTATCTCGAGCGCGGTGCCCAACAGATCGGACGTCGAGAACCCCCTTGAGCACCGGCCGCGCCCGTGCGGAGAGAGGACGGCCGGGTCGCACATCCGCCGCGGCTAGCGTTGCGCTCGCGGGGAAGGCTTGAGCTACGGGGCACGGCTCCCCAGCAGTACCGCCCCGACCGTCTCGAGGTGGCTGCGAGAGGCAGCGATATGGTGCTTGGCGACCTGGAGGTCGCGGAACGAGCGCTCCAACCGGTGCGCCGTGAAGATGGCGGGCGTACCGACGGCGTCGTAGAGGAGGCCGACCGCCCGCACCGCCTCATAGACGGCATGGGCCAACGCGAGGCGAGCCTCCCAGTTCTTGAGCTCGGCATCCGGGGTCTCCTCGGTCGAAGCGTTCCAGGCAGCCTCGACCGCCTCGAAGAGGAAGCTGCGGGCGGCTCGCACGATCGCCTCGGCCTCGGCCACGGCGACCTGTACCTGGGGCCGGTCGCGGAGCACGGTCGGCGTCACCTTCGAGGCCCGGTGCTGGGCGAGGGTCGTCAGGTCGTCGAGCGCACCACGTGCGATTCCCAGCGCGTTCGCGCCATGTGAACACCAACCCCAGGTCTGGACGAACGGTTCCCGGTAGAGAGGGCCGGGGAAGGCCGCCGGCTCATCGGGGCGCATGGTCCGCCCCTCAGGCACGAACTGATCCTCGACGATGAAGTCGTGGCTGCCGGTCCCACGCATCCCCATCGTGTCCCAGGCGTCGACGACTCTCCCCTGTTCGCGCGGGATGAAGGTCACCCGTGAGACCGGCTCACCGTCGATGTCATCGAGTCGCCGGCCAGCCGGGCCGTCGAGCAGAAAGACCCCCGCCGTCACCCAGTTGGCATGCATGATCCCGCTCACGAAATCCCAATGACCCGAAACCTGGTAGCCGCCCTCAACGGCGTACGCCGTGCCCTGCGGCCGGATCGCACCGGCCATCTGCAGTGGCTCGCCCGTCCGCCGCATCTCCTCGATCGCGTCGGCGGAGAGCCAGCCCAGGAGCGCCGCCTCATAGGAGCTGTTGACGCACAACCATCCCGCTGCTCCGTCGGCGATCCCGACCTGTTCGACGGCGCGCATCGCGTTCACAGGCTCAAGCTCGGCGCCACCGTAGGCCGCAGGCGTGAGCAGCGTGAAGAGCTTCGCCCGCGCCATCGCACGCCAGAGGTCGTCGGGCAGCTGCCGCGCGGCCTCGATTTGGGCGGAGGCGGCACGGATCCGGGGCGCGAGGCGGCGCGCGGCCACGACGACATCATGCATCGCAGAATGATACGAGCGAGCGGCCGTTCCCGCGCCACGCCAGGCCGAGAAACACGCTCTGGAAGCAGGCGTCGTGAGTCCCAGACGGCCCGGTCGCGGAGCGATCAGACCCGGCAGCCGGCCACCTCGCAGACGTTGCGCGACGCTCGCCCGCCTCACACTTGACCGCTCGCGCGTGACCGCGGCCGGGGTTATGGTCGTGCCGCCTCAGGCTCGGGTCGAGGCTGTCGTGACGCTGCCAAACTTCAACTACTCAAGAGTGGGATTTCTCTGATGGGCTCTCTGGACAGAAAGATCGCGATCATCACCGGCGCCGGCACCGGTATCGGCAAGTCAGCTGCGGTTCAGTTCGCAGCCGAGGGCGCACTAGTTGTCCTCGTTGGCAGGCGCCCCAGTCCACTTGAAGAGACCGCGGCTGAGATTCGCGCGGCAGGCGGAACGGCCCATGTGCACCCGCCGATCTAGAAAACGGCTACGACGCTGCCGCGGTCGTAGCGTCGACCATCGACAGGCTCGGGCGTGTAGACATCCTCGTCAACAACGCAGGTCACAGCAGCCGGGTGCGCTCGATGAAATACGTCGGTGTGGCCGAGTGGCAGAGCGTCTTCAAGGTCAACGTAGAGGGTGTCTACCGGATCACGCAGGCGGCCGTGAACGACATGGTCAAGCGCCAGGAAGGCACGGTGATCACCGTCTCTTCGATGGCTGCGCTGACCCCGGGTCTGCTCGGTGGTGCGCCTTACAGCGCCGCGAAGGCGGCCGCCCTGAACATGATGCGCGGGATGAACAACGAGCTGCGGAGGGAAGGTATTCGGGCCTGCACGATCATCCCGGCGGAGGTGGACACTCCAATTCTTGACAACCGGCCGCTGCCGCCAGACGCCGCTGCCCGGTCGACGATGATGGGGGCCGATGACGTCGCTGCCGCGATCCTGTTCTGCGCGACGACGCCACAGAGAACGCTTGTGTCCGAGATCGTTCTGATGCCGACCCGGCCGCGCGACACCACGGCCGAGATGAAGGCGGCGCGCGAGATCCAGAGGCCTGATCAGCAGTTCTAGGCGCTTCAGGTCACGGGCCGGGTCCGGCGAACAGCGACCCTGCGGGAACCGACCGTTCCCACTCCGTTCGATCTCGGCTCTGTCCGGATCTCGAGAGTGAGGGGTCTCGTGAGAGACCGGCGCTGGGTCAACCTTCACCAAATCGAGTGCGCCGCTGGCACGATACGAGGCTACGGCGGTGGAGCAGGTCCCGCGCGGCCCCGGACTGCGATCGTCTCCGCGTCTGCTGGCGTCATCGACGGGCTAGCGTGTCCGTCGATGCGCGTCCGTTCAACCAGCTGAACGCACCTTGAGACCCAGCTCGACATCGATCTCCACGGACGACAACGTGTTGCCCATCGGGCAGGTCCTCAGGAGCTCGACCATCACCTTCTGCAGTCCCAGCAGCCCGGCATCAACAACGTCGACCTCATAGCGGGAACTGATTCGCGTGATCCGCCTCGGATCGCGCGCGATCTCCGGCTCGAGCCACGCCTCGGCACGCAGGACCTGTGCACCAAGCAGCGGCTCGTGATCGAGCAGCCAGCCCAGTGAACAGTTCCCGAGAGTGATCAACATCAGCTCAGTCGAGGTGAACCCGATTGGGCCGTCACGGTCGCGCTCCCTCGAGTTGGTGAACTCGACATGGCTTCGATCCCGGAAGGCCGCTCTCACCTCAGCCGCCGAATCTCGCTACCCCCCTTCTTCTCTTCGCGGGCTCAGTAACTTCTGAGCTCCGGAAGCCCGGCAGTGCCGGCATGGCTCAGTGCCCCCTGTCCACAGTGGGTCGACGCTGAACTGACCCTGCGCTCGGCGACGGCACCCGAGCGATCGGGGGTCGGCCCGAGAGTCGGCGGAGTGCACCTCTCGTGGGAGCCACGAGATCAAGTAGAGTTGCGATCCTGATCTCTGCGGCCAGCGCGATCGGCTGCGCGCTGGCCAACGAGCCCCGACCGACAGGGAAGCCGAGCCTGCAGGGCGCCTCGCCCACTCAGCTGCGGGAAGAAGCGCCGGTGAGCTGCGACAGGGTCCACGCCGGGCGCGGACACGCGAGCGTGATGGGGCCCGCGGTGGGGACTCTCGCGCCGGGAGGGCCACGCTCTCGTCACGTCTGCGCCCTGGCTGGGACGCGGCGTCATCGAAGCTCACGGTCATGAGTTACAGCGCCACCACTCTCCGAGGCGATCTCTTTGGTGGCGTCACCGCAGGCGTGGTCGGCCTGCCGGTGGCGCTGGCCTTCGGCGTCGCTTCCGGTCTCGGAGCGATCGCGGGTATGTACGGAGCCGTCGCCGTGGGCTTCTTCGCGGCAGTGTTCGGGGGAACGCGATCACAGATATCGGGGCCAACCGCTCCGATGTCAGTCGCAATCGCGGTGATCGTCACCAGCCATGCCGACTCACTCCCCGAGGCGTTCACGGTCGTCATTCTCGCGGGCTTGCTGCAGGTTCTCCTCGGCCTGCTGCGGATCGGCCGCTTCGTCGCCTACACACCCTCCTCGGTGATATCGGGCTTCATGACCGGCATCGGCATCATCGTGATCCTGGTGCAGACGCTTCCGTTCATCGGTGCGCCGGTGGCCTCCGGTGGAGCGCTCGCAACGATCCGAGAGTGGCCAAGCGCGATCGGCGATCTCAACGTCCACGCACTCGTGGTCGCCCTCACCACGGTGATTGTCGGGGTAGCCTGGCCGAAACAGCTGCGGGTGCTCATGCCGCCCGTCCTGGCGGCGCTCATCGCCGGAACATTGCTCAGTCTCGTGTGGTTGACCGAGACACCGGTGATCGGCGAGATCCCCACCGGGCTTCCCGAGTTCCGGCTGCCGGCGCTCTCCCTCGGCGTCCTCGCGGGGTCGCTGCAGCCAGCACTGATCATCGCCCTGCTCGGCTCGATCGACAGTCTCCTGACCTCGCTCATCGCTGATTCGCTCACGCGGACCCGGCACAACCCGAACCGCGAGCTGATGGGCCAGGGCATTGGCAACATGGTGGCGGGGTTTCTGGGAGCCTTGCCCGGCGCCGGGGCCACGCCGGGCACGGTCGTCAACATTCGCGCCGGAGGGCGCACACAGGTCTCCGGTGTGGTGCGGGCGGCCGTCCTCTTCGCGCTGGTCCTCGGTCTCGGTCGATACGTCGAATCGATTCCGCACGCGGCACTCGCGGGGATCCTGATCAAGGTCGGGTGGGACATCATCGACTGGCGCTTCGTCACACGGGCTCCCCGCATGCAGCGGGAGTACGTCCTCGTGATGGTGATCACGCTCGTGCTCACGATCTTCCTCGACATCGTGACCGCCGTCACGGTCGGTCTGATCGCTGCTGGCATGGCCAGCGCGCGACAGTTCGAGCGCCTCGAATTGGACCGCGTGGTTTCTGTGCCGTTGCTGGACAGCACGTTCCTCGGCGAGCAGGGAGAGCGCGGCGAAGTCGACCGGTTCGACGCCCATGTCGGGCTGGTATCGCTCCACGGCAGCTTCACAGTCGCATCGGCGCACAGGCTGAGCAGCGCGATCAGCGTAGATATCCGGGACCACGACGTCGTGATCCTCGACTTCTCCGAGACCGTCTACATGGATGACAGCGCCGCCCTCGTGATTGAGTCGTTGGTCGACAGCGCCATGGAACAGGAGACCGAGTGCATCGTGATGGGACTGTCGGGTCCGGCTGCCACCACCATCCACGGCCTCGATGCGCTCGGTCGCGTCCGACGGGATCGCTTCGTTGAGTCAATCGAAGAGGCGCGGGAGACCGCGAGGCAGATCCTGCGGGGGTGACCCACAGATCGCCGTGCAGTGCTCGACCGGTGCCTGGAATCAACTCGGCGCGACCGCGGGGGTGTGACGGCGATTCGGTCAGCGGTTAACGTCACAGCGACGGTCAGTGAGGAGCCCGACATGACGACGATCAGCCCATCTCTGACCTTCACCGGTGAAGCGGCCCGCGCCGGGCGTGTCACCGAACGTCGCTTCGACGTGCTGCGCGACGGTCAGAGGATTCCGGGGATCCTCTGGGCGCCGACCTCAGTCGTACGCGCCGCCCCGCTGGTGCTCATGGGTCACGGCGGCAGCGGCGACAAGCGCAGCGAGCGGATGGTCGAACTCGCCACTCGTCTCGCGCGTGACCGTGGCTTCGCCGCAGCAGCGATCGACGGGCCGGGCCACGGTGATCGGGGTGGCCTGACCGACACGACTGATCCGGCCTACCGGGCGATCTGGCAGCGGCCGAACAACGTCGGGGAGATGGTCGCCGACTGGCAGGCCACGCTTGACGCCCTCAGCGAGCTCCCTGAGTTGGATGCCGAACACGTCGGCTACTGGGGAATGTCGATGGGAACGATGTTCGGGATGCCCCTGGTCGCCGCTGAACCGAGGATCCGGGCAGCAGCGTTGGGAAAGGCCGGCCTGACCGGGTCGAGCGTGGACCGGAGCCACATCGCCCCCCACCTGAGGGCCGCGGCACCCCAGATCACGTGCCCCGTCTACTTCCACGTGCAGTGGGATGACGAGCGCTTCGACCGCTACAGCTCGCTCTTCCTGTTCGACATGATCGGCTCCCCGGAGAAGGAGCTCCACACCTTCCCCGGGCTTCACGCCGTGCGTGCGCCAGAAGCACTGGAAGCCTCGATCGCCTTCCTCGCTCGCCACCTCGGCGGCTGACATGTCTGAACACCGAACCGCAACGAACGCGCGAATCGCCCAAGCGAACTGCCTCACCGGCAGGCGCCGACGGCCCTGAACGCTGGAGCAACGACATGTCCGTCCTCGTCACCGAAGACCGCGACCGCTTCCTTCGTGAGCCTCGCGTCGCTGTCCTGACCACCCTCTCGGGGGCCGGCACCCCCATCTCCGTGCCGATCTGGTTTGAGTGGGACGGGGAACAGGCGCGAATGTTCACCCCCGAGGGATCGCCCAAGCTTGCGCGCATCAGGCGCAATCCACAGGCCTCACTGCTGGTCGCCAACCCGACCGGTGAACCCGAGGCCTGGGTCTCGATCGAGGGACCGATCGAGATCAGCTCGGAGGGTGGATTCGAACTGGCCGAGCGGATGGCCCACCGCTACTGGCCTCTCACCGGCGCCCAGCGTGAGGTACTCGAGGAGTGGCGTACCAATGCGCCAAATCTGCTCACTCTGGCGATCACACCTCGGCGAATTCGGAGCTACTTCACCGAGCGCCCAGATGCCACGTCGGGTGCGTAACGCTGGCGCTGAAACGCCCGGCATGGCCGATGGCCCCGCTACCGCACGCGAACGGTGGACGATAAACAGTCGGAACGCGATCAGTGGGTAGAATCGGGAGAGGCCCCCCGAGGGCCGTCGTCACGGTGCCGGGTAGTGTAACGGTAGCACACGGGACTTTGAATCCCTTAGTCCGGGTTCGAATCCCGGCCTGGCATCCATCGCAGCTCAGTCTCACGCCGCGCATACGCCAGCCTGCCAGGAGAATACCGGTCGCGGGTCACGAGGCCTGCGATCGACCGACACCCAGTAGCAGGTATCTGTCGCTGCCCCTCGGGGCCTTCCCGAGCGCCTGTAGGGTCAGGGGCTGGCGCGGTGCGGCCTGAAGCAGGCGACTGTTCCAACCTCCAATTGCCAGCTCAGTGGAAGTCGGGAGAACGTTGGTGCAAACCTTGATGGGGTTACCGAGGACCACGTTGCGCGCGATGAAGCCGTGCGAAAGATGAGATGTGCCGGGGTCATCGTGGCCCGCGTTGACACCTGCGCGTCCGGGGAATTCGGCAAGAATTGCGAGGGTAACAACGAACATCGAGATGAACGACAGGGATGCAATACCGAGTCGCAGGCGAAGGCTCATCTTCGAACGTCCCCTAGTCGACGGTTCGGATTGACGCGATGATCTGATCAAACATGGCATCCACCGCGGGCGTCGTACCGAACCGCTCAGCCTCGAGGCCGGTCTCCGCGTCGATCGAGAGCACCGCACCCGTGGCCATATCCTGCAGCGGCAGGATGTGTGTTGACACACCCGGGGCGGGAGTGTCGGGATGGAGTGTCAGGATTACGAAGCCCTTCGCCAAGATCTCAATGCCGGCAGGCACGTCGATGACGTAGGGGAACGACGGGTTCACGCGATAGGTTCCCGCGTCGACCGGCTCTCCCGGGATCATCACCCGCACCCCGTCGACGCCCGGCCAGCCCGGGCGTGGGCCCCACGAGAACTCCACATCTCTGACGGCGCCGGGATCGTCGACGCCCTCCTCGCACCACCCCAGGGGGAAGCCACCGACTCAAGGCCGAACGTTCCGTAAGCGGTTCCGCCGGTTGCAGCAGTGACGGCGCTCGTCACGCTGAACCGGAAACCGCAATAGGGATTGTTGGTCCAGTAGTCGAACGTGTCGCCGACCTGCACCGT
This sequence comes from Dehalococcoidia bacterium, assembly GCA_965249675.1. Lineage (GTDB taxonomy): Bacteria > Chloroflexota > Dehalococcoidia > UBA2979 > UBA2979. The sequence continues at coordinate 65,328 of OZ252250.1, forward strand.
GTCGTAGAAGGTTGCTCGAGATTTCCCGCTCGCATCGGTCGGGTGGATCCGCAGCTCGGCGGCGGCCGGGAAGGAATAGCCGAAGTTGTCGATGGCGCTCGCCGGGTCGCCTGCCGTCACGAGGAACGCGTAGCCCCCCCCCCCCCCCCGTCGCCACGGCGCCGGTGATATCGAGCGTGTCGTAGCGAAGCGGCAGCGCCGTGAAGGTCGCCGTCACGCTCTTGTTCGCATCCATCGTCAGCAGGCAAGTCGAAGCCGTGCCGCTACATTCGCCGCCCCAGCCATCGAAGCTGTGCGTCGCGTCCGACCAGCTCGCCCGGAGCGTCACCTCGTCGCTCTCGTACTGCGTCGTCGTCCCGTCGGGAGTCACCGTGCCGTCGCCCGTCGCCGTCACCGTCAGGGTGTACGTGATCCGCTCGCTGCAGGCGAGCGCTACCAAGACAGTTACCATCGACAGAACGAAGGTCGCAAGCGTCGGCGGGCGACACAACCTCGGAACCACCGGCAGGCCTCCCTCGGGACCAGAATCCTGGGCGAGTTTGATCAGGCGACCACGCCAATCCACCTGCTCACTGCCCCGCTGTTCGGTTAGGGACGCTCTGAACAGACCCGCATGATCTGTTAAGATGCCTACACGGGATGGTATGGCATTCGACCAGATGACGAGGTGAGCGCGATGGGCGAGGCAACGTTCGCGGAGCTGTACTACGACGCGAAGAAGCGAACGACTCGCCGGGAGCGGTTTCTGGAACGATCGGCTGGTTCCGTGGCGGCAACTCGAGCAGCGCATTGCGCCCCACTACCCGATGCCGGGACGGGGGCGCCAGCCCTACCCACTGTCACTGATGCTGCGGGTGCACATCGTGCAACTGGTCGACAACCTCAGCGACCCGGCGATGGAGGACGCGCTGTACGAGAATCTCACCGTGCAGCGCTTCGTGGGGCTCAGGCTATCGGACGCGATCCCCGATGAGACGACGATTCTCAACTTCCGCCACCGGCTGGAGGCGGCCGCGCTGGGGAGGGGGTTGCTCGAGGAGATCAACCGCCATCTGGAGGCGGAAGGACTGCAGTTGAGACAGGGGACTGTGGTTGATGCCAGTATCATCAGCGCCCCCTCGTCGACCAGGAATCGGGCCAGAGCACGGGATCCCGAGATGCACCAGACGCGCAAGGGAAACCAGTGGTACTTCGGGATGAAGTTGCACATCGGGGTGGACTCTGAGAGCGGCATCGTGCACAGCCTCCACACGACGGCGGCGAACGTGAGCGACATCACCGCGGCGCCCGACCTGCTGCACGGCAACGAAAGGCTGGTCTGTGGCGATGCGGGCTACCAGGGCATCGGAAAACGTCTGGAGCAGCGCGAGCGTGCGGTGCAGTGGCAGGTTGCCATGCGACCGGGCAAGCGGCGACTGCTCGACCGGGAGGGTGAGGAGTGGCTCGAAGAGAAGCGCAAGGCCTCCGTGTGTGCGAAGGTCGAGCATCCGTTCCAGATCGTGAAGGTGCGCTTCGGCTACGCCAAGGTCCGCTACCGCGGATTGTTCAAGAACACGCAGCGGCTCGCGTTGCTGTTGGGGCTGGCCAACATGGTTCGAGCGGAGCGCCAACTTGCTGCGTAACAACGGCGCAGTGCGCCCAGAATCCCGCAGCGAGCGCCAAACGGCACTCGCAGAGCCGCTCGCGAGCCCCGATCAGGCCGCATTCCTGACCATCAAGCGATTGAACGCCCCAGAAGAGCCTGATCGGCCGCATTTCGCGGCCAGTTCAGAGCGTCCCTAGAGGCTGCGCGCGATCTCGATCGTCGCCTCGCGGCCATGAGCGGAAGCAGTTTCATCCAGCGAGGGTAGCCTGCATCTCCACGTACGTAGTGTTCATGCACATGACCGGTTCCTCCTCGATGCCAGCCAGCCGTGCTGCTGCGTGCAGCACCGCTGCATCTTGAACTTCCTGGTCACGCCAGGGTCTCAAGACCGAGCCGCCAACTCCGCCGACGGAGTTCGGACTCGCGTTTCCATCCGAGCCGGTTGGCCGGCCCGTATCGGGGGTGCTGGCTTGATGGCATGCACAAACCCGCGGTGGTTCGTCATGGAGCGAACGGGCTGTGAACGGGCCCGCAACTCACACCATGAATGCGGTGATGATGCGCCGCGCTCGGCCATCCCGGTCATCCCGGGTCCTGCGTCACGTCCTCCACGCTCACGTGGGCGCGAGAGACCGTTCGCGACCTCAGCCCCCGCTGGGCGCGCTGGAGGATCATGCTTGGCGGCCAAGAACGGAGCGACCAGCGCCCACAGCGCCTCCGACGGTTCTCGCCCGAACCCCGTGCTCACCTCGTCGCGGAAGTCGAGGTATGCGCGCTCGATATCCCCAATGTCCCCCCGGGAGACACCCCAGGACCGTAAGGCGAGTGATCAATATGAAGTCGTTGACTTCTCTATCAAGGTAAGAGCTTGTAGTTCCACTCCCGGTGGAACGCATCACGGACCAGGCTGGCCACGCTGACGGTGACGTGATCGTGACCGCCAGACCGGTCGGGTACTCGCCCGTATCGAGTTCGGCCCGGACCCGGAGACCAGCCGCCGTCCGTGTACTGCCGATGCGGTCGACGATGGTTTCATAGGTTGCAAGCGGAGTGCCGCGCCAATTGGCCGTGATGTGACAGAAGAGCCGGTGCTCGATCTTGTTCCACTTGCTGGTTCCGGGCGGGAAGTGGCTCACCTCTATCTCGAGGCGCGTGTCGTCGGCCAGCTGTTGGAGCTCATGCTTCCAGGCGCGCGAACGATACCCGTTGCTGCCGCCCCCATCGGCGGTGATCAGCAAGGTCGTCGCCGTCGGGTAGGCGTCCCGGCCCATCCGGCTCCACCAGTGGCGAATCGACGCCACCGCAAAGGCGGGAGTGTCGTGGTCCTGTCCCACACTCACCCAGGCTTCGTTGCGCGCCATGTCGTAGACGCCGTACGGGATCGCCTTCCCCTCGACATCGCTTGGAAAAATCGTGGACCAGGACCGCTGGAGGCCTGCCCGCCGGATGCCATTCACGCCGTAGGGTCAGGGGCTGGCGCGGTGCGGCCTGAGGCAGTGACGCTTATGTTCCAAGCCGGTTTCCCGGTGGTGCCCAACTCCACGTGCCATAGCCTGCCCGTTTCCAGCCCCTGCCCGTCGAACCGTGCATGCGGTTTGCCCGCACACGGCTCACCGATGCCCTTCACCGGGCGGCATGCGACCTGATCCCCCGCCATGACTGGTACGGCCATGGCGAGACGACCCATCCACTGAGCGCGAGCAGACCGAGTTGATTCGCGAAGGGAACCGGGTTCACCCGGTGACGGATACGCCAGCGACGCAGCTCCCCCGTCCACAGAACGAGTCGCCACGCGGCATAATAGTGAATCGCACCGAACCGCTCCGCCGAATGGCCATAACGGAAATAGCCCGCCCAGCCGCGGAGATAGCGGTTTACCTGCGCAACAATGCGCTCGGGACGCTCCCGCAGACGCCGCCGCTCCGTCAGTTCACGGATGCGGTCGCGCGCCCGCTGCATCGCTCCCCGTGAGGGCTGGCGTAAGAGGTAACCGGCCTGTGCCGCGACGCGCGCGCACCCAACGATGCTCGAAGCCGAGAAAGTCGAGCCCCTCGCCTCCTTCCGTCAGGTGCACAATGCGCGTCTTCTCCGCCTTCAGCTCCAAGCCAAGCTCACCGAGCAACTGCCTCATCAAGGCCAGTGCCCGCTCCGCTTCCTCTCGCCTCCGGCAGAGCACCACCAGGTCGTCGGCATAGCGCACCAGCACACCCCGGCCCTCCCTCTCCCATGCCCGGTCCAGCCGGTGCAGGTAGACGTTGGCCAGCAGCGGAGACGGGCACCCCGCCCTGCGGCGTGCCCGTCACGTTGTGCCGAACCACCCCTGACTCCATCACCCCGGCGCGGAGCGTCGCCCGCACCAGCTTCAGGAGGTGACGGTCACATATCCGCTCCTCTACGGCCGCCATCAATCGGTCATGCGGTATCGCCTCAAAGCATGAAGCGATATCCGTCTCCACCACCCACCGCCTGCCTCGCACCGTCTCATTGATGAGAACCTGCAAGGCGTCGTGGGCCGTCCGCTTCGGGCGGAAACCGAAACTGCACGACAGAAAATCGGCCTCAAAGACCGGCTTCATCACTAGCTTCAGCGCCGCCTGCACGATGCGGTCGCGGACCGCAGGAATCGAGAGCGGGCGCTTCTCCGTCCGTCCGGGCTTGGCTATCCAGACCCGCCGGCTCGGTTGCACCCGGTAGACAGCTACCCGGACCGGACTTGCACCGGCTGGCAGCGACGAGCACGTCTCCAGAGTGGTCACGTCATCGCGCTACCATCCCTTCGACTTCAAGGCGCACACCCGTGGCTGCACCAGCGGCTCAGGATGGAGAGCGTATGGACTGGGCGGAGCTCGTTCTGGCGATCGGTGACCGCGGGCAAGCGGAGGCGGCGAGCGCATTCCGCAGGGACGGCCCCGGCACCACCCGCTTCGGCGTCTACGCCTGGTGGGCCGACGAGGCCGCGCGACAGATGATCGAAGAGGCCCTTGAAGCGGAGACCCCCCGCTCATCTATGTCGGCAAGGCAGGGGTATGAGGTCGAGCCAGACTCTTGCCGGCCGAGTCTTGGGCAACCATCTCCGCGGCAACGACCGTAGTTCGACGCTTCGCCGGAGTGTGACCGCGATCCCGTTGAGCGATCCGGGATTCTCGGCCGCGAATCCGAACCCCCGTGCGGTCACGACGAGACGGGTTGTGCCCGACTGGATGCGTGACCATCTTGAGGTCGCCATCTTCCCCGTTGGCCAGCGCGAGCTGGTCGCCGAAGCCGAGCGCGCGGCGATGGAGCACTTCGATCCACCACTGAACCTGAGGGGGGTCACGCTCACACCGGCCCGTCGTCGGCTGCGGGAGTTGCGGAAAGAGCTCGGGCGCCGGGTGGAACGCGCACAGACCCTCGGGACACCGGACCCCCGCCGGTGAGGCTGCCCAGACCGAGGCCACCGGCAGACGCCGCTTGAGTGCGCAGTTGAGCCGACGGGCACAGGAGCATCGTCGCGACTCAGCCGGCCGGGTACGAGTCCCCGATCACTCCCTCGGCTTCCAGCGAACTGATCTCGTCCTCCGACAGGCCGAGCTCAGTCAGCACCTCCCGATTGTGCTCGCCGAGCAGCCCGGTTGCACGCTCAATCAGCGACGCATCCGGTTCAATCGACCATGGGAGACCGTGCATGAGTTGCAGTCCCATGTAGCGGTGCTCGACCGGCTGCAGCCAGCCGCGCTCGGTGAGTTGGGGACTGCTGACCAGCGCTGAGTGGTGATTGACGGGCGAGGCGACGCCACCCCGCTCCACGACGGCGCGTGCGATGTTCTCGGCAGTGTCGCCGGCGGCATAATCGGCGAGCTCCAGATCGATCGCCTCACGAGCGCGCATGCGCCCAACGACCGTTGCCCAAGGATGACCCGCCGCCGCCCACTCGGGGTGTCCGGCCGCTCTGGCCACACCACCCCACTCGTGGTCGGTCCGGGCCTCAATCACCACCCACGATGCCTCCCGGCTGCCCTCCGCGTGCATCACCGTTGCGTCACTGGCAGCGCCGCCCCCCGCCCGATAGCAGCCGTGAGGCACTACGTACCGATCGCGGTTACCGAGGCGCGCGGGCAAGCGGCCATTGAGCGTGTACTCGGCGAGCAGCCCGGGGAGTTGCCAGGCCAACGCCTCTGCCTGCGACAGATCGATAAAGACACCGCTTCGCGTCGCCTCGCGTTGGAAGAGCCCCGACATCACGGCGCTCACCAGGGTGATCGCCCCGGTGGCGTCGCTGTGGAAGATCGGGAGGATCTGTTCGAGCGGGCGATCCGGGTAGCCGCGCACGGCGGCGTGCCCGATGGTGGCGTCGAGTCCCGAGCCCAGGGTGACGTAGCCCTGGTAGGGGCCCTCCACGCCCCAGCCGGGCATCGAGAGCATGATCAGCTGCCCGTTCAGCTGGCGTACGGCTTCCCAGCCGAAACCGAGCTTCTCGATGGTGCCAGCTGAGTAGCCCTCGACCATGACGTCGGCACGGCCAATCAGCTGGCGAAGAATGCCAGCGCCCTGTTCTGTCCGGATGTTCAGCGCGAGGTTCCGCTTGTTGCGGTTCGAGATGTGATGGATCGCGATCCGCTCCCAGGGCGGGTCGGATGGATCCCCACCCGCGACCGGAGGGGTGGTCCGGGTCACCGCGGATCGACGAGGGAACGATTCGATCTTGACCACGTCAGCTCCAAGATCGCCGAGGAAGGACGAGCCCATCGGACCGGCCCAGACCTCGGTCATGTCCACCACTCGCAGACCAGTGAGCACGCTACTCGTCATATCGTGACCCCGGCTCGGAAGAGCGCGATCTGCTCGTCCGCCGAGTAGCCAGCTTCGGTGAGCAGCTCCGACGTGTGTTCACCGAGCACGGGCGCCGCCCTCAGTTGCCACGCCGGCCCACCGCTCTGGTCGTGCATCCGGAAGGGTGGGCCGTGCAGCGTCTGCGTGCCGACGCCCGCCCGCTGTTCGACCGTCACGAACGACCCGCGGGCGACCGACTGTGGATCACTCATCGTCTCCGAGATATCGAGCAGGGGCGCACACATCACGCCGTGTTCTTGAAGCTCCGAGAACGCCTCGTACCGCGTGCGAGCCGCCAGGTATGGCCCAAGATGCTCCATAAATTCGTCATAGTGGTTGGGCTTCTCGAGCGGATCGCGGAACCTTGGATCTGCCGCCAACTCGGGTCGACCGATCGCCTGGCAGAGGCGACTAAAGAACGGATCGGTCCCGGCGGCGAAGATGAGGAGTCCGTCGCTGCACTGGAAGAATCCGGTCGGATACCCTGCTTGAACGCCCGGCCCACGTGGCGGATCGATGCCGGAGAAGAGCCACGGTACGAACCAGGAGTCGACGTTCCCGCTGATCGCTTCCACAGCCGGCACCTCGACCGTTCTGCGCAGACCATCACGGCGGCGCCCCCAGATCACGGCGAGCAGCACGCCGCTGGCCGTGGCCGCCCACTGAAGGGTGGCGACATAGGGCCCGTAGCGCAGAGGTTCGTCACCGGTGAACGAGTGCCTGAGCATCCGGTTCGAGTGGGCGAAGATCGAGAGGTCGTCCTCCTCGCGCCCGGAGAATGGCCCCGCCAGCCCATGCGGTGTCATCGCGAGAACCGTCGGAGCCTCCTGACCGAGCGACTCAAGACGGGCGATCAGGGGTGACGCATCGCCGGGCGGTAGGTGAATCACCGCCGCCTCGGCGCCCCGCGCCAGGTCGAGGAGGACGTGTTGCCCCGACAGGGTCGAGAGGTCAACGCCGAGTGAGCGTTTCCCGGTGTCCAGTGCGAGGTGGTAGGCGCCTCGATCAAGGTGCGGACGGTCGCCCGGGAAGGGGGCGAGGCGGCGCACCTCACCACCTGCCAGTGGTTCCAGCTTGATCACGTCGGCGCCGAAGTCACTCAGTGTCTTCGTCGCCCCCGCAGCCGCCACCGACCCACCAACCTCCAGGATCCGGAGACCGGCCAGGGGTCGAGTGTCGCGGTCTTCTCCGATCACGGTGACAGCTACCCCTTCGCCCGTCTCAGCCACGACTCTCGGCGATGATAGTGGGCGGCGCGGCAGTGTGGTGCCTCACGGCCGCCCAGGACTCTGCCTCCGGCCGTTCCGGGACCGCCCGACGATCGGCGACGGTCGTCACGGCCCCGCTGTCCGCTGCCGTACACTGGAGCGCCTGGCCGGGGTTGTCTGAGAACGTCGCCCCTGTCAGGCTTGTGGAGCCGATCCCCGATAGCTCAATCGGTAGAGCGAGCGGCTGTTAACCGCTAGGTTCGAGGTTCGAGTCCTCGTCGGGGAGCCACCACCGGACCCAAGAGCGGGATCGGGCAGCCCCACTTGCGCGGCTTCTCCACCACCGATGGCGCGTCCGGCAATATCGAGGTCGTTGGTGTGGCCTCAGGGGAGAGGCAGGTGCGAGGGTGCTCGCCGCTCCTCTCGCCTGAGGGAGGGCAAGATGTCTGAGCGACACCTTGAGGGCAAGGTTGCGATCGTGACCGGTGGCGCCGGTGGCATGGGGAGCTGGATCTCCCGGGTCTTCGCCGAGCAGGGCGCGAGCGTCGTCGTCGCCGACACCGGCGCCGATGTTGAAGGCCGCTTCGGCGTCGACCCGAGCCGCCCCAACGCCGTCGTCGAGCAGATCCGTCATGAGGGCGGCGAGGCGTCCGCGTTCATCGGGGATATCGCCGATGTCGATACGGCCGAGCAGCTCGTCCGCACTACGCTCGATGGTTACGGCGGACTCGACATCCTCGTCTGCGCTCACGGCATCCTGCGCGAGCGAATGATCTTCAACATGACCGAAGAGGAGTGGGACGGCGTCGTGCGTGCCCATCTCAAGGGCTGCTGGGCACCAACGAAGTTCGCCTCCATCTACTGGCGCAGCGAGCGACAGCGCGGTGGGCGAATCATCTACTTCACCTCGACCGACGGCATCCGCGGCGGCTCCGGTCAGGCGAACTACTCAGCGGCTCAGGCCGGCAAGGTTGGTCTCATGCTGACGGTGGCCAAGGAGCTCGGTCGCTACGGTGTGACGGCCAACTGCATCTCTCCGCAGGCCTCAACGCGCATGACCGACCGCGGCCTCGGCGTGATCGAGGGCACCGATCCGGCCGGCATCAAGACCTCTGCCGATGCGGCCGGGAGCCAGGATGACCCCCGCAATGTCACGCCGGCGATCGTCTATCTGGCTTCCGGAGCGGGAGCGGAGATCACGGGGCGCATCGTCGGCGCCACCGGCAACCGCATCACGATGTGGCGTGAGCCCCGTTGGAGCAGCTCGATCTACTACGAGGATCCGCTCTGGGACATCGACACGCTCTTCCGGGTGATGCCGGAGACGCTCGCCGGGAACGGCTTCCCCCTCCCTTATACGGAACTCCCCTGAGGTCCGCGAGACGAGCACGGTAGACGCGCAGAGAGGCCTGGCAAGATGGCAGAGCAACACCTCACGGGCAGGGTCGCGATCATTTGCGGCGGTGCGGGCGGCATGGGCTCATGGGTCTCCCGAACGTTCGCCGAGCAGGGGGCCAGCGTCGTCGTCGCCGACACCGGTGGCGATGTCGAGGGTCGAGTCGCAGCCGATCCGACCCGCCCGCAAGCGGTCGTCGATCAGATCAGGGCGGACGGAGGAGAGGCTATCCCGTTCGTCGGCGACATCGCAGAGATGTCGGTCGCCGAGGAGCTGGTCAGGATCACGCTCGACGCCTACGGCGGGCTCGACGTCCTGGTCTGCGCGCAGGGGATCCTACGCGAACGGATGGTCTTCAACATGACCGAGGACGACTGGGACGGTGTGATCCAAGCACATCTCAAGGGTTGCTTCGCGGTCACGCGATTCGCCTCGATTGTGTGGCGTCAGCAGCGCGAGTCGACAGGTCGGATCATCTACTTCACCTCCGATGCCGGGATCAGCGGCGGGCCCGGCCAGGCAAACTACGCAGCCGCCCAGGCCGGCAAGCTCGGTCTGATGCGTTCCAACGCGCGGGCCCTCGCGCGCTACGGCGTGACCTCGAACTGCGTCGCACCGCTGGCATCGACTCGGATGACCGACCGCGGCCCTGGCGCCGGCGACGGCGAGAGTAGCCGGGCGGCCGGCACTGCCCGAGACCCACGCAACGTCGCGCCGCTCCTGGTCTGGCTCGCCTCCGCTGAGGGAGGCATCGCAAACGGACGCATCTTCGGCGTCTCCGGTCATCGCATCAGTCTTTACGAGGACCCGGTCCGCGAGCGCTTTCTCTACTCAGAGCGCCCGCTGTGGGAGATCGACCGTGTCTTTAAGCTGTGGCCGCAGACGATCGGGCTACAGCAATACCCGCTTCCACAGATCGAAGGGGTCTAGGGAGGGAGGCGGCTGGACCGCTCCCGGCCAGCACATACACTCGGATCTACCGCCGTCACCAAGCCGAGCATGCAGCGGCTGCCGCGGGAGAGACGCCGATGACGACGACCGCAGCGACGGTGAGCGGAAGCGAGAGCGGCGAGACGACGACCGAACCGTTCGACGTCCTGATCGTCGGCGCCGGCATCTCCGGTGTCGGCGGCGCCTATCACCTCACCAAGCAGCTGCCCGGCACCAGTTTCGTCGTGCTGGACGCGCTCGCAACCTTCGGCGGCACGTGGGTGACCCACCGCTACCCCGGTATCCGGTCGGACAGCGACCTCTACACGTTCGGCTACCGCTTCAAGCCGTGGCGCAGTGCCCCGATCGCCACCGCTCAGGAGATCCTCTCCTACATGGGTGAGGTGATCGAAGAGAACGACCTCGCGCAGCACATCCGTTACCACCACCGCATCACAAGCGCCCGCTGGTCAAGCGCCGACCACCTCTGGACCGTCGAGGCGACCGAGACCGAGAGCGGCACGGTGCACCGATTCACGGCGAACTTCCTGTGGATGTGCCAGGGCTACTACCGTCACTCCGAGGGCTACACGCCGACCTGGCCGGGTATGGAGGACTATGAGGGCGAGCTCATACACCCGCAGAGCTGGCCCGAGGACCTCGACTACTCAGGGAAACACGTGGTCGTCATCGGCTCAGGGGCGACGGCCGCAACCCTGGTCCCGGCGATCGCCGACAGCTGCGAGCACGTTACCGTGCTGCAGAGATCACCCACCTACTACATTCCCGGACGAAACCGCAGCGACATCGCGGACACCCTCCGTGAGCTCGACATCGACGAGGAGTGGATTCACGAAATCGTGCGCCGGCAGATCCTCCTCGATCAGGACAAGTTCACGAGGCGCGCGCGTGATGAGCCCGAGGAGGTACGGCGGGAACTGCTCGGCGCCGTTCGTCGCTTCCTTGGCCCGGACTACGACATCGAGACCCACTTCACGCCCAGCTATCGCCCATGGCGACAGCGCATCGCCTTCATCCCCGACGGTGATCTGTTGCGCGCGATTCGATCTGGTCGGGCATCGGTCTCGACCGACCAGATCGAGCGGTTCACGCCCTCCGGCATCCGGCTCCGCTCGGGAGCGGAGTTGCGTGCCGACATCGTCGTCACCGCGACCGGCTTCAACATGAACGTACTCGGCGACATCGACTTCGAGATCGACGGGGAGCCGCTCGACTTCTCAGAGAGCGTCACCTACCGCGGCATGATGTTCACCGCCATCCCCAATCTCCTCTGGGTCTTCGGTTACTTTCGTGCCAGCTGGACGCTCCGTGCCGACCTCCTCGCGGACTTCGTCTGCCGACTGCTCGGCCACATGGCGAAGCGCGGCGCGACACGGGTCGACATCAGGCTCCGGGAAGAAGACAGCGACATGGCACTCCTCCCCTGGATCGATCCCGAGAACTTCAACCCGGGCTACCTGATGCGGGCGATGGACCTTCTGCCCAAGCGTGGCGACAAGCGAGAGTGGCAACACACGCAGGACTACTGGAGCGAGAAGGACGAGATTCCGGCGATCGATCTTGACGGGCCCGAGTTCGTCTATAGCTGAGCTGCCCGCAACCATGACGAGACCCCTCGCTGCGACAGGCGGTGCGCCGATCGCGGGGGCGGCACGCTACCAGCCTGCGCGGGATCGTTGGACCGGTCACCCCTAAGATGGGCCAACGCCCCGATCTTCAAGAAGCCCGCAGAGAGCGAAGGAGCATCTCATGCCCGGTCAACGAGCGGACCTGGTGCTCACCGGCGGCGTCGTCCACACCGTCGATCGGGAGAATTCAATCGCCGAGGCCGTGGCGGTCTCGGACGGGCGGATCCTGGCAGTCGGCTCGAACGCCCGGGTCAATGCCACCGCCGGAGCGGGCACGCGCCGGGTCGATCTCGGTGGCCGCTCGCTGACGCCCGGCTTCATCGACGCGCACCAGCACTTCACCGGGGTCGGTGGAGCTCAGTTTGCGATCGACTGCAAGGCGCCGGGCATGGACTCGATCTCCGCGATCGTCGCCGAGGTGGACCGGCGGGTTCGGCAGACGCCGGTCGGAACCTGGATCCGCGGGCGCGGCTACGATCACTCCCGGCTGGTTGAGCAGCGTCATCCCAACCGCTTTGACCTCGATGCCGTATCACCTGAGCACCCGGTCATCCTGACTCGCACCTGCGGTCACATCGTCGCCGTCAACACGAAAGCGATCGAGGTCGCCGGACTGACCCTTGACGCCGCCGATCCCCAGGGCGGCCGCTTCGAGCGCTCTCCGGACGGAAGCATTACCGGCGTCTGCCTGGAGCGATCGGCTACCGCTTTCCGAACGGTGTCGGCGCCCGGGCCCGACGACCTGCGAGAGCACCTGCTGTCCGCCAACCGTTCGGATCTGGCGAGCGGGCTGACCAGCGTGCAGGATGCCGGCGGCCTCCTCGGACCAGCGATGGACATCGCCACAGAACTCGTTGCCGAGGGGCAGATCCAGGTGCGGCTCTACGCCTTCGCAACCGTCAACACGCTGAACCACCCGCTGGTCGGGCTCCTCAACGAGACGGGACTGCGCACGGGCTTCGGTAGCGACCGTCTCCGTATCGGCGCGTTCAAGGTGATGACCGACGGCTCGAGTTCAGGACCGACCGCGGCCACCCGCGACCCCTACCATGCCGATCCCGACGACTCCGGCATCCTCTACTGGCAACAGGACGAACTCGACGATCTGATCGGCCGCGCCCACCGCAACGGCTGGCAGTGTACGGTCCACGCCGTCGGCGACCGCGCGATCGAGCAGACCCTCGATGCGATGGCACGGGCACAGGCCCGTGAGCCGCGGAACGGACTTCGCCACCGGATCGACCACTGCGGCATCACGCCGCCCGACCTCCAGCGGCGAGTCCTCGCCCAGGGAATCGTCCCGGCGATGCAGCCGGCCTTCTTCTGGGAGTTCGGCGACGGCTACATCGAGAACTACGGGAGGCCACGCGCCGACGTGATGTTCCCGGCCCGATCGATCATCTCCGGCGGAGGCGTCGTTGCCGGCTCGTCGGACGCGCCGGTGACCGACTATCGCCCGCTCTTCGGAATCGAACAGGCCCTCACCCGCGCAACGCGAGCAGGTGATGTCTGCGGCCCCGACGAGCGGGTGGATCTTGAGACCGCACTCCGCATGCACACGATCAACGGCGCCTATGCCGAGTTCGCCGAGGACCGCAAGGGCAGCATCGAGGTCGGCAAGTACGCCGACCTGGTGGTCCTGTCCGAGGACATCCGGCGCGTGCCGACCACAGCCCTCCGTGACCTGCCCATCGACCTGACACTGGTCGAGGGCCGTGTCTGCTATGAGGCGGGGGAGCAGGGTGACGACACAGGGAACTGACCGGGTGACGGGCCGGCCAGCTGTCGGGGTAACGCGAGTCCAGCAGGCCGAGCGACCGCTTGGGGAGGCAGGGGAGCAGCATGAAGTTTGAAGATGTGCGGACCATCGGCGTGTTGGTGGCGGCGTGATGGGGGGCGGGATCGCCCAGGTCATGGCCGTCGGCGGATACGACGTCGTGGTCCGCGACCTCACCGATGAGGTGATCGAGAGACCAGGGGGGCGATGTTCGAGGGGCGCTGGGGGATGAAGCGTTCGGTCGAGGTCGGCAAGCTCTCCTTCGACCGCTGCGTCGAGGCGATGGACCGCGTCACCGTCACGACCGATGTTCAGGATCTCCAAGATTGCGACATGATCATCGAGGCTGTGCCGGAGCGGCTTGAGCTCAAGCAGCAGGTCTTCGCCGAGCTCGACGAGGTGATCAAGCCCGAGGCGATCTTCACCAGCAACACGTCTGGCTTTGTGATCGAGGAGCTGGCGGAGAACGTCCTGGAGTCGCGCAAACAGCTCTTCGCGGGCATGCACTTCTTCAACCCCGTTCCGGCCATGAAGGCCGTTGAGATCATCGCCACGCCCCAGACCACAGAGCTGACCCGCCAGACGGTGACGCGCGTCGGTGAGCAGGCCGGCAAGGTCACAGGCCAGGTGCGGGACACCACCGGCAGCTACGGTTTCATCGTCAACCGCATCTTCGGCACAGCCCGCCGCGAGGCGATCCGGCTGGTCGAGGAGGGGATCGCCACCGAGGAAGAGATCGATCGGATGATGGTCACCGGTCGCAACTGGCCGGTCGGCTTCTTCGGACAGCGTGGTGGCATCGGGCAACAGTGGTAGCCGACAGCGAGACGACAACCGGAGGATCGAGGGCAAAGATGGACCTTGCAGGTGAGCGCGCCACCTACGCCGCGGTGCTCCGTGGCATCCTTGAGCAGGCGGCGGCGGCGGTTGAATCGTTCCCCGCTGGCACGCTCGACCGGCGGCCGCACGAGCGGGCCAGCACCGGCGCCGAGCTGGCGGCCCACATCGTCGGTGCCGTTCGCGCCTACGCGGTCGGTATCGGCTGCGATGTCGACGTCTCCCGCGACCGCACCGCCGAGTTCGCGACCGCGGACGTCGACGCCGCCAGTCTTGCCGGGGACCTCCGTGCTCTCGCCGATCAACTCGACGGTGCGCTTGCGAACGTCGATTCGGGGCTCCTCGACCAGCTGGTCTTTCCCGAACAGTCGCTCTTCGGCGCCGCGACGCCTCGCGAGGTGTCGCGACGCCAAGCGATCGTGGGAGCAATCCGCCACGCCGGTGAACATCTCGGACACCTGGAACTGACCCGCGACCTGCTCACGCCCTGAGCCACCCGAGCCGACAGGCGCCGCCCCCTTGATCAGGCACGCGCGGGCTCGCCTGTCTCAGATCTACTACGGCTGGCTGATCGTCGGCGGCGCGGTCATCGGGCAGTACGCCTGGCTGGCTGGCCGCGGCCAGGTCAACGGCGTCTTCCTCGAGCCGATCACCACCGAACTTGGCTGGACGGTCGCTCAGTTCACGCTCGCCAGCTCGGTGGCCTTCCTCGCCGGCGGCTTCGCCGGACTCCTGATCGGCCCGATGGTCGATCGCTACGGTCCCCGCCCGCTGATGGTGACAGGCGCCGTCCTCTACGGTGGCGCTCTTCTGCTGACCTCGCAGATCAGTGAGCTGTGGCACTTCATCACGCTCCAGATTCTCTCCGGCGGCATCGCCGCGGCGCTGGTCGGCCCGCTCGTCGTCAACGTCGCGATCTCGCGCTGGTTCGTGCTGCGGCGCGGCTGGGCTCTCTCGTTCGGATCGATGGGCGTCTCGCTCGGCACCGCCGTCCTGCCTCTGACATTGACCATGGTCGTCGACGGTGCCGGTTGGAGAGCGGGTTATGTCACCTTATCCGCGCTGATCTTCGTGCCGCTGATCCTCGCCGCGCCGCTGATGCGCCGCAGCCCGGAGGACTATGGCCTCCTCCCCGATGGCCGCAGGCCGGATGGCGACGGTGCGAACGACGACGACAGCCGGGCGCTGGCCCTGATCCAGAGTGACCATGATCGATCGCTCACCCGTGCCCAGGCACTGCGGCAGACCTCGCTCTGGCTACTCGTCGTGGCGTTCGGCATCCACACGGCCGCCCAGGGAGCGATCTTCGTACACGGTATCCCGTTCGTCACGGAGGCCGGCTTCGACCGCACCGTCGCGGCCGGCGCGTTCAGTGTGATCGGCCTCGCGAACTTCTCCTCGAAGTTCCTCTGGGGCTGGGGGATCCAGCGGTTCGCGGGCCGGCACCTGGCCACCGGCGCCTTCCTCAGCTCAGCCCTCGGTGTGCTGTTGATCGTGCTGTCGGGCCGGCTGGACGAGCTGCCGGTGCTGATCGCCGGGTTCATCTTCTTCGGCATCGGGTTCGGTGGAACGATTCCGCTCGGTGAGTTTCTCTGGGCCAGCTACTTCGGACGGCGCTACCTCGGCGCGGTACGCAGCGTCGGCCTGCCCTTCACGGTGCTCTTCGGGGCTGCGGGACCGATCGCGGTGGCGCTCGCCTTCGACGCGAGTGGGCGCTACGAGCCGGCGTTCATCACGATCGCCGCCGTCTACGGGATCGCGGCACTGGCGATCGGGATGTCTCGCCGGCCCGCTGCACCCGCCAGACCCGTCTGAGCGGCAACCCGGGGCCGCCTCTCGACCGGCCGCGGCGGGCACCATGCGACTCAGAGCGAGCCACCTCCCCAGGTCTCTCGGTGGGTGAAAGCCTCCACCGGGCGTCGGCTCAGCCGGGTCAGGGGTCGGGACGGGCGGCCGAACGGAATCACTGCCGCGAACGCTACGTAGCCGGGCAGGCCCAGCAGCGCCTGAAGCTCTGGCTCTTGCGAGATCGGCATCGTCGTCAGGGTCCCGCCGTAGCCTTCCGCTCGGGCCGCAAGCAAGACGTTCCAGGCAAAGGGATAGACCGAGCCGCCGCTGATCACGCCCACCCGCGACAGGTGCTGGTCGACGGCCGCCACCACGCGCAGGTCGACGCACACGACGAGCACGACGGGCGCACTGGCAACCGGCTCGATCAGCCCGGCCGGCACCCGCGTCGCCTCGATCTGCTCGGCGGTGACAGCAGGCGGTTCGATCGGGTTCCAGGGATGCTCACCGTTGCGACGCTGCGCCTGGTAGCGCTTCGCTCCCGGGATCGCGAGGTCGGCGATCGCTCGCTTCGTCCGGGCATCCCGCACCACGACGACCTGGCAGCCCTGACGGTTCCCGCCCGTCGGTGCGAACCGAGCGTTGTCCAGGATCCGGTAGAGAAGCTCATCGGGAACCGGATCGCCGGTGAACTCCCGTGCCGAAAACGCCGTTCGCATGACCTCGTACAAGTCCACAGAACTCTCCCGGTGCGATCGTGAGGGGGTTCGAACCCTACCGCATCGGCGCTCCCCGTGGCATCACGGGCCAGACGAACGCTCGGAGCGTTTGCACCCCGCGCAGCCGCCCCGGGCAGGTTGTGGCAGGTCCGCCCGAGACCGTAGGCTCGAAGTCGACGCGATCAGGCCAGGGGGGCATGTGACCACAGACCAGCAGGCCGAGTTCGAACGCATCCAGGGCTACCTCAACAGTCAGGGTGAGCGGAACTCCCATCCCGAGATCTGGCCACGCGCGATCAAGGCGCGGATGGAGCTGCTTGACAGCCTGAACCGGGTCAGCGAGGAGCAGGCGGCATGGGCGCCCTCTGAGGACGACTGGAGCATCAAGGAGGTGGCACTCCACATCCTGAACGGCTCCCGCAACGTCCGCCGGCTCGTCGCGGCGCTCTCGGTCGGAACGACCGCCGAGGTCTCCGGCATCGAGCCCCCGCGCAAGACCACAGATGCGACCGTCACAGAACTGATCGAGCAGCTCCGCGACGACGGGATCGAGTGGACCGTCACGATCTCCGGGCTGCCCGAGCGTCCCGCCCTCGAGCCGACCGCCGAGCACGGCATGTTCGGAAACCTGCACGCACGTGCGTGGCACCTCTTCCAGCGGGTACACGACCTCGACCACATGAATCAGATCGCGGCAGTGAAGCAGCACGATGGCTACCCCGGCGCATGACGCTCAAGGTCTCGGTCGGCATCGGTCTGCGGGACGAGCGCTGGGAAGAGACGGTGGAGTGGGCGGTCGAGGTCGAGCGGCTCGGCGTCGATAGCATCTGGAGCAGCGAAACCTGGGGCTTCGACGCGGCCACGCCGATCGCATTCATCGCTGCGCGCACCCAGACGATCGGGCTCGGCACGAGCATCATGCAGGTCGGCGCGCGCACGCCCGCAGCCGTCGCGATGACGGCGCTCTCGCTCTCCTCGATGTCGGGCGGCCGCTTCATGCTTGGCCTCGGTACCAGCGGCCCCGTCGTGATCGAGGGCTGGCACGGCGTGCCGTTCGCCCGCCCCTACACGCGCCTGCGAGAGACCGTCGAGATCGTCAGACTCGCCACCTCGGGTGAGCGCCTTGCCTACGAGGGACTGGCTCACCGGCTACCGCTCAAGCAGGGGATGCGGCCGCTGCGTGCCGCGGTCGCGCCACGGCCCATCGAGATCCACCTCGCTACACTCGGTCCGCGCAGCCTCGAGATGACCGGCGAACTTGCCGATGGCTGGATCGCATCATCCTTCATCGCCGAGCATGCCTCGGTTTTCCTCAAGCACCTGCGCATCGGCGCGGAGCGTGCGGGACGCTCACTGGACGACATCGAGCGCCGGGCCGGGGGTGTCGTCGAATTCGGCGACCTCGAACAGCTCCTGCCCGTGCGGAAGCCCGGGTTCGCCTTTGAGATGGGCGCGATGGGTCCCCCCGAGCACAACTTCTACCGAAACGCCTATGCCAGGCAGGGCTACGCGGAGCTCACCGAGCGCGTGCTGGCGCTCTGGCTCGAACGCCGGCGCGACGAAGCGGCGGCCCTCATCCCCGACGAGCTCGTGATCGGTTCGAACTTCCTTGGAGACGAGGCGCAGGTGCGCGATCGCATACGTGGCTACCGCGACAACGGCATCACCACCCTCAGCGTCGCGCCGGCGGGCGACACCCTGCGAGACCGCCTCGAGACCATGGCTCGCTTCATGGATCTGGTCGGTCAGGTCAACAGCGAACCGGCCCGGGACACGGAAGCAGGGGGCTGAGCTTCGTGCCGGGAGACTCCTTCAACCAGACCGTCGCTACCATCCTCGCCGGCACGCTCGCGCCAGCCAACTCTCCTAGCGAGCTTTGCTACCAGAAACTCTGGAGTCGTGAGATCTCCGGCGAGGCGAATCCGCTGGTGGCCGCCACTCGCGGCGGTGCACTGGCCGACCGTCCGGCCTGGATCTTCCAGGCTGGCTACCAGGCGGCCATCCGCCGCGTCTTCGGTGAGGTTGCGCCGGATGGCTGGGCGGCCTAACTCGTCTCCGAAGATGCGAGCGGCAACCTGCCCGCAGTCACCTGCAGCGCAGACGGCGACGACGTCTTGCTGAGCGGTCACAAGACCTGGGTCGCGGCATCAGATCACGTCCGTCACCTGCTGGTCTCGCTTGAGGTCAGAGGGGAGCGACGCTTCGCCCTCCTGGACCGCCAGCAGGAGGGCGTCTCGGTCGAATCGTACGACCGTGCCGGCTACCTCGGCGACATGTCCCAGGGGCGAGCAAACTTCGCCGGGGTCAGGGTCAGACCCGAGGCACTCCTGCCCGCTCGCTCGTTCGGGAACGCCGAGCCCCTGCACGTGCTCGCGGCCACTGCGGCCTTCATGCTCAGCCATGCGCTGCGGCACCGCGGCCCTGCGACACTGACCGGCCGTGCGCTGGCGGCGCTCGGAGCCACAGCGGCGCTGGCTACCACCCCGCCCGGTGATCGGTCGGTGACGCTCGGCCTGGTCGGGGTGGCGGCGGAACTCGAGCAGATCAGCTCGGCGTTCGAGACCCTCATTGGCGAATCTGACCGTGAGCTCTCTGAGCGCTGGCTGACCGACCGGCGACTGATCGCGATGTTTAGTCGGGGGCTCGAGCGCCGAGCCGAGCAGTAGCACGCGCTAGATGATATGCCGCATCACGGCGGCGAAGGGAGCGGACGGTGGCTGATAAAGTCTTGATCGACGTCAGCGATCGGGTAGCGACGATCACCCTCAATCGCCCGCAGGCGATGAACGCCATCAATGCTGAGCTGTCCGAAAGTCTCGCCGACGCCCTGCGCCGGGTCGACTCAGACGATGACATCCGGGTCGCGATCATCACTGGCAACGGCCGTGCCTTCTGCGCCGGTGCAGACCTCCGTGGCGGGAGCCCGGGCTCCCGCGGGAACACGCCCGGCGACTTCATGTCGACGCCCGAGCGTGAACGGGTTTGGGCGGCAGACATCCGCAAGCCGGTGATCGGCGCCGTGAACGGCTACTGCCTGGGCGGAGGCTTTGAGATCGCGAGCTCCTGCGACCTCCTGATCGCGGGCGAGGCCGCTCAATTCGGCCTGCCAGAGATCACGCTGGGGTTCTACCCGCTGGCCGGGGCACCGATCCGCCTGCCACGATCGATCCCGCGGGCGTTCGCGAACGAGATGATGTTTCTCGGCCAGCGCATCGATGCCGAGACCGCCCTCCGCTACGGGATCGTCAGCCGAGTCGTCCCGCAGGAGCAGCTCCTCGCCACCGCCCAGGAGATGGCCCAGATGATCGCCGGCTATGCGCCCGTCGCCATCCGCGGACTGAAGGAGATCACAGCCGCCCAGACGGACATGACGATGCCTCAGGCCAATCGGTTCGACGCCGCCCTGCGCTGGATCGTCGGCCAGACGGAGGACTCCAAAGAGGGTGCCCGCGCCTTCTCGGAGAAGCGCAAGCCGGAGTTCACCGGCCAGTAGGAAGCGGCCGGCCGGGCGGCCCAAATGGGGGCCGCCTCAGCCTCGGGACGGTGTGGCACCGCGGCCCGAGCCGTCCGCCGCGGGAACCGGCTGCCAGGCCTCGGGCTCGCTGATGCGGTGCCTGGCCTCGGCGCAGTACTGACGATCATAGACGCCACCGTAGCCCGTGTGCTGCGCCAGCTCGGGCTTGCGGCTCCAGTATTCGTCAAGTTCCCGCTCGTAACGCGCACGCTCTTCCGGCGAGGCCAGTTCGACCCTGAGTTCGGTGCTCGGGACAAAGAACACCTGCCCGATCGGCGCGTAACCGCTGGCCGAAACGGACTCCCCGGGCTGAAGGACGTAGCGGAATTCCGTCGGGCGGGGAAACCAATCGGTTGCACCTGCACGGTCGGGACCGGGACATGGGGGCTGTTCAGGTCGTTGACGAGGCCAGTGTAGACCGTGTCCCAGCCCGGCGGCGTCACGAACTCGAACGCCCCGCGGAGCCCAACAACGTCGATCGGCGCACCGACATTGCCGAGCATCGTCTTGACGAGTGGTACCACGGCGCGGCGATCGAGCCCGCTCTCCTGGTCAAGAGAGACCAGCTCATCGGTGCCACCCTCGCCGGTTCCGGCGGAGCCACTTGAGCACGGTGAGCACGACCTGCCGGTTCTCGTAGAGGGTGAAGCGGAAGTTACCGTTGTCCTCGAAGCGCACCTGGTCGATCTCATCTTCGGCTAACGGCGGATCGACCAGGAAGCTCATCCGGTTCCCGTCCTCCAGCACCGGACGGAAGCGAGAGCGCTGGGGCAACCGGGCACGTCGCCCCTCTGAGGTAGGCGTGAGGCCAACGCCGGGCGCAGCACGTTCGGGACTACTCTCAGGTCGATCACGGACGCAGCATGCCCCGCTCAGTACGCCCGACGAGCCCTCTGCGGGCGGCCCGGCCATTCCTCCGACGGGGGCGAGGTCCCGGGACGCTGCCTCGGGCTGCCCACCGCCCGCTCAGTTGGCGGCGGTGACCGGCTGGGGACGGCTCCCGTCGAGGGCCATCGCCCTGGGGACGAATCTCCCGGTCCGAACGAGGCTCCGCGTCTCCGGCAGCAGCAATATCGCGAGGAGGAAGACGCCCACCCACAGGAGCCCGGGCACGACCAGCAGTGCCCGCACGTCGATCGAGTCGGCGGCGCGCCCGTACCCGAGGTTCATGAATGCCATGTGGCCTGCCGCGATCATGATGTAGAGGGACATCACGCGGCCCCGCAAGGCATCGGGTACGACCTCCTGAACGAGCGCCGCAGAGACGGTCATGTAGCTGGCCTGCATCGCGCCTGCGATCACCGCCCCGGAGACAATCACTACCGGGAGCGTCGCGGCTCCCAGCATCAGCATCGCCAACCCGCTGCCGAGGCCGAAGATGGCCAGCGCCAGCCCCTTCGTCCGACCACGTCGCATCTGGGAGACGGTCAGCGTCCCGCCGATCGCGCCGATCCCGAGGGCAACGAGCACCGCGCTGTACAGTCCGCCGCCCCCGCCAACCTCCTCAGCAAGCCGGGGCATCATCGAGTCGAATGCCATGGTCAGGCTACAGTGCAGCCCGACCAGGCCGATGATCGTGAACAGGCGCCGATCTCCGCGCACATGCCGTGCCGCGACACCCATCTCCGATCGGACGCGCACCACGGCCGCCAGCACCGAGGAGGGACCGACTGGTCGCCGAGCGGCCTCCGCGCCTTCCGGCTGAGAGCGCGGCGGCATCCGGTAATGCATGCGCTGCACTTCAACGAGTCCGATCAGAAGCAGCAGCGCGGAGAGGGCGAACACCGAACCAGCACCCAGCGTCCCGAGCAGCGCGCCGCCGAGAAGCGGTCCCATCACGCGCGAACCGTGCTGTGAGATCCCGGCCAGCGCGACTGCGTTGATCATGTGGTTCGACGGCACCACGTTGACGACCAGAGACTGCCGCGCCGGGACGGTCGCCGCCTGCGCCGAGCCGGAGAGGAGGGCAAGAAAGACGACGTGCCAGACCTCAACCACGCCCGCGACGGTGATCACGGCCAGTCCCAGCGCTGAGGCGACGCCGAAGAGGGTGGCACCGATCAGGAGCCTGCGGCGGTCGATGCGGTCGGCCAGCACGCCGGCGACCGGTGCGACGAAGATGAAGGGCAGGAAACTTGCAAAGGTTACCCAGCCGACCGCAGCGGATGAGCCTCCCGACAACTCATGCACGAGCCAGCCGCGAGCCAGCACCTGCGCCCAGCGCGAGCCGGTCGTGAAGAAGCCATTGACGAAGAGGCGCCGATAGTCATACGAGCGCATCGCCGGGAAGCGCTGGTCCACCCAGGTGGCGTTACTCGTCATCAGCAGACGATAGCAGCCAGCATGCCAAAGCGCCGCCGCCGATCGGGGCATGCAGCGGCAGCGCAGGACGGGCCGGGAACTAGTCGGGCCCGGCTGGACCTGTACCGAGGACCCCACGCTCGACCAGGGCCGCTACTTCGTCCGAACTGAATCCGACTGACCTCAGGATCTGCGCGCTGTGCTCCCCGGGCCGCGCAGCTCCGCGCTTCGCGCCCCCGGGCGTCCGCGACAGCTTTACCGGCGTGTTGGACACCTTGAGCGTGCCTCCGGTCCAGGTCGGCAGTTCGACGATCATGTTGCGGTGCTCGACCTGCGGGTCGTGCGCCATCTCGGCGATGGTGTTCAGCGGGCCGATCAGGAAGTGGTCACTGAGGAGCTCGATCCACTCGGCCTTGGTCTTGCTGCGGGTCGCCGCGAACATCAGCGGTTCCAGCTCCTGGTAGTGCTCGGTCCGCTGGTGGTTTTCGGCGAAGCGGGGATCCACCGCGAGTTCATCGATGCCGACCATTCCACAGAAGAGCGCCCAGTTCGCGTCCTTGACGCCAGCCACAACGATCCATCCGTCGCTGGCCGGGAGCGCCTGATGGGGCGTATTGAGCGGGTGCCTGAGACCGGCCCTAGGCTGCACTTCACCCGTACCAAAGTAGCGGACGATCGGGTTCTCCATCAGGGCCACCTGGCTGTCCAGCATCGCGACATCGACGTGTTGGCCACGGCCGCTGGTCTGCCGCTCGACCAGCGCCGAGAGAACTCCGATGGCCGTGAACATCCCGGCCGACATGTCGCCGATCGAGTATCCGGCGCGAGATGGCAGTGGGTCTGAGGCGTGCCCGGTGGTCGACATCACACCGCCCATTCCCTGGACGATGATGTCGACGGCACCGCGACCACGGTACGGGCCGTTCTGGCCGAATCCGGAGGTCGAGGCATAGACCAGTCCGGGGTTGATGGCACTCATCGCCTCATACCCGAAGCCCAGCCGCTCCATCGTGCCCGGGGAAAAGTTCTCGGTGAGGACATCCGCCTCAGCGACCAGTCTATGGATGATGTCGGTCGCCTCGGGTGCCTTCAGATCGAGCATCAGGCTCTGTTTACCGCGGTTGACGGAGAAGAAGTAGGTGCTGACGTCGTGTACCCACGGTCCACTGCCACGTCGTCGCTCGTTTTGGAACTTCGTCTCGATCTTCCAGACCTCGGCGCCGAGATCGGCGAGCACCATCACACCGTAGGGACCGGCCAGCGCCCACGTGAAGTCCAACACCTTGATCCCCGACAGTGGCCCCGCCATGCCCGCTCCTCACGTCCTGGCCAGCGCACAGGCGCTCCGTGCTGCCAGCCCCTAACTCGATCGCTCCGGCCCGATCGCAGCCTCGCTCTCGCTGGCCGCCCGGCTCCCGGGCCGGTCTGAGCAGGCCGCCACGGCGGGCGTCGCTCACTCGGCGTGAGCTTACGCCCAGGCCGTCGGCGCATGTGCTCGGCAGTCCGGATCTCCGCGAGAGCGGCAGCCCCTCTTGTCGCTCGACAGCGGCGGCGAGACAGCTCACTAACGTCCCGTCACCTGGCGTGTCGCCGCTCGGAAGCGCGCGGTCTGTGACTCGCTTCCGCGCAGCAGGCGATTGGCTTCGGTCTCGGCAGCCTGGGCCTCATCGGAGAGGGTGGCCAGGTCGATCACACGCTTCGACTCTCGCACCGACTCTTGCGAGTGGCCGGCGATCAACTCGGCCATCTCCATTGCTGCAGGGAGCAACTCGTCGGGCGCATGGAGCGAACTGACCAGCCCGGCGGCAAGCGCCTCGGCGGCATCGAACTTGCGAGCGGTATAGATCCACTCCTTCGCCCTGGACGCCCCAACGAGACGGGGGAGCGTGGCGGCGGCCACGACCAGCCCGTACTCCGAGCCCGGCAGGCGGAACGTCGCCTCCTCAGAGGCGAGCCGGATATCGCAGGCGACGGCCAGTCGCGCTCCCCCGCCGTAGCAGTAGCCGTTGATCGCCGCGATCACAGGGAGTGGCGTCCGCGAGAGCTCCTCGGTGCCGCTCATGCGCTGATCCGGCGGTGGGAGTGGCGTCGCGTTCGACTCGACCCCGCTCATCTCGAGCATGTCGCCCCCGGCACAGAAGGAGCGGCGGCCAGCCCCGGTCACCACGATCACGTTGACGCCGGCCGCCTCCGCACCGCTCACGGCGACGCCGAGGTAGTGGTTGAGAGCGCCGTTCAATGCGTTCAGCCGCTCCGGTCGGTTGAGCGTGAGCAGCAGTACGTCACCTCGCCGCTCCGCCAGCACGACCTGGGCAGCTGCCTCGGCATCACGTTCCCCGGTCATCTCCCTGTCCTTCCCCGAACCGATCGGGCCGGCTCCGAACCAGTCGGCCCGATTCCGAACTCACCCGAGCAGCCCAGCTGCACCCCACCTCAGGCGGTGATCGCGCCGAGTCTATCTGCTCGGGCCGGCCCGAGTCGGGCGTGGCCGGCGGTCCGGGAGCCCACGGCACCGCGCCGGACAAACCCGGTCCCTGTTGCCGGACGGCGGGCTAGAATGTAGCGATGACGAACGACCGTGCCGACATGCCCGACATCCGCATTCGCTCCGAACCGCACCTCCAGCGGCCTCTCGTGATCGCCGGATTCGCGGGTTGGAATGACGCCGGCGAGGCCGCATCTAGTGCGATCCGTTTCATGCGCAGGCGTTGGCGCACGACCCCGTTCGCCGACATCGACCCCGAGGAGTTCTACGACTTCACGCAGGCACGCCCCGTGGTCAAGCTCGAGAAGGGTCAACGCGTGATCGAGTGGCCGGCGAACGAGTTCTCGGCGCGCCACATCGAGGGCAACGGGCGAGATGTGATCCTCCTTGGCGGGATCGAGCCTCACGTCAACTGGCGACGCTTTGTCGAAAACATCGTCGAACTCTGCCAGCGCCACGACGTCTCCGGGTTCGTCACACTGGGCAGCCTGCTGGCCGAGGTGAGCCACGCTCAGCCGGTGCCGGTCGGCGGCCGCGCAAGCGATCCGGAGCTCGCCCGGCTGCTCGGGTTCAATGAGCCCCGCACCGCCGGCTATCAGGGTCCGACCGGGATCGTCGGTGTGCTGAGCGAGACCCTCCGCGCCCGAGGGATCGAGACCGCTTCGGTGTGGGCGAACATCCCCTTCTACGTCCAGAGGGCACCCAACCCGAAGGGTGCGCTGGCCATCCTCGAGCGCCTCAACCAGGCATTCGGGCTTGAGCTCCTGTTGCACGACCTTGAGGTATTCGCCGCACGCTTCGAGGCCCAGGTGAACAGCGACCTCGAGCAGAATCCGGAGGCCGCGGAGTTCGCCCGGCGGGTGATTGAGGAGGCGGAGGACTCCGAGCCGGAGGAGGAGGCCGACCTCCCCGATGGCAGCGCGATGGTCGACGAATTGGAGCGCTTCCTGCGCCGCCAGCGAGACGATCAGGACTAGGGACGCTCTGAACTGGCCGCGAAATGCGGCCGATCAGGCTCTTCTGGGGCGTTCAATCGCTTGATGGTCAGGAATGCGGCCTGATCGGGGCTCGCGAGCGGCTCTGCGAGTGCCGTTTGGCGCTCGCTGCGGGATTCTGGGCGCACTGCGCCGTTGTTACGCAGCAAGTTGGCGCTCCGCTCGAACCATGTTGGCCAGCCCCAACAGCAACGCGAGCCGCTGCGTGTTCTTGAACAATCCGCGGTAGCGGACCTTGGCGTAGCCGAAGCGCACCTTCACGATCTGGAACGGATGCTCGACCTTCGCACGCACGGAGGCCTTGCGCTTCTCTTCGAGCCACTCCTCACCCTCCCGGTCGAGCAGTCGCCGCTTGCCCGGTCGCATGGCAACCTGCCACTGCACCGCACGCTCGCGCTGCTCCAGACGTTTTCCGATGCCCTGGTAGCCCGCATCGCCACAGACCAGCCTTTCGTTGCCGTGCAGCAGGTCGGGCGCCGCGGTGATGTCGCTCACGTTCGCCGCCGTCGTGTGGAGGCTGTGCACGATGCCGCTCTCAGAGTCCACCCCGATGTGCAACTTCATCCCGAAGTACCACTGGTTTCCCTTGCGCGTCTGGTGCATCTCGGGATCCCGTGCTCTGGCCCGATTCCTGGTCGACGAGGGGGCGCTGATGATACTGGCATCAACCACAGTCCCCTGTCTCAACTGCAGTCCTTCCGCCTCCAGATGGCGGTTGATCTCCTCGAGCAATCCCCTCCCCAGCGCGGCCGCCTCCAGCCGGTGGCGGAAGTTGAGAATCGTCGTCTCATCGGGGATCGCGTCCGATAGCCTGAGCCCCACGAAGCGCTGCACGGTGAGATTCTCGTACAGCGCGTCCTCCATCGCCGGGTCGCTGAGGTTGTCGACCAGTTGCACGATGTGCACCCGCAGCATCAGTGACAGTGGGTAGGGCTGGCGCCCCCGTCCCGGCATCGGGTAGTGGGGCGCAATGCGCTGCTCGAGTTGCCGCCACGGAACCAGCCGATCGAGTCGTTCCAGAAACCGCTCCCGGCGAGTCGTTCGCTTCTTCGCGTCGTAGTACAGCTCCGCGAACGTTGCCTCGCCCATCGCGCTCACCTCGTCATCTGGTCGAATGCCATACCATCCCGTGTAGGCATCTTAACAGATCATGCGGGTCTGTTCAGAGCGTCCCTAGGAGACGAGGGAGCGGCTTCGCAGCGGCCGTCTGCTGGCGCGCGGAGTTCGGCTTTGCCCGATTCGGCGCTCCCCTGCTATCCTCCGTGCGGCTTTGAAACCCGCGCCTTTAACTCGGTCCTGCGAGGCCGGCAAGGACGCCAGCATGGTGAGATGCCTGCAGCTCTTGCCCGCATCGGACCCCCCCCACCATCCCCATTTCCCATCTCCTCCACGCTCCCACAAGAAGATCACCGCGACCTCCGATCGGCTCACCCGCCATGCGACCACCCGGGCGGTGGCGCTCATGACGACCCGCAGGTTGACTCCGACCGGCCAGCAGACCTTGCTGCTCGATCAGGCGGCGATCGGTCGCACGATCACCCGCCTCGCCCACGAGATCGTCGAGGGGAACGCCGGGATCGAGGGCCTCGTCCTGGTGGGTCTACACAGTCGCGGCGCCACGCTGGCCCGGCGTCTCGCCACCGAGATCGGTCTCTTCGAGGCGGCGCAACCCTCGCTCGGCCAACTCGACGTGACGATGCACCGCGACGACTTCGAGCGGGGGGGGCTACGAGGCACGCCCCAGCCGACCACGCTCCCGCAGATCGAGGGCCACACGGTCGTCCTCGTCGACGACGTTCTCTACACCGGCCGCACGGTCCGGGCGGCCATGGACGCCCTCAACGACTACGGACGCCCGGCCGCGATCCGCCTCGTCGTGCTGGTCGACCGGGGACACCGCGAGCTGCCAATTCGTGCCGACATCGTGGGCAAGAACGTTCCCACCGCCAGAAGCGACGACGTGCGTGTCTTTCTCGCCGAGGACGACGGCCGCGACGCCGTCGTCGTCGTCCCTGCGGAGCCGAGCCCATGACCATCGAGGCGAGCGCCAAGCGCGAGACCGGGTTCGATCAGCCCGAGCCGGCCGAGACGGCCTGGCGTCACCACCACCTGCTCGACCTCGACGACTGCTCCCGCACCGAGATCGAGTCCGTCCTGACCCTGGCCGATCGCATGCGGGAAATCCTCGATCGGCGGATCCCCCGTGTGCCGGCCCTTCGTGGCTACTCGATCGTCAACCTCTTCTACGAGACGTCAACGCGCACGCGCGCCTCATTTGAGCTCGCCGGCAAGGTGCTCGGCGCCGACGTGATCTCGGTCAACTCTCAGACCTCATCGGTGCAGAAGGGTGAGTCGCTGATCGACACCGTCCGCACGATGCGGGCGATGCGTACCGATGCGATCGTGATCCGCCACGCGATGGCCGGCGCCCCCTACCTCGCCGCCGCTCACACCGACGCCTCCATCATCAACGCCGGTGATGGCGCTCACGCACATCCGACGCAGGCCCTGCTCGACCTCTACACAATGCGGCGTCACGTCGGTGATCTTACGGGCAAGAAGGTCGTCATGGTCGGGGATATCGCGCACTCGCGCGTCGCCCGCTCCGACCTCTGGGGGCTGGCGGCGATGGACGCGAACGTCGTCGTCTGTGGGCCACCGACGCTGCTCCCGCTCGGTCTCGCCGCCGAAGATCGCCCGCCCGAGGCGGCTGCGGCGCTGCCGGCGGTCAGCATCGAGACCAATATCGACCGAGCGCTCGAGGACGCCGATATCGTGATGGCCCTGCGGCTACAGCACGAGCGGCAGGAGTCGGGGCTGCTGCCATCCCTCCACGAGTACGCCAGCTTCTACCAGGTTACCGCCCAACGCCTCGTTCGGGCTCGCCCAAACCACCTCCTGATGCACCCCGGCCCGAAGAACGAAGGCATCGAGATCGCCGGTGACGTCGCGCGCGGAGACCGCTCGATTATCGAGGAGCAGGTCACCAACGGCGTCGCTGTGCGGATGGCGCTGCTCTACCTGCTGTCGGGCAGGATCGATCCGCAGGAAGTGGGCACCGAGGTCGGCGCGTGAGCACACTCGCGATCCATAACGGCCGTGTGATCGACCCGGCACTGGGCTGGGACGGGATCGCTGATGTCGTCATCGTCGACGGCCGGGTCGCGCGTGTCGGGCCGAATGAGGGCGACATGGTGATCGAGGCCGATCGCATCGACGCGACCGGTCTCGTGGTGGCACCGGGCTTCATCGACCTGCAGACGCACCTGCGCGAGCCGGGGTTTGAGTTCGAAGAGACGATCGCGACCGGCAGCCACGCGGCGGCCCGAGGTGGGTTCACCACGATCTGCGCGATGCCTGGCACGAGCCCGCCGCTGGATAGCCGAGCGGCGGTTGAGTCCGTGCTGCGCGAGGCCGACGTCGTGGCGCTCGTGCGCGTCCTTCCGATGGGCTGCATCACCGCGCAGCGCCGGGGTGAGCTGCTGGCGCCGGCGGGCGAGCTGGCCGAGGCCGGCGTGGTCGCCCTCACCGACGACGGACAGGCGGTCGCCGACCCCAATCTGATGCGCCACGCGATGCAGTATTCGACACGCTTTGGCCTCCCGATCGCTCAGCATCCCGAAGACCCGGCGCTCGTCCGCGGTGGCCAGATGCATGAGGGGTGGGTTGCGACCCGTCTCGGCCTGCGCGGCCGGCCAGCGAGCGGCGAGGCGACGATGATCGCACGCGACCTGGCGCTGGCCGAACTGACCGGGGCGCACCTCCATGTCTGCTCGGTCTCGACCGCTGGATCGGTCGCCCTGATCCACGCCGCCCGCGAGCGGGGTGTGCATGTCACCGCATCGGTCACGCCACATCACCTCACCCTCACCCATGAGCGGGTCGCATTCCGGGACTCGTATGCCGAGACGCGCTACGACACGAGCGCCAAGGTGGAGCCGCCGCTCCGCGAACCGAGCGATCTGTTCGCACTTGCAGACGCCCTCCGCGATGGCGTGATCGACGCGATCGCCACCGATCACGCGCCGGTGAGCACGATCGCGAAGGACATCGAATTCGATCTCGCGGCGCCCGGGATCAGCGGTCTTGAGACCGCCTTTGGGCTGTCGATGCGGCTCGTCGAGAGCGGAGCGCTGACCCTGCCCACGCTGATCGCCCGACTGACGATCGGGCCAGTTCGAGCGTGGAACCTCGACCGCCGGCCGGGCTGCGAAGGGCTGGGAACACTCGCTCCGGGGTCGGTGGGCGATGTGGTGCTGCTTGACCCGGAGGCGAACTGGAAGGTGGACCCTCATCAGTTCGCATCGCTGGGACACAACACGCCGCTGGCCGGCGAGGAGCTACGTGGACGGGTCGTGGCGACCGCCTTTGCCGGTCGGCTGGTCGTCGAGAATCTGCCGGTCGCAGCGCTGTGAGTAGCGGAGTGGACCGCGACCATCGCGGCCGGCCACCGGCGCGACTCGTGCTCGCCGACGGCCGGGTCTTCAGCGGAGTCGCCATCGGTGCACCGGTGCGTAGTTCGGGGGAGGTTGTCTTCTCGACGTCGATGACCGGATATCAGGAAGCCCTCACTGATCCCTCGTTCCGGGGTCAGCTGCTGACAATGACCTACCCCCTGCAGGGCAACTACGGCACGAGCTCTCAGGCGAGCGAGAGCGATCGCGTGCAGGTCCGCGGTTTCATCGTTCGCGAGCTCACCGACCTCCCCTCGCACTGGCAGAATACGGCGACGCTCGACGAATACCTCGCCCGCGCCGGGATCCCGGGGATCTCCGAGGTCGACACGCGGGCGCTGACCCGGCACCTGCGCTCCCACGGCGTGGTGATGGGGACGATCACGCACGACGAGAGCGGCGATGCGGCCCTGGCGAGACTGCGGGATGAGCCCGGATACGAAGGCCGTGACTTCGTGGCCGAGGTGTCGACGGCGGAGGCCTTCGACTTCGTGCCGGATGGGGGTGGCCCGCTGCTGGCCGCCGCGGAGTCCACGCATCCACCGGAGCGAGCCCGTTCTCGCCTCGTCGTCGTCGATCTCGGCGTCAAGCGCAACATCCTGCGCATCCTCGAGAGGCGGGGCTGCCAGATGACTGTGGTGCCGCACCACACCAGTGCCGAGGAGATCCTGAGCATGCAGCCCGACGGCGTGTTGCTCTCGCCGGGACCCGGAGATCCACGACTGCTCGACCACGTCGTCACGACGACCCGGGGGCTGATCGGCCGGACGCCGCTGATGGGGATCTGTCTTGGCCACCAGGTGGTGGGGCGCGCCTTCGGCGCTGGCGTTTACAAGCTCAAGTTCGGTCACCGCGGCGCCAACCACCCGGTGCTCGATCGGCTGAGCGGTCGGGTCTATATCACCTCGCAGAATCACGGCTATGCGGTGGACGACCGGCTGGGCCCCGACCTCCGGATCTCCCACGTCCACCTCAACGATGAGACGGTTGAGGGGCTCGAACACGTTCGCGAACCGGTCTTTACGATTCAGTACCACTCCGAGGCTTCGCCGGGGCCAAATGACACAGAGTTCCTATTCGATCGCTTCATGGCGGCTGTCCGCGGTGACGGCTAGCATCGAACAGCGGAGGGATCAGACCAATGGCCGCTAGTGTTCGACGCGCGACGAATGCCGACGCCGCCCAGATCGCCGAGATCATCGGCGAGATCATCCTGGAAGACAATCCGGTGGGATTCGATCGCGAGTGGTCGTCAGACGAGGTCAGCACCTGGATCGATCGCCAGGGTGAAGATGGCACGATGCTCGTGATTGACGACGGACGTCACATCCTGGGCTTCGCCGCATTGGACTTCGACTCAGCCACGCCCGACGAGTGCAGCTTCGGCTCGTGGATCAGGCGGCGAAATCGCCGCCAGGGCTACGGTACAGAGCTGGCCGGTCAGGCGATCTCCTTCGCCCGTGAGCGCGGCTTCAAGAGGATCCGAGCGCGCCTCCCCGACCACAACGAACCCGCCCTCTCCTACCTCTCCTCGATCGGCGCGCTGGTCCCGCTGCGCAGCCCGGGCACCCGGTTTGAATTGCCGATCTACCAGGAGCTAGAGGACGAACGATGAGCGACCCCGAGCTATCCCGGAGCTACGCCGAACAGCGGGAGCGCGACTGGACCGAATTCACCCAGTCCGACCGCCCGCTGCCCGACTACTGGGCCTGGTGGGAGGACTACTCGGCGGGCTGGCGGATCCCGATTCAGTTCCTCCAGCCGCTCGGCCTTGAGTACCCCGATGAGCTCAGGGCGGTCGGCGAGCTAATGGGAATCCTCGGCGAGCTTGAAGAGGTCGATGTCCCGCCGCTCGCCTGGCTCCATGCCTCCTACATCCACATCGGCTTCCTCCGACCGACAGACGTGCTGTGGTCGCAAGTCGAGTCGTTCTACGTAAACGCCGCGCCCCGAATCCGGCGCATCGAGCCGTTCACACTCCGCCCTGGCGGACTGTCGATCTCTCCCGACGGACGCATTTACCTCGGGATCGATGACGGCGGCAGCTACCGCGAACTGCGGCGCCAGATCGGCCTCGGCGTGCCGTTCATCACACGCAAGATGCGAGAAGACCCGCTGATCACGGCCGAGGGCGACCGGTTCATCCCGACGATGACCATCGGCTACACCACCGGACAGGGGAGTCGCGAGCGGCTGGCTGCCCTCTTGGAGGAGCACCGCGATATTGAACTCGGGGAGCTCTCTCCACCCCGGATCAAGCTGGCGCGACTGCCGATCCAGCCACACGACCACTACCTCGAGATCGATGTCGTGGCCGAAATCCCGCTGCTCGGCGCAGAGCACCGCAAGGGGTACCACAACTGACCAGCAGCGCTCCTCCAGCGGGTCCCCGAGCGGGCGACGATATGCCGGGCCGCGTGGCGCCACCGCAGTCGGTCCTGATCATCGGCAGCGGCCCGATCGTGATCGGACAGGCGGCTGAGTTCGACTACGCCGGCACACAGGCCTGCAAGGCGATGGCCGAGGAAGGCATCCGCTCGATCCTGATCAACTCCAACCCCGCCACCATCATGACCGATGAGGGGATCGCCGATGTGATCTACATCGAGCCGCTCACGGTGGAGGTCCTTGAGCGGGTGATCGAACGCGAGCGCCCCGAGGCGCTGCTGCCAACGCTGGGGGGCCAGACCGGCCTGAACCTGGCGCGCGAGCTGGCCGAGGCCGGCATCCTTGACCGCTACGGAGTACGGATGCTCGGGTCGAATCTCGAGACGATCAAGCTCGCCGAGGACCGCGAGCTCTTCCGCGATCTGCTCACCGAGATCGGCGAACCGACGCCGCAGAGTGCCATCGTCTCCAGCTGGGACGACGCCCTCGCCGCACGCCAGAAGATCGGGCTTCCGCTCGTGATCCGTCCCGCCTACACCCTGGGCGGCACGGGCGGCGGGATTGCTCGCAGTGAGCTTGAGTACGAGGAGCTCGTACGCGGCGGGCTGGCCGCCTCACCGATCTCTCAGGTGCTGGTCGAGCGATCACTGCTTGGCTGGAAGGAGCTCGAATACGAGGTGATGCGCGACGGCAACGACACGTGCATCACGGTCTGCAACATGGAGAACCTAGACCCGATGGGAGTCCACACCGGGGACTCGATCGTGGTTGCGCCCTCGCAGACGCTCTCTGACCGTGAATACCACATGCTGCGCAATTCTGCGCTCAAGATTATCCGCGCACTCGGGATCGAGGGCGGCTGCAACGTCCAGTTCGCGCTCGCCCCGAGACCTGACATCGTGGAGTGGGAGAGCGCCGCGGAGGCGTCGAGCGCGCCCTACTACGTGATCGAGGTAAACCCCAGGGTCTCCCGATCCTCGGCGCTGGCATCGAAGGCCACGGGGTACCCGATCGCCCGGGTCGCCGCCAAGATCGCCGTTGGCAAGCACCTCCACGAGATCGAGAACAGCGTCACGCGGCGAACGACCGCGGCGTTCGAACCGGCGCTCGACTACTGCGTTGTCAAGATCCCGCGCTGGCCCTTCGATAAGTTCCCAGCTGGCGATCACCGCCTCGGCACCCAGATGAAGGCGACCGGTGAGGTGATGGCCATCGACCGCACCTTCGAGTCAGCCCTGCAGAAGGCGATTCGCTCACTGGAGATCAGCTCGCGGTCCCTGCTGTGGGAGAATCCCGAATGGTCCAGAGAGCCCCCACTCGACGCCACGGACGAGCGACTGTGGGCGCTGCTCGCTGCGATTCGACGCGGGATGCCGCTCGCTGAGATCTCCAGACGCAGCCAGGTCGACCCCTGGTTCGTCGAGCGCCTCGCCAGGATCGTGGCGATGGAACGTCGCCTGCTCGCCGAGGATCTGACACCGCAGCTCCTGCGCGAGGCGAAGCGCCTCGGCTTTGGGGACGTCCAGGTCAGCACGCTCGCCGACCGGCTGCCCGAGCAGGTACGTTCGCTCCGCGACGCCTGGGGGATCCGGCCCGCATACAAGATGGTCGACACCTGCGCTGCCGAGTTCGACGCCGTCACTCCGTACTTCTACAGCAGCTATGAGGACGAGAACGAGGCCACGCCGGAGCCGGGCGAGAAGATGCTGGTGATCGGCTCAGGACCGATCCGCATCGGCCAGGGGATCGAGTTCGACTACTGCTCGGTGCAGGCGGCGTGGGCACTGCAGGCGGCCGGCGTGCAGGCCATCCTGGCCAACTCGAATCCCGAGACCGTCTCAACCGACTTCGATACCTCCGACCGTCTCTACTTCGAACCGCTCGATGAGGAGTCGGTGCGCGACCTGCTCGAGAACGAGGCCGGTGAATGGGGCGAGGCACCGGCGTCGGTGGTGCAGTTCGGTGGACAGACCGCTGTCAATATGGCCGGCTCTCTTGCCGCCGCGGCGATGCCGATCGCCGGATCGTCGGCCGATGCAATCGACATCGCCGAGGATCGCGGGCGCTTCGAGGCGATGCTCTCTGAGCTCGATGTGCCGCAGCCTCCGGGTGCTGCGGTACGCACAATCGAAGACGCGCTGACGACCGCCGAGGCGATCGGCTTCCCGGTGCTGGTGCGGCCCTCCTACGTGCTGGGCGGACGCGCGATGGAGGTCGTACAGGATGCTGGCGAGCTCGTCCGCTTCTTCGCCGCCGCACTGGCCGAAGAGACAGGCGATGTGCTGATTGACAAGTACCTGAGCGGTCGCGAGTTCGAGGTCGATGCGATCTGCGACGGCGAGACGGTCGTGATCCCCGGGATCATGGAGCACATCGAGCGCGCCGGTGTGCATTCGGGCGACTCGATGGCGGTCTACCCGCCGCAGCACCTCACCGTCGACCAGCGGGCGGCCCTGATCGAATACACCATTCGGATAGCGCACGGTCTCGATGTACGCGGCCTGATGAACGTTCAGTTCGTGATCGCCCCCGCTGCGGACCCGACTGGCCCCGGCGTATTCGTAATCGAGGTCAACCCGCGCTCATCGCGGACGGTGCCATTTATCTCCAAGGTGACGGGCGTACCGATGGTCCGACTGGCGGTGAATGCCAGCCTCGGGCAGTCGTTGGCCGAGCAGGGCTATCGGAGCGGCCTCTGGCCCGAACAGAATCTGGTCGCGGTCAAGGCACCGGTCTTCTCAATGTCCAAGCTGATCGGAGTCGACACGCACCTCGGCCCTGAGATGAAGTCGACGGGCGAGGTGATGGGCGTCGATCACACCTTTGACGCGGCGGTGACCAAAGCCCTGATCGCCTCCGATCTGGGAGTCGCCCCTCGCACCACCTTCCTGCTCTCGCTCTCGAACCAGACGAAGACGGAGTCGATCCCACTGATTCGCTCGCTCCACGACGCCGGCTGCCCGATCTACGCAACGGAGGGCACGGCGGCGCTGGTTGCGGCGCTGGATATCCCGGTCGAGCGGGTGACGAAGCTGCTGGCCGGACACCCAAACGTGGTGGACGTGATCCGTGACGGTACCGTCGGCGCCGTGATCAACACGCTGGAGGGCGGGAGGGACGAGCCACTCCGCGACGGCTTCCACATCCGCCGCGCCGCCACCGAGGAGCGCATTCCCTGCTTCACGTCCCTGGACACGGCACGTGCTGCGATCGACGCACTGAGCTCACCGAGTGCCTATGAGGTACTGCCGCTTGCGGTCTACCGCGACGGAGGGTCCCGTGAGTCGGGACCCACCCGATCGATCGGATCCGGCCGATGAGCGGGGATCACCTGCAGCGGGCGGTGCTCTTCGACCTCGATGGGACGCTGGTCGACTCGCTGCCGACGATCGGGGCGGCGATGCGCGCTGCACTGCTTGAGTTCGACCACGATATCGCCCTCGAGACGATCATCCCCCGCATCGGCGCGCCGATGCCGGTTCTCGCCGCCGAGTTGACCGGCACCTCGGTCGAGGAGAGCGAGCGGATCAACGAGCGCTACCTCAGCCTCTACTACGACCATTTCATCGCCCAGACACCTCCCGTCGACGGGGCGCTGGCGCTCCTCAAGCGGCTGCAGGCGGCCGGACAGCTCCTCGGCGTGGTCACCAACAAGAACGAAGTAGGAGCCCACCGCATGGTGGAGCTGCAGGGCTGGAGGGAGCTGTTCGGTGTCGTGGTGGGCAGGGACACCACGGCGCGGCCCAAGCCCTGGCCCGACGGCACGCTGTACGCACTCGGGGTGCTTGGCGCGACACCCGAGGAAGCCGCCCTGGTCGGCGACACCGACTTCGACATGGCTGCCGGGCGAGACGGCGGACTGCGGTACCGCATCGGCCTGCTCGGTGTTCGCGATGCTCGGGGCCTCCGCAGAGCGGGCGCCACAGATGTCGTCGTGGCCCTCGGCGAGGTCGGTGACCTCCTCGTGGCCGGGCGCCCGCAACTCACCCGCGGTTAACCGATGCAAACCTTCCACGCGACCGTGACCGAGGCCGCCCGCCTCTACGGCGACACGCACATCCTGTGGTTGGAGCAGCATGCCGCCCTGGCGAGCAGCGGACCAGGTGAGTTCGTGATGACCTA
This sequence comes from Dehalococcoidia bacterium, assembly GCA_965249675.1. Lineage (GTDB taxonomy): Bacteria > Chloroflexota > Dehalococcoidia > UBA2979 > UBA2979. The sequence continues at coordinate 102,285 of OZ252250.1, forward strand.
CATCGGCGATGACTCGGACCCGCTCCTCGGCCGACCCCTATCGATCCACCGCACCCGGCAGGGCCGGCATGGCACCGAGTTCGCTCTCCTCTTTGAGGTAGTCGGGCGCGGCACCGGCTGGCTCGCCTCGCGCAGCCCCGGCGATCGCATCCGCTTCGTGGGTCCGCTCGGTCAGGGCTTTCGCCCGCGCCCGCGCGCGCAGCGGATGCTGCTCGTCGGCGGTGGGATCGGCTGTGCACCGTTGATCTGGCTGAGCGATCGACTGGTTGAGGAGGGGCGCGACGTCACGCTCTTGTTGGGAGGACGCAGTTCTGCGCAGCTGTTCCCGGCGTCCCAGCTCCTCCCCGCCGTCGAGCTCGTGATCACGACAGAGGACGGCAGCGCCGGGGAGCGCGGCCGGGTGACGATGCCCTTTGAGCGGCTGTTGTCGTGGTGTGATCAGTCGTTCGCCTGCGGTCCAGAGCCGATGCTGGAAGCGCTACACGACGTGACCCGGCGCCTTGGCTCATCCAGGCCGCTGCAGGGGCTGCTTGAAGCGCAGATGGCCTGCGGATTCGGTATCTGCTATTCCTGCGCCATCTTCCCGCGTCGCGGTGGGACACGCCTCGTCTGTAAGGACGGTCCGATGTTCGAGTTGAGGGACCTGTACTCGTAGGGATGGCGATGCGCCGACACCTCCGTCTCCACTACCTGTTCGTCTTGGTCGGCCTCGTGATCGGTCTCACGGCGGGTGTGTTCTGGGTCGAGTTCGAGCCGGCATTCGTCGCCTGGATCGTCTGCGGCGGGCTGGGGATCACGGGCGGCGCCTACCTAGCCGCGATCACGTCCGGTGAAGCCCTGGCCGGAGGCGGCAACGAGCGCCGCGGCAACTGGACACTCAATGAACTCTACGGGAGCGAGGACGGCCTGCCGGTCGACACGCGCGAGAACGGTCACGGCCCCCACTGAGGAGGCACGTGCCGTGCGGCGCCCGGCTACCGCGCCGCCGCCGCAACCGCGCTGCCACCGGAAACTCAAGCTAGCGAAGTTGGTCGATCACCGCCCCGAGCTCGATGTAGCGGTCAGCCAGGGAGCGCATCTCCAGAGAAGAACTCCCTGCGAACGCGACGACCTCGACGCGCACACCGCGGGTCTGCACGACCTCAACCGCCCGGGCGAAGTCCGCATCACCGGACACGATGGCGATCACGTCCAGGCGATCGGCCATCGTCACCATGTCGATCGCCATTTCGACATCGAAGTTCCCCTTGATCGAACCATCGGCGAATCGCTTCAGGGGTTTCGTCACGATTCTGTAGTCGAATCGGACGAACGGCGCGACGAACTTCTGCTGCTCCATCGGTTCTGTGGGATCGTCTGAGACCGGCGAGTAGGCGGTCGCTCGGATCAGGTCCCGGCCGTTGCGGAGAAAATCGAGGAGCTTCCCCATGTCGATCGGCTGCTCGTCGGGTTCCTGCCCATACATGACATTCGGGACGTCGACGAAGATGCCGAGCCGGGCGAGACGCGCCGACCGGTCAAGCTGATCAGCAAGCACCAGCATGCCGACGTGCAGCTCGCTGAGGGTGCGCCCCTGCTGCTCAACCAGGGCGCGCAGTCCGGCAACCTCACTCGGCACCGGGGCCGCCACGGCGCGATCCGCGTCGTTGTCGGTATCGACGAGCGCGACCGGAGAGGCGGTCTCGGCACTCTCTGGTTCCTCGGCATCCGCCTCCGCGCGGGCCGCTCGAGTGCGGCGGCGGCGCGGCGGCGTGGGTGGCTCCTGGCCCACCTCACTGTCGAGAGACACCTCGGCCTCCGCGGGGGGGCTCACCGCCTCGGCAGCGTCGGCCTCGCCGTCGGTGGTTGCCGAGGCGGCTGCCCGGTTACGACGGCGGCGCGGGGGTGTCTCCGGCTCGGCCGAGGATCGGCTGCGGCGGCGGCGCTGCGGGGTCGGCACGGCATCCCCGTCGGCAGGCGCCTCGGCCACTGTCGCCTCAGGAGTCGCCCGAGTTCGTCGCCGGCGAGGCGGCGCTGGGGCCGTGTCGCCATCCGCTTCCGGAGCCGACTCGGCTGCCGCCCTGGTGCGCCGGCGCCGCAGCGGCGCCGGCGCCGCTTCTGGCTCCTCGGGATCACCGGCGACCTCAGGATCGACGGTTGATCGGCTACGGCGCCGACGAGGCGCGGGCGGCTCTTCGGCCTCGGCCACCGGATCTGCAGCCTCAGCAGCGCCCGCCGTCGCTCGCGCTCGGCGGCGGCGCGGGGCGCGGGCCGCGTCGGCCTCGGTCTGCTCGGCGGTGTCTGCTCCGGCATCGGGTTCCCGCTTCACCGAGGGGCGGCGACGCGCGATGATCGAGGAGGAGCGAAGCCCGCTTCGCCCTCGCCCTTCGCCATTCGACCCACTACCGCCCTCGCCCTCGCCAGCCGGACCGAGCACGGGTTCCCAGGACAATCGTTCAGTCATGCGCCGGCCGCCTCACCTGCGAACTGTAGGACCGAGCAGCGGGCCGCCACCTGCTCTGCGAGCTCAACGAAGGAACGAGCTACCGGAGAACCGGCCGCGGAGACCACCACCGGAACTCCACTGTCGCCGCCCTCTCGGATCGACGCGTCGAGCGGCAGCTCTCCGAGGAACTCGACGCCGAGTTCGTCGGCGGCATCCCGCGCGCCGCCACGTCCGAAGATCTCACCCGCCATATTCTCCACGATCCCGAAGACTGGAACGCCGAGACGGTCGAACATGCCGACTGCCTTGCGCGCATCCTCCAGCGCCACGCGCTGGGGAGTGGAGACCACGACCACGCCGGCGATCAGAGCGTCCTGCGCCATCGTCATCGAGGCATCTGAGGTTCCAGGCGGCAGATCGATGATCAGGTAGTCGAGCTCACCCCACTGGACATCTCGCATCATCTGCCTGACCCCCGAGCCAATCATCGGCCCGCGCCAAACGACCGGTGTGCCCTCGGGGAGCACGAAGCCGATCGAGACCGCCTGCACGCCGTGCGCGGGCAAGGGATGGAGTCCCCCTCCGCCCTCGGCCTGAATCCCACCGGTGATGCCAAGCATGGTCGGGATATTCGGGCCGGTGATATCAGCGTCGAGGAGTCCGACTGATGCCCCCAGCTGGGCCAGCGTCACCGCGAGGTTGGTGGAGACCGTCGATTTGCCGACCCCACCCTTATTCGAGGCGACGGCGATGACGTTCTTGACGCCATCGATCGTGGCCGGTCCGCCGTCACGTCCGAGCGTGCCGCGCACCTCGGCACCCCAGTCGATCTCGACGGTCTCGATGCCGCCGAGGGGCTCAAGTGCCGCTCGGACATCACGGTCGATGGTCTCACGGAGCGGACAGGCGGGCGTCGTCAGGACCAGTTCGAAGGAGACGGTGCCGTCGCGTACCTCGACATTGCGGACCATGTTGAGCGAGACGATATCTCGATGTAGCTCGGGGTCGTTGACCGCACGGAGTGCCGTCAATACCGTCTGGGGGTCCGTCACCTCGGCTCCTCACTGACCACAGGACACCGGAATCGGCCCAGACTCCGAACTCGTTGGGAACCTTGCGGTGCCCGCGGGCGTTCTCACTGTACGGGCCCCGGACCGGGCGTCCGACACTCGCCAGGCGAGCGCGGGCGGCGCCGTTGCTGATGAGTATACGGACCCCATCGCTCTCAAGGAAACGATTAAGAACCATTTAGAAGGTTTATTGCACAAAAAGATTGACAGTACCGGTAACGCAAACAATAATTGGCTCAGCCGAAGGTGCAGATTCGGTCATCTGGAGGGACTACGGAGGCGGTACACACCTCCGGCGTCAGCAGCAAGCACGGCGGGCGGCCTGCACAACCACCGTCACCAGTGAAGGATTCGAAGATGAGTCGCACAGACACAGGATCCAGTAGTGCGACCAGTGCCCAGCACGCGGCAAACTGTGTTCACCATTGGATCATCGACGCACCAAGCGGACGCGAGAGCGTCGGCGTATGCAAACACTGCGGAGTTACCAAGGGGTTTGCAAACTCGTCCGAGAGCGTGATGTGGGAGCAGACCAACACGCTGCGCCACGGCATACGAGAAGCCACCCGCTACTCCAAGCCGACGGAGATCCGGCTCTCAGACGAGTCGTAAGTCTCAGCGATCGATCCGGCCGGGGCGGTGCCAGTGGCGCCGCCCCTTTTTCGTTGCACCAACCTTGGTCGACACGGGGCCGGCGCCGGGTCGTCGCGACCGATGACGCGTATGATCCAGAGCACCGCTAGCGATCGATCTGGACTGGCATGGACCTCAGCGTCAACCTTGCTCCCCACCACAAACTCGAACTGAGGCTCCGCAACCCGGTGCTCACCGCCTCCGGAACGTTCTCGAATGGCACCGAGATCGCCAAGCACTTCGATGTCGGTGAACTCGGGGCGATCGTCTCCAAGGGAACCACCGTGCGACCCCGTCGGGGCAATCCGACGCCACGCACCGTTGAGACGGCCGCCGGGATGATCAACGCGATCGGGTTCCAGAACATCGGCGTCGGTGCACTGATCCGGTCGGTCACCCCGATCTGGGCCAGGTGGGAGGTTCCGGCAATCGTGAACATCATGGGCGACAACATCGGTGAGTACGGCACGCTGGCCCGGCGACTCGACGGCGTCGAGGGCGTCTCGGCGCTGGAGGTCAACATCTCCTGCCCAAACGTCGATGCTGGTGGCCTAGAGTACGGTCAGGATCCCCTCGCCGCAGCCGCGGTTGTGTCGGAGGTCGCTCGCCACAGCTCCCTGCCGATGATCGTCAAGTTGACGCCCAGCATCTCTGATATCAGACCGATCGTTGAGAGCGTCGCGGACGCCGGCGCCCATGCGATCACCGTTGCGAACACGATCCCGGCGATGGCGATCGATATTGAGCGCCGATGTCCCGTGATCCCGAACGCCTTCGGCGGCCTCTCCGGACCGGCGATCAAGCCCATCGCCCTAAGGCTGGTCTGGCAGGCGGCGCAGGTGAGTCCAATCCCGATCGTCGCTTCAGGCGGCATCTGGACCGGCGGAGACGCGATCGAGTTCCTGATGGCCGGTGCCTCGGCGGTCCAGGTGGGGACCGCGAGCTTCGTCGAACCGGAGGCGCCCTGGCGGGTCCTGCGGGAACTCAGCGAGTGGTGTGACAGCCACGGCGTCGACGCCATCGACGAACTGGTCGGCGCAGCACGGTCACCACGATGACGACGCACCGTTCGCGGCGGTGGCGGTTGGTCGGCCGGATCACCCAGAGCCTCCTCTGGTGGCCGTTACTGGCGGTCGTAGGTATCAGCTGGTTCTTCTTCGGCCTCCGCATCGCCCGCCGGCTCGGGCTGTCACAGCTCGCGCCAGCGGTCGGCGTGATGATCGCGGCAGCCATCGTCGTCACGCTCTGGCGCTGGTCGGCGGCCGACTCGCGGCGCGAGAGCATCCTGGCCGGCACCTGCCCGCGTTGCTACGCGGCGATGACTCGCTTCGAATCGCGATCGCCGGGCAACGCCGGGCAGGCGGAGAGCAGCTGGCGCTGTCAGAACTGCAGCCTTGAAGAGACGCTCACCTGACAGGTCCGGGGCGGACCGCGCATCCCGCGCAGCTCCTAGGGGCACGGTCTTGAGACCTCCCTCCGCGACACCTGAACATTGACGGAGAGGGACGAGGGGACGTAGTGTCGAGAGGTCGCCCGGCGACGCAATTCGGGGCGTAGCTCAGCCTGGCAGAGCGCTGCGTTTGGGACGCAGAGGCCCGCAGTTCAAATCTGCGCGCCCCGACCAGCCCCGCCGCCAGAGGGTGACGACCGGGGCGTTGCGACCACGCCTTGCGAAGAGGAGCCCACCGACCATGGCAGAGGGGATTCCTCCCTACGTCTTGCTGGCCCGCATCAGCTCGATCCTCGGCATGTCGTTCTCGCTGGCGATCGGGCTGTTGATGCTGATCGGTGGCTGGCTGCTGCCGGCGCTCGTTGCGTTCATCTTCTTCCTCCCCTCGATCGCCCTCCTCGTATTCGTCGAGCGGCGCTGGGCCGAGGTCACGAGCCCCGACCCGCAGAGCTAGCGGCGGCTGTCCCCGGGCAGCGGCGGCTGGTGATTCAGGATGTCTCGTCAGTAGTCGGGTACGGGGCGACCGCCCCTCCGGCGGTCAGGCCGCGCCGCTATCTGCCTCGATGATCGTTACGCGCTTGAGCAGATCGCCCGCTTCGGCACCGCTGGCCGGCTCGCGTGCCCGTAAGGCCTTCACGACGTCGAGCCCCTCAGCTACCCGGCCGAACGCAGTGTAGCGCCCGTTGAGCTGCGGGGCATCGGCCAACACCACGAAGAACTGAGAGCCGTTCGAGTTGGGGCCGGCGTTGGCCATGCCGACCACACCTGCTTCGAAGGGAACGGCGGAGAGTTCGTCGGGAATGCGGTAGCCGGGGTTGCCGCGGCCCGAGCCGCTCGGGTCGCCCCCCTGCGCGATGAAGCCCGGAATCACCCGATGGAAGGTGGTGGCGTCGTAGAACCCGGAGCGGGCCAGGAAGACGAAGCTGTTGACCGACAGGGGAGCGATCTCGGGGATCAGGTCGATCGTGAACTGCCCACGCGCAGTCGCAACGATCGCCCGGTAGCGGCGATCTGGGGAGGTGACCTGCTCAGGAGCCTCGAATCGCCTAGCCAGAGTCGCGCCCGCCCTCGATGATCGTGATTGAGATGATCTCCGCCCCGTCTGGCTGGCCGGGCTCGCTGGGATCTCGTGGCTGCAGTCCGTCGAGCAACTCAAGTCCCTCTGTCACCTGTCCGAAGACCGTAAAGCCGTCGTTGAGGTGCGGGGTCGGACCCAGCGTCACGAAGAACTGCGATCCGCTCACGACGCCGCGAGCGTCCTTGGCCATGGAGAGCACGCCCCTCGTGAACTGGGTCTGGTTGGTCTCCTCGGGCAGGTCGTACCCGGCCGAGCCGAACCCGGTCGCCATTGGATCGCCACTCTGGGCGACGAAGTCCGGAATGACGCGGTGGAAGATGAGTCCGTCATAGAACCCGTTGCGGGCGAGGAAGACGAAGTTATTCACATAGATGGGCGCCTCTGCGGCGTCGAGGACGATCCTCACCTCGCCAGTTGCCAGTTCCAGCACGGCCTCGTAGGTCCCTTCGGGATCGATGGTGAGCGCCGGGGCGGCGTCGTAGCGACGGACGACGGCGTCCTCGGGCTCGGTTGCCGTCGCAGTGGCTCTCGCTGCTGGCTCCGGCGACAGCGTTGGCCCGGGCGCCACGGGCTGGGGGGTGCCGCCCTGCGTGGAAAAGAAGATCCCACCCAGGCTCAGCACCATCACGACGATACCGCCGATGAAGAACTCCCGGATGTGTCGCTGCATGAAGCCCATCGGGCCGGTGAACTCCACTTGCCCGATCCGCGGTTGGGGGACATTCTGACGCGCCCGCAGCCGCGCCTCGCGCCGCTGCCGCCGTCCCTGCCCCCGCTGTTGCTGCCTGCGATCGGTGCTCACGCTGGTTGGAAACTCCATTGCTGGACCGCTTGAAGTAACCCGCCAAACACGTGGCAGTGAGCAACAGGTCAGCGGCGGATCGGACGGCTTAGTCGACTGGTACTCCATCGACTGTACTACGAACCACCTGTGAGCGATCTGACGGGAGGCACGACTCGGCCGGCGGAGCCGCTGATGCGAGATTGGTGATCCAGCGGGCGGCCGGCGTGCGCCCTGGCCCCGACCATCCGGCCCACGCAGGCGACTGTCGCCCGCGCGCTAGTTCGGCTGGAGGGTCACCCGCGAGAGCTCGTCCAGTAGCCCGATCGAGACCGCGAGCAGCACCTCGAGATCCTCGAGTGCCACCGTCTCGATGGTGTCGTCTGGCGTATGGAGGAACTCTGAGCCACCGCTGTGCACCGTGATCGCCGGTACACCGACCGCGTCGAAGCTGACGTGGTCGGACGCCGCTCCCCGGGGGAAACGCCCGGGCCGGATGTCGTAGCCGAGGCCGGCGGCGACGGCGCTCGCCTGCTCGGCCAGCGCCGTCGCGGTGGCGGCGCCGGTCACCACGAAGCGCGGTCCATCACCGGGTCGCTGGCCCAGCCTCCCGACCATGTCGAAGTTGATCATGAACGCGGCGTCGGACACGTCGTGCCCCTCCACGTAGGCCGCTGACCCGACAAGACCGATCTCCTCGGCGCCGAAGGCGATGAAGCACAGCCCCTCGTCAAGTGCGGCTGCTCTGCTGGCATCGGCTAACTCGATCAGCAGCGCCGTGCCCGAGGCGTTGTCGTTCGCTCCGGGACTTTCGGGCACGGAGTCGTAGTGAGCGCCGAGGTAGGCACGGCACATGCCACCTTGGGGCCGTGCCACGACGTTCTGCGAGTTTCGATCCTCGATGATCCCGCTCCGGATCGCCACTTGAGCACGACGCTCGGCAAGTGCGCGGAGCGCGGGCCCGGATCTGCCGGCGACTCCGACCACTGGAATCGACACCTGGGAGCCGGGCCCAAGCGTGCCGCGGACCATGCCACCGTCGCTATTGATGATGACGACAGCCCGGGCACCAGCATCCTGCGCGTTCCGGGCCTTGAGGGCGAAAGTCAGCTGGCCACGGTCGAGCAGGACGATCGCACCCGCCACATCGGCCGCCGCGATCGCGGGTGCCTCGCCGAGACCCGCATAGACCACGGGACCGCTAGTCTCACCCGAGCTGCTCCCGCCGAACTGGAGCGCGGCCATCGGGTCGCCCGCTCCGCCGGCCGCGACGACGTCACTGAACGTCAAGTCGATCTCAAACTCCTCGAGAGACACCTGGTAGCCCGCCACCTCGAACTGCCGGGCGATGTAGTCGGCGGCCTCACGTTCGCCGTCAGTCCCGGCGGACCGCACGCCAATCTCCACCGTGAGCATGCGCAGGTGCTCGAAGGCACGGGCTGCTCGTGCAGTGACCTGCAGCGGAGCGCGCGGGGACGGCTCGCTCGCGGCGGGTCTGGCCGACGCAGTCGGACTGGGCGCCAGAGTTGCCGTCGCCGTCTCGTCGCCGATCGTCACGTCGGCGCTGCATCCGACGGCTGCCGTCAGAGCCGCTCCCAGCAGAGTGACCAGAAGGAGCGAATGCAGCCAACGCACGCAAGAGCCGCTCGGGCCGGTCATCGGCATCCCCATGGCCACTGTCGCGGCGGCTCGCCGGCGCCAGTCGATCGACCTGAAGGTCTAGCGTCGCCGAGGTGGTTTCTCGGCTGCCGCTCCCGGGGACCACACGCATTCTGTTCGCGACGCCATCGACAGACCGCCCGTGGCTAGTTCCGGCCACTTCTCTGCTCAACGCTGGGCCGCGCGCGGCTTGCGCCCCGGGTCCTTGGCTACCGGGCAGGTCGGTTCTGGGTTGGTACCCTCGGCAGGACTCGAACCTGCGACACCTGGCTCCGGAGGCCAGTGCTCTGTCCCCTGAGCTACGAGGGCATCACCCCGAGTGTAAGAGCCCGGCGGCTGGGTGCAATCAGCGAAGACCTGTGTAGTCCGCAAAAAATGTCCCGATGTCGGTGGCATACAGTTCGGGCTGCTCCATCGCCGCGAAGTGCCCGCCGCTCGACGGCTCGGTCACCCGAACGAGATGGTAACCGCGCTCCAGCACGGCGTTCGGCGCCGACCACGGCTCGGCTGGGAAGCGCGCGTAGGCCGTCGGTACGGAGCTCCGACGGGCCAGAAACGCCCCGCCACTCCGCGACATCTCGTAGTAGATCCGTGCCGCCGAGAGAACCGTGCCGGTCAGCCAGTAGATCATCACGTTGGTGAGGAGGAGGTCGCGATCGAAGGTTTCCCAGAGGTCGTCACCGTGGTCTGACCACGCCCAGAACTTCTCGAGAATCCAGGCCAGTAGCCCGACCGGTGAGTCCTGCTGTGCGTAGGAGAGTGTCTGGGGACGCGTCCCCTGAATGCGGCTGTACCCGGTCTCCACCGCCTGAAATCGGGCCTGGCGCTGGCGGTAGAGCCGCTCCTCTTCGGTCATCTCCCCATCCGTCGGCGGACGGCCACCGACGGCGAAGTTGAGATGGAGCGCCACGACCGCCTCGGGGTGTTGCAACGCCAGGGCCGATCCGATGATCGCACCCCAGTCACCGCCCTGAACGCCATAGCGTTCATAGCCCAGTGCCAGCATCAACCCGTGCAGACGGTCCGCGACCCTGCCGGGATGCATGCCCGGGTTCCCTGGTGCCTCAGAGAAACCGAAACCAGGGAGCGAGGGAACGACCAGGTCGAAACCCGGCTCCTGGTCGACGCCGGCAGTGAGGAGCGGAGCGGCCTCCACGAACTCCACGAACGAGCCCGGCCAACCGTGGATCAGGAGGAGCGGCAGGCGCTCTTCCGACCCCGGCCCGGCATACAGCACCGCGTGAAGCTCTTCCCCATCGACCGGCCCGCGTACGTGGGCCAGCTCGTTCAATCGCCGTTGCTGTGCGAACCAGTCGTAGTCCTGCCGCCAGTAGCGGACGAGGTCGCGCAGCACGGCATCGTTGGTGCCAGCCTGCCATCCTTCGTCGATCGTGATCTGCGGCCAGCGGGTCTGGTCGATCCGCCGATGCAGGTCTCGGATCATCCGCTCGCTGAAGGAGATCCGGAACGGCAGCAGGGACACGAGCTAGGTGGCCTGGGAGAAAAACGGGAGCGTCATCTCGCCATGCCGCTCTGGTGCCAGCTGGACACGCAGGCCGATCGAGATCTCCTCGGGTGGGACATCGATCAGATTGCTGACGAGTCGCGGTCCTTCATCAAGCTCCACGAGCACGGTTGCGAACGGGAGCTTGCCGACCAGGGCCGGGTGGATCGCCTGGTACGAGACGATGTAGCTGTAGACGTGCCCGGCACCGCTGAGCGCCACCCAGTCGACTGCCATCGACTGGCAGTCGGCGCACATCGGTCGGGGCGGATGTCGCATCGTGCCGCAGTCGGCGCAGCTCTGGACCCGCAGCTCCCCGGTGGCAAGCGCATCCCAGAACGGCTGGTTCTCAGGCTCGGGTACCGGCATCGGTAGGTCGACCACGACTACAGGCTCCTCTCGAAGATTGCCGCACCGGTCCCAATCCCAGTGTCGACGAACGAGTAGTGGGCATCTGGCACCTGTGCGGTTGAGGTCCCGCGCACCTGCCGTACAGCCTCGAGCAGGTGGTTCATCCCCTGCATGTAGGCCTCTGAGAGATGACCCCCTGAGGTGTTGACCGGGATCCCGCGCGCGTCCCAGCGAATCCGTCCGTCTGCGACGAACTCCCCGCCCTCGCCACGCGGCACGAATCCGTAGTCCTCCAGCGCGAAGATCACAAACGGGGCGAAGTGGTCGTAGATCTGCACGACGTCGACCTCATCTGGTCGCAGCCTGGCCTGCTTCCAGAGCCGCGGCGCCAGTGCCAGCGCCGTCGTATCTACATACTCCCTGTCATGCGAGAACCCGGCCTGGGCTGCCGTCCGGATGATCGCCGCCGGCTGCCGGAGATCGCGCGCGCGGGCCGCTGACGTTAGCACCAGTGCCCCGCCACCATCTGTCTCAAGGCAGCAGTCGAAGAGGTGGAACGGATCGACGATGATCCGTGAGTCCTGGTGGTCATCGATCGTGAGGGGCGTGTCGTAGAAGGTCGCCCGAGGATTGCGGTTGGCGTGCTCTCGTTCGGTCACCGCGACCATGCCGAATTGACGGCTGGTGGTGCCGTATTCGTGCATGCGGCGCCGCGCCTGGATCGCCAAGCCATGCTGAGGGGTGAGAAGACCGAAGGGCTCGGAGAAGGCACCGGCACCGCGCCCCCCTCTCCCGGTCACGTCGCCGCGACCATAGCGCCGGCCCGATCGACCGTTGACGCCTCGGTAGATTACAACGACCTCAGCCAATCCGGCATGGATCGCGGCGGCCGCATGGGCGACCAGCGGCGCACCCACGTTGCCAGCCTGGCTGATCTCACCGAACCAAGCGAGGTCCCGGATCCCGAGATTGCTCGCGACCTCACCCTCTGCACTCGTGTCGACTGACCAGCGCATCAGACCGTCGACGTCTTGAGCGTCGAGACCCGCATCGTCGAGCGCGGTGCGAATCGCCTCGAGCGTTAGCACCAGTTCGCTACGCCCCGAGGCACGCGAGTAGTCGGTCTCCCCGATCCCGGCGATCGCTACCTGACCTGCAAACGACATCGGGGCTCCCAGTCTAGATCGCGTTCTGATCGTTGAGCGTCGCAATCTGCGGCCACCCATACCCCACCGACAGCAGGATCCCCTCGTTGTGCTGGCCGATCTCGGGCGGTGCGCCCTGGACAGCCGAGGGTGTCTCGCTCAGCTGACGGGCGGCCCCACCATCTCGCCGGAGCGGGGGTGATCCATCCTCTGAGAGTACCCGTTCCCCATCTCGCGCTCTTCCCCGGTCTGGCGATCTTCCTGACCGTGTCCAGCTTCAACATGCTGGGGGCGCTCTGCGCGACAAGCTAGACCCCCGTCTCCGCAGCGCCAACTGACGTCCCGGGAGATCTCGCGAGTCTTCCCCTGGCCCTGCACCGACGCCCCAGTCCCCCAGACTTCGGCTGAGCCGGCCGCGTCGCGCTCCATCCGGAGGCGCCGATCGGATGGGCGCGGTAGCGGGACGTGGGCGGCCGGTGTTCGCGAGACCGCCCGGCAGTGGCGACGCGCGGTGGAAGACGGGCCCTTGTGAGTGGTGCCCCCAGGGGGAATTGAACCCCCGTTTCCACCTTGAAAGGGTACCCAGGCCGGTCCCGGCCTGTCGCTTCTGGTCCCTTCGCGCGCCATTTCGTACCTAGCAATAAGAGATTATGACAAGTTATGTCATCGTTCGTGACCCCCCGTCCCATGCCGTACCACCGAACATGGCCCCAAGATGGACGACGCGGACGCCGGTGAGATCTGGATGATCACCCGCTCTGTCCTGGTGCGCGATGCCGAGGGCGTTTTCCTCATCATCACCACCGACCTGCCCGTGGTCTCGCGAACGGGGTCCGGTCAGTAGGCATACGCACGGACGCGCAGGTGTGCGCACCGGCGAAGAGGACCATGAGCGACGCGAGAGCCCGGGATCACGTGGCGAGGTCACCATCTGCCACTGGACGGCGATCGGCATGAATGTTCAGCTGTGCGCAACGATGGGTTGTCCATCGTGATGCGTTTCCGGCACACCTTCGCGCTCATGGTTGGGCGGAGCGCCGTGTAGCGGCTGGGTATGCCTCTGAAAGCGGTGCGCACGGCCGGATGCGGATGACCGGGTCTTCGAGGAGTATGTCCGGCGGTCGCACGATGCTTGCCATCACCGGCTCAGCTCTGCTCTAACCCACACGGGCCGTGAAGCCCAACGGTATCTTGAGTTCGCCGCCAGCCGTCCCAGCCTGTGCCAGTACCTCGTCTTGGAGCCCTGCCGTCCCGGACGCCTACGCCGCCATCCTCTGCCTCCAAAGGATCGCCTCCGACACGGCTGGGGGCGGGTATCGCATGGCGACAGCTGCTCTCTGAAAGCAGTATGAAGGACGGATGTCCGGCGGGGTCAAGTAAGGCAGTACGACGCGAGAAGCAAGGTAAGCCATGGGGAGTGTGGTAGTAGCGGTCGCAGCCCTCGCCACAATCGGGTTGCTGTTCGCGGTGGACCCGGGCGGGGTCATCGCCGAAAGCAGCTTTCCCGACTATCGGGCGATGGACTGGCAGCAGCTGACGGCATGGGGCTTCCGAACGATAGGCGTAATCGCAGCGCAACTGCTTATTGTCGTGCTGTGGCTGTGGCCCAAGTACCGGGCCCCGCAAACGCTCGAGGAGCATCAGCGCCCATGGTACTCGGGGACTCCGCAGCTCCGTTCAATGCCCGCCGCGGCGGTATCTGCGCTGGAAGGCCACATGATATGGGCCCCAACGATACTGGCCTCCATCATCGAGATGTGCCAGCGTGGCACGCTGCGAATCGAGGCCGTGGAAACGAGGGTCGGCTTCCTATATCGGCTGTCCCGGCAGGGTCCCACGCGGCATGACTGGGAGCGGACGATATGCGACAGCCTGCCGTCGCGTTTCACAACGATTGATGCGCTGCATGAAGCGCTCAGCAAACGCAGAGACGCCATCGGTGACCAGCTGGGAGAGTACCTGCAGCAGCGTGGCCTGTTCGATGACAACCCGGTACGAGTAAGGAGGGAGAATACCGGGGACGGGATCGAATGGGCCATGCTGGCCGGGGCTTTGATGGGCGTTGGCAGTGGGCTCTGGACGGCTCTCTGGCTGGCCCAGTGGTGGGCGAACGCTCTGGTCGGCGCGCTCACGGGCGTCGTATATCTGCTGATGGCGACAGAGGTACGAACGGGCATGCTGACGCCAACGCCGGCGGGGGCACTTGAGATAAGCCGGTGGCTTGGTTTGAAAGAGACCCTGACCGGATCTGAACGGACGGGCGCTCAGGACCAATCAGATTCCATGCTGGCCCACGCCGTCGCCCTGGATGTGGCCCAGCCGTGGCTCGGCGTTGCGGTTTCGGCTCCACCGTGGTTCGGATCCGACGAGGCATCCTCCGTACAGGGCGCCGACCGGGACGCGGCCTATTCCGGCTTCATGCACGCTCTGCACTGGGGCCTGACCGGACGGTCGGGCGACGCGGCGGACGCGGCTGCGGGGCTCGGTTATAAATTAGAGCTCGAACTGCTCGAATTGGAGTCGCCGGATACCGAGGAGCCTGCGCACCGCGGGACCACCGACGAAACTGGAGAGATTGCGCGCGAGTTGGAGGCGCAGAGCAGTCCTCCGGCAGCGCCGGCGGGGGCGCTGTCGACGGAATATCAGACTCAGTGGTGGGAGGAGCCGGCTGAGGAGACGAAGGGTGGCGGATGCCTCCGCGGGTGCCTCACATGGATGGTAGGCACGGTGGGCATCGGGGTGCTGGTCATGGTCGTCCTGTTCAGCCTCGACGTGGTCTCGCCGCGCGCCAAGCCCTGTCCCCTGGAATCTCCCGGGATCCCGTCGCCCGCGCAGATCGCGGTGGCCGCTGACCTGTTCCGCGATGCCTGCGTGAGGGTCAGCGGTACGGTCGCATTCCAGGACATCGACGAGCTATTGCTTGAGATGGACCGGGGGGAGTATGTGCAACGGGTGGGCGTCCGCGGACCTGCGGACGTCTTCGAAGCAATCTCTCCTGGCGACGTGGTGACCCTGGCCGGATGGCTCAGAGTGGAGGAGGACGGGACATACGCAGTCGATTTCGTACCGGATTCCGGGTCGGACCGGGGGTGGTGGCGGAACCTCCAGGAGAACCTCGAAGGGTTGTTCTAAACCGACGAAGGAAGTCGGGCCCTCCTTTCGACTCTTGAAGGCCCAAAGTGCTCTCAAGAGTCCGCTTTCGCCGTCGTAGCAGACCTGATCGCGGCGCTCGCACAACGGGGCTACCCGTACAGCAGGAGTCGCTACTCGTCTCGCGGTGGCTGGCGAAAGCCAGAGCTTGCCGCTCGGGGGGACCCTCTCCGGTAGAGAGTGACAGCAGCGTCGGCCCTGCGCGCCGTCAGCGATTCTAGAGCTGACCCGACCCCCTGAAACGGGACCGCTGTTGCGGGAGGCGGAGCGGCTACTCGGCGAAGGGCAGACGATCGCCGAGGCGGCGAAGCAGGTCGAGATCTCGGAGCAGCCCTACCACCGCTGGCGCAACCAGTACGGCGGGATGAAGGCCGACGACACCAGGCGGCTGCGCGAGCTGGAGCGCGAGAACGCGCGTCTGAAGCGGATCGTCGCCGACAAGGAACTCGAGATCGACGCGCTCAAGGGGATCGCCCAGAGGAAACTGGTAAGCGCGTGACGTGGACGTCACTGGGGCCGGACACCATGATCGGCGTCTGCATTCCGTGGTTCGGGTCGCGGACCGAGGCGAGACGCGGGGGGTACCGCAAGCGGCGGTGGGAGGACCATGCACAGTACCTGGCGAGCCACCGAAGTGGTCGGATGTAATGCACAGTACCTGGCGAGCCACCGAAGTGGTCGGATGTAATGAGGGGCCTGCCATCGGAAACGCAAGCGCACATCAACGCGACGAGGGACCAGCGGGATCACTGATCTCGGCGTTCGGCGTTCCCACTCCCCCGTTGGCATACAAGATCCAGGCTGCCACCTAACTGCCACCTAAATGGGCTTGCCTGACACCGTAATGACACATCGCTCTGGTAGTGTGATGCTGGGGCCGCTTACCGCAGCGGAACTGCCAATGCCGTACCACTCAGCGCAGCACGAATGCGACACCCGGCGCCACGAGGCCAGCGAGGTCCCGGAAGCTGTCAACCTCTCCATGCCGGTCGAGGTCAGGGGGTTGTTGCAATGACGGGTTTGTTGATCCACGCCTCCTTCGGGGGTCTGGCGGCCCGCGGCGGTCCGTTGCGGAACCGCTCGGGCCAGACGCTGTAGGCGGCATCCAGGGTCTCCTGACGCGCCTGCACGGTCTCCAGGGCTTGCCCGCCGTGGAGCGTGGCGGGGTGCTGGTAGCCGACACCGGAGTGGTAGTGCTCGCGGTTGTACCAGTCGACAAACGGCGCCATCCAGCTCCGCACCTCCTCCAGCGAGTGGAAGCGGTCGGGGTAGTCGTGGCGGTACTTGACGGTCTTGAAGCCGGCCTCGGAGTAGGGGTTGTCGTTGCTCACGCGCGGGCGCGAGAGGCTGCGCGTGACAGCGAGGTCTTCGAGCAACTCCGCCAGGCTTGTCGACGTCATCTGGGCGCCACGGTCTGAGTGCAGCGTCAGTTGCTGCGGCGAGATCCCGTTGCGGTCGCAGGCGGTGCCCACCAGCGTCCTGGCAACCTCGGTCGACTCCGCCGTGTCGACCGTCCAGGCGACGATCTTGCGACTGAAGATGTCGATCACCACGTAGAGATAGAACCAGCTGCGGTGGTGAGGGCCGCGGAGCCGCGAGATGTCCCACGACCAGACCTCGTTCGGGCCGCTCGCCTGCACCTGGGGTGCATGGTGGGTCGTGCGTCGGTGACCGCGACGCCGTTCTCTGACCAGGCCGCGTTCCTCGAGGATGCGGTACATCTGGCGGATCGAGCAGACGTACGAGCCTTCGTCCAGCAGCTGATAGTAGACCTGGGCGGGCGCCTGGTCACGAAAGCGTGGTGAGCACAGCAGCTCGGCGATGTGATCGCGCAGCTGGTCGGGGATGCGTGACGGCTGCGGCTGGTGCTGCTCGCGCGGTTTCGCCTGTGACGGCCGCCTGTGTAGCCGGCCGGCGGCCGCCTGGCGGCGGCTGCGGTCGGTCCGCTCTGAGTATCCGAAGGCCCGACAGGCGCGGGCACGGCCAACCCGCTGGGCCCATGCGTCCACAGCGGCGAGCATCTGCGCCCGCCAGTTGGCGTATGCCTGCGCTGGCCACTCGGCTCGGGTCGGCGCTACCCGTTCTGGCCACTCGGTCGCCGCTGCGACGCGCTCTTGCGGGCAAATCTTTGCAAGAGCGCCAAGGCTTTTCCCTGGGCCTCGATCAGCTCCTCTGCCGTCTCCAGCTGCTGCTCGGCAAGCATCGCCCGCTCCCGGTAGCGGTCGCGCTCAAGGGTCAGCCGGTTGGGCGCTCGTGGTCCCGGCGGCCGCTCGACGAGGGCACGGCGCGCCCCATCGTCACGCTGCTGGCGCCACCTGGCGATCAGAGAGGAGTACAGACCCTCGCGCCGACAGATGGCGCCGACTGCTCCCGGCTCTCCGCGGGCCTTTGCCTCGTCGATCTCAGCCAGGATGTCGAGCTTGTACTGCACTGGCCACGACCTGCGTGCTCGACGCACCTCAGTCTCTTCATCAACCACCATCGTTCTACGTCCACTTCTCCGCCCTCGTATCAATCGCACTATATTCGGCAGAGATGAGGTTGGCAGCTAGGGTCCGCTGGTGGCGGTCGCGTTCCGTGCTCCTGGGGGGACCGCTCGCGGCGCTGATGGCGCTCACCGTCGTCATTGTCGCGTGCTCCGGCGAGGGAAACGTGTTCTCGCTGAAGGTGGGAGACTGCTTCAACCTGGGGGACGCGGCCGAGGTCGAGAACGTCGAACTCGTCGACTGCGACGAGCTGCACCAGTACGAGGTATACGCGGCTATCGATGTCGAGGCGCCCAACGATGCGCAGTTCCCAGGGTCCGACCGACTCGAGTCCGTCACGTTCAGCCTCTGCCTCAACTACTTCGACGAGTACGTGGGGGAAACCTACGCGAACTCGCTGCTCGACATTCAAACGCTGTCCCCCAGCCGGGACTCGTGGGAGGACGCCGGCGATCGCGAGGTGGTCTGCACGCTCTTCGACATTGAGGATCTGTACATGGAGGGGTCGATGAAGGGGAGCCGCCGGTAGGCGCGTTGGCCAGCGCTGACAGCCGCTCAGCTCGTCACGGCTTCGTCGATACCGAGTTCCGCACAAGAAGCAAGCCCGTCGGGCGCGAGGAACTCGCGGCGGAGCGCGAGGGCGAGCGTGAAGTGCTGCTCACGGCGCGCCTGACCGGCGCCCTGCCGCGCCTCAACGAATGGATGACCGAGGATCACGCCCAGCGCGCCATCTTCAACGTCCGCACATCGGCGCCGGGAGATGCTGCGAGCGTCAGAGCCGGTCGAAGGCGTCCCTCTCGACCCGAAGGTCTCGGAGAATCGCCCGAATCGTCGCGGCCCGCAGATCCCTGCCTCCCCAGCTTGGGATGGTGGTTCGTGTACTATTGGCGGGGTTGCGCCAGATCTCGTGCGAACCCTGCGACTGGCGGTCGACCTCGCAGTCGAGCGCCTTCAACTTGCCGGTCAGTTCCGATAGGTCACACCGTGACCACGAGCTCGCCGGCTCCGGCAATGGAGGCGGGGAGCGCATCGCCGTGGTCTTCGCAGGATGCAATGAAGTCCGCCGCCACTCCTGCGAGGTTGACCAGTACCTCTTCGGCGGTCGCGCCCTATGCCCGGCAGCCTGGCAGGACGGGCACCTCGGCAACGTACATGTCCTCCGTCTCGTCAGACGACGCTCTCAGCGTATACGGCAACCTGTACTGCTTCGGCATATCTGCCCCTCTGGCCGCTCGCGGAACCGCACGCAGAGACTACCGCGCGGCCGCGACGGTACCAGCGCGCAGCCGACGTCCTGCACCATGGCCTCACCGGAAGACCACGTCTCCCAAGACGGACGCATCGTGATCGTTCCCCCGGTTGTTGAAGCGCCAAACGTGCTATCGCCGCGGCTCCGCAGCGTTCACCAGGGATATCTACGGCAGCAACTGACCGACAGCAGAACGGCCGGCCCGCTGCGCTCGACGGGCGAATGGCCCCAAGATGGCCCCAGCGACGAACCGATCCGCCTCTCCGATCGCAACAAACATCCACACTCGAACCTACGAGCCTGGTGCCCCCAGGGGGAATCGAACCCCCGTTTCCACCTTGAAAGGGTGGCGTCCTCGGCCACTAGACGATGGGGGCATCCGGCAAACGGGGCTCGATCGCCTTCGGTCACGGGCATCCTGTGAGGATAGATAGCAGCGGGGCTCTTCCCGGACGTGTCCTGAGTCCAGCCGTGTCTCGCAGGGCTAACTCCCGGCCGCCGAAACGGGGCGCTCGGGAGCGGCGAGGGCCTCCGCCTGCTGCCCATCGGCGACGTCGTCCTCGGGATCCTCAGGGTCCATGCCAGCCACCTCAGATTGCTCGCCGCTGGTCGCGGAGACCGGCACTTCCGTGGGCACCGAAGCCGGCGGATCGAACTCGACCTGGAGCGCTGCCCGCTGCCACTCACGCCGCCGCCAGAGCAGGTAGAGACCTGTGCACGCCGCAAGGGCCAGCACGATCGCGACGATTCGGGCACGACGATGACCCCGGCGGTGCGGGCGCAGGGGCAGATGTTCGACCACGTCGCGCGCCACCGCCCCGGCCGCGTCCCGGCCACGATCGATGAGTGGCGCCCCCTCCCGGGCCAGCTGGCTCGCCGAAGCCCAGGTCTGTTTCGCCGACCTGCGGCTGGAGCGGAGAACTGGTCTTGCACGATCCTTAAGCAGGGTCTGTGGCATCATTTGCCCTCCGACGGAATCGACCTGGTAACGAGCCGGGTCCTGTGATGGCGTCTTGTGTTCGCGCGGCCATCTCCAGAGAGCGGGGAGACCTGACCTCTGCAGAGGTCAGCCCGGCTGCTGGGTGTTGACCGCGGCCTTCAACTTTACCAGACCCGTCGATCGCGAGAGTCGTCGACCGACCCGTCGTCGGAGTCATTGAACCACCCGACAGCCGGTTGGCGGCTGGAGATCAGCGGAGCGTCAGACACGTCACGCACCTCCTCCCGATCCGATCCCTCGAGGAATGCGCGTACCGGCGGCCCGACCGGTCAGACCCTGGCGGGGTGGCTCAGTGAACGCTGCGTGGCCCAAGATCCGGCACCTGCGAGTGCCAGGAGTAGTGCTGGGGGGCTGATGGTGGTGGCGGGGCGGTATTTGGAAGAGCGGACGACAAGGTCTGAGCGACGCACGGCACAGCCGGGCAGTTGGGACGGCACCGGGGGTGTGAGCGGACGGGAGCGGGCACAGCGGAGC
Organism: Dehalococcoidia bacterium; assembly: GCA_965249675.1. GTDB lineage: Bacteria > Chloroflexota > Dehalococcoidia > UBA2979 > UBA2979. The sequence continues at coordinate 122,740 of OZ252250.1, forward strand.
CAGCCATCCGCTCGGATCGCGACGAACTGGGGGGCAGAGCGCGGTCGCCGGGGCCTACGGTGGTGCGTTGGCGAGCGTCAGCAGCCGCTGGCGCGCCCCGACCAGCAGCGGATACGCCGGATGGCCGGCGCGGAGCTGGATCTGGAGTGTTCGCGATCGCCTGACCACGCGTCCGGCAATGCCGATCAGGGAGAAGCGCACCGCCTTGTACCGTCGACTGGCCCACTCTGCCGGGAGCAGCAGCCGCTTGAACGTCGCGTTGAGATTGGACGCCAGCACCACCATCGCCCACCACGCCGCGTTGGCGCCGAACAGCCCCGATGGCAGACGACCACCGGCGAAGTCGCCCTTGAGCGCGCTGTGGATCTCTTCGCCCTTGCCGCACCGCTCCCGCGACCAGTGAATCAGCTCCCTGGCATCACCTGTGCGGTTGGTCACCATCGCAAACACCCGGTACCACTGACCGCGCAGCTCCTCGGCCCTGCTCGGTAACTCCTCGTCCGTGAGCAGCCCTGGCAGTGGCGGGTTCCGGTATACCTCCCGCGTCGCGATGAACCGGTACTCCGGACCGAGGTGATGATTCCCGATCCAGCTTGGGACGTAGTTCACCTCGGCGTACTGCTGATCGCTCTCCGCCGACTCCTCGTTCCGCGCTGGCAGCGTCCGCCACTCCCCCTCCGGCACCCGCCGCACCGCCCGCCGAAACTCGCCGTTCAGCGGCGCTCCAACAGCAAATTCGATCACCCCGAAACGGGCATCCCGGCCCTCCGCACAGTAGCGCAGCAGCTCCTGCTGATAGCCCGCGGTATCTGACCGCATCAGCACCCGCTCGACTCCCGCCGGCAGCAACTCCAGCGCCTCCTGGAGCACGCGCAGCTGCTCGAACCCGGCCGGGACATTGCCGTCGCGGAACTCACAGTGCAACACCGTATCGGTTTCCCGCCAGTAGGTTGTCAATGGCTGGTAGCCCCGCGTGTGCTTGTAGCTGTAGAGCGCCTGTCGCTTGCCGCTCCCGATCAGCGTCGCGTCCATGTCCAGCGTCGCCTGCCGCTGCCGGTCGTGACGCTGGGCAAAGGCCAGCAGGTCGGCGTTTACGCGCCCGAGGCCACGCAGCGCCGCCCCGGGTGCCGGGATGAAGGCGCGATGTGGCTCGCGACGCTCCTCCTCCGCCGCGTCGTGGAACCGCTCCAGGTACCGCCGCACTGCCGTCGGCGACGGCACATTGCGCGTCCGCGAGCGGCGCCACCGTCGCCCCAGCGCCTCACGCTTCCGGCGGTGCAGCCCGTGGTGCTCCGCTCTCCGCAGCATCCGGCCCAGTCCCTCGTCCCCCTCCAGCACCCGCAGATCGTCGACCGACTCCCCGCCAGCGAGGTTCAGGAGCAGCAGTGACGTGAGGAACTGGTCGTCCGTCCACGACCGCCCGCCCTCCTTCAGGCCAACATGCCGTCGCATCGACTGGCGTAGCCCTGATGCTTCGATCAGATCGAGGTAGGGAACCATCCCCGCCTCGGCCGTCGCTCCGCCGCAACGCGAGACTTCGCTGTACTCGATCGGCAAGGGGCCTTGTGGCATGATGTCTACACCTCGTTGGTGATGGTTTTCGTGAAGCAATAACCATCATATGCCCCAGTAAACACCGGGCCCAACGGGGCTCTCTATTTAACTTAGATGCCGGATCGGGGGCCCCGGGCGGTGGAGCGGCGGCTGCTTCGGATTGCACAGGGCTCGGGGGCCGCTGCCGCAATGCGAGGCGCGAGAGCGCGCTCGGCCGGGTACTCCTAGCGGAGTCCCCGTCCCCGAGCAATTCGTGAAGCGCCGCGAGCTCGGGAGCGGTACCGAGCACGACCAGGTAGGCTCGAGCCCGGCTCAGCGCCACATAGGCGAGCTCCGTGGTCGCCGCACGGCCCAGCATCCCGCCCAGCTCGGTGAGCACGACGACCGGGCTCTCGAGCCCCTTGAATCGCCGCACCGTCTCGCACCGGATGTCGCCGGGCCCCGACTCCCCGAGCCAGCTCAGCCTCGCCTCGCCGCAGAGCTCCCCGACCGGGAGTTCGGATCGCTCGCGCCCCGAGGCCGTGAGGACGACGACCTGGTCGGTGCCGAAGCCCTCGCGCCGCAGCTCGCCGAGCGTCTCTGCGAGCGGCCCGGCCCAGTCGCCTCCCGAGACCTCGCGCAGGAGCGGCTCAGGGCCGCGGACGCCGGAGCTACGGTAGTCGCCGCCCCGGTAGAGGCCGCTGGCCAGTTCGTGGATCTGGCGGGTGTTGCGGAGGTTCGTGTCGAGCAGGAAGCGTTCCATCTCGGCCGGCCCGCCCGTCGTCTGGTAGAGGCGCTGGTTGTCGTCGCGGAAGGAGAAGATCGGGTCCCGATCGGGATGGGCGAGCATCAGTTGCAGGAGATCCCACCAGCTCTCCTTCAGATCCTGCGCCTCGTCGACCACCAGTCCGTCCCAGCGGCGATCGGGCAGGCAGTCCAGCGCAAGGAGCGCCAGGTCGGGCAGGAGGTCGAACCCGCGAGGCAGCTTCGGCAGCGGCAGGTCGGCCTCCCTCGCCAGCGTCCGGCAGAGCCCGTGGAAGGTCATCACCTCCAGTCCCGGTAGGTCCCCGAGCTCGCCCTCGAGGCGATCCCGGAGCGGCCGGTTGAAGCAGACGAGGCAGATCCGCCGCCCCTCGGCGAGCAGCCGCCGGGCGGCCTCGCTGGCGAGCACCGTCTTCCCGGTACCGGCGCCGCCTGAGATCTCGACCCGCCGGTGGCCGCGCAGCAGGCGCAGGAAGTCGCGCTGCCGCTCGGAGAGCTGGATGATCTGCTGCTCGGCGCGAGCGGCGCCGACGGCCGCCGTCGCCGTGAGTCTCAGTTCACGGCCGAGGAACTGCTCGACCTGGTGGCGCTCGGCGGGGCTCAAGCGGAAGCCGGGGCGCGGCGCAACCGAGCTGAAGACCTGCTCGACCCAGTCTCCGAGGCGGTAGAGGTCGGGCGCCATCGCCGTGATCGGCCCGAGCCCCGGTCCCAGCGACCCGCTGAGCGCGGCCACGTCGGGGAAGACGACGGCGTGAGCGGCGGGCAGGAAGACCGCGCGCAGTTCGGGCAGCTCGCGCAGGAGCGAGAGGAGGTTGTACTTGCTGGTCTGTGCCTGCTGGTAGGGATCCTTGATCTGATGGAGTCGGCCGGCTGCCGAGGTTGAGTGCCAGCGGCCGCTCGCGGCGTCGTGGCTGATCAGCCCACCCTTGACCTCGATCACGAGCAGGCCCTGCTCGGGGTGGAGGACGAGGAAGTCGGCCTCACCGTCCCGCACCTGCCGGTCACCCGTCGTCCCTCGCCACGGCACGGAATAGAAGACCGAGTAGCCGTCCCCGAGCGTCGCGGCCAGTGCCTCGTAGGTACTGAGTTCGCCGCGTCGCCTGGGGTCGGAACGGATCTCACGGCTCAGATGGGCGGGGTACATCTTCGCCATACCTTGGGACTCCCATCTGTCTCACCGGCGTTCGCCCGGGATTCCCCGGCCGAGGCTGCCAGTGAAGCAGAGGGGTGTCCCCAGATTGTCCCCGCGGGAACGTTGTGGTCAGGCTGGGCTAGAGTAGCGGGGATGAAACTCCTGCCGACCCGCGCCCCGGCCGCGCTGCTCGATCCCGTGGCGCGGGCGCTGATCCGGGCGCGGGTGACGCCCGGCATGCTGACCGTCGGCGGTTTTGCGGGGAACCTGGCCGCGGCCGTCGCGATCGTCCGCGGCGAGCTCCCGCTGGCGGGGGCGCTCGTCCTCGCCTTCAGCGCGCTCGACCTTCTGGACGGCGCCGTCGCGCGCCAGAGCGGCACAGACAGCCCGCTCGGCGCCCTCTACGACTCGGTGCTGGATCGGCTCTCAGAGGCGGTCGTGCTGGGCGGCGTTCTCTTCTACCAGCTCGAGCGCGGCCACGACGAGGAGAGCCTGCTGGCGTTCGCGGCGGTGGTCGGCTCCCTGATGGTCTCCTACGTGCGCGCGCGCGCCGAGGGCCTGGGCGTGACGATGCGAAGCGGTCTCTTCACGAGGCCCGAGCGGGTGGTGGTGGTCGCCGTCGCCCTTCTCTTCGGCTGGCTCAGGCCGGCCCTCTGGCTACTCGCGATCGCCACCCTCCTCACCACCGGACAGCGGGTATGGGACGCCAGGCGCCTCCTCCTCGGGCAGTCATCGACCGAACTGGCCCGGGCGGACCTCTCCCCGACCAATCAGGCCGACCCGACCAGCGGCGGCGGGCCGTGAGCCCGGGGCCGATCGCGGCGGCGGAACTCGCCAACGTGCGTGGCCACCTCGGCCAGCGGTTGAGCGGCCCGGTCGGGCTCGATCTCTGGTCGCGCGAGGAGTCCCAGCTGATCAGGACCGACCGCGACCGCTGCAAGCACTGCCCCGACGTGGTCGAGCTGGGCCGTCAGCTGGCGAGCCTCCACCCGGCCCTGCGGGCGACGGTCTACGACTGGGAGCGGCACGCCTCACGAGCGGCCGAGGCCGGATTGACGATGCCACCGACCACCGTGCTCAGGGGCGGCGGCCGGGCGATTCGACTGGTCGGCCTCTTCTCAGGCCTGCTCTTTCCGCCGCTGCTCGACGTGATCACCTTCCTCTCCCAGAAGCAGACCCCGCTGACCGCCGAGTCCAAGGCGGCGCTGGAGGCGATCGCACCCCTCGAGGCCGAGCCAGTCGAGATCGAGGGGATGCTGGTCGCCTTCGACCCCTACTCGGCGTTCATGGCCCGCCTGCTCGGTGCGGTCGCGGCGGAATGCCCGCAGGTGACGCTCCAGCTCACCGAGATCGCCGAGTTCCCGATCCTGGCGGGACTGCGACAGGTGACCCGCGTACCGCTCCTGACGATCGGCGGGCAGCGCTTCGAGGGGCTCTGGGAGGAGGTCGAGCTCGTCGAGCAGATCGTCCGCATCGCCCGGGGCGACCCCGAGCCGGTGATCCGCGAACGCCTCCTCGCCTCTCCCTATCTCTCGGACGAGCAGGCACAACGGCTGGCCCGCGAGCGCGCGGCCGGACGGGGCGGGGCGGGCCTGGGGCCACGGCCACCCGCACCGGGCCCGGGCGGCCTGATCGTGCCGGGCCGCTAGGAGACACCACAGACCGCGTCGGCGCGGTCGGTCCTGCGCCGCAGTCTCTCGGTCAGACCCCCTCGCGGGCCTACTGCAATCGCCAGAGCCCGGGCGCCAAAACCGCCAGCAGGGCGATCGTCAGGGCGAGCAGGAGCCCGGCCGCGATCGTCGTCGCGACGACGCCGACCGCCGCGGCGACCCCACCGAGTGCCAGCAGGGCAATCGGCATCACCCCGATCGACAGCATCAGGACGCCCATCACGCGGCCGCGAGCGTGCTCGGGCGCCAGCAGCATCATCAGCGTGCTCTGCATCACGCCGAAGCCGGCGCTTGAGAACCCGAGGATGAAGATCACGACGATCGCGACCGACATCTGGCCGGTCGTCGCGAAGGCCGTGAGCAGGAGCCCCATCGTGACGGTGGCGGCCAGGAAGAGGCGCCCCTTCCTCGGGATGTCTCCGAGGAAGGCGAGCACGAGGGCGCCGAGGAGCGACCCGAGGCCGTTGGCGGCGACCAGCACGCCGAGCCCGGCCGCCCCAACCCTGAACACCTCCTCGGCGAAGACCGGCAAGAACCCCTGCAGGATCGGCCAGGCGAAGCTGTTCGCGGCGATGCTGGCGAGCAGCACGCTGGCCATCGCGCGGTGGCGGACCGCGGCCCGGAAGCCCTCGACGAAGTCCGCCACGATGTTGGTGGTCGGCGGGGGGAACTTGCGCTCGACCTCCGGGAACCGCGAGATGAGCAGCCAGGCCGGGACGTACCAGGCGGCAGAGAACCAGAGCGCCCAGTCCACGCCGGCGCGGTCGATCAGGAGGGCGGCGATCGCCGGCGCAACGATCCGGCTGCCGAACATGGCCGCCATGTTGAGCGCGTTCGCGCTCGTCAGGAGCTCCCGCCCAACGATGTCCATGATCAGCGTGAAGCGCACCGGCTGCAGCGGCGCCTGCATCATCCCGATCGCCAGGCCACCAACAACGACCTGCCAGTAGGTGATCTGACCGGTGGCCGCGAGCACCGCCAGGACGACACCGCCGGCGCCGGCGAACGCGATCGAGAGCGCCAGTGAGCGCGGGCGGTTCGTGCGGTCCGCCAGCAGCCCGCCGAGCGGCCCGACGAGGAGCGGGGCGAAACGCGCCGACGTGAATGCGGCGACCGCGAACTCTGAGTCGGTCAACTCGAAGGCGAGCCAGCCGAGGACGACGGTCTGCGCCCAGAAGCCGCTGAAGAAGAGCCCGTTGCTGATCCAGAGCTTCCCGAACCGAGGGTCCGAGAAGGGAGTTTGGCGGCCAGCGGGGAGAGTCGGCGCCACAGCGGACATGCCCGCGATGCTAGCTCACCTGCCCCGCTGAGCGGGAACCCTCGCTCGCCCCGGAGTTGCCTAGGAGGCTGGTGCCAGATGGCCTCTTCGAGGAGGGGCCATGTCGCTGAGGCGCTTCATTCTCGTTGAGCTTCGACACGCGAGCCGGTGGCGGCTCGCGGCCGCTCGTGGTCCTCCTGGACGCCTCTACGGGCACGCTGGAGGCGGACCGAGGCCAACGCACTCGAACATGACGTATGCAATAAACACCAGCCTCCTAATCGTCCAGCATCCGCCCAAGGCGTGCCGCATCCTGCCTGAGCCCCTCCGAGACGACGACCCGATAGGGTGGGTCGGCCGGCGTCAGCGCCCGCACCCGCGCCGGTAACCCCTCAAGCTCCCGGACGGCGCGCGCTCTCTGCCGTTCGAGCGGCTCCCGGCCGGCCGGGAGCCGCCGGCCGGCTCGCATCACCGGCACGAGCAGCGGCTCCCCCGGGGTGGGCTCGTCCCAGCGGGCGAGGATGTCATGGGTGGCACCACCCCCCGGGTCTCGCTGCCGGAACACCTGCTTGCGCCCGGGGAGGGTCTCCTTGCCGGGCGAGTGCTTGATCCGGCCCTCGCCGTCGTAGGCGACGAGCTTGTAGACCGCATCCAGGACCGGTGCGTCCGAGGAGGTGACCGCCCGGGTCCCGACACCGAAGGCGTCGACGGGCGCGCCCGCCGTGACCAGGTCGGCGATCGAGTGCTCATCGAGGCCGCCGCTGGCGATGATGCGCACCGTGTAAAGTCGAGCATCATCGAGGAGTCGCCTGGCCTCGGCTGAGAGTTCTGCCAGCGGCTCGGAGTCGAGGCGGATGGCACGCACCCTGAAGGCCGGGCCGAGCTCCCCGGCCAGGTCGATCACCGCGCGCACGCCCGAGAGCGTGTCGTAGGTGTCGACCAGCAGCGTGGTCTCGGGGTGGGTCTCGACGAATTCGCGAAATGCGCCGAGGTCGCTGCCATGGGCCTGCACATAGCTGTGCGCCATCGTGCCCGCCATGGGAATGCCGTACTTCGTGCCCGCCGCCACATTGGAGGTCGCGGCCATCCCCGCCAGGTAGAGAGCGCGCGCGGCCCCGAGCGCCGCGTCGGTACCGTGTGCGCGCCTGGCGCCGAAATCTGTGACCGGCCGGCCGGCCGCCGCGCGGACGATTCGCGCGCCCTTGGAGGCGACGAGGGTCTGAAAGTGCAGCTGGTTGATGAGGTAGGTCTCGACCAGCTGGGCCTCCGCGATCGGCGCCTCCACCACGACGAGGGGCTCGTTCTGGAAGACCACCGTCCCCTCCGGCACGGCGTAGATATCGCCCGTAAAGCTGAGGCCCCCGAGCCAGTCGAGGAAGGGCGGGGGAAAGCCGACTGCGCGGAGCGCGGCGAGCGCCGTGGCGTCGAAGCTGAGCCGCTCGAGGTAGCTCAGCACGGCATCGAGCCCGCAGGCCACGAGATGATTCCGCCCCCCGGGCAGCGTCCTGGAGAAGAACTCGAAGGTGGCGCGGGCGCTCTGCCCGTGCTGCCAGTAGGACTGGAGCATCGCCAGCTCATAGAGGTCGGTAAAGAGCGCCAGATCGGCCCCGGCCGGGCCCGCCTCTCGGCCAGGTTGGGTGCTCACTCGATGTGCGCTCCTGCCTCGCGCATCGCCGCGAGCGCCCGCTCGCCGTCGCCAGCAGCAAGGTCCACCGCCCGGATGGCGGACGCGAGCACCGTCGTCTCAAAGCCGAGCCGCACCGCGTCCAGCACCGTCTCGCGCACGCAGTAGTCGGTCGCCAGACCGACCACCACGACCCGCTCGACCCGTCGCTCACGCAGCAGACCCTCAAGCTCGGTCGGCGCATCCCGGTTCTGCTCCACATCGCGCACGGTGAAACCCGAGTAGCCATCTTCGCCGCCGGCGCCCTTGAGGACGCGAGCGGCAGATGGGGGCTGGGCCAGATCCCGATGGAGCTCCGATCCCCATGAATCGGCGACGCAGTGCACGGGCCAGATCCCGCCGTCCTGCGCGAAGTGTGGTGTGTGCTCGGGGTGCCAGTCCTGCGTGCAAACGAGGACGGCAGACGCCCGGGCGGCACGTGCGACCTCCTGGTTGATGCGGGCGATCGCCTGCTCGGCCCCCGCCACGGAGAGGGACCCCTGTGGGTGTGCGAAGTCGTTCTGGACGTCGACGATGACGAGCGCGGTCCCTCGATCGTAGTCCACCACCCGGCACCTCCACCCCGCCGCTCTCAGCCTATACCGGACGCTGGAATGTCGGCAGAGACGCGAGGACGTGCTCGCCGGAGCGTGCCCGGGTGTTTGCGGGGATCACTGGACCGGGGAGCGCCTCCCTGCGATTCGCGATTCCGAGCCGGCAGCGATGCCCACACCTACCGCATCGAGCTCGCCGAGTTCGGCCGCGTGAGGATCGATCTCAGCTCGTCCGAAGGCGATGCCTACCTCTATCTGATGGCCGGAGATGGCAGCCGTCTGGCGGAGGATGACGACGGCAACAACATCCTCAACTCACGGATCGAGCGAGAACTGCCGGCCGGTGTCTACCTGATCGAGGCCACGACGGTGGGCGGGCGCGGACGCAGAGTCGCCGACTTCGAGCTCTCCATCGAACTCCTGACCGATTGCGGACCGGTCGATCTGGGCGAGCTCATGCCCGGCGTCGACCTGACTGCGTCCGGCTCATGGGGACTGGAGACCTGCGCCTCGCAGTTCCTCAAGGATCACCCGGCACTCGTCTACAGCTTCACCATGCCGCAGGGCGGCCTGGTGCGGATTGACCTGACGTCCCCGACCGGTGATCCCGTTCTGGCGGTGACGGCGGAGGACGGGATCGTTGTCGACGCCAACGATGACGGCGGAGGGCGCCGCAACTCACGCCTCAGGCGCTACCTGACGCCGGGCCTCTACATTGTCGAGACGACCACCTATCGAGAACGTGGCCTGCAGCCGCTGTCGTCGGACTTCGAGCTCGTGATCCATCTGGTGGACGAGGCGGCAGAGCGAGAGACGTTCAATCTCAAGATTGAGACGATCCACGTCCCCGACCAGCTGGTCGCGGGCGAGCCGTTCACCATTCACTACCGCGCCGGGAACGTCGGCGGGGGCGACCTGGCTGACGCCGGCGGCTACGCCGTGCTGTACGCGGTGGCACCAGGCGCCTCCGACCGGACACCTGCGATCTACGGATCGGCGGAACGCTGGCAGGCGGGGGTCTCCTACCACACCGGCTCCGAGACGACGACCGCGACGAGCGTCGCCAGGCACAGCCCTTCAGCATCACGCTCAATGGGCCGGGCTCCTCCTGGGTGTTCACGGCCGCCATCGTCTTCGACCAGGAGGACGAGGAGATCGGCTTCCACGGCATCTGGCGCGACCTCGAGGTGCTGAGCAGCGCGACCTTCGGCCCCGTCACGACTCGGTCTCCGGCGCCGCCTACGAGGTCTCGGCGACGGCCGACGCTGAGGGGTTGGTGACGACCCTGGTCGCCTCTGTGACCGACGCGGAGGCGGAGGTCGACCCGGTCAGCCAGGCGAAGGCGACCTACGCCGCGGCCGTGCGCACAGAGGTGCTGGACGGCATCTTCGAGCGAGCGGCGACCGCCGGGCTGCCTGTGACGGCCGAGCCCGCTCCGATCGCCCTGGCGAACCCATCGTCGACGACGCTGCTCAAGGCCCTGGCCGGTCTGACCGATGCGCTGGCCGCAGGCGAGGCGATCAACCCCATCGCCGCCGAGGACCTGACCCTCGGCTCGGCTGAGACGGCAGCGGCACGGTACGCGACCGTGGCCGCCTCCTGGAGTGCGCTGCAGGAGCGGGTGGCCGGTGGTGACGTGCTCTCGTTCGCCGAGGCGTTCGCCCTCCAGTCCGAGCTCGCCTACGCCGAGCGCGTGATCGCCCCGGCGGTCACTGCCGGCGAGGTCGTTGGCGCGGCACGCGCCGCCGAACTGGGCTGGCAAGACCCCGCCGTCCAGACAATGGCCGACGGTCTGGCCGCGCAGACGTCGTGCGCCAGCAGGGCGACGGCGCTGCGCACCGGCCTGGAGGCGATCGGCACCGAGGATGTCGACGCCCTGATCGCGCTCGATCGGGAACTGCGCGCGGCGCGGCCCATCCACGGGCTCGCTGTCGACCAGGCGCTCTGCGCGGCTGGCAGCGTCGACCGTGAGAACTCGCGCTGCCTCAGGCGCTTCGACCTCGCCGGGAGCGAGGAGCTCGGCGAGCTGTTCGCGCCCGATCCGCCCGCGGTCACCGAGACGGCGCCTGAGCCGGAGACGGTACCAGCGCCGCCCGAACCGCACCAGCTGCGCATCATCGCCCGACTGGCTGATGATGGCTGGGTCGAGCACGGCGTGGAGCTCGCCAGTGGCGAGCGGATCCTGCCGCCGGTGCGCTACCTGTCCACCGACGCTCCCGTCGACGGCTGGCGCATCAGCAGCGATGTCAGGGTTGACGGGACGGCGATCGGGAAGATTCTCGCGCGCCGCCTCGCGGATGGCCGCGTCGAGATGGGGTTCCAGGACGCCAGCGGCGTCGCGGTTACGCCCGAGATCCGCTTCCTGCCAGCCGACCTCCCCGTTGGGGTCTGGTTCCGCAGCGGCGGGATCGAGGTCGCGCCCCAGCCGGAGTAGCAGGGAAGAGCGAGCGCCGGGCCAGACACCCGTGGTGGTGCCTGGCTCGGGGCCGCGGCCGGGCACCCTCGCACCCGTCCTTGGCGGCAGTCGGTGGAGTGGGGCACGAGCGGACGTGCGACCGAGACCAGAGGACAGCCCGGCCAGCGGTGCCCTGCCCCGAGACGGCCCGCGGCCGGGTCGTCGTTCAGTACGGCATGGCCAGAGGTGGTGGAGCTCCAGTGCGCGGCTGCGACTCCGCCAAGGAACCCGCATCCACTCGCTCACCGAGTCTCCCGCCGAGCCGCGCCCCTGGCGCGGTTGCGAGCTGCGGCCGTAAGCCGCAGGGCCGGTCGAGTGTCCGGGATGCCCGCCGCGAGTGGGCCGTGCTGGCCTCTGAACTACCCGGACCGGGACTACGGGTCGCCGGAAGACTGGGGCGATTTAGAGCTGCGACCCGCGATCAGCCAGACATCTCCGCTGGCGGCGGGTCCAGCTCGTCCTCGCCCCGGCCCCGCCGCCAGCGGCTGCCCAGGAGAGCAGCAGCGCCGAAGATGACCGTGGCGACCAGAGCCATGGCCGGACCCGACGGCAGGTCGGCGTGGAAGGAGAGATAGAGACCGCTCACCGCCGATACGGCCCCGATCAGCGCCCCGCTCACCATCACGCCCACGAACCGCCGGGCGAGCAGATAGCCTGCCGCCGCGGGTGTGATCAGCATCGCCATCACCAGCACGATACCGGCGGCCTGGATGCCGATCACGATGACGAGCGCGAGCAGTGCCAGCAGCACGTACTCGACGAACGCCGTCCGGATGCCGCTGACGGCCGCGCCCACGGGGTCGAAGGTCGTGTAGACCAGCTGCCGGTGGAAGGCATAGATCCCGACCAGCACGACGGCGGTGAGCGCCAGCGAGACGAAGACGTCCGCCTCGGAGACGCCGAGCACCTGCCCGAGCAACAGGTCTTCAATGTTGACGGTGACGTGGGTCGCCTTCGAGAGCATCACCAAGCCCAGCGCGAACAGCCCGGCGAAGAGGATCCCGATTGAGGTGTCCTCGCTGATCCCGGTGCGCCGACTGAGCGAACCCATCAAGAGCGCGATCACGATGCCCGCCGGGACCGCTGCCAGAAAGGGACTGATACCGAGGAGGAAGGCGACGACCATCGCCGGGAGCACCGAGTGAGCGAGGGCGTCGCCCATGAAGGCGCGGCCGCGGGTGATCACGTAGGCACCGAGGATCGGGCACATCACGCCGACGAGCACCGAGACGACAAGCGCGCGCACCATGAACGAGTACTGGAAGGGCCCGAAGACGTAGTCGATCACTGATGCTGCCCCGGGTGCTTATCTGCGCCTCGCAGGAACTCGATGCCGTGAGACCCGTAGAGTTCGGCGAGCACCTCGGGCGTGAAGGCCTCCTCGGGGGGACCGTAGGCACAGACGTGCCGGTTGATGCAGAGGACCTGGTCGAAGCGCTGGGCCAGGTTCGTCAGGTCGTGGGTCGCGAGCAGCACGATCTTTCCCTCCTCACAGAGAGATCGCAGCACCCGCACGATCCCCGCCTGCGCTGCCACGTCGACCCCGCTGAACGCTTCGTCGAGGAGGACGATGTCCGCGTCCTCCGCCAGTGCCCGGGCGACGAAGACGCGCTGGCGCTGGCCGCCCGACAGCTCGGTCATGAGCGCCCCGCGCCGGTCCCACAACCTGACGCGCTCAAGACAGGCCCGTGCCGCCTCACGGTCTCGCCTCCCGGTCTGCCGGTACCAGGCCATCTTGCTCAAGCGTCCCATCATCACGACATCAAGCGCCGTGGCGGGGAAGCTCCAGTTGACGGAGTCGCGCTGTGGGACGTACGAGAGGGCAGCACCGCGCCCGGCGGTCCCATGCAGGGTGACCGAGCCGCGCGCGATCGGCCGAACGCCGGCGATCGCGTCAAAGAGAGTGCTCTTCCCCGCGCCGTTTGGTCCGACCACCCCCACGAGCGTGCCCTGTCCGACGCTGAAGGTGACGTCGGTCAGGGCCCGGAAGCCGTCGTGCTCGACGACAAGCTGCTCGACCGCGATCCCCAGTTCCGACGTCATGGTTCGCTCCCCCAGCTCCTCCGGCATCACTCGACGGCCGAGCGAGAGCCGCTCGCATTCCGCCCACCGGCGCGGGAGACGCGACTACCCGAGCGCCTCCACGATACGAGTGACGTTCGAGCGCACCATAGCGATGTAGGTCTCGGCTCCACTACCGGGAACTCCGAGCGAGCCCGAGTGGAGACGGACCAGCCGAGCTCCCGACTCCGCCGCCAGCATCGCAGCGAGTCGCTCGCTCTCGGTCGTCTCCCCGAAGACGGCCGGAGCGCCGACCCGCTCGATCGTCTCGATCAGCTCGGCGAGATCGGTCGCCGACGGGGTCGCCTCGGTCGTCATCGCCAGGATCACGCCCACGACCTCAAACCCGTAACGAGCCGCGAAGTACCCGAGGCTGTCGTGAGAGGTGAGCAAGAGCCGTCTCTCGTCGGGTACCGCCGCGACCTGCTCCACGGTCCAGGCGTGCAACTCGTCGAGGAGCGCCTCGTAGGCCAGAGCGTTGGCCATGTATTCTTCCGCGTGGGGCGGGTCGAGCCGGGCCAGACGCGCCCGGATATCGGAGACGGCCAGCTTCACACGCAGCGGGTCAAACCAGAAATGGGGGTCGAGCGGGCCGTGGCCGTGGTCGTCGTGGACCAGATCCTCGATCGCGTGAACTGCACGGTCCGGATCGGAGGCACCGCTCGTGGCGTCGTGGATGAGCGGCAGTATGAGCGGGCCGAACTCATCGTCGTCGGCCCCCAGCGCCTCGATCTCCTCAAGCGCCTCCGCGGGGGTGATCTCACCATCCTCGACCTCGTGGAGCACGTGCTCGAGTTCTTCCAGGAGAGCCTCCTCATCCCCGTCGGCGGAAGCAAACTCCAGGGGGTCGACGAGCTCGGCGAGCTCGACGATCGACTGCGGGTCCCGAGACGCATTCTCGAGGAGTTCCGCCAGCCACGATTGCTCGAGTCCGAGCCCGATCGAGAGCACGAGATCGGCATCGGCGATGCGCGTGATCGCTCGCGCGCCCGGCTGGAAGGAGTGCGGGTCGGCTCCCACGGGGACCAGACTGAAGACCTCGACATGCCCTCCTGAAATCTGCCGGACCCACTCGGCCACGATGTTGCTCGTCGTGACCACCTGGAGAGCGGCGGCGCTCGCCTGCGTCGCGTCATCGTCCTCAACGACGGCCGGGCCTCCGTCCGAGCAGGCGGTGAACAGGATCAGCGCCACGCTCGAGGAGAGCAGGGCCAATGCCAGGCGGCTCATATCGGGCCCCCTTCTCACGGCCCGGACTACTCCGTCGCGGCCGGACAACTGAGACAGAGTATCACAGTTTGAGACGAGGTATCACACTTCCCGCCAGCCTCAGTATGGAGCGTCGGCGGCGGCCACCCTCCCCGGCGACCGGATCGCTGCTGGACTGTCGGACGCGGTGGATCGAGCGGACCGCCCGCGGCAGATCCGCGGGGGCGCATGGGGAGGCGGCCCAGTGAACCTCCCGGATCGACGGCGATGATCGCGGGTGCGCTATCGCCGGGTCTGTTGCGATCGGAACAGTCGTCTCGAACGTCATGGATAGCAGCCACGCCGCTTCCGGCGTGATGCCGCGCTTGCCGCGCACAATTTCGTTCACTCGCCGCACCGGCACGCCGATGTTCTTGGCGAGGGCGACCTGTGTGAGGTCGAGCGGCTTCAGAAACTCCTCGGCAAGAACCTCGCCGGGGTAGGTGGGGGTGCGCTGTTCCGGAAGCATCTCGAACTCTCCTGTGGGTGGTAGTCAACAATGCCGACGCCGCACGCGTTGCCGGACTCCCGCCGGAACACGATCCGCCACTGCTCGTTGACCCGAACGCTGTACAGCCCCCTCAAGTCGCCCCGCAGCTGCTCCAGACGGTTCCCCGGCGGCGACCGTGGATCCTGGAACGACTCTGCGGCGTTCAGCATGTCGGGCCTGCGCACTGCCCGGTTCCAAACCTGCTCGGGAATCCGTCGCGCCCGTAGGCGGCCGCGCTCCGGTCTCGACGCTCCTCGCTCTTGCTCTCCTCGGTCCCCCCTCAGCCCACCCGGCTCGTACACTGAGCGCCAAACCAAGACGAGAGGAGACTGCAAGATGGGCGACTTTGAGAACGTGCTCTATGAACAGGACGGTCCGGTCCTGACGATCACCCTCAATCGTCCCGAGGCGCTGAATGCGCTCTCCCGCCCCCTCGAGCAGGACCTGCACGCAGCGCTCGACCGCGGTGCGCGCGACCGATCGGTGCGTGCGATCATCCTGACCGGCGCCGGTCGCGCCTTCTCGGCGGGCTACGACATCTCCGGTGGCGACCAGCGCCAGCGGCTGCCCACCAGCGGCCACCTCCGCTCGTGGTGGGACCAGTCGATGCGGAACCCGCAGCTGATCATGAACGTCATGGGGCACGAGAAGCCGGTGATCGCGGCAATCAACGGATGGTGTATCGGCGGCGGCTTCTGGTACTCCCTCGCCTGCGACATCACGATCGCCTCGGACCAGGCGGTCTTCGGACAGCCCGAGGTGCGGATGACCTCGAACACGACGGTCCTCTTCGCGCTCCTCTGTGGCTGGAAGAACGCCCACCGCTATGCGCTGACCGGCGACCACTTCGACGCCGCCGAGGCCCTTCGCATCGGCGCCGTCAACGAGGTCGTCCCGCATGAGCAGCTGCTCGAGCGGGCCGGTGCGCTGGCCAGGCGCCTGGCGCTGGTCCCCTCAGAGTCGGTCCGGCTCAACAAGGCAATCACGACCTTCGGCCTCGAGGCGATGGGGCTCCGCTCCGCCCTCAACATCAACGGAGCGCTCTCGACGCTCGTCGAGGCCGCAAACGACGGACCCGAGGTGACCCACCTCGAGGAGGCTCAGGCTCGCGGTGGGTTCCGCGAGTTCCTCAGGGCGCGCGATGAGCCGTTCATCCCCGAGCCGGGCGGCCCCCGCTCGCAGCCTCGGAGCTGACGCGCCCCGGCAAGGAGCGAGAGCAGGGGACTCGGCCCGGGCCGAGTCCCGTTCTTCCAGACCGACGTCCTGCACCTCCGGAGCGTGTCACCGGGCGCTCTGGTCCCGGCTCGGGGCTCGGCCGCTGGCAACAGTCGCTCTGGTCGGTGAAAGGCGGCGGCCAGTCGGGAGCCGCCGCCGTTAGCCCCCCTCGGGCCGCCTGCGGAGCAGGACGACCATCGCAACCAGGAGCATCAAGACGATCATCCCGGCGGCCACGCCGATCACGAGCACGCTTCCCTGGCCCTCCGAAGCGCTCTCCGGGGCCGGGCTGCTCGGGGAGCTGCCCGGGGAGCTGCCTGAGGAGCCACTCGACCCGCTCTCGCCACCGGTACGACTGCCGCTCTGCGGCGCCACCGGAACCGCCGTCGGGATCCCAAGCGGGGTGCGAGTCGCATCCGCCACCGGGGCTGCCGTGCCCGCCGCGACCGGCGCGAACTCGATCGTCTCGAGACCCTGGCGCTCGCGCCAGAGGTTGTAGAGACCGTTCGCGTCGAAGCCGTAGACCTCGAGGAGGGCCATGTCGGCGGTACTGCCGGCCTTGACGGTCGCGTAGAGGCGAGCGAACTCCGCCTCCCCGAACTCACTGATCAGCAAGTCAACCGTCGACCAGGACTGGCCGTAGAAGAGGTTTACGAGACTCGGGTTGTTCGGCGGTGAAACCAGCGAACGCAGGTTGAGCGTGGTGTCGGTCCGGATGGCGCGGTCGAGCGCCGCCTCGCGGCCAGCGCCCACCGTCACCTGCAGGTACATCGCCGTACCCTCATCGAGCCAGGCCGGGACGCTGGTGAAGGGACCATCGCCAGCGACCTTGGTGACGAGGTGACCGGTCTCGTGGCGCACGGTGTCGATGTCCGCATCGAAGACGAAGAGGAGGTCGGGAGCGACCCTGAGGCCGCCCGTCAGCGTCAGCGCATCGAAAGTCTCCCCGCGCGGACGCATCGCCAGAGAGCCCTCATCCTCCGAGCGCCAGACGACCACACGGACCGGGTAGGGCACCTCCGCCTGGAGAAGCCGCTCGCCCTCGCGCAGCGCGGCCGCGACCTGGCCGAGGACCTCGACCGCCTTGCTGTCGTCGTCGCCGTACCAGAAGACCGTGGTACCGTCCTCGGTGCTCGACTGCCACTCGTAGCGGCCGTCGAGGAAGATGAACCGCTCCTCAGGCGTGACGGTCACCGTCCCGTCCTTGTCAGTGAGCTCCCACTCGATCACGAACTTCGAGCCGACCGGGATATAGCGCTGGGCGGTGATCGTCTCCAGCTCAAAGGTGACGTCGGTCTTCCTGGTCGGGGCGAAGTCGGCATCGCCGAATCCACCGACATTGCCGTCCGGGTTCAGCACCTTGTAGCGGAAGACGGCGCTCTCCAGGAGTGCGCTCGTCTCGACCGCCAGCCGGAAGTTGACGGATGTCGGGTCCGTCGTCTCGACCTCGGTCTCACCGACCGAGAAGGTGCCGGCGCGGGCCGGCGCCGGGCCGAGCAGGAGGGCGGCGGTCAGCACCAGGGCCAGCGCCCAGGCGAGGGGCACAAGTGCTCTCCCCGGGGCCGTGAGCCCGCTCACGCCACCGCCTCCCGACCGCTGCCGACCTGGTCCCTCAGGTAGGCGCTCATGAAGGGGTCGAGCCGTCCGTCCAGGACGGCCCCCGTGTCGCTCGTCTCGACGCTCGTCCTGAGATCTTTCACCATCCGGTAGGGATGGAGGACGTAGGAGCGGATCTGATTGCCCCACCCGGCCTCCACATGGTCGCCCTTGAGCTCCGCCCGCTCGGCCTCGACCCGCTCGATCTCAAGCTCAAGCAGCCGGGATTCCAGCACCAGCATGGCGCTCTCACGGTTGCGGTTCTGCGATCGCTCGTTCTGGCAGGTGACCACGGTCCCGCTCGGCAGGTGCGTGATGCGGACGGCCGTGTCGTTCTTCTGGACGTTCTGTCCGCCGTTGCCACTGGCGCGATAGGTGTCGACCCGAAGGTCCTCACTGCGCACCTCTACGGAGATGTCCCCGGCCGAGGCCTCGGGCATTGCCTCGACCAGCGCAAAGCTCGTGTGGCGAGAGTGCGATGAGTCGAAGGGCGAGAGCCGCACGAGCCGATGGACTCCCCGCTCCGACTTGAGCAGCCCGTAGGCGTTGTCGCCAGCGATGCGCACCTCGACCGACTTGATGCCCGCCTCCTCACCGTTGCTGATGAAGAGGATGCTGGTCTGGAAGCGGTGCTGGTCGGCCCAGCGCAGGTACATGCGCAGCATCATCTCCGCCCAGTCCTGGGCCTCTGTGCCACCGGCCCCGGCATGGATCGAGAGCATCGCGTTGCGGCCGTCGTACTCGCCGCCCAGGGTCAGGTCGAACTGCAGCGCCTCGAACTCGCGCTCGAGATCAGCCAACTCCAGATCGAGGTCGCGGGCGAGCGCCGCCCGCTCCTCGTCACTGCCCTCGGCCAGCGAGAGTTCGACCAGCTCGGCGATATCGGCCGAGCCGCCCTCGAGGCGATCCCACGTGGCGATCAGCCGCTCCAGGCGGGCGACGTCCCTCATCACCTGCTGGGCTCTGCTCTGGTCGTCCCAGAGATCGGGTGCCTGAGCGGCCTCCCGCAGCACGGTCAGCTCTCGTTCGACGGCGGGGAAGTCAAAGTCGCACCTGGATATCCCGCACCCGGGCGAGCAATTCGGCGACACGTTGCTGGATCTCGTCCATCAGGTGATCATCGCACGAGATCGGCGGATCGCAACAGCGGAGCGCCCAGTGGCGTCTCGAGGTGTGGCGGACTGGCTCTGATCTGCGAGACCGGTCTGAGCGGGTCGGTCAGGCGGTCAGCGATCTCCTTGCGGTCGAGCACGTCGTCGCCCCACGGGTCCTCGGCGTTGACCTTCGGCTCGACGAGCTTGAGGGCCGGTAGGGGAGGTGGGGTGTCGGCGGGGTCCGGTTGCTCAGTCATGCCGTCGGTGAAGCGAGAGAGTGCGCCTACTCGCCGCGGTCGTGGCGACGCAAGGCATCCAGCGTCAGCGGGCGGTCCTCACGCTTGGCCTCGAGCCAGCGCTGCAAGGACTCCTGGCTCTCGGCGGACGGGCGCCCGGCAATCAGGCCCTCGACGCTGATGTCCTCGTCCAGGTCCGGCCAGTGGATGCCCCCGCCTCCACCGATGAGCCGCCAGTTGTCGCGCTCCTCCGGCGTGGCGTGGGTCAGCCGGGGGTACCAGTCGAGCGGCACGGAGATGGTGCGGCCGTCGGAAAGCTCGGCGGTCAGCGTGTCGCCGGGGACCGTGACGGTCTCTGCTTCGGGGACGCTCACCTCAAGTGTCGAAACGCTCACGAGGCCCGCCCCAGGGCTAGACCGTGACCAGGCTGCTGGTCGTGTGCGGTTCCGGAATCGGGTCTCCCGACGCGCGAAGCATCTCGAGGTGGTACGTGACGGCCTCTTGAATCAGGGCCTCCGTCTCCTCGCGTGTGTCCCCGGCGGCAACGCAACCGGGGAGGTCGGGAACGTAGGCCGAATAGCCGTTGCCCGTCTTCTCGATGACCACGGTGTAGGTCATTCCAGCGGACTCCTGTCGAGGCCGGCCTGCTTGAGGATGCTCGACACCGTGTCGGGGCCAAGATTCCTTGGTCATCCTTCCCGCTATCGTAACCGTTCCCCTCTTCGCCGCGTGTTTGAACTGACGGCGCTCTACCCCATCGAGCGCGCTGATGAGTTCGTCGAGACGAATCAGTTGGCGCTGTCAATTCAAGGGGTGCGGTCGTATGTGACGGCTAATCCCCGCACGCGCGAGCGTGGGTATCGGCACCCGGCGACCCAGCAGTTGCCCGACGCTCACCTCGAAGCCGAGTAGGCATGCCGGAGGGGAGGGATCGCAGTCTCCACCTCCCGCAGCCGGATCGAGGCGAGCCAGTGATCGCCGCTCATTAGGCGACGCGGGGAGTAGTACGTGTGGACGAACCGCGGGCGTCGTCACGGCGATTGAGGTGCCCTCGGGGCTTCCAAGGGATGGCTACTCGCAACGGAGCCGCCGAGGGATATCGGCAGGCTCGGCTCCGCCAAAGGCCGACACGGGAGTCGCTCCGGTTACCAGGGTGAGAGGGACCTTCCCGTACCGCTCGGCATTCGCGGCAACAAGTCGGCGCGGAACACGCGGGGCCAGTTCATGGCTGGTAGTCAAGCGCGATAACGATGCCGGCGACGATCTCCTCGACGAGCTCCGCATCGAGACTCCCGATCCGCTCCACCAGGCGCTCCACTGACACACTGCGAACCTGCAGGTAGTCGGCTGCGGAGTCCGCGTCCAGGCCATTCCGCTCGGTCGCCTCGACGAGGAGTTTGTTGCCGGTCCCGGTGAACTCGGCGACCCACGTCGTGAGCGGCGTTCGATGCGGCGCCGGTCCGCATCGAACGCCGGGGAATCCACGATCACCGCTGGGCTCACCCGCTGAAGCTCCGCACCCACCGCAGGCGGCAGGCGGACCAGCCAAACCTCGCCGCGCGTCGGCGGAGCCCGGGGGGGACATCTGGCGCACTCACTCCTCGAGACCGTCGCCCGCTGTCTCGTCCCACGCCTCGATCTCATCAGCGTCGACGCTGATCCCGGCTGCCCGGATCGCCTGGTGACGTTCCTCAAGCGGTAGCCTGGCGAGGTCGCGTAGTGACGAGCGACCGGACCGCGCTGGCGGGGCGTCGCTTGCGGAGCCGGGGTACAGGCGGTCGGCCTCCTCGGGCGTGATCATCCGCTCCGTCAGTGCGCGCAGGACCAGTCGCCTCAGCAGCGTTGGTGACTCCGTTCGTTCGTACGCGAACGGTTCCTCGCGATGCCATCCCTCCCGGCGGAATCGCATGTTCAGCCTCCGGTAGAGCTGATCGCCGATGATCTCAAGGTCGTGTGCGCGACGAATCCAGGCCTGCATGCTCAGTCCCCAGCGCTGCTTGAGGAGGCCCAGTTCGTCCATGGTGAGTCCCCGGCGCCGCGGGCCGAGTTCCCGCCGGGCCGCTTCCGCCGGCACGAGGAAGGAGGCCGCGAAGCGGTGGGCGAACGCCTCGTCTCGCTTCGCATCTCCCGTGCTCGCCATGACCAGATGGCCGACCGATCCGCTCGACGCTGCCCGTGACCACGACCAACCGCCGGACGTGGAGCGTCTCATCGAGTGGGCGCGCGAGCGCGTCGAGACGGCCGTCGGTCCCGCGGGAGCCACCAGCGCCCCGGCAAGCGCGGCCTGGCACTGGTACGAGCCCTTGCGAGCGGACCGCGGCGGTGCTCTCGCATCGGCCCTCCTTGAGGTGCCACGACGCACCCTCGCTGAGACACTCGCGAGACCCGTAGCCGAGCAAGCAACGGTGGACGTGCCACGAGCACTGGACGCCCATGTGGAGCAGGCGCTCCGGGCGCTGGGCGGCTGGACCCCCGAGTCGGAACGCCCTGAGGACCTGATCACGACCAGCGTGCTGCTGGGGCTCGGTGCTCCGGGGAATATCGCGTGGCGCGCACTCAGCCGGCTGCGGCAGCCCGATGACCGGGTAACCGGATTGGGACGATGGCAAGCTGCGGCGATCCTCGCGTCTGGCCTCCGGAGCCTGTTCTCTCGGCCCGACACGGTGCTGCTCATCGACAGCCTGTACGCGCGCTCGAGCGGGCTTGGCCGCGCGGATGAGAGCGCGTACTGGAGGAGGGTTGCTCGCTACTGCATCGACGGAGGACTCCAGGCCGTCCTCGACGAGTATGTGCATCACCTCGCCGGCGAATCGGGAGTCGACGCTACGACGGGCGAGGGGCTGATCTCGCTTGCCACCACTGCGCGGCGCGCAATCGCCCTCAGGGAGTCGGTCTACCGGGCAACGGACATCGACGAGTTCGACGGCGACGGGATCCCGTTCCCGAGCCGCTACGCGCTGCGGTTCGGGAACACTCGGCACAGCCAGGATGAGTCCCGGCTCCCCGAGGTCAGAGCAGCCTTCAACTCGCCGTTCTGGCCATTCGTGCTCGCGACCACCTCGGTCGGGCAGGAGGGCATCGACTTCCACTGGTGGTGCCACTCCATAGTCCACTGGAACCTGCCTGCCAACCCCGTCGACTTCGAACAGCGCGAGGGCCCCGCGTCGATCGCTACAAGGGCCACGCGATTCGCAAGAACGTCGCGGCCGCCCACGGGTTGGCCGCACTCGCCCCGGAAGTCTCAGACCCCTGGGACGCGGTCTTCGAAGCCGCCGCGACAGAGGATGACCGCGGCCTGGGGGACCTGACGCCGTACTGGATCTACCCCGGCGACGCCCAGCTCCAGCGTCGGATCATGAGCCTTCCGTTGAGTCGCGATATGGACCGGTGGGCCCGACTACAGGACTCGCTGGCGCTCTATCGATTGGCGTTCGGCCAGCCGAGGCAGGAGGACATGCTGGCCGCGCTCCAGCGTCGTGGCATCACTGCGGACCGGGCGCGGGTCGACGAGCTCAAGATCGACCTGCGACCGCCAGCTCCCCACGGGTCATGACCGGTTCGCGGTGACATTCGCCTGCGCCTCGGCACGGCGAGTTCGGTTTCGCACGGAGAGCAGCGTCCAGGAAGTGGTGTCACTGCGGTGGACGTAGGAGACCACCGCGCGCCACAAGTTGAACGAGGCGCTGACCACCCACGGATGGCGTTCATACCGTGGTAGGATGGGCCCATGCCAGTAGAGAAGATCAGTATCTCGCTCGACGCCGGGCTGGGCGATGCGGTTCGCCAGGCTGCGCGGCGCGACGACAAGGGCCTCTCCGCCTGGCTGGCCGAAGCGGCCAGAGCGAAGCTGCGCGCGGAGGCGCTCGGAGCCTTCCTCGACGCCTGGGAGCAGGAGCACGGCCTGCTCACCACCGAGGAACTGCGCCGCGCAGAGGCCGAGCTGGGGCTCCTCGCGGAGGCCCCCTCCGCTTGAGCGCGCTCGTGCTTGACGCGGGCGCGTTCATAGCCGTTGATCGCGACGACCGCGCCATGATCGCGCGCCTGCGAGCCGCCGAGCAGCATTCGATCGGGCTTCGTACGAGCGCGATCGTCGTCGCCCAGGTATGGCGCGATCCGGCCGGCCGTCAGGCGCGGTTGGCGCGCCTGCTCCGCGCTGTGGACATCCGGGCCGTGGACGAGCGGCTTGCGCGCGATGCCGGCGTCCTGCTTGGACGCGCTCGCAGCACCGACCCGATCGACGCGACCGTGATCCTCGTCGCCGAGAGCGGCGATCGCATTCTCACCAGCGACCCCGGCGACCTGCGCCGCCTCGCAGATGCCGCCGGCGCGCGCGTTGCCGTGGTTCCCTGCTGACGGCTCTGCCAGGAATCGCTCGGCTCAAGCAAGCGGGGTGCCAAGCGGCCCCTTGTAGCGCAGGTCACGCCGGCCGCTCCTCGTAAATCCCCAGCCCTCGTCGTCGATCGGGACTTGCTGGCCGTTTGGCTTCGTCACGAAGCGTGGGGGGCTCCGCACGACAGCAGCCGCTGGTCGAAGCCGGTCTGATATTTCTCCGCCACGAGCAGGATCTCGTAGTCGGGCGAGGCGAACCGGCCCGGCAGCGCCGCCTCGCTGATGGACCTGCCCGTGATCACGTCGGTGTTCATGCCGGGCTCGGTGAAGTCCTCGCCGGTGTCGGGGTCCGTGACCGTGCCGCTGAAGGCGACCAGCGGGCGCACCTCGCCCGCGTAGCCGTGCTCGCTGATGTAGCGCTCAAAGGCCTGCATGTAGCGCACCGCGCTCAGCCGCGACAAGGTGACCACCATCGCCTTCGCCCGACCGTGCATGTGGTGGCGCACGTGCTCGCGGAAGTGCTCGACGATCACCTCGGTGCGCTGGCTGACGTTGACCGGGTGCAGGCTCAGGAACTTCGCGAGGGCGACCGAGGTGCGGCGCTTCGGCAGCTCCGGGTCGTCGTTGGCCTGCTTCACGATGAGGAAGTAGGTGTTGTAGTCGATGTAGTGCTGCAGCACGTCGAGGATGAACCCCTCCTCGATCGCCTGGCGCATGCTGTAGACGTGGAACGGCTCCGGGGCGCTGCTCGGCCCCGGCCCTCCGAACAGCTCGATGGTCTTGCCCTTCGGCGTCGCCGTGACCGCGAAGAACGACAGGTTGGGCTGCGCGCCGCGTGACTCGACGATGGCATTGAGTCCGTCCTCCCAGTCCTCACCGCTGCGGCCGACTCGGCGCCTCGCAGCACCTCGACGAACACCTCGCGGTCGCGCACCACCTCGCCGCCGGTCTGGTCGGCGAGCGAGCGCAGCAGTCGGCGGATCGCCCTGTCGCGTCTGGCCACCGGCCACCTCGGCGTCGTGCGCCGGGCCGGCGCGGGCCTTGCTCTTCGCGAGATTCTGGAACGCCCGCTCGTCCTCGATGCGGGCGATACGCTCCTCGGTGGCGGCGAAGTTGAGCCGCAGGAGGCCGCTCCACCGTCACCTTGCGGTAGCCGAAGTCCTCGTTGCCGAACACCTTGCTCACGACGCGCGCCCGGGCGCGCTGTTCGTGCGTCACCGGGTCCTCGTACGGCAGGTCGCGCGTGTCGCCGTCCTCGAAAGCGCCGTGGATGCGCGTGAGGTCGTCGATCTGCTCGGGCGAGAGCTCGTTGCGCTTGTTGCCGAGGCTCTTGCGCATCTTCACGAAGAACTGCCGCCCATCGATGAGCTGCACCTTGCCCTGCCGGCGCGGCTCCTTGCCGTTGGTGAGCACCCAGATGTATGTGGAGATGCCCGTGTTGTAGAAGAGCTGGCCCGGCAGCGCCACGATCGCCTCGAGCCAGTCGTTCTCGAGAATCCACCGGCGGATGTTGCTTTCGCCGCCGCCGGCGTCGCCCGTGAAGAGCGGCGAACCGTTGAAGACGATGGCGATGCGGCTGCCGCCGCTGCCGTCCTCAGCGATCGGCTGCATCTTCGAGATCATGTGCTGCAAGAACAGCAGTGACCCGTCGTTGATCCTCGGCAGCCCCGCGCCGAAGCGGCCCTGGAGGCCCAGCGTGTCGCGCTCGCGCTCGATCGCCTGCTTCTGCTGCTTCCACTCGACCCCGAACGGGGGATTGGCGAGCATGTAGTCGAAGGTCCAGCGGCGGCCTCCAGAGTCGCGCTCGTAGCCGTCCTCCGTGAATGTGTCACCACGGATGATGTTGTCGGCGTTCTCACCCTTGATCAGCATGTCGGACGCGCAGACCGCCCACGCGTCGTCATTCAGGGCTTGGCCGTAGAGGTGGGGATTCGCCTCGCTGTTGTATTCGAGCAGGTAGTCCTCTGCGACCGAGAGCATGCCACCGGTGCCGCAAGCCGGGTCGTAGATCGTCTTGACGACGTGGCCCCTGCCGAGGTCCGGCTCCGACGAGAGCAGGAGGCGGACCATCAACCTGATCGCCTCGCGCGGGGTGAAGTGCTCCCCGGCCTCCTCATTCGCCTGCTCGGCGCCGACGCGGATCAACTCCTCGAACACGTACCCCATCTGCACGTTGTCGACGCGCTCCGGCGAGAGGTCGACGTTCGCGAACGCCTGCACGACCTGGAACAGCAGGTTCCGCTCGCCCATGCGCGTGATGTGATCCTCGAAGCCGAAGCGCTGCATGATCTCGCGGACGTTGGGCGAGAACGCGTTGATGTAGCTGCTGAGGTGCTGCGCGATCTCGCTCGGGTCGTCGAGCAGCCGCGCGAAGTCGAGCCCCGATGTGTTGTAGAACGGCCGCCCCGCGGCATCCTCGAGTAGCTGCCGGCGCACGTTCGCGCTGTCGCCCGTGTACCCCTCGTCGGCCGCGAGCACGGCCTCCTTCGTCCCGGCGAGCACGCAGTCGAAGCGGCGGAGCACGGTGAGCGGGAGGATGACTTTGCGGTACTCGTTGCGCTAGTAGGGGCCTCGGAGCAGGTTGCAGATGCTCCAGATGAAGGTCGCCAGCTCGGCGTGCGTCCGCGTGTTCATGTGCGCCTCGGGTCAGTCATCTGGGGGTTGAAGGATACCCGTCACTGCGTGCGAGGAGCAGGTGGGCCTCTGGACAAACTCCGCGACGTGTGACGCCGCTCACACATCCAATGGCTCGTATTGGCGCTGAGGGTGCTCGTGGCTAGATGCGGTTGAGTGTGGCTCCGACAGTGCCGGAAGATGGTGTCATGGTCGTTGAGCCTCCCGACGGTGCTACTGACGGCTCCCCGTCTCTGTCGGACGGCCTTCGTCGGCGGCGCCACCCGGGAGGCTCCCCAACTGCACCCACGCGACATACCCGTGGCGCGAGCAGCAGCGGCAACTGGGGCCACGCGGTGGACCCGCTCTGTGCCGTCGCCTCGCGCCACATCGGATGTACGTTTCTGGGCTGATTCGGATCCGCCACGACGTACGGCTCACCTTCCCTTCGAGAAGTGCGCAGCTCTACGCGAAGGAGCCGCTTGTCCGCTTCCTCGCTGCGAGGGCATCCCTGCTGATTGGTCCGGGCCACCACCTGGGTCGAATCGGTCCGGGGGAGTCCAAGCCTAGTCCCGGGAGAAATCGCAGGTCGTGAAGGCACAAGGCTGAATGTGAGCAGGCTGGGACGACCACCATGAAATGTGATCTTGCCACGGACACGGGACGCCCTGACTGACACCACAACTAGTGTTGTAGTCCAGGGCGCCAACGGTAGAAGCGTTATGTAGGTCGAACCATAGTTGCGTAGTGGCTTCATACGTAGGGTAGATGGGAGTTTGTTCGACAGGCGGTTGTTCGGCGGGCGGTTGATCGGCAGGAGTTTGCGGTCCAGGGTCGGGAACCATGATTGCTGGTGGATCGAAGCCCGGCCGGACTGACGCGTACCCTTCCACACCTGCCGTGCAGGTCGTGAGGTGTCGTTGCAGGTGTGCGGGGAAATACCTCGACGTGAGTCGACTGTAGGAGCTGCCCGCCGCAAGGTCGCCAACTTCCACCCGTTTAACCAGGTGCCTCGTGTTGGTTCGCCCCTCCACCCGGTAGGTACTGACGGCGAGAGAGGTCAGAGGCACCCTCGCGGTCACTGTAAACCTGACAAAGTCCTGATTCTGGAACACGAAACACTCGGTCCTGAGAACGAGCGGTGAGGGCTGTGCATCGCCGGCGGTCACCTCGACGGCTTCTGTGCAGTACTCCGCGGCGCCCCTCCTCATGCAGACCCCGTAGTAATACGTCCCGGCGGTGGACGGCGCGATCAGCGTGACGCTCTCGTGCCTGACCTCGTGCGGTTCCAGACCACCCACAAAGTCGCTACCCATCCAGCTGTCCTCCCGGGTAATCGTCTCGTCGGTGGAGCGGTAGTACACCAGGCTGGCGGCCTGCGAGCGTGAACCGCCGCGGTTCACCGCCGTGGCGTAGAACGTGAATTCCGCTCCGGCGGTCGGAGTGCTGTCGCTGACCGTAGGCAAGAGCATCACGAGGTCGGGGAGTCTCACGGTCACCGCCACCACGGAGCAGTTGTTGGTCGTGTCCGCCTCGCCGAGCACCGCGTCCGCGCACACGCCGTAGTAGTACGTCCCGGGTGTCGACGGCGCCTGGAACGGACCAGCCGTTCCAATGTCATAGCTACTCGACGGCTCCATTGGGCCTACCAGGTCATAAGCGAGTTCTGTGTCGGTGCTTGTTACGAGAGCGTCCGCCGAGAGGTAGTAGCGCAAGGTGGTGAACCCTGACCAGCTGTTGCCGTGGTTGTGCAGGGCGTCGATGCGCAGCTCGAAGTCAGACCCTGTTTCCGGGCTGTCCGGACTGACCGAAAGCGTGTCAAGCACCAGGTCCGGCCGGCCTACTAGGATCTCCAGGGCGGGCGAGCAGTTGTTCGCCGTATTGGACTCGCCGCTCGTCGGGGACACACAGGCCCCGTAGTAGTACGTGCCGGGCGTGGACGGCGCTCGTGGATCGCCGTACAGGTAGGCGGTTTCCGAGGGGCTGAGAGCGCTCGTGCTGCTGGTGTGGATCCGCTCGTCACTGCTCGTGATGGTCGAGTCGGTCGAGCGATAGAAGCTCACGAAGCTCCGCGTCGATGCCGGGGTGGTACTGCCCTGGTTGCGCACGGCGACGACGATGCGGAACTGCTCTCCGACCGTCGGGATGCTCGTACCGACGGTGGGCGTGTCGACTACGAGATCCGGCCCCAGTGCGACGGCTGCCGAGCAATTGTTGGTCGTGTCCAGCTCGCCGGACACCGCATCCACGCACGCCCCGTAGTAATACCGATCCTGCGGGTCTGCCTCGGCCAGGCTCACCGAGCCGTCTGTGCCCTCCGCAGGGTCGAGACCGGAGACCAGGTCGGCGCCCACGGCCGTGTCGGCGGTGGTGATCGTCGAGTCGCCCGATCGGTAGAAGTGCAGGGTGGTGGAGCCGGATGCGCTGTTGCCCTGGTTGCGGACCGTGGCGCTGAGCGTGAGGTTCGCTCCCGCGGCCTCGGCACTCTCGCTGACCGTGGGCGCGTCGACCACCAGGTCCGGGGCAACCGTGACCGCGACCGCGGACGAGCAGTTGTTGGTGGTGTCGGACTCGGTATCGTCCGTATCCACGCAGGCCCCGTAGTAGTACGTCCCCGGCGTGGAGGGCGCGGCCAGGCTCACCGACCCGCCCGCGCTCCGCGCCGCGTCGAGATAGGGTGCCGAGTCGCTGCCCAGCGCCGTGCCGGCGGTGGTGATCGTCGGGTTACTGGACCGGTAGTAGCGCAAGGTGGTGGGCCAAGAATGGCCGTTGCCGACGTTGCGGACCGTGGCGCTCAGCGTGATGCTCGCTCCCGCGGCCGGAGCGCTGTCACTGACCGTTGGCGGCTCCACGACCAGGTCGGGGGCAACCCTGACCTCGACCGCGGACGAGCAGTTGTTGGTGGCATCGGACTCACTCGTCACCACGTCCACACACGCCCAGTAGTCGTACCTCCCGGGCGTGGCCGGCGTCGTCAGGCTCACCGACCCTGCTGTGTTCTGCGATGCGTCGAGACCGGACACCGGGTCGCTGCCCACGGCTGTCTCGGCGATCGTCGAGAACAGCAAGGACGCTTCGTAGTAGTAGCGCAGGGTGGTGGGGCTGGATGAGCCGTCCCCCTGATTGCGCACGGTGGCGCTCAACGTGAAGGATGCTCCGGCAGGCGGGCTGGCGCTGCTCACCGTGGGCGCGTCCACCACGAGGTCGGGAGCGGGCGGCTCAACCGGCGTGACCGTGACCGAGACCGCGGATGAGCAGTTGTTGTACGCGTTCGCTTCGTCTAACACGGTGTCCACGTCCACGCAGGCCCCGTAGTAGTACATCCCCGGTGCAGCCGGGGCGGTCAGGCTGAGCTCGCCGCCTGCACTCTCCGACGCACTCAGACCAGGCACCGCGTCGCTGCCGGCACCTGAGTCGGCCGAGGTGATCGTCGAGTCACTGGACCGGTAGAACTGCAGCCTGGTCGAGCCGGATGCGCCGTTGCCCTGGTTGTGCACGGTGGCGCTCAGCGTGAGGGGCGCTCCGGCATCCGGGGTGGCGGTGCTCACGGCCGGTGTGCCCACCACCGCGTCGAGTGCGGGCGCCGCGCCCACCGTCACCGTGACCGCGGACGAGCAGTTGTTGGTCGTGTCCGCCTCGCCGGACACCGCGTCCACGCACGCCCCGTAGTAGTACGTCCCTGCGGTGTCTGGCGCGATCAGGCTCACCGATCGGTGAGCGCTCTGCGATGTGCTCAGACCCGGCACTGCCTCGCTACCCACGGCCGTGTCGGCGGTGGTGATCGTCGGACCGCTGGACCGGTAGTAGCGCAGGATGGTCGAGCTGGCTGAGCCGGTGCCCTGGTTGCGCACGGTGGCACTCAGCGAGAAGGGTGTTCCGGCACGCGGGGTGGCGCTGCTCACCGTGGGCGTGCCCACCACGAGGTCGGGGACGGGATTCGCCGGGCCGCTCCCCCTCGTCTCTCCATCAGGGGTGGTGACCTGAGTCGGGGACGGGGTCGTCGGCGCCGAGCCGACCAATTCGGCACGAGCGCTGCTCTCGATCCTGGAGCAGCCGTAGCTGTTGCAGGCGACGAGCCAGTAGAAGTTCCTGTCGAGGTCGGGGCTGGCGTGCGTGTAGCTGGCGCCGGTCAGGCCGGTCGCGAGTTCCTCGCAGAAGCTCGGTCCCCGGGACCCCAGCCGGCAGGCCGAGCCGAAGAAGTCGTCGTAGTAGACGGTGTAGGAGTCTGCGCCGGCCGAAGCGTCCCAGCTGAGGACGATGGACGAGCCGTCGTACTCGTAGCGCTGGTTGGCGGGAGCCGCCGGCGGCGAGCCGCCGAGCTGGACGGGGTTGGTGCTGTCGACCTCCGAGCAGCCGTAGCTGTTGCAGGCGACGAGCCAGTAGTAGTTGCGGCCCGCGTCGGGGCTGGCGTGCGTGTAGCTCGTGCCGGTCAGGCCGGTCGCGAGTTCCTCGCAGAAACTCGGTCCCCGGGACCCCAGCCGGCAGGCCGAGCCAAAGAAGTCGTCGTAGTAGACGGTGTAGGAGTCTGCGCCGGCCGAAGCGTCCCAGCTGAGGACGATCGACGAGCCGTCGTACTCGTAGCGCTGGTTGGCGGGAGCCGCCGGCGGCGAGCCGCCGAGCTGGACGGGGTTGGTGCTGTCGATTGCCGAGCATCCGTAGCTGTTGCAGGCGACGAGCCAGTAGTAGTTCTTGTCGAGGTCGGGGCTGGTCTGCGTGTAGCTCGTGCCGGTCAGGCCGGTCGCGAGTTCCTCGCAGAAGCTTGGCCCGCTGGACCCCAGCCGGCAGGCCGAGCCAAAGAAGTCGTCGTAGTAGACGGTGTAGGAGTCTGCGCCGGCCGAAGCGTCCCAGGTGAGGACGATGGACGAACCGTCGTACTCGTAGCGCTGGTTGGCGGGAGCCGCCGGCGGCGAGCCGCCGAGCTGGACGGGGTTGGTGCTGTCGACCTCCGAGCATCCGTAGCTGTTGCAGGCGACGAGCCAGTAGTAGTTCTTGTCGAGGTCGGGGCTGGCGTGCGTGTAGCTCGTGCCGGTCAGACCGGTCGCGAGCTCCTCGCAGAAGCTTGGTCCGCTGGACCCCAGCCGGCAGGTCGAGCCGAAGAAGTCGTCGTAGTAGACGGTGTAGGAGTCTGCGCCGGTCGAAGCGTCCCAGGTGAGGACGATGGATGAACCGTCGTACTCGTAGCGCTGGTTGGCGGGAGCCGCCGGCGGCGAGCCGCCGAGCTGGACGGGGTTGGTGCTGTCGACCTCCGAGCATCCGTAGCTGTTGCAGGCGACGAGCCAGTAGTAGTTCTTGTCGAGGTCGGGGCTGGCGTGCGTGTAGCTCGTGCCGGTCAGACCGGTCGCGAGCTCCTCGCAGAAGCTCGCGCTGCCGGACCTGCCGAGCCGGCAGTCCGAGCCGAAGAAGTCGTCGTAGTAGACGGTGTAGGAGTCTGCGCCGGTCGAAGCGTCCCAGGTGAGGACGATGGATGAACCGTCGTACTCGTAGCGCTGGTTGGCGGGAGCCGCCGGCGGCGAGCCGCCGAGCTGGACGGGGTTGGTGCTGTCGATTGCCGAGCATCCGTAGCTGTTGCAGGCGACGAGCCAGTAGTAGTTCTTGTCGAGGTCGGGGCTGGCGTGCGTGTAGCTCGTGCCGGTCAGACCGGTCGCGAGCTCCTCGCAGAAGCTCGCGCTGCCGGACCTGCCGAGCCGGCAGTCCGAGCCGAAGAAGTCGTCGTAGTAGACGGTGTACGAGGTCGCCCCCGCCGAGGCGTCCCAACTGAGGACGATGGACGAGCCGCTGTACTCGTAGCGCTGGGCAGCGGGAGCCGGCGGAACCTGGCCCGCGCCAGGGGTCGGTGTGGGCGTGGGGGTCGGCGTCATCGTCGGTGCTGTTGAATCACCCACGGTCTCGATGAGCCAGGTTCCGTCCCGCTGTGCCTTCGCCACAAAGTTGTAGATCACGCCATTGATGTCCGCGTCTTTGAGTTCGATGCTGCTCCCGCTGGTGAAGATGAGGAAGCGACCGCCCCCCGAGGAGTCGACTGAGAACTCGACGGTGGTCCCGGGATAGGTACAGATCTCGCCCGACTCGACCGCCAGCCCGGCACTGCAGACAGTTTCGGTGCCCTGAGCGCCCACATGGGTGCCCCAGGCAACGACGGGGAGGAGGACAGCGGCAACGATCACCAACACCCAGCCCAGGCGCCGCCCGGCGGCCAGCGAAGTTCGCCGAGTGCCGGACCGTGCGTACCGCGAGTGGCGGATCACCTCGAACTCCCCACTGATAGATTCAGGGCGCGCTGGGCGGCGTGTGACGGCCATCTTCATTGAAGCCCCAGCAGACGGCGGAGCCGTCGATCCGGATTCCGCAGCTGTGGTGGTCGCCGGCGTCGACGGAAATGAACTCGCTCTCGGGCGGTGTGGCCTGACCCGAACCGTCATCGCCCCAGCAAGCGACGGTACCGTCCGCTCGAAGACCGCACGTGTGGAGTTGAAAACCGACGCTGACGGAGACGAAGTCGCCCTCGGGAGGTGAGGACTCGCCCCGCAGGTCCTGGCCCCAGCAGAAGACGGAGCCGTCGCTCGTGACCCCGCAGTTGTGAGCAAACCCGCGCTGATGGAGACGAACTGGCCCTCCGGCGGTGTGGCCTTATCGAAGAAGTCGTCGCCCCAGCAGGCGAGGGTGCCGTCGGTCCTCACTCCACAGGTGTGGTCGTCGCCGGCGCTGACGGACGAGAATGCACCGTCGGGAGGGGTCGCCTTTCCATCATCGTCGCTGCCCCAGCAGACGACGGCGCCGTCGGTCCGCACGCCGCAGGTGTGCTCCGGTCCGGCACTGACCGAGGCGAACTCGCCCTCGGGGGGCGTAGCCTCGCCATCACTGTCGCTCCCCCAGCACGCGACCGTGCTGTCGGTCCGCACGCCGCAGGTGTGATACTCGCCGGCGCTGACCGAGGAGAATGTTCCGTCGGGCGGCATGGTGCTGCCGTTCCAGTCGTCGCCCCAGCAGCCGACGTAGCCATCGGTCCCCAGGCCACAGGTGTGGTTGCCGCCCGCGCTGATGGAGGCGAAGTCGGTGATGATTCTTCCGCCTACGGCCATATCGTCCCCGAATCCGAACCCTTCCTCGTCGATGCAACCCGCCTCGACCATGTGCGCATAGACTTCCGGGTCCATGGCGTCGATGGCTGCATCGATCGCGGGCTGGTGTGGAAGTACGGCCGCGAAGACGGCGGTGACGAGGTACAGGGTCTCGGCATCCTCGTCGTCGAACTCGGGGGCGTCGTCCACCGCCTCCTGCAGGGCCTTCTGGTACACCAGTACCGCGTCGTGCCAGGCGGCGACTGATTCGGGCGGCTGCACCGATTCCAGGCGCTCCATGTACTCCCCGAGGACCGTCGCAAATCTCTCGAGAGTGAGTTCCACGTCGATGGAGCCTGAGATCGGGCTTGAACAGATCGCCAGGTACTCGCCGAGTGAGGTTCCAGAGGAATCCCGCACCTCGGTCGCGGTAGCCGGTGTGGACGTACTCGGCGCGGTTGCATCTCTCGCGGGCGCTTCGTCCGGGGACGTCGTCTCTCCTCCGCAGGCGAGGAGGGCCAATGTCACCATGGATAGCGCCGGCACGGCCAGGAAGTGGCGCATCCAGTCATTACGCATCGCGCCACCTCTGGTTCCCAGTAGGGGCGGCAAGAGCGGGTAGCAGCCTCTATGGCGCGTTCAACGCGATAACAATTTTCCCGACCGCCAGGGGCCCTGCCAAGTGCCAGATACCCTGTCGCCCGAGGGCATTTGCCCTGTCAAGCGACAGTCGACAGTGCCTCCGAGTGGGGCGAGAACGCCGCTCACTACATGTCGGCGCGACCAGCTTCGCGGGGTCGAGTGCCCTCGTCGACGGCGCCGTGCCTGCGGCACGCCACCAGTTGTTCAACTATTGCGGCCAGCGAAGGTGTCCTGCGATGCGTCAGTCGTTCTGGCCGGAGCGGTAAGGTGTCCCAATCTTCTTCGTCAACGGCGTCGAGCTCCTGAAGTTGACCGAGGCGACGGCATCACGCCCCCATCGTTTCGTGGTGGGGGATCTCGGCTGAGTACGGTCGGCCCGAGCCAAGCATGGCCAGGATGACGTCGCAGCGTCGGGGGGCGAGGCAGATCACGGCGGCGCTGTGAGCCTTCCCTCGGCCCGTTTG
The DNA here is from genome assembly GCA_965249675.1 of Dehalococcoidia bacterium. Taxonomy (GTDB): domain Bacteria; phylum Chloroflexota; class Dehalococcoidia; order UBA2979; family UBA2979. The sequence continues at coordinate 156,813 of OZ252250.1, forward strand.
TGGTCGTAGAACGCCTTCGATGAAAAGGTGAGGGGCAGCCTCCACAATCTCGCGGCAGGCCTCCACCCAGTCCTTTTCGGCACTGCAGGGTCCATCACCACCACGCCCGGCGACACTTCTTATCAGCCACGCTCCTGCGGAATCACGCACGTCACGGTCGCGCCGCCCATGGCGCCCCTCGGTTCGACGACAAGACGGCCTCCCAGTCGCTGAGCGTTCCCATCCATGTTCTCGAAGCCGCGACCGCGCTGCGCATCGTCGGCGGGAAGCCCTACTCCGTCATCCAACACCGATAGCCGCACCTCCTTCGTCCCGCATGACAGGTGGACCGCCACACTGCTCGCTTCCGCATGGCGGTAGGCGTTGGTGAGCGCGTTGTGCGCGATCGAGAAGAGCAGGCCCCTGGTCTCGGTCGAGAGGGGCGGAGCCCGGACGCCACGTCCGAGAGCCGCAGGAAGATGCTGTAGCCGATGAGGTGGAAGAGGGCGGCCGGGGCTCGCCCCCGCCGCTCCCGCACGACCTTCCGGTACTTGCGGCGGCGACTGGTGCGCCCGTCCTCCTCGGCGATGTCGTCGTCCTTGCCGATCGTGTGCTCGACGAAGCCGTAGCGCTCGATTCAGCGGTCCTCCTCGGAGCGCCCGAACTCCGTGCGGAGCGCAAGGCGCTGATCCGCAACTTCGTGAAGGGCGTCGAGGTGGCCGGCGGACGAGGCGACACTCAGCTACACGATCCCCATGCCGGCAGGGGGCGTGACCCGCGAGCGCACCTCAGTTCTCGATTTTGTCCAGTCTGGTGGGCGGTACTGGACGAGATCAAGAACCTGATCAGTTCGGACACCGTCCGCTCCTCGATCCGTAGTTGGGTAGCGGCGTACATACCTCTCAGGCGATGCGCTGGATCGAGCCCACGGCATCGAACCCCGTGTCGTAGCTCCAGATATCGTTGCAGCCGATACGCTGCATCACCGCGAGATGCAGACCGTCGCGGGAGGAGAGCCGGGGGTACCGACCTGAGTGGGTGCACGCCTGATCGACATCTTCCTTGGTCACATCGGCAACCATCGAGATCATCGCCTCGAGCGCGTCGTACGCGGCGCTGAGGTGGTGAGGGTCGCCGAGTGCCCGGTAGCGATGCAGGAGTTCCTGGAACGTCTCGGCGCTCGTGACGAGTTGGTCGCGCGCCGAGAGGAGCTGCGAGACGAGGGCCACGACGCGCAACTTGTGCGGATGTTCGGCGCCGACGAGGTACATCGGCACGTTCGAATCGACATAGATCATGCGAGCGCGCGGCCACGCTCGATCTCACCGAGCAGCTGATCGATGTCCCCGGTCGGGCCGGCAAAGCGCGCGAAGCACAATACCGCGGCGATGCGCAGCTCCGGCGCCCCCTGCTGCTCCTCTGCCACCGTGCGCCGGAGGCTGTCGCGCACGATCCGGGAGAGGGTCGTTCCCCGGCGCCTCGCGATGTCGGCGACCGCTCGATACTCGTCGTCGGGAAGTATGACCTGGAGCCTCTTACTCATGTCATGAGTATATCCTGACTCATCGTGCATGGATTAGTCGCTCGACACCCGCCCGTCACGACGAGCGGAGCTGGTCACACGCGAGCTCGCCCGCGTCAATCGGGCTGACCGCGGACCTGCGCATCTGGCGACCACTACTGATTACCCAGCTGCCGGATGAGGGTTCGTACGTCTGCTCGGTCCGCCAGATGTACCGCATCCTCGCGGAGCGCGGCCTCGTCGGCGAACATCGTGGCGGCCACCGCACCCGCAGGTGCACGCCAGCGCTCCGAACGAGGTCTGGTCGAGGGACATCTCGCGGTTCCGCGGCCCTCACCACCGCAACTGGTTCTCCCTCTCCGTGGTGATCGACATCTACAGCCGCAAGATCGTCGCCTGGGCGGTCGACCCGTCGCGTCCGGGCCAAGAACCGGATCGCCGAGGTCTCCACTCGGAGCGACGGGTGCGAGTTGACAACCGGTCACTCCATACGAGCCTGTACGGACTACAGAGGTATGAGACACGCCTGACGGGCGGGAGAACCGTCGACAGACGGATCTCCTCAGGCGACGTGCCCCGTGCGCCGGCGTGCCGCTGCCAGCGTGTTGACCAGGAGCATCGCCCGGGTCATCGGACCGACGCCGCCCGGGACCGGCGTGATCGAGCCTGCGACCTCCCTGACCGTCTCGAAGTGGACATCGCCTGCCAGCCGGAAACCCGACCGCTTGCTCGGGTCGGGCACGCGGTTCGTGCCGACGTCGACAACGACGGCGCCCGGCCGCACCATCTCCCCGGTGATGAGGCCCCGGCGACCGGCGGCCGCCACCAGGATGTCGGCGCGGCGGGTGACGGCGGCCAGGTCCCGTGTACCGGTGTGGGCGATCGTGACGGTGGCGTTCGCGCCCGGGGCCTTGGCCGAGAGCAGGAGCGCCAGCGGGCGACCGACCAGCGTCGAGCGGCCGATCACGACCACCTCCTGCCCCTCGGGGTCGATGCCGCTGCGCGCGAGCAGCTCAAGGATGCCAGCGGGCGTGGCCGGGACGAAGGCGGGGCGACCCTGGACGAGGAGGCCGAGGCTGGTCGGGCCGAGGCCATCGACATCCTTGACCGCGGAGAGCCGGGCATCGACCAGCCCCTCGTCGATCCGCGCGGGCAGGGGCTTCTGCACGATCACCCCGTCGACGCCATCGTCGCGATTGAGCTGAGAGACGACAGAGAGGAGCTCGGCCTCGCTCGTCTCCTCACCCATCCTCACGACCTGGCTCGTCATGCCGACCTCAGCGCAGTCACGGCTCTTGAGGCGAACGTAGGTCGCAGAGGCCGCATCGTCACCCACCAGCACGGCGGTCAGATGCGGGGGACGCTGGCCCCGGGCCACGAGCTCGGCCACGCCCGTGGCCACCTCCCGGCGAACGGTGGCCGCGATCTGGTTGCCCTGGATGATCTGAGCCGTCACAGGGAGAGTATGCCACCTAGGCGTGCTAAGTTTCGGCGCATGGCCACTCACGCCGTCGGCATCGACATGATCGAGATCGAGCGGGTGGAGCGCGTGCTGCGCCGCCACCCCGAGCGCTTCATCCGCCGCGTCTTCACGCCGGCCGAGGCCGCCTTCTGCCGTGGCCGGGTGCCAGAGCTGGCGGCCCGCTTCGCGGCCAAGGAGGCGGTCATGAAGGCGCTCGGGACGGGCGCCCGGTCGGTCGCCTGGCAGGACATCGAGGTCCTCCCCGACCCCCGCGGCAAGCCGCTCGTCTACCTCTACCGGGGCGGCCTCAGGCGAGCCGAGGAGATCGGGCTCGGGGCGATCGACATCTCGCTCACCCACCTCGACTCCTTCGCGGTGGCGGCGGTCGTCTGCTGGCAGGAACGACCCGAGCAGGCGCCCGAGGATGCCCGGCCGCGGCTGATCGCGCGGCTGCGCGCGCGGGGGCTCCTCGCCGGCGAGGGCCCGGACGAGCAGTTCCCGGCGGCGCTGCCGCCGATCCAGGAGCGGCTACGAACGAGAGGCTGATCGGCCCCCGAGGTCGATCGCCAAACGGGCAATCAGCGCCACGGCGCACGAGGAGGAGGCCCTGTGGCCAAGCTGGTGACGACCGCGCAGATGGCAGAGCTCGAGGCAGAGGCGATCGCGGGAGGGCTTGCCGCTGGCGAGATGATGGCCCAGGCCGGCCTGGCCGCCGCCCAGGAGGCCTGGATGGCCGTCGGCGCGATGTCCGAACGCGGCATACTCTTCCTGGTCGGCCCGGGCAATAACGGCGGTGACGCGCTGGTCGCGGCCCGCGAGGTCTCAGAGTGGGGCGGCGTCCCTTTCGCCTACCTGCTCAGGCCGCGGCCGGACGACGACCCCGTCTGGCAGGCCTTCCTGGCCGCCGAACTGCCCTACCTGGTGGCCCCCGAGGACGACCCGACCTTCGAGCGGCTCGAGGGCCTCCTCGATGAGGCATCTGCCGTCGTCGACGGGCTGCTCGGCACCGGGCAGCGCCCCGGCGAGCGGCCGATCGAGGGCGCCCTCGCCGAGATCGTGGCGCGCCTCGGGGCCGGCGGCGAGCGGCTCGCTCCGCCCCAGATCGTGGCGCTCGACCTGCCGACCGGCGTCGACGGCGACTCGGGCTTCGCAGACCCGCTGGCCGTCCGCGCCGACCTCACGGTCACCTTCGGCTTCGCCAAGGTCGGGCTCTACCAGGCGCCCGGCCGCCAGTACGCCGGACGAGTCGTGCCGGTCGAGATCGGGCTCCCGGCCGAGGCGGCGGCCGGCCTGCCCTACGAGGAACTCAGGCTGCGCGACCTCAAGGCGGTGATGCCGGAGCGGCCCGACGACGCCCACAAGGGGACCTTCGGCACGGTCACGGTGGCGGCAGGCTCCCGCCGCTACCCGGGCGCCGCACGGCTCGCCTCGGAGGCGGCTGCCCGCTCGGGCGCAGGCCTCGTCCAGCTGGCCGCGCCGGCCGAGATCCAGCCGCTCGTCGCCCCCGGCCTCCCCGATGTGATTCACGAGCCGCTGCCCGGTACGGGCGGCGCTCTGGACGCGGCCGCGGCCGCCCCCCTGCTCGGCGCGCTGTCCGAGCGGGGCTCCCGTGCGCTGCTGGTCGGGCCAGGGCTCTCCCTCGGCGAAGAGACCAGGGAGTTTCTGGCAGAGCTCCTGGCCGGGCTCGGGGACCTCCCCGAGCTGGCCGCGGTGGTCTTCGATGCCGACGCCCTGACGATCCTCTCGGAGCGGGAGGATTGGTGGTCTGGCCTGACCGTCCCGCGCATCCTGACGCCCCATGCCGGCGAGATGGCGCGCCTCACCGGGGTCAGCCCCGATGAAGTCCAGGCGGCCCGCCTCGAGCGAGCGGTCGCCTACGCCGGCACCTCGGGGTCTGTGGTCGTCCTCAAGGGCGCCTGCACGGTCGTCGCCGCCCCGAGCGGCGAGGCGCGCATCTCAGACGCGGCCAACGCGATGCTCGCCTCGGCCGGCACCGGCGACGTCCTGGCCGGCCTGATCGCCGGGCTCGTGGCCCAGGGGCTGGCCCCCTTCGACGCCGCCTCGGCCGGCGTCTACGTCCACGCCGACATGGGCCGGCGCGTGGCCGAGCGTCTCGGCACGGCAGCCGGGCTGGCCCAGGACCTGCTCGCCGTCGCCGGAGACTCGAGGCGAATGCTGGAGAGCCAGAGCAGCGCCCAGACGATGCCCGATCTCGGAGGGATGGGCCAGATGGCCGGCATGGGCGGCGGACCGGGCGAGATGGGCGGTCTCCCGCCCGGCTTCGGCGGGATGGGCGGGCCCGCCGGCGGGGGGCCGACGCCCGGCCTGTGAGTCGGGCCACTGAGCCCGCGCCCGTGAGCCAGCACTCCCGGCCGAAGCCGCGTGCGGGCGGATCACGGTGCCCGCGTCTCGGCACCGGCGGCACCCTCTCCGGCTTGTTACACTCAGCCCCCAGAGGTACCGGCGGCGGCCCCGCCGGGCTCCGGCGGAGGACCCGCTTGTGACAACCCTCGACACCGCGGCGGTGGACCTCGAGCAGACAGACCCAACGGCACTGCTCTTCCCCGGCCAGGGTTCGCAATCACCGGGCATGGGCCAGCTCATCTACCAGCACTCCCACTCGGCTCGCCTCACCTACCAGGAGGCCAGCGACATCACGCATATCGACCTGGCCAGCGTCTGCTTCCAGGGCGACGCCGACCAGCTCGCCGAGACGCGCGTCACGCAACCGGCCGTGCTCACCACCTCGGTCGCCTTCCTGCGCTCGATGCGGGAAAAGCTGACCGAGGTCGGCGAGCGCGTCCGTCCCAGGCTCTTCGGCGGGCATTCACTCGGCCTCTTCTCCGCCGCCGTCGCCGCCGAGGCGATCTCCTTTAGGGACTCCCTGCAGGTGATCCTCGAGCGTGGGCTGCTGATGAGTGACTTCCACCAGGATCGGCCGGTCGGGATGGCCTCGATCCTCGGCCTGACCATCGACCGTGTCAGCGAGATCTGCGAGCGGGCGACCGGCTCTCCGGCCGACCGCGTCGACGTCGCCAACCACAACCTCGACACCCAGATCGTGATCTCGGGCGATGTCGGTGCGCTCGAGCGGGCGATGGAGGCGGCGCGTGAGCTGCACGCGCGCGCGATCCGCCTCAAGGTCAAGGTCTCGAGTCACACCGCCCTCCACACCGAGCAGGCGGCCGAGTTCGCGCAGGTGATCCGCTCGATCCAGTTCCGTGACCCGGTCAGGCCGATCGTCGCCAACAGCAGTTCGCGGCTCCTGACCACGGCCGAGGCCGTCAGGCAGGAGTTCGAGGTGCAGCTCCGATCGCCCGTCTTCTGGACGGGCAACGTTGAGGCGATGGCCGCCCAGGGCGTCGACACCTTCGTCGAGGTCGGGCCCGGCCACGTCCTGTCGCGGATGGTGCGGCGCATCTCCGACCAGCTGACGGCCGTCTCGCTCGACGACGCCCGCGAGGAACCGATCCCGATCTCGGTGCTGCCGGCGGTTGGGCCCTCGTGAGCCGAGATGCGAACCGGGAAGTGGTGGTGACCGGGCTCGGGCTGATGACGCCGGTCGGGCAGAACGCCCCGGATACCTGGCAGAGCCTCGTCGCCGGGCGCTCGGGGATCGGCCCGATCACCTCCTTCGACGCCAGTGCCTTCCCCTGTCCGATCGCCGGCGAGGTGGCTGGTTTCGACCCTGCCCGGTTCATGGAACAAAAGACCATCCGGCGCATCGATCGCTCGGTCCAGTTCGCGATCGCGGCCTGCCAGGAGGCGGTCGCCGACGCCGGCCTGGTGGTCCGGCCGGAGCGGGCGGGCCGGGTCGGCGTCCTGCTCGGCACCGGCATCGGCGGCGCTCATCAGATGATCGAGCAGCAGCGAATCCTCGAGGAGAAGGGGCCGCGCCGCGTCTCGCCTTTCCTGATCTCACACTTCTTGCCCGACACGGCGAGCGGCCTGGTGGCGATCGCGCTCGGGGCACGCGGACCGAACTTCGCGGTGACGGCGGCCTGCGCGACCGGCGGCGCGACGGTCGGCGAGGCGGCCGAGACGATCGCGCGCGGTGAGGCCGACGTGATGATCGCCGGCGGCTTCGAAGCGCCCCTCCGGCCCGTCTACTACGCCGGCTTCTTCGCGATGAAGGCGCTGGCGGTCCACCCGGACCCGACCCGGGCGGTGCGGCCCTTCGACGCCAAGCGCAACGGCTTCATCCTGGGCGAGGGGGCGGGCGCCCTCGTACTCGAGTCGCGCGAGCACGCCCTGGCGCGGGGCGCGCCCATCTACGCCCGCTGGATGGGCGCCGCCACCAGCAACGACGCCGGCGACATGGTGGCGGTGGCGGCGGACGGCCAGGGGATCGGCGAAGCGATGCAGCGCGCGCTGGAGCGGGCCGACCTCCAGCCCGAGCAGATCTCCTACATCAACGCCCACGGCACCGGCACCCCCCTCAACGACCGCGTCGAGAGCCACGCCATCCGCCACGTCTTCGGCGAGCACGCCCCCAGGCTGATGGTCTCGAGCACCAAGTCGATGCACGGTCACATGATGGGGGCCTCGGGAGCGGTCGAGGCGGCGGTGGCGGTCCTGAGCTGCCACCACCAGCAGGTGGCGCCGACGATCAACTACGAGCACCCCGACCCCGACTGCGACCTCGACTACGTGCCGAACCGGGCCCGGGAGGCCCCGGTCGAATATGCGATGAGCACCTCGGTTGGGCTGGGCGGCCACAACTCCGCCCTGATCTTTGGACGCTGGGAGGGCCAGCGATGGGCATGCCCAGGGTGGTAGTGACGGGCACCGGCATGGTCACCCCGGTCGGGATCGGCGCCGATGTGACCTGGCAGGCGCTGCTCCGGGGTGAGAACGGCATCGGGCCGGTGACGCTCTGCGAGGTCGGGGACATCTCCTCCCAGATCGCAGGCGAGGTTACGGGCTTCGAGGTCGAGCAGTGGCTGAGCCGCAAGGACGCCAGGCGGATGGATCGCTTCGTGCAGCTGGCGATCGCCGCCTCCGACGAAGCGATCGAGTCCTCGGGGCTGGACATCGCGGCAGATCCGGCCGCCGTCGGCTGCATGATCGGCTCCGGCATCGGCGGCATCCAGACGCTCGAGGACCAGTTCAGGATCTTCTTCGAGCGTGGCCCGGCCAGGGTCTCACCCTTCCTCGTCCCGATGTTCATCTCGGACATGGCGGCCGGCCAGGTCTCTATTCGCAGTGGCGCCCGCGGGCCCAACGTCAACACGGTCTCGGCTTGCGCCTCGGGCGCCGACGCCCTCGGCACCGCCTTCGAGACGCTCAGGCGGGGCGACGCCCAGGCGATGATCGCCGGCGGTTCGGACGCCGGCGTGACGCGCATGTCGCTGACGGCCTTCGCGGCGGCGAGGGCGCTCTCGACCGGGCGAAACGACGACCCTGAGCACGCCTCCAGGCCCTTTGACCTCGAGCGGGACGGCTTCGTTCTGGCAGAGGGCGCCGGCGTCCTCATCCTCGAGACGTTGGACCACGCCGAGGCCAGGGGAGCGCGGGTGCTCGGCGAACTAATCGGCTACGGGCAGTCGGCCGACGCCTTCCACGTCACCCAGCCCTCTGAGAACGGCGAGGGCGCCGCGCGCGCCATGCGGATGGCGCTCGACAAGGCCGGGATCCGGGCCAGCGACGTCGGCTACATCAATGCCCACGGGACTAGCACGCCGCTCAACGACCGCTTCGAGACGATGTCGGTGAAGACGGTCTTCGGGGAGGCCGCCGGTGCCATCCCGATCTCATCGACCAAGTCGATGATCGGTCACACGCTCGGCGCCGGCGGCGCGATCGAGGCGGCCGTCACGGTGTTCTCCCTGCGCGACCAGCGCATCCACGGCACCCGCAACCTGGTCTCGCCCGACCCCGACTGCGACCTCGACTACGTGCCGGAGGGCGCACGAGACCTCTCCTTTGAGTACGCGGTCTCGAGCTCGCTCGGCTTCGGCGGGCACAACAGCTGCCTGGTCTTCAAGCGCTGGGCGGAGTGAGCGGGGACCGCTCGCCGGGCGACTCCGAGCGAGCGGCTGGGGTCGGACCGGCACTAGGCCAGGGCTCGAGTGGTCGCCACTGGCAGCTCAGGCTCGAGCCCGATCTCTCGGGCATGAGCGATGCCGGGCCCGGGCTCCCCGCGCTCGTGCGGCTCCTGCTCGCCCAGCGCGGCGTCACGACGACGGCACAGGCTCGCAGCCACCTCGGCACTCCCCGGGATCTCACGCCGGCTGATCGGATGCCCGGCCTGCCCGAGGCGGTCGATCGGCTGGAGTCGGCCTGCCGCATGGGGGAGCAGGTGGCTGTCTTCGGCGATTTCGACGTCGACGGCATCACTGCTACCACCCTCCTGACTGAGGCCCTGGCTGACCTCGGCGCCCGCCCCGTGCCCTACATCCCCGACCGCTTCACGGAGGGGTACGGGCCGAACCGGGCAGCCGTTGAGGGGCTGGCGCGGGGTGGCGCGACCCTCCTCGTGATGGCCGACTGCGGGAGCTCGGCGGCCGGGGAGGTGGGGCTGGCGAACGAGCTCGGGATGGACGTGGTCGTGGTCGACCACCACAGCCTGCCCCCCGCCCTGCCCCCCGCCCTGGCCCTCGTCAATCCAAAGCTCCCCGGCTCGGACTACGGCTCCGAGCCGGCGGCCGTCGGCGTTGCCTACAAGGTCACGGCTGAACTCTACGCCCGCCTCGGACGTGCGTACGACTCGTCGCCGCACTTGGCCCTGGTCGCGCTCGGCACGGTCTGTGACCTGGTGCCGCTGCGGGGGGAGAACCGAGACCTCGTACGGCTTGGGCTGGATGCGCTGCGGGAGAGCCGGCGGCCTGGTCTCGTCGCCCTGGCCGAGGTGGCGCAGCTAGACCTCAGCCGGTCCGATGCCGACACGCTGGGTTGGGACTTCGGGCCACGGCTGAACGCCGCCGGGCGCCTCCAGCACGCCTCGCTCGCAACAGACCTCCTGCTCACGACCAACCCCGAAGAGGCTCGGCGGCTTGCGGGCGAGCTGGACCGGCTCAACACCGATCGGAAGGCGGCGACGGCCGAGGCTCTGGCCGAGCTCTCGGGCCTCCTCACCCCTGAGCAGCTCGAGGCGCCCCTGATTGTCGCCGAGAGCGCGAGCATCTCTTCTGGGATCGTCGGCCTGGCGGCCTCGCGCCTGGTCGATCGGCACCGTCGCCCGGCGATCGTGGTGCAGGTCGGGGAGGAGGAGGCTCGCGGGTCGGCTCGCTCTGTCCCGAACCTCGACATCACCGGCTTACTCAGCCGGCACGCTGACCTCTTCCTGCGCTTCGGTGGACACAACGCGGCGGCGGGGTTCACGGTGGAGACCCGACGCCTGTCCGAACTCCGGGAGCGGCTGATCGCCGATGTGGCCGACCGCATCGGCCCTCCGGGAGTGGCCGCTCCCCTTGAGATCGACGCCGAGCTCCCGATCGATTCCCTCGACCGTCGCACGATCCAGTGGCTCGAACTGCTGGGCCCCTACGGGATGGCGAACCCGAGGCCGATCTTCCTAGCGCGCGATACGGAGGTGATCCGCAGTCGGGCCGTCGGCCAAGACCAGCGCCATCTCCAGTTGGTCATCGGCTCGGCCACGGACAGCTGGCGGGCGATCGCCTTCGGCCAGGCCGGCTCTCTGGTCGCGGCGGGCGAGCGGGCCGACCTCGTTTACCGGCTCAAGCGGGACGATTTTGCGGGGCCGGGTGCCTGGCAGTTGGAGGTGCGTGATTTGCGGCCTGCCGGAGGCTGAACGCCGCCAGCCGGTATCTACTGTTGAATGTGTACCGTTAGGGGCCCCTCAGTCTTCGCCCCCTCGCCTGCCAAGAGTCGGAACCGGCTATATAGCTGTCTTTTAGTATAGATGTTTGCATTGCCATTCTCCCAAGAGAAGAACGCACACGCTTTCGGGAGGGGTGCGGTTAAGTTGGCCGGGGATAACTTTGGAGGGGTTTTCCCCGTTGAGCGTATGGAACCCTGAATCCACTATGCGGTTCGCTCAGGAGTCGCGTCAATCCGTGACTCCATCTCGTCTAGGAACGACGGATCGTAGGTTTCGTCAACATGGTTGTTGTTCCAAAGGCCTGAGAACCGAACCCTCTCCCGGTCACTGTATTGGCCGAGCCACCCTGTCGATGGCCTGTCGGGGGCGTGGCGGCTATAGCCACTCAGAAGTGCTATGGCATTGCGTTCGATATACCCACGGCTGGAATCGGGGCCAGGCTCATCATCTACACTCAGCCATAAGAACGGCATCTGACCGATGCACTGGGTAACGAGGGCCTCTATATCTGCCTCGGCTTCGTGGACTGCGTTCCTGGGAACATTTAGCCTGTGTGCAGCGTCTCTGGCACTTCCCCCAACACCCCACGATGCTGGTAGCGGGATTTGGCTCCGGTTTGCCAAGGCGACCCCCAAGAGCCGCCGAAAGATCGATCCTCTATGATTGCCGAGACCGGATCGGGAACTGCCGCGATGTTGACGGAGTCGTCCCCATAACGTGCTTTTGGCACCGTTCTTCAACCCATGTGTGCCGATACGAACGATCCTGAGCCCTGCCCCCGGTCCTAGCCTGGTTTCTCCATTCTCGAAGAAGAAATACACCCCACGCGGCGGCCAGCACATTCCCGCGCTGCAGTCTTGCAAGTGTCTGGGACCACCAACCCGATCGGCGAGGCGGTCGAGGAGCCCATAGAAGCGGTCGGTGTCACCAAGCCGGTCACCCATCAAGCATCCTAGTCAACCACCTCAGTTGCTCGCCGATCCTCAAGCCTTCCATCGGGACCGAGATGGACAGCCCCCGACTTCGCAGAGATGCCTCTAGGGACGCTCTGAACTGGCCGCGAAATGCGGCCGATCAGGCTCTTCTGGGGCGTTCAATCGCTTGATGGTCAGGAATGCGGCCTGATCGGGGCTCGCGAGCGGCTCTGCGAGTGCCGTTTGGCGCTCGCTGCGGGATTCTGGGCGCACTGCGCCATTGTTACGCAGCAAGTTGGCGCTCCGCTCGAACCATGTTGGCCAGCCCCAACAGCAACGCGAGCCGCTGCGTGTTCTTGAACAATCCGCGGTAGCGGACCTTGGCGTAGCCGAAGCGCACCTTCACGATCTGGAACGGATGCTCGACCTTCGCACGCACGGAGGCCTTGCGCTTCTCTTCGAGCCACTCCTCACCCTCCCGGTCGAGCAGTCGCCGCTTGCCCGGTCGCATGGCAACCTGCCACTGCACCGCACGCTCGCGCTGCTCCAGACGTTTTCCGATGCCCTGGTAGCCCGCATCGCCACAGACCAGCCTTTCGTTGCCGTGCAGCAGGTCGGGCGCCGCGGTGATGTCGCTCACGTTCGCCGCCGTCGTGTGGAGGCTGTGCACGATGCCGCTCTCAGAGTCCACCCCGATGTGCAACTTCATCCCGAAGTACCACTGGTTTCCCTTGCGCGTCTGGTGCATCTCGGGATCCCGTGCTCTGGCCCGATTCCTGGTCGACGAGGGGGCGCTGATGATACTGGCATCAACCACAGTCCCCTGTCTCAACTGCAGTCCTTCCGCCTCCAGATGGCGGTTGATCTCCTCGAGCAACCCCCTCCCCAGCGCGGCCGCCTCCAGCCGGTGGCGGAAGTTGAGAATCGTCGTCTCATCGGGGATCGCGTCCGATAGCCTGAGCCCCACGAAGCGCTGCACGGTGAGATTCTCGTACAGCGCGTCCTCCATCGCCGGGTCGCTGAGGTTGTCGACCAGTTGCACGATGTGCACCCGCAGCATCAGTGACAGTGGGTAGGGCTGGCGCCCCCGTCCCGGCATCGGGTAGTGGGGCGCAATGCGCTGCTCGAGTTGCCGCCACGGAACCAGCCGATCGAGTCGTTCCAGAAACCGCTCCCGGCGAGTCGTTCGCTTCTTCGCGTCGTAGTACAGCTCCGCGAACGTTGCCTCGCCCATCGCGCTCACCTCGTCATCTGGTCGAATGCCATACCATCCCGTGTAGGCATCTTAACAGATCATGCGGGTCTGTTCAGAGCGTCCCTAGGAATTCGCGGTAGCGTTGGCCGGCCAAGAACACGACGGACTCGATACCATCCAGATGGGGCTCCAATTCCTTGAGCACCCTGCGCGCCCAAGTGTGGCGGTCCACGACCAGCATGGTGTTCAGAGTGAGGTCGTAGGGCGAAATCACCTCATCTGGATGTACAAGACCGTGTTTGGCAGATAGTACGAACCACGGATGCCCCGTGCTGTCCGCAAAGCTGCGTGCCTTGCCGAACCAAGCAGAAATGTACAGGTCCCTCGCCGGTACAGGAACTGGTCGTTTCTGCCTGACACAAGACAGTAGGTAGACCGTGCGAGAATCGGATTGTGTGATGTCAATCACCGTGACCAATCAATGATGAGGAACTATGCAATAGACCCTCGGTGGCCTGCTTTGTCCCGTATGTACGGCACACTTAGTCGCCGAAGCCACTCTTGAAGAGACCCGGATTCTTGCAGCAAGTCCCCGGCGGACAAGGCTATGAGGTCACCTGGTCCGGCAACACCACCCCGCGCCTTGGGCCACCCTGATCAGGAGCATAAGTGTAGGACAATTCGCCTGCACTCGTCCTCGTTGCCGTACATCGGGCAAATGCGGGCGTACATTGTTCTCCTCACCCTGCCCGTTGCTGCTCACCGACATCACATTCGACTCGACCGGCAGTTAGACACGTGCAAAGGCGGCATGCCACCATCAGGTGGAGTGCTGGGCGCAACGGCAGCACAGTGTGGCTCGCGTCACGACATTCGAATCCGAGTTGGCAGTTGCCGTCCAAACGGCGGCTTCTCACATCGCTCAAGGAGCGAACCCTGCACCTGGGCAAGGCGCTTGACCGAGAGCTCTTACTCTCGGCCGCTCCATCTGGAGGGAGGCAGGGCCTTCTGCTCTGTTGTCGCGCTCCACCCGGGACCCGTACTATCGCCGCGAAGGCGGGGAACCCATGAAGTCGTATACCTCGGACCAGCTCCGAAATATCGTCCTGATCGGCCACGGTGGATCGGGAAAGACGACGCTGGCAGAGGCGATGCTGCTCGCCTCGGGCGCGGTTAGCCGGCTCGGTAGCGTCGACGCCGGGAACACCGTCTCCGACTACGACGAGGAGGAGCACGGCCACCGCTACTCGATCTCTGCATCGCTGCTGGCGATCGAGTGGGCCGACCACCGGATCAACCTGATCGACGCCCCCGGCTACGCCGATTTCGAGGGCGAAGTGGTCTCTGGCACGGTGGCAGCCGACGCAGCCCTCGTCGCTGTCGACGGCTCATCGGGGGTGCAGGGCGGCACGGAGATCGCCTGGGCGCACGCCGATAAGGCCGGCCCACTCCCCAGGGTCGTGGTCGTCACCCGCCTCGACCGGGAGAACGCCGACTTCGACGAGGTGATGACGGGGCTGCGCGAGGCCTTCGGGAGCCGCGTGGTTCCGCTCGCGCTGCCGGTCGGCCAGGCCTCAGGCCTGAGCGGCCAGTACGACCTCCGCTCCACAGACGATCCGCCGGCCGGTGTCGCAGGTGACGTCGATGCCGCCCGCGAGATGCTGATCGAGGCCGTCGTCGAAACCGACGACGAGCTGCTCGAGCAGTACCTCGAGGGCGAGGAGCTGAGCCGCGACACGATCACCGGTGCACTCCACGACGGGATCGCCTCGGGTGAGCTGATTCCTGTTGTCCCGATCTGCGCCACGGCCGGCATCGGCGTCGAGCAGCTGCTGACCGACCTGGTCGAGCTCATGCCCTCGCCGCTGGGCCGCCAGCATGCCCTGGCCGAGGTCTCCGTCGAGACCGCACCGGACGGCGATCTCATCGTCCAGGTCTTCAAGACGATCGCCGACCCCTTCGTCGGCCACCTCTCCTTCATGAAGGTGCTGTCGGGGACCCTGCCCAGCAACCTCAGCCCCTACAACGCGCGCTCCCGCCAGAGCGAGCGCCTCGGTCACCTCTTCCTGCAGCGAGGTAAGGAGCAGATCGAGGTCGCCGAGCTGGTCGCCGGCGACATCGGTGTGGCCGCCAAGCTCCAGCACACCCACACCGGTGACCTGCTCGTCGCATCCGCCGAGCAGGAGGTGGGGGCGAGGCCGATCCCCTTCCCCACGCCGACCTACCGGACCGCGCTGATCCCGGCCAGTCAGGACGACATCAACAAGCTCTCGACGGCGCTCAGCCGGCTCCAGGAGCAGGATCAGACGATCCGCGTCGATCGAGACCCCGACACCGGGGAGACGATCATGACCACGATCGGCGACGCCCAGGTGGCAATTGCCTGCTCCCGCCTGAACAAGACCTACAGCGTGGTAGTGGATGCGCAGCTCCCGCGTGTTCCCTACCGGGAGACGATCAGCGGCAAGGCCAAGTCGGAGTACAAGCACAAGAAGCAGACCGGTGGCCACGGGCAGTACGGCCACGTCGTGATCGAGATCGAACCGCTCGGGCGCGGCACCGGCTTTGAGTTCGCAGAGAAAGTGGTCGGGGGCAACGTGCCACGGCAGTTCATTCCTGCGGTCGAGAAGGGGATCAACGAGTCGCTACCCCAGGGACCCCTCGCCCGATCACCGATCGTCGACGTCCGGGTGACCCTCCTGGACGGCTCGTCGCACTCGGTCGATTCGTCCGAGATGGCCTTCAAGATGGCGGCCTCGCACGCCCTCCGTGAGGGGCTGATGGAGGCGCGGCCGGTGCTGCTTGAGCCCTTGATGAAGCTCACGGCGCACGTCCCCCCGGACTACCTCGGTGACGTCATGAGCAATATCAGCACGAAGCGCGGACACGTCCACGGCGTCGAGGCCGAGGGCCGGCTGTCGGTGATCGAGGCCGACATTCCGCTGGCCGAGGTGCAGCGCTATCAGACCGACATCCGCGCACTGACACACGGCCGCGGCACGTTCGAGCTGGAGTTTGACCGCTACGTCGAGGTCCCGCAGCACATCCAGGCGGATCTGCTCGGAGCGCTCGCCGCCAGCGAAGCGAGCTGAGAGCCGGTGCCCCCGGCTCGCAACCGAGGCGGCCACGCGCACGCATGCCTCGGCTCTCGAGATCAACCGGCGTCTTCGGCCTGCCCTCTCGTGGCTGCCGGGCCGCGGGGCCCCTCGACGCTGCTGATCCGAGGAGCACCCCTAGGGACGCTCTGAACAGACCCGCATGATCTGTTAAGATGCCTACACGGGATGGTATGGCATTCGACCAGATGACGAGGTGAGCGCGATGGGCGAGGCAACGTTCGCGGAGCTGTACTACGACGCGAAGAAGCGAACGACTCGCCGGGAGCGGTTTCTGGAACGACTCGATCGGCTGGTTCCGTGGCGGCAACTCGAGCAGCGCATTGCGCCCCACTACCCGATGCCGGGACGGGGGCGCCAGCCCTACCCACTGTCACTGATGCTGCGGGTGCACATCGTGCAACTGGTCGACAACCTCAGCGACCCGGCGATGGAGGACGCGCTGTACGAGAATCTCACCGTGCAGCGCTTCGTGGGGCTCAGGCTATCGGACGCGATCCCCGATGAGACGACGATTCTCAACTTCCGCCACCGGCTGGAGGCGGCCGCGCTGGGGAGGGGGTTGCTCGAGGAGATCAACCGCCATCTGGAGGCGGAAGGACTGCAGTTGAGACAGGGGACTGTGGTTGATGCCAGTATCATCAGCGCCCCCTCGTCGACCAGGAATCGGGCCAGAGCACGGGATCCCGAGATGCACCAGACGCGCAAGGGAAACCAGTGGTACTTCGGGATGAAGTTGCACATCGGGGTGGACTCTGAGAGCGGCATCGTGCACAGCCTCCACACGACGGCGGCGAACGTGAGCGACATCACCGCGGCGCCCGACCTGCTGCACGGCAACGAAAGGCTGGTCTGTGGCGATGCGGGCTACCAGGGCATCGGAAAACGTCTGGAGCAGCGCGAGCGTGCGGTGCAGTGGCAGGTTGCCATGCGACCGGGCAAGCGGCGACTGCTCGACCGGGAGGGTGAGGAGTGGCTCGAAGAGAAGCGCAAGGCCTCCGTGCGTGCGAAGGTCGAGCATCCGTTCCAGATCGTGAAGGTGCGCTTCGGCTACGCCAAGGTCCGCTACCGCGGATTGTTCAAGAACACGCAGCGGCTCGCGTTGCTGTTGGGGCTGGCCAACATGGTTCGAGCGGAGCGCCAACTTGCTGCGTAACAACGGCGCAGTGCGCCCAGAATCCCGCAGCGAGCGCCAAACGGCACTCGCAGAGCCGCTCGCGAGCCCCGATCAGGCCGCATTCCTGACCATCAAGCGATTGAACGCCCCAGAAGAGCCTGATCGGCCGCATTTCGCGGCCAGTTCAGAGCGTCCCTAGCACTTCCCTGACGCGATCCAGTTCGCCTCAACGCCGATGCCCGAGCGCCCGACTATTCGGCCGGCACCCGCAGCAGTGGCGACCAGACTTCCCCACCGCGCCGTGCCGGCCCCACTGCCGTGCGAATCTCCCCGACTCAGCGTGTGGGGCCACGACCGCGGGGCCTCATCCGACGCGCACGCCTGGCTGAACCTCGCCACGCCCGCGATGATGACAGTCGCAGGGCCATCGGCCTCGGCCCATCGTCACCGCCCCCGTGAGAATCGAGAGAAGAGAGATGACCGGCTCCACCATCGCCGACCGGCAAGAACTTATGTTTCGTACGACTGGAGACAGTGGACGGACTCCACGGCTGGGGAGAGTGCTACACACAGTCCGATTGAGACCATCAAATTGGAGCGCGACTCGACGCACTCAGGCGTTACATCGTCGGCTGGGACTCCACGCGCATCAAGCCGTGGACCGACGCGATCCACAACGACTTCGGGAACCGGCGCGGCGCGATGGACCTCTACTCGGCGATCTCAGGCGCGTGCCCGAGCGGTGGTCGAGCGTGGCTTCACGGCGCTCAAGTTCGACCCCGTGCCCGGCAAGTGGCGGAGCTACGTGGGGATGAAGGAGTTGCGGATCGCCGTCGAGCGGGTCGGGGCTGTCCGGCAGGCGGTGGGTCCCGATGTCGACATCCTCCTCGAGATCCACAGGCGGCTCAGCCCTTCGAACGCGGTGCGGCTGTCGCGGATGGTCGAGGAGCACGAGCCGTTCTGGTTCGAAGAGCCGGTCTGGGCCGAGAACATGACGGCCCTTGCCGCAGCTTCGGCACAGATCAGCATCCCGACCGTGACCGGTGAAGAGCTCTACACCAAGTTCGAGTTCCGCGAGGCGTTCGAGCAGCGCGCCGCCGACATCATCAACCCCGATGTCGCGAACGTGGGCGGGATCAAAGAACTGACAGAGATCGCAGCGATGGCCGAGGCCTACTTCGTGGCGGTCGCTCCACACAACTACAACTCGACGACGATCGCGCTGGCGGCGACGCTCCAGGCCGCCGCGACGATGCCCAACTTCATCATCACCGAGTACTTCGTGAACTTCGAGCCGCGGGGCAAGATCGCGGCCCTGCTCGCCTTCGAGGTGGAGGCGAGCCACATCGCCCTCCCGACCTCGCCGGGGCTCAGCGTCGACCTCGACGAGGACGTGCTGAGAGCACATCCCGCCAGGACTTCCCTGCACGAACCATCGGAGACTAGAACTCGCCGCGGCAGCTCTGGAGGTGTTTGCCGGGGCACGACCCCGGCCTTAGGATCGCCTCGTGACCGAGGACCAACCGCCCGAGGAGCCGAATGCAGAGTCGGCCCGGGCTGCTGAGCCCGAACGCTCTGCCGAGGCGTCTCCGGCGGCACCCCGGCCCGTCCAATCCCCCGGCCCGCCCGCCTGGACCTACCTGCTGACGCCGTTCGCGGTCCTCCTCGGCTCGAGCGTCATCATCTTCGCGATCCTGGTGACCGATGACCCTCCCGCTCCAGCCGCCGAGCCGATCGCGCCGGCACTGCGGGCATTGACCACCGCGATCGAATCGCTCCCCATCCAGGCTGCCCCGGCACAGGCGGAGATGGCGGCGCCGCCGAGCCGCCCCGAGACCCTGCTGGACGCACTGGCCACTTATGCCGTCTCCCTGGACCTTGACCCCGAGAACTTCGGCGACTGTCTCCTCGACCCGGCCAACCTGGAAGCGGTCAGCGAGCAGGCTCAGCGCGGGCGCTATCTGGGCGTGAACGGCACGCCGACCTTCTTCGTCAACAACAAGATCATCCGCGGCGCGCAGCCGGCCTCGATCTTCGCCGAGGTGATCGAGGCCGAGCTCGCTGGCAGTCCGACCACCATCGACGAGTACTCCTCGGCCGTTCGGCAACTCGCGAGCCAGGATTCACCGACCTTCGTCATCGGCTCAGAACGCCCCGATATCTCAGGCGGGCACATCGAAGGGGACCCCGATGCGCCGGTTGTGATCGTCGAGTTCAGCGACTTCGCCTGCCCCTTCTGCCAGCGCTGGTACCAGGGCACGTTGCCCGGCATCCGGGAGCAGCTCGGTGACCGTGTCGCGCTCGTCTTCCTCCACTACCCGATCCCGCAGCTCCACCCCAACGCCCCGGCAGCCCACCTCGCAGCTGAGTGCGCAGGCGCGGAGGGCAAGTTCTGGGAGATGCACGACCTCCTGTTCGACCGCTTGGCTGAATGGTCTCGCCTGCCGAACCCGAGCTGAGCTGGGCCACCGAGCCTCAAAGAGTCCCAGGACCCCCCGGAGGGGCGTGCGAGCAGGCTGTTCGGCGGCTCAGGAGAGCCCGGAACTGCGACGCCGCCCGGCGCCCCGGAATTCGTCATGTCCGTGCCAGTGGTGTTGCTGCACGCACCGTCCCTATCAGTTGTTTCAGCCGGCAGCTTTCAGCATCGCCTCGCATGATCGCGGGACTCTCCACGCGGAACGACCGGTCCGGTCTGGAGCCGGTCGGTGCGGAGGTGGAGGAACGCTGTGTCGGTACGGGGAAGTCCTCGCTCTGCCGTCGCTTCATCGCCCAGACGGCGACGGCGCTGGCAGAGCTCCTCGCTCGCCCGCTGAACGAGGTGGACCTGGTCGCGCTGATGGTGGACGGCGTGCATTTCGGCGAACAGACCTGCCTGGTGGCGCTCGGAATCGACATCACGGGGATCAAGCACCGGCTGGCAATCGTGGAGGGCGCCACGGAGAACGCCACCGTGGTGCGTGAACTGCTGGCCGGCCTCGGTGAACGCGGTCTGGACGTCACAGGCCCGATTCTGGTCGTGATCGACGGAGCGAAGGAGCCCCGCAGCGCCGTGGACGATGTGTTCGACCAGCCCATCATCGAGCGCTGTCAGGAACACAAGATCCGGAACGTGCGGGAGAGGCTGCCTCAGCAGCAAAATGCGGCCTGAGTATTGACTCCGCTGCGTATCCGGTCACTGCAACGGGACTAAGGGGAGCCAGCCGCAGGAGTACCTGCTGGCGCGCCTCGCCAAACTTGGCATCGGGGCTACCTAGCTTGAGTGCTTAGTCCACTTCCCGGGGCGGCTCTCTGGGCGCGCCATCGAGTTCAGGGCTGGTCTGTGCACGCGAATATCAAGCTTAGCCGGGTTGCTTCGCGATCATTCCGTTCCCATTTCGTTCCCAATTGTTCGCTCTGCTCCGCAATTGAGAGTATCGCCGCGATGTGAAAAACCCCCGTAAACATTGATGATTCTTGGTACCGAAGGTGGGATTCGAACCCACACGGGCCAAAAGCCCAACGGGTTTTGAGACCGTCGCCAGCCGTCCCAGCCTGTGCCACCGCCTCGCCTTGGAGCCCTCTCTGAACCTGACATGACGGACTCACATGACGTTCCGTCCTGGCTCATCCCACTCCCTTGCGCCACGCATGCCTACGAAATGCCTACGGAGACGAGGCCCCATGGCCCTCGCTCTGCCGCTGTCGTCTGGTCTCACCACCGGGCAAACATCGGCATGGACGTTCGACAATCACAAACATGAGGCGGCGTCTGTGCCCTTCCGGAGGACAATCGCCCGGAGAGCCAAGCCGGGCCGGCGGGGAAAGTAAAGGGCGCGCGTGGTATCCGGCCGGGTCTGGGGGATTACCTACGGCCCGACTGGGGTGCTGAGACTGGTGCTGGCGGGCCAGCTAGGCGCGAAGCTGGAAGACTGACCGTGGGCACAATGGCGGCACCAGCAGGCCGAGGCGGTCAGGCTCGACGAGGCATGGGCTTGGGCCGAGGTGGGACACCTGAAGAGAACCACGGGATTTGGAACCTCCCTGCTGTAGGGGTTTATTCGAGGGTTAGGCCGCGGCGGCTGAACTCCGCCGCCACGGCATCGTAGATCGAGCGGGCCTCGGACTCCGCGCGAGCAGCATCCGCGGCTGTCGGCTCCGGCCAGTCGCCCGGATACCGGGCCTCCGTTCCCCACTCGGTGAGTCTTGCGAGCATCACCGCCGGGATATTCACGGGCCACTCGCCGGGAACGAGATTGCGCAGGGCGCGCAGATCGTGGACGTAGGGAAAGTCGATCCCTTCCAAGACGAGCGCGGCCTTTAGGAGCCTTCTCGGCCGCCTGCTGGGAGTGGAGACACGCATGGCGCGCCACGGGCGAGTCTTCGGCAAGCATCAGCTGGACGACGTGCAGGTCCTCTCGGTCGTAGCGCAACCAGCGCTGTGCCTCCGCTACGACCTCAGCCTCGCTCATGGACGACTTTCCCCTCACGCAGGGCTGCGCGTAGGAGGGTCCCCACGATGTGGGCGCGGCGGGCGATCTCGTCCGGGGTCGTGACGATGATGTCCTTGGCGAGCGGCAGATCCCCCACTGCGACACGCATTGCGATCGCGGCCTCGCGACGGTCGGTCCCGTCGGGCATGACGACGAGCAGGTCGACATCGCTCGACGCCGTCGCTTCGTCCCTCGCCCGCGAGCCGAAGAGGACGATGCGATCCGGCTCGAACTCGTCGGCGATGCGGGCCACCATCGTTGCGACGGTCGGCTCGACGTTTGTCGCCTGCCGCTGGTTGGTGGTAGCCATCCCGTTCTCCCGAAACGACCTAGGGACGCTCTGAACAGACCCGCATGATCTGTTAAGATGCCTACACGGGATGGTATGGCATTCGACCAGATGACGAGGTGAGCGCGATGGGCGAGGCAACGTTCGCGGAGCTGTACTACGACGCGAAGAAGCGAACGACTCGCCGGGAGCGGTTTCTGGAACGACTCGATCGGCTGGTTCCGTGGCGGCAACTCGAGCAGCGCATTGCGCCCCACTACCCGATGCCGGGACGGGGGCGCCAGCCCTACCCACTGTCACTGATGCTGCGGGTGCACATCGTGCAACTGGTCGACAACCTCAGCGACCCGGCGATGGAGGACGCGCTGTACGAGAATCTCACCGTGCAGCGCTTCGTGGGGCTCAGGCTATCGGACGCGATCCCCGATGAGACGACGATTCTCAACTTCCGCCACCGGCTGGAGGCGGCCGCGCTGGGGAGGGGGTTGCTCGAGGAGATCAACCGCCATCTGGAGGCGGAAGGACTGCAGTTGAGACAGGGGACTGTGGTTGATGCCAGTATCATCAGCGCCCCCTCGTCGACCAGGAATCGGGCCAGAGCACGGGATCCCGAGATGCACCAGACGCGCAAGGGAAACCAGTGGTACTTCGGGATGAAGTTGCACATCGGGGTGGACTCTGAGAGCGGCATCGTGCACAGCCTCCACACGACGGCGGCGAACGTGAGCGACATCACCGCGGCGCCCGACCTGCTGCACGGCAACGAAAGGCTGGTCTGTGGCGATGCGGGCTACCAGGGCATCGGAAAACGTCTGGAGCAGCGCGAGCGTGCGGTGCAGTGGCAGGTTGCCATGCGACCGGGCAAGCGGCGACTGCTCGACCGGGAGGGTGAGGAGTGGCTCGAAGAGAAGCGCAAGGCCTCCGTGCGTGCGAAGGTCGAGCATCCGTTCCAGATCGTGAAGGTGCGCTTCGGCTACGCCAAGGTCCGCTACCGCGGATTGTTCAAGAACACGCAGCGGCTCGCGTTGCTGTTGGGGCTGGCCAACATGGTTCGAGCGGAGCGCCAACTTGCTGCGTAACAACGGCGCAGTGCGCCCAGAATCCCGCAGCGAGCGCCAAACGGCACTCGCAGAGCCGCTCGCGAGCCCCGATCAGGCCGCATTCCTGACCATCAAGCGATTGAACGCCCCAGAAGAGCCTGATCGGCCGCATTTCGCGGCCAGTTCAGAGCGTCCCTAGCAAGTCAGTCAGACTCAATGATCGCACCCTGCGGTTCCCGAACGGTAGCAGCGTTGGGGTCACGCCTCCTTGACCTGGCTGAGGAGCGTGCCCTGCTGGGGCATGGCACCTTGCCCATCGCATCCGCGAAGCATGGCGCTCGGGCAACGACCCTTTTGTGGGTCCGGTTGAGATGGGCGAGCACCTCAGCCGCCGCAACATGACGCTCGGGGGCCGTCGCTTCCTGCTACGGCGCGTGGCGTTCCCAGTGCACCAATCGCCGGAGTGGTTCGTCGTCGACCTGCTCCAGCACGCTGAGTAGGCGGCGGCCGATCGCAACGACCTCACTACCGCCCTCGCCAAGGCGGTGAGGCGTGGGCGGTTCAACGCAGAGCAGCTGCGCGCGATAGCGAGGGAATACGGATCCCTCGACACGCAGGCGCGAGTGGCGTCCGCGCTCGGGGCTGCTGCGCGAGCGGGGTGGCCAGGCGAAGGTTGAGGCCTCGCGGTGACCGCCGACGGGACTGTCCGATAGCCTTCGATCTGGCTGTGCAGTTGTGAGCCGTCGGGCGAGTGCCGTCAGACTCTGACGGCTTCCCTGCTCGCTGCGCTAGAGCTGGGCTCCAGTGGGCGCCTAATCACGACCCGTAGCGCTTCTCGGCGAGCGCTCTTAGTACTTCCACGAGTTGGATGGTGTTCAGTCGATCACGAGGGCGTCGATAGTGGTGCCGAAGGTCTCGGCGACACGGGTCAATGCCGTGACCGAGCCCGGCTTGCGGCCGTGCTCAATCTCGGAGAGATAGCTGAGGGCGACGCCCGAGCGCCCCGAGAGTTCCCGCAAGGTGAGCCCCCGGTAGTCGCGGAACGCGCGGATCGGGCTGGTGCCGCCCATGATGGCGAGCGCTACCTCGTGCGGAACCCTCGCATCGCGCTCCGCCTCAGAGGCGGCCAGCCGGTCCTCCAGCTGGGCCGTGCGCTCGACCAGCGCGTCGTACTCCTCGCGCGTCAGTGTGACGGTCTTATCGGCGGTCATACGCTTCCCTCCTGTGCCGGACTCTGAGGATGACCATGACCGAGGGCTCGCGGTGCTCGACTGCGAAGATAATGCGGTAACTGCCGACCCTCAGCCGAAGATATTCACTCCCGGTCAACGGCGTCACCTGCCTGGGGAGCGATGCCGGGTCGAGGGCGTACTGTTCGATCTTGGCGATGGCCCGCTCGCGGTCCCTCTCGGACAGGCGTCGCATGTCCCGGATTGCTCGGGCCGCCCACTCGATGGTCATCCACGCTTAGCCCCGAATCACTTTCGCCGATAGCGAACAGCGAGTCAAGGGGTCAAGCTAGCCGCAGTGTGGCAGGAGGCGATTTCAGCACTGCGGCGCGCTGTCCATCCTGACCTCCACATTCACAGATATGGCACAACCATGAATATAAGTGTCGACGTCTCACGTCTCGCACCACCGAAACTCAAGAGGTATGACGACGCGCTCGTGCGAAAGGGGGTGCTCCCCGTTCTACGGCTCGCTCTCGTTCTGAGGCCATCGCGCGCGGCGCCCATGATCACTCCGCGGGCGGCTCTTGGAGCCACGCCGGAATGTCCCGCGCCGTATGCAGGACCCTCCAGACGTCGATGTCCGCATCTCGCTCAACGTAGAAAACCAGATACGGGAACCCCCGCACGACCGACGAGCGCAGACCGGGAAGATCCAGCTCACGCTCATAACGGGGCGAACCGCTTGCGGGGTGCTCGGCCATACGGCGGAAGGTTTCTTCCAGCGCGTCGATGAAGGCCAGGGCAACCGCCGCTCGCGCCTCGGCGAAAGAGTGCTCGACGGCCTCGTCGACATCGCGCCGAGCCCGCTCGCGAAGGACGATAGGTTTCCCGGTCACCCCTGGCTGGCTTGGCGGACCCGATCGCGAAGCCGGCCGAAGTAGTCCGCATCGGCGGTGACCGCCGGCGGCGATGACGCGCCTTCGAGAAGCAGGCCGCGCAGGCGCTGGCGATCCTGGTCCGTGCGAATCAACTCGCGGACGTATTCGCTCGACGAGCTGTAGCCGCGGGCGCTGACCTGATGGTCCACGAAGGACTTGAGGGCCTCGGGAAGGGAAATGTTCATCGTGCTCATGGTGCAACGCTAGGCCGATTGGCAAAGTTTGGCAAGATGTTCCACCACCCGTCACGCCAGGGACCTTCGAGTGCCATTGGATCATCGAGAGGCCGACGGGCAGTTGTGAGTACGGCTCCGGCGCGGCGCCGCGCTACTCATGTATCCAACGATTGGGAGCGTCCCTCAGGGCTCCAGCCCCATGACGCGGTAGACAAGTCCCATGTCGAGGTGCTCGCGCACAACCGCGGCCAGCTTGTCGTACTCGGCGTCGGGGTCGATGTCGTCAGAGGGAGGCGGCAACGTGGCGCCCTTGCGCCTTGCCACCTCTCCGAGCACGCCGCGCCGTACCTCCCGATTGTGGAAGAGGCCGTGGAGGTAGGTACCCAGGGTGAGTCCTTCTCCGTCGAGGGCGCCGTCGGGCGAGTCAACGGGCTGACCCGAGCGCACGTCAACCAGGAAGGCACCGGCAGCACTCTCGCGAGTCGAAACGCCCATGTGGATCTCGTAGGCGGTGAGCTCCGCCCCCTCGCAGCCGCGCAGCAGGCCGCGGGCGTCCGACACCCGTGCCTTCGCCTGATGGGTGACCTTCTCCCGGAGGAAGGTGGTAGAGGTTGGCAGGAGGCCGAGGCCATCGGTGACCGCTCTGCGCGACTCCACGCGGTCCGGGTCGCGCAGCTCCCGGCCGAGCATCTGGTAGCCGGCGCAGATCCCGATGACTGGTGTCCCCGCCTCGCGGGCGGCGACGATGCACCCGCCGAGGCCCTGCCCGCGGAGCCAGTCGAGGTCGTCCACGGTCGTCTTGCTGCCGGGAATGACGATGAGGTCAGGGCTGCCGAAAGCCTCCGCCGACTCCACGTATCGCACGCGGACGCCGGGCTCGTGGCGGAGGGGATCG
Source organism: Dehalococcoidia bacterium (assembly GCA_965249675.1). GTDB lineage: Bacteria > Chloroflexota > Dehalococcoidia > UBA2979 > UBA2979. The sequence continues at coordinate 182,880 of OZ252250.1, forward strand.
AAGTCGTCGAAGTTGGCGATGTGGGGGAGACGCATGACCGCCACGTCAACAACTGTGTCGGCGTCGCTCTGCAGCCCGGGAGCAAGTCCGAGCGAGTCCTCCTCGGGCACATGGATATCGAAGAAGTAGGGGAGCACGCCGGCGACGGGCACGTCCGTGCGCTCCTCGAGGAAAACAAGGCCCGGGGTAAGCAGGGAAGGGTCGCCGCGGAACTTGTTGATGACGTGCCCCTTCACCAGGGCCTGCTCCTCGGGATCGAGGAGGACCATGGTGCCCACGAGTTGGGCAAAGACGCCTCCCCGGTCGATATCACCGACGAGCAGGACGGGGGCCTGCGCGTAGAGGGCGACGCGCATGTTGACGATATCGGACTGCTTGAGGTTGACCTCGGCGGAGCTACCGGCCCCTTCTATCACGACGACGTCGAACTCCTCGCGGAGGGAGTCGAGGGCGGCGGCGACCTCCTCCCAGATGGCCGGTTTCATGGTGTGGTACTCGCGGGCGGAGCGGACCGCGCGCGGTTTGCCCATGATGACGACCTGCGAGCGCGCCTCCGCCTCCGGCTTGAGGAGGACGGGATTCATCTCGACCCTGGGTTCGACCATGGCGGCTGCCGCCTGGACGGCCTGGGAGCGGTCGATCTCGCCGCCCTCGGGCGTAACGTAGGAGTTGAGGGACATGTTCTGGGCCTTGAACGGGGCCACCTGGTAGCCGTCCTGCGCGAAGATGCGGCAGAGGGCCGCGGTCAGGATCGACTTCCCCGCGTGGGAGGAGGTGCCCTGCACCATGACCACCTTCGCCGGATCGCGGCTACTCACGGACGAGCACTTCCCGCAAGGCGTCAACGAGTGGGTGTGACAGTCTGAAACGGCCCCAGTTGGAGGCCCAGTGATGATCGAAAGTGGCCCCACCTCCGACCGATCCAGTGACTACGCTCGGGTGAACGTGACTTCCCCGCGGCGAAGGATGAGGAGTTGTCGAAGGTGGAGCTATTTGAGCATATCCGAAGGGACCAGCGTGAGAGGGGCTCGTCGATCCGAGGCCTGGCACGCCGTCACCGCGTGCACCGGCGGACGGTGCGGCAGGCGCTCAGGTCGGCGCTGCCGCCGCCGCGCAAGCCGGTAGCGAAAGCGTCGCCGAGTCGACGGTGCGCGCCTACGTCGGCCGCGTGCGCCGTGAGCTGGAGTCCGGTCGCTCAGTCGTGACGATCCTCCAGTTGCATCCGCCGGGCGAGGAGGCGGAGGTCGACTTCGGCGCGGTCAGCGTCTGGCTGGACGGTGTGCTGACCGAGCTGTCGATGTTCGTGATGCGGCTCTCGCACTCGGGGCGGGCGGTCCACATCTGTTTCCCGGGCGAGGGCCAGGAGGCGTTCCTCGAAGGACACACGCTCACCTTCGAGCGCCTCGGCGGGGTACCGCGGCGGGTCCGCTACGACAATCTCAAGGCAGCCGTGACGCGCGTGCTCGCCGGACGCGACCGTATCGAGAGCGACCGCTTCACCGCACTGCGCTCGCACTTCGGTTTCGACGCGTTCTTCTGCGAGCCCGGCATCGCGGGCGCGCATGAGAAGACACCCCATTAGGGCGGCGTGGAGGGCGAGGTCGGCCGCTTCCGCCGCCGCCACCTCGTGCCGGTCCCGCGCGTCGAGAGCCTGGCCGAGCTGAACGCGCTGCTCGAGGCGGCCGACCGCGCAGACGACACCCGCCACATCGCCGGCCGGCTCGCCACCGTCGGTCAGGTGGCGGAGGCCGAGCGACCCGCGCTCAGGCCCCTCCCTGCCGAACCCTTCGACCCCACGGTCGCGCTGCAGGCGAAGGCCGACCGTAAGGCGCGCATCTCTGTGCGCGGCTCGCGCTACTCGGTCCCCGCGGCCTGCTCGTGCGCGGCGGTGGACGTCCGCCTCGGCGGCGCAACCGTGACCGCCCTCGCCGGGGGCCGGGTGATCGCTAGCCATGAGCGCAGCGCGCACAAGGGATCCGAGGTCCTCGTGCTCGACCACTTCCTCGAGGTGCTGTCCCGCAAGCCCGGCGCGCTGCCCGGCGCGGTGGCGCTCGCGCAGGCGCGCTCAGGCGGTCGCTTCACCGCCGCGCACGAGCGCTACTGGCAGAGCGCCCGCCGCAAGCTCGGTGACCGCGAGGGGACGCGGGCCCTGATCGAGGTACTGCTGCTGCACCGCAGCCTGCCCTTCGTGGCCGTGCACGCCGCCCTCGACGCGGTGGAGCGGCTGGGCGCGGTCGACCCGGCGCTAGTCGCCATTGAGGCGCGCCGTATCGCCGACGGCCGCCGCGAGGCCGCCGTCATGGAGCGGCCGGCGCTGCGGCGCTGCGAACGCCCGGCGCCGAGCCTGGCCGGCTACGACGCGCTGCTCGCCGCGAGCACGCGATGAGCACACCCGTGACCGAGCAGGCGGCGGCGCTTCAGGTCGAGGCGACCAGCCGTGCGCTGCACCTCCCCACGGTGCGCCAGCAGGCCGGCGCGCTCGCCGAGGCCGCGCTGCGCGACCGGCTCACCCATCTCGCCTACCTCGCCGAGGTGCTCCAATCCGAGCTCGACGACCGCGATGCGCGCCGCCGTGAGCGCCGCATCCACGAGGCCCGTTTCCCCCGGCTCAAGCACCTCGCCGACTTCGACCTGGCGGCGGCCCCCACGGTCGACCCGACCATGCTCGCCACGCTCGAGCGCGGCGAGTGGATCGCCTCGGGCCAGCCGGTCGTGCTGCTCGGAGACAGCGGCACCGGCAAGTCGCACCTGCTGATCGGGCTCGGCATGGCCGCCTGCCAGCGCGGGCTGCGGGTGCGCTACACGACGGCGGCACAGCTCGTGAACGAGCTGGCCGAAGCCGCCGACGAGCGCACGCTCTCACGCCTGGTCGCCCGCTACGGCCGGCTCGACTTGCTCTGCCTCGACGAGTTCGGCTACGTCCACCTCGACCCGCGCGGAGCCGAGCTGCTCTTCCAGGTCCTCACCGAGCGTGAGGAGCGGGCATCCGTGGCGGTCGCCTCCAACGCCCCGTTCTCGGAATGGGGTCAGACCTTCGCCGACCCCCGCCTCGCCGCCGCGGTCGTCGACCGGCTCACGTTCCATGCCCACATCATCGAGACCGGCAGCGAATCCTATCGCCTACGGGTCACCACGTCCGCGAGGGGAGGTGCCCAGACAAGCTGATCATGACCACCGGTAGTGGGGCCAGAACTGATCATCACGGTGGGGCCAGAATCAGTTGTCATTCCCAAACGAGCCGGGCACACTCCTCGGGCCGCCGCATCGCGATGCGAATGTGCTCGGGCAGGCCGAAGGAACTGCAGTCGCGCACGGCGACACCCCGCCGGAGAAGAGCGGTCCGGAGGCTGGCGGGGGCGTCCACCTTCACCAGCAGAAAGTTGGCCGCCGCTGGGGTGACGGCCAGGCCGGGGGCGTCGAGCTCGCCCCGCAAGTACGCCTTCGCTCCCAGGATGACCACCCTCGCAGCCTCGACGTGGCCTTCGTCTTCCAGGGCGGCGAGGCCGGCTGCCTGGGCCAACGCGTTGACGCTCCAGGCGTGCTGGAGCTCATGGGCGCCGGCCACCACCACCGGCTGCGCCGCCAGGTAGCCGAGGCGGACTCCGGCGATGGCGTGGTCCTTGGTCATGGACCGGAGTATGGCGACGTTGCCGAGGCCCAGGAGCGGGAGGGAGTCCCAGGGACAGTCCGCGAGGGGCGCGTAGGCGTCGTCGAGGACCAGCAAGGCGTCTGGGCCCACGGCAGCCGCTAGTCGCTCCACGGCCTCACGATCGAGGTAGACGCCGGTTGGGTTGTTGGGGTTACAGAGGAAGACGAGGGCAGGCCGCACCTCGTTGATCGTTCGTAGCGCCACTTCGATTGACCAGCGGAAGCACTGCGCCTCGAGGGCCGGGAGGCAGTGAACCTCGGCCCCCGCAGTGACGGCTGCGGCTGCGTACTCACCGAACGTGGGTGTGAAGACGAGGCAGGGGTCTCCCGGTTGCAGACGCCAACGCGCCAGCAGGTGGATCAGTTCCGTGGAGCCGTTGCCGACGAGCAGGTTGTCGAGGGCGACGCCAAGGCGCCCGGCAAGCGCTTCATGCAAGGCGAGGCTCTCGCGGTCGGGGTAGGAAGCAAGGTCGGCGCTTGCCACGGCCTCCCTGACCCCCTTCGACGGCCCCAGGGGGTTGATGTTGGCGCTGAAGTCGAGGATCTGGTCAGGGGCAAGACCCAGGGAGCGCAGCTCCCCTGCGTCCAACCCCCCGTGCACGGTGTTCACGCGTTGCATGGTCGCTCTATCACCCTGCAAGGGCGTGTCGCGCGGCCAGCACGCCGAGCGCGAGGAAAACCCCAAGCACCGCCGTGTGCTGGGCGAGCACTACAGACAGGCCGACGTCTCTTGTCTCCGGCTCGCGCAGTCCTTCCCCCAGACGATAGTGTGCCGAGTTCTCCAATCGCACCCCGAGCAGTCCGGCCATGGCGCCCATGGTCCAGCCGGCATTGGGGCTCTCGGTCAGGCGGCAGTCCCGAAGCATGCCGCGACACGCGCGGCCGACGGGCAGGCGCACGGTTGCCCCGCTCGCCAGGAGGAGAAGGGCGCTGAGGCGGGCGGGAATCAGGTTCACAATGTCGTCGAGGCGGGCGGCGGCTTTGCCCAGGTACTCGTTGGGGCCGCGATAGCCGAGCATGCTGTCGAGGGTATTCATGGCCCTGTAGGCTACCGCGCCCGGCACCCCCAGTATCGCGAACGCGAGCCATGGGCCGATGTAGCTATCGGTCGTGTTCTCCGCCACTGACTCGATGGCGGAGGCGGCCACCAGCGGCGGGGTCAAGGTAGCGGCGTCGCGACTGACCAGGCTCCGGAGACTCTCGCGCGCGTCGTCGAGCCGATCCTCGGCGAGGGCGTGGCTCGTCGTGCCGGCTGCTGCGGTGAGCCCCCGAACCGTGAAGGTCGTCCGGAGCAAGAGTGCTCCGCCGAGGAGGTACGCGATAGGCCCGAGGGCCGCGAGCCCGGCAATGGCAGACCAGGTCACCGCACCGGAGGCTCCAACGACGAGCACAACCACTACGGCGCCGTAGACAAAAGCCGCGAGCGGCGCCCCCGGCCAGCGGTGCACCAACAGGCTGGTTGCACGTCCCATCCAGACCACAGGGTGAATCCGGGCGGGAGGCTCCGGGAGGATGCGGTCGAGAGCCATCGCCAGGGCGATGACCACGGCGTCCAGGGCCAGGTTGAGCCACCATTCCGAGAACATGTGCGTGGCGATCATGGCGGTCCGCCCCGTATCGCTCCACGCCCGGGGAGGACCGGACCGGCGGCGGGTGCTCCGCAGAACCTCCCAAGGCACTCCCCGGCAGGCCCTCTATTGCGAAGAAGAGACTCGGAGACAGTCCCTGAACGGATGGCTCGGGGGAGGTCGCACAGTTCGAGTCCCCGTTGGCCTACCACGCGTTACTGTAGGCAGAACCGGCGACTCCAGTGCAACCTCCGCGGCGGTCCCTCCCCTGATGGAGCTGTCGGGTGGGGTGGGCATCGTGTAGTGGATGACAGGCTTGCCGGGCGAAACCCTGATCTCCTTGACGAACGAGCGGATGAAGGCCCTTGACTCAGTGAGTTCGCTCTCCAGCAAGAAATCGCTCATCTCCTGAGCGTTCCCCCATCCAAGGGCCTCTTACCCCCTAACCCCTCAACTCTAGGTATGGGCCCGAACCGGCAGTTGGCGCTCCAACCGCAGCGGGCTCGTCCCCGCCGCAGGCGAGAAGCCCAAGCGCAAGCACAAGGCCCAGCACGTGCAGCCCTGCGTACCTGGAGAGAGCGGCAGTGACGGTCACCGTGCGACTCTAACGCCGGCTTGCCGGAATAACCCTGTCCCCCGGCCCTCACGACCGTGAGATTGCTGCGCTACCGGCCCCCGCCCAGGAAGCCGAGCAGGAAGCCGGATCCGTAGCACTCGATGAGGTTGTTCGCGGCCTGGGCCAGGCGGTTCGCTTCGTCCAGGGGCAGGCCGGGCATCCCGACTCCACCCTGCAGAAGCTGCTGGAAGCGCGTGACGGTCTCGGCCGAGACCTCATCTCCCGCGTCAAGCGTCGTCAGGATGCCGTCGAGGACTGCGACCATCTCCTCGTAGCGCGCTATCGATCCGTTGTGGTATTCGGCGACGCGGTCAGGGGGCGGGATCTCGCGCAGGTCCGCGGCCAGGCCTCTGAGGGCTTCCGTGAAGGTTGTGGCGAACACCTCAGGGTCGCTCTGGTCGAGGTCGGCGTCCGGGTCCATACCGGCGGTCGCCTGCTGGATGGATTCTTCGTACCGTTGGCCGGCGAGGCAGAGTTCGCCGACATAGGCCTCGTCGGCGGCATCGGGGGGAGTGCTGGTGGTGGTGTTATCCATCGGCTGACCGGAGCCGGAGCCGCCAGCGAGCAGGAACTCCCCCAGGAAGAGCGAACCGGCGCACTCGGGGACGCCTTCCGCGACCTCGGCAAGCCGCGCGAGAGCAGCCTGCGGGACGACGGGAACCTCCTCGGCGCCTGCCAGCATCCCGCCGAGCAGTTCGAACGGGTCGCCTTCCAACTCTTCGCCCCCCTCCCCTATGGTGGCGAAGAGGGTGACCAGCGCTTCGTACTGGGCGAGAGCGGCGACGTGGTACTCGGCCAGGTCATCGGGAGGCGTGACCCCCCGCATGTGCTCGAGGAAAGCGGCCAACGGCTCGACGAACAGCTCGGCGAAGACCTCGGGGTCATCCGGGTCGCCACCTTCGGTCTCGAGCTGGATCGCCGCCGTGAACATGGCAGCCTGCAGGTCGTTGCCCCCCACGCAGAAGGCGCGGAGGTAGTTCTCATCGACGGAACCGCCAGCGTCGGCGGCCTCGGTCGCGGAGTCAGAAGGAGGTAGGTACGGGGAGAGTGTTTCACGAGTGGGAGTATCACTGTTCAACCCTCGCAGGCGCCGCAACTCAGCACAACCCGCCCGACCCAGATCTTCCCCGCGGGCTTACGGAGCGCGGAGCCCGTGTTGGAAGCCGGAAACGCCGCCGGGAACGCTAGCGTCTTGAGTTGTCCCCAAGGTGTCGCGACTAAGCGCGCTCGGTCGCCGATCGCTCCCAGATAGTGTGGTAGTCGTGGCCGCGGACGGCCCGCAAGAGCTCGCGCCGCTCGAGCTCTCTGAGCTCACAGAGGCATGCCGCCGCCTGCGCGCGGAGGTCACAGTCGTCGCCCGCAGGCTCCAGGCGCTCCAGGATGCGCGGCCAGATCCCGAGCCGGGCAAGCGAATCGATCGGGCTCATCCAGGGGATCATCGAGATCGAGAGCGGCCTCGGGAGCTCCGGGCGCAGGCGGCGGAACGAGCGATAGCGATCGGCCGAGCCCCGAGCGATCGGCACGAGCGCGACCATCTGGTCGACCTCTTCGGTACGGCGGGCGTCGACGATCAGGGTCCGGCCGAGGATCGGGAAGTAGATCGTGATCACGTCTGCCTCGGCGATATTGTCGAACACCCGCAGCAGGTCGATGTCCAGACCACCATCACGCATAAGGCCCCCGCCCCATCAAGTCTACCCGAGCGGTCCAGTGAGACGCAGGAAGCGGTGCCGCCCGACCCGGATCTCATCGCCGGGCGCGACCGTCTGCCCGAGATCTCGGGCCCGCTCCTGGTTGACGCGGATAGCTCCCTGGGCCAGCAAGCGCCGGACCTCGCCGCCGCTCGCCGCTAGCTCCGCATCGAGCAGCACCCGCCGGAGCGGCCGGGGCCCGGAGACCTGGAGCTCGCGCATCTCAGCAGGCGTCTCCTGGCGCTGCACAGTCGCCTCGAAGTACTGGGCGGCCCCATCGGCCTCCGGGGCCGTCGAACAGGAGGCCGTGACCTCCCAGGCGAGCCGCTTTTTGGCGTCCATCGGCGCCAGCACGCCGTCTGAGAGCTCGCGGGCGATCGTCTGGACCTCGAACGGCGGGAGCGGCGTCACGAGCGTGAAGAAGTCGACGATGGCGCTGTCGGGGATCGACATCACCTTCCCGTAGATGTCGTGCGGCAGGTCGTTGATGCCGATCGAGTTGCCGGCGGATTTCGACATCCGCTGGTTGCCGTCGGTCCCGACCAGGATCGGCAGCGTCACGACAACCTGAGGCCGCTGACCGACATCCCGCTGCAGGGTGCGGCCGGCCATCAGGTTGAAGAGCTGGTCGGAGCCCCCGATCTGCACGTCGGTCTCGAGCGCCACGGCGTCGTAGGCCTGCATGATCGCGTACATGAACTCAGAGAGGTAGACGGGGTCGTGGCTCGTCCAGCGCTTGCGGAAGTTCTCGCGCTCAAGGAACTGGGCGACCGTGAACTTCGAGCAGAGGCCGACGACGTCGGCGAACGTCAGCTGGGAGAGCCAGTCGGCGTTGTAGCGGATCCGGGTGCGATCTCGATCGAGTATGCGGAAGGCCTGGTCGGCGTAGGTGAGACCGTTGCGGGCCAACTCCTCTGAGGTCAGCATCGGGCGCGCCTTGTTCTTGTCGGAGGGATCGCCGACAAGGCCCGTGAAGTTCCCGACGAGAAACGTGATCTCGTGCCCGAAGTCCTGGAAGTGCCGGAGCTTGCGCATCGGCAGCGTGTGTCCGAGGTGGAGGTCAACCGAGGTCGGGTCGAAGCCAGCGTAGACCTTGAGCGGGCGATCGAGCGCGAGCAGCTCGCGCATCTCCCGCTCCATCGTCAATTGCGTGCGGTCGTCGCCGAACTCCGTCCCGCTGAAGATCACCTCGAGCTGCTCGTCGATGGGGGCCATCTGGCGCCCGCCCGGGGCGTCATCCGCCGGCCCGCGCGCCCGCCCTGCCTCGGCCCGGCCCTCTTCGCTCATGCGAACCAGGCCCTGGTGGCTGCGAGGTCGCGGCCGATCTGCTCAGTCAGCTCGCCAACGCCCGAGAAACGTCGCTCCGCCCGCAGGCGGTGCACCAGCTCAATCGTCACGATCTCGTCGTAGAGGTCGCCCTCGAAATCGAGAAGGTGCGTCTCGACGAGACGCTCGTTGGGGCCGTCGAAAGTCGGCCGCACGCCGATATTGGTGCAGCCCAGAAACTCCTGGCCACGCGCGTGAGCCCTGGTCACGTAGACCCCGTTGGGCGGCAGCCAGCGGTCGGGACTGACGCCGATGTTGAGGGTCGGGAAGCCGATCTGGCGGCCGCGCTCATCGCCGTGCAGCACCGGGCCGCGCAGCTGGAAGGGGCGGCCCAGGAGGTGGTGGACCGACTCCATGTCGCCCGCCTCCAGGGCGTCACGGACGCGCGTGCTCGAGACCCCCTCGGTGTCGTCGTGGAGCAGAGCGATCGGCAGCACCTCGAAGCCGAGTTCGTGGCCAATCTCGCTCAGCACCGGGACGGTGCCAAGGCCTCCCCGGCCAAGCCGGAAGTCCTCACCGACTACCAAGAGGCGCATGCCCGCCTCCTCGACGAGCAGCCTGGCGAAGTCGAAGGCCGAGACCTGCTGCAGCTCCGATGTGAAGCGCAGCACCGAGACGAAGTCGACCCCCTGGCCGAGCAGCAGCTCGACGCGGCTCTCCAGCGAGTCGAGATAAGAGATCGAGATGTCCGGCCTGACCACCGTGATCGGGTGGGGGTGGAAGGTGATCACGCCGCCGGTCAGTCCGCGGGAACCGGCCTCGGCGAGGAGCCTGGAGATGAGGAGCTGATGGCCACGGTGGACGCCGTCGAAGACGCCGATGGCGACTGCGTGATCGCCCGGCGTGACGCTCGCCTGGAGTTCCTGGCGCACTAGCAGCACGGCCCGCGCGTTCCTTCCCCTCTGCAGGGCGCCGAACGCCTGCGCCCGACTTGGTTAGCGATTGATCGTACCACCGGCCAGGCTCAGCGCCCGGCGACCGATCACTAGCCAGGAGGGTTGCGACTGTCCGGTGCGCCCGAGATCAGAAGTCGTGTCACCAACTCAAGGCCCGGTTACGGCGCTCGCAGATGCGCCGACGGGCGACGGTGGGGCGACTGCGGCGCCACACTCTCGTAGCTCTTGTCAAGGTCGGGGCAGACACCGGGCATCGTTGTGCTCGAAGGCATGCTGCAAAGCGCTTGCATTCGTCCACGAGCCGCCTGGTGGCAGTGGTGACGGCCCGTGACGGCGACTCAAGAGCTGATTCAGGGCCAGCCTGCGAGATCGTGTCCGGCGAGAAACACGCGGGGATTCATGGGCCCAGCGGGTTGGCCGTGCCCGCCCCTGTCGGGCCTTCGGATACTCCGAGCGGACCGGCCGCAGCCGCCGCCAGGCGGCCGCCGCCCGGCTACACAGGCGGCCGTCACTGGCGAAGCCGCGCAAGCAGTACCAGCCCGCCGTCAAGCATCCCCGACCAGCTGCGCGACCACATCGCCGAGCTGCTGTGCTCACCACGCTTTCGTGACCAGGCGCCCGCCCAGGTCTACTACCAGCTGCTGGCCCGGTCAGAGAGGGGCGTCGCGGTCACCGACGCACGACCCACCATGCACCCCAGGTGCAGGCGAGCGGCCCGAACGAGGTCTGGTCGTGGGACATCTCGCGGCTCCGCGGCCCTCACCACCGCAGCTGGTTCTATCTCTACGTGGTGATCGACATCTTCAGTCGCAAGATCGTCGCCTGGACGGTCGACACGGCGGAGTCGACCGAGGTTGCCAGGACGCTGGTGGGCACCGCCTGCGACCGCAACGGGATCTCGCCGCAGCAACTGACGCTGCACTCAGACCGTGGCGCCCAGATGACGTCGACAAGCCTGGCGGAGTTGCTCGAAGACCTCGCTGTCACGCGCAGCCTCTCGCGCCCGCGCGTGAGCAACGACAACCCCTACTCCGAGGCCGGCTTCAAGACCGTCAAGTACCGCCACGACTACCCCGACCGCTTCCACTCGCTGGAGGAGGTGCGGAGCTGGATGGCGCCGTTTGTCGACTGGTACAACCGCGAGCACTACCACTCCGGTGTCGGCTACCAGCACCCCGCCACGCTCCACGGCGGGCAAGCCCTGGAGACCGTGCAGGCGCGTCAGGAGACCCTGGATGCCGCCTACAGCGTCTGGCCCGAGCGGTTCCGCAACGGACCGCCGCGGGCCGCCAGACCCCCGAAGGAGGCGTGGATCAACAAACCCGTCATTGCAACAACCCCCTGACCTCGACCGGCATGGAGAGGTTGACAGCTTCCGTCTCGGGATCCCGTGCTCTGGCCCGATTCCTGGTCGACGAGGGGGCGCTGATGATACTGGCATCAACCACAGTCCCCTGTCTCAACTGCAGTCCTTCCGCCTCCAGATGGCGGTTGATCTCCTCGAGCAACCCCCTCCCCAGCGCGGCCGCCTCCAGCCGGTGGCGGAAGTTGAGAATCGTCGTCTCATCGGGGATCGCGTCCGATAGCCTGAGCCCCACGACGCGCTGCACGGTGAGATTCTCGTACAGCGCGTCCTCCATCGCCGGGTCGCTGAGGTTGTCGACCAGTTGCACGATGTGCACCCGCAGCATCAGTGACAGTGGGTAGGGCTGGCGCCCCCGTCCCGGCATCGGGTAGTGGGGCGCAATGCGCTGCTCGAGTTGCCGCCACGGAACCAGCCGATCGAGTCGTTCCAGAAACCGCTCCCGGCGAGTCGTTCGCTTCTTCGCGTCGTAGTACAGCTCCGCGAACGTTGCCTCGCCCATCGCGCTCACCTCGTCATCTGGTCGAATGCGGGTCTGTTCAGAGCGTCCCTAGGTGTTCGACGCGCTCTTTCCAGCCGAGGATTCTCGGCGCTTCAAGTCGGGTCGCGACAGTCGGCGCAAAGCACGACAGCGCCGTCGCATCGACATTGCGCCATTGAGCTGCCGCCCTGCGGTCTACCACCGCCCCTTCGTCGGTCAGCAGCTCTACATAGACCCGGGACCGCTCAGGGGCGCGAGATGTTGTCCGCCTTCTCCATGCCCAATGCGCGTACAGCAGCGATCGTCGTGGAGCGCGGCTTAAGCGCCGCAGGTCGCGCACCAGGTGTGGTCGCGGTCGACATCGTCCCAGACTGCAAGATCGCGGCCGGCGCGGCTGGTCGACTCTGCCACGTCCTCCCCCGCTACACATCCGGCGTCGCCAGGATGACCCGCAGACGGCCCTCGGCCCAACGAGCGCCACGGGCGCCGCGAGAACATCGCCGCTGCGGACCTCGATGCCTATCGAGTCCGCATCGGTCCCGACGTGACCGCCGACGCGATCTTGGCCTATGTTTACGCGGCCCTCCACGCGCCCGAGTACCGCGAGCGCTACGCCCCGACCTCGCGCGCCAGTTCCCCCGCGTCCCTCGCCCCAGCCGACCCCGACACCTTCGACGCCTTTGCCGACGCCAGCCAGCAGCTCCTCGACCTCCACATTGGCTAAGGGGGCGTCGAGTGCTACGCGCTGCATGAGCACCCGCAGGCCCTCGCCCCACCCGAGGACGAGGACGACCGCTACCGAGTCACGAAGATGCGCTGGGGGGACAAGGAGCGCTCTGCCCCCCGCTACAATGACTGGATCACTCTCGCCGGTAGCCCGACCGAGGCTCACAAGTACGTCATCGGCCCCCCTTCCGCCCTCGATTGGCTTGTCGACCACTACGCGTCACCATCCAAGTCGACCGGCATCGTCAACGACCCCAACGATTGCGGGCTCGAGCAGACAACTCCCTCTACGTCATCGACCTGGTCAAGCGCGTTACCCCTGTCAGGATCAAGACTCTGGCGATTGTCAAGGCGTTCCTGGATCTACGCGAGGTCACGCGCAGCCTCTCGCGCCCACGCGTGAGCAACGACAACCCTTACTCCGAGGCCCGCTTCAAGACCGTCAAGTACCGCCACGACTACCCCGACCGCTTCCATTCGCTGGAGGAGGTGCGGAGCTGGATGGCGCCGTTTGTCGACTGGTACAACCGCGAGCACTACCACCTCGGTGTCGGCTACCAGCACCCCGCCACGCTCCACGGCGGGGAAGCCCTGGAGACCCTACAGGCGCGTCAGGAGACCCTGGATGCCGCCTACAGCGTCTGGTCCGAGCGGTTCCGCAACGGACCGCCGCGGGCCGCCAGACCAAGGAGGCGTGGACCAACAAACCCGTCATTGCAACAACCCCCTGACCTCGACCGGCTTGGAGAGGTTGACAGCTTCCGTCAACGCCATCGACCTCATCGAAGCTCCGTGTCAAATCGAGGCGCGTGACGATAGTGCTAGGGACGCTCTGAACAGACCCGCATGATCTGTTAAGATGCCTACACGGGATGGTATGGCATTCGACCAGATGACGAGGTGAGCGCGATGGGCGAGGCAACGTTCGCGGAGCTGTACTACGACGCGAAGAAGCGAACGACTCGCCGGGAGCGGTTTCTGGAACGACTCGATCGGCTGGTTCCGTGGCGGCAACTCGAGCAGCGCATTGCGCCCCACTACCCGATGCCGGGACGGGGGCGCCAGCCCTACCCACTGTCACTGATGCTGCGGGTGCACATCGTGCAACTGGTCGACAACCTCAGCGACCCGGCGATGGAGGACGCGCTGTACGAGAATCTCACCGTGCAGCGCTTCGTGGGGCTCAGGCTATCGGACGCGATCCCCGATGAGACGACGATTCTCAACTTCCGCCACCGGCTGGAGGCGGCCGCGCTGGGGAGGGGGTTGCTCGAGGAGATCAACCGCCATCTGGAGGCGGAAGGACTGCAGTTGAGACAGGGGACTGTGGTTGATGCCAGTATCATCAGCGCCCCCTCGTCGACCAGGAATCGGGCCAGAGCACGGGCTCCCGAGATGCACCAGACGCGCAAGGGAAACCAGTGGTACTTCGGGATGAAGTTGCACATCGGGGTGGACTCTGAGAGCGGCATCGTGCACAGCCTCCACACGACGGCGGCGAACGTGAGCGACATCACCGCGGCGCCCGACCTGCTGCACGGCAACGAAAGGCTGGTCTGTGGCGATGCGGGCTACCAGGGCATCGGAAAACGTCTGGAGCAGCGCGAGCGTGCGGTGCAGTGGCAGGTTGCCATGCGACCGGGCAAGCGGCGACTGCTCGACCGGGAGGGTGAGGAGTGGCTCGAAGAGAAGCGCAAGGCCTCCGTGCGTGCGAAGGTCGAGCATCCGTTCCAGATCGTGAAGGTGCGCTTCGGCTACGCCAAGGTCCGCTACCGCGGATTGTTCAAGAACACGCAGCGGCTCGCGTTGCTGTTGGGGCTGGCCAACATGGTTCGAGCGGAGCGCCAACTTGCTGCGTAACAATGGCGCAGTGCGCCCAGAATCCCGCAGCGAGCGCCAAACGGCACTCGCAGAGCCGCTCGCGAGCCCCGATCAGGCCGCATTCCTGACCATCAAGCGATTGAACGCCCCAGAAGAGCCTGATCGGCCGCATTTCGCGGCCAGTTCAGAGCGTCCCTAGGTGCTCTCCACCCTCCAGACGCCAGGACGTGACCGTTCCCGTCTGACTGGGGAAAGAGCGAGCATTCGGATAAGCTCCACCTCGCGGTCAGGGGGAAAGAGTGACCGCCACGACCCTGAGTTCGGGCCAAGCGCCGGATTACAGTCAGGCGATAGGTCGCACGCGTCAGGGCGTCACCTGTGGTTCGAGCCACTGGATCGCCGCCACCCAGGCCAGTCATCCGCCGATGAAGTCGTCCCCAAACTCGCGCATGTCGGCCAGGTCGGGCAGGGCCGAGCCCTCGATGCGGACCAGATCGATATCGCCGAAGCGCTCAGATTGAGTGGCCAGGAGGTAGCCGGCCTTGATCAGCTCGAGGATGGCGAGGAAGTCGACGATCACGACCATCCGCGAACCGGCCGCCTCGATCAGGAGCCGGAAGCTGACGCGGCCCTGGCGCTCGAGCAGCTCTACCACGTGCGTGAGGCGGTCTCGCAGGCGCACCTGCTCGAGCGGCACGGTCTCGGGACCGCTCGTCTCCGGGACCCGGCTCATCACCTCTTGCAGGACCTCGACGAGCGAGCCGAGGGTCACCTGTTCGAGTCCGCTCGGTAGTGGCATGTCGGGCGGCGGCGCCTCGCGGCGATAGCTGGACTGCCTTTGCCGCTCCCCCAGGTAGTCGGCTGCCTGCCGGTAGCGGCGGTACTCGCGCAACATCTCGACCAAGCTCTCGCCCGTCTCCTCCTCGGGCTCGGGCTCGGCCTCGGGCCCGGGGAGCAGCAGGCGCGACTTGAGGAGCAAGAGCCGGGCGCCGATCGCGACGAAGTCGGCAAGTTCGCCGAGGTTCAGGTGACAGTCCGCTCGCAGCAGCGCGTGGTACTGCGCGGTCACCTCGAACAGCGAGAGCTCGCTGATATCGAGCTCGCGGCGCTCGATCAGCTGCAGGAGCAGGTGGAGCGGTCCGTCGAACTGCGGCAGGTGGAGTTCGTGGCCCCGGGGCTCGGGGGCCACATCGCCTCCGGCGCCTGGTCGCTCGCCCCTGGCCTCGGACCCGCTCCCGGCGGGCGCTGACTCCACCGGCGCTGGCTGGGTGTCCTCGGCGGGGTCCCCCTCGGGCAGTTCGTTCACCCCTGCGGAGGCCGAGCGCCCGAGGCCTCTCGCTCGACGAGGTCGGCGCGGAGCTGGCGGGCGCCTCTCAGGTAGATGTGGCGCAGCTCGCCGGGGCTGCGCTCGGTGTTGACGTGCATGAGGATGCGCAGGCAGCGCTCAAGCGAGCCGGGCACGACCATCTCGTTCACGCAGGAGAGCGCGACATCGGTCCAGCCGTCCTCGCGGGCGGCGACGGCGGGGAAGTCGGCGTCAAGGTCGGGCGTCGTGCTGAAGATGATCGAGGCGACGTGATCGCGCTCGAGGCCGTTGGCCTCCACGATCGCCTGAAGGAGCTCGCTGGTCGCTTCGAGGATCGCCTCGCGTTCGTTCTCTTCAACCGTCGTGGCACCACGTATTCCGCGCACCATCATCTGCACGCTGACTCCCTCCCCGGCTCCGGAGCGGCCTCCTGCGCCCCCGATCGCCCGGCTAGCCCCTCCACGAACTCCCGCACCGCCGCCTCGCGTCGGTCGGGCGCCGCCTCAGAGATGGTGCGGACGAATGCGCTGCCGACGACGGCAGCATCTGCCAGCTCCGCGACCTCCAGGACGTGGCGCCGCTCGGAAATCCCGAACCCGACCGCCAGCGGCAGGTCGATGTGGCTCCGCACGCGCGCGATGAAGGCCGCGAGGTCGGAGGGCAGCTCTGCGCGCGCTCCGGTCGTGCCCGTCAGGCTGACGCAGTAGACAAACCCCGAGGCGTGCCGGGCCACCAGCGATAGCCGCTCGGCGTCTGAGGTGGGGGCCACCAGGTAGATCAGGTGGAGCGAGTGGCGGCGCGCGGCCTCCTCGAGCTCTCCCGCCTCACCGGGCGGCAGGTCGACGACGATCAGCCCGTCGATCCCGGCCCGCGAGGCCGCCCGGGTCCAGCGCTCAAACCCGTAGGCCATCATCGGATTGACGTAGCCCATGACGATGATCGGGATCTCGATCCCGCCGGCCCGGAGCCTCGTCACCGTCTGGAGCAGCGTCTCGGCCGTCGACCCGGCCAGGATCGCCTCGTGGTAGGCGCGCTGGTTGGTGGCCCCGTCGGCAAGCGGGTCTGAGAAGGGCAGCCCCAGCTCGATCGCATCGGCGCCGCCCCTAACGGCGGCCCGCACGATCCCCTCGGTCGCCGAGAGCTCCGGCCAGCCGGCCGGGACGAAGGGGATCACGGCCGTGCGGCCGGCGGCCCTAGTCTCCTGGAAGAGCCGGGCGATGCGATCCGGCGCGGTGGTCTTGGCCTCGGTCACCAGTTGAGCGCTCCGATCACGGTCGCCACGAAGCCCACGCCGTTGATCGCGGCATGGGCGCCAATCGGCACCCAGATTGAGCCCGAGGTGCGAAACCCCCAGGCGAACAGCATCCCCAGCAGGGTAAACGGGATCAGGACGGAGGGGTTGAGGTGGAAGGCGGAGAAGACGAAGCCGCTCACCCCCATCGCCCAGAACGATGGCAAGCGCTCGCCGAGCGCCCGGAAGAGCAGTCCGCGGAAGAAGATTTCCTCGGCCAGCGGCGCGGCCACCAAGACGACCACCGCGATGATCGCGAAGAGCGACCAGAGCGGCAGCGCCGAGGGCCCGCGCGCGATCTCCACCGGATTACCGCCCTCGAGCCAGCCGACCGGCAAGCCGAGGCCGTCGAGCAGGGCGACCGCCACCGCATAGGCCAGCAGGACGGCGTAGCAGGCTCCGACCAGGATCGGCAGCAGGGCCCAGCGCCTCGGCCGGCGGAAGCCCAGTTCTCGCCACGAGACCCCGCGGCGCTGGGCCAGCCAGCAGACGAGACCACCGAACCCGGCCGCCCAGACGGCGGTCGCCGCCAGCTCCACGGCGTCACTCTGACGCTGATCGAAGGTCGTGGTCAGGGTGAAGATGACGAGGAGCAGGAGACCTGCCGCGAAGCTCGCGACCATGCCCACCATGCCCCAGGCGAGGTCACGCATCCGCCAGATCTGGGGCATGCCGCCCCCCCGGGCCCCGAGGGGCGCGGGCGGCGGGGGCGGCCGGGGCCACTCAAGCGGGGGTTCGGGGTCGAGCGGGGGCGGTTCTGCGAACACGGCCGCAGCTCAGCCCCGGGGGGAGCGCCGGCTCGCCCGGCTGGCGGGCCGCGGGCGCCGCTTTGGCCCGATCACGAGATCGTGACGCCGAGCGCGTCGGCCACGGTTCCCATGTCCTTGTCGCCGCGGCCGCTCAGGTTGAGCAGCACCAGGTCATCGGCCCCGAGCTCGGGCCCGAGACGCGCCAGGTAGGCGACGGCGTGCGAGGACTCGAGCGCCGGGATGATGCCCTCGGTCTCGCAGAGCAGCTGGAAGCCTTGTAGCGCCTCAGCGTCGGTGACAGCGTGGTACTCGGCGCGGCCGCTCAGCTGCAGCCACGAGTGCTCGGGACCGACCCCCGGATAGTCCAGGCCGGCCGAGATCGAGTGCGCCTCGGTCACCTGTCCCCAGCCGTCCTGGAGGAGCATCGAGCGAGACCCGTGGAGGACGCCCGGGCTGCCCGCGGTCAGGGTCGCGGCATGGCGGCCGTCCAGGCCCGCGCCTGCCCCCTCGACGCCGATCAGACGGACCGGATCCGAAAGGAATGGTGTGAAGAGCCCGAGCGCATTGGAGCCACCGCCAACGCAGGCCAGGGCGACCGTCGGCAGCCGGCCCTCGCACTCGAGGATCTGCCGACGCGCCTCGTGGCCAATCACCGTCTGAAAGTCACGCACCATCATCGGGTAGGGGTGCGGGCCGACCACGCTGCCGATGATGTAGTAGGTATCGGCGACGTTCGTCACCCAGTCGCGGATCGCTTCGCTGGTGGCGTCCTTGAGCGTGCGAGAGCCGGCCTCTACGGTCCGTACCTCGGCGCCGAGGAGCTTCATGCGGAAGACGTTGAGCGCCTGCCGCCGCACATCCTCGGCGCCCATGTAGACGACGCAGTCGAGCCCCAACAGCGCCGAGACGGTGGCGGTCGCCACCCCGTGCTGGCCGGCTCCCGTCTCAGCGATGATGCGCCGCTTGCCCATGCGCTCGGCCAGCAGTCCCTGAGCCAGGGCGGCGTTGATCTTGTGGGCGCCGGTATGGGCCAGGTCCTCGCGCTTGAGGTAGACCCGCACGCCGACCCGCTCGGAGAACCGCTCGGCCAGGGTGAGCGGCGTCGGGCGACCGACGTAGTCCCGAAGGAGGCCGTCGAGCCTGCGGGCGAAGTCGGGATCGCCCGCGGCCTCACGGTAGGCGGCTTCGAGCTCCCGGACGGCCGGCATCAGGGTCTCGGGGATGTACTGCCCCCCGAACTCCCCGAAGTAACCACGCTCGTCGGGCTGGACCGCCGCGGAACGAGCCGCTTCGCTACCGCTCGTCATCGCGATCACCCTCCTGGCCGGCGGGCCCGACGGGCCCGTCCTCGGCATCGGCCCGTCTGACGGCCTCCAGGAAGGCCCCGACCTTCGCGTAGTCCTTCTCGCCATCTGTCTCGGTGCCGCTTGCGACATCGACGATCCAGGGCTCGACCCGGGCGATCGCTTCACCGACGTTGTCAGGGCTGAGCCCGCCCATCAGCATGATCGGGATCTCGGCGGCGGTCGCCCGGGCCACCTCCCAGTCGAAGGGCTGGCCGCTGCCGCCGCGGTAGGGGCCATGGGCGGAATCCAGCCCGAGCGCGATCGCAAAGCCGGGCTGAACCGTCGAGAACGGATCGGACGGCGAATCGAGCGGCGAGACGTGGACGACCTGGATCACCTGCTTGGTGACGAGCAGGCAGTCCTCCCACCGCTCATCGCCGGAGAGCTGCACGAGGTCGAGGCCGACCTCCCAGGCGATCTGGTTCACTTCGTCGATCGGCTGGTCGGCGAAGACGCCAACGGTGAGCGGGCGTTTGACGCCGAGGTAGGCCTCGACCACCTGGGCGCCGTGCCGGAACCACGAGCCGACCTCTTCCCGGGCGTGGGGCGCAGCCGGCGGAGGGAGCACCATCTCGTGACCGGCCAGCGGGAGACCGAGCGCCCGCGCCATCGACTGCGCCTGCTCGATCGTGACCTGGCGCTCAGAGCGGGCGAAGATCATGCCCACCAGGTCAGCGCCGGCCTCCGCGGCGGCCACCACGTCCTCGGCGCTCCGGTTGCCGCAGATCTTGACTAACGTCATGAGCTCTCTCCCGCTCCCCGGGTGCCCGGAGGAGGTTCAGTGTGGCGACCGGTGA
Source organism: Dehalococcoidia bacterium (assembly GCA_965249675.1). Classification (GTDB taxonomy): domain Bacteria; phylum Chloroflexota; class Dehalococcoidia; order UBA2979; family UBA2979. The sequence goes on from OZ252250.1 coordinate 202,505, forward strand.
CCTGGGGTTCACCCATCATCAGCTCGCGCGCCCGCCCGGCGATGTCCCCGGAGGTGACGAGCGCCTCGCCGACCAGCAGCGCATCGGCGCCGGCCAGGGCCATCCGCCGGGCATCCTGGGCCGAGCGGATCGCCGATTCGGCGACGAGCGTCACGCCCGGGTCGACGGCGCGCACCAGCGGGCCGAGCCGCTCGGTGGTGGCGAGGTCCTCTGAAAAGCTGCGCAGGTCGCGGTTATTGACGCCGAGGACACGCGCACCGGCCGAGAGGGCCGTCGCCAGCTCGTCCTCATCGTGCACCTCGACCAGCGCCTCCATGCCGAGCTCGCGGCTGTGCTCAAGGAGCTCCCGGAGGAGCGGGGGCTCGAGCAGCATCACGATCAGGAGCAGCGCATCGGCGCCGAAGGCGCGGGCCTCAAGGAGCTGGTAGTGGTCCCAGATGAACTCCTTGCGGAGCAGCGCCGGCCGCTCCGGCTCGGCCCGGAACTCTCTGTGCACCGCCTCGAGATCCCAGATACTGCCCGCAAAGAAGTCGGGCTCGGTGAGGACCGACACGGCGGCCGCGCCGGCCCGCGCGTAGCGTCCGGCCAGCTCGGCCGCATCGATCTCGCGATCGAAGAGGCCCTTGCTCGGCGAGGCGCGCTTGATCTCGGCGATCAGCCGGACGCGCGCATCGTCCGGCGTCGCCCCGGTGCCCCGCCTGAGCTGCCTCGGGAAGTCGAGCGGCGCCGGCAGGGCGCGGGCGCGTTCGCGCAGCCACGCCTCGGGGCGCTCGACCCGATCGCGTGCGAGGCGCTCGCGGCGCGCCGCCACGATGCGGTCGAGGAAGGTGCCGGTCAGCCGGGTGCCGCTGGCCAAGGTCATCCCCCCTCCCCGGCTCTCAGTCGCCCGCTCGGCGGGTCGCCTCGACGAAGGCCGCGACGCGGGCCGCCGCATCACCTGAGTCGATTGCCTGGCGGGCCAGTTCCACGCCCTGGGCGATGGTGGCCGCCAGGCCGGTCACGTAGAGGGCGGCGCCGGCGTTGAGGACGACGAGGTCGCGCACCGCCGGTGGACCCTCGCCGGCCAGCACCTCCCTCAGGATCTGGACGTTCTCCTCCGGGCTGCCGCCCCGGATCTCGTCCGGGCGGTAGCGGCCGACGCCGAGCGCCTCGGGCGAGACCGTGTGCCTCGTGATCTGACCGCCCTTGACCTCGAAGACATCGGACTCTGCGGTCACCGTCAGGTCGTCGAGTCCGTCTCGGCCGGAGACGACCAGGGCGTGGCGGACGCCGAGGCGCGCCAGCGCCCCGGCCAGCCGGCCGCCGGTCTCGGCGTTGGCGACCCCGAGCAGCTGGCAGTTGGCGCCGGCCGGATTGGTCAGGGGTCCGAGGATGTTGAAGACGGTGCGGATCCCGATCTGGGGGCGGAGCGGTCCTGCGAACTTCATCGCCGGGTGAAAGGCCTGTGCGAACATGAAGCCGACGCCCGTCTGCTCGACGCAGCCGGCCACCTGCTCGGGCGTGAGCGCGATCTGGGCGCCGAGCGCCTCGAGGAGGTCTGCCGATCCGGAGCGGGAGGTGGCGGCGCGGTTGCCGTGCTTGGCGACCTGCGCGCCCGCGGCGGCGGCGACGAAGGCGGCCGACGTTGAGGCGTTGAAGACCTTGCGCTGTGAGCCGCCCGTGCCGCAGGTATCGAGCAGCGGCCGGGCCTGGATCTCGACCGGCAGCGCGTGCTCCCGCATCGAGCGGGCCATGCCGACGATCTCGTCGACCGTCTCGCCCTTGAGGGCGAGCGCCGTCACGAACGAGCCGAACTGGGCCGGCGTGGCGACGTCCGGGTCATCGCTCTCGCCGGCACGCATGATCTCGCCCATCACCTGGTAGGCCTCGTCCTCGGTCAGGTCGCGCCGCTCCAGGGTGAGCGCTGCGATCGCTTCGCGGATCACCCCTGGCCTCCACTCTCCGGCGGCGCCACCCCGAGGAAGTTGGCGAGGAGCTGGTGTCCGGCGCGCGTCATGATCGACTCCGGGTGGAACTGTACCCCCTCGACGGCCATCGTCCGGTGCCGCAGCCCCATGATCACGCCTGAATCAGAGCGCGCCGTCACCTCGAGCTCGGGCGGGACGGAGTCGGGCGACACCGCCAGCGAGTGGTAGCGGATCGCCTCGAAGGGGTTGGGCAGGCCGCGGAAGACACCCCGGCCGTCGTGCTCGACGAGCGAGGTCTTGCCGTGCAGGATCTCGCCGGCGTGGACAATCTCACCGCCGAACGCCTCGCCGATCGCCTGGTGCCCGAGGCAGACCCCGAGCAGCGGCACCTGTCCTGAGGCGGCGCGGGTCAGCTCGATCGAGATACCGGCATCGACGGGCGCGCCCGGGCCCGGCGAGATGACGATCTGGTCGGGACCCATCTGGAGGCATTCCTCGACCGTGATCTCATCGTTGCGGTGAACCTCGACCTCGGCACCCAGCTCCGAGAGGTACTGGTAGAGGTTGAAGGTGAAAGAGTCGTAGTTGTCGATCAGCAGCAGCACTGGGTCCTCCGCCTCCCTCTCTTCAGGATCTCACTTCAGCCGCTCGCCGCCGGTAGATGGTCGACCGGCAGGCCCGGGGGCTCCACGCTCTCGCCGGCTCCCTCGGGCGCCGGCCCAAGCCCGGAGAATTCGGCCACGAGCCGGGCCGCGTGTTCCTGCTCGTGGCGCGCGATCTCGGCCAGCTGCCCGCCGACCGTGACCGCGCCCCGCTCCATGTGGTTACCGTACTGCGCGAGCTGCTGATCGCTCACGCCCCTGAGCCAGATGCGGGTCCGCTGGCGGGCACTCTCAAGCTGGCTTCGGGCCTCCGGCCCCGAGGGCGGGGTGCGGTAGCGCTCGAGATCACGCCACTGCTGGGCGTTGAAGTCGCGCCAGCTGTGACCGGGCAGCCCGCGCAGCCGCTCGACCTCGGCCAGGAGGTAGGTCTCGGCATCGGCGATGTGGGCCAGCAGCCCGGCCGGGGAGAGGCTATCCGCCCCGGGCGTTTCACGGAGGTCTGGGGGGATCCCGTCGTAGGCGGCGAGCAGCGAGCCTCGCGATCGGTCCAGCACCTCGGCGAGTGCCTCCACAGTCAACCTTGGCTCCTCGTCCTGGGCGCGCTCGGCGAGCCAGGCCGCGATCTGTGGTTGGAGGTCCGACCGCCGGGCGATGCCGGCCGTCCCCGACCAGGCGGCGTCCTGGTAGTGGTCGGGCTCGTAGCGGGGGTCACCCTGCCAGCCCGAGCATTCGAAGGCGTTGACGATCAGCCGGGCGTCGTCCCGGCCGGTCACGTAGAGCGTGTCCGAGAACGCCACCGGGCCGGCCTCCAGGTGCAGGTGATCGGAGAGCATGCGGGCGACGGCGTCCTCGGCGGCCTCATGGTCGGCGACCAGGGTGAGGGGCAGGGACCAGCTGCCCGCGAACGGCCCGGCGAATGGGCCCCCATCGTGGTGCCTGATCAGGAGCACCTTGCCGTCGGGGCGGCTGAGCACCGCGGCGGCGGCCAGCAGCGGCGCGACCGGCGGGCCGGCAGTCATAGCGATGTCTCCGGGGCTCGCGCCGGGGAGATGGCCTGGGCGATCGCACCGCCCTCTCCCTGCTCGGCATCCTCGATCGCCGCCAGCAACGCTCTCGCCTTGAACTGGCACTCCTCGTACTCACGCTCGGGGTCTGAATCGAAGACGATCCCGGCGCCGGCCTGGACGTGCGCCCAGCCGTCCTGCATCACCAGCGTCCGGATCGTGATGCAGGTCTCGACGTTTCCGTAGAGGTCGAAGAATCCGACGGCGCCCGAGTAGGGTCCGCGCTGGTCCGGCTCCAGGTCGGAGATGATCTGCATCGCGCGGATCTTGGGCGCCCCTGAGACCGTTCCGGCGGGGAAGGCGGCGCGCAGCGCATCGTAGGGCGACATCTCGGAGCGCAGCTCACCCTCGACGTGGCTGACCAGGTGCATCACGTGCGAGTAGTACTCGATGTCGAGCTGCTGCGTGACGCGCACGCTACCCGCCCGGGAGACCCGCCCGACATCGTTGCGGCCGAGGTCGAGCAGCATCACGTGCTCGGCGATCTCCTTCGGGTCGTGGGCCAGCTCCTCGGCCAGCCGCTCGTCCTCGAGCGGCGTCTCGCCGCGCCGGCGGGTGCCGGCGATCGGGTGCACCTCGACCTTCCCCTCCTCGACGTTGACGAGGAGTTCGGGTGAGGCGCCGACGATGTAGGCATCGTCGAACTTCAGGAAGTACATGTAGGGCGAGGGGTTGATCGCGCGCAGGCTGCGGTAGACCTCGAAGGGGTGCGCACCGGTCTGCTTGGAGAAGCGAAGCGAGAGCACGGCCTGGATGATGTCGCCGTCGACGATGTGCTGCTTGGTGCGGCGGACTGCATCCTGGAACTCGGGGGCACCCCAGTTCTCCTGGACCGGCTGGCCGGTGGGGCCATCGATCGTGCTGTAGGGAAGCTCGGCCAGGGGCGCCGCGAGGCGGGCGATCAGCTCATCGATGCGGGACATCGCCCGCCCGTAGCTGGAGTCGATATCGCCGTCGAGGCGCACCAGCGAGACCACCTTGATGGTGTGCTTGAGGTGATCGAAGACGAGCAGCGTGTCTGAGAACATCAGCCACGACTCGGGGAGCCCGAGGAAGTCCGGGCCGGCCGGCTCGATCTCCTCGAAGTGGCCGGCGATCTCGTATCCGAGATAGCCGACGGCGCCGCCGCTGAAGCGGGGGAGGCCGTCGACGGCGACGGCCTTGTGGCGGCCGAGTTCTGAGGCGATCTCCTCGAGCGGGTCACCGTCCTCGTGCCCCCTGGCCATGACGCGGTAGGGGTCGGTGCCGATGAACGAGTAGCGGCCGATCCGCTCACCCCGCTCGACCGACTCGAGCAGGAACGAGTGGCTGCCACGGGCCACCTTGAGGTAGGCGGAGATCGGCGTCTCGAGGTCGGCGCGCACGTCGCGGTAGATCGGAACGACCGTGCCCCGACCCGCCAGGCGGCGCACCTCGGGCAGCGTTGGCGCGTAGATCACAGCTGCTTCGATCCTGCTCGGCCGCGGCCGGGCGCTGCTGGTCGCGGTCGGCGCGCCCACTCAAGGCTACGGCCCGGGGCCACGGCGTTCAACGGCCCGCGGATGACGCCGGAGATGTCCGGCTGGAAGGACTCGCTCCACTCCCATGCCGTCCGACCCCAGCAGCAGTTCGGGTACACCAAAGGAAAGAACTCTACGGACAGCGCGCTCATCATCGACGCCATGGACGCATTCCGGCACGGTCGGCGGGTTTTGCATCGTGTCAAGCGACACCGACTGCACGCGGCTGGCCACGAGAATCCGCGAGCAGGGTCTGTTCGTGATCGGAGTCGGCCGAGCCCACACGCCGGAAGCCTTCGTGAAGGCCTGCGAGGTCTTCGTGTACACGCAGAATCTGGCTCCAGCTGCGGAGCGCACAGGGCCTGCGCCGGAATTGTCCTATCCGGACTGGACCCTCCTTGCCAGGCGTGCGGTCGAGATGACGAGCCAAGACGTTGGCAGGGCGTTCCTCGGAGCAGTCGGTAACGCCCTGCGCCAGTTGGATGCCACCTTCGATGTCCGGAGCTACGGACAGGAGCAACTACCATCGCTGATCAGATTGCATCATGCTCCCTTCGTGGTTCTCATGTGTGCAACTGGTCTTCGCAGGAACGGTCCCATCACTGGACACGAGGGGAGCACCTTGCGAAGTGAGACCGTTCTCCACTCCGGCTGCATCGGTGGGCTCTGCACCATGACCTCGCTCCCTGAGTCCAGCTCTTCATCGATCGGCGAGGGGCCGAGGAGCGCTGGGTTTCCTCACTGCCCCGCGGTTGAAGTGGCGCTGTCCAAGGGATCGCGACGCCGGGGGCGCCGTTGAACGGACACGATGTGATCGACAGCCCCGTCTGTGCACAGTTCGGCACGCTCAGCCCGTCTCGCTGGGGTGCCGGAGTCCTCCTCGCGGCCCTGATCTGCGCCGTCCTGGCGGTAAGCGGATTCGACTCGACGGCCACCGCGCAGGCCGTCATCGACTACGACTCCGATGACGATGGCCTCATCGAGGTGACGAACCAGGCGCAGCTCAACGCGATTCGCTGGGACCTGGACGGCAGCGGCGTCGTGGACGACGCCGCCAACGCGACCAACTACGCCGCCGCCTTCCCCACCCCGGCGACGAACATGGGTTGCCCCGGCACGACATGCGGCGGCTACGAACTCGAGCGGGATATCAGATTGACCAGCGACCGCACCGGTCAGGGCTGGGCGTCCATCGGCTCAGACACGCTACCCTTCGCCGCCACCTTCGAGGGTAACGGGCGCACGATCAGCAACCTCTTCATGGACCGCATCACCAGGGACAACGTCGGGCTGTTCGAAGCCACCGGAAGCGCAAGTGCGATCCGGAATGTGAAGCTGACGAACGTGGACGTCACAGGGAACAACAGCGTAGGGGCGCTGGTCGGTCTCAACGGTGATGCCACGAATGGCGGCGGCCAGATTGACAATTGCGAGGCGACCGGCACGGTGACCGCCAACGCGTGGGTCGGCGGGCTGGTTGGCAAGAATTACGGGCCGATTGCGGCGAGCCGTGCGAGCGTCGCGGTGACCGCTACTCGTACTGACGGCTCTGCGTTTGCCGGTGGGCTCGTCGGGCAGAACCTCCAGACCACCATTACGAACAGCCACGCCAGCGGGGACGTAACTGCCTCCCACAACACGGTTGGCGGCCTCGTTGGCTCGAACTACGACGACCTGGCCTGGACTACGGCGGCTCTCCCCAGGAACGCGATTAGCGGCAGCACCGCGAGCGGGACTGTCACAACCCCCGGCAGCAACGTCGGCGGGCTCGTCGGCTGGAACAACGGGCCGATCACCGACAGCGCCGCACTCAACCCGCGCGTGACGGGTGTGGGCTCGGTCGGCGGCCTGGTCGGTGTGAACAACGACGCGCAGGCCGACGGCAGCAACCCGATTAGCGGCAGCACCGCCAGGGGGACCGTCACAGCCACCGGCAACGACGTCGGCGGGCTCGTCGGCTGGAACAACGGGCCGATCAGCGACAGTTCCGCACTGAACCCGAGGGTGAGTGGTGAGAACTGGGTCGGCGGCCTGGTCGGTTTGACCGCGAGCTCCGGCACCACGATCGACCGCAGCATCGCGACCGCCGAGGTGACCGGCCATACAGGTGTCGCTGGCCTCGTCGGCCTCAACCACGGCACGACCCGTGACTCCTACGCGAGCGGCGCAGTGCGGGGTATTAACAGTTTTATCGGGGGCCTGGTCGGGGACCAAGTCACTGGAGGAGTGGTCAACAGTCGTGCCGACGGCGCCGTCAGCGGCGAGGCTCTGACACCCGCGATCTCTATCGTAGCCTCTATCGTGGGCGGTTTGGTGGGTCGTAACGAGAGCCCGGCGAGCATCACCGGGAGCGTCGCGACCGGGGCCGTGACCGGCACCGCCGCCAACACCAATAGCGATCAATTTGGTGGCCTGGTTGGAAGCAACAAGGGATCGATCAGCGGCAGTGTCGCCACCGGCGCGGTCAGGGCCGGCCAGTTCGTCGGCGGGCTGGTTGGGCAACAGGGCATCGCCACCGCAAGCGTCACCGAGAGCTGGGCCAGCGGCGACGTGCGCGCCGTCACCGACACCAGCGTGGACGCGAGCGGCCGGTTGGTCGGCGGTCTGATCGGCTCGAACTTCGGCACGGTCGGCGCCAGCTTCGCCACCGGCAATGTGACCGGCTACGGCTCGGCCGGGGGCTTGATCGGGCAGAGCACCGGCACGGTGATCGCAACCTACGCCACGGGGAACGTGACGGTTTCGGACATGCCGCCCTGCCTGCTCACGTCGTGTAGCAAGGATGCCGGTGGCCTCATTGGGCATGCAGGAAGAACTGGCTCAGCCAGCGATGTCCGGGCCAGCTACGTAACGGGCAGGGTGAACGGAAGCTCAGGGTACAGTCTTGGCGGCCTTGCGGGCTCCGCGCTCACCACCTCCACCTTCACGAACAGCCACTGGGACAACCAGACCTCCGGGCAGCCGGACGTCGGGGTGGGCGCCGACGATGAGGACATGAACGGTGTGATCGACGGCACGGAAACCGCCACGACGGGCGTGACCGGCCAGACCACCACCGCACTCAGGACGCCCATCGGCTACACGGGCATCTTCGCGGACTGGAGCGTGACGATTCCCGGTGTCGCCGCCCGCACGGGCGGCCCCTGGGACTTCGGCGGGGCTACCGACTACCCGGTGCTTCGCGGGCTGGGCGCTCTACCTTCCTTCCCGGCCGGGACGGCCAGGCTCTCGATCGCGGAGGAACGTTCGACCGGCACCCCGATCGGCTCCCCGCTCACCGCAACCGACCCCGACAGCAACACGCTGACGTACAAGCTGGTCGGGGCCGACGGCAGCCACTTCGGCATCGACGGCATGACCGGCCAGCTGATGACGACGACCAACCTCGACTACGAGAAGCCGGTCGACGGCGATCGCGACAACACGTACGAGTTCATGGTCCAGGCGAGCGACGGCATGACCGTTGCCTTCCGGAGCGTGTCCGTCAGCGTGAGTAACGAGATCGATAACCTCTCCGCGCCGGCGATCAGCGGGAGTGCGACCGTCGCGGTCGCGGAGAACAGCACGGCGGTCGCCCGCTACTCGGCCACCGACCCCGACCGCGCGACGAGCACCTTCGCATGGTCACTCGCCGGGACCGATGCCGGGGCATTCAAGATCAGCGCCGGTGGCGAGCTCACCTTCGCCACCCCTGCGGACTACGAGGCCCCCGGCGACATCGGCACGGACAACGGCGACAACATCTACGAGGTGACGGTCCAGGCGGACGACGGCGGGATGATCGGCGAGCTCGATGTGCTCGTCACTGTCCAGGCCGTCGACGAACCACCCGTCCTCGATGGCGATGTCAGGGTCACCCTCCGGGAGCGCGCCTCCCATCACGTAGGGACCTACTCCGCCACCGATCCGGAGGGCACCGTTGTCTCCTGGGAGACGCTCGCCGGCCCGGACGCGCGGTACTTCACGCTCGATATCGGCGGCGGGCTCAGCTTCGTCGACACACCCGACTACGAAGCCCGAGCCAACGAGGTCTACACGGTCATCGTGCGTGCCGCCGATGCGAGCGTGCCCCCGAAGATTGGCGAGCTGACCGTGACCGTCACCATCACGAACGTCAACGAGGGTCCGACCGTCGAAGGTCTTGAGACCATCGACGTCAACGAAGGCCATGCGGGAACGCTCGGGACGTACCGCAGGGTCGACCCCGAGGGCTCGCTCACCAACTGGGGAACCATCAGCAGCCCCACCGCGATCAGCGGGGCCGATGCCGACCGCTTCCGGTTCGACAAGCAGACCGGCGGCTGACCTTTGCGGCCCCGCCCGACTTCGAGGAAGGCGGAGGGCAGTACGGGGTCACCGTGGACGCCAACGATGGCGAGCTGGAGGGCATGCTCGACGTGACCGTCAACGTCGCCAACGTCGAGGAGAGGGGCACGCTGACCCTCGACAGGCGGCAGCCCGTTATCGGCCGCCTCGTGACGGCGACGCTGACCGACCCCGACAACGTGGTTGGAGCGACGACTTGGACGTGGCAGCGCTCGACCAGCCGCTCGGGCAACTGGACCGAGATCGTCGGCGCCAACTCCTCGACCTACACCCCGGTTCCGGACGACGAAGACAGCTACCTGCGCACGACCGCCGCGTACGAGGATGGCTACGCGCCCGGGAAGACGCTGCAGGCCGTTACAGACTTCACGACCGCGGAGGCTCGCGGCACGAACGCGGAGCCGGAGCTCCCGGACACCGCCGTCACAATCGACCTGCCAGAGAATGCTCTTCCCGGCAGGAATGTCGGTAGCGCGGTGCGGGCCACCGACAGCGACAACGACCCGATCAACTACTCGCTCAGCGGCACGACCCAGTTCGTCATCGACCAGAGGGCCGGTCAGATCAAAGTTGCCCCCAATGGAGGTTTCGACTTCGACGCGGGCCAGAGCAGCTACACCGTCACCGTGACCGCCGACGACGATTTCGGCGGAACCGATACCGTCGATGTGACCATCAACATCACGGACGTCCGGGAGCCGCCGGTCGCGGAGGACGATGCCTTCCGCCTCAACGAGGACACCTCGGTCGAGGTCCGCGCCCTCGACAACGACAGCGACCCCGAAGACGATCGGAGTGCGCTGACGGTGAGCGTGGCCAGGGGGCCGGCGCGGGGGTCGGTCATGGTGAACGCCCCCATCAATCCTGGCGACCAATCCACTATCACCTACACGCCTCTGGCCAACTACAGTGGCTCCGACAGTTTCACCTACCGGGTCACTGACACCAACAACCTCCGCTCCAATGTGGCGACGGTCGCGCTGACCGTCGACCCCGTGAACGACCCGCCGGCGTTCGCAACGCCGGCCACCACCCGCAACGTCTCCGAGCAAGCGCAAGCCGGAGACCCCGTCGGAGCGCCGGTCACGGCCGTGGACCTTGATGGCGACGCCCTCGACTACACACTGACCGGTTCACCCGACTTCGAGATGCTGGACGGCACTGCCCAGATCACGGTACGCGACGGCGCTGTGCTGGATGCCACGACCCAGCCCCACATGGTGACGGTCTTGCCGACGACGGGAATGGGCCTTCCGCGAGCATTGACGTGACCATCACGGTCACAACCGGCCCGGTCAGACCACCGATCATCATCGGCGGTGGGGGTGGCGGAGGAGGGCCCTCAGGCCCGACCCCGAGCGACGAGGACTTCGAGTGGACCGTCGAGCATGACATCGAGGAGCTCGACAGCGGCCACGACTCGCCCACCGGGGCGTGGTCCGACGGCGCGCTGGCGTGGCTCCTCGAGAACGGCGACGGCGCCGACGACGGAATCTACGCCTACGACCTCGCCAGCGGCGAACGCGTCGAGGAGCGCGAATTCGAGCTCGATGAGCGCAACCGCGCCCCCCGTGGCGTCTGCTCCGACCGCACCACCGTCTGGGTCTCTGATAGCGGCCAGAACGCGCTCTTCGCTCATGACCTGGGGAGCGGCGAGCGCCTGCCGGAGCGCGACATGGCGCTCGACGGTCGCAACCTGGCGGCCCGTGGCATCTGGTGCGAGGGCGAGACGGTGTGGGTCCTGGACGGGGGCAAGGACAGCCTCTTCGCCTACGACCTCGGAAGCGGCGACCTGCTCGCCGAGTACGCTCTCGACTCAGCCAATGACGACCCCCACGGCATCTTCTTCGACGGTGTCACCTTCTGGGTCTCCGACCATGGCGAGAAGCGGCTCTTCGTCTACCGGCTGCCCGTGGTCCCCGACGAGCGGCCCGAGGACCCCGCAGACCTCGAGCGCGTCCGCGACGAGGAGTTCGGACAGTCCAGGGAACTGACGACGGCCGGCAACAACAGCCCGCGCGGCATCTGGTCCGACGGCGACGTGATGTACGTCGCCGACGAGAGCAACGACAAGGTCTACAGCTACAACATGCCCGACGCGATCGACACCCGACTCGCCTCGCTGAGCCTGAGCGGCGTCGACATCGAGGAGTTCGACCCGGCCCACACCCAGTACGAGGGAACACCGGACGAGGGCACGACCGAAACCACGGTCACGGCAGAGGCGATGCAACGCCGCACCGACATCGTCATCGCGCCGCCGGATGCGGACGAGGAGGCGGACGGCCACCAGGTCGCGCTCCAGGACCTCGCCGAGATCACCGTCACTGTCACCTCGGCCGATGGCACCAGACAGAAGACCTACCGCGTGAGCTTCCCGGAGGCGGCGTGGGACCCGGCCCGCGACCCCTGGCCGCACTGCTTGCGCGGCGCGGTCTCCGAAGGCTTCAACCTCGTCGTCTTCGAAGGAGGCAGCGTCGAGGAGCTGGTGGCCTGCGCGGAGAGCCGGGACATCGTGTCCCTCTACGCCCTGCACGAGGGCACCTACATTTCCTACATCGTCGGAGCGCCGGACTTCGCCAACGGCGCGTTCAGGGAGCTGTACGCCGACGAGCTCCCTGTCATGACCCCGCTGGTCGCCGCCAGCAACGGACCGCCCTCGGCGGACCCGTTCGGGGAGGACCTTGACGATGCTGGGCAACCGTGGCCGCAGTGCCTTCGCGGCACCACGGTTGAGGGCTTCAGCCTCGTCGTCTACGAGGGGGGTAGCGTCGAGGAACTGGAGGCGTGCGCCGAGAGCCAGCAGGTCACGGCCCTCTACGCCCCGCACGGCGGCGAGTGGGTCTCCTACATCCTCGGAGCTCCGGAGTTCGCGAACCAGTCGTTCCTTGAGTTGTACACCGACGGCCTGCCCGCCGTGACGCCACTGGTCGCGAGAAGCGAGGGGCCGCCCGCAGCTGGCTCGGACCGGGACGGCGTGGCAGGCAACTGAGCCCTACACGATGCGGCAGGCCTCGCGCAGGTCCTGGCGCATCGGCCAGACGCAGCCCGTGCAGGTCGTCTTCATGGCCTACCGGAACACCCTCCAGGCGGATGCCCTCCAGCTGGTGGCGAAGAAGCTGCAAAGCTCCCTCGCCGTCGAGGGTGAGCTGCCGAGGATGGCCTCGCCGCCTCTAGGGACGCTCTGAACAGACCCGCATGATCTGTTAAGATGCCTACACGGGATGGTATGGCATTCGACCAGATGACGAGGTGAGCGCGATGGGCGAGGCAACGTTCGCGGAGCTGTACTACGACGCGAAGAAGCGAACGACTCGCCGGGAGCGGTTTCTGGAACGACTCGATCGGCTGGTTCCGTGGCGGCAACTCGAGCAGCGCATTGCGCCCCACTACCCGATGCCGGGACGGGGGCGCCAGCCCTACCCACTGTCACTGATGCTGCGGGTGCACATCGTGCAACTGGTCGACAACCTCAGCGACCCGGCGATGGAGGACGCGCTGTACGAGAATCTCACCGTGCAGCGCTTCGTGGGGCTCAGGCTATCGGACGCGATCCCCGATGAGACGACGATTCTCAACTTCCGCCACCGGCTGGAGGCGGCCGCGCTGGGGAGGGGGTTGCTCGAGGAGATCAACCGCCATCTGGAGGCGGAAGGACTGCAGTTGAGACAGGGGACTGTGGTTGATGCCAGTATCATCAGCGCCCCCTCGTCGACCAGGAATCGGGCCAGAGCACGGGATCCCGAGATGCACCAGACGCGCAAGGGAAACCAGTGGTACTTCGGGATGAAGTTGCACATCGGGGTGGACTCTGAGAGCGGCATCGTGCACAGCCTCCACACGACGGCGGCGAACGTGAGCGACATCACCGCGGCGCCCGACCTGCTGCACGGCAACGAAAGGCTGGTCTGTGGCGATGCGGGCTACCAGGGCATCGGAAAACGTCTGGAGCAGCGCGAGCGTGCGGTGCAGTGGCAGGTTGCCATGCGACCGGGCAAGCGGCGACTGCTCGACCGGGAGGGTGAGGAGTGGCTCGAAGAGAAGCGCAAGGCCTCCGTGCGTGCGAAGGTCGAGCATCCGTTCCAGATCGTGAAGGTGCGCTTCGGCTACGCCAAGGTCCGCTACCGCGGATTGTTCAAGAACACGCAGCGGCTCGCGTTGCTGTTGGGGCTGGCCAACATGGTTCGAGCGGAGCGCCAACTTGCTGCGTAACAACGGCGCAGTGCGCCCAGAATCCCGCAGCGAGCGCCAAACGGCACTCGCAGAGCCGCTCGCGAGCCCCGATCAGGCCGCATTCCTGACCATCAAGCGATTGAACGCCCCAGAAGAGCCTGATCGGCCGCATTTCGCGGCCAGTTCAGAGCGTCCCTAGCAGGCTGCGACCTGGTGCTCGCGGTGGCGGACAGGATCGTCTCTGGCGGGGAGCATGCCGACTCGGTCGAGTCGGTCTTCGCCCAGGCGCAGCAGGTCGAGGCGTTCCAAGGCAGCGACGCCGTCGGGCGAGCCGCAACGGACGCTGTTCTCGGTTCGTCGCCACGCACCTCACGCGGTCGTTCCGCCGGGTGGAGCTCGCGTGCTTCGTACCGGGAATCCCAGAGCCTGCAGGGAGTCTAGACTCGCTTTCGGAACGAGAGCAACGCCGGTAGCCTCGCCGACGCCATGCGTCTGCATTGGGCGGGAATCCAACAGTGCCGCATCGAGGGTCGGCGTCGGCCTCATTCGGGGCGAGTTCGGCGAGCCTGTCGAAGTCCTCGTCCGCCTCGTCATCTCTCCCCAGCCACTGCCGGGCCACCCCCTCCCGAAGAGGGCGTCATGGTCGTCGGGGTTGATCTCCAGGATGGCGCTGAAGCCCTCGATCGCTTCCTGGTTGCGCCGATGCGGAGCGCGCCACTCCCCTGGCGAAGCGCACCCTGGAGTCGTCGGGGTCGATAACGATGACCTTGCTGAAGTCCTCGATGGACCGGTCGTACTGGCCGAGGCTGTCATGGGCAACCCCTCTGGCGGCGAGGGTCTCCAGATTCTCGGGGTCGAGGCGCAGTGACCGGTCGAAGTCCTCGGTCGCGTCGGCCGGTCTCTCCAGGTTGCCGAGAGCCACACCCCGGCTGCGGAGGGTGCCGGCGTTGTCCGGGTCGAGCTTCAGGGCGGCATCAAGGTCCCGGAGCGCGCTCTCGTACTCGCCGAGATTGAGCTTCGGGACTGCCCTCGCGCAGCGCGAGAGGTTGCTGAGCGGCTCCAGCTCGATGGCGCTGTCGAAGTCCTTGATCGCCCGCTCGAAGTCGCCCAGATCGCGGTAGGCGAGGCCCCGTTGGTGGTAGGCGGCCGCGAGACCGGGGGCGAACTCGATCGCCCTGCTCAAGTCCTCCACGGCCCTGCCCGGCTCGCCCAGTTCGGCTGGTTTCGGTCAGAGATCGCCCCGGCACCTCCATGTCCCCCGGACGACGCGGCGGGGAGCTGCTGAGCCGCGGAGCGAGAAGGCGCGTGAGGGATGGGCCACGGCCTGAACCGACAAGCAGACCGTGGCTGGGCACCTGCTAGGTCTCGACCGCCTCGCCGCCGGTACGATTCACCCGCCTGACTCCACCGACGTCGAGCTTCCGTCGCTCAAGGTGGTCGAACCGGGCATCGATCCCGACGATCCGTGGTCAGACGACGTGCTCGATCGAGGAGATCGGGGACCCGCCTGACCAGCATCTTGTGAAGGTAGGAAGCGCCGTTCATCATGAGCGTGGATGGCCGCTGGGTCACGTCGGAGACGTTCCTGCAGTGGTGAGAAAGCCCCTGATGGGCGGAGTTCATGGTGAGGGGGAGGCCCCTCACTTCTTCAGGGGAAGGCTCACAGTCACGGTGACGCCCTGCCCAGGCCCGCCACTTGTTGCGGTGGCTGTCCCCCCGTGCGCTTCGACTATTGCTCGCGTGATCGCCAGGCCCAGACCGGTGCCGCCCCTCCTGCGACTGCGGGACTCGTCAGTGCGATAGAAGCGGCCGAAGACGTGGGGAAGGTCTTCGGCGTGAATACCGATCCCGTCATCGGCGATCGAGATGGCCAGCCCCTCGTCGCCTTCCAGCCCCGCCCTCAGCACGATATTTCCGCCGGCCTCGGTGTAGTGAATCGCGTTGCTCAGGACGTTTCCCAACGCCCGGCTCATGTGCGCCCGGTCCAGGTCCATGTCCGGGAGGTCAGCGGATACTTGCAGCGACAGGTCAACCTGCCGGTTCCGAGCCTGTGGGCGCCAGCGATCCACCTCCGCGGCGAGGAACTCGTGCATCGAACTTGCTTCGAGCGTGAGCCTCAACTCGCCATAGTCGGTCTCCGCCAGGGCGTTCAGATCAATGACGAGACCGCGTAGCCTGTCGACTTCCTCGATGATCTGGCCGGACGCACGCTCAGGCGTCTGAAGTCCATCGCGCAGCCCTGTTGCCTCCAGCTGTATGACGCTCAGCGGCGTGTTCAGCTCATGAGAGACATCGTTGATCAGCCGCGTACGCAGGTCGCGCTGAGTCGTCAGTGTGGCCGCCATCCGGTTGAAGGCCGCACTCATCCGTCCCAACTCATCCGAGGATGTGACCGGGAGCGGGGTCAGGTCCCCCTCCGCAATCGCCTGGGTGGCCTCCGTCAACGCCGTGACGGGCGCCGTGATGCGCCTCGATAACCAGGCAGCCAGCAGCACGGCAACGCCAATGGTGAGGACCCCGCCAATGAGCGTGATGAACAGAAGCGCGTTGAGGAATCCATGCGACTCGGTCGACAGGAACTCACTGTTCACATCCACGTAGACGTGGCCCACGGGCTGATTCGTGGTCAGGTCGAACACCGTCTCGCGATGCCCGTCCAGATCGGGTGCGGCTGTTCCGGGTAACAGCTCGGATAGGTTGTCCGTCACCACACGCCCATCGATGCCGGTGACGACGACCCGCACCGGATCCTCGTGGAAGAGCTCGAAGGATTCCCCCTCACCTTCTTCGTGCCGCTCCCCCTCCGGTGCTCCATCGTAGATGTATCCGGCCTCGGACAGCGGTCTGTGCACCGTCTCCCAGCTACCGGCAGTGGTGTATTCGAGGCTCAGCCTCCTGGCCAGGTGGCTCGCCTCGTCATCGCCGATCTCGCTTACGAACACGCCCAGGCGGGACTGCGTCGTCCAATAGCCGACGGCAACGCTGACCGAGACGGTCAGGGCGATGGCAAGGACGATCGCACCCATGATCCGCCAGCGCAGCGACATCACTCGTCCTCGACCACGAACTTGTAGCCAGCACCGTAGATGGTCTGAATGGGCTGGCTGCCATAGCGGCCGATCTGCTTGCGCAGGCGAGCGATCTGGCTGTCGATGGCGCGGTCGAACCCGTGGAATCGGCGGTTCGAGGTCAGCGAGATAAGCTGATCACGGCTGAGCACCTGGTTCGGGTGACGCATGAACGTCGAGAGCAGAGCGGTCTGCGCCCGGCTCAACGTCACGGGTTCGTCATTGACCGTCACGCTCCGCGTGGTCTCGTTCAGGGTGATGTGGTCGCACGTGAGGACCTGCTGCACTCTGCCCTTGACGCGACGAAGTACGGCGTTCGCGCGCGCAACGACCTCCTCCGGAGCGAAGGGCTTGACGATGTAGTCGTCGGCGCCGCTATCCAGTCCGATGACGCGCTCGGCGTGGCCATCTCTGGCCGTCAACATGATGATCGGAACGTCCGACTCGCGGCGCAGGATCCTGCACAGCTCCACGCCGTCGAGACCAGGAAGCATGAGATCGAGAACGATCAGGTCTGGAGTGAGCTGACGGGCCAGGGCCAGACCGGACTCGCCGTCGTGGGTCACGTCGGCGGAGAACCCGGCGCGCTCGAGGTACACCTTCACCCAGTTCGCGATCCTCGGATCGTCTTCGACTATCAGTACTGTGCCGCTCACAGCGAGTCCTCGCTGGGCCCACCCTGGGCGCGCTACCTCACGGGGAGACCGCGGATTCCTGACGGATGCACCTGCGCTCGGATGATCTCACATGCAGTCTCGATGTCCCCTCGGTCGACTCCGATCGGCTCTAGTCGCCACCCGAGCGCTCGCCGCCATTACCGTGTTCGCCGCTTGACTCCTCGCCGTTGCCATGCTCCCCGCCCGACTCGCTCCCCTCACCTCCCCCGCCGACCTCGGCATGTGCTGTCCATCCAGTGAAGGATGCCGACATCGCAGGCAGGTTGATCGATACCACCTCGCGCGGAGCCATGTCCGTCGGAGTCGTGGGACCGAGTTCCGTTCCGTTGGAGAGATGGACTTCGACCCTGACCCGATCCAGGACGCGGTTGGTCGTGTTCTCCACAGTTCCGTTGAAGGAGTTGCCAGGAGCGTCGTACTTCAGGATCAGTCGGGCACCGCTGCGAACGGCATCATGGGTCTCATCCAGTCCCAGGGCATTGGCGCCGCCACCTTCTTCGCCACCGGCGTCGCCACCCTCTTCGCCACCGGTGCCGTGTTCACCGCTGCCTTCAGCACCTTCTCCTCCTGTCTGGGCCGCTGGGCCAGGGCCGTCGCAGTCAAACACCTCCATGTGAACGACGTAGCCATCGAAGGAGACTCCCGCGAGTTCTGGTTCGCCGGCGGCAGTCAGGCTGGACGTTACTTCCTGTCCCGGGCTCAGGTGTCCCAGCTTATCGGGGCCAAGCTCTCCCACGGTCTTCGTTCCCCACGTCAGGTGAGGTTCTGCCTGTACGTAGCAAAGGGTGTTTGCGAGCGTGTTCCGCACGGTTCCGTGGACGGACCGGGCTGCCGAATCGTACTGCATGGAGACGGCCAACCCGCCGAGAACACCGCTCCATCCCTGTCCAAGAGGAGTGATCGGGCTCGACATGGCGGCTTCACTGCTCTCTCGACCGCCCTCGGAACCAGAGCCGTGTTCACCGTCACCTCCGTTCCCCTCTCCACCGCCATGCTCACCTTCAGAGTGGCCACCCTCCCGCTCGGAGCTGGCCTGGCTTGCGCTGGAGCGGTCGGAGTCCCCGCTGTCCCCGGGTCCTGTGCCAGCGGTACAGCCGCTGATGATCGCCGCAGCGAGTATGGCCCCCAGTACAGCCCCGGCCATGTACCTGTTTGTCAGCGGATTCCTGCAGCTCATATGGTTTCGCCTCTTTCGTGAGGTATCTGCGATACCTACTCACGATGGCTACCAAATGTCGCAGGAATATGTCGCCGGGCGCCGGGCCTGGCCAATGAACGGACGCCGCCAGGCACAGAGGGAAACGAGATGCTGCGGGTTCGCCTCTCGGGGGAGCGGGAGGCGGAACCGGACGCAGCAGGCGAGCGGCACATAGAAGCTGGCGCAGCCACCTTCGCCCGCGCGCAGCCTGATAACCGCCGCCATCTCCTAGGGACGCTCTGAACTGGCCGCGAAATGCGGCCGATCAGGCTCTTCTGGGGCGTTCAATCGCTTGATGGTCAGGAATGCGGCCTGATCGGGGCTCGCGAGCGGCTCTGCGAGTGCCGTTTGGCGCTCGCTGCGGGATTCTGGGCGCACTGCGCCGTTGTTACGCAGCAAGTTGGCGCTCCGCTCGAACCATGTTGGCCAGCCCCAACAGCAACGCGAGCCGCTGCGTGTTCTTGAACAATCCGCGGTAGCGGACCTTGGCGTAGCCGAAGCGCACCTTCACGATCTGGAACGGATGCTCGACCTTCGCACGCACGGAGGCCTTGCGCTTCTCTTCGAGCCACTCCTCACCCTCCCGGTCGAGCAGTCGCCGCTTGCCCGGTCGCATGGCAACCTGCCACTGCACCGCACGCTCGCGCTGCTCCAGACGTTTTCCGATGCCCTGGTAGCCCGCATCGCCACAGACCAGCCTTTCGTTGCCGTGCAGCAGGTCGGGCGCCGCGGTGATGTCGCTCACGTTCGCCGCCGTCGTGTGGAGGCTGTGCACGATGCCGCTCTCAGAGTCCACCCCGATGTGCAATTTCATCCCGAAGTACCACTGGTTTCCCTTGCGCGTCTGGTGCATCTCGGGATCCCGTGCTCTGGCCCGATTCCTGGTCGACGAGGGGGCGCTGATGATACTGGCATCAACCACAGTCCCCTGTCTCAACTGCAGTCCTTCCGCCTCCAGATGGCGGTTGATCTCCTCGAGCAACCCCCTCCCCAGCGCGGCCGCCTCCAGCCGGTGGCGGAAGTTGAGAATCGTCGTCTCATCGGGGATCGCGTCCGATAGCCTGAGCCCCACGAAGCGCTGCACGGTGAGATTCTCGTACAGCGCGTCCTCCATCGCCGGGTCGCTGAGGTTGTCGACCAGTTGCACGATGTGCACCCGCAGCATCAGTGACAGTGGGTAGGGCTGGCGCCCCCGTCCCGGCATCGGGTAGTGGGGCGCAATGCGCTGCTCGAGTTGCCGCCACGGAACCAGCCGATCGAGTCGTTCCAGAAACCGCTCCCGGCGAGTCGTTCGCTTCTTCGCGTCGTAGTACAGCTCCGCGAACGTTGCCTCGCCCATCGCGCTCACCTCGTCATCTGGTCGAATGCCATACCATCCCGTGTAGGCATCTTAACAGATCATGCGGGTCTGTTCAGAGCGTCCCTAGGGACGCTCTGAACTGGCCGCGAAATGCGGCCGATCAGGCTCTTCTGGGGCGTTCAATCGCTTGATGGTCAGGAATGCGGCCTGATCGGGGCTCGCGAGCGGCTCTGCGAGTGCCGTTTGGCGCTCGCTGCGGGATTCTGGGCGCACTGCGCCGTTGTTACGCAGCAAGTTGGCGCTCCGCTCGAACCATGTTGGCCAGCCCCAACAGCAACGCGAGCCGCTGCGTGTTCTTGAACAATCCGCGGTAGCGGACCTTGGCGTAGCCGAAGCGCACCTTCACGATCTGGAACGGATGCTCGACCTTCGCACGCACGGAGGCCTTGCGCTTCTCTTCGAGCCACTCCTCACCCTCCCGGTCGAGCAGTCGCCGCTTGCCCGGTCGCATGGCAACCTGCCACTGCACCGCACGCTCGCGCTGCTCCAGACGTTTTCCGATGCCCTGGTAGCCCGCATCGCCACAGACCAGCCTTTCGTTGCCGTGCAGCAGGTCGGGCGCCGCGGTGATGTCGCTCACGTTCGCCGCCGTCGTGTGGAGGCTGTGCACGATGCCGCTCTCAGAGTCCACCCCGATGTGCAACTTCATCCCGAAGTACCACTGGTTTCCCTTGCGCGTCTGGTGCATCTCGGGAGCCCGTGCTCTGGCCCGATTCCTGGTCGACGAGGGGGCGCTGATGATACTGGCATCAACCACAGTCCCCTGTCTCAACTGCAGTCCTTCCGCCTCCAGATGGCGGTTGATCTCCTCGAGCAACCCCCTCCCCAGCGCGGCCGCCTCCAGCCGGTGGCGGAAGTTGAGAATCGTCGTCTCATCGGGGATCGCGTCCGATAGCCTGAGCCCCACGAAGCGCTGCACGGTGAGATTCTCGTACAGCGCGTCCTCCATCGCCGGGTCGCTGAGGTTGTCGACCAGTTGCACGATGTGCACCCGCAGCATCAGTGACAGTGGGTAGGGCTGGCGCCCCCGTCCCGGCATCGGGTAGTGGGGCGCAATGCGCTGCTCGAGTTGCCGCCACGGAACCAGCCGATCGAGTCGTTCCAGAAACCGCTCCCGGCGAGTCGTTCGCTTCTTCGCGTCGTAGTACAGCTCCGCGAACGTTGCCTCGCCCATCGCGCTCACCTCGTCATCTGGTCGAATGCCATACCATCCCGTGTAGGCATCTTAACAGATCATGCGGGTCTGTTCAGAGCGTCCCTAGTAGAAAGGCCGGGGGGTGACGCGGCGTATTGGCAACATCTGCCAAGCCTGCGAGCGTTGCATCATGAGCACGACGAACATATGGCTCCCCGAGGCCCTCAAGTCCTTCGTGGACCAGCAGGTCAGCGCCCGCGGCTACAGCTCGTCGAGCGAGTACGTCCGCGAGTTGATCCGCAAGGACCAGGATCGTCAGCACCTGCGCGTAGTGCTACTCGAAGGCGCGGTGTCACCGCCGGCGGTCACCGCGGATGCGGGCTACTTCGGCCGGTTTCGCGATCGGGTCCCCGAAGCCGGCCAGCGGTGAGCCGGAGCCGCCCGAGGACTGATCCTGGGTGCGGCGCGCGCTGTTCGCCGAGGGCCTCGCCTCGCTCACGCCAATGACCGTCAAGAGCGACGGACCGCCCTCAGTGGACCCGAACGCCGGAGACGGCGCCCTGCTGCCGGGGCCGGAGTGCCTACGCGGCGACATCGTCGAGGGCTTCAGCCTCGTCATCTCCGCGGGAGGCAGCGTCGAGGAGCTCGTGGCCTGCGCGGAGAGCCGGGATGTCCTGACCCTCTACGCCCTGCACGAGGGTGTCTACGTCTCCTACATCCTCGGCGCGCCGCCGTTCGTGAATCGCGAGTTCAGGGAGCTGGTCGGGGACGGCCTGCCAGCCCTCACACCGCTGGTCGCCAGGAGCGATGGGCCTGCCGAGGTCAACTGATCGCTCTCGCTACCGGGGCCGCTCGATTCGAAGAGGACGGGCTAATAACGGGGAACTGGCTGTCGGCCGGGTGCGGGCAGGCTCACGGCCCACAATAGCGCAGCTGTTCGTGTTGATTGGCAAACCGGTAACTCCGTCTCGACCAGACGATCGTCGGGATGTCGACCAGGTCGAGGCCCGTCTGCACGAGCCGCGGATGGCAGACCAGCACGTAGGCGCCCTCCTCGACCCGCTTCGCCACCCACGCCTCGCGGCGCTCGGGCGAGACCGCGTCGGCCTTCATCACCGCCACCCGGAGTCCGTGCCGGAAGCTCGTCGCCGACGTGGTGACTGGTAAGCTTGACATACGCGAGGTGGCGTCGAGCCTGCCGAACGAGGAAGGCGGCAATGATTGGCTGGAGTCCGCCCCGCTAGCGGACTCCCTTGATGACGACCACGTTTCCGAGGAGCCTGCGGAGTGCTCGGCAATCAAGAGCGAGGTGAGGGCATGACGGATTGGGAGACCTGCCCCGCAGTCGAGAGCGTGCCCGGCAGGGTCAGTGGCGTCTCCATCTTCACAGGGACGAGGGTGCCGGTTTCGGCCCTGTTCGAGAACCTGGCGAGCGGGGCCACGGTGGAAGAGTTCCTGGACTGGTTCCCAGGCGTCGAGGAGTGGCAGGTGCGCGCTGTTCTCGAGCACGAGGCCAAGGCCCTCCGTACGCCCGCCTGGTCGTGAGGATCCCGTTCGATCAGGGCACGCCCGCGCCTCTTCGACGCCATCTCGGCGACCATACGGTCGACACCGTGCCGGAGCGAGGGTGGTCGGAATTGGGCAATGGAGACCTGATTGCCAGGGCTGAAGACGAGGGCTATGACGTCCTCGTCACCACCGATCAGAACATGCGCCACCAGCAGAACCTCACCGGCAGGCGGTTGGCGATCGTGGTGCTGCTGTCCACCGCATGGCCGTACGTGCGCCTGCACACCGATGAGATTCGCTCGGCCCTCAATGAGGTCCGCCCCGGTGAGTTCAGGGAAGTCCCGATCCGTGGCAGGTCTGAGCCCTGAGCGGTCGGCACGCCTCGCTCCCACGCCAAACGAGAGGAGATCGCCGTCGCCCCCACCGCCGCCACGATCCGCTACACGGTCCCGATGCCGGACGACAGCCCACTGCGCGGCGGCAAGGCCGAGGAGGTGCCCGGTACTGTCTACCGTCAAGTCTGGTGGAGTACGAGGGCAGCGTCACCGAGGGCGTGACAGAGACGACCGTCGAGGCCGCGCCCGTGCAGCGCCTTACGGATGTCGACATCGACCCGCCCGACGCCGACGGCGACGACACGAACGGCTACCAGGTCGTGCTCGAGGGCGTCGAGGAGATCACCGTTACTGTCACCTCCGCGGACGGCAGCCGCACGAGGGTCTACCACGTGCGCTTCGCCGAGGCGGCGTGGGAGGAGTTGGTCGCCTGCGCGGAGAGCCTGGACGTCACGTCCGTCTACCCTCGCGGACGGGGAGTGGGTCTCCTACATCCTCGGAGTTCCCGCGTTCGTGAACGTGCCGTTCGGGGAGCTGTTCGCCGATGGACTGCCCGCCGTCACGCCGCTGGTCGCGAGGAGCGGGCGGCCTGCCGAGGCGAACTGATCGCTCTCGCTACCGGGTCTCTCGGTTCGAAGAGGACGACACGGCAGGTTGGGGGACCGTTTCCCCCGGTCCATCGTTGGTGGGTAGTTAGAAGACCAACTTGCCCGACATCCACCCTCTGCAGGTGATGCGCCGCTCCCGTGACGCCGGCACGATCGAGCTGCAGATCCCGAAGTTGCGCCAGGGCAGCTACTTCCCGGCCCTGCTCGGAGGCGAACTCGCCGCCGGGTGGCGGTCGGCGCTCGCCGATCAGCCACTCGGCGGGGCGACCCGTACCAGCGGCCGGCCGCCGGCGCGGCGAGAGCGGCGGGGCCCCGGCGGGAGCATCGCCGACGAAGGCGTGCCGCACGGGGCACGCGCCGCGCTCCACGCCCGCGCACTCGTCTCGTGGGCCTCGTCACGCATCGCCAGGTAGAGCCGCCGGAATCGCTGCCGGAACGCTTCGTCCCCAGCGCGTCGCTGCCGATGCGCGGTGCTCCTGCGCGAGCCGGTCGAGAGCGCGGAGTGTGCGGCCGAGGGGACAGGAGCGATGGGCTCCAGTTCCGCCGCGCGGCTGGCCATCAGTTCGGCCGCGACCTCGGCGATCCAGGGCGGATGGAACGGCCAAGGCGTGCGCCAGCTCATGCGCGATGGGGTAGCGGTCCTTCGCGTCGTCGGGATCGACGGTGAGGATGCCGCCTGGGCCGCCCCCGCCGCGCGCCGCGGATACGTCGGCCGCCACCACCGCCACGTGGCTCACGGGGAAGGCGGCGCCCATGAACGCCTCGAAGGCGCGCACTAGGTCGTCGAGGATATCGAGCGTGCCGCCAACGCCCGCGTCGACGGAGATGACCGCGAGCGTCACCTCGCCCGCCCGCGGCAGGGCGAGGAGCCGAGTCTCGACGGGCGTGCTCGCGATCAAGGACCATGCCGCCGAGCCCGGGTGGTCCTCGATCACCGGACCGAGCGCGGCCACGCGGACGGTGTGCTCGTCCGTGATGCCCGCGGCCAAGAGCGGATCCGCGAGGACTCGATGGAACAGCGGCCGGGACTCGGAGAGCGCCTCGTCCGCCGCCGCGAAGCTCCGCCCCGACATCGCTAGCAGTCTCCACACCACCCGCGTCTCGCCGGCGTCGAGGCCGTCCCGCAGCCATCCCTACCTGTGTGAGCGCTTCAGACCTGGGTAGGCGCTGCCGGGACGGCCGGTCGCTGGTTCAGCTGCTGCTGAACGCCGAGTCCGCACTCCCTTCGTCGGGGGGGCGCCTTCTCCCTGGGCACGGCGACGACCTTCACCGGGTCGGCGCGCCGAAACGGGGATCGGCTGAGCCAAATCCTGGCGAATAGGCGCAATCAGCGCCGATCGTACCTTTCTTCTGAGAATCGCCACCGAACTGGCCTCTTTTTACACCAAATATCCATGACTTAGGTGATACGTTCCCATTACTTGACCCTGTTCGAGGGGGCATTTGCGTGGCGCTCGACACGGCGTGTGCTGCTCATCGGAGTAGTGCGCCATGACCTCTAGTCGGCAGGCCGAGTCGCGCGGCCAGGGATGAGGGAAGTGAAACCACTTGGCCCTGAAGTGCGTGTTTGCTGGCAGGAGGGTACTGGCGCGAGCTGACCAGCAACCCTCGCTTGTTGATCGGTGGAGGCCAGACGTTCGTCTCCCCCTCAGACAGGCAGCCCATGGAGGTTGATGTGCGACTGGCAATGCGGATGTACCGGATCCCCGCCGCGATCGCCGCGATCGCGATCCTCACGCTGGCGGTCGCCGCCTGCGGCGACTACGACGACGGCGAGGCGCGCGCGCCCGCCACCACCGCCGCCACCACCGCCGCCTCCACGCAGGCCTCCGCCGCCGCACCGGCGGATCAGCAGCGGCCGGGGCCCACGGACACGACCTTCCGCAACTACGGGCGCACGCCGTTCGTCGATGCAGCGACGGACGCGGTCTCGACGTTCAGCCTGGATACGGACCGGACGTCCTACTTCCTCGCGCTCAACTGGGCGCAGAACGGCCTGGCGGTGGAGCCCGACTCGGTGCGTGCGGAGGAGTGGGTCAACGCCTTCGCCTACGGCTATGACCTCCCCCGCGACGAGCGCAGCTTCGCGATCACGAGCGAGGTGGTGGAGCACCCGCTGGGCGGCGGCCGGCACCTCGCCCGCGTCGCCCTCCAGGCGCCGCAACTGCGCGACAGCAGGCCGCTGAACGTGACGCTGGTGCTGGATGCATCAGGCTCCATGGACGAGGGGAACCGGGTCGCGATCGCCCGCGAGGCGGCGGAGACCATCCGCCAGAGCCTCAACTCGCGCGACCGCATCGCCGTCGTGCACTTCACCACCGACGTGATCGATACCTACACGGTCGAGCACAGCCGGCCCGACGATCGCGATGTCGCGCGCTCGATCGCGCGGCTGCGGCCGCACGACAGCACGAACGTGCAGGCCGGGCTGGACCTCGGTGTGCGGCTCGCCGACGAGGCCCGTCGTGAGCGGCCGGACGCCTTCAACTACATCATCCTGATGTCGGACGGCGTCGCGAACGTGGACGCGACGAGCCCGTTCGCCATCCTCGAGTCGGCCCCGGACTACGACCGGCAGAACCCGCTGCGGCTGATCACGATCGGCGTCGGGATCGCGAACTACAACGACTACCTGCTGGAGCAACTGGCGCAGCACGGCAACGGCTGGTACCGCTACCTGGACGACACCGAGCAGGCGCGGGCGACGTTCAGCCGCGAGAACTGGCTGGCGCTCTCGACGCCGTTCGCGGACCAGGCGCGCGCGCAGGTGACCTGGGACCCCCGGGCGGTGCAGGCTTGGCGCATCATGGGCTACGAGAACCGGATCACGCCGGACCACACCTTCGAGCAGAACCGCAGGGAGTTCGCGGAGCTTCCCTCCGGGTCCGCGACGACGGTCTTCTACGAGCTGGTGCTGCGCGAGGCGGGGCTCTACCGCTCGGCGGTGCTGGGCGAGATCGAGGCGCGCTGGGTCGATCCGTTCTCGGGCGACACGCTGAGCCAGCGGCTGGACGTGTCCGGGCGCACGGACGCGCCGTTCGACGCCGCGGACCGCTACTTCCGTCTCGGCGCGATCGTGGCGCTGGCGGCGGACCGCTACAGCGCCCTCTCGCCGCAGGTCGAGAACGCCGAGGTGGACGCCGGTGGCATCCACTTCGACCTCGAGGCGCTGCTGGGAGAGCTCGACCTGCTGGGCGAGCGCCTCGGTGGGGCGCAGGCGTACGGCGACTTCCGCTTCCTGCTGGACCGGCTCGAGGCGGCCGCCGCGGAGCTGGCGCCCGCCTCGAGCTCTTCCTCGGGTTCGGGCTACAGCCGGTGACGTAGCCGTCGGCGGGAGGGGCGCGAAGATGCCATCCGGGCTGACCGGCGCGAGCGCGCTGAACGCGGGTTCCGAGGCGCGCCCTCGGTCTTCTCATAGCGGTCCAGAAGCCGCGGGGCGGAATGAGAGATCACCGGCTGGCAGGGTCCGGAACCAGCAGTCTGCCAGGGACGCTCTGAACAGACCCGCATGATCTGTTAAGATGCCTACACGGGATGGTATGGCATTCGACCAGATGACGAGGTGAGCGCGATGGGCGAGGCAACGTTCGCGGAGCTGTACTACGACGCGAAGAAGCGAACGACTCGCCGGGAGCGGTTTCTGGAACGACTCGATCGGCTGGTTCCGTGGCGGCAACTCGAGCAGCGCATTGCGCCCCACTACCCGATGCCGGGACGGGGGCGCCAGCCCTACCCACTGTCACTGATGCTGCGGGTGCACATCGTGCAACTGGTCGACAACCTCAGCGACCCGGCGATGGAGGACGCGCTGTACGAGAATCTCACCGTGCAGCGCTTCGTGGGGCTCAGGCTATCGGACGCGATCCCCGATGAGACGACGATTCTCAACTTCCGCCACCGGCTGGAGGCGGCCGCGCTGGGGAGGGGATTGCTCGAGGAGATCAACCGCCATCTGGAGGCGGAAGGACTGCAGTTGAGACAGGGGACTGTGGTTGATGCCAGTATCATCAGCGCCCCCTCGTCGACCAGGAATCGGGCCAGAGCACGGGATCCCGAGATGCACCAGACGCGCAAGGGAAACCAGTGGTACTTCGGGATGAAGTTGCACATCGGGGTGGACTCTGAGAGCGGCATCGTGCACAGCCTCCACACGACGGCGGCGAACGTGAGCGACATCACCGCGGCGCCCGACCTGCTGCACGGCAACGAAAGGCTGGTCTGTGGCGATGCGGGCTACCAGGGCATCGGAAAACGTCTGGAGCAGCGCGAGCGTGCGGTGCAGTGGCAGGTTGCCATGCGACCGGGCAAGCGGCGACTGCTCGACCGGGAGGGTGAGGAGTGGCTCGAAGAGAAGCGCAAGGCCTCCGTGCGTGCGAAGGTCGAGCATCCGTTCCAGATCGTGAAGGTGCGCTTCGGCTACGCCAAGGTCCGCTACCGCGGATTGTTCAAGAACACGCAGCGGCTCGCGTTGCTGTTGGGGCTGGCCAACATGGTTCGAGCGGAGCGCCAACTTGCTGCGTAACAACGGCGCAGTGCGCCCAGAATCCCGCAGCGAGCGCCAAACGGCACTCGCAGAGCCGCTCGCGAGCCCCGATCAGGCCGCATTCCTGACCATCAAGCGATTGAACGCCCCAGAAGAGCCTGATCGGCCGCATTTCGCGGCCAGTTCAGAGCGTCCCCAGAGAACCTCTGGCGGCTGGTCGGACCCCATGAGGGTGGGTGGTTCGCGTGTAGCGGTCGGGAGCGGAAGCAACTCGTCCTCGACGCCCGCACGGGAATGCCGATCTCGCTCAACCGCGAGGCGACCAGGCTCATGGACGACCTTCGGATGTCGGACAAGTCCGACGAGAACCTCATCGGCGAGATGACCATCCGGCGCGCCGTCGGGCCTACCCTGCGGGGAGTCCCGCTCCGAACGGAGTTTGTGCCGTGCCGGGTCGCACCCGTGGATCGCTGATGCTCGGAAGCGCGCGGGCCGTCATGGTCGCCATAGCCATGGCGGCAACCACAGTGGTGCTGGCACCGGGATGCGGCGACGAAGAGGAGGAAGCTCCTCGGTACGACCTCTGGGAATCCGTCGCGTTTTCCGCAAATGAGTGGGCGTCACTAGGTGGTCACTACGGACCGGCCTGGGGCCGCACGGCAACGGCGAGTCCGTGCTGCTCACCCTCGGGACGTTGCCGACCGGGGTCAGCGAGGGTTCCACCTTCCAGACCAGTGTCGCGATCATCGATGACGACGTCACCGTGAGCTTCGGGGCTCCTGACTACGCAGTGGCCGAGGGCGCCGGTGTGACGATCGATGTCACGCTCAACGAGGATCCCGGGCGCGAGGTGGTGATTCCGATCACGGCCGTCGCGCGGAACGGCGCCGCCGGGTCTGACTACTCCGGTGTGCCAGCACGTCTCATCTACCAGAGCGGCGAAACGGTGAAGTCGTTCACCCTCGAGGCGACCGATGACACGGTCGACGACGATGACGAGTCGGTCGAGCTGGGGTTCGGCGTGCTGCCCGGCACGGTGCTCGCCGCTGGTCACGTCACGGCCTTCGTCAGCATCATCGACGGCCAACTACTCAACCTGAGCGCGGTTGGGGCCGACGCCGGCGTCTCCCACACAACTGCGCGGGAGTGGCTCACGGTCCTCGAGACAAGCTGCGTCGTCTTCCAGTTGCCGCCGTTCCACGCGAACATCCGCAAGCGGCTGGTCAAGTCACCCAAGCTCTACTTCCACGATGTGGGGCTTGCCAGCTACCTGCTCGGCATCGAGACCCCGCAGCAGGTGGCGACGCATCCGCTGCGCCGGGCACTCTTCGAGAACGTGGTCGTGGCGGAAGCGCTCAAGCACCGCTTCAACCAGGGGCTCCAGCCCAACCTCTCCTTCTTCCGCGACTCCCGGGGACTGGAGTGCGACCTCCTCTACGAGACCGGCAGCGGCGTCAACGCGATCGAGATCAAGTCGGGCGCGACCGTGGCCTCCGACTACTTCACCTCGATCAACCGCGTTGGCGACCTGCTCCCGGGCGTGTCCGACAAGACCGTGGTATACGGCGGCGCCGAGAGCCAGTTCCGCAGCGACTGCGAGGTCGTGCCGCTGTCCGGACTGACCGAGGTGCTTGAGCGATCGGAGAGCAGTGGGAGGTGACGCAGCGGCGGGACCGGCGTCTTGCCAACCCTGGCCGCGTTGCACGGTGAGCACGATGAACATATCGCTTCCCGAAGCCCTCAAGTCCTTCGTGGACCAGCAGGTCAGCGCCCGCGGTTACCGTTCGTCAAGCGAGTACGTCCGCGAGTTGATCCGCAACGACCAGGATCGCCAGCGTCTGCGCGGCCTGCTCCTCGAAGGCGCGGCGCCGCCGCCGGCTATCACCGCCGATGAGGACTACTTCGGCCGGCTTCGCGATCGCGGCCGCGAAGCTGCCCAGGGGTGACCGGGAACCCATCGTCCTTCGCGAGTGGGCGCGGCCTGATGTCGACGAGGCCGTCGAGCTGATGCTCGCCCTGGCGAGGAAGATCGTCCCGGGTGAGGACGATGCCGACTCGGTCGAGTCGGTGTTCGCTCAGGCTCAGCAGATTGCGGCGCATGCCGAGGCGCCGCTCGTCGACGCCGAGTGGGCTGCGCCGGAGCCGATGGTGGCGGAGGTCGCTACGGTCGTAGCGAGCTCGGACAGCCGGGGCAACCACGGCGAGCCACAGCGGTCGCTGTTCTCGTGGGCGGAGTTCATGGCCGAGGAGCCGGGAGAGCCGAAGCATCGCCGTCGGGACGAAGCTCCAACGCTCTCACTGTTCGGGCGCTGGAGAAGGAGCAGGAGGGCGCGCTCGCCGGAGCGGCCCGCTAGGCCGCTCCGGCACGGCCTCGCCCCTTGCTCCGCGGGATCGGCACGGTGACGACCAGCGGCACGCGCTCGATTTTGTCGGTTCTGAACAGTGATACCGATGTTCGCGCAGTGGTGAGAAAAACGCCCTCAAACCTTTCGGATCCATGCGGAATCACGCGCTCAAGGACACGCCCCGCCATCGTTCCAGTCGATCACGACCGACGGCTGCATCGCCTTGGCGACTCCCTTGAGCCGATCCACCTCAATTTCCCCTACGGCGCGCTCCGGGAGCACCTCGCAGGTGGCGGCGAACTCCTCGAGGTTCGCGGGAGTGCGAGGTGTCAAGCCCGAGCGGTTCAGTCGAGCGAAGACGCAAGCGACCTAGATGAGACCACGACGCCGGCTGCCCGTTCAGCCCAGTGGCGCGCTAGCGTCCGGCCGGCACCGTCCCTGGGGCGGCGAGCCTCAGACGGTCTCGACCGTGTCCTCGGCCGCTGCCTGGCGGTCGTAACCGCGCACGCGGCTCGCCACCTCGCGCAGGGCCCCGAACTGCTCCTGCATCGCCGTCTGCATGAAGCGGGCGTCTGAGCTGTGGAGGACGAAGCGGGCCCCCAGCTCGATCGCCGTGGTCGACGTGTCGACGGTCTGCTGGTGGATCATAACCGGCACGCCCGCCGCCTCCGAGGTGGCGATCACGCGCTCGAGGACCTCGAGGTAGCGCGGGTGCGTGACTTCGTCCGGGATGCCGAGCGAGGTCGTCATGTCGTTCGGGCCGACGAATATCCCGTCGATGTCGCCGACCGCCAGGATCTCCGGGAGCCGCTCCACCGCCGGCTCACTCTCGATGCCGATCACGACGATGCTGTCGGCATGGCGGGCGGCCAGGTACTCGCGCGAGCGCTCGCTCGGGAAGCGGCCCTCGGCCTGGGCGCGCCGCAGGTACTCGCCCTTGAGGGGGTGCCACTTGGCCGTGGCGACGCACTCGGTCACCTCCGCGACCGTCTCGCAGTAGGGGACCAGGACGCCGGCGGCGCCGGCATCGAGCGCCATCGCCACCCAGTGCGCCATCGGCACCGGGATGCGCACGATCGACGCCATGTCGAGATCGCGCAGCATGCGGCAGAGCTCCTGGATCTCCTTGCGGTCCCGCGAGCCGTGCTCGGAGTCGATCACGACGTAGTCGAGCGTCGAGCCGGCCAGGGCGCCCCGGAAGCGGGTCGTGCCCATGGCCGAGAACATGCAGCCAAAGACCAGCCCACCCTCGGCCAGGGTCTTCTTCAGTAGAACGCCGTCCATCCGCTGCTCCTCACCACCAGGCCCGACGGGGGCTCAACCCTACGCGCGGGGCCCGGAGCTGTCGCGAGCGGGCCGCTCGCCAGCCGCCCCACCCAGGACACGGCCCCGGAGCAGCCGCGCCAGCCGCCGGACGGTCTCATCGATGTCGCCCTCCCGCTTCTCCAGCAAGTGGCCGGTCCGATGTCACTCACACGCAACCAGCGAGTCAGGTGAGGCAGAGTTCGCAGCAGTCCTCTGACGACGACCCCAGCGTCTCTGGCATCGGCGGAAGAGCGGGTAGCTCAGATAGCATGTCGCCTAGCCCCGTGTTGCCCATGGCTCGCCTGATCGCGGGCGTGCCCAGCGCCGTCAGAAGTCCGTGGGGACCGTCGAAGGGCAGGCTAAGGGCACTCAGCCGCTGTCCATATTCCAGTGCCGTACAAATGGTGTCGGTTGCGAGGTCAGTCGGCTCCCGGAGCAAACGGGAAGGCAAGCCCGCGGTCAGCCAATCGCGCGCCCCCGCGGCGTCACGGGCACATGGCTGCTCCACTGGCGGCAACTCGCGCCAGGCCCGCCAACCTCGGGCTGAGCGGGCTCTGAACCTGGTCCCTTGGCTACCAAGCGTCTCTACAATCACTCGGGTCGTCGCTCCACGTGGAGGACGCCACGCCTCCACGGTTCAGCAAGTGCTCGACCACGATAGTGGCCGGACCGGAGGCTGAGGAGATGGGGCGGCCTCTCCCTCGGTGATGCCAGATTCGCTCACACCTTTACCTCTACGGGTCGCAGCGAAGGCGTCGACAGTGGATTCGCTGCAGTGGCTTTGTAGTGCCTCTTACGTGGCTGCATCTCGTAGCGTTCGAGCAGTTTGGGCAGGACGAATGCCAGTATCCTGAGTTGCTCCCTCCCTGTCATGCGGCCGCCTGGCCGCATGACAGGGAGCGTCCTGATCCCGCTCCGTAGCAGCAAGGCGCCATGTTCCTTCCTAGCCCTGTCGTCAGCATGAATCCAGATCGCCCTGGTGATCTGACACCACTCGATGATTTCGGGATCCTTGATGCTCTCAGATCCCCTCGTTCTGTCGGGGTCGAAGACGTTCACAACGTCTTGGATGGCGTACCCAACGAGCTGTAGCGCGTCGGCGACTGGGCGCGCCAGGGATTCATCGAGCAGGAACAGGGGCTCAGTTCGCCCTGAGTCGGGATTCCCAGTCACATGCCGCTCGCACCTCGTTAGCGGAGATTTCGTAGGCCGAAGCCACCCATTCCTCCGCATCGCCAGCCTCGACCATGCCGGCTATCGTCCTGGTCGGGATGCGGGTCCCTCGCAGGCAGGGGGAGCCAAACTGCACGTCGGGCTCAAGAACGACCCCGGACACCGGCTCCCAAGAACTTGCCGTATGTGTCTCTTTGTCGAACTTCAGCCCATGCACGGGTATCAGATACTCGCGCAATAGGTCGAAGGCCAGCTGACCGGCGTCACTCGCGGCCAGCAGTCGCCTGTGCAACTCGGCGAACACATGCCCCTGGCCCACCCAAAGGTCCTCCGTAGCGAACGGTCGCTCGGACCGGGTCTCTCTCCGGAGCCAGCGTTCCGCTTCATCGATCTTCGCCCAGCTGATCCGCGCAGCCCGAAGCGCGAGCACAACTCTTAGGGACGCTCTGAACAGACCCGCATGATCTGTTAAGATGCCTACACGGGATGGTATGGCATTCGACCAGATGACGAGGTGAGCGCGATGGGCGAGGCAACGTTCGCGGAGCTGTACTACGACGCGAAGAAGCGAACGACTCGCCGGGAGCGGTTTCTGGAACGACTCGATCGGCTGGTTCCGTGGCGGCAACTCGAGCAGCGCATTGCGCCCCACTACCCGATGCCGGGACGGGGGCGCCAGCCCTACCCACTGTCACTGATGCTGCGGGTGCACATCGTGCAACTGGTCGACAACCTCAGCGACCCGGCGATGGAGGACGCGCTGTACGAGAATCTCACCGTGCAGCGCTTCGTGGGGCTCAGGCTATCGGACGCGATCCCCGATGAGACGACGATTCTCAACTTCCGCCACCGGCTGGAGGCGGCCGCGCTGGGGAGGGGGTTGCTCGAGGAGATCAACCGCCATCTGGAGGCGGAAGGACTGCAGTTGAGACAGGGGACTGTGGTTGATGCCAGTATCATCAGCGCCCCCCCGTCGACCAGGAATCGGGCCAGAGCACGGGATCCCGAGATGCACCAGACGCGCAAGGGAAACCAGTGGTACTTCGGGATGAAGTTGCACATCGGGGTGGACTCTGAGAGCGGCATCGTGCACAGCCTCCACACGACGGCGGCGAACGTGAGCGACATCACCGCGGCGCCCGATCTGCTGCACGGCAACGAAAGGCTGGTCTGTGGCGATGCGGGCTACCAGGGCATCGGAAAACGTCTGGAGCAGCGCGAGCGTGCGGTGCAGTGGCAGGTTGCCATGCGACCGGGCAAGCGGCGACTGCTCGACCGGGAGGGTGAGGAGTGGCTCGAAGAGAAGCGCAAGGCCTCCGTGCGTGCGAAGGTCGAGCATCCGTTCCAGATCGTGAAGGTGCGCTTCGGCTACGCCAAGGTCCGCTACCGCGGATTGTTCAAGAACACGCAGCGGCTCGCGTTGCTGTTGGGGCTGGCCAACATGGTTCGAGCGGCGCCAACTTGCTGCGTAACAACGGCGCAGTGCGCCCAGAATCCCGCAGCGAGCGCCAAACGGCACTCGCAGAGCCGCTCGCGAGCCCCGATCAGGCCGCATTCCTGACCATCAAGCGATTGAACGCCCCAGAAGAGCCTGATCGGCCGCATTTCGCGGCCAGTTCAGAGCGTCCCTAGTGAAATGAGGTCTTCAAAGCCAATCAGCAGCTCGCGTCCATGGATGCCCACAAGTTCCCGAGAGGCGACGCCTCGCCGAATCCATCTGATCATCTTGGACGAGGGGACGGCGTACACGATCTCGCCATGGAGGGCGCCCCTCATGTACCTTGCAGCTTCTGGAACGTCGTAGATGCCAGCGAAGGGAGCGGAGGGCTGAGTGTCGGCCACGAACGTAGTCACGGCTGTCTCCCTGGTTGGACTTGCAGCTGACAGCAACTCGGGCGGCACGGTACCACGAGGGGTGTTGGGCGAGTGGCTTGCGCCCCGCCCGGCCCCAAATATAGCACATCCGTTCCTACCCGGTCACCGGGTAGAGCCTAGCCGTATCGCCCTCCGGGTTTGGGAGACCTCCTTCGAATGCCGCGACCGCATCGATGAATTCCGGCCCCTCGAACGCGCGGTTGCGCCAGCCAACCGTGGTCTGGACCAGGATCCCCACGCGCACCAGTTGGTCCATCGCCTGGTTCGTCGCCCGCAGCGAGCGGCCGATCAGATCCGCAGCGACGGACGTGGTCAGGATGGGCGCCTCCGGGAGCGCGTCCATGAGCAGGCGTAGCGCCTGATCGCGCCGCGCGGGACCAGCGCGCTCGAGCCAGTCCGCCTGGAGCGCCTACACCCTTTCCTCGAAGCGCGCAGGCACGCTGCGGCGGCGAGCGCAACCCATCGTCGAAGCCGCGGCCCCGCAGCACCAGACGGATCAAGGCACGGCCCACACGCCCGTTGCCGTCCACGAACGGGTAGATGGTCTCGAAGTGCGCGTGCGTGACCGCTGCCTGGACCAGCGATGGCCCCGCGCCGGCGCTGGCGAAGGCGCAGAGGAGTGCAACTTGAACCACCACCTTGTATGCCCCGGGGGAATGCCTCGGAGCGCGACCCTCTCCCCAGGCTGCGGGGCCTTACACGCACGGTCCCGATCGTGGGTGCGAAAAGTCAGGAGCAGGGCGAACGGGAGTAGGGGCTATTGCCCCGGACCAGCAGGAACACCCTGGGCGGCTTCGGTGGCAAGACCTACGCCCCGGCTCCAGCCCTGTCTCCGCCGGCCCCGTCGCGAGCACCGCCCAGGACGCGGCTCCGCATCAACTGCGCCAGCCTGCGGACCGTTTCAGCGATATCGCCCTCGACGTTCTCCAGCACATAGTCGAAGTGCTGCTGCTCCCCGTACTCGCGGTCGATGGCGGCCAGCCGCTCGGCCAGTTGCCCCGGATCCTCAGAACCCCTGGCGCGCAGATGGCCCTCGAGGTCGGAGCGGCTGCTCGGGACCAGGAAGACGAACAGCCCGCCCGGGACCTTCTCCATCAGCGTCCGCGCCCCCTGCACGTCAACCCGCATCACGACGTGGCGGCCGCGAGCGATGGCACGCTCCAACTCTGAGCGGGGGACCCCGTAGAGGTGGCCCCCGTAGACGAGCGCGTACTCCAGGAGCTCGCCCCGCTCGATCTGCGCGCGAAACTCCTCGGGGGTCCGAAAGACGTAGTCGATCCCCTCCTGCTCGCCCTCGCGGGGTGCCCTCGTCGTCATCGTGACGGGCACCGTAACGGGGTAACCCATGCGCTGCATGCGCTCGATCACGGCGTCCTTGCCGACCCCCGACGGGCCGCTCAGGACGACGACCAGGGGCGGGTCGGCCGGCCCCAGCGGCTCCGGATCCGGGGGACCCTGGGCCGGTTCAACCATCGGCCAGCGGGGCTCGGTCGCAGCGGATCACGACTCGCTCAGCCGCTCGAGGTCGGACCAGAAGCCGGGGTAGGAGACCCCCACCACCTCGGCGCCCCCGACTCGGGTCTCACCCCCGGCGACGACGCCGGCCACGGCCGCCAGCATCGCCAGGCGGTGGTCGCCGTGTGATTCGGTGGTCGCGCCCCGCAGCCGGGCGCCGCCCCCGACGAGCAGCCCGTCCGGCCGCTCTCTGACGTCCGCGCCGAAGGCCCGCAGGGCGGCCGCGGTCGTCGCCACGCGGTCCGACTCCTTGACACGGAGCTCGGCCGCGTCGCGGATCACGGTCTCGCCCGCGGCCACCGCGCCGGCCAGCGCCACCAGCGGGAGCTCATCGATCATCCTCGGGATCAGCTCCGCCCCCCCGACCTCGATGCCGTGCAGGTCGGCCGACCGCACCACCAGATCGGCGACCGGCTCGCCACCGACCGTGCGCTCCTCGGTCAGTTCGATGTCGGCCCCCATCAGGCGCAGCGTGTCCAGGATGCCGCTCCGCGAGGGGTTGATACCGACGCCCCTGAGGAGCAGTTCGGCATCGGGATGGATGCTGGCCGCGACCAGCCAGACGGCGGCGGTGGAGATGTCGCCGGGGACGCGCACATCGGTCGCCTCAAGGTCCCCGGGGGGCGGCGTCATCGTGACGGAGGTCCCCTCGAGCTGGAACTGGGCGCCCATCGCCGAGAGCAGGCGCTCGGTGTGGTCACGGGAGCTGGCCGGCTCGATCACGCGGGTCGCCCCGGGGGCGCCGAGGCCGGCCAGCAGGATCGCCGACTTGACCTGCGCCGAGGCGACCGGCGGACTGAGCACCGCGCCCGCTCGGATTTCACCGCCCTCGATCACGAGCGGCGGCAGGGTGTCCCGGGCACGGGCGCTGACCCGTGCGCCGAGCTCACGGAGGGGCCCGACGATGCGGCCCATCGGGCGGCGATGCAGGGTCTCGTCGCCGACCAGCACCGAGAGACCGGGCAGGCCGGCACAGAGGCCGGCCAGGAGGCGCATCGTCGTCCCCGAGTTACCACAATCGAGCACCCGGGCCGGCTCGGCGAGCCCCGCCCGGCCGCCGCCGGTGACGATCACCGAGCCGTCCGGCTGCTCCTCGATGCGGGCGCCGAGGGCGCGCAGGCAGGCGATCGTCGAACGGGTGTCTTCGGAAGCCAGGAAGCCATCGACGCGGGCCCGGCCGCGGGCGATGGCATTGAAGATCAGCGCCCGATGGGAGATCGACTTATCGCCGGGGACCAGCACCTGGCCGCGCAGCCGGGCGGCCTTGGAGACCAGGCGAGCCTCGCGGGCGCTCGTCATCACTCCACCTCTCGACCCCCGGGCGCCCGGCCCGCTCGGCTAGATGTCGCGCGTCAGCCGCTGCTCCAGGTCGCGCTCCTTCTGACGATCGTCCCCGAGCTGCGTCATCTGATCGATCTTGTCCTTGACGGCCTGGCCGACCAGCACGGTCGAGAAATCGAAGCCGGCCCTCTCGGTCTCCGGGCCCTCCTCGCGCCGGCCGACGGCGCCCAGCATGTAGGCGCTGTAGTCGAGTTCGGTCCGGGCGATCTGGGCGTAGAACTCCTGGCGATTGGGCTCGCCCAGCTCGCTCCGCAGCTCGGTCAGCTCGGCGATGTAACGGTCCAGCCAGTGCACGGTCAGATCCCGGTTGGTGACGAGGATGTCGTAGGCCATCGAGGGGTCGGTCTGGGTGAGGCGGGTCTGGCTCTTGAAGCCACCGGCGGCGAGCAGCGAGAGCTCGGGCCAGGCCTCGGAACCGCGCACCAGGCGGAAGAGGGCCTGGGCGGCCACCATCGGCATGTGCGAGATGGCGGCGACGTAGGCGTCGTGCTCCTGGGGGTCCATGATCATCGGCTCGGCGCCGACGCCGTGGGCCAGGCTCATCACCACCTTGACGGCATCGCCGGAGGCGTTGGCCGGTGCCGTGACCACCCACCGTGCCCCCTGGAAGAGCTCGGCATCGGCGTGCTGCGGCCCGAACTCGGTCTTCCCCGCCATCGGATGGCTGCCGACGAAGTGGACGGTGCGAGGGAGGTGCTCGGCGGCATGGCGCAGCGTCGCAGTCTTCGTCGAACCCGTGTCGGTGACCACCGCACCGCGGTCGAGGAGGGGAGCGATCTCCTCGATCAGGCGGTGGTTGGAGAGGATCGGGGCGGCCAGGATGACCAAGCTGGCCTCGCGCACGGCGCGCGACAGGTTGCCCTCTTCACGATCGACGGCACCGATTTTCTTGGCGTGGCGCGAGTTGGCGCGCTGCCGGTCGTAGCCGATGATCTCGTCGATGTTGACATCTTTGTTCTGCCTCAGGGCGAGCCCGATCGACGCGCCGATCAGCCCGGTGCCGAGGATTGCAACCTGTGTCATCTCATCGCCCCCAGAGGTCTTGCGGCCGGGCCCACTGGCCCGCCCCTTCGGGCCGGGGCGGGCCGCCTGGTCGGGTGTTGGTGCCGGTCCGACTCAAGACGACGGGGATTCTTGCACAAGACGGATCGGGCTGTCCAGTTGCTGCGCGGCGGTGTAGAAGAAGGCTTCAAACCCGTGACGCGGAACGAGCTTGAGCTTCTGTGCAGGGTCGGCGGTCATCAAGTCGATCGTGACGGTCTCCATGAGGATGTCTAGCGCCGACCGTTGCT
This sequence comes from Dehalococcoidia bacterium, assembly GCA_965249675.1. Taxonomy (GTDB): domain Bacteria; phylum Chloroflexota; class Dehalococcoidia; order UBA2979; family UBA2979. Next base: position 241,295 of record OZ252250.1, read on the forward strand.
GCCTCAGATTCATGCGATGCCAGGCTTCCGCGATCCCCCCGAGCTTGGTGGCTCTGACTGCGACCGGCTTTGGGGCCGCAAGCTCCGCCAGCCGCTGCTCGATGTCCAGTAGTTCCTTCCTCCCGTCTTCGTAGCCCAGCATCTCGTCGGCGACCATCCGGCGAATACGGTCGCGGCGGCGGACCAGCCGTGTGCGCTCGTCCTCGATGTGCAGGGTCCTCTTCCCTTCGTTCGACAGCACCCGCTGCGCCCACTCATCGGTCATGACAAGCTGGGGCATCGTCTCGTGCACCATGTCGTCTACCTCGCTTCGACGGACTCCCCGCCGGCCGACGGCGCATTCGTCGGCGCCGTGCGTTGTGCGGCCCCACGCACAGCGGTAGTAGTGGTAGCTCCGGCCCCCCCGTGAGGTCGCCGTTGCCGCCCACATCGGGGAGCCGCAATGTGCACACGTGGCGATCACGCTGAGCAAGCTTGGCAGTCCCCGTGAACGCCTCGTCGCCATGCGCCGGAGCTGTTGGACGATATCGAACAACTCCCGACTGACGATCGGCGGATGGGCATCCGTGACGACGACCTCCCGATGGTGGGTCACGTCGCCGCAGTACGTCAGGTTGCTGAGCAGGTTGCGAACGACGGCTTGGCTGACCGCTCGGGAGTCCTGGCGCGGCGCGTGCACCCCAAGCCTCGTCAGCTCACGAGCGATCTCGATCACAGAGGCGCCGTCGGCGTACGCCTCGAAGGCGGCCTTGACGTGTGCGGCGTCCGCGTTCGGGGTCAACTCCCCGTCCACCCGGGCGTAGCCGATCGGCGGCGTACCGAGCGCACCGCCCTTCTCGGCCTTCTTGCGGAGCCCCAGCCGGATCTTGTGGGCCATCTCGACGGAGTAGTACGCTGCGAGCAGCTCGTGCATCCCCTCCATCAAGAACCCGGCAGGGCCGTCAGGAGTGGGCTCCTGGAGAGAGAGCAGCTTCACCCCGGCACTCGCCAACTGCTCGCGGTAGACCGGGGCTTCGATGCGGTTGCGAGCGAAACGGTCGAGGCGGAGGACCAGCACGGCCTCGAACTGTTGGTATTCCGCGTCGTCGATCATGCGCAGGAATGCGGGCCGCTTCCTGGCGGTCGTTCCGGTGACGCCGGGGTCCTCGTACTCCTCTACGATCTCCCAACCCTCACGCTTGGCCCAGTCGGTGAGGAGGCTCCTCTGACTGTCCAGGCTGTGCCCCCTCGTCTGCTCCGCAGTGCTCACCCGCAGGTACAATGCCACCTTCATCGGACACCCCCCCGTTTACTTCAAGCAGCAGTCGGAGCAGTTGGCGCTCCCGTTCCCGAATAATACGATAAGCGTCAAGGGGGTGATAGTTAACTGATCGGAGCACAACGCCCCTCGATGTAGTCCGCGACCTCCTCGAACGCAGTGCGGCGGGCGACGGCCGCCGCCTCGGCCACACGCTCGTCGCAGGAGAGCTGCGCGTCCTCGGAGCCCCACGTCCACTGGCCGGCTTGGGCAAGGGACGCGAGGTACTGGCCAGGGCAGGCCGTTCCCTGAGGGAAAGGCAGCCCCCGGGCATTCACTGTCGGGACGGAGCGGTGGACGTAGACCGGGGCGTCGGGGTGCACTCTGTCGGGGCCGAGCTTCCGCATCTCCCAAAGCGCCTCGTCGATGGCGGCTTCCAGGATGTCATCTTGATCGTCGGTGTTGCCGAGGCCGGCAGCGGCCACGGCACGGCCGACCCAGTTCCACGGCCACCTGGCGTAGGCGCTGTCCGGGATGGCGTCAACGGGAGCCCGGCCCTTGGTGTGGGCAGCGTGCTGGTACCACTTACGGACGGCGTAGGCTCGCCCGCTCGGAAAGGCGATGTAGGTGTAGCCGGGGCCGATCCCGAAGCGGTCCCGGTGATCGGCGGCGCAGCGGTCGATCTGTTCGATCTCGTCGGCCTTGCTGGCCGCCGGCGTCAGTTCCGGTCCGTACCAGCCCGCCCAATGGTGGACGATGAGGGCCTGCGTCTGCGGCACAGGGTCCATGCGCCAGTTGTCACCGGCGCCCTCCACCGGGCGGGTCGAAGACTCGTAGCGGTCGCTGAGATCGGTGATCACGTTCGCACTCCTCGGGTCAGGTCACTGTGGAAGACGGCGACTACGTGTCCCGCCGTGGGGCTGGGGCCGGGGGCGCCGAGCTTGTGGGAGCAGTCGTCGCCACACGGCTCGTCGGGATGGACGAAACGCACACGCTGGGGCAGCCAGTCAATGTGGCAGTGCGGCAGGATGTAGGTCTGGAACCAGCGGGTGTCGGTAGCGGCCGGGAGCAGGGCGACGATAATCTGTGCCGCGTTGCGCTCCCGGTATGCCTTCTCCACCCACCGCTCTATCTCACCCCTGGCGTAGGGCGGGTTCATGAAGACGCGGGCGTCGTCCCACCGCCTATTGTGCAATCCGTCGTCAGAACTCAGCAGCAGAGGCTGGGGCCTCCCGGCCGAGCGCACGTACGTGCCGCCGGGGGTCGAATACGCCGCGCAGAGTGCGCTCCCGTGCGAGGCGCACGGGTCGTAATCGAAGTCGTAGCGCCGGTCGAGGGCGTAGAACAGCTCCGGCGGCGTACGCCACTCCGTCGTGCCGTTGCCCGGCTTCGTGGCGTGCGGGGCGTTGACGGGGCTCACGCTCGCCCCTCCGGCTCACCGCACTCGCTGCAGGCACCCGGCCGGGGATCATGGAACTCGGCGTCCTTACGCAGAGAGACGGCACCCCAGTGCAGAGAGCTTCCAAGTGCCGGGTACCAGTCGGTCGCAATCCTCGCTAGGTCCTCGATGGCCTCCCCCACCCACTCCTGACGGGGGCTCACTGCTGCCGCTCCCACTCGACAATCGCGTCGTAGTAGTCGAAGCGGTCCTCATAGCGGACGGTCAGCCAGGGGTAGCCGCAAGCGAGCCGCAGCGCGTTCAGCCAGAGCCGTCCGGTGCGCCCGTTGCCGTCGATGAAGGGGTGGATGTGCTCGAACTCATGGTGCAAGTTCCATAGCCCCTGCTCGCTGGCGGGCACCCACGACGCTCTCATCGCGCGAAGGAGCAGGTCCGGCATCTGCTGCCTGGCAGCGACCGGGTGCACCTTGCGGTGCCGGCCAACCCACACGTCCACCTGGCGGTACTCGCCGGGGAACTTGTCCGGCTCCGAGGCCATCAGCCGGAGGTGGATGTCGCGCGGTAGCACCACCCGTTGCCGGGCCGTCTCCGCTACTCGCCGCGCCACCGCCAGGTGGTCGTCGAACAGCGGGTGGCCGGGCTCGTCGGGCTCCCGTTCGATGCGGTTGGAGTGGGCAACGAACTCCCGCAGCTCCTCCTCGCCGGGAAGGGACGCCCGTTGTGTGCTCTCGGTCACAGCGTCACCGCGTCCATGTCAATGTGCACCTTGCTGCCTTCGCCATAGCGGGGCCGAGCGAAGACGGCGATGGAGCCGAGCGCCGAAGGCGGCATCAGGCCCGCCTCGACGTACGTCTCCCGCGCCTCGTCACGGTTGTCCTGCCGATACCCGCGCAGGAAGGAGCCGGTGCAGCCGACCACCACGTCGCGGTGGACCAGCCAGGGCTCCCCGCCCCGTTCACCGCCGGCCCAGCGCAGCTTTTGGATCTTCTTGAACTCCGCCTGGTGGTAGTGGCCAACCAGGAAGGCGTCCACGTCCTCATTCCAGGCGGACAACTTCGTCAGCTCGGTAATGGCGGCAGCGGCGCTGCGGGCATTGCTGCTGCGCCCGTGGGCCGCCCAGACGTTGACGCGAGGCCTGCGGTGTTTGCTTCTCGGCGGAAGGAACAGGCTCATGCCCACGACACCGTCGCCGAAGTGCTTGGTCCCGAGTCGCTGGGCGAGCAGGTGGTCGCTGCGGGTGCCGTCCTGGAACTCGTGGTAGTGGTGGCCGCTCAGCAGGCCCAGCCAGCGGCCCTCGGCGATGCCCATCAGCTCGGCCACTTCGTCGAGCACCTGGTAGGACATCTCGTCCATCGCGTCGCGGGGGCTGTCGTAGAGCTTGGCCCCGAGCCACGAGACCCGATTGGACGGCGACATCGCGTCCACGTAGTCGCCCATGCCCACGAAGTAAGCGCCGTGTTCGGCGCCCCACTCCAGCACGCGGCGGGCGCGGTCAAAGTCGGCGGCACGGGGCTTCCCGCGCAGGTTGGGGTCGGCTTGCAGGTCGCCGAATCCGACGATCGTGACCTCCTCCCGGCCCGGCATCAGCGGGCTCTCGTGGGACTCGACGTTGAATGCGAATGTCTTCAAGTTCGCTCCTTCCGCAGCACGTCAAGGCAATCCAGCAGCCGCGTTCGCCGGATCACGTCGTCCGGTTCGGCTGCGGGTTCGGTGAGCTGGCCGGTGGCGAGAGTCAGGCAGGGGAGCACGATCAGCTCGTAGCGCCGGCGGCGCAATGCACCGACGAGGCGGGCCGCAGGATCGCCGCCCGTCACCCGCCAAGGATGACCCAACTCGTCGTAGATCAAAAGTCAAGCCCTCGTACCAGCGGCAGCAGGCACCACTGGCAGTGGTAGACGGCGAGTACTGAGGGTTTGCCGCCGGGCACCGAAGGCGGCTGCATGACCGCCACGGTGGTACCGAAGACGTGGGGTTCCCCGCCGGCTGCGGCAGGACAGGGCTCCCCCGCAGGCTCCCTACTCGTCATACCAACCGCCTTCGCCGTCGCAGATGTCACAGGTCTCCGTCCCTTCGCCGGCGCAGTCCCGGCACTCGTATCGCTCCTCCGGGTCTCCGCCGCAGAACGGGCAGTCGGCGTAGCCGTGCCCCCCGCACGGGCGGCAGTAGACCCAGGCGACCATCAGACGAGGACTCCGAACGGGTTGGGGGCGGCCTCGACTGCCCCGTCACCGTTGTCCAGGCACCAGGTGAGCACGGGGCAACTCCCGCCTCGCCAGGAGCAGGGGAAGTTGTTGGTCTCGCCGTCCGGGACTTCGGGGTGGTACTCCCGCTTCACTGTCTCCGGCCGCCCACTAGCGGCGGCGATCTCCTCCGCCCGGCGGTGCAGGCCGGCGACGGCGAACGCCCTGTACTGCGCAAGGTCGTAGGCGTAGAGGAGCACCTTCGCGTCCCAATCGGGGCGGGTGGCCCAGGCGTGCCGGTCCCGTGTCGCCTGCGTCTTGCCGGTGGTCGCCCATCGCTCCGATTGCCGCTGTTCGTAGGCGGTGCTGCTCCCGTCCTGGGCGAGTACCACCACCAGCGCCGCATCCCAGCCAAGGGCGTCGCCGTAGAGGGTGAGCTGTGCCATGTAGTCGGGGTGTGCGTTGAGGAAACCCTCGCGGAAGGTCTTGAGGTACTGGAATCGCCCCAGGTGCTTGTGCTCGAAGCCCCAGACCCGTCCATCCCCCAGCGGGCGGCTCTCGGGGCACTCCGCGGGGGCGAGCCGACCGTCGGGGTGCCCCGAAACCGGGTAGTCGTCCGGCAACTCGATCTGACGGTCCACGACGGTCAGCCCGTGCGGCAGGTGCTCGATCACCTCGCACGTCAGGTCCTCGACGTAGCGCCCCTGCTCCTGCGTCAGCACGTGAGGGGCGGGGTTGCTCGGGGCCACGCCGGCGAGGTCTGCCGCTTGCCTGCGGGCGCAACTGCCCAGGCTCGATGCCCGGGGCTTCTCCCGGCGGCCGGGAAGATTGTGTGCCTGCGTGAGTCCGTGGCTCGCAGCGGCAAACTCCGCAACGGTGAAGGGCGGTGCAAGATCGCTCACAGCGGCAACCCCTCACGGCGGGGGTGGTCGTCCAGCTCGACGGGCAGTTCCCCCGCGTGGATCCGCGCCTCGGTGTCCATCAGGGCCACGAGGTTCCAGATCGCGCCCGCCAGGTGGTCCTCCTCCCCCTGCCCCTCCCAATACGAGAGCAGGTGGCGGAATGCGGAGTCGTAGAAGCGGCCAAGAGGCTGCCCGAGACGCCAGTTGTTGTCGCCGTACTTGGCCGCCCCGGCCTCGAAGTGGCGGGCCAGGCGCCGCAGGGGGAGGACGGGAAGGAGGTCAAAGCGACCCTTGCCCTCGCGGATGTCTCGCACGGAGCCGGTGTCGAACTGCTGCCGCGCACCGGAATCCTTGATCGTCACGCCTTGTGCCATCGTTCGGTCCCTTTCTCCATCTCGACGCGGATCAGGCCCCGGTCCTCCAAGGTGTCTCGGATGCGGGAGAGCAGGCCCTTCTCCAGCCGCACGAGGCGCGCCAGCTCGACACGGGGTGCGGTGCCCCCCAGGTCGCTGAGAGCGGCCAGCGTCTCCTCCAGCGCCCCCTCGAACTCAAGGTTCCCGGCCCGACGCCGCAGAAAGGGCCGCAGCCGGTTGGCCCCCTCCGCCCAGCGCCCGATGACGGCGACGGCACCGGCGGCGTCTGGTGCCTGGATCTCGCGGCGGAGCTGTGCCAGGGCGGAGAGGGCGGCGATCTTGTAGGCCGTAACCGGCAGGCGGGCCGTGTGCCGCTCCGCCGAGAGGCCCGCCTCGGCGGCGTTCAGCAACGACAGGGCCGATGGGGTGGCCGTCAGCTCGCGGGGCGTGCCGGGCTGCTGTGCGAAGGCGAACACCGTCCGCAGGCTGGCCTGCACGCGGCTCACGACGTCCGCCGGCGGCGCCTCACCGGGTGGGCGGACATCGGGCAACCGCTCGGGGAAGACGACGCCGAAACGGGGCAGGAGACCGCCGAGCTGCGCTCGCTGCCCGGCCAGCGCCAGCGACTCCGGTGTCGCCGCCCCCAACACGGAGAGGTGAGGGTCGCGGACCGTGATCGTCTCGCTGACCGTCTGGTACTCGTACGTGCCGCCGCCGTAGAGCGTCAGCAGCAGCTCCTCGAAGGGCCGCAGGAAGTCGCGGCGATAGACTTCGCCGATGAACACCCCGAACTCGTCCGGGATCCATAGCGAAGGCTGCCCGGAGCGGCGGGCGAAGACCCGTATCGCGGCCTCTCCAGTCAGGCGCGCCGACAGCGCTACGTCGGGGCGTACGGCCTCAAGGGTTCGGCGGGCGATGAGTTGGCTGGTGGACTTACGGCTCCGCGTCGAAGGACCGACCAGGAGGACGTACAGGTTCGTCGACAGCCCGTCCGGAAACGTCGCGAGGCGCAGCCGGTTTCCATAGGTCAGGCAGCCCAAGACCGCCAGGATCGCTGCCTCGTGGTACTCCGGCGGGGCATCCGTGAGCGCCGAGGCGTAGTCGGTGTAGTCCGTGACCACGTGACCCGGGGGGAACGCCGGGGCGTACGCCGGCGCCTCTCGCGGGGCCGGGGGATGGTTCCGGCCCGCCCTGCCCCAGGCGACGATCCGATCGCCGTTCCCGGCCAGGTAACGGGCCGCCTCGGCCAGGTCGCCGCCGTGGTGCAGGTGGGCGTAGGCTCCGAACTTGGTGTACGAGACCTCCGGGTCGAAGTCGGTTGCTGTTGAGAAGACCCAGAGCACGCCGGAGCCTCTGTAGCCAGTGGTCGCCGACCAGCCCTCGTCCTCCTTGCCGGGCCTCCGCCAGAAAACCTCCCCGTCAGTCGGGTCAACAGTGACGATCTGCCACCCCTGCGGCAGGATGTCCTCCCATTTGGCCTCGGCGTTGAACCGGGAGCCGGGCCGGTCGTCGTCGTCCGGCGGCTGCTCCCCCCGGATCTCCGAAGGTGGCGGAGGCCGCCGGATGCGGCCCAGCAGCTCATTCGGCAAGGGTGCCGGTGGTAGCTCGTTGCGCCAGCGGTATTGCTCACCGCTGTCGGGGTGGATGCTGGGAGGCACCACGACATAGCCGCCGTCGGCCTTCACGTCCACGCCGTCACCGAGCCGCGCCCGGTACTTCGCGGGAGGCAACGGAGCGGCGTAGAACAGGTGGTAGCCGCCACCCCCGGTCCGGGCCGACAGCGTGGAGTCGGCCGCCGGCTGCCACTCAGCGAGGTCACCACCGTTACGCGGGTCCACGTCGATCACGACGAGACCCGAGGCGCTGCCGGTCGGTAGGCCGATGTTGGCGGCAGGCCACTGCGCCCACCAACCGACGATCGTCACCGGGTCGGCGCAGGCGTCCTTGAAGCCGCTGGGCGTGAGTGGCCGCTTCCCCCTGAGGGGGAAGACCGGCCAGCCACGTCCGGCGTATCCGAGGGCGTCAGCGAGCACCGGCTAGTCTCCGGGCTCGGCGATGACGTTGAGCAGCGTGCCGTTCGTACCCTTCTGCTTGGAGGGGCCGTACTGGCAGAGGGCGTAGTTGCCGGTGGCCGCGGGGATCAGGTCGTCGGAGTCCTCGCCGTCTTCGATCCGGCGGCCCAGGAACCCCGAGAACCACTCTCGGGCATTGGCCCGGACGTGGAGGGACTGCTTCTCCTCCTTGCGGGCGATTGCCTGCTCACCATCAACAATGAATGGCTCCCGCCCGGGGTAGTTAAACAGGGCGACGTTGAACACCCACTTGGCTTCGGTCGTCTCCTCGTTGTACTTCGTCCCGATCGTCTCCTCGACCCTTTCGAGCTTGCCGATGTACATCCCGTTCGGCGGGCGGTAGAAGTCCCCACCGCCGCTTGTAGCCTTCGTTCCCATCTATCCGAGCCTCCTGATTTCGTAGTACGTGCGCTTCTGTTTCTCGATGAAACTGAGAACTAGACGCGGCTCCTTCCCCGTCTTCTCCGCTGCGTGCCGCGCCTGCCCCCACGCCCGCTGCCACAAGGCCCAGGGCGGGGACTGGCGGGACTTCACTTCGTAGACGACCTTCTCTGTCTCCACATCAGCGGCCATGCCACCGGAATCAGGGACGCGCTGGCCGCCGACCAGGGCGGCGACCGTGCGCTCGATCGCCTTGCCGCGCGCCTTGTTGTTGCGGCCCCGGATCTGTGCGGCACTCATGTGCGCCCCGGCGCGCAGACTTCCGCGATCACGGCGGCGATTCTCTGGTCGTAGACCGGGGGCTGAAGGTCCAGGGTTTCGTAACGAGCCAGGACGCCGCGCACGAATGGCCAGTGCTCGGAGCACAAGGGCTCGCCCTGTGCCTCCACGTGCGCGCGGTACTCGGCCTCCGTGAACGTCTCGCCGCCGCTCAGGCGGATGTACGGCCCTGGGTCGTGGAGATGGACGGCGGCCCCAGCGACTACGATGAGTGCCACCCACGGGACGGCCAGCCATCGCAGCGACCGGCCCCGCAGCAGGATGGCGAGAGACGTAGCCCCGGCCCCAGAAAGAGCAGCAGCCTGTGCCAAATTCCATGTCATTTCGCGTCCTCCCAGGTGCGACCGACGCCGCCCTCCACCGCGAGGCCGAGACCGGGCAGGCGAACTGATTCCATGACCGCGCGCATCGCGGCGATGAAGGGCTCCGCAGCCTCCTCCGTCACCCACCCCGCCAGCTCGTCGTGGACTTGCAGGGAGAGGTGGGCGTCGAAGTGGCGGAGGATCGGGACCGCGAGCACCATCGCCTTCTTGAGGATGTCGGCGGCGGTGCCCTGGATGGTGTGGTTGATCAGCGCCCGCTCGGCGTGGCCGCGCACGCGGTCGTCGAAGGCGTTGATGTCGGGGTCGTAGCGGCGCCTGCCCCACAGCGTCTCGGAGTAGCCGCCGTTGCCGCGCGCCTCGGCGACCACCCGCTCCCCGTAGGCGTGGTAGACGGCGTACGCCGTGCGGTGGGCGTCGGCCATCGCCACCAGCGTCTCGCGGGGAAGGTGGGCGCGTTGCTTGGCAAGGATCGAGCCGAGCTGGTCGGCGTAGCCGCCGTACTGGGCGTTGAAGTTGCCCTGCTTGGCGACCCCACGTGGAACGTCCACGCCGGTCAGTTCGGCGATGCGCAGGCGGAAGTCGTCGTGCAGGTCCCCGCCCGCGGCCAGCGTCGCCACCATCGCCGGGTCTTGCGAGCGTGCAGCGGCGATGCGGATTTCCAGGCCGGAATAGTCCAGCGCCCAGAACAGCGTGCCGGGCGGGCCGGTGAAGATGGCCCGAATGTCCCCCGGCTGGTTCTGGAGGTTGCCCGCCTCGCCGCTCGATGAGATGCGCCCGGAGCGGGGGGCGCGTCGAAACGACCGAGGGTCGTGGGGGTCGGCGCCGCCGGCCTGGTTGAACGATGTGCGGAGGGCGAGCACATCGGGCAGACCAGCCCGCTCCCAGCGTTCCAGGTGCTTGGCCAGGAACGCCCGGCGCCGATGGCGAATGCGTCTGTAGGCGAGGATGGAGTCCATCCGAGGGTCAGTGATCTTGGCGAGCGCGTCCTGGGCGCAGGAGCCGGGGTCGTACCCCACCCAGCGCTCGATCAGCGTGCGCGTCTCCTTGTCCTTGGCAATGTCGAGGTGCTCCTGCGCCCACCACAGGGCGCGAATCGCCTCCTCCATCGCCCGGAAGTCGTCGTGCAGGCGGCGGATCGCCTTCGGGTCGGCGGGCTGCCCCGCCCGCTCCATGCCGGCGATGATCGGGGTAACAGGGCGCTCAATGTCGGTGTAAACGGACCACTGGTCGCGCAGCAGCGGCCGGAGCTCTCCGTAGAGGTCGTAGGTGTTGCGGGCGTCACCTCCGCCTGCGTAACGCACCGCCGTCGCCAGCGGCAGGTCGGCGAAGCTGCGCCCCTTCGGGTAGTCCATCGGGTCGCGCCCCAGCAGCGCGCGGGTCAGCGGCTTGAGCCCGAGATCGGGGCCGGTCACGTGGCTGCCGACGAGGTAGGCCATGACCAGGGTGTCGTTGATGGGCCTCCCGCTCAGCGCCAGCAGGTCGCCGGCGTACTGCGTCTGAAGGTCCGCCTTGGCGTTGTGCAGGACGGTGGTGCCGGAGCGCACGGCGCGGGCGAACGCCTCGCGCAACAGCTCCCCGTGGCCGCTCTCGTAGTCAGCGGCCTTGACTGGCAGGTACCAGTTGCGGTCAGCGGTGGCGACGGCCAGCCCCAGCGGGTCCTGTGTCTCGATGTCCCACTCCCAGTCGAGCGCGACCAGGGGGGCGTATCGCACCACGGCGTCGAGCAGGGCGCACTGTGCGGCAGGGTCGAGGACGGCTTCGGCGTGAAACGCCTCGACGATCACGGGGACAGCGGGCGAGGGTTCCTGCACCGCCGCGAGGAGGGCTTCCGCCCGCTGCCAGGCGTCGTAGGCGCGGTGGCGGACGGTCGGCGGCTTGGCCCGCCGGGCGAGGATCGCGGCTTCGGTCTCAGAGAGGCCGACGGCGCCCAGGGCCCAGGCGATGTCGGGGTCGCAGCGCTCGTCGAGATCGGTGCCGTCAGGAACGACGCGGACCTTCACCTCGATCGAGACGGGTTGCCAGAAAGCAGCGCCCTCCGGGCCGGTGTAGACGGTGACACCGGCGCCTGCGCGCAGCCGGCGGAGCAGGTCAATGCGACTGTGTTGGTCGGCCACCCACTTGGGGTCGCCCAGCTCGAGGGCAGCGGCGTAGTCGGCGCTGGGGTGGCGCGACAGGCCCGGCAGGTCGAGGTAGGCGGTGGCGGTCATACCTACTCCTCGGCCAGCCAGTCGCGGAAGTCGTCGAAGGCCTCGAAGTGGCGGACCGCGGCGAGGTAGGCGAATACCGGCTCGTGGTGGGTGTCTGAGTGCAGCGGCCCGACGGTGCAGACCTGCTTCTCCCAGATGACGCCGGCCACGAGTTCGGCGTGCCTGCCGCCTGTCGTCGAGGGCCACTCGGTGAAGACGGCCACGAGATCGGAGCGGCGAATGTCTGCCAGGTCTTCGTTCGCGCGAGCCCGGTACTCCCACTCCCGGTGGTCTTCGTCCGTGCGCAGAGGCGGCTCGTACAGCCAGTTTGAGGTGACCGTGTGGCCCAGCGTCTCGACCTGGCAGGCGTAGTCGCGGATGGCCTCGCGAGCGGCGAAGCTGCCGGAGAGGTAGACGTTCATCAGCGCCACTCCGCCGTGGCCGTCTTCTTGCCCCCGAGTGCGGCAGTCACCGAGACCCGCGCGTCGGCAGGCGCAGCGGTCACGGCTTCGGGCAGGTCCCGGAGTCGTGTTGGCCGGGAGAGCGTCACTGAGGCTTCGTGGAGGACGGCCGGGCTGCCCCACGGCTAGTGCCCCTGGCTGTCAAAGCGGCTCAGGGTCTCGCTGCGCTCGCGGAGCAAGCGGTAGCCGAGCAGGGCGAACGGGGTGACGAAGGCCGCCACTTCTGGCGAGACCGATAGGTCCTGGGTCCCAACAAAGTAGAGGACCACCCCGAGGACCGTGACACCCAGATCGCGGACCAGCTTCTTTGCTGCGTAGGTCATGCGGACACTCCTTCTCTCAGCAGGTTCCACACCTGCTGTGCTTCCTCAAGATCGCGGACGATGAGCTGCCCTACAGCCCCCGCAGCGCCGCCGGATCGGGCGGCGGCGGAGGGGTGGTAGGTTGCGGTGTACGTCCTACAGCGCCAGGAATGGCGGTCAGAACGTGCGCTGAAGGAACCGCGCGTCGTCGTCACCTTCGCCTGTGCGCCGAAAATGGCCTGCAACGCAGTTGCGCCCATGAGCACGACGAGGGCGGGGTCGTAGGTTGTCGCCTCAGCGGCACACCAGTGATCGCATGCGCTCAAGGCTTCGGGGTAGTCCTGGATCCGGTTGGCCGGGCCGGGCCGACAGCGCACCCGGTGCATGACCAGCAGATCAGAGCGGCGCAGGCCAGCGGCGGCGAGGAGGGCATCGAACGTCTTACCCGCCGGTCCGACCAGCGGCCTTCCGACCCGGTTCTCGTAGTAGCCGGGGGCCTCGCACATCACCGCCATGCCGCCCGGCGCGTAGCCGGGGCCGACCTCGGCGGGAACCGCCTGCCCCTCGGCCCCGCGCTCCTGGTGAAGGGGGCAGCGGCGACAGGCATGGACGTCTGCGTAGAGGGCGGAGTTGGTGCGCATCAGCGGGCTGCCGCCGCACACGGGGAGCAGACGGGCGTTTCACCCGGCAGCAGCGACCTGTCGGCCCGGACGACGCCCCAAGGGCCGACCATCGGGGAGCCGCAGCACAGGCAACACCTGGCCGCAGCATCGCGCCACGCCTCCCAGCGACGGACGCTCTCGGACGACACCCAGAGGACGGCGAAGGGCGGCATGGCGAGGTCGCGAATCTGCTCTGGCGTGATCGCACCGGGCAGGTGGTGGTCCCCGGAGAACAGTGTGGAGCTATCACTAGCCATACCACAACTATATGCTGCCCACCCTACGATGTCAAGACGTCGAGCGCTAGTGTGGGTAAGAGGAGAGCTAGCCGTATGGAGGATAGAAGTCAGTCGGGGTTCCACGGTGAGCGGCTGCGGGCGGCACGGCTCCGGCGCGGGTGGACGCAGGTCAATCTCGCCGACCAGATTGGCGGCATGTACGATCAGTCGCAGATCTCCGCGTTGGAGCGGGAGCGAGTCGGCCCCGTGATGTGGAAAGCACGCGTGCTTGCTGAGACCCTCGGGGTTTCGGTCGATTGGCTCATGGGTGCGGATACGGAGCCTTGGTACCCGTCGAACCCAACAGCAGCATCCCAGCTCGGCCACGCGGAGGCGACGCAAGATGCATTCGCGCCCGAAATCACAATTGAACAGCTCGCGGCGGCTGGGCCGGGGGAACAGGCGCTCTCCGAGTACACGGGAGACGCGCGGTACGTACGGCTCCAAGTCACGGGCGACTCGATGGAGTCCGCAGGTATCGCGGACGGCGATTGGCTGATCTTCGACCGCCAGAAGCAATGGCCGAACGGGGAGATCGTGGTCGCCGCGCTGGACGGCAGGGTGTACGTCAAGTGGGGGCGGCGGCTCGGGGACGAGACCTACGCCCTGTTCCGGGAACCCGGCGGGGAGCGGCTGCCGGGCATCCCCTCACAGGCGTACAAGGTCGTCCAGGTGCGCAGGAACCTATAACCAGAACGCGTGTGCTACTCTGCGTGCGGGCGGCGGGGGCCAGCCCAAGTTCCCGTGCAAGGGCCGGGGGGAAGGCGCCCGCGGGCGGGGAGGCGTGTGTGTTTGCACGGGACTATCCGAAAGCCTGGTCTGCACTTTGGGCAGTGCAAGAGGGACGGGTGAGCCGACCGGCATGGGCCACGCTGGAGGCGACGGTCGCTGCCGCCGAGCACGTGGTGGCGACCGTACGCTCGGACGTGGACCAGGGCCTCGTACGGGTGGAGTACGCACCGCTGCGGCTTCTTGCCGCTGCGCTTGACGGCGACCTGGCCTGGGCGCACATGATGGCCGAGAAGGACGGGTATTCGCTGCGGCGAGACCGCTAATAGCAGTACTCCCCGTCGTAGTTGAGCCAGTCCGAATACCCGCGTTCTTCCGCGAGGGCGCACAGCACGCCAAAAACCGCGTAGTTGGCGTCCGCGGCGGCGTCCATCTTGTCGAATACAACCTCGATTGTTGCCCAGCTTCTTCCGTGCGCATACCAGTAGACCGCAAAGCCCGCCTCCTTCTCCGCCTCCCAATACGCCCAACCCGCCTGGACGAACGCCTCGACCGTAGGGTTTTCTCGTGCCGGAGAAGCGTCATTCTCCAGCCATTCCCCCTCGACGAAGGCGACAAAGCTGTGACGATCACCGAGGTCGGCCAGTTCCTCGGAGATGTGCGCCCCGGCCTCAAGCAGCTCGTACTCCCTGTCCCAGATCGGCAACAGCTCGTCGTAGGCAGCCCCCCAACGGTCGAGGAGGGCGTTGGCGTAGGCGTCGATCTCGGCATCCGTTGGTCCCGAAGCCGGCGCCGGAGTCCAGCAGGTGAGTTGCTGCATTGCGCCCAACAAACCGGAGAGGTCGAATGTCCCGAGATAGACCCTACCGTCATGACTGCGGACCCGGATGCGGGCTTCGCTGCTGGCCTGCGCTTGTCGCACAAACGCATTGGCGGCCGGCGAGAAGGCGGACGAACCCGTACCCACGCCAACCCATGTCTCTCTCCGTTGGTCTTCGCCGTCGAACGAGTACGCCACATCGATGCTCTGGCTGTCGTTGTAGAACGTACTCCCTACTGGAAAGGAGACGAATGCGTTGTTTCGGTAGGGACCGCAACCGATCACCAAGTAAGCCCCGCCGGGCGTAGACGAGGCTCGCCCAACGCTCTCGTACTCGCCGTCAGACTCGTACAGCCAAGTCGCCGGGCGGGGCGTGGGCGGAGGTGCCGCTGAACGCACGGCGGCCAAGTTTCCTCGGATCGTGCTCTCGGCTAGTGCGAACCCGATCCCCTCGACACCCTCCCCGACGATCTTGGACGTCACCATCCCCACGACGGCGCCGCAGGCGTCGAACAGCGGACCGCCGCTGTTGCCGGGGCTGACGGCGGCGTCGGTCTGGACGATCCAGGTTCCGCTCTCGACAAACACGCGAGAAACGCGCCCGCTCGAAACAGCGGCCCTGTCACCGAGCCCGGCAGCGTACCCGGCCGTCGCCACGGCCTCCCCCACGGCCAGGGCCGCGTAGTCGCCCCACTCGATCGCCGGCAGGGAGGTTGAGGCCGACAGGATCGCGACATCGAGACCGTTGTCCAGCCCGACCACCTGCGCCGTCACGTCAAGATCGGGAGAGCTGAGCCGGACGGTATGCTCGCCCTCAACCACGTGGGCGGCGGTGACGAACTCGGAGTTGCCGATGTAGAAGGCCGTACCGATGCTGCCGCCCCCTGTCGTCACCTTGACGGTGCTCGCGACGACCTTGGCGGCAGCCTCCGGGATCTCGCAGACCAGGGGCGTGGGCGTGGGCGCCCGCGTCGGGGCGGGCGCGGGTGTGGGTGTGGCGGTAGCGACACGGGGGGCCGGCGTTGACGCCGGCGGCGGAGCGGCGCTGAGGTAGCCGTTGCGCACCCAGGACTCACGGTCCCCGGCGCGCACCCGCGACCAGCCCTCGCAGCGGTTGATGCCCCGTGCCTCGCGCTGGACCCGTTCGCCCTCGACGAATGCCTCCTGCCCCGTCCGGGCTGAGTCAAGGCAGTCGTTCCTGCGGCTGACGCCCGTACCGCCAGTGTCAGTGATGTAGCGCGTCTGGGGCGGGGCGACCGTCTCCGTGACCGGGGCGGGGGTTGGGCCAGGCGAGGCGGGCGCCGGGATTGTCGCCACCGATGGGGGCGGCGCAGCCGTGGGCGTTGGAGTAGGAGTTGGTGTGGCCGTAGGCGGGGCAGGAGGAGCGGGCTCCGTCGGCGGAAGGGGGCGGACAGCGGTCGCTGTCGGCGTGGCGGACTCGGCAACGGCCTCCAAGGCCGCCACGCGCTCGGCTAGTGCGTCGTCGTCGCCGACACCGCCAGTACAGGCGGCGAGGAGGCAGACGAGGGCCCCCAAGGCAGTTAGCGCACGCATCGACGACCCCCTACAACCGCCACGATTCGCACGTCCAGGAACTCCGCCCAGTCAGCCTTCGTACCTCCCCCATGCCGCTCTCGTCGCAATAGCAGAACTTCATGGCAGGCACCTGCGCCGGCAAGACTCGCTCAGGGCGAGCCCAGCCCTGCGCGGGACTCTGCCCCCGACCCTGTGGCAAAGCAAGCATACGCGCCAACCCTACCTCTCGCCCTGGCTCGTCGGCGGCAGCGTTTTCCCCGTCTACGCGGACTGGGCACTACCGACCGCGATCATCGCGCGGTAGAGCTCGTGGGCCGAGTCCTGCAGCTCCCGCACCGTGGGCTCCAGCACATCCCCGACGGTGGCCCCGACGGTGGCCACGGTGGCGGCCACGGTGGCGTCCCCGGCGGCGTCCCAGGCGGTGGCCCCGGCGCCCCCGGCGGCGTCCCCGGCGGCGGCCCAGACGGCGGCCCCGACGGTGGCCACGGTGGCGGCCCAGGCGGCGTCCCCGGCGGCGGCCACGGCGGCGTCCCCGGCGGCGTCCCAGGCGCCGCCCCTGGCGGCGCCCCAGGCGGTGGCCCTGGCGGCGTCCCAGACGGTGGCCCTGGCGGCGACCCCGGCAGCGTCCCAGGCGGCGCCCCCGGCGGCGGCCCAGACGGCGGCCACGGCGGCGGCCCCGACGGCGGCCACGGCGGCGTCCCCGGCGGCGTCCCAGGCGGCGCCCCTGGCGGCGTCCCTGGCGGCTTTCGTGACGGGCAGCGCAGCAGTGGCGCACTCGCTGTCCGTGAGCGGCCGCAAGGTCGCAAGCGTCTCGGCATGTTCGCCGAGCCCCGCAGCCCGTAGCCACGCGGGAGCATAGGTACGCACCAGCCAGTCGAGCGCCATCCAGGCGCGCCGCTTGTCGGCCTCCGGGTCTCCGGCGGTGCCGACGAGTAGCGGGATGTACGGCTTGAGCTGCTCCCGCTCGTCGTCGGATCGCATCCCGTCGTTCCAGCCGATCCCGAAGGCGGCGAGCGCGGGGCTCACGCAGGTGGGCCTGCCGCTGTGCGCCTCTCCCGCCCACCAGGCGACCGCCTCCAGCAGGCAGACGCCCTTTTCGCGGGTCGTGTGTGACCCCTGGCGCAGCACTAGCTCGTCAAGGGCGATGCGATGTGTCATGATCTGGCGCAGCACTAGCTCGTCAAGGGCGATGCGATGTGTCATGATCGGTTCTCTCCTCCTGCGACTGCCCCCGTCTTGGCGCCCGGCAGCCCGAACATGTCGGCCCGGGTCTGGTCAAATCGTTCCTCCGGATCCATCTGCTGACCTCCTGCTGGTCCCTGCCCTCGTCGCCCGGCTGTATGTGTGCTACGTCTAGGCGCCTCCCCTCTAGCCGCCCGAGTGTAGGTGGCGGCAGGATAGTTGTCAAACCCCTAATTGCGTACTCGAAGGGAGCGGACCAGGGGACCAGCGCCGTGGGAGTAGAGACAGCCGGAGCCAAGCGCGCGGCCAAAGGCTCATGAGACTTATCACCGGCCAGGGGGGCGAGTACCGCCTAGACAGGCACCAGGAGGGGTTGCGGCGTGGACGGGGGAGAGGGGAGACCGAAGGTCGGGGGCTTACATGTAAGGGGTTACATGTAAGGGGTACGGGGTACGGGGTACCGGGTACCGGGTACGGGGTATCGGGTACGGGGTACCGGGTACGGGGTACGGGGTACCGGGTACCGGGTACGGGGTACGGGGTACCGGGTACGGGGTACGGGTGACCTGTACAGTAGACCTCTTACAGGTTAACTGTTAACAGGTCACTAGTGACAGGTGACGTGTTACTGATCCTTCCTATTACTCCCTACTTATAGAAGGTCACTAGTCACTAGTGACCTTTACCTGGTAACCCGGATGACATGTGATGTACTCCCTGATCCTCTTTACCTACCCCTACTGTAGAGGATCACCTGTCACCTAGTTACCCTTACCGTTAACAGGTTGAGCCACGATGGAGAGATCCAGGATCCAGAGGCAGAGGCAGAAGCAGAGCCACACTGTAGAGGTGTGCTCTCTGATCTCCCCCTCGTGGCGATCTACTGTTATTGGTTACCTGTGACCCGTTACCTGTCACCTGGTGTGCTTAGCCCAGAGCCCACTACCCAGAGCCCAGGGCCCACTACCCAGAGCCCACTACCCAGAGCCCAGGGCCCACTACCCAGAGCCCACTACCCAGAGCCCAGGGCCCACTACCCAGAGCCCAGGGCCCACTACCCAGAGCCCAGGGCCCACTACCCAGAGCCCACTACCCAGAGCCCACTACCCAGAGCCCAGGGCCCACTACCCAGAGCCCACTACCCAGAGCCCAGGGCCCACTACCCAGAGCCCACTACCCAGAGCCCACTACCCAGAGCCCACTACCCAGAGCCCACTACCCAGAGCCCACTACCCAGAGCCCAGAGCCCAGAGCCCAGAGCCCAGAGCCCACTACCCAGAGCCCACTACCCAGAGCCCAGAGCCCAGAGCCCACTACCCAGAGCCCAGAGCCCACTACCCAGAGCCCAGAGCCCACTACCCAGAGCCCACTACCCAGAGCCCACTACCCAGAGCCCAGAGCCCACTACCCAGAGCCCAGAGCCCACTACCCAGAGCCCACTACCCAGAGCCCAGAGCCCAGAGCCCAGAGCCCAGAGCCCAGAGCCCACTACCCAGAGCCCACTACCCAGAGCCCACTACCCAGAGCCCAGAGCCCAGAGCCCAGAGCCCAGAGCCCAGAGCCCACTACCCAGAGCCAATGATCGCGCCCTGTCTCCTCGCACCTGCGATCTCCGCATCGAGGCGGTCATTTGTTTGTGCAGGGACTGTTATCCCCAGTCGGCGGTCGGTGCACTGGCCATTTGGCCCTGGCGAGGCGCTGATCCCCCCGCACTGCCCAGCTCACACCACTGCCGCTAGCACCGCCGGGCCGGGAGGGGGTGCAGGTCTCGGGTGCCGGGATAGGTAGACCTGTTGTGGTCCTCCCCCGCAATTTGCCTCGTGGGCTGTCCTCGGACTGATGGACGGGCTACCGGGAAGGATTGAAGGGTTTCTGTAGGCCCAATCGTGGCAGAAAGGGATCTTTGTACTGCGGTCGCGCATGAAAAAGTGCGGGGCCGCAACAAATGTTGCGGTCGCGCATTAAATGTTGCGGCCCCGCAATGTCAGCCATCATCTTAAACGTTGGTAAAATGGCCAAAATATGGTATAATTGGCCGGTCGCGTCTGATGGATGTTGTGTGCAGTGCCAGCGACCTCGGGGCGGCATAACAAGGCGGGAAGCGGATCGCTGGTCGGCGGAGACGGGCCACCTGTCCCTGCTGCCGGGCACGCCGGGTTCGACTCCCGGCCCCGTCCACCAACAGGCGGCTCCGGCGGAGAACGTGATCGCCCCGCTCCTTCGGAACCTGTCCCGCACGTTGGTTTGCAGGTGGGAATCCGCCGGGGCTCCAGGAAGACCAGCCATCAAGTACGACGACGCTCTTGCCCTCGTGAAGTTGGTCCCGGCGCCTCTCCGGGAGCGGGTTCGCACCGCTGGGGGGCACACCGTCAATCCGGACGGGGAGTTGGAGGTGTTGGTCGGGCAGCACCGCGGCAAGCCGGTGGTCCGCAGTGCCGCTACCAAGCGGCTGGTGAAGGGCAGCGGGCGGTACCCCCGCGCTAACGACGCCGCCGCCACGAGCAAAGAGACCGCCTTCAAGCGGACTCGCTCCTATCGCGAGGCGATGGAGCAGGTAATCGCCCCGCTCCGGGCCGAGAACCCGAAAGCGGCCCACAGCCTGGATGAGCTGGTGGACCTCGCCATTGAGGCGGCGGAGGGGTCCCCTCAACTGATCCAGTGCCCGCACGAGGACTGCCGCAAGAAGCATGCTGTGGCGTTCAAGAAGGAGGGGCAGACCGCCTTCAAGCTGATCGAGCTGATGGCCGGGAAGGCCAAGGAGACGATCGAGGCGAATGTCAACGTCAAGGAGGAGAAGTTGGAGTTCCTCATGTCGGTTCGGGACGTTCCCGTCGGGGTGTTCGCGGTGTCCGAGGAGGAAGCTGCCGAGCGGCGCAAGCAGCTTCTCGACGATGGCGTGATTGACGCGGATTGGCTGGAACTTGGTGACTGACGTGCTGCCCGCCGCCGGTGTCTCCCCGCTGCCTCTGGTTCGCTGGGCTGCGCTCGGCTACACGCCGAATGGGTGGGCGCTGGACCACCTGCACGGCCGCCGCGAGCAGTTCCGGGCGATCTGCACGACCCGGCAGTGCGGCAAGACCACGGGAGCGGCTGCGGAGGTGGACGAGGGGCTGCGGCGCCCGACGGAGAACGGCACTCCGCCCTGGGTCGGTGTGCTGAGTTTCGACCTCAAGCACGCACGGATGCTGGTGGATCGCTGGTTCGGCTGGGTACGGCGCACCGATGGGGCCGATCGCTACTACCAGAACATCAACGACCACGTGATCATCGACCGCAGGACTGGCGCCAAGCTGGAGTGGATCAGCGCCGACGATCCCTACGCCATCGCCGGCCCGACCTTCACGAAGCTGATTATCGACGAGGCGCAGAAGATTCCGGACGACGTGTGGGCCAAGGGGTTGCCCACCATCCTGCGCCACGAGTCGGACGTGATCTGTACCGGCACCCCGGACGTGATCCCCGACCAGAGCTGGTTCTACGGGATGTGGCTGCGGGGGCAGGACGAGTCCGAGTCCGACTACCACAGCGCCACCGTCTCCTGCTTCGAGAACAAGTGGATCAGCCCGCGCGGCATCCGGCTGGCCCGCGAGCAGCTCTCCGACGACGAGTTCCGCATGCTGCTGCTCGGGCAGTGGGTGGCGCTCGGCGGGGAGGTGTTTCCCTCCTTCCGGCACTGCTTTGACGTGGACGGCTGGGCGGAGCCGGCCGAGGGCAAGCCGTACGTGATGGGACTCGACGTCGCGAAGGAGCGCGACTACACCGTCGCCTACGTCGCCGACGCGGAGTCGAAGACCGTGGTGCAGCGTCTCCGGGTCAATAAGCTCGACTACCCCGACGTGGAGCAGGCGGTCTACGACCTCTACCGCCGCTACCACTGCCGCGTGCTGCACGCGGACGACACCGGGGTAGGGAAACCGCTGACCGACTACCTGCGCCGCCGCGGCGTGGTGGTGCGGGGGTTCACGTTCTCCTCGAAAACCAAGACCCAGCTCGTGCAGAACCTGAACCGCATGCTGCAACACGGGGAGCTGCACCTGCCGCGAGCCGACGGCCAGTTGCTCCGGGAGCTGGGGGCCTACCGGCGGAAGGTCACCGCGGCCGGCAACGTCCAGTACGCGGCCCCCGCCAACTACTTCGACGACTGTGTGATGGCCCTCGGCCTGGTGGCGTTGACGCTGCGCCACGGCGCCTACGGCGGGAGCGGAACCGTGAGCGAGAGCTATGTCACCTGGTAACGAACCGGAGCTGCGCGACCTGCTAGAGCAGTTCCGCTCCCTGCGGGACAGCGTGTACAGCAGCTACGTGGCGGCCGTCGAGCGCGACGCCCCGTACTACGAGCTGCGGTTTGCCGAACGCCTGCTCCCCCGGGAGTGGGCGCAGGAGAACGTCCGCACGATCACGCCGCCGACTGCCTACAACGCAGTAGAAAACGCCCACGACCACGTGCAGACCACTCCCCGCATCCGCGTCCCCGTGCGCCCCTCCGAGCGGAACCGTCAGCGGGAGCAGGAGACCGCCGAGCGTAAACGGCAGGCGCTGCGCTTCTGGTGGGAGCAGGTCGAGGTCGAGGGGGGCGACCCGCTCAGTGCGGGGGTCAAGAAGCAGGTCAAGGACGGCAAGGTCGTCATCAAGAAGCTGGTCCGCTTCGACCTGCTGCCCGACGCCGAGGAAGACCCCGCCTACGCCAGCCTGGGCGAGGACGGCTTCCTTTGGGAGGTCTCGGCGCCCTCGCCGGAGACGGTGTTCGAGGACCCTGATCGCCCCCACGACCCGAGCTACGTGTACGAGGCGTACAAGATTCGGGTCGGCACCGCTCTGCGGCTCTACCCCGCCGGTGCCCACTCGTGGCGGGGGAAGCAGGCGCAGCATCTGGTCCAGCTCGTCGAATACTGGTCGAAGCCGAAGGGCGACGACCGGGGCCGCCACGTCGTCTGGATTGAAGACGAGCCGGTGGTGGACGACCCGAATCCCTATTCCTGGGCGACCTCACGCTCCACGGAGGGGCGACCCGACTACGCCGGGTACGTCCCGTACCACGTCCGCCCCTCTGGCTGGGGAGAGCACCACCGTGACGGCGACCCCGAGAAGCTCTACGTGGGGATGCTGCGGCGGCAGCACTCCCTGCTCGACGCCGAGGCGCAGCAGGCGACGGCGGCCAACGCCCAGTTGATGGTCTCGACCTTCCCGATGGTCATCACTTACGGGCTGACCGAGGAGCAGCGGGTGGAGGTAGGCCCGGGCAAGCGCATCCGGCTCGACGACCCCGACTCGCAACGCGTTGAGATTCTGCGCTGGCCGGAGCTGCCGGAGTCCGTCTTCGCCCTGCTCGCCCAGGTTGGGCGCTGGTCCAACGAGCTGACTAAGTTCGAGGCCCTGGGCGGGGTTCCGCTGCGCGGTGTGGACACCGCTACCGAAGCCGACAGCGTGGTCCGCAACGCCGCCGCCAAGCTGCACCGCCCCGTGGCCCACCTGCGCTCCCTGGTCGCCGCCGTCAACCGCCAGGTCTTGCAGGACATCGAGCGGGTGATCGAGCAGCCGGTGACGCTGTTCGGCAGCACCGGCGGCGGCGGGGCGGAGGTGACGCTGGGGCCGGAGGACATCGACGGCTTCTACGCCAACAGCGTCCAGCTCGGGACGAGCGACCAGGCCGCCCTCGACCGCATCGAGGCGCGGCTGTGGATGGACGCCTTCGTGCGGCTGCCCGGTCTCTCCGAGCAGCAGGTGATGGAGAACATCGGGATCGAGGATCCCTACCAGGAGCAGTTGCGGCGCGAGGAGGAGGAGGCGTTCCGCTCCCCCGAACAGCGGCAACTGCGCACGCTGCTCTCGCTGGCGGCGCTGGGGCCGGCGGCGGAGCTGATTCGCAACTCGATGGTGCGGCGCCTCGAAGTGCCAGAGGGGCAGCAGGGCGGCCCGCCCGGCGGCGACGAGCTGTCGGCGGAGGCCCGTGTAGCGGCAACCGAGGGTCCGCTGGCGCCCGGTCAGCGGGTCATCCAGCAGGCCCAGGAAGACGCCCGGCTCTCGCGGCCGGACCTGAGTAACGCCTGATGGCCGGGGAACGGGCGCAGGCCGTGTTCGACATCGCTGCCGGGGCCGCCGTGCGCTCGGCGGAGGCGCTGCGCTCCATCACCGACGCCTACTCCGTCGTCGAGGACCCCTTCCGGCTCAACCTCGACGACGTGCAGCGACTACTTGAAGCCGGAGACCGGGCGGCGATCGCCGAAGCGCTGCCGTCCGTCATGCAGACCTTGATGGGACCGCCTGATGCCTGACCATTACGGCAACCTTAAGCGCCATGTGGGCCCCCCGCCTACCCCACTCGGTCCCACTGGCCCGGCCGAGGAGGAAGACTGGCTCGAGGATTTGAAGGACGCCCTCCTCGTGGCGTTCGACAGTGTGCGAGTCCTCGATGACGGCCGCATCCAGGCGGTCCACGACGGAGACCTGTTCCTCTACGACGTGGACCCGGACACTGGTTATCTGCTGGCGCTCGATCCCGTGGATGGGAGTCCACTTGGGGCGTGGAGCAGGGAACAGCGAATCGTCGAGCGCGCCCTCCAGGACGCACGAGTCGAACTGGACCGCGCGGAGCGCGTCCGTCAGTTCGACGAGACTGCCGAGTTCAACCAGTTGCAGCTTGGCTACCAGAAGGCATCGGACGAAGCGGACCGCGCGGAGCGCGTCCGCCAGTTCGACGAGACTGCCGAGTTGGACGAAGCGGACCGCGGGGAGAGCGCCCGCCAGTTCAACGTGCGGCTCAGCCAGGATGACCGCCACCACGCCGAGAACATCGCCCTCGGGCGGGAAGGCCTCACGCAGGAGAACCGGCACTTTCTCGCTAACCTCGGGCTCGACTACGACCGCCTCGCCCAGGAGGACCGCCAATTCCTGCAACGGCTGGGGTTCGACCGGGAGCGCCTGCAAGAGGAGACGCGGCAGTTCGATCTCGGCCACCAGCTCGACCGTGACCGTTTCGGGGCCGAGTTACTGGCCTCCGGCCGCAACTTCCTCGGCGCCGCCTCCTACCTGCGCGGCGTAGAGCCGCGCGGCGTCGGGGCGCTGGACCCGCTGGCCTTCAACCCGCCGCCCGGCTTCCGTGGCCTGAGCGGGCCACCCGGCTTCCGGGGTCTGACCGCCCCGGCGGCGCCGCGCGAGGCGGACTTCACGGCCACCCAGCAGGTCTCGCGCGGTCCGGCTCCGACGAGGGAGGAGTACCCGGAGACGCCGGGGGAGGTTGCTGACCGCAGGGCCACGTTCATGCAGGGGCGGACAGAGGGGGTGGCGGACCTGAATGCCCGGTTGCAGGCCGGGGAGCGCAGCCCAAAGCTGTGGCGCGCTGTGCAGAAGTTGATGGAGTCGAGCTTCGACCCGACTCCCGTGACCAGCGAGCACGCCTACCAGCAGGCGTTGATCGACCATGTCGCCCGGCCCCGCACGCGCACGGTTGTGGACCGACCCGGCTTCCAATTGGCGCAGGAGGCGTACGAGCGCGATCTGGCGGCCTACGAGAGCGACCTTGCCGCTCAGCGCGAGGAGGAAGCCCGCCGGGCGTGGCTCGCCTCTCCCGAGGGGGCCATCACCACTGCTCCGCCTGCGGTCCAGGACATCTTGTTCGGGCGCCAGGTGCGTGATTTCAAGCGAACCGGGGGTACTCCCACGCCTCCGCCGAGCCAGTTCCGGCGCCTGACCACCGACGAACGCGGTGCCCTCGACACCGTCCTGCGCCGCAGTGAAGGCATCACCGTTGACGAGCTGGAGCAGGAGTCCCGCGCCCGCTTCCTCGGTCCGCAGCAGCCGGTTGGGTTCCGGCGCGCCCGGTTGGCCCGCTGATGCCGCTCACGCCAGAGCAGGTGCGGCGCTTGCGCGAGGCGCTGGGCAGGGGCAGGCAGCCGCAGCCGCGCCCCCGCGCCGCCCCTCAGCCCCTTCCTGCGGCCCCTGAGCCCCCTCCAGACGACGGAGGGGTACTGGGGGCCGCTGCGAGCGGTTTTCGCGGCCTCGTGCCGCAGGGCGTGCGTGACGTGGCAGGAGGGGCCGCCCAGACGTTCCTCTCGGGCGAACGCACCGTCAACCTGATCGGCGCCGGGTTCGGGCAGGACACCCTCGGTACCGACATCGGCGAGGCCCTGGACGAGGTGCCCCGCGTGGGCGGGGCGCTGCGCTTCGCCTTCGACACTGTGGCCGCCCCCGCCACGCTGGTGCCGGGGGCGCTAGGCGCTCGCGTGGGGTTCCGGGGCGCGGGACTGGTCGCCCGTTCCGCCGTCCAGGGCGGTCTTCCCCGTCGACTGGCTGGGGAGACGGCCCTCGGGCTCGGAGCCGGGGCAGCGGGCAAGGGGGCACAGGTCGCGCTCGATGCGGCCGAGGAGAGCGGTGCTCCGGTGCCGGGCGTGCTCAAGGTGGCCGTGCCGCTGGCTGCCGCGCTGGCGGGCGGGGTGACGGCCGCCCGTGCCGTTGCGCCGCGGGCTGCGGTCAGGGGCGCGGTGCCGGAAGCGGCAAGCGATGCGCCCGAGCCCCTGGTGGCCGCCCTGCCGGACTTCGAGCAGACCCGCGCCGCACTCGCCCACCTGCCGGAAGACATGGGGCCGGCGCCGATCCGGCAGGTTGTGGAGTTCTTCGCCAACCGTGTCAACCCCTCCGCCTTGCTCCGTGATCCGTTTGGGCAGAACTACTCCACCTACTTCCGCCAACGAGCCGTCGGGGAGTCGGCCGCCCGCACGACGGTCTCGGCAGTGTGGGACGCGCGCACTTCCCGGCTGCGCGGCACGTCCGTGTTCGACGTGGATGAGAACGGCATCGCCCGTAGCCTCGGGCGGCACGTGCTCGACATCCTGGACGACCCCAAGCCACTCGGCCTCGACGAGGTGCAGAGCGAGGTCCACCGCGACATGCGGGAGTCGATCCGGCAGATGAACGGGCTGCTGGCTGACGAGGGTCTGGTTCCGCAGACGTGGGCGACCGAGGAAGGGTTGAAGTTCCCCCGGCAGGCACTGAGCGCCGGGCAGGCGGAGTTCAGCCGCCCCTCCAACTCCTTCCTCGTCCGCGTGGTGGACGACGTGACCGAGGCCGTCTCCAACGGCGATGTCGTGTACGCCGACCCCCGCAGAAGCCTCGAAATCTACCTGCGTAGCGGCTACGAGATGCTCGCCGAGAAGCAGCTTGCCGACGCGATGCAAGCGGTGCGGACGATCCCCAAGGACATCGTGCGCGCCCGGAAGCCGGAAGTTATCGAGGAGCTGGTGACGGCGGCGCGGGGGCAGCAGGCCGTCCAGCGGGAGCTGCGCGCCGCGCACCGCCGCCTCACAAACGCCCGCACGCGGCTGAGCGAGACGCGCCTCGTGCAAGCCGGGCGGCAGGCACAGCGGATTACGAACCGCCAGCGCGTCTTCAACGAGGCGGAGCAGGAGGTGCGTGGTCTGGAGGCGGACCTTGTTGCCGCCCGCCGCCGCCTGCAGCCCGCCCGCGCCGCCTACAAGGTGGAGCTGGAGCGGGCAAAGAAGGCGGAGTGGGTGCCGGGGCCGGTGTTCGGGCGCACGGAAGGGGAGCGGATCCCCGTTACCCGTTGGCGCAACGGCTTCGTGGAGACCACGGAGTCTGTGCGGAAGCTCGGCGGCTGGATTGATGGCAACACGGGGCGGCCGACCAACGCCCTGGGGGTGCTCGAAGGCTCAGTGGAGGACATCACGTCGGCGTGGCGGCAGGCGGCGGCGACTGCCGACTTCTCGATGCCGTTCATCCAGGGTTTGCCGCTGCTGGCGCGCCACCCCGCCGCCTGGGGGCGGATGGCGGGACTGCACTTCAAGGCGTGGCTGCAACCCCGGACGCAGGGGGAGTACCTGCGAGTGCACCTCCCCTCCGTCCAGCGCATGGCTGCCGCCGGGGTTCCCGTCGGGGAGTCGGAGTTCTTCTCCTTGACGGCACGCGGCGTCCAGACGACGGCCCGCACACCGATCGGACGCGGTGCGAGGCACCTGCTGCGTTCGGCGCCGGGCTTCTCCCGCTTCCAGGAGGCCTACGAGACGGGGCTGACTGTGGCCCGCGTTGAGCTGTGGGAGGCGCTGATCCCGACGTGGAAGGGGACCGACGCGGAGCTGGCCCAGTACATCCGCAACATGACCGGCGGACTCGATACCCGCGCCCTCGCCCTGTCGCCCCGGCAGCGGGCGCTGGAGGGCGTCATGCTCGCCTTCTCCCCGCGCCTGCTGCGCTCGACCATCGCCCTCACCGCCGACGCCGCCCGCCCCTGGACGCCGCAGGGGCAGGAGGCGTTTGTCAGTCTGATGCGGCTGGCGGGTGCGGCGGCTGGGATCTACTACTTGGTCGGCTCCGCCCTCGACAAGCCCGAGAGCGAGATTCTGGAGGGCCTGAACCCGCTCAACGGGCGGAAGTTCCTTGGCTTCAACATCAACGGGGAGTGGATCGGTGTGGGAGGCCAAGTGCGTGCCATCACGCAGTTCGCCGCCCAGGCTGTCTCCAACCCCAGCGGCTTTCTCACCGCCGACTCATACGAGAACCCCCTGGTGCGCTTCTACATGAGCCGCGCCGCCCCCGGCGCCCAGCTCGGTCTCGGTGTGGTGGAGTTTGCGAGCCGGGGGCACGCTGACGTGCTGCCCTTCGAGACCGTGGATAACGGCGGCGACTTCGTGGTGCACGCTCTGACCAGCGCCTTGCCGTTCGTCGTGCAGAGCGCCATCGAGCAGGGCATCACCGCCGGCGTCGCCGCCGACCTGGTGGGTCTGCGCAGCACACCGCAAACGCTCTCCGACCTGCGCAACGCCGTCGCCTTCGAGCACCATGACGGCCTCTGGGAGGAACTGACGCCGGGAGAGCAGCAGGACCTTGAGCAGCGCTTCCCGCGGCTCAAGGAGATGCGTCACGAGACGGGCTCGCGGGCGCTGCGGACCTTCCGCGAGCGGTCAGCCACTATCGACGCGGAACGCCTCGAAGCCGAGCGAGGGGCTGTGGCCTCCCTAGCGCAGGGGTTCTCCCGTGACGCCGTGGCGGAGGGGGTCGAGGAGGCGCAGCGCGTCGCGTCCGCGAAGCGGGACGCGGCGTGGGCGGCTCTCGGTCTCGGGGATCCGCAAGCCAACAGTGAGACACGCACCGCTGTCTCCCGCTGGTACGAGATCGTGGACGAGGCACGCGTGGACGGCTCCGGCCTGATCGACTGGACGCTGGTGGACGTGATGCGAGCGGAGCTGTACGGGAGCGTCAGTCCCGCTGCCCGGGAGTCCCTCGACGACTTGCGGGTCGCGGAGCACGCCCCGGAAGCGGCGGGCTACTTCGCGGCGAAGGCCCTGATCGCCGAATCCGGCTACTACGAGGTCGCAGAGGAGGCGTTCGAGCGGCTGCGGGGCGCCGTGAACGCCGCTACGCCCGGTGTCGAAATCAACAGCTACACGGAGTTCATTCGGGCGCTCAACTTGGCCCGCCTCCAGGGCAACCCTATGGCCCACCGTCTCGACCGCCTGCGCAAGGCGATGGACAGGTACGCAGACCGGCGCAAGTTCGTGTTGCGTCGCTTGAATCCCGCGCTCGATGCCGCCTTGCTGGCTACGGGACGTGCCTCACGGCCCGTTCGGCGCAACACGCGCCCGAGTTGGCCGTGACAAGTTGATAGAAGATGACGCAGAAAACTTGATATCATATACATCATATGATATAATGGGAGGAGATTAGACCCAGTGTCAGACCCCCAGGACGGAGGCCCCGCTACCGAGACCGATGCCGCCGCTACCGGAGCGGCCCGCATCGAGAACGGCCCGGCGGCCGACGAGACCGGACAGTCCGAGTCACAGGGTACGTCCGAGAGCAGCACCGACGACGCCGGCGGTAGCTCCGCCCACGACGACGGTCTGTTCGACGACCTATTCGAGAGCAGTGAGTTCGACGCCCGCGGGGCGGTGGGCGAGCTGCGGCAGGAAGTCGAGGCGCTTGGCTCGTTCCGCGAATCCGCGAGACGCGAGCTGGGCCAGGTCGGCGCCCTGCAAAGAGACCTGCGCGGCTTCAACGACCGGCTGTCGGGCGTTGATCTGCTGGCGCAGCAGGTGGGGGTTCTGACCGAGGCCCTTGTTCCCACGTTGGACGAGGGCGCCCGCTCCCGGCTCGCCGAACTGACGAGCAAGGCGCAGGTGCAGGCCGAGGTTGCCGCCCGCCTGGCGGAGCATTCTGCTCCGGCCAATCCAGGTGTGCCGCCTGTCACCGCCCAGTCTCGGGCGGCGGCAGAGGCGCGGGAAGTGGGTCAGCGGATCCTCGTCTACGCGGAAGCCAAGGGGGTGGACGCTACTGCGATCCCACAGAACGTGTGGGACCGCGCGGAGTCCGAGTCCGGCGGCGACTATCGCCGGGCTGAGGGTTTCATGCGGCGCGCAGTGGACCGCCTTGCCGACCGCAAGACGAGGCGCAGCGAGCGCAAGGCCGCAGGAGCCGGGCAGGTCTCGGCGGAGCGGGCGGGCGCAGGCGCCAGCACCCTCACCCTGGATCGGCTGCGGGCGATGACCGCCGAACAGATTCAGGAGTTAGACCAGGACGAGGTGAACAAGGTTCTGGCGCAGGGCGCCTAGCCCGCTCCCTCGTCCACGAGAGGTAACGATGTCTTCGGACAACTTCATCCCGCAGG
The DNA here is from genome assembly GCA_965249675.1 of Dehalococcoidia bacterium. Lineage (GTDB taxonomy): Bacteria > Chloroflexota > Dehalococcoidia > UBA2979 > UBA2979. The sequence continues at coordinate 271,250 of OZ252250.1, forward strand.
TCTGGTCTGCGCGGCTGAACAAGAACCTGAACGATGACCACGTCTACGCCTCCCTCGTCACCCGTGACTGGGAGGGGGAGATCAAGGGTGCGGGGGATAGCGTCCGGATCCACACGGTGGGCCGGATCGCGGTCTCCCCATACAGCAAGAACAGCACGTCGCTGACCTACGAGAACCCGACGGGCGACACCGTAGTGTTGGTCGTGGACCAGGCCAACAGTTTCTCGTTCCGCATCGACGATGTGGACAAGGCGCAGCAGACGCCGAAGCTGATGGACGCCTACATGGAGGAGGCGGCCTGGGGTCTGAGCGATAAGGCTGACGCCGATCTCGCTTCGGTGCTTGCGGCTGGCGTTCCTACGGCGAACAAGCTGGGCGCGGCAAGCTCCGTTGGCACGGCATCCGGCAACGACGACGCCTACGAGATCCTGGTGGACCTCGGCGTCAAGTTGACCGGTAACAACGTGCTGAAGGCCGGTCGCTGGGCGGTCATCCCCCCGTGGTACGAGGGAATGCTGCTCAAGGACCCGCGCTTCGTCTCGTTCGGTACGAGCGAGAACCTGGGCCGGCTCAAGAACGGCATGGTGGGGCGCGCGGCGGGGTTCACCGTCCACGTGTCCAACAACGTGCCGGTCAGCAGCTCGGCCTACACGGTGGTCGCCGGCGACAAGGGCGCTGCCGCCTTCGCTGAGCAGATCAACGAGGTCGAGACGCTCCGCCTCGAGAGCAACTACGGGACAGGTATGCGCGGCCTGCACCTCTATGGGCGCAAGGTGATTGACCCCTCGCGCCTCGCGTCTGTCGCTGCCACGGCGGCGGCGTAAAGGAGTAGGACATGGCTGACGAAGCCGTCACGACCGCCAACCTGAGTGCCAACGCCGCCAGCGGGGACGTGCTCACGGCCGCTGACACCGGCGTCGCCGTCGAGGTGGACGCCACTAACGTGGCCGTCATCTCTGACATCACCCGCCCGGAGAAGGTGCTGCTCGTTCTCTACGAGAACGGCGGCGGCGCCGCGAAGGCCACGCTCAAGGCGGGTGACAAGCCGCCCGCGATGCTGGCCGGGTTGGGGGACAAGGAGATCACCGTATCGAGCGGCAACTGCGTAATCGTCCCCGTCGAGGCTGCGCGTTTCATGCAGAACGACGGCTCGCTGCGCGTTGCGATCGCCGACCAGAACGTCCACGTGGCCTGCTTCCGGCTGCCGCGCGGTACGTAACAGCGGGGCGGCGGGCCGATTCCCTGGCCCGCCGCTGCCTGACCAGGTAAACAGCCAATGGCCAAGCCGACTACGCACCCGGACGTGGTGCATCGCACCGTGACAATCGCTAACGGCGCGTCGTTGTCCGTGGCGGCGGTGATCAACTACGCCGGCGCGATCAGCGAGTTCGGCATCGCCGCTCGTGGCTGAGCTGACCGGCGAGGAGCTGCTGACCCTGCTGAACAGCGTCATCGAGGACGAGTGGACGAGCGCCGCTACGTCTCCCGGCGCCTCCGGCGGGGGCACGATCGTGGACGAGCGGCTGCGGGAACAGGGTACCGACGCCCTGCGGGGGCAGTGGGTGCGCGTGACGTCGGGCGCGAACCAGCACGCCGAACGCCTGGTCATCGGCAACGGCAGCAACACCCTGACGGTCAGTCCGCCCTTCGCTGCGCAGGTGGCTGACGCGGACAGGTACGGGCTGCACCGTTGGTCCCCGCAGGCGAAGTTCCGCGCACTCGATCGCGCCCGCCGCATAGCCTTTCCGCGCCTCTCGCGCGTCCACCGTGACGAGACGCTGTTCGGGGACGGGGAGCGGCGGGAGTTCGACCTGCCGCCGACGCTCCGCACGGGGCCGTTCTCGATCGTCGAGGAAGTCCCCCTCGCTTCCCGGCAGGAGTGGAACCTGCTCAGGAGCCCCGTCGGCGACAGTACGGCGGGTTGGGGCTGGGGTTCCTCCGTGGGGACTGCCAACATCGTGTCGCGTTCGCCGAGCGATCGAGAGATTCCGAAGTATGATCAGGGCTGTACCCGCCTCTCGTACCCCGGCGCCGCCGACTACGGACAGGTACTAGACACGATGGCGCCAGGGCGGCGCCTGTCGTTCTGGGCGTGGGTGTACTCCCGTCACGCCGACGCTGTGTTTCTACGCATCACCGATGGCTCCGGCAACACACAGTCCAACCTGCACCAGGGGGAGGGCTGGGAGCTGCTGCGAGTCCGTCGCGATGTCGCCCACAACAACAGCCGCAACATCCAGGTGGACGTGGGGTCTAGTGAGGCGATGGTGGCCTACTGGAACCGAGCCTGGGCTGCCTACGGTGATCCTCCCGATATCTACACCGGCCGCCGCCACCGCTACCGGGTCGTGCGCTCCGGTCAGCACCGACGCCTCCTACTCGATTACCCCCCGGCGCGGGGTCACCAGCTCCGTATCACCGGACGGGACGTGCTCTCCCCCCTTGGGGCCGACCCAGCCACGCAGGGGTCCAGCACGATGGAGCTTGATGCTGACGCGGGCGAGGTGCTGGCGACCCTCGCCGCGCAGGAGCTGTTCACAGGCCTGGGGATGGCGGTCGATTCGCAGCCCCGCCTGGCGGTTCGGGTGGGGGCGGCCCGTAGCCGTCTCGAAGAGCTGGGCGGGGAGTTTGACTACGCGCTGCCCTACGACCCCGGCATTCGCGGTCCGTGGGGCGCCTGACCCGTGTCCCGTGTGGAGCCTGGCAGCTACGACCTGTTCCTTGAGCACAGCGGTGTCAAGGTGGGCTACGTTCTCGCCCAAGGCGCAGACGGCGCCCCGGCGTGGCGCGAGGGGCTGGCACCCAGCCTGCTCCCCGCCGTGCGGCAGGACGCATTCTCCTACGGCCACGTGCCGCCCAACATCAGCGTCGCCATTCCCTTCGAGGGCTTCTCTGGCGGCGCCGGCGTGCGGGAGTCCGACGAGACCACCCTCTACAACGTCGCCTCCGGCGTGGACACCTCCTGGGGGTTTCCGATGCTGGCCGCCGCGCGGCAGCCGATGGCGGGCCTGCCGGTAGCGCCGGTCAAGTTCTACCGCAGCTCCTTCGGCGCCTTCGCCCTCACCGGCCCCGTGGTCTTCCAGTGGGACGTGGGCGACCAGGGGTGGGTGCAGCGTTCGGCGGGCGGGTTGGCCGACTACACGGACATCGTGGAGATGTCGGGCGTTCTCTACGCCGCACGCGGTCCTGACGCTGCCTACGACTACAGCGAGAACGGCGGACGCACTTGGGCGGAGTCCGAGTCCGACCGCCGCTTCCTGTACTTCGCTGTGCGGGGCACGGCGGAAGGGGAGGCGGTGCTGTGGGGCGTCGAAGAGGGCGGAGCCGTCAGCAACACGACTGACGGTCGCGACGGTGGCGTTGAGTGGTCGGCGTCGGACCAGATCGGCCACGCCTCCGAGACGGTCTCCGCCTTCTTGCAGGCGAACGATGCCCTGTTCGTGATGAAGGAGGAGGGATTCTTCCGCTACGACGGGGCGACGCAGGGCCACCTCTATGAGGCCGTCTACCGCACCACGGGCAACGGCAGCCCGACCCTCTACTCACGCGACGGGTCCGTCTACACCGTCTACGGCGGCGCCCTGCTGCGCTACGACCCACTGGGCGACACTGCCTTCTCGGCCGTGTGGCCGACCAACGGCATGCGCGGCAACGCGGAAGTAGCGGGCGACATAACCGCTCTCGCAGAGGACCGGGAGGCGCTGTACGCCGCCGCCAAGGGGCCGGGCCACACCTACATCTGGAAGTACGTCGGCGGTGTCTGGCACATCGTCGCCGACTTCGGCCCCCGCGACTGCCTGGCGATGCAGGTCTTCGGAGCCGGGGAGATTCATCCCACGAACCCAGTGCTTGCCTGTGGGTACGGCGAGGGGGCGGTCTACTTCATCCAGCCGCGCCACGGGCTTGACCCGGCCAGCGACGAGCACTGCCGGTTCGAGGCTGAGGGAATGCTGGTCGGCTCCTGGCACACCGTCGGGGCGCAGGCGTTCGATAAGCGCCTCAACGGCACGCGGGCGATTGTGCGGGGCGCCTCCGCTGCCCAGAGCGTGGCCATCGCGGCGGAGCTAGACGAGTCCGCGACGCCGATGGTGCAACTCCGGGCCACCGCCGACGGAGTGAACACTTCCCGGGTCGGCGAGGCGGAGATCGTGTTTCGGCGGATCCGCTTCGTGGACACGTTCCGCGCCGGTCACTCGCGCGTCACGCCGGTGCTGCTCAGCCAGGTGTGGGACGTGACCCCCAGCCCCCCGCGTCGGCGGCAGTGGGTCATCGATGTGCTGTCGGGAGGCGGCACCCGCTTCGGCGCCCCCTCGACGTTCGGCCCCACCGAGCAGGAACGGCACCTGTTCCGGGCTGCCGGGAGGCACGCCACTCTCTACCGCGAGGAGCGCTCCTTCGCCGTCGAGATACTGGACGTTCAGGGACAGCGTGATGCGGACGACAAGGGCGTCTTCCAGGTGACGCTCGCGGAGATCAGCGAGCTAACGGAGACAACGGGCATCCTCGTGTGGAACGAGGGTGCGTGGAACAGTGGCCGGGTCTGGGCGCCCGGGGAAGCAACGCCGCCCCCTCCAGTACCTGGCGCCCCAACTGGGGTCACAGCGACGGCGGGCGTGAGCGACGTGACCCTCGCCTGGGACGATCCCGGCGACTCCACCGTCACGAAGTACCAGGTTCGCTACCGCAGGGAGGGCGACGCCTGGTTCCGTTGGACGAACATCGAGCCCGGCGCTACGTCGTACACCGTCACTGAGCTTGTTCCCGGCACCCGCTACGTCTTCGCACTGCGGGCGGTCAATCGCAGCGGTGCCGGCGCCCCCGCCGAAGAGGGCGTGACTGTCCCGGACTCCAGCTAGGAGACGACCATGCCGCTGCCGACGTTCACCCCCGGTAACGACGCCGTTGCCGAGGACATCCAGGAGATCGTCAACCACCTGCAGGGCATGGAGGGGGGGGCCGACGCCTACCACTTCCGCGCCAGCTCCGGGAACGACTTCGTGGTCACCCTGAGCGAGGGCGGCTCGATGGTCGTGCGCAACCCCGACGGCACGGAGGTTGTGGCGGTCGACAGCGCAGGGGTGCTGACGACGACTAGCTTCGCCCCCGCCTCTCTCACCGTGCCCAACGACCCGATGCCCTCACAGGTGGCGGAGGGGGCGATGGTCTGGAACCCGAACAAGGACGAGCTGTCGGTTGGCACGGGGGAAGGCAGGGTGGAACTCACTCCCGCCCCCCACCCGCTGGCGACACTGATCGCACTGCCTTAACTTAAGGAGACGTACACATGGCCATCATCGTCTACCCCCCGCGACCGGACGGCTTCGGCAGTCTGGCCCTCGGCGACTTCGGGGTTGCACTCGTAACCCCCCCGGACAAGACCTACAGCGCCGACGACACCCTGCCGGATCTGCTGATCACTAATAACCTCGCGGTCGCCAGCGGCGTGACGCTTACAGCGGACCCAGCGGGCAGCATCATCGTTTGCCGGGGCAGGTTCACGAACGGGGGGACCATCACGGCCAGCGGGCTGGGGGGCGGCACCGGCACTTCGGGCAGTCCCCTCCCTACTTCGCTTACTGCCGCCCGCGGCGGCGTTTCGGGCAGCGGCACCGCGGGCGGCGCCGGTGCAACCGCTATCGGCCGCATCGAGCTCGGCCCCCTGCTGTCAGCCGTGTTTAACGCCACCAGCTCGAACCCAGTTGGCGGCGGCGGGGGCGGCACCGGCCAGGCGGGATCCTCCAACTCTATTGGGAGCGACGGGACAGGCGGCGGCGGCGCCGGCGGGGCCGAGACCGGGGACGCCCCCGCCACCAGCGGAGCCGGAGGTGTGGGCGGAGGGGCTGTCCTTGTCTACGCCACCGAGTTCGACAACTCCGCCGGGACCATCGTTTCGAGCGGGACTGACGGCGAGGACGGCCCCAACACAAATACACACGCCGGCGGAGGCGGAGGCGGGGGCCTCGTCTTGGCCCTCTACGGAACGCTGATCGCGGAGGGGACGCTGACGGCGGCGGGCGGGTCAGGTGGTGCCGGGCAGGGGGCCGGGAATGACGGCGGGGCCGGCGGCTCCGGCATCGCCCTGGTCCGCAGCATCTTTCTCGGCTGACTAGGGAGAATCCCAATGGCATTCGGCTACAAGAACATCGGCGAGGCAAAGGCAGTCGGCACGACCCCGACCGCCGTGGGCAACGGAGCGCTGGGTGAGAAGATCCTGGCGAAGCTACACCTCGCCAACGTCAGCACCGGCACCATCAACGTCAAGGCGTGGGTTGTGCCCCCGGACTGGTCAGCCGGGGAGCCAATAGGTACGAGTCTCGTCTACACCATCACCGGCGGGACGGGATTGTCGCTGAGTCCGGGCGGCGGGGCCGCGCAGCTCGACTGCTTCCTCAGCAGCGACCAGCAGGTGGTCGTGGCTAGCAGCACTACGGGCAGCCTGGATGCAAAGGTGTGGGGATCGGCGGAATCATGACCCCGAGCGTCGAGCAACTGATCCTGGACGAGATTCGGGAGATCAAGGCCGCCATCCACGGCAACGGTAACCCGGGCCTGGTGGCGAGAATGGTGCGCCTTGAGACGGAGATCGGGCTGCTGCGCTGGATCGGCGGGGCAGCGGCCGGAGCCGCTATCATCTCCGCCGTCTCGGCGGTGACGGCGACCGTGTTGGGGGCGTAGGCGGAGCACGGCTAGGGCCGTCGCTCGTGAGGAGCGTCTGGACGTCCTCCAATTGCAGCCCGATGTCGTATAACTGCAGCTCGATGTCGTATACCGCCTCACGCGTCCGGTCGATCTTGTGCATCGTCCAGCGTGCCAGCCACACCGGGAGCCAGACGCCGAAGGTGATGATAATGGTGAGCAGATGGGGGACGTGGTAGAAGTCCTTGTCCTGGTGCGGTGGAACCATGTGGGCCTCCCTAGCGCCTTGACCACTGCGATTGTCGGGCCGGGATGCACGATCGCCGAACATCATGCGCCCGGCAAGGATGATGGCTGCCGCGGCCATACCAACAAGGATGATCTCGATCACAGTGACCCTTGTGCCCCCGCCGCGGTGCCTCTGCCAGGATTGAGGCTAGCCATCAGCCACACCGCCCGCAACTGCCACGCTGACCCTCCCCGCTACGCAGCCGACGGGCTTGTGCGCACAAAATAGTAGAGACATGCTACCAGCAGCGACACCCTCATCTCGCCCCTCAGACCGCCTCATCGGCGGCGGCCAGCCACCCGAGCTCGCGGTCGGCGGCGGCATCCCGCTCCCGGTGGTGGGCAAGGGTCAGCCAGACCACCCGGGCCTCGGCCCCGGCGGCGGCCAGCTGGACGGCCCCGAGGGCGGGGTGCTGGTCGAGCCGCCAGAGGGCGGCTCGCCAGCCGTCTCCCTGCGGCCCCTCGGGCGGCTCACGGGTGATCTGCCCGAGGAGCCGGGGCCAGAGGGCACTCGTCACGACGTAGGCGACCCGCTCGCGCGAACGGACCGCGCCCTTGCCGACGTCATGGAGGAGCGCCGCCTTCCTGAGCTCAGGTGACGGTTCTCGGCCTGCCCCCAGGGCCATCCGCTCGACGGCGCGCATGGTCAGCACGGCATGGCGCCGGTCGCGCGGCCGCTGGACCAGGAAGAGGCGGAGCTCGCGGGGAGTAAGCAGCTCGCGCACGACCAGGGCATCAGCGGGCTCGACCGCCGTCCTCAGCCCGGAGCACCACTGGCGAACGCGGTAGGGCACGAAAGAGACGAGCGGGGAGAGCGCCCGCCGGAGGAGGGATCGGACGGCGGCCCGGGGCCCGCTAGCCAAAGCGGAAGGGCGAGGCGTCACCAACGAAGAGCCAGAGGAAGAAGTTGATGATCGGTCCGATGAAGCTGAAGAGCGGGTCGAACGGGAGACCACCGAGGCGGGGCACGATGATCAGCGCGAGGAGGATGCCGGGCCCCCAGGGGGCGCTCCGGGCGAACTGCCGGGAAAGGTCCCGGGGCAGCAGGCCGACGGCGGCGTTGAAGCCGTCGAGGGGCGCGATCGGCAGGATGTTGAAGGCCGCGAGGAGGAGGTTGAGGAAGACGATGGTGCCGAGAAAGAGCCCGACCAGGTCCCCGGGCGTCTCGGTCCAGATGCGCGCCCACTCGCTGGCCAGGCGTGGGTCGACGAAGGGATGCCAGAAGGGGACCCAGCCCATGCGGATCGGCACTCCCGCCAGGCCCGCCAGGGTCAGGTTGGAGATCGGGCCGGCGGTCGAGATCATGGCCAGCGCCTGCTTGGCGTTGGCCGTGGCCATGGGGTTGATCGGAACCGGTTTCGCCCAGCCGAACCCGATCAGGAAGATCAGCGAGGAGCCGAGCGGGTCGAGGTGGCGGCGGGGGTCGAGCGAGACACGGCCCGCTCGCCGGGGCGTCGGGTCGCCGAGACGATCGGCGACCAGCGCGTGCGAGAACTCGTGCACCGAGAGGCCGATCAGCATCGATACGGCGAAGGCGCCGATCAGGATGACGAAGACCTCGGGCGTGTCGCGGAGCACGGGGAGATAGCGGAAGATCACCCCCCAAGCCTAACAAGCGTCGCATGGCCGGCCTGCGGGACGGCTACCGCCCGGTGGCGCCCGGTGGCGCCCGGCGGCATGGGCGCGGGTGCCCCCGGCCGGCGGCCCCACCATGTCCCGGGCTGATCTCTTCGTTGACAGCGGCCCGGATCGTTTCTTACGGTGATTGGCGAGTGGTTGTGGCGGGCGGGGGCTTTCCACTGCCTGATCGAGACTGCCGTCTGCTCTAGGCGGGCGGCAGGCAGCGAAAGGCCGAGACGGCAGCTCCCCAGCCTATGCCGGGCCCGGCGGGGGACCGGCGTGGGTCGATCTGAGAGATCGGCTGCCTGGGATCATGCCCAGAACACCCCGCCTGCCACGGCTGATCCGCCTCACACTCGCCTCTGTGGCCCTGCTCTCGCTGGTCGCGCTCGGCACCCTCATGCATGCCGCGCTGCGCGGCGCGGCCGACCCCGGCCTCCCGAACCAGTTGACCGAGCCCGTCGCGCCCGAGACCCCATCGGGCGAGGCCCGGCTGGTCTTCGCCGAGTTCGGAACGAACGCCGACGCCATCTACTCGGCCCCTGCCACAGATCCCCAGGACCGCACCCTCGTCGCAACCGTCGTCCATGCCGCCGGCTGGGGACTCAACCCGGCGCCGGGAATCGCGGGCGGACGGACGAGTTACACGGTGCTGCCGCCGGGGGCGACTCCATCCAAGGAGAGTCCGGCCGAGCTGTGGCTGCTCGATGTCGCCACCGGCAATCAGACCCGGCTGGCCCGCGATGCCGACCTCCTCGTTTCGCCCGTGATGCGCGCCGACGGCACGATGCTCGCCTACCGGCGGACGCAGGCAGGCGGCGAGCAGGCGATCGTCAAGGTCGACCCGCAGACCCACACCCGCAGCGTAATCCACACCGACTCAAGCTCGTTCGGGATCTTCCCGGTCGGCTTCGACCATTCCGGCGCCGTGCTCTTCTCGCGCCTGACGGCGAGCGGGACCGACCTCTTGCGTGCCGGGGAGGACGGGGAGGCCGAGTTCATCTTCCACGCCTCGGACGAGATCGCTCGCGACTGGCGTGTCTCCCCCGGAGCCGAGCAGGTCGCCTACCTCGCCCCCGAGCTTTCGGGCGAGCGCTGGGTGCACCGCGTGCACGTGGCCTCCCTGGACGGCGACCGGGTGGACGCCGCAGAGCTGCCGGCGGCGGCCGGCGAGCACTACGCACCGGCCTGGCACCCGGGCGGGGCGCTCGCCGTCGGTGCGCGCACGGCGCCGCTCGTCCTCGGCGGCGACGGGCAGCTCGACCTGGCCAGCTCGCCGGTCGGCTTCGATGTCCCGCTCGGCTGGAGCATCGGCGGCAGCTATCTCAGCGTCCGACACTTCGAGGGTGAGAACTCCTCGGCCTCCGGCCACGAGACACTGGTGGTGATCGGTGAGGATGTGCGCACGACGATCTCCGCGCCCGGCGAGCTGATCTTCCTCGGCTGGACGGGTGCGTAAGGTCGGGCGATGGCTCCCGGCGATCCTGATCGCCTCGGGCGCCATCTTCCTGGGATACCGGGCCGCACCCGAGCCGGGGCTGGCCTGCGCCTTCGATCCTCAGCGCCCCACTACCTACGAGGCCGACGCTTCGCGCGAGCGCTACCTGATGGCCCTGGATTCCGCAGCCAACAACGCACTGCTCCCCGGGGATTCCTACTTCGGGAACCCGCAGCTGCTCCGCGGGACGAGGGCAAACCCGGTCCCCGACGGCCGCCGCCTGCCCGTCGAGGTGCTGCGCGGCATCGCCTGGGTCGAGTCCCAGCTAACGATGGCCGCCCGTTCCGTTCCCTTCGACTCGGTCGGCCAGAGCCTCGTCTCGTTCGACTGCGGGCACGGCCTGATGCAGATCACGAGCGGAATGTCGGTGCCGCTCGGGGAGCGCGACTACCCCTCCGCCGACCAGGTGCAGGTGGCGACGAGCTATCCCCACAACATCGCCCGCGGCGCCGTGATCCTGGCCTCGAAGTGGAACGAGGCACCCACGCAGCGGCCGATCGTCGGCACCGACACCGGTCGCGACCCGCGGATCATCGAGAACTGGTACTACTCGGTCTGGTCCTACAACGGCTTCACCGGCCCCGGTTCGAGCCAGTCCAACCACCCGCTCTCTCCCTCGCTCCCCTGGCCCCGCTCCCCGAACCTCTGCAACGATTCACAGTCGAGAACCCGCTTCCCCTATCAGGAGCTGGTCTGGGGTTGTATCGCCAGCCCGCCGACCCGGGCCGGCGACCCGCTCTGGCCGGCGGTGGCCGCCTCGCTGCCCGACCTGACCCTGCCCGAGTTCTACGGGGCGATGCGGGTCGCGAACTGGTCCTACCCCTACCGGGCGATGGACATCACCACCCCCCGGCCGGCCCATGCTTCGAGACAGCCGACCGCGGTCTCGCCCGGCCGCCTCTTCGGTGATCCCGAACTCGAGGTCGACCAGACCAGCCTCCTGATCCGCACCAACGGGCGCCCCGATGAGGCGATGGCAACGGTCCGCATCAAGAACATCGGTACGGGCCTGCTCTCCTGGGCGGTGACGCCCTCCGATGGATTCCTGGTCGTCTCGCCGACGGCCGGGAGCGCCGCGGGAACCGACTTGCCCTGCCGGTCGGGCGACTGCTCGACGGCCGAGATCACGGTCACCGTGAACCCCAGTCTCTTGCCGGCGGCGCGTGCCGACGCCTCGATCACCATCTCGTCGCCGACGGAGGACCGGACTCGAACCGTCCGGGTCCAGGTGCTCGTCGACTTCGAGGTCGCCGCCTCCGGCGTCAGCCGCGCGCCGTAGGTGAGCCGCCCGGGCGGGGCCCTATACTGGACATCCCGAGCCCCGACCCTCAAGTTCCATAGGAGAGAGACGAAGCCGATGCTGGCACGCTGGATCGACGAGACCCGACGAAACCACGGCCTCGAGCACGCCACCGTGGCCGTGCTCTTCGAGCGCCACGGCCAGCAGCGGATCGCCGGCCGAGCGAGCAACAACGGCTTCTTCATCATCGGACGGGTCGACAGGGACGAGCTCGACAGCTGTGCGCGCGAGGCGCTGGAGCGGATGCAGCAGGGCGCCCGCGAGCTGGCGGTGTCGCACTTCTGTGGGACGAACATCGCCCTGGCCGGGTTTCTCACGGCCACTGCCTCGCTCCTGGCGAAGCGGCAGGCCGATCGCGCCGGGCGCAGCGACGGTTTTTTCTCGGCAGCGGTCTGGGCGATGCTGGCGATCGTGGTCGCTCAACCGGCCGGGCGCTGGCTGCAGCGGTTCGTGACGACTCGCAGCGACCTCGAAGAGCTCGAGATCGTCGAGACCAGAGCCTACCTGCCCGGTATCTGTAAGGTGATCACTCGCAGCCGGGCCTAGTGCCCGGAGGGAGAGTGTCGCCAATGGCGCAAAGCGCTTTAGTCACCGGCAGTTCGGGATTCGTCGGCGGCCACGTCGTCCGTCGCCTCACTCGCGAGGGCTACCGGGTGACAGGACTCGATCTGACGGCCGGCCCCGATCTTCCCGAGGACACGAGGCAGGTCACCCTGGACCTCCGTGACCGTGCCGCGGTCCGCGCGCTCCTCGCGCGGGCACGCCCCGAGCTCATCGTGCATGCGGCCGCCCAGGCCTCGGTCTCGGTCTCGATGCGGGAGCCCCGGCTCGATGTCGAGACCAACGCCCTCGGCACCCTGGAACTCGCCCTTGAGGCGGCGGCGAGCGGCGTGCGCCGCCTCGTCTTCCTCTCCAGCGGCGGCGCCATCTACGGTGAGCCCGCCCAGCTCCCGGCCACCGAGGAGACGCCGCTCCGGCCCCGCTCGATCTACGGCGCCTCGAAGGCCGCGGCCGAGCGCTACCTGGCCGTGGTCGCGGCGGAACATGGACTCGAGGTGTCGGTGCTGCGGCCCTCGAACACCTACGGGCCGGGGCAGGACCCCGGAGGTGAGGCGGGCGTCGTCGCGATCTTCACGGAGCGCATGCTGCGCGGGGAGCCGGTCACGATCTTCGGGGACGGGCGCCAGACCCGGGACTACGTCTTCATCGAAGACCTCGTGGAGGCCGTCGTGCGGGCCGCCGACGGGCCGCCGGGCACCTGCAATATCGGCACGGCCGCCGAGGTCTCGACGGGGCAGATCTTTCGGCTCCTGGCCGCGCTGACGGGCTATGCCGAGCCCCCCATCCACGCCCCCGAGCGAGCGGGCGACATCGCGCGGATCTCGCTCGCCGCGGAGCGGGCTCGCGCGCTCTGGGGCTGGCGGCCTGAGGTCTCCCTCGAGGACGGCGCGGAGCGAACGGTCGAGTGGTTCCGCGGCCAGCTGGGAGCTGGCTGAGCTGGCGAGGCCGGCGGGCGGAGCGTCAGCTGTCGGGCGGCCTCACGACCAGTACGGGGATGCTGCTCGCGCGCAGCAGTCCCTGGGCGACGCTCCCCAGGATCCCACTGAAGATGCCGGTCGCGCGTTTGCTGCTCACGATCACCGCATCGGCCTTGAGATCGCGTGCCCGGGCGGCCAGGTAGCTCGGGATCTCGTCCCCGTAGGGCAGCACTTCGATCAGCAGCCTGGTCTGGTGGGGAAAGGCGGTGAGCCCCTCCTCGAGCGTCTGGCGCCGCTCGCTCGCCAGGTGGCTGAGCTCCTCGGCGCTCCAGGCCTCGGCCTGGCCGTGGATGACGTGAAGCACCGCGATCTCGGGCTCAGAACCGCTGGTGAGGTTGAGGATCGCCGGGAGCACCGCCTCGCTGAGACGTCCGGACTCATCGGCCGCGACCAAGAGCTGCATCTGGCCCCCTCCCCGGTCCGCTGCCGTGGCCGGTCACGAGAGCGTAGCGCACGCGCCGCCGCACCGGTCCCAGGAGGCCGTTCCGCGGATGGTCGCGGGGCGGGGACCAGGTGCGGCAGCGGTCGAGGCGATGTCTCAAACTCCGGGCAGGGGCGATCGTGAGATGTCGTTCCTCCTGACCGCCGCCGCTGCCCTGGCGTTGGCCTTCCTGGTCGGCGACTTCGCGGGGCGCCTCCAACGCCGTATCGACCGGCTTCGAGGCGTCGAGCGTGAGGGGCGTGGCTGCGCGCTGCCGGTCTCGATCGCGCTGGCGATCCTGCTGCTCTCCTGGATGCTCGTCGCCCGCCTCTGACGTCTCCGGTGTCGTAGCCCAGCGGACCCCCTGGAGCCTCTGCCTGAGTGGGTCGCTATTGGGACTTGCGGAGATTGATCGATGTCACAGACTCCCCGCCCGGTGGGAGCTGCCCATCGAGCTCGTAACCGCCCACCCACATCGACCGGAGGTCGCGGGGATCGTGAACCGAGAAGGTCCTCGCGTTTCTCCAGAAGCGGTCCAGGGCGTAGCGGTTCGAGGTACTGCGTGCCCCGGTCAGCTCGTGGATGCTGCCGGTCACCTCGAGGGCGGCATCAAACGAGGCGACCTTCGAGCGGTGACAGGCGATCTCGAGGACACCGTCGTCGTCGCCCGGTTCGAAGCGCTCGACGTCTCGCGCGACCGAGCGCTGCAACTCGAGCGCGGCGGCGAGGCGCGCCGAGAACGTCCCCAGCCGCGCCCGCATGATCGGATCATCTGCCGGACCGGCCGACCCCGGGGTGATCACCCGGTCGGCCTCTCGCAGATACTCGAGCGCTGCCTCGAAGGCGCCCAGGCCGATCCCCAACACCACCGCGCCGATCAGGAGCCCGTTACCGGCGCCGATCAGGAGGCGGGACAGCTCCTGCTCGTAGTACCAGCCGTCCGGGACGAAAACATCGTCGTAGGTGATGCGGCCACTCGCCGTCGCGCGCTGCCCCATGTTGTCCCAGTCGTCGTGGTAGATCACCCCCGGGCTATCGAGGCGGATGACGGCGACCGTTCCACGGGGCCCGTCGGGGTAGTCGACGCGCAGGCCGACCGTGGCGTAGGTGCGATGGCGTGGGCCGCCGCTGTTCGTGTTGAAGGACTTGGTGCCCTGCACGACGAGGCCTCCATCGACCGGCCGAGCGGCGACACCGGGCCCGGGCACGCCCACTTCGGCATTCGATCCGACGATCCGCGCACCGTCCTCCAGCACTGCTCGCGCCAGCTCGCGGTGGGTCGACTCCGGCATACCGTTGTCTGGTGCGAGCGCCAGCCGCGTGAAGGCCCCGTGGACGAGCCAGTTCAGGCCGGTCCCTCCCTCGCCCGCGCTGATGTTCGTCACGATCTCGGTGACGGCATCCCATGCGAACTTGAACTCACCCGAGGCGAGACCCCCGTACGCGGCGGGAACGTTCAGCCGGTTCAGCCCACACTCGGCGATCAGGCGCATATTCTCGGTCGCATCGACGCCCGCACGGTCGACCTCCGCGGCGGTGAGGGCGAGTTGCGAACGGAGTGCTCGCGACTGGTCCACGAGTCCGGCGATCTCGGTCTGGGTAGCGGCATCGGTAGTAGTCATCTGCGCGTTCCTCTGCTCAGGCCCGCGGTACATGTCGCGCCCTACCCGGTAAGACTAGCGCCACGCGTCGCCGCTGTGGCGACATTCTCTTCTGGCGCCGCCCAGCCGGCCTCGCCGATCGACGTCGTCGCCCACCGCGTGGACGGTTCGTTCGCGGCGATCGGCTGGTGCAGGGAGTACGGTCAGCCCGGTGGCAGATTATGTCTAGTCGAAGCCGGACATCACGATGCGACCTGAGCTGCCGCGCCGTCCGTCAGTCCGGCGTGGGTATTCCCCCTGAGCAAGGGAGTTCTAGCTGAGGAGGTAGCCCTCGTAGCCAGCCCGGGCCACCTCGTCGCACTTCTCGCGGTAGTTCCCAACTCCACCTGTGTAGGGCATGAAGACCCTGGGCTTCCCGGGGATGTTGGCCCCCAGGTACCAGGAGTCGGCGAGCGGGAAGAACGTCTTGTCGGCCACCTCCCCGACGTGCGTCACCCAGGCGCACTCGGCCTCGGGGTCCGCCTCCGCCACCGTCAGCCCCTTGAGGCACATGTGCTCGACGAGATCGGAGATCCACTCGACATGCTGCTCGATGGAGACCGGCATGTTGCTCAGGACCGATGGGCTGCCGGGGCCAGTGATCATGAAGAGGTTGGGGAAACCGGCGGTGGAGAGCCCGAGGTAGGTCCGGGGGCCGTCGGCCCAGCGGTCCTTCAGCGCCGCCCCCTCGCGCCCCTGGATGTCGATCCGGAAGTAGGTGCCGGTCATTGCGTCGAAGCCGGTCGCGAAGACGATCACATCGAGGTCGTACGAGGCATCCTCGGTGCCGATGCCGCCTGGCGTGATCTCGGTAATCGGAGAGTGACGGATGTCGACGAGCTCGACGTTGTCGCGGTTGTAGGTCTCGAAGTAGTTGGTATCGATGAGGGTCCGCTTCGAGCCGTAGGGATGGTCGCGGGGCAGCAGCTTCTCGGCCGTCTCCGCGTCGTGGACGGTCTCCCGGATCTTGCTGCGAATGAACTCCGCCGCCGTGTCATTGGCACGCTTGTCGAGGGCGATGTCGCTGAACGAGCCGCCGCTGAAACGAAAGCCCCCGCGGGCCCACGCCGCCTCGTAGATCTCGCGGCGCTCCTCGGCGCTCACCTCCAGTGCCGAACGCTCAGCCGGCTGATACGGGAAACCGGCGACCGAGTTCCGCGCGGTGTCCCAGACCTCGTCGTAGCGGGTCTTGACGTCGTCGAGGTAGTCGCGGTCAACCGTGTGGTGCCGCGCCGGAATCATGAACTGGGGCGTCCGCTGGAAGACCGTCAACGACTGCGCCTGCTCGGCGATCACGGGGATCGACTGGACGCCGCTTGAACCGGTGCCGATCACGCCGACACGCTTGCCGCTGAAGTCCACACCCTCATGCGGCCAGGAACCGGTGTGGTACCAGTCGCCGGCAAAGGACTCGAGGCCGGCGATCTCGGGGACCTGCCCGGTCGAGAGACAGCCGATCGCCGTGATCAGGAACCGGGCGCTGAGCCGCTCACCCCGGTCGGTCTCGACCGACCAACGATCACTCGACTCGTCGTAGTGGGCGGACGTGACCCGGGTCTCAAGCTGGATGTGGCTCCTCAGATCGAAGCGGTCCGCGACGTGCCGCAGATATTCCAGGATCTCTGGCTGCAGGGGGTACTTGCCGCTCCAGTTCCATTCCTGCAAGAGGTCGCGGTCGAAGGAGAAGCAGTAGACATAGGCCTCAGAGTCGCAGCGCGCTCCGGGGTAGCGATTCCAGTACCAGGTGCCGCCGACGTCGTCTCCGGCCTCGAAGACCTGAACGCTGAGACCCAGGTCGTCGCGTAGCCGCTTGAGCATGTAGAGGCCGGAGAAGCCCCCGCCGATCACCACCGCGTCGACGACCCTGACCTCGGTTGAGGCGACCATTCCTCACTCCTTGCATCCCGCGCGGGACCAGATCCTCAGACTACACTCCGCAGGCAGGCACCCGGGGCATGCTCGGTCACTCGCTCCGCCTGCGGCGCGGCGCCAGGAAGGCGATCAGCGAGCCGGCCGCCGCCATCCCGCCGACAAAGAGCACGACGCCCTGGAACCCCCAGCTCGTGTTGACGGCACCGGCCACGACGGGCGCGATGGCCCCGACCAGCGATCCGCCGGCAAAGAGCAGCGCCACGCCCGTTCCCTCCGAGCCGCTATCGGTGGCATCCATCGCCGCCGCCACGATCACGGGCATGATCGAGAAGAGGAAGACGCCGAGCAGCACGACATCGGCAGTCAGGAGCCACCCATCGTTGGCCCAGCGAAACGCGAAGACACAGGCTGCGATCGCGGCCATGCTGACCGTCGAGACCGCCCGGCGACCGACCCGGTCGGAGAGCATCCCCAGAACAGGGGTCGAGCCGATCCCGGCGAGGGTGAGCAGCGTCACGTGGACGCCGATCGAGAGGTCTGAGTAGTCGAGCTCCTCGGCCATGTAGATGACGAGGAAGAGCTGGATCGAGCTGTGAGCGGCGCCCCGTAGTGCATGCAGCAGGGCCTGCGCGATCACGGCCGGGTTGCGGGCTAGCTCACCCGCGGCGTTCGCGTACTGCGCGAGCGACGTGTCGGTGCCGGGAGCCGCCTGGCCCTCCCAGAAGAGCGCCCGGATCATCAGGATCGTGCCCCCTGCCGGCACGACGAGCAGAAGCGCCACCGTTCGCCAGTCGAGACCGGCCCACTCGATGCCGACGTAGCTGATCCCGCCCAGGAGGAGTCCGACGCCGACCGGGGCGACCGAGTTTCCGATCTGGGCGCCGGTCGAGTGGGCGGCCATGGCGAAGCCCCGCCGAGTGGGGTAGCGGACCGCCAGTTCTGAGAAGGCCGGGGCGTGCCAGAGTGAGGTGCCGGCGCCGATCACCATGAGGGCGATCAGGGTCAACCAGTACCAGGAGGAGAGCCCGACGAGGAGGTAGCCCGCCCCGACCAGCGTCATGCTAATCGCGAGGAGCAGCGGGACGCGGTGGCGGTAGACGTCGGCGAGGAAGCCGGCCGGGACGTTCGCCAGGCCCGAGGAGGCGTCGCGGGCGCCGAACATCGTCCCGATCGCGACGTCGGAGAGGCTGAGCGTCGACTTCACCTCCGGGAGGAGGATCAGGAGCGCCCCCTGGCAGGCGTGCTTGACGGCGTGCCCGGCAGAGATGCCGAAGAGGAGACGGTTGCTGCTAGGCGGGATCGGCGCCGGATCGGGCGCGGAGACGCCCCGGGGGGCCGCACCGTGCCCGATCTCGCCAGAAGCTACCATCGCGCCAACCCCACGAACCGTCTACAGATCGCCGCATGCCCGGTCGATGTACAGGTCACGGCCCACCGTACTCTGGGACAGCTGCGAGTGTGACCGCTTCGCAGAGATGAGGTCGTGGCCGGGGCCACGCCGATGGGAGCCGCACTAAAATCTTGGAGGCGGCGAGAGGGCGCCGCCGGCTCGTACGGCAGACAGCATCGTCAGAAGGGCCGATACTGGTCGGCGATCACGGTGCCCCGGTAGCTCAAGGGATAGAGCAGCGGCCTTCTAATCCGCAGGTTGGGGGTTCGAGTCCTCCCCGGGGTACCAAGCGAGACTGTGTTAATAACTGGCTCGGGCAAGCCGACCTCAACAACATCCCTCCCGCCGATGGGACTGTCCGGCGGGGTTGGGATGGTGTAGCGGATCATTGCCGTTCCGGGCTTGACCGCGATCTCCTTCACGAAGGAGCGGATGAACGCCCGGGACTCGGTGAGATCGCTGGTTCTCAGGAAGTCGCTCATGTCCCTGACGGAGGCCGCGATCGTCTCCACGCTGTCGAGCATCGCGTGGCGGTCCGAGAGCACCGCTCGCGATCCGGGATCCGCTGTGCGAACTAGGTTCACGAGGTATTCCCCTATCGCTTCGCTTCAAGAAATTTCAGCATCTTCTCGCCGAAGCGAGATTCGCTTACGTGGATATCCGGGTGCAACGCGAGGGGCGTCGCGATGAAACTCACTCCACCCACATGATCCGCTGCGGGGAGGCAGAACACGATGACCAACGCAACGCAGGACTACGACCGCGTCGAGCTCGTCTGGCCTAGCAAGCGCACCGAGGTCGAACGGGTCCGGCTGCCGTTCCAGGTCATCGAGCGCGTGAACGACGTGCGCCGCTCGCGCGAAGGGCAGGCGCCGATGCTTACCGGGGCTACGGACCTTCCCGGCTGGTGGCCTGACGGTTGGCGCAACAAGCTGATCTGGGGCGACAACAAGTACGTCCTGGCGTCGCTTCTCGATGAGTTCGCGGGCAAAGTCGACCTCATCTACATTGACCCACCGTTTGCCACCGGGGCGGACTTTCCTTATGACGTCGACGTCGGTGAGGTTTCTGTTGAGAAGCTCCCCGGGGCAATCGAAGAACTGGCTTACCGAGACACCTGCAGCGATGGGGTCGGATCGTACCTGCAGATGATGTACGACCGCCTCGTCCTTATGCGTGATCTCCTGTCAGATCGCGGGTCCATCTTTGTGCATATGGACTGGAGGGTTGGGAGCTCGGTTCGGCTTCTTCTCGAACAGGTATTCGGTCAGGAGAACTTCCGAAACCAAATCATCTGGCACTACGGAGGCCGCGGGGCGAAGGCCATCGCCGGCCAGTTCCCGCGCAACTACGATCTCTTGCTTCTGTTCTCGAAGACGGATCATCCCATCTTCAACAGAGTCTATCGGCCCGATCCAACGCCAGTATCTGAGGCATCGAAGCGAGGATATCGTCAAGACGAGAGTGGCCGTTGGTTCAAGACGGCACCGCGCGGCGACTACACCGACGAAAGCATTGAGCGCCTGCGCGCCGAAGGGCGTGTCCACGAGACACGCACTGGCAACATCCGGATCAAGTACTTCCGCCGCGAGAAATCCGGCGCTATCGTCGAGGATAAGCTCGTCGGGGACGTCTGGGATGACATCCCGGACATGATGCACGCTCCACGGTCCGAGAGGACGAATTACCCGACGCAGAAGCCGGAACGGCTTCTGCGCCGGGTTGTTGAGGCTGCTTCTGAGTCCGGCTCAGTCGTCGCCGACTTCTTCGCAGGCTCCGGGACCTCACTCGTAGCAGCAGAGAAGCTTGACCGGCGTTGGCTCGGGGTCGACTTGGGCCGGTTCGCGATTCAGACGGCACGGAAGCGCCTCCTCGACGTTCCTGGCTGTCGACCGTTCGAGGTGCTCAATCTTGGTCGCTACGAGCGACGCTACTGGCAGGGAGTTGAATCAGGTCAGGCGATCCACGAGTACTATCGGCTGATTCTTGAGTTGTACCGAGCACAACCAATCGCGGGCTTCACTAACCTGCATGGCGAGCGCGATGGTCGCCTGGTCCATGTGGGTGCGACCGAAGCGCTGGTGACGCGCGAAGAGTTGGAAAGGACCTTGGAGGAGTGCGTCGTCAACGGCCTGACGGCCGTTGACGTGCTCGGCTGGGAATGGGAGATGGGCCTCAACCCGGCTGGCAAAGAGAAACTGGCCGCGAAGCATCATGTCGATGTCCGCCTCTTTCACATCCCGCACGAGGTAATGGACAAGCGAGCTGTGGACGCCGGCGACGTCCACTTCTTCGAGTTGTCTGTGGTTGAGATCGAGGCGAGAGTTGTCGAGTCCGGGGTCGAAGTCGAACTGACCGGATTCCTTCCCGCCGTCGATGACTACATGCGTGAGAAGGTCAGCGGGAAGGTCACCAAGTGGTCCGACTGGATCGACTACTGGTCGATCGACTTCGCGTTCGACGGCGAGACGTTCGTGAATCAGTGGCAGGCGTACCGCACTCGCAAGGAGCCGAAGCTCACGCTTCGATCCGACCCCCACACCTACGAGGAGCCGGGCGAACGCCGCGTTGTCGTCAAAGTCATCGACATCTTCGGGAACGACACGACGCATGAACTCCGCGTCAGTGTCGAGCGGTAGCGGAAGCTGTCAACCTCTCCATGCCGGTCGAGGTCAGGGGGTTGTTGCAATGACGGGTTTGTTGATCCACGCCTCCTTCGGGGGTCTGGCGGCCCGCGGCGGTCCGTTGCGGAACCGCTCGGGCCAGACGCTGTAGGCGGCATCCAGGGTCTCCTGACGCGCCTGCACGGTCTCCAGGGCTTGCCCGCCGTGGAGCGTGGCGGGGTGCTGGTAGCCGACACCGGAGTGGTAGTGCTCGCGGTTGTACCAGTCGACAAACGGCGCCATCCAGCTCCGCACCTCCTCCAGCGAGTGGAAGCGGTCGGGGTAGTCGTGGCGGTACTTGACGGTCTTGAAGCCGGCCTCGGAGTAGGGGTTGTCGTTGCTCACGCGCGGGCGCGAGAGGCTGCGCGTGACAGCGAGGTCTTCGAGCAGTTCCGCCAGGCTTGTCGACGTCATCTGGGCGCCACGGTCTGAGTGCAGCGTCAGTTGCTGCGGCGAGATCCCGTTGCGGTCGCAGGCGGTGCCCACCAGCGTCCTGGCAACCTCGGTCGACTCCGCCGTGTCGACCGTCCAGGCGACGATCTTGCGACTGAAGATGTCGATCACCACGTAGAGATAGAACCAGCCGCGGTGGTGAGGGCCGCGGAGCCGCGAGATGTCCCACGACCAGACCTCGTTCGGGCCGCTCGCCTGCACCTGGGGTGCATGGTGGATCGTACGTCGGTGACCGCGACGGCGTTCTCTGACCAGGCCGCGTTCCTCGAGGATGCGGTACATCTGGCGGATCGAGCAGACGTACGAGCCTTCGTCCAGCAGCTGATAGTAGACCTGGGCGGGCGCCTGGTCACGAAAGCGTGGTGAGCACAGCAGCTCGGCGATGTGATCGCGCAGCTGGTCGGGGATGCGTGACGGCTGCGGCTGGTGCTGCTCGCGCGGTTTCGCCTGTGACGGCCGCCTGTGTAGCCGGCCGGCGGCCGCCTGGCGGCGGCTGCGGTCGGTCCGCTCTGAGTATCCGAAGGCTCGACAGGCGCGGGCACGGCCAACCCGCTGGGCCCATGCGTCCACAGCGGCGAGCATCTGCGCCCGCCAGTTGGCGTATGCCTGCGCTGGCCACTCGGCTCGGGTCGGCGCTACCCGTTCTGGCCACTCGGTCGCCGCTGCGACGCGCTCTTGCGGGCAAATCTTTGCAAGAGCGCCAAGGCTTTTCCCTGGGCCTCGATCAGCTCCTCTGCCGTCTCCAGCTGCTGCTCGGCAAGCATCGCCCGCTCCCGGTAGCGGTCGCGCTCAAGGGTCAGCCGGTTGGGCGCTCGTGGTCCCGGCGGCCGCTCGACGAGGGCACGGCGCGCCCCATCGTCACGCTGCTGGCGCCACCTGGCGATCAGAGAGGAGTACAGACCCTCGCGCCGACAGATGGCGCCGACTGCTCCCGGCTCTCCGCGGGCCTTTGCCTCGTCGATCTCAGCCAGGATGTCGAGCTTGTACTGCACTGGCCACGACCTGCGTGCTCGACGCACCTCAGTCTCTTCATCAACCACCATCGGTCTACGTCCACTTCTCCGCCCTCGTATCAATCGCACTATATTCGGCAGAGATGAGGTTGGCAGCTAGGGTAGCGAGCGAGGCGTTTGAGCATGGGCACCGCTCGCCTCTTCGCGGCCTACCAGATCCCGGCGAGTCAGCGCGAGTCGCGGGCAGCACTCGTCCCGTCAATCCGCGCGGCCGTGCATGACTGGCGCAGCTACCTGTGGGCGGCATGCCTCATCGCTGAGACTTGGGAGTTCGTTGTGCAGCTAGCCCGCCGAATGTGGGCGCTGACAGCAGGGTTCTTCGCCTTTCTGTACTGGAATGACATAGCGAGGCACCACCTGGGAATGACAACCCGTTCTGGCCCCACCTTGATCCTCTGAACTGGCCCCACCCCCGGGATGTGGTCAGCTGGTCGGAGCACCTCCCTTCGAGGCGGTGGTGACCCGCAGGCGATAGGACTCGCTGCCGGTCTCGATGATGTGGGCGCGGAACGTGAGCCGGTCGACGACCGCGGCGGCGAGGCGGGGGGTCGGCGAAGGTGCGGCCCCACTCCGAGAACGGCGCGTTGGAGGCGACTGCCACCGAGGCCCGCTCCTCGCGCTCGGTGAGGACCTGGAAGAGCAATTCGGCTCCGCGCGGGTCGAGGTGGACGTAGCCGAACTCGTCGAGGCAGAGCAGGTCGAGCCGGCCGTAGCGGGCGACCAGGCGTGAGAGCGTGCGCTCGTCGGCGGCTTCGGCCAGTTCGTTCACGAGCTGTGCCGCCGTCGTGTAGCGCACCCGCAGCCCGCGCTGGCAGGCGGCCATGCCGAGCCCGATCAGCAGGTGCGACTTGCCGGTGCCGCTGTCTCCGAGCAGCACGACGGGCTGGCCCGAGGCGATCCACTCGCCGCGCTCGAGCGTGGCGAGCATGGTCGGGTCGACCGTGGGGGCCGCCGCCAGGTCGAAGTCGGCGAGGTGCTTGAGCCGGGGGAAACGGGCCTCGTGGATGCGGCGCTCACGGCGGCGCGCATCGCGGTCGTCGAGCTCGGATTGGAGCACCTCGGCGAGGTAGGCGAGATGGGTGAGCCGGTCGCGCAGCGCGGCCTCGGCGAGCGCGCCGGCCTGCTGACGGACCGTGGGGAGGTGCAGCGCACGGCTGGTCGCCTCGACCTGAAGCGCCGCCGCCTGCTCGGTCACAGGTGTGCTCATCGCGTGCTCGCGGCGAGCAGCGCGTCGTAGCCGGCCAGGCTCGGCGCCGGGCGTTCGAAGCGCCTGAGCGCCGGCCGCTCCACAACGGCGGTCTCGCGGCGGCCGTCGGCGACGCGGCGCGCCTCGATGGCGATCAGCGCCGGGTCCACCGCGCCCAGCTGCTCCACCGCATCGAGTGCTGCGTGCACCGAGGCGGCGGGGAGGTGGCGGTGCAATAGCAGCACCTCGATGAGCGCCCGCGTCCCGGCGCCGTCACCGAGCTTGCGGCGGGCACGCTGCCAGAAGCGTTCGTGCGCGGCGGTGAAGCCACCGCCTGAGCGCGCCTGCGCGAGTGCGATCGAGCCGGGCAGCGCCCCGGGCTTGCGGGACAGCACCTCGAGGAAGTGGTCCAGCACGAGGACCTCGGATCCCTTGTGCGCGCTGCGCTCGTGGCGGGCAACCACCCGGCCCGCGACGAGGGCGGTCACGGTCCCGCCGCCCAGGCGGACGTCCACCGTGCGGCCCGCGAACGCCGCGGGGACCGAGTAGCGCGAGCCACGCACGGAGATGCGCGCCTTGCGGTCGGCCTTCGCTTGCAGTGCGACCGTGGGGTCGAAGGGTTCGGCGGGGAGGGGCCGCAGCGCGGGCCGCTCTGCCTCCGCCGTCTGGCCGACGGTGGCGAGCCGGCCGGCGATGTGGCGGGCTCCGTCTGCGCGGTCGGCCGCCTCGAGCAGCGCGTTCAGCTCGGCCAGGCTCTCGCCGCGCGGGACCGGCACGAGGTGGCGCCGGCGGAAGCGCCCGACCTCGCCCTCCACGCCCCCCTTCTCGTGCGCGCCCGCGATGCCGGGCTCGCAGAAGAAGCTGTCGAAGCCGTAGTGCGAGCGCAACGCGACGAAACGGTCGCTCTCGACGCGGTCGCGGCCGCGCAGCACGCGCGTGACGGCCGAGCTCAGATTGTCGTAGCGGATCCGCCGCGGCACCCCGCCGAGGCGCTCGAGGGCGAGCGTGTGGCCCTCGAGGAACGCCTCCTGGCCCTCGCCCGGGAAGCACACGTGGACCGCCCGCCCCGAGTGCGAGAGCCGCAGCACGAACATCGACAGCTCGGTCAGCACGCCGTCCAGCCAGACGCTGACCCCGCCGAAGTCGACCTCCGCCTCCTCGCCCGGCGGATGCAACTGGGGGATCGTCACGACTGAGCGACCGGACTCCAGCTCGCGGCGCACGCGGCCGACGTAGGCGCGCACCGTCGCCTCGGCGACCGTCGCGCCGTACTCATCGACGAGGCGCTCCCAGACCCGCCGCGCCGTGTGCCGCTGCTTGCGCGGCGCGCTCAGGTCGGCGACGAGCCACTCCCGGATGATCTCTACGTACGGACCGAGCTTCGGCGCCGCTCGAGACGCCTGCTTGCGTTGTGGCGGCAGCGCCGACTGCAGCGCCTGCCGTACCGTGCGCCGGTGCACGTGGTGGCGGCGCGCCAGCTCGCGTATGGGCAGCCCCTCCTCTCGCCATGCCCGTCGGATATCCTCGAACAACTCCACCCTCGACACACTCCTCTTCTTTCGCTCGGGGAGGTCTCAGTTGCCCGAGCGTAGCTGCTGGATGGGTCGGGGGTGGGGCCAGTTCAGAGGATCAAAATGGCTCCAGATGGGGCCAAATCAGAGTAGCGTTCCCAACCACCCGCAACAACGTCCCGGGACACTACATCGCTCCGAGCAGCATCCCCCACATGAGTGGCGGTCCTTCCGGGTTCGTGTGTGAGGGTAGGTATATGGAGGCCCGTCGCTCCCGAGCATGCGCTACTGCACACTGCCCACGGCGGTCCATACTAGGATGGAGAGGAGGGTACTGTGACGAACCAAGCTGGCCAGCTCCTCGTCTTGCTGGACGAGCCGCGCTACTCGTACGCGGAGGCTGACCGCATCGCCGGGGTGGGCCGTGGCACGTCCAAGAGATGGCTCAAGGGTTACCAGTACGAGCTGCCCGCCAACCGTATGGTCCATCAACCACCTGTCGCGTCGACTCAACCGGTCTGGCCCGGGGTATCGTTCTTCGAACTGATCGAGGTAGCTGCCATTGGCCGCCTCAAGGCGCTCCGCTTCACGCTTCAAGGGCTCCGCAGTCTCATTGGTGAGGCGCGGAAGCTCCTCGGAGTCTCGCGACCGCTCGTAGAGCTGCGCTTCCGCACCGACGGGAGAGCGCTGTTCGTGCAGCAGACCGACGGAGAGCCGCTGGTTTCGATTTCTCGTCCAAAGGCACAGCAGGCATGGGATGAAATACTCGATCCCTTCCTCACGACAGTAGAGTACCAAGGCGACCTCGCGCACCGATGGTGGCCGATGGGGCACGAACAGCGCGTGATGGTCGATCCGGAGTACGGCTTTGGCCACCCAGTCGTTGAGCACACGGGCGTCCGTACAGAGATTCTCTGGGAGCAGTTCGTCGCGGGCAGGACATCCGCACAGATTGCCTGGGACTTCGCGGTTGAGGCCCACCTCGTCGAGAGGGCCCTCCAGTTCGAAGCACGGCACCACGACGCGCTGTCCGCGTCGACGTGATCTTTGTCGACGCCTCGATCCCGCGTGGCGTGGCACAGGCTCTCCAGCGGGTCCGGGAGGACGTCCTCTGGATCGCCGATGTGCCAGACCTCTCGCAAGCGACGCCAGACGGCGTCTGGCTCCGCCGTTGCGGAGCCGAGAGCTGGCTAGCGCTGACGCGTGACAAGCGGATTCGCACTCGACACGCAGAGCGGCGGGCCGTCGTTGAAGGCGGCGTGGGGCTATTTGTTCTGACGAACAGGAGGAACCTCACACGATGGGCACAGCTTAGGACAATCGTCACGCATCTCGACGAGATGGAAGAGCGCTACGAGGCCACGGAGCGTCCCTTCATCTTCAATCTGAATGGCCGGGGGCTCGACCGCTATCTTTAGCGCCGCGGGGAGGCTAGGGACGCTCTGAACTGGCCGCGAAATGCGGCCGATCAGGCTCTTCTGGGGCGTTCAATCGCTTGATGGTCAGGAATGCGGCCTGATCGGGGCTCGCGAGCGGCTCTGCGAGTGCCGTTTGGCGCTCGCTGCGGGATTCTGGGCGCACTGCGCCGTTGTTACGCAGCAAGTTGGCGCTCCGCTCGAACCATGTTGGCCAGCCCCAACAGCAACGCGAGCCGCTGCGTGTTCTTGAACAATCCGCGGTAGCGGACCTTGGCGTAGCCGAAGCGCACCTTCACGATCTGGAACGGATGCTCGACCTTCGCACGCACGGAGGCCTTGCGCTTCTCTTCGAGCCACTCC
The DNA here is from genome assembly GCA_965249675.1 of Dehalococcoidia bacterium. GTDB lineage: Bacteria > Chloroflexota > Dehalococcoidia > UBA2979 > UBA2979. The sequence goes on from OZ252250.1 coordinate 298,057, forward strand.
TCACCCTCCCGGTCGAGCAGTCGCCGCTTGCCCGGTCGCATGGCAACCTGCCACTGCACCGCACGCTCGCGCTGCTCCAGACGTTTTCCGATGCCCTGGTAGCCCGCATCGCCACAGACCAGCCTTTCGTTGCCGTGCAGCAGGTCGGGCGCCGCGGTGATGTCGCTCACGTTCGCCGCCGTCGTGTGGAGGCTGTGCACGATGCCGCTCTCAGAGTCCACCCCGATGTGCAACTTCATCCCGAAGTACCACTGGTTTCCCTTGCGCGTCTGGTGCATCTCGGGAGCCCGTGCTCTGGCCCGATTCCTGGTCGACGAGGGGGCGCTGATGATACTGGCATCAACCACAGTCCCCTGTCTCAACTGCAGTCCTTCCGCCTCCAGATGGCGGTTGATCTCCTCGAGCAACCCCCTCCCCAGCGCGGCCGCCTCCAGCCGGTGGCGGAAGTTGAGAATCGTCGTCTCATCGGGGATCGCGTCCGATAGCCTGAGCCCCACGAAGCGCTGCACGGTGAGATTCTCGTACAGCGCGTCCTCCATCGCCGGGTCGCTGAGGTTGTCGACCAGTTGCACGATGTGCACCCGCAGCATCAGTGACAGTGGGTAGGGCTGGCGCCCCCGTCCCGGCATCGGGTAGTGGGGCGCAATGCGCTGCTCGAGTTGCCGCCACGGAACCAGCCGATCGAGTCGTTCCAGAAACCGCTCCCGGCGAGTCGTTCGCTTCTTCGCGTCGTAGTACAGCTCCGCGAACGTTGCCTCGCCCATCGCGCTCACCTCGTCATCTGGTCGAATGCCATACCATCCCGTGTAGGCATCTTAACAGATCATGCGGGTCTGTTCAGAGCGTCCCTAGGCGAGCTGCACTGCTCACGATTGGCCTCGTGGTGGGCTACGTATTGGGCGTTCGGTACACAGAGGAGCCGGTAGGCATCGCCGAAGTGATGCCACTGCGAGCCAGGGCCAGCACTTCCGTCTTCGCGACGGTCGGCCTCGATCGATCGTCACACGCAACTCTGCGTGATCGATGTCGGCGCGGAGCCCAAGCGCAGCAGGATCTTGCCGTGCTGTGCAGCCGCGCCGTCCTCGTGGCTTCGCGCAAGAGACTCATCAGCCACGTCCGCGGTGCCGTCAGGCGTGGGGTGCCTCGCTGGCGCGGTGCACCGCGCCGGCCTTCCACCGCATCGTGGCGGCACACATCCCCGAGGGGCTGCAGCCGGCGCTCGAGCCGTGGCTCGCCTCTGGGTGGCTCAGTTCTAAACCGATCACTTGGTATAGATCGTGACCGATCGCAACAGCTGGCGGGCGTCTGCGCGCCGGAGCTGCTGCTTCCGCTCATTCGCGACTTCATCGTCTTCGAGGATGACGGCAGCGCCGTGCTGGCGAAGAAGATGGCCGCCTATTACCAGTTCCACGCCCTGCGTGTCGCGGTCGCCGAGACCTTGCGGGCCACCCACGCTACCCCGTCCACAACTCCTGGTGATACCTCCGCCAACCGCGGACCGACGGTCAACGTCGATGTTCGTGGGCCCCAGGCGGGACAGAAGCGCTGATCTCGACCGCCTGCTCTACCTCACTGGGCCGCTACGGGTCGAGGCGGTAGAGGTAACGGATGTCCCAGAGCCCGTACAGCGTCGGCGCGGTGTTGCCGAACACGTTGCGCACTGCGCTCAGCCGCTCCGGCAGAGCCGTGTAGATCAGCGGCAGGTTCTCCGCTGCGATCGCCTGGGCGCGCTGGTAGTGAATCACCCGCTTCTCGCGATCCAGCTCCTGGCTGCCCTCGATGTAGAGGCGGTTGATCTCCGCCTCCCACTCCGTCGCCGGCTCAGCCTGGTTCGGATTCCACAGGTGGAGCGCCTCGCTGCTGTGCCACACGTTGATGCCCCCGTGCGGCTCTGTCCCGCCCGTCAGGCCAATCACGATGGCCTCCCAATCGTAGGTGGCGGTCAGCTGCCCTACGACATCACCGAAGTCCTTCAGTTCGGAGTCCGCCTGGACGCCGATCGCTCCGAGGTCTGTCGCGATCTGCGCGAGGACCTCGCCGCGCACGGAATTGCCCTCGTTGGTCACCATTGAGAACCGGAGCGGGTTGCCGTCCCCCATCTTCACGAACGCCGTCGCCGTCGCCGTCTGTCCAGCCGAGGCCGTCCAGGATCCTGTTCGCCTGATCCACGTCGTAGAGGTACTGCCGCACGTCGGGATTGTGGAAGTCGCCTGGCGAGGGGCTGATGGAGGACCACTGCGGGTAGCCCAGCCCATGGAACACGTCCTCGATGATGGCATCGCGGTTGATAGCGTGGGAGACAGCCTGGCGGAATTGCGTGTTCTGGAACCACCCGAGCTTGTTCGGCGCCACGTACGGGTCGCCCGTCTCCGGGTTCATTCCCGGGTTTTGGTTGAGTGCCAGGAACGTCGTCCCGAAGGCCGGCCCGCGGCGGGAGATCGTGAAGTTCCTCTCTTCCTGCAGCGGTTCCAGTCCGGCGTACTCCTTCCCCGGAATCCCGTAAACGTCGCTCTCCCCCGACAGGAACGACTCCAGCTCCGCCTCCAGGTCCGGCACGATCACCTGCACGATCGAGTCCAGGTAGGGCAGCCGCTCGCCATCGCCGTCGGTCAGCCAGTAGTTCGGGTTGCGCGCCAGGACCACACGCTCGGCGGGCGCATAACTCTCAATCGTGAACGGGCCCGTGCCGATCACCTCGGCCGGGTCCGTCTCGATCCCTCATGTCTCTGCGAACACCCCATCCTCTACGGCCCGCTCAAGGATGTGCTGCGGGTAGATGGCTGTGCCCATGGAGCGCAGGAAGGGTGCGAACGAGACCGGCAGGACGAACCGGACCGTGTAGTCGTCGATCGTCTCGACAGACATCTCGGCTTCCTGCCAGACGCCCTCCCCGTCGAGGAAGCGGAACGTGAACCCGGCCCGGCTGCTCGTCGGAATCTCGTCGTTGTAGATGATCCGGTTGAAGGTGAACTCCACATCGTGCGCGGTGAAGGGTGCCCCGTCGTGCCACTTCACATCCGTGCGAAGGCGAAACGTCCAGCTCAAGCCGTCGCTCGAGTGCTCCCACGACTCGGCCAGCGATGGCTCGACCTCGTCGGTCAGCCACGAGACTTCGGTCAGACCCTCGAACAGATAGCCCAGTACGCCCGACGACGAGGCGTCGTTGGCGATGGCCAGGTTGAAGGTCAGCGGGTCGGAGATGGTCGCAACGGTCAGAACACCGCCGTGCTCGCCGGCGCGGTAGCCGAACTCGGCGGCGTTCGCCCGTAGCCGGTCCGCGGTCGAGTTCCCGATCGCGGGTGCAGGCGAAGGACTCTCGCTACCGCCCTCGTCATCGCCCCTGCAGGCGGGCGCCACGAGTAGAGCAAGAAGGGCCAACACGACGAGACTCAGCCGGCCGGGCCCGGCTCGTGTGCTGTGGTCGTTGGCGCGGCATCGCCTCAGAAGTGGTCACGGCGCCTCCCAGGCAAGACTCGTTGAACAGCTGCGAGCTTAGCCCGGATCCACCGGAGCCTGACGCGATGTCGTTCGGGAACGGGCAACAGGTGCCCTCTGCAAGCGGAATACTGGTGGGTGCATCGACGAAGCCGATGCATTTGCGGGCTGGCGGAACGCCCCCGTGTTCCCGGCTACATCGTCAAGGCGCCATCAACCCCGGGCACGCTTCTGCGCAGCTTCGGGTGAGGGGCACGTCTGCGGCGATAGCTGCCGTACAACGCCCCAGGGAGCTGTCGCTCGAGCGTGCTCGTCTCCGCCTTCCCGCATCGCGTAGCTCGCGCTGCGCCGCAGCGCTCCCTGGCCCCGGGACGTCTGACAAGGGCTGCACGTAGGCGACCGACGGGGGAAAATGCCCGGAACGGCGGTCTGACCGGAGATGTCGGCAGATGACCGGCGGAAGACGGACAGCAGGAAGCGAAACCATGAACCAGACCCTCGCGCTCCCGGTCGCCCTGGTCCTCACCGCCGTCGTGCTCGTGGCCGTCCTGGGCTACGGCCGGGGGTTCGCCCCGGGCGCCGATCCGGCGCCAGCCCCCACCGCGGCAACCCCCACGCCCACGGCCACAGCGACGCCCACCCCCACCGCCACTCCCACGGCGACGCCCACCGCCACGGCGATGCCCACCGCCACGGCGACGCCCACCGCCACGGCGACGCCCACCGCCATGGCGACGCCCACCGCCACGGCGACGCGCACCGCCACGGCGACGCCCCGCCCGGAGACGGCGCCGGCCGGAGCGCTGCCCCTCGATCCGGCGGTAGTCCGCGGGACGCTCACCAATGGTCTGACCTACTACATCAGGCACAACGAAGAGCCGCCTGGGCGCGCCCACCTGTCGCTCGTCGTCAGGGCCGGCTCAGTCCTCGAGGAAGAGGAGCAGCGCGGGCTCGCCCACTTCGTCGAGCACATGGCTTTCAACGGAACGGAACGCTTCGCCAAGCAGCAGATCGTCGAGTACCTGGAATCGATCGGGAGCACCTTCGGCGCCGATCTGAACGCCGCGACCGGTTACGACGAGACCATCTACTTCCTCGAGATCCCGACCGATGATCCCGAGATCCTCGAAACGGCGTTCCAGATCCTCAGTGACTGGGCCTACGCCAGCTCCTTCTCGCCTGACGAGGTGGAGCTGGAGCGGAGCGTCGTCCTGGAGGAGTGGCGCAGATCCCAGGGGGTCGCGTCTCGCTGGCGCGACAGCCTCTTCCCGCTGCTCTTCGGCGACTCCCGCTACAGCGACCGAAGCCCGATCGGCCTGCCCGAGGTGATCGAGACCGCACCCGTGGAGCAGCTCCGGGCCTACTACGAGCGCTGGTACCGGCCCGATCTGATGGCCGTCGTCGCCGTCGGCGACTTCGATCTAGAGCTGATCGAGGCCAAGGTGGCAGAGCACTTCGCACCGCCTCCTGAGGGCGCAGCCACCCAGCCACGGGCAGCCGTCGCCCCGGCGACCAGCCGGCCGAGCTTCGGGATCCCCGAACACGACAACCCGCGCATCCAGGTGTTCACCGATCCTGAGGCGCCCGCCTCGCAGCTGACCGTGGTCCTCAAGGTGTCGCCCGAAGCGGGCCGGGACCAGGCGGCATTCCGGCGCGGCATCGTGGAGAGCCTCGCCTTCCAGGCGCTGAACGCGCGGCTCTTCGAGCGCGGCCAGGTCACCGATCCCCCCTATCTGGCGTCTTCGGCCGGCAGCGGCCCCTTCGTTGAGCCGGTGGATATCGTGGACTTCTCGCTGCTCGTCGAGCAGGACGGCGTTGAGCGGGGAATCGCGGCTCTCCTGGAGGAGATCCAGCGCGCTCGCCAGCACGGCTTCACCGAGAGCGAGCTGGCCAGGGAGAAGGCGAACCTCCTGCGTTCGGTGGAGCGCGCCTACACGCAGCGGGACCAGGTCAACTCGGTCGTCCTAGCCGGCTCGTATCGCCACCACTTCTTCCGCGGAACGTCGGTCCCCGGCATCGAGGCTGCGTGGGCGCTCTACCAAGAGCTCCTGCCCACCATCTCGCTTCCGGAGATCGATGACGTGGCCGTCTCCTGGACAGAGCCCGGGAACACCGTGGTCCTGGTCCTCAGGCCGGAGGGCCCCGACAGCACCCCGGACGAGGAGCTGGCCCGGGCGGTCGAGTCGCAGATCGAAGCGGCCAGCAGCCTGAGCGTCGAACCCTACGTTGACACCTTCGACGACGTGCCGCTGCTGGCCACCCTCCCGACCGCGGGGAGCATTACCCGAGAAGCGTCGATCGAGTCGATCGACGCCGTCGAGTGGACACTCTCCAACGGCATCACCGTGATCGCCAAGCAGACCGACTTCAAAAACGACGAGGTGCTGTTCAGTGCCTATAGCCCCGGTGGGCACTCGCTGGTGGCGGACCCGGATCACGTCTCCGCCCTCTTCGCCTCGGCGCTGGCGGACGGCAGTGGCGTCGGTCTGCACGACAGCGTCACGCTGAACAAGCTGCTCACGGGCAAGACGGTTTCGCTCTCCCCCTACATCGGGGAGCTGTTCGAAGGCCTGAGCGGCAGCGCCTCCCCGCAGGACCTGGAGAGCCTCTTCCAGCTGATCACGCTTTACGCGACCGAGCCCAGGTTCGATCCGACCTACTTCTCGACGTTCGAGACCCGGCTGCGCAGCGCCGCCGAGACTCGCTCCTCGCAGCCGGACGCCGTGCTCTACGACACCGCCAACACCATCCTGAGCCAGGGTCACTTCCGACAGCGACCGCTCACCCTGGAGATGCTTGAGGAGCTCAGCCTTGAGCGGGCCGAGGCGATCTACGCTGACCGGTTTGCCGACCTGGGCGATGCGACCTTCATCTTCGCCGGCGCCTTCGACTGGGACGAGTTGCGCTCGCTGACGACCACCTACCTGGCCAGCCTGCCGACCATCGGGCGCACCGAGGAGTGGCGGGACCCGGGCATCGACCCGCCGCCGGGGCTTGAGGATCACGTCGTCCGCAAGGGCATCGAGCCGAGGAGCACGACGATCCTCGTCTTCACAGGAGAGATGGAGTGGAGCCGCGAGAACGCGCTGGCACTGGACGTGGCAGGCGAGATCCTCGGGATTCGCCTCAGGGAGCGCGTGCGCGAAGAGCTGGGAGGGAGCTACAGCATCAGCGTGAGCGTCGACTCCTCGCCCCATCCGGACCCCGAGTACCACGTGGCGATCATCTTCGGCAGCGACCCCTCGCGCGCAGATGAGCTCGCCGATGAGGTGGCCGCGGAGGTCGATTGGCTGCGTCTGGCCGGTGAGCAGGAGTACCTGGACACGGTCAAGGAGCTGCTGCGGACCTCCCGTGAGGAGGCCGTCCGCGAGAACGGGTTCTGGCTCAGCCAGGTGCGGGCCGCCCTGCAGCGCGGCGAGTCGCTCGAAGAGATCACGCGCTTCGACGAGCGGTTGGAGGCGCTGACGCTCGAGCAGGTTGCGGCGGCCGCTCGCCTCTACCTGCCGGCCGACCGCTACGTGCGGGTGGTGCTCCTCCCGGAGAACTGAGGCGGGCTCGCTCCGCCCCCGTCCACGGGCGCACCCGGGCGCACCGAAGGGGTCTCGATGGCGACACAGAATCCAGCGATCCGGGCGGAGGGGCTCGTTCGAGACTTCCCCGCTGTCCGTGCCGTCGACGGCCTCGACCTCGAGGTCGGCCGCGGCCAGGTGTTCGGCTTCCCCGGCGCCAACGGTTCGGGCAAGACGACCACCATCCGCATGCTGACGACGCTGCTCAGGCCGACGGCCGGTCGGGCCTGGGTCGCCGGACTGGATGTCGCCCGCGAGCCAGACAGGGTTCGCCCGCGCATCGGCGTCGCCCTCTAGGAGGCCGGGCTCGACGACCTCCAGACCGGTCGCGAGCTCCTCACGCTGCAGGGACGCCTGCAGGGGCTCCCCGCCGCCGACGCTCGCAAGCGCGCCGGCGAGCTGCTCGCGATCGTCGAACTGACAGACGACGCCGACCGCCGCATCGTCGGCTATTCAGGTGGCATGAAGCGCCGCATCGACCTGGCCACGGCACTCGTTCACCGACCCCCCATCGTCTTCCTCGACGAGCCGACGAGCGGGCTCGACCCGATCAGCCGAGACGCCCTCTGGCGCTACGTCGAGCAGCTCAATCGCGATGAAGGCGCGACCTTCTTCCTGACCACCCAGTACCTCGAGGAGGCCGACCGGCTGGCGGACGAGGTGGCGATCATCGCGGCCGGGCGCGTCGTCGCCCAGGGCGCGCCGCGCGCCCTCAAGGCCGCCGTCGGCGCCGATGTGATCACGCTCCGGATCGCGGGCCAGGCCGACCGTGCGGTCCTGGACGACATCACTCGCCGTCTCACCGCGCTCGGCGGGCTCGAGGAGATCCGCAAAACCGGGGACTCGCTCGTGATCTACATCCGCGAGGGCACCCAGCGCCTGGCGCCGATCGTGACGCTCGCCAACGAGTGCGGACTCGATGTGCTCGAGGTGATGCTGTGCTCGAGGTGACGCTGGCCCACCCCACCCTCGACGACGTCTTCCTGCGAGCCACCGGACGGCACCTCGAGGACGAGAGCTCCGCGACCGCCGAGGCCGCCGGGTAGCGCCGCTGCTCGTCACCGCGACGGTGCAGCTCTGCTGGCGAGCGCTCCGCCAGCCGGGCGTCGAAGCCGGCAACCTCTTCATCCCGATCTTCTTCTTCTTCGTGACAGTGGGCGCGATCAGGAACATCGCCGGGGAGGCGTTTGGCGTCACCGACTACCAGGGTTGCCAGCTACCGGTGGGCGTGATCCAGGCGGTCGCCGGCGCCGCCGCAGCCTCGGGCGTGGCGATCGTACGAGACATGGAGAGCGGCTACTTCGACAAGCTGCTGCTGACCCCGAGCCCGCGCCTGGCGATCGTGCTTGGGCGGCTGATCGCGGACGGTGTCCGAGCGGCGTTCTTCTCGGCCGTCATGCTCGCCGTGGCCGCCCTGGCCGGCGCCGGGATGGAGGCCGGTCCGGCCGGCTATCTCGTGATCCTGCTGCTCGCCGGACTGTTCGGCACCGCCTACTCAGGGATCGGCGTCGCGATCGGACTGCGCACGGGCAGCCTGCAGGCCGTCCAGGCCGGCTTCCTCCTGTTCTTCCCGCTGCTCTTCCTCTCGCCGGCGTTCGCTCCCAAGGAAGTCTTCGACCCCTGGCTCGAGCTGCTGGCCTCGATCAACCCCGTGACCTACCTCCTTGAGGGGATGCGTTCGCTGGTGCTCTCCGGCTGGCACTGGGATCACCTCGCCGGCGGGTTCGCCTCGGTGCTCGGCCTCGGCTCGGTGACGACGACGCTGGCGCTCTGGGCGCTTCGCTCGCGCACGCCCTGAGGTCGCGCGGGTGCCGACCCGGCCCGCCGACTGCGGCCCGCACGGCCGGGGCCACCCGCTCCTATGATGGGAGCCCACCCGCGCGGCCCGGGCGAGCAGAGCGCCGGGACGAGAGCGGGGGAGGGCCGGGGGAAGTGCCAGGGAGGGAACGCCCGTGACGACGCTACGCCAGCTGCTCGATCAGCCGGAGCCGGTGGTGGCCACGCTCGTCTCCAATCCGCTCATGGCGCGGCTCGCCGAGCGCGCCGGATTCCGCGCCCTCTACCTCGGCGGCGGCATGCTCGGCTACTCAAAGGTAGTCCTTGAGGCCAACCTCAACATCAGTGAGCTGGCGGCAGCGGGCGTGGACATCAAGGCGGTCTCCGCGCTCCCACTGATCCTCGACGGAGCGACCGGCTTCGGGGACCCGATGCACATGCACCGCACGATCCCGATGGCCGAGGCGGCCGGCTTCGCGGCGATCGAGATCGAAGACCAGCTCGTGCCGAAGCGCGCCCACCATCACGTCGGCATCGAGCACATGGTGCCGGCCGAGCTGATGGCGGCAAAGGTGCGTGAGGCGGTGCGGGCGCGCCGAGACCCGGACTTCCTGATCATCGCCCGCACCAACGCCATTCGCTCGACCGACTTCCCAGACGCCTTGCGCCGCGCCCGCGCCTACAAGGAGGCCGGCGCCGACCTCCTGATGCTCTCACCGCAGGGCCCGGACCAGCTCCGCGAGATCGCACGCCAGCTGCCGCCGCCCTTCCAGCTGCTCGTGCCAGCCGGCGGGTTCGGGCGACTGGCCGACTCTCGCGAGGAGCTCGCCGCCCTCGGGTTCAAGCTGCTGATCGACGCCTCGCAACCGATGCTGGCGGCCTTCCGCGCCTGGCGTGAGCTTTACGGCTCGATCTCCGCCGATCTGTCGAGCCCATTCCTGCCGCGCGAAGAGGCGGCGGAGCTGGCCGCGGAACTGAACGAGGCCGTCGGGATCGGGGAGCTCCTGGCGATCGAGCGGGCGACCGTCGAAGGGGAGTCGGGCGACGGGTAGCCGAGCGGGCGGCTCGGGGAGCGTGGCAGGCAGGGACGGCCCGGGCATCGGGCAAGAGACAGATGGAGGGATCACGATGACGACACTGCCGGGGCTACTGGTCCAGAGCGACTGGCTGGAGAGCCATCTCGCAGACGAGGGACTCCGCATCCTCGAATGCACGACCATCCTCAGGCCGGGGCCGGACGGCCGGCTGCGGGCGACGAGCGGCCGCGAGGCCTGGCAGCAGGGCCACATCCCCGGCAGCGCCTTCGCCGATCTTCCCGGCGATCTCTCGGACCAGAGCCAGAGGCTGCGCTTCATGATGCCGCCGGCCGACCAGTTCGCCCGGGCGATGTCGGGCTATGGCGTGGGAGAGGGCAGCCGCGTCGTGCTCTACGACCGGGCCGGAGGCGCCTGGGCCGCCCGCGTCTGGTGGATGCTGCGCGTCATGGGATTCGACGATGCGGCAGTTCTCGACGGCGGGTGGGCGAAGTGGTCGGCCGAAGGACGCCCCACCTCGAGCGCGGCGAGCAGCTACCCCGAGGCGGCGTTCACCCCACGCCCTCGCACGAGCATGTTCGCCGACCGCGATGAGGTCCTTCAGGCAATTGACGATCGGGGATCGTGCATCATCAACGCCCTCAGCCCCGAGCAGCACGCCGGTGAAGGCGCCGCCCGCTACGGGCGTCCGGGACGGATCCCGGGGAGCGTCAACGTCCCCTCGGGGCACCTCCTCGATCCCGAAAGCAACGCCTAATCTGCCGCTCGAAACGCTCCGGGAGCAATTCCAGGCCGTCGGCGCCGACCAGGCCGATCGGGTGATCACCTACTGCGGCGGGGGGATCGCGGCCAGCAACGACGCCTTCGCGCTGACCCTGCTCGGCTATCAGAACGTCGCGATCTACGACGCCTCGCTCTCAGAGTGGGCGGCCGATCCCGAGCTCCCGATGGAGGTTGGACCCGGCCAGTGAAGTTCGGCCGCGGCCGGGGGCTGCCCCGTCGGGCCCGTAGGCGGGTTGCCTGATCTGCGGCTACCCGACTGACCGCTGCCCGACTGACCGCTGCCCGACTGACCGCTGCCCGACTGGGCCGCTGCCCGACTGACCGCTGCCCGACTGGCCGCTGCCCGACTGGCCGCTGCCCGACTGACCGCTGCCCGACTGGCCGCTGCCCGACTGGCCGCTGCCCGATCAGAAGTCGAGATCCATCCAGCGATGGTCGATCCCGGCGTCGAGGAAGATCGGTCCGCGCGCCCGGTAGCCGAGCCGTTCGTAGAAGCCGATCGCATGCTCCTGTGCGGCCAGGGTGATGCCGGGGCGACCGAGTTCACGGGCACGCCCGGCCAGCCAGTCCATCACCGCCCGCCCGGCGCCGGTACGGCGCTCGGACGCGAGCACGGCGACGCGGCCGACGTGCGCACGCTCTTCGGGCGGGTGATCGAGCAGGAGCCGGCCCGTTGCGACGGGCTCTACGGCGCGGCTGACGAGCACGTGGACGGCGTCGGTGACGGTCCGGGGATCTCCGTCGAAGCGGTCGATCTCCTCTTCCTCCGGCACCCCCTGCTCGTCGATGAAGACCAGCCGACGAATGCCGAGCGCCAGCTCCATCTGCTGCACGGTCTCGATCGGCCGGGCCTGGAAGCCGCTCATCCGCTCAGACTACCGCCCGCCGGCGGGCGTGGTCGACGGGGGGCACCGTCCTGCACCCGTAGCCCCCGGGCAGGCGTTCAGCTGCCGGCGCCTCCCAGCGCCCGCCCGAGCTCGCGGGCGAGGTTGCCCTGGGGGCTCACCTCCACCCGCTCAAGGCCGAGCCAGCCCGACATCAGCGCGAGCTCCGTGGCGAGCGCGCTGGCGACCTGCGGTGGGTTCGCATCCCGTTCGACGTGCGCCGCGCGGACCGCCAGGGTGCCCCGCTGGCGGTCGGCCTTGAGGTCGACCCGACCGACCAGCTGCCCATCGAGCAGGAAGGGCAGCACGTAGTAGCCGTACTGGCGCCGGGGTTCGGGGACGTAGATCTCCAGCCGATAGTCGAAGCCGAAGAGGCGCAGCGTGCGGTCCCGTTCCCAGACGAGCGAGTCGAAGGGTGAGAGCAGCGCCTGGCCCCGCACCGTGCGCGGCAGCCGCGCCTCGGGGTGGAGGTAGGCCGGCTGCGACCAGCCGGCGACGGTCACCTCCTGGAGCCGCCCGGAGGAGACGAGTTCGGCCAGGAGGGGCCGGGCGATGGGCACGGTCAGCCGGTAGTAGTCGGCGAGGTCTCTGGCCGTGCCGACGCCATGCGCACCGGCGGCGCGCAAGAGGAGCTGACGACGCGCCTCGTCGGGGCCGGGGACGGGCGCGTCCAGCCACTCGCGGGGCAAGACCCGCTCCGTCAGGTCATAGACCCGGGTGAAGCCGCGGCGGTCACTGGTGGTCAGCCGCCCGGCCCGGAAGTGCCACTCGAGCGCGACCTTCCCGGGGCCGTGTCCCCACCAGGGCCCGGTGCGACCACCGGGGTCCTCGAGGTCGTCGACGCCAAGCGGCCCGCGCTGGCGTACCTCATCGAGGATCGCCTCGACGTAGCCGGGGCGCTCCTCCATCAAGGGTCCGGCGCGGTGCCGCCCGGGCTCGGCCGCATCCATGCGGTGGCGCAGGAGCGGGTAGTGGTCGACCGGCAGCAGCGAGGCGACATGCCCCCAGTACTCAAAGAGCTCGCGGCGGCGGTAGGCCAGCTGGGCGAGCAGCTCCGGTCGGTAGGGGCCGAGACGCGAGAAGAAGGGGAGGTAGTGCGACCGCACCAGGACGTTCACCGAGTCGAGCTGGACGAGCTTGATCTGCTCGAGCACCGCGCGGAGGTGGCGCAGGGAGACGCGCACCCGCGGGCGGGCGCGGCCGAACCCCTGGGCCGCCAGGGCGATGCGACGAGCTTCGTAGGCGGAGAGATGGGCGCCGGGCATCAGGGATCCTGTTCGGGGAGCCGCGGCTCGGGGCGGCGATCCAGCGTAGCGCGGGGGCGCCGCCCCGTCCGCTGCTCCGTCCGCTGCCCCGTCCGCTGGCCCATCCGCCAACGCCTTCGCCGGCCCCGCTACTCCTCCCAGGTCGAGCCCCGCCCGCCGAGGGGCACGAGGCTGCGGGGCGGATCGAAGAATTCGGGGTGCAGGTGATCTCGCCCCAGCCACTCGACGTAGAAGCGACCGCGCGCGAGGTCCGGATCACCGCAGCCGGCGACGCCGGCCGCCAGCGGCAGCTCGGTGCGGGCATCGAAGTCGAGCTCGATGTCGATACAGAAGAGGATTCGATCACCCTCCCGGGGCGCCAGCCCCGACTGCCGGAGCCGCCACACCGGCTCGCCGTCTAGCTCGGCCCGCGAGACCCGGGCCTCGGGACCGGCCAGCCGCAGGAGCAGCAGGGGCAGGACGAGCACCTCGAGCGGGGCCACGGCCTGACCGCCGACCTCGCGGGCGACCTGCACCGACGTCGGGTCGGGCGGGTAGTACTGGCGCTGGCCGACGACCAGGGTCGGTGGCGGCGGGTCGCCGGAGTGGTCGTAGGCGCCCTGGCGGATGCTCTGCCGCCTCCAGTCCACCCAGGTCTCGCGGATCACCTCGTCGATGCCGATCGGGGAGCGGGTCGAGAATTCAAGATGCAGGATCTGCTCGCCGTCGCCCCGCAGCGCCGTCCAGACGCGATCACGGAGTTCCGCCGTATCGGCCGGTTGCTCGGCCCGATCCGCACCGCAGGCCGCGAGCGAGAGGAGCGCAACCAGGGCGACCGCGAGGCGACCAGCAGAGCGGCGCCGGGTCACACGCGGCTAGCGGAAGGCCGGCGCGACCTCGCTGATGAAGCGATCGGCCGTGGCCGTGCTCCGCTCAAGCCCGGCGCCGCCCGTGCGCAGCGAGAAGATCGGGACGACCAGCTCATCGACCCCGGCCTCGATGAAGGCTCCCAGCGACTCGGTGATCTGGCCGGCAGGTCCGGCCAGGACGCGCCCGCCGTAACGCTCCTCTGCCCGCGCCGCCTCTTCGGCATCGTCGGTCACCTGAACGAAGATGTTGGCCGACCGGTGGATCTCGGCGGGGTCCCGACCGAGCGCCTCGCAGTGCCGCTCCAGGACCCCGATCTTGTGGGCGAGAACGTCGGGCGTCCCCCAGACGTTCCACTCGTCGGCGTACTGGGCGGCGATCCGCAGAGTCACCCGCTCGCCGCCCCCGCCGACCAGAAGCGGCGGCCCCGGACGCTGCACGGGCTTCGGCGCGAGGGGCGCGTTGCGCAGCTGGTAGAACCGTCCGTCGAAGTCCGTCCGCTCATTGGCAAAGAGCGAACGGATCACCTGGATCGCCTCCTCGAGGCGCCTGAGGCGTCCGCCGACCGTGCCGAAGGGGATGCCGTAGGCCTCGTGCTCGTTCTCCTGCCAGGCCGATCCGATGCCGAGTACCAGGCGGCCGCCGCTGATCAGGTCGACGCCTGCCGCCATCTTGGCGAGCACGGCCGGGTGCCGGTAGGTGTTGCCCGTGACCATCGTGCCCAGGCGGATCCTCGGCACGGTCGCGGCGAGCGCCGCCAGGTTGGTCCATGCCTCGCCGGTCGGACCGCTGTTGTCCTGGGCGTTCGGCATGAAGTGGTCGGCCACCCAGAGGCCATCCCAGCCGCTCTCTTCGATGTGGGCGGCGAAGTCCCTCAGGGTCTCCCAGTCACCGGGTTGGTTCGGCCAGGCGCTGAACTGCACGGGGCTGCTCCTCTCCCCCGCGGCTCGGGGGTCTGTGGTCAGGGTTTTCCTCAGGCGTGGGCCTCGATGAAGGCCAGCACGCGCTCCCAGGCGTCCTCGGACTCGGCCGCGAACTCCTCGTATGCGCGATCGAAGAAGGAGTGCGGGGCGCCCGGGTAGGTGTGGAGCTCGTGCGGGTGGTCGTCCCCCTCCAGCGCCACGCGGTACTGCTCAACGACATCGGGACCGATGCCCGGGTCGCCGCCGCCCATCAGGCCGAGCACCGGGCACTCGAAGTCCGGAACCAGGTCGACGACCGCCGGGGCGCCCTGTGGCCGGTCGCCCCTGGTCGGGTGCCCGTAGAACCCGATCGCGCCGGAGAGCCCGTGGCCCTGGGCCGCCTGCTGCCATGAGCCGCTGCCGCCGAAACAGAACCCGATCGTGAAGATGGGGCGAGCGGCATCTGCCTGGCGCAGGTAGTCGACGCAGGCGCGCACGTCATCGCGCAGCCCGCCGTAGATCGTCTGGGCGACGTGCGGTCCGTAGTCGAACTCGGCGTCGCGCCGCCCGACCCCGGCGCTGCGCCCGAAGTAGTCCATCGCCACCGAGTCGTAGCCGCGCTCGGCGAAGCGCAGGGCAAGCTCCTCGTAGAACGGGAAGAGTCCCCGCACGTCGGGGAGCACGACGACCGCCGGACCCGTCTCGCCGGAACGGGCCGCGAAGGCGGCGAACTGGTTTCCGTCGGCGGCGGTCAGGGTCAGCGACTCGCTGTTGACCGCGGCACCGGTGATGGCGCGCACCGGCGGCATCGCCTCGTAGGGAACACACATCTAGAGCCTCCTTCGCTCGGTTGGGGCAGGATCTGGCCGGGGCGGCGCCGATCTCGCGGCTGCGCCAGCGGGCCATTCGGATGAGGCTAAGGTACCACCCGACGGGGGCCGAACACCCCCATCAGACCGCGCCGAGCTCCTCTTCCAGCGCCAGGAGGTCGTCGATCGTCTGTCGGCGGCGGATCAGGCGCGGCTCGCCCCCCTCCACCAGCACCTCGGCAGCCAGGCCCCGGCTGTTGTAGTTGCTCGACATCGAGGAGCCGTAGGCGCCGGCGTTTCCGAAGACGACGTAGTCGCCGACCCGGGCCTCGGGCAGGCCGCGCGGCACGACCAGTCCGCCCTCCTCCTGTGTGAAGACATCGCCCGACTCGCACAGCGGGCCACCGACCACGGTCGGGCCGACGGCACCGCGGGCCACCCGGCCGTCCGCTCGGACGACCGTGATCTCGTGGTAGCTGCCGTACATCGCCGGCCTGACCAGGTCGTTGAACCCGGCATCGACCAGGACGAAGCGGGCCAGCGGCGTCTCCTTGACGGCGTAGACCCTGGCGATCAGCTGCCCGGCTTCGGCGACCAGGTAGCGCCCCGGTTCGATCTCCAGAGAGACCGGGTGGCCGAGCTGCTGCTCGATCTCGCTGCGGGCCCCATCCCAGACGGCAAAGTAGGCAGCGAGGTCGATCCCCCGGTCGCCGGGGCCGTAGACGACGGGTAGTCCGCCGCCGGCCGAGATCGCCTGGATGTCGCGGTCGGCCCGGCCGACCAGCTCGACCATCGCGCCGGCCACCAGGGCGAGGTGCTCGAAGTCCGTACCGGAGCCGATGTGCATGTGCAGGCCGACCAGGTCCAGTCCGTGCTCGTCCACGACTGAGAGAGCGAGCTCCAGGTCTTCGTGCCAGATGCCGTGCTTGCTCGACTCGCCGCCGGTATTGGTCTTGAGGCTGTGGCCGTGGCCGAACCCGGGGTTGATGCGCAGCCAGACACGGTGCCCGGGAGAGTGGCGACCGAGCTGGCGGAGCATGTCGACCGAGCCGGCGTTGACCGGGATCTGGTGCCTGAGGACGAGCGCGAGCGCCTCCTCGTCGAGGAGATCGGCGGTCAGCACGAGGTCCGAGGGCTCGCCCGTGCCGCGGTAGCCGACCCTGAGCGCCCGCTCGGTCTCCCCGGCCGAGACGGCGTCGACGGCAACGCCCTGCGCGCGCAGGAGCCGGAGGAGGTGGATGTTCGAGCTTGCCTTCTGGGCGTAGCGGACGAGATCGAAGCTCTCGAGGTCGGCGACCCGGGCGGTGATCACCTCGGCCTCGTAGCTGTAGACGGGCGTCCCGAATCGTCGAGCGATCTCGACCGCCAGCTCGGGATTGGGTTCTGGCATGGCGCTCCCCGCTATCGGTCAAGAACCCCGGTCTGCCCGCCAGCTGGCAGCGGATCCGGCGCGGTCACCGAGTATAGGATGCCGCCTCTCGGGAAATGACTGACGAGAGGCAGCAGGGTCAGGCCGGAACCTCGCCGACCTCCCCGAGCCCCTCGTGGCGGAGAGCCGTGCCGACGACCAGTCGGTGGAGCTCGGCGCGGCGCGCCTCGGCCTGGCCCTGCTGCCCCATCTCGACCAGCACCGGCAGGACGCCGGGGACGAAGCGGCCGATCCCCAGCGAGCTCGTGCCGCCCGTCGGCCAGGAGGAATCGCGCGGAGCGGTGTCGGCGATGCGGCCCCAGCGACGCCGGTCGCGTGCGATGAACTGCTCGCGGTCGCTGACCCGCGGGTTGAGGTCGGCGAGGAGGGCGTCGATCCGGGAAGACTCCGCGGGCTCGCCGCCGCTCGTGATCGTCTGGCCGAGCGACGAGGTCCCGTTCTGGGTGCGCTCGGCGTAGAACATCCAGGACTCATGGAGGTCGAGCAAGAGGCTCGGCCGAAACTCCCGCACGAGGTCGATGATCGCCCGCGCCATCCGCTGCATCGGCAGCACGCCCCGGCTCTCCGGGGGCTCCCCCGGGTAGAGACGGTTGAGGTCTCCCAGTTCGGGCAGCGTGCGCACGAAGTCTCGAATGGCCAGCTGATTGGCCCTCGGCAACACCACCAGTGTGCCCCGCTCGGGCATCCAGTCGGTGATCGAGTCCCCGGCCGCCCACGCGCCCGGTTCGTTGCCGTGGACGCCCGACAACACGACGGCGGTCGGACCCACC
This sequence comes from Dehalococcoidia bacterium, assembly GCA_965249675.1. Lineage (GTDB taxonomy): Bacteria > Chloroflexota > Dehalococcoidia > UBA2979 > UBA2979. The sequence continues at coordinate 315,559 of OZ252250.1, forward strand.
CGATCGCTGCGGTTGATCGCCAGCGGAGCCTCCCAGGGAGTCCCGGCCAGGAGCAGGCGGCGATCCTGGCGAGGTGCGGCGGGCAGGATGGGCCGCCTCGTGTACGGCCGGGGGGAAGGTTCGGCCGCCGGACTCGCGACCGCGGGTGCGACCTGCTCGGCCAGGGGCGTGCTCACGGACCGCGGCGCCGCGCTAGGGGCAGGATCAGGGGCTCGACCGGCCGAGGTGGGCGCCGCTGTTGGAGCCTCTGCCTCCGGCGAGCGCTCACCTGTCCGGCAGGCGGCAAGCAGCGCGAGGCCCACCGCTCCGACGGTACCCCCGGCGAGAAGCGAGAGGGCCGCTCGTCGCGTCCGAGGCCTCGGTCCACCGCTCGCGGGGAGGCGACCGGCAGACGGCTCACTCGGCGGGAAGCTGCCTTCGCTCATACGCCGCATCCCCGGTGGCTGCTGAGCGACCGCTGGCAGCCTGGTTAGTAGCTCGAGACGTCCGTCTGATGTCGCTCACCTGTCACGACGTAGACGGTCCGCTCGGCGATATTGGTCGCTCGGTCGGCCACTCGCTCAAGGTTGTGGGCCACCCACAGCAGGTGTGTGGCGGGCTCGACCTTGGTCGGATCGGCGATCATCACCTGCACCAGATCGCCGTAGATCGTGTCGTAGAGCGCGTCGACCTCGTCGTCGTCGCGGCCGACCTGGTAGGCGCTCACAACGTCCTTGTCGACAAAAGACTGGACAGCCTTGCCGAGCATCGCGCGAGCCTTCTCGGCCTGTAGAGGGAGATCGACCAGGGGTTTGACGAGCGGCTCGTCGCGCATCATCACGACGATCTTGGCAATCCCCTCGGCGTGGTCGGCGATCCGTTCGAGCTCATCGGCAATCGCGGAGACCGAGACGATCAGCCGCAGGTCACCGGCCAGTGGGTTCTGGCGAGCGAGCAGCGCCACGCAGTCGTTCTGGATCTGCCACGCCGTCTCGTCGATCACGCTGTCTTCGCTGATGATCACCTGGGCAAGCGGGAGATCTCGATTGATCAGGGCCGACATCGCGCGCTGCACGGCGCGGTCGACCATCGAACCTATCTCCAACACGAGGTCCTGGAGCTCGGCAAGCTGCCGATGAAAGTCCTTGCGTGGCTCACCCTGCGACAGCGGTTCCGGGGGCGGTTGACTGACCATGGTGAGGTTTATCCTACACAATTCCCAGACCCCGTTGAGAAGACCAGTGGTGGGCGGGGCGGGGCCCCGCCCCGCCCGGGCGCAGCCCTCCGGTCCAGAATCGCCGATCGATCGAGGCTCACGCCGGAGCCCATCAGGAGGTCACCCGCCTGACGGCCCAGGACAATCAGACCGACGCCGTCCCCTGGTCCCCGAGGTAGAGGCAGGTGCTGGCATCCCAGAAGCGGCTACCGACAGGACGAGCCTTCGGGCAGCCTCAGGTCAAGGCCGGTCACGTCGCCGCCCCGGACCACGATGTCCCCGACTGAGTGCAGCCTCGCATCTGACTCGAACTCGCATGACGCGTTCAGCCGGTCGATGATGAGGTGGTAGGTACCGTCCCTCAGGGGGAGGTCAAACGCTCCATCCGACCCCGTCCGAAAGGTCCCTTCCCAATCCCACGCTTCGTCCCCCCGGTGGGCACCAATCCATGTCCAGGTCGCCGGGTTGCCGCTCGGATCCGACAGGACGCCCCGAACGTGGTGCAGGGCGAAGGGCGGCGCGACCTCTGCTCGATATCGCTCGAACTCCACGTGGAAGTCGTCGACCCGGATGCCGAAAGCGGTCTCGAACGCCTGCTCCCAGTTCGCCGACGATGGCAATGCCCGGTAGTAGTCAACGAGCGCGGACTCCCCGGCTCGCTCCGCCAGCCACTCGCCGGCGAGGAAGCTCACCGCGCTCCGCGAGTCGAAGACCCCCGACAGAGCGGCCAGCGGGCCGGCGGTGCGCGCGGCCAGCCTGATCTGATCTTGCCGGATCTCCCCGAAGGTCCGCGTCCCGATGGTCGCCTCGTAGAGAGATCCGACGTAGCTCTCGGTCGCCCGGCTCAACCACCCGGGCCCCCACCGGTCGTCTCCGGGGGCCGGGTCGGGCAGCGACGCCCGGGGCGCGAGCCGGTGGCAGAGGCTGTCGAAGTGGGCCCCGGCCAGGCGCGGATCGCCGCTGTCGCAGGCAAGTGTCAGGATCACCGCCATCGCGGTGACCGTCTCGCTGCAGAAGTTCTCTTCAATCTCCCGTCCGAACAGCAATTTGAACGCGCCGGCGAGCGACTCCGCGTTCGCCCCGACGTAGACGGTGTAGTCGCCCGTCCCCGCATCGAAGCGTTCTGCGAAGAAGGTCTGCACGTTGGCGAACCTGGTGCGGATCCGTGCCTCTTCCTCTGGCGACATCTCGCCCAGTAGTACGAGGACCGGTTCATCACTCTCGTCGACCAGGTGCGGCAATCGCGGCGCAACCTCGGCTCGATATCGCTCGAACTCCCCGTAGAAGTCATCGACTGCCACGCCGAAGGCGGACTCGAACGCCCTCCTCCAGCTCCGGCCCGGCCCCAGAGCGCTGTAGAAGTCGAAGAGCGCCTGCTCCGACGAGTGGTCGACAAGCCAGTCCGTCGCGACAAACCCCAGGTCGTAGCCGGCGCCGCCGTACGGGGAGAAGGTGACGCCTCTCTCCAGGTCCATCAGCGCCGGGAGGTCGGCCCGGATCGTTACGGATATCGATGAGCCGAGCTGGAGATCGAGCCGCTCACGGAGCGTCAACTCGCGAGACGTGACCCCCTGGTAGACCCACCCCGCCCAGGATGCCGATCCCTCCTTTAGCCATGCCGGTCCATTACCGCCTCGGGCCAGCGCGTCCTGGAGGACGTGGAAGTGCTCATGGGGATAGGTGCCGCGCGAGAGGCAATCCGTCCGGGCGAACACCACGCCGCTCGAATAGTCGGCGCAGAAGCCATCGGGGACCTGGTGGCCGCGGATCTCATGGTAGGTTGGCGTCAGGGCGGCAAGCTCGCCGACATAGCTTGAGAACGTCGCCTCGACCGCCCAGCGTTCGGCGAAGACGGCCCTGGTCTCATCCACCCACTCGCGGATCTCCGCCTGGTCCTCCTCCAGAACATCGCCCACGAACAGGACCGGCACCGGGCTCCGCCCCGACTGCCACCACCGCGCATCCCCCGTCAACTCGATCCACAGTGCATCGCCATGGTTGAGCACGGTGAGGGTGTTCGCTGATTCCGAGCCGCCCTCGCTGTAGCGCAGGAACAGCTGCGATTCGGCATCCCAGCGCGAAGCGTGGATGAGCTGCGAGCGGAAGCGCGCGGTCGCCCCCGCGATCGCGGTGCCGTCACGGCCAGCCCACCCCACGAGGTTGCGCCCGGGGCGCAGCGAGAGCACCACACTGTCCGCCCGGGCAGGGCGTCTCCACTCGAATGGTTCGTCCCCGCCGAGCTGGAGCCAGATCCCCATCCCCGCGGTCAGTCTCTCCAGCCCGTTCGGGGGGATGCTGGTGCCGGTCCGCCGTCGGTAGAGCTGCTCTTCTCCGTCCCAGGCAGAGACGCGCCTGAGGGCCGGGATGGCATCGAAGAGGTCGGTCGCCGGCGCGTCGCTCCCGAGCCAGCCGACCATGTTCCAGCCGGGGTGCAAGACCGTCGTGATCGTGTCCGCCTCGCTCGCCCCCACCGTCTGGGCGGAGGCGCGCGCAGGTACCCCAGCGACGGCGGCGACCACGACGAGCCCCGCGAGGGAGGCGCTCAGCGCGTACCGAATCAGGGGACGCAGGTTGCAAGAGCGGGTGGAGACCACGACACCTGAGCCATCGGCAAACGACCTCTTCCGTCTCTCTCGCTCACGAGCAGGCACCTCGCGGCCACGATCGGGAGCGCTGCCGGGTGGCCGCAGAGAGTCACGCGGGCAGTATAGCGGGGACCAGTTCCGGGCCGGTCTCGCTCACCGAGCTGATGTGATCGCGTCGGCCGTCCCGTCCCCCTGCCTCGCCGCTGCCACCTGATCCCGCCGTCGATGCGCCACCACGATGCGAAGGCCCAGACCCAGACGAGGACCAGCTCCCCCCGTTAATCGCGCTTTAACGACCGCCGTCCATCCTGAAGGGGAGCAAGAGGGAATCGACGAGACGATTTCGGGACGAGGAGGTACTGAGACCGATGCGAATCACGAGCAGACGGGTCTTCACGGCCATCCTGGTCATGGTGGTCGGGCTCTTCAGCTGGGGCTGCGGCGGGGATGATGACCCAGCCGCGGCGGCCCCGGCGGTGGGGGCAGCCGCCGCGGAACTCTCCGGCGAGGTTGCCGTCGACGGCTCGAGCACCGTCTTCCCGATCACCGAGGCCGTGGCCGAGGAGTTCCGGGCGGTCGCGCCGGACGTCCGGGTCACGGTCGGCGTCTCCGGCACCGGCGGCGGCTTCAAGAAGTTCTGCGCCGGGGAGACCGATATCTCCGATGCGTCGCGCCCGATCACGTCCCCTGAGGCGGAGAGCTGTGCCGCGGAAGGCGTCGAGTACATCGAGGTGCTGGTCGGCCTCGACGGGCTGGCCATCGTCTCAGGACCGGGCAGCGACTTCCTCTCAGACGGAATCACCATCGAGCAGCTGGCCACGATCTTCGGCGCTCCTGCCGAGGACACCATCACCCGATGGAACCAGGTCGAGGCGTCCTGGCCCGACGAGGAGATCGCGATCTTCGCCCCCGACACCGACTCCGGGACCTTCGACTTCTTCAACGAGGTCGTGACAGAGGAGGTGGGCGGCAGCCGCGCCGACTACACGGCCTCGACCGACGACAACGTGCTGGTGGTCGGCATCTCCGGCGGTGGCCACGCGATCGGCTACTTTGGTTACGCCTACTACGTAGAGAACCGGGACCGCCTGAAGCTGGTCCCGGTTGATGGGGTCACGCCCAACCACGAGACCGTGGCCGACGGGAGCTACCCGCTGTCGCGACCGCTCTTCATCTACGTCCGTACGGACTCCCTCCGCGAGAAGCCACAGGTGCGCGAGTTCGTCCGCTTCTACCTCAGCCCCGAGGCACTTCCGCTCGTCGGCGAGGTGGGGTACACCGGTGTGACAACGTCCCAGATCGAGGCCTCCCGAGCCCTCGTCGAAGAGACGATCGGCCGATAGTGGGGCAGCCGGGCGGTGGCCCGGCTCGCTCAGTGAGGAGTCCGGGCTGGTGGTGAATCCTCCGCTGCCTGCTCGGTTCGCCCCTCGTCCGGCGTCAAGGTTCACGCGGCGCCGGACGAGGCACATCTTCGAACAGCTGATCGGCGTCGCCCTCTTCGCGTGCGCCGCCGTCACCGTCGTGACGACGGTCGGCATCGTCGCCATCCTGCTGGCCGAGGGGCTGTCCTTCTTCCGTGAGGTCAACCCGATCGACTTCTTCACCGGGACACGCTGGACGCCGCTCTACAGTTCGGCCGGCTTCGGCGTCCTGCCGCTGGTCAGCGGGACGCTCCTGATTGCGGTCGGCGCCTCGCTGGTCTCCTTGCCGATCGGCTCTCTCGCCGCCATCTACCTCGCCGAATACGCCGCGCCGGCGACTCGCAACGTGCTGAAGCCGATCCTCGAGGTGCTGGCAGGTGTCCCGACCATCGTCTACGGCTACTTCGCCCTGACCTGGGTGACGCCGCTCCTGCAGGCCACGATCTTCCCCGAGCTCGGCATCTTCAACGCGCTCTCGGCGATGATCGTCGTCGGGATCATGACGATCCCGATGGTCTCCTCGATCTCAGACGATTCGCTGCGGGCGGTGCCGGCATCGCTCCGCGAGGCGGCCTACGCCGTCGGAGCGACCAAGTTCGAGGTCGTCACCCGCGTCACCTTCCCGGCGGCCCTGAGCGGCATCGTCGCCTCCTACATCCTCGCGATCTCGCGCGCCGTCGGGGAGACGATGGCCGTCACCCTGGCAGCGGGAGCGACCCCGCGCATCACCGCCGACCCGCTCGAGTCGGTGCAGACGATGACGGCATACATCGTCCAGGTCTCACTCGGCGAGCAACCCCACGGGACGACTGCGTTCCGCACGATCTTCGCCGTCGCCCTGACGCTCTTCGCGATCACGCTCGTGATGAACGTCATCAGCGACCGCGTCGTCTCCAGGTTCCGGGAGCGCTACGAATGAGCGGCCCGCCAGAGACCTCTCACCTGGCCCCGAACCGCCAACTGTTCGCGGTCCGGCTGCAGCGCCGGCACGCCGTCGGGCGGGTCTTCCAGCTGATCGCACTGGCCGGCAGCCTGGTCGGGATCCTGATGCTCGGCATCCTGCTCGTCGAGGTCTGGCGGGACGGCATCGTCTTCCTGCGCTGGGAGTTCCTTGAGAATTTCCCCTCGCGCTTCCCCGAGCGGGCCGGTTTCAAGTCGGCCTTCTGGGGGTCGCTCTGGGTGATCACGACGACCGCGGTCGTCTCCTTCCCGGTCGGCGTGGCGGCCGCCGTCTACCTCGAGGAGTACGCCCCGAAGAACCGGATCACGAGCCTCCTCCAGACCAACATCTCTAACCTCGCCGGCGTCCCCTCGATCGTCTACGGCCTGCTCGGGCTGCAGCTCTTCGTGCGTGGCACGCTCGGCACCGGCCCGACGCTCGACGACGTTGGGCTGGGGGCGCTCGGCCGATCGGTGCTGGCCGGCGGGCTGACCCTGGCACTACTCGTGCTGCCGGTCGTGATCGTCACCGCGCAGGAGGCCCTCAAGGCGGTACCGCCGTCGCTGCGCGAGGCCTCCTACGGGGTCGGCGCCACCCGCTGGCAGACCGTCAGCCAGCACGTCCTGCCGGAGGCGATGCCGGGGATCATGACGGGTGCGATCCTCGCCATCTCGCGCGCGATCGGGGAGACGGCCCCCCTGATCGCGATCGGCGCCCTGACCTTCGTCGCCTTCACGCCGCAGAGTCCGCTCGACAGCTTCACCGTGATGCCGATCCAGATCTACAACTGGGCCTCCAGGCCTCAGCACGACTTCCAGGACCTGGCCGCCACCGGGATCATCGTGCTGCTGATGACGCTACTGACGATGAACGCGATCGCCGTCTTCATGCGCCATCGATTCGCCCGTGGTCGCGGGCGGTAGGGGGTATATTGATGTTCGTTCGCCGAAGAGCCGACGGGGGCACGAAGGTGGTTGATGAGCCGGCGATGGGCCAGACCCCAGCGCAACCTGCCGACCTCACTGCGACCCAGCCGGTAACGGCCGCGGGGCCCCTTCCCCGATCGAGTGTCGCGCCCCGGCCACCCGAGCCCGAGGTGATCGAGGATGCCGTCGTCGAGATCCGGGATCTCTCGCTCTGGTACGGAGCCAAGCAGGCCCTCGGCGCCATCTCGCTCGACGTACCGCGCCACCAGATCACGGCGCTGATCGGCCCCTCGGGCTGCGGCAAAAGCACGCTCCTACGCTGCATCAACCGCATGAACGACCTGATTCCCCGCGTCCGCATCAGCGGTCAGGTGCGGATCGACGGGGAGAGCCTCTACCGCCCCAATGTCGACCCGGTGGAGGTCAGGCGGGTCGTCGGCATGGTCTTCCAGAAGCCCAACCCTTTCCCCAAGAGCATCTACGAGAACGTCGCATTCGGCGCCCGCGTCAACGGCTACCGGGGAGACATGGACGAACTCGTGCAGCGCTCCCTGGAACAGGCCGCACTGTGGGACGAGGTCAAGGACAAGCTCAAGGACTCGGGGCTCGAGCTCTCAGGCGGGCAGCAACAGCGACTCTGTATCGCGCGCGCGATCGCCGTCCAGCCGGAAGTGATCCTGATGGACGAGCCCTGCTCGGCGCTGGATCCGATCGCCACCCAGCGGATCGAGGACCTGATCCGCGAGCTCGCCTCCGACTACACGATCGTGATCGTTACCCACAACATGCAGCAGGCCGCCAGGGTCTCCGACCGCACGGCCTTCATGCTCGCCCGCGAGGACCTGGTCGGGCGTCTGATCGAGTACGGGCCGACCGACAGTGTCTTCCTCAGCCCGCAGGACCGTCGCACCGAGGACTACCTGACCGGGCGATTCGGCTAGCGGCCCCGGCGAGCCGCCACCGACCTCAGCAGGGCTTGCATCAGTCGGTCACCTCGTCCAAACGGCCCGAGCTCATCGAGTGCAGCCTCCACGGACGTGCGCTGCTCCTGCGGCACGCGACTCGCCCATCGGTCGATCTGTCGCTTCTTCCACTCTGTACAAGCGCACCGGGTGCGAACGAACTCGCAGCAGGCCGCACGTGACATTTGACCAGAAGCAACGCCGAGCGCCATCGCCTTCACTTCGTCGTCGCTCGCAATCAGCGATGCACCGTTGACCAGCAGGAACGTCTCCATCGCGGCAACAGCGAGTCGCTTGTTCCCGTCGACCTACGGGTACCCGCGATTGAGGTGCCAGTGGAGTGCCCCGGCCTTGTCCTGGAGATGTCGGTGGTTTGCTTGCCTGGGGACGGCGAGGGCACCGAGGAGCCTGTTGTGTCCATCGGTGCCCAGGAGCTGGAAGGCAGGGGCCCCCTGGGTAAAGTTGGTACGTGAGTTCCTCTACGATCGACTTGCTGTGGTTCTCGCCGAGCTAGAAAAGCCTTGCCACGTCGGGCTAGTGCTTCTCGAGTTCCCGTAGCACCTTTTGGCGACGACGGATCACCTCGCGTGCGGCAACACGGACACGCTCATCCACGCGACTGCGCGTGCGCTTGAAGGGGCGTACCTGTCCGCTCCTGCGTTCCTGGTCTCGCTCTGTCGTCTTGGTCTCGGGTACCGTACTACTCTCTCGCGACGCTGGCGGGAGCCGATCCAGCCGGACCGTATCTGGCGGGACAGGGTACCGCAAGCGCTGTCTTGCCATCGCACGCACGTTGGACGTACCGCGTAGATCATGTCCGGTCGTCCTCCATTTTCGGGGACTCGATGGCCTGGCGCCGGAGGCGCCCCTTGGTGCCCGGTCCCGACCGTCCAGTGCTCGTCTTCAAGGCTTCCGGACGAACATCACTGCAGCGGGCACGCCTGTCAGGATCTGCCGCCGACGCTCGTGCGCGAGCCTTCGCTCCGGCGAGTCGTTCTGGACGTCCCTACCGGCGCAGTGCCTCAGAGAACTCGCCGTCGGCCACCAGCACGGGCTGTCTCCAGCCGGCGAGCGCCGCGGGCTCGAAACGGTCGAGGGGCTCCCAGCCGTTCCCGCCCCTGGTCCAGATCTCGCGTCCCGATGCCGGGACGAGCACGGCGCTCGCGGCCACATCCCAGACGTGCGGGTCGGGGTTTCGGGCGGCCGCCAGCACGCCGGCCGCGACCAGGGCGCCCTCGAGGGCCGTCGAGCCGAGGGAGCGAAGCTCCCAGCTCGGCCCACGCTGCTGGTGACCCATCGGCGTCGCCACGATGCGCCGCTGGCGGCCGTGGCTCGCGCGCCCGCCCGGGTCCAGCGGCTCACCGTCAAAGGAGAGGACCCCGCCTCGGTGGGCGTGATAGACGCCGGGCCGCAGCGTATGCGTCGCTGCCCCCCAGACGGCCGCCGCGATCGGCGTCCCGTCGTGGAGCACCGCGATCGAGGAGCTGTAGAAGGGGAGGCCGTTGACGAAGTTCTGGGTGCCGTCGATCGGGTCGACCGCCCAGACGTAGCCCTGGCCGCCCTGGAACGACCACGCGCTCTCCTCGCCGAGGAACCCGTGATCGGGAAAGGCCTCGCGTACCCGGCGGGCGACCAGCGCCTCGACCTGGTGGTCGATGTCTGAGACCGGATCGACGGGCGCCGACCCGCCCTTCTGCTCGTCCTTGTAGCTGACGGTGATGGCGCCGCTCAGCGCCCGGACGATCGCGGCGCCCGCCTCAGAGGCGATCGCCAGAGCGGCCTGCTCCAGCGCAGCCGGATCGAGCTCGCCCCGGTCGGGCATCACGGGCAGCCGGCCGGCGCCGGGCTGCTCCGGCGCTGCCCGCAGGTGAGACCTGTCGGATCCGGCCTCACGCCGTGACCGGAGCGCGCTCCGCCTCGAGGACGTCGAAGAGGGAGCCGAGGAGCTGGGCCAGGTCGAAGTCCTGCGGCGTGAAGACCTGCCGGACGCCGAGGCGGGTGAGCACCGGGACATCGTCCGGCGGGATGATGCCGCCGACGATGACCCGGATCTCATCGCTCGCCCCGGCCAGCCGCAGACACTCCATGGTCTGCTCGGCCAGCTCCAGGTGGGAACCGCTCAGGACCGAGATCCCGATCAGATCCGCCCCCTCGTCGATCGCCGACTGAACGACCTCCTCGGGGGTCAGCCGGATCCCGGCATAGACGACCTCGAAACCGGCGTCGCGGGCGGCCAGCGCGATCACCTCGGCGCCGTTGGAGTGGCCGTCGAGGCCGGGCTTGCCGAGCACAATCCGCGGGCGCCGGCCGACGCGGGCGGCGAAGTCATCGGAGCGCCGGCGCAGCGCCTCCATCTCAGCGGAACCGAGTCCGAGGTGCTGACCCTCAATCCCGGTGGGCGGGCGGTACTCGCCGAAGGCCTGCCTGAGTGCATCGCTCCATTCACCCGTGGTGACCCTGGCGAGCGCGCACTCGATCGAGGCCTCCATCAGGTTCTCGCCACTGCGAGCCTCGCGGCCGAGTCGGTCCAGCGCCGCCCGAACGCGAGCGGGGTCGCGCTGGCGCCTGGTCTCCTCGAGCCGGCTCCTGGTGTAGCGCACCTCTTCCGGGTCGACCCGGAAGATCCCGCCCTGCTCGCCGCCGACCAGCGGCGAGGGGAGCGAGTCGGTCCAGCGATTGACGCCGACCACCACCCGCTCACCGGAGTTGATGGCGCTCACCCGATCCGCCATCGAGCGCACGAGCTGCGATTTCATGTAGCCGGACTCGACGGCCGGGCGGATGCCGCCCTGATCGAGGATGCGGTCGATCTCGAGGCGCGCCAGACGCTTCAGATCGGCGACCTTCGACTCCACCACAGGCGACCCGTCGAAGAGATCGGGGTACTCCAGGAGATCGCTCTCGTAGGCCAGGATCTGCTGCAGCCGCAGCGCCCACTGCTGATCCCACGGCCTGGGAAGCCCGAGCGCCTCGTTCCAGGCCGGCAGCTGCAGCGCCCGGCAGCGGGCGTTCCGGCTGAGGGTGACACCGAGCGTCTCGAGCAGGATCCGCCAGGCGTTGTTCTCTGGCTGCTGCTCGGTCAGGCCGAGAGAATTGACCTGCACGCCGTAGCGGAAGCGGCGGAAGCGCGGGTTCTCGACGCCGTAGCGCTCGGTCGTAATCTCGTCCCAGAGCTCGGTGAAGGCGCGCATCTTCGACATCTCTTCGACGAAGCGGATGCCTGAGTTCACGAAGAAGCTGATCCGTCCGACCAGCGCCTCGAAACGCTCGGGCGAGACCTGGCCGCGCTCGCGGATCAGGTCGAGCGTGCCGATCGCGTTGGCCAGCGCGAAGGCCAGCTCCTGCGCCGGTGACGCGCCGGCCTCCTGCAGGTGGTAGGAGCAGATGTTGGAGGGGTTCCAGCGCGGGATCGCGTCTAGGCAGTACTCGTACATCTCGGCGATCAGCCGCAGGCTCGCCTCCGGCGGGAAGATGTAGGTTCCGCGCGCCAGGTACTCCTTGACGATGTCGTTCTGCGTCGTGCCCTGCAGCTTGCCCGGGTCCTCACCCCGCTCCTGCGCGAGCGCGATATAGAGCGCCAGCATCCACATCGCGGTCGCGTTGATCGTCATCGACGTGTTCATCTGCTCGAGCGGGATGCCCTCGAACAGGACGTGGAAGTCATCGAGGCTGTTGACCGGGACGCCGACCTTGCCGACCTCCGGTCTGGCCAGTGGGTGGTCGGACGAGTAGCCGGTCTGGGTCGGCAGGTCGAAGGCGATCGAGAGCCCGACCTGGCCGGCGCCGAGGTTCGCCCGGTAGAGCTCATTCGAGGCCCGCGCGCTGGTGTGGCCGGCATAGGTGCGGAAGATCCAGGGGCGATCCGCGGTCGGTGAGTCATCGCCGTCGTAGAGCAGATGCGCCTGTCGCTCTTCGCCCATCCCACACCCCTCTCGATCGCAGGCTCGCTCACCGGCGGTCCGGACGATCATACCGGTGGCGAGCGGGAGAGCCGACCTCCGCGCCGAGGCGCCGGCCCGGGCCGGCGCGCCCGGGCGTGAGCGCCCGGGCGTGGGCGGGCTGCCGTCACCGCTCGCGGCGGAGCACGGCTCAGGGAGCCTCGCTAGTCGCCCGCAGCGGGAGGAGTCTGGAGCATCGGGACGATGATCGGCCTGTCGTGAGCGGGGTGACGGAGGACGGTCACGCCCGGGCCGTAGAGGCGGTCCACCTGCTCGGGGGTGATCACCTCATCGGGCCGTCCACTGGCGATCACACGTCCCTCGGCAAGCAGCACGATGCGATCGCAGGTGGCCGCCGCCAGCGTCAGGTCGTGGAAGACCACGAGCACCCCGTGGCCGTGGCGGGCGAGCTCGCGCACAAGGCTGCCGATCTCCGCGGCGGCTCCGGCATCGAGGTTGGCGGTCGGCTCGTCGAGCAGCAGGAGCGGGGCCTGCTGGGCGAGGCCGCGGGCGATGAAGGCGCGGCGGCGTTCACCGCCTGAGAGGGTCGACAGCAGGCGATCGGCGAGTGGCAGGCAGCCGGCGCGGCTCATCGCCGCGGTCGCCAGCTGCCGATCGGCGGCCGTCTCCCAGTCGAACCAGCCCTGGTGCGGGTGGCGACCGAGCAGGACCAGCTCCCCGACTCGCATCGTCGGCGGCGCCTCGGGGAGCTGCTGCACGACAGCCACCCGCCGGGCAAGCTCGCGGCGTCCGAGCCGCTCCCGCGCGAGCCCGGCGATGGCGATCGAGCCGCTTGAGTCCTGGACGCCCGTGATCGCCCGCAGCACCGTGCTCTTGCCGGCACCGTTGGGGCCGACCAGCCCGACCACCTCGCCGGCCCCGACCGTAAGCGAAATCCCCGACACGATCTGGCGACCGGCTCTCACCACCCCGACCTGGCGCACCTCGAGGAGCAGCTCGCCGCTCATCGGATCTCGTCCAACCGGCGCGTGCGCAGGAGGTAGAGGAAGAAGGGGCCACCCAGGAGCGCCGTGAGGACGCCGACCGGGAGTTCCTGGGGTGCGAGCAGCATCCGTGAGGCCAGGTCGACGACGATCAGGAAGGCCGCCCCGCCGATCGCCGCCACGGGCAGGAGCCGAAGATGGTCCCAGCCGACCAGGAGGCGCGCGGCGTGAGGCACGATCAGGCCGACGAACCCGATGATGCCGGCAACGGCGACGGCGGCCGCCGCCATCAGCGAAGCGGCGGCCAGCACCAGCACCGTCGATCTCCTGACGTTGACGCCGAGCTGGGCGGCCTGCTCGGGATCCAGCTGGAAGACGTTGAGGATGCGCGCGTGCAGCGCGACCACGAGGCCGCCCACGAGGATGTAGGGAGCGGCAGCCCAGATACGCAGCCATGAGACGGTGTTGAAGCCGCCGAAGACGAAGCTGAGCACCGGCTGTACGCGATTGCCGCCGGTCAGGAGGATGAACGAGATGCCGGCGGAGAGCACGGCCGAGAGGGCGACGCCGGCCAGGATCAGGGTCGCGCCCCCGCTGCCGGGCGCCTGCCTGGCGAGCAGGTAGACCACCCCGACGGTCGCGATCGCGCCGACGAAGGCGGCCACCGGCACCCAGCCGAAGCCGTAGGCGCTGCCCGGCAGGGGCGAGACGATCACCAGTGCCGCGCCGAAGCCGGCGCCCGAGGCGACGCCGAGCAGGAAGGGGTCGGCCAGGGGGTTGCGGAAGACCCCCTGGTAGGCGGCGCCGGAGGTCGAGAGGGCGGCGCCGACCAGAGTCGCCGCGACGACGCGGGGCAGGCGCACCTGGAAGAGGATCCGGTCCCAGGCCGCCGGGACATCCTGCTCCAGGGAGACGAGCGGCAGCCGGTCCCAGAGGAGGCCGAGCGCCACGCCCGGCGGGATATCGGCCGCTCCCTGCGTGAGCGCGGCGAGGGCGACGACCACGAGCAGGAGGCCGGCCCCGAGCGCCGGGGCGTGGCGGGCAACCCGTCCACGCGCCAGGCGCCAGAGGCTCGACGAGCCGGCCGGCCGGGCGCTGCTGCTCACCGTCACGCCCCTGCCCGCCGCGGCTACGGGAACAGCTCTGGGTAGAGCAGTGCCGCGATCTCCTCGATGGCGTCGACGATACGCGGCCCCGGCCGATTGCCCGTGTCCGGGTCAACCGGGTAGACCCGTCCTTCGCGCACCGCCTGGACGGCGTCCCAGCCGGGCCGGGCGGCGACCGTCTCCAGGCTTTCGCCCCAGACCCCATCGGCGAGGAGGATCACCTCGGGATTGGAGTCAATCAGGGCTTCGGCGGTCAACTGCGGGAAGGGGGTGAGCGCTCCGGCCGCGATGTTCTGGGCCTTGAGCAGGGTCAGGGTGCCACCGATGAAGCTCTCAGGCGCCGCCGAATAGAGATCGGACGTCAGCTCGTAGAAGACGCGCGGCCCATCCTCGACGCCTGAGAGCCGCTCCGCAATGTAGGCAATCCTGGCCCTCATCTCGGCCGCGAGCTGCTCGGCGGCCGAGTCTTGCCCGGTCACCTGGCCGAGCAGGATGACGTTTTCGAGCACACCCTCAAGGCTCTCCGGTGCGCGGTTGAAGAGGACGGTCAGCCCGAGCGATCGGAAGTGCTCCACCGAGGGCTCGTGGGCGGTTGCGAGCAGCACCAGGTCGGGCTCAAGCGCGAGCACCTGCTCCGGATCGGGGTCGCGGTAGGCGACCCGCTCCAGCTGTTCGGTCTCGGGCGGGTAGTCGGAGAACTGGTCGGCACCGACCACCTGGTCGCCGGCGCCGATCGCGAAGAGGATCTCGGTCGCACCCGGCGAGAAGGAGATGATGCGGCCGGGCGGCCGCTCGAAGGAGAGCGTGAAGCCCTCGGAATCGGTGACGGTGACGGGCGTGGGTGCGGCCGCCGCCCTCTCCGTCGGGGCAACCGTCGGCGCAGCTGTGGGAGCGGCAGTCGCCGTCCCCGTCGGAGCGGCGGTGGGAGCAGTCGTCGGAGCAGCGGTGGCCGCCGCGGCCGCGACCCGGGTCGCGAGCGGCGTGGCGGGGGCCGGCTCAGGTGGGCCGGCATCGTCCCCGTCTGAACAGGCGGCCACGAAGAGCAGCAGCGCCGCCACGAGCGGCGCGAACTTCGGCACGGCGGGCAGGCGTCGTGCGCGTCCGATTCGCAGATTGGTGATCATCCCTCGTTCGCTCCCTCTCGGCGCGAGAAACAGGTGCTCGCGAGTGAGAGGGTGGGAGAGACGGATCGGGGGACCCGCTTCGCCGTCGCCTGTCCTCGCAGGTTCGACAATCTGACGCGGGCCGGTGTTCTGACTCCTGGTAGCGCCGATAGCGGCCGACCAGTCACAGTTGCGGGACAGCGCCGGACTCACACCGGCTTCCCCGAACACCGCGTCGAAATCGGGTCGAAGTGTAGCACGGTGACCGGGCCCCGCTCGGTCGGCGTAGGGCGCCCCGGGGGTTCGGGCGTGGCACGGCGGGCCCAGGATGCGCCAGGCCACCGTGCCGGGCGATGATGGGTGCGGCGGCCGGCCGCGGGCCGGCCGCCCGAGCTGGGAGGGGAGCTCCTGTGGACACGGCTTTTGAGCAGCGCCTTGCGAATCTGGTCGAGCCGGCGATCGAGGAGGCCATCCGCATCGCCGAGATCGCGGCGCCGACCTTCGAAGAGCACGAGAGAGCGGCCTACGTTGAGAGTCGCCTCGGCGACATCGGCGGCTGGGCGCATCTCGAGCGGGACGATGCGGGCAACGTCGCCGCGCTGCTCCCCGGCGATCCCGAGCTCGGGCGCGTGCTGGTCGCCGCCCACCTCGACACCGTCTTCCCCGAGCACGAGATCTCGATCGAGCGGAAGCCGGGGGTGCTGTCCGGTCCCGGTATCGGCGACAACTCCCTCTCGGTGGCGGCCCTGCTCGCCGTCGGCGAGGCGCTCAGTGACAGCGCCCCCACGGGCATCGGCGACATCCTGCTCTGCTGGAACGTCGGCGAGGAGGGACGCGGAGACCTCGGCGGCATCCGCACGCTCTGCCGGCGCTACCAGGGCCGGTTCGACCGCGTGATCGCGGTCGAGGGGCTGGCGCTCGACCGCGTGCAGACGGCAGCCGTCGGCAGCCTGCGCTACGAAGTGCAGGTGACCGCCCGGGGCGGCCACTCCTGGAGCGCCTACGGGCGCCCCAACGCGATCCGGCTCCTGGCCGGGGCGATCACGGCCCTCGAGCCGCTCTACCCGGTCCCGGGCAGCCTCCCCAAGGCGACCCTCAACGTCGGCGTGATCCGGGGCGGCCGTTCGGTCAACACGATCGCGCCCGAGGCGCGCTGCGAGCTCGACCTGCGCTCAGACGACCCGGCCGCTCTCCACGAACTGGACCGGGCCGCGAGGGAGCTCATCGAGCGCTCCGTTACGGAGGATGGTGCGGAGCTCGCGATTCGCGAGATCGGGCGTCGTCCGGCCGGTCAGATCGACCGCCACGACCCCCTGATCGAGGCGGTCGTGGCCGCTCGCGGGGAGAGCGGGCTCGGGCCGGCGGACTTCAACAGCGGCAGCACGGATGCCAACCACGCGCTCGGTCTCGGGATCCCGGCCACCTGCGTCGGCGTCACCACCGGCGGCGAGGCGCACACCCCCCGTGAGTGGATCCGGACGGGACCGGTGGTGCAGGGGCTGCCCTACGTCGGGCGGGCCGTGGTGGCGGCGGCCCGCCTGTCCCGCCTCGGCGGCTGAGGGCGCCGATTGGCGCCGATTGGCAACTCGCCTAGCTAGGGATCGCCGCCCTGGCTGAGGAAGCGCTCGACATCACGCATGATGTCATCGAGAGGCGGCAGGCCACCGGGCAGCTGGTCGCCCGGCTCGATACCGGTGAACTGCCGTACCACCTTCTCGTAGCCGCGCTCCATCTCGACAACCGCCTCGCGGAACTCATCGGACTTGACCATCTCCTCATCGGCGCGGGCGCGCAGGTCGACGGCCGACTCACGCACGTCGTCGAGCGGCGTCTCGCTGCCGGCCAAGCGATCGAGCACCTCGGTCAGGGCCAGCATCGCAAAGGGGCTGGGGATGACACCGAGGTAGTTGGGGACGATGGCCGTGAGGCCACCGGAGAGACCACCGGCGTTGCCGTGCTCAGCACTCAAGAGCCCGCCGAAGTCGAGCGGGCCGCGGTAGTCGTTCTCGACCGCCGGCAGACCGAGCGCCGAGGCCAGCCCCTCGCTCGTGGTGGTCAGTCGCAGCATCGCCGGCCTGGTGTGGGGCACGCTTCCGGGCCAGGTGCGGAGCACGACCACGCGGTCGATCTCGTGCTGCCCGAGGAAGTCGAGGATCGCCCCGGCGAAGGCTGGCCAACTCAGATGGGGCTCGATCCCGGTCAACGCCAGCACGTCGTGCGGTCCGTCCGGCTTTCGCACCAGCGCGATCTCATTCTTCGGCCACTCGATCTCGCGGCGACCATCCTGAGAGCGAACGCTGGGCGGCGTCACCGAGAAGTCGTAGAAGCGATCGGCCTCGATCGAGGCGACGATCTCCGCGCCGTGGTACCTGACGAACTCGGTCAGTGTCGCCGTAGCCGTCGAGTTGAAGCCGTTTCGCCTGACGAAGGAGGCGACCAGCACCGGCTGCCTGAGCTCGGCGGCATCGGGCATGGCGTCCGTCGTTCGCAGTGGTGTCCAGTCCGCCATCACCGCCCCTCTCCCTCCGCCCGCTCGCGGGGCGACGTTGCCACGGCGCCCCCGGAGACGTGGACGCGTCCACGCCCTGAGGCGGCACGCGTCCACGCCCTGAGGCGGCGGGCGGCAACCTCCAGCTTACGCGGGCCACCTGCGGATCCGGCGCGCGATCAGAACCCGTGGATCGTGCAACCGGGGCGCAGCGCCGGCGCCGCGCCTTCGGGGATCTCCACAGGCGGTAGCCCGGTGTGGTCTGCGAGCGCTGCCGAGATGTCGTTGAGCGCCGCACGTTCGAACCCCTGGTGGCTGGCCGTGACGGTACCGTCGGCGGAGACCAGGAAGACGGCCGGAGTGGCCGAGGGACCGTAGCTGCGGACGACCCTCAGCCCCTCATCGACCAGCATCGGGAACTCGACGCCGGAGCGCTCAACGAAGTCGGCGGCGTCCTCGGGGCTGTCCAGCGAGATCGCCCACAGCTCACAACCGCGCTCTGCGTACCGCTCGTGGATCTGGTCCCAGAAGAGGTAGGCCAGATCGCAGGTCTGGCAGTCAAGCGCCGAAAACGCCAGCACCAGCGGGCCGCTGGCGATGCCCGCGGCGAGCGTGCGGCGCCCGCCCAGGGTGTCGGGGAGATCGAAGGCCGGGGCACGGTCACCGGCTGAGAGCATCGCCGGGGCTCCTCACAGGATTTGCAGTCGCGAGTGTATACTTTGCAGACGGCCTGAGCCCCTGTGAATGAGCCCCCCCTGTGGATTACCTGTGAATGAGCCCCCCTCTGGATTAGGAGCGCCCGATGCGAACGAAGCTCGTAGAACTCAGCGATGCGGTGAAGATGATCCGCGACGGCGACGAGGTCGTAATGAGTTCGGGCTTCACCGACAGCCCGATGGCACTCCTCCGTGAGATCGTGCGATCAGATGTGCAGGACCTGAGGGTCGTCGGCGTCGTCGGCGGATCCATCAACCTCGACTTCCTGGTCGGCAGCGGCCAGACCTCGGTGATGGACTGCTGCTCGATCGGCTTTGACCCCTTCCGCCGTGAGGCCCCGAACTTCGACCGCTATCTCAGAGAAGGTCGCATCTACTCGATGGACAACACCTGAGGCGTCCACTACTCAATGATCCAGGCTGGATCAATGGGCGTCCCCTACGTGCCGGTGAGAGGCCTTGCCGGGACAGATGTCTTCGAGCGACGCGACGACATGATCATGGCAGAAGACCCCTTCGGTTCGGGCGAGGTCAACGTCGTCGCCCGCGCACAGAACCCCGACATCGCGCTCCTGCACGCCCGCAAGGCCGACCCGGCAGGCAACGCCCTGCTGCGCCCGCACGGCGAGGACGTGATGATCGCCCAGGCCTCGCGCCGCGTGATCATCAGCGCCGAAGAGATCGTGCCCCAGGTGACAGCCGACGACATCGGCGGGAACTACATCTCGGCGATCAACGTCACGGCGGTCGTGCATGCCCCCTGTGGCGCCCACCCGACCGGCGTCGACGGCCGCTACGAGATGGACGGCGAGCACATCGAGGAATACATCCGGGCCTCGGCGGACGACGACTCGTTCCGCGCCTACCTTGAGCGCTACGTGATCGGCAAGAGCGAGGCGGAGTACCAGGCGCTCGTGTCGGGACGCGTGCTCGAGCCCGCCCGTTGAGCCCGACCGCGGGCCCACCGTGCAGTACGGAGGAGCTCCTGATCGTGCTGATGTCGCGAGACATCCGCGATTGGGAGACCTGCGCCTGCGGCGCTCTGTCGATGATCCCGGCGGCCTCGATGCTCCTCGCCGAGGAGACCCACGCGCCCCAGATCGAGGTGATCATCCTTGGCAGCCGGGACCTCGATCGCAATCTCGGCAAGGACATCCACTTCCTCGCCCAGCGCGGGAAGCTCGATCTCTTCTACCACTCGGCCGTGCAATTCGATGCCGAGGGGAACTTCAACCTTCACGTGCTCGGCGATCCCGACTCACCGGATCGCCGGCTACCCGGGGGATACGGCTCGGGGCTCCTCTCCTACATGTCGAGGCGGGTCTTCTTCTTCCGCACCGAGCACTCGACGCGCACCTTTGTGCCGAAGGTCGACTTCATCTCCGGTGCGGGGTTGACCCCTCCTGAGATCAAGCGCGCCTCAGAACCCTTCCGCGTCTACACGACGATGGCGATCATGACCTTTGATCGGCAGCGCGCTCGCTACGAGGTGGAGTCGATCCACCAGGGATTCACGGCCGACGACGTGCGCGCCAACACCGGCTTCGATGTGGACATCCCCGAGGCCTGCCCGGTCACCCCGCCGCCGTCAGAGGCCGAACTTGAGACGCTGCGCACGACGGTGCGCCAGCGCATGATCGACACCGGCACCTACCCGGAGTGGGCCACGGCGGCGCTCCAGCCGGTGGCCAGCTGAACGACCGGCGCCCGGTCGCCCTCCCGGCCACGACCCTCATCACCACCAGCTACCAGCCACCAGCCACCAGCCCGCTGGCTCGCTGGCTCGCGCCGCGCCGCGCCGCGCCGCGCCGCCGCTGTGACCGGGGATCCCCCGCTAGCCAACGAGCGCTATCGGCTCTGCACCTGCTGGGCTACGCCACCGAGGCCAGCCGCGGCCGCTCCCAGCACTGCCTCCGGGACATCACCGGGGCGCCGATCCTGGAGCCCGAGGCGGCTCGCGCGACAGGCGGAGACCGCGAGCACGGTCCTGGACGGGCAGTAGGTGGCGACCGCGACGGGCAACCGCTTGCCGGGCTTCGGACCTACTTCTACGAGTTCGAGCGCGCGCATCCCTACGCCATCGCCCTCGACCAGGGGGTCGTCTTCACCTTCTCGAGTCGCCTCGGGACCGGGTACGAGGTCGATTCGAGGGCCCCGTGGTGGGAGGGGATCGGCGCCGTCTGGGAGCAGTTCTGGATCTGGGGCACGGCCCCCGAAGTGCCCGGCCGGCGATCTGGGTAGCGACGAACCCGCCAGGCGATGGATACCCGTCCGCCCTGACGGCCACGTCGCTGCTGGTCGCAACGCCCGACGGTGTGGTGGGGACGATCGACCATCTGGACGGACGTGAGCAGTGGCAGGTCAGGCGGGCCCGCGTCGTCGCTCCTCCCGTCGCGACCGGCGCGGGCCTGCTCGTCGTCCACGAGCACCAGCTCGCGCTCTATGGCCTGGCCGACGGCGGACTGCTGGAGGAGCGTCTCTTCCCCGGAGAGCTGTTCCCGGCGGCGGTGATCATGAGCAGCGGGACCTTCGTGACGACGGCGGCGGGCGAAGTGATCGCCCTCCGCTAGAGGGCCGGCCCGGGCTGCTCGCACGCTTCGGGTACGGGAGCGGGCGTCGGCTCCCTGTCAGTCGGGACGCCTCAGCCGGGGTGCGAGGAGCCCTGCGGCCGCCTGAGGCGTCGTTCCTGCCATCTCCAGCCGACCACCCGCGACGGGTCGATCCGGATCAGCGGCCCTCCCTCAAGCTCCATCGAGCGGTACTGGGGGTAGCGTTGCCGTAAGTGTGCGAGTGCCTCGGGCCACATTGCACCCCGAGGCAACACCCGGGCAGCCCCCTCCAGCCGCAGCCAGGCCAGTCGATCCCACCGATCCTCGTAATGATCGACGAGCAGGACCGCGCGGGGGTCCCGCTCGATGTTCCGAACCCGCGCGAGAATCGCGCCCGTCTTCGGCTTCTCATCGATCGCGATCGCGATCGCCCCGCCGACCACGGCGAAGCAGACCGGGACGAGCTGCGGAAGCCCGCTCGCCGCCACCGTCCCGAGCGTGCCCGACCGCGCGGTCGCCAGCAGCTGCTCCTGCCAGTCTTCCATCGTCGAAGCGTGCCGCGCCGGCCCGGTGCTGTCCACCGACACCCCGCCACGGCTCTGGTCCGGGTGGCGATCGGGATGACCGACCGGCGTCATGACGACATCGAGCGCAGCGGCCTATGCTGCGGGCAGGCCGCTCGCTGCCTGAGCTTGCGGCAGGAGGTCGGTGATGATCGCGCTCACGAGGTCGGTTCTGGGGAGACGCCGCCTGCTCGCTGTGCTGGTCGTCACGCTGGTCCCGGTGGTCTGTTACCTCGCCTGGCCCGGCGCGGCACACGCCGCGGAGCTTGACGACGAGACCCAGTTCATCCTCAACACCTTCTCCTTCCTGGTCTGGGGGGCGCTGGTGATGTGGATGTGTGCCGGATTCACGATGCTCGAGTCCGGCTCGGTGCGAACCAAGAACGCCTCGATGATCTGTCTCAAGAACATCGGGGTCTATTCGATCGCCGGTCTCGCCTACTTCTTCGTCGGCTACAACCTGATGTACGTCGACGTCCGGGAGGTGATCGGCTCCCTCCAGTTCCTCTACGGACCGACCACGGCCGAGCTCGACCTGCTCGCGGGCACAGGCGATGCCGCCCGTGTCGCCGCCGAGTTGAGCTCCTCGACCATGTCCGACTGGTTCTTCCAGATGGTCTTCGTGGCGACGACCGCCTCGATCGTCTCAGGCGCCCTGGCCGAACGGGCGAAGATGTGGCCCTTCTTCGTCTTCACGCTCGTGCTGACTGCGGTCCTCTACCCGATCGTCGGATCGTGGACCTGGGGCGGAGGCTGGCTCGACGACCTGGGATTCCAGGACTTCGCCGGATCAACCGTCGTGCACAGCACCGGCGGCTGGGCGGCGCTGGCCGGGATCCTGGTACTCGGACCGAGGCTGGGCAAGTTCCGCCGAGACGGTTCAGTACGAGCTACGCCGCCTTCCAACGTGCTCGTGGTGACACTCGGCGTCTTCATCCTCTGGTTCGGCTGGTTCGGATTCAACGGCGGTTCGCAGCTGGCACTGGGGAGCGTCTCAGATGCGATCACGATGAGTCACGTGCTGGTCAACACAAACCTCGGCGGAGCCGCCGGGGCGATCGCGGCCCTCGCCGTCTCCAGGCACCTGCTCGGTCGCGTCGACATGTTCGCAGGCCTCAACGGTGCGATCGCGGGGCTCGTCTCGATCACCGCCGGCCCGGCGATCACCGAGCACTACTGGGCCGTCATCATCGGGGCCATCGGCGGCGTGATCGCCACGGCCGGCATCCGGCTGCTCGAGCGGGCGAAGCTCGATGATGTCGTGGGGGCGGTGCCGGCACACCTCTTTGCCGGGGTCTGGGGCACGCTCGCGGTCTCGATCGTCGCCGGAGGGAACGTCGGCGTTCAGTTCGTGGGCATCGTCGCCGTCGGGATCTTCACGTTCAGCGTCTCCTACGGGGTCTGGCTCCTGATCGACCGGACGATCGGCCTGCGTCTCTCCCGCCAGGCAGAAGAACTCGGGCAAGACGCCAGTGAACTTGGCCTCGAGGCCTATCCGGAGTTCGTGCTCATGCCGGAGAGCTTCGACGAGGACTAGGTTGGGGGTGGGCCGGCCGCCCCTGGTGGCGGGCGGCCCTGTGCAGACGAGGGGAGAGGTGCTCACCTCCCCGGGAGAAGCTGGGCACCAGGAAGAGGCGATCGTGACCATCGCCGTCGTCGGTCTGGGAGAGCGCCAGAGCGGGACCTGCGCCTGCCCCCCGCCCTGCCCGCCCAGCCTTCCCACTCCCGCCAGGGACCAGATCTCGCGAGCGGCCATCGGGAGAGCACCGCCGGACGGGCCCGGGCGGCGACGGGCGCGGGCGGAAGACCGATGACCGGCTACGACTACGACCTGGTGACCATCGGATCGGGGCCGGCCGCGCACGGTGCCGCGATCCAGGCGGCGAAGCTCGGCAAGCGCGTCGCCGTGATCGAGCGGTACCGGGAGATCGGCGGCGACGACGTCAACGCCGGCAGCGCCAGCAAGACGTTGCGCGAGGCGACGCTCTACCTGACGGGCTATCGCGAACAGTCGACGTACGGCGACTCCTACGCCGTCAAGCAGAACGTCACCATGAGCGACCTGCTGGTGCGGACGAGCCACGTGATGGAGGAGCAGACGCACGTCCTGCGCCGTCAGCTCGCCAGGAACCGCATCGAGATCATCACGGCGCACGGCTCGTTCGTCGATCCGCACACGATCCGCCTCTCCACAGACGATGACAACGCGAGCCGCACGATCACTGCGGAGAAGGTGATCATCGCCGTCGGCACCTCATCCACCCCGCCGCCCCGGATCTACGCCGACGGGCGGCTGATCTTCGTCAGCGACGATGTCCTGAAACTGCCCGACGTACCGAGAACGTTGACGATCATCGGTGCCGGGCCGATCGGTCTGGAGTACTGCTCGAACTTCGCGGTGCTCGGCTCCCGGGTGACCCTCGTCGACCGCAGTCCCCAGCTCCTGCCGTTCGCCGACCAGGAGCTCGTCGAGACGCTCGCCTACCACCTCCGTCAGAGCGGCGTGACGCTGCGCATGAACGAAGAGGTGCTTGACATTGAGTACTTCAAGGACAGGCGCGGCGACCGCGTCCGGATCATCTTCTCCAGCGGCAAGCAGCTCGTCAGTGATGCCGTTATGTACTGTGTCGGACGCACGGGGAACACCCGCTCGCTCGAGTTGCAGGCGATCGGCATCGAGCCCGACGAGCGGGGACGTCTGCAGGTCGACGACAACTACGAGACGCCGGTCAGTGGTGTCTATGCCGTGGGCGGCGTGGTCGGTTTCCCCGACCTCGTCTCGACCTCGCGGATGCAGGGCCGGCTGGCCGTCTGCCACGCCTTCGGCGTTGACACCAACCTCTCCCCGAGGTCCTTTCCCTACAGCGTCCGGACGATCCCCGAAGTGGCGATGGTCGGCATGACCGAGTCGGAGCTGACCGACCAGGGAATTCCCTATGAGGTCGGCAAGGCCGTCTACCGGGAGACCGTCAACAGCATCATCAAGGGGTACGAGGTCGGATTCCTCAAGCTGCTCTTCGACATCGAGACCCGCAAGGTGCTCGGTGTCCACATCCTCGGTGAGGGAGCGGCCGAGCTGATCCACATCGGTCAGGCGGTGATCGCACTGGGCGGAACGATCGACTACTTCGAGGAGACGGTGATCAGCTACCCATCGCTCGCCGAGTGCTACATGACCGCGGCGCTGAACGGGCTGGGCCGCCTCTCCGGATCAGGCTGACCCGAGGGTCAGCCGACCAGCTCGGGTGGCGTGCGCCGGCGCTCGGCTCGCGTGACCCCGCGGTCAGTCCCGCGCGAGGAGGGTGAGCCCGACCCCTGGATCGAGCCGGCCCGACCGATGGTCGGCGGGAGGGCGTCGACTGACAGCGCAGGAATCGAGACCGGGGCGGGAGCAGAGGAGTGCTCGGGTGACGCCGCGGGGGCCCACTCCCGGGTGGCAGGAGGTTCAGAGGTGTCAGTGACCATCGACTGGCTCGGCTGCGCCACCTTTCGGCTGGCAGTCGACGGGCTCGTCATCTACCTCGACACCTATATCGATCGGCCGTCCGGCGCCCCGGACGCCGGGATCACGATCGACTCGATCAGCGAGGCCGACTATGCACTGATCGGACACAGCCACTGGGACCACATCGCCGGGGCTGACCGGCTCGCCCTCAATAGCGGCGCCACTGTGATCTGTTCCAACAAAGTCGGCGCGGGTCCTCAGGGGGCGTGGCGTGCCCGATGATCAGCTCTGGGCTGCGCAGGGGGGCGAACGGTTTCGTCTCGACGAGCGTATGACGGTGCGCATCCTGCCGAGTCTCCACTCCTGCATCTGGAGCAGAGCCGCCAGGCCCGGCACCGTCGTCACGGGAGACCTGGGATCACCGAGAACGAGCGCAACGCCCGCCTCGCCGAGCGCCGCGCTGATCGCCGGAAAGACCCCTCGGGAAGCGTTGCCGAACTGCGCCAGCTGATCGACTCGAGCGCTCACAGCGACAGCATCGGCGGAGCGCTCGACTACGTGATCGAGACGCCCCACGGCGACATTCTCTTTCAGGACATCATGGGCTTCTTCACCGGCCTCTACACCGATAGGCGGGTCGATGTGACGCTGCTCGCGGCGCCTGGGCGCGGACACATCGACGGCGAGCCGATCCAGGGAGCGGTCGAGCACGTGATCGCCCGCGAGTGTGAGCTGCTGCGCCCCGCCCGCGTGGTGCTGAGCCATCACGACAACTTCGCCGGCATAGCGGACGCACCCGAGGTCGCAGATGTCACGCCGGTTCATGAAGAGCTCGCGCGCAGGCAGCCGGAGGTCGACATCCTGACGATGCAGCTCGGGGGCAGCATCACGCTCTTCGAGTAGCCCCCGCGGGCCTGACCGGGGGCGTGATCTCTGGGCCCGGGCTCGGTCGCGGCAGCGTGCCGCCCCCCGGCCGCGACGGGGGAGCCCGGGCCGACTAGGCGGCGGGTCCTCCCCTCCCGGGGGGACCGGCCGATGCTCCGAAGGTCCCTCGTTTTGGTATAACCACCCTGTCACAGACACCCAAGTTCAGGGAGCGTCTTCCATGGCGACCGCAGCAATCGAACTCCGTGCACACCTGATGCGCCGCGTCGGCGTGGGCGCCACCAGAGACGAGCTCGAGGAACTCAGCCTTCGGCCCTACGAGGAGATCGTCGAGGAGCTGCTCCATCCTGAGGAGCAAGTCAACCCCAACGCCGACCTGATCGATCGCTACTTCCCGGCCACCCACAGTCCCGATGCCCCGGGGACGCACGCCTCCGTCTGGATCTTCAACATGGCCCACAGCGGGGCCCCGTTGCGCGAGAAGATGGCGCTCTTCTGGCATCAGGTCTTCGCCACCGCCTGGTTCAAGGGCGAACATGGGCCGGCGATCGTGCAGCAGCACCACACGTTCCGCGAGAACGGCCTCTGCAATCTCCGCGAGATCTTGCTCGACCTCTCCCGTGACCCGGCGATGATCAACTGGCTGGACAACTGCGAGAACCATGCCGAAGAGATCAACGAGAACTACGGGCGTGAGCTGCTCGAGCTCTTCTCGATGGGCATCGGCAACTACTCAGAGGACGACATCAAGTCGGCGGCACGCGCCTTCACCGGCTGGACCTTCGAGCAGCCGATCCCGCTCTATCCGGCAGGCGGCTATCCCACTCACTTCGTCTACCGGCCAGACGATCACGACGATGGGGAGAAGACCTTCCTCGGCCGCACCGGCCGCTTCGGCGGCGAGGACATCATCGACATCATCGTCGCGCAGGAGGCCACCGCCCGCTTCATCGGGCGCCACCTCTACAACTTCTTCGTCGCCGACGAGCCGCAGGTGCCGGCCTGGAGCATCGCCCCGCCCCGCGATCCCGAGGCGATCGAGAGACTGGTGCGGGCCTACCAGGAGTCCAACGCCGACATCCGCCAGGTGATGCGGGTGCTGCTCAACTCCGACTTCTTCAAGGAGGCGCGCTTCGCGCGCGTCAAGAGCCCGCTCGAGCTGGTCGGCAGCGCCGCCAAGCTGGCGAACTGGCCGCAAGAGCCCGATCCGGTGATCGGCACCTGGTCGCCGGCGACGGCGGCGATGGGCCAGAAGCTGATGGACCCGCCGAGCGTGGAGGGCTGGCACACCGGTCAGGAGTGGCTGGATGCCGGCACGCTGACCGAGCGCGTCAACTTCGCCGTCGAGCAGGTCATGGACACCTCGAGACCGGGCGTGCAGTCGATCGTCTCGCGCATCCGGAGCGAGGGTGACTCCGTGTCGCCCGAGCGGTTCGTTGAGCAGTGCCTCGACCTCGCCGGTCCCTTGCACGCCAGCGATTCGACGCGCCGCACGCTCGCCGAGTTTGCAGCCGAGGATGGCCCGCTCACCTTCGCCACCGAGTCCGAGCGGGACCGCAGCGAGGCACGCATCGGTCACATGCTGCAACTCGTCGTCGCCAGCCCCGAGTACCAGTTTGCCTAGACGCCCTGCCGGGCGACGGTCAGGAGTTCGCCGATGAAGAGGATCAACGGTCAGGACCCCGTGCTGGTGGTGATCCAGCTGACAGGCGGGCTCGACTTCATGAACACCCTGATCCCACACACCAACGAGCACTACCGAGACGCCCGACCGACCGTGGGCATCGCCTCAGAAGAGGTGCTGCCCCTCAACGGCGGGAACGGCGACCTCGGCTGGCACCCGGCCGGCGCGGCGCTCAAGGAGCTTTACGACGCCGGCAACGTGGCCGTCGTGCAGGGCATCGGCTATGAGAACTCCAGCCGATCGCACTTCCGGGCGATGGACATCTGGCACACCTGCGAGCCGACCAAGATCTCGACCGAAGGATGGCTCGCCCGGGCCACCCGGGAGCTCGATCCCGGCAGCGAGAATCCGCTCACCGCGGTCAGCTTCGGCCGCGGGCTGCCGCGCGCGCTCGCCGCACCCGGCGTCACGACGACCTCGATCGGTGACCTCGACCACTTCGGACTGATGACCAAGATCGAGGCCGAAGATGAGCGTCAGCGTGGGCTCGAGGTCTTCAAGCGGATGTATACGCCCGGGGTCGGCACCGGGATCGTCGGCGACTACCTCGCCATGACCGGTCGCAACGTCCTGACCGGGATCGACATGCTGCGCGACGTACCGGGGCAGTACCACTCGACCGTGGAGTACGGCCAGAACCCGATCGCCAAGGCCCTGCGTGACGTCGCCCGGGTGCACACGGCGCGCCTCGGCACCCGGCTCTTTTACACCCAGCACTTCGGCTACGACTACCACGCGCTACAGCCCGAGACGCATCCCAAGCTCCTCACCGACCTGACCGAAGCGATCTCCGACTTCATGGCCGATCTCCGCGAGCACAACGCCGCGGAGGAGGTGACGGTGATGGTCTTCACCGAGTTCGGGCGCCGCATCAAGGACAACGGCTCGGGGACCGATCACGGCTCAGGAGGCGGCGCCTACCTGATCGGCGAGCACGTCGATGGCGGCCTCTACTCCGAGTACCCGTCGATCTCGCCCGGTGACTGGCTGAACGGTGAGGACATGCGCCACACCTTTGACTTCCGGGGTCTCTACGGCACGGTCCTCGAGCAGTGGATGAAGCTGGACCCGACGGAGATCGTGAACGGTCACTACGAGCAGCTGAACCCCTACCGCTTGACCGCGAGCTAGCGGGCCCGGGCCCCGGGTCTGAGGTCTGAGCGGGTGGAGAGATGAGCGAAGAGATGAGCGAGAACGGCCAGCGCGCGGGCTACGCCGCCCACGAGGTGCTGCTGCGGGCGGGCTTCCCCTACCTGAAGACGCTGGGGATGCGCCGATTGACCTGGTATCCCGTCGACTTCGCGCTCGGCGATGAGGGGCGCATCTACTCGCTCTCACGATTCGAGCGCGCCGGTACGATCCGGGCGGTGAGCTACGACGATGTCGACCTCGGCGGCGTCGGTGGGGCCTACGTCTGGCCGGCCGGGATCGTTCGCGACCGGGACGAGCACCTCTACATCTCTGACGAGGCGACGCACCAGGTCACCGTACTGACACGGGAGGGCGAGGAGGTCGCTCGCTGGGGTGAGCACGGCTCGGAACCGGGGCAGCTCAACCGGCCCTCACATATGGTCTTCGACTCAGAGGAGCATCTCTGGGTCAGCGACAGCATGAATCACCGGGTGCAGCTCTTCACGAAGGATGGCTCCTACATCCGGGGCTTCGGCAGCCACGGCCGGGAGCCCGGTCAGTTCGACACGCCGTGGGGCATCACGGTCGATCCGGAGGGCTCTGTCTACGTGGTCGACTGGCGGAACGACCGGGTCCAGAAGTTCACAGCTGGGGGCGAGTTCATCATGGAGTTCGGTCGCACGGGCACGGGCACGGGACAGCTCAACCGGCCCGCCGGCATCGCCGTCGACATGGACGGCGATATCTATGTCGCAGATCGCGGCAATGACCGGGTGCTGCTGTTCGATCGCAGCGGCCGCTACGTCGAGCAGTTCATCGGCGACGCCACGCTCTCCCGGATGGGTCGCGACTACGTCCTGGCGAACCCGCGCGTGCTGCGCCTCCGCGACATGACGACGTTGGAGCAGCAGAAGCGCCTGCGCGCGCCGGTCTCCGTGCACGTCGACTGCGAGGGCCGCCTCTTCATCGGCGACTACGGCTGTCACCGCATCCAGATCTACCAAAAGGAGGCCTACGCCCTCGGGGCGGCGGACGTCATGCCCCTCCCGCGCTCGCCGACGCTGGCAACGGTCTAGCCGACCGCTGACGCGGCCACCCTCGGGGCCGGGGTCACCAGATGCCGATGATGTTCGGGTTTGCGGTCCAGCGTCGCCAGATGCTTGAGGCGGAGCTCGTGCGGATCGTCGAGGAGCTGCCGTCGCTCGGGGTCCTGCGCCTCTACGTCACCGGCGCCTTCGGCCGCCGCGAGGTGCGGGCCGACACCCCGCTTGAGGTGGTCGTCGTGCACGAGACCGGAGAGCCCTTCCGCCGCCGCGCCGAGTTCTTCGTCGATCACCTCCGGCCACGCCTCGAGACCCACTTCTGGGTCTACACGCCCGAGGAATTTCGGAGGCACGCTCAGGATGACCCGGTGCTGGCGGGCGCGATCGCCCTCGCCGAACCCGCCTATGCCCGCTGACGAGACGGCCAGGTGGCGCAGGCAGGCCGGCTTCGACCTGGAGGACGCCCGCCTCTGCCGGGAGGCCGGCCGGCATGCTCCCGCCTGCTTCTTCAGCCACCAGGCTGCCGAGAAAGCCGTCGTCGCCTACCTCCACGCGCGCGGCGCCGATCTGGTCTGGGGGCACGGGCTCGCCGACCTCTGCGAGGACGCGATGGCCTTCGACCCCTCCTTCGACCTGCTGAAGTCGAGCGCCGTTCACCTCGATCGGCACTACCTCGGCGCCCGCTACCCGATCGGGCTGCCGGCCGGTGTGCCGTCTGAGGTCTACGACGAGGTCGACTCGGGCCGCGCGATCGAGATCGCCACGGAGGCGCTGCGTTTCATCGACACGCAGCTCGAGGCGCTCCGGGCCGACGGGAGCTGAAGGCCTCCGGCGCAGCTCAGCGGCCGAGCAGCCTGCCGGACTGCATGCCGTCCCGGGTCGCGGCCTCTTCCCGATCGCTGCGGTGAGGTCGGGGCGGCTGATCTCGTCTCTCCCGGTTGAGCCGCGTCCCGATCCCTTCGCTGCCGGACAGGGAGTTACGTTCGATCCGCCCCCTCTCGGATGGCGTCACGGACCGCCGCCGCGATCACCGGGAGCAGCGACTCCGCCGCATCGCGCTGCCGGTCAAGGTGAGCGAGCTCGCCGTCGCGGACCATGCGCAGGAACGGCGCTGAACCGGCCGCTGCCTTGCGCTCGACGCTTCGCCGGCAGCCGGCGATCACCTCTCTGACCATCGGCGCAATCCCCTCGCCACCGGAGCGAGCAACTCCATATCCCTGAACGAGCGCCCGGATCCGCCCGTAGCGGTCCGGGGGTGCGGGGCAGTGCTCGAGCCACGGATCCTGATCGTCGCAGACGGGCGCAAACTGCCAGATGGCGTGGCAGAGGTCCCACAGTGGGTCGGAGATCCAGATGCCGTCCCAGTCGATCAACGCCACCGCCAGGTCGTCTCGAAACACCGTGTTGCGAGGAGCGACATCACCATGGCAGACCAGGGTTCCGGCTTGCAGGGCACTCGGCCCTTCCTCGAAACCGCCGGTCGGCGCGAAGTCAGCGACGGCCTCGTGATAGGAGCGCAGCAGCCGTCCGACGGAGGTGAGGGCCTCCTCGCCGAGCATCCAGCTCTCATCTTCTCCCGGCACCCAGCCATCCACCCAGGAGACCCACATGGCACCGTCGGGCTCCATCGAGACGAGCTCCGGGGCACCGTCGAACCGCCGCCCGGCGAGGTGCTCCAGGAGTTGCCCGACCGACCGGGAGCTCGCGGTCGCCGGGCGCCACATCCTGCCACCGTCGCGACGAAACTCCGTGACCCGGCTCACGGCGGTCTCCCGTTCTGCGGCTCCTGCCACGCTCCCCGAGAGCGTGCCAGCGGCGACGTGATCTTGCTGTCGCCCTTGCGATCTCAGGCGCAGCGCGCGATCCTACCGTAGGCCGCTCAGCGTGGGCGTAGTCTCCAGTGCCGGGGGAGGTGTGGAGATGGATACATGGCGGGGCAGACTGGCGATCGTCGGTGGGGCTACCGCGCTCCTCGTCCTGCTCAATGAGCTCTACTTTCCCTACAACAGGTCGGCCAGTCAGTTCATCTGGGACTGGATCGCCGACCCGTTGGCGATTGTCGTGATCGCGCTCATGATCGTGGTCAACGTTCGTGATTCTCTGGCGGTCCGCAACGGCCCGGGCGATCATCTGGCGCAACTGCCGCGCGACGTGATCACCGCACTGGTGGCCGTCGTCTGGGTCCGTTTCCTCATGCAATACGCCGATAAGATCGCGCCCGACCATGAGCCGACATCGGGGTTGTGGGGGCACCTGACGGCGCTCGCGATCGTGATCCTGGCCTTCGAGGCCCTCTCCCTCTGGCGCTCCGCCAGGCGATAGGAGAGCGGGCGACGATTCTGGCGAGGTCGGTCGCCCGGGGCGGCGGTGCGGCGGGGCATCCAGATCGATGACCCGACCCCCAGCCTGCGGGATACCTCCGCGGGCGGGGCGCCTCGTATCGTCGTCCGGGCGCCCGAGGAGGATGCCGTGCGTTCTGAGGCCAGAACGGTCGCAGAGTACCTCGCCAGTCTCCCGGAGGAGCGCCGGGAAGCCATCGGGGCGGTGCGCACGGTGGTGCTCCACAACCTCCCCGATGGCTACGTGGAGACGATGAACTGGGGGATGATCAGTTACGAGATCCCCCTTCAGGTCTATCCCGACACCTACAACAAGAAGCCCTTGATGTACGCCGCGCTCGCCTCGCAGAAACGCCACATGGCGCTCTACCTGACGAGCGTCTATGCGCTTCCCGGCGCCGCGGAACAGTTCGAACGGGAGTACCGGGCGACCGGGAAGCGCTACGACATGGGCAAGTCCTGCGTGCGCTTCCGGCGCATCGAGGACCTGCCGCTCGCGCTGATCGGGCGCACCATCGCCGCCGTCGATCCCCGCTCGTTGATCGCGCGCTTCGAGGAGGTGCGCGCCGCTCGCCGCCCGAGACGCTAGCAGACACCGTGATGGGGAACCGAGTGCGCGCGCCGCGATGGTGGTCGGTGAGGAGCGTCGACGACGTGATCGGCCGGCTCCCAGTGATCGACGCTTGAACCCTTGACGTGCAAGCCGTAGACCTCCCGATCGTTCTCACGATGGTGCTTCTGAATAGGCCGGAGTATCGCGCCGTTCTCGACGGATTGGTCGAATTCCGTCGCAGTGTCGCCGTCCACCTTGAAGACAACGCTCTCGACGCCCCTCTGGAGAATCTCCCTTATCTCTATCAGCGGTGGTGCTTGCTTGAAGTTGTCGACTCCGCGACGCGCGTGGCACGGGAACGAGGCTTCCGGATCGTCGAGGAGCGCCTGTCCCGCCGGCGGCAGGCGGCGCTGTTTATCGAAGTGCTCCCCGCAGGGCAGCCCCTCCTCAGGTACCGACACGACGAGTCAGGCACGGAGGCCACGCTTACGCATGAGCGGACATTCGGTCGCACCGGGTCGCCCCGTTCGGTGAGCTTCCAACAGCGGCCCGACATAGTGCTCGAAGTTCGAGCGCCTGACTCCGCGCCACGGCTCTTCGTGTTCGACCCCAAGTACAAACTCGACAGCGAAGACCGTGATGACGAAGAAGGGTTGACTGGGCGTCCCAAGAAGTCCGATATCGACAAGTGCACGCGTACCGCGACGCAATACGCGAAGAGGACGGTGAGCGAGTGATTGAGTACGCGGCGATCCTCTATCCGGGCCCCAGCCGGCACTTCGGTGACGACGTTGCGGCGCTTGAGGCGGTCGCGGGGCGTGAGACCGAACTCCAGGTTGAGCTCGACT
The DNA here is from genome assembly GCA_965249675.1 of Dehalococcoidia bacterium. Taxonomy (GTDB): domain Bacteria; phylum Chloroflexota; class Dehalococcoidia; order UBA2979; family UBA2979. Next base: position 348,923 of record OZ252250.1, read on the forward strand.
CGGTACCTGAGCGGCGCCTTGAAGACAACTACGCGGTGAGGGCCGCACCCTGCACGATTGCGTCGCCGATCGACTTCGCCTCTACCCAGGGCGATCCAGCGCACGACCGGTCTCAGACCTTCTGCTGCCACTGCGCCCGCGCGAGCACAAGTCCGTCGACGGCGACGGCCCCTGCCAGCCTGAGCGCCCTTGCGACCTCGAGCATGTCGTGGCCCGTCGTGAACACATCGTCAATGACCAGGACCCGCTGGGAGACGGCCGCAGGGTCAGGTATCTGGAGGGCGGCGCGAAGCTGTTCACTCGCGATGTCGTGGCGCCGCTTCCACCCTTTCCCGCTCATTGTGTCGGTCTCCGCAGTCTTCACGATCAGCGGACGATCCCGACGAAAGGGCCAACCGCCCGGATCCTCAATCACGGCGTGTTGCACGATTCGATCGATCTGGCTCCACGAACGGTGCGCGCCAGGACCCGTGAAGGCGGGCATCGGAATCAGGGCGTCGTAGTCGTGGAACTCGTCTGCGTTCTCCTCCAGATAGCCGAGAATCACGCGCGCGAGGATGGGTGCCCATACCGTTTTCTCGTCGTACTTATACCGGCGAATGACGCGACGCATGGGGTCGGAGTCGAGTGCGACTGCGCGAACCCGCCCGTACCAGCGCTCGTCGGGCGTCCAGTTGCAGATTGGGTTGCCGCAGGGGGCATGAGGCTCCGCCAGCGGGTGGCTACAGAGTGCACAGCGCGCGAGCGGGGGCAGGTGCGTGTATCTGGACGCGCAGGTGAAGCAGATTTCGACCGAGCCCGATCTTCGGTAGGCGCAGTGCTGGCACTGGCCGAAGCCTGGAGGCTGTGGGCTGAGACTGTCGAACCGCTGTGGCACGGCGGGGCGTCTTGTCAGTCGCCCAAGCTGAAGGCGAGCTGCTGACGTCCATCTGTGATCTGCGCAATGCGCTCGGGCGTGCGAAGACGTTCCAGCACGTCGTCGAGGTCGGACACCTCGATGGCCCGCTGCGGGTAGCGGCGTCGGTAGCCCTGTGCCCAAGCCTGCCTGGTAACGAGCGATCTGAGCAGGAATGCGTACTTGCCATGCTCCAGCGCGAGGCGCGCCTGCATCTTCGCGCCTGACGTGCTGCCCGCCTCGATCACGACTGTCCCCTGGCTGATGCCGGACATCGTGACGTTCCGCTTCGGGAAGTTGTAGCTCGCTGGCGGGCTATCCGGCCAGAACTGCGAGACGATGGCACCCGTGGCGGCTATCCGCTCGGCCAGGCCTCGGTTCTCAGGAGGGTAGGTCCGCGTGATCCCGGAGCCGACCACGGCGATGGTCCGGCCGCCGGCGTCGAGGGTGGCCGTGTGTGCCGTAGTGTCGATCCCGCGGGCCAGTCCGGAGACCACGGTGACACCAGCCGCGGTGAGCATCGTCGCCATCCTCTGCGCACGGGAGAGGCCTTCTGCCGACGCCTGGCGCGTACCGACGACGGCTACTGATCGCGCGTCCGATGCGCGCAGCGAGCCACGGACGAAGAGGAACGGCGGAAGGTTGAAGACAAGCTCGAGGTTCGCTGGGTACTGCTCGTCGAGCACGCTGATTAGCCGCGCCCCTGCTTGCTCCGCGCGCTCGATCTGGTCGTCGACCCACGCAAGACGCTCGTCTTCGGTCTCGCGCGACGAATTGATGAGTCTTCGCGCTTTCGATGCGACATCCGACCGTTCGACGGGTGTTCCCGCAAGGAGGTGACCGATGCCACCTTCGGCGAGCGCCTCGCGAGCAAGGAGGTGCCAGTCAATGCCCTTGATCGCGCAGAGGGAGAGCAGTTGCCGGACGTCTCGGGAGTCACTCATCATGAGTACCCGCCCACCTCCAGAGAACGACCGTTCCAAACTTAGATGCGAACACCTATTAGTTGCTCCACGCGCGACCCCGAAGCAGTCCTTCGACTTCGGCTGTGAGGGGATGGACTTCTCCGGTGGCGACATCGAGAGCCTTGAGGACGCCAAGGCTGGGCTGATCACCCACTCTCCAATCAGGTTCGGGAGCCAGTTCGTTGAAGAAGACGTGGCGCCGATCCTCCCAGGTCGGCTCCTTGTCGAGGCCCGGTCCCCACCAACTGTCGCCAGCCTGGTACAGGTGCGGATACAGGCCATCGCCCTCCTGAGCCTGGACAGCCAGCAGAACGGGTATCGCTGCCAGCGATGCGAGGAGTCCGCGCGTCATGAAGCGAGCATAGCTGCGGCGAAGTCGAGGTTCCAGACCTCGTCTCGCTCCCGGACTTCACGAGCCGGGAGACCCTCTCAATGGGCTCCCTCGTGGTGGACGAGAGAGGCGCTCAGGTGGTGCGGCGCATGTTCACGCTGCACCCGCAGGGTCACTCGACCGCTTGCTGGTATCAGCGGCGAACGCCGAGGGACCGCGAACGAGACTGGGCCGGCCGTTCACTCGCGGAGCTGTCGAGGAGATCCTGCGGAATCGCGTGTACACCGGAGTCTTGATCTGGTCGCCCGGAACCGCGGACGAGGATGTGGTCGATGGTGCTCACCAAGCGATTGTCGATGCGGAGGTGTTTCGCGACGTGGCAGCGGTACGACGCGAGCGGCGGACCTAGACCGGACCGAGGGGGCGCAAGGGCACAGTGCGCACCTACCCGCTCACCCGGCGCGCGTCCCGCTACTACTGCGGCGGTTCCCTTTTTCGGCGACACGGGCAGCCGGACGAACAAGCGCCGGATGCGCCACGCCGCCGGTTCGTGTGTCTATCGCCAGTCCTTTAGCTCAGACCTCCTTGAGCGGCAGGCCCGCGAGTTGGCGGTGGAGCGGCCGAGACTGCCACCCGACAGCATCAAGCGCATCGCCATCGCCGCGACGAGAGCACCGGAGGGCAGCCATGCTGTGAAAGTGCAACGGCTGCAGAGCGCACTCGAGAAGTTGCGACAGCTATACACCTGGGACGACATCGACAAGGCCGAACACCGCAAGCGGCGCGGTGAAATTGAGCGTCAGTTGAAGGAGGTGTCCCCGAACCCACCGGTCGAGCTCAGGAAGTTCGAGCGGGGGATGGAGTACCTCTCGCCGCTCGGCCAGACGTGGGATGACGCGCCGCTGGAGGAACGTCGCGAGATCGTCAATCTGGTGTTTGAGGAGGTACGGATCGGAGCCAGAGGCATCCAACACGTCGAGCTTCAGGAGCCCGACCGGTCGCTCCTCAGCGCACGTGGTCGGATTGGTCGGGGAGGCCGGAGTCTCCCCGACAAACTCGACCACCTGTGGAGCCCGTCGGAAGTCACCATCGGGGGCGTTGACCGGGCGGTCGGATAGCGCGGGTACAGGCTGGCAGACGTGAGAGGTCCGGGGTTCGTTGCATTCTGCACGCCCGGACCGCAATGGCAGGCACAAGTGGTGGTCTCGAGGATCGCAGGTTCGACCCTGGTGGCCCGACATCGAGCTTTGGTCCTGAGTCGGCTACTCGCGGAACGATCGCGATGAGCGGTCGGTCATGGTGGGTCGCCGGAACGCTGCCTGAAATGTTCATCAGGATAGACAAGTCCTACGGCGATGACACTTGCGTGTTCCGCGTCTAAATGGCCGCACAATCTGGACATCGGAGCGTCCCATAGTCTAATCACTGGACCCTCGGCGCTCTTCGGTCTATATTTCCTTGAAGAATTAGACTGGTTGTAGGCAGGGGACATCGTGAGATGGACAGCGAACTGTTCACGAAACCATCCGGACGGCTGGTTGAAGTCGAGCGTGACCCCCCCTTGCCGACGTACGTCGCCTACGTCCCCGACCCCCTCCCTCCGGAATCCGAAGGTGGAGCGATCGCAGCCGTGGCTCGGGAGCTGGGAGAGGCCAGCCTTGCGCTCGGCCAGCTGACCGGCATCGGTGAGTTCTTCCCGAACCCCGATCTGCTCGTGCGCTCTTACCTGCGGCGCGAGGCCGTCGCAAGCTCCCGCATCGAAGGCACGATGGCTTCATTCTCCGACATCGTCTCCTTCGAAGCCGGCATACGTCCTCCGCCCGGGAGCGACGCGAAAGATGTCCTCAACTACATTACGGCTCTCAATGGCGGCCTCCGGGCTAGCCCGGACGAGGTGTTTTCGCTCGATTTCGTCCGTTCGCTCCACAGGCAGCTGATGACGGGGGCGCGCGGTGAAGCGTTCAGCAATCCCGGGGAGTTCCGCTTCATCCAGAACCATGTCGGCATCCTGAACGGGATCGAGAACGCCACCTACGTACCACCGCCACCCGCGGAGATGCACACGGCCCTCGATCAGCTCCTTGGGTACGTGAATGCGGCGAAGCCGGGAACACCGCCGTTGGTCGAGGTCGCGTGGATGCACTACCAGTTCGAGGCGGTTCACCCCTTCCTCGACGGCAACGGCCGCGTGGGCCGCCTCCTCATCCCACTTCTCCTAGCCGCGCGCCACAAGGTCAGCCATCCGCTGCTCTATCTCAGCCCCTACTTCGAGCGACGACGGGTCGACTACTACCGGCTCTTACTCGCGGTCAGTTCGACTTCGGCCTGGGAGGAGTGGCTTCGTTTCTTCCTCGTCGGAGTGGCCGAGCAGGCGCGAGAGGCCATCTCCGCGGCACGTCAGGTGCTCGCGCTCCGAGAAGATTGGAGGGAGCAGCTCACGGCCGCTGGCGCCACTCCGTCGGCCCACCGCCTTGCCGAGCTCGTCTGCGAGTACGTGGCGGTGACGCCCAAGCTCGTCGAGCTGCGCCTCGACGTAGCTCGACAGACCGCGTACAACGCGATCCACGTGCTTGTGGACGTAGGCATCCTGGAGCCGGTGCCGGTAGGCCAGCGAGGGAGCGTCTACATCGCCCATCGACTCGTGAGAGTCCTCAGTCCGTAGACCATATGGCGTGACCGAGAGTTCAAGAACTGCTACTCGTCTAGAGTGTGGCAAGACCGAGGTTCACGAGCCGGAACGCCATCGCTGACTGGCTCACGCCGTAGCGGCGAGCTAGGTTCCCAACAGCTTCGTCACCAGCGGCGTCGATACCCAGCTCGCCAACGTCGGCAAGCAGCCAGTCCCTCGGCATCAGGAGCTCTGCCGCGAACATGTGCGCCTGGATCTCCTCCCGGTCGCTTCCCGCAGCAGCCTTTTGATCTCGCCGGAAACACGAAGCGCCTGTCGACAAAGGTCTGCGGCCCATGCAGACAAAAGATGCCCGAGTTCATGCGCGATCGTGAATCGCTGGCGCACGCCGCTCTGTGCTGGGAATGACAACCCGTTCTGGCCCCACCTTGATCCTCTGAACTGGCCCCACCCCCGGGATGTGGTCAGCTGGTCGGAGCACCTCCCTTCGAGGCGGTGGTGACCCGCAGGCGATAGGACTCGCTGCCGGTCTCGATGATGTGGGCGCGGAACGTGAGCCGGTCGACGACCGCGGCGGCGAGGCGGGGGTCGGCGAAGGTGCGGCCCCACTCCGAGAACGGCGCGTTGGAGGCGACTGCCACCGAGGCCCGCTCCTCGCGCTCGGTGAGGACCTGGAAGAGCAGTTCGGCTCCGCGCGGGTCGAGGTGGACGTAGCCGAACTCGTCGAGGCAGAGCAGGTCGAGCCGGCCGTAGCGGGCGACCAGGCGTGAGAGCGTGCGCTCGTCGGCGGCTTCGGCCAGTTCGTTCACGAGCTGTGCCGCCGTCGTGTAGCGCACCCGCAGCCCGCGCTGGCAGGCGGCCATGCCGAGCCCGATCAGCAGGTGCGACTTGCCGGTGCCGCTGTCTCCGAGCAGCACGACCGGCTGGCCCGAGGCGATCCACTCGCCGCGCTCGAGCGTGGCGAGCATGGTCGGGTCGACCGTGGGGGCCGCCGCCAGGTCGAAGTCGGCGAGGTGCTTGAGCCGGGGGAAACGGGCCTCGTGGATGCGGCGCTCACGGCGGCGCGCATCGCGGTCGTCGAGCTCGGATTGGAGCACCTCGGCGAGGTAGGCGAGATGGGTGAGCCGGTCGCGCAGCGCGGCCTCGGCGAGCGCGCCGGCCTGCTGACGGACCGTGGGGAGGTGCAGCGCACGGCTGGTCGCCTCGACCTGAAGCGCCGCCGCCTGCTCGGTCACAGGTGTGCTCATCGCGTGCTCGCGGCGAGCAGCGCGTCGTAGCCGGCCAGGCTCGGCGCCGGGCGTTCGAAGCGCCTGAGCGCCGGCCGCTCCACAACGGCGGTCTCGCGGCGGCCGTCGGCGACGCGGCGCGCCTCGATGGCGATCAGCGCCGGGTCCACCGCGCCCAGCTGCTCCACCGCATCGAGTGCTGCGTGCACCGAGGCGGCGGGGAGGTGGCGGTGCAATAGCAGCACCTCGATGAGCGCCCGCGTCCCGGCGCCGTCACCGAGCTTGCGGCGGGCACGCTGCCAGAAGCGTTCGTGCGCGGCGGTGAAGCCACCGCCTGAGCGCGCCTGCGCGAGCGCGATCGAGCCGGGCAGCGCCCCGGGCTTGCGGGACAGCACCTCGAGGAAGTGGTCCAGCACGAGGACCTCGGATCCCTTGTGCGCGCTGCGCTCGTGGCGGGCAACCACCCGGCCCGCGACGAGGGCGGTCACGGTCCCGCCGCCCAGGCGGACGTCCACCGTGCGGCCCGCGAACGCCGCGGGGACCGAGTAGCGCGAGCCACGCACGGAGATGCGCGCCTTGCGGTCGGCCTTCGCTTGCAGTGCGACCGTGGGGTCGAAGGGTTCGGCGGGGAGGGGCCGCAGCGCGGGCCGCTCTGCCTCCGCCGTCTGGCCGACGGTGGCGAGCCGGCCAGCGATGTGGCGGGCTCCGTCTGCGCGGTCGGCCGCCTCGAGCAGCGCGTTCAGCTCGGCCAGGCTCTCGACGCGCGGGACCGGCACGAGGTGGCGCCGGCGGAAGCGCCCGACCTCGCCCTCCACGCCCCCCTTCTCGTGCGCGCCCGCGATGCCGGGCTCGCAGAAGAAGCTGTCGAAGCCGTAGTGCGAGCGCAGTGCGGTGAAGCGGTCGCTCTCGATGCGGTCGCGCCCCAGGAGCACGCGCGTGACGGCCGAGCTCAGATTGTCGTAGCGGATCCGCCGCGGCACCCCGCCGAGGCGCTCGAGGGCGAGCGTGTGGCCCTCGAGGAACGCCTCCTGGCCCTCGCCCGGGAAGCACACGTGGACCGCCCGCCCCGAGTGCGAGAGCCGCAGCACGAACATCGACAGCTCGGTCAGCACGCCGTCCAGCCAGACGCTGACCCCGCCGAAGTCGACCTCCGCCTCCTCGCCCGGCGGATGCAACTGGGGGATCGTCACGACTGAGCGACCGGACTCCAGCTCGCGGCGCACGCGGCCGACGTAGGCGCGCACCGTCGCCTCGGCGACCGTCGCGCCGTACTCATCGACGAGGCGCTCCCAGACCCGCCGCGCCGTGTGCCGCTGCTTGCGCGGCGCGCTCAGGTCGGCGACGAGCCACTCCCGGATGATCTCTACGTACGGACCGAGCTTCGGCGCCGCTCGAGACGCCTGCTTGCGTTGTGGCGGCAGCGCCGACTGCAGCGCCTGCCGTACCGTGCGCCGGTGCACGTGGTGGCGGCGCGCCAGCTCGCGTATGGGCAGCCCCTCCTCTCGCCATGCCCGTCGGATATCCTCGAACAACTCCACCCTCGACACACTCCTCTTCTTTCGCTCGGGGAGGTCTCAGTTGCCCGAGCGTAGCTGCTGGATGGGTCGGGGGTGGGGCCAGTTCAGAGGATCAAAACGGCCCAGATGGGGCCAAATCAGAGTAGCGTTCCCACTGTGCGGAGTTCACGTCGGGCAGCGGCGGTGGCGGGCTTGCAGGTCGTCGGACAACTCCACACACACCCGGGCACGCCTACCTTCAAGCAGCTCCGCCAGGCTCGTCGACGTCATCTGGGCGCCACGGTCTGAGTGCAGCGTCAACTGCTGCGGCGAGATCCCGTTGCGGTCGCAGGCGGTGCCCACCAGCGTCCTGGCAACCTCGGTCGACTCCGCCGGATCGACCGCCCAGGCGACGATCTTGCGGCTGAAGATGTCGATCACTACGTAGAGGTAGAACCAGCTGCGGTGGTGAGGGCCGCGGAGGCGCGAGATGTCCCACGACCAGACCTCGTTCGGGCCGCTCGCCTGCACCTGGGGTGCATGGTGGGTCGTGCGTCGGTGACCGCGACGCCGTTCTCTGACCAGGCCGCGTTCCTCGAGGATGCGGTACATCTGGCGGATCGAGCAGACGTACGAGCCCTCGTCCAGCAGCTGGTAGTAGACCTGGGCGGGCGCCTGGTCACGAAAGCGTGGTGAGCACAGCAGCTCGGCGATGTGATCGCGCAGCTGGTCGGGGATGCGTGACGGCTGCGGCTGGTGCTGCTCGCGCGGCTTCGCCTGTGACGGCCGCCTGGCGGCGGCTGCGGTCGGTCCGCTCTGAGTATCCGAAGACCCGACAGGCGCGGGCACGGCCAACCCGCTGGGCCCATGCGTCCATAGCGGCGAGCATCTGCGCCCGCCAGTTGGCGTATGCCTGTGCTGGCCGTTCGGCTCGTGTCGGCGCTACCCGTTCTGGCTGCTCGGTCGTTGCGGCATATGTTTCGCGACGTGGCAGCGGTACGACGCGAGCGGCGGACCTAGACCGGACCGAGGGGGCGCAAGGGCACGGTGCGCACCTACCCGCTCACCCGGCGCGCGTCCCGCTACTACTGCGGCGGTTCCCTTTTTCGGCGACACGGGCAGCCGGACGAACAAGCGCCGGATGCGCCACGCCGCCGGTTCGTGTGTCTATCGCCAGTCCTTTAGCTCAGACCTCCTTGAGCGGCAGGCCCGCGAGTTGGCGGTGGAGCGGCCGAGACTGCCACCCGACAGCATCAAGCGCATCGCCATCGCCGCGACGAGAGCACCGGAGGGCAGCCATGCTGTGAAAGTGCAACGGCTGCAGAGCGCACTCGAGAAGTTGCGACAGCTATACACCTGGGACGACATCGACAAGGCCGAACACCGCAAGCGGCGCGGTGAAATTGAGCGTCAGTTGAAGGAGGTGTCCCCGAACCCACCGGTCGAGCTCAGGAAGTTCGAGCGGGGGATGGAGTACCTCTCGCCGCTCGGCCAGACGTGGGATGACGCGCCGCTGGAGGAACGTCGCGAGATCGTCAATCTGGTGTTTGAGGAGGTACGGATCGGAGCCAGAGGCATCCAACACGTCGAGCTTCAGGAGCCCGACCGGTCGCTCCTCAGCGCACGTGGTCGGATTGGTCGGGGAGGCCGGATTTGAACCGACGACCACCTGTCCCCCAGACAGGTGCGCTACCAGACTGCGCCACTCCCCGAGCGGCACTCATGCTACCAGAGCTCCCCCACCAACCCGCCGTCTCTGACCGGCTCGGCTCGTCCCATCTCTGAACGGGAGCGCCAGGCCAGTGCCGGCACCAGGCGCCGCGCGGCCAGCAGCCGGCCGCGCTATCTTGGAGCGGTCCGGCGTGGCGGGCCAACGAACCGCCTGGGAGAGAGGGAACCAAGACGATGCCCGAGTACATTCCGAGCCCTGCCCAATGGGTTCGTGATCAGGTCGAGGTCTATGAACGAACCAGTGGCGCCGAGGGGACGACACTGCGCGAGAGCGGCATGCCGGTGATCATCGTGACCAACACCGGCAACCAGACGGGAGCGATCCGCAAGACGCCGCTCATGCGCGTCAGGGACGGGGACAACTACGTGCTCGTCGGCTCCAAGGGCGGGGCACCCGAGCACCCTGTCTGGGTGTACAACCTGCGCGCCAACGGCGCCGTCGAGATCCGCGATATCGCCGAGGTCACGGCGATGCAGGTGCACGAGGTTCATGACGAGGCGGAACGATCGCGGCTGTGGTCGATCGCCATCGAGGCCTACCCCCCATACGCTGACTATCAGGAGCGAACCGACCGGAAGATCCCGGTCTTCGTCGCCGAACCGGTCTGAGGGGACCCTCGGCGCTTCCCCGGGGACCGGGGCCGCGGCGAGCCCGAGGGGCGGTCCGCACTCGAACGCCCGCAGCCGGTTGATCGAGGTCGCCGCTCCTCCCGATAATCGTTCGAGGAACGGACGCTGGGAGGCGATGTGGGCCGCAATCGCAGGCGACGACGGGGCCGGCTACCGACCAGAGACGAGACGCGCCAACCCTCGGCAACGGGTTCTCCGCCCTCCGCTAAACCACCGTGGCGCGAGACCATCGACTCCTGGGGTGGCCTGACCGTCGTCGGCTCGCTCGCCGGCATCGTGATCCTCGTGGTCGTCATCGTCGTCTTCAACGCTCGTGGCGGCACAGCCGGCGGCGGCGGCAACGACTACGTTCCAACCGAGCGGAGCCAGGTCGACGGCCGGGTCGAGGGCGACCCGAATGCGCCCGTTCGCATCATCATCTTTGAGGATTTCCAGTGCCCTGCCTGCAAGCGATTCAACGACGAGATCGCGCCCGGACTCCTCGCGGACTTCGTCGAAACCGGCGTCGCATCAGTCGAGTTCCGGCATCTCGCATTCCTCGGCCCGGAGTCAGTAGAGGCGGCCGCGGCCTCTGAGTGCGCCCTGGACCAGAATCGGTTCTGGGACTACCACGACCTGCTCTTCCTCAGGCAGGGGTTTCAGAATCGTGGTGTCTTCTCGACGGGGAACCTCAAGAGCTTCGCCCGAGAACTCCAGGCGGAGTTCTCCGACTTCGATCTCGATGCCTTCGATGACTGCCTCGGCTCAGGCCGCAAGCGCGCACTGATCGAGGCATCGCTGGTCGAGGCGAGCCGGCTCGGGGTGCGCAGCACGCCGAGCGTCTTCATCAACGGCAGTCCCTTCGGAGGAGCCGGCGCCTACGAGGACTACCGCCTGGTGATCCAGGCTGCAGCTGACGCTGCGGGCAATTAGCCTCGCTCCCCGCTCCGCGAGACCGGGGCTAGCGGCTCACCACAGCGGGGAGTGTCGAGCGGGCTCATCAGCGCGCTCCCGGCGCCGCTCGGGCGCTGGGGAGGTGCGGCCGCTGCCCGGCAGCGACTGGTGAGGTCGGCTACTCGCAGCCTAGCGAGAACCGAGCCCGAATCCTCCGATCAGCGAACCCTCGCCGCGGCTCTGACCGCCGGCGGTGGGGGCATTCTGCAGGATGCGATTGGCCAGTCTCGAGAAGGGGAGGGATTGCAGCCAGACCCGCCCATGTCCGGACAGGCTCGCCAGGAAGATCCCCTCGCCACCGAACAACATCGACTTGAGGTTGCCGGCCCGCTCAATCGAATACTCGATGCCCGGCTCCATCGCCACGAGGCACCCGGTGTCGACCAGTATTTTCTCGCCGGCGAGACGACGTTCGACCACGGTGCCGCCGACCGAGAGGAAGGCCATGCCGTCGCCCTTCAGGCGTTGCAGGATGAAGCCCTCACCGCCGAAGAGCCCGGTGCCGAGTCGCCGCTGGAAAGCGATATCGATGCGCGTCCCCAGCGCGGCGCACAGGAAGGCATCCTTCTGCGCGATCAGCTCTCCGCCCACCTCGCGAAGGTCGACCGGCACGACCTTCCCGGGAAATTCAGCGGAGAAGGCCACGACGCGTTTGCGGCGCCCCCCATTGGTGAAGTGGGTGATGAAGATCGACTCGTTGGCGAGTGCTCGCTTCCCCGCATCCCTCAGCTTGCCCCAGAGGCCCTGGTCGGGATTGGCACCGTCGCCCATCTTGGTCTCGAAGGAGATCTCGGAGTCGAGGAACATCATCGCCCCGGCCTCACCGATCACGGTCTCGCCGGGGTCGAGTTCCACCTCGACGAACTGCAGATCGTCTCCGTGAATCTGGTAGTCGATCACATCGCTCGGTCGCATGGCAACTCCTCTGATCCGCTCCTCATCCTCTGATGATTGTCCTCGATCACGCCGAACGCCGCCCGCAGTGCAGCCCCGGCCACGGTCGATTTCCGCTCTGCTATTCTCTTCGCGACGGCCGTGCGGCCGTCTGGCACAAGACCCGCCCCGGCCGCCGCGACGATCAGCCGGGGTCTTTTCCCGGAGGCTATCACGTGAGGATCGCGATCACCGGCAGCTCGGGACTGGTCGGCTCGGCCCTCACGCCTGCCCTGGGGGCGGCCGGCCACAAGCTCGTTCCGATCCGTCACGGAGCGGCTTCCGAGCCGACCGCTCAGTGGGATCCCGAAGCGGGGTGGCTCCACCCGGCGATCCTTGAGGGAGCTGATGCCGTCGTGCATCTCGCCGGGACCTCGATCGGCAACGGCCGTTGGACGGACACGCAGAGGCAGTCGATCTGGGCGAGCCGCGTGCTGGGGGCGCGTCTCCTCGTCGACCGGATCCGATCGATGACGGACCGTCCTCAGGTCCTGATCACCTCATCAGCGGTCGGATTCTATGGAGACCGGGGGGACGAGCGGCTCACCGAGCAGTCCCCCCGCGGCGAGGGGTTCCTCTCACACGTCTGTACCGACTGGGAGGCCGAGGCCTTCAAGGCCGAGGAGCTCGGCGTGCGAGTGGTCGCGGTGCGCAGTGGCGTCCTCCTGCGCAGCCTGCTGCCGGTCGTGCTGCGCCCCTTTCAGTTCGGGCTGGGTGGCCCACTGGGAAGCGGGAGGCAGTACTTCGCCTGGGCGGCCCTCGACGACGTCGTCGGGATCTATCAGCACCTGCTCGAGGCCGACGACATCAGCGGACCTGTGAACGCTGTCGGACCGACCGAGGCCTCCAACCGCGAGTTCACGAGGGAGTTGGCGGCGGCCCTGCACCGCCCGGCCATCCTGCCGTTGCCGAGCTTCGCGCTCAACCTGATCATGGGAGCGGATAAGGCACGCGAGACCGCACTGGTCAGTCAGAGGGTCGTCCCCGATCGCCTCCTCAAGTCGGGATACGAGTTCACGCACCCGACCATCGGCAGCGCCATCCGCGCGGCTCTTTCGGACTGACCGCACCCAGGTCGTCGCCGCTGCCCGCCGCGGCCTGGGCGGCGCCGCCCCTGTCGCGCTAGCCGGCGACGCGCCGGATCGGCAGGTGCTTCGGCCCCCTCAGGTTGAAGTTCGCACGGTAGGGGATCTCGTCCTCGGGGATCGCCAGTTCGAAATCCGGGAACTCCCTGAGCAGCGACAGAAGCGCGCACTTGGTCTCCAGCCGAGCCAGGTGTTGGCCGAGACAGATGTGGATCCAGTCCCCGAAGCCGACGTGGCGCTGGCGCGGCCTCGTGAAGTCGAGGACGTTCGGGTCGGGGAAGACATCCTCGTCACGGTTCGCCGAGGCGAGCACGACCACGAGCTGCTCGCCGGCCTTGATCTCCTGCCCCTGGAACTCGACCGGCTCCAGCGCCAGGCGGGAGGTGAACTGCACCGAGCCGTCGTAGCGGAGGAACTCCTCGATCGCCACGTCAATCAGCGACGGATCGTCTCGGAGCGCCTGTTGCTGTTCGGGGAACTTCGTCATCGCCAGCACCGCGTTGGAGATCAGGTTGGTGGTGGTCTCGTTCCCGGCCAGGAGCAACAGGTTGACCGACGACAGCACCTCGGCGTCGCTGAGCTTGCTCTCCTCATCGTGCGCCGCGACCAGCCGACCGATGAAATCGTTAGACGGATTCTCGTGCCGCACTTCGATCTGCGCCTGCAGGTATTCCCGGAACGCGACGATCTCCCGGTTGCGGGCGTGGATCTCCTCGTCCGTGCTCTCCGGCCGGAAGGGCTCGGTGGCAGCGTCGGACCACCTCTTGAACTGGTCGCCGAGCTCAGGTGGGATCCCGATCATCTCGGCGATCACCGTGACCGGTAGCGGTACCGCGAGGTCCTCGGCCACATCGAAACTCTCGCCCTGGGCCGCGCCCTCGAGTAACCGATCGGTGATCTCCTGGATGTGGGGCTCCTGTGCCCTGATCTTGGCGGGCGTGAAGTCCCGGTCGAGAAGGCGCCGTAGCCGCGTATGGTCCGGGGGGTCCGCGCCCAGCATCGTCAGGGTGCCGAGCGGTGCCACGTCCTCGCGGTGCATCTCCGGCCGGCCGCTCACCTGCACGCCGCCGCTGCGCTGCGGGCGAACGTTCGAGAATCTGCTCGGGTCGCGCAGCACCGCTCTCACGTCTTCGTACTTGGTGAGCAGCCAGGCCTGCATCTGGTCGGACCAGACGATCGGTGCATCGTGACGCAGCCGCTCGTAGAAGCGGTGCGGCCGGGCGATCGCATCGAAGTCAAAGAAATCGAAACCGATGTCGGTCTTGGTGGTCATGGCGCTGCTCCCCACTTCCGTCTATCTCGCCGCTCGCCTCAGTGGGCGGGCCGGCACTACTCAATCAACCGTTTCGGCTCACAAACCGGCCGACCGCCTCGATGGCGCGGCGGCTCTCGGGCGCGTCGGGCACGAAGAACGGGTAGACGTGGAACGCCTCGGGCTCCACGTGGAGCGTCACCTCGACTCCGGCCGCCCCGGCCCGCTCGGCCACGCGCAGCGTGTCATCGAGCAGCACCTCATCGTCCCCGACGTTCAGATAGAGCGGCGGGAAGCCCGTGAAGTCGGCATAGGCCGGTGAGACGGTGGGACTGCGCGGGTCTCCGTCTGCGACGTAGAGCGCAGCAGCGCCTCCCACGCCCTCGGCAGAGATGATCGGGTCTCGCGTCGCCCGCGAGGCCAGCGACGGGCTCTCGCAGGCGAGGTCGGTCCAGGCCGAGAACGTTGCCGCCGCCTCGGGGAGCGTCTCGCCCCGATCGCGCAGTGAGACGATCGTCGCCAGAGTCAGGCCGCCGCCCGCCGAGTCGCCGGCGATGAAAACGGCCGACGCGGCGCTCTCACCCTCCGGCGAGTGGGTGCGGGCGTAGAGGTAGGCGGCGACACCGTCCGCCACCGCCGCTGGATGGGGATCTTCGGGCGCCATCCGGTAGTGGACGTTGAGCACGACACAGCCTGAGGCCCTGGAGAGGTCTGCCGCCAGCCGCCGGTGGCTGATCGGTGAGCCGACGCTGTAGCCGCCGCCGTGGAAGTAGACGAGGCGGCGACCCGCGTCCGCCCCGGGGACCGACACCCAGTCGGCCGTCCACTCGTCTTCGGCGACGGGACACACGGTCGCATCGTCTGGCGCCATCTGCCCGAACATCGCATCGAACCCGGCCCGCCGCTCGGCCAGCGGTGGCTGGTTCTCCGGATCGGGGGCCGGCATCGCGGCGCGAGCGGCCAGAAAGGCGGAGAACTCGGCTGAGGGCATTTCGGCTCCTAGTCTCCGCCGGACGCAGCGGCCGCCGCCGCCTCTTCGGCGACCGGGCGACCGTACGCCTCGAACTCGATGATCTCATCATCGGCGAGCGGCTGCATGTACTGCTTCCGTTTGAACGCCTCTTCGATATAGGGCGCGAGCTCTTCCATCTTCTTTCGCTGGCGCTCCTCCTCCTCGGCATGGAACTCGGGCATCACGTCCGATGCGAAGAGGCGCAGCGAGTCGCAGATGTCGGCGTGCTTGTTGTTACCGCCCTGCTGGATGAAGAGTGTCTGGTCGACCCCCATATCCGCGAACTGGCGCAGATGCGCGCGCACCTGGTCAGGTGTGCCGATCGCACCGCGGGCGGCCGTGATGTTGCCGGCCATGTCCCCGGACACGAGATTGTCACGCTGGGCCAGGTACTGCTGCCAGATGTCGGTGCGCCCCGGCTTGTGGTTGCCGGCCCGGTAGAAGTGACCGAGAGCGAACTGGAAGAAGCGCAGGCCGTCGATCCCTCGGTCGAGCGCCACCTGCTCGTCAGGGTTGATCGAGAAGCCGCTGAGGAGGGCGATGTTCGGGTTCACGGCATGCCCGATCGGCACGCACTCGTTCTTGAAGGTCTCGTAGTAGTCGGTCACCCAGTGCTGCGCCTCGTCGTAGTCGACGAAGGTGAAGGTCAGCGCGCCGATCCCCAGCTGGGCCGCGAGGTGGATCGTCTCGCGATTCGAGCAGGCGACCCAGAGCGGCGGGTGCGGACGCTGCACCGGCTTCGGCACAACGTTTCGGGTCGGCATCGACCAGTATTTCCCCTGGTAGCCCGGGTAGGGGTCCATCGCCATCATGTTGGCGACCTGCTCGACGTTCTCTCGCCACTGCTCCCGCTTGATCTCCGGGTCGATCGCGAAGCCCTCAAGCTCAGAACGCGACGCCGACTCACCGGTGCCGAAGTCGACGCGGCCGTGCGAGACCAGGTCGAGTGTCGCGATTCGCTCGGCCACCCGAGCCGGGTGGTTGTAGCCCTGCGGCATCAGCACGATGCCGTGGGCGAGGCGGATCTGCTCGGTTCGCTGCGAGGCGGCGGCCAGGAAGACCTCGGGTGCCGAGGAGTGGGAGTACTCCTCGAGGAAGTGGTGCTCGACCTCCCAGGCGTAGTCGATGCCGAGCCGGTCGGCCAGCTCGACCTGCTCGAGCGCCTCATCGAAGAGACGCTGTTCGGCGCCGCCGTCCCACGGCTTGGGAAGCTGGTGCTCGTAGAAGATCCCGAATTTCACAGTGGTGCCCTCCCTGCGAGGGGTGCGGCCGCCGTCGAGGGGCGGTCCTGCATGCTCTCTCTGGGCCGTTTGATATCACAACCGGCCCACTCCTGCAAACGTTACCGGTCTCGACCGCGCGAGCGGCCCGGCTGGGCATCCAGACCCACCTGTGCCACGACCCGAGGGGCGGCGGCGGGCTAGCCGGCGGGCCGCCCAGCGCCGGCAGCCGGCCCCGGCCGGCGGACCTCAGCTCGCCGGTCGAGCCGGTCCGATCGAGGCACGATGCAGCCAGCGGGTGCTGTCGAGCGACGTCACGTTGGCAGGGGGGTGGCCCTCCATCCATCGGAACATGATCTCCGCGGCACGGCGGCCGAGCTGCTCGTTATCGGTATGCAGTGCCGCGATCGGCGGCGCCGGCAGGGTCAGGGATTCATGGTCGGTGATCGCGCAGAGGGAGAGGTCGCGCGCGATCTCTCGGCCCGCCTGGCTACAGGCCGCGAACAGCGCCAGCGTGTGATCGAAGGTGGCGAAGGCCACGGTCGGGCCGCCCGGGGCGTCGCTGGCGGCGATCACACAGCCGACCGCGCTGTCAACGCGATCGCGCTCCACCTCGAAGAGTAAGGGTTCGATGTCGTTGCGCAGGAGCGCGGCCTGCAGGGTCTGGGCAAACTCGGTCCGCTGCGAAATCTCGGTCACCATGAAGGCGGCGCGGCGATGCCCCAGCTCGGCCAGCCGTCGGGCGAGCTCCTGGCAGGCCGCCTCCGGGATCACGTTTACGAGCGGGAGGTCCCCGCAGTCGGGTCCGCGCGAGACGAGCGCCAGCGCCGGGATCATCGCCTCCCGGTAGAGCGAGAGGTCATCTGGGGCAAGGTCGGGGTTGGCGAGGAAGAGCCCGTCGATCCGCCGGTCGAAGAGGCGCGGCAAGAGGCGCCGGTAGCTGGCCTGGCTGCCGTGCGCCTGAGTCACGAGGAGCGTGTATTCGGCCTCCTCGAGGGCGAGGGTCATCCCGTTCAGGACGCGCAGGAGGCCTGGACTGAGCAGCGAGTGGGCGACGAAGCCGACCGTCAGCGAGCGCTGGGTGCGAAGACTGCGTGCCGTGGCGTTGGGACGGTAGCCGAGTGCCCGCGCCGCAGCCTCGACGCTCTCCCTGCGCGCGTCGGAGACGTGGGGGCGCCCGCTCAGGGCACGTGAGGCCGTACTCACCGAGACGCCGGCGCGGTCTGCGACCTCGCGCAGCGTCGGAGCGTGGGAGCCGCCGACGTTCATCTCTCTGCCTTACCTCCCTTGAACGCGCCCAGGGTGCCTGCTCGTGGTCAGGTTACCTGAGCCCCCAGAGACGTGATAGCGATGTCGGCATGCGGGATCACCCCGGCCGCCACGGTTGGCCGCCCAGGGTGATCTGGCCGCTCTGGCGCAGATCACCAGGGACGCGGCTCTACCTGAGCGGTCGGAAGAAGGCCCGGAGCTCGTCGACCAGCAGACCGGGTTCCTCGGTCCCGGGGAAGTGACCGCCCCGGTCGTAGTGATTCCAGTGGGTGACGTTCGGGGTGCGGTCGGCCAGCGAGGGTGGCGGGTTCCCCATGCCCGGGATCCCGGCGAAGGATGTGTAGCCGCGCGGCACCCGGTCCGACTCCTCGGCCCTCTGGATCCCGCGCGAGTTCCCGAGGCCGTTGGCATGGTAGTAGCGCATGCTGCTGTTGATTGAGCCGGTGAACCAGAAGATCGAGACCCAGGTCAGGATCTGGTCCTTGGTGAAGCGTGACTCGAGATCCCCGTGGCAGTCGCTCCAGGCCCGCAGCTTCTCGACGAGCCAGGCCGCGAGCCCGACCGGCGAGTCGGTCAGGCCGTAGGCGAGCGTCTGCGTCTTCGTGCCGTGGATGCGCTGGTAACCGGTCTCCTCGACGCCCCAGTAAGCCCGCCGTGCCAGGTAGGCGCGCTCCTCATCCGTCTCGGGCTCGCGGGTGACAGGCGGTGCTCCCGGCGTGTGGATCCCGATCAGGTGTTCGGGGAACTGGGCGCTCAACTGCCGTGTCACCAGCCCCCCCCAGTCACTCCCGTAGGCGCCGTAGCGAGAGTGGCCGAGGTCCGCCATCAGCTGGTCCCAGAGCCGTGCGGTGTGAGCGGCGTCAACACGTTGCTCACCGGGATCTGGTGAGTAGCCAAAGCCGGGGATCGAGGGAACGATCACCTCGAAGGAGTCGAGTCGATCGCCGCCGGCCGCCACCGGGTCGGCCAGTCGCGCCACCACCGGGAGCATCTCGTAGAAGGTGCCCGGCCAGCCGTGGGTCAGCACCAGGGGCAGCGGGTCGGGGCCGAGCCCCTGGCTGCGCAGGAAGTGCACCTCGACGCCGTCCACCCGGGTCAGGTAGTGGTCGAAGTGGTTCAGCGACTCAACGGCGGTCCGCCAGCTGAAGGAGGAGCGCCAGTAGTGGACCAGCTCCCGGAGGTAGGCGAGATCGGTGCCGTAGCCCCAGGCCTCGCCGGGGGCGGCGTCCGGCCATCTGGCGAGATCGATACGGCGGTGGAGGTCGGCGACGGCGGCCGGCGAATACTCGATCGTGAACGGTTGTGGCCGCATCTCCGGGGAGCTCCTCTTTCGGGGTCGAGGGACCTCCCCACCCTACAGGACCGGCGCGGACGGAAGCGGCCGCACGCCGGGCCAGCTGGGACGCCCGCTCAGGACTCCCAGCTCGTCTCGATCTGCCCGAGCAGCCGCTCAGGGTCGTGGCGTTGACCGGCGGCCACCACGACCTCCACCTCGCGACTGCTGGTGATGTCGGACAGTGGATCGCCCCGGATGAGGAGCAGGTCCGCCCGCTTCCCGGGCTCGAGCGTACCGACCTTATCCCCCCAACCGAGGACACCTGCGGCGACGCGGGTGGCGGCCGCGAGCACGTCGGCGTTCGAGATCCCGGCCTCGGCGAGTAGTGCCAGTTCGCGATGGAGCGAGAAGCCGGGCACCTGCATCGGCGCCGCTCCGACATCAGTGGACGGGACGATGATCCCGCCCCGGGCGTGCAGCCTGCTCAGGAACTCCAGCTGCTTGGCGCGCGCCAGGGCGCCCACCTCCGGGTCCACCGGCGGCATGCTCGGGGGCGCCCCCTCCCGCTCGGCCTGCTCCTGCAAGGCTCGCCGTTGGCGCACCCGCTCTGCCATGAAGCGGGTGCGAAAGCGCTGGCCGGGTTCGCTCAGCGCCTCCGAGGTGGCCCAGCCTCCGGTGATCAAGACGGTGGTCGGCGACATCGCCACCCGCGACTCGACCAGCTGATCGATGAAGCGCCCGACGTAGTCGGCATCGAGATCGGCGCGCGCCCAGCCGCCGAGCAGCCAGGTCCAGTAGTCGGGCCGGCCGCCGTTACCGTCCTCGCGCCCGTGGCGGTCTTCGGGGAGGACCACATCCTGGTAGATCGAGGCGTGCACGTGCTCGAGCCCGTCAATCCCGGCCTCCACCGCCTCACTCGCCCAGGTCCGTCCGAGGTGACCTGTGACCGGCACGCGACCAGCGACGTGGGCGACGAGTTCCCGGAGGAGATCGGGACGCAGTCCGGCGTAGAGCTTGATGCCGTCCACTCCCGCCTGGATCAGCTCATCGATCGCCGCCCTGCCCTCTTCGGGTCCGCTGAGCGCGCGGGCGATTCGGATTGCGCCGCCGCCCGTGATCGCCGGTTCACCGTCGAGCAGCGGGCCGTAGACGGCGACCCTCGGGCCGACGCGATCACCATGGTCGATCTGATCGCGCAGCGGCAGCAGCTCTCCGACATCACTCCCGAGATCGCGGACCGTCGTCACGCCCGTGCCCAGAAAGCCGAACAGCGAGTCCTCGCCGCAGAGCTGGATATGGACGTGGCTGTCGATCAGCCCGGGCATGACCGTCCGGCCGGTGGCCTCGATCATTTCCGCTTCGGGGGGTACCGGGATGCCACGCCCAACCGACTCGATCCGGCCCTGAGCGACCAGCACCGTGGCCCCGTGCTCAACGGGCCGGCCGGTGCCATCCCAGACGTCACCACCAACGATCGCCAGATCGGTCATCTCGGTCCATCCTCACTGGCAGCAGCCCCGCGTCGCAGGTCGGTACCCGCCGGTCGGTACCCGCTGGTCGGTACCCGCAGGTCGGGGGAACCCCGTTCCGGGCGCCCTGCGCGACGGCGACGCCTGGTTCGGCTAGGTCGCCGCCTGATCGTGCAACGCCGGGAGATAGCGGTCCCCGAACTCGGCCATCAGCTCCAGCTGATCGCGGGGATCGCCCGTCACCCGGGCGCTGACGTGGGTGACGCCCTCCTCCTTGAGGGCGGACAGCCGTTCAAAGGCCGCCTCCATCGTGTCCGCCGTGATCTCCGCCGCCCCGATCATCGCCAGGTCCAGCGACTCGGGATCACGGCCGGCGTCCGAGGCCGCCTGCCGCGCCACCTCGAAGTCATCGCGGAAGGTTTCGAACGACTTGCCGGCCGTCGGCAGCCAGCCGTCGGCGACGCGCCCGACCCGCTCGAGCTGCTGCCTGCTCTCACCACCAAGCCAGATCGGGATGTGGTGGGCGGGAGTCGGATTCGATAGCCAGCCGTCGACCTGGAAGTGACGGCCCTCGAAACGGACCGGATCACCCGTCCAGAGCTCACGCAGTAACGCCAGCGATTCATCCATGCGGCTGCCGCGCGTGCGCGGATTGACGCCGAGGACTTCGAACTCCTCGACCCACCAGCCGACCCCGGCGCCAAGGATCACCCGCCCGCCGCTGAGGTGGTCGAGCGTCGCGATCATCTTGGCGTGGAGCACCGGCTCTCTCATCGGCAGGACCAGAACGCCGGTGGCCAGCTGGATCCGCTCGGTCACCCCGGCCAGGTAGGTGAGGAGGATCAGGGGTTCCAGGAAGTTGCCGGCGGGAGGCAGCCGCAGGGCACCGTCGGGTGAGTAGGGATAGCGCGTCGTGCCATCTTCGTGCAGCACCACGTGGTCGACCACCCACAGGGAGTCAAACCCGGCCGCCTCGGCGGCCTGCGCCACCTCCCGGGCCCGCTCGGCGGTTGCCGTTGGTCCAAGCTGGGGGACACTGAGGCCGACTTGCATGGGGCTGACTCCTGGCTGAACGGGCGGGGCGGGATTGGCGCGATGCTAGGCCGGAGGCCGAGAGCTGGCAACGTTGCCGGGAGCATCAGGGGCGGGCGGGGTGCAGTGGGCTCCTCGGCGGCGCCCTCTTGGTCAGTCCGGCCAGATCGGTCTGCCGCTGACCAAGAGGTCCTCGCCGAGTTGCTCCACCGTTCGCCCCTCGAGACGCACCGCATCGGCCATACGCCGGGCGCCGCCGCCTGAGACCGGCGTCGGCGCCTGGGCCGCGCCGACGATGATCGGCGCAATCACGGCGTGGAGCCGGTCGACCAGGCGCTGGTCGAAGAGCGAGCCCAGGATCACGCCCCCACCCTCGAACAGCACGTGCAGCATGCCGCGGCGGCCACACTCGGCGACGAGCGCCCCAAGGTCGATGTGGCTCTGCCCATCGGCAGCAGTCCGGGTCGGTAACTCGAGCACCTCACCGCCGGCCGCCTCGACGGCTTCGCGCCATCCGCCGGGCGACCCCGGGCCCGTCGCGACAATCGACGGCGCGGGGCCGCCCAGGACCCGCGCCGTCGGTGGGATACGCCCGCGCGAGTCCAACACGATCCGGGTTGGCTGGTGGACCGCGGGGCGCGGCGGAGCTGACGGGTCGCCGGGGCGCGCCGTCAGCTCGGGGTCGTCTGCGAGCACCGTCGCCGAACCGACCACGATCGCATCGAGCGCGGGACGATGACTGTGAGCCCACAGCAGTGTCTCGGGCCCCGACACCCAGCGAGAGTCGCCGCTCGCCGCAGCGATCCTGCCGTCCAGCGAGGCGGCGTACTTGGCGATGACCAGGGGCAGGCCCGTTCGGACGTGCTTGAAATACCCGGCCAGCCCCGCCTCGGCAGCGGTGGCGCCGTCGCCCGAACGCACCTCCACACCGCCATCCCGGAGCAGGTCACGGCCGCGGCCATCGACGAGGGGATTGGGGTCACCCACCGCATAGTCGACCCGCGCGATGCCGGCGGCGATCAGGGCGCTCGTGCACGGTGGCGTACGTCCCTCGTGGGAGCAGGGCTCGAGCGTCACGTAGAGATGCGCGCCGCGTGCGCGTTCACCGGCCTCGCGCAGCGCCATCACCTCGGCATGAGCGCCGTCGCTGGAGCGGCCGTCCGGATGCCGCCCGCCCAGGGGTGGCTGCGTCTGTCCCCTGCCGACGACCTCACCCTGGCGCACGACCACGGCACCAACGGCCGGGTTCGGGGAGGTCGTGCCGAGGGCTGCCCTCGCCTCGTCGAGGGCCAGCAGCATGTGCGCTGTCGCCTGCGCGTCGCCTGAGGGCATCGCCCGGGCACCCGGCTACCGGTAGTCGCGGTGGAAGCGGCTGGCCGTCGGGAGCGTCTGGCCCTGGTAGCGGGAGTGGAGATCGGGATGGCCGTAGGGTCGCTCCGCCGCGGTCGTCAGGTCCTGGAACGAGAGCTGGCCGATCTTCATGCCGTAGTAGAGCCGGATCGGCAGCGTCGCCACGTTCGACAGCTCAAGCGTCAGCTGACCGTCCCAGCCCGGGTCCACGTACCCGGCCGTGGCGTGTACGAGGAGGCCGAGCCGGCCGAGGGAAGACTTGCCCTCCACACGGGCGACCAGGTCGTTGGCGAGTCGCACCCGCTCAACCGTCGAGCCGAGCACGAATTCGCCAGGGTGCAGGACGAACGGTTCATCGTCCTCGACCGACAGGCCCTCGGTCAGGTCTTCGGCCGACTCGCGCACGTCGATGTAGGCATCGCGGTGATTCCGGAAGACGCGGAAGTGGCGATCGAGACGGATGTCGAGCGACGCCGGCTGGACCGCGCCCTCGCCGATCGGGTCGATCGACAGCCGTCCGGTGGCAAGCGCTTCGGCGATCGAGCGGTCGCTGAGAACCATCTACAGAACCTCCGGGCGGGGAGAGGGGCGAGGCACTCGACCCCCGGCCGAGCCTACGTTCGATCCGCCGGGGAGTCAGCCGACGGCGTCGCCTGACAAGGGTAGCGGGGGCCGGGGCGATTGAGCGACGCCGACGGTGAGTAGGCCCCGGCGGTGCTGCCGGACCGTCGAGCTCCTCGGCATTGCCCGGCGACGGCCCTGCTCACCCGCCCCTGCCTACTCACCGTCGGGGTCGCTCAGTCGATGTCGAAGGTCACCGTGATCCGCGCCGTCAACTCATTCTCTCCGGGCGAGATCGACGTCCCCGCATCGTCAGCCTCGGCCAGCCCCGCGAAGCTCGCCCGGGTAACGGGGCCGTCCTGGCCGCCACCGACCACGACCCAGCGCACATCGCCGAGGTCCACTCCCGCCGCCATCGCAATCGTTTCGGCCTGCCGCCGGGCATCTGCGATGGCGCTCAGCCGAGCCTCTTCCAGATAGGGAGCCGGATCCTCGACCCGGAAGGAGATGCCGCGGATGCGGATCAGGTCACCACCGGCGGCGATCGCGTCGTCCAGCACCTCGGACGAGGCATCGATATCGCGCACCGTCACCTCTACGGAGTTCGTCCCGACATACCCGACGATCTCTGGTCCCTCGTCGGACTGGTAGTCGTAGCGGGGATAGATCTCGAACGAGCTGGTCCGGATATCGGCGGGGGCGATGCCGTTCGCCGCGGTCGACGCCAGCACCCGCACCATGGCATCGGCCACGAGCGATCGAGCCTCGGCGACGGTCGCCGCGGTTGCTTCGACGCCGAGTCCGACTGACGCAACGTCCGGCGGGACCTCGACCGAGCCGGTCCCCACCACGGTGATCCCGCCGGAGCCAGGCTCTGTAGCGTGGTCACCGGCGTCACCCCCCGACAGCACGGTGACGCCAACCACGAGCCCGAGGAGAAGCCCGAGCGCCGAGCCTGCGATCAGGACTGAAATCGATCGACCGGTCATGACTGTTCTCCCCTGGTCATCCGCCTGCGTTCCCGTCGATTAGCCCGCACCCGCCCGCCTGGCCCGTCGCAGCCGTCGCCACCTGAGCAGGAGAGCGAGAGACGCCACGACGATGAGGAGGGCGGCAGCCGCCACAGAACGATCCCACCTCTTCGACCGCCCCTCGGGCTCCCTGCCTGCTCCCGGCACCCCGCCTCCGAGCGGCGCCGTCGCCTGGATCACTAACGCCTCGCCCGCGCGGCTGGTTCCCGCCGGGCCGGGGGCGCCGGACGGCGACGCCGCCTCGAACCCGCCGCGCCGCAGCGCCGGCCGCTCGTCGCCAGCGGAAGCATCGCTGGCTGTCTCAGCACTGGCTGTCTCGGCACTGGGCAACTCGGCACTGGCCGTCGCGGCACTGGTCGTCGCCGCCGCGACGGTCGCGGCAGCGGTGATCGCGGCGCCGGTGATCCTGTGACCACTTTGGCCACTCGCCTCGTCCCCGCTCAGACCATCACTCGTCCTTCCGCCACTCGACTCGGCTCCGCCCGCTGGCTCCGCGGCCCCGCTCTCTGCCCGGGCGGCCTGCTGGACGGTCGGTGATGCCTCTTCCGTCACGGCCAGCTGCCGCGACGGATCGTCGCTCTGGGTGGACTCGCGAGAGTCGCCGCCGCTGAGGTCTGCCGAGAACGCGAACACGACGAGCACCGCCGTGATAGCAGCGCCAAGGCGCATCAGCAACTCGAGACGTGGAAGCGCGGACCGCCGAGTCGCCTCACTGGCGATCACGAACGAACGGGGCGCAGGCACCTCTCCCAGCTGGGAGAGTGCATCGCGCACGGTGCGCATGCCGGAGAGGGCGCTCGCCAGCTCGTCGTCTCGGGCGAGTGCCGCTTCCAACCGCTCCCGCTCCGATGTCGAGACGTCCTCATCGAGCAGCGCGGAGAGCCCGAGGTCGGCGTCTGCCAACCCGGAATCCGGGCGCTCTCGGCCGAACCGCCTCGCAATCCACCCGCGCACGCGCATCACCGCCTCCCTGACAAACGATCGCTTGGGGGCGGGAGTTCCCCCGAGGCCGTGAGGATGTCGCGCAACCGCGCTCGCGCCCGGCTCAGCCTTGACTTGACGGTGCCGACCGCCAGCCCGCGGGTGGCTGCGATCTCCTCGTAGGAGAGCCCGTGGACATCGCGCAGCAGCACCGCCTCTCGCCAATCGGCGGGGAGCTCTCCGAGCGCCTGCTCAAGTGCCCGGCGGAGATCCGCCGTCAGCGCCGACGCCTCGGGTGACGGGCCACGGTCAGGGAGTTCAAGCGCCAACGGAGCGTGGTCGGGGTCGCTTCGGTCGAGCGAGAGCTGGGGCCGCCGCCGGCGCCGGCGGAGTTCGTCTCGGCAGAGATTGGCGACGATCGTGAACAGCCATGACCGGAACGCGCCGCCCTTGAAGGTGTCGATCCGCCGCCAGGCGCGAAGAAAGGCCTCCTGGGTCGCGTCTTCGGCGGCGGCCGGGCTGCGCAACATCCGAAGCGCCAGGGAGTAGACGGGGTTCTGGAAGAGCAGAACCAGCTGGTTGAATGCCGGGAGCTCGCCCTGCCTGGCGCCGTCGACCAGACGATCGACACGGGCCGCCAGATCCGCTGCCGCGTCCACTCGCTGCTCCGTCGGGTTGTCGGCAGGCATCGTGCCTCGGTCAGACTCCGCGCGGGGCGCGGTGAGGAGCCTACCATGCGGCGAATGCCGGGAGGCTTCCGACGAAGCGGGAGGCCGCGCAGATATACTGGTGCCGATGGTGAGTTCCCCGCCTGAGGCAGAGACCCCCGATCCACTCGCGACGGTGACAGCATCGCCGCCTCGCCACTCGCTCCCCGACCGAGACGCCCTCTTCCCCGATCACCTCGGCCTCGACCGGGACGACCCCTGGCGGCCACTCGGCGAAGAGAGCAGGCAACGGCGGCCAGGCCGCACCCTCGGCCAGGTCTCCGAGGGGCTTGAGGTGGTCGCACTCGCCATCGCGATGTTCCTCGTGGTCAGCACGATCAGTCAGAACTTCATCGTCGAAGGCTCGTCGATGACCCCGACCTTCTCGAACAGCGAGCTGGTGATCGTGAACCGGCTGGCCTACCTGGATCTCGATCTGTCCTGGCTCCCGACGGCCGACTCCGACCACTGGCGCCCATTCGGTGAACCGCAGCCCGGTGACGTCGTCGTCTTCGCCTCTCCCGGCGACGAGTCACGCGATTTCATCAAGCGCATCGTCGCCATCCCGGGGCAGACGATCGAGATCCAGAACGGCGCGCTCCTGATCGACGGCGTTGCGCGAAATGAGCCTTACCTCGATGGCAGGTGGGCCGGCAACAGCACGTCCCAGCTGGTGCCGGAACGCACCTTCTTCGTGATGGGCGACAACCGCAACAACTCTTATGACTCCAGGTCCTGGGGATTTCTCGACCAGGACCTCCTGGTGGGTCGGGCGGACTTCCGCTACTGGCCGTTCGATCGCTTCGGCATGGTCGACCACTATCGCTGGTCAGCCGACCAGCCCGTCCGTATCTCGTTGACGCAGTAGCCAGTCGCCGCCCGGGGCGCCGGCTGGGAGCCAAGAGGGGATCTGATGACCACCTTCGACCGGGAAGCGCTGCGAGCCACGCTAGAGGAGCGCTGCATTCTCCGGGGCGACTTCACCCTCGCCTCGGGGAAGCGCAGCAGCTACTACTACAACGGCAAGGCCGGAATGCTCGCCGGAACGGTCAAGGTCGCGCTGGCTCGTGCACTGTGGGACCTGGCCGCGGGTATCGAATTCGACGTTCTCGGCGGACCAGCCGTCGGTGCGGTCCCACTGGCCGAGCACATGGCGGTCGTCTCGGCGCTGGAGCGCGGGCGCACGGTGGACACCTTCTACGTGCGTGCCGATCGCAAAGAGCACGGCCTCGGCGGGCAGCTCTATCAGGCGCAGCAGGCCGGGGGCGGCGACGTGTTGGTCGAGGGCTCCCGCGCGCTCGTGGTCGAGGATGCCCTCACCACCGGCGGATCAGTCCGGGTCGCGCTTGAGGCCGTCGAGGCCGTCGGCGCGGTCGTTGCGGGCGTCCTGTTGGTCGTCGACCGACAGGACGCCGATGCCGACTGGCTCCGCACCGGCTATGACTACCGCTCCCTCTATCTGGTGGACTCCACCGGTCGACTGCTGCTCGCCTCGTAGCCCCCAGCAGGGCAGCTGCGCGCCCCGCTGCAGATCGGCCGACGCTGGCCGGGCTCAGGCGAGCTTGCCCGGGGCACAACGGGCCAACCTTCGCTGCGGGGACCAACCAAACTCCCGCTGTTCAGGGCGCGCCGCTGGGAAGGAGCGCATGGCGCCCCACTACCCACGGTGGGGCGGGGCGGCCAGCCCCACCCTCTCGCGCGGCCGTGAAGCGTTCGACCTCAGCCGCCGATCGGTTGGCCAGCGTGCCGGGCTCGCCCGGGATGCACAACACCTGTCCGCACCTCCCGGTACCGGCCACGCTCAGGGTCTGCCCGACACCCGGCACATATCGGAACTCGGTGGTCTGCGAGTATCAGTCTGTCTCGATCCGGACGGCCCGTACCGGGATGTGCGGCCGCGCGACCTCGTTGATGACACCTATATATATAGGTATACGTCGACACGGGAGGATCACCGCTCGCGCCCGCCCGGTCAACAGCGGCGGGATCGCGGCTCATCCTCGGTGACTCGGTGACTCCTGGTCGCACACACAAACGCTCCTACTGGGCGGCGGCCGCGCGGAACGCGGGCGCGTCGCTCGGGATCGGCCCGGGCCAAGCCATACCTCATCTCCAAAGATCCGTTAGGCTGGAGGTGGTGGGGTACCCCTGACACGGGATCCGAGCACCTGGGGAGCAGTCGGCATTGCTGCAGACGCTCATCCGACACGCTAGCGTCAGCCCGAGACGCTTGATCTGAACCCAGCGTGTCTATCTCGCCGCAGCACGGCGACGGAATCGAACACCCGCGGGGATGGAGTGACACCAGATGGCCGATAACGCTCAGCCTACGATGCGGGCCTGCGTCCACCACTGGGTACTCCCGCCGCCGGGCGCGAGGGACAACCGAGGCGTCTGCAACATCTGCGGTGCCGAACGAGAGTTCGCCGACCCGTCAGCCAACTCCAGCGGCCACTGGATGCGACAGAAGGGTCGCCAGATCAAGCCGAAGCGCTAAGCCCCCCGACGGAGCGGCACCTGCGCCCATTTCGACGCCGACCCGTCAGCCCGAGAGCCGCTCCCGCCTGTCCTCTTGCCCCCGTGGCGCTCGTGCACCCGCCCCGGCCAGACTTCGATCGCCTGGCTGCTCGTGAGCGGCTCTCGCATGCGGGGACCGACCGCAACGCCCATCTCATCTTCCGCTCGCCGGTGCAACTGTGAATAATCGGTGTGGGCCCGTAGCTCAGTGGTAGAGCAGTGGACTTTTAATCCATCGGTCGAGAGTTCGATCCTCTCCGGGCTCACCATCTTGGACCAGCGGTCGGCCGTGCCAGCGTGTCCTTCGCCGCCCGCCTGCGGCAGGGGCACCTCGGGGCTCGGGTCGCGCAGCGGCGGAGCCCCGACCCTCCTCGCCTGATCGTCCCACCACTCGACCGCACACCGGGACCGCTACACTGCGCCCACCGGGAGATCGTGGGGGGCCGCTATGAGCTATACCGTGCAGGAATACCATGCCTACTTCACCGAGGAGTCACTGCGGCAGGTGATCGAGGGGATCCGCGGCATCTCCGAGGAAGATCTGCACTTCCGACTGCACGAGACATCCAACTCGATCGGTTGGGATGCCTGGCACATCTTCCGAACGGTGGACAACCTGGTCCACTTCGCATTCGAGCGCGAGCAGCCCATCTGGCTCGAGCAGGGGTTGGACGTCAGGTGGAATCTGCCGCGAGTCGATCAGGGGACGGCGATGGAGCCGGCCGAGGCCTGGGCGCTCCGCTTCCCACCCGCCGACGAGCTCGCGCAGTACGGACAGGACGTGCTCGACGCCGTCCTCCCCCGCATCGAGGCGATGTCCGACGACTACCTGCAGGTGATCACCCGCGTCGTGCCGTGGGGTGAACGCCCCAGGCACTGGATCCTCGGCAAGGTGATCACGCACTCCAGCAAGCACCTCGGCTATATCGCCGGTGCCCTCGGCGTCCGCGGGCTACAGGGGCCGAGCTTCTAGACCGAGCCGCCCTCCACCTGGCCCGGGCGGCTAGGTCACTGGACCGAAGGCGCCGGCCAGGCGAAGCTCCTCCACCTCCGTGGAGTCAACCCCCACTTCAGCGAGGACCGTCTCGACGTGCTCGCCGAGCATGTCGGCGGTGTGGCGAATCCGGGTCGGGCTGGCCGACATGCTGATGATCGGCTTGACCTGGCGTTCGGGGCCGGTCACCGGATGAACGAGGTCCTGGAAGAAGAAGGTGGCCTGCTCATCGTCGGCCACCTCGGCAGGCAGGAGCACCGGTGCCACAGGCGCACCGGCGGCCCGGAACGTCGCCATCCACTCGTCAACCGTCCGCTCCCTGAGGAGTCGGCCGATCTCCTCTCGCTCCCACTCCTGATAGGCGACCGTCTCGGGCGATCCGCCCTCCATCCCGGCGGCGTCATCTCCGTCACCCTCGAAGCCGAGTACACGTCGGATGATTGCGCGGCCGGGCGGCGTGTTGGCGCTGAAGGCGACCGCCCCGTCCGCGGCGTTGTAGCAGGTCCAGTAGTTGCGCCCGCGCCAGCGGGAAGGCTGGCCACCGCTGCTCGCCTCGAGCAGGTCGGCGTAGCTGCCACCGCTTGCCCGGATCTCCCGATAACGCTCGAGCAGGGGGGTTCGTTCCAAAGCGTCCGTTGTGGCCTCGCGCATCGTGTTCATGCCGCCCAGAGACATCGCGGCGTGCACCAGAGACGCCTCGATCATCTGCCCCTCCCCGGTCCGCTGGCGGTGAAAGAGCGCCGCGCAGACACCCATCGCCGCACCGAGACCGGCGGCCGTGTCGCCGAGCGAGATCCCGCCGATCATCTGGGGGGTGCCATTTTCGTCAAGCTTGCGGGCCGCCGCCATCGCCCCTGAGTAGGCCTGCGCCACCATGTCGGCAGCCGCATCACCGGCCCGCGGGCCGTCGGGGCCGAAGCCGCTGATGTTGGCGTAGATCAGGTCGGGCTTGCGGGCCGAGAGCGTCTCGTAGTCGATGCCCAGCCGACGGGGCACTCCCGGCCGGTAGTTGGTGACCACGACATCCACCTCGGGGAGGATGCGGTAGACCAGCTCACGCGCCACCTCCTGCTTGAGGTCCAGCACGATGCTGCGCTTCCCCCGGTTCACCCACTGGAAGAGCTTGCTCGTCCCCGGCACCACGCCGTCATGTCGCCGCGGCTCACCACCCGGAGGCTCGACCTTGATCACGTCGGCACCGAGATCGGCGAGATTCATCCCGAGGAACGGTCCGGCGACGATCAGCGAGAACTCCAGCACCCGGACCCCGCTCAGCGGACCTTCACTCATCACCCGACTCCTCCACGCTGAACATCGGCCCTGGTTACCCGACAGCCCACGGGCATCCTAGCGGACCGAGCATCCCGAGCGGCCGGCCCCGCACCCGGCCCCGTACCCGGCCCCGTACCCGTACCCGGCCCCGTACCCGTACCCGTCGGGGGGCCGTCGGGGGGCCGTCGGGGGGCCGTCGGGGGGCCGTCGGGGGGCCGGCGCCCTGGCGACCCGGATACCCGGCCGCGATAGGATGCCCGCGTGAGCGACATCGTCCCCGTCACCATCACCTCGATCCGCCAGGTGGGCCCTCGGGTCAAGGTCTTCACGCTGACACCTGTGGACGACCCCCTGCACTTCTCTGCCGGCCAGTGGGTCGACTGCTACGTCGAGATCGACGGCGAGCTGCTCGTCGGCGGCTACTCGCTCACCTCTTCTCCGCTGGAGGGGCCCGACGTTGAGCTGGCGATCAAGCAGGCCCACGAGAACCGGGTCACCCGCTACCTGCACGAGCGCGCGGAGATCGGCGAGGAGGTCACCCTGGCTGGCGGCCAGGGTGACTGCTACTACCAGGCCGGCATGGCGGAAGCGCTCCTGCTGGTGGCCGCCGGGATCGGGATCACGCCGCTGATCAGTATCCTGCGTTACGCCGCCCGGGCGGAGCCAGAACTGCCCATCACGCTGCTCTACGGCGCGCACTCGGCCGCGGAGTTGATCTTCCGCCCCGAGATCGAGCAGATCGCCCAGGCCGAGCCGATCACCTGCCAGTTCACGATCTCAGGCACGGGCGAGGGTGATCGGGGCGGGAAGTTCGGCACGCTCGGCCGGGGCCGCATCGACCGTGAACTGCTTCGCTCGGCCGGGATTCCGCGGGGCGCGCTCGCCTTCATCTGTGGCCCCTCCGAGATGATCGACGACACCTCCCTGATGCTGGCCGAGCTTGGCGTTGAGCGGGCGCGCCTCCGCTTCGAGAAGTGGTGGTAGTGGGCCCCGTGCCCCGTCGGGTGCGATCGCTATGATGTCGGCGAGTATGCCGGCGCGATAGCTGAGGAGCTGAGATGACCCGACTGGGACCGATCCCCGATCCGAGCACGATGGACGAGGCGATGAAGACCGAGTACGAGAGCCTCGTTCGGTTCCGCAAGGGAGCGCCGCCGTCTGGATACTGGGGTGGTCCCTACGATCCGTGGTTCCGCAGCCCCGAACTCTGTCACCAGATGCGAGTCTTCGGGCTCTGGTTCTGGGAGAAGACCTCGGTCGATCGCGGCATCGTCGAGTTCGCGATCTCGGTGGCGGCCTATTTCTGGCAGTCGAACGTCGAGTGGAGCCACGCCGACACGGCCGTCCGCCACGGCATCCCCCAGGCCGTGCTCGACGATGTCCAACAGGGCCGGCGCCCCGAGAGCGACCGTCGGGACATCACGACGGTCTATGACCTCTCGATGGCGCTACTCAGCGGAAAGTCCCTCTCAGACGAGCTCTACGGGCGAGCGCTCGCCGAGTTCGGGGAGCGGGGCATCACCGAACTCTCGGGCCTGCTCGGCTTCTACACGATGGTGGCATTTCATCTACGCGCCTTCGACGTGGAGCCCGACGAATCCGGCTTCCACGGCTTCCCACGGCCGCCGGAGGCCTAGCCCGGCACCAGCCGCCAAGCCTGACCCGAGAAGTCGATCGGATCGGACACTGATGCGCAGAGAGCAGCTCGATCGGGCACTGAACCCGCGCTCGATCGCCGTCGTCGGCGATGCCGGCTCCCGCAACTACCGCTGGCTGCGCGGGATGAGCACCTTCGGCGGCCAGCTCTACTCCGTGCAGCTCGACCCCAGGGAGATCCCGGGCATCGAGGCGCTCGGAGTCCCCAACTATCTGAGCCTCACCGACATCCCCGGCGAGGTCGACTACGTGCTCGTCGCCGTGCCCAGGCAGGTCGCGCCGATCGTGCTGCGCGACTGCATCGCCAAAGGGGTGAGCGGGGTCGGGATGTTCACCTCAGGCTTCTCGGAGAGTGACAGCGAGGAGGGCAGGACACTCGAGGCACAGGTCACAGAGATGGCCCGCGACGCCGATCTCGCGCTGATCGGCCCCAATTGCCTCGGGCTCTACGACCCCGCGCTCGGCGTTCGCTTCGGCCCAAATCTCGCCACCGGCTTCTCAGGCGATGTCACCTTCCTCTCGCAGAGCGGCGGCCACGGCAACGACTTCGCGACCACCGCCTACGCGCAGGGCGTCCCCGTGCACAAGGCGCTCAGCTTCGGGAACGGGACGGTGCTCGGCGTCGCCGACTTCCTTGAGTACTTCTCCGCGGACGATTCCACGCGCTTCATCTCGATCTACCTTGAGGGGATGCGCCAGGGCCGGCGCTTTCTGCGGGTCCTGCGTGAGACGACGCTCCGCAAGCCGGTCGTGATCTGGAAGGGCGGCATGAGCGACGCTGGCCGCAGGGCGACCTCCTCTCACACGGCCTCGCTGGCGGGATCCGGACAGGTCTGGGACGCCCTCTACCGCCAGAGCGGCGCGATCCCGGTGAACTCAGTGGCGGAGATGGTCGACGTCCTCAAGGCGCTACGGCTGCTTACGCCCTTTACCGGGACCGGCATCGGCATCACCGGGGGTTCGGGCGGTCAGTCCGTGGCGATGGCCGATGTCTTCTCGGGGGCCGGGTTGACGGTGCCGGCGCTCAGCGCCGAATCGACCGAGCGGCTCGCCTCCTGGTTCCGGGTGATCGGCGCGAGCTATGGAAACCCGATCGACTCCGGCGCCAACGTCGCTGAGATCGAGACGATCATGGATGTCCTCGCCTCCGACCCAGGGATCAGCTGCCTCGTCGTGCAGATGCGACCGGCCGCCACGGATCCGGACGATCAGCGGCGCTTCGATGCGCTGCTTGACGCGATCACCGGCGCCCGCAAGCGATCGGGCAAGCCGGTGGCGGCGGTCGTCTATTCCTCGACGCCCCTCGATGAAGGACCGGCCCTCAAGGCCGTTCACGACCGCCTGCGAGAGATCGAGGTCCCGGCCTTCCACACCTACGAACAGGCCGCGCAGGCGATCGCCAAGGTCGGCGCCTATTACCGATTCCGGGAGGCTGCCCGGGAGGCGGAAGCAGGCGGCTGATCGGGAAGCCGCGCCGGGATCGCCGACGATCGCGGCAGCTGATCAGAATGGGCCCTTGACTGACAGCCGTCCGGACTGACGGGCGTGCTGACGGGCAGAGCTAGCCTCTGGGCAGCCCCAGTCCTCGGGTCGCGATGATGTTGCGCTGGATCTCCGAGGTGCCGCCGCGGATCGTGGCCGGCACGGCCCGCACGTAGTCGTCTGCGAAGGAGACCGGCACGTGTTCGCCCGGCATCCGCTCCTCCCAGAGGTTCCCGTAGAGGCCGAATGCCTGCGAGCCGGTTCGGGCCAGCCGCTGGTTCAGCTCCGAGTTGAAGAGCTTCGACATCGACGCCTCGTAGTTCGGCAGCTGACCGGCGTTGTGCATCGAGATGACCCGGAACGAGAACTGGTACATCACCTCGGTCTCGATGTAGCGCTCAGCGAGCTCGGCGCGGATCGTCGAGCCACCTCGCTCGAGGGACGAGCGGGCCTTCCCGTCATCGCTGTCGAGGAAATCAAGCAGCCCGCGCAGGGCCTTGCGGGAGTTGACGGCGCCGCCGATGTTCGAGCGCTCGAAGTCGAGCAGCGTCATCCCGACGTACCAGCCGCGGTTCTCCTCGCCGAGGATGTTCTCGACCGGGATGCGAACATCCTCAAAGAAGGTCTCGTTGAAGTAGTGGTGATTGCCCATGTCGATCAGGGGTCTGACCGTCAGGCCGGGTGTCTTGATGTCGTCGATCAGGAGGAACGAGATGCCGCGGTGCTTGGGCGCCTGGGGGTCGGTGCGGGTGAGCGCGAAGATCGAGTCGGAGAGGTGAGCGGCCGATGTCCAGATCTTCTGCCCGTTGATCACGAACTCATCGCCATCACGGACGGCGCGCGTCTGCAGTCCTGCCAGATCCGATCCCGCGCCGGGTTCCGAGAAGCCCTGCGCCCAGGTCACGTCGCCCCGCAGGATCGGCGGCAGGTACTTCGCCTTCTGCTCGTCGGTGCCGTGGATGATCAGGGCCGGCCCCAGGAGTGACACACCCGAGCCGCCCACGCCTGGCGCACCGACCTGGGCGAGCTCCTGGTTGAGGATGAACTGCTCCATCGGCTGAAGCCCGCCGCCGCCGTACTCGGTCGGCCAGTGCGGAGCGGCCCAGCCGTGGGAGGAGAGGGCCTCGACCCAGTCCTGCGCGGCCTTGCGAATCTCGGGGTCGTCGGACTTGCGATCGTTCTCCCACTGGCGTTCGCCGGAGTGGATCTCCTGACCGATCACCCGGTAGCGCTCCGGGAGGCTGGTCTCGAGGAGCGACCGGACCCGCGACCGGAACTCAGCCTGCTGCTCATCGTCCCGCCATTCCATGGGTTATCCCCCCTCGCAAACCGGCGTCATCCCCGTTCGTGGGGACGAGCGATATCCGATATCGCTACTCATAGCACTTGACGGTTGTGAGTACAATGCAGAACCTATGCGCGGCGGGGCTACTGTCGCGCCGCTCGTTGAGGCGAGTACAGAGGGAGCCGGCAGGGCTCAGGCTTGGAAAGGAACGACCCGTGGAATCTCGGTATTGGACCAACCCGCGAATCGGCCGGCGTAGCCTCTTGCGCGGAGCCGGAGCCCTGGGCATCGGCGCAGCCAGCGCAGTGCTGATCGGCTGCGGCGGCGACGACGAGGACGTCGTATCCCCGGCGGCAACGGCAGCCCCCACCGAGGCGGCAACGGCAGCCCCCACCGAGGCGGCGGTCAGTACGCCGAGCACGGCGACGGTGGCAACCGCCGTTGCCGATCAGGTGAAGCGCGGTGGCCACTTCCGCTGGGAGATCAACAGCGACCCGCCGAACTTCGACATGCACGCGAACTCGACCTATCGCGTCAACAACCCCCTCTCCCCGGTTCACAACCTGCTCGTGCAGTTCGACCCCTTCGTCGCGGCCGAGCCGCCTGAGGCGGTGATTGCCGACCTGGCCGAGAGTTGGACGCTGGAAGGCAACGAGACGGTCGTCTTCAACCTGGTCGAGAACGCCAAGTACCACGACGGCCAGCCGCTCACATCGGCCGACGTCAAGGCGACCTTCGAGCGGATCAAAAACGACTCTGGTGACATCATCAGCCCGCGTGCCGCGAACTACGCCGCGGTGGTCTCAATCGATACGCCCGACGACTACACGGCCGTCTTCAATCTCAGCCAGCCGGTGCCATCCTTGCTCGCGCTGATGGCTCAGGGCTGGAACGCGATCTACTCGCACCAGGACATGGCCAACGACTTCGACTTCCAGCTGGAGGTCAACGGCACCGGGCCCTTCCGGCTCGACAACTACCAGCGCGGGAACCGCTTCGAACTCTCGAAGAACGCCGAATACCACAAGGCGGACCGGCCTTACCTGGACAAGCAGACGATCTTCCTCATCCCCGAGGCCTCGACCCGCGTGGCGAACTTCCAGTCCGGTGAGCTCGACCTCTTCCGAGGCCCCTCGCCGACCGATGCCAAGCAGATGGTCGAGATCCTCGGCGACAAGATCGTGCTCGACGGGCCGATCCCGTCTTATGGCTTCGGCAGCATCAACTTCAACAGCTCCAAGGAGCCGTGGAACGACAACCGCGTGCGCGAGGCGATCGCGATGTCGATGAACCGCGAGGCGGCGATTGCCGCGATCAACCAGAATGAGGGCTTCCTCGGCGGCTACTTCAACCCGTCGGGCGGTTGGGCCAGTTCACTCGCCGACGTTCAGGCGGTTCCCGGGTACGCCCCGTTCGGCCCGAACACGGTGGCCGAAGCGCGCAAGCTGCTTGACGCCGCGGGCGTGGCGGACGGGTACGAGGCGACGATCCTCACCCGTCAGGGTAACTACTACGAGGGCTTCTCGATCTACGTCCAGGATCAGGCGAAGGCGATCGGCATCGACATGACGCTCGATGTCCAGGAGACCGCCTCCGCCTACGATCGACTGAACACCCGGAACTTCGACATCGTGCCGTGGGCCCACGGCTACGCGGTCGATGACCCGGACGCTCTCTTCGGTGAGTTCTACATCACCGGCGCCGCTCGCAACTACTCGGAGATCTCGACGCCGGAGATCGACAGCCTCTACGAGCAGCAGACGGTTGAGCTCGACGCAGAGCGTCGTCTCGATCTCGCCCGCCAGCTTGAGATCGCCGCCCTCGGGCAGTACGGCAAGATCATCACGAGCTGGGGCGCAACGCGCGAACTGCGATGGGCCTACGTCAAGGGCAAGATCAAGCACGCCAGTGGTTACAACAACAAGCGCGGCGAGGACATCTGGCTGGACCTCTAGTCTCTGGACGGGAAACCCTCGCCGCCGGCCCCGTGGGGGTGGGGGCGGGGCGTCTCCCGCTGACCCTCGTTACCTCCAAGACCCGGGCCTTGCCTCCAAGGCCCGGGTCGAGCACTACGCATCATCAGGTCGATGTGCGAGACCGGGCCGGCGGGCGAGGTATCGACGATGGCGGTCGTGTGACAGCGGCGGCCAGGGCGGCAGGTTGACTCTACAGACGGCCACGGTCAGGAGGAATTCGTGAAGTACATCTCTCAGCGATTGCTCTCGATCATTCCGACGCTCTTGATCGTTTCGCTGATCATCTTCGCGCTGATGCGGGTCCTGCCCGGTGATGTGGCCCAGCTGATCCTGATCGGCCCCGAGGGCGAGGGGGGTGCAGCTCGCGCCGAGGACATCGCCAAGCTGAAGGCCGAGCTCGGTCTCGACGATCCACTGCCGGTCCAGTACGCACGCTGGATGGGAGGTCTGATCACCCTCGACCCCGGAAAGTCTCTCTGGAGCGGTGAGCCAATCTTCACAGAGCTCTTCTCGCGCTTCCCGCTCACACTTGAACTCGGCATACTCGCCACGCTCGTCTCACTTCTGGTCGCAATCCCGACCGGGATCATCTCCGCCGTCAAGCAGGGCACACCGCTTGACTACGGCGCACGGGTCTTCGCGATCGTCGGCCTGTCGATTCCCAGCTTCTGGGTCGGCGTGCTGATCCTCCTGACCCTGGTCACCTACTTCGACTACACGCCCCCTCTGGGCTACACGGGCATCTTTGAGGATCCGCTTCGCAACCTGCAGCAGATCGTCTGGGCCGCACTAGCCCTCGGGTACATCCAGGCAGCGCTGGTCAGCCGCATGACCCGATCGAGCCTCCTTGAGGTCTTGCGCGAGGACTACATCCGCACCGCTCGGGCCAAGGGGCTCATCGAGCGGCGCGTGATCATCGGTCACGCGCTCAAGAACTCGATGCTGCCGGTGATCACGATCATCGGAATCGGACTGGCAAACATCATCGGCGGCACCGTCGTGATCGAGACCGTCTTCAACCTGCCCGGGGTCGGGCGCTACCTGGTCGACGCGATCGGGCGCCGGGACTACCCGGTGGTGCAGACGCTCGTCTTCCTCTTCGCAGCGATCTTCGCTCTGGCGAACCTCGTCGTCGACCTTTTCTACGTACGCCTCGACCCCCGAATCCGGCTCGGCTAGGGCCTCGGCGCGGCAAGCAAGAGAGGGATAGACCAGTGGCAGCAGCTACATCCGCCTCTGATATTGAGTTGCTCGCGCGCGCCAGCCGCCGAGCCGGCCGCCTCGGTCGGCTGAAGCGGCTATCTGTTGAGCATCCACTGGGCGCCGGTGCCAGCGTCGTGATCATGATCATGGTCATCATTGCCGCGGGCGCGGCTCAGGTCTCCACGCACGATCCCTACGAGATCTCGGCATTCGAGACCTTCCAGCCACCGAGTTCTGAGCACATCTTCGGCACAGATGACCTCGGACGGGATGTCTTCTCGCGGATCATCTACGGCTCTCGCATCTCGCTGCGCGTGGGCTTCATCGCCGTCGGTATCTCGATCGCACTGGGAACGGTCCTCGGGATGGTCAGCGCCTTCGCCGGCGGCTGGCTCGACTACGCCCTGCAGAGAATCGTCGACGCCCTCTTCGCCTTCCCGACGATCGTGCTGGCGCTGGCGATCGTCTCGGTGCTGGGGACCGGCATCAACCAGGTGATCGTCGCCGTCGGCATCGTCAATATCCCCCGCGTTGCGCGCGTCGTCAGATCGTCGACGCTCGGCGTGATGGCCCAGCCATACGTCGAGGCGGCACACTCGACGGGGGCTGCCTCGGGGCGCGTGATCGCCCGCCATATCCTGCCCAACGTCTTCGCACCGGTGCTGATCCTGGCAACAGCCGGTTTCGGGACGGCGATCCTGGCCGAGGCGGCCCTGAGCTTCCTCGGGCTCGGCACACCGGCGCCCGAGCCGTCATGGGGGACAATGCTGAGCGGCGCTGCCGGCCAGTACATCCGGAACGCCCCGTGGATGGCGATCTTCCCCGGTGTCGCAATCAGCATCGCGGTCTTCGCCTTCAACCTCTTCGGCGACTCGCTGCGCGACGTACTGGACCCGAGGCTCAGGGGCAGCCGCTAGGGGCACCTGAGGGAGGCCCGATGACGGGAGCTGCGCCGGAACCGTCCCCCGCGAGTCCAGCGGCCGAGAGTCCGCTCCGGGGACTGCGCGTCCTCGACCTGTCAGAGGGTGTTGCCGGTCCCTTCGCGACCAAGCTCCTGGCCTCTCTCGGGGCAGATGTCGTCAAGCTCGAACGGCCCGGGCTTGGTGACGTGACCAGAGGGCAGCCACCCTTCGCGGGCGGTCGCCCCGATCGCGAGGCGAGCGGCCTCTTCCTCTACCTCAACACCGATAAGCGCTCGCTCACCTGTGATCTCGAACAGGAGGCCGGCCGCGCGATCGCCCTGCGCCTCGTCGACTGGGCGGAGATCGTGGTCGAGGGTTTCCCACCCG
Source organism: Dehalococcoidia bacterium (assembly GCA_965249675.1). Lineage (GTDB taxonomy): Bacteria > Chloroflexota > Dehalococcoidia > UBA2979 > UBA2979. Next base: position 388,551 of record OZ252250.1, read on the forward strand.
GACAGCTCGAGCGCTGGGGCCTGGGCTACGACTCCATCGAGCGTCGCTCGCCCGAGACCGTGCTCGTCTCGGTCACGGGCTTCGGCCAGGACGGCCCCTACCGGGACTACCAGTGGAGCAACCTCGTTGAGCTGGCGCTGGGAGGGCTCCTCCAGATCACAGGCGACCCCGACCGCGAACCCCTGATGGTGGGCGGCCGTCCCGCCGAATACCTGGGCGGGCTCGCCGCCTTCGCCGGCGCCATGGTGGCGCTCACCGATCAGCGCCGAAGCGGTCTCGGGCAGCACGTCGATGTCTCCATCCACGAGGCGATCGCGACCGCCCAGATGTACGCCGGCCTCAACTACGCCTACCTCGGCGAGAACCGCGAGCGTGCCAACGCCTTCGCTCCCACCTACCGGGTGCGCAACGGGCACGTCGGCGTGATGTTCCGCCAGCAGGACTGGCAGGGTGTCTGCGAGATGATGGAACGCCCCGACCTGACAGACGACCCGCGCTTCGCCGACGTCGCGGCGCGGCGCCAGAACGGCCAGGAGCTCAACGCCCTGGTCGGCGCCTGGATGGCCGGCCAGGAGAAACGCGAGCTCTACCACCGCGCCCAGGCCCAGGGCATGCCGTGGGGGTACATCTGCGACGCCCAGGATCTGCTGGAGTCCGCCCAGTACCAGGAGCGCGGCTACTTCGTCGAGATGGACCATCCCCGGACCGGCCCCCTGCCCTACCCCGGTTCGCCGCTCAGATGGGACGGCGAGATGCTTGCGGCGGAGCGCGCCCCCCTCCTCGGCGAACACAGCGCCGAGATCTTGGGAGGGCTCGACTATTCGCCCGCCCAGCAGGCCGCGCTCCGGCGCGAGCAGGCGAGCTAGGCCGCCCCGGTGGGACCCGCGGCGGAAGGGAGTGGCGCACCGTGACGGACTCCGCCCTCTCCGGCCTGCGCATCCTCGACGCCACCCAGGTCTGGGCGGGGCCGACCTGCACCAAGATCCTGGGTGACATGGGGGCCGAGGTGATCAAGGTCGAGTCGGCGCGCCGGATGGACATCTCGCGCGGCGACCGCAACCCGCGTGCCGGCGCCGGGATCTTCCCCGACGGCGATCCGGGCACCGAGCCCTGGAATCGCTCGGGCCTCTACAACGACCGCAACCGCAGCAAGCTCAGCGTCTGCCTCGACCTGACCCGGCCCGAGGGCGTCCGGGCATTCAAGTCGCTCGCCCGGGTCAGCGACGTCGTGATCGAGAGCTTCCGCTCGGGCGTGATGGAGCGATTCGGGCTCGACTACCCGGCCCTCCGTGAGGTCCGGGCGGGCCTCATCATGGTCAGCCTCTCCAGCCAGGGCGCGAGCGGGCCGGAGCGAGCCTACGGCTCCTTCGGCGCGACGCTCGAACAGACCGCCGGTGTCGCCTCGATCACGGGCTATCTGGGCGGCGACCCGACGACCTCGGGGACCTTCCTGCCCGATCCGATGGTCTCGTTCCTCGCCGTCGGCATCGTCCTGGCGGCAATCGAGCGCCGCAGACGCACGGGCCTGGGCGTCTATCTGGACCTCTCGCAGCGCGAGGTCACGACGTCTGTCGTCGGCGAGATGGTGATGGACTACACGATGAACGGCCATACCTGGGGCCCGACCGGGAACCGCGACCCGGTGAATGCGCCGCAGGGCGTCTACCCGTGCCTCGGCGAGGACAGCTGGGTGGCCGTCACCGTCCGGTCCGACGAGGAGTGGGCGCGGCTGGAGCGGCTCATCGATCCCGCCGGGGAGCCGCGAAAGGCCTTCCAGAGCCTTCCGGACCGGCATCGGCACCACGGCGAGCTGGACGAGCTGATCGGCAGCTGGACCTCGACGCGTGACTCCTTCTGGGTGATGGAGACGTTGCAGGCAGCGGGGATCGCCGCGGGTGTCAGTCTGCGCGGTGACCAGCTCCTCGCGGACAGTCAGCTCGCCGCCCGCGGCTTCTGGGAGACGGTCGAGCACCCGCAGGCCGGCTCGCGGCCCCACCTCAGCCGTCCCTTCAAGCTCTCGAGGCAGCCCGGCAGGACGCGGCACCCGGCGCCGCTCCTCGGTCAGCACACAGACCAGGTGCTTCGCGAGATCGCCGGGCTCTCTGAGCAGGAGATCGCCCACCTCGCCGAACTCGGCGTCACGTCCGACGACCCGACCGCCTTCTGATCGGGAGCGGCCGTGCCTGCATACGGGATCCCATCTGACACCGAAACCCCGGAGCGAGGCGCCGTCAGTAGAGGCGGCCCGCTCCCGGGCCGCCGTGCCGAGGGGGCAGGGGCCGGGATCCCGTGGCTGGGTTCCTTTGGGGGGAACCCAGCCCGGGGGCCCTCAGACGGGTCTAGTAGCCGCGGTAGTCGGCCTGCCGCTTCTCGAGGAACGCCTGCACCCCTTCGCGGTGATCGTAGGTGTCGCGGGTGAGCCCCTGGGCGCGTGAGGCCAGCGGGAGGTGGTCGGCCAGGTCGTGTTGATAGCCCTGGTGGATCAGCTGCTTGACGATGCCCATGGCGAAGACCGGGCCGCGAGCCAGCTTCGTCGCGAGCTCGATCGTGCGGTCCATCAGCTCATCGTCCTCGGCCAGCCAGTTGGCGAGGCCGATGCGGTAGGCCTCCTCGCCGGTCACCGACTCCCCTGAGTACTGCATCCACAGCGCGTTCGACATCCCGATCAGCTTCGGCAGCTGCCAGGCGCTGCCGTCCGCCGGAACCAGCCCGTTGCGGATGAATGCCTCGTTGAAGCGGGCCGCACGTCCGGCGACGCGGAAGTCGCAGGAGAGGGCGATGCCACAGCCCAGCCCGTAGGCGTGGCCGTTGACGGCGGCGAAGGACGGCTTCTGCAGGGTGTGCAGCTTGGAGACGATCTCCGGCCCCCCGCTGAAGTTGCGAGTCTCGCGGGCCGTGTAGATCGGATCCAACAGTTGCCAGGGGTCCGGTCGCTCGTCCTCGACCCCGCTCTCCTTCTCCGCCTCGCGCTCTGAGATGTTCTGCGCGAAGCCCCGGACGTTGGCGCCCGATGAGAATGCGCGTCCGGCGCCGGTGATGACGAGGGAACGCAGGCTCCCATCGGCGGCGAAGCGATCGACCTCGGAGACGAGCTCAGGGAGCAGGGGCTCCCCGAGGGAGTTGAGCGTCGATGGGTCGTCCATCGTCAGCACCAACACACCGTCGGACGTGGTCTGGGACTCGATCCGTTCGAAACTCATGCAGCATTTCCTCCTGGCAGCTACCGCCTTGTGAACTCTGGCCTGACCTCTTTCAGATCCTTCGCCTCGACGAAGGCCTGAGTACCGACCTCGTAGTCGTCCGATCGCTGGATCCGCTCGTAGAAGATCCCCTCGAGCGCCATCCGGTCGAGGTAGCTCTGGCCGATCGCACGGTACATGTATCGCTTCGTCTGCCTGACGACGGTCGGACCGCACGCGATCATGCGGGCGGCGAGATCTCGGCACTCGGCCATCAGCTCCTCGGGCGGGACGATGCGATTGAGGATGCCGATACGGACCGCGGTCTCAGCGTCGATCTGGTCGCCGGTGAGGGCCAGTTCCATCGCCCAGCCGAAGGGGACGACCGCGGGCAGCATCGCCGCCTGACCGCCGCCTGCCATGTGGCCGAACTTGACTTCGGTCGAGGCGAAACGGGCGGCCGGGGTGCCGATGCGGATGTCACAGGCGAGCGCCAGGGCGAACCCGAACCCGAGCGCATAGCCGTTGATCGCGCCGATCACCGGCTTGTCGATATCGAGGCCGCTCATCGTCGCCAGCGCGATCGAACTCGTGTCCTCGATCGGCGGCCGCCAACCGGGATCGGAGACCTCGATCCCGGTCCCGATCTCCCGCAGGTCGCTGCCGGCGGACCAGGCGACATTGCCCGCGCCGGTGAGGATCGCGACATCGGCGTCCTCGTCATGCTTGAAGACCATCCACAGATCGATCAGGCGGCGGCGGGTGTCCTCGGTGAACGAGTTTCGCTTGGCCGGCCGGTTGATGGTGATCGTAGCGATCCGCTCTCGAACCTCATACGTCACCAGCTCTTCGGTCATCTTTTCCCCCATCACTCGGTCGACCCCAGGCGGCCAGGGCAGCGACCATGTAGATAATATACGCTGGCCTGAGAGCGCGTCGGCCCGGGCCCGGCCGCGGGGAACGGCCGGGAGAGCGGGTGAGAAGCGATGGACTATGAGGGCTTCGAGGACCTGATCGTCCAGGTCTCAGAGGGTGTCGCGCACATCCAGATCAACCGGCCGGATCGGCTGAACACCTTCGGCCCGAACACCCGTCCCGAGATCTTCCGCCTGACCGCCCAGCTCCAGGCCGACGACCAGGTCCGCGCGGTGCTCTGTACCGCCGAGGGCCGCGGTTTCTGCTCGGGGGCCGACCTGACGCCGCGCCAGCCCGGCGCGGCCGGTCCGTCCCGGGCGGAGCGCACCGACCGCCTCGGGCACAATGCCATCTCGATGATGATGCCGAGCCTCGACAAGCCGACGATCGCCTCGGTCAACGGGGTGGCGGCGGGCGGGGGCATGGCCTGGGCCTGCTCCTTCGACGTCCGCATCCTCGGCCCGGGCGCCCGTTTCACCACGGTCTTCGTGCGCCGCGGCTTCACGCCAGACAACGGCCTCACCTACCTCTTACCGCGCCTCGTCGGCGAGGCGCGCGCCCTCGAGCTCTTCTTCACCGGGCGCGAGGTGCGGGCCGAGGAGGCCCTCGCCGTCGGCCTCGGCAACGAGCTGGTCCCCGACCCCGACGCCCGCGCGGCCGAGCTGGCCCGTGAGCTCGCCGCCGGCCCGCCGCTCTCCCATCTCTGGTCGAAGCGGTCGATCCACTACGGTCGCGATCACTCGCTGGCCGAGTTGATCGAGTACGAGCGGGCGGCCGGGCTCTACAACCGCGACACGAGCGATCGGCAGGAAGGCGTGCGCGCCTTCCTCGAGCGCAGGACACCCCGCTTCACAGGCGAGTAGCGGCCGCCCAGAGAGAGCAGGACGGCAGCGAGCTGCCGGGAAGGAAGAGCAGCTGTGTCGACCGTCGAGTACGAGCTTCGCGACCACATCGCCTACATCACCCTCAACCGGCCGGAGGCGCTCAACGCCATCAACGGCGAGCTGAGCCGCGACATGGCGGCCGCCTGGTATCGCTATGACGCCGAACCTCAGGCCTGGGTCGCGATCCTGACCGCCAACGGCCGCGCATTCTGCGCCGGCGCAGACCTCAAGGACCGGGACAGCGGGCGGGAACGCCCGCCCGGGCCGCAGGTCAGCCTCGGTCACGGGATCGACGTCTACAAGCCGATCATCTGCGGCGTCCAGGGCTACTGCCTGGCGGCCGGTATCGACCTCGTGCTGCCCTGCGACATTCGCGTCGCCGCCGACAGCGCCAGCTTCGGCATGACGATGACCCGCTGGGGCGTGATGGCCTCGACCGGCGCCTCGCAGCTCCCGCGTTCGATCCACTGGGCGCATGCGATGGAGATGCTCCTCACGGCCGAGCGGATCGACGCCCAGGAGGCCTACCGGATCGGCCTCGTCAACCGGGTGGTGCCGGCCGAGGAGCTGATGACCGCCTGCGAGGAGTACGCCGAGAAGATCCTCCGCAACTCGCCGTCGGCCGTGCGCCTCACCAAGGAGGCGGCGATCCGGGGCCGGGACGCGGCGACGATGGCGGAGAGCCTGAAGCTCGGCTTCAGCCTGCAGCGGGTGATGCGCACGACACCCGACGCCCAGGAGGGCCCCCGCGCCTTCGTCGAGAAGCGCACGCCAGCCTGGCAGCTCTCAGAGCTGGGCGGCGTCCACTAGTCCTGAGTTGTCAGTGCCAAGAGTGAGTGGGGCTAGTGCTCGTGCTACCGGAAGCTGTCAACCTCTCCATGCCGGTCGAGGTCAGGGGGTTGTTGCAATGACGGGTTTGTTGATCCACGCCTCCTTCGGGGGTCTGGCGGCCCGCGGCGGTCCGTTGCGGAACCGCTCGGGCCAGACGCTGTAGGCGGCATCCAGGGTCTCCTGACGCGCCTGCACGGTCTCCAGGGCTTGCCCGCCGTGGAGCGTGGCGGGGTGCTGGTAGCCGACACCGGAGTGGTAGTGCTCGCGGTTGTACCAGTCGACAAACGGCGCCATCCAGCTCCGCACCTCCTCCAGCGAGTGGAAGCGGTCGGGGTAGTCGTGGCGGTACTTGACGGTCTTGAAGCCGGCCTCGGAGTAGGGACTGTCGTTGCTCACGCGCGGGCGCGAGAGGCTGCGCGTGACAGCGATGTCTTCGAGCAGTTCCGCCAGGCTTGTCGACGTCATCTGGGCGCCACGGTCTGAGTGCAGCGTCAGTTGCTGCGGCGAGATCCCGTTGCGGTCGCAGGCGGTGCCCACCAGCGTCCTGGCAACCTCGGTCGACTCCGTCGTGTCGACCGTCCAGGCGACGATCTTGCGACTGAAGATGTCGATCACCACGTAGAGATAGAACCAGCTGCGGTGGTGAGGGCCGCGGAGCCGCGAGATGTCCCACGACCAGACCTCGTTCGGGCCGCTCGCCTGCACCTGGGGTGCATGGTGGGTCGTGCGTCGGTGACCGCGACGCCGTTCTCTGACCAGGCCGCGTTCCTCGAGGATGCGGTACATCTGGCGGATCGAGCAGACGTACGAGCCTTCGTCCAGCAGCTGATAGTAGACCTGGGCGGGCGCCTGGTCACGAAAGCGTGGTGAGCACAGCAGCTCGGCGATGTGATCGCGCAGCTGGTCGGGGATGCGTGACGGCTGCGGCTGGTGCTGCTCGCGCGGTTTCGCCTGTGACGGCCGCCTGTGTAGCCGGCCGGCGGCCGCCTGGCGGCGGCTGCGGTCGGTCCGCTCTGAGTATCCGAAGGCCCGACAGGCGCGGGCACGGCCAACCCGCTGGGCCCATGCGTCCACAGCGGCGAGCATCTGCGCCCGCCAGTTGGCGTATGCCTGCGCTGGCCACTCGGCTCGGGTCGGCGCTACCCGTTCTGGCCACTCGGTCGCCGCTGCGACGCGCTCTTGCGGGCAAATCTTTGCAAGAGCGCCAAGGCTTTTCCCTGGGCCTCGATCAGCTCCTTTGCCGTCTCCAGCTGCTGCTCGGCAAGCATCGCCCGCTCCCGGTAGCGGTCGCGCTCAAGGGTCAGCCGGTTGGGCGCTCGTGGTCCCGGCGGCCGCTCGACGAGGGCACGGCGCGCCCCATCGTCACGCTGCTGGCGCCACCTGGCGATCAGAGAGGAGTACAGACCCTCGCGCCGACAGATGGCGCCGACTGCTCCCGGCTCACCGCGGGCCTTTGCCTCGTCGATCTCAGCCAGGATGTCGAGCTTGTACTGCACTGGCCACGACCTGCGTGCTCGACGCACCTCAGTCTCTTCATCAACCACCATCGGTCTACGTCCACTTCTCCGCCCTCGTATCAATCGCACTATATCCGGCAGAGATGAGGTTGGCAGCTAGGGCTACCGCACGATCCAGAAACTGGCTCGCCTCTGGGTGGTTCAGTTCTAAACCGATCACTTGGTATAGATCGTGACCGATCGCAACAGGCAATCCTCTCCCGGCACGGCACGGTAGGATCGAGTGGCGCTGAGCTCGCCGCGGATGACGCACTGACAGGGTCGGGCGAACCGGGCCCCGGGAGTGGCAATGACCCTTCGACGAGGTAGCGAGCCCGTCTCGGCGACCGAGCCCCTCGTCGTCTGCCCGTCCTGCGGCTTCCCCTCCCCCGTCGGCACCCGGCGTTGCCCCCACTGCCTCGCCGAGCTCGTGTCCGCCGTCGTCGCCAGCACGCCCGAGGCGCGTGCGGCGCGCGAGCGCGCCCTCAGGGCACGGGCTCGCCGACTGGCCTCAGACCGCCGTGCCCGGCGTGTCCGCATCCTCATCTCCGCTGTGGCGATCGCGCTGCTGGGCTACTGGATCTACGCCAACTTCGTGCGCGAGCCCGCACTGCTCACGCTGCCGCAATCGCAGACGATCTCGGCCACCATCACCGCGGACAGCTGGCCCAACGGGGACGGGGGGCTCGGCCGGCAGCGCCGCTCCGCCTCGCCGAGCCGCCTGACCGAGGCCGAGGCCTGGCGCTCCGAGCTGCACTCAGGCCCGGAGACTGCGCTCGTGGCCGACAGCGAGCGGCTCTACCTCTCGCTCGCTGACGGCACGCTCCTTGCCCTCTCGGCCCGCGACGGACGGACCGTCTGGCAGCGCTCCTATCCCCGCTCCCTGCTCGCGTCGCCGGCCCTCGCGGCGGGGCGACTCTACGTGCCGGTGCCCGGCGGCCGCCTCCAGGCGCTCGACGCCGCCACGGGCGACCTGCTCTGGGAGGCTGCCGCCGGGGAACTCCTGACGACCTCGCCGCTCGTTGCGGACGGCACGGTCTACCTCTTCGGTGACGTGGAGTGGTTCGGTTTTGACGCCGAACACGGCGACCTCCTCTGGCGTCGCCCGATCGATCTCGGCTGGTCGAAGATCGATCGCGAGTTCCTGACCCCGGTCGTGACCCGGGGACAGGTCGCGGTCGGCGTCAGCCAGCGGGTGATCATGCTCGATCGCGAGACCGGTGAGCGCACCTACTGGTACAACACGGTCGCCTTCCCCACGCGCCTGGCCTCGGACGAGGCCCCACCCGTGGCGAGAGATTCCGCGCCGGGCGAGGTCGTCTACGCCCTCTCGGCGTGGCAGGCCGTGGCTCTGCCAGCGGACGCCGTGCGGCCGCCCTGGGACGGCATCCGCCGCCTCTGGGTCCAGTTCTGGGTCTGGGGAATGGCCCCGGAGGTACCGCCGCCGCCCCGAGTCTGGGCACGCGCCCAGCCGCCCAGGGAGTACCTCTCGCCCGCGGTCGGCCCAGAGCGTCTCTACGTGCTCGGGCGGCGGGGCCAGCTGGTGGCGATCTCACTCGGAGACGGTCTGACCGCATGGGAGCGAGCGGTCGAGAATGCCTCGGCCCCACCGCTCCTCGCCTCAGACGGCCTCCTGGTCTCAGAGCGCGACCGGCTCCTCCTGCTCGACCCAGAGAGTGGCGCGCTCGTGGCCAAGCGGCAGCTCCCCGGGCCACTCTCGTCGGCGGCCGTCACGAGCCACGGCACCTACCTCGCCACCACCTCCGGTGAGATCCTGGCGCTGCGCTGACCGGCCCGATTGTTGCGTCTGTAATTCATCTCTCATATGTTTGCTGTCGCGCGCCGGGACCTCCCGGGCCTATCAGGACGATCAGAACCGTCTGACAGGAAACGGGGCTTGAATGGACTTCGCACCAACCTACTCACCAGAGCAAGAGGCCTTCCGAGCCGAGGTCGCGAGCTGGCTTGTGAGCCACGCACCGGATGTCGAGGGCGACCTCGATTCGCCGGAGAACTACGCCAAGTTCCGTCAGCTCGGGCGTGACCTCGGCAGCCAGGGTTGGCTTCGCCCGACCGCGCCACGCGAGTACGGCGGCGGTGGGATGGGCTTTGATGAGGCGCTGGTCCTCTATGAGGAGATGTCCAAGCACGACCTCTCCCTTCCCCCCTACTACGACTCCGGTGGATGGCTGGGCGGCGCTTCGATCCTGGTCTGGGGCACCGAGGAGCAGAAGCAGAAGCTCCTGCCCCCGATCTTCACAGGCGATGTCGTCACCTGGCAGCTCCTGACCGGCCCAGAGGCCGGCTCCGACCTGGCCGGTACGCAGACCGACGCCATCCGCGACGGAGACGACTACGTCGTCAACGGCGAGAAGATCTACGTCGGAGGCTCAAACGACGTCGACCAGCTGTGGACCCTGACCCGCACCGACCCCGAGGGTGAGCGCCACAAGAACGTGAGCTGGTTCATGATCCCGGCGGACCTCCCGGGCATCACCGTTCGGCCGATGGACCTCCTCGGCGACGGCGGTGAGGGCGTCGGCTCCAGCGTCAAGAACACCGTCTACTTCGACAACGTGCGCGTGCCCGCCGAGCGCCTGGTCGGCGGCGAGAACAACGGCTGGGACGTCGCCACCACCCACCTTGAGCTTGAGCACGGCGCCGGCGGCTCGGTCAGCCGCAACCTCTGGTTCCAGCGGGCGCTGCGCTGGGCGCGCGAGCGACAGCTGAACGGCGCGCCGCTGGTCGACGACGCGGATGCACGCGACCGCCTCGCCGAGATCTATGAGCTGACCGAGATCTCACGGCTCTTCGGGCTGCGCAACTTCTGGATGAACCGCACCCACCAGCAGATGACCTACGAGGGGCCGCAGTCCTCCTACTTCCGCAAGCTCTCGGGGCTTGAGATCACGACCGCGCTGCACGAGCTGTTCGGTCCCTACGCCCTGACCAACGACCCGATCACCGATTTCTCCGACGGCACGCTGGACTCCTACCAGCGCAGCGCCATCGTCGCCCTTCACCCCGGGGGCACCGCCGACGTCCAGAAGGTGATCATGGCCCGCCGCATCGGCATGGGTCGCCAGATCGCCGAATCCGCCGGAAAGACGGTCGAGTAACCGCCGCCCCCGCCCGCCCCGCACCGGCCCCCCACGGGGGGGCGGGCGGGCTGCTCGGCGGCACAGTGCGAGCGACCCTGGTCCGAGCGGCACGAGCGGAGGCGGAGATGGATCTCTCCCTGACTGAGACACAACAGCTGGTCAAGCAGACCGTTGAGGACTTCATCGAGCGCGAGGCGCCGATCTCGACCCTGATCGAGCTCCAGCAGAGCGAGCGCGGGTTCTCCGAGGGGATCTGGCGCACGGCCGGCGATCTCGGCTGGCTCGGGATGCTGGTCAGTGAGGAGTACGGCGGCAGCAACAGCGAGCTGACCGACGTCGCCGTCCTCTTCGAGGCGCTGGGCAAGGGCGCCGTCCCGGGGCCCTTCCTCTCGCAGGCGATCGCGGCCGAGCTGATCGGGGACCTCGGGAGCGACGAGCAGAAGGCAGCGTACCTGCCGAAACTCGCAACCGGCGAGACGATCTTCGCCTTCGCGATGGGCGAGCCCGAGTACCGCTGGGGCCCGGGCGGGGTACAGATGCGTCCCCGCTCCGATGGCTCTGACCTGGTCCTGCACGGCACCAAGGCCTTCATCTACGACGCCCATGCCGCCGACTACATCCTGACGGTCGTCCGCACCGGGGACGACGAGGACGACCTCAGCCTGCTCATCGTCGACGCCCAGGATGCCGGCATCACGGCCAGGCACCTGACCGGCTTCACCTCATCAGAGGCTGAGGTCAGCTACTCAGATGTGCGCGTGCCGGCCGGGGCGATGCTCGGCGAGCTGAACGGCGCGATGGGCGCCATCAACCGGATGCTGACGCGCGTCACCCCCTTGCTCTGCGCCTACCAGGTGGGGGGTGCCCAGGCCGTCTTCGACATGTCGGTCCAGTACAGCCGGGATCGTGTCCAGTTCGGCCGCCCGATCGGCCGCTTCCAGTTCGTCCAGAACCACATCGTCCAGCTCGTGATCAACCTCGACTCGGCACGCTGGACGACCTACGAGGCACTGTGGAAGATCGACACCGGCCAGGATGCGCAGGCCGCGGTCCACCTCGCCAAGGCCGTCACCAGCGACGGCTACCGCAAGGCTGCCGATTACGCGCACGAGGTGCACGCCGGCACCGGCGTGATGCGCGAGTACGGGCTGACACTCTACACCAGGCTCTCCCGCTCGCTCTTCCACGCGCTCGGTGAGCCCCGCTACCACCGCAAGCAGCTGGCCCAGATCATCCCGACGATGGAGATTCCCGACGAGTAGCGTGGCGACTGCCGGCGGGCCTGCCCGCCTGCTGCCCCCGGCGAGCCGGGGCGCCACACCCACGAGAGCGCAGCGGCCGCCGAGGCCGCGATGGAGGTTCACCTGTATGTCTGAGTCCGGCCCCGAGCTCGTCCCCTACCTGCTCTACGAGAAGGAGGACAACGGCATCCTCTGGATCAAGTTCAATCGCCCCGAGCGACTGAACGCCTGCATCGGCGGAACCGATCGCAACAGCACGCTGGCCAAGGTCGGCGAGTACATGCGCGCCGGCGACGACGATCCCGATGTACGGATGATGGTCCTGACCGGCGTCGGGCGCGGCTTCTCGGCCGGCGTCGACGTGCGCGGCGTGCCCGGGTTTGACAGCGGCGGACCACTGCCTGGTGCGAGGACACATCCCGATAGCCCCGACGCCACGCGAGAGAGCTTCCTCTACGCGACGACCAAGCTGATCAAGGACGTCTCCTACATCCGCAAGCCGACGATCGCGATGATCAACGGCGTCGCCGCCGGGTTCGGCATGGACCTCGCGCTCCAGTGCGACATCCGCTACGGCTGCGAGAACACGCGCTTCATCACCTACCAGCAGGTCGGTCAGATCATCGAGAACGGCGGCTCCTACTGGCTGCCCAAGCTGGCCGGCCTCGGCCGCGCGCTCGAGTTCGCCTTCACAGGTCACCTCGACGCCCAGCGCGCCTACGAGTGGGGTGTCATCAACAAGCTGGTGCCGTCCGACCAGCTCGAAGAAGAGGTGCGCAACCTCTGTGCCCTGATGCTGAAGGCGCCGCCGATCACCCAGTGGATCAATAAGCGAGTGATGCGCGCCGCCATGGACAGCAACCTCGAGACGACGGCCGTGCTGACCTCGAACGCGGCGTTCATCCTCAACGCCTCAGACGACGCCCGCGAGGCCCGCAGCGCGCTGGCCGACCGGCGTGACCCGGTCTTCTCGGCAACCTAGCCGAGGAGGCCAGCGGCCCCACCCCTCTGTCGGGCGGGCCGCCGGACGGCCCGCCGGCCGGGCCGTCCGCGCCTCGAGCGGGCCAGCGACCGGGCGGCAGGAAGATGTGTTCCGTCGCCCACGGGGGCCAGGCGGGCAGGAGGGGACCAGGAGATGAGCGACGGGCCACTCTCCGGGATTCGCATCCTCGAGTTCTCGCAGATCGTCGCCGCCCCATTCTGCGGATGCATCCTCGCCGACCAGGGCGCCGACGTCGTCAAGGTCGAGGGCCCCGGGGGTGATCCGCACCGCAACGCCGGCGCCGTCATCCCCGGTCTCGGCAAACGCTTCCAATCGCTCAACCGCGGCAAGCGCAGCCTCGTCGTCGACCTCCATACGCCCAACGGCCTCGCGGTCATCTACCGGCTGATCCCCGGCATTGATGTCGTGATCATCAACTTCCGCGGCGGCGTCGCGCAGCGCCTCGGCATCGACTACGAGACCCTGCGCGAGCGAAACCCCGCCCTCATCTACTGCGAGGTGACCGGCTTCGGGACCGAGGGCCCGCTGCGCAGCCGCGCCGGCACCGACATCGTCGGCGTCGCCTACTCGGGCCTGATGGTGGGTGAAGGCAAGGTCGATGAGGCGGGGGCGCCGCTGGCCATCACCTCCGCATCGATCGCCGACTACTGCGCGGGCTTCGCCGCGGCCGCCTCGATCAACGCCGCGCTCCTCCACCGCGAGCGGACCGGCCAGGGCCAGAAGATCGAGACCTCGCTGCTGCGGGCCTCCCTCGCCATCCAGGACACGGCCGTGATGCGCGAGCCGGTACACGATGCCGTGGTGCGCGACGGCATGGTCGAGGAGCTCGAGGAGCTGCGCGCCCGCCGGGCCTCCTACCCGGAGCTCCTCGCCGCGCGCACCCGCGGCCGCGGCCTGCGCGCCGCCTTCCGCTCCTACTATTCGGGCTACCAGACCTCCGACGGCGCATTCCTCGTGCTGGGCGCGCTGACGCCGGCGACCCGGCGGGGCGCCCGCCGGGTGCTGGGGATCACCGACGACGACAGCGATGATCCAGACCACGACGCCAACGATCCGGTCAACATCGCCGCCGGTGACGCTCGCCGCGAGCGGATTCGGCAGATCATCCTGACCCGCCCGATCGACGATTGGATCGAGGAGTTTGCCGAGGCTGGCGTGCCCTGCTCGCCCGTCAACGTGCCCGAGGAGATGTCCGAGGACCCGCAGGTGCGCGCGCTCGGCATCATGGCCGACCTCGATCACCCGGTGACCGGGCCCCAGCGCGTCGTCGGGCCGGTCGCGACCATGTCGGAGACGCCGATGCGGGTGCGGGCGCCGGCGCCCGTGCTCGGGGCGGACAGCGCCCGGGTGCTGTCGGAGCACGGGATCCCAGACGAGGAGATCCGGGCACTGCTCGACTCCCAGGTGATCTCGCTGCCCGGGGAGTAGGCGACGCGCAGCGATCAAGCAGCCCGGGGGGCTGCCCGAAGCGCCTGCCGGCGCCGCGAAGGAGTGACCTCATGATCCGGACGCTGATGAAGCTCCTCTCGTTCCTGATGCTCTTCTCGGCAGCGAAGAAGGGCCCGGGAGCCCTCGCCCGCAACCGCGCCCGCCGCGCCGGCCACCGCGGTCTCGGGAAGTGGCTCTAGCTGAGATCCGCGCCCCGCAGGCGGCCTTGACAATCACGCAGGGGAAGGCTGGAGACCTGTGAGCAACCGCGACACCTTCCTCGTGCGGAGCTTCCCGCTCAGGATGCACTGCGCCGAGCACGCCATCGAGGACCGCCTCAAGGAGGAGGTGATCCGGGCCGGCGCCCGCCGCGCCTTCGTCATCTGCTCGCGCTCGATCCCGACCAGGACCAGCGGCATCGAGCGCGTCCAGGCCGCCCTCGGGAACCTCTACGCCGGCTACTTCGACGGGATCGAGGTGGACTCCACCTACCGATCGGTGGCGGCCGCGACCCGGGCCGCAAGCGAGGCCCGGGCCGACCTCCTGATCTCGCTCGGTGGCGGGAGCGTGATCGTGGCGACGCGCGTCGTCAACATCTACCTCTGCGAATCCGGCGACCCCTTTGAGATCATGACGCAGTACCCCGAGGGGAAGCCGGCCTACAGCCCGCGCCTGAACGCCCCCAAGCTGCCGATCATCAACCTGATCACGACCCCCACCACGGCGATGAACCGGGCCGGATCGGGGCTCGCCAACCCCGACCTCGACCAGCGCATGGAGTACTTCGACCCGAAGACGCGGCCGATCGCGATCATCATGGACCACGCGGCGCTGATGGCCTCACCGGTCGAGCTCTTCCGATCGACGGCGACGACCGGCTTCTCGGGCGCCGTGGCCGGTGTCGCCGAGCCCGACCTCAACCCCCTGGTCGAGGGCGACCGCGAGCAGATCCTGCGGCTGACCAGGCGGAGCTACCTGCGCCTCGTCGAGGAGCCCGACTCCATCCAGCCCCGCATCGACCTCTCTATCGCCTCTTTCCTCGCCAACCGCGTCGCCGACGACGGCGCGGCGGGCGGCGGGCGCGGACAGAGCGCCTTCGTCGGCGACTACGCCGTCTCGACGGCGCTCCACATCCGTTACCCAGAGGTGCTGCAGGGGGAGTCGACCTCGGTCCTGACGGCCACCGTCGCCCGCCGCTCACAGCCACCGCCGCTCGAGGCCGCAAGGCGCGTCGCCCTGGCAATGGACGCCTGGCAGGAGGGGATGACGGCGGCCGAGGCGACACTGGCCGTCGCCGACAGCATCGAGGCGCTCTACGGGCGGGTCGGCATGCCGACGCGCGTCCGCGATCTCGGGATCCCGAAAGAGGACTTCGAGGCGCTCGCCTCTGAGACGATCAAGGTCTTCAACGCCAACGCCGGCGTCCGCAACGCCGATGAGCGCTACCAGATGACCCTCGACCTGCTGGAGGCGGCCTGGTAGCCCGGGGCAGCCAGGGATCAGGTCCCGGCCTGGTGAGAGGAAGAGCATGCCCGAGCTGGCCGCGCCCCTAGCCGGCATCCGCGTCCTCGACCTCTCAGAGGGGACGGCGGGTGGCTTCGCCACCAAGCTGCTGGCGGTCTTCGGGGCCGACGTCCTGAAGGTCGAGCGGCCCGGCACGGGCGACCCGTTGCGTGCCCAGGGGCCCTTCCCTGGAGATGTCCCGCATCCCGAGCGAAGCGGCCAGTTCCTCTACCTCAACATGAACAAGCGCTCGGTCACGCTCTCGCTGGGGCACCAGGCGGGCCGCCGGGCGGCCCGGGAGCTCTACGGCTGGGCCGACCTCGTGGTCGAGAGCTTCCGGCCCGGGCAGCTCGCCGAGTGGGGGCTCGGCGCCGGGGAGCTGGCCGAGCGGAACCCCCGCGCCAGCCTCGTCTCGATCGCGCCCTTCGGACAGAGCGGGCCCTACCGCGACTTCCGCGGCAACGAGATCATCGCGCAGGCGCTGGGCGGGATCATGTACGTGACGGGGGAGCCCGACCGCGAACCCCTGCGCATCGGCGGCGAGCCGGCGGCCTACTTCGCCGGGGCCTCGGCCTTCAGCGGCGCCCTGGCCGCCATCACCTCGCGTGAACAGACGGGCCTCGGCCAGGCGGTCGACGTCTCCCAGCAGGAGGGGATCGCGGTCGCCCAGATGTATTCGGGGATGACCTACATCTTCAGCGGCAAAGAGCGTGGCCGTCAGGCGGCCTCGCCCCTCTACCACGCCCGGGACGGCCAGGTCGGCGTGGCGCTCCGCCAGCAGGGCTGGGGAGCGACCTGCGAGATGATGGGGCAGCCCGAGCTCGAAGCAGACCCACGCTTTGCGACGATGTCGAGCCGCCGCGAGCACCAGGGGGAGCTCGATCAGATCATCAGCGCCTGGATGGCCGACAAGGGCAAGGAGGACCTCTACCACGATGCCCAGCAGCGCGGCATGGCCTGGGGCTACATCTGCGACGCTGAGGACCTCGTCGGTTCGCCCCAGTACCAGCACCGCGAGTACTTCACCAAGCTGGACCATCCGGTCGCCGGCACCCTCACCTACCCGGGGATGCCGCTTCGCTGGGGCGACGCCGCCTGGGAGCTCAGGCCCGCGCCCCTCCTCGGGGAACACAACGCCGAGGTCTACAGAGAACTCCTGGGCTGGGGCCCGGACGATCTGGTGCTGATGTGCGCCTCGGGCGTGATCTGAGGAGGGGCCGGATGAACCAGGTCCTCGAGGGCGTCCGCGTGCTTGACCCATCCCAGGTCTGGGCCGGGCCGACCTGCACGAAGATCCTGGGCGATCTCGGCGCCGATGTGATCAAGGTGGAGTCGGCCAGGCGGATGGATATCGCCCGCGGCCTTGCCCACAACCCCAGCGAGGGGGGCGGCATCTACCCCCAGAACGACCCCGGCCCAGACCCCTGGAACCGGGACGGCAAGTACGCCGACCGCAACCGCAGCAAGCGCAGCATCTGTCTCGACCTGACTCACCGGCGGGGGATCGATGCCTTCAAGCGCATCGCCGCCCGCTCCGATGTCGTGATCGAGAACTTCCGTCAGGGAGTGATGGCCCGCTTCGGCCTGGCCTACCCCGATCTCCGGGCCGTGCGGCCGGACATCATCATGGTCACGATGGGCAGCCAGGGAGCGACGGGACCGGAGTCTCGCTACGGCTCCTTCGGCGTGACGCTCGAGCAGACCGCCGGTGTCGCATCGATCACGGGCTACCGCGGCGGCAACCCGAGCACGTCGGGGGTGCTCTTCCCTGATCCCCTGGTCGCCGTCGTCTCCGTCGGCTTCATCCTGGCCGCGCTCCATCAGCGCCGCCAGAGCGGAGAGGGGGTCTACATCGACCTCTCGCAGCGAGAGATGACGACCTCGATCCTGGGCGAGATGGTGATGGACTACATGATGAACGGCCGCAAGGGCCAACCGGAGGGGAACCGCCACCCGCTCTTCGCGCCGCAGGGCGTCTACCCCTGCCAGGGCGAGGACATGTGGCTCGCGGTCAGCTGCGAGAACGACTCGGACTGGGCCGGCCTGGCCGCTGCCATCGGCGGGCCGGAGCTGGCGGGAGACCCGCGCTACCAGACGACGGCGGGCCGGCGCGAGCACCACGATGAGCTGGACCGCCTGATCTCGGCCTGGACCAGTGAGCGAGACCCGTTCGTCGCGATGCTGACGCTCCAGTCCCTGGGCGTGCCGGCGGGCGTCGCCGAGCGCGGGCAGGACCTGGTCAGGGACCCGCAGCTCGTCGCGCGCGACTTCTGGGAGTACAGCGGCCAGACGGCCGCCGACACCCTGCCGCACACGAGCCGCCCCTTCAAGCTCTCCCGCACACCGGGCACCACCCGGCGTGCGGCGCCGCGCCTGGGTGACCACACGACCGAGGTGCTGCGCGAGGTGGCGGGGATGAGCGAGGCCGAGATCGCCGAACTCGATGAGCTCGGCGTCACCGAGAACGACCCGCTGCTCTTCGGCTGACGCTGCCGGGGACCCCGCAACGGGATCGATCACGGGTACCAACCTTCTCCAGACGTCTATGTGATCAGTGGGCAAGTCCTCGGGGTCATCACGGCGCAGGAAAAGGCGGGAGGATCAGATCTGTCGACGACATCCGCGTCGTTCGTCGTGATGATGGAGTCCTCCCGGGCGCTGACAAGTGCGTGTCAGTACGGCCAATTGCAGTCGTGGCCAAGATCGCCAAGTCAATGAGCTCGGCGCGAAAGATCTCGGCTGCACGGACCGAAGCGCTGGCCTTGTGACACCAGTGCCCGGGACCCTACTCTTTCGGAGGACGACAAGCGGCGGGAGCATGGTGTTGGCAGTTCTTGACGACGGCAACATGATCACGCTCAGCGGCGATCTGGATCGGCACAGGCAGGCCGACGACTTCATTCAGAGCTGCAACCACGTGATCGGCCAGCGCGGATGGAGCGAGGTGCTGATTCGGTTCGACGGTGTGGGGCGACGCTTCCCGAACGTCACGGCACCAATCGCTGCGACTGTTGATTACTATCGAAGCCACGGCGTCCGGTTCGACATCGAGCATGGCCGGGCGGCAACGCCTGAGCGAACGTGCATCGAACCGGTCGATGCTGCCACCGATCTCGAATCCGGCCCGGAGGTCTTGTCCCGCGTCTGGCGGTTCGACGAGCACTCGGCTCATTCGCTCGCCGACCGGATCATCGGAGAGCTTCTTGAGCGAATGGATCTGGGCGAAGGAGTGCACACGGCGTTCAATTGGTGTCTGTGGGAAGTGATGGACAACGTCATTCAGCACTCGCAGACTGAGCACGGATTCGTGGAAACACAGGCCCATCCGCGGACGGAGCATCTCGCGGTCTGTGTTGCCGACGCGGGCATCGGCATCCTTGAGTCGTTCCGCGGAACCAAGCACAGGCCTCGAAGTGAAGCGGATGCGATCACGCTGGCGATCAAGGAGAAGGTGACTCGGGATTCGAAGATTGGCCAGGGCAATGGCCTCAGGGGCCTCTACCAGATCGTCGCACAGAATAGCGGTCGTCTCCGGATCTCATCAGGTCGGGGAGTGCTCGACGTGCGCGGAGCTGAAGCCCCACGCACATACGCGGACTCCTGGGCAATCGACGCGATCAACGTCGGAACCAGCGTAGACTTCCAGTTGCCGACTTCAGAAGCAATCGATGTATCCAGCGCCCTTGGGCACCAGCCGGTGAACGTGCTCATCGAATCATTCGAGTCAGACAAGGGAGAGGTGCGGGTCTCGGTTAGCGAGGAGGCTCACGGTCTGGGCACGCGCCGTGCCGGCGAGGCGCTACGGACCAAGGTCACCAACATCCTGCGCGAGACGCGCGGAACGGTGGTCATTGACTTCCACGGCGTCACTCTCGTGTCGTCGAGCTTCGCGGACGAGTTCGTGGCCCGGATGGTGGCGGAGCTCGGGTTCGTGACTTTTCAGCAAACGATTCGACTCGTGAACATGCAGGACATCGTGCAGCAGATGGTCAACCGAGCGGTGATGCTACGTATGGCTCAGGCGAACGAGCCTGATCCAGCATAGCCAGGGCGGTCGAAGCAGCCCGCGAGTCCGGGACGTCCCCACCGAGATCGCGCGGTTCGCAAGCCCGATCAACGTCTCCATCGGCCCGGATGGTCGAATCTACGGTGCCGGCGCCGACGGACCTCGCATCCGCCGCAGCGAGCAGGAACGGCCCCGGCAAGCGATTGAGGTAGGTGGCAAGACGCGGCACGTTCGCTCCGTCCGGATGTACCGCAGCTCGATACGTAACTCTGGCGAACGGGGCGGCGTCCGCCCCTGCTCGCTGCGAGGCGTGCTCGCCGACGAGAGGAAGGTTGGCCATGCGTCAGGCAGACACGGACAGCACGACACTACCCCGGAGGCCGGAGGATCTGCTCAAGCGCCTCCTTGAGGCCCAGACCGAGCAGCAGGTCCACCTCTGCTTGAGTGATGCCGGTCTGCTCGACGATGGCTGCTGGAGACCGTACGGCGGACGCTCGAACAACAGCGGCTCATTCCTCAACCAGCAGGCGAGCGCGCGCGGCGCGCTGGTAGAGAAGGTGATCAACAGCATCGACGCCGTACTGATGGCCAGGGCCTTTGAGCGAGGCGACATTCCGAGCGGCCGGGCGCCAGCCTCGATGTTTGAAGCTGCCGCGCGTTACTTCGATATCCCGAGCGGGCGGCTCGCGAAGATCGACCAGCGCCAGCGAGCGGCGATTGCGCGGGATGCGGTGCAGGTAGTGCTCTCCGGGAACCGCACGTCGGGGCGGCCCACCGTCACGATCACAGACCAGGGCGAGGGGCAGAGCCCCGCATCGTTCCCTCAGACCTTCCTCTCGCTCCTGGCGAGCAACAAGGCACCGTTCCCCTTCGTCCAGGGCAAGTTCAACATGGGCTCGACCGGCGCTGTGCCCTTCTGCGGCTCCGACCACAACTACCAGTTGATCGTCTCACGACGACATCGCTCCGCACCGGGATCGGATCGCCGGTGGGGATTTACGATCGTGCGCCGACGCTACCAGGGCCGAACATCGGAGTTCCAGTATCTCGCGCCCGGCGGGGAGGTGCCGACCTTCGAGGCGGACGCCGTCCCGATCTGGGTCGAGGGCGACCTCGGCCGGGCGGAGCGCGAGTCGGGCACACTGGTGCGCCTCTATGAATACGACATCAAGGAGCGAACGGCCGCCAACCTCGACTTCCGGCGGATGCTCGACCGGCGCCTCTATCGGATTGCGCTGCCCGTCCAGATCGTCGAATCGCGCCCCTTTCCGACAGCCCCGAGTGATGCCGTCGTCGCCGGTCTCGGCACGGCATTCGAAGAGGACGACTCCGGTGAGGTCGAGCCTCGCTTTCCGGCGCCCGCCCGCATTCGCGTCGCCGGCGTCGGATGGGTCACGATCACGCTGATCCCCCTCCGCGAGGGAGTGCCCGTTGATCGCTGGACGACGGCAGGCGAGAGCATCATCTTCACCGTCAACGGTCAGGCGCACGCATTCGAGGGCCGAGATTTCATCCGCCGGAGGAGTTCGGGGGGCTTCCGGTTCCTCGCCCAGAGTCTGCTCGTTGAAGTCGACTGCTCCGAGCTCGACCAGCGGACCCTGGACGACCTGTTCATGGGCTCACGTGATCGCATGCGGCAGAACGACCAGCGAACGGCGCTCCTCGGCGCACTCGCAGACCACCTCCAGCACCACAAGGGGCTCCGCCGCCTGAACGACGAGCGACGCGAGGCGGCGATCCGCAAGTCGACCGCGAGCAGACCGGAGACGAGCGAGCTCTTCACGAAAATCATCAAGGCATCGCCTGCGATCGCTGCGCTGCTCAGTGGCGGGACCATCCCCGCGCCGAAGCTCAGGCCGCCGCCTCTCGAGCCCTTCTCGGGGCGCCGCTTCCCCACCCATCTCCAGTGGAAGAAGGGCGGGCCGGTTCAGGAGAAGCGCTGCAGGATCGATTCGTTCTGCACGCTCGAGCTCGAGACCGACGCAGAAAACGACTTTCTCTCCAGAGCCGTCGATCCCGGCATCCTCGTGATCGAGCCCGACTCATGGGTGGTCCGCGAGCAGCTCTGGGACGGCAACCTCCGCATCAGGCTGGAGCCGCCGCCCGACGCCAAGGTCGGGGATGTGGTCCCGCTGGCGGTGACGCTGATGTCAGACAGTCCTCCGGAGATCCCCGCTGAACTCCGCGCTGAGGGGCGGGTGCTGGTCGAGGCTCAAGCGGTCACGCCCGGTCCCCCGCAACCACCGGCACAGCGGCGCGGGGTCGGGCCTCCTGAGATTCGGGAAGTGCGCAGGGATGAGTGGCCAGCCTACGAGTTCAGTGCCCGCTCGGTCGCAATGGTCGAGAAGACCGACGACAAGACGATCGTGTTCATCAACATGGACGGCGAAGGGTTCCTCAGCTACCTGCGAGCGGAACCACGAAGAAAGGTCGAGCTGGAGCAGATGTACAAGGTCGCGGTGGCGCCCCTGGCGCTCTCGCTGAGGCGCGCCGTGGACAGCAGCGACATCACCTTTGAGGAAGCGGACAAGACCCTGTCGGCCGTGGGCGATGTCTTGCTACCTGCCGTCGACTTCGCAGCACGGGTCGCCGGTGTGGAATAGTGTCGTCCGCTACGCGTCCACCTCCGGAACGGCGCAGGCCTCGGGCGAGAGTGGCGCGAGTACCCGGCGGCGGCGCCCCTACGGTCGACCTCACGTGCAGCAGAGCGTGGGCTCGGCCGGTTCTCCAGGCTGTTGCAGGTAGGCTCGCTCGGCCGGCCGTGGTACTCCGCAACCAACGCCGGAGACAGCGTGAGGAAGCCGCCGAAGCCGGTGTCGACAACTACTGGAAGACGGCGCTAGTGGTTGGTCTTGCAGCAAGCCACGAGTTCTGTGCTGGGGGGTTCCGGTACCTCTTGCACTAGCAGTGAGAGGCAAAATGGGCGCCCGACGGAAACTAGGTCGGGTCGGATTGCGTGTCCGAAGATTACCGAGTGTCGGGTTCCCTCCGCCACCGTTGAACCCCGTAGATGGCGAGGCCGGCCTGTCGAAGACCGTCTCCCCGCCCGTGCAGCCGTCGGCGTAGGCGAGCATCGTATGCCGGACGGCCACGGCCTCCGTGGCGACCTGCCGGATTCCGGCGAGGACGGACTCGACCGGAGTCCGCCTCCGCAGCGACGGGTCTCCTGAGCAGGGCCGGCACCTTGACGCGATGCTCACCCGAGTAACCGTAGTTGTGCGGCTCCAGGCGCCCGCCTCAGCGGGCCGCGATGACGACGCGTCCGCCGTTCTCTACTTCCACATGAAGGTCGTGGCCGGCACTGGCTCTCACGACCCCGTCCCAGAGTCCGTAGCAGTTCGACAGACGCTGACCGCCCTCGCCAATGATCAAGGTGAGCCCATCCGAGAGCTCACCCCCGGCCTGCCGGGGGCGGCTCGGTAGGATAGAGACCGGCGCCCGCCAGGAGGATCAGCCATGACCACAACTGTGAAGGCCACGTACGCTGACGGTGTGTTCACGCCGGTGGAGCCTGTCGACCTCGAAGAGGGCGCGGAGGTGATAGTGTCGATGGAAGGCGGACCGCGCGAGTCGGCGGACGCGGCAGAGGGAAACGGAGCTTCGCTCCTACACCTGATCGACTGCATGCCTCCGCCCTCGTCAGCGAGCCGGGCGCTCGGCCCGTTGACCTCGCCGAGGACTACAAGCACTACCTGTATGGCCACCCGAACGCCGAGGCTCTGTGAGCGAGGTGTTCGCCGATACAGGGTACTGGGCCGCGCTGCAGGATACCCGGGACAGGCTGCACGGGAGGGCGCTCGCCCTGACGGAGGAGATTGAGCCGCGCCGCATCGTGACCACCCAGATGGTGCTGGTCGAGGTCCTCAACATGTTCGGGAATCGGGGGGAACAACAGCGACGCCTGGCCCTGGAAGTTGTGGAGCGAGCTGAGCGCAGCCGGGACGTCGAAATCGTGCCGCAGACCGCCGCGCAGTTCCGTGTGGCCGTAGAGCGCCACGCCGAGCGGCCGGACCAGACGTGGAGCCTGACGGACTGCGCCAGCTTCATCGTCATGGAAGAGCGCGGGATCACCGATGCGCTCGCCCACGACCGCGACTTCGAGCAGGCCGGCTTCACCGCACTGCTCCGCCGAAGCCAGTGAACATCCTCCACGCCTCGACCGACCCGCCCACGATGTTGGCACGAGCGAGGACGGCGCCTTCTGGCTGGCCTTCCTGCGCGGCCTGGTAGCACGTGGTGGGAACGCTACTCTGATCTGGCCCCAACTGGAGCCGTTTTGATCCTCTGGTCTGGCCCCACCCCCGACCGATCCAATCGCTACGCTCGGGTGGAGCGCATCGGCTCGGTCGACCCGGCGCTGGTCGCCATCGAGGCGCGGCGCATCGCCGACGGCAGCCGTCTGGCGGCCGTCGTGGAGCGGCCGGCGCTCCGGCGCTTCGACCGCCCGACCCCGAGCCTCTCGGGCTACGACGCGCTGCTCGCCGGGAGCACGCGATGAAGGCCCAGGTCACCGAACAGGCAGCGGCGCTGGCGGTCGAGGCGACGAGCCGCGCGCTGCGCCTCCCGACCGTGCGCGAGCAGGCGGGTCCCCTTGCCGAGGCGGCGCTGCGCGACCGCCTGAGCCATCTCGCCTACCTCGGCGAGCTGCTCTCGGCCGAGCTCGAGGACCGCGAGGCGCGCCGCCGCGAGCGCCGCACCGCCGAGGCGCGCTTCCCCCGGCTCAAGCACCTGGCGGACTTCGACCTGAAGGCGGCACCGACGGTCGACCCGGTGCTGCTCGCAGCGCTCGAGCGCTGCGAGTGGGTGGAGCGGGGCGAGCCCGTGGTGCTGCTCGGCGACAGCGGCACCGGCAAGTCGCACCTGCTGATCGGCCTCGGCCTAGCCGCCTGCCAGCGCGGCCTGCGCATGCGCTACACGACGGCGGCACAGCTGGTGAACGAGCTCGCCGAGCGGACGAACGCCTGCTCTCGCGCCTGGTCGCCCGCTACGGGCGGCTCGACTTGCTGTGCCGGGCTACCTGCAGCTCGATCGCCGGGGGGCGGAACTGCTCCTCCAGGTGCTGACGGAGCGCGAGGAGCGGGCCTCGGTGGCGGTCGCCTCCAGCGCCCCCTTCTCGGAGTGGGGACAGACCTTCGCCGACCCCCGGCTCGCCGCCGCCGTCGTCGACCGGCTGACCTTCCGCGCACACATCATCGAGACCGGCAGCGAGTCCTATCGCCTGCGGGTCACCTCCGCCGCGAAGGGGGGTGCATCGACCACTTGATCGCGGCCCCGGGGGTGGGGCCACTTCGAACGATCAACTGGGGCCAAACGGAGTCCCTAGCTGCCAACCTCATCTCTGCCGAATATAGTGCGATTGATACGAGGGCGGAGAAGTGGACGTAGAACGATGGTGGTTGATGAAGAGACTGAGGTGCGTCGAGCACGCAGGTCGTGGCCAGTGCAGTACAAGCTCGACATCCTGGCTGAGATCGACGAGGCAAAGGCCCGCGGAGAGCCGGGAGCAGTCGGCGCCATCTGTCGGCGCGAGGGTCTGTACTCCTCTCTGATCGCCAGGTGGCGCCAGCAGCGTGACGATGGGGCGCGCCGTGCCCTCGTCGAGCGGCCGCCGGGACCACGAGCGCCCAACCGGCTGACCCTTGAGCGCGACCGCTACCGGGAGCGGGCGATGCTTGCCGAGCAGCAGCTGGAGACGGCAGAGGAGCTGATCGAGGCCCAGGGAAAAGCCTTGGCGCTCTTGCAAAGATTTGCCCGCAAGAGCGCGTCGCAGCGGCGACCGAGTGGCCAGAACGGGTAGCGCCGACCCGAGCCGAGTGGCCAGCGCAGGCATACGCCAACTGGCGGGCGCAGATGCTCGCCGCTGTGGACGCATGGGCCCAGCGGGTTGGCCGTGCCCGCGCCTGTCGGGCCTTCGGATACTCAGAGCGGACCGACCGCAGCCGCCGCCAGGCGGCCGCCGGCCGGCTACACAGGCGGCCGTCACAGGCGAAACCGCGCGAGCAGCACCAGCCGCAGCCGTCACGCATCCCCGACCAGCTGCGCGATCACATCGCCGAGCTGCTGTGCTCACCACGCTTTCGTGACCAGGCGCCCGCCCAGGTCTACTATCAGCTGCTGGACGAAGGCTCGTACGTCTGCTCGATCCGCCAGATGTACCGCATCCTCGAGGAACGCGGCCTGGTCAGAGAACGGCGTCGCGGTCACCGACGCACGACCCACCATGCACCCCAGGTGCAGGCGAGCGGCCCGAACGAGGTCTGGTCGTGGGACATCTCGCGGCTCCGCGGCCCTCACCACCGCAGCTGGTTCTATCTCTACGTGGTGATCGACATCTTCAGTCGCAAGATCGTCGCCTGGACGGTCGACACGGCGGAGTCGACCGAGGTTGCCAGGACGCTGGTGGGCACCGCCTGCGACCGCAACGGGATCTCGCCGCAGCAACTGACGCTGCACTCAGACCGTGGCGCCCAGATGACGTCGACAAGCCTGGCGGAGTTGCTCGAAGACCTCGCTGTCACGCGCAGCCTCTCGCGCCCGCGCGTGAGCAACGACAACCCCTACTCCGAGGCCGGCTTCAAGACCGTCAAGTACCGCCACGACTACCCCGACCGCTTCCACTCGCTGGAGGAGGTGCGGAGCTGGATGGCGCCGTTTGTCGACTGGTACAACCGCGAGCACTACCACTCCGGTGTCGGCTACCAGCACCCCGCCACGCTCCACGGCGGGCAAGCCCTGGAGACGGTGCAGGCGCGTCAGGAGACCCTGGATGCCGCCTACAGCGTCTGGCCCGAGCGGTTCCGCAACGGACCGCCGCGGGCCGCCAGACCCCCGAAGGAGGCGTGGATCAACAAACCCGTCATTGCAACAACCCCCTGACCTCGACCGGCATGGAGAGGTTGACAGCTTCCGGTTGTCATTCCCATCAATGAGACGGCCGATACAACAACAACACATTGGGAGCCACGGGATCTCCTGGATCGCCTCCTTGAGGCGCAGACAGAGCAGCAGGTTCCGCACCCAACAGGCGAGCGCTCGCGGCGCACTCGTTGAGAAGGTCATCAACAGCATCGATGCCGTACTGATGGCCAAGGCCTTCGAGCGGGGCGACATCGCGAACGGCCGGGCGCCATCCTCGATGTTCAAAGCCGCCGCGCGCTACTTCGATATCCCCAACGGTCGGCTGGCGAAGCTCGACCAGCGCCGGCGTCAGGCGATCGCCCGCGACGTGGTGCAGGTCGTCCTCTCTGGGAACCGGACGTCGGGCCGGCCCACCGTCACGATCACCGACCAGGGCGAGGGGCAGAGCCCGATGTTCAAGCGCAAAAGAGTTCTCTGGGCAAATCTCTCTGCAGACGCCTAAGTGGCTGCGAAGCATCAATCACGAAATCGCATAGTTCCGCCAGGGCACCAATCTCAGCCTCGACTGGGTGACCATCAATAGCTTCAAATTCCTCCCACGATAGGTCGGTGCGTCCCTGAGACCACCGCCTCTGATATCTCACTTCTGGACTGACGTCCAAGTAGATCGCTACTGTCTTGCCGGCGCGCCGACGGATTGCTGTTAGCACATCAATGTGCCTGACGCCGTCGAAGATGACCGTCTCATCATCGGCTACGCCAGCCATCTCCAAGGTAGCTTGTAGTAGCCCTGATGCGCCCAGCCGCTGGTACAGGCTGTCGCCCAAGTCCTGCAATGTACTCCGAGTCGCCGGTCGACCGCCACGTCGCGCCATCTGCCTAACGTAGTCCCCGAACGAAACCACTTGAATGGACAGGTCGGAGGCCAATATGGCAGAGACGGTCGACTTTCCACTCCCTATCCGTCCACAGATCGCGATTGCCGCTTTCATCTCGCTTCCCCTATAGCCATGTAGTGCTGCTGCCTCCTCCGGAGCACTACCCATCCTCGACGATCTCGTTTTTGAATCTCAATGGGCGGAAGTCGGTAGACTTCTGAGATTCTCATCAGGGTTGCAAAACGTGCTGATTGACGTTGCTCCCAGAAGGCCGAGCTGTCGGCACGCAAGCCGGAGGAGAATTCGTTCTTGATGACCTGCAGGTTCTCATTGTCCAACTGATAGAACCGGACGCTTCGCACAATACAAAGTCCCCTCACCGATTTGGCGGCGGACCGTTTGAGGAGCACCACATCTCCTGACTCGACTACGCCATAGGGCGCAATGCGATTCTTCGAGAAGCGTGACTCAAGTGTCTTGCTTCCTTCAAGAATGAACTCCAGATACGGTTCCAACAGAACGGCCAGGTGTACAGAGAAGGGAGAAGAGCCTGTTGTGGCCAGGGACTCGAGATATCCTCCCCAAAATCTATGCGAGCGCGTGCGTTCTTTCAGCGCTTCAATCCACTTGTCATTCATGCCTTCCCTACCGCCGTCTCCTGGGCAAAGCCCTTCATCTCCCGGACCTCAGTGTGGACAATTCGCTCCACCTGCAATGCCGTCGACTGAATGAGCCTTGCCTGTGAGTCGTTGCTGGGGCGAGGAATCAGCAATCGGGTCCTGCAAAGCCTGCACTGATCGAGCTGGTACTGCACTGGCCACGACCTGCGTGCTCAACGCACCTCAGTCTCTTCATGAACCACCATCGGTCTACGTCCACTTCTCCGCCCTCGTATCAATCGCACTATATCCGGCAGAGATGAGGTTGGCAGCTAGGGTAGTGCGAGTAGCCTTGTGCGAAGTTCGGTTGCCGTCCTCCTTGTAAACCGCCAGTCGTGATCAAGGGGATGTGGCGTCGCAAGGCCTGGAACTTCCAACTGGGCTTCTGACACCGACCCGGCCGAAGGCTTCTTCCAAGATCCCTGGCGGAATCGCAGAGTCGGCGACCAATCCTCTCACGGCGTCACGGCCCGAGGTTGGATAATATCCTGGGAGAACCGCGATCAGGTGCCACAGGTCACGCACGCCTTCACGTGCTGCGTAGACGATGGACCTATCGAGATTGATCTCGTAGGTGGAAGAAGTTGCCCGATTGGAGGCTGAAAGGCTCATCGGCGTTTAGCCCTCCAGGTCTACATCCGTAATGGCTGCGTCTCTTTCTTCTTGGGTGTACCGCTCCTCAAGCTCCTTGTTCCAAGCTTCCACAGCGGCATGCTGAATCTCCAGAGCGTCGTTGGACTCCACCCCGAGCCGACGACGAACCGGAGTAAACACACGTATTTCGAGTGGGACCGTTCGCAAGGGAAGATTCTGGTGCAAGGACTGTAGTTTGTCTACGAACGTCCTAATGCGTTCCGGCACCCGTTCCCGGGTTGGAGAAGTCAACGTGACATAGGCGTACATGTCTATGCCCAGTTCCAGGAACCTCCTGAATAGATCGAATTGACGACCGAACAGCGATCCGTCTGCGAGCGTATTGAAGGCAAAGGACTCTTCATCAAATCCTTTGAAGCAACCTACTCGCCCATAGTTCTTGGCGCCCCGTACCAAGTCGATGTTGTCATTTGACAAATGTCTCCAGAAGTAGTCTGTGCTGAGGTTGTCATCCGACCAGAGATAGATCCTGTCGTCGAGATTTCGTGATTGGACTTCTCGAATCATCCACGGAACCCATTCAGGCGTAAGGTCTGGCTGACCCCCTGTCAGGTCGATCACCTGAGGAGGGTCAGGTTGCTGAAGGTACAGATCAAGCAACTCTGCCACTGACAACCACTGAGATTGGTCGGGGTTAGCTGAAAGGAGGTTGAATGGGACAAAGCAGTACCAGCAACGCCAGTTGCACACCGCATTCTGGAACACCTGAGCTCGAAGAAGCTCTCCAGGCTTCAACCCTAGGGACGCTCTGAACAGACCCGCATGATCTGTTAAGATGCCTACACGGGATGGTATGGCATTCGACCAGATGACGAGGTGAGCGCGATGGGCGAGGCAACGTTCGCGGAGCTGTACTACGACGCGAAGAAGCGAACGACTCGCCGGGAGCGGTTTCTGGAACGACTCGATCGGCTGGTTCCGTGGCGGCAACTCGAGCAGCGCATTGCGCCCCACTACCCGATGCCGGGACGGGGGCGCCAGCCCTACCCACTGTCACTGATGCTGCGGGTGCACATCGTGCAACTGGTCGACAACCTCAGCGACCCGGCGATGGAGGACGCGCTGTACGAGAATCTCACCGTGCAGCGCTTCGTGGGGCTCAGGCTATCGGACGCGATCCCCGATGAGACGACGATTCTCAACTTCCGCCACCGGCTGGAGGCGGCCGCGCTGGGGAGGGGGTTGCTCGAGGAGATCAACCGCCATCTGGAGGCGGAAGGACTGCAGTTGAGACAGGGGACTGTGGTTGATGCCAGTATCATCAGCGCCCCCTCGTCGACCAGGAATCGGGCCAGAGCACGGGATCCCGAGATGCACCAGACGCGCAAGGGAAACCAGTGGTACTTCGGGATGAAGTTGCACATCGGGGTGGACTCTGAGAGCGGCATCGTGCACAGCCTCCACACGACGGCGGCGAACGTGAGCGACATCACCGCGGTGCCCGACCTGCTGCACGGCAACGAAAGGCTGGTCTGTGGCGATGCGGGCTACCAGGGCATCGGAAAACGTCTGGAGCAGCGCGAGCGTGCGGTGCAGTGGCAGGTTGCCATGCGACCGGGCAAGCGGCGACTGCTCGACCGGGAGGGTGAGGAGTGGCTCGAAGAGAAGCGCAGGGCCTCCGTGCGTGCGAAGGTCGAGCATCCGTTCCAGATCGTGAAGGTGCGCTTCGGCTACGCCAAGGTCCGCTACCGCGGATTGTTCAAGAACACGCAGCGGCTCGCGTTGCTGTTGGGGCTGGCCAACATGGTTCGAGCGGAGCGCCAACTTGCTGCGTAACAACGGCGCAGTGCGCCCAGAATCCCGCAGCGAGCGCCAAACGGCACTCGCAGAGCCGCTCGCGAGCCCCGATCAGGCCGCATTCCTGACCATCAAGCGATTGAACGCCCCAGAAGAGCCTGATCGGCCGCATTTCGCGGCCAGTTCAGAGCGTCCCTAGAGCTGTGGACGCTGGATCGATTGGCAGGGGATTGGAGGGCCAGCCGGCGCTGGTGGCGCGCCGGAAGTGGTGAATTCGTCCGAAGCCCGAACAGTTCGGCGGCTCCTGTAGATCGGGTTCCTGTTCAGTGCCGGTGAAGTTGGTTACCAGAACACGTCGACCTTCTACGTCTAACCCCGCCTCTCTCCATTGTTGCGACCACTGATCTGTGTCTATGCGCTTGACCACAGCAACGTCCCCCAACACGTCTCCGCTAGTGCTCTATCGCCGCGCCTTGACCTTTGGCCCAATGAACGGGAGATCGGGCAGGCGCACCTTGATGTATCTCATCACCAGCTCGGTGGCGTAACCGATTTCCTGGTCACCAAGCGGTGTTTCCCGATCGATTGCATGCCACGCTTCCATGCACTTCCGACAGCACGTGGCAGTAGCATGCTGCGCATAGTAGATGACGTTGCCGCTGGTCCGCGTCTGCATACCGTCTCGGAAAAGCTGTGAGCTTGGCAAGCCCAGGTGTTTGCGCAGGCGATGTTCTGCCGCTTCACGCAAACCGACAAAACCCTTCCCTTGAGCGTGGTTGAGAGCCTTGTCGTCAATCGGTTTGTGCCAGTAATGGTGACGTATCATCTCCAGCCGTAGAGATGCGAATGTGTTTTCCACATCCTTAAGGTCGTGCTGGTCTAGCCGTCCCCAGTCTATGAGCTGAGCGCCGCAAGCTACGCACTGTTCGTTTCTGTATGACCTGCCTCCTGGCCTTCTCCGGCGGAAGGAATGGAGGTCTCGCTCGCAGTCATAGCTTGAGCACGTAACCTTTCCTAGGGGTTTCTCCTTGTTCCAAGCCATGACTGTGGTTGTCACGATCTACTCCTCCCATGAGGCGAGCGCCTGAGCCAGAAGTTCTCGGTCAGGCTCGGCCAGCTTCGTGAAATCGGCCCGTTCGAAAAACACATTGCGTAAGACGCCCCAAGAGTCATCCGTTGACTGCAGACTGTTTGCTGTTCCCCACCAGTTCTCTCCCTGTTCCTCCGAGAGACGAAACGCCAGATAGTTGGCGAGGGCAGCTACGGAAGCGGACTCCCGTTTCGCGACCTGTTGAACCGCAGCTTTCAGTCGGCGTAGATCGTACTTCGCTTCCGCCAGGGAGGCCTCTGCCAACTCCTGTCCTCGTCCATTCAGCAAGACGGCCGCGGCAAAGCGGCTCGCCGTAGATTCCTCCCCGCCACCAGGTCCTCCAGACGACATCTCCTCTAGGTCTAGCACCGTGCGCTCGCGTGACTCCGGCTCTTGACCTGCGTGCCAGCATTCATGCAAGCAGTCGAATGCCCACCTTGAAGAGGCAGACGTCTTCTGTTTCAAGACGATCACGTTTCTCCAGTCTTCCCTGAAGCACGCCCCGTGAAACGCCCCAGGATCATCTAGGGGCAACACCACAGCACCTAGGTCCCACATGTAGTTGACGATGGCAGCCAAGGAGAGGGACCCATAGCTAGACTCGATTTCGGCCCGGACTGTTCCCGGGTCCGTAGGAATTGGCTTGATTGGGATATCCGAACAGGCTTGAGTGGAGAGCAGCGCGAGGTAATGCGCATACACGGTGTACGCGGCAACTCGTTGGCGGTTCGCGCTGCTCGGGATCTTGAAGCGAACACCTTCAAGCGCCGGAGCCAACGCGAGCTCTTCGCCCGTCAGCAACTGTTCCGGAGACCACCGGAAGACCCTGGCCAGAGTCTCGGTGGCCGTTCTGACACCCATGTCAGTTCCCACGTGGGTATCTTCACCGAGGGTCGACTGCCACTGTCTTCGGGGTAGCAAGCGTTTCCGAATGAACTCAGGCGCTAGGCCGATCGAAGATACTCTGTCGAGGACATCGTTCAGTGACGCCGTGCCCGGTTCGGCAAGTACACCTTCATCTATCTCTATGCCTAAGACGGACACAACCTCTGCGATTCTTGTGAAGCTCGCAGAAGCGTAGTCGGTCGCTTCATACCGTTGGATCTGTTGCTCCTTCAACCCGAGCCGGTCCGCCAGATCCCGTTGACTGAGACCGGACGCAATGCGCGCCCTGATCAAGAGCGTCGGGAGTTCCGAAATACCCTTCAGCTGCTCAAACGCAAAGTCCCCGGCCTTGAGAGCCTCGTACTCCCTGAGCTCAGCTTGAAGATCAGTCAGTTGACTCTGCAAAGCATCCTTCTGCACGGATAGTAGAAGTGGATGGAGCTCGGATTCATGCCCAGCTTCGGGTTCGAGACTATGCAGTGCCTCGGAGAACCGGTCTGCTTGAGCCCTGGTGATTCGATATTGCCTCTCATTCTTGATCACGTAAGACCCCCTAGATCCAGGGCTACGATGCCCTTTCGGGCACCTGTGTCCTTATCGGTCTGGAAGAAGTCCAAGAAGGTAGCTCCACCGCTACCGGGCCCTGCGGCAGCCGGGAACAACTCACCGCCGTACTTGGCCGTCTGGGCTGCGCGGCCGCCGGCAAACGTCAGCAGCACCGAGTCAAGCTCATTCAGGTCCACCCCTGTCAGCTCCCAACAAGCGTCGAAGTCGCCGGGTACCGCCTTGGAGGAGACAAAGCTGCCATCGACGTAAGCTGTCGGGCAACCGGCGCCCCGCAGACTCTCAAGCGCTGCTCGGAGCCCGGCGATCAGCTTGAGACGCCACGGTGTCAACCCAAACCGATTGCAGAATTCCTCCCAGGTGGCCCAGTGGACCCCTGGGGGCAGATTGCCGCCGGCTTCGAACTCCGGAATCATGACACAACTATAACATTGTGTTAGGGAGGCCAGTCAAGCCGACCCGTGACGGGGTTCCACAGTCATGGCCTCGGGAGCAGCCCCCTGCGCAACGACCAGGAGCGCGACGACTGGAGCTTCTGCCCCACCAGCTTGAGGGCGTCCGCCTGCAGGGTGTTCCGGTAGGCGATGAAGACGACCTGGACGGGCTCGGTCTGGCCGATGCGCCAGGAGCGCCGTGACGCCTGCCGCATGGTGTAGACGGAGTAGTCAGTTTCGAACCAGACCGCCGGTCCTGTACCACAACACCCAGCTTCCTGCCCAAGGGCCTCCCTCGCTGCTACGTGTGGCTGTCCTTAGAATGCGCCAGTGCGGACGACGGCGGGGGGGTCCGGCAGTGGTCACCACAGCTCGCATGCGCCTTGTGTCCGAGGCGATCGACTCATGGAAACGCCAACTCATCGACCTCGGCGGACGGAACACGCTGCTCTACTTCAGAGACCTGCGGCGGGGCACGCTCGACCTCTCGCCAGTAACGGAGACCGACGACGGAGTGCAACATTCCTTGCTTCCGCCAGTGGAGGATGCCTCGAGACCTGCCGAACAGAACCTGTCGAGGTTGTTCTCTGGACGCCCTGTCCGCCTCTCGCAGCTCTTCCCTGACCCCGGTGCGCAACGCGACGCCGCCCGCCGCGCCCGTGCCATCCGGGCGAAAGCGCGCGAGAACGACGAGGAGCGTGGCCTCGAGACGCTCTACCTGGCATACGGCCTCGCCACGTGGACGAGCGAGCGCTCGACGGCGATGCCGAACGCGCCCGTGTTGCTGTACCGCCTGAGTCTGACGCCAATCGGGGCGACGGCCGAGGACTTCACGCTGCAGATCAACGACGAGCCCGAGGCCAACGAGGCGCTGCTACACCTACTGGAGACCGACTTCAACCTCAGCCTCGACGCCGACGACCTCCTTGCCGATGTCGAGTCAGGTCCGACGGCCAGGGAGAACGTGCTGCGGAGCTTCGAGGACGCGTGCGCATCCGTTCGCGGCTTCTCGATCACTCCCCGCGCCGTCGTCGGGAACTTCAGCTACGCGAAGCTGCCGATGGTGCGCGATCTCGAGCGCGCGGAGGAGGAGATCGCCGCTCACACGCTGCTCGCGGCCGTCGCCGGGGACACCGGCGCGCGGGACGAGCTGCGGGGACGGCATGCGGTCATCGACTGGGACTCCCTGCCGGCGTACCCGCCGCCCGAGGACGAGTTCCTCGTGCTCGACGCCGACAGCAGCCAGTCACGCATCATCGCGGCGGCCGTGGCGGGCGCCGACATGGTCATGATCGGGCCACCCGGCACGGGCAAGTCGCAGACAATAGCCAATCTGATCGCGACGCTCGCCGCTCGCGGCAAGTCGGTGCTGTTCGTAGCCGAGAAGCGGGCTGCGATCGAAGCCGTGATCAAGCGGCTCCACCAGCAAGAGCTAGGCGACCTCCTGCTGGACCTGCACGACGGCGGATCGAATCGGCGCCGGCTGGCCGGCGAGTTGGGGCGCGCGCTCGCGTCCAACCGTGAGGCGCTTGCCCCGGACACGCGTCGGCTGCATCGCGGGCTGAACAGCGCTCGCACCAGGCTGGAGAGCTACGCCGACCAACTGCACGCGCCCGCTGAACCGTGGGGGGTGTCGGCCTTCGATGCCCAGCGGCGGCTGCTCGCAATCGGAGACCAGGCCACAACCACCGTCCGCCTGCGGGGCCGGGTGCTGGAGAAAGTGACGCAGGCGGTCGCCGAGCAGGCGATGGAGGACCTGCAGCGGTTCATCGAACTCAACGGTCCTGCGGTCCTACCGGAAGGCGAGAACCGCCTGATCGACACGTACACCGCGAAACGCATCACCGACGAGGCCTCGGTGACGAGCGTGCTGGAGACGCTCGGCGACCTCCGCCACGACGCCCTTCCCGTGCTTCACGAGACCGTGCAGGAACTTCGCGGCGACACGGATCTGGCGGAGCCGGCCACGCTTCGTGATGTCCGCACCTTGATCGACATGGGCGAGCAGTTGAACAAGCTGATCGAGGACTGTCGCCCGGATGTGCTGACGCTTGCCCTCGACGAAGTGGCGTCCGCGCTCGCCCCCGCTGTCGGTGGGCTCTCCCGGACGTTCGCGGCCCTGTTCCGCGGGCGCTACCGGCGGGCACGGTCGGCGATGCGGGAGCATGCGCTGGCACCAGAGCCCCACGATCGCGATCTCCTCGCGCTTGCGAGCCTGGCCCGGGATGTGTCCGCAAGCTGGCGGCGGGCAAGCACGAACAGACGCCTTCCCGAGGGGGCGCTGACCGCTGTCGACGCCGTGGCGGCCGCCTACGATCGGCTCACCAGCCTGCTCGACCGCCTCGACGAAGCAACCGGAAGCCCCGTGGATCGGGAGCATCCGCTCGACCGTATTGCGTCAGGCCTCGACGATCTGGACCGCGAGCGCACGATGCTGATGCGGTTCCCCGAACTGCACCGCCTCGAGGAAGCGCTTCGCCGCCGCGGCCTGGGGCCGGTACTCGACAAGGTATGCGGCCGGGACGCCTCGCCGGAAGCGGCGGCGGCGATACTCGAACACGCATGGCTGGCGTCGATCCTGGACCGGATCAGCATCGGTCAGCCAGCACTCGCGCAGTTCGACGCCGATGCGTTGACGGCGGCTGGACGTCAGTTCAGGGACGCCGACCGTGACCACATCGCAATGGGCAAGGATCGCGTGAAGCGGGCCTGGGCGGAGGCGGCAGTGCGGAGCCGCGACGCGTTCCCCGACCAGGCCGGTCTCGTGAGCAAGCAGGCCAGCCTCAAGCGCCGCCACATGCCGATCCGTACGCTGTTCGACGGCGCGCACGACGTGCTGACCGCCGTGAAGCCGTGCTGGGTGATGAGCCCGCTCGCCGTGGCGCAGATGCTGCCCGCGCATCCATGCTTCGACGTGGTGATCTTCGACGAGGCGAGCCAGATTCCACCCGCCGATGCCGTGTCGTCGTTGCTGCGCGGCCGGCAGGCGGTGGTGGCCGGCGACCCCCATCAGCTCCCGC
This sequence comes from Dehalococcoidia bacterium, assembly GCA_965249675.1. GTDB lineage: Bacteria > Chloroflexota > Dehalococcoidia > UBA2979 > UBA2979. The sequence continues at coordinate 424,917 of OZ252250.1, forward strand.
CGACGGCGTTCTTCGTATCGGGCGCCGAGGCCGAGGAACACGATGAGGACGGCGAGGAAGAGACTGACGAACTCACCGAGGAGGAGCAGGCGGCGGTACTGACGGGACAGCAGCTGGCGCTTACCGCCGACCAGGAGTCGGTCCTCGACGTGATGCGGGCGCTGCTCCCGCCTCCGTACGGGTCTCGTACCCTTGCCTGGCACTATCGGAGCCTCGATGAGCGGCTCATCACCTTCTCTAACGCCCAGGAGAGCCTCTACGACTGGTCGCTGACCACCTTCCCCGGCGCGCTGCACGACGAGCCGCTGCATCACGTCATCGTGCCGTTCCGCGCAGGTGCCGCGCGCGTCACGAACTCGGTGCCCGACGAGGTGGCGCGGGTCGTCGACCTCATCATCGACCACGCCCGCGCGAGGCCCGAGGAGTCGCTGGGCGTGATCGCGCTCGGCAGCGCGCACGCAGACGCGATCAGCGAGGCGCTGCGGCTGGCGCGCGGTGAGCACGAGGACGTGGCGGAGTTCTTCGAGGAAGACCAGGATGACCCGCCCTTCGTGAAGAACCTGGAGCGCGTGCAGGGCGACGAGCGCGACGCCATCATCCTCACGACCGGCTATGGCAAGCAGACGGACGGCCGGATGCGTTACCAGTTCGGCCCTCTGACGCAGCAGGGCGGGGAGCGCCGGCTGAACGTGGCCGTCACGCGCGCCCGCCACCGGATGACCGTGGTCAGTTCCTTCACCGGCGCGGAGATGGATCCGGAACGGCTGCGCAGCGACGGCGCGAAGATGCTGCGCGACTACCTGCTCTACTCGGCGAGTGGCGGCGCTAACCTGGGTGTCCGCGCCGTCGAGAAGCCGGTGCTGAATGCCTTCGAGCGGGACGTGCAGGAGCGACTCGAGGCAGCCGGGGTGCGAGTGGTTCCCCAATACGGGGCGTCGGGCTACTGGATCGACTTCGCAGCGATGCACCCCGATCACCCCTCTCGGCCGGTGCTCGCGATCGAGGCCGACGGCGCGAGCTACCACTCGTCGCCGACCGCTCGCGATCGTGATCGGCTCCGTCAGGAGCACCTCGAACGGCTCGGTTGGCGTTTCCACCGCATCTGGTCCACTGAGTGGTTCCGGAGCCGCGAGGCGGAAGTGGATCGGGCGGTCGGGGCCTGGCGGCGAGCTGTACGGGGTGACGGGGACGACACGCCGGACGGTGGCGAGCTCGAGGACGACCCTGCCGCCACGCCGGATTCGCAGGCGGCTCCAGCGCAGCGAGGGCGGTGGCCGGGGAGGACCGTGCGAGGCCTCTCGGGCAAGGACTACTCCCATACCGCCTTGCGCGAAGTGGTGCGCTGCGTCAAGTCGGATGGCCGACTCCACACCGAAGAGGAGTTGCTGGACGAGGTCTTGGCCGCGCTGAGGTTCCAGCGCCGCGGACCGAGAATCACCCCCGCTATTCGGGCTGCAATCGAGGCGGAACGCGTGGACGAGCGTAGTGGAGAGGATCCGGGTCAAGGCCTGGGTTCGCGACCCGCGTCCAGACGAGCCGGGAAGCGCCAGTCGCGACGGAGGCGTCGATGATCGCGCCGAGCGCTCCACGGCGATGACAGGACGCGAAGAACTCCGGCCCTTGGCGTCGCTCATCAAGCAGCGGAACCGTGTCGACAGGGAGATCGCCGCAACCATCGGTCGTCCCGCCCAACCGAGCCACATCGGGAGGTTCGTCGCCGCCGCCATCTTCGACATCAGGCTGTACAAGTCCGCGACGCACAGGGGATCTGCCAGCCAGTTCAGCAGCGGGCCACTGGCTGGCAGATCGGTGAGCATCAGGAAGTACTCAACCAACCAGTGGGTGTCCGACGGCCGGCTGGACGCACTCCCGACCCTCGTGCTGACGAGGGCGAGGACGGCCCCGACGTCATCCCCGGCACCACCCAGCCGTGGACCATCGAATCGGTCTACCTGCACGCGGCGTCAAGATCGGTGTCGCCACCAGCGTCAGACGTCACATCTGGGATGACGCCAAGATCTACCCCTCGCCGAACAACGGCACGCTTCGGCTCACCCCAACGGCGCCGCCGCGAAGCCCACGTCCGGGAGCAAGCAGCTCCGCCCAGCTCCGATGCGGGCAACCGCCAGGCTGCTCAGGATCTCCCGCGTCACGGTCAGCAACTACATCCGGGCCAACGGCGTGCCTGGACGCCACAACGGCGCCGCGGCACCCTCGATGGAGACGCCGGCACTGACGAAGTCGGTGGTCTCTTGCGCTGACAAAATCGCTGCTCATCGACACTGTTTGGATCAGTTCCGAGCGCTGACTTCAATCGAGGCGTCCGAAACTCACGAGCGTGTGGCGCACACGCTGGCGGAGATCAAGGTACGTGCGAGCGGCAGGGGGAGGTCGACCGACTCTTCCCCGATGCCCTCCCAGCCCCCACGCCAATCGCCGCCGAGAGCGACGGGCCGCCCACGGCCGACCCCGACTCCTCTTGAGCTGGCGCTCACGCGGAGGGCGGCCGGCCCGTCGGACATCGGCCACGATTGCTCCTCCGACGTGACGGTACTGCAGTCCTGGCGTGCCACACCGCCCGGCGGGCAGGGAGGGTGAGCCTTCGGTTGGACCCCTGTCCGACCCGGGGGCAGCAGCCAGACGGCCAGCCGCTGATCGTCCGGCTGGATCGCACGCTCTCGAGTGCACCGCCTCACCTGACGAGGCATTCACCGGTGGTAGGGTCAGCAGCACGCACCGGAAGGTACCGGCACGCATGAGAGCCGTTCCGCCTCTACTGCTGGCCGTGCTGATCGCCATCGCCATCGGCTGCGACGGAGAGGAGGGCGGCGGTGCGACCGCGCCGTCCCCGGAGGTGATCGCCAGCCCCGCCCCGGTTACTTCCTCAACTCCAGTGCCAGCGCCAACCTCCTCCGCTACCTCCACCCCACCGGCGGAACCAGCATCGACCACGGCTGTCACCGCCACCGTCGGCGCGACACCAGCTCCCCTGACGGCGCCCGCGCCGGTGCGTTTCGTGGAGGTGATGGGGGGACGACGGTTCGACCGGCCGGTCGAGGCGGTGCCCTACCCCGGCGGGCTCGTCCTCGTCGCCGAGCAATCGGGCCTCATCCTGTTGCTCGACGCGACGACCGGCGAGGGCGGCACGTTCCTGGACCTCAGATCGCAGGTCAGCCGAGATGCAAATGAGGAGGGGCTACTCTCGCTGGCGCTCGATCCCGAATTCGCCTCGAACGGCCGGCTCTACGCCTACTACTCGGTCGAGGAAGGGGCGCGTCGTACCCGCCTCTCGCGCTTCACGGCACACGGCGCCGCGGCCGACCCTGGAAGCGAACTCGCCATCCTCGAGGTCGCACAGCCGTTCCGCAATCACAACGGCGGCGCGGTGCGCTTCGGGCCGGACGGGATGCTCTATCTCGGTCTCGGTGATGGGGGCTCGGCCGGCGACCCGCAGGCGAACGGGCAGGACCCCGGAACGCTGCTCGGCACGATCCTGCGGATCGACGTGCGCCGGGCGAGCGAATCGGAGACGTACCGCATCCCCCCAGACAACCCCCTGGTCGACGCCTCGGGGGCGCGTCCCGAGGTATGGGCGTACGGGCTCCGCAACCCCTGGCGGATGACGTTCGACCCGGAGTCGGGCGAACTCTGGGCCGGCGATGTCGGGCAGCAGCGCATTGAGGAGGTGGACCGCATCGTGCGCGGTGGCAACTACGGCTGGAACCGCCTCGAGGGAGATGACTGCTACCGTCCTCGCTCCGATTGCGACCCCGGGGGCACCGTGCTCCCCGCGACGAGCTACAACCACGACCAGGGCTGCTCGATCACGGGCGGCGTCGTCTACCGAGGTGCTCAGGTGCCGGAGCTCAACGGCCGGTATGTCTATGGCGACTTCTGTAGCGGCCGCGTCTGGGCACTCGACGTCGCGAGCGGCGGTGACGGGATCAGGGTTTCCGATACCGGCGCAGCGATCTCCTCGTTCGCGCAGATCGGAGAGGAGCTGTGGCTGCTCCGCTTCGGCGGCGCCGTGCTGCGGGCGACGAGCCCATGAGCCTCGCCATGGTCGCTCGTCGCCCGCGCCGACGGTGCTGCTGAGCCACCAGGCTGAGCCCGGCTCCGGCAATGGGAGGAGCTGGAAGCTAGACCGAGACCCGGTGGAACAGCCCAACCCAGGCAGATCGTTGCCACCTACACGGCCAGGGCCGTCCCGCGCGGGGAGCAGCCAGCCCGGCGAGCCGCCTCGCCCGCCGTCCACTCTGATCGCGCTCGCCGCCCCAGTCTCCGGCTTGGAGGGCAGCGCCGCGAGATAGGCTTGCCGATAGTAGTCAGCACGGGGCCGACCCGGCCGTCCGTGGCACGCCAAGGACAACGGGACGCTGGGTCGACTCCGTCACGACCTGCCCGCGTCCGAGATTGGAGATCAGATGGCACAGCTCAGTTTTGGGGCGAACTTTCGACCAGCCCGGGCATCGGTGTTGCGGGAGTGGATGACCACCGCGGAGCGCCTGGGCTTTGAGGCGCTTGGGATCTCCGATACACAGTCGCTCTACCGTGAGACGTGGACCTCGCTCGGCCTGCTCTCAGACTCACTCAGTCGCGTGCCGATCGGACCCTGGATCACCAATCCCCTCACCCGTCATCCGGCCGTGGTCGCGAGCGCGCTCGCGACGCTCGATAACGCCCGACCCGGGCGTGTGCATCTCGGCATCGGTAGCGGCGATTCCGCCGTGCTGAATCTGGGTCTGCCACCCGCGCGACTCGAGCGGCTCCGCGAGTACGTCACCGCCGTCAGGCGGCTGCTCGAGACGGGTCGCGCGGAGTAACAAGGCCGCGGCTCGCTGCTGACCTGGGCGGCGCCCAGGCAGATCCCGATCTACGTCGCCGCACACGGACGGTGCAGCCTCACGCTCGCCGGCGAGATCGGTGACGGCGTCGTCGCCGGCACCAGCCTCGCACCCGAGCGCGTCGAGCGCGTACTCGCCCTGATCCATGAGGGGGCGCGCCGTTCCGGGCGGAGAGTCAAGGAGCTCGATGTCTGGTTCTTCACCCACATCACCGTCTCCACATTCGGTGAGGAGGCGCTGGAACTGGCGCCGCTCGGGTCTGGACGAAGCGTCGGGGCGGCACGCGGCCGCCCGAGTCAAGAGCCGCTGTTCCCGGTGCCAGCGGATGTGCGAGAGCGCCTGGCCGCCGCCGCCGTTCAGGGCGGTGCCGATGTCTCGCAACACGGGACCCTTGACCGCTCGGTGTTGCGGCGCTACGCGCGCGCCGTGCGCGAAGCCGGTGTCCCGTGATTACCTGTTGAGCCGCTCCGTCGTCGGGACGCCCGAGCAGTGTGTCGAGCAGCTGAACGCTGCCGCCGGTGCCGGCGTCGAGAAGGTCTGGCTGCACATGCTCGGGTACTACGATCCCGAGTATGCCGCGTACCTGACGACGGTCTGGAACGACGTCCTGAGCGAGTTGCGATAACCGGAGCAAGAAACGAAGCTGGCGAGTTTAGCCGGCGTGCAACTCGGCGACACGCCCCGCCGCTGGCGTCTGGTCTCTCGCGAGCGCGGAGGCGCAGTGGCACGGCGCACGCGCGCGGGGCAGACTCCTACCCCACCTGCACCGGTGGAGCGAGAGCGCGCAGTACGCGCGGCGGCAGGAACCACCGCAACGTACCGGCGCCGGGCGCTGGCGACCCCGGGAACTCGATCAGGGCAGCGCTGCCACGACGCCAGTCCAACGCCCACGGAGAGCGATCACCCGCGGCATACGCAGAGGTGAGCAGCGACATCCCCGGTTCGTGGCCGACCACGGCGACCGTTGCATCTGGAGCGCAGTGGTCGAGCGACTCGAGCGCGCCGCCGAGCTGCGCACCGACCGCAAACACTCCTCGCAGTTCGCCGGTAGGCCATCCCAGCTCATCCTCAAGAATGGCGGCAGTCTGAACGGTTCGCAGGAACGGACTGGTGAGCAGGAGGTCGGGCTCGAGTTGGAGCCGACCAAGGCCGAGTGCCGCCGCACGAAAGCGGCGGATCCCCCGCTGGCTCAGGGGACGATCGACGTCCCTTGGCCAGCGGTCGCGATTCCGCTCGCAGGCGATCGCATGGCGAATCAGGAACAGCCTCACCTGGGCGCTCCTTCCAACGAGCTGGCACCACCGGTGGCGAGTCCGAGCGCGATGCACAGTCGACGCCAGCACGGGCGAACCGCAACCGTGGCCTCTGCCGCGGCGAATCGGTGTGCGCGCTGGTCGTCGCGGTACCGCTGCGCAAGCTCACCCATCGCGAATAGCGTGGAGCCAGGCAGGTCGTCACCATCGTCCCGGACGATCTTACGGAGCTGGGCGATGGCGATCTCGGCATCCTGGTGCAGGCCCAGCAGATCCTGTGCCAGCTTGAGCGCGGAAGCGAGCACGGTGGTGCGCTCGCGATCGATGCCGTTCGCAAACTCTGCAGCGTAGCGCAGTCGCTTCACACGTCTTCGCGTCGCGTGCAGCGTCGCGGCATCCGCCGCCTCCCCGCGCTCGAGCTGGCGCGCGCGACGACGGAAGGCGCGGTACTGCGTCTGCAGTATCTCGGGCACCAGGACGGTCGCCGGCTCGAGCGCCCGCTGCGGGAGCCGTTCCGGCCCGATTGCGATCAGTCCTTCAAGGGAATGGTAGAGCTGCCCGAGCCGCGGCGTGTCCAGCCCGTTCACCATCACCGAATGTGCCTCCTCGCGCCGCGCGAGGAGCAGCCGGGCCAGCGGCGCGAGTGCGTCGGCCATCATGCCCCCGGCTACCGCGCGTTGCTCCCTGATCCGTTCGAGCTGCACATCGAGGTCGCGGACGACGCCAAGCTCGGTCGTCAACCAGCGCAGCGACCCGTCAATCACCTGTGGGTCAGTCACCGGATCGGGATCGATGCCTCCCTGGCGGGGGAGCACCCCGGCAAAGAGACGCAGCGCGGTTCGCAGCCGTCGTGCCGCAACGCGCATGTCGTGCAGCGCCTCGTCGTGATCCTCCAGACGCGCGCCAGCCTCACACCTCTGCAGCCTGACAAGTTGGGTTGACAGCACGTCGCGCACGAGCGCGGCGATCGACCCCGGCGGCAACGGGTGCTGCAGCCGGGTTGGCGGCTCCAGCGTCATCGGCTCGGGCCGCAACGGGCGCTGCAGCCAGACGCACCGTCCAGGAGCCGAACTTGAGACCCCCAATGCAATGGTCTTGCACGCGCGGGCAGACGCACCCCCATTGCCAATCGAGGCGTCGACCGGTCAGGCACGGTCGCCGGACCCGTGTCCCCCCTCGTCGACCGTGATGAGATCGCGAGCCGCTTGGGCACTCGACTCGGAGAGGCCCGCGAGCGTCATACCGATGGTGTCGAGTAGCGCCGGCCGACCGGCCTCACTCGCGGTTGCGGGGATCTGTGCTGCCTTGGTGTCGACGATGAGATTGACGGTCTCTGCGGTTGCGATCACGACTGGCGTCCGACTCGTGGCGAGGACCGATCAGGCAGGCACCCCAATCGCCTCACCGGCACTCTACGCATCATAGAACGCGGTGGGCGCCCAGCACCTCGAAGCCGTAGCGCTGGTGCTGTGACCTGCGGCGGGAGCGGGTCGAATGACATATGCCGAGTATCCGGCAGAGATGAGGTTGGCAGCTAGGGACGCTCTGAACTGGCCGCGAAATGCGGCCGATCAGGCTCTTCTGGGGCGTTCAATCGCTTGATGGTCAGGAATGCGGCCTGATCGGGGCTCGCGAGCGGCTCTGCGAGTGCCGTTTGGCGCTCGCTGCGGGATTCTGGGCGCACTGCGCCGTTGTTACGCAGCAAGTTGGCGCTCCGCTCGAACCATGTTGGCCAGCCCCAACAGCAACGCGAGCCGCTGCGTGTTCTTGAACAATCCGCGGTAGCGGACCTTGGCGTAGCCGAAGCGCACCTTCACGATCTGGAACGGATGCTCGACCTTCGCACGCACGGAGGCCTTGCGCTTCTCTTCGAGCCACTCCTCACCCTCCCGGTCGAGCAGTCGCCGCTTGCCCGGTCGCATGGCAACCTGCCACTGCACCGCACGCTCGCGCTGCTCCAGACGTTTTCCGATGCCCTGGTAGCCCGCATCGCCACAGACCAGCCTTTCGTTGCCGTGCAGCAGGTCGGGCGCCGCGGTGATGTCGCTCACGTTCGCCGCCGTCGTGTGGAGGCTGTGCACGATGCCGCTCTCAGAGTCCACCCCGATGTGCAACTTCATCCCGAAGTACCACTGGTTTCCCTTGCGCGTCTGGTGCATCTCGGGATCCCGTGCTCTGGCCCGATTCCTGGTCGACGAGGGGACGCTGATGATACTGGCATCAACCACAGTCCCCTGTCTCAACTGCAGTCCTTCCGCCTCCAGATGGCGGTTGATCTCCTCGAGCAACCCCCTCCCCAGCGCGGCCGCCTCCAGCCGGTGGCGGAAGTTGAGAATCGTCGTCTCATCGGGGATCGCGTCCGATAGCCTGAGCCCCACGAAGCGCTGCACGGTGAGATTCTCGTACAGCGCGTCCTCCATCGCCGGGTCGCTGAGGTTGTCGACCAGTTGCACGATGTGCACCCGCAGCATCAGTGACAGTGGGTAGGGCTGGCGCCCCCGTCCCGGCATCGGGTAGTGGGGCGCAATGCGCTGCTCGAGTTGCCGCCACGGAACCAGCCGATCGAGTCGTTCCAGAAACCGCTCCCGGCGAGTCGTTCGCTTCTTCGCGTCGTAGTACAGCTCCGCGAACGTTGCCTCGCCCATCGCGCTCACCTCGTCATCTGGTCGAATGCCATACCATCCCGTGTAGGCATCTTAACAGATCATGCGGGTCTGTTCAGAGCGTCCCTAGGGTCGCAACCGGGCTCTCGCCAGAGGTTCGATTCCCAACGGGGGTGCAAGTCGCCCCCCCTCGGTGTCAGTGCGCCAACTGGTACTCGTGGTCGCCCGGGCAGACAACTGCCCCGGCCCCGGTCACGGCACAGACACGTCCCTCGTTAGCGGTCGGCGCCACGTATTGCCCCGGTGGGGGACCCAGCCCCGCGCCCCAGCAGACCACCTCGCCCGCCTTCAGAGCGCAGCTCCCCACCCGCCGACCGAGACCGCGGCGTGACGGCCCGCGGGCGCGTCCGCCTGCCCGACGTTGTTCCGGCCCCGGCAGGGCACCTCGCCCTCGTCCGTGAGGGCGCAGCTGTGCTGCTCACCGACGCTCACGGATGCGTGACGGCCGGGGGGCTTGCCCGGTGTCGGCGGCCTCGGGACTGCTGCTGCACACGAGGGCCAACGCGACAGCCAGCAAGGCAGGCGCGAGTCGGGCCGTGAGCGTGCTCCTACGGCGGCGGCGGCTCGTTGATGAAGCGCAGGAACCTGTTCCCGAGCGCGGTCGTCCGCTCGTCGGTCAGGCCGAGCCCGGGTGTTACCGGGAAGCTGATCAGGCCCCGGTTCTCGAGATCTTTGCAGAGCAGGTCGTAGGCGCTCGGGGGGATCTCCGGTAGCGCAGCCAGCACGATGTCGCGCGTGCTGCTCAAGATTGACGCCTGCCACCGCCGCGCGCCGAGTGCCCCGGGGTCCTGGAAGAAGCGCAGCAGTCTCATGTGCAGCGGGGTCAGGTAGTCCACAAGGCTGAGGAAGACCGCCTGCAGGTCGGCGTCGGACTCCGTCTCCCGCGCCACGTTGATCACGGCGTTCTGAAGCGCCTCGAGCTTCTCCCCCCTGTGGTTGCGGAGCGCGATCAGCGTTGCCGCGGTCGCCGCCGTGATGAAGTTCTCATCGTCGCGCAGCTTCTCCAGAGAGAGTCCCTCCACGGTGTGCTCGAGCCGGTCCAGACGTTCGGCCAGCCCGTTGAACCAGTCCGCCTTCCGCTGCTCAAGCGGCGGAGAGAGCACGACGGCAAGCAACGTCGCCGCCGGCCCGCCGAGTCCGGGAAGGGAGGAGAGCAGCGCGCGGGCCACATCGTGGCCGCGATCGGCCGGCGAGGGCTGGGGAAATGGTTCCGGGCTCTCCGCGTCCGCCACGCTCAGTTGCCGCCCTTCCGCCCACCGCCGTTCACCATGGCACGCGATCACGCCGTCGCCACCGCGCCGAGGTACCACCGGCTGCAGACTCTAACATCGAGAGACCGTGGAACCACCAGCCACACTCGGCCCGGTGCTGGCTCTCTTCGCACTTGACCGACCGCTACTGGTCGGGGCGTTCGACGCGAGCACCCGCAACGACAACCTGCGCATCGTCGATGCCGGTGGGCGCCGGTTCGTCCTGCGGCGGCACCGGCGAAATCGCGATCCCGAGCGCGTGCGGTTCCAGATCCGCTTCCAGCGGCACCTCGAGGCGCGTGGCTTCCCGACCGCACCCATCGTCGACTCGAGAACCGCCGCTCCCGTCGTGCTGGACGCGGAAGACCTCCCGTGGACCCTCTTCGAGTTCGTCGAAGGCGAGCACTTCGACTTCTCGCGGCTCGAACAGGCGCGGGAAGCGGGACGTCGCCTCGCCGAGTTCCACGACCTGGCCGATCGCTTCACCGGCATCGCCACGGCCTCCCTGCTGCAGGACGACGTGCGTCGCTTCGTCGCCGCGCCGCGCGAGGTTGTGGATGAACTCCGCGCCGCGTTCGGCGACTCGTCGCTGGAATGCGACCTGCGGGACTTCCGGCGGCGGCTCGAGGCGATCGCGGTGCCGTTCCCTGCCGGGCGCCTCGATGCGCTTCCGGCCAGCTCGCTGCACAACGACTACCACGGGCGCAACACGCTGTTCGGGGGCGACATGATGGTCGCGTTGCTCGACTTCGACAAGCTGGAACGTGGCCCCCGAGCCTCTGACATCGTCCGCGGGGTTCTCAGCTTCGGGCGCGAGCGCCGGGGCTCCCGCGTGCTGCGCGCGCGGTGAAGCGTTGGGCAGCTTGCATCGCGGTAAGCTGGGACGGAGCCTGAAGAGAGGTGCACAGGCGTCTGGAGGGACGAGAAATGCAGAAGGCGTTGCACAAGAAGGCAACCGTACAGCCCGGAGGCAGGATCGAGATCGTTGACCGAGACCTTCAGGCAGGAGAGCACGTGGACGTGGTGATTTCGCCCGCGCAGGAACCCTCCCCTCGCTCGGCCTGGCAGATCATCTCGGCGGGCGCGGGGCAACGCCTCTTCAAGAGCGCGAAGGACGTTGACGACTACCTCGCCGAGGAGCGAGCGTCCTGGCAGCGCTGACTCTCCCGACAAGCGGCTCCGTCTACCTGGATACCTCGGCCATCATCTACAGCGTGGAGCGCCACGAGCCGTACCTCACGTTGTTGGCTCCCGCGTGGCAGCAGGCCGAGGCGGGGCAGCTTGTGGTGGTCGGTTAGGCGCTGTTGTCGCGGGCGAGCTGATGGCGATCAGTCGGCGAAGCAGACCGCGGTACGGTCGGCGGGAGGTCGGCGGCCCAAGAGAACCAGGCGCTTCCGTCGGCGTCGCGCTGCGACACCACCAACCGACTCGGATGTTTCCCGCTACGTGGACTGAGTGCCGGCGACCGCCATGAACCGAAATTGCGAACTCACGCCACGTCGCTCGACCACTCGCTCAACCAGCTGCTCGAACTCCGGTGCCAGACCGCAGATCGTGACCCGGGACGTGCGTGGTGCAAGTGCGCCGATCAAGCCATCCACGAACGATGGGCTGACTGCCTTCACGCCGGTGAAATCAAGCGTTAGCTCGCGATCCGCTGAGAGTCTTTCGACGAGAGTCCCCGCTCGCTCCCGCGTCGCGAAGGTGGCTCCATGCTGAGACAGCTTCATCTCGGTTGCCATCTAGAGTTCTCCTCCCTGTCGACTGATACGTCACGTGTGTTCTGCACGCGGGCCGCATCACTATAGCGCGTCGTGGCGCGCTTACACGGGATCACTCGCGGGGATCGACATTGTGACCAGCGTCCCAGGAAAACGCGCGCCGACTGTCCGCTGCAACGCGTAGTCGTGCCCACGCACCACGAAACCATCACCGGAATGAACGGTGAGCAAGCGTTCCGGCTTACCGGCGGCCTCCACCATGTGTGTCAGCCCGTATCCTCGGTATTCGTCCGTCAAGCCCGATCTGCCTTCTTCCATTGCAGCTGCCACCGCGAGCCAATCGTCGTCCGTAACGCCCAGGCTGGCGCGAATACCACACCCCGGATCAGCGACGGCGATTTCGATGAACCAGCGCGTTGTGTCGAACACGCGCCTGCGCCGGACTTGCGCAAGTGCGAATCCGCCCTCCTCGCACCCGGCATGCCAGATCACGTTGTCAGCGGACTCGGCAAGCGCCAGGGAGGCGTCCTGTAGCAGGCTGGCGGGGAGCCGATCACTTGCCGCGAACTCTTCGTCCATCACGCTTGTCAGCTGCTCAACCTCGGGAGACGTGCGGAAGTTATGGACAGGAATGATGGGCAGAATCCGCTCCACCTTCTCCACAGAGCCTGCAGCGTCCGTCCACGTCGCGAACGTTTGCAGCGCCTCAAGAAAGCCCACCGTGCCGAGCATGCGCCTGGCGTAGTCAGCGTCCGGGTACGTGATTCGGATTCGATGGTCTTGCCTCGCGTGATAAGCGGCCACCGCTATCAGACCCACCACCGGGTTCGGCGTCACTCGCCGCCAGCGTCGCAAGTCGATATGGACGTCGACATGGTCGGCAGCAAGCGGCTCGCCAAGGGGCCAACTACGCAACTGCCCGAGGTTCTCCATGTTGGCCGGCGCTACGAACTCAACTGTTCTCATCACCTGTAGCGCTCCATTGGTGGTGGATCGCGTCTAGGGCCAGGCTCAGCATCTGGGGGTGTTGCACGTCAATCTCGCCTCGCTCCCATCGAGCGAACGTATTGGTTGGAACTCCAAGTTCCCCAGCGAGATCACGTTGCGTCATGCCCATCGCTGTCCGGCGTGCCCGCAACCATTCTTTGACCACTAGTGTAGTATACGTTACGTATATCGCTCACCACAAGCTGGTGGCGTGGTGTGTTCGCGGAGGCGTCACCTCATCGTCCCCAAGCGGGCTACCGGGCACCCCGCTACCAGGGCCGACTCAGTTGAGAGCGCGTAACACTCGCGGCGGCAGGAACCAGCGCAGGGTTCCAGCATTGGCCCTCGGCGAGCCCGGGAACTCGATCAGGGCGGCGCTGCCGCGACGCCAATCCAACGACCACGGCGAACGGCTACCCGTGGCGTACACCGCCGTGAGCCGCGACATACCCGGTTCGTGACCGACCACGGCGACCGTTGTATGTGGGGCGCAGCCGCCGAGCAGCTTGATTGCGCTGCCGAGCTCCGCACCGACCGCGAATTCTCCCCGCATTTCAGGAGCAGGCCATCCCAGTTCATCCTCAAGGATGCCTGCAGTCTGATGCGTCCGCAGGAACGGGCTCGCGAGCAAGAGATCGGGCTCGAGCTGGAGCCGACCGAGGCCGCGTACCGCCTGGCGATAGCGGCGGATCCCCCGCTGGCTCAAGGGCCGATCGGCGTCCCGTGGCCAGCGATCGCGACTCCGCTCGCAGGCGATCGCATGGCGAATGAGAATCAGCTTCACCTGACCGCTCCTTCCGACGAGCTGCGACCACCGCTCGTCGCCCCGAGCGAGATAGGCAATCGTCGCCAGCACAGGCGCAGCCTCGGAACGTGGTGCTCTCGAACCCCGGCAGCAGGCAACACGTCCAGCTCGCCGACGGATTCGGAGGTGGCGGCGGGGAGCTGACTGGTCGCCATGAATGGTGCCGAGCTACCTGGGCTCTCGCCCCATCGAGTAGAACTCGCCATTCGGGCGCATCCCCGTCAGGTTCGCCATCCGGTTTGAGAGGGCGAAGAGCGCCGTGATCGCACCGATGTCCCAGATGTCCTCGTCTGCAAAACCGTGCGCCCGCAGCTCCTCGAAGTCGTCATCGGCGACGAGGTGCGAGTCGGTCGCCATCATCACGGCGAAGTCCAGCATCGCCATCTGGCGTGGCGTCACCTCGGCCCTCCGGTAGTTGACGGCGATCTGGTCCGCGAGCAGCGGCTCCTTCGAGAAGAGCCGGAGCAGCGCCCCGTGAGAGACGACGCAGTAGTGACAGTGGTTGACAGCGCTGGTGGCGACGACGATCATCTCGCGCTCCGCCTTGGAGAGGCCTCCCTCGCGCGCCATCAGCGCCTCGTAGTAGGCGAAGAAGGCTCGGAACTCGGGGGGGCGATGGGCGAGGACCAAGAAGACGTTGGGGACGAACCCGGTGCGTTCCTGCACTGCGAGGATCTGGTCGCGGACATCGTCCGGCAGGTCCCTTGTGGTCGGCACCGGGAAACGGCTCTCTGGCCGGTCGGTCACCTGTCCTCCGTCCCCTCGGTGAGCAGCCCAGACAGTGGCGGGGACGCCGCCAGGCCGTCCCCGCCCGAGCCCTCTCGGCCCGGAGATCTAGCCCCTGGGCAGCCCGAGACCGCGCGTTGCGATCACGTTGCGCTGGATCTCGGAGGTGCCGCCGGCGATCGTCGAGGAGACCGTGCTGACGTAGGAGCGAGCCGACCGACCCTCGCGGGCGGATCGGGGCCCCTCCCAGATCCCGGCGTAGGGGCCGTAGAGCCGCACCTCGGTGCGCGCCGTGCGCTGGTTTGTCTCGAAGATCGACAGCTGCAGGATCGACGCCTCGTAGTTGGGGACGATGCCGCGCGCCTGCATCGAGACGACGCGGAACGCCATGTTGAACGCCACGGCCGTCTCGATGTAGCGGTCGGCGAGCGCGTGGCGAATCGCACCGTTTGAGCGGTTGACCGCCTTCTCCTGGCCGTCGGGGGAGAGCAGGTAGCGTCTGATCTCGTGGAACTGGCGGTCGGCGGAGACCGCCTGCCGGATCCGCGAGCGCTCGAAGTCCATCAGCGTCACGCTCACGTACCAGCCGCGGTTCTCCTCGCCGACACGGTTCTGGACGGGGACGTGCACATCCTCGAAGAAGGTCTCGTTGAAGTGATGCTCGTTGGCCATGTTGACGAGCGGCCGCACCGAGACGCCGGGGCTGTGCATATCGACCAGCAGGAAGGAGATGCCGCGGTGTTTGGGGGCCTCTGGGTCTGTGCGCACGAGCAGCGCCATGTAGTCGGCGTTGTGGGCGTTTGAGGACCAGATCTTCTGGCCGCTCACGACATACTCGTCGCCGTCGCGGACGGCCCGGGTCTGCAGCGAGGCGAGGTCCGAGCCGGCGCCGGGCTCTGAGAAGCCCTGCGCCCAGTTCGTCTCGCCGGTGAGGATGCGCGAGAGGTGCTCCCGCTTCAGCTCATCTGAGCCGTGGATGATGATCGCCGGGCCGATCTGCGAGATCTCCTGGCCGCCGACCATCGGCGCCGGGTGTGCGGCCAGTTCGTGGTTGAGGATGAACTGCTCGACGGGTGTCAGGCCGGCGCCGCCGTACTCCTTCGCCCAGCCGGGTGCGATCCAGCCGCGCCGGGCGAGCGCCCGGGTCCACTGGTTGGCCTCGGCGACCATGGCGGGATCGGGGGAGTGCCGGTCGCCGGTCCACTGCTCGACGCCCATGCCGTCTGACCGGTAGCGATCGGGGAGCTCGGTGCCGATGAACTCGCGCACCTCCCGGCGGAAGGCCGCCTGCGTCTCGTTGTCGCTCCAGTCCATCGAGGAACCTCCTGTGAGCCGGCGTACGCGGGACCCGGGCGCCGGCCAGATCGGCCGCTCCCGGCACCCAGCCTAGCGGAATCGCGCGATCCCGATCGCGGCCCCTCGATCTCGGGCGCTGATAGGATGTGCCGGCTGGCGCCGCGGGCCCCGCGGGCGCCGCGGGCGCCCGGAGACCGAGGGGCGCAGGGGGCTCGCCATCCAGCCCGGCATCCATCTCGGAGGAGGTCTGTGTGCTCGGAGTCGAATCTCCCTACGCCGGCCTGACCGTCCTCAATCTCGGGCGACGTCTGGCCAGCGTCGCCGCCACCCAGCTGCTGGCCGCTCTCGGGGCGCGCGTTATCAGGGTCGAGGAGCCGCCGCCCCGGCCCGGCGAGCCCTCGCCATCTCGCAGCCCGGCCGCCGGCTGGGATCCCGAGGGGGAGCTCTTTCGACACTTCGGCGGAGGCTCAGAGAGCCGCCTGCTCGACCTCGACGACCGCGAGGGCGTGCGCGCCGCCTGCCGGCTGGCAGAGGGCGCCGAGATCGTGATCACCGATGAGGAGGCGGCCGACCCCAGGGGGGTACGCAGAGAGCTCACGCGAGTGCGGGCGCGGGGCGCCACCTTCTCCCTCGTCTCGATCACGCCCTACGGCCTGAGCGGGCCCGCTGCGGGCCGCCCCGCCACCGACCTGACGGTCTTCGCCGAGAGCGGCCTCATGGCCAACGTCGGGGATGCGGAGATCGAGCCGCCGTCGCTCCCCGACTGGCTGCTCCAGGGTCAGATCGGCCTCGCCGCCTTCACCGCCGTCGGCTCGCTCATCCCCATCGACGGCTCGGCACCGCGCCCTCAAGACCTGGACCTGGCCGAGGTCGAGGTCTTTGCCAACAACAATCCGCACTCGATCAGCGAGTACTCCTACAAGGGGGTCGCCAGCCCGCGTCCCGGCTGGCGGATGCTGCCCGGCTACCCCTGGACCGTCCTGCCCTGCAAGGACGGCCACATCGGCGTGATCGTGCCGCAGACGCGCTGGGATGTCTTCTGCCTGATGCTCGACCGCCCGGACCTCGTTTCGGACTCCCGCTTCTCAGACCGCTATGCGCGCAGCCAGCACCCCGACGAGCTCGACGAGATCATGATCCCGTGGGTGGCCTCCCGCACGCGCGAGGAGCTCTACCGGGAGGCGCAGGCCCGGGGGCTCCCCTTCGGCGCCGTCTTCACGGCGGCGGACAGCCTCGATTCAGAGCAGCTGCGCGAGCGTCGCTTCTTCGACGACCGCCTCCAGGGGGAGCGCGTGCAGGAGGAGCCCGGGGACGCCGGGCCGCTTCGCTACGCCGGCCTCCCGATGCTGATCTCGGCCCGGCGTCCGCGGGTCGGGCCGGCACCCGAGCTCGGCTCGAGCGGGGAGAGTCCGCCCCCCGACCGGGGGCCCGAGACCTCCCCCCGGCCGGGCGCCGCCGCCAGCCCGCTGCCGCTCCAGGGCGTCCGCATCCTCGAGCTGACGACCGCCCTGGCCGGGCCCTTCGGGGGGCGCATCCTGGCCGACCTGGGCGCCGAGGTGATCAAGGTCGAGTCCCGCCGGCGGATGGACATGCGCGGCCCGGCCAGTCCGCCTCCCGGCCAGGGGAGCTACCCGGACGGCGATCCCGGAGCCGAGCCCTGGAACCGCTCGGCCCGCTACCACGAGCGGAATCGCAGCAAGCTGAGCCTGACGCTCGAGCTCGGAGACCCCGCCGCCCGCGAGATCTTCCTCGGGCTGGCCGGCGCCTCGGACGTCGTCCTGGAGAACTTCAGCCCGCGCGTCCTCCCGCAGCTCGGGATCGGCTGGCAGGAGCTCTCCCGGGTGAACCCCGGCATCATCCTGCTCTCGCTCTCAGGATTCGGGCACAGCGGACCCGAGCAGGACTACGTCGCCTACGGCCCGACGGTCGAGCAGGTGTGCGGCCTGTCGTCGATGCTCGGGGCGCCCGGCGAACTGCCGACGGGGACCGGGCTCTTCGTGCCCGACATCGTGGGCGGCACGCTGGGCGCCGGGCTCGTGATGGCGGCTCTCCGCGGGCGCGCTCGTGACGGCGTGGGCTGTCACCTCGACCTCGCCGAATCCGAGTCCATGCGCTGGATGATGGGACACCTGGTCCTCGACGCCCAGGCCGGACGTGACCCAGAGCTCCAGCGGCTCGGGAACCGCCACCGCCAGTTCGCACCGCACGGCACCTTTAGCTGCCAGGAGCCGGGCCTCTGGGTCGCGATCGCAATCCGATCCGATGAGGAGTGGGCTCGCCTGGCGCCCGAACTCGACGCCGGGGCCCGAGACCTCCCTTTCCGCTCCCAGGCCGGGCGACATGCCGACCAGGCCGCCGTGGAGGAGCTGGTCGGCAGCTGGACGCGCGGGCTGCCTCGAGATCGGGTGCTGGCCAGGCTGGCAGAGCTCGCGATCCCGGCCGCGCCCGTCGCGACGGTCGACGAGGTCTTCCGAAACGAGCACTTCCTGGCCCGCCGGCTCCTCAGTCAGCACCCGATCCGGGGCTCCCACAGCCGCGGCATCTCGGGCGGGCTGTGGGTGACGGACGGCGAGCGGCCGGGGCTACGCTGGCCGGCCCCCGATCTCGGGCAGCACAACGACTACGTGCTCGGCGAGCTGGCCGGCCTCTCCGGGGCAGAGATCGCCCGGCTCGAGCGAACGGGCGTGATCGGGAGGCGCCCGGCGGAACTCGACCCCGACTGAGCCCCACGGCTCCACACCCCCTCGCGGCTTGCTGCCGATCGCGCCTCGCTTGCCGATCGCGCCCGGGGGCCGCGTGCCGGTGGCCGCGTGCCGGTCAGGCCTCGCCCTCGATCGCGCCGGCATTCCAGAGCTCCTCTATCTCGCCGGGACTGAGGCCGGCCTCGGACAGCACGTCGTGCGTGTCGGCGCCCAGCTGCGGGGAGGGGCGCTGGATGCGGGTCGGCGTCTCTGAGAGTTCAACGACCGGGCCGACCACGCGCTGCCGTCCCGTCGCCCCGTTCACGACCTCCTGCATGATGCCCTCCTCCAGGACGACCGGGTCGTCGGACATCTCCTCGGGGAAGTTGACGGGCGCCGCCGGGCAGCCGGCCGCTCCCAGGATCTCGACCCACTCGGAGACCGTCTTGCTGGCGATCGTGCGGGCGACGTACTGCTCAAGGGCCGTCAGGCGGTCCTGGTAGTCGGGAGCAGTGGGGTCCTCGGGCACGTCGAGCGTCGGGTCGTCCCGGACGCCGAGCGCGTCCCGGGCGGACTGGCGGGATTTCGGGGTGAGAGCGCCCAGCATGATCACGCCGTCCCGGGCCGGGTAGGTGCCGGCGTAGAAGCGGAGCGACATCGTGCGGGTGCGCGCCTCGTCGCGCACCTCCAGCATCTCGGCGTAGCTGCCGCTCTCGCGGCGGATGCGATCGAGCTCGGCCACCATCGGGTCACGCTGGGTGGCGTCGAAGATCGGCTCGCGCATCACGTTCGTCTCCTGGACCGCCAGCGCCGAGCGAAGGAGCGAGGCGTCGACCAGCTGGCCGCGGCCGCTCTCGCGGCGCGCGTAGAGCGCGGCGCAGGCGCCGAGCGCCGCCACGTAGCCGGTCACGGCGTCGGCGATGGCGGCGGCGCCGATGGTCGCGGGCAGCCCGTCCGCTCCGATCTTGCCGCCACCCACCATCAGCCCGGCGTAGGCCTGCATCATCGGGTCGGTGGCGGGCGTCTCGGCGCGCGAGTTGTGGACGCCGAAGCCGGTCAGGCGGCAGTAGATGAGAGCGGGGTTGAGCGCGGAGAGCGTCTCGTAGTCGATGCCGAGGCGGCGGGCGACCCCGTGCCGATAGTTGATGACGACGATGTCGACCGTCTGGACGAGACGGTGGATCAGCTCACGTCCGGCCGGTTGTTTGAGGTCGACGACGACAGAGCGCTTGCCGAGGTTGAGTGACTGGAAGCGCTTGCCTTCGTTGGGGACGACCGTGCCGGTATTGCGGTAGGGGTCGCCCCCTACCGGCTCGACCTTGATCACCTCGGCCCCGAGCTCTGCCAGGGAGCGACCGCAGGTGGGGCCGGCCACCACCTGGGAGAATTCGAGCGCCCTGACGCCGGCCAGTGCTCCGGGGGGCAGTGCTCCGGGGATCAGCGGGCCACTTTCAGCTGTCATCTCTGGCTCCCACCTTGCGATCCCGCTCCGCCCGGAGCCAGCCTATCGGAAGCGGGCCCGGGGGGCGGGGCCCCTCTTCGGCCCCTGGCGCGGCCTCCCCACGGGAAGTCGGCCACAGGGTTCAGCTGCGGCGCCCTCAGGCCGACTTCGTCTCCTCGATCCTGATCGGGTAGTACTCGCCGCTGAGGAGCTCCTGGACGAGGTCCTCGACGCCTGTGATCGGCCTGGCGAAGGCCGTCATGCAGCGAGCGATCGCGCTCACGTAGTGGGCGTCCGAGCCGCCGACCCGGTGGAGCCCGTGCTCTTCTGCCAGCTTCCGGGCGAGGCCGTTCTCGGCGTCGTTGCTGCCGCCGTTGAGCTGCTCGATCGCCCCTACGTGTCGGAGCGAGACGCCGCGGTCGCGGACGTGCTCGGCGAGCCCGATGCGCGGGCGGCCGGCGTGGGCGCCCACGGCGTAGCCGCCGAAGTCACGGGCGCCCCGGAAGACGTCCTCGAAGGGGAGCGAGACGTTTGTCAGATCGAACTCGCGCGCGAAGCGCTCGTCGACGCCGTAAACGAGGACATGCCCGACATCGGTCTCGACCTCGGCGCCCACCAGGACGGTCACGTCGTAGTGCCGGGCCAGATCGTCGTAGCGCACCCCGGTGTCGTACTGCCTGTGCTCGGTGAGCACGATGCCATCGACCTGGTGCCCCTTCTTGCGCTGCGCCGCCACCCACTTGAGATATCCCTCAACCGTGGCCCCGGCGTCGTCTGAGGCGTCGGTCGAGTGGGAGTGGAGATCGAAGTTGTAGCTGATGGTGGGCCTCACTCTCCTGCCGGTCGGGCCGGCTCGCCGGGGAGCCGGCGGGGCGGCTCAGCAAAAACGTGGGGTCGTCGCGTCCCCGCTCAGTAACCGGTCGGCAGGGCCGGCGGGTCGGCTGCGGGGCCGGCTGCGGGGCCAGCCAGGCGGCCCGTTCACCCGTCCCCGGGGTGGATCCTGTGCCCTGGCCCGGGATCCAGGGTCAGTTGCCGGTTGCGGCGTCAGCCGGGCGGGCGGTCGGACGGTCAGTCGGCACGGTGCGGCAGTTCGACCACGGCCGTGCCCTGTAGCGGTCGCTCGCCCCGCTCGTTCTCGATGTAGACGTCGAGCTTGACGAGACCGGCCCCTTCCTCCTCGTGCGTGTCGGTGACGAGACCGATGCAGCGCAGGTTGTCCTCGTGGAGGACCAGGCGGCGGAAGTCGACCTCGATCGATCGGAGCATGCCGGTCGGCCCCATCCAGTCGGTGACGAGCCGGGTCAGGATCGCCATGCTCATCGAGCCCGGCACGATCGCGCCCGGCAGGCCCTGGTCGCGGGCCAGCCGGGCATCGATGAAGCGTGACGCCGGAAGTTCGGGCCGCTCGGCCTCGTCGTCCATCCAGCCGCGGCGGGGGGCGTCGACCGTCAGCCAGCCGATCACGGCGTCGAGGGTCGGGAAGGACGGCTCCTCGAACTGATCGGCCGGATCGACGTCCTCGAAGTAGCGGGCCTGGAAGTCGATCTTGGTCATCGGTTCCCCATCTCGCGGCTCACGAAGGAGTGCTCGATCGCCGCCACCAGGGCATCTGCCTGGTTGAGGTAACTGATGCGCCGCACGACGAAGACCATGCGGCCGGTGCGGCCGGTCTTCTCGTAGATCTCCTTGACCTGGGAGCGCGCCCGGATCGAGTCGCCCGGCCGGATCGGCCGGAAGATCTCCATCCGCTGCCCGGCGTGGAAGGCGTTGCTCTTGAAGTGGACCTGGAGCCCGGGATCGAGCCCCTGGCCGACCGGCATCGTGTGCAGCATGCCGGGGGGTGCGACGATCTCGCCGTGCGGCCCGGCTGCCGCCGCGGCGCGGTCGGTGTAGAGCGGGTTGGTCTCGCCCACGGCCTGGCAGTAGGCGTCGATCTGTTCCTGCGAGAGGTCGAAACCGCCGACGTCCACCTCGACCCCGATGACGCTCTCGTCATACTCGAAGGCGGCGGCGCCCTCCGCCCTGTCCACCGTCATCTGTCGCTCCATCACTTCTGGCCCAGGGCCCCCTTTGGGACTGCCGTTCGCCTGCTCGGAGGCGGCCCCGCCGTCTGCTGCGGATAGCATATCCGTGGTGTGGTCTGTGCGCCGTCCGCGGGCATCTCCTCGGGGCCACCAGCGGCCGCTCGGCGGGCGAGTCTCGCGCTGGTTGGAGGCGACCCCTCAGGTGGTCCTCAAGGCGCTACCCAGCCTCCGCCGCGGGGGATAGGCTATGCCGGAGAGAGCCCGGTGCTGCACCTGCCCGAGCGGCGGGTCGAGCGGCACCAAAGCGAGGGGTTGGAGAGATGGCGAACGATGTGGTGCGGGCGCATGTGATCGCGGGCGGCTTCCCGGCCGGGCAGATGGCCGGGCACGACCACGACTACGCGCGGCTGCGGATCCTCGAGCAGCTCAAGGAGCGCGACCACGTCCACACGACCGTCTCCGGCGACTACGAGGACATCGAGAAGTGGCTGCCCGCCTGCAAGCTCCTCGTCACCTACGTGGCCGGGCCGGTCGCCACCTCGGAGCAACACACGGTCCTCCGCCAGTGGGTCGAGGCCGGCGGGCGCTGGCTGGCGCTCCACGGCTCAAGCGGCGGCAAGGCGGCCCGCCGGCCGGGCAGCACCCAGCGCGAGATGGTGAAGATGGACTACCACGACACGCTCGGGGGCTTCTTCATCCACCACCCGCCGATCCGCAAGTTCGCGGTCGAGCTGACCGACCTGCGGCACCCCCTGACCCGGGGGCTGCCCGCGATGTTCGAGACGATCGATGAGCCCTACATGGTCGAGCTCCAGGCGCCGGACGAGACCGACGTCCTGCTCACCGCCGACTGGGGGATGGTGCCGCCGAGCGAGACCGGCTTCTACTACGAGGCCGACACGGCCGTCCTGCCGGGCGGCTCGCGGCGGGCGATCGCCTTCGAACGCCGGCTCAGCCAGGGGTCGGTCGCCTATACCACCCTGGGGCACTGCCACACACCGTCCACGAACAGCCAGCGCTCGGTGCACGAGAGCGTCTCCCCGGACAACCGGCCACCCCTGCAGCTGCTCGGGTCCTGGGAGACCGATGGTTTCCGCACGCTGCTCCGGAACGGCATCGGCTGGGGGCTCGGCGAGATCTAGCGCCCGGTCGATCTCGCGAGGGGCCACATCACGCGCGGCCGTCTCGCGCCGCGCCGGCACGGGTTGACGTCGGGGTAGACCCGACGCTGGGGGCTGAGAACCGGCGCATCACGAGCGGGTGAGCGAGGCGCCCGATGCTGGCGCCGATGTCCGTGATGGTCACCGCCTGCAGGTGCAGACGCTCCGCCGCACAGCCTTCCGGCGCCCACCGGCACGCTCGCCGTGGGCGACAAGCCGGATACGACCTTGCGCGGATGCTCGCCGGCGGGCTACCTGCCGCGCCCGGGGCGGGCCCCCTTGGCGCCTGAGCGGCCCAGCCGAGGGTCCGATAGCGACCATCTCTCGACCACGACCGCCGTACGCGCCGCCCAGCGCCGAGCGCTGAACACCGGGGGGCCGAGCTAGGGACGCTCTGAACAGACCCGCATGATCTGTTAAGATGCCTACACGGGATGGTATGGCATTCGACCAGATGACGAGGTGAGCGCGATGGGCGAGGCAACGTTCGCGGAGCTGTACTACGACGCGAAGAAGCGAACGACTCGCCGGGAGCGGTTTCTGGAACGACTCGATCGGCTGGTTCCGTGGCGGCAACTCGAGCAGCGCATTGCGCCCCACTACCCGATGCCGGGACGGGGGCGCCAGCCCTACCCACTCTCACTGATGCTGCGGGTGCACATCGTGCAACTGGTCGACAACCTCAGCGACCCGGCGATGGAGGACGCGCTGTACGAGAATCTCACCGTGCAGCGCTTCGTGGGGCTCAGGCTATCGGACGCGATCCCCGATGAGACGACGATTCTCAACTTCCGCCACCGGCTGGAGGCGGCCGCGCTGGGGAGGGGGTTGCTCGAGGAGATCAACCGCCATCTGGAGGCGGAAGGACTGCAGTTGAGACAGGGGACTGTGGTTGATGCCAGTATCATCAGCGCCCCCTCGTCGACCAGGAATCGGGCCAGAGCACGGGATCCCGAGATGCACCAGACGCGCAAGGGAAACCAGTGGTACTTCGGGATGAAGTTGCACATCGGGGTGGACTCTGAGAGCGGCATCGTGCACAGCCTCCACACGACGGCGGCGAACGTGAGCGACATCACCGCGGCGCCCGACCTGCTGCACGGCAACGAAAGGCTGGTCTGTGGCGATGCGGGCTACCAGGGCATCGGAAAACGTCTGGAGCAGCGCGAGCGTGCGGTGCAGTGGCAGGTTGCCATGCGACCGGGCAAGCGGCGACTGCTCGACCGGGAGGGTGAGGAGTGGCTCGAAGAGAAGCGCAAGGCCTCCGTGTGTGCGAAGGTCGAGCATCCGTTCCAGATCGTGAAGGTGCGCTTCGGCTACGCCAAGGTCCGCTACCGCGGATTGTTCAAGAACACGCAGCGGCTCGCGTTGCTGTTGGGGCTGGCCAACATGGTTCGAGCGGAGCGCCAACTTGCTGCGTAACAACGGCGCAGTGCGCCCAGAATCCCGCAGCGAGCGCCAAACGGCACTCGCAGAGCCGCTCGCGAGCCCCGATCAGGCCGCATTCCTGACCATCAAGCGATTGAACGCCCCAGAAGAGCCTGATCGGCCGCATTTCGCGGCCAGTTCAGAGCGTCCCTAACGGTCAGATCAACAAACGCCGGATAGCAGGACGGCCGGCCCCTGGGAGGGGCCGGCCGTCCTGGGCCTTCTGATCAGAACGCGCTAGCGCGTGCGTGATCCGAGGACACGACCACCTGCGACCACCGTCGCCGCCAGGGCGGCGAGCAGCAGCACTGCGATCGAGTTTGCACCCGTGCTCTGGGCGAGACCGGCGCTACCGGTGTCGCTCGGATCCGGAGCTGCCATCTCTGGGTCTGGGTCTGTCTCTCCCATCGGGGCGAAGACAATGCCCGCGGTGAGGTCAGCGGGGTACCCGTTGGGCTCCCACGTCGCCGTCTCCATGGCCATCATCCCACCGACGTGGAAGGTGATGGTGTCACCATCGGCCCACGCGCAGTCGTCTGACGGGTTGAGGTTAATCGGGCCCCAGTTCCCGTCGGCGTCAGCCGTGGCCGACCCGCAGAGCGTGTCGCCGCGGTACGCCTCAACGACGTACCCGGCGGTGGTGCCGGTGCCGTAGGCGGTATAGCCCACGACCTGAGCGTGAGCTGTGGTTGTCAGCGACCCGAACAGGGCCACCGCAACTGCCAGCACGGCGCTCAGAGCCAGCGTCTTTCCAAGAATGGTCACTAGCGACTCCTTCGTCGTTCCATTCGGTCATCGGCCCGGGTGCACCGGGGCCAGTCGGCCCCGGTGCACCCGACCGATGTCAGGTGCGGGGTTGGGTTACCCCATCACCTGCTTAGTTGACGACCGCAACCACGATGACCCCGTCGAGGCCATCGGGGAACTGATCGCTGAACGGCTCGTTCGCGAATGTCGGAGCGCCGACGATGTACGTGATGTACTCACCGTCAACCGACACAGCGACCAGGCTCACGCCGGCCTCTGCAGCGTCCATCGCGAGTTCACCAGTGGAACCCGTGTAGGTGGTGAGGTTGACACCGCTCCCCAGCGTGGTGGAGAAGCCGTGCTCCATCATCTCGGGGGGCTCGGGCTCGACGACCGGCTCAGTGCCGATTGTCAACGTGACCCGCTCCTGCACGCCGCCGATCTCGATCACGATCGAACTCGTCCCGGTCGTTGGTGCGAGGAAGACGACCTCGTACTGACCGCTAGCGTCGGTGACGGCGCTCGACGTGTCCACATATCCGTCGCCCTCAATGAGGAATGCCTGCGCAGCTAAGCCCGGGCCAACCGCATCACCGTCTTCGTCAACGGCCGAGGCCGTGATCTCGTTCCGAGATCCAGGCTCAATGAATGCCTCAGCATCGGTCGTGATCGCGTCGACAGGGCCAACAACTGTGATCGTTACTTCGATCGCGTCATCGATACCAGTAACGGTAACTTCGACGACGTGCTCACCGAGAGCAGTGTCCTCATCGGTCGTGATCGCAATCACGCACTGACCCTTGCTGTTTGTACCAGGTACCCTGAAGCCATCATCGCTATTGACGAGAACCGGATCCTGGGCCCCGTTGTATGCAGTAGCAGCATCCGCATCACAGTACGTTGCCTTCCCTGCATCGAAATCAGTCGAATACAAGATCGGATCGTCGTCCGGTTCCGTCACATCGCCCGAGGCCTCGATGCCCTTGAGCACGTTGCCGTTCGAGTCCTCGACCGTAACGGTGATGAGGTTAGTGGTAGTGGCGCCATCCTTGTCCCCGGCCTGCATCGTTGCCGCTGCTGCCTCGGCAGTCGCGCTGTCGGCGTCGCCAGTCAGGGTGATGTCAACTGAATTGCTCAGGCTACCAGCCTCGAACTCAACCGTGGCAACCCCCAGCACGTCACCATTTCCGATCAGGACCACGGTCGCCCCGGCCGCCACAGTAGCCGTGGCGTCACAGGTTCGAGCGTCGTCGTCGTTCATGTCATCAAACGTGGCTGAGCAGGCGGCGACGGCCAGCTGAAGACGTCCGCGGTTGGTCGAGACTTCGATCGGACCCGCGAATTCCGTGTCGCCACGCTTCAGGTGGACCGTGATCGCAATGTTTCCTGTGTCGGCGTTGATCGACGCCGGCTTGGTCTCGATGACGATCGCAGTCGGCCCTGGCACGATGTCGAAGAACAGGAGGAGTGGGGCCCCCGCAACACCACGCAGCGTCCCCTTGAGGTCGACCGGTGCAGGACTGCTGATATCCGGCGCGTGGTACCAAACCTTCACGCTGATATCTGGATCGGCCGTGCCGTCTACTGTGCGGTTCTTTAGCTGGACCCGCAGCTCATCAGAAGTATCCCCGTCCTTGGTCGCGCTGAGCGACCCCGTGGATACTTCAAGGTCCGCCCATCTTGACGCGGTCCCGCTGGCCCGCAGGGTGATCTGCGTGACCGAATCGGGCGTTACAGTGCTGGCATGAGTGCCCAGGGTACTACTGGTGACCTCTATGTTGCCTTTGATGGTGATCGAGCTGAAGGGCCCGAGATCCTCCGTCTGCGCAGCCACCGGCGCAACCAGCAGGGAGCCGGCGGCCATCAAGATGGCGACGACGGCGACCAGCCCACCCAATCTACTGAAAAGTTTCAAAACGTATCCTCTTTCTGAGAGAAGAATCGTTGTTCGCAATGCGATTGGGGCCTCTCCGATACTCCTCCGATCGCGGGCCTCCGGGTGAGTCATGGCCAGGCGGGCTCATGCCGCCGCTCGAGCTGAACGCCACAAACGCCGCTCGACCCCAACTCCACCAGAAGCAGTCTCTGCCAACAGGTACACTACCGGTCCGGGGAGAGAGGTGCATCTCTTGAGACGCGCTTACCCCCAAGACAGCATGTCCCGGCACGCTTATGATAACGCCCCCGCGGCCCTGAGGTTAACGCGTCCAGGCACCAGACCGCCCCGGGCCCCACCCGGCACCAGGCCTCCCACGAACCGTACCGCCTCCCCGCCTGAACGGCCCGCCTGTTAACCCCGAAGCCTCGCGGCGCGTTTCCAAGAGTGCAGGGAAGCGATCGGACGCCGCCTCCGGCGGGGAGTGCGTACAATTGACCATCCACTCAGCGGCTCTCGGGCATCGGGGCATCAGCCCGCCCTGCCCGGTCGCGCAGACCTGGGTGCGTACCGCGTGCGGGTGGAGGCAACCCCCTTGGAGACGGCTCCAGAGCAGCAGGGGTGGTCTGTTACCCGTGAACGCCAGTGGGTTGAGCAGGGCGCGCGCGGCGAGCCCGACGCCGTCGGCAGCCTCTACGACACGTATATCACCCGCCTCTACCGCTTCTGCCTCGCCCGCGTCGGCAACGAGAGCGACGCCGAGGACCTCGCCGAGGAGATCTTCCTCAAGGCGCTGGACGCCCTGGACCGCTTCGAGTGGCGGCCGCTCGGCTCGGGCGACCGCAGCCCCTTCGCCGCCTGGCTCTTCCGCATCGCCCGCAACCACGTCGCCTCCTTCCACCGCCGCGCCGGCGCGCGTGGCCCGACCGCAGAGATCCCCGAGGGGTTACCGGACAACCGCCGCGGCCCGGCCGAGCTGGCCGAGACCCAGCTCGCGATCGATGAGGTGTTCGCACTCGTGAGCCAGCTCCCCAACGCCCAGCGCGAGGTGATTGAACTGCGCTTCGGCGCCGGCCTGAACGTCGCCGAGACCGCAGAGGCGCTCGGCAAGCAGCAGGCCAACGTCAAGGTGCTCCAGCACAAGGGCGTCAGGCGGCTGCGGGAGCTCTTGGCCGAGCAGGAGGCCACCGCCGTGGCGAGCAGGACGGCGAGATCATGAACGGGAACGGGCGCTGGGGGCAGGACGAGTCCGGGAGGCTGCTCCACCAGGCAGGCCTCGAGGGCGAGTACCTCGAGGTGTCCCGCCTCGCCGAGGAGCTGGCACGCGCAGAGGCCGGCCAGCTCGCCGGGGGCGGCGAGCCCGGTTCCGGCCGTCACCCGGGCGACGACGCCGAGCTCGCCTCGCTGCTCGAGACGGCCGACCGCGTCCGCGCGGCGCTCAGCGAGGCATCGGCCGGAGATCGCTTCCTCCGCTTCCACGCCGATAGCCGCGAGCGCATCGTCACGCGGGGATCCCGCCGGGCCGCGCTCGCAGAGGCGGCCGCCCCGGCCCGTGGGCCGCTCCCCTGGCCTCGACGTATGCGCGGCCGGATGGCGACGATGGCCGCAGCGGCCGCGGTCCTGATCGCGACCGTCTGGTTCGTGAGCACGCTCCCGGCGACCGCACCGGGCCCCGAGCTGGTCCGCACCGAGCCCGTACCGACCGCCGCCGACCCTATCGTCGCCGCGAGACCGACCGAGATCGCGGAAACCACGGCGGCCACCCAGGCCATCCAGGCCCCTGACCCCGCCAGCCCCAACCTCACGAACCTGAGCGTCGACCAGCAGCTCGGGATCCTCCAGGTGGCGGTCGGTCGCCTTGAGGAGCGGGTCAACGCCGGAGAGACGGTCGACCAGACGCTCCTCGGTGTACTGACAGCCACCACCGACGGCCTGATCGAGCAGATCGAGACGAACGCGAGCGAGATCGAACCCGAGCACGTGGTCAGCTTCCAACTCGCCACCTCGGGCCCGCACGGCAGCACGGAACTGCTGAGCCAGGCGAGCGTGGCGCCGGGCGACAAGGCCGTCCTCGAAGCCGCCCAGTCGAGCGCCGAGGAGGGCCTCGTGGTGGCGGCGAGCTACCTCAGCGAACAGCCACCGGCCTTACCGACCGCGACGCCGACCGCCTCGCCAGCCGCGACGCCGACCGCCTCGCCAGCCGCGACGCCGACCGCCTCACCAACCGCGACGCCGACCGCCTCACCAACCGCGACGCCGACCGCCTCACCAACCGCGACGCCAACCGCGACGCCAGAGGGCGGGGACGGCAACCCACCCGCCGGCGGCAGCTAGCCCCCGACACGCCCCCTCCCCCTGACCTCAACCCGACGCGCCACTGGCTCCCCAGCCCAGACTTCGGCCGGGCTCGCCCTGTCGCCCCTCGCGCGCCGGCGACTATGATCCGCGGGCGAAGGGCAGGCGATGCGTAGACAGCTCGCGATCTCAGCAGCGCTCGCCCTGGTCGGCATGCTGTGGGGCGCGGCCACTGCCGAGAGCGCCCATGGTGAGGTCGACGTCCGAATCGCCGCCCGGCGGCTCGATGATGGCCGCACGGAGTTCGCGCTCCAGCAGCGGGGAGCGGACGGGCTCTGGCGAGAGCGCCTGCTTCCGGCCGCCCGCTTCTTCCCGCCTGAGACGCCGGTCGGCCGCTGGCTGTCGAGCTCCGCCCTGACCGTCGGTATCACCGGAATGCTCGAGGGGCCGGATGGGCCCTCGGGCAGCGTCGAACTGCGGATCGCCGCGCAGCGCCTCCAGGGCGGGCGGATGGAGTTCGCACTCC
The DNA here is from genome assembly GCA_965249675.1 of Dehalococcoidia bacterium. Classification (GTDB taxonomy): domain Bacteria; phylum Chloroflexota; class Dehalococcoidia; order UBA2979; family UBA2979. The sequence goes on from OZ252250.1 coordinate 454,640, forward strand.
ACCGCCGCCAGTCGACCGGACACTGGAGCGAACGCATCCTCCCCGGGACCCGCTTCCTCCCGGCGGTCCCGGAGAGCGGGAGCTGGCTCGTCAGCTCCGAGCTCGCGGTCAGCACCTCCGCCCAAGAACCCGATCCTCCGCACTCCGAGTGCACGCCGGAAGCGGTCGCGTCCCGGGTCTCGGGCAGCGTCGCCCTGGTACGGGCCGGCCGCAACCAGGGGACGGCCTTCTTTATCGGGAACGGGGAGTGGCTGACCGCCGCGCACGTCGTCCCCGGGGCGCCATCCGTCCAGCTCCTAAACGGCTCGATGGATATCACCGCCACCGTCACGGGCCTCCTCGCCGATACCGACCTCGCGATCCTCGGGATCGAGGGCGATGCCGTGCCGATCCCATGGGGGGCGGCCCCACAGAACGGGGCGGAGTCGCTCCTCCTCGGATACGGGCTCGGGCAGCGCACCCTCACAGCCGGCGTCACGCGCGGGATCATCTCGGAGCAGTTCACGCTGAACGGCGAGTCCTACATCCGCACCGACGCGCCGGCCAACCCGGGAAACAGCGGCGGGCCGCTCCTCAATCGCTGCGGGCAGGTGATCGGCCTGATCCTGTCGAAGGTCACCGACGAATCGGTCGAGGGCGTCGCCTACGCCATCTCCGCCGAGAGCATCCGGGCCCTCCTCCCCTCGCTGCGCACCGCCGGCCCGGTCGGACCGCCTCAGGCGGAGTCCGACCTGCCCGAGATCGCTGCCCTCTGCCGGGATCGCCAGGAGGAGGACTGGCCGGATGCCGAGACCTGCCGCGCATCGGCGGCGGCCGGCCTCCCCGCCGCGACGCCCCTCCTCCTCATGACGAGCAATCTCGAAGACCCGGATGAAGCCCGCTACCGGATCGACGGGGGAGACCCGGTGGAGCAAGCGGACCTCTCTCTGCGTGGGCTCCGGGTCGGGTCTCACACGATCGAGGTGCGGGAGCGTCGGACGGGCGGATGGACTGCATGGTCGCCGCCCCACGCCTTCCAGATCCGCGCCCGATCATCCTCAGAGACCCGCAGCGACGCGGCAGATTTCCTCGGCCGGACCGCCGTGGAAACGGACGAACTCGTCGCCGCGCTGATGACGCTGCGCGAACTCCGAGAGCGAGATCCCGAGGAGGCCGTGCGGGCGGCCCGGGAGATCCGCGATCGGGCGGCGCTCCAGTCGGAGGCGATCCAGGGGCACCGCGATCTGGGCAGGTGGGGCGCGAACTGCGAATCCGCGCTCCTCAGCGCCGCCCGCGCCGACTACTGGATCAGCCGGGTCGCCCAGGACCTCGCGCTCAACTTCGCCGATCGATCGCGCGGTCAGGAGCAGTACGAAGCCGACGTGGGGAGTCTCCTCGGGGCACTGGCGGCGGTGCAGCCGCACCTCAGCCGCTGCCTCGCACCGCGCTAGGGAGCAGCGTCCAGAGCGCAGCCGCGGCGCCGGCCCGCACGCATCGGCGGCCTCGGTCCTGGAGCGGCCGCTCTCCGCCCGCGGAGGGGCGCTCCTCCGGGCAGCGGCGAGCGTGCCCGCCCGCCGCTGCTGCCGCTCGGGCGGCTCACTCGGGCGACACATCGGGGACCAGGAGGGAGCTCTCGGCGCCTCGTGCGCTACTCCGCGGCGGGCGCCCTCCATCGACGATCCCGATCACGTTGCCCTCGGGGTCTCGGAGGGTCGCCATCGTCACATCCCGGGGATGACCGTGATCTCCTGCACCGTCTCGCCGCCGAGCGCCCGGACCGGCGCGAGCGTCGCCTCCGGATCGTCGACCTGGACGTCGAATATGTGCGGCACATATTCCGGTGAGTTACAGCGGGTCACGCTCGGGGCAGGCCCCGCGCCAATGCAGCCCCAGATGCCCTCGCCCCGGGGCTGCACGAGGCCGTACTGCATCGGGTTCTCGGCATCGACCTCCCAGTCGAAGGCGTCGCGGTAGAACTGCCGGAGCTTCGCATCGTCGCTCCCCGCCATCTCAACGTGCACGACCGGATTCGGCATCCGGGGTGCCCTCTCAGCCCGAGCCTCACGCCCGCCGGGGTGGGGCGGCGGCGCTGGTGAGCGCGAACCGTAGCGGCCTCCCCGCTCCCGCGGAAGCTCGCCGAGAGTCGGGCACGCCCGCCTGCCGGTGAGCGTCTTCCGGTCGCCGCGAGCGACCCACTCCCGCTCGGGTGAGGCGCCCGTGGGGAAGGGCCGACGCAGACGATCGGCCCTCGCCGTCCCTCTCGTCCATCCGCACGCCGGGCGGACCTCGGGCCCGGGCCACACCCCGCCGATCGGTCTCGTAACGCTCCCGATCGGGGCTGTGACACCGCGGGGAGCGTCCCGGGACAGCCGTGGGACAGCCCGGGGACAGCCCCTCCGTATCGTGGCGCACTCCGGCCGAACCGTCCTCGCCGGTTTGGGCGGTCAACCAGGCGGCCGGGAGCCAGAAACAGAGCGGGCGGAGATCGGAGCGAACGTGCCAGATGCAGGAAACTCGGAGAGCGGGGCTCGCGGGCCAGACCTCCCCCGCCAGCTCAGGGAGGCCAGGCTCTACCTCGGTCTCTCGCGGCTGGAGGCGGCCCGCGCGCTCCGCGTCTCGGCGGCCTCGATCCCGGTCTGGGAAGCGGGCAGGCGAGAGGTGAGCCCGGGCGACCTCCTCCGCCTGGCGCGCCTCTACCGCACCACCCCTGGGGCGCTGCTCGGGGAAGCACCGGTGGCAGACCCGGCCCGCGAGGCGCTCTACCGGAGGACCGGAGAGCTCTCGCAGGCCGACCGCTGGCACGTGCTGAGGTTCGCGGAGTTCCTCGGCGGCGAGGCCCAGGCCGCGGGGGTGAGAGAGGCCGGGCCTCCGGGGGGCGAGCCGGACGGGGCAGAGACCCGGGTGGTCCCCGGGCGTTGGGGCACGCCGCCCCCTGCCGCCGTCGACGTCTACGGGCAGATCCACCGGGCCGGCCTCTGGCTGATGTTCCAGCCGCTCGACCGGCTGCTCGGCCTCTACCAGCGAGCGGGCGAGGGGGGCATCGTCGTCAATCTCAAGGTCCACCCGGGGCTCCAGCGCTTCACCGCCGCCCACGAGTTCGGACATCACGTGCTCGGCCATGACCTGGGTCTCGATCCCGCCGGGCACATCGAGGGACCGGGCCATTACGGGAGACAGGAGCGGCAGGCCCAGCGCTTCGCTGCGGTCTTCCTGATGCCCGAACGGACGGTGGCCCGGGTCGCCCGATCGCTCGGCATCTCCCGCGGCCGTGTGACGGCAGACGGCGCCTACCAGCTCGCGCTGCGCCTCGGCACGAGCTACCTCGCCACCCTGAGCCGGCTGCGCGCGCTCGGCTGGCTCGGCCGCGGGCAGTACCCCGAGCTCCGCGCGGTCCGCCCGAGGACGATCAAGCACCGGCTCACCTCCCGTCTCCTGACCGACCCCAAGATCGATGTCTGGACGATCGGGCCCCACACCCGCAGCATCTGGGCGCGCCAGGATGATGCACTCCGCCTCTCGCTCCCCGAGAACCCCAGCACGGGGTACCGCTGGCAGCTGGAGCTGCCCCGCGGACTGGGGCTCCAGATCGACGAGTTCTCCCCCCCGGGCCCCGCCCTCGGGACCGCCGCCCGATCGCCCTGGGCCCGATCATCGGCCGTCGGCGGGGAGGGTGTGCGGACCTTCGAGCTGAGGGCGGGCCGGGAGCGCGGGGGCGTCTTTCACTGCCGGCTCGCCCGGCCCTGGCGCCCCGATCAGGTGCGGGAGGAGTTCCGGGTGCTGGTCCGGACGAGCCGCCGGCCCCGGCGAGGGCTCTACAGCGAGCAGCACCGGGAGGTCGCCGCGTGAGGGCCGGGGAGCGGCCCGCCCCGAGGCCAGAGGCCGTGGACCTCCGCCGCCGGCTGGGGGCCGTCCGCGATCAGGGTGAACGCCCGACCTGCCTCTCCTTCGCCGCCTCGGCGGTCCACGAGTGCCAGCAGGGCCAGGGCGACTATCTTGCCGTCGAGGCGCTCCACCGCTTCGCCATCGCCAACGACCGGGAACCCGGCCTCGGCGCGACGGTCTCAGGGACCCTTGCCGCCCTCGAGTTTCCCGGCCAGTGCCTCGAGGCCGACTGGCCGTACGGTCTCCCCTCCGTCGTGCGGCCCCTCGGCGCCCTCTACCGGACGCGCGGCCACCGCGCGGAGCGCGACCCCCTCGAGTCCACTCTCGAGAGCCTCTCCGGGGGCCACCTCGTCGTCGTCGTCCTGACGCTTACCGTGGCCTGGTTCGACCCCGACGCGACCGGTCGGATCGCATCGGGGGGCCACACCGAGGCACCGCTCGGCGGGCACGCCGTCGTGGCGACCGGCTACGACCAGCCGGGGCGGCAGCTGCTCGTCCGGAACTCATGGGGCCAGGCCTGGGGAGCGGGAGGGTACGGCTGGCTCCCCTACGACGTCTTCCGGCTGGCGGTCTGGGAGGTCTTCCACCTGGGCGAGAGCTGGGGAGTCTCGGGGTCGGCTCAACCCGCCTCCTGGCTGCCAGGCCCCGGCCCCTGAGCCGCCGGCTCTCCGGGAAGGCGGGGTCACGCTCCGCCCTCCGGGGTGCTGTCGGCCGGATCCCTGGCTGCGCCGGCTCCCGGGCACCCCCAATGACGCCGGGCAGGTGGGATCATCGAGTGGTAGAGTACTGCGCGCCAGCCCCCCAGGGGAGCGGGCCCCTGAGAGCCAACCGAAAGCCGCCGCGAAGATGACCCGAGACGAAGAAGCCGCCCGCCCGATCCCCAATAGCTACTGGGTGCGGCCGGGCCGCTTCGCCGCCGGCGAGTACCCGGGTGCGCCCCGTCCCAGAGAGGCGGCACCGAGGCTCCGGACGCTGCTGGGCGCCGGCGTCGACCACTTCATCGACCTGACCGAGGCCCGAGAACTCTCGCCGTATGCCGAGATCGCGGCCGAAGAGGGAGGCCGCCTCGGGTCGCTAGTCACACACGAGCGGCATCCCATCACTGACGTCGGAGTCCCCACAAGCCCGCTTGAGATGGCGGCCACGCTCGATGCGATCGACGAGGCCATGGCGGACGGCAAGAACGTCTACCTCCACTGCTGGGGTGGGGTCGGACGAACCGGCACGGTGGTCGGCTGCTGGCTCGTCCGCCACGGGATGACAGGGGATGGGGCCCTGCGCCAGATCGCGGAGTGGTGGGCGGGCGTGGAGAAGGTCCACGACAAACCCATCTCCCCCGAGACCCGCGAACAGCGCGAGTACATCCGCCGCTGGGCGGAGCCATCAGCTGCGGCGGTGCCTCAGTCCGGACTCACGATGCGAGAGCGCTTCCGCGGGTGCCTGCTGGGGCTGGCAGCGGGCGACGCGCTCGGCACCACCCTCGAGTTCAAGCCACCGGGGAGGTTCGCGCCGATCGACGACATGGTCGGGGGCGGACCCTTCGCGCTCAAGCCCGGAGAGTGGACCGACGACACCTCGATGGCCCTGTGCCTCGCCACCAGCCTCCTCGAGCGGGGCGGCTCAGACCCGATGGACCAGATCGAGCGGTACGTCCGCTGGTGGCGCGAGGGCTACCTCTCGTCGAACGGGCGCTGCTTCGATATCGGCGTGACCGTGAGGGGCGCCCTCGTGCGATTCGAGCAGAGCGGAGACCCCTACGCCGGCCCCACCGACCCCGGGACCGCCGGAAACGGCTCGCTGATGCGGCTTGGGCCGGTGCCGATGTATTTCGCAGAAGATGCGGCAGAGGCCATCGCCTTAGCCGCCGACAGCTCGCGGACGACCCACGGCGCCCGGGAGGCCGTCGACGCCTGCCGCTACTTCGCGGGGCTCCTGGTCGGCGCACTCGGTGGTGCGGACAAGGAGACGCTCCTCTCGCGACGCTATTGCCCGGCAGCGGGGCTCTGGGATCGCGAACCACTGGCGGCGGAGATCGCCCGCATCGCCGATGGCTCGTTCAAGAGTCGCCAGCCGCCGGAGATCAGGGGCACCGGTTACGTCGTCGCCTCGCTCGAGGCGGCACTCTGGGCCTTCCACCGCTCCGGAGATTTCCGCCAAGGGGCTCTGCTCGCCGCGAACCTCGGCGAGGACGCCGACACGACTACGGCGATCTACGGGCAGATCGCAGGCGCCTACTACGGGGCCGGGGCGATCCCGCCCGGGTGGCGTGCGCCGCTGGCGATGGCAACGGAGATCAGACAGCTGGCAGACCGGCTCCACGACCACGCCCGGGAACACCTCTGACCCGACGCACACCTCGAGTCGGTCTCGACGATGGGATCCCTCCCGGGAGCGGTCAGATCGCCGGCCTTCCCCTCCGCCGGGCGACGGTCGCCCCGGTCCCGACGGCGCGGAGTGGGTGCCGCGCTGAGGCGCCTCGGGGAGCGCAAGCCGTGTTTGCCCTCCGGTCCGACCGCTAGGGACGCTCTGAACAGACCCGCATGATCTGTTAAGATGCCTACACGGGATGGTATGGCATTCGACCAGATGACGAGGTGAGCGCGATGGGCGAGGCAACGTTCGCGGAGCTGTACTACGACGCGAAGAAGCGAACGACTCGCCGGGAGCGGTTTCTGGAACGACTCGATCGGCTGGTTCCGTGGCGGCAACTCGAGCAGCGCATTGCGCCCCACTACCCGATGCCGGGACGGGGGCGCCAGCCCTACCCACTGTCACTGATGCTGCGGGTGCACATCGTGCAACTGGTCGACAACCTCAGCGACCCGGCGATGGAGGACGCGCTGTACGAGAATCTCACCGTGCAGCGCTTCGTGGGGCTCAGGCTATCGGACGCGATCCCCGATGAGACGACGATTCTCAACTTCCGCCACCGGCTGGAGGCGGCCGCGCTGGGGAGGGGGTTGCTCGAGGAGATCAACCGCCATCTGGAGGCGGAAGGACTGCAGTTGAGACAGGGGACTGTGGTTGATGCCAGTATCATCAGCGCCCCCTCGTCGACCAGGAATCGGGCCAGAGCACGGGATCCCGAGATGCACCAGACGCGCAAGGGAAACCAGTGGTACTTCGGGATGAAGTTGCACATCGGGGTGGACTCTGAGAGCGGCATCGTGCACAGCCTCCACACGACGGCGGCGAACGTGAGCGACATCACCGCGGCGCCCGACCTGCTGCACGGCAACGAAAGGCTGGTCTGTGGCGATGCGGGCTACCAGGGCATCGGAAAACGTCTGGAGCAGCGCGAGCGTGCGGTGCAGTGGCAGGTTGCCATGCGACCGGGCAAGCGGCGACTGCTCGACCGGGAGGGTGAGGAGTGGCTCGAAGAGAAGCGCAAGGCCTCCGTGCGTGCGAAGGTCGAGCATCCGTTCCAGATCGTGAAGGTGCGCTTCGGCTACGCCAAGGTCCGCTACCGCGGATTGTTCAAGAACACGCAGCGGCTCGCGTTGCTGTTGGGGCTGGCCAACATGGTTCGAGCGGAGCGCCAACTTGCTGCGTAACAACGGCGCAGTGCGCCCAGAATCCCGCAGCGAGCGCCAAACGGCACTCGCAGAGCCGCTCGCGAGCCCCGATCAGGCCGCATTCCTGACCATCAAGCGATTGAACGCCCCAGAAGAGCCTGATCGGCCGCATTTCGCGGCCAGTTCAGAGCGTCCCTAAACACCCGGGCAAGAAGATCCACGACCCGATCGGGCCGCTGCCTCATCCCGGCGCTGCCGGCCGGCCGGGCTAGCCGCGGTCGGTGCGCACAGCACGCTGGCGATGGCCGGCTACCCGCCGGGCGAGCTCGGGGAAAGCGGGGTCGATCTCGTAGCGATAACCGTCCCAGTAGCCGTCGCGATCGGGCTCGAAGTGTCGAGGTGGCGTGGCGCTGACGAGAGCAAGCTCTTTCATGCCGCGCTCGATCGTTGCTCGCCGAGAGACGACTTCATCTGGCGGGACAGGTGGGAGGACGGCGACGCTCATCGACCGGTGCTGGCGCAACGCCGGTGTGAAGGGGTGCTCCCAGACTCGGTGGCCGCCCGTAACGACGATCGGCAGGAGCGGGCGGCCGAGGCGACTCGCGAGCGTGAACGCTCCGGGCTGGAATGCGATTTCGATGCCGAGGATGGAGCCCTGGGGGAAGAGGAGGATGCTCTCCCCGGCTCCAATGGCAGTGCGGGCGCCGCGATGGAGGCTTCGTGCGGCGGAGACCGGGCGCTCGGGGCGAACGAAGAGGTGCCGTCCGCGCCTGAGCTGGCCGCCGAGCAGCGGGAAGGTGGCGAGCTCGTCGCGAGCGACGGCCGTGAGCGAGAGGGGGAGATGGAGGAGGGCGAGGCCGTCGGCGAAACCCTCGTGAAGGGAAATGACGACGTATCTCTCATCGGGGTCGATGTGTTCGAGACCACTGATGTGAATGCGCAGACCGACGAGGCGGGCGGCGAGCCGAGCCCACCACCGCTCGGCGGCCCGGCAGGCCGCCCGACGACCCAGGCGCGCGGGGCCATGGTCTGGCAGCGCCGTGGCGAGGCGAAGGACGAGCCTGGCGGGACCGAGGAGAATGAGCACGGCGGCCCAGGCCCTGAGCCACTCGCCAGTGGAGCCGACGGCGAGATAGCCGCCGAGGAGGGTGCGTGGGGGCCGCACGTCGCCGGGGACGGCCGGGCCAGGGCAGTCAGGCATCACTGGCTGGTGATCCTGCTGTTGATCGTCGCGACGGACCGGTGCCAGCCGGCGCGGCGCGGGGCGCCCAGAGCTCGATGAACCAGGGCTCGGGGCGAACTTGGACATGGGGAAGGTGCGAGGTGCCACGCGGTGTGATCCTCCGCCAGCAGTCGCCGAGCGTTGCCGAACCGCGATGTGCCCATCGAGGCGGCTGCAGGACCCGTGGGACGGCAAAACCTCATGCGGCCCACCGATACTCATGATGCAAGCCTCCTAGCACCGGCTTGCTGACGACTCGCTGGCTCGGCGTCCGCTGCACCGGCGAGCGTCCCTCCGGAGAGTCGAGCGACAATGATCGATGCGGACGCATCGCGTTGTAGTGCTGGACGTACTCACCAAGCACCCGCCGGAGATGTTGTTCGTTGACCGCGATGACATGGTCGAGACCACTCGCGCCTGAGCGTGCCGATGACGCGCTCGGCGATGGCGTTGGCATTCGGCGCGTGCACCGGAGTCATAATCGTCTCGATCCCGAGCCGTCGAGCGCGTGCGATGAAGTCTCCGCCATAGCTACGGTCGCGGTCTCGGATGAGGAACCCTGGCTGCTGACCCCAGGCGGTCGCCTCGATCATCTGCTGCCAGATCCAGGGCGCGTTCGGATGCTCCGTGACGTTCCAGTGCCGGATGCGGCGCCGGTCGTGGTCGATCACGATGAGCACGTAGAGCGTGCGGAAGGCGAGCGTCTGGACCGTGAACAGATCGGCGGCCCAGATGCTGGACGCGTGGTTGCGGAGAAACGTGCGCCACGACTGGCTCGGGGGGCGCCGCAGCGCTTGCCGGCGGTAGCGACTCACGGTGCGGGCGCTGACCTCGAAGCCAAGGGCACGCAGCTCGCCGACGATGCGGACGGCGCCCCACCGCGTTGTGTAGACGGCGAGCTGATGCCGCAGCGCCAAGTTCTCGAGGACGAGATCTCGGCGGGCGCGGACCGATGCGAAGAGTGCTGCGACAAGCAGACGGAGGTAGAGCACAGACGAGCCTCTCGTGGCTCGCCGATACTCTGCTATCTCAGCATCGAACCGCACGGATCAAGTTTTGCCGTCCACGCCGCGTCGAACTTAAACCCCTTGCCCACGCATCCTCATCTCCTTGGATAACCGAGATGATGGCAATGGTCGCGAGTAGAAAGAAGATGGTCCCCAGAGCAAGCAGCCAACGTCGAGAACCTTGATATTGCCCTCAGTCATTGTTCAAGTCCTTGCTGGCTTCGTCGCGTGGCGGCACGCCAGACCGGAGGGCCCACTCGTCGCGCGCAACATCGAGCTGGGCCAGCAGCGAGTCAGTCGCGTGATGTTCGCGCGCCAGGTGAGCACGCACGCTGTCGTAGTCGAATTTGGCCTGGCAAGCATCCAGTCTCACGAGGCGCGACAGCTCCCCGACCGCTTCGTCGCGATCCTGCTGGTCGTTAAGCCAGAGGCGGAAGGCTTGCATGCGCATGCCACCCACACGGATCGTACTGCGGCCCACGGCGCTCAGGTGACGCGCAACAACCACGGCCACTCGATAGGACCGGCGCCGAAGGGTGTCGGCGCCCATGATACGGCCGTGAGCTGGCGCCGCCCGTCACGTCTCAGAGCTCCGGTGGGTTGACCTGAGGCGGCGCCTCCGTACGGCGCTCCGCTGCCTCGAAGCGATCTGCCTGCTCGGCCGCGTCGCGCGCAAGCGTGTTGATGTCGATGCCTCGGTGAGTCGATCCGTACTGCGCGATCCGGCCTAGTCCGCGACGCACCAACGCCTGCGCCCCATGCGCATTGCCACGCTGGTAGTGCGTGTAGCCGGCACCGAGTTGCGACAGCCCTTTGAAGAACTCTTCATCGTCGGTCCCGCGGGCATCTCGCCAGGCGGTCTCCCATGCCTCATGTACGCCGAAGAACTGGCGCTCGTTGAAGTACCGCTTCCCGAGCTGATGATTCTCTTCAATCGAGAGCGCGTCGAAGTCCTCGAGCTTGAGCCGGGAGACGGAGCCGGCGGGCAGCGGCCGGCCGAACTCGTCCCGGGGACGTTCCAGCTTCTGCGTCGGTTCGTGCGTGTCTTCAGAGTTCCCGACCATTTCTCGCTCGCTCTCTCGCCGCCTCCGCTGGCAGGGGCCGCGGACTCATCGGTCATGTTGAACCGCCGAAAGGCGCCACGGGGGGTCGCTTCTGCGTGGACAACCGGACATGAGTAGCCGACTGAGCGGGCCTGTTTACAACAACGGTCGTCCATGTTCGGCGATCTCGGCATCGCGTTCGATCCTTCGCCGCGCCTCTCCCGAGCAACCAATGAGGCCCAGCTCGTGCTCGTAGCGCTCGCGCTCGCTGCGCGCGTTGAGCACGTGCTGTCGCGAGTAGCGGCCACTCATGTCCTGCACAACGGCGTGGTTGCGCTTCCATTCCTCATACAGCGCTGAGCACCGCTCTGTGTGCTCATGTCGTTCTGCGAACCGCGCCTGCTTTGCCATTGCCCGTCCAGGAATCAGGTACAGCGCTCACGCTAGTGCAACCGTGCGGTCAATAATCCGATACTGGCCGTAAAACCGTGCAGGAACGTCTGCCCGCCCACTGGTCCCAGCTCACCGTTGCAGAACAGACCGGCCGTCGGCAGCGCGCCCAGCGTCTCGGTGAGCGCTTGGGCGTCGTGGTGCGGGACGCCAAAGAGCGACTGCCCCCGCCCGTTACAGGCACAAAGCAGCGCCCCGAGCACCGTCCGGTCCGGTGCTAATTCTGCTCGGAAGGCCGCCAGCTGGGTGCGCAGGTCGTCATCGGCCGCGGCGGCGTCGCGGAACTGGAACTGAATCGTCTGGCCGATCCGCGGCACGGCGCTGATCGCGATCGCCCCGCTCTCGCGCTCAAAACCAATGATGTTGCGGATGAGATAGTCGCCCCGACCATGCTCGTCGCGGTACTCGTCCATGGCCAGACCGACCAGCAGGTTGCGCTGGGCGCGTTCCCGAGTCTCGTCGTCAAGCTGGTCAAGGGTCTCGCGGAGCACATCCACAGCCGGGCGTCCGCCAATCGTCCTCACGAGATTGGATTCGCAGTCTGTCAGCGTCCACGACTGACCGATGGGCTCGGCGCCCTGGGCGACCAGCGCGTGAACCTCGATCTCGCCGGCGATTCCGAGCAGGACCGCACCGCGCGGGTAGACACCGTCTTCCAGAAAGACCGCGATCCCGTCTGTTCCGCTGCGCGACGACGCGATGCCCCCGAGCACAGGGGTCCCGGGCGCGCGATCGTCGACCGAACTGATCCAGTGCTCGACGTGCGTAGTCGGGTCGGCGAAGACGAACCACGCCTCGGCGCGAGCCGCCTCGACCGACTCGAACAGGTCACCCGGATCTACACCGTCGACTAGTGCGAGGGGGGTGAGCACCACGCCCGGCAGGTCGAGGGTCATCACGGAGATGGCAGGCTCCTGCTCGGCTTCGGTCGAGGGTCCGATCACGCCCTGCCCACTGCATCCGATCAGATGACGGGCCCCCGTCGCTTCGCGAATCCTCCGGAGCACGTCTCCGTAGTGAGCGGCGAAGTGCGAATCCACGAAGACGACTGCGAGATCGGGCTCGCTAACGTTCAGGGCTTCGCAGACAGCATCCGTCACCTGCTCCCAGGTGCCACCGCTCTGTATCGATGCACAGGCGCTTGCTCGCGTCGCCGTCCGAGCCTCGGCGAGCGTAGCGGCGGTCGCGCCCGTGACTGTCCCACCGCGTGGCTTCACCTGACCCCTCGCGTTCGCCTCGTCTTTGCGGGCTCGATCGTTGGTTCGTAGTCCCGCTGAAACAGGTCTCTGTTGCAGCGGCGGCGCACCTCCGCCACAACCCAGGTGTGGCGGGCCCCTGCGCGCGACGAGACCCATGCGCGCTTGTCTCTTAGACGATCTTACGTCGTCCCGGAACCCAGCGTTTGATGAAGGCGACAACACCCGAGATCCCCATCGGCGGAGGTACGCTGCAGCCACAGCGGAGCGGAGGTTTACTCATGACGGCGATACGCGCACTCGCAGAGATCGTGTTCATGGTGGACGACATCGAGCGATCGCTTGCGTTCTACCGCGATACGCTCGGGCTCGAAGTCTTTTCACCACCGGAGCTAGCAGCGAAGTTCCTCCTCGTGGGTGAACGGGGCACCGGGGTTCCCCAGCAGATCGTGCTGTCAGAGCGGCCGCCGGGACGATCGCGCGCGGCAACCCGAAAGTCGGAGGCTGACGTTCACCACATCGGGCTGGAGGTCACCCGGCAGGACTTCGATGGGTTGCGCGGCCGCCTCGAGGCGGATGGCTTTGAGGTTCGCAGCGGCGAACACCCCTTCATGGAAGTTGAGGCGTTTTATATCGACGATCCGGACGGAAACGAGGTGGAGATCGTGACTGCTCGCGGTGGATCACCCGCCTGAGAACACGTCACCGCCAGTCGAATCGAACACGGGCTACATCACGTTGATCCTGGATCGGCGCACGGTGCGCTGCCGCCGTTGAGTCGGAGCGGCATCCTTGAGATGAGGTGCGAGCTGCCCGCGTCCGCCTCGAGCTATGTGATTAGCAGTCGCTGTGACCCAGTGAGCGCCCCGGCGCGACCCGGTCGCGGACGAGCTGCTTGATCTCGTGGGGCGGCAAAACCTCATGCAGCCCACCGATACTCATGATGCAAACCTCCTAGCACCGGCTTGCTGTCGACTCGCTGGCTCGGCATCCGCTGCACCGGCTTGCGTCCCTCCGGAGAGTCGAGCGCCAATGACCGATGCGGCCGCATCGCGTTGTAGTGCTGGACGTACTCACCAAGCATCCGCCTCAGATGCCGTTCGTTGACGGCGATAACGTGATCGAGGCACTCGCGCCGGAGCGTCCCGATCACCCGCTCGGCGATGGCGTTGGCGTTCGGTGCGCGCAACGGAGTCAGAATCGTCTCGATCCCGATCCGTGGAGCGCGTGCGATGAAGTCCCCGCCATAGCTACGGTCGCGGTCTCGGATGAGGAACCCTGGCTGCTCACCCCAGGCGATCGCCTCGATCATCTGCCTCCAGATCCAGGGCGCGATCGGGTGCTCCGTGACGTTCCAGTGCCGGATGCGGCGACGGCCGTGGTCGATCACGTTGCCATCGCGCAAGGGACTGTCCTCTGGCATCGCGATCGTGTAGCGGATCCTGGCGGCGCCGGGGGCGACGGCGATTTCCTTCACGAACGAGCGGATGAACCGGCTTCGACTCCGTCAGCTCGCCGGTGGCGAGGAACTGGCTCATCTCCTCGGCGTAGGCCGTGATCGTCTCCACGTCGTCGAGCACCTCGCGCCGCTCCGGGAGCGCGGCCCGCACCTCCGAAGCCGCCTGCTCCAGCCGCTCGCGGCGTTCCTGCGCTCGCGGACGCGTGGCAGCACGTCGCTGATATCCAGCTCGGTCGTCTCCATGAGGTGGTAGAGGCGGTCCAGCCGTCGACATCAACTTCGACATCGAGCGGGACCTGCCCCTGATGTGGCCGACCGGCAGCGGATCGTGCAGGTGCTAGGCAACCTGCTTACTGGCATCGACCCGGGTCACCCGGCTCAGGATGGGCCGTGTTTCGCGCGAGGTTCATCGAGTTGGGTCGCCGCGCCCTCGGAGAGATCGAGACCGGAGAGCTTCTCCACAAGAGCCTGCGCTTGGAACCAGAAGGATTGCGATGCATCATGCTCGGCAACGTAGACCAGCAGCCGTACGGTTGCCTCAGGGTAACTCGACCAGTGGTCACCTTCGTCCATCGCATGAAGGACACGCAATCCCTCGAGCGGCGCCCCGGGCATCCTGACTGCAAGGTCAACAGCCTCGGGGAACAGGCTCGCAAAGCAGCGTGGCCAATCGACCATCGCAGCCACTTCTTCCTCGCTGAGGGGTGCAGGGACGCCCTGAAGCCGGTTTTCCCAATACTGCTTGAGCCAACGTTCCCACCGGGCCGATCCGGATCGGCCCCGAAGACGTACTCGCCCATGGCCCGGCGTGCGTAGCCGGCCGCCTCAGCCGCTTGCGCGTAATCACGCAGGATGGCGGGGTCGGAGCCCAACTCGCGGGACGGATAGAAGGCGACCAACTCCGCAGCGCACCTCGCTTCCTGAATCGGTGAACGGCCCCGACCGACTCCTCAGCTCGGTTCAGATTCCGCCGCCGACACGCTCGGCAGCCGTTGCCGCAGCGCGGCAAGCGTGGCCCCGCGGTATTGCCAGTCGACCCACCCATTCCAGCTCCGACGACTCCGGATCGCCGCTGAAGCGGCCGACGGCGTGCCATACGTGACGCCGTTGACTTCCAGCTGTCCCTCGCGCAGGCGTCCAATGTGCGTCACACCGGAGACGGTTGCCTTTAGGGTCGCGTCCGGGGGCAACAGGCCCGCATCCACGAGCTCCGCGATGGTGACCCGCCTCCCGCCGCCCTTCGTTCGGCGAGGCCGAGGAGGCGTGGACTCGGGTTCCGTTTCGATCTGAGCGCCAGGCTCTTCAGCTCCGGCTTCCGCCGCGGGGGCAGAGACCCGCAGGACACGCTCGATGGCACTCACGACGGCCTCAGTGGACACGCGCTCGCCGAACCGTTGCTGCACCGAGCGCCGGAGCGCCCGGACTGCTGTTGAGTCCGAGCGGGACAGCTCGTCGGCCACCACGCGATCGACGAGCAGGCTGGTGATTGGGTTTGATTGAGCCAAGGCGTGCCGCGAAAACGCCGACAGCACTGCCCAGGCTTCCTCTGCTGCGGCATCTCCCGCTGCGTAGGCGGTCACTGTCAAGTATCTGAACGCCGGCGACCCACGAGATGCCTCCGTGCGGGATCATCTGAGACCGGCACCACGCAGCATGACGACCTGTTCGCTGCCTCCATGGCCCCGACAGAATCGCTGGAAGTCGACACTCACCAGCCCGCTTCTACAGCGGTCGGAGCACGAATGACCGTGCTTCTTCGCGAGGGGGCACCGCCTCGGATGTCCTGTTCCCGCCTCGAGGCCGCGCGCGAAGAGCGCCACCTATTGGTCGCCGTCAGTGGCGGCCACGGGCGGCCCGGCGCTCTTGGCAATCAGTACCGTAGTGGGCAGGAAGCCGTCGGCGAACAACTCGCGGAAGGGGCGGTTCACGTGGTCCGGCGCTCCGAGGAGGTAGGAGACATAGTCGCCGTCGTGCACGGCGTATAGCGCTGTGATGTGGAGGCTCCGGGCGCAGGACTCCAGTTCCTCGATGCTACCCCCCTCGTAGGAGACGAAGTTGAGGCCCGTCAGGATCGCGCCGCCGAGGCAGCCTGGGCCGGACCGCGGCGGGCGCTCGTGACGGATGCCGCCAAAGACGTTGTCCGGGATCTCATCGCCGATTGCGGAGTTGCGGCGGATGACATCGGCCAGGCTCGTCGCTCGCACCTCCTCGAGGAGACCGGGGTTGGCAAGGAAGTAGGAGTCGTTCTCAAACCAGTATCGGTCCCCATCGCGAAGGCGTCGAAACTGCTCCACGATCATCGTGTGGAAGGTTTCGCCCAGCATCGCGCCCGGCACGTGGTCCTCCGCCAGACCCCCCGTCCAGAGGTCCAACTGCCGGACATCGCCGTAGGCCCGGCTGAGAGCGTCCTGCACACCCGGGTCCGACGAAACATCCGCGAGTGTCGCCATCGGCGGCAACCCATAGGCGCTGCGAGCGATGTTGTGGGTCGGGATCCCGTGGTCTCGGCCACGCTGGATGTTGAGAGCCGCCAGGTCAAGACCGAGACTCCCAGGCTCACCGAAGAGCATGTTGCGGACCTCGTCCACGAGCAGCAGGTCGACCTCGTGGGCCCGCTGCAAGGCGAGACCGCGGAGGAACCCGGAGATGCCCTCGTCTCTGACCAGCCCCGGGTTGAAGAAGGCGTCCGTCAGGGAGACCTCCTGGGAACGCTACTCTGATTTGGCCCCATCTGGAGCCGTTTTGATCCTCTGAACTGGCCCCACCCCCGACCCATCCAGCAGCTACGCTCGGGCAACTGAGACCTCCCCGAGCGAAAGAAGAGGAGTGTGTCGAGGGTGGAGTTGTTCGAGGATATCCGACGGGCATGGCGAGAGGAGGGGCTGCCCATACGCGAGCTGGCGCGCCGCCACCACGTGCACCGGCGCACGGTACGGCAGGCGCTGCAGTCGGCGCTGCCGCCACAACGCAAGCAGGCGTCTCGAGCGGCGCCGAAGCTCGGTCCGTACGTAGAGATCATCCGGGAGTGGCTCGTCGCCGACCTGAGCGCGCCGCGCAAGCAGCGGCACACGGCGCGGCGGGTCTGGGAGCGCCTCGTCGATGAGTACGGCGCGACGGTCGCCGAGGCGACGGTGCGCGCCTACGTCGGCCGCGTGCGCCGCGAGCTGGAGTCCGGTCGCTCAGTCGTGACGATCCCCCAGTTGCATCCGCCGGGCGAGGAGGCGGAGGTCGACTTCGGCGGGGTCAGCGTCTGGCTGGACGGCGTGCTGACCGAGCTGTCGATGTTCGTGCTGCGGCTCTCGCACTCGGGGCGGGCGGTCCACGTGTGCTTCCCGGGCGAGGGCCAGGAGGCGTTCCTCGAGGGCCACACGCTCGCCCTCGAGCGCCTCGGCGGGGTGCCGCGGCGGATCCGCTACGACAATCTGAGCTCGGCCGTCACGCGCGTGCTGCGCGGCCGCGACCGCGTCGAGAGCGACCGTTTCGTCGCGTTGCGCTCGCACTACGGCTTCGACAGCTTCTTCTGCGAGCCCGGCATCGCGGGCGCGCACGAGAAGGGGGGCGTGGAGGGTGAGGTCGGGCGCTTCCGCCGGCGCCACCTCGTGCCGGTCCCGCGCGGCGAGAGCCTGGCCGAGCTGAACGCGCTGCTCGAGGCGGCCGACCGCGCAGACGGAGCCCGCCACATCGCCGGCCGGCTCGCCACCGTCGGCCAGACGGCGGAGGCAGAGCGGCCCGCGCTGCGGCCCCTCCCCGCCGAACCCTTCGACCCCACGGTCGCACTGCAAGCGAAGGCCGACCGCAAGGCGCGCATCTCCGTGCGTGGCTCGCGCTACTCGGTCCCCGCGGCGTTCGCGGGCCGCACGGTGGACGTCCGCCTGGGCGGCGGGACCGTGACCGCCCTCGTCGCGGGCCGGGTGGTTGCCCGCCACGAGCGCAGCGCGCACAAGGGATCCGAGGTCCTCGTGCTGGACCACTTCCTCGAGGTGCTGTCCCGCAAGCCCGGGGCGCTGCCCGGCTCGATCGCACTCGCGCAGGCGCGCTCAGGCGGTGGCTTCACCGCCGCGCACGAACGCTTCTGGCAGCGTGCCCGCCGCAAGCTCGGTGACGGCGCCGGGACGCGGGCGCTCATCGAGGTGCTGCTATTGCACCGCCACCTCCCCGCCGCCTCGGTGCACGCAGCACTCGATGCGGTGGAGCAGCTGGGCGCGGTGGACCCGGCGCTGATCGCCATCGAGGCGCGCCGCGTCGCCGACGGCCGCCGCGAGACCGCCGTTGTGGAGCGGCCGGCGCTCAGGCGCTTCGAACGCCCGGCGCCGAGCCTGGCCGGCTACGACGCGCTGCTCGCCGCGAGCACGCGATGAGCACACCTGTGACCGAGCAGGCGGCGGCGCTTCAGGTCGAGGCGACCAGCCGTGCGCTGCACCTCCCCACGGTCCGTCAGCAGGCCGGCGCGCTCGCCGAGGCCGCGCTGCGCGACCGGCTCACCCATCTCGCCTACCTCGCCGAGGTGCTCCAATCCGAGCTCGACGACCGCGATGCGCGCCGCCGTGAGCGCCGCATCCACGAGGCCCGTTTCCCCCGGCTCAAGCACCTCGCCGACTTCGACCTGGCGGCGGCCCCCACGGTCGACCCGACCATGCTCGCCACGCTCGAGCGCGGCGAGTGGATCGCCTCGGGCCAGCCCGTCGTGCTGCTCGGAGACAGCGGCACCGGCAAGTCGCACCTGCTGATCGGGCTCGGCATGGCCGCCTGCCAGCGCGGGCTGCGGGTGCGCTACACGACGGCGGCACAGCTCGTGAACGAACTGGCCGAAGCCGCCGACGAGCGCACGCTCTCACGCCTGGTCGCCCGCTACGGCCGGCTCGACCTGCTCTGCCTCGACGAGTTCGGCTACGTCCACCTCGACCCGCGCGGAGCCGAATTGCTCTTCCAGGTCCTCACCGAGCGCGAGGAGCGGGCCTCGGTGGCAGTCGCCTCCAACGCGCCGTTCTCGGAGTGGGGCCGCACCTTCGCCGACCCCCCGCCTCGCCGCCGCGGTCGTCGACCGGCTCACGTTCCGCGCCCACATCATCGAGACCGGCAGCGAGTCCTATCGCCTGCGGGTCACCACCGCCTCGAAGGGAGGTGCTCCGACCAGCTGACCACATCCCGGGGGTGGGGCCAGTTCAGAGGATCAAGGTGGGGCCAGAACGGGTTGTCATTCCCAGACCTCCCCCTCCCCGCCGTCGGCATCGATGAGCAGCAGGCTGGGGGAGAGCAGCGTGTGGCCGAAGCGGTAGGCCGCCGTCGAGAACTCAGTGGCGATGGCCGGATCGACTGCCCGATCGTAGCCGCGATAGGGGCCGATCGCTGCGGGGCCCGGGATCGTAGGAAGGAACTCATCGTAGGTGATGACCTGTTTCTGGGCGCCGACGATCTTACGTGCCAGTTCGAAGATCTCGTGGCCGTTCATCGCGGGGGCTGCGGACGCAATCAGGTCGGCCAAGCGGTTGTGCTCCCTGACGAAGAGAGTGTGCAGGGCGGTCAGCCCCACCTGCTCGTTGACTCGAATGTCGCCCCCGAAGAACAGATCCCTCCGTTCATTGCCGCCGTCGTTCTCGAACCCGTCCTCGTGATATGGCAGGAACCGCCCGGCGCCGGAGGTATTGAGCTTGCCGGTGCCGTCGTTGGTCCGGAGCGCGCTGGTCCGGCGTCGATCCGAGCCGTAGACGCTGGAGGCGTCGATGAACGCCGTGATCTCGGTGACCTGTTCTCTCGGGTTGTCCGGACCTGTTCCCGTGCTGGGATCGTAGGCTGAGCGCGTGAAGGCGATGGTGCCGCGGCCGCGGCCGCGAGGGTCGAAGACCGGGTCCCCACGGGGAACGGCGATTCGGAGAGTCTCCGCCCGATCCGTCACCGGCGTGAAGCTGATGTCGTGGTCCAGGAACTGGCCCCACTGCCATACCATGTCCGTGACCTCAGCGGCGTTGGGCGCCGGCTCGGACTGGTCCGACACGATGTTGCTGATGAAGCGGGCACCCGGCAGGTCGGGCGACGGTAGCGCTGACCGGCCGTACTCATAAGAGACGCCAGCTAGCCTGAGAAGCTTCGTCTCCGCCATCCCGAGCTCTGGCTGATCGCGGTTGTTCCCCCGGCTATCGATGGAGCGCGCCTCAAACCCCTGAGGGAACTCGCGGAGACTCACGGGAACCTCCTGGCCGTGCCGCCAGTCCAGGTCGATGCCGTACCAGAAGAACTGACGACTGTTGCCTCGCGCATCCGCCAGATTCAGCCAGCGATCGCCCACCTGCACGGTCAGACTGTCGATTCCTTCCGGGAGTGCCGGCAAGAAGTCGATCACAACGTTCCGCGACTCGGCGTCTCGACCAGACCGGTCGTAGACGATGGTCGTGACGGTATAGGCCCTGTCCCGCCAGGAGAACGCGTCGCCGCTGAGGGCGCCGACGGCACGTCCCGAGAAGGTGCCGTATCCCCGGAGGCCGCCCCCCGTGCCCACCGTCATCGTGGCGGACCACACCTCGCGGCCCTCGGTCGCCGCCGCCGTCGTAGCCGTGGCCGCACCGCTCTCCTGGGCGGAGGCGTTGGAGAGCGGGGCCAGCAAGGCGACGAAGACCGGCAGCAGGGCCAGCGGGCGGAGCAGATGCATAGAGAAGATCTCCTAACGAGGCGAAACGGGCACGGTTTGGCGGCGAACCCCGCTGCTGACTTCGCTGGAAGTCCGGAGTCCGCTGGAGTGGTGTCACAGCTCGCGTCCGCGACGATCAGGGGTCGCCGTGACCGTCAGCTCGATCGGCACAAGAGTGCTGGCACGCCGGGAAGGATTCGAACCCTCGACCCTCAGATCCGAAGTCTGATGCTCTATCCGCTGAGCTACCGGCGCACGATTCCGACCCGGCACCCCACTGTCGACACCCTCGCAGCATCGACGGCCATGCGGATGCGGTCGCTCAGACGAGCATAGGGCACCAACACGAGTCGCGTGGTGGCCACTCCTCGGGGAATGCGCCAGCCGTTCGGGCGGCGTCAAGCCCAGCTCCCCTCTCGCCCGCATGCCCCCCGCGAATTCCCGGTCGGCGGTCCTAGTCCGGGGCAACGCGGAGGATGTGGGAGAGATTCCGACCGGTCCGGAGCGGCCTCCCCACAGCCGTGACAGCGGCGCGTGGCTACGTGAAGGGAACCCCGAAGCGGCCGCGGTAGGCGACCTCGCCCAGGGGCTTTCGGTTCTTCCTGCCCCGGCCGACCGGCGTGGCCGGGTACCCGAAGGGCACCACCGCAAAGAGGTCGACACCGTCGGGGACCCCGAGAAGCGCCTTCACCACATCCGCGTTCGGGACGCCCACCCAGTTCGAACCCACGCCATCACCCCATGCGGTCAGCACCATCGACTGGATCGCGCGCGCGGCATCGCCGGGCCCGGAACTCGCGTCTGAGTTGATCCCGACGACCACCGCGAACGCCGCATCGGCCGTGTAGGGCCCGGATCGCAAGAGCGCCCCGAGCTCCCGCAGAGCCCCGCGTCCCTCCACCACGATGAAGTGCCACGGCTGCCGGTTCTGGCTGCTCGCCGACAGGTGCGCCGCGTCGACGACACGCCGCACCACTTCTGGAGGCACGGGCTCATCGCGGTAACTTCGCACGGCAAGCACGGTACGCACGCTCTCGAAGACTTCCATCTCGCTCCCTTCCTGGGCTACCGAGGGGCGGCCATTCGCTCCGCCGCTCGTTCGTGGGCTTGCGACCCCTCGACCGCGCCGACCTCGCCGCCTCGGGTGGCACCGGTGCTCGAATTCATGCACGGCGCATAATTCGGCGATCGGTCACCCGCTCGGGCAAAGACCGGCCCGTCTGCCCCCGCGCGCCGATCTTAACCCCCCGGGCGACAGTCCGGGCGACTGCGGGCCGACCGGCGGGCCCAACACACCTTCTAGGGTGTCCGGCGCATCGACGAGCGCCCTCTGTACTGGCCGAGTCGGCACGCTCGACCCCGGATCGGGGCGTGACACTGCGGGGATCTCTGGTGACCAGCGACCCCTTCGCCCAGTACACGCCCCTCGCCGGACCGGACGAGATGTTCCAGGACGGCCTGGTTCGCCCCGTCTACTCAGAGCTCCACGAGACCCTGACGAGCTGGGATGAGGGCGAATACGACCGGCGACAGACGCGTGCCGACATCGCCCTCCTCAACGCCGGCATCACCTTCAACGTCTACTCGGACGGCCAGGCCACCGAGCGCATCTTCCCCTTCTCCCTGATCCCCCGCATCGTCAGCGGCGAGGAGTGGGCGCTGGGCGAGGCCGGCCTCGCCCAGCGCGTGCGCGCACTCAACCTCTTCCTGGTCGACGTCTACAACGAGCGGCACGTCATCCGCGACGGGATCATCCCGGCCGAGATCGTCTACGGCGCACCGGGCTACAGCGAGCTGATGCAAGGCTTCCGGCCGCCCCAGGGTGTCTACGCCCACATCGCAGGCATCGACCTCATCCGGGACGAGAGCGGGCAGTTCGTGGTGCTGGAGGACAACCTGCGCACACCGTCGGGGGTCTCCTACGTCCTGGAGAATCGTGCCGTCATGCTGCGCGTCGTGCCCAATATCTTCCCCGAGCAGGGCGTCGCCCGCGTCGGCGACTACTCCGAGCAGTTGCTCAGAACTCTCGTCGAGATCAGGCCGGACGAGCTCCACGCCGGACGCTCGGGGATCGTCCTGCTCACCCCGGGGATCTACAACTCTGCCTACTTCGAGCACGCCTTCCTCAGCCAGCAGATGGGCGTCCCGCTGGTCGAGGGCTCGGATCTGCTGGTCCGGGACGACCAGGTCTACCTCCGCTCGACCACGGGCCTCGAGCCCGTGCACGTGATCTACCGGCGTATCGACGACGAATTCCTCGATCCGGAGGTCTTCAACCGCGACTCGCTGCTCGGGGTGCCGGGCCTGATGCGCGCCTACCGCGCCGGCAACGTGACGCTGGCCAACGGCGTGGGGACGGGCGTGGCCGACGACAAGGTCGTCTACCGCTGGGTGCCGGACCTGATTCGCTACTTCCTGGGCGAGGAACCGATCCTCCCGAACGTCCCGACCTATATCCCGATCGTCCCCGAGGACCTCGCCTACATCGAGGCGCACGCCCGCGAGCTCGTGCTCAAGCCGGCAAACGCCTCCGGCGGCTACGGGCTCGTGATCGGCCCGCAGGCGACCGACGAGGAGGTGCGAGAGGCGGTCGCGCGGGTGCGAACGAAGGTGCGAGAGGCGGTCGCGCGGGTGCGAGCGGAGGTGCGCGAGTGGATCGCGCAGCCGCTCGTCGAGTTCAGCACGATCCCCACGTTCGGCTCGCGCGGACCCGTGCCGCGCCGCGCCGACCTCCGCCCGTTCGTCCTGAGCGGGGCCACCACCTGGGTGATGCCCGGCGGGCTGACCCGGGTCGCCCTGCAGCGCGGCTCCTACGTCGTCAACTCCTCGCAGGGAGGGGGCAGCAAGGACACCTGGGTGCTCGAGCAGGCGACCGCGGGAGAGGACGCTGCGGGCGGACCCGGCCGGGGCGAGCTCGCGGAGATGCACCATGCTTAGCCGCGTCGCCGAGAACCTCTACTGGCTGGGCCGCCACCTCGAGCGCGCCGAGAACGTCGCCCGGATGGCGCGCGCAGACCACGAGGCGTCGCTCGAGAGCCGGCGGCTCACCACCACCGCTTCGGCCTGGGATGGCCTCCTCAGCGCGACCGGCGCCGAGGAGGCCTACGCCACGGCCCACGAGGCCGACCCGACGCTGTCTGTCGCCGACTTCCTGATCCTGGGAGAGAACGAGAACTCGCTCCGCGCCACCGTCGCGCGCGCCCACCGGCTGGCGAGGGGGCTACGCGAGCACATCACGCCCGAGGCCTGGGAGGAGATCAACTCGCTCCACCTCGACCTCGCCGAGCGGAGGTATTTCGTCGCCATCGAGCTGGACAAGGTCTGCGACAGCATCCGCCATCGCATCCAGACTGTCTTCGGCCTCTACGGCAACACCGCGCTGCGCGATGAGGGGCGGGAGTGGCTGCACTCAGGTGAGTTCATCGAGCGCGCCGACATGACGAGCCGCATCATCGACTCCAAGTACCACCTGCTGCTGCCCGAACCGACCGAGGTCGGGGGCCCCCTCGATCACTTCCAGTGGAAGGCGATCCTGCAGTCGGACAGCGCCTGGGAAGCCTACCGCAGGGTGGGGCTGCGCGAGGTCAACGGCTCGGGCGTCCTCGACCTCTTGATGTTCAACCCGTCCTTCCCGCGCAGCCTCAAGTTCTCGGTCTCGGCGATGCGCCGGCACTACTCCGATGCGACCAGGGAGACGCCTCCGGCGCGGCGCGTCTCGGCCCTCCGCCAGATGATGCTGCTCGAACTCGACATCGACACGCTCGATGTCGACCAGGTCGTGGCCAAGGGCTCCACGAGTTCATCGACTCCTTCCAGGACCGACTCAACCAGATCAACGATGCGGTGACCCGTGATGTCTTCACGGTGTTGCCGGAGGGAGAATCGGTCGTCTCACCCCAGGCGGCCCGGGGGACACAGTGACCTACCGCGTCGGGATGAAGTGCGAGCAGGGCCTGATCGCGATCGCCGATACGCGCCTCACCAGCGGCACGGCGGTCAGCACCGGCAAGACAATCGCCGTCCACCAGGACGGGGATCACGCCATGTTCGTCCTCACGAGCGGCCTGCGCTCGGTGCGCGAAAAGGCGATCACCTACTTCGAGGAGCGGCTCGCCGAGCACGAGATGAGCCTCGACCGGATGTACAAGGCGGCCAACATGCTCGCCGGCGAGATCCGCCGCGTCTACATGGAGGATGAGGAGTGGCTGCGCCGCTCGGGGCTGGTCTTCGACCTCAACTGCATCATCGGCGGCCAGATGAGTGGCGACACCGAGCACCACCTCTACCAGATCTATCCGCAGGGCAACTGGATCGAGGTCGGCGAGGGCAGTCCTCACGCGATCATCGGCGAGGGCTCATACGGCAAGGTGATCCTCGATCGCTCGTGGCACTACGACTCGCGGCTCGATCGGGGCCTGCTCGTCGGGCTGCTCTCCTTCGACGCCACCCAGACCAGCGCATCCGCGGTCGGGCCGCCGGTCGACACCCTGGTCTACCACCGCGGCACCTACCAGATGACCGAGCATCGCTTTACCGCCGAGGACCTCACCCCGATCGCAGCGCAGTGGGGTGGGGCGATCGAGGCGGCCGTTGAGCAGGCAATGCCCACAATCGCCTGGCATGCCGGCGCTCTCGGGATCCAGACCGGACCCGACCGGGCAGCCGGTTGGCCCACCGTCGCCGGAAACCCCATGTTCACCCCGGATCCCCAGTTCACCCCACAGCCTGAGTTCATCCCGGATCCACAATTCACTCAGGATCCCCAGTTCAGACCGCAGCCCCCGTTCACGCCTGGGCCGCAGTTCACTCAGGATCCCCAGTTCAGACCGCAGCCCCCGTTCACGCCTGGGCCGCAGTTCACTCAGGATCCCCAGTTCAGACCGCAGCCCCCGTTCACGCCTGGGCCGCAGTTCACTCAGGATCCCCAGTTCACTGCACAGCCCCCGTTCGCCCCCGAGCCCTGGCAGAACAACCCCAGCGAGCCGTAGCGGGCGCCGCCCGGCTACCGATTGCTCAGCGGAATCGCTTCCACCTGGCCGCGACTCAGCCAGAGGAAGACCCCCGTCCCTGAGAGCATCGTCCCGCCGGCGAAGAAGAAGGCGGCCACATCGCTGCCCGAGAGGTCGACCAGGAGACCCCCGACCAGCGACCCGGTGAGGATGCCGATGCCGCTACCGGTCGAGCCGAGCCCGATCACGGTTCCCATCCCGACCCGCCGTCCGATATCGACCTGCATCGCGTTGGTGGCCACGAAGGCCAGGCCGCCCGCTGCCCCGAGCCCGATCATGACGACGATGACGAGGGGTATCCGCTCGGTCACGCCCAGCGATGCGATCAGCACCGCGAGCAGGACGAGACCAAGGGCGTTCAACCAGCGTCGGTTCACGCGATCGGCCAGCAGGCCGAAGAGCGGCTGGGCGATCCCACTCGCCACCGGCTCCATCGCAAAGAGGAGACCGATCATCGCGGCGCCGACGTCGAGCCGCTCCATTCGCACGCCGAGGAATGAGAGCGTCGCCGCGAACGACATCGACAGCAGCGCCCAGTTGAGGGTCAGCGCCAACACCATCGGCTCGCGGAGCGCGTCCCGCACAGGTGAGGTGGGCAGCACCGTGGACCTTTCGACGACGCGGGCGCCCGGTGGTCGTGCCGGCAGGAAGATCAGGACGACGATCGCCGACAGGCCCATCAGGAGCGCCATTCCGACGAAGACAGAATCAAAGCCGAGTCGCTCGCGGGCCAGACCGGCGAGGAGCGGCCCGAGCCCGAAGCCAATGATGTCTGCCGATGAGAAGACGCCCGACCAGCGACCCTCCTGTCCGGGCGGCATCATCTCCCCGAGGTAGGCGCGAGCAACCGAGAAGATGAGGCTGGTGCCACCGCCGCTGATCGCGCGGAAGAGGATGACCTGCCAGAGCGTCTCGGCAAACAGGTAGCCGACGGCAGCCGCCAGGTAGAACGCCAGTCCGGCCACGATGAAGGGCTTGCGGCCGAAGCGGTCAGACCAGCCGCCGACGAACGGGCTGA
The DNA here is from genome assembly GCA_965249675.1 of Dehalococcoidia bacterium. GTDB lineage: Bacteria > Chloroflexota > Dehalococcoidia > UBA2979 > UBA2979. Next base: position 481,042 of record OZ252250.1, read on the forward strand.
CCACGGTCAGCGTGACCGCGAAGACCGAGAAGGTCACCCCGATCCACAGTCCCGACGCCCCCAGCTGCTGGGCGTAGACGGGCAGCAACGGGCCGACCATCGAGACGCCCATCGTCGCAACCAGGATGGCGAGGTAGAGCACCACAAAGGGCTTGGAGCGCATGGCGATCTCTCTGGGCGAGTCCCCGGGTCGGCCAGTAAGTCTACGCCGACCCGGCGGCGCGCCGACGGCGCCCGGGCGGCACTGCCGGGCTCTCCTGAACTCGGAAGCTACTGAGCCTCGACAGAGCAGGTCGGGCGTACGTTCGGGCCAGGGGCCGCCGCTCGCCGGGGCCGGATCAGGTCTGCGCGTGGCCGCTCTGCCCGACGGTCCGAACGCCGAGTCCCGTATTCTCAGAGCCGGAACCCCGATCGATCGGCAGGGCCAAGAGCCCCCGAGAGGAGTCAGCTTGTGAAATTCGGCGTCCATCTCTTTGCGACCGACTACTCGATCAGCCCCGGGCAGCTCGCCCGCGAGGCCGAGGACCGAGACTTCGAGTCGGTCTGGTTCCCCGAACACAGCCACATCCCCGTGGACCACTCGCCGGCCCCCGGCGGTGGTGACGTCGAGAAGCGCTACTACGACACGCTCGACCTCTTCGTGGCCATAGGCGCCGCCGTCGCCACCACCCAGCACATCAACGTCGGCTCGGGCGTCTGCCTGGTCCCGCAGCGACACCCGATCAACACCGCGAAGGCGATCGCGAGCCTGGACCAGCTGTCGGGCGGGCGGATCCTCTTTGGTATCGGCGCCGGCTGGAATCGACCGGAGATGGAGAACCACGGCACCGATCCGGTCAGGCGCTGGAAGCTGATGCGGGAGCGGATCGAGGCGATGCAGGCGATCTGGACGACCTCGACGGCCGAGTACCACGGCGAGTTCGTCGACTTCGATCCGATGATGCAATGGCCGAAGCCGGTGCAGCGGCCGCACCCGCCGATCCTGCTCGGGAACGCCGGGGCGCGCGCGCTCCAGCGGACCGTCCGCTACGCCGATGAGTGGATGCCGATCTCACGGCGGATCGAGGACCTGTCTGAGAGTCTCGGGAAGCTCGAGCGGCTCGCCGCCGAAGCGGGGCGCGATCCGATCCCGTTCACGGCCTACGGGATCCCCGTCAACGAGGAGGCGGTCGAGCAGATGGCCGGACTGGGCGCGAGCCGCTGCATCTTTGCGCTGGCCGCCGCCACAGAGGCCGAGGCGCTGCCGCAGCTCGACAGGCAGGCACGGCTGGTAGAGCAGTTCGCCGGGGCGTGAGCGGGGAAACCATCGGCCCGGGCCAGCGGCCCGGCCAGCCCCATCTACTCCTGGCGGCGGGGCGGGTACCATCTGTGGGATGAGCGCCCGACAGGTCGACCCCCGGGCTCGCCGGCTCCTGCGCGAGGCACTCCACGAACAGGCTGCGGGCAGGCTGGACTCCGCTTTCGAGCGGGCGCGTGGCGCGGTCGCGGTAGACCCGGCGTTCGCCGATGGCCACGCATACCTCGGCAGCACGCTCGTCCAGAAGCGGCGGCTCTTCGCCGACGGACTTGCCGCGCTGCGGCTCGCCGTCTCACTGGCACCCGGTGACCCGGTGACGCTGTACACGGCCGGCTGGTGTGAGGAGTACGTCGCCCACGCGCTCGCTCGCCCGCGCAAGCAGCATCAGGCCGTGACACAGGGGCCGGGGGCGCTCTACGCTGCGGCGCGAGCACACCTCCTGAGGGCGCTCGCTGCGGATCCAGATGACCAGCTGCGTGGCGATATCGAGGACATGCTCGATGTGGTCGCCTCGGCGACCGGTGAGCCGTGGGAGCCAGGGGAGAGCTCCGATCGGGCGGGGGGAGTGTGAGATGCCACAGCTGAGCTTCGAAGACGGCTTCGACCTCCACTTCGAGCAGTACGGGCCGCCTGCGGGCACGGCACCGGCCGTCGTCTTCGCGCACGGCGCCGGCGGGAATGCCTTCTCCTGGTGGCAGCAGGTCCCGGCCTTTGCCGATCGCTACACGGTCGTCACTTTCGACCACCGCGCCTTCGGTCGCTCGACCGACGTCGCCGACGGGCCGGGCCGGATCGCCTTCGGCACCGACCTCCGCTCCCTCCTCGATCACCTGGGTCTCGAACGGATCCATCTGGTCGCACACTCGATGGGCGGGCGCACGGCATTCGGCATCGTCTCTCGCCAGCCCGAGCGCATCGCCTCCCTCACCTACTCGGGGACGAACGGAGGCTGCGTCGACGACCGCTACCGGGAACTGCGCGCCCGACTGGACCAAGACGGCACCCTGGCGGGTTCGCTCCTGCAGCGGGCGCTGGCCAGGGGGTACGCCGAGCGCGAGCCGCACATGCAGTACCTCTACGGGCGGATCCGCAGCATCAACCCGCCCCGTGACCGTGACTTCCTGAAGCCGACCGGTCGGATGATCAACTACCGCGGGTCAACGGCTGAGCGGCTGCGTGACGGGGGTTGGCCGATCCTGTGGGTCGTCGGCGAGGAGGACCGGGTGGTCCCGGCCGACCTGATCCGCATCTCACATGAGCTGACGCCGCAGTCGGAGCTGGCCGTGATCCCCGAAGCCGGGCACTCGGCTTACTTCGAGCGTCCCGACCTCTGGAACGGGGCCGTTCGCTCGTTCATCGATCGGACAGAGGGCGGCGGTGCTGGCTCGTCCAGAGAGCGGTACACCGCTTGACGGGCTGGCGCCTTCCCGATGCCAGACACCTCAGGTACACTCCCGCCTGCAGCGGAGTCCAGCGCATGCGGTCGCCGGCATCATGACTGACGGAACGTCGCCAGCAACCCGCGTTGGGATGGGCGCATGCGCCTCCCGCCCGGAGCCGCTCGTACTCACGTCATGTGCATGGAGAGGACCTCAGCGATGAAGCTCGCGTTCTTTGACGACTTTCGGCTGGGCGTGGTGCGGGGTGAAGAGGTCGTGGACGTGACCGCCGTCGTGGCCGACCTCGCGGTGCAGGCCCCGCACGATCTGATCAACGGCCTGATTGAGCGCTTCGAGGAGTTCCGCGGGGAGCTCGAAACGGCAGCCGATGGGGCTGATGGCTTACCCCTCTCCGGCGTACGGATCCGCCCACCTCTGCCACTCCCCACGAACATCGTCTGCATGGCGGTCAACTACATGGAGGACGGAACGCGCTCCGAGCCCGCGCCGATCAACGCCTTCACGAAGACCCCCGGGGCGGTGATCGGCCCCGGCGACGCGATGGTCCTTCCAGACGTGCCCGCGACCGTCTTCGAGGGCGAGGCTGAACTCGCGATCGTGATCGGCAGGCGTGCCGAACGGGTCCCGGCCAGTCGGGCCATGGACCACGTCTTTGGCTACATGAACTTCATCGACGGGTCGGCCCGTGGGCTAGAGCCCGCGAATTTCAGCTTCTTCCAGATGAAGTCGCGCGACACGTTCGCCCCGATCGGCCCCTACCTGGTCACCCGCGATGAGGTCAGCGACCCGCAGCAACTCCAGGTCCAGCTCAGCAACAACGGTGTCCTCCGCCAGAACTTCAACACGAACGACATGGCACACGACATCGCCCGCAGCATCGAGTTCGTCAGCTCGATTCACACGCTCGTCCCTGGCGACATCCTCGCCACCGGTACGAACCACCGGGGGCTGCACCCCTTCCAGGACGGCGATCAGATCGAGCTTGAGGTTGAGGGGCTGGGGCGGCTTGAGTTCAGCGTGAGCGATCCCCTGGGCCGAACCTGGCCGCGCGAGACGCGCCTCGAACTTCAGGAGCGTGGCGGGCCCGCGACCCCACCGCAGTCAAGCGGGAAGTACGCCGAGGCCGAGTAGCCGACGATGGCCCTGGGCGGGCTGGAGTGAAGTCAACGACAGACCAGGAGGCTCGATGACACGGCGACGTGAGGTTGAGAGCGCTTCGATCTGAGCGCGATCCTGGACGGGACACAGGACTTCCGCGGGCGCTCGAGAGAGGGCGACTGGTACTCGGGAGTGCTGGACCGACAGTTGATCCACGTTCATCAGGTCGGACGTCTCGTCGAGTACCGCGCCGACTGAGACCAGGACGAACTCCTTCGGAGCTACCTCTGCCTCGACGACGATATTGACGCCATCCATGCCGAACTCGTGGCACGCGCCGCGGAGATTGAGAAGCGCGTCCTACGGTCCCCACACCTGCGCGTCCTGCGGCAACCCGACCCATGGGAGTGCATGGTTGCCTCCTCCGTCTCCACCATCCCTACACGCGACATATTCTCGCGTGTTTCCTCGGCCGTAAGAATCACGGCGCGAGACGACTCGGCTCTCGTGAGCGCGTGTTCGAGGAGTAGTCCGAACCCCGGCGTCGGCGTGATCCCGCCGACGAGACCTGAGTCGATATCCAGGTAGGCGCGCTCGATCAGCGGTCGGAGCAGACGCCGTCGCTCGGCGTGGTCTGCCCGCTCCCACAGCGCCGGCATGTCCGCAAACAGCGTCGCCGCCTCCTCGTACGAAGGTGCACACGCCTCTGTTGCGGCGCGCATCTGGTCGTCGACCGTCCTGAGCCGCGCGGCGTACTTGCCGTCTCCGAACGCCCCGTCGGCATAGGTTCGGGCGAGGCGCCGCCGCTTCTCGCTGGAGGCAGGCGAATAGGAGGAGGCGATCCGCTCCTGCTTCCGCTTCCCGGGATCGCTGGTTCGACGCCTTCGGGCTTGAGCCCTGCGAGGTCGAGGCGATCCTCAGGTGGCTTCTGACTCGCGATTGGCAGACCTTCAACAAGCGTGAACGCGCGCCCGGGCCTTAGGGACGCTCTGAACAGACCCGCATGATCTGTTAAGATGCCTACACGGGATGGTATGGCATTCGACCAGATGACGAGGTGAGCGCGATGGGCGAGGCAACGTTCGCGGAGCTGTACTACGACGCGAAGAAGCGAACGACTCGCCGGGAGCGGTTTCTGGAACGATCGGCTGGTTCCGTGGCGGCAACTCGAGCAGCGCATTGCGCCCCACTACCCGATGCCGGGACGGGGGCGCCAGCCCTACCCACTGTCACTGATGCTGCGGGTGCACATCGTGCAACTGGTCGACAACCTCAGCGACCCGGCGATGGAGGACGCGCTGTACGAGAATCTCACCGTGCAGCGCTTCGTGGGGCTCAGGCTATCGGACGCGATCCCCGATGAGACGACGATTCTCAACTTCCGCCACCGGCTGGAGGCGGCCGCGCTGGGGAGGGGGTTGCTCGAGGAGATCAACCGCCATCTGGAGGCGGAAGGACTGCAGTTGAGACAGGGGACTGTGGTTGATGCCAGTATCATCAGCGCCCCCTCGTCGACCAGGAATCGGGCCAGAGCACGGGATCCCGAGATGCACCAGACGCGCAAGGGAAACCAGTGGTACTTCGGGATGAAGTTGCACATCGGGGTGGACTCTGAGAGCGGCATCGTGCACAGCCTCCACACGACGGCGGCGAACGTGAGCGACATCACCGCGGCGCCCGACCTGCTGCACGGCAACGAAAGGCTGGTCTGTGGCGATGCGGGCTACCAGGGCATCGGAAAACGTCTGGAGCAGCGCGAGCGTGCGGTGCAGTGGCAGGTTGCCATGCGACCGGGCAAGCGGCGACTGCTCGACCGGGAGGGTGAGGAGTGGCTCGAAGAGAAGCGCAAGGCCTCCGTGTGTGCGAAGGTCGAGCATCCGTTCCAGATCGTGAAGGTGCGCTTCGGCTACGCCAAGGTCCGCTACCGCGGATTGTTCAAGAACACGCAGCGGCTCGCGTTGCTGTTGGGGCTGGCCAACATGGTTCGAGCGGAGCGCCAACTTGCTGCGTAACAACGGCGCAGTGCGCCCAGAATCCCGCAGCGAGCGCCAAACGGCACTCGCAGAGCCGCTCGCGAGCCCCGATCAGGCCGCATTCCTGACCATCAAGCGATTGAACGCCCCAGAAGAGCCTGATCGGCCGCATTTCGCGGCCAGTTCAGAGCGTCCCTAGAGGCTACGCGAGCAATTGCGGGACCGATGCGGCGAGTACGCTCGCTGGCGCGACGTTGAGACAGCCTGGTGCGTCTTGTGTTCGCCCTTGTACGGGACACGCGCCGCGTCGCGATTGAAGGTGGCGGCATTGCGAACTGCCGAGTTCTGTGCTCACGTGACCTCGTCCAGCGTAGGAATGCAGGGCGGGTGACACGTGACGCGGCGGAACTGGGGTAGCAGACGAGCGCGTCGACGCTCTCCCGACGCGCTTCGCCACCCATGGATCGAGGCGCTCGCGGCACGGCACCGATCTCCATCATGGCCACGGGAAACGAGCACCAGGCGTCCGGCCTGCTGTGCGGCGGCGACGAGGTCGAGGAGCACCCGCCCCTGCGGTACGGCCCGTGCTCCCGGAGGGCCGACACCTGTGCGAGGACGTCCGCCGACCCTGGATCGAAGACCGTCTGGCGCAGCAAGGCACCCATGAACACCGGGTGTGCATAATGGTCGGGTGGATTCCCTGGCCGACCGCGTCCCCACCCGTGACGAGCTATGCCTGCCGACCCTCCGGGTTCTCCAACAGGGAGGTGGGTCAGCGTCCATTCGGGAGATCTCCGAGGACTTGGCAGCCCTTCTGGAGCTACCGGATGCCGTGCGCGAGGTGGCGCACGGCAACGGTCCGCAAACGGAGTTCGACTACCAGGCGGCCTGGGCACGGACCTTCCTGAAACACATGGACGCGGCAACGAACAGTAGCCGGGGCGTGTGGTCGATAACCGCGTACGGACGAGAGCTCACGGCGGAGGCCGACACGGCGGAGGACGACGTTCGGGACAGGATTCTTGAGCACATTCGAAGCTACCGAAGGTCCTTCACCCGTCGGGCCAAGAACGCCCCCGCGGCTGACTCACTCGGCAGCACGGAAGACGACGCGGACACCGACTGGACAGACGAATTGCTCGGCGCGTTGAGGGAGATGCACCCCGGCGCCTTCGAGCGCCTCTGCCAGCGGCTTCTCAGGGAAAGCGGATTCACTAGGGACGCTCTGAACTGGCCGCGAAATGCGGCCGATCAGGCTCTTCTGGGGCGTTCAATCGCTTGATGGTCAGGAATGCGGCCTGATCGGGGCTCGCGAGCGGCTCTGCGAGTGCCGTTTGGCGCTCGCTGCGGGATTCTGGGCGCACTGCGCCGTTGTTACGCAGCAAGTTGGCGCTCCGCTCGAACCATGTTGGCCAGCCCCAACAGCAACGCGAGCCGCTGCGTGTTCTTGAACAATCCGCGGTAGCGGACCTTGGCGTAGCCGAAGCGCACCTTCACGATCTGGAACGGATGCTCGACCTTCGCACGCACGGAGGCCTTGCGCTTCTCTTCGAGCCACTCCTCACCCTCCCGGTCGAGCAGTCGCCGCTTGCCCGGTCGCATGGCAACCTGCCACTGCACCGCACGCTCGCGCTGCTCCAGACGTTTTCCGATGCCCTGGTAGCCCGCATCGCCACAGACCAGCCTTTCGTTGCCGTGCAGCAGGTCGGGCGCCGCGGTGATGTCGCTCACGTTCGCCGCCGTCGTGTGGAGGCTGTGCACGATGCCGCTCTCAGAGTCCACCCCGATGTGCAACTTCATCCCGAAGTACCACTGGTTTCCCTTGCGCGTCTGGTGCATCTTGGGATCCCGTGCTCTGGCCCGATTCCTGGTCGACGAGGGGGCGCTGATGATACTGGCATCAACCACAGTCCCCTGTCTCAACTGCAGTCCTTCCGCCTCCAGATGGCGGTTGATCTCCTCGAGCAACCCCCTCCCCAGCGCGGCCGCCTCCAGCCGGTGGCGGAAGTTGAGAATCGTCGTCTCATCGGGGATCGCGTCCGATAGCCTGAGCCCCACGAAGCGCTGCACGGTGAGATTCTCGTACAGCGCGTCCTCCATCGCCGGGTCGCTGAGGTTGTCGACCAGTTGCACGATGTGCACCCGCAGCATCAGTGACAGTGGGTAGGGCTGGCGCCCCCGTCCCGGCATCGGGTAGTGGGGCGCAATGCGCTGCTCGAGTTGCCGCCACGGAACCAGCCGATCGAGTCGTTCCAGAAACCGCTCCCGGCGAGTCGTTCGCTTCTTCGCGTCGTAGTACAGCTCCGCGAACGTTGCCTCGCCCATCGCGCTCACCTCGTCATCTGGTCGAATGCCATACCATCCCGTGTAGGCATCTTAACAGATCATGCGGGTCTGTTCAGAGCGTCCCTAAGGTGGAGGTCACCGGTCGCTCGGGCGACGGTGGGATTGACGGCATTGGCGTCCTGCGGGTCAATCTCATCTCGTTCCAGATCGTCTTCCAGTGCAAGCGCTATGCGGGTTCGGTTGGCTCAGCGGCGATTCGAGACTTTCGGGGATCGATGGTTGGTCGCGCCGACAAGGGCCTTTTCATGACAACGGGCCGTTTCACTCCGAGCGCGGAGCAGGAAGCGGTACGCGATGGGGCTCCGGCCATCGACTTGATCGACGGCAACGAGTTGTGCGGTCTCCTCAGGAGGCTTGATCTCGGCGTACGAACCGAAACGGTCGAGAGAGTGACCGTTGAAGCGAGCTTTTCGAGTCGATCTAATGGCGGACTATCTACATAAAGCGGGATCAGACAAGTCGGCATTGATGCCTGGAGGTTGACAGATGATAACGCCAAGCAGTAGTACCCCTTCTTTAGGAATGTCTTCTACCAACACCCCCCTAACATCGTTCGAGAACATTGCAAGGACTACGTGGGAATGGTTGGGTGAAGCAAGGGACCGTAAACTGAGCTTTTCTGAAGAGACACTTACCGATATCGCGGCTCTTCACATAGCACGAGGTTCATCAAGCCACGTTAAGGTTGCAAAAACCTCAAGGCCGCAGGAGAACAGATATGGGATTGACTGGATGTGGTTCATCGGCAATCCCAAGCAAGGGTACAGTCGATATGCTGTCCAGGCAAAGAAAGTAACCCTTGACACTTCCCCTAACTTCAGCTATCGACTTCGGTATCGGGTAAGTAGAGAGCCCGGTTCAGAATTTCAGATACAGCGGTTGGAACATTTTGCTAGAAGCGCCCGCGCCACTCCGCTCTACTGCTTCTACAATAACGTTGATCCAGTCTTAGCTACCAAGTACTGGCATTGTCGATGCTATCCTAACCAACCCGATGACATTAGGCAGATGGGATGCACCGTCGTTCCATTGGATGCAGTCCAGGAAGTCCACAAGCCATCCTGCAGAAAGGACTTTTGTGCGGTTCATCGAGACAACCGCTCGATGCCTTGGAGGTGCCTATTCCATCCTAGCTGCCTTGTTGCGGCCCTTCATAGCGAATCGGATGGCCGTCAGGGGATGTTGGCGGACCGCCCCTCACAGGGTGATCAGGTTTCTCCCTGGAGAACCGAGAGCCTTCCAGAGTTTCTGTTGCAAGGTGATCCAGTGGTCGAATTTGCCGATGTCATCCAGCAGTTAGAATTAGCCAGGTCAGAAGACGATCTCGATTCGGAAGCTATGCTTGCATCGACTACACGGTCGGCTGTTCCGGAGTGGTTCGTCGTCATCGAGTCCGATCTTGGCTAATTCTTGGAACCTATTTGGCTTACAAAGTCACGTTCAAATCAAGAATTCGTAGCACAATCTACTTAGGCTACACGGTTCAGCTATGGAGTCTCTGAAGGAGGTGCGCCGCATCCAGGCGATCGTCGAGAACAACCAGGCCATGTTCCTGCGGAGGTGGGATGGCTACTTCAATCGTTGAGCTGGAGGTGCCCGGAGCCACGGATCTGACCGTCAGCGAGGACACGCTCACTGCCGAGCTATCCGACGGCCGCACAATTTCCGTGCCGCTCGCCTGGTACCCGCGGCTGATCCACGCCGTGCCCGAGGAGCGCGACCGGTGGGAGCTGCACGCCGCGGGCCAGCACATCCACTGGCCCGACCTCGACGAGGATCTGAGCGTCGAGGGACTACTCGCTGGCCGTCCCTCCGGCGAGGGCCGAGAGTCGTTCGGGCGCTGGCTCGAGGCGAAGCGCGCCGGCCGGCCGCTGACCCTCGACGCCCTCTTCGCCGACGACGAGTGGTAGAAGCAGGGCGGCCCGATGAAGCTGACCTACGCCGTCGTCTTTGAGCAGACCCCGAACAACTACTGCGCCTATGTGCCTGACGTGCCGGGCTGCGTGAGCGTCGGCGATACCTGGGACGAGATGCAGGCCATGATCCGGGAAGCCCTCGCATTCCACATCGAGGACCCGCTGGAGTCGGGCTAACCCCTCCCCGAGCCGAAGATGTCCATCAACGAGGCGATCGCCCACCACAACGAACCCATCCCTGAGGACGTCCTCGAGTCCTACGCTGAGTACGGCGACGATACTCCCACGCTCTCGACGCGGTTCGAGCTGGTGGAGATCGAGGTCCCCGCCCCGCAGGCGGCTCAGGCAAATTGACGATCGACAGGACCCAGGTGCCACAGGATTGGCGTATCGTCCGGCTCGGCGCCGTGGCGGAAGTCACGTTCAGCAGCGTCGACAAGAAGACTGTTGACGGCGAGCTGCCAGTCGAGCTCTGCAACTACACCGATGTCTTCTACAACCTACGTATCGCGCGCGGGATGCTCTTCATGGCAGCTACCGCCAGCCCAGCCGAGTGTAAAAAGTGGACGCTCAGGGAGGCGAGGCCTTTCCCGTGGACGTGCGGATAGGGAACGCCCTGGACTCCCACTTCCCCGAGACGAAGCAACTCACTGGTGAACAACTCGTAATCTGGGCTCAGGACAAGTTCGGAAAGCACGCTGGCTATGCCAGCCAGTTCCTTTTTCTCGACGAACCCGATGTGTCCGTCGCCTCCCTGATGTCTGCCTTGAGGCCTGGGGCACGAGGGGATCTCGGGGGCAGGGCATCCCGTCAACACCACCAGGTTCGGTCCCCGCCGCTACCCGGCCGACCGCATACGCCCCGGCATCCTCCCGTCACAGACCCTGCGAGCTCACCCGCACCTGCTAGTCGGGCACAACCTCCTGCTCGAGCGGCTCACCGGCCAGCCAGTGCCCGAGGTTGCGTAGGAAGTAGCCTGCGAGGCGTGAGTTGAGGGCGCTCGTCGCTCCCGAGTCGTGCGGCGAGATGATCACGCGCGGCAGGCCCCACAGCGGCGAGTCGGCCGGGAGCGGCTCCTCCTCGAAGACATCTAGGTAGGCACCCCCCAGTTCGCCGCTCTCAAGCCGCCGCGTCAGCGCAGCCTCATCGACGATCTCGCCGCGGCCGACATTGACGACATGTGCGCCCCGCGGGAGCCGCGCCAGCATCGCGTCTGAGAAGAGACCGCGCGTCTCGGGCGTGAGGGGCGCCGTGATCACGAGCCAGTCGGCATGCCCGAGCGCGCTTGCCAACCCGTCGGGATGAATCAGCTCGTCGACCGGGTCGCCCGGCCTGGCCGGGCTACGCCGCACGCCGATCACGTGGAGGTGCAGCGCCCGGGCGAGGCGGGCGACCTCACTGCCGATCGCACCCAGCCCGAAGACCACTGCCGTCTGCCCGCGCAGGTCTGGGGGGAACTCCCCGTGAGGGAGCTGCCGCCACTGGCGGCGTCGCTGCCCTTCCGCCCAGCTCGCAAACCCCCGTGCCAGCCAGAGCAGCCCGCCGATCGCGCTCCAGGCGATCGGCTCGGCTATCGCACCGGAGGCGTTGGTCAGCCGCACGCCGGCACCTGCCAGCCGCCGAAAGACCGGATCGTCGACCCCGGCATGGGGGACATGTACCCACCTGAGGTTGGGGGCGCGCAGCGCGCCACCGTAGAAGCGACGGGCGCCCTCCGGCTCGTAGTCACGGTTGGGAGGCGTCCCGATCTCGATCCGATCGAGCTCGGCCGCGGCGAGGCGCTCGCCCGCGGGCGGGATGAAGAGCGGCTCGACCGAGCCCCCGGTCTCGCGCTCGATGCGCCGGATCTCGGGTTCATAGCTCTCATACATCGCGCGGTTGATCAGGAGCATCGTCATCGTCCACCACCCCTCTCGGCGCCTCTCGGGCGTCGCTGCCCGGACGGCCGACCTGCGCTACGCTACCCCCGGAGCGGGAGGCGGACAATGACCCAGGCGGCAGTGCTCGATGCGACCGACGCGACCTTTGCAGAGGAGGTGCTGGCCAGATCACACGAGATCCCCGTGGTCGTCGACTTCTGGGCCGCCTGGTGCGGTCCCTGCCGGATCGTCGGCCCGATCCTCGAGAGCGTCGCCTCCGACTTCGCGGGCCGCGTGCAGCTGGTCAAGGTCGATGTCGACTCCAACCCCCAGGTGGCCAGCGGCCACCAGATCCGCGGCATCCCGGCCGTCAAGGCATTCCGCGACGGCGAGATGGTCGCCGAGTTCGTGGGCGCCCGGCCTGAGCCGGCGGTGCGCGAGTTCTTCGAGGGGCTCATGCCCAGTGACTCTGATCGGCTCGCCGAGGAGGGCGATCGCGCACTCGAGGGCGGTGAAGCGGCACTCGCCCGCGCCCACTTCGAGACGGCGCTCCTCCTCAGGCCGGAGCACGCGGCCGCCTCCCTCGGGCTCGCCAGAGCACTCCTGGAGCTCGGCGATCTGGCCGGCGCCGAGAAGGCGGTCTCGCCCTTCCCGCGCGATCCCGGGGCGCGCCGACTGCTGGCCCGCATCGGCCTCCTGAGAGCAGCCCAGGGCGTCGACCGCGACCAGGCCTCCGCCCGCCTCGCCGCCGACCCGGCCGACATCGAGGCCCGCTACCAGCTGGGCTCGGCAATGCTGGCTGCGGGCGAGTGGGAGGTGGGCTTTGAGCACCTCCTCGAGGTGGTGATGCGAGATCGTAAGTACGAAGGCGACGGCGGCCGCCTGCGCATCCTCGACGGCATCGAGCAGCTCGGGGAGGAAGACCCGCTCGCCGCGGCGGCCAGGCGGCGGCTGACGAACCTCCTCTTCTAACCGGGCGGCGCTCAGCTGCCGGCCAGGAGGGCGTCGAGGACGGACGCGACCTCCTCGGCCTCCATGATCCCCTCGAACTTCGCGCGCACGATACCGCCTGCGTCGACAACGAAGACGAAGGGCTCCTGGAGGAGCCCCCACTCCTCGACCGCGGGGACCGACTCGAGCCGGCCCTCGCGGGCGGCCGCGAGGTCCCACGGCTCGATGTGCACCACCTCGATGCGGTCCCCGTAGAGGCCGGCCAGCGGCACGACCACCTCTTCCATCACCGGGCCACAGAAGCGGGTGGTGCAGAAGGCCGGGGAGACGAACGCCACCACGACGGGCTTCCCCGTCCCCAGGGCGTCAGAGACCGTCAGCTGATGGAAGGCGGGGTTGGGCGGCCGCGAGGAGTCGAGCTCTGAGAGATCGGAGACATCGCGCAGGGTGCGCTGCTGACTCCGCGGGGCCGGCTGCCCGATTCCCGGTTCGCTGCTCTGCTCTTCTACGCGAAAGCCTACTCGCACGTCCCGGATCTCCCCTCCATCCAGGGAGATATCGAGCGAGAGGCCCCACCACCCGACTCGGTCGAGGTCGAGTGGCGCGACATAGACGGTGGGGCTCAGGGCGTCCCCGCCGGCCCCGCCCGGCGCCAGCGTCCTCGGCTCCATCGCAGTCTCGATCACCAGCTCAGCGGGGCCCGGATCCTCGCCCGCGAGGCGATAGAGCCGCGCCCGCACGCGTGCGGGCGCGATCAGCTCATCGCCGCGCGCCAGCGAGAGCGTGAGGCGGTTGTGGCCGACGCCGAGGGGCGAATTCTGGATGGCCGGGGTGATTCCGGCCTGCTGCTGGCTGGCCGCCTGCGCCGCCGTATCCCAACCGCTGCTCCCGATCGCGCCGCTCCGGCGCTCTGCCTCTTCGCCACCGCAGGAGAGGAGCCAGAGGGAGATGGTGGCCAGAAGCGCCGCTCGCACGACCCGGCGGCCGTTCGCTCCGTTCCTCATCGCTGCTCCACGCCACCTGCGGGTCGGGAGACCCGGGCCGGGCCCTCAGACCTCACGACGCATGTAGGCCGACGCCAGGGCGTCGGCGTACTCGTTCCACAGCGAGCCGTCATGGGCACGAATCCAGCGGACGCGCGCCAGGGGCCGCTCCTGCGCCAGCTCGTAGGCGCGCCTGACCAGGTCGAGGTTCTTGACCGGCCCGGCCGATCGACGCCATCCGCGCTTCTCCCAGCCCGCCGCCCAGCGGGTCAGCGTGTTCACGACGAGTCGACTGTCGCTGTAGATGTCAACGGGCTCTTGGGGCGAGACCATCTCCAGGCCGGCGATCATCGCCTCGAGCTCCATGCGGTTGTTGGTGGTCTGGGGGTCGGTCCCCCGGCTCTCGGTGAGCACCTCTCCCTCCTCGACGCGAACCGCCCCCCAACCGCCGGGGCCGGGATTCCCGAGACAGGATCCGTCCGTGAAGACGCCCGACTCCGGTCCTCGGTGGTAGCGGGCCAACACCTCGGCCACGGTCAGGTTCTGGCCCCGCATCTGTGGCCCCCTGCCGCGGGGCCGACGCCGGCTATTCAAGGCTGATCCCGTTGTAGAGCAGCACGGGGTCTCCCTGGAAGACGTCACTCTCCAGGTTCGCGACCACCACGACCGGGCGATCGGCCACGATCAGGGCGGTGCCGACCCAGCCGTCGGGTAGCCGGGACTCCTCCCACTGCCGGAAGGTCCGCTGCCTCAGGACCTGGACCGTCGGCACGGACGGATAGACGCCGTTCGGGAACTGGCGTGAGTAGTAGATCACCGTCACGTGCCCGATCGAACCGTCGAACGTGAGCACGCGGAACCAGGAGTTCCAGCCGCGAGCATCGCCCCAGGGCCCGAAGTTCTTGTTGACAATCGGCAGCACGATCTGCCGAGAGGCCTCACGGGCGGTGAACCCACGGTAGTCGGCGAACGCACCGTCGGGGGAGAGACGCTGGGCGACGACCGCCACCGGATCGATCGACGACATGCGCACCGTGCCGAAGAAGGGTGACGGTAGCTCGAGGCCCTCGGGCAAACAGCCGCCTTCGCCGACAAGCCGCTGGTCGCAGGTCAGGGTACCCGAGACGACTACGGTGTGGACGATCTCGAACTCTTGGCCCGCGCCGTCTGTGCCGGCGAAGAGCAACTCCACCTCGTTCGGGAGCTCGGGCGTCCCGCTCAGGATGCGGAAGCGCGTGCTCCAGGTGCTCTGGCCCTCGGTCGCCTCGCGGTCGGCGAGCGGGAGCAGGACCACCCTACTGAGTTCGTCCCGCCCGAGCGCGCGGTAGCTGGCAAGGCCTGGACCCGACCGCGCCCGGTTGTCCACCACCGCGGAGATCATCTGCGAGTCGGCCGAGACCTCGGCATCGCTCTCGATGGTGCGGACGATCGCGGCGCCCTCGAAGCCAAGTGGCACGGGCAGCGAGTGTTCATCACGGAAGAGGGTGGCGCGAGGCCCGAGCCGGGCTCCGCCGCGGCTGCAGCCGGGATCGCCCGTAGGGGGGTCGATCATGAGCGGTGTCAGTGAGCCCGGCTGGTAATACTCGATCGCAACGCAGGCGCTATCGGTCTCTGAGCCGTTCTCGACGCTGATGCGCGCGACATGTGTCCCGGTGTGCTCGACAAGCGGCAGGTAGAGGGAGCCTCGCGCCGCGTCGAGACGTAGCGAGTCCCCGGCGATCTGGAAGGTCCCGTCGGGGAGGAATGAGTCGCGGGCGAGCAGGGCGACGAACGGCTGGTCGGCTGTGACGAACGCCGAACCCTGGTAACCGGGCTCGAGCGCATCGAGCGTCTGCTGGAAGAACGACCAGCCGGCGCCCGGCGAGATCTCCGGGCAGCCGTCGACGGCCGGACAGCCGTCGGTGGCGACCAGCGACCCATCGTCCTCGTAGAAGTCGAGCTCGACCGTGGCCGGCAGGACGCCCACGTTCTGAATCCGGATCCAGGAGTTCTCGACCGGCAGTGTCAGCGGCTGCGCCGCGAGGCGATCACCGCCCCACGTGAGGCTGAGCAGGAGGCTCACCAGGGTCAGCCCGAGCACCACCCGGTGCCTGGCCAGCCCTCGTGCGTGCAGTAGCGCCCAGTGCAACAGACTGGTTCCTCTCTCCCCTGCCCGCCCGACTCGTGATGACGCTCCCCTCCACAGAGAGTCTACGGCAGGGTGGCGGCGGTGGCCCGGGGTCTGGGGCGATGCTAGGATCCGCTGCCGGGCGATCGGCGCCCGAACCTCCGCGGGGTGTAGCTCAGCTTGGCAGAGCGCTTCGTTCGGGACGAAGAGGTCCCCAGTTCAAATCTGGGCACCCCGACCACCACAGGAACGCCAGCATCCCCGGGTCGCATGCCGCAGCGGCAACGGCATTCCCGGTCGCGGTCGTCGACTGGCCCTCGAGCGGCCTAGGCCGGGCGCCACTGGACGAGGGTGTATCCCCCATCGCCGTCGTCGTGGTCTTCGAAGGCCGCCACCACGCGCTGACCGATCTCCACCGGCGCCTCCGGGTCCTGGCCCACCAGGTTCCCCACCATCCGGACGTTCCCGGCCTGCGGGAGCTCAACCAGGACGGTCATGTATGGGAGGCCCATCGCCAGCGCCGGGTGGACGGGGTACCAGACCCGCTCCCAGCTGTAGACCGTCCCCTCGGGCTCGACCTGCTCATAGCCGAGGTCGAACGAGTGACAGTGGTGGCAGATGTGCTCCGGTCCCCACTGCCACTCCCGGCAGTCATTGCAGCGCTGCACCAGAAGCTCGTGCCGGCGGACCGCCTCCCAGTACTCGGCGCCGAGGCCATCGATGTCGGGCGCCGGTGCCGGCAGACCCTCGGGGAGGGCGTAGGTCTTCTCTCGTTCGGTCATGCGGGCACCCTCCACGAGTCTCGGGCCGCGTCCAGACTAGCGGTCGGAAGGCCCGCAGTGAGAGCCCCCTGGGGCGAGGCCCGCTCGATGCCGGTTCGACGCACCGGCGAGAGCGGCGCCCTCGAGCCAGAGCCGTCACAGCGTTCGGGCCCAGCCGCCACCCGCGCGACCATCGCCGGCCGCGCCTGAGCCAAAGTGTACGGCGAGATCGGCGCTGGGTCGGAACACGAACCGCTTGCCGATCCGCGTCTTGGCGAAGAGCCCGAGCGCCTCGAGACCGAGCAGATCCGAGCGGGCGGTGGCGTACGCGATTCGGTGACGACGCGCCTCTGCCTGGATCGTGAACCAGGCGTCCGGGTCACGCATCGCATCGCTGACGAGCACGATCTGGCGGTGATTGAGATGGGAACTGTCATGGAGCAGCCGCTCGGCTCGCCGCTGCTCATCCATCTTCCGCGCCAGGTATTGATCGAGGCTCTTAATTGCGCGCGCGATGATCGCGAGCTGATAGAGCACGAAGTAGGTGAGGTCGTTGTTGTCGGTCTCGACGTAGAGGTACGAGCGCGCGTACTGCGAGGGCGCCTTTCGGAGGATGCTCGAGATCGAGACGTACCGCGTTAGCCAGTAGCCCGAACGCAACATCGACCAGTAGAAGAGTGCCCGAGCCGTTCGCCCGTTGCCGTCGGCGAAAGGGTGGTCATATGCGAGCGCGAAGTGCAGCACGACAGCGCGCACCACGGGGTGGATGAAGCCCTCGCCGCTCAGGCCGTTGGCGAACCGGCAGAGCAGCTCAAGGCGGGCGGAAAGCTCCTCGGCCGGAGGAGGTCGATGCAGGACCGTCCCGTCCTGCCAGACGACGGCGATGCGCTCATCGCCGGGGCGCTGCAACCTGCCGGCGTCGCTTTCGTCGTCCAGCGAGTCGTGGGTGACGATGCGATGCAGTTCGAGCACGTCCTCGGGTGCCAGGGGTGCGCCGCCGTCTGCGAGGGATGCGGCGGCCTGGAGCACCTCGAAGTTGTTCAGAATCATCTGTTCGCTGCGGTCTTTCGGGCGGCGGCCGCTGCGCAGCATCTCCTTGGCGACGCTCCTCGTCGTGCTCGCACCCTCGAGCTGGCTCGACGTGATCGCCTCCTCATGGAGCGAGCTGATCACATAGCGATCGCTCGATCGGAGGCCCGTCACCACCTCGTCGGCGAGGATCTGCCCGCTCGCCTGTCGATCGATGCGGTGGGTCATCTCCTGGATCCCGTCGATGTTGCTGAAGCGGAAGGGCTGGTCGTCCACAGCGTTCAGCGGCAGCGACCGGGAGATGTTTCGCCGCGCTATCGTCGTACCGAACCACCAGCTCTCATGGGTGAGGCCCTCAGGTGGTGGGCGCCGCCGCAGCTGGTCCCAGTGGAGGTAGCGGCCCCTGGAGTCGACGGGGCGGCCCTCTGCGAACAAGGTCAGCAGTTCGTCGCCGGTGAACTGCGCGACCAGGTCCTGGAGCGGCGGAGGTGTCTGCGGGATCCTCATGCGAGAACTGGTAATTTCCTATCAGTTTCTATTGAATTGATAGTACCGCCCACATTCCAGACGCCTCCTATGGACAGAGCACCCGGCGCGGGTAGCATCCGCCTCTGGCGGCAACTATCAGTTTGTTATCAATCTATCTCAATTTGATACGTCTCGCGAGGATGTCCCTAGGCCTATCGAGCTTCGGGGAGCGACCATCTATGCGGCGATGGTCGAAGTGTGCCTCCCTGCGGTCTTCAGGTCGAGTGCCTGACGCAACGCCGCGAGGTGCAGGTGGCCGTTCACGCGGCGGGATTGCTTCTCGGCCTTGAGCATGCCGGCCGCGCAGCAGCGCAATGCCATCTGCCCATTCCGCCACCGCTTCACGTTCCCAGTGCTGTCGCGGCGGATCGAGGTCATCGACTCGATGGGATTGGTCGAGTGCAGGGTAGGCGCCAGCGTCGGCGGAATCGCGAGCGCGGTCACGGTCACGGTGAGCGTCCTCTCAAGCCCCTCGCGCAGGCTGGCGGCGGCTCCCGGGTGGGTCTTGGCCAGTTCCGTGCCGAGAGCCTCAAGCGCGGCTTCACCCCGCAATCGTGCTCTCGGCGTGGTAGGCCGCACGCATCGGCCGCTCGCTGACGTTCCGCAGCTGCTGAGGCAGCCTGTCCCGCACGTTCCGGATCTTGTGTTCCTGACAGCGCTGGATGATCGGCTGGTCGAACACATCGTCCACGGCGCTGCGGAGCTCCTTTGCTCCGTCGCTCACGACCAGAATCGGGCCTGTGACGTCCAGACCGCGTTCACCGAGGCCGGCCAGCAGTTCACGCACCACGGTGGCGTTCTCCGTGGCGCCCTCCACGATTGCCAGCCCGTCACCAGCGGTGCCGGTGCCTGGCGTGACCATCGACACCGTGAGCGCGATCGGCAGCGGGACCGGTCGTAGCAAGAGCACCGGTGGTGAGCGGACGAGCGGCGGTCAGCGTGTCCTTGAGTCGCAGATCCGGGTCGAAAGGGAGCCCCGGGGGGACGGCAGCAGGCCAAGGCGAACACGAGCGGAGAATGGGCCTTGAGGCGGCGGCGATTACGCTGATTCTGGAGCAAGAACCAAAGCTCAAACGGACCAGCCAGAACGCTGGATCGAGGTGAAGGCGATAGCGGGAGACTGGGATTCCCGCCCTGTCACCCTTACCTACACCCAGTTCGACTGCGCCCGCGAGAAGGACGACGCGTACTGGCTCTACGTCGTCGAGCACGCCGGAACTGCTGATGCCGAGATCGTGAGGATCAACGACCCGGCGCGGTGGGAGTCGAGCTATGCATTCGACAAAGGGTGGCGTGTCGTTTCCATACCCACGAACGCGACGGCTGGGGACCCGGCGTAGAGCAACAGAGCGAGTGTGCGGGCTCGCTTGCTTCTACAACTCCACGGTCAAGTCGAAAGTTCGTCGTACAGTCTCCCTTGGTGAGCCGCTGTCGGAGTTCCTTTTCACTCTTTTGGGTACCTGGACTGCAGCCAGCGAGCAGCCGGTAACAGCCCCCGCTCCGCCACCGCCTCCCACATTGAAAGGTGCCGGTGTCGCGTGCGAGCGGCAAACGCGCGCGAACTTCTGCTGCTGCCGGTCCTCCCGGCGAGCGCAGCGAGCGTTCTCCCCGGTACACTCTCCAGATGCCCGTGTTCCCCCGCGCGAGGAGCGTGGTTTTGCCGCGTTTCGCGTTGGCCATGGGGAAGCAGACTGTGGGCGCGCTGCGAGATCTGGCGCCCATCTTCGCAGTCATTCTCTTTTTCCAGATCGTCGTGCTCCAACAGCCATTTCCCGACCTCGCCAACGTGGTCGTCGGCTTGGTGTGCGTAGTCCTGGGGCTGGCGTTGTTCGTCCAGGGGCTGGAGAGCGGCCTGTTCCCGCTGGGCGAGGCCCTGGCCCAGGGGATGGCGCGCAAGGGGAGCGCGACGGCGCTGCTGGCGCTCGCGTTCTGTCTCGGTTTCGGCACCACCGTGGCGGAGCCGGCGTTGATCGCCGTGGCGGCCGAGGGGGCTGCGGTGGCGGCGGAGGCCGACTTCATCGGCGACAGCCAGGCTGCCCAGGACCGGTACGCCCTTGAACTGCGCGCGGTGGTGGCCCTCGCCGTCGGCCTCGCCATCGTCCTGGGCGTGCTGCGCATCCTGAAGGGGTGGCCTATCCACCGATTCATCATCAGCGGCTACGTGCTGGTCATGGCGATGACCTTGTTCGCGCCCGAGGAGATCGTGGGGGTGGCCTACGACTCTGGCGGCGTGACGACCAGCACGATCACGGTGCCGCTGGTCACCGCCCTGGGGGTCGGCCTTGCCTCCACCATCCGGGGCCGCAACCCGATGCTCGACGGCTTCGGTCTGATCGCTTTCGCCAGCCTCACACCCATGATCGGCGTGCTGGGCTACGGGATGGTGGTGTGATGCTGGAGTTTCTCGCGCACTTCGGCGAAGCCCTGCTGTCCACGCTCCGGGACGTGACCCCCATCGTCGTCATCCTGGTGGTGTTCCAGGTGGGGTTGCTGCGGCGCCGGCTGCCCAACATCCGGGGCATCGCCACCGGGTCCGTCATGGTGCTGATGGGGCTGGCCCTGTTCCTGATCGGGCTCGAGCAGGCGCTGTTCCCCGTCGGCGAGACGATGGCGCGGCAGCTGACGGAGAAGGCAGGGGCCGTGGGGCTGGTGGGCGCCGTGCGGTGGCAGGACTACTGGCTGGTGTACCTGTTCGCAGGGGCCATCGGCTTTGCCGCGACGGTGGCCGAGCCGGCCCTCATTGCCGTCGCGCTGAAGGCCAGGGAGGTTTCCGGAGGCGCCGTGAGCACTTGGGGGCTGCGTCTCGCCGTGGCGGTCGGTGTGTCCGTCGGAGTGGCGCTGGGGTGCTTCCGCATCGTGACGGGCACACCCCTGCCGTGGTACATCGTGGCGGCCTACGTCGGCGTCATCGTCCTGACCTACCTGAGCAGCCGCACCATCATCCCGCTGGCCTACGACAGTGGGGGTGTCACCACCTCGACCGTCACGGTGCCGGTGGTGGCGGCTCTGGGGCTGGGTCTCGCCGCCAACGTGCCGGGGCGCAGTCCCCTCATCGACGGCTTTGGCCTCATCGCCTTCGCCAGTGTATTCCCCATCATTTCGGTGCTAGGCTACGCGATCGTCGCCGAACGGGTGGAACGCTGGCGCACACGGAACGAACGCCAGGAGGCGAAGCCATGAAGATGGCGCTGGTTGTCGCGCTGGTGAGCGACGAGAAGACGGACCACATCATCGATGCGGCGCGCGCGGGCGGCGCCACGGGCGAAACCATCATCAGCAGCGTGCGCGGCGAGGGACTGAAGCCGCGAAAGACCTTCCTCGGGCTGGACCTGACGGCCAGCCGGGACGTGGTGCTGTTCCTGGTGGCGGAAACGCGGGCCCGGGACATCCTGGAGCGCATTGCGGCCGCCGGCGGCATGGACAGCGAGAGCGGCGCCGGCGTCGCCTTTCAGATCAACATCGAGGACGCCGTTGGCCTCTCGACCCAGTTGCCCACGCTCATGGAGGAGTTGGAAGGCGCTCTATGAACGATCAGGGCGACAACAGGGCGATACGCGTGCTCGACGTCATGGGCGCGCAGCTGCACACGATCGATGGGCTGGCGACAGCGGCCGAGGCCATGGCGACCATGCAGCGGCTGCAGATCAGCTCGCTGGTGGTCACCCGCCGCCACGACGACGACGAGCTGGGGCTGATCACGGTGAGCGACCTGGCGCGGGAGGTCATCACGCGCGATCGCGCGCCCGATCGCGTCAATGTCTACGAGATCATGTCGAAGCCGGCGTTGACGGTCCGCTCCAGCATGCTCGCGCGTTACGCGGTGCGGCTGCTCGTGCGGTTTGGCGTCTCTCGTGCCCTGGTGGTCGACGACGCCGGGGCGCCCCGAGGACTGGTCACGCTGCGTGACCTGGTCCTGGGACTGACCCCGGAGTAGCGGCATCCATGATGAACAGGCGGAGGTGCTGTCTGAGCGGTGGGCTGCTGTCTGAGACGTCGCGCGGATGGACTCGTTTCGCTCCCGGCCACCGAACGGGAGTATCCCCACCGGTTGATTCGACCCACCTGACACCTACCACACGGTAGGCTCAGGCGGGGGGGCCGCCCCCTTCAAGTTCTACATCCCCCGGGACAACCTTTGGCGATGAGATCGCGTTTCGCGTGACCGGGGAGGACAGCTGTACCGAACTCGTAGCCGAGCCGCACCGCGATGCCGACATCGCGGCCTGCCTGCCCGACGGATCGCGGGTCATGCTCGCGGTACGTCCGCCCACCACGCACGCCGCGGAGAACGGGAGCGCCGGCCTTCGGGATTGCCACGCTGCCGCCCGCGAACAGGCCACTCCCCCGATGGGATGTCGCAGTACTGGATCCGCGTGCAAGCGGGAGACGGCCTCAAAGGCTGGGTCGCGCAAGAGCCCCTCGACCACTACGAGTGACGCGACCCGCGAGGCCTCCGTTGCCTCGATGACCTCTGCGAACCCCGGGCGGGTCGCGGCGAAGCCGAACGTGGCGCTCCGGGAAGGATTCGAATCCCCGACACCCAGTTGCCCGAACTGGCGCTCAGGCACGACGGCACGCGGGATTGGGGAAGCGCTGTGGGCCACGCAGCAGCTGCCCACGAGACCCGACCGGCGTGCCCGCATGGCCGGGTACGCAGTACCCTGTCGAACTAGGGCCCGGTTTCTCCGCCCTCCGAGGCCTCGGGACGCGGCTGGGCCGGGGCTTGAGAGCGAAGTCGGGAGTTTCTGCTCGAGCACCCGACTGAAGAGACAAGACCAGTCGCTTGGGGGCGGCGCGAATAGCGAGTGCTGGCTATACTACGCTCTAGCGAAGGATGACGGTCGGGCGGCGTAGCTCACCGACCAGTTCGGAGCATACGATGACCGCATCACACATCAAGAAGCAAACCATCAAGAAGCAGACCGACGCCTACAAGAACGCCACGGACGTCGTCATCCACGTCAATCGACGAGTCCTGGAACGGCTTAATGACAGGTAGATCGTCGATCAGGCACACGTCTGGCCGACATACAACGATCTCGTAGGCGTGCTGAATCGCTTGGCCGTGGGCCTCTTCGGATCACCCGAAGAGGCCCGGCCTGTCGAAGCCGGCGTTGACGGTCCGCTCCAGCATGCTCGCGCGTTACGCGGTGCGGCTGCTCATGCGGTTTGGCGTCTCTCGCGCCCTGGTGGTCGACGAGGCCGGGGCGCCCCGAGGACTGGTCACGCTGCGTGACCTGGTCCTGGGACTGACCCCGGAGTAGCGGCATCCATGATGAACAGGCGGAGGTGCTGTCTGAGCGGTGGTCTGCTGTCTGAGACGTCGCGCGGATGGACTCGCTTCGCTCCCGGCCACCGAACGGGAGTATCCCCACCGCAGAAGAACAGTTGCGGCGACCGCAGGCCTGAGCGCTCGCAGAAGCGGGCTGTGAGGTAGGTCCTCAGAGAGGCACCGGCGTTTGGCGGGGTCCTCGGAAGAGTTCGCCGCGCTCCATGGCCAAGTCAGGCTCTGCGCGTCGAGTTGAGGCTCGGCCTTCGACCGACGGTCGTGGTCAGGGTCTTCATCGAGCCAGCGTTCCGGTCTCGATTCCGCCCCGGCCTGCTGCACGGAACCCACGTCCCCTCCATGATCGCCCTTGCCGATGTTCTCGGAGTGGTGGAGCTATTTCCTGCTGGACGCGCTCGCCTTGCTGGTGGCGTTGGCGCTCGATCGCCTGCTGCCGGAACCGCCGAACGTGGTTCACGCCGTGGCCTGGATGGGGCGCGCCATTAGCTGGCTCGCCAGGTTCGCGCCGAAGCCGCCGGCGGGCGCCTTCCTCTACGGCTGCGTGGTTGTCGGTGTCCTGGTCGGCTTCCTAGTAGGGTCAGGGGCTGGCGCGGTGCGTGCCGTCGGGCCGGGGCGCGCATACCGAATAGCATGATCCCATGCTCG
Organism: Dehalococcoidia bacterium; assembly: GCA_965249675.1. Taxonomy (GTDB): domain Bacteria; phylum Chloroflexota; class Dehalococcoidia; order UBA2979; family UBA2979. The sequence continues at coordinate 505,222 of OZ252250.1, forward strand.
ATCCGGCTTTCAGCCGCGATGACTACGACAGGCTCGTCGCGCTCGTCGTGAGATTCCGTCAGGCGTTCGGACGATTGAGCGATGCTGCGGGTGGCACCTGGCGAGCTGGTTCGCGTGGCGATCGAGAGAGTCAACAGCTTCCGAACGATGAGGGCGTACAGACCGCGCTCACTCGGGATACACGCACTTGAGAACGCGGCCGACCACATGTTCGCTCTATCGCGTGCGTGCTCCGAACCTGCCCGCCCGTTCCAGCGTTCACGCTGGCGCGGGCCGTGCTCGAGTCCACTGCTGTTGCAGATTGGCTCTTCGATCTCGGCGTCGATGGACGAGAACGCGTGGCTCGTGGCATGTCGCTGCGGAAGCAGGGCTTGGATGAACAACGGAAGCTGTCGTCCGAAGCGGCGGAGCACACTTCCGGTCGTGACACCGTGAAGGTCGTCTCCGAGCGCATCGACGCGATGGTCCTCCAGGCGGGAGCGCGTGGGATCGATGTCGTCCGCGATCGCCGCGATCGTGTGGTCGGCTTCGGTTCCCGCACATCGAACCGATTGGACCTCGCGCGTCGCTTCCCGGGCGGAGCCGAGGACTACCGATTGTTCTCGGCAGTAGTACATGGACATTCATGGGCTCTGCTACAAGTTGGTCTCGACGTGAACCAGCCGAAGGGGACGGCTGTGAAGCAGGCGAAGCCCCAAGTGCTGCGCTATCCGTGCCTGCGCGTCATTGAGTAACTTTGCTCGTGCCACCTGGTGCCAGGTCAATCTCTACGGGTGGGCACGACGTCCGTTTACGGATCTGTTGGAGCACACGTACGACTCGATAGGGTTGGTGGAGTCGCGCCGGTTCTGGCGCGCGTAGTCCGGTCGTGGGAGCGCTCCGCCGGCAATCACATGGCTGAGCCGCCAAGGTCCCGCGATCGGACCACGTGTGCGAGGCTGGTCACACCATGTTGACTCTGAGCCAGATCGACCGGGCAGGCGAGCGACTGCGCAGGTCCCCGACGCCAAGCGAGATCGATCGCCGGATATACGATGAATTCCGAGCGGGCTTCGCCGAGCCCCTCAACGACCTATCCCTCTCCCTGACCGAGCTTGCCGGCGGCATGCCGGTCGCGTACCGCTTGAAGCGATTCGAGACGACCGTCGAGAAGCTCCGCCGGCACAAGAGTCGCCTGTCGAGCATCGAAGACATCGCAGGGTGCCGCGTCGTCGTGCCGACGACACGCGACAAGCACGAGTTGCTCGCGCTCGTGACGCGGAGGTGGGAGGTCGTTCGTAAGCGCGACTATCAGGCTGAGCCGCGTGGTGGGTACCGCGCGCTGCATGTGGTGGTGCGCTCGCATGGCCATCCGCGAAGTGCAGCTTCGAACTGAGCTCGAAGAGCAATGGGCGACCACGACCGAGGTCCTTGCCGACATGATCGATCCTGAGATCAAGTATGGTGGCGGCTCGGCCCTCTTGCGCGACGTACTGCATCGTGCCTCGGAGATCTTCGCGGAGTTCGACGCGGCACTCTCGTTGGACCATCGGTTTCGCGGTGCCCTCGCGGAGGTTCGGGACGACTCCATGAAGATGCGGGCACTGCTGGCGATCGCGGATGTTCCGGACGAAAGGGCAGTCCGCATGCACGGCTATCTCATGGAGCGAGTCCTAGACGGGACCGGCATCTTCGCCGGGCTGTTTCGGTATTTGGAGGACGAATCCGTCGCGACCAATGAGGACGTCGTGACTCGCATACGGGCGGCCCTCGCTGAGGCGTTGGGTGTCGTGCCAGGGCTGGCCGCCTCGGCGAGGGCCTTGACCGAACGCCTCGAAGGCGTCGTGTCGTTGGAGAACGCCTCCGATCGGGCCGCACCAGAGTACGGCCGGTTGGTAGAATGCATTGAGCAACTTGAGAATTTGCGAGGCGACCGGTGAAGCACTTCGTGTTGGACTACGATCGGGCTTCGTGCACACTCGTTGGGATCGAGCCGTTCACCGACATGGGACGGGCCGTCGCGGAATATGCGAAGCGCGAGCGGAATTCCCACGGGACGGCACACGAGATCGTGCTGCTAGGCGCGGAGTGCGAAGACGACCTTCGCCAGACGCACGCTCGCTACTTCCTAGGGATCGCCCAGATGGCCAACCGGACCCTTAGTCGCTACCGAACACATCTGTCCGAGCCACTCTGACAAGAGCTGTCGTTCCGGTGACGCGCTCCCCCCGAGTCCGGCAGCGTGCTGGCGTTCACGCTCTCGTGTCCCGCCGGCGATGTCCAGGGGCTCGCCGCACGCCGCCATGACCTCGAGCGCCGGCTCGACTCGGACGTCGACACGGGGGTGCTGGACGCCGCCCGCGTCCTGATCACGCTGCCCCGCTTCCAGCCCCTGCGGGCCTGCTCGCGGAGGATGCCGAGTACACCGCGCCCGCGCTCGTCGTGCCGGTGGGCGCCGACGACGTCGGCATCGTCTACCTGAACCTCGCGGCGGGCGGCCTCGTCACGCTCGGCGGCTCCGAGGGCGAGCGGAGGCGGATGCTGCTCGCTCTAACGTCATGCGGTCCCGGGATCCGCTCAGACCGCTTCGTCACTCGATTTAGAGCAAGTCCGTCTTGGGGTAGTCGCCTCGTCTGACGAGGCGTTTGCCGGATAACCCAGTTCCTTCGCAGCGGCCTCGAAGGGGAACCCACAAGCTTCAACGAAGCCGTGCGCGAGTGACCGCACGATCTCCCACTCGGCCTTCTCGAGCTCCAGACCGCTCACCCTTCTCACGTGGACAAAGTCCTTATCCGGGAAGGGCGGCAGGCGACCAAGGTCATGGAACACAGAGCTGACACCAAAGAGGTGCCCCGTCAGCCCCTTTGTTCGGGTAACACCAACACCCACGTCCCACGATCGTCTGTGCCCAGTCTTGTGTGCGACAGAGCGCATAGCCCCCACGAGATTCAGACAAGCCGAAACAAGGCTTGCGGGGCTCAAGTGCTCCCGCCCGTCGTGACGTTCGTAAGCGTCGAGTGCGCTCCCGGTCTCGGAGAACCGGAAGCTGTCAACCTCTCCATGCCGGTCGAGGTCAGGGTGTTGTTGCAATGACGGGTTTGTTGATCCACGCCTCCTTCGGGGGTCTGGCGGCCCGCGGCGGTCCGTTGCGGAACCGCTCGGGCCAGACGCTGTAGGCGGCATCCAGGGTCTCCTGACGCGCCTGCACGGTCTCCAGGGCTTGCCCGCCGTGGAGCGTGGCGGGGTGCTGGTAGCCGACACCGGAGTGGTAGTGCTCGCGGTTGTACCAGTCGACAAACGGCGCCATCCAGCTCCGCACCTCCTCCAGCGAGTGGAAGCGGTCGGGGTAGTCGTGGCGGTACTTGACGGTCTTGAAGCCGGCCTCGGAGTAGGGGTTGTCGTTGCTCACGCGCGGGCGCGAGAGGCTGCGCGTGACAGCGAGGTCTTCGAGCAACTCCGCCAGGCTTGTCGACGTCATCTGGGCGCCACGGTCTGAGTGCAGCGTCAGTTGCTGCGGCGAGATCCCGTTGCGGTCGCAGGCGGTGCCCACCAGCGTCCTGGCAACCTCGGTCGACTCCGCCGTGTCGACCGTCCAGGCGACGATCTTGCGACTGAAGATGTCGATCACCACGTAGAGATAGAACCAGCTGCGGTGGTGAGGGCCGCGGAGCCGCGAGATGTCCCACGACCAGACCTCGTTCGGGCCGCTCGCCTGCACCTGGGGTGCATGGTGGGTCGTGCGTCGGTGACCGCGACGCCGTTCTCTGACCAGGCCGCGTTCCTCGAGGATGCGGTACATCTGGCGGATCGAGCAGACGTACGAGCCTTCGTCCAGCAGCTGATAGTAGACCTGGGCGGGCGCCTGGTCACGAAAGCGTGGTGAGCACAGCAGCTCGGCGATGTGATCGCGCAGCTGGTCGGGGATGCGTGACGGCTGCGGCTGGTGCTGCTCGCGCGGTTTCGCCTGTGACGGCCGCCTGTGTAGCCGGCCGGCGGCCGCCTGGCGGCGGCTGCGGTCGGTCCGCTCTGAGTATCCGAAGGCCCGACAGGCGTGGGCACGGCCAACCCGCTGGGCCCATGCGTCCACAGCGGCGAGCATCTGCGCCCGCCAGTTGGCGTATGCCTGCGCTGGCCACTCGGCTCGGGTCGGCGCTACCCGTTCTGGCCACTCGGTCGCCGCTGCGACGCGCTCTTGCGGGCAAATCTTTGCAAGAGCGCCAAGGCTTTTCCCTGGGCCTCGATCAGCTCCTCTGCCGTCTCCAGCTGCTGCTCGGCAAGCATCGCCCGCTCCCGGTAGCGGTCGCGCTCAAGGGTCAGCCGGTTGGGCGCTCGTGGTCCCGGCGGCCGCTCGACGAGGGCACGGCGCGCCCCATCGTCACGCTGCTGGCGCCACCTGGCGATCAGAGAGGAGTACAGACCCTCGCGCCGACAGATGGCGCCGACTGCTCCCGGCTCACCGCGGGCCTTTGCCTCGTCGATCTCAGCCAGGATGTCGAGCTTGTACTGCACTGGCCACGACCTGCGTGCTCGACGCACCTCAGTCTCTTCATCAACCACCATCGTTCTACGTCCACTTCTCCGCCCTCGTATCAATCGCACTATATTCGGCAGAGATGAGGTTGGCAGCTAGGGAACCACCTGACAGCACCGTCATTGAAGAATGCCACCTCTGAGCGGAAGCCCTCATGCGCCATCCCCAAATCGTTGTGGTGCCGGTTGCTGATCGTGTAGCGACCAGGGCCGGGAATGCCAAACATCTGTAGACCGATCGCGCCGCTCACCTCGCTGCCGAAGGCATTCCAGCCTCGCGCCCCGCCAACGGCGTCGTAGAGCTCGTCGGGGGCGGCGCCGATCGGCTGGGCAATGACGAAAATGTGCGCGAGATGGCCACCGGTGTCATCCGACATCTCCTCGCGAAGCCTGGATTCGATGCCATCGAGGGTGGTGCGCCTGGACCTTATCAGCCGCTCGACTTCGGCGTCGGACATCGGCAGCGTCTGCTTGCCAGACCGCTTGTAATAGGTGCCATCGACCTGGTGCGGTGCTTCCGGGGACGAAGGAACGGAGATCCAGAGCACTCCCCGCGCCGGGTCACTTTCGTCCACGAGCAGGTGAGTGTCGACAAGCAGGGGCCGGTCAACGCGCGCCTGCGCGACCTGATCGATCTTCTCCGGCAGGCCGGCATGCTCAAGAGGCTCGATCGTGAATGCGCCAGCTTGCCGCTCCGCGACTCCGAAGACCACGTCGCCCCCGTCGATGGCGAACCCTGCCAACTGCTTCGCGATGTCCCTGTTGGAGGGTGGTCGCTCCTTGAACTCGACGGAGTGCGTCTCGTCAGCGAGGCCGTTGTCGATGAACGATTGCAGCTCGCCCAGGCTGTCTGGACACCAACGCTCAGTCATGGAAGATCACCCCTGCCGTCTTCTCCTGCTCCAGATCCTTGAGCAACCGCAGCGTGACGTAGAGGAAGTTGCCGCTGTCGCAGGCCGGATCGAGCACGCGCACCGCGCGCAGCTGCTCGAGGAAGGCGCGCCACTCCGCTTCGGCTTCGCCAGCAACACCTCGACGCGCTCCTGCATCGCCGCGAACTCGCGGCGCAGTGGGGTCAGCACCACCGGCTCGACGACCATCAGGATCTTCTCGCGGTCGGTCTAGTGCGTGCCGAGTTGGCTGCGCTTGCCGGGTCGAGCCCGCGCTCGGAGAGCATACCGAGGATCGCCGGCTCCACCTGGGACCAGTCGAGGTCTGAGGTCCCGCCGACGGCGCGCAGCTCGTCGCGCGTGAAGGCGAGCGCCACGACAGTCGAACAGCCCGCGGTCCATGCGCTAGATGCCGAAGAAGCGCCCGGCAGCGCGGTCGGCCATCAGCCGGAACAGCTCGGAGATGCCCGCCGTGAACGCGTCGGGCTCGTCGCGGCGCGAGGCGATCAGGTCCGTCATCAGGCGCGGCCGCAGCAGGCCGACCTCCTCGGCGAAGAGGCAGAACGCCATGCGATTGAGGAAGTGCGCGACGGCCTCCGACTCGTGCCAGCGCTCCTGCATCGGGCGCGCGATGACACCGAAGCGGGCCGCGGCGAGCTCGGTTACCTCGGTCTGGCGTCTGCTGCGGCCGCAGCGCCGCCGGTTCGCTCAACCCGGCGCGCTGGGAATGACAACCCGTTCTGGCCCCACCTTGATCCTCTGAACTGGCCCCACCCCCGGGATGTGGTCAGCTGGTCGGAGCACCTCCCTTCGAGGCGGTGGTGACCCGCAGGCGATAGGACTCGCTGCCGGTCTCGATGATGTGGGCGCGGAACGTGAGCCGGTCGACGACCGCGGCGGCGAGGCGGGGGTCGGCGAAGGTGCGGCCCCACTCCGAGAACGGCGCGTTGGAGGCGACTGCCACCGAGGCCCGCTCCTCGCGCTCGGTGAGGACCTGGAAGAGCAATTCGGCTCCGCGCGGGTCGAGGTGGACGTAGCCGAACTCGTCGAGGCAGAGCAGGTCGAGCCGGCCGTAGCGGGCGACCAGGCGTGAGAGCGTGCGCTCGTCGGCGGCTTCGGCCAGTTCGTTCACGAGCTGTGCCGCCGTCGTGTAGCGCACCCGCAGCCCGCGCTGGCAGGCGGCCATGCCGAGCCCGATCAGCAGGTGCGACTTGCCGGTGCCGCTGTCTCCGAGCAGCACGACGGGCTGGCCCGAGGCGATCCACTCGCCGCGCTCGAGCGTGGCGAGCATGGTCGGGTCGACCGTGGGGGCCGCCGCCAGGTCGAAGTCGGCGAGGTGCTTGAGCCGGGGGAAACGGGCCTCGTGGATGCGGCGCTCACGGCGGCGCGCATCGCGGTCGTCGAGCTCGGATTGGAGCACCTCGGCGAGGTAGGCGAGATGGGTGAGCCGGTCGCGCAGCGCGGCCTCGGCGAGCGCGCCGGCCTGCTGACGGACCGTGGGGAGGTGCAGCGCACGGCTGGTCGCCTCGACCTGAAGCGCCGCCGCCTGCTCGGTCACAGGTGTGCTCATCGCGTGCTCGCGGCGAGCAGCGCGTCGTAGCCGGCCAGGCTCGGCGCCGGGCGTTCGAAGCGCCTGAGCGCCGGCCGCTCCACAACGGCGGTCTCGCGGCGGCCGTCGGCGACGCGGCGCGCCTCGATGGCGATCAGCGCCGGGTCCACCGCGCCCAGCTGCTCCACCGCATCGAGTGCTGCGTGCACCGAGGCGGCGGGGAGGTGGCGGTGCAATAGCAGCACCTCGATGAGCGCCCGCGTCCCGGCGCCGTCACCGAGCTTGCGGCGGGCACGCTGCCAGAAGCGTTCGTGCGCGGCGGTGAAGCCACCGCCTGAGCGCGCCTGCGCGAGCGCGATCGAGCCGGGCAGCGCCCCGGGCTTGCGGGACAGCACCTCGAGGAAGTGGTCCAGCACGAGGACCTCGGATCCCTTGTGCGCGCTGCGCTCGTGGCGGGCAACCACCCGGCCCGCGACGAGGGCGGTCACGGTCCCGCCGCCCAGGCGGACGTCCACCGTGCGGCCCGCGAACGCCGCGGGGACCGAGTAGCGCGAGCCACGCACGGAGATGCGCGCCTTGCGGTCGGCCTTCGCTTGCAGTGCGACCGTGGGGTCGAAGGGTTCGGCGGGGAGGGGCCGCAGCGCGGGCCGCTCTGCCTCCGCCGTCTGGCCGACGGTGGCGAGCCGGCCAGCGATGTGGCGGGCTCCGTCTGCGCGGTCGGCCGCCTCGAGCAGCGCGTTCAGCTCGGCCAGGCTCTCGACGCGCGGGACCGGCACGAGGTGGCGCCGGCGGAAGCGCCCGACCTCGCCCTCCACGCCCCCCTTCTCGTGCGCGCCCGCGATGCCGGGCTCGCAGAAGAAGCTGTCGAAGCCGTAGTGCGAGCGCAGTGCGGTGAAGCGGTCGCTCTCGATGCGGTCGCGCCCCAGGAGCACGCGCGTGACGGCCGAGCTCAGATTGTCGTAGCGGATCCGCCGCGGCACCCCGCCGAGGCGCTCGAGGGCGAGCGTGTGGCCCTCGAGGAACGCCTCCTGGCCCTCGCCCGGGAAGCACACGTGGACCGCCCGCCCCGAGTGCGAGAGCCGCAGCACGAACATCGACAGCTCGGTCAGCACGCCGTCCAGCCAGACGCTGACCCCGCCGAAGTCGACCTCCGCCTCCTCGCCCGGCGGATGCAACTGGGGGATCGTCACGACTGAGCGACCGGACTCCAGCTCGCGGCGCACGCGGCCGACGTAGGCGCGCACCGTCGCCTCGGCGACCGTCGCGCCGTACTCATCGACGAGGCGCTCCCAGACCCGCCGCGCCGTGTGCCGCTGCTTGCGCGGCGCGCTCAGGTCGGCGACGAGCCACTCCCGGATGATCTCCACGTGCGGACCGAGCTTCGGCGCCGCTCGAGACGCCTGCTTGCGTTGCGGCGGCAGCGCCGACTGCAGCGCCTGCCGTACCGTGCGCCGGTGCACGTGGTGGCGGCGCGCCAGCTCGCGTATGGGCAGCCCCTCCTCTCGCCATGCCCGTCGGATATCCTCGAACAACTCCACCCTCGACACACTCCTCTTCTTTCGCTCGGGGAGGTCTCAGTTGCCCGAGCGTAGCTGCTGGATGGGTCGGGGGTGGGGCCAGTTCAGAGGATCAAAATGGCTCCAGATGGGGCCAAATCAGAGTAGCGTTCCCAGCGCGCAGCACGTGCAGCGCCTCGGCCGTGCGCTCGCCGCCCCCACGAGGTCCTCGAGCGTGAAGTTGTGGACGGCGGGCCGGGTGCCGGTGAAGTTGGTGTGGACCTCGATCAGGTCCATGTCGCTGACGACGAGCAGCGGCGGGTTGTCGATCGCCTCGCGGTAGTGGAGCAACTGGCGGTAGGCGGCGCCGAGGTCGGCGTGCGCGCCCTTGTACTCCCAGCCGGAGACGCCGCGCTTCCAGACGTCGGCGGCGCCCGTGCCGCCGGTGCTGGTGCGCTCGGCGCCAGCCTCGAACCTGTACCACTCGCGGGTGAGGTCTGCCTCGTTGGGCGTCGCCACGCCGAGCACTCGGCAGAGGTTGCCGAGGTGCTCCCGCGAGGAGGTGCGCTCGCGGCGAGTATTGTCTTGCCACTCCGCGGCGAAGTCGGCCGCGAAAAGCGTCGCGGTACCTTGACACCGGAGACCCGGGTCACGAGCCGCTCGCGCGAGCATCAACTGCACCCTAGCTGCCAACCTCATCTCTGCCGAATATAGTGCGATTGATACGAGGGCGGAGAAGTGGACGTAGAACGATGGTGGTTGATGAAGAGACTGAGGTGCGTCGAGCACGCAGGTCGTGGCCAGTGCAGTACAAGCTCGACATCCTGGCTGAGATCGACGAGGCAAAGGCCCGCGGTGAGCCGGGAGCAGTCGGCGCCATCTGTCGGCGCGAGGGTCTGTACTCCTCTCTGATCGCCAGGTGGCGCCAGCAGCGTGACGATGGGGCGCGCCGTGCCCTCGTCGAGCGGCCGCCGGGACCACGAGCGCCCAACCGGCTGACCCTTGAGCGCGACCGCTACCGGGAGCGGGCGATGCTTGCCGAGCAGCAGCTGGAGACGGCAGAGGAGCTGATCGAGGCCCAGGGAAAAGCCTTGGCGCTCTTGCAAAGATTTGCCCGCAAGAGCGCGTCGCAGCGGCGACCGAGTGGCCAGAACGGGTAGCGCCGACCCGAGCCGAGTGGCCAGCGCAGGCATACGCCAACTGGCGGGCGCAGATGCTCGCCGCTGTGGACGCATGGGCCCAGCGGGTTGGCCGTGCCCACGCCTGTCGGGCCTTCGGATACTCAGAGCGGACCGACCGCAGCCGCCGCCAGGCGGCCGCCGGCCGGCTACACAGGCGGCCGTCACAGGCGAAACCGCGCGAGCAGCACCAGCCGCAGCCGTCACGCATCCCCGACCAGCTGCGCGATCACATCGCCGAGCTGCTGTGCTCACCACGCTTTCGTGACCAGGCGCCCGCCCAGGTCTACTATCAGCTGCTGGACGAAGGCTCGTACGTCTGCTCGATCCGCCAGATGTACCGCATCCTCGAGGAACGCGGCCTGGTCAGAGAACGGCGTCGCGGTCACCGACGCACGACCCACCATGCACCCCAGGTGCAGGCGAGCGGCCCGAACGAGGTCTGGTCGTGGGACATCTCGCGGCTCCGCGGCCCTCACCACCGCAGCTGGTTCTATCTCTACGTGGTGATCGACATCTTCAGTCGCAAGATCGTCGCCTGGACGGTCGACACGACGGAGTCGACCGAGGTTGCCAGGACGCTGGTGGGCACCGCCTGCGACCGCAACGGGATCTCGCCGCAGCAACTGACGCTGCACTCAGACCGTGGCGCCCAGATGACGTCGACAAGCCTGGCGGAGTTGCTCGAAGACATCGCTGTCACGCGCAGCCTCTCGCGCCCGCGCGTGAGCAACGACAACCCCTACTCCGAGGCCGGCTTCAAGACCGTCAAGTACCGCCACGACTACCCCGACCGCTTCCACTCGCTGGAGGAGGTGCGGAGCTGGATGGCGCCGTTTGTCGACTGGTACAACCGCGAGCACTACCACTCCGGTGTCGGCTACCAGCACCCCGCCACGCTCCACGGCGGGCAAGCCCTGGAGACCGTGCAGGCGCGTCAGGAGACCCTGGATGCCGCCTACAGCGTCTGGCCCGAGCGGTTCCGCAACGGACCGCCGCGGGCCGCCAGACCCCCGAAGGAGGCGTGGATCAACAAACCCGTCATTGCAACAACCCCCTGACCTCGACCGGCATGGAGAGGTTGACAGCTTCCGCGACCGCCCTCAGGCCTCAGACCGGTCGCCGACATGGACGACCCGGCGATCAACCCGGGAACCGGCCCCGGGGCCTAGCCCCTGGGCAGCCCCAGCCCCCTGGTCGCGATGATGTTGCGCTGGATCTCCGAGCTCCCGCCCTCGATCGTGTTGGCCGCAGAGCGCAGGTAGCTGTAGGAGGGCTGGTGTGCCCGGCGCTCGTCCGCCTTCGGGTCGTAGACGAGGCCGTAGAGGCCGAACAGGCTCATGTTGGTGCGGGCGATCCGCTGGTTCATCTCCGAGCCGAACATCTTCGCCATCGAGGCCTCGTAGTTGGGCACGAGCCCCTGCGATTGCATCGTCATGATCCGGTAGGAGAAGAGCAGCGAGACCTCGGCCTCAACCATGCGGTCGGCGAACTGGAGCCGCACCTGCCGGTTGCGGGAGAGCGCGCGGCGATCGGCCGGCACCGCCTTCGCCCGCTCGAGCAGCTCGCGCAGCCGCTTGTGGGTGCCGATCGAAGAGCCGATGCCGCTCCGTTCGAAATCCATCAGCGTGGCGCCGACGTACCAGCCGCGGTTCTCTTCACCGACCCGGTTGGCGGCGGGCACGTGGACGTCCTCGAAGAAGACCTCGTTGAAGTCAGAGTGCCCGGTCATCTGGGTGAGCGGACTGACGGTCACGCCCGACGTCGCCATCGGGAACATCAGGAACGAGATGCCGCGGTGCTTGGGAGCATCGGGATCGGTGCGGGCCAGCATGTACATCCAGTCCGCGTGGTGCGCCCCCGAGGTCCAGATCTTCTGGCCGTTCAGGACGTACTCGTCGCCGTCTCTGACGGCGCGCGACTGCAGCGAGGCGAGGTCTGAACCCGCGCCCGGCTCCGACCACCCCTGACACCAGGCGACCTCGCCACGCATGATCTTGGGCAGGTGCTCGGCCTTCTGCTCGTCGCTGCCGTGGATGATCAGGGTGGGGCCGATCATCATCGTGCCGAAGCCGCCGACGTTGCTGACGCCGGCCCGAGAGAACTCCTCGTTGAGAACCGCCTGCTCGCGCGAGGAGAGCCCGGCGCCGCCCCACTCGCGGGGCCAGTGCGGCGCCACCCAGTGGCGGGCGGCGAGCGCCTCGCGCCAGCCCAGGTAGTCGTCGCGCTTGTCCCGATCGACGCTGCGCAGCCCGAATCCGGCGCCCGGATCCTTGCCATCGGCGCGGAGGTGGCGGGTCTCGCTCAGGAACGACCGCACCTCGGTGCGGAAGGCCGCCTCGGCCGCCGAGTCAGTGAAATCAACCATCGCGCAACCATCCGATCGTCCGGGCCCCGGGGCCCATCCATGATACCTGCCCCCGGCGGCTCTCTCAGCGGCGGCGCGAGCAGCATCCGTCCCGCTCGACCGTTACGCTGTCAGCCGATGACGGAATCCGAACTGTCGCCGCTGCTCGCCATCGGGGCGCTGCTCGCGCTCGGCCTGACGCTGCCGGTGCTGAGCACCATGAGGTCGGCCGAGGCCCCGAGGCTGCGGGCGCTCATCCGCTACGGCGGGCCCTGGATCTCAACCGCGATCGCCGCCCTCGCGGTGGCCGGTTCGCTCTTCTACTCCGAGTCGGCCGGCTTCATCCCTTGCGAGCTCTGCTGGTACCAGCGGATCGCGATGTACCCGCTGGCCCTCGTCCTCGCGGTGGGGGCGCTGCGCCGCGACCGTGGGGTCGTTCACTACGCGATCCCGCTCGCCCTGGTCGGGTTCGCCGTCAGCGCCTACCACTACCAGCTCCAGCTCTTCCCCGAGCAGGCCTCGACCTGCGTGGCCTCCAATCCCTGCCACGAGCAATGGGTGCAGGAGTTCGGGTTCATCTCGATCCCGTTCATGGCGGGTTCCGCCTTCGCAGCCGTGCTCGCGCTCCAGCTCGCCGGCTGGGTGGAGCAGCGCCGCCGGCAGAGACCGTCCTGAGGGCAGTGCTCAGTGGGCCGTCCTCAGTGGGCCCTCGTCAGTGGGCCCTCGTCAGCGGGGCCGGGTCTGCTTCGCGTAAGCTTCCGGCGTCTAGGCACGGAGTCAGAAGGGACGGCAGGAGGCCACGGTGTATCCAGAGACCCACTCGCTGATTCAGCTCGCCTCGGCGCTCCTCGTGATCGGCGTGACGGCCCTCGTCGGCAAGCTGTTCGGCGTGTCGATGAGCGTCGCCGGCCTGCCGATGAGTGGCTCCCGCTTCTGGTGGACCATGGCCATCTTCGCCGCGCCGCTCGGCATCTCAAACCAGCTGCTCTTCCGAGACGGGCTGCTCCTGCAGGTGGCGCTCATCCTGATCGTGGCCGGCGTCGGGATCTGGTCCATCGAACGCTTCTTGAACCGGCGCGGCCGCTCCTGACCCGGGCGGGGGCCGGTACCAGACAGAGGCCAGGTCAGACGGTCGGACCCGAGCCCTCCTCCGCCAGCCGCACGATCGCCTCTCGGTCCATCCGGTAGGGCAGCCACTCCGACTGGTGGCTCATGCCCGCTCGCTCGTAGAACGAGCGGGCCGGGTTCCAGTCCAGCACCGAGAGCTCGAGCCGTGCCGCACCGCGGCTGGCCGCGATGTGGGCGACCCGCGCCAGGAGCGCCCGGCCGATCCCCTCTCCGCGGCGCTCGGGCAGGACGAAGAGGTCTTCGAGGTGGATGCCGCCCGTCCCCTCCCAGGTCGAGTAGTTGGCGAAGAAGAGGGCGAATCCGACCGGCTCACCGTCTGCCTCGGCGATCAGCGCCTCGAAGAGCGGCCGATCGCCGAAACCGTCTCGGACGATCTCGCGGGCCGTCACCCGAACGCTCTCCGGCGGCTCTCGCTCGAACTCGGCAAGCCCACGGATGAACCCGACGATCGTCTCGGCATCTCGTGCCGTCGCCGGTCGCACGCGGGTCTCCGGGCCGCCCCCGGCCTCGGGGAGGTCAGTCATGGTCCGCCGGCTCTTCCCCGGTCGCTGCGAGGGGCGGTCTCCTGAGGTAGTGCCGGGTCGCCTGTTCGAAGGCGTGGGCGACCTGGAGGAGCGCTCGATCACCCCTCGGGCGGCCGACGATCTGCAGGCCCACGGGGAGCCCCTCCGGAGTGAAACCGGCCGGCACGGAGATGGCGGGCAGGCCGGTCACCGAGATTGCACAGCAGACCGTCATCCAGTCGAGGTAGGTAGCGAGCGGCTGGCCGTCGATCTCGCGAATCCAGTCGGTCTCGATCGGGAAGGGCGGCACCTGTGCGGCGGGCAGGATGAGGGCATCGAAGCGCTCGAAGAAGTCGGCCACGTGGGCGTAGATGTCGGCGCGCAACCGCTCAGACGCCAGGACCTCCTCGATGGTGAGGTCGAAGCCCTGGTCTATGTTCCATACGGCCGTCTCCTTCGCCTCGGAGCGCCAGTTGGGTACGCTCTCCTCGAGCTGTCGCCCGAGCGCGCGCAATCCGACCGCGCGCTGCACCTGGAAGACCTCCATCGCGCGGGAGAGGTCGGGCGCTGTCTCCTCGACCGACCAGCCGAGCTCCGTGAAGACCGCCGGTGCTCGCCCGATCACCCGGGCCACCTCCGGGGCAATGGGCAGCCGATGGAGATTGGGGCTGTAGGCGATGCGGCCGCTCGGCCCGCCGACGCCCGGACCCGCCGCCTGATCGCGGTCGAGCGTCGCCACCAGGTCGCCGGGCTCGGGCTGGGTCAGCGGGTCGAGGTGGTCGGGCCCGGCCTGCACCGAGAGCAGGAGAGCCACGTCGGCGACCGTGCGCCCGATCGGTCCGGCGGTGGAGAGCCGGCCGAACCAGCCGGCCGGACGCGTCGCCGGCACGCGGCCGATCGACGGGCGCAGACCGACGACGTTGCAGAAGGAGGCGGGGTTCCGCAACGACCCGCCCATGTCACTGCCGTCGGCCAGGGCCAGCATCCCGCTCGCTACCGCGGCGGCGGCGCCCCCGCTGCTTCCACCGGGCGTGCGCCCGCGGTCGTAGGGGTTGCGGGTGGCCCCGAAGAGGCGGTTGTAGGTGTGGGAGCCGAGGCCGAACTCGGGCGTGTTCGTCTTGCCGATCACGATCGCGCCCGCCCGCCTGAGGCGAGCGGCGATCGGACCATCGGCAGCGGCAACGCGGTCTTGGAACGGGGGAAATCCACGGGTGGTCGGGAACCCGCGCGCATCTGCGAGGTCCTTGATCGCCATCGGTAACCCGTGGAGGGGCCCGCGGTCGGCCGGCGGGACACCCTCCGCCGCCGCCGCCAGGCGCAGCGCCTCGTTCCGCGGCAGCTGGTTGACGATCGCGTTGAGCCCGGGGTTCAACTCGTCGATCCGGTCGTAGGTCTCATCCATCAGCTCGGCAGGCGAGCGCCGACCGTCCCGCAGCTCCCGCGTGATGTCGACGGCGTGCTCGAAGGTCATCGGCACCTCGCGACCTCCTCTCCCAAGTCACCTGCTTCGCATCGATCGCCCCGCGTTGGCCTGTCCGTCCGGCCCGAACGGCGGTGCCGCTAGAAGCGAGTGTAGCCGCCGTCGATCACGAAGTCGTCGCCCGTGTGATAGGCGCTCGCATCGCTCATCAGATAGACCGCGAGTCCCCCGAAATCGGCGCCCTCGCCCCAGCGGCGCTGGGGGATCCGGCGCTTCACCGCGTTCTCGAAGACCTCGTTGCCGAAGGTGCGCTCGGTCATCGGCGTCTCGATCCACCCCGGGATGATCGTGTTGGCGGTGATTCCGTAGCGAGCGAGCTCCACCGAGAGGCCGCGCACCATGGCGATCATCGCCCCCTTGCTGGAGGCGTAGGGTTCGCTGCGCGGTGCGCCGTGGATGGCGGAGACCGAGGAGGTACCGACCAGCCGGCCGCCCTCACCGCGCTCGACCATGTGGCGGGCGGCGGCGCGGAAGGTCCAGAAGACGCCGTCCAGGTTGACGCCGGTGACCCGCCGCCACTCCTCGGTCGGGATCTCGATGAAGGGGGTGCCGTTGCCACCGATTCCGGCGTTGGCAAAGCAGCCGTCGACCCTGCCGAAGTGGCCGACGACCCTGGCGAAGGAGGACTCGACCTGCTCCTCGTCCGAGACATCACAGAGCATCGCGATCGCATCGGCCCCGGTGCTCGTCAGTTGCTCCAGCGCCCGCGCGTTCTTGTCCGGGTTCGTACCCCAGATGGCGACCCCGGCACCTGAGCGGGCGAGCGCGTCGGCCATCCCGAGGCCGATCCCGCTGTTGCCGCCGGTGACGAGCGCCACCTTCCCCGTCAGGTCCATCGGTTCATAGGCCACGGCTCTTCCCTCCTCAGTCGGTCTGTCTCTCATGCCAGGCTGTCGCCGCATCGTATCGAGGTCCCCGTTCCACGCATCCCCGCCCACGGGGACGGGACCGTTCGCTCCCCGACCTGAAGCGGCCCCCCTTGAAGCGGCCCGGCCCGCTTCCCTACGGTCGGGACTGCCCGGTCACCTCCTGGTGGCCGCCGAGCAGAGGGAGCGATCATGACCGGACTCAATCTCGTACAGGCGCGCTCGATCGTCGGGACGGCGCTGGCTCACGGAGAGGCGGAGGCGATGCAGCCGCTGGCGGTACTCGTGTTCGACACCGGGGGCCACGCGATCGCCTTCGAGCGCCAAGACGGCGCCTCCAACCTCCGCTTCCAGGTGGCAGACGGCAAGGCCTACGGCGCGCTCGGCCTGGGCATGGGGTCCCGCGCCCTCTTCGCACGCGCGCAGCAGCAGCCCTTCTTCGTCCAGGCGGTCAACGGCACGTTCGGCGGACGGCTCGTGCCGGTCCCCGGCGGCGTCCTCGTCCGCGATGGCGACAGCCAGCTGATCGAGGCGGTCGGCGTCAGCGGTGATCAGTCCGACAACGACGAAGCGGCGGCGATCGCCGGCATCACGGCCGCCGGCCTCGTGCCGGACGGCGGGTAAGGTCCACTGGGGGATCGCGCCGCCTGCCCGCCGGCGCTACGCTCGGAGGCCAATGAACCGCCTGACACGACTTGAGCCCGGCATGCAGCTCGTCTACGGGGGCGATCAGCTGACCCGGGTCGACCCCGAGCTGGCAGCCGCCTTCGAGGAGGGTGATCGGCTGATCATCGTCCAGTCGACCGGCGACCTGCTCCACATCCCGGCCGAGGCCTGGGAGGTGGCGAGCGGCGCCGTGGGCCGTGCCCACGAGGCCTTCGCGGAGATGGGCGCGGTCACGGATCAGCAGGCCTCCGCCTTCTATGAGCACTTCGCAGAGGCTCTCGCCGACGAGGAGCGCTTCAGCGCCATCGCCCGGGCCAACGCCCAGGACGTCGAGCGAGCGCGGGCCGGGGGACGGAGCACGACGCGGCTCGTGCTCCGCGAGGAGATGCGCCGCGACATGATCGAGGGGCTGAGGCTCTGGCGCGACGCTCCCTCCGGTCGCGGCCAGGTCGTCGAGTCGGCCGAGCACACGGGCTGGCGTGTCGACCAGGTGCGGTCCGGCCTCGGAGTCGTCGGTTTCGTCTTCGAGGGACGTCCCAACGTCTTCGCCGACGCCACGGGCGTGATCCGATCGGGCAACACGGTCGTCTTCCGGATCGGGTCAGATGCCCTCGGCACGGCCCGCGCCATCGTCCGCCATGCACTGGACCCGGCCCTCGAGCGGGCCGGACTGCCCCGGGGCACGGCCTCGCTCGTCGACTCGGTGTCCCGGGCCTCGGGCTGGGCGATGTTCTCAGACCCGAGGCTGGCGCTGGCCATCGCCCGTGGCTCGGGAGGGGCGGTCAGTCAGCTCGGCAGCGTCGCCCGCCAGGCCGGACTGCCGGTCAGCCTGCACAGCACGGGCGGCGCCTGGATCGTCGCAGCCGACAGCGCGGACGCGGACGACTTCGCCGCGGCGGTCGCCCACTCGCTCGACCGCAAGGTCTGCAACAGCCTCAATACCGCCGTGATCACCGCCTCGCGGGCGCCCGACCTCGTGCCTGCCTTCCTCTCGGCCCTGCGCCGCGTCGAGGAGCGGCAGGGGGTCTCGGTCAAGCTCCACGTGACACCGGCCTGCCGGGAGCTGATCCCCGAGCCCTGGTGGGATGAGCGGCCGATCGGCCGCGCCGAGGGCGAGTGCCTCGAGCCACAGACCGAGCTGATCGACCCGTCCCGCCTCGGCGAGGAGTGGGAGTGGGAAGCCAGCCCCGAGGTGACGCTTGCGATCACGCCGGACGTCGCCGAGGCGATCCGGCTCTTCAACACGCAGAGCCCGCGCCTCGTGGCCAGTCTCATCTCAGGCGACCGGCAAGAGCACGAGCGCTTCTTCGATCTCGTCGACTCCCCGTTCGTGGGGGATGGCATGACCCGCTGGGTGGATGGGCAGTTCGCCTGGAATCGCCCGGAGCTGGGACTCTCGAACTGGCAGTTCGGTCGGCTCTTTGCCCGCGGCGGCGTCCTCTCGGGCGACTCGGTCTACACCCTGCGCACGCGCGCCACCCAGAGTGACCCCGAGCTCCACCGCTAACCGGCCTCTCGCGGGGCGCGGGCTCAGCCGCTCAGGCCGAGACTCCCGGCTCAACCGCTCCCGAGCCCAGCTCTCCGAGCACTTCGTGGGTGTGCTCGCCGAGGAGCGGTGCCCGCCGCTGGATCCGCCACGGCGTCTCCTCGAAGCGGTAGGGGGCGCCGGGGTAGGTGAAGGAGCGCCCGAGATCGGGATGCGGGACCTCAACCGGGAAGCCGCGGGCCTGGAAGTGAGGGTCCTCGAGCACCTCTTCAGGTGAATAGATGATTCCGACCTGGAAGCCGCGCCGCTGACCCTCGTTGAAGAAGTCGTAGGCCTCCATGCTCCGGGCGATCATGACGAGCGCATCGCGGCCGGCCTGGAACATTTCGCGCAGCATCGGGTCGGCCTGGATTTGCGAGAGATTGATGTGCCCCTGCTCGGAGCCGAGCTCAAGGAGTGCCGCACCCCCGAAGTCCGCGAGCATCCCGAGGTCACCGAGCCAGTCCTGCAGCCGGCGAAAGTCGCGCCCCCGGCGCGTCGGCACGCCGGTGTTGACCCAGCGGCCGTCGGCACACTCCACCTGCGAGGGCCACGAGCGATGGACCTGGGCGTGCCGGCCGGTCTGCCGCTGGACCGTCTGCTCGGCGACCAGCCAGCTGTAACTTCCCGCCTCGGTGGTGACATTGACGGCGGCGTGGATGTCGACGTCGATGTGCTGGCCGCGGCCGGTCATATCGCGGGCGAGCACGGCCACCATCAGGGCCATCACCGCGTAGTGACAGCCGGTCTGGTAGCCCTGGTTGCCACCGCCTCGAACCGGCGGGAGCGAATGGTCGTCGTAGCCCGAGCTCCAGGCCGGCCCGCCGCCGGCCACGAGCGTCAGATCGGTCGCCTGCTCGTGCTCTCTCGAGCCGCCACGCATGAAGGGCGCCAGGGAGACCGTGATCAGCTCAGGGTGCTGCTCGCGGAGCGAGGCCGGCTCCAGTCCCAGCCGCTCAAGTCGCCCCGGCGGCTCGCTCTCGAGCAGGACGTCAGCGCTGGCCACGAGTTCCCGGAAGCGGGCCGCACCGGCGGGCTCCTCGAGGTCCAGCACGATGCCACGCTTGCTCGTGTTGTAGTGCCAGAAGTAGAGGCTGCGATCGGGCCCCGGCTGGTCCTCCCAGAAGGGTTCGTAGCCGCGCATCGGGTCGCCTGCCGGCGGCTCGACCAGGACGACGTCGGCTCCCATGTCGCCGAGTAGCTTGCCGGCGAAGGCGGAGCGCTCATTGGAGAGCTCGACGACGCGCAGGTCCGAGGCGGCCGCCTGCCCGCCCACGTTCACAGCACACCCTCACGTCGGAGCTCGGTCAGCTCAGCGGCGCCGAGGCCCAGTAGCTCTCCGAAGACGTAGTCGTTGTCCTGCCCGAGGCAGGGCGCACCGCGGCCGGCCCGCCACTCGCTCTCTGAGAGGCGGACCGGCAGGCCGTCCACCCGCACCTCCCCCATCTCGCGGTGGGAAACGGTCGGCCAGAGCCCCCAGGCCGCCGTGTCCGGATCGTGGTCGACCCGCTCGCCGGGGCGCTGTACGGCGGTGGCCGGCACCCCGCGGGACTGCAGGCGAGCCGCCAGTCCGAAGCGCTCGCAGCCCTCGGTCCAGCCGGCCATGGCGGCATCGAGCGCGTCCTCGTTGGCGAGTCGGGCTGAGAGCGTCCCAAAGCGGGGATCGGCGGCGACTTCCGGCGGCGCGACCTCGCAGAGCTCCGCCCAGTCCCCGTCGCCTCGCACCGAGATCGCGATCCAGTTGTCCTCTCCCGATGTCGGGTAGATGCCGTGCGGCGCCATTCGGGGGAACTGGTTTCGGTTGCTGTTCGGCATCCCCGGGCGCCTCAGCGGCCGGCCGTTGACCGTGTAATCGAGGAGCGCTGGGCCGTTCAGCGTGGCCCCCGTCTCGGTGCAGGCCATGTCCACCCACTGACCCCGGCCGGTGCGGTTTCGGTGGTGGAGGGCGAAGAGGATCGCCATCGCCATGTAGTAGGCGCCGGTGTGGTCCATGTAGCTGTAGCCCCAGCCGGCCGACGGGAGATCGGGGAGCCCCGAGGAGAACGTGAGGCCGGAGACGGCCTGCACGACCGGGCCCCAGGTCTTGTAGTCGCGATAGGGACCGGAGTGGCCGAAGCCGCAGTTGGAGACGTAGATCACGTCGTCGCGGATCTCCCGCAGCTCGGAGTAGCTGAGGCCGAGTCGTTCGAAGACGCCGGCTGAGAAGTTCTCCGAGACGACGTCGGAGATCGCGATCAGCTCGCGCAACAGCTCACGGCCGCGGTCGGTGCGGAGGTTGAGGGTGATGCCGAGCTTCTCCGTGTTGTGGTTGTTGAAGGAGCCGCCGAGGTTGATGCCGCGGCGCTCATCGACGAACGGCTGGCCGCCGCGGAGAATATCCCAGCGGCCCTCGTTGACGGGGTCCTCGATGCGGATCACCTCGGCCCCGAAGAAGGCCAGGAACTTGGTCGCACCGGCGCCCGCGAGCTGCCCGGTGAAGTCGCAGATTCGGATGTTGTCCACTGTCGCCCGTCTTCTCTCTGATGCCCGTCATCTCCCCCGGGGGGCGCCCGGCGTCGGCACCTGAGCTGCTGCCACCATCCTACGAACCCGACCGCGCCCGACCGGGTCAGGGGTTGAGATGCACCAGCCCTCCGGAGACGAGATCCAGACGGCGGTAGTAGCAGTTCCGCGCCGCTCCGGCCCGATTCTTCGTGTGGCAGATCCCGCCGGCCCGGGGACGGACCAGGTAGAGCAGCGAGTTCTGCTCGCAGTTGACCCGCACCTCGCGGAGCTCGAAGGTCTCGCCCGAGGTCTTGCCCTTCTCCCACAGCTCGTTGCGGGAGGTGCTCCAGAAGACCGCGCTGCGGGTCTCGATCGCGCGCTCAAGCGCCTCTCGGTTGACGTAGGCGACGAGGATCACTTCACCCGTCAGCTCGTTCTGGACGGCGCAGGGGACCACCTGGTTCTCCGGGCGAATGCTCGCTAACTTCCCAAAGTCGAGCGACAGCGTGCTGCCCTCCTCGAGCTCATTTTCCTCGCTCATCAGATCCGCTCCCCTGTGGTCGACCCGTCGTCACCTGGCAGGATCGCATCCAGGGGCCGAGCACGCTACGCGCCGGGGCAGGCCGCGCGCCAGGGCCGAGCCGGGCGGTAGTCTCGTCTGGCGGAGAGTGGGAGTGAGATGGGCAAGCTGGACGGGCAGGTGGCGATCGTCACCGGCGCAAGCCGCGGCCTCGGCGCCGACATCGCCCTGGCCCTCGGCCAGGCAGGGGTCCGGGTGGTGCTCAGCGCCCGGACCGAGCAGGCGGGCGCCTCGCGCATACCGGGCTCCCTCGAGGAGACGCAGGCGCGGATTGAGCGGCTTGGCGGCAGCGCGAGCTCCATTCGCTGCGATGTCACGCGCCGCGAAGAGGTCGATGCCACCGTAGGCCACGCCCTGGAGCGCTTCGGGCGCCTCGACATCCTCGTCAATAACGCGGGGATCCTGATCCCAGGCCCCCTCGCCGATCTGCAACCGCGCCACTGGGACCTCATCCTCCGCGTCAACCTGCAGGGCCCCTTCAACTTCTGCCAGGCGGCGATCCCGTACCTGCGGCGGGGGGGTGGTGGCCACATCATCAACATCTCCTCGCGCGGCGCCATCATGCCGGGACCCGGACCCTACGCCGAGCAGCGCTCGGGAGGCGACGCCTACGGCGCCACGAAAGCGGCCTTGGAGCGCCTCAGCCAGGGGCTCGCGCGCGAGCTCCAGGACGATCGGATCTCGGTGAACGTCCTCTCGCCACATATCTCGATCTGGTCGGAAGGCGGCCACTTCTTCCGCAGCGCGGAGGGTGAACCCGACTACCGCGGGTGGCGGCTGAGCGGTCAGGTGATCGGCGATGCGGCCGTTGCGATCTGCAAACAAGAGCCCGGCTTCTACACCGGGAACGTCCTCTATGACGAGCTCGTGATGTCCGATCTCGGTCGGCTGAGCGCCGCGGAGGTTGCCGAGCGATACCCGATCGAACAGTAGAGCCGGGAGCTGTCGCGGCAGACGAACATGGTGTTCCGCCGCGCGAACCTTAGGGCACCGCACGTCGCCGGGCAGAACCAGGTCCTCGATCAGGCGATCACACTCCCCGGGGAGTCCAGTGGCAGGGAAGCAGGACGGCTTCGGGCCGAGCGGCCTCAGCGGGCAGCGAAAAGGTACTCCCGTTCCAGCTCGGGCAATCTGGCGATCAGTTCAGAATGGCGCTGAACATGGAAGACGTAGCGAGGGACATCTCGCCCTGGCGCTCTCGACATGAATGGTTCACCCCAGAAGCTGAGCAACGCCTCGACGCCGCCTACCCGCTTGTCGGAGGGGCCTCCGAGACAAGTCGGTCCCTCAGCTGGGAGAGAAACTCGCCCTGATATCGCCAATCCACCCAGCCATTCCAGCTCCCGGCATTCCAGCTCCCGGCATTCCAGCTCCCGGCATTCCGAACTGCCCTAGATGCCGCGGACGGCTTCGGAAAACGACGTCCGTCCCACTCGATCGCACCATCTCTGATCCGCGCCGAATGGACGATGCCATCGACACGCACCTCGATAGATGCACCGTCGGGCAGCAGTCGCGGCACTGGTCATCTCCTAGGGACGCTCTGAACAGACCCGCATGATCTGTTAAGATGCCTACACGGGATGGTATGGCATTCGACCAGATGACGAGGTGAGCGCGATGGGCGAGGCAACGTTCGCGGAGCTGTACTACGACGCGAAGAAGCGAACGACTCGCCGGGAGCGGTTTCTGGAACGACTCGATCGGCTGGTTCCGTGGCGGCAACTCGAGCAGCGCATTGCGCCCCACTACCCGATGCCGGGACGGGGGCGCCAGCCCTACCCACTGTCACTGATGCTGCGGGTGCACATCGTGCAACTGGTCGACAACCTCAGCGACCCGGCGATGGAGGACGCGCTGTACGAGAATCTCACCGTGCAGCGCTTCGTGGGGCTCAGGCTATCGGACGCGATCCCCGATGAGACGACGATTCTCAACTTCCGCCACCGGCTGGAGGCGGCCGCGCTGGGGAGGGGGTTGCTCGAGGAGATCAACCGCCATCTGGAGGCGGAAGGACTGCAGTTGAGACAGGGGACTGTGGTTGATGCCAGTATCATCAGCGCCCCCTCGTCGACCAGGAATCGGGCCAGAGCACGGGCTCCCGAGATGCACCAGACGCGCAAGGGAAACCAGTGGTACTTCGGGATGAAGTTGCACATCGGGGTGGACTCTGAGAGCGGCATCGTGCACAGCCTCCACACGACGGCGGCGAACGTGAGCGACATCACCGCGGCGCCCGACCTGCTGCACGGCAACGAAAGGCTGGTCTGTGGCGATGCGGGCTACCAGGGCATCGGAAAACGTCTGGAGCAGCGCGAGCGTGCGGTGCAGTGGCAGGTTGCCATGCGACCGGGCAAGCGGCGACTGCTCGACCGGGAGGGTGAGGAGTGGCTCGAAGAGAAGCGCAAGGCCTCCGTGCGTGCGAAGGTCGAGCATCCGTTCCAGATCGTGAAGGTGCGCTTCGGCTACGCCAAGGTCCGCTACCGCGGATTGTTCAAGAACACGCAGCGGCTCGCGTTGCTGTTGGGGCTGGCCAACATGGTTCGAGCGGAGCGCCAACTTGCTGCGTAACAATGGCGCAGTGCGCCCAGAATCCCGCAGCGAGCGCCAAACGGCACTCGCAGAGCCGCTCGCGAGCCCCGATCAGGCCGCATTCCTGACCATCAAGCGATTGAACGCCCCAGAAGAGCCTGATCGGCCGCATTTCGCGGCCAGTTCAGAGCGTCCCTAGAGCCGGCACGACCTGGATCCGATCACCACACGATCCGGAGCCACTCGCTTGCTGCCTTCGGTGATCGCAGGCGGACCAGCTCGAGGTGCGTGTGCTCGGGCTGGGCCACAGCGAGTGGCACCGCCTGCCGGCGCCGCCAATGCGTGCGGAGCGCCCACAGGAACAGCGACTGACGACTGAAGAAGTGCCAGCGGAGCTTCTCTCTGTTGCCGTTCCACAGCTCCTGGCGAAATACGCCGCGGCGTATGGTCCTCCAGAACAGCCTCCACAGGACGACGGAGATCGGGTAGTCCAGCCAGACCAGCGTCGTCGCCCGCGGCCAGACGACGTCACGCGCGACGCCGTAGTTCCCGTCCGCGACCCAGGCATCGCCCTGCAGTGCCTCGCTGAGCCGCTGTCTGAACACGTCATCAGGCGTCTCAACCCAATTCGGGCCGTGCCGATAGGCGTCCAGCTCGACGTGAGGCACCGCGAGCGCCTGAGCAACCTGCCCGGCAAGCGTCGTCTTACCGGCACCGGTGGTGCCGATGACCACGACGCGGTCGGCCTTACGGCGCCAGCTCTCAGGATCGGGGCAGCGAGAGTCCGCGTCGTCGCAGGGCTCGGGGTGCGGGGCCGGCGTCGTCGACATCACGCCGGGCACTGTAACCGAACCGGGCGCCGGCCGTCCGGTGCGGGAGCCCGCTGTCGGCGACCGGTCAGCACCCCTGGCTAGGCGCTGACGACGACCGCGATGCCGAGCAGGCCGGGCCCCGCGTGAACGCCGACCACAGGACCGATCATCCCGGTGCCGACGGGTACATCCGGTGCGAGCGCGCGGAGCCGCTCGGCGAGCGCGTCGCAGTCGTCCGGGGTGGTGGCGTGGACCACGCCGCCCCGTTCGATCGCGCCCAGGGCCGCAACGCGGTTGAGGAGATCGGTGATCGCCTTCGGCTTGGTGCGCGTGCGCCCGAGCGCGAGGACCTCACCATCGGCAATCGTGAGGATCGGCTTCACCTTGAGCAGCGTCCCGACCAGCTCCTGGCCACGTCCGATGCGTCCGCCACGCCTGAGGTACTCGAGCGTGTCGAGCACGAAGAAGAGGTGCGTCCGGCTCAGCTGCCCCTCCACCGCAGCGATGACGTCCTCGAATGGTGTGCCCTCGCTCGCCGCTTCAGCAGCGCTCTCGACCGCCATGCCGAGCGCCATTGTGACCGTGGCCGAATCGATCACGTGTACGCGCGAGCCCCCGACCTCGGCAGCTCCCTGCCGCGCGGAAGCGAGCGTGCCGGAGAGCTTACCCGAGACATGGATCGAGATGACCTCCGAACCGTCCGCGGTCAGTTCCCGGTAGACGTCGCGGAAGGCGCCGACCGGCGGCTGCGAGGTCGTCGGCGTGCTCTCCTCCCCGGGGAGGCGCCGGAAGAACTGCTCACTCGAGAGGTCGACCCCGTCGAGTAGCTCCTCCTCCCCGAAGTGGACGGACAGTGGCACCACCGTGATGCCAAGACGCTCGGCGACCTCCGGGGGCAGATCGGCGGTCGAATCGGTGACGATGCGAGTGATCATGGCAGGAGCTCCCTATTCGATGCTCGCGAGGTATGGGTAGTGTGGCTGGCCACCTGGCAGGATCTCGACCTCAAGGTCTGCGTGCGCCTCGCCGATCAGCCGCTCGACGGTCGCCGCCGACGCCGCATTGGCGTCCACCCCGAGATAGATCGTGACCAGCGAGGCATCGGCCGCCAGTGGGGCGAGCGCCTGAAGCAGCGACTCCTCCAGCGAATCGGCGCGACCGACGGGGCGCCCGTCGACCAGCGCGATCGCGTCGCCGAGCGCGATCGCGATCCCGTCGATCGAGGTCTCTCGAACGGCGCGCGTCACCTCGATCGAGTGAACGTCGGCGAGCTGCGCCTCCATCTGGGCGCGCACCCTTTCAGGGTCACCTTCGCGCTGGTAGCCGAGTGCGGCGCTGAGCCCGGCCGGCGTCGTCCGTGCGGGGATCACCGTGATCGACCCCGGCGCCTGTTCGGCGGCGAGCTCTGCGGCCAGCAGCACGTTCGAGTCGTTGGGGAGGAGGAAGCTGTGCCGACCAGCAAGACGCGCCGCCTCGAGCAGCTCCCCGGCCGACGGGTTGAGGGTCGGCCCGCCGTCGACGATCGCGGTCGCACCGAGGTCCCGGAAGGCCGCCGCGAGACCGGGTCCGGCGGCCACGGCGACGAGGCCTAGTTCGGGCAACTCGGCGGGGGCACCGCCACGCCCGGCCCGTGCGCCGCCGCCGTGGACGACCGCCGCCCACTCGTCGTGTTGCGCCTGCATGTTCTCGATCTTGACGCTGGTGAGCGCGCCTACGGCCGCCCCGGCCGAGAGCGCCGACCCCGGATCTTCCATGTGGGCGTGGATGTGGAGCGCCGCGCTGTCGCCGACCACGAGCAGCGACTCACCGTGAGCCTCGCGCAGGGTTTGCTCAAGCGTATCCCGATCGAGGCCCTCACCGATCACGACGAACTCGGTGCAATAGCCGTGGCCCTCGTGCGCCACGCCCGCCAGATCCACCTCACCGGCGGCCACCGGCAGAGGCTCGGGCAGGGGCATCCCGGTAAGGCCGCAGCGTAGCCCGGTCAGCAGCACGGCCACGCCCATGCCGCCGGCATCGACGACGCCCGCCTCGCGCAGCCGCGGGAGCAGTTCCGGCGTGCGCGCCAGGCTTGCTTCAGCCTCCAGAACGGTGGCCTCAAGCATCTCCGGCAGCCCCAACCCCGTTTGTGCCGCAGCCGATGCGGCGCGGCCCGCATCCCGCATCACCGTCAGCATCGTGCCCTCAACCGGCTCGCTGACGGCCTGATCGGCCGCCCGGGCGGCGGCCACGAACGCGCCGGCGAGCCCCGGCACATCGGCGCCATCCACTCCCGAGAGGCCCTGGGCGAGGCCGCGGAGCATCTGCGAGAGGATGACGCCGCTATTGCCGCGGGCCCCCAGGAGCGCGCCCTCCGCGACGGCCGCGGCATAGTCGCCGACGCTCGTCCCCGGCGCCGCCAGCATGCCCTCGGCGGCCGCCACGGCGGCGCGCAGCGTGAGCAGCATGTTGATGCCGGTGTCGCCGTCCGGAACGGGATAGACGTTGATCGCGTTGACGGCCTCGCGGTTCGTGGCCATCCAGTCCTCGGCAACGCGGAGCGCAGCATCAAGGACCGGCGCCGTGATCGGTTGTGACTCGTCTGTTCTCATGCCGCCCACGCCTCCGCATCATCTCCGGCCGGGGGCTGCAGCCGAGCCGATCGGCGGCCGACAGCTCGTTCCATCGCGATAGTGCGCGGGTGGGGCCCCATCCCGACCGATTCCATCGCGCTCTCCTGCCCCGACTATAGCGGCAGCACGGAAACGGCAGCACCGAGACGACCCGCCGCGCAGATCGCTATGGCCGCCATCATGCCCCGGCCCGGGACTCCTCGCTGCTGCGGGGCACCCAGATGGCGGCCGTCTCGTCCCCGTAGGGGTCGGCCTCCCCCTCCTGGTAGCGGAGGGCGGACCAGGCGCAGACGAGGCCGTCGATGGCGTCCTCGTAGCGCTTAAGTGCCGCCAGCGAGGGCACGTCATCCGCCGCCGGCAACTCCAGCTCGATCCCGCCGATCTGCTCGCCGAGGCACGCGACGATCGACGTGAACTCGCTGATGATGCGCTGGATCCGCTCCCGAATCGTGGCGCCCGGATGGTAGCGGCGGCTTCGCTGGACCTTGTAGGGCAGTCGGAAATCCCGACCGGTGAGCGCGAGCAGCGAGACGTGCGGATAGACCTCGATCAGGGCGGGAATGCTGCCGGGGCGGGTCGCTCCGGTTGCGAGCGGATACCCGTGGTGGGCGAACTCCTGCCGCAAGCGGTCGGCCAGAGCGCCGGGCCGCACCGCTGATGGCGAGTGGGTGGAGGCGCCCCGGGCGCCGAAGGCGCGTGAGATCGCGCTGTCTGCTCGGCGCCGCGCCGTGATCGGCTGGGTCGAGAGCGGCAGGTCGGCCGCGACGACCGCGACCACGGCGCCGGCGAGCGCCGCGGCGGCGCCGAGCAGCGCCCCCGCATCTGGCCTGGAGCCGGCGGGTCGTTCCTCCCAGTCGACGGGAGTCCCTCGGGCGAGGGCGGCGAAGGAATCGTAGCTCGGGGCGAGGGCAGCGCAGCGCCACCTGACCCCCGGCCCTTGGACGAGCAGGGCGAGCCCGCTCGGCTGCGCGGGCGTCCACGCTGCATCGATACCGAGCACCGAGGGCATGGCCGACATGCTATCGAGGGCGCCGACCGCACCGCCAACCGCGACGGGCTGGGTAGGTCTCGGCGGCTACAGGCCGGCGACCTCGGCGAAGGCGTACAGCTCACGCTCTACGTCGGCACCACTGGTGCCGAAGATGACGCCCGTGGCGCCCGCCCTCTCGAGTTCGTCGAGCCTGGCGCTCAGCTCGTCCCGCGTGCCCGAGAAGGTCGTCCGTGCCCCGAGGACCGCATCCACAAAGTCGTCGTGGCCGTTCACGATCTCCAGGTTGTGGCCGCGATGCACGGACAGATGGCGAAGGGGCTCGGGCACCCGCTCCACGCTCTCGAGCCACTGCGCGCCGTTCGGGAGCGCTCGTACGCCCTCGGGATCGCTGGCCCAGCGGCTGTGGTAGGAGCTCGCGACCAGTGGGACGGTCGCGGCCCGCACCCGCGGCGTCTCCGCATCCTCGTCGTCATCCATCACCGTGCCGTTGACGGAGACGAAGCAGGTCTCGAACCCCGGGGCGGCGGCGCGGAGCGTGATCAGCCCGTCGGCGATTTCGTGCGCGAGCTGTCGGCCTCGCGGTCCCTGCGCCGCCAGGAGGAGCGGCACCTGCATCGGTCGCGGGGCCAGCCAGCCGTCGGTCGCGAGTAGCTGCGTCATGCCGCCGTCGATGTCGACGGCGTCGCCCCTGAGCAGTCCGCGGACCTGTTCGAAGTGCCGCCGCATGTGGCGGAGCGTGAGGGGCGGCTGGCCCAGGCCCGAGCGCCCGGTGAAGCCAGTGCCGAAGCCGACCCGCAGCCTCCCCGGCGCAAGCGCCTCAACCGTCGCGATCGCAGAGGCCTGCGCGAGCGGGTGGCGGTAGCTGGGGACCAGCACGGCGGGGCCGAGACGGATACGGCTGGTCGCCTCCGCCATGCGCGCCAGGCTGATCCAGACGTCGTGTCCGAAGGCGGGCACCTCGGGGGTCCAGACGCCCTCGTAGCCGATCGCCTCGGCGAGCCGCGCGTAGCGAACGACGTCGGGCCCTGGTGGCAACCGGAACGAGAACGTGAGCACCTGAGACCTCCTCGATCGCGCGGCGTCCATGGCTGGCGCGCGGCGCCGATCGAATGGTAGCGACGCCGGGTGTCGGGACAGGTCAGGCTCTCATCGGTCGAGGCCCCTTCCTCAGCAGCCACGCCGAGCCTAACGCATCGGCCCCCGCTCCCCGATGCGTTAGGCTCCCTGGCAGTGATGCTCGAGCGACCCCACTCCTTCACCATGCGCCCGCGACGGTCGCGCCGAGACCCCTCATGACGCGCGAGGGCCTCGGCGGCCACTGGACGACGATCGGGCTGGTGGCGCTGGTCGGCGTGCCGGCGATCTGGCTGCGTATCACCGACCCCTACATCGACCCGCTGCTGACGGCGGCGATCTACGGTCTCGCCATCCTCGCGGCCGCCTTCCTCCTGAGCTGGGCGGCGGAGACGGCGGAGCTGGAGATCTCCCAGGGGCTGGCGCTGGCGGCGATCGCGTTCATCGCGGTGCTGCCTGAGTACAGCGTGGACGCCTTCCTGGCCTGGGAGGCGGGCGCCGACCCGGAGCAAGGAGCCAAGGGCCTCGCGATCGCGAACATGACGGGCGGGAACCGCCTGCTGATCGGGTTCGGCTGGCCGGTGATCTTCGTGGTGTTCTTCTACCGGAAGCGGCTACGGGAGCTGGTCGTCCACCGCGCGCGGTCGTTGGAACTGACCTTCCTCGCGATCGCCACCGGGTACATCGTCCTCTTGCCGCTGCGGAATGGGCTCACGCTGGCAGACACGGCCGTGCTCGTCTCACTCTTCGTCGTCTACCTCGTGATGACGAGCAGGCTCGAGTCGGAGGAGGTCGAGCTGATGGGACCGGCGCGGGCGATGGGGGCACTGACGGGCGCGCGCCGCCGCTCGGCCGTGGCGGTGGGGCTGATCTACGCGGCAGGCGTGATCATCGTCTCGGCGGAGCCCTTCGCCCATGGGCTCGTCGAGAGCGGACAGCAGCTGAACGTGAGCGAGTTCTTCCTGATCCAGTGGGTAGCGCCCCTCGCCTCGGAGTCGCCCGAGGTGCTGGTGGCAGGACTTCTGACCTGGAGGGGGCGGCCGTCGGCGGGGATGGGCATGATCCTCTCTGCGACCGTGAACCAGTGGACGCTGCTCGTGGGTACGCTGCCGATCGCGTTCATGATCGGCTCAGGTGAGTGGGGGCTATTCGAGGGGCTGCCGTTGGACGGGCGTCAGCGCGGTGAGGTGTTCCTGACGGCGGCGCAGTCGGCCTTCGCGATCGCCCTCTTCGTGAAGCTGCGACTGAACGTGCCGGAGGTGGTCGCCCTCTTCGTGCTGTTCGCGGCGCAGCTCTTCATCACGAATGAGGCCGTGCGCCTCTCCTACGGGTTCGCCTACCTCGTGCTCTGCGCCGCGCTACTCCTGCGCAATCGTCAGGCCGTCCCCGGCCTGATCCGCGACGCTCGTAACGTGCTCAGCGGGAGGGCAGACTTCGGCGAGGAGAAGCCGGCGGGCTGAGCGTGCATCAGGCCAGCCGAGGTCGCGGGCGGCCCCGGGACGAGAGCGGACCTGGCGCGGGCCGGGCCGAAGCGGCGGGGCAGGCCCCACCCTCGCATCTGGCTGGAAGCCCGTGATCGAGATCACCTCTCGGAGCGGTCGACGGAGCTCCCGCAGGTCCCGGGCAAGAAGACCAACGCCTCGCCCAGGCGACGGCCGGAGCCGGGCCCTAACCGCGGCGACGCCTGTTGAGGGCAGCGAGCAGCCTGGGATCGGTCTCCTCCACGGAAAATCCCCCGGGGAAGCGAGGGTGCGTCGGCTCGCCCAGCGCGGCGAGCACCGCGGGTTGCTCGTAGTAGGCGAGGTAGAGCGGACCGATGATTGCGCCGATCACCGGTCGCTCGCTCTCCAGGTGCTCCGCTGCCAGCTCTTGCTGGCGATCCGGCGTGAGCTCGGCGAAGGTCCCGTGGCCGCTCCGCCCGGCCGCCCGCAGGGCCTCAAGCGCCGCCTCAGTCTCGTGCCTCGCCACGCCGTCAGCTTCCAGCGCGTCGGCCACGGCGGCCGCCAGACCCAGGCTGCCGGCCGCCGGCAGTGCCCCGTCCCGGGCGGCCGGGATCAGCAGATCCAGGAGCGCCCGCATGAACGCCGGGTCGCGGAGCGCTCGCGGCTCACCTGGCAGCTCAGTCAAAGAGGTTCCCGATCCGCCGCCGGATCGCATCCGCGACGTAGAGCGCCAGCGCCTGGATCGTCGAGGTCGGGTTCACGCCGCCGGCCGTGACGAAGATGCTGCCGTCGATGATGAAGAGGTTGGGCACGTCGTGGGCGCGACCCCACTCGTTGACGACAGAGCGCGTGGGATCCCTGCCCATCCGGGCCGTACCCATCAGGTGCCAGCCGGCCTGGCGAAGCAGCGGCTCTGCGAAGCTCTCCACGGCGCCGGCTGCAGCCAGGACCTCGTGGCCACGCTCGACCGAGTGGTCGAGCATCCTCCGGCTGTTCTCGCTGAGCGTGTAGCTGACCCGCGGCGCCGGGATGCCGTCGCTGTCTGTGAGCGTCGGATCGAGCGTCACCGTGTTCGCCTCATCCGGCAGGTCCTCGGTGATCGCGACCATGCCCGCAGTGTGGTTATAGACCTCGGCGAAGGCCTGGTGGTGGCCGGGTCCCCAGGGCACGCGCCCGTGCGCCGCTGCGAACAGCGCCTCGGCGGCCGGCCCGAGGCCGCGTGTGGCCTCGTAGGAGTAGCCGCGAACGAAGCCACGGCTGCGATCGGTCGCGTAGAACTCGTGACTCCAGATCGAGCAGCCGCGCGGCCCCTTGCCTTCCAGCGGCTGCTCAAAGATGCCGCGGATCATCGCGTACGGATGGAACATCAGGTTCTTGCCGACGAGGCCGCTTCTGTTCGCCAGGCCACCCGGGTGCTGCTCGCTGGCGGAGTTGAGGAGCAGCCGGGGGGTGCCGATGCCGTTGCAGGCGAGCACCACGATCTCCGCCCGCTGCTCGCGCAGCGTGCCCTCGGCATCGTAGTAGCGCACGCCGTCGGCCATGCCATCGGGGCGGACCATGATCTCGCGCACCCGACAGCCCGTACGCAGCTCGACGCCCTTGCGCTGGGCGAGCGGCCAGTAGGTGATGTCGGTGCTGGCCTTGGCGCCCTGGCTGCACCCGGTCGTGCACGGCCCCAGGTTGATGCAGGCTTCCCGCCCGTGGTAGTCACCCGAGATGATCGCGCTGTCGGAGGGCCACCAGTGCCAGCCCAGCCGCTCGAAGCCGTGTGCCAGCACGTTGCCGGTCGCGCCCAGCGGCAGCGGCGGCAAGGGTGGCGTGTGGGGCGGGTAGGCAGGATCGCCGGCCAGGCCGGAGACGCCCGTCAGCTGGTCGTTGAGCGCGTAGAACGGCTCCAGCGTCTCGTAGTCGATCGGCCAGTCGTCGGCGACGCCGTCGTCTGTGCGTACCCGGAAGTCGCGGGGCGTGAAGCGGGGAAAGTGCCCGGCCCAGAGGATCGTGCTGCCGCCGACGGCGTTGAACATCAGCGGCTTGATCGGGGTCTCGTCCTGGTTGAGCGGGTAATCCTGGGCCAGCCCGCGGACGTTGGGACTGGGCGAGAACTCGCCCTGCCCACGCGACTCCCAGTCCAGGCCGTTCGTCGGGAAATCGGACTGGCGCATCCACGGGCCCTGCTCCAGGCAGAGCACGCGCAGGCCAGTATCGGCGATGCTCCAGGCGAAGGCACCACCTGAGGCGCCGGCGCCGATGATCAGCACGCCCACGGGCTCATCTGGCATCGGCGGACTCTAGCCAACGCCCCGCCGGATGTCGAGGCGCGCCCCGCTCACCCAGTCGCCCTCTGACCGGTCGCGCGTCCTGGCAACGGCGCTGCTGCGAGAGTTGCTGGAGAGGGGAACATCGGCACCACCCCGCACCGGATGGTGAGGCCGTGGGTGGCGTCGGGAGTCCTTGGCGGCGTCTGCCGTGCGCGACCGGCGGGCCAAGACGCCCGGGTAAGTGTGTTGAGGTCCACGGCTCGCGCCAACCGCTCTCTTCGCGGTGCTGGGCCGGGGCCTCCGTCAGAGCGCAAGCTCGCTCCGGGCCGGCAGCTCCTCGTCGAACCCGGGCGCGAGCACCGGCTCGACCGGGAGCGCCACCTCACCGCCTACGGCCTCTGGGACCTTCCGGAAGAGCGGGATCGGCGGTGGGCGTCAGGCAGCTGGAGAGCGGAGGGGCTGCCACTTGCGGTAGGTGGCGCAGCACCAGAGCCATTCGAACGGCCCGTATCGGAATCGCGAGAGCCATGCCTGCGACCACGCCAATTGCAGTGCCCACACCGCCACGATGAACAGCAGAACCCAGCTGCGGTTCAGTTCGGACGGATCGAAGAGGGTGCGCAGGACGATGACGCCAAGAATGGTCTGCGTGAGGTAGTTAGTCAGTGCCATCCGGCCGACGGCATGGATACGGCGGTGCAGGGCGGTATGGGTTCGGAGGTTCCAGAGGGCGATTAGGCTGAGGTAGGCCAGCGCGAGCGGGAGGGTCGCCAGCGTGTTGGGGACGGTGCCAACTATCGCGACGTCGGGGGAAAATTCGGTCACAGCCATCCACGCAAATCCCCCAATCGAGAGGGGCAAACCGATGCCAAGTCCCGAGGCCGCGACGCGACGATAGAACTCGCGCGAGCAAGCGCCCGTGATGACGCCGGTGCGGTAGAGAGCGACCCCAATCAACATCATGCCGAGTGCGCGCAGGAAGCCGTCGGCGACGAACCAGGCGAGGACGGTGGCGGCCATCGAGCCGGGTTGCCAGAAACCGTCCAGGTCGGTTCCAGCGGTATCGATGTTCGGCTGACTGGCGATGGCCAGGGCCACGGCGGCCAGCATCGCCAGTCCCCCCAGCACGAACAGCGCACGTGCATCGAGCCGGTGCAGGGCGATGAGGAAGACGGAACAGACGGCGTAAAGGATGAGGACATCACCCTCCCACAGGGCCATGTGGAGGATGCCGATGCCCAGGAGGAGGAGGTTGCGCCAGAAAGAGAGCCACCCCCCACGCCGCCCCTTCACGACGGCGCGTTCGAAGAAGAGCACGATGCCCGCGCCGAAGAGCATCGAGAAGAGGCCCATGAACTTCTGGTCGACGAAGATCTCGCCGGCACCGCCGATGGCCCAGTCCAGCCAGGTGTCGATCCCGCCTGCGCTGATGTTCCAGTAGGCAGCCGGCTCCAGGCCGAAGGAGACCGCGTTCCGCGAGGATCCCGAGAACCGCGACTCCCCGGATGGCGTCAAGCGTGGTGATACGCTCGCCCGCTCCGGTGGGCGCCAGCGCGTGGCCTCTCTGCTAGAGCGCCAGCTCGCTCCGAGCCAGCAGGTCCTCTTCGAACTCCAGTCCGAGCCCCGGCTCGCCCGGGAGCGCCACCTCGCCGCCTACGGCCTCTGGGACCTTCCGGAAGAGCGGGAACGCCCACGGCATGTACTCGAGCGTCAGCCCGTTCGGCACCGCTGCGAGGGCGTGCACGAGCACTTCCGGTGCGAGATGCGACACGACCGGCAGGTTATGGGCCTCCGCCAGGTGCGCCACCTTCATCCACTCGGTGATGCCGCCCACCCGCAGGAGATCGACCATCACGATGTCGACCGAACGCTGCTCGATCAGCTGGCGGAAGGGCGCGATCCCGTAGACGTACTCTCCCGCTGCAATCGGCGTATCGAGGGCCCGGGCGATCCGCGCCAGCCCGTCAAAGTCGTCGAAGGTTGTCGGATCCTCCAGCCAGTAGATGTCGTAGTGGGCGAGTTCGCGTCCCACCCGGATCGCGCGGTTCACATCCCAGCCCTGGTTGATGTCGATCATCAGGTCGACACCGGGCCCGACGGCGTTCCGCATCGCATCGACGCGCGCGAGCTCCCCGGCGACCGTCGGCTCGGCACCGAGCCGGAACTTCATCGATCGGAAGCCCTCGGCGACCAGCCGCCTCGCGTCACGGTCGAGCTCCTCCAGCGTCGAGGGGCGCCAGAGGAACCCACTCTGGTAGGTCGGTACGCGATCGCGGTAGCCACCCAGGAGCTTGTAGACGGGCTGCCCCAGTGCCTTGCCCTTCAGGTCCCAGAGCGCCACGTCGATCGCCGAGAGCGCGCGCGTGAGGAGCCCGGCCGGAGACCCACCGCCGATCCGGCGGAGCCTGGCACCGACCGCCTCGGTGTCCATCGGATCGCTGCCGACGGTCGCCTCGGCGAGCCCGTCGACCGTGGCCTTGAGTGCCGGGGTCAGGAGCGGGGACTGGAAACCGGCGTAGCCGATGCCGGTCAGGCCCTCATCACTGCGGAGCACCAGAGTCACGAAGTCGATCGCATCGCCGCCGCGGGTCGCAGGCGAGTGCTCGCGGGCGATGCGCACGGCCTTCGTCGTGAAGCTCTCGACCTTCATCCGATCCTCCTCCCGCTGCGTTCGAGCCGGCTTGCCCTGCCTCGCCGTCGGGGGCTGGCATCTCGACCCTGCGATTGGCGGCGCCCGGACGTGCCGGGCGGCCCTGGGTGCAGCACCCCGGCGCAGTGTCCACCCAAGAGAGGGTACGGAGCGACCCGCCCGAGTGTGGCGACGGGGCCACCTCCCCCCGGTGCCCCGTGCGTATATCTGGCAGTGACGGCGCTCGGCGACCAACCCCTGGGCTGATAGGCTTGCGATGTGAGACTTCCTACCTCGCCTGAGACCCTGCTCGGCGGGGCGCGAGAGGCAGTGAGCTGAGCGCGGGATCACTCAGACATCAGCCGGGGGGCACCCAGCCGACCGCCCGCAGACGAGAGGTGCCCATGATCCCTGCCGACGAGACCTTCGACGGCACCTTCCCCTTCGAGCCGCACTTCACGACCGCTCCGGGCTTCCGGATGCACTACGTCGACGAGGGCGAACCGATCGTGCTGCTCCACGGAGAGCCGACGTGGGGCTACCTCTACCGGCACTTCATCCCCGAGCTGGCCAGGACCCACCGCGTGGTCGTCCCCGACCACATGGGCTTCGGGAAGAGTGAGACGCCCCAGGACCGTGAGTACACGCTGCGGACGCACGTCGAGAACCTCGCCGCGCTGATCGAAGAGCTCGACCTTCGCGACATCACGTTCGTGGGCCAGGACTGGGGCGGCCCGATCGCCTCGTCCTATGCGGTTCGCCACATCGACCGGGTGGCCAGGTTCTGCGCCATCAACACCGTGCTCGGGCTGGGGCGTCGGGAGCGAGCGGCCCTGACGCCGTGGTTTGCGTGGATCGGCAAGCACCATGAGGCGGGGACACTCAACGAGACCCTCGGACACCTTGTCAGCCACGTCCTCAGCGTGATGAAGATCATCGGCTTTGAACGCTCGGCCATCGTCGACGACACCTGGATCCGCGCCTACTCGACCCCGTTTCCCGACCAGGCTTCCTGCATCGGGGCGATCGAATTCCCACTCGATGCCTATCTCGGGCGGACTCGCGATTATGTCCTCGAGGAGCGCCACAACATCCCGAAACTCGCGGAGAAACCGGCGATGATGGTGGAGGGGATGAAGGATCACGCGATCGATCCCGAGTACGCCATCGACAGCTTCAAGTTGCTCTTCCCGAACGGGCCTGTGGTCACACTCCCGGACGCCGGCCATTTCTCTCAGGAGGACGCGCCTGAGATCATCGTGCCGCTGATCCAGCAGTTCCTGCAGATGACGTAGCCGGTCACCCGGGCGTCGGTCGGGCAACTACCCTGTCTAACCATCGTGCGTTGGCCTCGGGGTGGAAGCGCCGTTGAACAGCGTGTCGAACCCCGGCCCCCGGCCCCGTGGTGACTGCTCTAGAACGCGAGCTCGCTGCGCGCCAGCAGCTCCTCATCGAACTCCAGCCCTAGCCCCGGCGCTGCGGACAGCACCACCTCGCCATTGACCGGCTCTGGGACCTCGTGGAAGAGCGGGAACGACCACGGAATGTACTCGAGGGTCAGTCCATTCGATACCGCAGCCAGGGCGTGTCCCAGCACCTCGGGGGCGAGATGCGACACCACCGGCAGGTTGTGAGCCTCCGCCAGGTGCGCCACCTTCATCCACTGCGTGATGCCGCCGACACGCAGCAGATCCACCATCACGATGTCTACGGATCGTTGCTCGATCAGCTGGCGGAAGGGTGCGATCCCATAGACGTACTCGCCCGCCGCGATCGGCGTGTCCAGGGCCCGGGCGATCCGCGCCAGCCCGCCAAAGTCGTCGTACGTCGTCGGGTCCTCCAGCCAGTAGATGTCGTAGCGGGCCAGCTCGCGTCCGATCCGGATCGCTCGGTTCACGTCCCAGCCCTGGTTGACATCGATCATCAGGTCGATGTCCGGGCCGACGGCACTCCGCATCGTCTCGACACGCGCGATCTCGCCGCTGAGCGTCGGCTCGGCACCGAGCCCGAACTTCATCGACCGGAAACCCTCGGCCACCAGGCGCCTGGCATCACGGCCGAGCTCTTCCAGCGTCGACGGACGTCCGAGGAGCCCACTCCGATAGGTCGGCACACGATCGCGGTAGCCACCGAGCAGTTTGTAGATGGGTTGCTCCAGCGCCTTGCCCTTGAGGTCCCACAGCGCCACATCGATGGCAGAGAGCGCACACGTGAGGAGGCCGGTCTCCGATCCGCCGCCGATCTGTCGGAGCCTGGCGCCCATCGCCTCGGCGTCCATCGGATCGCTGCCGACGGTTGCCTCGGCGAGCCCGTCGACCGTGGCCTTGAGTGCCGGGGTCAGGAGCTGAGACTGGAACCCGGTGTAGCCGATGCCCGTCACACCCTCATCACTCCGCAGGACGAGCGTCACGAAGTCAGCCGTTTCGCCGGCACCGCTCGTGGGCGAATCCTGAACGGCGATGCGAACCGCCCTAGTCTTGAAGCTCGCGACCTTCATCGCGTCCTCCTTCCGGGATCACCGATGCTGCGATGCGTCACTGTCCGCAGGGCGGGACCCCAGCGGGCCTCGATTGTGCGGACTCGAACGATTCCAGTGGAGAGACAGACGTTGCGTCGCACCGACAGGTCGAGCCCCTTCTGGGCCCCGGGGGGGCGTGAGGTGCAGCCTACGGTCAGCTGCCCGCGATCGGCTCGGCGGGTACGCCGTCGGCTTCACCGACGCCTGTCGTCGCTGCCGACGCCTCCATCCCGACGATGTCGGCGATGAGTTCAAGAGAGCGGACCCGGTCGGCGTAGGAGTGGGCTGCCGTCGTGATCATTAGCTCATCGGCGCCCGTGTCCTCTATCAGCTGAGCGAGACCGCGTCGCACCGCCTCAGGCGAGCCGACGATCTGAGAGCTCACGCGCCCGGCGAGCAGAGCCAGCTCGTGCGGCGAGTATTCATAGGCCGCCGCTTCCTCGGGGCTCGGGAAGCGACCGCGCTGACCGGTCCGCGAGCGAATGAACGAGAGGGAGCCGGGAGCCGCCAGCCAGGCCGCGCGCTCATCCGTCTCGGCGCAGACGACCGAAACACCGAGCATGAGATACGGCTCCGCCATCGCATCGCTCGGGCGGAAGGATTCACGGTAGGTCCGGACGGCGGCCGCGGCGTTCTCAGATGCGAAGTGGTACGCAAAGGAGTACGGCAGGCCCAGGAAGCCGGCTGCCTGTGCACCATACGTCGATGAGCCCAGCATCCAGAGCGCCGGACGGTACCCGCGTCCGGGTGTCGCGGTGATCTCGCGAAATGGGTGTTCAGAGGGCCAGTCTCCGTCGAAGTAGCCGAAGAGCTCGACCAGCTGCTCGGGGAAATCGTCGACCGCCGTGTGACCGCGGCGGAGTGCGTAGGCGGTGAGTTGATCGGTACCAGGAGCCCGACCGATACCAAGATCGACGCGCCCGGGATGAAGTGCCTCGAGCATGCCGAATTGCTCCGCGATGACCAGGGATGCGTGGTTCGGCAGCATCACGCCGCCCGAGCCCACTCGAATCGTGGAAGTGACCGATGCGACGTGGGCGAGCAGGACGGCCGGCGCCGAAGAGGCGATCCCCGGCATGTTGTGGTGCTCCGCGACCCAGTAGCGCTCGAATCCCAGCCGCTCCACGCGTGGGGCGAGATCAAGCGAGTTTCGGAGGGCATCGGCCGGCGAGGAGCCTTCCGACACTGGAGCGAGATCCAGGACAGACAGCGGGATGCCAAGGTCGGTGTTCACTACGCGAGCGTACAGCCTCGGAGGTGACTGAACAGCCGGGCGGGCCGGCGACGTGGTCTCTGGCACGGTGGCGCGCCGAATCCGGTCGACGAGCCAACCGAGGACTCAGGGATGGTTACCTCCGTCGGCTGCGTTGCGTCACAGATTCGTTCTCGCTGGGCGGCACGTGGCCGACGTAGAGCCCCTGCCCGCGCCCCAGCGATGGACCGGCACGCATCCTCACGGCTCGCCACGGCGATGCGGCCAGCCCGATCGCTTCCGCGCCACACCAGGTGATGCCCGAGGCCGGCACGGGTAGATTGGGCAGCGAACGGGCATCGACGAGCCGATCCCGACGGATGCCAGCCGCAGAGACCGCGCTGGCTCCGATCCCACAGGCCAGGCTGGAGGAGGCCCCCGACGCCAGACCACCAGGCAGAGCGAAATGCCAGGTGGCACGAGATGAGAGAGAGCACGAGATGGTCACCGAGACCGCAACCAGCCAGCTGATCGACGCCCTGCCCGAGGAGGTGGGGATCTCCTCCGAGCGACTTGAGCGGGTGCCCGAGCTCGTGCAGCGCTACGTCGACGACGGCCGCTTCGCAGGCGCCATCACGATGATCGCCAGACGCGATCGCGTCATCCACGCCCAGACCTACGGCAGCATGGACGATGAGGCAGGAAAGGCGATGCGAGCCGACGCGATCGTGCGGGCCTACTCGATGACCAAGCCGATCGCCTCGGTCGCCCTGATGCAGCTCTACGAGCAGTCGCTCTTCCAACTCGACGACCCGGTCTCAGCCTATGTGCCCGAGTTCGCGGGACTCGCCGTCTTCGACGGCGGCGACGAGCACAACTACCGTGTGCGCAAGCCCGGCCGCGAGATGACGATTCGCGACGTCCTGACGCACACCTCTGGGCTGGTCGGACGGGCCGACCCGACCGCGGTCGGCCGGATGTACTGGGCGGCCGGCCTGCGTGGCGGCGAGAGCGATGGAACTCTCGCCGACATGATCCGCAAGGTCGGCCAGCTACCCCTCCACTGCGATCCCGGCTCCCAGTGGAACTACGGGATCTCGACCGATGTCGCTGGCTATCTCGTGGAAGTGATCTCCGGCCAGCGCTTCGACCACTACCTCGATGACCACATCTTCACTCCGCTCGGGATGCCCGACACCGGCTTCTCGGTGCCGGAGTCGGAGTTCGAGCGATTCGCCGCCTGCTACGAGCACGACCCCGGCCCGCGCCACCCCGATGGGAGGCGTTACCGGTTGCAGGACGCCCCCCAGGAGAGCCACTACACCCGCCCCAACAGCTACCACTCCGGCGCCGGTGGCCTCGTCACGACGGCCTCGGACTACATGCGATTCAGCCGCATGCTGGCGGCCGGTGGCGTCATCGATGGTGAGCGGATCATCGGCACCCGCACGCTCGACTTCATGGCCAGGAACCACCTCCCGGGCGGCGGCGATCTGGCCTCGATGGGGCAGCCCACGTTCGGGGAGACCACGATGGACGGGATCGGCTTCGGCCTCGGATTCGCCGTGCTGCTCTCACCGAGCGAGGCACAGCTGCTCGGCACTCCCGGGGAGTACTACTGGGGCGGGGCGGCATCGACGGCCTTCTTCATCTCCCCGGCGGAAGACCTGGCCGTGGTCCTCCTGACGCAGCTGCGACCCTCGTCGAGCTACCCGATCCGGCGTGAGCTGCGGATCGCCACCTACCAGGCGATCATCGACTAGCGAGCGGGGGCAGCGGGGCGCGCCCGGGCTCAGCCGCCCGGTCGCGTGTACGGCCGTGGCCTCCGGGCGATCTAGTCGAGCAGACACTCCCCGGCCAGGCGGTTGACCTCGAGGCTTCTGGCCTCCTGATCGGCGGCCGGAACGAAGGCGTTCGTGACAAACCCCAGGGACAGCCCGCTCTCCGGGTCGCCCCAGGCAATCTGGCCGCCAGCGCCGCCGTGCC
This sequence comes from Dehalococcoidia bacterium, assembly GCA_965249675.1. GTDB lineage: Bacteria > Chloroflexota > Dehalococcoidia > UBA2979 > UBA2979. The sequence goes on from OZ252250.1 coordinate 546,469, forward strand.
CGAAGGCGCGGGCCGAGACCTGGGGTGCGAACCCGCGCTCAACCGGATGATCGCCCGACACCACCACGGCCAGCGCGCGATTGACGGGCAACCCGCCGGGCGCCTGGTGGTGCTCCCCGGTCAGCACCCGGGTGGCGTACTCGATCGTCTCGGGCTTGAGCGGCGACCGCTCGCCCGACTCGGCCGGGCTGACCAGCCGTTGGTAGAAGAGCGCGAGCTCGCCGGCGCCGGCAAAGGCGCCGGCCCCCGGGCAACCCGCCCGCCGCTGCGAGGGCAGGTTGAAGTGGAGCACTGTGTCGGGGTTGGTCTCGGTCCATCCCTCTTCGGGCGCGACCGGCGGCTCGGTGTAGACGACGTCGGCCGCGCGGCCATGCTGCTCATCCGGCAGGCCGACCCAGAGGTCGGGCACACCCATCGGCAGCAACAGGCGCTGGCGCACGTAGTCGCGGAAGTCCTCGCCCGTGCGCTGGCTGATGATCTCGGCGAGCGTCCAGTGTGCGGCGGTGGCGTGGTACTCAAAGCGGCTGTCCGGCTCCCAGGTGAGGCGCCAGTAGTCCATCCGCTCCTGCCGCTTCGCCCGGTCCTCCCAGAGGTCGGGATGCATCGGTGCATAGGGGAAGCCGGCCGTGTGCGTCAGCACCTGGCGGACCGTGACCTTCTCCGTGCCGTGCGTCAGGAACTGCGGGATGATCGCCGAGACGCGCTCATCGATATCCAGCAGCCCGTCCTCGATCAGCGCCCAGGCGGCGACGCCGACGATGCCCTTGGTTGAGGAATAGATGCAGTAGAGGGTGTCGGGCTCGGCCGGGCCGGATTGACCACCCCGCGTCACCTCTCCGTAGCTGCCGACGGCAACGACCCTGCCGTGGCGCCCGACCGCTACCTGGGCGCTCGGGAGACCCCCAAGGACCTGACCGCGTACGTAGTCGCGGAGCCGCTCGAGCGCCTCGGGGTCGATGCCGATCGCCTCTGGGGATTCGGCCGTGAATTCCGCTGCAATCATGGTGTTCTCTGCTCTCTCTGGCCTCGCTCCCGCCCGCTCAGGTAGCTGGCAGCCGGTGGCGCCCTCCGGGGCCGGCCCGCGGTTCTATGGCCAGACCCCGCCGGTCAGCCTGAGCATAGAGGCCGGGCGCCGCATCCGGTCGGTACCGGGCTCCAAAACCCGACGCCGCGACGGCGCCGGTTGTATCATTGCGGCCGATCGTCGCCCACGCTGCCATTGAGAGGACTCCCGATGACCACGGCTGAACGAACGTACCAGGTAGTCGGCACGAGCCCGGTCCGTCCCGACGGTGCCGACAAGGTCACCGGGCGCGCCATCTACGGCGCCGACGTGCGCCTCCAGGGGATGCTCGCCGGCCGCGTCAAGCGAAGCCCCCATGCCCACGCCATCATCCGCAGCATCGACAGCTCGCGGGCGCTCGCGCTCCCCGGCGTCATCGCGGTCATCACCCACGCCGACTTCCCCGAGCCATCTGAGCCCGTCATGCAGACGATCCGCGGGCCGCAGCCCTCGGCCTGGGACACCGAGCGGCTGATGGCGCGTCGCAAGGTGCTCTTCAAGGGGCACCCGGTGGCGGCGGTCTGCGCAACCGATCACCACATCGCCGAGGACGCCGTCGAGCTGATCGACGTCGAGTACGAGGTGCTCCCGGCCGTCGTCTCGCTGGACGATGCACTGGCCCCGGGCGGGCCGATCCTGCACGACGACGGCCTCTCCGACCTCGTCTCGGGGCTCTTTGAGCCGGTTGACGGCGCCCCCTCGAACATCGCCCGCACCATCGAGATGGGCATGGGCGACCTCGAGACCGGCTTCGCCGAGGCGGAGGTCGTGATCGAGCGGGTCTACGAGACGGCGATGGCCCACCAGGGCTACATCGAGCCCCACAACGGTACCGCCACCTGGCAGCGCGACGGCAAGGTGACGATCTGGTCGAGCACGCAGGGAGCCTTCGGCATCCGTCAGAACGTGGCGCGCGTGCTCAACCTGCCGCTCGGCGACCTGCGCGTGATCCCGGCCGAGATCGGCGGCGGCTTCGGCGCCAAGAACGTCGTCTACCTAGAGCCCCTGGCGGCCCTGCTCTCCAAGAAGGCCGGCCGTCCGGTACAGATGACGATGACCCGCACCGAGGTGCTGGAGGCGACCGGCCCGACCTCGGGCACGCGCAGCTTCATCAAGCTCGGGGCGATGAGGGACGGTCGGCTAGTGGCCTGTGACCTGCGCCTCGAGTACCAGGCCGGAGCCTACCCGGGCTCACCGGTCCCCGGCGGTGCGCGCTGCGCGCTCGCCAGCTACGACGTCCCCCACCAGCGCATCATCGGGCTGGACATCGTCGTCAACCGACCGAAGGTCGCCGCCTACCGCGCTCCCGGCGCCCCGGCCTCGGGCTTCGCCGTCGAAGCAGCGCTGGACGAGCTGGCGCTGATGCTCGAGCTAGACCCGATGGAGCTGCGCCGCATGAACGGCACGAGCGAGGGACAGCCGCGCTCTGACGGCGCCGTCCACGGCTCGGTCGGCGTTCAGGAGGTGATCACGGCCACGCTCAACCACCCCCACTATCGGGCGGAGATCACCGAGCCCGACGTCGGCCGCGGCGTGGCGATGGGCTTCTGGCAGAACGGCGGCGGCGAGTCGAGCGCCTACGCGACGATCCATGCCGACGGGACGGCGACGCTGGTCACGGGCTCGGTCGACATCGGCGGGCAGCGGGCGGCGCTGGCGATGCAGTTCGCAGAGACGCTCGGCCTCGCCTACGAGGACGTGAACTCGCTGGTCGGCGACACAGACACCATCGGCTACACCGGCAACACGGGGGGGAGCCGCACGACCTTCGCGACCGGCTGGGCGGTGCACAATGCCGCCCTCGACATCATCAAGCAGCTTGAGGAGCGGGTCGCCGGCATCTGGGAGGTCGACGCCTTCGACGTCACCTACGACTCCAGGACGGCCACCCTCGACGGGCCGGGCGACCTGCGCATGACCTTCACCGAGGCGGCACGGCGACTGCCGGCCAGCGGCGGGATGATCCAGGGCCACGCCGACCTCGTCTCGACGAACGTCGGCAAGGTCGGTGAGTGCTTCGGCGCACACATCGCCGACGTCCATGTCGATCGCGACACCGGCAAGGTGACGGTGCTCCGCTACACGGCGGTCCAGGATGTCGGCCGGGCGATCCACCCGGCCTACGTCGAGGGGCAGATCCAGGGCGGCGCCGTCCAGGGAATCGGCATGGCGCTCAACGAGGAGTACGTCTACGACAAGAACGGGCGGATGCTCAACGCATCGTTCCTCGACTACCGGATGCCGGTCTCAAACGACCTGCCGATGATCGACGCCGTGCTGGTCGAGGTGCCGAATCCTGGCCACCCCTACGGGGTGCGCGGTGTCGGCGAGGTGCCGATCGTGCCGCCGCTGGGGGCGATCGCCAACGCCATCCACGACGCCGTCGGCGTGCGCATCAACAGCCTGCCGGCGACGCCGGCGGCGGTGCGTGTGGCGCTCGAGGAGCAGGGCGGCTAGCCGCCCGGAGCGGGGCAAGAGGTGCCAGTCCTCCACGTACCGGCCTCACTCCGCGCCCTTTCCGGTGGTGCCGATCGCCTCGAGGTAGACGCCGAGACGCTGCGGGGTCTCTTCCGCCAGGTGGCGGAGGAGTGCCCCGATCTCGTCGAACGGATCGTCACCGATGATGTGCTCCGCCCCGACATCGCCGTCGCCATCGACGGCACGATCCTCGATGACGGCAATCTCGGCACGCGCCTCTCGGCCGCCACGGAGATCTACCTCGTCCCACCGATCGGCGGGGGCTAGCAGCCGGCCGCAATCGTTCGAACCCGGTCGGGGTCCTCGGGATGTCGACGCCCTGGGCGTTCGCAACCCCCGGAGAGAGGGCGATCGAGCAGGCAGGGGGCGCCCGGGCTGCTCGGGGCCGCGCCGGCCGGCGCCCCGCTATGCTCCTCCCGAGACCAGGGAGTTCCAAAGACGAGCCGGTGCCACTCCTTCTGGTGATGGCCCGGGGAAGGACAGCCAGTGCCGCGCCTCGCACCACCCGACTATGACAACCTGCCCGCAGACCAGCAGGCGGTGGTCGACCACCTGCTGGCCGGGCCACGCGGCGGCATGCGCGGACCCTTTGAGTCCCTCCTGCGCAGGCCCGAGCTGTGCGACCGTGTCCAGCACCTCGGCGCCTACTGCCGCTTCGAGACGAGCCTCGCAGCCGACCTGTCCGAGCTCGCGATCATCCTCACCGGCCGGCAGTGGACGGCGCAGTTCGAGTTCTGGGCTCACGCGCGACGGGCCCGCCAGGTGGGGCTGCCGGATGAGCTGATCGAGGCGATCCGCACCGGCCAGGCACCCTCCTTCGCCTCAGATGACCGCGGGCGGCAGTACCGCGCCGTCTACGACTTCGTGACCGAGTACTTCGGGACCAATCGCGTCTCCGAGGTGACCTACCGCCAGGCGGTGGAGGCCATCACCGAGGACGGCGTCGTCGACTTGATCGGCGTCGTCGGCTACTACGGCCTCGTCTCGATGACCCTCAACGTCTTCGAGGTCCCCCTGCCCGAGGGGGAGAGCGAACCGTTCAGCTGACCGGCTGAGATCGAGGAGGGCCCGATGCCCGGGCCGAGTGACTGGCAGGGGGAGTACCGGCGGCGGCTGATGTCGGCCGAGGACGCGATGTCGCTCGTCGGGGAAGATGACCTCGTCAAGCTGCACGTCGGAACACCGCCCGAGATCGCCGCCCTGCTCGAGACCCGCGCACGCTCGCTCGACCGCCTCAACGTGCGGGCGCTGGCGCCCGGCTACGCACCCTTGCTCGCAGGTGAACTCGAAAGCGGCGAGCGCGAGCTTGAGCTCTTCATCGGCGATGCGGCCCGCCCCAGCCACGACGCGCGGCGCTCCACCTACCTCCCGAGTACCTTCATGCTCGGCATGAAGGCCTTCGATTCAGGCCGCATCGAGGCGCGGATGCCCGACGTCAGCGTGGTGCCCTGTAGCCCGCCCAACGAGGCCGGTTATGTCCACTTTGGCCCCCACCACTGGCTGCGCAAGTCCTACCTCGAGCGCTGTCGGACGACGATCGCCTTCGTCGACCCGGAGATGATGCCCGTCCATGGGGACGTCTGGGCGCACGTCAGCCAGTTCACGGCCTTCGTCGAGGGGGCGCTCCCCGCCTTCGACCTCGAGGAGCTCAGGGAGCGGGTGCGCACCGACGCGCCGCCCGAGCATCGCGAACGGCTGCTCGAGCTGAGCGGGGTGATGACCCGGGACCGGCTCGCTGTGCTCGCGCCCCAGTTCCCCGACCTCGACCCGACCGCCCTCGCCGACCTGATGAATCTCACGATCGACCCCGCGGCCCAGGCGATCGCCGACCATCTCAAGGAGCTGGTCCGCGACGGCGACACGATCCAGGTGGGGGTCGGCACCCCTAGGGACGCTCTGAACTGGCCGCGAAATGCGGCCGATCAGGCTCTTCTGGGGCGTTCAATCGCTTGATGGTCAGGAATGCGGCCTGATCGGGGCTCGCGAGCGGCTCTGCGAGTGCCGTTTGGCGCTCGCTGCGGGATTCTGGGCGCACTGCGCCGTTGTTACGCAGCAAGTTGGCGCTCCGCTCGAACCATGTTGGCCAGCCCCAACAGCAACGCGAGCCGCTGCGTGTTCTTGAACAATCCGCGGTAGCGGACCTTGGCGTAGCCGAAGCGCACCTTCACGATCTGGAACGGATGCTCGACCTTCGCACGCACGGAGGCCTTGCGCTTCTCTTCGAGCCACTCCTCACCCTCCCGGTCGAGCAGTCGCCGCTTGCCCGGTCGCATGGCAACCTGCCACTGCACCGCACGCTCGCGCTGCTCCAGACGTTTTCCGATGCCCTGGTAGCCCGCATCGCCACAGACCAGCCTTTCGTTGCCGTGCAGCAGGTCGGGCGCCGCGGTGATGTCGCTCACGTTCGCCGCCGTCGTGTGGAGGCTGTGCACGATGCCGCTCTCAGAGTCCACCCCGATGTGCAACTTCATCCCGAAGTACCACTGGTTTCCCTTGCGCGTCTGGTGCATCTCGGGATCCCGTGCTCTGGCCCGATTCCTGGTCGACGAGGGGGCGCTGATGATACTGGCATCAACCACAGTCCCCTGTCTCAACTGCAGTCCTTCCGCCTCCAGATGGCGGTTGATCTCCTCGAGCAACCCCCTCCCCAGCGCGGCCGCCTCCAGCCGGTGGCGGAAGTTGAGAATCGTCGTCTCATCGGGGATCGCGTCCGATAGCCTGAGCCCCACGAAGCGCTGCACGGTGAGATTCTCGTACAGCGCGTCCTCCATCGCCGGGTCGCTGAGGTTGTCGACCAGTTGCACGATGTGCACCCGCAGCATCAGTGACAGTGGGTAGGGCTGGCGCCCCCGTCCCGGCATCGGGTAGTGGGGCGCAATGCGCTGCTCGAGTTGCCGCCACGGAACCAGCCGATCGAGTCGTTCCAGAAACCGCTCCCGGCGAGTCGTTCGCTTCTTCGCGTCGTAGTACAGCTCCGCGAACGTTGCCTCGCCCATCGCGCTCACCTCGTCATCTGGTCGAATGCCATACCATCCCGTGTAGGCATCTTAACAGATCATGCGGGTCTGTTCAGAGCGTCCCTAGCTCGATGATGTTCCGCGCCGGCGCCTTCGACGAGGCCCACGACCTCGGCCTCCACACCGAGCTCGGCTCGCCCGGGCTGGCCCGGCTCTGGGATCGCGGCATCCTCAACAACTCCCGTAAGACGATCCACCGCAATCGCGCGGTCGCGGTCGCCTGGTCGGGCTGCGATGCCCAGGACCTTGAGATCATCCGCGACAACCCGGCCTTCGAGCTCTACGACCCGAGCTACCTCCTCAACCCCCGGCTGATCGCCCAGAACCGGCAGATGACCTCGATCAACAGCGCCGTCGCCATCGACCTGATCGGGCAGGTGGCGAGCGAGGATCGCTACGGCGGCAACATGATCAACGGCACTGGCGGACAGCCCGACACCCACCTCGGGGCGACGTTCTGTCCCGACGGACGGGCCGTGATCGTGCTGCGTTCGACGGCACTCGAGGGGTCCCTTTCCAAGATCGTCGCCCAGCACGAGCGCGGCACGCTGGTGACGATCCCGCGCTACCTGACCGATACCGTGATCACCGAGCACGGTGTGGCCCGCCTGCTCGACAAGAACCACCGGCAACGTGCCGAGGAGCTGATCAGCATCGCCCACCCCGCCTTCCGGGCCGAACTGACCCAGGAGGCACGGGCCCTGTGGGGCTAGAAGCGCACGCGGAGGAACACCATGACCGAGATCTCCGGCAACTGTGAACCTCGCTTCGAGGCGGTGCGCGAGGCCTTCACGCGCAACCTCGATGAGGGGCTCGACCACGGCGCCTCGGTCTCGGTAGTACTCAGAGGCGAGACCGTCGTCGACCTCTGGGGCGGTCTCGCCGACGCCGCCGGCAGCCGCCCCTGGGAACGCGACACGATCGTCAACGTCTACTCGACCACCAAGACGATGACCGCGCTCTCGGCTCTGGTACTGGCCGACCGTGGCGAACTCGATCCGGGCAGCCCGGCCGCGCGCTACTGGCCCGAGTTCGCCCAGCAAGGCAAGGAGGGCGTACTGGTCCGGCACCTGCTCGGGCACACGGCCGGACTGTCCGGCTGGGACCAGCCGCTCACGCCGGAGGCGCTCTACGACTGGGACCTCGTCACCTCGCTGCTGGCGGCCCAGGCACCGTGGTGGGAGCCGGGCACGCGCTCGGGCTACCACGCGATCACGCAGGGATACCTCGTCGGCGAGGTCGTCCGGCGGGTCACGGGCCGGAGCCTCGGCACCTTCTTCCGCGAGGAGATCGCGGGGCCCCTCGGCGCTGACTTCCACATCGGGCTCCCCGACAGTGAGGACGGCCGCGTCGGCGATCTCCTCCCGCCGGCCGAGGCGCTGGGCGGCGCGGCGCTGGGCGAGGCGCTGGGCGGCGCACCCTCTCCAACCCGAGCCTGACCGCGCTCGAGCCCCGCACGAGCACCTGGCGCCGCGCCGAGATCCCGGCCGTCGGCGGGATCGGCAACGCGCGCTCGGTCGCCCGCGTGCAGGCGCTCGTGGCGAACGGGGGCCAACTGGACGGCGTGCGGCTGCTCTCGCCCGAAGGCTGCGATGTGATCTTCCGAGAGCAGATGTGTGGCCCGGACCTGGTGCTGGGACTGCCGCTGCGGCTCGGCATGGGCTACGGACTGAGCGATTCCGAGCTGCCGATCGGGCCCAACCCGCGCACCTGCTACTGGGGTGGTTGGGGCGGCTCGACCGTGGTCGTGGACCTGGACGCCGGGCTCTGCTTCGCCTACGTCCCCAATCGGATGGACAGCACGACCACGGGCGACCGGCGCTCAGCTCGCATCAACCGGGCGGTCTATCGCTCGCTCGGGCTACTTGGTGATTGAACAACAGCGGATCTGGGTGAACGGCCCGGCCGGGGCCGCTTGCCCGAGCAGGTGAGGAGCACTGGCTGTGGAGCCACACGAAGTACTGGATGACGCCCTGAGCCGCGGCCGCGGCGTGCTGCGACGGGCTCTCGCCGGGATGCCGGATGAGGCCCTCGCCTACCGCCCGGCCGGGCACATGAACCCGATCGGCTGGCTGGCCTGGCACATCGTCCGCGTCGAGGACATGCACGTCGCCGACCTGATGGAGGAGGGGCAGCTGTGGACCGAGGGCGGCTGGCACGAACGCTTCGACATGCCGGCCGACGCGAGAAACTTCGGCACCCGTCAGACGCTCGATGAGGTCAACCAGGTGCGCGCTCCGAGCGCCGAGCTACTGCTCGGCTACCACGACGCCGTGGCCGAGCGGACCCACAGCTACCTCGGGATGCTCGGCCCAGGCGACCTCGACCGCGTGCTCGATGAGCCCCAGTGGGACCCCCTGCCGACGGTCGGCGTGCGCCTCAACAGCCTGGTCCACCATATCGCCCACCACGGCGGCCAGATCGACTACCTGAGGGGGCTCCGGGACCCCTCGGTGGGCGGCCTGGCCTGAACCGCCCCGGGGGCCGACCACGGATCCGGGGCTTCGTATACTGGGCTGCAGCCAGGACTTGACGCGGAACAGCGGGCGGTGGGGTGACATGACCGAAGTCTACGAGCCAGCAGAGGCGATGAACTACGAGACGATCGAGGTCTCCCGGTCCGGCCGGGTGGGCATCGTTCACTGGAACCGCCCCGACACCCTCAACGCCTTCAACCAGATAATGTACGCCGAGTGGATCGAGGCCTACGACGCCTTCAATGCCGACCCCTCGATCGGCGCCGTCGTCTGCACCGGCAACGGCCGCGGCTACAGCTCGGGGGCCGACATCGGCGGCTTCGAGCGGAGCTTCACGGGCGGGGACGCACCCGTCGGCAAGGAGCCGCCGCACGCGGCGTTCGAGCCCTGGTACATGGCCGAGGGAAAGCCGACGATCGCCGCCGTCAACGGCGTATCGATCGGCATCGGCTTCACATCAATCCTCTGGTACGACGTGATCCTGGCCTCCACCGAGGCCCGCTTCTCGGCCCGCTTCGCCGCGATCGGACTCACCCCCGAGCTGGCCAGTTCCTGGATGCTGCCCCGCCTCGTCGGCCTCCAGCGCGCCAAGGAGATGATGCTGACCGGTCGCATCTGGAACGCCGAAGAGGCTCGCCAGCTGGGTCTGGTCCGCGAGGTCGTGGAGCCCGAGGATCTCCTGCCCAGGGCGATCGAGCTCGCGGCCGAGATCGCCAACAACCCAACCCCGACGCTGAGCGTGATCAAGCGCATGATCATGGAAGACCTGGTCTCAACCGACCTCTCGACCATCGAGCGCCGCTCGGAGGGGAACTTCTCAGAGGCGCGCCGCACGGTCGAACACCGTGAGGCGCTGCTGGCCCTGCGTGAGAAGAGGCCATCCCGCTACCACGACGCCGAGTACATGGGCGAACTCGCGGCTGAACTGGGCGGCAGCTAGAACGGATCTCGGCTGAACTGAGCAGCCACCGGACCGGCGCCTCAGCTGGTCTGCCGGGGGATCGCGGCGCGGAACCGCATTCCCCGGCGCCCCTCGTGGTTGGTCAGGATGTAGAGGACGCGGCCCGACCGGTAGCATCTCCTTACCGGCTAATCCAGCCAACACCGTCACGTCGCCAAAATTGCTGCGCGCCTCGCCTTCGTTGGCGCGCAGCCCCTCGCAGTCGACGATGAACGAGCGGGCGTCGGAGCAACCACCAGCTGGCCCGTGGGACCGACCGTGACGTGCGGGTAGTTGAGCTCGGCCCGCAGCTGCTCCTAGTCGCCCGTGTTCCAGGCCCGATCGAACCGGGCGAGCCAGTCCTCCGCCGGCTGCGCCTCTGGGCTCACCGGCGGATCCTCCGGTGCCGCGTCCGCGTCACCCTCAGACACCAAGCCCGGGCAGCCCGACCTGCGTCAGCGCCATGTTGATCTGACCGTAGTGATTGTTGCCGTGGTTGAGGATCACCTGACCGATGATCTCCCAGCGGGCGAGGTTGCCGTTGGGGCGGATGTCCATCCGCTCGGTCAGGTAGTCGTCACTCATCGCCAGGATCTTCGGGGTGATCGCGGTCGCCACGTCGCGCGAGTAGGCGGCGAGCAGGGCCGCGTCGGGGAAGCGCAGGGCGTAGGCTTCCTCGGGGGACATACCCGTCCCCTGGTCGGCCTTGGGCAGGCTCCAGGCGACATCGAGGCCCTGCTGCAACCAGACCGGCCGCTCGCGCTCGAAGGCGAAGTGGATCAGGTTGTCGGCGGTTCGTGCGATGTGCCAGGCATCGAAGCCGATCGAGTTGCAGGGGCCCTCGGGCCGGAAGTGCAGCTGCTCGGGCGAGAGATCCGCGATCGCGCTGGCCGTTCGGTTCAGGAGCTCAGCTGAGTAGTGCGCGAAGTACTGCTGCAGCTCGAGTTCTTTGGACATGTTGCTCTCCCTCTCAAAGCAGGCCGCCCGGCCTGCCTGCTGCTGGTCAGAGGCCTAGCGGTCACCCACCAGGCTGCCAATCGTCTCTGCCCACTGTGCACCACTTTGGCCTATCACCGAAACCTGGTGGAGGTCGACCCCGAGTTCCGCCTGCTGCTCGATCCTGGCGATGCAGGCATCGAGATCGCCTGCAAAGTCGAATCGGTCTTCAAGGCCAGGGGACACGGCGGCCGCCCCCGCCCGGGCACCACCCGAGGCCCAGGCCCGGCGGATCGCCTGAGCCTCATCGGCCAGTCCGTGGCGCAGGAACTGCCGGTAGTAGAAGTCGCCGTTGCGGGCGACGAAGAAGGCGAGCTGCTGCCGGCGGCTGGCCCGCAGGGCGCGTTCATCGGCCTCCCCCGAGACCACCGTGATGGTGCCCGGCCCGCGCACCTCGACGGCCGCGGCGGGGCGCCCGGCCGTCACCGCCTGGGCGCGGAGTTCTGTGACGGCGTCTCCCAGCCGATCAAAGGGGATCCAGGCCGGTAACCAGCCATCGGCCTGCTCTGCCGTGAGCGCGACGCTCCGCGGGTGGAGCGTCGCCAGATGGATCGGGAGCTCGGGCTGTACCGGATCGACCCCAAATTCGATCGCCCGCTCGATCTGAAACCAGTGGCCATCGTAGGTCAGGCGCTCATGCCGCCAGTAGGCGCGGAGCAGCGCCAGCACCTCCCGGAGGCGCCCGATCGACGGCTGGTACGGTAGCCCGTGGAATCGTTCGACGACGCCCTGCCCGCTCGTCCCCAGTCCGGCCACGATGCGCCCGCCCGAGAGCTGATCGAGCGTCGCGAAATGCTGGGCGAGTGCTCCTGGCGTGCGGGAGTAGACGTTGACGACGGATGTACCGAGGCGCACGCGCCCGGTCTCCCAGGCGAGCAGCGCGAGCCCGCTGAAGGCGTCGTGGCCGAAGCCCTCATGCACCCAGATCGTGTCGACGCCGCGATCGTCCGCCGAGCGGGCCTGGGCCAATAGAGCGGTGGCATCGCGCGGGTCCCAGGGGAGGTTGATCGAGATCCGTCTGGTCACGGCAGGAGCGCTCCTCATCCAATGAGCGGGGGGCTGGCGACCACGACCGGGCTCCGCCCAGTATCCCACGGACCCCCCCGGGGCGGCCCTTCGAGGCCTCGCGGGGCGGAGCCGGACATGGCCCGGGGTAGGTCGCTCCCGGCCGGGGTAGGTCGCTCCCGGCCGGGGTGCTAAGATCTGCCGGCCCCGGCCAGGCGGCCCGAGTACCCCACTTCAAAGCACCCTTATCCGGAGGCACGATGGCACGCAAGCTCTCGATCGGCGTCAACTGGGCCGGCGACTTCAACATGGACCAGATGGTCGAACAGGCCAAGATCGCCGACGATTCGGGCGTCCACGTCCTCAATGTCGCCGAGGCATGGGGCCCCGACGCGCTCTCCCTCCTGGCCGTGCTCGCCCGCGAGACCCACTCGATCGAGCTCGGCGCCTCCATCGTCAACATCTTCTCCCGCACGCCGGGGGCGATGGCCCAGCACTTTGCGACCCTCGATCACATCTCGGGCGGGCGGATGCACATCGGTCTCGGCTCATCGGGTCCGCAGGTGATCGAGCACTTCCACGGCATCAAGTTCGAAAAGCCCTTGACACGCATGCGCGAGTACGTCGACATCATCAACATGCTGATGCGCGGCGAGCCCCTCAACTACGCCGGGGAGTTCTTCCAGCTCGGCCGCGGTTTCACGATGCGGTTCACCCCGCTGCGCGACCATATCCCGATCCACATCGCCTCGATCACGCCCCGATCGCTGCGCCAGACGGCCGAGATCGCGGACGGCTGGCTGCCGATCCACCTCCCCCAGGAGCAGTGGCGGCCGCAGATCGAGGCGATGACCGGCTACCTCGAGGCCGCCGGCCGCGAGCGCTCGGAGTTCATCATCCGAAATCCCACTGGCGTCCACGTCACCGAGGACCGAGCGCGAGCGCGCCAGCAGGTGGCCGGTACCACGGCCTTCTACATCGCACGCATGGGTGACTTCTACTACGAGCACTTCATCCGCATGGGCTACGCCGATGAGGCCAACGCGGTCAGGCGCGGCTGGGCCGAGGGTGGTGCTACCGGTGGGGCTGCCGCTCTTCCCCCCGACCTCGTCGACCAGCTCACGACGGCAGGCTCCGTGGAAGAGTGCATTGAGGCGATGGAAGTGGCCGAGGATGCGGGCTTCGACTGGCACTCGGTCTCGATGGAGGAACGGGACCCCGGAAAGCGGGCCGAGATCTACCGCCGCCTGGTCGGCTAGCGGCCGGTACCGACTCGCAGGGAATCGGGGACCAGGAGGCGGCGGACGATGAACATCCTGATCATGACCGGCATCACGATGATGGATGTCCCCCAGGAGGTGATCGACCGGGTCCGCGAGGCAGCGGGGGGCGAGGCCGAGATCTCGATCGCCACCAGCCCCGGCGAGGCGCTCGAGGCCGCTCCTGACGCCGAGGTGATCTTCGGCCGCATCGACGAGCGCCTCTTTGAGCGGGCCACCAACCTCAGGTGGGTCCATGCCAGCACGGCCGGGGCCGACGCCTACCTCTTCCCCGCCTTCAAGGAGAGCCGGGTGCTCCTCTCCGGCGACAAGGGGCTGGTCGGCAGCCATCTCGCCGAGACCGCCTTCGGGCTCCTGCTGGCCATCACCCGGCGCATCGACCGGGCCATCCTGGACGGCCCGGAGAGCTGGGACCATCGCGTCGAATACCGCCGCCAGGAATTCGAGCTCGAGGGGCTGACGATGGGCATCGTCGGCTTCGGCGGGACCGGCAAGGCGATCGCGAGACGCGCACGCGGCTTCGGCATGGAGGTGATCGCGGTCGACGTCGAACAGGTGGCGGCGACACCCGATGTCGCCCGGGTCTGGGGGCTGGACCGGCTGCCGGAGCTACTGGGCCGCGCGGACGTGGTCGCCTCCGGCCTCCCGCTCACCGAGCAGAGTCGCAACCTCTTCGACCGGGCGGCATTCGAGGCGATGAAACCGACCGCGATCCTCATCAACGTCACGCGCGGCGAGGTGGTCGACGGCATGGCGCTCGTTCGGGCGATCGAGTCGGGCCAGATCTACGCAGCCGGCCTGGACGTCGCTCCCGAGGAGCCACTCCCGGCCGAGCACCCGTTGTGGCAGACCCGAAACGTCGTGATGACGCCCCACACCGCCGGCGCCAGCCAGCTCCGGCTGGGCCGCAACCTGGACCGCTTCTGCCGCAATCTCGCCCGCTACCGCCGAGGCGAGCAGCTCGAGGGCCAGATCGACAAGGAGAGCGGATTCTAACGCCGAGCCCGTCGAGCAATCACACCGCCAGGTGGGGTACGCCGGCCCGACCGCGCTACCATCTGAGCGAGACGCCGAGGAGTCGCCCGTGTCCGCGAAGACCGAGAGCCAGCTCACCGAACGCGACTTCGAGAGCGGGTTCCGAGACGATGAGCGCTGGTGGGAGCAGACCCTTGAGGCGCGCCGCCTGCGCCACATCTCAGAGCCCGGAGAGTCCGAAGAATGCTCCTGGCCGGAGTGCGTCTGGCACGGGCTCCTGCCAGGCGATGCGAATCTGCCGCTCGAGTCGTCGCCGCCCTGACGGTCGGCGGCGGCGATCCACGTCGCAGCGCTCCGGGGCGGAGTCGCGACCCGATTCATCCCAGAGGAAGACCTCGGCCACGAGGAGGACTGCGAGATCCACTGACCCGGCTTCGCCCCGTCTGGCGAGAGGTGGCCCCGGGACCACAGAGGAGGTTCGATGTCTCGACTGCCGAACATGACCGAGCGAGACGAGCTCCCGGCGGGACTGACCGAGGCCTACGACGAGGTGGCCGCCCTCCGCGGGGGCGCGGTCTCCGGTCCCTACGGCATCCTGCTCCACTCCCCCGAGCTCGCCCTCACGGCGGCTGCCCTGGGGCGCTACGTCCGGTGGAATTCAGCGCTCACTCCGGCCCAGCGTGAGACGGCGATCATCTCGGCCGCACGCGAACTCGATGCCGAGCTAATGTGGGGCGCGCACGTGCGGCTGGCCAGGCAGGCGGGCGTCGGGGAGGCCGTGATCGAGGCCGTCGGCGAGCGCGGCGATCTCGCCGGCCTGGAGGCCGGGCCCGCCGGTATCATCCGTTACGTCCGTGAACTACTCGGCTCCAACCGGGTCACAGATGAGACCTTCGAGGGGCTCAGGGAAGCCGTCGGGGATCGGGGGATCGTCGACCTGACCGGCCTGGTTGGCTACTACGCGGTGGTCGGATTCACGCTCAACGCCTTCGAGGTCGAACCGCCGGCCGGGGCACTGCCGCTGCCGTAGCCCGGGAGTCCGGCCATGGCGACCTTCCCCACCACCCTGGAGAAGATCACTCCCCGCTTCCTGGGCGAGGTGCTGGACGCCCCGGTCACCGGCATCGAGATCCGGCCGGTCGACCGGCAGGGTGCGACCACCCTGGCCGCCCGGATCGGCCTCGAGTACGAGAGCCCCCAGGGCGGGAGCGGGCCTCGTGCGATCTTCGCCAAGCTGGTCTCACCCCACGAGGCCGTCCAGCAGATGGCGGCCGAGACCGGGATCTACCGCCGCGAGGTGCGTTTCTATCGGGATCTCGCACCCGACTCGGGCCTGGCCGTACCGCACTGCTACTTCGCCGAATGGGATCGCGCCTCCGGTCGCTTCCTGCTCCTGCTTGAGGACATGGCCGGCGGGTCGGTCGGAGATATCTTCGGGTCGAGACTCGAACAGGTCGAGGCGGTCGGCCCGGCGATCGCGCCCTTCCATGCACGCTGGTGGCGGAACCCTCAGCTCGCCCGGATGCGCTGGCTGGTCCCTCCCGAGCACCCCCTCGCCATCGCCGCGCTGGGCGGCGTCTTCCAGGCGGCCCTGGGCTCCTCGCGGGAGGCCTGGCCTGACGCCTTCGCCGGAGCCCTCGGTGACGTATCGGACCGGATCGCCTCGGACTACGGCCTCCTGGCGGGGCGCTTCGCCCGCCGCCCACAGACGCTGGTCCACGGCGACCTCCACCTCCAGCAGGTCTTCTTCCCCGGCGCCGGCGGTGGCCGCTTCGCGATCTTCGACTGGCAGACGATCGGACTCGGCTTCGCCGGGCAGGACCTGGCGCGGACGGTCGCCACCTGCCTCACCCCCGAGATGCGGCGCACCCACGAGCGAGAGCTGGTGGCCGGTCACCACCGGGCTCTCGTGGCCTCAGGGGTCGTGGACTACGACCTCGCCGAGTGCTGGGACGACTACCGGCTGGGCATCCTCTGGAGCGTCGTCACCAACGTCGTGGCGGCCGGCTCGATCGACTGGCGCCTGATGGACCTCCAGGCTCGACAATCCGGCGAGACCTTCACGGGTGCCTTCTTCGGCCGGCTGGAGGAGGCCCTCCGGGACCTCGAGGTGATCGCTCTCCTCGACTGAGAGCTCTCTCGGAGGCGGGCGCCGGGGCCGACGCGACCGGCCCGGGCCGATCCTTGACCGCTTCGCTGCTACCGTGGGTCCGCCCGTTCCTGCCGGGCGCCAACCACAGCGTCCTGTCCGGCCGCGGCATGCGAGCGGCCCGACGCGGAGAACTGGGGAGAAGATGGGCGTTGCACTCGCCAAAGACTCGGTCGACCTCGGCATCATCGTTCGCAATGGGCCGGCAGCAATGCGGTTCTATCGCGACTTCCTCGGCCTGGAACACATCGCCGACACCCCCGTCGGCGACGGTGGCACCATGCACCGGCTGATGGCCGGGACCAGCCTGATCAAGGTGATCGAATTCGACGAGACGCCCGAGCCACGGCCAGCCCCCGGCGGCCTCACCGGTGGCTCCGGCTATCGCTACTGGACGATGACCGTCTCGAATCTCGATGAGATGGCCGACCTGGCTCGGGCGCTCGGCTACGCCGTGCCGACCGAACCGCGGGAGATTCGCCCGGGCGTACGCATCGCCATGGTCGAAGATCCCGACGGGAACTGGGTCGAGCTGCTCGAAGACCTGAACCGGGACGGCTCGTAGAGCCCCGGTCGAGTGCGCCCGAGGCGTCACGGACACGGGGTCGATTGAGACGGGCCAGATGGAGGAAGTCTTCCACATGACGGGCCGGGCGCGGAAACGCCTCGCCGCGAGCCTCGCACTGTCCCTGCTCCTGCTCGTCGCGGCGGCTTGCGGCCAGGAGGGGTCGCCCGCGGAGCCTGTGCGATCCCCGGGGAGTGACGTCGCCACGCTCGAGGCGCCCGCGCTGTCTGAGATGGCCAGGTTCGGGGAAACGCTCTTCAACACCAGCTGCTCTGCCTGTCACGGTCAGCGGGCGGTGGGCAGCGAGCAGGGGCCGCCCCTCCTCGACCGGGTCTACCACCCGGGCCACCACGCAGACGCCGCCATTCGCCTGGCGGTCCTGAGGGGCGCGCCCGCTCACCACTGGGGCTTCGGCGACATGCCGCCCGTCTCCGGCGTCTCCGCCGAGGAGGTCGAGCAGATCATCTGCTACGTCCGGGAGCTCCAGCGGGCAGAGGGCCTCTTCGCGGGGGATGCCTTCCAGACCGTCTGCTGAGACGCGGCCTCGACCAGCGTCTGGGCCGGCTCAGGCGTAACCGGCCGGGGGATCGGCTGCCGGTACCGTCTCCTGTCGCGACTGCTCGACGGCACAGGCGATCTGCTCGACATCGTCCTCCGTGTTGAAGCCGTGGAATGAGAGTCGCACCACGTCCTGCTCGCGCACCGCCCGGCAGACGATGCGGTGCGCGCGTTGCAGGTGCGGAGCAAGGTCGGCCGAAGGGATGCCTTCGGTCCGGAAGCAGAAGAGGCCCGATCGGCCCTCGGCCGAACGGGGGCTGGCAATCGTGACACCGGGGATCTGCTCGAAGCGCCCCTCGGCGGCGGCGGTCAACTCCCGCACGCGGTCCCAGATGGCCTCCGGACCGGAGGCCAGATACTGCTCGATGGCGGCGACCGCACCGGCAGCCAGGACCGGCGAGACGGCGGAGGTCTGGATCTTCCCCTGGACATCCTCTTTCGGCTCGAATCCGCCCGAGAGATCCCACTCGGCGGCGTAGCTGCCGTCGACCACCAGTGGTTGGACCAGCGGCAGCGCCTCGGCGCTGACCGCCACGGCGCCCAGGCCGCGCGGCCCGCAGAGCCACTTCTGGGCCGGGATAGCGTAGGCATCGACCCCCGAATCGGCCACATCGATCGGGATGTGACCACCGGTCTGTGCACCGTCGACGACGACCACGGCACCGACCCGGTGCGCCGCCCGGACGATCTCCTTGACCGGCAGCACCTGGCCGGTCTGGTAGGAGATCTCCGAGAGCACGACGACCCGGGTCCGATCGCCGATGGCCACCCTGAACCGCTCTGCGATCTCGGCCTGTGAGTCAGTGGTCTCGATCGAGACGAAGTCGACCGGGCAGCCGTACTGCGCGCGCGCACGGTAGAGGGGGACCGCACCACCGCCGTGCTCGACCGAGGTCGTCAGGAGGCGATCAGTCGGCTCGAGCCGAAGGCCGTTCACGAAGGCGCTGATGCCGGTGGTGGTGCTGGTCGTGAGCGCGACCCGCTCCGGGGGCGTGCCCAGGATCGCGCCGAAGAGCTCGATCAGCCGAGCGCGCGTCTCCCGCGCCTCCTCGGTCACCTCCAGCGTGGTCGGGCCCTCGGCCAGCTCGAAGGCCTGGCGGCGTTCCATGGCCGCCGCCACGTCACGGGTGAACGGCCCGGTGAAGCCGGTATTGACATAGATGCGGCGCTCCATAGCCGGTACCTGCGCGCGCCACCATGCCCATCGCTCCTCGTTCATCTGGCTCCCTCTCGCCCCGGGGCGGGCGGCAGCGAGCCGTGCCCCTGATCCCTCCGGTCGGCCGCAACGCAGCCTCACTCAGGCATTGATCGGCTTCTCCTGCTCGCCTCCCCGGTCGGCCGCCAGCGGGCGGTCGTGGGGCGCCGACGCGTAGGCGCCGCGGAAGTCTCGGAACGGCCCGTCCCGCCACTCGAGCGCCGCCTTCAGGCCCTGCTCCCGGGAGATCCGCCCGAACTCGCCGGCGGCCGGGCGATGCTTGCTCATCGCCTCGACGTCGGTGCCGGACATCAACCCGGTGCGAATGCCCATGATCTCGTACTGGCGGTTAACTGACCGCTTGTTGTATGCGAGCAGGTCGTTGTCGATGTGGCCGAGGCGCTCTGCGAAGCGGTCGGTGAATTCGGCGAGCTGGTCCGCAGGTACGGCGTAGGTGGCCCAGCCCATCCACTCCATGTCCTTGCCCGTGAATGCATCACCCGTATAGGCGAAGAGTCGCGCCTTCGCCGGCGGGAGGAACCAGGGCGCCCACATCATGTCCATCGTGCCCATCGCTCTCACCGGCGGGTAGCCGATCTGCGCGTCTTCGGAGACGATCCGGAAGTCACAGATGGAGGCCAGCTCGGTACCGCCGGGCAGGCAGTAGCCGTGCACCTGAGCGATCACGGGCTTCGAGAGCTCCCAGATCATCCAGTTCGCCAGGATCGTGTGGCGCGACCAGTCGTAGTGGTTGGGGTGCGTGGATCCGGTGTCCGGCATGCGCGAGTGCGGCTCGACGTAGTCGCTCGGAGTCGGCGTCGGGGAGAGGTCGTAGCCGGCGCTGAAGGCTCGGCCGGCGGCCGCGAGGATGATCACACCGATCGCCGGATCGGCCTCGGCCTCGCGCAACGCATGAAAAACCTCGCCACGCAGTTCGTGGGAGAGGGCGTTCAGCTTCTCGGGGCGGTTGAGCGTGATCCGCGCCACGCGTTCGCGGGTGTCGTAGAGGATGTAGTCGTACTGGGCAGCCATCAGCTTACTTCCCTCCGGCATCAAGGACGGGAACCACTGGTGCGCGGTTGACGGGCCGGCACCACTCACTTGATCGATCAAGTCACGTCAGCATACGCGCGCGACCGAGGATCGATTGGACGAAGTCGGACTTCGCGTCACTGAAGGCAGAGGGTCCCAGCGACAGCGCTTCTGGAGGTCACGCTTGAGGGCCGCGTACTCCTCGCGGGCCCAGAAGTTGGCCGGGAGATAGTCCCTGAAGAGGAGCTGGTCGGCCCACTGGCCGCGGCCGACCGGGTAGACGTGCACGTGGACATCGGCTCGGCGGGAGTAGTGGCGCTCCCCGATCCCGACGCCGCCCGAGCCTCGAAACCGAGTCGGACGAGGTGGGGAACCAGCCGGAATCCGTCCGCGTGGCGTGCAACGCGGGGCATCACGTCGATGATGGGCTTAGCCGGAATGCCCGGTATCGTGGTGCTGCCAATATGGGTGACGATCCCCCTGGCCTCTTGCTCGATCGCGGCGATTCACTGTTGGGCGAGGTCGACCCGGAGCGGATTCCGGGAGGCGCGGGCCACCTCCCTGGCCGCGGGTGGAGGCGGCTTGAGTGCGCGGTCGGCATCCACCCTAGGCTCCCAGCCTCCACAGATGCTCGAGCGCCGGGCTCGGGGGCGGAACGCTGCGAGCGAGCTCCTCGAACACGAGGTCTCCCGGCCGATAGCCGTGCCAGGCGCAGTCCGGCCAGCGACATCCCAGGTCGGTCTCATCGGGGTGCTGGTGGCGTACCATCCGGTCACCGAGATGCCACTGCCACCACGGGCCCTCGTCCATCCCGGGGTCGCTCGCGTCCACGGGTTCCGTCATCCCGACATCCTCCCCCGCTCGCTCTCTGCGGCCCGAGCCTCCTGCAGGCGGTCCTCCGTGATTGCCCTGAGGAGGTTGGCCAGCGAGGGATAGACCGGCGCCCCCGTCCCGAGGAGTCGGCTCCGGGGGGCGTGTCCACCCTCAAGCAGGGCACAGTCGATGCCGAGCGTTCCGGCCACCTCGTGGTCGTGCACGGTATCGCCCACCATCAGCACCCGACCGGGTGGCACATCGAGCGTGGCCAGAAACGAGATGCCCTGCTCGATCTTTCCCGAGGCGTGATGGTCGTCGATGCCGACGACCCCGGTCATCCGCTCGCTCAGGCCGAAGTGGGCGGCCCCCTCGCAGAGGAGCCCCTGCTCGGCGGCAGAGAGGATCGACTGCGTCAGCCCCAGGCCGCCGAGGGCAGCACTGACCCGGAGCGCATCCGGGCGGAGGGAACGGGCGTGCCAGCCCGCCAGATAGCCGCTCATGAACTCGTCGGCGAGCAGCTCGAACGGCTCTCGCTCGAAATCAAACCCCAGCCGCTCGTAGTAGGAGCGGACGGGGAAGCCGAAGAGCCGGTGGTAGCGAGCGACATCGAGCGGGCCGAGGCCGCGGCGGTCGAGCATGCGGCCCATCACCTCGACGCAGAACTCGGCATCG
Source organism: Dehalococcoidia bacterium (assembly GCA_965249675.1). GTDB lineage: Bacteria > Chloroflexota > Dehalococcoidia > UBA2979 > UBA2979. Next base: position 567,687 of record OZ252250.1, read on the forward strand.
TCGAGGAGTGTGCCGTTCCAGTCCCAGATGATGTGGTCGTAGCGCACCCCGACAGTCTAGACACCGGATCTCGTAGGCGCCGAGCCGGGGGAGCTCGATGGGGGAGTGGATGCGCATGCACGCGCATCCGGCGAGGCCCGTCGCTATACTCCCGGCGCCGACCCTCGTAGAGGAGGCCAGATGGCCCGGTCCGGTGCCCCCAGCCTATCGTGTAACCAGCAGCCTGAGGGCGGCCGGTCGCGATGAGCGCCGAGCGCCCGACAGGCGAGCCCTCCAGGGGTGGGGCGGCTGCCGCGAGAGGGCTGACCGGCGTCCGGGTCCGCAGCGGGCGAGCGGCCACCAGGAGACTGGCAGCGGGCGAGCCGCCCGCCGGAGAGCAGCGTGGCGGGCTCTTCGCCTCGTTCCGCGAGCCCCGCTATCGGCGGCTCTGGTTCTCGGCAGTGCTGTTCGGCCTCGGGATCTGGGCAGAGCGAATCGCGGTCGGCTGGTACGTGCTCGACACGACCGGGTCGGTGTTGCTGACGGCGCTCTCATACGCGGTCCTCTCGGTACCGAACTTGATCGTGGGGCCGATCGCCGGCGCGGTCGCCGATCGCTTCCCCAGGGGCAAGATTCTGATGTGGACGGCAGTGGGACGAGCCGGAGCGGCCGTCACGATCGGCGTGATCGCCCTCATCGGTAGCGAGACGATCTGGCCACTGTTCGTGCTCCTGCTGGCGACCGGATCGACGCAGGCCTTCCAGACGACGGCGCTCAATGCCCTGCAGGCCGACATCGTCGGCAGAGGGCTGCTCGGCAACGCGATCAGCCTCACTCAGCTCGGGCAGCGGGCGATCGGCGTGGTCGGGGGGCTGACCAGCGGCTTCCTGATCGGCTGGCTCGGAGCCGGGTCGACCTTCCTGCTGGCGGCGCTGCCGTTGCTCGCCGGTGCCGTGGGCTTCCGGGGTCTTGCGGCCGGCGCGCTGCCCCGCGGCGCCGCGCCCAGCACCTTCCGGAGCGAAGTGGCCGAGGGGCTCGCGCTGATGGTGCGCATTCCGGTGGTGCGACTCCTCCTGCTCCTCATGATCGCCGTCGAGATCCTCGGCTTCTCCTGGAACTCCCTGCTGCCGGCGATCGCCGAGCGGACACTGATGGTCGGCCCCGAGGGGCTCGGCAGCCTGGCAGCCGGCACGTCACTCGGTTCGATGCTCGGCACATTCGTCCTGGTCGCCACCGCGAGCCAGCGCTATCGAGGGCGCATGCTCCTCGGCGTCTTCGCCTGCTTCGGGGTGTTGCTCCTCGGTCTCGGCCTGTCCCGGGTCTTTGTGATCTCGCTCGTAGTCGTCGCCGGGCTCGGTGCAACGTCGGCGATGATCGACGCCCTGGAGTGGACCCTCTTGCAGGCCAACGTGCCCAACCGCCTGCGTGGCCGCGTCATGGGTGGCTGGATCTTCGCGGTCGGCTTCGGCTGGCTCGGCCCCCTCTCGCTCGGAGCGCTCGCCCAGGCGACGAGCGTCGGGTTCGCAGTGATCGTGGCGGGCGGATTGCTCCTCACCGTCGCGGCCTTGGCACTCGCCCTCGCCCCACGGCTCTCGCGTGGCCCCGGCCGGATCTAGTGGTCCCGTAGCAGGAGCCCCTAGACCACCTGGGAAGTGCCGCACCCTGCGAACCCCCGGTGCCGTCCGCGATCCCGCCCAGGCGCTCCCCGGGCGCGGCCCGGCCCCGTGGCGTCTTCCGAGCAGCTAGGGACCGGTCGGCCGCCTGAGCGGCGGGGGCGGTGGGGGATTGGTCATCGAGACGATGTGGTCGGTGCGCTCCCTGACGCGGTCGAGCGGCACGTCGGGCGTGAGGATCCAGAACTGCTCATCGCGGATCGCCTGGAGGACCTGCTCCGCCACCTGGGCCGGAGGCAGGCCATGCGCGAAGAAGGCGTCCCCCTCCTCGATGCGCGCGCCTGCCTCATCCTCCGGGGGTCGCTCACCCGCTGCCCAGGCGTCGGCGGGTCGATTGCGTCCGGAGGAGAAGATCCGCGTGTTGATGATCCCCGGGCAGAGCACCGAGGCGTGAACCTTCGAGTCGAGCGCCTGGAGCTGGAAGTAGAGCGCCTCGGAGATGCGCACGACGGCGTGCTTCGTCGCCCCGTAGATGCCTGCGGTTGATCCACCGAGCAGCCCCGCCATCGAGGCGGTGTTCACGACGTGCGCCGGTTCGTCCTGAGCGAGCATAGTCGGCAGGAACGCCCTGATTCCGTAGAGCACGCCGTAGAGGTTGACGCCAAACGTCCAGTCCCAGAGCTCTGTGGAATGTTCCCAGAGGGGGCGGTTGCGGCCCGAGACGAAATCGAGGTCCCCTGCAACTCCGGCGTTATTTACAAGGAGGTGGACCGCCCCGAAGTGATCGAACGTCTGCTTCGCCAGATCTTCGACCGACGACTGGCTGCTCGTATCGGCGACGACGCCGATCACATCGAGCTCGAGCTGCCGCAGTTCGCCGACGGTCGCCTCCAGAGCAGAGACCTCGACGTCGGCCAGGACGACCCGCATCCCCTCCTCGGCGAAGCGCTGGGCGAAGGCCCGACCCATCCCCGAAGCCGCACCGGTAACGACCGCAACTCTGCCCTCAAACTCCTGCATCGACTGCCACCTCTCCGGAGGCGATGCTACCCGACCGAGGCGGCATAAGCGTGCCCACACCGCCGCTGCGACCGGCGCGACGATGACGGGATGTGGACGGCCGGAGCGGGGTCGATGACTCAGCTCAGGGGCAGCTCGGGCCGCAGCGTGAACTCAGCAATGCGGGTCTCCAGCTCGCGGCGGGCACGGCGTAGCTGAGCGGGGGGAGCGGCCCCGTTGACGAGGACAGACTCGCGCACCGTCATGCCGGGGATGGCGTCGCCCCAGCCAAGCCACTCGGCCAGGGAATGAGCGAACCGGTACCACAGGCTGGCCACCGTCAGGCCCGTCAGCGCGACGATGCCGCCGGCGACCGCATCGACGACGTAGTGGTTGGCGGTCACCACGACCGAGATCAACATCGCCAGCGGCAAGAGTGGCGCCGCCAGGGTCCACCCCGTGGAGCGTGCCTGGCGCACGACCGCGATGCCGACCAGCAGGCTCCAGCCGAAGTGCAGGCTGGGGAATGCCGCGTACTGGTTCGTCAGCGCCGTCGGCTGGAGGATCGAGGCAACCACCGAGTGGTCGAAGACCGTGTCGACGAAGCCGAGCCCCATCAGCCGCGGCGGTGCGGCGGGGAAAGCGACGTAGACCACGAGCCCGATCGCGCCCGAGATCAGGAGCGCGTTGCGGTAGACATGGTAGGCGTCTGGCCGCCTGGCATAGAGCCAGATCGCAACCCCGCCGACGACCGGCCAGTGCCCCCAGACGTAGACGAGATTGGCGACGGTCCTCAGGGCCTGCTCGCTCATCACCAGGGCCTGGGCGCTCGGATCGACGAAGATGCCGAGCGACCGTTCGAACTCAACGAGCAGCTGTGCGTGCTCCCGAGCCTCGTCGAAGCTACCCTCGGTGATGCCCCGGGAGATGAAGTAGGCGAAGTAGGCGCAGATCAGCAGGCCGGCCTCGCGTAGGAATCGGCCGCGGCGCGCGCTGCCGATGGTCCAACTCCCCACCACCAGCGAGGCGATGATCAGCACCGGCGTCACGGTGACCAACACGAGAGCCCCCCAGGTACCCTCACCCGGCTCCGGTCGAACCCGCAGCCTGAGTCTTTCATCAGTATAGCGATGGGACCGCCTCGCCGCCCCCATCGCGCCGCCTCGCCGCGAGCCGCGGCCCCTGGCCGTGTGGCCCGACCGATCGGGGGCCATCCGGCCCGGTCGGGTAGCATCGTGGACGCCGCCGCCTAGCCGGGAGACCGACCATGATCGAACAGCGCCTGCTCCGCCATCTCTACTCCTACGATCGCTCGCTCCCCCTGCTCGCCACGACGGAGCGGGAGGCCGTGATGGACCTGGAACGACGACAGCCGATCGCCGGCCTGTGGCGCGAGCGAGTCAGCTTCGGGTCGACGCACGACGAGCGCGTGATCGCCCAGCTCACTCTGCCCGAGGGACCGGGACCCTTCCCGGCAGTGATCTTCCAGCACGGCTCGACGCCGATGGGGCGGCACAGCTGGGGCATGCCGGGCCGTCTGAATGTGCCGGTGCTCTGGGCCCAGCAGGGGCTGGCGACGATCGCGGTCGATGCCTACGGGTTCGGCTCGCGTGAGGGTGCAGACAACCGCGGACGGCTCGGCACCGATCGCGCCGACCTGATGTTCCGCACCCGCGATGCCCGCATCCAGGCCGTGCAGGACCTGATGCGGACGGTCGACTACCTCTGCTCCCGGAGCGACATCCGTTCGCGGGAGATCGGCTACGTGGGGGTCTCCATGGGCTGCCGCGTCGGTGTCCCCTTCGTCGGCCTCGACGAGCGGATCGGGGGGGCGGCATTCTTTGTCGGTGGCTCTGGTCCCTACGCCAGCTGGGAGCTCGATGGCACCGAGTACGCCGACCTCGCAGGCGATCGCGATCTGATCTTCGAGCTCACCGACCCGATCCAGTTCGCCCCGATGACGCGCGGGCGCCCGGTCTTCGCCGCCAACGGCGAGGAGGATCTGCTGGTCGGCCGCGAGCCGGCCGAGCGGCTCCAGGCGGCGCTCGGCGATCCGAAGACGCTCCGCTGGTTCCCGGGTGGTCACGGCGACATCCCCGCCCAGTGCCTGGACGAGGCGCTCGGCTTCCTGCGTACCCATCTCGCCGGCTGACGATGGACGGGAGCGCGCTCGACCGCCTGCTGCGAGGGCCCGTCGAACGAGGTCTGCTCCCCGCGGTCGTCGCCACCGTCTCGAGCAGTCGGGGGCTCCTCTGCCGACGCGCCTTCGGGCGCTTCGCAGGCGGCCGAGGCGAGCACTACCAGGTCACGACCCCGCTCCGACCCCGTGGCCCTCAGCCTGAACCGGGAATTCGAGGAGGCGGCCTACGGGCTGCGGCGGGGTGGGGCGACCGCCCGCTGACCGGCGATCAGCCGGCAGGGAGGATAGGACGATGAGCGTCGTTCAGAAGTTCACGCGGGCGCGCGGCGTCCGCTTTGAGTACTTCGAGGCCGGCGCGCCTGATCCGCCGGTGCTGGTGCTGCAGCACGGCGCCGGCAGCTCCGCCCGCATCTGGCGGACGGTCCAGGGGCTGCTCGCCGCGGCCGGCTTCCCGAGCATCGCAGTCGGCACCAGGGGGGCTGGCGGCAGTGATCACACCCCGGACCTCCGCGACTACGCCCCTGAGAACTATGCCCGCGACCTGATGGCCGTCCTGGACGGGCTCGGAGTGGAACGATTCACGCTGGTCGGCCACTCGCTGGGCACGATCACCGCGGGCTACATCGCCCGTGATCATCCCGACCGGCTCTTCTCCCTGGTGCAGATCGCGGGGCCGCACCCGAGTCGAGACGGCCACGCCGGCCCCGCCGCTGCCGGGGCCGGCGTGGCTGCAGGCTACCGGCAGAGCACGGGCGATGCCGAACTCGCTCACTGGAGCGCCCAGCATCAGGGGCTCGACCACGAAACCCGGGCAGCCCTGCGACGGGACATCGACCGAAACCCGGAGCAGCGACGAGGCGGGCAGAGTGCGCCGTGGCCGGGCCTTGCCGAGGTCGCCGCCAACCTTGAGATCCCGACGCTGGTGGTGCTCGGGGACGCTGACGACGTCGTGTCGCCGACCGAGCCCCTGCGTTACTACGCAGAGCTCCCCGTCCCCAGACGCCATCTCCACGTGCTCCACGGCATCGGACACTACCCGAACGCCCAGGCGCCCGAGGCGCTGTCGGCCCTGCTCGCACAGTTCCAGGGCGAGCGGTGCGCTGCGACCTGAGCGCTACCTCCCTACCTCCCGCGAGCCCCGTGCTGAGAGCCACCCGGAGCCACTCAGAGGCGGTAGGGGATCCCCAACTCCGAGGTGATGCCCCTGAACCAGTCGATCACCTCCGGGTGGTAGGGAATCCCGCGCTCCATGCGCTCGCCCTCCTCGTCGTGTTCAGGGAGCCCGGCATAGTAGACGCGGTCGTGACCGGGGGCCGTCTTCGCCTCGCGGATCCGCCGCAGGTAGCGATCCATGTCGTCCTTGAACTGCTCGAGGTCGGTGAAGGCATCGATGCGATAGGCCAGCATGTGGTGGGCGGCCCCGCCCCGCCGGTCGGGTCCGGCCGCACCGCCGGCGAGCACCGACGTGAGGACCTCGATCATCACGCTCAGACCAAACCCCTTGTGCGAGCCGATCTCGCGGGTGCCGCCGAGCGGCAGCATCAGGAAGTCCTCAGGCAGGGGGCTCTCCTCCATGATCGGGGTGCCGTCGGCCCCGGCCACCCAGCCGGGCAGGATGTCGCGACCGAGGCGCTGTGCGAGCCGCACCTTGTTCCCGGCCACCGAACTCATCGAGGCGTCGAAGATGAACGGCGGCTCATCGCGCGCCGGGATGGCGATGCCCAGGGGGTTCAGCCCGATCAGGGCCTCGGCGCCGAAGGTCGGCGTGACCGAGACACCGCCGGCCGTCATCGCCACCCCGATCATGTCGTGCTCAAGCGCCATGGCCGCCGAATAGGCCGCCGCGCCGAAGTGTCCGCCGCGATAGACCGTGACCGCACCGACGCCGTAGAGGCGTGCACGCTCGATCGCGATCTTCATCGCCTCGGGCCCGATCACCCCGCCGTGGGCGCCGTCAGAGTCGATCGTCGCGACGGCCGCGGCCTCGTGGGTGATCTTCCAGTTCGGGTTGACGTTGATGCGCCCCTCGCGGATGCCCTGGACGTAGACGCGCAGCATGTTCGAGACGCCGTGCGAATCGATCCCGCGGGTATCGGCGTAGAGCAGCACATCGGTGGACTGCCGGGCGTGCTCGGCAGGCATCCCCAGCGCCGTGAAGATATCGTGGACGGTGCTGCGCATCGCGTCCGGCCGAACGCGCACTGCCTCGTCCTCAGGTACGTGGAACTGCTCAAGCATGGTTGCTCCTCCCGGGCGCCCGTTCGACTGCCCTGCCCGTTCGACTGCCCTGCCCGCTCGCTCCCGGCGCCGGTCCGAACGGCTAGCCCGAGACCCGCCGCCACTTGCGCAGCGAGACCATCTCGCGCGGCGGCGACTCGTGGCGCCCGACCTCGACGTAGCTGACCTCCGCCACGTAGATGTCGCCACGCGAGTCGACGGCGACCGCGTGCGGCCACAGGAACTGGTCGGGATGCTCGCCCGGGAGGGGGGCGCCGACGCGGGTCAGGAGCTCTCCATCGAGGTTATAGATGGAGACCCGGTGACCGAGGTTCGCAACGCCCCGCTGAACCGGTGGTGGCCCCTGTTCGGCCACGTAGACGCCGCGATCTTCGCCGCGGCCCGTCCAGACCGCGACGGCGTGATGGACGTGCCAGGTCTTCCGGTGCTCCCCGTCGAGCGAGAACGTCTGCACGCGATGATTCTCTCGGTCGCAGACGATGACGCCGTCCTCGCCGAACATGGCGATGCCGTGCGGCAGGCTGAACTCCCCGTCGTCGCTCCCCGAGTGCCCCACGAGAACTTGAGATTGCCCTTCGGGTCGAAGCGGTGGACGCGCGAGTTCTTGTAGCCGTCTGAGATGAAGACGTCACCGGAGGCCGGATCGACCGTCACATCGGTCGGCCGGTTGAAGGGGTCGCCTCCCTGCGCCTCGCTGGCGACTCCGGTGCCGATCACCATCAGCTCCCGGCCGCTCTTCGTGGTCTTGTGGATCTTGTTGTCGACAACGTCGACCAGGTAGAGGTTCTCCTCGTGGTCGACGCGGATCGCATGGGCCCACATGAAGCGGTTGCCGGGCCAGGTCACCATCGGATTGCCGTAGGGGTCGATGATGTCGACGGTGCCGGTGTACGGGTCGTCGTTCCCCCAGCAGTCGATCATGTTGCCGTCGCGGTCGAAGACCATCACCGGCATGTTCCCGCGGCTGAAGATGTAGACGTGGTCGTCCCCGTCCACCGCCACCGCGGTCGCCTCCCTGAGGTAGAGGCCGTGGGGGATCTTCGCCCAGCCCTCGACCGCCTCGTAGACGGTGTTGCTCGTCGGTGTTCCTGGCATCTGGGTTCCTTTCACGGGCTTGGCCGTCACGGGCATTGTGCCCGAGCGAGGAGCTCGAGAGGCAGGTCCGTGATTCTCCGGCCCTCCCGTCCCCCGGGGCTGGTCGCGGTCAGCTGAGCGCGATCTCCCTCAGATCGGGCGAGAGACGCAGCCTCGCCCCGGTCAGCGCCTGCACGACGTCGGGGGCTCCAGCCCGGCGCCACCTCGGAGAACACGACCGCTCGCCCGGAGATGTCCATCACGGCGATATCGGTGACGATCCGGTCGACGCAGCGGGGAGTGGTGAGCGGCAGCGTGCAGCACTCGAGCACCTTTGGCGCCCCCTGCCTGGTCGTGTGATACATGAGGACGACGGTCCGCCTGGCGCCGTAGGCGATGTCCGGCGCCCCACCGAGGTTGCCGGCCGGCTTCCCCGCGAACTGGGTGTTCGCGAGGGAAACCTCGCGATCGACCTGCAACCCGCCGAGCACCGCCACGTCGAGATGTCCTCCGCGGATCAGCGCGAACGACTCATCGTGGCTCATCACCGACATCCCCGGATTTGCCCGAACGGGCAGGTTCCCGACCATCGTCAGGTAGGGATCGGCCTCCCGGTAGTCGGTGATCACCGGGCCGAACCCGAGGAGCCCGAGCTCGGAATGGAGCAGGATCTCGCGGCCCGCCGGCAGCACGTTGGCGCACGCCCGGGGCAGCCCGATGCCGAGGTTGACGACATCGCCATCGCGCAGGTCGCAGGCGACCACCATCGCCATCACCTCAGGCGTCAGCCGCTCTGGCTCGGTCATGCCGACTCCTGCCAGGCGGTCGTCGGAACGTCAGGGCGGCGCACCAGCCGCTGGACGTAGACGCCGGGCGTGTGGATGCGATCGGGGGTGAGGTCGCCGAGCGCAACGATCTCGTCCACCTCGGCGATCGTCACCGAGACGGCGCCGGCCATCGTCGCGTTGAGGGTGTGGGCGCCACGGAAGGTGAGGTTGCCGTAGCGATCGGCCTGGTGGGCGCGAATCAAGGCGAAGTCCGCCCGAAGCGCCGTCTCCAGGACGTGCGGGACGCCGTCGAAGTCGCGCACCTCCTTGCCCTCGGCCACCGTGGTGCCGGGGCCGACCCGTGTGTAGAAGGCCGCGATCCCGGCCCGCGCCGCGCGGATGCGCTCGGCCAGCGAGCCCTGCCCGTCAGCTCAAGCTCGACCTCGCCTGCCGCCAATCGGCGCTCGAAGGGATAGACGAGGTGGTGACGCGCGCCGGCTGAGAAGCTCGTGATCCCCTTCCTGATCCGCCCGAGCTCGGCCAGCAGGCCGACGTCCCAGAAATCGGTGGGCCGCAGCTCCTCGGGCAGCCAAGGGGTCTGCAGGCGGGCGTTGTCGGGACCTCGGCCCATCGAGGTGGAGATCGCGGTCAGCTCGCCGGCGCCCTGGCGGGCCAGCGCCGCAACCAGGTAGGAGGGGCTGTTCCAGGGCGAGACGAACCCGCCGAAGTGCACGGTCGCGCCATCAGGGATGTCGGCCACGACCCGGTCGAAGGACTCGACTACCTTGTTGATCAGATGGCTGCTCCCTTCGGCCCGGCGCTGGCCGCGGGCCGGCTACGCCGCGAGCAGCCCCCGGATCCGGGCGGCCGCCTCGAGGATCTCCTCGCTGCTCGCGGCGTAGGAGAAGCGCAGGTAGCCCGCTCCGAGCGCCCCGAAGCTCGTCCCCGATACGACGGCCACCCCCACCTCCTCGAGCAGCTTGCGCTGCAGCGTCTGCGAGTCGTAGCCCGTCCCCTCGATGTTGGGGAAGGCGTAGAAGGCGCCGCCCGGGTCGGCACAGCGGAAGCCCGCGATCGAGTTGAGCTCCCTGACGATCAGCTGCCGGCGCTGATCGAAGGCGCGCACCATCCGCCCGATGTCGTCGTCCGGGCCCTCGAGCGCCGCGATGGCGGCGTGCTGGGTGGCCGCGTTGACGCAGGAGTAGGAGTTGACGGCCAGTCGCTCGACGTGGGCGAAGAGGTGCTCGGGGAAGATGCCGTAGCCGACCCGCCACCCGGTCATCGCGTAGGTCTTGCTCCAGCCCTCGAGCACGATCAGGCGTTCGCGGATCTCTGGGTAGTTGAGGAGGCTGACGTGCTGGCGGTCGCCGTAGAGGATCCAGCTGTAGATCTCATCGCTCAAGATCACCGCGTCGGGGTAGGCCTCCAGCCCGGCCAGCAGCTTCTCGATCTCAGAGGCCGGCACGACGCCTCCCGTCGGATTGCTGGGGCTGTTCAGGATGATCAGGCGGGTGCGTTCGTTCACCTTGGCCAGGAGCTGGTCTGCGCTGAAGGAGAAACCGGTCGACTCGTGGAGCTCGATCGGTACGGCCGTGGCGCCGGTGAAGCGGATCACCGACTCGTAGATCGGAAAGCCGGGGTTGGGGTACATGATCTCGACCCCGGGCTCGCCGAACAGCATGATCGAGAAGTACATGACCGGCTTGGCACCGGGCGTGATCAGCACCCGGCCGGGATCGACCTCAGCGCCATGGCGCCTGGCCAGGTCGTCCGCAACCGCCTGCCTCAGGGGTGGGATGCCGGCCGCTGCCGTGTAGCCGTGTTCGCCGCGATCGAGCGCCGCCTTGGCGGCCTCGACGATGTGGTCAGGTGTACGGAAGTCGGGCTGGCCAATCCCCAGATTGATGATGTCCCGTCCCTCGGCGGCCAGCTGGTTGGCGCGTGCCAATACCTCAAAGGCGGTCTCGGTACCGAGTCGAGAGAAGGCGGCGATCGGCTGTGGCATGCTTCCTCCGGGAGCGGGAACGCGGCGTGCCTCCCGGGGGACGGCAGCGGCGTCGCGGGTCGAATGCTAACCCTACTGACTGAGCCGGCCAGAGGCGACGCTCGTCAGAACCGCCCTCCTTCCGACCCGGCCGGCGACCGGCCTCACTCGCTACGATGGGGGCCCGCACCCCAGCCGAGGAGGAGCGCCGTGAGCGAAGAGTCACGCGTCCACTACGAGACCACCGAGGACGGCCGCATCGCGGTCGTCTCGATGAGCCGCGCTACCGGAACGCGCTCAGCCAGCAGATGATGGACGAACTCGGGGCCGCCTTCGACGAGGCGACGGCTGACCAGGAGGTGCGGGTGATCATCCTGCGCGGCCTGGGGCCGACGTTCAGCGCCGGCCATGACCTGGGATCGCCCGATATCGACCGCGCCGGCTCCGAGGCGGCGAGCATGGCCGTCAAGTACAACCGGAACCGTGCGCTCGACCCCGACGCGCTGCTCCGCCTCCGCGCCATCCCCAAGCCGACGATCGCGATGGTTCACGGGCACTGCATCTACGCGGCCTGGATGCTGGCATCGTCGATGGACCTGATCTTCGCCGCCGCCGACGCCCAGTTCCTGGCGACCAACTTCAACTACTACAGCGTGCCCTGGGACATCGGTGCCCGGCGTGCCAAGTACCTGCTCTACGGCAACCAGTTCATCAGCGGCGCTGAGGCTCACGCGATCGGGTTCGTGCAGGCCGTCTTCCCGGCCGATCGCCTCTGGGAAGAGACCCTGGCCTATGCCGACCGCACGGCCGAGATGGATCCATTCCAGCTGCAGATGATCAAGCACTCGACCAACCAGATGCAGGAGATCCAGGGCTTCACCGCCCACATCATGTCCTCCCACTCCGACCGCATGGTGCGCGCCGCGAACGATGTCCAGCCGACCGTCGAGTCGCCCGACAACGCCGGCGGGCGCCACCTCTACCTGAACGTGGAGAGAGCCCGCGGGCGCCAGGTTGCCGCTGAGGGCGAGGCCGAGGGCCCCGATCCAACCGCATTGTCGCGGGAAGCGGCTGCCCTGTGACCAGGACCCTGGTGCGCCCCCCGAGCGGCCGTCGGCCTCAACCCGCCCTGTGAAACCGTGGGAGCACCTGGCCACGGCCAACGGGCCGGATGGCCAGGGACTTGAGCTCTGGCGGCACGACCAGGACTACACCATCCGCGCCAGCGGTTACGACCTGATGGTCTCCCGCGCCCACCATTCCGAAGATGTGATGATGGAGCTGGCCTGCCCCACGCCGCCGCCGGGCGCGAGCGTCCTGGTGGGCGGCCTCGGCATGGGCTACACGCTGCGGGCGGTGCTGGACCGGCTTCCGGCCACGGGCACTGCGGTCGTCAGTGAGATCGTCCCCGAGGTGGTGGATTGGAATCACGGGGTCCTCGGCCCCCTCGCCGGCAACCCGCTCCGGGACCCACGCACCGCTGTCGCCCTGCTCGATGTCCGGGCGGTGATCGGTGAGAGCGAGGATCGCTTCGACGCGATCCTCCTCGACGTCGACAACGGGCCGGACGCGCCCACCCGGCAGGCCAACCGCCACCTCTACACGACCGAGGGTCTCGCGGCGATCGCTCGTGCCCTGCGCCGGCGCGGCGCGCTCGCCGTCTGGTCGGTCTCGGGCGAGGGCGGGCAGTTCCTCCGTCGCCTCAGGCGCGCCGGCTTCGAGACCGAGACTCACCGTGTCGCCGCCCACGGCTCGCGTGGGCGGCGACACGTCGTCTTCGTCGCCACGAAGCGTTAGGCGCGCTCGTCCTCCTCGTCGGGGGCCTGCTCGCGACCATCCCGGCCAGGCTCCGAATCGCCCGCCGGGGGCTCCTCGGTCGTTGCGGCCACCCGGCTGGCAGGCCGTGAGGCAGAGGCGAAGCGGCCCCAGCCACCGGGCAGGCGCCGACCGAGAGCGATCAGCAGGACTACCACCACGAGCAGCACCACCACCCACGGGAGGGCGACCGCCAGTGAGAGGGCGGTCAGGTGGGCGGTGAAGCGAAGCGCGCGGAGGCTCTCTGTGAGCGCCTCGAGAACGCCGGGCAGGGAGTCATCCTCCCGCACCACCAGGTCCAGTCGACGACCCTCGATCGTCAGTCGGTCACGAAGCGGCTGGTCGCGGTCGTCGAGAGGGACCGCCGAGAGTGAGAGCTCGGGGTAGCGGTTCACCGTCGCCTCGAGGCTGAAGTAGCCGATAGTCCGCTCCCCGGGGAGCAGTCGCTCAAGCGATCCCTCCAGCAGGATGAAGTCACGCTCATCCACGTCGAGGCCGTAGTCGGAGAATCGGATCTCGCTCAGCGTCAGGGTGCCGGCATTCACGAGCGTCAGGCAGACGGTCAGCGGGTCGCCTTCGTCGGCGGTCACGCGGTCATCGCCCGGGCAGCGCTGTCCGGCGTCCGAATCGACGTAGGCCGTCTGCTCGAAGTCGAGGATTCCGACCTGTGCCGGCGGTGTCGGCACCTGTAGCGTCAGCCAGATCGTCGCCAGGGATACCTGGTTGCGGGTCGTGCGGAGCTGGCCGCGCAGACGCTCGAGCTGCGTCTCCCGGTCGAGCAGCTCCCGCTCGAGGGCGGCCAGCGCTTCAACACTCTCGGCACCCTCCAGGAAGCCCCGCAACCTCAGGACCGAGACCTCGGAGGTGATGATGCGGCTCTCGAGATCGACCAGCAAATCGGTGACGTCATCGGCCGACACGTTCTGGCTCTCGAGCTCACCGAGGGCTGAGAGCCTGCCCAGCGCCTCGTTGAAAGACTGGGGGTCGACCTTGAAGGTGAGGAAGGTCCTCGGCTGATCGCCGAGCGTGGTCTCCTGGCCAAAGACGAGACCGCCCAGGCCGGAGATCGCCTGCACTGCCTGCTCGGTCGCCAGCACCACATCCTCGACGGTGACCAGCACAGAGGCGGTGTAGATGACGTCTCGGGGGGCGACGAGAGCGGGCCCGGCCGCCTGGCCGTCGGCTCCGCCCGCCGAGGCGACCGCCCGGCTGCCGGTTCCCTCCGTATCTGCCTGAGGGACCGCAGCCGCTGCCGTGGCCGCGGCAGTCACGGCAGGCTGCGACCGCGACTCGGTCTGCGCGTCGGTGGTGACGGCGAACGTAGTCGCGTCGTCCGCGTCATCTCCCCCACACGCCCACGAGACCAGGGCGATGAGGGTCAGCACCCCCACGATCAGGCGGATCTTCATCGGGTCCTCCTCAGCCGGGCGGCAGTGCCCGCTGCTCACCTGACGCCGGCGGCCGCTGGCCGGTTCCCGAACGACTCTCCCGCTCAGCGGCCGATGAAGCGCGGGTCCCGCTTCTCGCGGAACGACAGCGGCCCCTCCTCGGCATCGGCGGTATCACGCACGAGCGTCGCGATCCGTCGCTCGTAGTCGACGTATCCGTCGAGCTCGAGGAGGACTGAACGGTTGACCGTCATCTTCCACGCAGCGTAGGTCTTGGTCGGTCCCTCAGCGAGTTCGGAGATGAAGGCGTCGAGACTCGTCTCCCAGTCCGCGACCGGCCAGACGCGCTGCAGGATCCCGAAGTGCTCCGCCTCGGCGGCGTCGAGCACCCGGCCCGTGATCAGAAGGTCCATCGCCCGCGACTGGCCGATCAGCCGGGGCAGGATCAGCGGCACGGTCTGGCCGGCGAAGATCGCCTTACCGGAGCGGATGTCGCCGATCAGGATGTCGTCCCGCGCGACCCGGAAATCACAGGCCAGCGCCGTCACCCAGCCGGCTCCGTGACAGCGCCCGTTGAGCGCCGCCACCACTGGTTTGGGGGCCTCCATGATCGTCTTCACGAGCAGGTGATGGGGACCGAGGTCGGTGAAGAGCCCGACCCCGGCATGCCAGCGTTCGTCGCGCTCACCCATCCCACCGACGATGTCATCGCCGGATGAGAAGGCTCGTCCGGCGCCGGTGATGACGATCACCCGGGTCTCGTCGTCACGCCCCAGGGCATCAACCAGCTCGGTGATGCCCTCAACCATCGAGAAGAGGATCGCGTTCAGTCGCTCGGGGCGGTTGAGCGTGATCGTCGCCACACCGCCCGAACGCTCAAAGCTCAGGCCCTCGTACTCCTTCATCGCGCTGCTCCTCATGTCACAACCGCTGGTTCGCTTGGGGTCTTCATAGCAGCATCGCCCCCGCTCGCGCGCACACCGTCGCCCCCGGGCCCGCGATCGGCCTTCGCGGCGGGCCGCTTGCGTGTACATTCTCCCCTCAGAGGGGGCGCTGATGGGTGATCGCGGAATGCTCCTGGGCGATCTGAGGGTCCTCGAACTCGGCGAGGGATTGTCCGGATCGGTGTGCGGCCGCCTCTTTGCCGAGCTCGGAGCGGAGGTGTTGCAGCTGCGTCCGCCGGCGGCTGAGCGGCCGCCCCTCTCGACCGAGAGCCGGGAGACCCGGCTCGTCACCGACGCCCTCAAGCGGGAGATCGCCCCCCACGAGCTCCAGATGCTGGCGCCCGAGGCCGACCTCGTGATCGCCTCGGGGAGGCCGGCCGACCTGGAGCGCTACGGCTGGACACCGGAGGCGCTGCGCAGCCGGGCGCGGACCGCGGTGATCGCGACGATCACCCCCTTCGGGTGGGTCGGGCCCTACCGCGATCGCCCCGCCTCCGACCTCACGATCTTCCACGCCAGCGGACTCTCGCGGCTCCTCCTCGGGGCGGTCACCGACCCGGAGCGGGAGCCTCCGGTGCGGGCCGCAGGCGAGCAGTCCGAGTTCATCTCCGGGATCGCCGCTGCAGTGGCGACGATGGCCGCACTCCACGGTCGCGCCCGCAGCGGCGCGGGCGCGACCATCGATGTCTCCGCACACGAGGCGCTCGCCACGATGGCCGCACGTGAACTGGCAAGCCCGGCGCTCGGGGTGGTGCCCTCCTCACGTCGCCGCGGCGACGTGCTGGGGGGTTCGGTCGTGCTCCCCGCCAGTGATGGCTGGGTCTCGATCTCGCCCCGCGAGGCTCACCAGTGGGTCTCATGGGTGCGGGTGATGGGCGCCCCACGGTGGACCCGCTCGCCCCGCTTCCGGACCCACGCAGACCGGCTGGAGCGAGCCCACGAGCTGATCCCGCTGATGTCGGCGTGGAGCCGCGGGCGCACCCGAGCCGAGATCTACGAACTGGCGCAGGCCGCTCACGTGCCGTGCTTTCCGGTCAACCGCGTCGACGAGGTGCTGGAGGAGGGGCACTTCCGGGCTCGCGGCACCCTCCGTCCGCTCTACGGACAGCCCGGCAGGCTGGCACCGGCACCACCCTTCGGGATCCCCGAGCGATACCTGCGGCAGAAGCCACCTGCCGAGGCGCGATTTTCGCAACGTCCCGAAGCTTCGAGCGAGGTGCCCGATCCCGCCCCCCAGGAGCAGCTGCCCCTCGCCGGGATTCGGGTGCTCGATTTCTCGTGGGTGATCGCCGGCCCAACGACCACCTGGTTCCTCGCCGCGCTCGGTGCCGAGGTGGTCAAGGTGGAATCGCCCGAGCGCCCCGACCCGGGGCGGCGCACGGCGCTCCACCGCGTGCTCGGTCGCTCGAAGCTCAACCTCGGGATCGACCTCAAGGCGCCCGGCGCCCGCGAGGCCGTGCTGAAGCTTGCCTCGCGCAGCGATGTCGTGCTCGAGAATTTCGCGAGCGGCGTGATGGATCGGCTTGGCGTCGGGGAGGAGGAGCTCTCAGGGATCAACCCCGACCTCGTCTTCGTCTCGTCATCGGGGCTGGGGCGTACTGGGCCCGGTGCGGAGACCGTCGCCTACGGGACGCTCGTCCAGTGCTTCGTCGCCTTCGCCGATCTGAACGGCTTCCCCGATCACCCGCCGTCGCCCGGATTCGCCTGGTCAGACCCCCTCTGCGGGATGCTCCTGGCCTTCTCGGCGACCGCCGCCCTCTACGGGCGCGACCACAGCGGCAGCGACCTGCGACGGATCGACCATTCGATGGCCGAGGCCCTGCTGTGGACGATGCCGGGTTCGCTGCTGGCGGCGCAGGCGGGCCGGGCGCTCCCCCGTCAGCTGGGAAACCGCAGTCGTGACTTCGCTCCCCACGACCTCTACCGCTGCGCCGGTGAGGACCGGTGGCTTGCGATCGCCGCTACGTGCGAGGCCGAGTGGCGGGCGCTGGCCAGCCGGTTGCCGCAACTCCGCGGCGTGGCCGACCTGAACCTCGGCCAGCGTCTTGAGCGCCGGGTCGAGGTCGACCGACTGATCGCCGCGTGGGCGGCCCTCCAGGATGGGCGCGAGGCCATGGAGGAGCTACAGAGGGCCGGCATCCCCTGCGCGGCCACCTTCGACACACAGATGCTGTTCGCGGACACTCACCTCTGGGGCCGCCAGTTCTACGAGCCGGTCGCCGAGGCAGACGGAGAGACGCAGTTCCTACCCGGTCTCCCGTGGCGCTGGCCGGGTGGCACACGCATCGCCAGGGCGGCCGTCTCGCCGGGGGCCGATGACGATGACGTACTGGAACGAATCGCCGGACTGAGTCAGCAGGAGATCGCCGACCTGCGTCGCTCGGGCGCTCTAACCAGCGCCGCCGCGGCCGCCGCACCGCGATAGCCACAGGGGGGCCGCGAGCGCCTAGAAGTGGCCGGAGCGATAGATCTGATCGAGGCGCTGCTGCCGCTCGGCGTCGAATTCGGGGAAGGGCTCGCCGCGCCGCCGGAGGGCTCCTGTGAAGTTGGGCGTGCGCTTCTCGTTGAAGGCGACGCGCCCCTCCTCGCCATCGACCGTCGTCTGGATCAGCAGCGTGTTGACCAGGTTCTGCATCTGCCAGGCCTGGTCTTCGGAGGCGTCGCCGAACCTGACCACGAACTCCTTCATCATGCGGACGGCGACCGGTGGCATCGAGGCGATCTGGCTGGCCAGCTCGCGGGCGCGCGTGAGCAGCTCGGCATGCGGCACGACCTCGTTGATCAGCCCGATGCGCAGCGCCTCATCGGGCAACACCGGTTCGTCGGTGAGCAGGATGAGCATCGCGTCCGCGTAGCGGAGCTGCTTGGTGAGCAGCGTCGCCCCGGGCCCGTTCCCGAGCCAGCCCTGAGAGAGCAGCGCGAACTTGAACTTCGCATGCTCCCGTGAGGCGATGCGGATGTCGGTCGACGCCAGGAGCAGGTAGAGACCGGCCCCGGCCGCCCAGCCATTGACGGCGCCGATCACCGGTTTCCAGATGCGGGGGTAGTGATCGCCCATGCGCCCGTCGGCGCCGATCTTCGCGCCGTTCACGGTGCCGGCTCCGGGCCAGAAGATCTTCTGCGTGCGGAGGTACTCGATCTCATCGGCGGTCAGGTCGGGACGTGGCTTGAGGTTGTGGCCCGCACAGAAGTGCCGATCGCCTTCGCCGGTCACGATCGCCGCCCGAATGTCGCGATCCTCCCAGACGTTGATGAACGCCCGCGAGAGCTCGTCCGAGGTCTCCTTGTCGAGCACGTTGGCTCGCTCCGGGTTGGCGATCGTGATCGTGGCGATGTGGTCTCGGCTCTCGTAGGTGATGCCCATGGCCGCTCCCCCGCTCTGCTGCTGGTGGTTCCCTGTGACTGTAGCGACAGACGGCGCGGCTGCGCCCCGCCCGCTAGCGGGCAGTCGGCCTGCCGGGTTAGCGTCTAGCTGTCGCCGGGGAACCCGGGAGACCGACACCGCACCATCGGAACGAGGGAGCGAATGGCCAGACACACCGTTGTCGTCCAGAAGGCGCAGGAGACGCAGCAGCAGGGAGGCTCATCCTTCAACCTCGCAGCGGCGGACTACGGTTACGAGGAGGAGGCACTGGCCCCGATCGGAGCCGAGATCGTCGAGCTGGCAGCGACCTCCGACGCCGAGTTCATCGAGATGGCGAAGGAGGCCGATGCGGTGATCGCGCGCGGGCGCATGATCACGGCCGAGATCATCTCGGGGCTTGAGAACTGCAAGATCATCGGCTGCGGCAGCGTCGGCACCGACCGCGTCGATGTCGATGCCGCGACACACCACGGCATCCCGGTGACCAACGTCCCCGATGTCTTCATCGAGGAGGTGGCCGACCACACGATGGCGCTCCTGCTCGCCTCGCACCGCCATCTTTACGAGATGCGTGACCTGATCCGTGCCGGGCGCTGGGCAGAGGGACACCCGCACATGCGTAACTTCCCGCGCCTCTTCGGCCAGACGCTCGGGCTGATCGCCTTCGGCAACGTGGCGCGGGCGGTGGCCCGGCGCGCCCAGGCGTTCGGGCTGCACGTGATCGCCCACGACCCGTACGTCTCTGAGACGGAGATGACGTCTGCAGGAGTCGAGCCGGTCGGCCTGATGGAGATGCTCGGCCGCTCTGATTTCGTCTCCAACCACGGCCCGCTCAACGAGGAGACCCGCGGAATCATGTCGACGTCGCAGTTCCGGGCGATGAAGCCCAGCGCGATGTTCATCAACGCGGGACGCGGCCCGAGCCACGACGAGGAGGCGCTGATCGACGCGCTCCAGCGGGGCCTGATCGCCGGCGCCGGTCTCGATGTCTTCGAGACAGAACCGGCCGACCCGGAGAGTCCGCTCTTCCGGATGGACAACGTGATCGTGACGCCGCACATCGCCTCGGCAACCTCTCGGATGATGCCGGAGACGAGGCGCCGGCTCGGCCAGGAGATCGCGCTGGTCCTGCAGGGGCGCTGGCCGCGAAGCGCCGTCAACCCCGAGACGCTCCAGCACTCCCAGCTCGTCCGCTGGCAGCCACAGCCGATGAACCGTGGCCCCAACCACTAGAGCGTCCCTGACGCACCGCTCGCTCGCGGCGGTGATAGGCTCCCAGAACCCGACGAGGGGGCGCGGACGGAACTCCGAGCGAAGGGCGGGGCGATGAATCCAGGCGAACGATTCCCGATCAGCCTCGGCGAGGCGATCTTCTCCCTGAGAGCGATCCGACGGGTCAGACCAGACCCGATTCCAGACGAGGACATCCGCGACATCCTCCTGGCGGCGACCAGAGCGCCGAACGGCTCGAACGTGCAACCGTGGCACTTCCTCGTCGTGCGCGAGGCCCGGGACCGCGAGCGCCTCGGTGAGCTCTACCGGGAGGCCTGGTGGGCGAAGCGGGCCGACCAGGGGATTCACGGACCGGAAGACATCCCCGAGAGCGATCGCTCGATGCACGCGGCGATGAGGCTCTCCGGAGAGTTCGGTCAGGCTCCGGCCGTCGTGATGGTGATCGCCACGGGACAGGGCGCCGGCGCCATGGGCTCGGTGATCCCGGCGGTTCAGAATCTCCTGCTGGCAGCCAGGGCCCTCGGCATCGGCGGCACGATCACAACGCTCCACTCGACCGTCGACGAGCGGGTCAAGGCGCTCTTCGAGATCCCGGCCAGCGCCCAGATCGTCTACTGCGTGCCGCTCGGCTATCCGCGCGGCAAGTTCGGCCCCGTCACCCGCAAACCGCTGGAAGCGGTCGTCTCAGTGGATCGCTGGGGGACGCCGCTGTCCTGACGCCGATCGTGCACCGGGTGCGGTGCCGGTCAGCCAAGCCGTCTCGAAGGCTTCGAAGTGGTCGATCACGGCGTTTGCCTCAGGCTGAGGCGGCGGCACGAAGGTCGCCTGGCGAAGCTGGACGACATGCATGCCGGCGCCACGGGCGGACGTAATCCCGTGGATCGAGTCCTCCACGGCAAGACAGGCGCGCGGGTCAAGATCGAGCCGGGCGGCGGCGTGCAGGTAGATGTCGGGGGCAGGTTTTCCCGCGCGCACTTCGGCCGACGTGACGATCACACCGAAGAGGTCGGCCAGCCCGGCGGCTGCCAGCGCCGCCTCCGCCCGTGACCGGCGGGTCATCGTGACCACGGCCGTCGCCAGGCCGTATCCCGCCAGCGACTCGATCAGCTGCCGTGCACCCGGCATCGGCTCGAGCGGTTCTCGGGTCACACGCTCAAGGTAGATCTCAGTGGAGCGTCTCCGCGCCTCATCGAGCGCTATGCCATAGGTCTCGGAGATCCACTCGGTGAGGCCGGCGGTGCCGATGAAGCGTTGATACTCCTCGAGCGGCAGGGTGGCCGGCGCAACCAGGTCACGGGCGACGGCGAGATGGAGGGGCTCGCTGTCGACCAGCACCCCATCCATGTCAAAGACCACAGCCCCGAGCTGTCCCTGAAACTCCCGATCGGGAAGGGATGATGGCGGGCTGTTGTCGCTCATCGCATCGCTCTTCCCCAATTCATCAGAGAACCGGGTCGTCAGAGGTCTGGTAATCCTCAGAAGATCGGTTGCCTGGGGTATTCCCGTTCGATCAACTGCTTGAGATTCCAGAGCGACTCGCGCAGCGCCTGGGTCCGCTGCGGCCGCAGCCAGATCCACTCGAAGAGCGGTCCGAGCAGGCCCCTCCTCGGCCGATAGACGGCCTCCAGCGTCAGGTGCGCGTCCTGCGCGGTCTCGACGTGGAGCGCCCAGTTGAGCTCCTCGATCTCCCGCTCGGACCGGGCAGGCGCCCGCTGGTCGCGGTGATAGCGCACGCCGAACGGATCGCTGTCGTCGACCTGCAGCCGGGCCTCTTCGCAGTGCCCGGCCAGCACCAGCCGGAACTCGAGCCGGCCGCGATCTGCCTGGTAGTCCTGGAAGTGACCGCCCAACCACTCGGCGTGTGCCGTGATCGCGAGGAGCCGATCTCGGATCACGTGGTAGGGGGCATGGATATGGACGTCTTCGCGGAGGTTGTGCAGCGCCACCGGTTCCGGGCCACCGGGGGTGGGCATGAACTCAGCCACTCCCGCCCCGATCCTGTCGTTCTCGAAGGGCGGGGAAGAGCAGGACCTCGCGAATCGAATGCTCCCCGACGATCAGCTGGACGAGCCGATCGATTCCGATCCCGAGGCCTCCGGCGGGCGGCATCCCGTGCTCCAGCGCGACCAGGAAGGCCTCGTCGATCAGCTCCGCCTCGCTGTCGCCGGCAGCCGCCTTCGCCACCTGCTCGCCCATCCGCTCTCGCTGGTCGACGGGGTCGTTGAGCTCCGAGTAGGCATTGGCGATCTCGTGCCCGAGGACGAAGAGCTCGAAGCGCTCGACGGTCGATGGGTCTCCGGGCTTCCGCTTGGCGAGCGGTGAGAGGGCCGTCGGGTAGTCGAAGAGGAAGGTCGGCTGGATGAGCTTGGGCTCGACCAGGGTGGAGACGAGATTGTCGAGCGCCGTCGCCCACGAGGCGCCCTCCGGCACCGGAACGCCGCGGTCCAGGGAGACCTGGGAGAGTGCCTCGAGAGTCGGATACTCACGGTAGTCGATCCCGCCGTGCTCGAGCAGGGCGGCCCGGTAGGTCGTCTCCTGCCAGCCTCCCTCGAGATCGATGACGGTACCGTCCGGCTGCTCGATGCTGGTGGACGAGAGCGCATCGGTCGCCACGTATCGCAAGAGGTCACGCACCATCCCGGCGACATCCCGATAGTCGGCGTAGGCCTCGTAGGACTCGAGCAGCGTGAACTCTGGATTATGTCTTGTTGAGAGCCCTTCGTTGCGGAAGACCCGGCCGATCTCGAAGACCTTCTCCATGCCCCCGACGAGCAATCGCTTGAGATGCAGTTCCAGCGAGATGCGCAGGTAGAGGTCGCGGTCGAGCGCGTTGTGGCGGGTCTGGAAGGGCCGAGCAGCAGCTCCACCTGCCTCCTCCTGCAGGACCGGGGTCTCGACCTCGATGAAGCCGCGGTCGGCGAAGAACTCGCGTACCGATCGCACCACCGCGGAGCGGGCGAGCGCGATCTCCATCGAGCGATCGTTGGCGATCAGGTCGAGGTGGCGATGTCGATAGCGAGTCTCGACATCGGTCAGGCCATGCCACTTCTCCGGCAGCGGGCGGAGCGCCTTGCTGATCACCCGCCAGGACTCGACGGCAACCGAGATCTCGCCCGTACGTGTCCGCAAGAGCGGACCCGAGGCCTCGAGAAAGTCGCCCACATCGACGAGCCTGAGCGTCGCGAAGGCGGTGGCGTCCGCCGCTCGGCGAAGAAACAGCTGGATGCGACCGCTGCCGTCGCGGAGGTCGAGGAAGGCGACTCGCCTCATCAGGCGTTGCGCCGTGACCCGGCCGACCACGGTCACCTGGACGGCGCAGGCCGCCTCCGGATCGGGCTCTCCGGCCTCTGTGAACGCGACCCGGGCCGACTCGACGGTGTGCGTACGCGCGACGGTGGCCGGATAGATATCCCCGTGCCTGAGCAGCTCGGCACGCTTCTCGAGGCGCTGTTCGATGAGGTCGGATTCCCCTGGCATCGTCCCTTCAGCGTACGCCCGACGGGCCGCAGGGGCCTCCGCTGCGGTCTCGGTGGGGAGCCGGAGTGCGGAGCGATGTTGGCCCGCAGGGCTCCGGCCGCACGAGCCCGACATCGTCGCGCGGCGCCGGGGCTCGACCCGCGCCTCCGCCTACCGGACTAGGAGACCAAGGTGATGCTCATGTCGAGCTGACCGCTCGGCGTCTGCACCTTCACCTTGTCGCCACGCTTATGCCCCAGTAGCGCGTGGCCGACCGGCGAAGCGTGGCTGATTCGCCCTTCGCTGGGATTGGCCTCCGCCGGGCCGACGAGCTGGTAACGCCGGCTCTTCTGGCTGTCACCGAGGCGAACGTTGACGGTCGAACCGATCTGCACCTGCTTCGAGCGATGGGCCGCCTGCTCGTCGATCAGCTCGACCCGCTCGAGCATGCGCTCGATCTCGCTGATCCGACCCTCCAGGAATGCCTGCTGGTTCTTGGCATCCTCGTACTGACCATCGAGCTGGTCGGGGCCCAGCTCCTTGGCTTCGCGGATCATCTTCGCAACCTCTGCGCGTCGCACGGTGCGAAGTTCGGTGAGTTCAGCGCGCAGGCGCGCCAACCCATCCTTCGTGATCAGGACTGCATCTCGCGTCATTGTGAAGTGTGGTTCCGATCTGAGACGCCCGGTGTGCGCCGGGCGTCAGAGGAGACGTTGAAGAGTGAGTAAGGGTAGCAGCGCAGCGCTCGCTGTCACCGACCACCAGCGTTGTTGGCCATTGATAATACGCGATCGGACGGTAGTATACAAACCGTCGTCCGCGCACCGGAGGTAGCCCGGGCTTCCTCCGCGAGGCGGCGGACAGGGCCACCCCGATGAGACGCGGACCGCCACTCCGTTCCGCCGAGAGGTGCGCTGCAGATGGTCACGGTCCGCCCCTTCGGAAGGGGCGAACCGCCCAGGCTTGATAGACTTGACCGGCCACGAGCCGCGGCCGTGCCGCGTCGCCCGCTGCCCAGGCCGACGGGTGGACGCAGCCCAGCTGGGGAGTGCCGGGATCGGCAATGCGAGGGCGAGATATCTCAACTACCCCCCATCTCTCTGAGCCGACTGGCCGCCCTCGTGGCGGTCGCGGGCCTCGCCGGCGGCCTCTTCGGAGGCGCTCTGGTTCTGGTCTTCGATTCCGATCCGCCGCCGGCAGTCCAGGCAATCCCGCCCACACCACCCCCCTCCCCGCCCAGTGAGGCCGAACGCATGCGCGATGCGATCCGCCGCGTCTTGCCGGCGGTGGTGACGGTGATCGCCGACCTGCCGCCTGAGTCGATCGGGGATGGTCTCGTCCGCGAGCGTCAGCAGGTGGGGTCGGGCATCGTCGTCTCAGAGGGTGGGCTGGTCCTGACCAACTTTCACGTGATCGACGGCGCAGCCGAGATCACCGTTGCACTCTCTACCGCCGAGAGGCGCCCAGCCAGGCTCGTCGCCGACGACTCGCCGTTCAGCGACGTCGCATTCCTGTCGATCGCACCGGGCGGGCTCCGCGTCGCGAGCTTCGGGGACTCGGACGCACTCGTTCTCGGCGATGCGGTGGCGGCGATTGGCGGTGGCCTGGTGACGTTCGAAAATCACGTCAAGACGGGTATCGTTTCGGCCCGCCACGCGCGGTTCCCCAAGGACGGCCTGGACCTCCTCGATCTCCTGGAGACGGACGCCGCCGTCAACCATGGGGACTCCGGCGGCGCCCTCATCAACATCGAGGGCGAGGTTGTCGGCCTGCTCACCACCGTGGTTCGCGAGAGCGAAGGGTTTACCGTCGAGGGGGTCGCCCTGGCGCAGTCGTCGAACTCGCTCGTGGCGCTCGTCGCGGTCGTCGCTACAACCGGGATCAATCCGCGCCCCCGGATCGGTATCGAGCGCGTCGGCCTGCAGCACCGGTCGATCGTACCGGACGTGGCCGAGGCGGAGGGGCTCCCGGTTGGGTTCGGGGCCCTCGTGGTCGCCATCGGCGCCGATAGCCCGGCGCAGGCGGCCGGCGTGGAGGTCGGAGACATCGTCGTCGGCGTGAACGGCATCCAGATCGATGCCGACTACCCGTTTGTGAACTTGCTACGCTCATCGCGGACCGGGGAAGAGCTCGAGCTCTTCGTGCTGCGAGGCGATGAGCAAGTGATTGTCCGTGTGGTTCCCCAGATCTTCGCTGGCGGTGGCCTGTGACCCTCCCTCCGGAACCGCCCGACGGGCCCCCAGACGACGACCGACCCCTCTTCGAGACGCTTGAACCCGACGATCGGCAGCAGGCGCCTGTGATCTTCGTCGGCGACGGCGAGGAGAGCGGGACCCAGACCTTCGCCGAATACAACGACTCCGGCGTGATGCGCGTCTTCGGTGTGGTGGTCCTGCTGGCCGTCGTGATCGCGGTCCTCGTGCTCCCTCCCATCTCGCTGCTCGACCGCGGGGGCAGCGACAGCGGCGGAATCAGTGCCCACCGCGAGGGGGAACTGCCGGAGCTGCCCGAGGACTTGACCGCCCTGAGCGGCCTCTTCCGACTTGAGATCAGCGACCAGCTCAGCGAGACAAGCGGCCCCTGGACGCTGGCAATCAAGCTCAATGAGCAGACCCTGGATCCGCGCAATGTCGGCCTCTACACGTTCGGCTCTGCCGGCTGGGTGCGCGTCGACCGCGCTCGTCTGACCGACGACGGCAACTTCGCCGAAGCCGACCTGATGGAGATCCCGGCCACGGTGGCGGTGCTCAGGCGGACCGCCGTCGAGCGCACGCTGAGCCTCATCATTCCGGTCGATCAGGGTCCCGATCCCGAGGCGCTGGCAGGGGCAACGCGGCTCGTCGTGATGGCCGGAGCGCTCCGCCGCGGTGATGACGGAGCGGCGCGACTGACCACCAGCCCGGGGGTCGAGCGCTACAGCGGCGACCTGACACTGCAGATGCCCGTCTACCTGGGGGTGACGCTCGCCCCCGATGCCGCGGACCAGCTGCGGGATCTGCTCTCCACCGAGCCGGCGCTCGTCGCTCACGCCGGCGAGCTGGCCGCAGAGGCCGCGCGCATTGATGCAGACGGCATCTATCTTGCCTACCTCGATGTGGACGAAGACCGGCAGGGGGGCTTCACGCGCCTGGCGACCCTGCTTGCCGAACGGCTGGGCGAAGAGAACCGCGGCCTGATCGTCGGCGTGCCGGTACCCGCGGCGGGCAACGCGGGCGGCTACGACTGGGCGGCCTTCCTCGATGTGTCCACCGCGCTCTGGCTGAACGCACCCGATGACCCGGCCGCCTACTACGAGCGCCTTGAGGCGGTGTTCGCCGCACGACAGGCAGGTGGCCTCGATCTCAACTCGGTGTCGCTGGTACTCGATCGCATGTCCCGTCTCAGCGAGCCAACTGGCTTCCGGTCGATCGACAGATGGGATGCCCTGGGACGGGCGGCCGTGCTCGAGAGCCAGGGCGGGAGCATCGAGGTCGGGGACGTGGTCGAGCTGACGGCCACGAATCTCGATCTGAATCGCGATGGTTCAGGTCTGCGCTGGGATCTGAGCGCCCAGGCACTGTCCTTCACCTACAGCGGGGACGACGGCCCGCACACGGTCTGGATCGAGAACCACTTCTCTCTGGCCTACCGCCTCGACCTCGTCCAGCGCTTCGAGCTGGGCGGCGTCGCGGTCGCCAGCGCCTGGGCCAGTGAACAGCTCCCGGCGTTCTGGCCCACGCTCGGAGACTTCGTCAAGACCGATGACCTAGAGCTCAGCCGGCCCTACGGCCCCTACCTCAACCCCTGCTGGCGGGTCACCGACGGGCTGCTTGAGGATCAGGCCGGCAACTGCTGGGCGCCCGAGAGCGAACCGATCACGCGCGCTGACTGGCGCGCGCCGGAGACACCCGGCGCCTACGAGGTGCGCCTGATCGTCTCTGACGGCGAAGCCTTCATCGGCCGGCAACTGACGCTGCGCGTCGTGGCCGAGGGGGAGCTGCCGACACCGACACCCACACCGACCGCCGAACCGACCGAGACCCCGACACCCGAGCCAACGCCGACCCCAGAGTCGACCGAGACGCCAACGCCCGAAGCCACCGAGACGCCAACGCCCGAAGCCACCGAGACGCCAACGCCCGAAGCCACCGAGACGCCAACGCCCGAAGCCACCGAGACGCCAACGCCCGAAGCCACGGAGACGCCAACGCCCGAAGCCACGGAGACGCCAACGCCCGAAGCCACGGAGACGCCAGCGCCCGAGGTCACCGAGACCCCGACGGCCGAAGCCACGAGCGGGCCGCCGGGCCCCGGCGGGAACCAGGGCGGGTAGCGCTCGGATCATGGTGCTTCGCGTCGTCGGCGGGAGCGCCAGTGGCGTCGTGCTGCGCCAGCCCGGTCGTGCCACCCGCCCCAGTTCGGCCCGGCTGCGGGAGGCGCTCTTCTCGATCCTCGAGTCTGCCGACCTCCTGCACGCGCCGGCCCTGGACCTTTACGCCGGCAGCGGAGCACTCGGCATCGAGGCACTCTCGCGCGGGATCGGCCAGTGCACATTCGTCGAGCAGGATCGACGCGCGTGCCGCGTCATCACCGAGAACCTGGCACGCAGCGGCGTGGCCGGCGGACAGGTGGTGCAGGGGCGAGTCGGCCGCTGGCGAGCGGACGGCGCGCTCAATGCCAGGCTCGTGATCGCCGATCCGCCGTATGATGACGACGGTGCCTGGGCTTCAATCGAGAGCAGCCTGGAGGGTGGGCTGGCCAAGGAAGCGGCGATCATTCTGGAGCATACCGCACGATCGCAGGCACCTGCGGAGTTGGTCGGGGTGCCGCTGTGGCGCGATCGGCGGTACGGTGACGGCGCCTTGGCGTTCTACTGCTGGCGAGAAGGGGATCCCTCCGAATGACGGTTGCGATGTACCCCGGCCGATTTGATCCCATCACCAATGGACATGTCGATGTCGCGACCCGCGCCTCGACGATCTTCGACCGCGTGATCGTCGCCGTCGCCGAGTCACGCTCCGCGCTCTTCTCAAACGCCGAACGTTGCCAACTCGCGCGCGATGCCGTCGGCCACCTCGACAACGTTGAGGTGACCACCTTCTCCGGCTTGACCGTCGATGCCGCCGCCACGCTCGGCGCCACGGCGCTCGTGCGGGGGTTGCGCGCGATCACCGACTTCACCGTCGAGTTCGACATGGCCCTGATGAACCGGAAGATGGCGCCCGGCATCGAATCGGCCTACCTGATGACGGCGGCGGAGCACATGTTCGTGAGCGCCAGCCGGGTCCGTGAACTGGCCAGCTTCGGCCGCGATGTCAGCGACCTCGTGCCGGCCAACGTTGCCGAGGCGATCGTCAAGAAGATGGCCAACCGCGAGTAGGCCGCAGCTCAGCACCCTGCATCGCGCGGAGCGGGGAATGAACGCATGGATCTCCTGCACCTCGTAGACCGCTTCGAGGAAGTAATCGCCGCCGCCCAGAAGATGCCGATCGGCAACCGGGTGATCATCGACCGCCGCCAGTTGCTCGATCTGATCGACCAGATGCGCGTCTTCGTGCCCGAGGAGGTGCATGAAGCGCGTCAACTCGTCGCCGATCGCGACGCCGTTCTCGAGGCCGCGGAGGAAGAGGCCGCGCACGTGCGGGAGCGCGCACGCGAGGTGGCCGAGCAGATGGTCACCGCGCACGCGATCACCGAGGCCGCCCGGGCTCGCGCCCAGGAGATCGCCGACGAGGCAGAGCAGCGCCTGATCGAGCGGGTCGACCAGGCCAACCAGGACATCGCCGTGCGAATCGCCGAGTCGCGCGACCTCGCGCGGCAGCAGATGGAGGGCGCTGATCAGTACGCGGCCGAGCTGCTCGGTCGT
Organism: Dehalococcoidia bacterium; assembly: GCA_965249675.1. GTDB lineage: Bacteria > Chloroflexota > Dehalococcoidia > UBA2979 > UBA2979. Next base: position 596,526 of record OZ252250.1, read on the forward strand.
CTCGATCGCCAGCTCGGCTCCTTTGTGCGGTCGGTGCAGGACGGTCTGGACCAGCTCTCGACCGAGCGCGATCTGCCGGCACCGGCGCAGGCCGGCGAGTTCGACCCGGGGCCGCCGAGACCCGGTAGCTTCCGCTCCGACGACGCGCTCGGCTCGCTCCCCGAGCACGATGCGGCGGAGACCCCTGGGCAGTTCTCGAACGATCCGCCCGGACCCGAATACCCGGCGCCGCCGTCCCGCGGCCCCTTCTCGGCGCGGGAGCCTCGCCGCGACGATCGGCCAGCCGGACCGTCGACGGCTGTACCGCCCGAGAGCACCCGGGCTCGCTCGCGGTGGGGTCCGCCCTGGCCGGTCGCGAGCCAGCCGGCACCAGCCGAGCCGCCACCGGGCGCGCCCGAACCAGCGGCCCCGGCAGCGCGGCCGCCACCTCCAGCGTCGATCACTCATGTCGAGACGGCGATGCCGGCTCTCCCGGCCGAACCGGATCCTCCTCAGCCCTCGCCGACCGCCCCCGCCCAGCCGTTCGGCGAGGCCGCAGCGATCGGCGACCGGTCGGGCAGCGACCCGGCGGCGATCGACATGGCCGCCAAGGAAGACGAGTGGGTCGGCGCCACCTCGACGCTCAGCGAGCTGGGAGCCCAGCCCGATCGCCCGACGGTAGAGGAGCTCCGGCGAGCCGATCCCGGTGCCCCCGAGCGCACCGGTGAGCGCGAGCCACCCGCGGATTCGGGGGGCCGCGCTCGCCGCTCACTCGGATCGCTCTTTGGTCACGGAGCTCGAGAACCCGAGCCGGAAACCGCGCCGCCTGCCGAGGCTGAGCGCGCCGACCCGCCAGGGTCGTGGCTGCGGCAGCCTGCTCCAGCCGACCTGCCACCTGTCGACCTGCCACCCGTCGACCTGCCAGGTGCCGTGCCACCGAACGATGGCGATGAGCTTGAAGATCTGCTGGCTCAGGCGCGGGCGACCGCCTGGCGCCGCTCTGACCAGGGCGCAGTTGGTCCGGACGATGAGGATGCCACAGCAGAACTCATCAACGATCTGCCGCAGCGCCCGGTGGAGGACGACCGGAACGCTCGCCGCTAGGTTGAGCCACTGCTCCGCCGGTTCCCTACGACAGGACCACGTTGAGGAGCCGCCCGGGGACGTAGATCACGCGTGTGGGCTCCCGCTCACCGACCAGCTCGACCCATCTCGGGGATGCCTGGGCCGCGGCGAGCGCCGCCGCCTCGTCAGCCCCGGGGGCGATCTCGATGCGCTCCCTCACCCGGCCGTTGATCTGGACCGGGATCTCGACCCGCTCCCGCACGATCAGCGACTCATCGGCTGTCGGCCAGCTCTGCTGGTGGACCGAGTAGCTGCCGCCGGTGACCGACCAGAGCTCCTCGGCGAGGTGCGGGCACGACGGGGCGAGCATCAGGAGCAGCGAGGAGAGGGCCTCGCTCCAGGCCCGGCGATCGGCGAAACCGGCGTTTCGAGCGACGTGCAGCGCGTTGGTCAACTCCATCAAAGCTGCGATCATGGTGTTGAACCGCCGCTTCTCGATGTCTTCTGTGACCCGCGCGAGCGTCGTGTGCGTGAGACGGCGCAGCTCCCCCGCCCCTGCCGAGGAGGCGTCGTCCACCAGCTCCGGTGGCGATTGCACGGCCGACCAGACGCGCCGCAGCCAGCGGGCCACGCCGACGATGCCGTCGGGGTCGTAGGGCCCGCCCTGCTCCCACGGACCGAGGAACATCAGGTAGGCCCGGAAGGTATCGGTTCCCCAGAGCGCGACCTGCTCGTCCGGCGGCACAACGTTACCCCGCGACTTGGACATGCGCTTGCCATCGGGGCCGAGAATCTGGCCCTGCGCGAAGTAACGCGTGAACGGTTCGTCGCCCGGCACCAGCCCCATGTCGCGGGCCACCTTGTAGAAGAACCTGGCATAGAGGAGATGCATGACGGCGTGCTCGGCACCCCCTGTGTACTGGTCGACCGGGAGCCAGCTCTCGGCCAGCGACTGCGAGATGGGCTCCTCGCCGTTGGCCGGGTCGCAGTAGCGCATGAAGTACCAGGAGGAACAGACGAAGGTGTCGAGGGTGTCGGTCTCCCGGCGCGCCGGACCATCACAGCTCGGACACGTCGTGTTCACGAAGTCGGGCGCCAGGCCGAGCGGCGGCTCACCGGTGGGCCGGAACTCGACGTCGTAGGGGAGTTCGACCGGCAGCTGGTCCAGCGGCACCGGCTGCGTTCCGCATCGATCGCAGTAGACGATCGGGATCGGTGTGCCCCAGTAGCGCTGCCGTGAGACCAGCCAGTCACGCAGCCGATACTGCACGTGGGGCCGGCCCGCACCGAGCGTCTCCAGGTGGGAGACGATCGCGGCCTTGGCCGGCTCGTTCTCTTCACCTGAGAACTGCCCGGAGTTGACCATCCGACCGGGCGCGACGTAGGCCTCGGCGAGCTCTTCGCCGTCCCAGTCGGAGCTGGCGATCACCACGCGGATCCCGAGCCCGAACTTCTGGGCGAACTCGAAGTCGCGCTGGTCGTGCGCGGGAACACCCATCACGGCGCCCGTCCCGTAGGTCGCCAGCGCGTAGTCGGCGATCCAGACCGGCACCCGCTCGCCGTTGAGCGGGTTCGTGCAGTAGGCGCCGGTCGGGACACCGGTCTTCTCGCGCTCCACTGACTGGCGCTCGATCTCGGTGGCCCGACGCGCCTCTTCGGCGTAGGCCGTCACCCGGGCCCGCCGTTCGTCCGTCGTGAGCTGGTCCACCAGCGGGTGCTCGGGCGCCAGCACCATGAAGGTGACTCCGAAGAGCGTGTCTGGACGGGTCGTGAAGACGCGGATCTCAGACGTCCCGTCGACCGTCGGCCCCTCCAGCGCGAAGCTCACCTCGGCGCCCTCCGAGCGGCCGATCCAGTTGCGCTGCATCAGCTTGACGTGCTCGGGCCAGTCGATCTCCCAGTTGGCGCGCAGCTCGTCGGCGTAGTCGGTGATCTTGAAGAACCACTGCTCGAGTTCACGCTGGACCACGATCGCGTCACAGCGCTCGCAGCGCCCGTTCAGCACCTGCTCGTTGGCGAGAACGGTCCGGTCCTGGGGGCACCAGTTGACCGGCGCCCGCTTCCGCTCGGCCAGTCCTCGCTCGTAGAGCTGCAGGAACCACCACTGGTTCCAGCGGTAGTAGTCGGGCTGGGACGAGTTCACCTCGCGCTGCCAGTCGATCATGGTTCCCATCGAGCGCAGCTGGCCGCGCATCCGGGTGACGTTGGCATCGGTCCAATCCCGCGGGTGCAGTCCGCCCTTGAAGGCGGCGTTCTCGGCCGGGAGCCCGAAGGCGTCGAATCCCATCGGGAACATCACGTTGTGGCCCGACATCCGGTAGAAGCGTGCCAGCGCATCCGACGGCGTCATCGCGAACCAGTGGCCGACGTGGATGTCGCCGGAGGGATAGGGAAGCATCGTCAGCTGGTAGTAGTTGGGCCTGTCGGGGAGCTCGTCGGGCGTGCGGTAGAGGCCATCCTCGCTCCAGCGCGCCTGCCAGCGCGCCTCGATCTCCGCCGGGTCGTAACGCTCGGGCGGTGCTGCGGAGGGGGACATGTCGGTCGTCATCGCCTGGCCCTGTCGGTGGTCTCGTTGGTCGGGAATCGCTCGGGCGGGAGCCGGGCCGGGGCCAGAGGCAGGACAGCCCGGCCGCCGGCACCGCCCGGTCGCCTGACCGGTACCCTCAGCCTCTCGTGGGCCGCTCTGAGCCGTCTCTCGTGATCTGAGTATCCGGAGTCCGGCCGTGGCCAGTCAATCCGCATCTCCCGGTCGGACCGCTCAGAGCAGGAGCAGGACCGCGACGAGCAAGGGCACGCCCAGGCTCACGACGGCGAGCAGGATGCGAGCCTCCCTGAGCCGGCGCTCGGGGCCGCTCGCCCGCAGCGCCAGGCGCATCCGCCAGCTCGTCAGCGCGATGTAGCAGGCGAAGACTGCTCCCAGAATCCAGACCGTCACGACGACTCCGCATCCTCCCGGCAGCGTCCCGGGCAAGGCCCGATGATCTTACGTGGCCCCCGACCGGCGGGGCGATCCACGGTCCGAGCCCGGGCCTGCCAGCCCGGTGGTCGAGCCCCGCTCCCCGGACTGGCAGCGATCGCTATCATCGCCCCCGAGGGGGAGCTCAACATGCGACGCGTCGTGATCTTCGTGTTCGACGGCCTGCAGGCCGAGCTCGTCACGCCCGAACTGATGCCCAATCTCCACGCCTTCGCCCGGGCTGGTGCGCGCCTGCTCGCGCACCAGCCCGTCTTCCCGACCGTCACACGCGTCAACGCCACGTCGATGGTGACCGGCTCCTTCCCGGGCCGGCACGGCCTGTCGGGGAACATGTCGGTCTTCCCGGAATTCGACCCGGCGCGCGTCGTCAACGCCATGGAGCCCGAGTTCCGTGAACTGTTGGCGAGCGATGTCCCGGTCCTGCTCGCCCCGACCCTGGCCGAGGTCCTGGCCGACCACGGGCTGGAGTACATCGCGACCGGAATCGGCTCGACCGGTCAGTCGTTCGTCCATCACCCCCGCGGCGACTCCCTCCCACTGGGGGCCTCGATCCACCCTGAGTACACGATCCCCGGGCCGCTCTCAGACGAGATCGAGCGTCGCTTCGGCCCATGGCCGGCGGCAGCCCTGCCCAACAGCGCCCGCATCGATCGCCTGATCGAGGTCGTCACCGAGTACGTGATCGCCGAGCGCGACGCCGCGGTCTCCCTCCTGTGGTGTTCTGAGCCGGACAGCTCGCAGCACGCCTCCCGGCTGGGTTCTCCCCGCGTTCACGAGGCGGCCAGGGCCGCCGACGCGGGCTTCGGACGGCTCCTGGCCTGGCTCCGGGAGCGCAGGCTGGCCGATCAGACGAACGTGATTGTCACCTGCGATCACGGCCACAGCACGGTCAGCGAGGTGATCCCAGTCCGCGAGCTGCTGCTGGAGGCCGGCTTCGCACCGCCCGGCTCCCCGGGCGGCGTCGCGAGCGCCGGGAACGGCGGCTCGGTGCTCTTCTCGATCACCGACCACTCAGCGGCCGTCTCCGACCGCCTGGTCGAGTGGTTGGTTGGGCAGAGATGGGCGGGGCCTCTGCTCGCCTCCGAGCGATTGGGCTCGATCCCCGGCACGCTCCCGGCACGGCTGGTCGGCCTCGAAGGCCCACGCTGCCCGGACCTCGCGCTCTCCATGCAGTGGGACAACCGCCTCAACGAGCACGGGGCCCCGGGGCACGCATTCGTGATGGGTGGGCCTCCGGCCGGCCAGGGCCAGCACGGCTCGATGGCGCCGACCGAGCTACGGACCTTCACGGCGGCCAGCGGGCCCGACATTCGCCGGGGCGACATCACGGCCGTGACCGGGCACCCCGACCTGGCGCCGACCGTGCTGCGGATCCTCGGGCTCGACCCACCTCGGGGGATGCAGGGGGAGGTGATCGGGGAGGCGCTGGCTGCCGCCGACCGGCCGGAGCGCGCCGAGCCGGAGAGCTTTGAGGCCGTGCGCGCGGTCACAGCCGGGGAGTACCGCCAGCGGATCACCCTCGTGCCCGCACCAGGCGGCGGGCATCTCCTCTCTGCCCGGGCCCACCTGGGATCGGGCTGAGGGAGCCGGACCGTGCCATTCCCCTTGCTAGGATCACCGGGGCCGGGAGGGAGCGAGCGATGACCACGGTGGATCAGCTCTGCACGCGCGCCCGGGTCGCTGCCTCCGTCGTCCACGAGCTCGCGGGCTGGGACAAGGTCACTGAACTCGCGCTCAGGCTCGCCGGCGATGGCCATGTCGCCCTCGCCCCCTCGGTGCTCAAGGCGCATCCAGAGCTGGCCGCGGCTCTGGACGGGCGGCTCTGCCAGCTCGATCCGGCCGCCCCGTTCGAATCGGCGGCCGACGTCGCGGTCGGCATCACCGAGGGGGTGCTGGCGGTGGCCGAGACCGGCTCGGTCCTGCTCGCCCTGGGCGAGCTCGGTGATCGTGCCGTCTCGCTGCTCGCCCACACCGCCGTCCAGGTGGTGGAGCGCGAGCGGATCGTCGACTCGCTGGACGACGTGGCCGGCTGGCTCGCCGCCCACGCCGGCGAACACGCTCTAGCGACCATCGTCACGGGCCCTTCTCGCACGGCCGACATCGAGCGTTCCCTGACGATCGGCGTGCAGGGCCCCTCGGCGCTCCACCTGGTGGTGCTCGGATGACCACCGCCGAGAGCAGGGCGCAGGCACGGGCGCAGTTTCGGGCGCGCTTCCAGACGGCGCTCGAGAACGAGCCCCTGAGCGAGGGACTGCTCAACTTCCAGCGATCGTGGCGGGAGACCCGAGAGGCCCAGCTGGTCGACCTCGAGGGAATCCTCGGCCGGGATCGCGACCAGCTGAGGCACAGCCTGGCTCAGGCCAAGGACCGCGTGATCGCCGACCAGCCGGCCCAGCTCGCCAGCTTCCGGGCGGCCGCCGAGACGGCCGGCGCACGCGTCATCGAGGCCGAGACCGCCGAGGAGGCGAACGCCTACGTTGCCGCCCTCTGCGAGCGGCGGGGCGTGCGCACGGTGGTCAAGGGCAAGTCGATGGCCACCGAGGAGACCGAGCTCAACGAGCACCTCGCCCGGCTGGGCATCGAGGCCGTTGAGACCGACCTCGGAGAGTGGCTCCTGCAGCTCGATGGCGACCGGCCCAGCCACGTGGTGATGCCGGCGATCCATCGCCGGCGACATGAGATCGCCGCGCTGCTCGAGCGCGAGCTCGGTCTGACCTTCGACCCCGACGACATCGAGGCGATGGTCCACAGCGCCCGCGGAGCCCTGCGCGCGCACTTCCTGGCGGCCGGCATCGGCATCACCGGGGCCAACGCGCTCGTCGCCGAGACCGGATCCGTGATGCTCGTCACCAACGAGGGAAACGGTGAGCTGACGGCCAGCCTGCCGCCCGTCCACGTCGTGTTTGCCGGAATTGAGAAGCTGGTCGCGACGACCGCCGAGGCGATCGAGGTCGTACGGCTGCTCGCGCGCTCGGCGACCGGCCAGCCGATCAGCACCTACACCTCGTTCTTCACCGGTCCCGCCGAGGCGGCGGGCGACGGCACCGAGCGCGAGCTCCACATCCTGATCCTGGACAACGGTCGCCGGCAGATGGCCGCCGACCCCGATTTCGCGCCGGCCCTCCGCTGCATCAAATGCGGTGCCTGCGCAAACGTCTGCCCGGCCTACCAGGTCGTCGGCGGACACGCCTTCGGCCACATCTACAGCGGGCCGATTGGGCTGGTCAACACGGCCTTTCACCACGGGCTCGAGTTCTCCGAGGGACCGCAGTCGCTCTGCCTGTCGTGCGGCGCCTGCGAAACGGTCTGCCCCGTCGAGATCCCCCTGCCCGGTCAGATCCTCGAGATCCGGCGGCGCGTCAACACCGAGCTCGGCGTCTCGCGCCGCAAGAGACAGGCGCTGCGCCTCTTCGCCTCCAGGCGATTGGTCGCCCTCGCCTTCAGCGTGCTCGGCACCGTGACGTGGCCATTCCGCCGTGGTTCTTTCCTGCGCCCGCCGCTGCGACTCTCCCCGAGAGCCTTGCGACGGTTCACGTTCCGCACGCCGCCGGCATTTCCCACGCGGCCGGCACGGCAGCGCAGGGAGCTCCGGGCCGCTGCACCGGCCATCGCCCAGACCGAGGCCAGCGGGCGGCGGGTCATCCTCTTCCTGCAATGCGTGGCCGACCGCCTCGCTCCCGCGGTGGCGGTGGCAACGGCCGATCTGCTCAGGGCGGCCGGCTGTGAGGTCGAGATCCCCGACCAGCAGCACTGCTGTGGCCTGCCAGCGATCGACGGGGGCGACGACGCGGTCGCACGACGCATGGCGCGGCAGACGCTCGAGGTGCTCGGCGCCGCCACCGAGGACTCGCTGCCCGACATCGTTACACCGGCGCCAAGCTGCGCGATCGCGATGCTCCACGACTACGAGCGCCTGTTCGATGACGAGCCGGTCTGGCAACATCGCGCCCGCACGCTCACCGGGCGTGTCTGGGACCTGACCGCCTACCTGGCCGGCCCCGCCCGGCTGCCGGACGGGGTGCTGGCCCGCGGCGACCAGGGCCCGGTCGCGGTCGACCGCTTCTGCCAGGGCGCCAACCTGCTCGGGCGTGGCGACATGCTCGATGAGCTCGTGCGTGGGCTGACCGGCTCGGAGATCGTGCCGCTGGACGAGGCTGAGGTCTGCTGTGGCTTCGGCGGCTCAACTTCGCTCGTGGCCCCGGAGTTGAGCGCCGGCGTGCTGGCGCGGAAGCTCGAGAACGTCCGCGCCAGCGGGGCGTCGGTGCTGCTCACCGACAATCCGGGGTGTCTCGTTCACCTGCGCGGGGGCGCCGATGCGGCACACCTGCCTGTCCAGGTACAGCACGTCGCCGAGTACCTCGCAGCTCGGCTCAGCGACCGGCCCGACCTGATCCGCAACGGCAGGTGAGCGACCCGGGCTACCGGCCGCTCGTGCCCGCCGACCTGGCGCGATTGGCCGAGATCGACCGCTCGGACGTCGCCCGCGGGCAGTACCTCTGGCGGGACGGCCGGCTCACCCTGACGGCGAACCGGGGTGGCGATCGCCCTGGTGGACGGTCTGGAGATCGAGCCGGACATGCTCGACCTCAACGTTCCTCCATATCAGTCGAGAGCTGCGCCGACGTGGTGTCGGGCAGCGGCTCCTCCAGCTGGCGACGACCTTCGCGCGCGGGCGGGGCGGCAGGGGGCTCTACGTCTCGGCGACCGCGACAGGCCGCACGGTCGACTTCTACCTCGCGCAGGGCACGTCACCCGTGCCGGTGCCCAACCCCCGCCTTGGGGCGCTCGCGCCAGACGACATCCACCTCTCGATCGCGCTGCACGACGAGTCGATCAGAGCGCACGGCCGGCCCAGAGTCCGGCGAGCATCGCAGCCAGACCGGCGGCCACGGTCGCGACGAGGAGAGCGCCACTGACCAGCGGGCGGCCAGCCTCCAGGTGGAAGAAGACGTCTCCCATGTAGGTCGAGAAGGTGGTGAACCCGCCCAGCAGGCCGACGGTCAGACCGATCCGCACCGCATCGGACGGCGACCAGCGCTGCTCGGTGAGGCCGACGACCAGGCCGAGCAGGAGGGCGCCGAGGATGTTGGCGGCCACGGTGCCGACGCCGCGGAGGTCGAAGAGCGCCCTGAAGAGCTCGGTCGTGCCGTACCGCGCGAGCGCGCCGAGGGCGCCGCCGGCCGCTACCGCGAGCACCACCTGCATCGTCCGGCCTCCGTCCGCTCCAGTCGGGGAGAGCGCCCACCGGGGCGACACCCACCGCGGCTCCTCGGACCCGTCACGTCGTTGGCCCGGACGCGGTGCGGGGTCGTGCTTCCGTAGACTTAACTTAGACTGCACCACGCCGGCATGCACCAGCCCGCCGGGCCGAAGGAGCAGCATCTTGCCCGCATTGGCGATTGACCACCTCGTCTACGTAACGGCCAATGTCGACGAGACGAGCGCCGAACTCGAGCAGCTGCTCGGCCTGAGGCCGGCCGGGGGCGGGAGTCATGTCGGGCGCGGTACGCGCAACACGCTGCTCGCGCTCGGACCAGACGTCTATCTCGAGGTACTCGGGCCCGACCCGGAGCAGGAGCGCCAACCGCCGCGCTCGCAGTTCGGCACCCGTCCGTTGCTGCGAACGTGGGCCGCACGGGCGCCTGAGATCGAAGAGAGCTGTGCCCGCGCGCTGGCGCAGGGTGTCGATCTCGGGCAGGTCCGGCCGATGAGCCGGCGGCGTCCGGACGGGGTGCTGCTCAACTGGCTGCTCACGGCAGGCGGTGGGGGTGGCCTCGGCCGCGACGGGAGCGTCTCCACCGTTCCGTTCCTGATCGACTGGGGTGAAAGTGAACACCCCGCGCTGAGCGCCCCCAGCGGCTGCACGCTGCTGGAGCTGCGCGCGGAGGACCCCGACCCCACCGCGCTCGGAACGCGGCTGCGGGCGGTCGGGGTTGAGCTGTCTGTCTCAGTCGGCCTGGAGCCGGCGCTGATCGCACTGATCTCAAGCCCGAACGGGCGGATCGAACTCAGGTGATGGCGCACGACCCCGGTCGCGACCGACCGCACCGCTGCCCCGCGCTGCTGCGGCCGCACGGGGCAGCGGTGCGGCTGACGGTGATCGACGCCATGAACGTCATCGGCTCCCGCCCCGAGACCCGCTGGTGGCGCGACCGCGAGCGGGCGATGCGCGATCTGGTCAGGGATCTCGCCCGCTGGGCGGAGGTCGAATTCGAGGCCGGGGATGACCTCTTGCTCGTCTTCGATGGCTATCCGACCGCCGACCTCGAGCAGGCCCCGCTCCCTCTGATCTTCGCCGAGCGAGCGGGGCCGAATGGTGCCGACGACCTGATCGTCGAGATCGTCACAGACGAGCCCTGCCGCGGGACCGTCCGGGTGGTGACCTCCGATGCTGCCCTCCGTAGCCGGCTGCGCGCCCTCGGCGCCGAGGTCGTGGGCGTCTCGACCCTGCTCCGTGAACTCGGCGCAGCGCGAAAGCCTGCGACCGAAGGCCGGACCGGCGCCGATCGCCCGGAATGAGTGCGTTCTCAGATGGCGACGGCGTGCTCAGCGGCGGGCGGCTTCGGGCACCAGACCCCCAGATCGGTCCCTCTCCCTGGGCGGAACCGGCTAGAGCGGGTCAATCCGGTAGACGCGCGCCGCGGTGTCGTGGAAGAGGTGAGCCCGCTCGGTCGCCGAGTAGGGGCGGCTGAGCTTCTTGAACTGATTCCACAGCACCGTGTAGCTGCAGGAGGCACGGTCGACGGGGAAGTTACTCTCGAACATGCAGCGCTCCGGTCCGAAGACCTCGATCGTGTGCTCGTACCAGCGGCGATTGGTCGCAAGCAGCTCATCTGAGCTGGGCGGGCGCTCCCTGTTCTCCCAGCCGAAGCCGTTCACCGGCATCTGGATACCACCCACCTTGGCGACGACGTTGCGGCAGCTGGCCAGTTCGGTCACCATCGGGCGCCAGGCGTCGAAGATCTCGTCCTGGCGTCCGGCGTAGGGACCACGGCCGAGTGGCCCGCCCAGGTGATTGAAGATGATCGTGGTCTCCGGGAAGGCCCTGGCCAGGTCAGTCAACTCGGGGATCTGCGGGTGATGGACCCATCCCTCGAAGGTCATCCCGTAGTCGGCGAGCCGTCGGTAGCCCTCGCGGAAGTCCCGGTCGAGCAGGAGCTCGGGTGGTCCGGCGGCCGGCCGTTCGAGGGCTTCCGGCTCTGCCCAGGCCGCGCGGTGACGGATCCCCCGGAAGCGGTCACTGGCCTCCTGATGAGCCTCAAGCACCGCCGCGACGGCTGATCCGAGCCGCAGGTCCGCGCTCCCCACGATCGCCGCTGCGGCCCGAACGCCCCGGGACGCGGCGCTGGCATTCGCGATCGCCTCGACAAACTCGGTCTCGCCGACGACGCGGAGCTCCTCAGGGCCGTCGGTCCGATACATCGAGCTGCACTCAACGAAGACCGTCTGCTGGACCTGATGGTCGGCCGTGTCGTCCACCAGATCAGCCAGCAGATATCGCGAACCGCGACGGTCCCAGAAGTGGTGGTGCGGGTCGATGATCGGCAGTTCTGGTTCGATCGCGGGCTCGCGCGTCAGTTCGAGCCAGGCATCGGTACCCATCTTCTCAGTCCTTTCACAGCGTCTGCTGATGCCGTCCAGGTCTCGGCCGGCGCGTCAGGCCACGGCCCCTCCCTCGCGCAGTGCCGCGATCTCGTCGGGCCCGTATCCGGCCTCGGCCAGGATCGCGTCGGTATCGCGCCCGAGCGGCGGCGATGAACCCTGTGCGGCCAGTGGCGCGGCGCTCATCTTCAGCACCGGGGCGGCCTGTCGCTGGGGGCCACTCAGCTCATGTTCCAGTGCGACGATGCCGTCATTGGCCAGCACCTGCGGGTCATCGACCATGTCCTCGGGGAAGCGGAGTGCGCCGTTGGGAACGCCGTTGGCGGTGAAGATCTCCTCCCACTCCGCCGTCGTCCGGGAGCGAAGGTTCGCCTCCACGCGGGCCACCTGCTCGTGGGCGTTGGCCACCCAGGCCGGATCGGTCGGGTTGAAGCTGGGGTCGGCCAGGCCCAGAAATTCGGTCTCGACCGCGTTCCGGACCTTCTCCCAGAGGGTTGGCGAGAGCGCCCCGACGGCGATCGCGCCGTCTTCGGTGCTGTAGGCCCGGTAGTAGATGTTGCCGAGTCCGAGGAGCTGCGCGGGGTTGTGCGCCGCGATCAGTTCACCGTATGGGGCGCCGTCACGCTGGAGCTGATGGACGCGCTCCATCCGCTCGTAGCGGGCGGCATCGGCGGCCGGGAGATCCATCACGCTGTTGCCCTGGAAGGCAAGCGCCGTCTGCAGCAGCGTGCTCTCGATCAGCTGGCCGCTGCCCGTCCGCTCGCGGTGGAAGAGCGCCGCGCAGACCCCCCAAGCGATGGCCAGCCCGGTCCCATAGTCGGCGATCGCCGTCGAGCGGATGATCTCGGGGGTATTGGTCTCGGGGTCGTACTTCCCCTCGCCGACCATCAGCCCGGAGAGCGCCTGGGCGATGATGTCGTATCCGGGGCTACCGGCGAGCGGTCCCTGCCGGCCGAATGCGGTGTTATCGACGTAGATCAGGTCTTCACGCAGCGCCCGCAGCGTCTCATAGTCGATCCCGAGCTTCGCCGGGACGTCGGGGCGGTAGTTGATCACTACGACATCCATGTCGGGAACCAGCCGGTGGACGATCTCGCGGGCGCGCGGGTCGGCCAGAGAGAGGACGAGCGACCGCTTGCCACGATTGAGCGATTGGAAAAACTTCGACTCTCCCGGCATGAACTGCGAGAAGAGGCGCCACGGCTCGCCGCCGGGCGGTTCGACCTTGATCACCTCGGCGCCCATGTCCGCCAGGTTCTGGCAGGCGAATGGTCCCGCGATGATCTGTGTGAACTCCAAGACTCGGATGCCGTCGAGAATCCCGGCTGCCATCTGTTCCCCCCTCAGCCATGGACGCCGATGATAGCGGAGTCGCGGACCGCCTCGGCGGCGTGGCCGCACGGCCCGACGCCAGCGGGCCGACGCCAGCGGGCCGGTGCCAGCGGGCCGGTGCCTGAGCGGACCGACCGTTATGCTGGCCCGACGACAGAGCATCAAGCAGAGGAGCGGCGATGATCAGCTTCAGGCACTACACCGTGGCGGTACACGACCTGGATCAGGCGGTGGCGGACTACGGGGCTCGGTTCGGGATGATGCCTACAGGCGATCGGGCGTTCAACACGATCGGCAAGTTCGACTTCGTGCCGGTCGGCTACGAGGGGAATACCGTCTGTCACCTGATCCAGCCGCGCGAGGGCGAAGAGAGCCCGATCGCCAAGCTGATGAGCGAGCGGGTGAACCCCTTCAACCCGCACGGTGAGGGCATCTATCTCCTCGCCTACGACTGCGATGACGTCGATGCTTTCTGCCAGCAGGTGACGGACAACGGTGGGCGCGTCAACCGCATGCCCGGCCGCGGCAACGCCTGGGTGCACCCGACCGCCTCGAACTTCGTGCTGATGGAGATCTTCCCGACCTCCTGAGGGCGGGCCGGCAACCGCCCGAGGGCGTGGCCGGCAAGGGAATCACGGGAGGAGCTTCGACATGGTGACAGTTGAGCGAGACGTCGTCTTCGCACAGGGCAGCGGGCGCGACCTTCGCCTGGACATCTACCGGCCCGCCGCGTCCGGAGCTGATGACCGGCCGGCGACCGCGGTGCTGATGTGGCATGGCGGTGGCTGGCGGATGGGCGATCGCGGGCGCGTCGCAGCACATGCCCGGTCCTGGGCCGAGCTCGGGCTGGTCGTCCTCTCCGCCGAATACCGTCTCAACGGCGAGGCGCTCTGGCCGGCACAGATCGAGGACACGAAGGCCGCGATCCGCTGGACGCGAGCGAACAGCCACGGTCTCGGCATCGACCCCCAGAAGATCGCCGGCGCCGGCTTCTCGGCCGGGGCCCATCTCGCACTGATGGCGGCCGGCACCCCCGACGTCGCCGACTTCGAGGGTGAGGGCGGTCACGCCGAGACCTCATCGGCCCTCGGCGCGGTCGTCGCGGTCTTCCCGCCCGTCTTGCTCTTCGTCGGGGACGATCGGCCGAGCGGCGGGAGCCCGGCCGCGGCCCTCGTGCCGGGTACCGACGACGCTCACCTGGCAACCGAGGCGAGCCCGATCCGGTACGTCACGGCCGCCTTCCCCCCGACATTCCTCCTGCACGGCACGAACGACCGGGTGGTTCCGGTCTCTGCGACGCTGCGCATGGGTGAGGCCCTGCGGGCAGCCGGCGCCCCGGTCGAGACGCACCTCTATCACGACCAGCCGCACGGCTTCTCGAGCTTCCCGGGCTTTGTCGGGTTGATCGCGGCCGAAGCGTCCAACTTCCTCGAACGAAACCTGGGCGACCCCGAGGGGTGGGAGCGCTCAGCGGCCGAATATCTGGCCGCGCAGGAGCAGGAGGGTGTTCAGGCCGCAGCAGCGGGCTCCCGGTAGAGATGGTCGTCGCCCCGCCACGTCAGCTGACCGCGGCCGAGCGTGCCCGCGCCGAATCGCTTGGCGCGATTGCCGTCCTGATCGCCCTCACCGCCATCGCGCCCCTGGCGATCGACATGTTCCTGCCCTCGATGCCGACGATGGCGAAGGAGTTCGGGGTTCCCAACTCGACGATGCAACTGGCCGTGACGCTCTTCCTCCTCGCCTTCGCGGCCTCGCAGCTCGTCTACGGACCGACCTCCGATCGCTTCGGTCGGCGACCCGTACTCATCGCCGGGCTCTTGATATTCATCGCCGGTGGCGCGCTCGCGCTCTTCGCCGCGTCCGCCGAGATGCTCGTCGCCGGCCGCATTATCCAGGGCCTTGGCGGTGGCGCGGGACCGGCGCTCGGCCGCGCCATGGTGCTCGACGTCTTCGGTCCGAGCCGGGCGACGAGGATCATCTCCTACATGACGATCGTGACGCCGCTGGCGCCGGCGATCGCTCCGATCATCGGTGGCCTGCTGCAGGACTTCTTCGACTGGCGCTCGGTATTCGTGACGCTGATCGCGATCGGTGTCGTGCTGCTCGTCGGCTATCGAGCCCTCCTGCCCGAGACGAACAGGTCTCGCGATCGCTCCGCGCTCGGAGCCCTCCAGATGGGCCGGAACTACCGCGCGCTGCTATCGAGTCGCATCTTCTTCGCCTATGCCCTGATGGGCGGATTGATGTTCAGCGGGCAGCTCGTCTTCATCCCCGGCTCATCGTTCGTGCTGATCGACGAACTGGGGCTGTCGGCCGGGATGTTCGGCGTGAGCTTCGGCTTCGTTGCCGTCGGCATCATGTGCGGAGCGTGGCTCTCCGGTCGCCTGGTCGGCCGCTGGCTCAACGCACGGATCGTCCTGCTCGGGTCCGCGCTGACCGCCACCGCGGGCACGGCTATGGTGCTCCTGGCCTGGGCCGACATCGCCAACGCCTGGGCGGTGATCGGACCGATGTTCCTGGTGGCCGGGGGATTCGGCATCGCGCGGCCGCCGGCGATGGCCGGCGCGCTGATCCCGTTCCCCCAGATGGCCGGACTCGCCTCGGCCGTACTCGGCTTCTCTCAGATGGCCGTGGCCACGCTCTACAACATCACGTTCTCGACCCTGGTTCCGGTCAACCAGGCGGCGCTGGCAACGGGCGTAGCAGCGGCGGCCACCACGTCCCTGGTGGCGCTGCTGCTGCTCCGTCCGCATGACCGGGCGCCTGCCCCGGCGGCAGCGCAGAGCTGAGTCGCCCGCCGGTGGTGAGCGACGCCGCGGAGCGACAGCTAGCTACGGCGGTGGATCTTCTGGATCTCGGCGGAGACGACGCCGTGCTTGATGTCGAGGACCGCAAAGGTGCCGAACTCACCGGGGCGATGCCTGAGATTCGGCCTGGTCGGGCTGCCCGGATTGACCCACAGGATGCCGCCGGCCCAGCCGATGTACTCGTGGTGCGTGTCGCCGAAGCAGACCACATCTGTGTTCTGCCCGAAGCGGCGGCGGACGACCTCTTCAGCGTTTCCCCTGGGGAATTCCAATGTGTGCGTGAAATTGGCGACGCCCCCCGGTAGACGGATGTCGTGCACCATCCCGATGCGGACACCCTGGACCACGACGACGCGATTCTCTTCGGCGAGCCGCTCACCCTCCTCGCGTGGGTCGGGGTAGCCCCGCACGGCGCGCACCGGGGCGATCGTCTCAAGCTGATCGAGCACGCCTAGGACGTCTAGGTCACCGCAGTGGAGGATCAGGTCAGAGCCCTCCAGCGCCCCCAGCAGTTCGGCCGGGAGGCCCCACCCGTCGCCCCCGATATGGGTGTCTGAGAGCACCGCGACGCGCGTGCTCTCGACTCGCATCATGCCCGGCCAGGCATCACCCGTTGACGCCACCGGTGCCCCCATTCGGTTCTCACGCGGCGACCGGGCCGGCGCCGCGCGCCGCCTCGGGGGCGGCGCAGGGGGCCTAGGCGACCCGGATCGAGGCGTGGTCGATCTGGAGCGGGCTCGAGGTGCGGCCGCTCTGGGATCCGGCAGCCTCCAAGATCGAAACGACATCCATGCCCTCTGTCACCTCGCCGAAGATTGAGTGCTTGTCATCCAGCCAGGGGGTCGCGACGAAGGTCAGGAAGAACTGGCTTCCGTCGGTACCGGAGCCAGCGTTGGCCATGCTCAGGAGCCCCGGCCGGTCGTGCCTGACGCTCGAGTCGAACTCCCCGCCGTACTGGTACCCCGGCCCACCCGTGCCGATCCCGAGCGGGCAGCCACCCTGGGCCATGAACTCGGTGATCACGCGGTGGAACTTGAGGCCGTCGTAGAACCCCAGCCTGGTCAGGTAGATGGTGCTCGAGACGTGCATTGGAGCGACCTCCGGCATCAACCGGACCGTGACCTTCCCGACGTTGGTCTCAAGGTCCCAGTAATAGGTCTGCGCGTCGTCAAAGTCCGCCTGGGGCGGAGCCGACAGCTGCGTGCGCCAGCCGCGGGTCTCATTGTCGACGCCTTGCTCTGTGATGAACCGATCGATCGTGTCGACTGCTGTGCCGGCCAAGTGCGTGTCTCCAGACGTTGGGCCGCGCTCTGGCGAGGGCGGTCGTGGGGTTTCCTCCAGCGTACGGGCTCGCGCCCCAGTGATCAGCGCCGCCGGCGACCCCACACCTCCTCCGATGCCGGGGAGCATGGACGCCGCCCGGGCTCGCTATCCTCTCCCGAGATGCGAGGAGTGCCCCACCGTGAACGAATCCGTCACGACGAGCCGGGAAGAGCGCAGCGCCGGGGTGATCGCGACCGTCACGGTCGACTACCCGGGGCGCCTCAACATCCTCAGCCTGGCGCGTGCCAGGTCCCTGCGCGACCGCTTTACGGAGCTCGCCGGCGATCAGTCCCTGCGCGCCGTCGTGCTGCGCGGCGCGGGCGAGCGGGCGTTCATCGGCGGCGCCGACATCAACGACATGGTCGACCTCGACCCGGACCGCGCCAGGCGCTTCATTCGCACGATCCACGAGGCTTGCCAGGCGATCCGCGACCTTCCCGTCCCGGTGATCGCCAGGATCTCTGGCTACTGCCTCGGTGCCGGACTGGAGGTAGCGGCGGCCTGCGACCTCCGTCTCGCCTCGAGCGCGAGCACCTTCGGAATGCCCGAGGTACGGGTCGGCATCCCCTCGGTGATCGAGGCGGCCCTGCTTCCGGGGATCATCGGCTGGGGCCGCACCCGTGAGCTCATCTACACCGGCGAGAGCTGGGACGCCGCTCAGGCGCTTGACGCCGGATTCGTTGAGCGCGTCGTCACGCCCTCGGCCCTTGATGAGGCGGTCGAGGGATGGCTGGGGAGCATCTTGGCGGGTGGGCCGCACGCGATCCGCGCCCAGAAGGAGTTGATCCGTCGCTGGGAACGGCTGCCGATCGACCAGGCGATCGAGGCCGGCGTTCAGGAGTTCGCCCGCGCCTTCGAGGACGACGAGCCCAACCGCTACATGAAGCAGTTCCTCGATCGACCTCGCTAAGCTGGAGTCGGGTACGGGCGGAGCGGAGAGCGAGGGGGCCCGACATGGCTGACCCGCACGGCGGTGGCAAGACCGCGATTCTCGCCGCTTTCCTCGCGAACCTGGGCATCGCCATCGCCAAGCTCCTCGGATTCGCCTTCACCTCGTCCTCGGCGATGCTGGCCGAGTGCGTCCACTCCCTCGCCGACTCGACAAACCAGGCGTTGCTCCTGTTCGGTGCCCGAGCCGCCAGCCGTGCCCCCTCCCCCGAGCACCCCTTCGGCTACGGGCGAGAGCGTTACTTCTGGGCCTTCGTCGTCTCGGTTGTGCTCTTCACCGTCGGTGCTCTCTTCGCGCTCTACGAAGGCATCGGCAAGATCCGCCACCCGCACGAACTCTCGTCGCCGCTCTGGGCGATCGGAATCCTGTCCGTCGCGATCGTGCTGGAGGGAGGGTCACTGTGGACGGCCGTTCGCGCCGCCAATCCCCTGCGTGGCGGGGCCGGTTGGTGGTCCTACATCCGCCACTCCAAGGCCCCGGAACTCCCCGTCGTCCTGCTTGAGGACGCGGCGGCGATGCTCGGTCTCACCTTCGCTCTGGGCGCGGTCCTGCTGGCGCTCGTAACCGGCGATCCGATCTGGGACGGCATCGGCACGGTCGCCATCGGATTGCTGCTCGGCGCCGTCGCTACCGTGCTCGCGATCGAGATGCGGAGCCTCCTGATCGGCGAGTCGGCCAGTCCCGCGGACGGTGCCGCGATCCGCGAGATGATCGCCGGGGCCCCAAGGGTCGAGCGGCTGATCCACATGAAGACCCAGCACCTCGGGCCCGACGAGCTGCTGCTCGCCGCCAAGGTCGCCTACGTCCCCACGATGACCCTCCGTGAGGTCGCCGCCGCGATCAACGAACTCGAGGCGGCGGTGCGCGCACGGCTCCCCCACGCACGGATGATCTACATCGAGCCGGACGTCGATATAGAGGTGGGTGTCGATCTCGACGCTGACGGGGGCAGTAGCTAGCCCCCCGACCAGCGCCCGGAGGGGACGGTGTTAGGGGTGGAGCCGGTGCTCCCGCATGAAGGCAGCGATGTCGTCCTCGATCGAGTGCAGGAAGTCGAACCCGGCCTGTTCCGCCATCAGTTGATCGGTCTCCGTGTCCCCGATGTGCAGGTAGTGCTCGACGTCGAAGCGTGCTCGCACGCGCAGGAGGTGCTGCTTCAGGACGGTGAACTGCATCGGCACCTCGTGGGTCTGCCAGAGCCCGCGCTGATAGCTGATCGGCCGATCCGAGCAGCTGCCGATCACGTAGCCGAGCGTGTGGGCGCGGCGCACCGCTTCGAGCATGATCACACCCGGCGGGTCGCCCACCTCCAGGGTCCCGTCGATGTCGAAGCTGATCAGTCGTCGCACCGAGCGCCTCCGGTCTCAGAGGATAGCGGGCGCCGCACACCGCATCAGCGAAGCGCCGGACCCTCAAGCACCGGACAGCGTCGCCGACGCTCGCCGTGCAATCGGCCGCCCGGACGCCCATGGCAGCCACGCTCGTCGGCACGTTCGTGGGCACGCGGGGCCCCGGGTTGCGCCGACCGGGTCGCGGGGCCCGGCCGGCCTCGGTGAGGCGCCCGCACCACCCGCGCCGGAACTGCCGCCTTGCCGGTATGCGGCATCCCAACGGCTCACCCGCACGTCCTGATCGCCCTGCGCGGCCGCTGCGGTGCGCTAGGCCGGTTGGGCGCCTGAGCGCCGAGCGCGGACGTCGTATCCTCCCAGGCCATGACAACGCCGGCCGAGACGCCGCACGTCGTGCCTCAGTCCGATCAGGAGATCACGCCCGCGTGGCTGACCGATGCACGCCGAGAGCTGAGGGCCTGCGCTACGTCTTCGGGAATCCCGGGACGAGCGAGAGCGCGATCATGTTGGCGCTCGAGCAGCAGAGCGAGATCGAGTACGTGCTGGCCACTCAGGAGGGTGTGGCGATGGGGATGGCCGACACCTACGCGCGCCTCACCGGCACGGTCGGATTCGTCAGCCTCCACATCGACAGCGGTCTGGCGAACGGGATCAGCCTCCTCACGAACGCCGGCGAGGCAGGGACGCCGCTCGTCCTCAGCGCTGGCAACAAGGACGTGCGCAAGCTCGCCGAGGGGCGCATCCCGCTTGAGCGCATGGTCGAGCCCTTCACCAAGTGGAGCGCCGAGATCACCCATCCCGAGCAGGTGCCCTCGGTCGTTCGCCGTGCCTTCCAGGAGGCCAAGACACCCACCGCGCCGGTCTTCCTCTCGTTTGCGGCAAACGCCCTGGACGATCACGGTGAGATGGAGATCGTCCCCTCCGACCAGCGGCGTTGGCGCCCCGGGCCCGACCCCGGGGCGATCGAGGAGGCGGGCCGGATCCTGGCCGCGGCCAGCCACCCGGTACTGATCGTCGGCGACGGGATCACCCGAGACGGCGCCCAGCAGGAAGCGGTACGGTTCGCCGAAGTGGCGGGCGCACGCGTCTACACGACCGGGACGGGCGGTGTCAGCTTCCCCGCCGGCCACCCGCAGTTCCTGGGCCTGATCAACCCCTCGATGGCGGCCGAGCGCAGACAGCTGGCGGCGGCAGACGCGGTGGTCCTCGCCGGGGCATCGGTCGGCGGCTACTTCTACTCCGCCGGCCGCGCCTTCCCGCCGGGGGCAGAGCTCATCCACATCGATGAGGTGGCCGGGGAGATCGGCCGGAGCGAGCCGACCGCCGTCGGCATCGTCGCCGGCCCGGCCGCGGCCCTCGGCGAACTCGCCCGGGATGTCGCTAGCCGGCTCGACGGCGAGGGGCGGGAGGCAGTCACGATCCGGACCCGCACGGTCGCCCGCGAACGCGAGGCACAGCGCGACGCCTGGCAGGAGCGGGTGAAGGCGCGCTGGGATCTCCCCGATGTCGAGTGAGCGGATGATGACCGAGCTGGCGCGGGCGCTCCCCGAGGATGTCCTCGTGGTCGACGACTCGATTACCAGCCGCTCGTCGCTGCTGGGCGCCATCAACTTCAACGACCCCGAGCAGCTCTTCGGAATCACGGGGGGCGCCATCGGCTGGGGGATGGGGGCGGCGCTCGGCGCCCAGCTCGCCCGTCCCAACCGTCGAGTGGTTGCGATCGTCGGCGACGGCAGCTCGATGATGACGGTGCAGGCCCTGTGGACGGCGGCGGCGTTCCGCATCCCGGTCGTCTACCTCGTCTGCAACAACCGCTCCTACCGCATCCTCAAGCTCAACATGAACGTCTACCAGACCGAGATTCGCGGGTAGCCGGAGCCCAGCTCCAGCTACCCGGCGATGGACTTCCCGCTGCGCCTGGAGATCGCGGCGATCGCACGCGCGATCGGTGTCCACGGCGAGACGATCAGCGACCCCGAGGACCTGGGCCCGGCGATCGGCCGGGCGACCGGCTCGCGTGAGCCAGTCGTGCTCGACGTCCACATCGACGGTGCCGTCTAGGAACCCGCGACGGCCGTGCGGACCCGAGCGGCAGCGGCATCGGGATGATCGCCCGAGGCCCATCCCGTCCTCCCGACCCCGCATGTCCGGCGCCGGAACCCCCCACTCCAGCGGGCAGCGGCCGACTGCCCGGAGCGACATTCGCTGGTAACCTCCCCCGGGATGCGTCGCCACTTCACCGTCACCGGATTCCTCTCGCACCGTGGTGCGACGGCGTTGCACTGGCATCGCCTGGGAAAGTGGCTCCCACCCGGCGGGCACATCGAGGTCGATGAGGATCCGGTCGAGGCCGTACTCCGAGAGGTGCTGGAGGAGACGGGCATCGAAGCCGAGATCGTCAGTCCCGGGCCGGCCTTCCCCCACCGGTCACCGCCGCAGCTGTCGCCCCCTGTGACGATCGGCCTCTATACCCTGCCCGGCGATCGCGGACTGGCCGAACCACACCAGCACATCGATCTCGTCTACTTCACCCGACCCCTGCCCGATCGCAGCCTGGAGCTGCCCGCCGGGGACGGCCACGACTGGCGCTGGGTCAGTGAGGCCGAGCTCACCGCGGGCAGGCCGCTCCGTCACGGGCCGGACGCCTTCGCCCAGATTCCCGGCGACGTCCAGGGGCTGGCGTTAGCCGCCATCCGGGCGGCTAACGCCACGGCCGCTGGAGCGGCCCGGGCGGCACCCTAGCTGTGCTCTCACTTCAGACGATCCGCAGTCGCAGTGACGAGGTACGGCAGGCCTGCCTGGCCAGGGGGTCGAACGCGCCGTTGGACCGCATCCTCGCTCTCGACTCCGAGCGCCGTCCGCTGCTCGGCGACGTCGAGCAGATGCGGGCCGACCGCAACCAGGCCGGGCGAAGGATCGGCAAGGCCCAGGATCCGGAGGAGCGCCAGCGGCTGATCGCCGAGCAGCGCGGCGCCGCCGGCCAGCTCGATGAGCTCGAGGCTCGGCTGGTGGAACTCGAGGGCGAACTCTCAGAGCTGCTCCTTGAGGTGCCAAACCTCTACCACCCGAGCGTCCCTACCGGTGGCGAGGAGGCGGCGGTGGTCGTGCTCGCCGGAGACGCCTCGGGCAGCGAGGATCACTTCGACAGCCCCCTGCCGCTGGACGGCTGGCCGCTGCCCCCGGGCGACCCCGCGCTCAGGCCGCACTGGGAGATCGGCGAGTCGCTCGGCGTGATCGACTTCGAGCGCGGCGTCAAGCTGTCCGGCGCGAACTTCTACCTGCTCCGGGGTGACGGCGCCCGCCTCCAGCGAGCGCTGATCTCGTGGATGCTCGATCGCCATCGCGAGCGCGGCTACAGCGAGGTCTATCCACCGGCACTCGTCAACGAGGAGATGCTGGTCGGCACCGGATCCCTCCCGAAGTTCGCCGAGACGCTCTTCCACACGACCGACGGGCGCTGGCTAATCCCCACGGCCGAAGTGCCGGTCACCAACATGTACCGCGACGAGATCCTGGACGACGCCGCGCTGCCGATCGCTCACGCGGCCTACAGCCCGTGCTTCCGCAACGAGCAGTTCTCGGCCGGCCGCGATGTCCGAGGGATCAAGCGCGGCTACCAATTCGACAAGGTGGAGATGGTCCGCTTTGAACGCCCGGAGGCGAGCTGGGACGCCCTTCGGGCGCTGCTCGAGGACGCACTGGCGCTGGTCCGGGCGCTCGGGCTGCGCTACCGGGTCCTCAGGCTGGCCAGCGGCGATCTCACCTTCTCATCGGCCATGACCTACGACATCGAAATCTGGGCGCCCGGCGCCGGGGAGTGGCTTGAGGTCTCGAGTGTCTCGAACTTCACCGACTTCCAGGCCCGTAGGGCCAACCTCCGCTTCCGGAACAGCGAGGGCTCGGTTGAGCATCTCCACACACTGAATGGCAGCGGCCTGGCACTGCCGCGGCTCGTGGCGACGATTCTGGAGCAGTATCAACTGCCAGATGGGCGCGTCGAGATCCCGCCGGTGCTGCAACCCTATCTCCTCGGGCAGGAAGCGCTCGACCCGATCGGCCGATAGAGAGCGGCCGTCAGGCGGCCCGGCGGGATTCGCCGGCCCTCCCCGTGGTTACTCTCTGGGCGGCCTGGTGCCTGGCTGGGACGGCAGCCACCGCGCGGCGGCCGCGCGGCCAGATCCGTGGGTGGCAGCGAGCCTCTAGGGCAGGACGACGATCGCGTGCCCCGGGGTCGTCCCGTCGCCGGCCTGGTTGATAACGTTCATCTCAAGGTAGATGCGGCGCTCGCCCTCCTCCACCTTCTTCTCGGTCACTCTGCCCGTCACGGTCAGCAGATCGTTCTTCTGGTTGATCGCCCGGAACTGCAGTCCACACTCGCGGATCTCCGCCTCATCACCGGCCCAATCGCGGAGCGCGTTCAGCATGTAGGTGTAGCGGAGGTTGCCCATGCCGAAGGCCCCCTGCTCGTTCAGGGCGGCGCGCCCGGCCTCGTCATCCATGTGGATGTAGACGAACTCATCGTTGACCGCGGCGTAGCGGTTCCAGTTCATGAAATCGGTCTGGCGCGACCAGGCCGGCAACTCGTCCCCGACCTGCACATCGTCGAACTCGACCTTGACTGTCATTGCCCTGCTCCTCGCTGACCCGATCGGCTCCGGGCCGAGCGCTCCCTAGTAGCGGATCCCGGTCGAGATCCGCGTCTTCACATGCTCGTCTCGCTGGTTTCGCCACTCGATCTCGGTCTCGGTGAAGAGGGTCAGGCCGAGCCGTGTCTGCCGTTCATGCCAGCCCTTGAGGCGGCTGCGAGCGGTGATCACGTCGCCCGGACGCATCGGCACACCGAACGTCTCGACCTGGCCGCCATTCATCCCGCGCGTCCCGGGCCGACGACTGCCACCTTCGACGCGTGGTGGCCGGTCGATCGGCCAGGCGAAGGGATTGAAGTCGGTCGGGGCGATCAGCCCACCCCACTTCGTCCCCTTCGCATACTCCTCGTCCCAGAAGAGCGGCGGCGGCTTCTCCGGCCAGTAAGAGCCGATGGCCCAGCGCCTGATGTCCGAGACGCCGATCGGGTGGGAGACACGCTGCTCACCCCAGACGCCCCTGGCGGTTTCCATCTCCGGCGTAGCCAGCGTCGGGATCGGTTCGTCGGTCGTCAATCGGCACCATCGTTCCGGCCTCGCCCGGATGATAGTGCATCCGCTCCGGCCGTGTGAAACCCTGCTACGGTTGAACGATCGGGGCCCTGGCCCGTGGAGAGCGGACACCGATGGTCTTTCTCGGCGGCGGCCCGCCCGAACCCGTGAACGACGATCCCAGGGCCGTCCGCCGGGCAGCTCTCCAGGACCACCACAACCGCGTCGGGCTGATCGAGGATCTGGCCGTCGTCTCCCGCTGGATCGGGCGTGTCCCGGCCGCGCCCATGCGACTCCTGGCGAGGGCGCTCCGCCGCTAGCGGAGCGGCACGGTGACCCGATGACCGGCGACCCGATCTCTCCTCAGGGCTACCTCGACCTCGGGGCGGCCCAGTGGGCGGGACTCGCCCGTGGAACAGACCTCGGACTCCCTCACGCCGAACTGGCGACCCTGCTCGCCGGCACCCTGCCGGGGACCGCGCTCGAGGTTGCCGCCGGACATCTCCCGTTCGCCACGCTGCTCTCGCCCCGCCCTCCCGCCGACCCCGAGGCTGCCCGCGTCCGTGACGCCTTCCTCGGTGCCGCTGCCGCCCGCACCGGGGAGTCGGGTGGTCCTCTCGTCTTGGCGGTCGGCGGCAGCGTGGCGGTCGGGAAGAGCAGCTCGGCGCACCTCATCGCCGAGCTCCTGAGGCGCCTGCCCGCAGCCCCCCGAGTCGAGCTGATCTCGACCGACGGCTTCCTCTTCCCGATGCACGAGCTCAAGGCCAGAGGCCTGACCGGAAGGAAGGGCTACCCCGAGAGCTATGACCGCGACGCCCTTGCCCGGTTCATCGCAGACCTCAAGGCCGGGCGAGCGGACGCGCGCGTCCCTCGCTACTCCCACGTCGACTACGACATCGTCCCCGGCGAGTTCCAGATCGTCGGCGACCCGCAGATCGCGATCATCGAGGGATTGAACACCCTCCAGCTGGACGACGCCGGCGAGCGGCGACCGATCGTCGCCGACCTCGCAGACACCTCGATCTACGTAGACGCCGCGGAGCCCGATATCGAACGCTGGTTCGTCGCGCGCTTCCTCGGCCTGCGCGAGACCGTCTTCGGGGATCCCCGATCGTTCTTCCATCGCTTCGCTACACTCACCGACGATGAGGCCAGGCGCGTCGCGCACCAGGTCTGGCGGAAGATCAACCTGCCCAACCTCCGCAACCACGTCCTGCCCGCTCGCCGCCGAGCCCGTCTGATCATCGAGAAGGGCCCCGCCCACGAGGTCGTGCGGGTGCGAGTACGCGCTCGCTAGCCGCCCGGCCGCCTCCCGGAGGTCTGTCCATGCCCGTCGTCGCGATCGACATCTCCAGCCGCCGCCCCTACGCCGGCGGCCAGCACTTCGACCAGAGCGGTGCCTACGAACGCTGTGACGGCACGATCACGTTCGCCGTGGACCCGCTCTCCCCGGTCAACCAGCCGATCGTCGACCTGGAGCTCGCGCCGAGAGATCCGGAGGGGCGGGTCCGCTTCACGGCGGAGTTCTCGCTGCTCATGCCCGAGCAACCGCCGCCCGGCCCACAGCGGCTACTCGTCGATGTCATCAACCGCGGCGGGCCGCGCGCCATCCACGCCTTCAACCGCACGGGCAGCGACCGGGACGCCCGAGACCCGGTCGGCGACGGCTTCCTGATGCGGCACGGCTACGCCCTCGTCTCGATCGCCTGGCAGTGGGACGTACCGGCCGGAAGCGACCTCCTGCACTTCGAGCCGCCATGGGCGCTCCAGGATGACCAGCCGCTGCGCGGGCAGACGGCGATCGAGATCCGGCCGCACCGCCATGAGCGAACGAGGCTCCTCGCCAACCGGGTCCACACGCCCTACCCGGCCGCCGATCTCGAGCAGCCGGATGCGCGGCTCCTCGTGCGCGACTGGGAGGACGGCGAAGACAGCGAGCTGCCTCGCTCCTCCTGGCGCTTTGCCGAGGAGAGCCCCGAGCATGGCATCGAGGCGAGCGCCAAACACATCCACCTGGAAGGTGGCTTCGAACCGGGGCGCGTCTACCAGCTGGTCTACGAGACGGTCGGCGCACCGGTGGTTGGAACCGGGCTTCTCTCGGTACGGGAGATCGCCGCCTTCCTCAGGCGGCCCGCGCCCCTCAACCCGACCGCGGGATTCGACCGCGTCTACGCCTACGGCATCTCCCAGACCGGACGACTGCTGCGCCATCTCCTCTACCTCGGGCTGAACCTCGACGAGGATGGGGAGATGGTCTTTGACGGCCTCCTGCCGCATGTCGCGGGCGGCCGCCGTGGTGAGTTCAATCACCGCTTCGGCCAACCATCCCAGCAGTCGATGCCGGGCTTCGGGCAGCTCTTCCCGTTCGCGGGCGAGCCGGACATCGATCCGTTCAGCAAACAGCGCGCCGGGCTGCTCGACCGGGTACGCGAGCTTGGCGTCACGCCGAAGGTGATCTACACGAACTCCGGGGCAGAGTACTGGCGGGGCGACGGCTCGCTCACTCACACCGATGCCGTCGGGGGCGGTGATCTCACCGAGGCCCCTGAGACCCGCAGCTACCTGTTCTCCGGCACGATGCACATAGCGGGGACCATGCCGCCCGCCTCAGGCAGCGGCGGCGATGGCGCCCGGCCGCGCTACCGGTATGGCGTCGTCGACTACCGCCCGCTCCTGCGGGCGGCCCTGGTCAACCTCGACAGCTGGGTCGGCGAGGTTGTCCCGCCACCCCCGAGCCGCCATCCACGGCTCGCCGACGGGACGGCCATCGCACGGGACCAGGCGCTCGACCAGCTGCCCGCGATCCCCGGTCTCGATCACCCCGACCACGAGCGGCTCTGGGTGATACGCACCGTCGATCTCGGGCCCGATGCCGCCCGTGGCATCGGTGCCTACCCGGTCAGCGAAGGGCCGACCTACGCGCCGCTCGTCTCGGCGCTTGACGAAGACGGCAACGAGCTGGCCGGCATCCGGCTTCCCGATCTGAGCGTCCCTGTGGCCACCCACCTGCCGTGGAATCTGCGCGATCCGGAGAGCGGCGCGCCCGAGCAGATCGTGCCGATGATCGGCTCGGCTCACTTCTTCCCGAAGAGCGCAGCCGCGGCCCGGGCTCTCGGCGATCCGCGGCGCTCGCTGGAGGAGCGCTACGGGAGCCGTGAGAGCTATCTGGCAGAGGTCAGGGAGGCCACCGCGCAGCTGGTCCGAGACCGCTATCTCCTGGAAGAGGATCTGGCGGTGGTCGAGGCGGACGCCGGGGAGCGCTACGACCACGCGACGACCTGATGGGCCCTGGGCCGGCGCGCCCGGTCCCGGGCTCGCTCTCGGCTGACGGGCCGCCTGTCTCCGGCTGGCCCGCCGGTCGGTCAGCCCTCGAGCCGGGCCCAGCGGTAGCTGTCGGCGCCGAAGACAATGAGCGTGGGCGTGCCGCCCTGCCGACCGCTCGACACGGCCTCGCCGAGGTAGGACTCCGCCTCGGCTCCGGCGAGGAGGCGCGCCTGGCCCGAGACCACGACACAGATCGGCCCGTCGGTGACGGCGATCGACACGCCCGACCAGCGCCGGAGATTCTTGACCTTGGCCGTCTCACTGCCGGTGTTGACCACGACATCCTGCCCGTTGAAGCGGTAGGAGACGATCGACTGCTGCGGCGCGCCCGAGGACCTCGTCGTGGCGAGCACACCGAGTCGATGGTCGGTCAGGAACCGCTCGGCCATCTCGCGCAGTTCCGAATAGCTCTTTCGCGGTTGCTCGGTCACAGTAAGCCTTCTCTTTGATCGCCGGGTCGCGGGCCCAAGTATGCACGGGCCGCTACTCGTGGGCCTCAGCTCGGGACGCTAGCCGCCCCCGGCGGCGCGGCCAGCGTCTCCTGGAACCACTCGAGCAGGAGCGTACGCACGGTCTCGCGCTCCTGCCTGAGACTGTGGGTCGCTCCCGCAAGGAGCTCCAAGCGCTTCGGCTGACCGGCCATCCGGTAGAGGAGACGCGAACACTCGGGATCCAGCCGCTGGTCGCTCAGGCCGTGCACGAGCAGCAGCGGGCGTGGCGCCAGCCGGGCGACGCGCTGTGCCCCGGCCGTCTGGGTCGCCAGCGTCGCGACGCTGGTGATCGCCGGCTGCCGGGCCGCCGCCTCGATCACGACCGCCCCGCCAAAGGAGTGACCAAGGACTCCGACCCGCTCGACTCCCCGTTCAGAGAGGTAATCGGCCGCGGCGAGGAGGTCGTGGACGCCCGCCTCCAGGTCGCCCGGGAAGCGATGTACTCGGAAGTCCACCCGCAGGGCCTCGAGGTGGAGCGCCGCGAGGTCGCCGGCGAGCGAGGGGTAGAGCGCCGCAGCCGGCCCGTCCAGGCCGCCGTCCCCGCCGCCGACCATCACGACGCCGCCAACCGCCTCAGGAACGGCGTGGAGGGCGCACGCCAGCGGTCCTCGTCCGCTCGGGAGCGTCAGCCGTTCGGCTCCGTGCTCGCTCATTCGCCGGGACCCACGCCGGGGGACGCTGGCGCCCCCACCACCGCGGCCGGCGGGCGGCGCCCTCCGGGCGGCGCTACCCTAGCAACGTGAGTCGTGAGAGCGTTCGGCATCAGGTTCGTACCCTCCCGGAAAAGCCCGGCGTCTACATCATGCGCGACGTGGTCGGTGATGTGATCTACATCGGCAAGGCCACCAACCTCCGCTCGCGGGTCCGTTCCTACTTCGGCTCTTCACGCAGCCTCGAGCCGAAGGTTCGTGCGATCGCCGGGCGCGCCGACACGATCGAGCACATCGTCACGACGAGCGGGGCGGCGGCGCTCCACCTCGAGGCGACGCTCGTCAAGCGTCACCAGCCGATTCACAACGTGCGGCTGAAGGATGACAAGCACTACCCCTACCTCAAGGTCGATGTCGAGAGCCCCTGGCCCCGGGTCACGATCACGCGCAGCGTCGAGTCCGACGGCGCCCGCTACTTCGGCCCCTACGCATCGGCCGGGTCGGTGCGCCGCACGCTGTCGGTGGTGAAGAAGCTCTTCCCCTGGCGCTCCTGCACCAAGGAGATCACGGGCACCGATCCGAGGCCCTGCCTCGACTACTTCATCAAGCGCTGCATCGCCCCCTGCACCGCCTACTGCACCAAGGAGGAGTACGACGAGGTGATCGCCGAGACCGTCCTCTTCCTGGAGGGCCGCTCGGATGAGGTCCTCCGGCGGGTCGTCGCCGACATGGAGCAGTCGTCGGAGGCGCTCAACTTCGAGCGGGCGGCCAGGCTGCGTGACCAGGCCGAGGCGATTCGCAACGTCACCGAGCGCCAGCAGATGGCAACGACCACGCCGCTCGATGCCGATGTTTTCGCGCTCGCGCGCCAGGGCGATGAGAGCTGCGTGCAGGCCTTCTTCGTCCGTGGCACCGTGGTCTCCGACACCGACTCGTTCATGCTCGACGGCACCGGCCAGGCCTCTGACGGCGAGGTCCTCGAAGCCTTCCTCGCTCAGTTCTACGAATCGGCCACCTACGTTCCGAGGACGCTGCTGCTCTCCAGCGCACCACGCGGGCGCGAGGAGATCGAGATGCTGCTGCGGAAGCGTCGTCAGGGCGCCGTCGCCGTCCTGGTGCCGATCCGTGGCGAACGCCGCGCACTGGTCGCCAGTGCCCTGGACAACGCCCACGAGGCCCTGGCCATGCACCACGCCCGCTGGATCTCCGACCGCGATAAGACCGGCCAGGCCCTGGCGCTGCTCCAGGAGGAGCTCGATCTCCCACAGCTGCCCGAACGGGTCGAGTGCTATGACATCTCGACCATCCAAGGCACCAGCACAGTCGCCTCAATGGTGGTCTTCCAGCACGGACAGCCGGCCAGCGGCGAGTACCGTCGCTTCCGAATCAAGACCGTCGAAGGCCAGGACGATTTCGCCTCAATGCGAGAGGTACTCGGTCGCCGCTTCCGCCGCATCGCCGAGCGCCGCCGCGTCGAACGGACTGCCAGCGCCGGTGCGCCCGGGGAGAGCGGACAATCAGAGGTCGACGCAGACGCCGATTCCGCGCCGCTGATCGGCGATCCGGACGCTGCCGCCCCGGCGTCGCCCTGGGACGCCGTCCCTGATCTCGTGATCATCGACGGCGGTCAGGGTCAATTGGGCGCGGTGCTCGACGTGATGCGGAACCTCGGCCTGGCCGACCTGCCGGTCTGTGGTCTCGCCAAGCGCCATGAAGAGATCTACGTCCAGGACGTCTCCCAGCCGATCCGCCTGCCGCGCGACTCGGAGGCGCTCTACCTGATGCAACGGATCCGCGACGAGGCCCACCGCTTCGCGATCACCTACCACCGGCAGGTCCGCGGCAAGGCCGCGACCAGGTCGGTGCTCGACGACATCGCCGGCATCGGCCCGAGGCGGAAGCGGGCGCTCTTGCGTCGCTTCGGGTCGGTCCGTGGGATCCGCGCGGCGACACTTCAGGAGATCGCCACCACCCCCGGGATCACCATGAGGTTGGCCGAGACACTGAAACGATCGCTCTGACCGGGCAGGCAGCGGGGAGAGTGCGCGGAGCGGCTCAGTGATCGGGGGCTTGAGGTGGCGGCCCGTGACATTGACCAGCTGCTGGCGATCGTCGCGCGTGAGGTCTCAGACGGGCGCGTCCTGCGGGCGATGCGCGAGGTGCCGCGCGAGGACTTCGTCCCCGGCAGGCTGAGAGATCGGTCCTACGAGGATCGGGCGCTCCCATTGCCCGGCGGCCAGGCGATCTCCCAGCCGACGATCGTCGCCCTGATGACGGAAGCGGCACTCCTCGAAGGCGGCGAACGGGTACTCGAGATCGGCACCGGGTCGGGATACCAGGCCGCGGTCCTCTCGCGGCTGGCGAGAGAGGTCGTGACGGTCGAGGTCGACGCGGCTCTTCAGGAGAGCGCCCGGAAGCGGCTCGCCCAACTGGGCTACGCGAACGTCACGGCGCTCGCCGCCACAGGCGAGCTCGGCGTCCCGGATCTCGCACCCTTCGATGCGATTCTGGTCACGGCGGCGGCACCCCGGATCCCACCACCGCTCGCTGAACAGCTCGCCGAGGGCGGGAGGATCGTGATCCCCGTCGGCACGCCCGGGCTGCAGCAGCTCATCGTGGCGAAGAGAGCGCGCGGGCAGCTCACCCGTCGCTCGCTCGGCGCCTGCCGCTTTGTGCCGCTGCTCGGGGCGCACGGATTCCGAGGCTAACCCGAGACGATCGCGCCCGGGGCACGCCGGGGTGGCGGGGGCCGCCGCGTTATACTGGGGGTGCCGTGAGCCGGGGCGCCCACGGACTGGCTCTGGGGGCTCCACCGCTGGGAGGGTGACCAGTGCTTGATCGAGTCGAGAACTTCCTCAACTACCTGTCGGTCGAGCGCGGCGCCGCCAAGAACACCATCGACGCCTACCGCAACGACCTCGGCGCTTTCGCGCGCTTCGCCGAGCAGCGGGGCGAGGGCACGACCCTGGTCACGGAGATCGACCGGGACCTGCTGCAAGCCTTCCTCGCCGACCTCAACCAGCGCCAGTACGCCACGTCGACCGTCGCCCGCAAGGTCGCGGCCGTGAAGTCCTTCGGCGCCTACCTGCTCGACGCCGGCGACATCACCTCCAACCCGACCACCCAGATCGACTCACCGAGACCGCCAAAGGCCATTCCGAGACCGATGACGACGAGCGAGGTGGACGCCCTGCTGCAGGCGCCGCTCGAACGGGAGACCGTCGAGAGCGTCCGCGATGCGGCGATGTTCGAGCTGATGTACGCCACCGGGATGCGCGTCACCGAGCTGGTCTCCCTCGACCTCGACAGCCTCCACCTCGATGACAGCAGCGCCTACGTCCGTTGCCTCGGCAAGGGCGGCAAGGAGCGGACCATCCCGGTTCACGCCAACGCCACACGGGCGCTCGACCGCTACCTGAGCACTGCCCGGCCAGCTCTCGTGAAGAAGCGGAAACAGCCCGCACTCTTCGTCAACCGACGCAGCGACCGGCTGACCCGGCAGGGCTTCTGGCTGCTCCTCAAGAACTACGGCAAGGCCGCTGGCATCAAGTCACACATCACGCCGCACACGCTCAGGCACTCGTTCGCCACCCACCTCCTACGCGGCGGCGCCTCGATCCGCGACGTTCAGGAACTCCTCGGGCACGCCAACGTCTCCACGACGCAGGTCTACACGCAGCTCGCCGATCCACACCTCCGTGAGGTCTACCAGCAGGTCCACCCGCGCGCCTGAGCCGGGATCGTCCTGCACCGCCCGCTCTCCGGTTGTCCGGCACGGCCGCTCGCGCGATGATCGGGGCAGCAACGACGAGGAGCTCTTGTGAAGATCGGTGACGTGCGGGCGCGCGAGCTGCTGGACTCTCGCGGCAACCCGACCCTCGAGGTCGATGTCGAGCTGTCGGACGGAACGTTCGGCCGGGCGATCGTGCCGAGTGGGGCCAGCACCGGCCGCTACGAGGCCGTCGAGCTGCGGGACGGCGACCCCGTCCGCTACGGCGGCAAGGGCGTGCTGCGCGCGGTCGAGCATGTCCGGGGCGAGCTGCGAGAAGTCGCTCTCGGGCTGCCGGCCGACGAGCAGGCAACGCTGGACCTGGCGATGATCGACAGGGACGGGACGGCCAACAAGGCACGCCTCGGTGCCAATGCGATCCTCGGCGTGTCGCTGGCGACCGCGAAGGCCGCCGCCGCGGCTCACGGCCTGCCGCTCTTCCGCTACCTCGCCGAGCACTACGCTCCCGGCCGGCCCGCGACCACCCTGCCCGTGCCGATGTGCAACGTCCTCAACGGCGGCGCCCACGCCCGGGATTCCACCGACTTCCAGGAGTTCATGCTGATGCCGCTCGGGGCCCCCGACTTCGCGACGGGGCTGCGCTGGGTGGTCGAGTGCTACCAGCGGTTGCGCAGCATCCTGGGCGGACGTGGTCTCAACACGAACCTCGGGGATGAGGGCGGCTTCGCCCCCCGGCTCGAGACGAATCGCGGCGCCGTCGGGCTGCTGCTTGAGACGATCGAGAGCGCCGGCTACCGTCCCGGCGAAGAGGTGGCGATCGCACTCGACCCGGCCGCCAGCGAGCTCTGGCAGGACGGCGTCTACGAGCTCACGCGGGAGGGGCGATCGCTCACCCCCGCCCAGCTCGTCGATCTCTGGGCCGAGTGGGCGGATGATTTCCCGATCGTCTCGATCGAGGACGGCATGGCCGAAGAGGACTGGTCGGGCTGGCAACTCCTCACCGATCGCATCGGCGGGCGGGTGCAGCTCGTCGGGGACGACCTCCTGGTGACGAACACCGAGCGCCTCGGGCGTGGAATCGAGCTTCGCGCCGCCAACTCGATCCTCATCAAGCTCAATCAGATCGGGACGCTCACCGAGACCCTGGCCGCCATCCGCATGGCCCAGGAGGCCGGCTGGACGGCCGTCATCTCTCACCGTTCCGGCGAGACCGAGGACACGACTATCGCCCACCTCGCGGTCGCCACTTCGGCCGGCCAGATCAAGGCCGGTGCCCCCGCCAGAACGGACCGCACCAGCAAGTACAACGAGCTGCTTCGCATCGAGGAGGCGCTGGGCGAGGAGGCGTGCTATGCCGGTCGCCGGGCGCTCACGCGCCCGTGACCTCAAACGGCAACCCCTTCGCCGACGAGTCCGGCCTCCCGATCGCCGAGTCCCCGCAGCGGGTCTCGGGGATGCGTGTCCCGTCCAACGGCTGGCAGGCGCCCGGCAAGCCGGACGGGCTCTCCGCAGCCGCCGAGGACGCCTGGCGACAGAGTGGGTTCAGCCTCGGCCAGGACCTCCGTCTGCTCGGCGACGGGCTGGACATCCAGGCCCGGTTCGCCGCCAGCGGCTACACCCCCGGGGCCCGCACCATGACGATGGCGGGCTTCGCCACGCTGTGGAGCCGGGCACTGCTGACCGCCTCCGATGCCACGACGCTGGTGCGCCGCGGCTCCTACCAGAGCGCCATGCCTCTGGTCAGGCAGACCGTCGAACTGGTGGCGGCGCAGGCCGGGCTGGGAGCCGAGCTCGATGCCTGGCGGCGGTGGACGCACGAGGCGTTTGGTCGCGACGATGCCAACCGCGCAACGGAGCAAGGGGTCGGCCACTACTTCTCGGGAGAGACGATCGCCGGGGACGACCATCTGCGCGTGATCTATCGTGCCGCCAGTGACTTCGGTCGGCCCAACTTCGGGCCGAGCGCCCTCTTCGTCGCGGACGGTGCCAACCACAGCCGCTACCCGCTCGTCTTCGCCGACGAGGCCTTCCATCTCGGCTGGGCCGAGCTGCTCAACGGATGGCTGCTGCGCGTGAATGCCCACCAGCTGCACACCGCACTACACCTCGCAGCTCAGTTCCCGGCCGACCCGGACCTCCGCACACGCGCAGCGCAGCATGTGCGCGAGATTGACGAGTTGCTCGCAGATGAGAGGCGCTGCCGTATCGAGGAGCTGACCGACGAGGCCGGCAGGCGCCGGCTGCTGCTCAGCCAGTTCCGCCGGCAGCCGGGTGATCAGGGCCGGCGCCTGCTCTTCTGAGCGATCGGCGCTCGTCCTGGTCTGGCCAGCGCTGATGGTCTCGCAAGTGCGGGGCAGGCGGCATAGGATCGCCCCCAGCCCGGGCGGTCGAGCAGGTGCGGGCAGGGGGCCCGTGGCGGGGAGTGAGTGATGACCTTGCGAGTGGGGATCAACGGACTCGGTCGCACCGGACGGGCGGCGTTCCGGGCCTGGTGGCTGAATCGCCGCGACGACTTCGAGGTGGTGGCCATCAACCGCGGCCCGGTCTCGGTCCGTACCCATCTCCTGCGCTACGACTCCGACTACGGCCGCTTCCCCGCCGAGATCGTGGACGGCACCGACTCCTTCACGGTGGACGGGCACGAGGTGGCGGTCTTCAACGCCAACGACCCGGCCGAGATCCCCTGGGGCGACGCCCAGGTCGACCTCGTGATCGAGTCGACCGGCCAGTTCCGCGACGCCCGACAGGCCGGGGTCCACCTCCGCGACTCGGTCAAGAAGGTCGTCATCTCGGCGCCGGCAAAAAACGACGACTGGACCGTGATCATGGGGATCAACCAGGACGAGTACTCGCCCGCAGAGCACCACGTTATCTCGGCCGGCTCGTGCACCACCAACTGCGTCGTGATCGCGGTCAAGGTGCTGCACGAGGCGTTCACGATCGAACGCGGCATGATGACGACGGTCCACTCCTACACGGGTGACCAGAATCTCGTCGACAACTCGCACAAAGACCTCAGGCGGGCTCGCGCGGCCGCCCTCAATATCGTCCCTACCTCTTCAGGTGCCTCGGCCGCGGTCGGTCAGATCATCCCCGAGCTGGCCGGCAAGTTCGACGGCGCGGCGCTGCGCGTGCCGACCCCGACCGTCTCGCTGGTCGACCTCACCACCAACCTTCGCGATCGGCCCAGCGCCCGAGATATTAACGAGGCCTTCGCCGAGGCGGCCCGGGGGGCGCTCTCCCCCTACCTCAGCTACGAGCCGGCGGAGCTCGTCTCAACCGACTTCAAGGGACATCCGGCCTCCTGCGTCTTCGATGCGCCATCGACGATGGTGGTCGACGGCAACATCGCCAAGACCCTGGAGTGGTACGACAACGAGTGGGGCTACTCCTGCCGCCTGACCGATGTCGTGGCGATGATCGCCGAGCGCGGTCTGAAGTAGCCCTCAACCCGGCAGAGAGACACCGGGGCACCGCCGGGACAGACGCTCGTTCGGCATCGAACGGCTAGACTCGAGACGCCAGCTTCGGGCTGGGGCCGCGACACAGCACTCCGGGCTCTGGCCCCGGGGCCGCTCGATGCCGAACGAGCAGAATCGCGGAGTCCATGTCCAGCTCACCAGCGGTCGACGTCCCTGGACCCAGCCTGCGAAGCGGCCAGTTCGCGATGGCCACCGTGGCGATCCACTTCTACTTCATCTCCTATGGGATCGCCATCGTCAACGTGCCAACTTCCCTCTCCCGGGAGGCCGACTGGGTGGTCGGCATCGTGGTCGGCGCGCTCGGCTTTGCAGGCATGCTCTCACGACCGCTCGTCGGGATCTGGGTCGACAGCAGCCACCGCGAACGGTGGCTGCACCTCGGCGGGGCGGCCACCGTGGTCGCCTTCATCGGATACACGCTGAGCCTCGATCCGTGGATCATGCTCGGGTTCCGCTTCATCCACGGCATCGCGATGGGCCTGTTCACGACCTCGCTGCTCGCGATCGTCGTCAGCCACATCCCCGCCCGCCAGCGCGGGGTCGGGATCGGGCTCTACCAGAGCGGGAACGCCGCGGCGCAACTCTATGCATCGGCGCTCGCCGTCATGATCGCGACGCAGCTCTCGCACCAGGCGGCCTTCATGGCCGGTGCCGTGGCCGCCGGTTGTGCGCTGCTCTCCGGCATCGCCGTGCGGGATCTCGAGCCGCCACCGGGCCAGCATGGGATCCGCTGGCGCGACCGCGAGTGGGTCTCGTCGTCTGCGATCACCCCGGCGATCGTCTTCCTGATGATGACCTCGACCGTCGGCGCCATCAATGCCTTCATGCCGCTCTTCGCAGAGGAGCGATCGCTCGGCAACGCCGGTCTCTACTACACGGTCTGGGGGAGCGCGCTGTTGGGCGCCCGCTTCGGCGCCGGGGCGATCGGTGACCGCTATGGACGCGACGTGGTGGTGTTTCCCTCCCTGCTCGCACAGACCGCCTCGCTCGTCATGCTGTCTGCGGCCCATACCCCGCTCGTCATGCTGGTCTCGGCCGCGATCGGCGGGGTGGCGCTGGGCGGCGTCCAGATCTCGACGATGTCCTTGATCGTCGAGCGCGCCGCGCCGGCCCGACGGGGCGCGGCAATGGCCA
The DNA here is from genome assembly GCA_965249675.1 of Dehalococcoidia bacterium. Taxonomy (GTDB): domain Bacteria; phylum Chloroflexota; class Dehalococcoidia; order UBA2979; family UBA2979. The sequence continues at coordinate 633,855 of OZ252250.1, forward strand.
CCTATACGATGGCCTGGGATGTCGGCGCGGTGACCGGCGGCGGTCTGCTCGGTTTCATCATCGACGCCACCTCCTACTCCTCAGGATTCCTGCTGATCGGACTCCTCCCCCTCTGTGGCCTCGTGATCTACTTCGTGCGCATCAGAGCAACCGACGGCGGGCAGGGCGCCACATGATGGCCAGCCCCGGGCGTTCCGCCGCTCCGGGCCGGTGCCCCCTTGGTCCCGGGCGGCAGCGCGTTAGCATCGGGTGATGCTCGACTCCCTCTCCGACCGCCTCCAGGTCGCCTTCCGCCGTCTCGGCTCCTCGGGCCGAATCACCGAAGAGCACCTCGATCTCGCGCTGCGCGAGGTGCGCATCGCGCTGATTGAGGCGGACGTCAATTTCCAGGTCGTCCGCAACTTCATCCAGAGCGTCCGCGAGCGTGCCCTCGGCCAGGACGTGATGAAGTCAGTCACCCCCGGCCAACAGGTGATCGGCATCGTCAATCAGGCGCTGGTCGACGTGCTGGGAGGAGACGACGAACCGCTGCTTGCTGCCGATCGCGGACCAACCAAGGTGATGGTGGTCGGCGCCAAGGGCTCGGGTAAGACCACGCTCTGCGGCCGTCTGGCTCTGCGCTACAAGCAGGACGGCGGCAGCCCCCTGCTGGTCGCCACCGACTTTGAGCGCGCGGCCGCATCTGAACAGCTGCAGGTACTGGCCGACCAGATCGACGTGCCTGCCTGGATCGAGGCGCAGGAAGCGGAGCCAGCGGAGATCGCCGGGCGCGCCCTGCGCGAAGCGACGCGGATCGGCGCCTCGGCCGTCATCATCGACACGCGAGGTGCCGTTGGGCTCGACGACGAACTCGCCGACAGCCTGGCCGCGCTGGCCGACGCGGTCGACCCGACTGAGGTGCTGATCGTGGTCGATGCGATGACCGGGCAAGAGGCCGTCACGCTGGCCCGTGAGTTCGACGACGAGATCGAGGGGACCGGCATCGTCGTCACCAAGGTCGACTCGGACACCCGTGGCGGAGCGATGCTGTCGGTGCGCCACGTGACCGGATTGCCGATCAAGCTGATCAGCACGGGCGAGAATCTCTCGGCGCTTGAGTCCTTCCACCCCGACCGGATGGCGTCCCGGATTCTCGGCATGGGTGATGTCGTAACGCTGGTCGAGAAGGCTCGCGAGGCGAACAGCGAGCAGGATCTCCAAGAGATCGCCCGCCGCATGCGCACCGGCCAGTTCAACCTCGAGGACTTCCTGGGCCAGATGCAACAGATGAGACAGATGGGACCGCTCAGCGGCCTGATCGATATGTTGCCCGGGGGACAGCAGATCACGCAGCAGGTCGGCGCTGCCGATCTCGACGAGTCGTTCCTCACCCACAGCGAAGCGATCGTGCTCTCGATGACCCCCGCCGAGCGTCGCAACCCCGAGATCATCAACGGTTCGCGCCGGCGGCGCATCTCCCGTGGTTCGGGTACGAACCCGGCGGACGTCAATCGTCTCTTGAACCAGTTCCGTGAAGCACGGAAACTGATGCAGGCAATGACCAGCGGCAAGGGTCGCGGCGGACTGGGACGGCTCCTTGGCCTATAGTGGATTGCTAAACCATCAGCTGGGCTCTCGGGGCCTGTCAGCGGGGGATGAGGCGGAGGATGATTTGCTACGGATTCGGCTACGACGCACCGGCAAGAAGAAGCAGGCGCACTATCGCGTCGTGATCGCCGACCAGCGCGCGCCACGCGACGGTGACTTCATCGAGGTCGTCGGTCACTACAACCCACGAACCAGCCCCAGCACGGTGGTTCTCAATGAGGAGCGGGTGCGGCACTGGCTGTCCGTCGGCGCCCAGCCGTCTGAGACGGTCCATCGCGTGCTGCACAAGGCCGGTCTGACCGAGGTCGCACCGCCCACTCGTCCCACCAAGATGAGCCGTGTCGAGCTTGAGGCCCAAGAGGCGGCAGCGAGCGCGGAGACGCAGGACTGAGGGCGGAACAACATGAAGACACTTGTTGAGTACCTCGCCCGCTCGCTGGCCAGCCAGCCCGATCAGGTCAACGTGATCGAGGAGCATCGCGGCGACCGCATCGTGATCCACCTTCAGGTTGCAGATGAGGACAAGGGTCGCGTGATCGGCCGCGGCGGTCGCTGCGCCAACGCAATCCGGTCGCTCCTCCACGTGGCCGCCGTGCGATCTGGTGTGCGAGCCTCGTTCAACATCGACTGACCCCGGGTGCCGCCGGAGAGAACGGTCATGAGCGACGGCGACAGCTCTCCGGGCGATGGCCGTGTGGCCGTCGGCCGAATCAACCAGCCCTGGGGGACAAACGGCCACGTCAATGTGACACCGCTCACCTCCAACCCCGATCGGCTGACCTCAGGCGCCGCGCTCTACGTCGCAGGCGAGCTCACCAGGGTTCTGGACTGCATCAGCCCCCGCGGCCACCCCGTGATGCGATTCGACGGCTATGAGTCGCGGGAGGCGGCGCAGGCTCTCCGCAACCAGCTGATCGAGATAGACGCAGCGATGCTTCCCGCTCTCCCGCCTGACCACTACTATGTGGACGAGCTCCGCGGCCTCGCCGTCGTGGCAAGTGACGGTACACCCGTGGGCGAGCTCCAGGATGTCCTCACGACCGGTGCCAATGACGTCTATGTGGTCAGCCGAGCTGGTCAGCGGGACGCCCTCATCCCGGCGATCGCCGAGGTCGTGCTCACGGTCGATCTGGTAGAACGCCAGATGACGATCGAACTGGTTCCCGGGCTCCTTCCCGACTGAGCGACCCCCGCTCGAGCCGCCCGATCGCGACGCCCCCGGGAGACCTGGGGGAGCCGCGACCGAATCGCCCCGTTTTCCTACCGGTATACTGGGGGAGTCGGGGGTGTAGCTCAGCTGGGAGAGCGTCGCGTTCGCAATGCGAAGGCCAGGGGTTCAAGTCCCCTCACCTCCACCAACCTAGACCGTACGAATCATCTCCTCGGTGGCGGCTGCAGGCGCGGTCCCGGACCTCATTCGGAGTTCGTCGGTCGGGGCATTGCTCCGCGGGTCCCCGGAGACCGCGCACCGCCCGGAGGACGAGATGAAGGTCAGCAGCGACGACGTCCAAATACCTGCAAGTGCTGTCAGCGTCTATGACGCGATCTTCCGCCGGCGCAGTGTGAAGGAGTTCACCTCTGACGCCGTCTCCCGTGCCACCCTCGAGCGGCTCTTCTCCGCAGCGATCTGGGCTCCCAATCACCGACTGACTGAGCCGACGCGGTTCTTCGTCGTCCAGAAGGACAGTCCGATGAGGGAGAGAGTCGCCGGGCACGCCTGGCAGACGGCATATGACGAAGCGGTCAATCCGAACCCGGAGCAGAAGCGCCGAGCGGCGGATGAGAAGAGGGATCGTGTCCTAGACGCCCCCGCGATGGTGTACGTCTACAGCCTTGAGGGAGATGACGACGAGATCACGCGCGAGAACTACGCTACCGCTTGCTGCGCCGTGCAGAACATCGCACTCGCTGCGGTCGCCGAAGGCCTCTGTCTCGACTGGAGCACCGGAAGTCTGACGCGGATCCCGGGCCTGGCTCGGATGCTCGGCGCGGACGATGCGGGGGCGATGGTCGGGGTGGTGCTGCTGGGTAAGGCGGCAGCGCTCCCGAAGACCCAGCGTACTTCGCACTCGGAAGTGGTCAGATGGCTCGAGTAACCTCTGGTCGCAGCAGCATCTCTCGTCAGCAACGCGGACCCTAGGTGAGAGCGAGTATCGTGGCCGGGTTGCCCACGGTGATCGCTTGAATCACATCGTCCGCAAAGCCTTTCCGTCGCATCTTGGGAACGATGTTCTCAAGAATGTGGCCGTAGCCGTGCCCCCCATATCTGACAAGTCGGTGTTTGGTGCAGATGTCTTGACCGATGACGATCTTGTCGGAGTAGCCGGCATCGGTGACACGTTCTATCAGATCCAGCCTCTGCGCATCGCTGGGCATGTCGATCTCGGCCAGGGGGTAGTACGAGCCTTCATTGCCAAACAGATCCCACTCCAGGTAGCAGCCCGATGCGGCAATCCTCATCAGCGCGTCGAACTCGAACACGGTTCGATCCAGATGTCCCATCACGACCCGGGATATCTCCCCGCCTCCGTTCGCAAGTAGTTCCAGGATCTCGAGCGGTGCATCCGGATGCCGACCGGGATGGATCAGTATCGCCGCACCCGTTTCTCTCTGGGCAATTGTTGCCGCCAACAGAGCCTTGCGCTCGTTCGGTGTCAGCGGCCAGGTGCAACCGATCTCGCCGATGATGCCCGCTCTCGTGTCGCTGCCTTCAACACCTTCGACGACGTCGGTGATGATCTCCTGCGCCAGGCCATCCACGCTCCGCTCATCCATATCTTCTGGATGGACCGCTCCCACGTAGAACCCTGCGCCCATCACGATGTGAACACCCGATTCACGCGATATCCGAGCCAGCGCGTCCGGGCTGCGTCCGATTCCCATCGTGGTCGCGTCCACAATGGCGCCACCACCGAGCTCCCGGTACTTCCTGACTTCTTCGATCGTGGTGTCAACGTCCATCAGCTGAAGGTTCGAGCGGTTGCTGTAATAGTTGCGGCGTATCCACCCGAGGTTCTCGAGCGTGATGGGCACATCCGCCAGGTCTTGAGACGGTGAATCCCGGGCCGGGCGATACATGAAGGAGAAGTCGATGTAGAGGTGCTCATGTGTCGTCGTGGCACCCAGTTCTGATGGACGTACGGGGCCCAGAACGGTCTGAACGAGGCCCCGATTCTGGCCTGATGGCATTGACGGCCCCCGCTGCATGGTGGCCGGCGAGGCTAACACGACCGGTCGCGGGCGCAAGCCAACGACCGACGATGCCTGGCGATGCCTGGCGATGGTGACCTGTTGCCAATTGTCTCCCTACCGGTCACCATCCCCGACAGATGCTGACGAGCCAGCAAGTCGGAAGCTTCACGGTATGAAGTTCGCGGCGTTCACCACCGTGGCGGCTTCCGCTGGGGAGGCCGTCAACGCCGAGCAGCTGGTCGACAATCTCAGACAGCAGACCATGCTCGCCGAGGAGCTCGGCTATGAGGCGATCTGGCTCGGAGAACACCACTTTGGGCCCTATCGAGTCGGCGATCTGCCAAACCCGATCCTGCTCGGTGCAGACCTGGCCGCACGGACTTCCACGATCCGGATCGGACAGATGGCGAACATCGCTCCGTGGTGGCATCCCATCCGGCTGGCCGAAGACCTTGCGATCCTCGACAACATGACCCGCGGTCGCGTGGAGGTCGGCTTCGGTAGAGGAATCTGGCCCTACGAGGGCCCACAGTTTCATCCCAACGCCGACCCCCGCAAGGATGCAGAGAACAGGGAACTCTTCCGCGAGACGGTCTAGATCTAGAGAGCGATCGCAACAAAGGAGACGCTCGAACCGGTCCGCGAGGTCTTCGATCCTGTCGCGGCGCTGGTCAAGGGAGGCGGTCGTCGGTCCATGCCCGGGCGTCACTGCGCTCGCCGTGGAACGACTGGTTCGTAGCGGAGAACGACCGTCGGCTGAGGCACGCCGTCACCGCCTGGACCGCCTCACGGATCACGCGATCCTCACGGAAGTTACGGCCGATCGGCCGCCGGACTAGCGCGATTTGCAACCGGGATCGGTGGTACCCCCGCCAGGATTCGAACCTGGGCACACGGCTTAGGAGGCCGATGCTCTATCCCCTGAGCTACGAGGGCACGTACAGACGTAAGCGTCGCTACTCAGCCATGATAGGGGCGACACCGTCGCATCGGCAGCGAGCCCGGAGCTGCCGCCCTCTACGCCTCCGACTGACCAGAGATCAGGCCGAACGCGCCATCCACACTCGTCACCGCTTCGAACAGCTCGACGTGAGGGTGACCGGCGAGGATCCCCGCCATCGAGGCACCGCGGTGGCCCTTGACGAACGACTCGCTCTCGGTCCATCGGTCGAAGGCGGCACGCGACTGCCACATGCTGTGACTGACGTAGTGGTCCTCCTCGTCACTGCGCAGCAGTACGAAGTGCAGGAACCCCGGGACCTCCTCCAGGTAGGTCTCGCGGTTTCTCCAGATTTCCTCAAAGGCCGTCCCCTGGCCGGGCACGGTCGTGAAGTTGTTCATCGCGACAAACATGGACATCACCCCGCTCTATAGCGTGCGCCAACCGCTTCGCGAGCACCAACGCCAGGATATAGCCCCGGGCGGCTGGTCGTCGCCGAGCGCCCTTCCGCCAGCCTCCCGCGGCGAGACACGACGGAGCGCGACTGGGACCGTGGCCGCCCGCACGCTCAGCCCGCTTGCAGCATGACCGCCAGCTTGTCCAGCGCCTGATTCCAGCCCATCGCAGCGTATTCCGACATCATGCCTTCGGGCATGCCGGCGTGCCGGAGCGAGAACCTCGTCTGACCCTCTCCGATCTCCTCGAAGGTGAGGGTGACTGTCGTCTCGACCGGCATCTCCTCGCCCATGCCCCGGTCTGCCGGTGAGACGACGTTTCCGTGCTCATTGGACATCGAGTCGAGGGAGACGATCCTCCCGCTCGGCACGATCTCGCGATAGAGCCCGGTCAGCCAGAAATCGCTACCGTCTTGCATCTTCATGCCGACCAGGTAACGCCCGCCGACGCGCAGATCGATCGTGCAGGTGGGGACGTGGACGCCCTCGGGCCCGTACCACTGCTTGAGGCGTTCGGGCTCCGTCCAGGCCCGCCAGACCGATCCTCGAGAGGCGTTGAAGACGCGCTCGATGAGGATGGTGGCACGCTCACTCTCGGCTGCCGAGCCCTCGTTTGATGCCACGGTGTTGCTCCTCTGTGCGGGGTTAGGCGTTGCGCTCTGTCCCCGTGCTGTTCACGCACGGCTCTCTGTCCGCACGCCGCTCGCGCGGGCGCTGGATGCCGGGCGGCTAGTCTGACCGACACGTCAGTCCGGTCGAGGAGCGAGATCGCCTCGGCGCCGGGCCGCAGGCGAATCCCGGACCCGGGCGAGGCCGCCAATCTGGCTGCCCGAGCGCCCCTGCCAGAGCGGGCCGACGACCCCATATCGAGAGGAATCAGGGGCAGCCGCCAGGGGCCGGGGTCGGCTGACCGACGGCGCGCTCAGGGCGCTGCCGGCTCCGTCGCCATTCCCGCCGCCACCCGATCAAGAACGGTCGCGGCATTCACCACGCCGTGCTCGAAGAAATCAGTGAGGACGGCTGCAAACTCTGTGGGCACGTCTCCCGGCACCCCATGGCCGACGCGGCTGAAGACATGGAGCGTCGCGTTCGGTAGCCGCCCCCAGTCAAGCACATTCGCCGCACACAGCCCGTCCGCCGCACCCGCGACGATCAGGGTCGGCGTCGTCAGCTCCCCCAACCGGGAGGTGACGTTGAAGGCGCGCATCGTCGCCATCGACTGCTCATAGTGAGCCTCAGAGACCGACAGCGCCCGATCGAGCGACGCCTCGATCTGCTGATCGGTCGCGTCCCGTACCTGCATCAGCTTGCGCTCACGCAACAGCGTTGCGCGTCCATCAGGTGCGGCGCGCAGCGCCCGCTGGCGTTGGCGCAGCGCATCGGCCTGCTCTGCCGCCTCAGGTGCCGGCGCCGTGCCGCCCGAGGGAATCGGCGCGACCAGTACCAGTCGCTCGAGCCGCTCGGCGTGCTCGAGGCCGAGCTGCATCCCGATCCCACCACCCATGCTGTGTCCCACGAACGTGAAGCGGTCGAGGCCCAGGGCGTCCGCCATCGCGACCACGTCGAGCGCGTACTGTTCAATCGTGTGGCCGTCGGGCGGATGAGCGCTGTCACCGGCTCCACGCGCGTCCATCACGATGCAGCGGTAGCGGTCTGCCAGAAGCGGCGCGATCTCATTCAGCCAGACGTCATGGGAACCTGTGTAGCCGTGGTGCAACAGCACCGGCTCACCTGAGCCGAGTTCTTCGTGGAAAAGCTCCACTCCATTGACCAATGTTCTCGGCATCCCCACCTCCTCTGAGTACCGGTCTGCAGCTGAACAGAGTCTACCGTGACAGCATGCGCTTGTAGCCGCCACGCCGGGCGCGGTCTGAATCTCGGGCCGCGCACGAGCGTCGCGCACCGACCCGGCGGTGAGGTACGACCGCTTGCGAGTGCCCACTCCGGATCCCGCCCACAGCGATGGCCCCCAAGGTCTCGGGCACAGCTGCTCTCAATCGGTGTTGGCCCTGATGCCGCGAGCCGCGGAGCTACAGCTGCGGGCTCGAACGCCGCCCGGTCGAACTCCGTGGCGCGCCGGCGCCGGAGTCGGCCACGGGCGGGTCTCATCCCGAGCATCATTCTCTATCTCTGCACGGCCCTCTGTTATCGTACGGGCGAACAGATCTCCTTCAAGATGTGGGGAGTTCCATGGCCGACCAGCTGCTGACCGAGCTCAACGGTGACGGCGTCCTGATTGCCACGTTCAATCGGCCTGAACAGATGAATGCGCTGAGTGCCGAGATCGGCGCCGCGCTGCACAAGACCCTGGCTCGCGCCAGCAGCGATCCGGATGTGCGGTCGCTGCTGATCACCGGCAAGGGACGGGCCTTCTGCGCCGGTGCCGAGGTGACAGCCGGGCGCGACCCATCCCGGGACAGCGGTGGTCGACCGGAAACGAACGTCGCTGAGTACACCGACCCGCTCAAGGGTGCCGGGCGCATGGCGATAGCCTTCGCCGAGTGCACCGTCCCGATCGTTGCTGCCGTCAACGGCTTCGCCGTCGGCGCCGGGTTCGGCATCCTCACCTGCTGCGATGTCCGGATCATGGCGAGCTCGGCGCGGATCGGCCCGATCTTCATCAAGCGTGGCCTCGCCTCTGATTACGGTGCCTCCTACTGGCTCCCGCGCATCGTCGGCATTGCTCGCGCCTACGAGATCTTCTATCACGGCACGCCGATCGACGCGGAGGCCGCGTTCCGCGCCGGCCTCGCCAACCAGGTGGTGCCCGACGAGGATCTCTACGGCTCGGCGCTGGCGATCGCCGCCGAGTACGCTGCTGGCCCGCCGCTCGGCAACGCCCGCATCCGACAGCTGCTGGCGCGTTCGCTCGACACCTCGATTCGCGACTTCCTGGAGTTGGAGTGGGCCTATCAGTCTGACCTCCTCAGCACGCGCGACGCCTCCGAAGGGTTCCGTGCCTTCGTCGAGAGGCGCAGCCCCATCTTCAGCGGGAGTTAGGCGGTGACCGCGCTCCTCGACGGAATCCGCGTCCTCGATCTCGGAGACTGGGTCGCCTCCTCCTACTGCTCGCGAGTGCTCGCCGACTACGGCGCCGACGTCATCAAGGTGGAGCACCCGAGCGGGAGCGCGACTAGGTACGAGGGGCCATACGCAGGCGACGACGAGCATCCGGAGAAGTCGGCGCTCTTCCTCCACCTCAACGCGAACAAGAGGTCGATCACGCTCGACATCTTCCGTCCGGAGGGTGCCGAGATCGCCCGCGACCTCGCCGCTCGGTGTGACGTGGTGATCGAGGACTTCGCGCCCGGTGGGCTGGCCACGGTCGGCCTTGACTGGGAAGCCCTCAATGACGGGCATCCAGACCTCGTGATGGCCTCGATCACCCCGTTCGGTCAGAACGGCCCCTGGCGCGACTACCGTGGTTCGGAGATCACGCTTCAGGCGATGGGTGGACCGCTTCATTCCAACGGCAGCCAGGAGCGTGAGCCGATCAAGAGTGGTGGCTACGTGGCTCACTACCACGCCGGTGTCTCCGCTGCGCTCGGCATCATGCTCGCTCGCTACCGCGTCGAGCGCGGCGGGGCCGGGGACCACATCGACCTCGCCATCCTCGAGACCCAGGCAGGGTTCCGAGACCGGCGCACACCGTCGACGCTGGCCGCTGCCTACACCGGCTACGCGTCCAAGCGGCAGGGCGGTGCCGAGGCCGTCGCCCGTGGCGTGCGCATCGCCCAGGACGGCTACGTCAACCTGATGGGTCACTCACCGCGCTACTGGCCGGCCTTCCTGCGGTTGATCGGCCGCGACGACCTCAACGACCGACCGGAGTCGAAGCTCGCCCCGCAGCAGATGCCGGCAGAGTTCATCGCCGAGATCGAGGGCTCTTACCAGCTCTATCTGATCGAACGCACCATGCAGCAGGTACTCCTGGAGACGCAGGAGATCGGTGTTCTCGGCGGCGCCATCTATACGACCGAAGACCTGCTCAACAACCCCCATTACCGCGGTCGCGGTGCCTGGGACGAGATCGAACACCCGATCGCCGGCACGGCCGAGTACGCCGGTCGGCAGCTGATCCTCTCGGAGTCTCCGCGTGACCCGGTCAGGCGTGCTCCGCTGCTCGGAGAACACACGGCCGACCTGCTTGAAGATGAGCTGGGCATCTCGCCGGGTGCACTCGATGGTCTCCGCCAGGCGGGGGTGACGGCGTGATGCGAGAGCCCCCGATGCGAGAGCCCAGACCACCGCAGAGCGGACACGAGCTCCCCCTCGCCGGTGTGCGCGTCGCCGCCGTCACGGTCGTCTGGGCTGGCCCGCACGTCACCCAGCTCCTCGCCGAGTGGGGTGCCGAGGTGGTTCGCGTGGAACCGATCAACCGCATCCAGCCCTACTCACGACTCAGCCTCCAGCGTCAGTCGGCCGAGGTGCAGCGTATCCAGGCCGTGAATGGCGCCACCATCTCGCTCACGCCGAACCTCGATCCCGGCCCTGATCCGTGGAACCGCGCCTCCGCCTTCAACGCCCACGCCCGTAACAAGAAGTCGATGACGGCCGACATCACCTCACCGGAAGGCCGCGAGACCTTCCTTCGCCTGATCGAGATGAGCGACGTGATGGTCGAGAACAATGTCCCGATCACGATCGAGAAGGCGGGCCTCACCTACGAGGAGATCCGCGAGCGAAACCCCGAGATCATCATGCTGCGGATGCCGGCCTTCGGCCTGAGCGGGCCGTACAAGAACTTCCGCGGGTTCGGCACCCACGTCGAGGGGATGATCGGGCACCACCTGCTGCGTTCCTACGAGGACCTCGGGCCCGAGCACACGGGGGAGGCATTCACCGCCGATGCGATCGCCGGGGTGCTCGGTGCCTTCGCCGTCACCTCGGCGCTCCGGCACCGCGCCCGCACGGGACAGGGGCAGCTAATCGAGATGCCACTCGCCGAGGCGTTCCTGCCGGTCCTCGGCGAATGGATCCTCGACTACACACTGAACGGCCGGGTCGCCGGATCGCAGGGGAACCGGCACCGCAGCCACTCACCCCACGGGATCTATCCGACCAGCGGCGACGATCAGTGGATCGCGATCGATGTCGCGACCGACGCTGAATGGACGGCTCTGACTGACGTGCTGGAGGCCGGGGCGCTCGGAGCCGACCTGCGGTTCGCGACGGCCGGAGCTCGCTACGAGGCACGGCTGATTCTGGACCAAGAGCTCGGCGACCACACGCGGCGGTGGGAGAAGTTCGAACTCTTCCATGCGTTGCAGGCCCGCGGGGTCGTTGCCGGCCCGGTGATGAGCGAACTCGACGCCCTTGCATCCCCCCAGCTCGCCGCCCGCGAGTGGTTCAACGAACTGACGCAGCAGGGCGTCGGCACCCACCGGCATCCGGGCATCCTCTTCAAGATGACCGAGACACCCAACCGGCTGCGCACCCCACCGCCGCTCCTTGGGGAACACAACGAAGAGGTCTACCTCGACCTGCTCGGCTACTCCCGCACGGAGTACGAGGAGCTGATCGAGAAGGGACTGGTCGGAACGACCTACCCGCCCGAACTCCTCCGCAACGCCTAGCTCGGTAGAGGGGTCGACCCACAGTCCGGGGGAGGACGCTCGCACACCCGGCCGGAGGTCCACGCCCCCGAGCAGCGCTCGTCCACGACGCCGATGCAGCATCGGCGAGCTGCCATTCTCAGCGGGACTTTCTCGGCGAATCGCGTGCGGACGCCCAGGGTAACTGTGCACCCCAGCGCGAAGTGGCGATGCTCCGTCGCGTTAGAGTGGGATCTCTGCCTGAGAGATGGGGTCGAGGGAAGCGGAAATCGATGTTCAGCGAACGACGCACGCGACTGATGGCTCTGCTCGCGGACCGTTCACCGGCCGCGGCGGCGCTCTTCCCCTCAGCACGCGAGCAGTCGCGAAACTCCGATGTCGATCACGAGTTTCGCCAGGAGTCCGGCTTCCACTACCTGACCGGGTTCGATGAGCCGGACAGCGTCGCGCTGCTCCGGCCCGGGAGCGACGCGCCGTTCGTGCTCTTCGTCCGGCCGGTCGACCCGGAGATGACGATCTGGGTGGGTGCTCGCGCTGGCATCGAGGGGGCGCTCGAACGGCACGGCGCCGATGAGGCCTACCCGATCGACGAGCTGGAGAGCCGCCTGCCCGGCCTGCTCAGCGGGCACTCGGATCTCTACTACGCGCTCAGCTCAGATCCGGAACTCGACCAGCTCGTCGCCACTCAGATCGCCTCCCGGCGCCGGGGCGCACAGCGCGGCGCTCGGCCACTGGAGGCACTGCGCGATCCGAGCCCGCTGGTCGACGGTCTGCGCCTGATCAAGAGTGAAGCCGAAATCGCGGCGCTGACGAGGGCGGTCGAGATCACCGGGCTGGGCTTTCGGCGGGCTCTCGAAGCGACCCGACCGGGTCAGCACGAATACCAGGTGCAGGCTGCGATGGAGGCCGAGTTCCGCCGCCACGGCTCAGCCCGTAACGGCTATCCCTCGATCGTCGCCGCGGCCGACGATTCATGCACCTTGCACTACACGAGCAACCGCAAGGAGCTGCGGGATGGCGACCTGCTGCTGATCGATGCCGGCGCCGAGTATGACTACTACACCGCGGACGTGACCCGAACCTGGCCGGTCAACGGCCGCTACAGCCCCGAGCAACGCGCCGTCTACGACGTCGTGCTGGAGGCTCAGCTGGCGGGGATCGCCTGTGCCACGCCGGGTCGGCGCTTCGACGATGTCCACCGCGCGACGGTGCGCACGTTGACCGAAGGACTCAGAACACTCGCGATCCTCAAAGGCGCCACGGACGACCTCATCGAGCAGGCCGCCTATCGACCCTTCTACATGCACTCCACCTCCCACTGGCTCGGCCTGGACGTCCATGACGTCGGGCGCTACCGCCAGGGAGACGAGTCGGTGGTGCTAGAGGCAGGCATGTGCTTCACAATCGAACCGGGGCTCTATCTGGCGCCCGACAACGCTGACATCCCGCCAGCCCTGCGCGGCATCGGGATCCGTATCGAGGACGACATCGTCATCACTGAGTCGGGCTCCCTCAATCTCAGCGCCGGGATCCCGAAGGATGCTGACGACCTGACCTCGATCCTGGCCGAGGTCTGAGGAGAGCCCCCCTCTCTCACGCAACCCGGCCGCTTCAGTTTCTGATATATTCCTGTCCCCCTGCTTCGCACAATGTGCCTAGACAGGTGAACAGTTTCCGCCAGCTCGCGGGATCAGGCTATCGTTTCGCCGCTCACCGCGAGCCAGCCGGCTTACGCGTCGGCGCGTAAGATCTTCCATGGAGTCCTGTTATGCGTATCGGTCGCCGCTTCACCACCGCCGGACACAATCCCTACACGGGCATCCCCTTCGAGGGGCGCCTCTCGCGGATTGTCAACCCGGACGGTTCCGTCGTCTTCGAGGCCCGCGACATCGAGATGCCGGCCCAGTTCTCTCAGGTAGCAACCGATATCATGGCTCAGAAGTACTTCCGCAAGGCCGGCGTACCAGCGGAGACCACGGCGGTGCCTGAAGAGGGCGTCCCCGAGTGGCTCGAGCGACGCGAGGCCGTGCCCGGCTCCCCGCTCAGCAGCGAGACCGACGCTCGCCAGGCGTTCCACCGACTGGCCGGTACCTGGGCCTACTGGGGAACCAGATACGGCTACTTCGACACGGACGAAGATGCGCGCTCCTTCTACGACGAGCTCGTGCACATGATGGCCAGCCAGCGCGCCGCCCCGAACTCGCCTCAGTGGTTCAACACGGGCCTCCACTGGGCCTATGGCATCGAGCGCCCCGCCCAGGGGCATTCCTATGTCGACCCCGGGACCGGCGAGCTAACCATGTCGCGCGGGGCATACGAACACCCCCAGCCGCACGCCTGCTTCATCCAGTCCGTCAAGGACGACCTGGTGAACGACGGCGGGATCATGGACCTGTGGACCCGCGAGGCTCGCATCTTCAAGTACGGCTCGGGCACCGGTTCGAACTTCTCGGCGATCCGCGGATCTGCCGAGGGGCTCTCGGGCGGTGGGAACTCGTCGGGGCTGATGTCGTTCCTCAAGATCGGCGACCGGGCCGCCGGCGCGATCAAGTCAGGTGGCACGACTCGTCGCGCCGCCAAGATGGTGATCGTCGACGCCGACCACCCCGACATCGAAGAGTTCATCGACTGGAAGGTGTCTGAGGAGCAGAAGGTAGCCGCGCTGGTGGCCGGTTCCCGGCTGGTGCGCCGTCACCTGAGCGCGATCTTCGAGGCGACCGAGGGCGGACACGACCCCCGCCAGAACCGAGCGCTCCGCCGCGCGATCTCGCGGGCACGCCGTGACGCGGTGCCCGAGGGGTACCTGCAGCGAGTGCTCCAGCTGGCCGAGCAGGGCGAGGCGGAGATCGACTTCCGCGAGTTCGACACGGACTGGCAGGGCGAAGCCTACGTCACCGTCTCCGGGCAGAACTCCAACAACTCGGTGCGCGTCTCGCAGGCCTTCATGTCCGCCGTCGCCAGCGACCGCGAGTGGCAGCTGACCCGGCGCACCGACGGCGCCGTCCACCGCACCGTGCGCGCCCGGGACCTCTGGGACCGGATCGGCCGTGCTGCCTGGAACTCAGCCGATCCGGGCCTGCAGTTCGATACAACCATCAACGAATGGCACACCACGCCAGCAGGCGGGCGCATCAACGGCTCCAACCCCTGCAGCGAGTACATGTTCCTGGACGACACCGCCTGCAACCTCGCCTCGATCAACCTGCTCGCCTTCACCGATCTGGAGAGCGGCGAGTTCGACCTCGACGGCTACCGCCACGCGATCCGGTTGTGGACGATCGTCCTTGAGATCTCGGTGCTGATGGCCCAGTACCCGAGCGCGGAGATTGCCCGCCGCTCCTACCAGTACCGCACCCTCGGTCTCGGCTACGCCAATTTGGGCGCTCTCTTGATGCTGGAGGGCCTTCCCTACGACTCTCCCGATGCACTGGGGTGGAGCGGGGCGCTCTCGGCGATCTTGACCGGCGAGTCCTACGCTACCTCCGCCGAACTGGCCGAACAGCTCGGTGCGTTCCCGTCCTACCCGGAGAACCGGGAAGAGATGCTGCGGGTCGTTCGCAACCACCGGCGGGCAGCCTACAAGGCGACCGCTGGCGAATACGAGCAGCTGTCCGTGCTGCCCCACGGGATCGATCCGGCAGACACGCCGGAGACGCTGCTGGAGGCCGCGCGCAGCGCCTGGGACCGCGCTCTCTCCCTCGGCGAGCAGCACGGCTACCGCAACGCGCAGACCACCCTGCTCGCCCCGACCGGCACCATCGGCCTCCTGATGGACTGCGACACGACCGGCGTCGAGCCAGACTTCGCCCTGGTCAAGTTCAAGAAGCTCGCCGGCGGCGGCTACTTCCGGATCATCAACCAGTCCGTCCCGACCGCGCTGCGCCGGCTCGGCTACTCACGCTCGGAGAGCGAGCAGATCGTCGCTTACACCGTCGGAACCCAGCACCTTGAGAGCTCCCCGTTCATCAACCGCACGACGCTCGCCGATCGCGGCTTCACCCGCTCGGCGCTCGATCGTCTCGACGATGCACTCGGTTCCGCCTTCCACCTCAGCTTCGTCTTCAACCGCTACCAGCTCGGGGACGACTTCTGCCGCGACGGGCTCGGTCTCAGCCAGGCCGATCTCGACAGCCCCGGCTTCGACATTCTCACCGCGCTCGGCTTCACCCCCGAGCAGGTCGAAGCGGCAAACGACCACATCCTCGGACGCATGACGATCGAGGGGGCACCGCACCTGCGCCCGGAGCACTACGCCGTCTTTGACTGTGCCAACCGCTGCGGCAAGTACGGGACCCGTTTCATCGCGCCGCTCGCCCACGTCCGCACCATGGCCGCGGTGCAGCCGTTTATCTCTGGCGCGATCAGCAAGACGATCAACATGCCGGCCGAGGCGACGATCGAAGAGGTCAAGGACGTCTACCAGTCCGCGAACGACTCGATGGTCAAGGCGCTGGCGCTCTACCGCGATGGTTCAAAGCTCTCCCAGCCGCTCGCCGCCACCGCCTGGGACGACCTGGACGACTACGACCTCGCCGAGGACGAGGAGGCCGAGATGCTCGAGCACCCGGCCGTGCGTGCCGCCGAGCAGATGCTCACCGAGCTACAGCGGGGCAAGCGAGAGATGCTGCCCTCCCGCCGCTCCGGCTACTCGCAGAAGGCGAAGGTCGGCGGGCACACGATCTACATCCACACGGGCGAATTCGAAGGGGCGGCGGGTGACAGGCCACGCCTCGGCGAGGTCTTCATCGACACCGCCAAGGACGGTGCGGCGTTCCGCAGCCTGATGAACTGCTTCGCGATCGCCGTCTCGATGGGCCTGCAGTACGGCGTACCGCTGCAGAAGTTTGTGGACACGTTCGTCTTCACCAAGTTCGAGCCAAACGGGATCGTGACCGGCCACGACCGCATCCAGTTCTCAAGCTCGATCATCGACTACATCTTCCGCGAGCTCGCCGTGACCTACCTCGACCGCGAAGAGCTGGCCCACCTCGGGCCGATCGACCTTGCCACGGACCCGACCGCCGACGATGAGCCGCCGGCCGACATTACGCCGCTCGCTCGCGTGGTCGCGCCACCCCCTGCGGAGGCGCCGACGCCGGTTACGCCCGCTCGTCAGGCCGTCGCCGAAGCTGCGCTCGAGCAGCAGCGGCAGGCGACGCTGATCCAGCAGGCTCGCGAACGCGGGTTCGAAGGCGACCCCTGCCCGGAATGTGGCCAGCTGATGATGGTGCGGAGCGGTACCTGCCTGAAGTGCATGGCCTGCGGTACGACCACCGGCTGTAGCTAGCGGGGGCGCTCGCTGGGGCGAGCTGCTCCCACGCAGGCCGTCACTCCCGGTGCTAGTCTGTCTCCTCGCGCTCCACCGAAAGGGTGTGTGCTATGGCAGGGACCAACGAGCAGGAGAACCGGACCTGGAGCGGGATCGCCCGGGTCATCGCTCCCGATGGCGCGGTCGTGATCGAGGTGGCCGCCGAGTTGTGGGCGCATCATGAGCGAGGCCGCGGCGGTCAGTGGGGTGGACACCTGGTCGCTCCGGCGCAGCTTGAGACCCCGCATCTCCCCGACGCCGAGGACCGCTATACGCTCCGCTTGATCGGGGCCGGCGAGGGCACGGTCACGACTCACGGTCCGGTCAAGATGCATCTCTTCGAGAATACCGAGCCGACCGAAGAGGTCGAGATCCTGGGGATCGGCGAGGCGCCCTTCTAGGCCGGCCCTGCGAACGCGGGCCACCTGCCCCCTACCTGCTCTTCACGGGCTCAGCCGCTTCTGAGCTCAGGAAGCCGGGGCTGCTGCTGGCGGTGGATCCCCGGCGGCGATGGGCCTCGGGCCAGAGTCAGACCGAGCGCGGACGCTCCGCCTCCCAGCGGCGGCGTTCGGCGGGCCACTCATCTGAGATGATCGACATCATGTACGCATCAACGTACCGCCCATGTTTGAATGCGTGGTGGCGAAGCACGCCATCGGCGCGGAAGCCGGCCTTCTCGTAGGCGCGGATCGCTCGCGCGTTCGCCACCTCGGGATCGATCGACACGATGTGGATGCCCCTCACCCCGAACAGATAGGACAGCATCGTGCGCACCGCCTCGGTGCCGAGTCCACGGTCGCGCGCGCCGGGCTCTCCGATCAGGATGTCGACCGCGGCCGTCCAGACGAATTCGGCGCCCGGGTAGGGATGCCCGTACTGGATCTCGCCGATCCCCTCCCCATCTTCTTCGATCACAAAGCGCCAGACCGGGTTGACGCCCCGCTCCAGGTAGTCCTCGCGCAGCTCGCCGATCGAGTCGGGCCGCTCCCCGTAGAACCGCCGTACCTCGGGGTCCCCCAGCCAGCGCCAGAGACCGGGGAGGTCGGCCTCCTCAAGTGGCTTGAGCCGCAGCCGTGGGCCGACGATCGGTTCGTGATCGCCGGGGAGCGGAACCTCGCCGCGACCGCTCATCTCCGCTTCACTGGCAGGCACCGTGTGTCACGGCCGGTCGTCGTGCAGCCAGATCTGATGTGCGACCGCCAGCCCAACGACGATCTCGGCACCACCGGTATCGCCGACCCGGAGCTTGACGGTGCCGAGGTAGCTCGCCACCTCGATCACCCGCACCGGCGCGCCGGGGCGAATGCCCTCGGCATCGAAGAAGCGCAGGAGTTCCTCGTCTTCCTCGAAGACCCGTTCGATCTCCCCCACTTCTCCGTCGGTCAGATCGCTGACGCGACGAGTCGACATCACCAGGTTTCCGTTCGTACCGGGAATCGGGTAGCCGAACGGGGAGGATTCCGGCGCGGAGAGCAGCTCGATGATCAGGGGTTCGGTGACATCGGAGATGGAGTGCTCCATCAGGTGCGCCTCTTCATAGGCACGCCACCACTCCAGCTGCAGGACGTTCACGAGCAGGCACTCGGCCAACCGGTGACGACGCACCATCTGTTCGGCGCGCTGGAAGCCCGAGCGAGTGAGCGAGACGTGCTTGCGAGCGTCGATCGCGACCAGCTGGTCGCGGCGCAGTCGTGACAGCATCCCTGCTACCGAGGCCGGACGTGTCCCCAGACGTTCAGCGATGCGCGCTGCGATGGGCTCTTCACCCTCATCGTGGGAGAGACGGTAAATCGTTGTCAGGGCATCATCGGCTGCAACGTTAGTGACCTGCTTAGGCACGAGACCTCCTCTCGGCCGACCGTGCCACGCTGGAGTTTCGCGCCGGGCGGTCACCGCCTCCCCGGGGTATGATCTGGAGCGGCCACTGCCGAACAGGCTGGCGACCGTTGGCAGTCGGAGCCGATCTTAGCACCGCGTCAGGCAGCTCGTGCACAGGCGCAGGGGGTCACTACCGGACCAGCGGTCCAGTGAGTTGCACTCCGATCGGATGAGAGGTCAGCAGGGTTGACGAACGATCTTCCCTCATCAGCGCAGGACGCCGCACTCGGGAGCGTCGCCCGTCTGATCGAAGAGGCCGCCGACCGCTCGCCGTGGGCGCTGGTCGGCAGCGCCGCACTGCGCCTGCAGGGCGTGGCGACCGACGCACAGAACCTCGAGTTCATCACCAGCAGCGACGTCGCCACGACACTCAGCCAGGTGCTGGGGATCGAGCCTGGCTGGAACCAGGGACCGCACCTGGCCTCCGGGTCTCTGCGCTTCCTGCGGCACGGCGTACCGGTCTTTGTCCTCGCCGATCCGGTCTTCCATGGCCCCTACGAGACACTCAAGCCGATGGAGATCCCCTCGTTCTGGGACGCGCGCATCCACCGGCACTCGGCGGCGGACGGTGTCCCCTGCTCGACAACGGAGTGGGAGCTGGTGCTCGCCGTGGTGACCGGGGCCCGCGACCGATCTGACCTGCTCGGCCGGCACCTGAGGACCGAGGGATTCGACAGCCGATTGGTCGTCCGGCTGCTCCGGGAAGGCCGTGTCGAGCGGGAGACTGAAGAGGCGGTCTGGTCCATCTTGGAACGGGGCGAGTGAGTTTGCCCTCCTGAACCGATGTCGAAGGGAAGTCCAATGTCGATGCTCATCAGCGGCGGGATCAACTCCAGTGACATGCACTCGATCCCCGAGCGGGTCAAGCGGCTTGAGGATCTCGGCTGGAACTCGGTGAGCGTCGGGGAGACCTCGCACAACCCGTTCCTGCCCCTCGTGCTCGTCACCGAGCACACGCGCGAGATGCAGTTCGCCACATCGGTCGCCATCGCCTTCCCTCGCGTCCCCCACATCAGCGCGAACCTCGGCTGGGACCTCTCGAAATACTCGGGCGGGCGCTTCGTCCTCGGCCTCGGCACGCAGGTCAAGGGGCACAACGAGCGACGGTTCTCCGTGCCCTGGGCGCCGCCCGGGCCGCACCTCCGCGACTACATCCGTTGCGTGCGAGCGATCTGGGACTCCTGGCAGAACGGCACCCGACCCGACTACGAGGGCGAGTACTACCAGTACAAGCTGACGAGCCCCTTCTTCAATCCCGGCCCGATCGAGCATCCCGACATCAAGATCATTGTGTCGGCCGTGAACCCCTTCAACGCCCGTCTCGCCGGCGAGGTCGCGGACGGGATCGCGATCCACGGCTTCAGCACGTTCCAGTACATCCGCGAGGTGTTGATCCCCGCCGTGCACGAAGGCGCGCGGCGCGCTGGCAAGAACCCGGCCGACCTGCAGATCCGTGGCGGCGGGATGCTCGCCACCGGCCGCAGCGAGGAGGAGGTCCGGGCCGGACGCGAGGTGATCCGTCGCCGGATCTCCTTCTACGGTTCGACGCGGTCCTACTCAAACGTCCTCAAGCTGCACGGCTGGGACGATGAAGCCGCCCACCTGCACCGCCTGTCGATCGATGGCAAATGGGACGAAATGGTCGGCGTTGTGACCGACGACATGGTCGAGGAGTTCGCCGTCAGCGGCACCTGGGACGTGATCGCCGGCAAGCTCCGCGAGGCTTACGCCGGCATCAATACGCAGATCGGCTTCGAAGCCAGCCCCCGGAATCCCGATGAAGAGGACCAGGTTCGCGAGATCCTCGCCGACATCAAGGAGATCCCGACGGTCGGCCAGGCGACCGCCTCCTAGCACCGAGAGCGACGGGCCCGCGGCGCAGGGGGTCTACCGCTCCTGCCGCGCGGGCGCGATCCGGGTCTCACGCAGCCTCGGACCGACCTCACCGGCGATCCGGCGCCAGCGGTCGGTGGCGGCACGCTGAACCTGGTCGAAGGTCGGGACAGCCTCGACCATCGCCCCGCACAACGCCACGAGATGCTCCAGATCGCCGAGGTCAATCGTCTCCGCGCGCACCCGCCCTCTGGGGCCGGCGTTGTGCCAGTTGCCGAGTGCGAGACAGGCGGCACCGGTCTCGTAGCCGAGGAGATCGAAGGCGGTCGCCTCGGTCGTGCCGGCGTCCATCAGCTTCCGCTGGTACCGGAAGTCGGGATCGGTCTCGCTCAGCGCGGCCGCGATCCCGGTCATCCAGCCGGTCATGGCGGGTGAGAAGATGTGACCGCGATCACCGACGCGGATGATCCCGCCGCCCCCGGACCGGGCGCGACCGCCAGCGCTCGATGAGGTCTCAATTGCCACGACCAGGGCATCGTGCGGCAATGTGCCGGCATCGGCAGCGGCTGCCGCACCCTCCAGACCGACCTCTTCAGCACGGGTAAAGAGGCCGATCAGATCGCCATCGCCTGCCCGAGCGCAGAGGCGATCGAGCACTGCGAGCACCGTCACGCAGCCCGCCAGGTCATCACACTGCCGCGCATAGACCCGGCTCCCGCGGATTCGGCAGCGGTCGACATCCCAGAGTGCCAGGTCGCCCGGGGCGATCTCCTCCCCTTCAGTTTCGAGCACCGCGCGCGCCCCGAGGATACGAGCCGGCCCGGACCCTGCAGCCGTCGAGGAGATGACCCGGGTCACCCTCGCCCGTCCGCTCGCCTCTGGCGAGCCTGGTCGATAAATGCGGAGTCGTTCACCATCTCCGTAGGCGGCCGAGAGCCCGCCCCGGAATTCGAGTGTGAGCTCCGGGCCCCGCACCTCGGTCACGACGAAGCCGGGGTGGTCGGTGTGCGCCTGCAGCACCAGCGGTCGCCGCTGCTCGCCCGCCCGATAGCGAACCGTGACGTTTCCGAAGTCGTCCTCGGCCGTCTCGAGTCCGCGAGCGCCCGCGAACCTCCGGACAAACTCGAGCACCTGATGTTCGTGATGAGGAGCGGTCGGGATCGGCAGCACCTCGCGCAGGAGGTCAGGCAGGGGCACCGGATGGTGGGGCGGCGTCTGATCTGTCGGCTCGTTCATCTTCCCCTCACGCGGCTCTGGTCAATGCTATCGGAGCGGACGGCGCCACCGAGTCGAATATCGACCGAAGGGCACCCTCCCTGTAGCGTCGGGGGATGCAGACATCCCCTCAGACGGTCAGGCTGCCTGCCCCCCGGGTTCCAGAACCGATCCCCAGGCGACGGCACCGCAAGGACCGACACCTCCATAACCGCCCGCTCGTGCCTATCGAGCTTGAGCTCACGGGCTTCGCGGCCGGTGGGCGAGCGATCGGCCATGCCCTGGACGGCCGGGTGGTCTTCGTCGAGTACGGCATCCCGGGCGAGCGGGTCGTCGCCGAGATCACGTGGGATGGCCCGAGCTTCATCGAGGCGACAGCCGTCCTCGTGCTGAGATCCGCCGCGGCACGGGTCGACGCACCGTGCGGCTACTTCGGACGGTGCGGCGGCTGCCAGCTGCAGCACATCGACTACCCGGAGCAGCTGCGCCTGAAGACCGAGATCGTGCGCGATCAGCTGATGCGGCTCGGCGGCTTCGCCGAGGACGAGGTCCGATCGCTCGTGCTCGGAATGATCGGCATGGACGACCCGTGGCACTACCGCAACCACATGCGCTTCACGGTCCGCCGCGATGGACAGGTCGGCTTCATGCAGCGCGGTAGCCACCGCTTCCTGCGGATCGACAAATGCGAGATCGCCGGGGATCGGGCCAATGAGCTGCTCGGTGCCGTGCAGGACCGTACGATGCAGACGGCCCAGATCTCGATCCGCGTCGGCGAGCACGCAGACGACTTCCTGATCCAGCCCCACCTCAAGTGGCGGCCGCGGGCCACCGGCGCTCGCCCCTCAAGCGGTCAGCGGTCCTATCACGAGGAGCTTGGGGGTCACCGCTACCGCATCTCTTCAGCAGCCTTCTTCCAGGTCAACACTCGCCAGGCAGAGCAGCTCGTGCGGCTCGTCGTCGAGCGGGTGCTCGAGGCTCGCCCGGACGTAGTGATCGATGCCTACTCCGGCGTCGGGACCTTCGCAGCGCAGCTCGCACCAGAAGTCACGCGTCTCCTCACGATCGAGCTCTCGGCGGCGGCCGATGGTGATGCTGCGGTCAACCTTGCCGCGTTCGACAACATCGAGCGCCTCGAGGGGACGGTCGAACGTCTGCTCCCCGATCTACGCTCCGGCGACGTCGTGATCATCGACCCGCCACGCTCAGGCCTCGAGCAGGTCACGGTCGAAGCGATACTGAGCTCCAGAGCCAGGCGCGTCGTCTACATCTCCTGTGACCCGGGGACGCTGGCTCGAGACCTGCGCCTCTTCCGAGCCGGAGGTCTTGCGATCGTCGACATCCAACCGCTCGACATGTTCCCGCACACCCAGCACATCGAGTGCATCACCACCCTCGATCGACCGACGGGCGCGGCTTAGTCGCAGGTCGCATTCCGAGATCGGGCGCGATTTGGAATGAGGTCCGATATGAGCGAGCCAATCATCAGTGTCGACGGCCTGGTCAAGACCTACGAGAGCGGCGAGGTCGTGGTCCAGGCGCTCCGCGGAGTAGACCTCCGTGTCGAGCGCGGCGAGATGGTCGCGATCATGGGGCCCTCGGGCTGCGGCAAGACGACCCTGCTCAACTGCGTCTCCGGCATCGATGATGCGACGGCCGGACAGGTCGTGATCGAGGGGTCCGACCTCGACGACCTCGACGACAACTCGAAGACGAGCTACCGCGCCCGGCGCATGGGATTCATCTTCCAGTTCTACAACCTGCTTCCGGTCCTGAGTGCCGTCGAGAACGTCGAGCTGCCGCTGCTCGTCTCCGGCTCACCACAGGCTGAGGCCAGGGAGCGAGCAGCCGCGGCGCTTGAGCGCATGGGCCTCGCGGACTGGGCCTCACACAAGCCGGCGCAGCTCTCAGGTGGACAGCGCCAGCGCGTCACCATCGCTCGTGCTCTCGTCAACAACCCGGCGATCGTCTGGGCCGACGAGCCGACCGGCGACCTCGACACGGCAACGGCCGACAGCATCATGGCGCTGATGCAGGAACTCAACCGAGAGCAGCACCAGACCTTCGTGATCGTCACCCACGACCCGTCGATCGCTGCCCGCTGCCACCGCACCATCCACATGGTCGACGGCCTGATCGAGCGCGAGGAAGTGATGGCGACCGGTGGATAGCCTCTTCGGAGTCCCGATCAACTCGATCATGATCGGGCTCCTCGTGCTGATGAGCATCTCCTTCGCCGTGCTTGGCTGGATCGCCTACCGACAGCCACTGCTGGTGCGGATGGGGTTCCGAAACATCCGCCGCCGCGTCTCCCAGACGATCCTGATCGTGGTTGGAATGATGCTCGCGACCCTCATCATCAGCGCCGCGTTCGCCACCGGGGACACCGTCGGCTACTCCGTCACGAACTCCATCTACGAGCAGTTCGAGGAGGCCGACTTCGTCATCGTCCTCGATGACGATGACGCAGCGAACCGCCCTGAGGACTTCAGCGAGATCGCATTCCTCGAGGACCTCCAGGCCACGTTCTCAGATGACCCGGGCATCGATGGCATCACCGGCTCGGTCGGGCGAACGTTGCCGGTCCTCAACCTCGCGGCTCGTCTCTCTGAGCCCTCGGCTCTGGTCGTTGGACTCGAACCGGAGACAGCCGACGAGTTCGGGGGCCTGCGCTCGCTCGACGGCAGTCCAGCCATGACCGCCGCGCTCTCCGGCGACGCCGCCTACATCACCGAGAACCTGTCCGAGGAGATCGACGCTGCTCCCGGCTCGACCGTGACCGTCTTCTTCGAGGGCGAGAGCATCGATGTTCAGGTCTTGGACGTGGTCCGCGATAGCGCAGTAACCAGCCAGAACGGCACCAGCACCGGCGGACTGGTCCTGCACATCGACAGTGCCCGGGCGCTCTTCGGCGAGGAGGACTCGGTCGACGCGATCGTCATCTCTGCGACCGGTGGCGTTCGCGACACGCTAGAGATCAGCGATGAGGTCCAGGGCCGCCTCGAGACGTTCCTGGAGGCACGGCCCGAGTCGGGCGCTGAGATCGCCGTCACGAAGAAGGAATTCGTCAGCCTCGGCGAGCTGATCGGTTCGCTCTTCGTCACGATCTTCCTGATCTTCGGCCTGTTCTCGATCTCGGCCGGGATCCTCTTGATCTTCCTGATTTTCATCATGCTGGCCGCCGAGCGACGGTCGGAGATGGGAATGGCTCGGGCCGTCGGCATGAGCCGGCTGAATCTGACGCAGACCTACATCGCTGAGGGCATGGCCTACAACATCGGGGCGGCGCTGGTGGGGGCGCTGCTCGGGCTCGGAGTCTCATGGCTTCTGATCCAGATCCTCGGGCAGGCGCTGAACGACCCGTCCATCGGCTTCGCCATCGCGTTCCACGCCAGTCCGCAGCCGTTCGTGATCGCCTACGCCAGCGGGATCACCATCACCTTCGCCACGATCGCCTTCTCAGCGTGGCGCGCCGCCAATCTCAACATCGTGCGGGCAATCCGAGACCTCCCGGAACCACAGCCGCTGAGCAGTCGCAATGCATCGTGGTCCGAACTCCTGCGGGCTACGGCCGGGGCCCTCTGGCTCGTGGCCTGGATCGCGCTGCTGACCCTACTCGTCACTCTCGGCCTGGCCCAGGGGGTGTTCCTGCTGACCCTCTTCTACGGCCTGCCGCTACTCGCCATCGTGCCCATCGGGTTCTTCTACGTGTCTGGGATGAGAGACGCTGCAGCCAGCAGACGGCGCTGGCTGTTCTGGCTCTGGCTCGTCTTGCTGCTACCCCTTTCCCTTCCCTCCTTCGGCCTCCTCAAGGCGAAGGGCTGGGCGGACCGGCACCGCAGCGGGGGCGGCTGGGCGGTCGTGATGCTCCTGCTCGGAACCGCCCTGACGTACTTCGGCGGCTGGCAATGGGGTCAGGCCTTCGCCTACGCCAGTGGCATCTCGCTGGTCGTGCTGGCTGCGGGGATGCTCGCCGTCTACTGGGGTGTCAGTGCCAACCGCTCGCTCTCGATCGCCAGCCTCGCCCTCGTCTGGTTCTGGCTGCTCCCGCTGCCGTTCTCGCTCCTCTGGGAGGGCGGCAAGGGCTGGATCGACCCGATCGACGGGTTACTCTCGCCGTTCGGGTTGGGGCCTCGTGAGATCGCCGGGAACATCGAGATGTTCTTCGTCTCCGGGGTCTGCATCACGACCGCGGCGACGATCGCGGTCGTCTTCAACTCGGAGTTCATCCTCGGCCTGGCCTCACGCTGCGGGCGCTTCATGGGGGGCGTGGCGCCGGCAATCCGAACCGCGATCGCCTACCCACTGGCCGCCAAGTTCCGCACCGGCCTGACCATCGCCATGTTCGGCCTGATCGTCTTCAGCCTGGTCGTGATGGCGTTCCTCAACTACAACTTCTCCCAGCTCTTCATCGGGGCGGAGGCGGCCGCCGGGTTCGACGTCGTCGCGTCCGGAAACCCGTCCAACCGCATCTCCGACCTCGAAACGGAGCTCCGCACCGCGGGCTACGATGTCGACCGGAACCTGAGCGGTATCGGCAAGGTCGTCAGTAGCTTCCCCGAGTTCCGCGAGGTGGGCACAGATGGCCCCTCCGGTGGGTTCCCGCTGCGCGGTGGGAACCAGGAGTTCTTCAGCCTTGCAGAGATGCCGCTGCAACAGCGCGCGCAGGGATACCCATCCGACGAGGCCGTGATGGCAGCCCTTGCCGCCGATCCAACGCTCGTCATCGCCAGCGCGGAGATCCTGGGGAGCGACGATCCGTTCGGTGACGACGACCAGTTCCGGGTGGGCCTGCCGCCCGACGACCCGGCGCGCGAGGTCGGATTCGAGCCGGTCGGGTTGATCGCGCAGGACCCGTCCAGCGGCGAGACGCAGGAGCTCTCGCTGATCGGCGTCTTCGAGCCCCAGGTGAGCGGAATCCTGCTGGGGCTGATCGGCATCTTCGGCCAGGAGCAGACCGCGGAAGCACTCCCCGGCGGGAGCTCGAGCGAGCGCTACTACATCCGCGCCGTCGACCGCTCGAAATCGTCGGAGATCCAGACCGCCCGCGCGATTGAGTCGACTCTTCTTGAGCGGGGGATCGAGGCGTACTCGATCGAGCAGGACATCGACGCTGCGGCCGAACAGTCCACGAGCTTCCAGCTGCTCTTCGAGGGCTTCATGGGTCTCGGGTTGATCGTCGGTATCGCCGCACTGGGCGTGATCGCCTTCCGCACGGTCGTCGAGCGCCGCCAGCAGATCGGTATGCTCCGTGCGATCGGTTACTCAAAGCGGCTCGTCGCCACCTCCTTCTTCTTCGAGTCGAGCTTCATCGCCCTGACCGGCGTCGTGATGGGCGTGGTCCTTGGCTCAGCCCTCTCCTACAACCTCCTCACCAGCCCCGAATTCACGGGGGGCACCGAGCTCGACTTCCAGGTTCCCTGGGTTCGTCTCGCACTGATCGTCGGCATCGCCTATGTCGCCAGCGCCCTGACGACGATCTGGCCGGCGAGAAGCGCCGCCTCAGTCGCTGCTGCTGAGGCGCTCCGCTACGAGTAACCACGGCGGTCGGGGTCGTTGGCGGGTAGCGCACTGACAGCGGGCCGTGAGATCGCCAGCGCGACCCGCTGTTCTGGCAGTGGGTGGCGGGGACCGTCTACCGCGATCGCGGCAGTCGCCTCTGGGCGCGCCTGAGCTCGGCTCGTCGTGCGGCTGGGTGCGGTTGGGTGGTCGCTAGCGGGCTGCCGCCGCCTGCTCCCGTAGCTGGCGTACCGCGCGCAGATGACGCTCGGTCACCGTCATCGCGCCGCCTTCGGTGACGGCGAACTTGGGCGCCACCTTCCAGAACTGCGGCAGGCGGCGGCGCCAATCGGAGAGCAACTCCGTCGCTCGGGGCGACCCGGTCTCCTCCTGGTGACGGCGGACCAGCGCCTCGAGCAGCTCGATGTCCTCTGGAACCGTCACCTGCTCAAGGCCCACCAGCTCCTGGTTGACGCGCGAGCGGAAGTCCCCGCGCTCGTCCAGCACGAAGGCCACGCCGTTGGACATTCCGGCGCCGAAGTTGCGGCCGGTCTCGCCGAGGATCACGACTACACCGTCGGTCATGTACTCACAACCGTGGTCGCCGATCCCCTCGACGACGGCGAGCGCTCCTGAGTTTCGGACGCCGAAGCGTTCGCCGGCGCGTCCGGCAACGAAGAGGCTGCCGCCGGTCGCCCCGTAGAGCACCGTGTTGCCGACCAGTACCGTCTCGTGTGTTCGGGTCGGCTGCAACGGGTGGGGGCGGACCATGATCGCGCCGCCGCTCATCCCCTTCGCCACGTAGTCATTGGCCTGACCCGTCAGGTGCAGGCGGACGCCGCGCGTCAGGAAGGCGCCGAACGACTGACCGGCCGTGCCGTCGAAGTTGATGTTGATCGTCCCGAAGGGCAGGCCGGTGTCACCGTAGCGCAGGGCGATGCGCCCGGACAGACGCGCGCCCACGGTTCGGTTGGTATTGCGAATCGGATAGCGCCGCTGCACCGGGATGCGATGCTCGATCGCGTCCTGGACATCCTCGATGATCTGCTCGTCGAGCACGACATCCTCATGGCGGTCGTTGCGGGTCGAGAGCGCCATGTGGGGTTTCGACCGCTCGGGATCAATGGGGGTGACAAGGCGCGTCAGGTCGATCTGGTCGGATCGCTGACCGCCGCGCACCGGACGCTGGCGAAGCAGGTCGGATCGACCAATCAGCTCGTCGATCGAGCGGTACCCCAGCTCGGCGAGCGTCGTGCGGACCTCGTCTGCGACGTGAACGAAAAACGAGATCAGCATCTCCGGCGTGCCGAAGTACTTCTCCCGGAGGTCCGCACGCTGGGTCGCCACGCCTACCGGACAGGTGTTGAGGTGGCACTGGCGGGCCATCTTGCAGCCGACGGCGAGCATCGCCGTCGTGCCGAAGCCGTACTGCTCGGCCCCGAGCATCGCAGCCATCACGACGTCGCGGCCGCGCTTGAAGCCACCGTCGGTCCGGACCGTCACCCGACCGCGCAGGTTGTTGTTGACCAGCACTTCTTGGGTCTCGACGAGGCCGAGCTCCCAGGGTGAGCCTGCGTACTTCATCGAAGAGAGTGGCGACGCGCCGGTCCCACCCTCGGCACCGCTGATCTGGACGACGTCGGCGTAGGCCTTGGCGACGCCTGCAGCGATCGTCCCGACGCCCTCGCAGGAGACCAGCTTTACGCAGACGCGCGCCTCCGGGTTGACCATCTTGAGGTCGTAGATCAGCTGCGAGAGGTCCTCGATCGAGTAGATATCGTGGTGTGGCGGCGGTGAGATCAGAGGCGTGCCGGGCATCACGTGACGGAGCTCGGCAATGTATGAGTTGACCTTGAAGCCGGGGAGCTGTCCGCCCTCGCCGGGTTTCGACCCTTGCGAGATCTTGATCTCGAGCTCGGACGCAGCGGCGAGATAGGAGGTGGTCACACCGAAGCGACCCGACGCCACCTGCTTGACCTGCGAGTTGGCGTCGAGCTTGTCGCCGTCGGGCAGGTAACGCCTCGGATCCTCCCCGCCCTCACCGGTGTTCGATCGAGCTCCGAGCTGGTTCATCGCGCGGGCGATGTCCTCGTGGGCCTCCGGGCTGAGCGCGCCCAGCGACATCGCACCGGTCTGGAATCGCTTCGTGATCTCGTCTGCGGGCTCGACCTCTTCCAGCGGGATCGGTGGGCGATCGGGAGCGAATTCGAGGAGGTCGTGGGGAGAGGCCGGAGGTGCCTGCTCGAGGATGTCGAGATACTGCCGGTACTCGGCACCACTGCCGCCCTGCACCGTGCGGTGGAGGGCGCGCCACATCTTCGGCGAGTGACCGTGGTGGTCGGCGTTGCGGCGGAACTTGTACCAGCCGCCGCTCGGCAGGTCGCCTGCCTCGGGGAAGGCGCGCGCGTGGCGCTCGAGCACATCGTGAGCGATGTCCTGCCAGTCGATGCCACTGATGCGAGAGGTGGTACCGGCGAAGCAGCGTTCGATCACATCTCGGCCGACCCCGACCGCTTCGAAGATCTGGCCGCCGTGGTAGGAGGAGACGGCCGAGATGCCCATCTTCGACATGATCTTGAGGATCCCGGTATCGACGGCCTGGTAGTAACGGCGGAAGACCTCCTGCAGGGAGGCCTCCCCGAACTCGCCACGCTCAACCAGTCCACGCAGCAGATCGAAGGCCAGGTAGGGGATCACCGCGCTGGCGCCAAAACCGATCAGTGCGGCGAAGTGGTGGACGTCCCTGGCGTCGCCGGTCTCGGCGATAATGCTGGCACGCATTCGTTTGCCAGTCTGGATCAGGTGGTGATGGACCGCCCCGACCGCCATCAGCATCGGGATCGGCGCCCAGTCGCTGTCCACGAGTCGATCGCTCACCACCAGGATCGAGTGCCCCTCGTCGACCGAGAGGACAGCCGCCTCGCAGAGATCATCGATCGCCTGCTGCAGACCGGCGGCACCCTCCGCGGCGGGGAACCTCGCGTGCAGGGTTGCCACCCGGAAGTCGTCGATGCCCAGCCGGCGCAGCGCCGTCAGCTCCTCACCCATCATCAGCGGACTGGTCAGGTGGACCAGGCGCGCCGCCTCCGGCGCAGTCTCCAGCACCGAGCACCGACGACCGAGGTACATGTCCAGCGACATCACGATCTCTTCGCGGATCGAGTCGATCGCCGGATTGGTGACCTGGGCGAACCGCTGCTTGAAGTAGGTGTAGAGCAGCCGCCCTTCGTTCTGCAGTGCCGAGAGAGGCGTATCGTCACCCATCGACCCGACCGGCTCCTTGCCGTCTCGCGCCATCGGCTTGATCACCGTCTCGATCTCTTCCCGCGTGTAGCCGTGGAGCTGCTCCATCGCCAGGATGTCGGACACGGGCGCGCCCCCGCGCATACCACTGCGGTCGTCCGCCATCAGGTGGACGAGGTTGCGGTCGACCCACTGGGCATAGGGCTGTGCTTCGACGAGCTCTCGTGCGATCTCCTCTGTGTGCAGGAAGCGTCCGCGCTCGTTGTCGATCGCGATCATCTCGCCCGGACCGAGTCGTCCGGACTCCACGATCTCGTGGAAGGGTGTATCGACGAGGCCGACCTCGGAGCCCATGATCACGAGGCCGTCGCTGGTCACCTGGTAGCGGGCCGGACGCAGCCCGTTCCGGTCCATCACGGCCGCCGTCACGCGCCCGTCAGTAAAGGCGACGGCTGCCGGCCCGTCCCACGGCTCCATCAGCGTTGCGTGATATTCGTAGAAGGAGCGCAACGCCGGGTCGATGTTCGGCATGTTCTCCCACGCCTCGGGGATCAACATGCGCATCGAGTGGAGGAGTCCGCGCCCGGACTGCACGAGCAACTCGAGCGCCTCATCGAGTGAGGCGGTGTCCGATCCGATGGGCGAGATCACCGGGAGCAGCGCCTCGAGCTCGTCCCCCCAGAGCTCGGAGGTGAGATCGGCCTCGCGCGCCGTCATCCAGTTGCGGTTCCCGACGAGCGTGTTGATCTCCCCGTTGTGGGCGACGTAGCGGAATGGCTGTGCGATCTTCCACTGCGGCAGGGTGTTCGTCGCGTAGCGCTGGTGGAAGAGCGCGGTGCTGGACACCGTCCTCGGGTCGGCCAAGTCAGGAAAAAATATCGCCACGCGGGGGGCGACCATGAGACCCTTGTAGACGACCGTCCGGGCCGACATCGAAACGATGTAGCCGTCGAGCCGGCGTTCGCGGAAGGTGCGCTCGGCCCGCCTCCTCGCGAGGTAGAGCAGGCGCTCGAATCGGGCATCATCGAGACCCGGTGGCCTGCGCACCAGCAGCTGTTCGATCCCCGGGAGCGAGGCGAGGCTCTGCGGCCCGAGTTGGCTCGGATCGTGTGGCACCGGGCGCCAGCCGATCAGGCCGATGCCGAGTGCGCGCACCTGCTCCTCTAGCGCCTGCCGTGCCGCTGGCCGGTCCGCCTCGAGCGGGGGCAGGAAGACCATCGCCACGGCGAGGTCGGCGGGATCTGAGATCGGGTGGCCGAGGCGCTCACATTCCGGCGCCAGCAACTCAAAGGGCACCTCCACCGTGATGCCGGTGCCGTCTCCGGTGAGCGGGTCGGCGTTGACGGCCCCGCGATGGGTGAGCGAGATCACCGCCTCGACGGCCAGCGCCACCACACGGTGTGATCGCTGGCCGGAGATGCTGGCAATGAAGCCCGTGCCGCAGGCGTCGTGACCGGGCCCAGGCGGCGCAAGCAGACCACCAGCCTCGGGGTTCAACGGGGAAACCGGGCCCGCGAGGGGCCGGCTCAGGTCATCAGCCACGGCAGACCATTTCCATCCACGGACGAACGCGCAGTCCGCAGGGGGCCGATCATCGTAATCGATCGGCGGCGCGGGCGTTATCCCCCATATTGCGCGAGTTGTCACAAACTAGCAAGAACACGCTCACCGCAGGTCCGTGGCCCGGACGCGGTCTCGAACCGGTGCGCCGGCAAGCCGCGAGAGAACCTCCGGTACCGATCTGCGTGGACGTACCGGTGGCCGCCCCGGCGGTTTGCGCGGGCATCGACTCGGTGCGGGCAGAGGAGTGGATCAACGCCTTCGACTACGACTACGACCTGTCACCAGACGACGTTAGCTTCGCAATCACGAGCGATGTCGTGGAGCACCCGCTCGGCGGCGGCCGGCACCTGGCCCGCGTCACCTTCCAGGCGCCCCGCGTGCGCGACGAGGCGCCCCTGAACGTGACGCTGGTGCTCGACGCCTCGGGCTCCATGGCCGACGGGAACCGTGTCGCCATCGCCCGGGAGGCGGCGGAGACGATCCGCCAGAGCCTGAGCGAACGCGACCGCATCGCCGTCGTCCAGTTCAGCAGCGACGTTCTGCGCTCCTTGACCGTCGAACACACCCGGCCCGATGATCGCGATGCCGAGTGGTCGATCCAACAGCTCGAGCCGGGCGGGAGCACGAACGTACAGGCCCGGCTCAACCTCGGCGTGCGGCTCGCCGACGAGGCTCGCCGGGAGCGACCAGATGCATTCAACTACATCATCCTGATGTCCGACGGCGTCGCGAACGTGGACGCCACTGACCCCTTCGCGATCCTTGAGTCCTCACGGGAGACCGACCCCCGCAACCCGCTGCGGCTCATCACCATCGGCGTCGGTATCGCCAACTACAACGACTACCTGCTCGAGCAGCTGGCCCAGCACGGCAACGGCTGGTAGCGCTACCTCGACGACACGGCGCAGGCACGCGCGACCTTCAGCCGCGAGAATTGGCTCGCGCTCTCCACGCCGTTCGCCGACCAGACACGCGCGCAGGTGAGCTGGGACCCGCGCCTGGTGGATGCATGGCGCATCGTCGGCTACGAGAACCGGATCTCACCGGACCACACCTTCGAGCAGAACCGCCAGGAGTTCGCCGAGTTTCCCTCGGGGGCCGCGACGACGGTCTTCTACGAGCTGGTGCTGCGCGATCGCGCGCTCGGCCACTCGGTCGTGCTGGCCGAGGTTGAGGCGCGTTGGGTCCACCCGAGCACCGGGGAGACGTGGAGCCAGCGTTCCGAGGTTGCAGGGCGGACGGACGCGCCCTTCGATAGCAGGGACCGCTACCTCCGCCTAGGCGCGATCGTGGGTCTGGCCGCGGACCGCTACAGCGCGCTCTCACCGCAGCACGAGAACGCGGAGGTCGATGCGGGGGGAGTCGCTTCCGATCTCGCTGCACTGCTGGAGGAGTTCGACTCGCTGGCAGCGCGTCTCGGGTCGCTCGACGCCTACCGCGACTTCCGCTTCCTGCTGGAGTGGCTCTCGGCGAACGCCGAGGAGCTGGCGCCTTCCTCGGGCTACAGCCAGTGACCGGGCCCACCTGGCGCCGGGGCGATCGATGCGGTCGGCGCCCCGGCAGCGAAGGTGGCGCGCGCACGACGACCGATGCCCCGGCAGCGGAGGTGGCGCGCACACGACGACCGACGCTCCGGACGGGCGGTGACGTCCCGCCTCGATCACGAGTCGGGAACGACGCGATCGGGGCGGGCGGCAGAACAGCCGACCGGCCGGTGAGCGCAGCGGGCCCATGTCTCGGGGTTCACCCCAGTTCGATCGCTGCCCGCTCCTCAAACACGATGCCGCGCTCAACCAGCCCGTCGAGTTGGTTCTCGCTGGTCCCCAGGAGCTCGGACAACACCTCTCGGCTGTGCTCCCCCATGTCGGGGGAGGTGCCCTTGATCCCGCCAGGCGTCCGCGACATTCGGACCGGCGTGTTCGGTAGCGGAATCGATCCGAGCGTGTGGTGTTCGACCGGGACCAGCATCTCTCTGGCGGCGACCTGCGGCAGCGCCGCCGCGGTCGGGATGTCGTTGAGTGGGCCGCACGGAATCCCGTAGCGCTGGAGCGCTTCCACCCACTCGGCAGTCGTCCGACCGGCGAGGGCCCCGGTGAGCAGCCGCTCCAGCTCCGGATGATGCCACGAGCGCTCCTGGGCCGTCGAGAAGCGTGGGTCGTCGATCAGCTCGGGCAGCTCCAGCTCGGCGCAGAGTAGCCCCCACTGGTTGGGCACGCCCCATGAGAGGGCGATCACGAGGTGCCCGTCGGCGGTCGGGAATGCCTGGAACGGGACCGCCGTCGGATGTCGCGTCCCGAGCTTCTCAGGCGTCTTGCCGGTCACGTGGTAGCGCATGTAGGCGTTCTCGAGCACTGCCAGCTGACAGTCGAGCATCGAGATGTCGACGAGCTGGCCACGGCCGGAGCGCTCTCGCTCCCGCACCGCGGCCAAGATGCCGACAGCGCAGTAGAGCCCGGCTGCCAGATCCCCCAGCGAGAAGCCGGGACGGATCGGACCGCCGCCCGGCTCGCCCGTGATCGACATCACACCACCGGCCCCCTGCACAACCACATCGAGCGCCGGCAGAAGGCGCATCGGTCCGGTCTGCCCGTATCCGGAGATCGCCGCGTAGACGAGGCGCGGGTGAAGCACCGACAGCGCCTCATAGCCGAGGCCGAGGCGATCCATGGCCCCCGGTGTGAAGTTCTCAACGAGCACATCGACCTCGCCGACCAGCTCTCGGAAGAGTTCCTTGCCGGTGTCCGATTTGAGGTCGATGGAGAGCGAGCGCTTCCCGCGGTTGACCGAGAGGAAGTAGCCCGACTCGCCATCGACGACAGGACCTGTCGTGCGCGACACATCGCCCCAGGGGGGCCGCTCGAGCTTGATCACGTCTGCACCGAGATCGCCCAGCGTCATCGTCGCGAAGGGCCCGGAGAGCACCCAGGTCAGATCGAGGATTCGCAGTCCCGCCAGGGGACCGGTGGTGGGAAGTGCCGGCATCGTCGGAGGCTCCTCGCTACGACCGCTCAACCCCCTGAGGCTACCGGCGATCGTCTCTCCGGTCCCTCCGGGGCGCCGGATCGCACGCCTCCTGGGCGGCAGCGCCGGCGGGCCGGAGATTGACAGGTCGCGATCGGGACCGGAAAGATGGTCGGGTTGGCAAGGGGGCGCGCCGGTGCAACTGGGAGTGGTCTTTCCGCAGACGGAGATCGGAGCCGATCCGGCGGGCGTGCGAGACTACGCGCTCGCCGCCGAGGCCGCCGGCTACGAGCACCTGCTCGCCTACGACCATGTGCTCGGCGCCGACCCCGGTCGGCCGGGCGGCTTCCGTCGCCCCTACACGCACGAGTCCCTCTTCCATGAGCCACTCGTGCTCTTCGGCTTCCTGGCCGCCCTGACCGCCCGCCTCGAGCTCGTGACGGGCATCCTGATCCTGCCGCAGCGGCAGACCGCGCTGGTCGCCAAGCAGGCAGCGGAGGTCGACGTCCTCAGTGGTGGCCGGCTGCGCCTCGGGATCGGCGTCGGCTGGAATGCCGTCGAGTACGAGGCGCTGGGCGAGGAGTTCGGCAATCGCGGCCGGCGCGTCGAGGAACAGATCGCGCTCTTGCGCCAGCTCTGGGCGGAGCCGGTGATCACGTTCGCCGGGCGGTACCACACGATCACGCGTGCCGGCCTGAAGCCGCTGCCGCCCGGCCGCTCGATTCCCATCTGGATCGGCGGAATGTCCGATCGCGTGAAGGAGCGACTGGGCCGACTCGGCGACGGATGGTTCCCGCAGTACCAGGACCCGGCACAGCTGGCCGCGGGCGTCGCCGAGATCCGCGAAGCGGCCCTGGCGGCAGGGCGTGACCCCGAGGCGATCGGGATCGAGCCGCGGCTCAACCTGACCGACGACCTCTCGGCCGACACCGCGCTGGCAGAGAGGTGGCGCGAGGCCGGCGCCACCCATCTCTCCGTCAACACGATGGGTCGTGGGCGCGAAGGCGTCCGCCAGCACATCCTCGCGATCGAGCGGTTCAAGGCCGCCTACCCGCAATAGTCACCCACGGAGGGATCACGTTGACAACCACGGCAGAGCCGCAACTGGACTGGAACGCACTGACCGAGGAGGCCACGGCATGGCTCTCCGACTACATCCGCGTCGACACCGTCAACCCACCGGGGAATGAGACCCGTGCCGCGCGGTGGTTCGCCGAGATCCTCGATGCCGAAGGGATCGAGTATCAGACCTTCGGCCGCACCGACAGCCGGCAGAGCCTGGTCGCCCGGTTGCCGGGCGACGGCTCACGGGGCGACGCGCTGATCCTGCTCAACCACACAGACGTCGTCCCGTTCGAGATCGAGCACTGGACGAAGGAGCCGCTCGCCGGCGAGGTCAGCGATGGCTTCATCTGGGGCCGCGGCGCCGTCGACATGAAGGGGATGGGGATCATGGAGTTCGTCTCCTTCCTCCTCCATCACCGCTACAACCTCCCGCTCAAGCGAGACCTGGTGTTCATGGCCGCTGCCGATGAGGAAGCCGGATCGGACTACGGGGTCGAGTTCTTCGACCGCGAACACCCCGAATTGCTCAAGTGTGACTACGTGATCAATGAGGGGGCCTGCGGAACGGTCGACATCCTCGGTAAGGAGCGGCCCACCTTCAACATCGGCGTCTCCGAGAAGGGCCCCTTCTGGCTGACGCTGCGCACCACCGGCAGGCCCGGCCACGGCTCGGTGCCGACCGACGACAACGCCGCGGTGCGGCTCGTGCGGGCGCTCGATCGCATCAGCGAGTGGGAGCGGCCGCTCCTGCCGACGCCGGTGGTGAGCGAGTATTTCCAGCAGCTTCACGACCATGGCGTCCTGGACGAACCACCGAGCGAAGAGGTGCTCGCCCGCCTGGCCGAGCAGCACCCGCGCCTCAGATCGCTCCAGACGAACTCGATCTCACTCACGATGCTCGATGCCGGCGTCAAGATGAACGTCATCCCCGCCCACGCCACGGCCACCCTGGATTGCCGGTTGGTGCCGGGCTACGACCGCGAGCAGTTCATCGAGGAGCTGCGCAGCGTGATCGACGACCCTGAGGTGGAGATCACGCGCGAATTCGAGTCATCGACCGAACCGTCCACCATGGACACCGAGCTCTACCGGTTGATGACCGCCACGGCGAAGGATGCGGTCGAGGACGCGATCGTCGTGCCGAGCGTCTCGACCGGCTTCACCGACTCCAGGGTCTTCCGGCGGCGGGGTGTTCCGGCCTACGGCTTTATCCCGGTCCTGCTCGGACCGGAGGAGAACGGTACCGCCCACGGCAACGACGAGTGTCTCTCGATCGAGAATCTGCGGATGGGGATCCAGATCCTGCACCGCACGATCCGCGGCATCTGCGGGTAACCGGGCGCCGCAACCGGGCCGGGCCCTCGCCTGGCTCTACTCGCCGGGCTCAACCGTGAAGCGGCCGCTATCGGAGCGCCCGAATACCTCGGGGAAATAGGTCTCCTGGGCATGCGTGGGGGCGACGAAGAAGTCGTCTGGCGCCGTGGCGCGCGCGTAGTAGACGTACTCGTGGACACCTCTCGGGAGCCGCGCGGCGTGCAGCGTCAGCCGGTCGTCGCGAATGTCTACCTGGTCCCAGGGGCTGTAGTACCAGCGGTACCAGGGGGCGGCGTACGACTGCCCGCCTCCCTGGACGGCCTCCGCGCGCTCTGCCTCAAGCTGCCGCTTGAGCCAGTCGGAAACGATGTTGAGGCGCGGATCGATGGGCTCCAGCCCGGCGGGCAGGAAGTCCTCGACCCTGGCGAAGAGGCGGTCGGCCGGCGCCACCATCGTCACGGTCACCCGCACCACGTCGCCTAGCCGGACAGTCGTGACCGCTCGGTCAGGCTCATCAAGGAGCGAATAGCGATGAGAGACCGAGAAGCCGCGGTTGAGCGCCTCAACCTCGCTCGCCGGGGTCAGGTATCTGAGGTTGAGGCCGTAGTACATGCGCCCTGGGCCGCTCGTGTCTCGCTCGAACTGAAGGCGGGCCACCTCGCCGAGCGGCAGCTCCCCGAGCGCGACCAGCGCACCGTCGCGATCGTCGCCCCCGGGTACGTCAAAGTGGCCCTGGAGCAGCTGGCGGGTGTCCAGCCAGACCGCGTAGTCGTAGACCCCCCGGGTTAGGCGCCGGATAGCGTCTCGCCCCCGGGCATCACACCCGCCGATCGCACCCTACCGCGTTCTCGGGGGGCTTACCGGTCCGACCTGTCAGGGCTGGTGGACGGCGACGAGCCGATCGAGCACCTCCCGCAGGTCGGACTCACTGAGCGGGCCGAACGCCCGGTCGCCGGCAGTGTCGGGACCGCTATTCGGCGGCACGGTCGCAAATGCCGGGTGGCGGGCCACGCCCATCTCCCCCGCCAGGGAGCGCTGGTCACGATCATCGAAGTCGAGGATCACGAAGTTGACTTGTGATTGGTATTCCAGCCTGAGCCCGTTCACGACGGGCCGCGTCAACGCGCAGGACGGTCACCAGATGGCATCGACGAAGACCAGCGTCGCTTTCCCGTTGGTCGGGAGATAGGCCCCGGTGTGGTCCACGTAGTCGGTCGGCAGTTCGTAGTCGGCCGAGATCGTGCGGGCCGGTCCGGTTGGGAAGTCGTAGACGACCGCCGGCTCGGGGGTTGCGGTCGCTCCGGGCGTCGGCGTTGCGTGCACCAGTGTCGGCGTCGCCGTCGGCACGGCAGTGGCCGGCGTCGCTGTCGGCGCGGCTGGTGCCCCAGTGGTCGGCGTCGCTGTCGGCGCGGCTGGTGCCGCAATGGTCGGCGTCGCTGTGGTTGCCGCCGTGGCCGGTGCCGGCGTCGCCGCCGGCGTCGTCACCCCGGCCTGGGTCGACTCTACGGTCGGCGCCGCCCGGGCGGCCGTCGTCTGTTGCGGTGCCGAGGGCGCCGTCGGCGCCTGGCTGCTCGCCTCTGCCGTGGAGGTCTCGGTCGCCCGCCCTGCCGCCGGCGTTCCGACGGTCTCTGCGGTCGCGGCCGTTGCAACCGGGCTCACCGCCGCCGGAGCATCGTCACCGCCGCCGCTGCAAGCCAGTGACGCCACCACGACCAGCACACCAGCCAGCCACGACGCGCGCCGCACGTCGCCCATGGTCGAACTCCCGGCAGCCAACAGAGAGGCGCACAGTGGACCGCCCACCAGACGATCAGTCTATGTCAGTCCCCTGGCAGGTCACAGTTAGGGCACCCGACTCCTCGCCCATCGGTCTCCCAGCAGATGCTTGGCGAGCTCTGACCCGCCCGGCGCATCGGGGTCGTCCTTGAACCGTTCGAGCCGGCGATAGACATCGGCCGCCGCCCGGTGGAAGCCGTCGGGCAGCTGGTTCGCCTCAAAGGTCTGCGCCATCTCCTCCATCTCGCCGACGAAGCGCCACGCCTTGGCGGCCGCGACGGGTAGACCTCGCCGGGAGCGCTCGAGCAGCTGTGGCTGGGACTGCTCCCACTCCTCGGTGAGCGGCTCGAGTACGCCCTCGGCGAGGGCCAGCGCCCAGATGTTCGCGAGCAGCGCACTCGTACCCTTGGTCCATGCTGAATAGGCCATCTTCAGAGCCGAGGCGGCGCCGATACGGTTGCCCATGCATCTCACGCCGAGGTCCCCGCCACTGAGTAGCAGCGCCACCTGCTCGGCCTGGTCGCCCGAGAGATAGAGTCGGGTCGATCCGGGTTGCCGGGCCGGGGGACCGATAAGGCTGCCATCGACGTAGCTCCCGTGGTTTCGCTCCACGATCTCCCCGATCGCGCGAGACGTCTCGGGTGCAATCGCGTTGGCGTCGACGTAGATCCCGCGGTAGCCAAGCCCGCAGACCTCCTCGGCAACGTCCGTCGCGAATTCCGGCGGACAGACCGAGATGATGACGCGGCTCTGGTTCACGAGCGCGTTGAGCCAGAAAACGTCCTCAAGCCCGTCCGCCTCGGCACGCGCCACCGACGCCTCGCTACGCCCCTCGGAGACCCAGGCCACGCGCACCCCGGAGGCCTTCGCCGCCGCACCGATCGAAGAGCCCATTGCCCCCGGATGGAGGAGTCCGACCGTGGTCACATCAGGATCCTGCATCAGCCCGTCTCCGCACGGAAGGTCTCGTAGAGGTTGCCGATGTTCATCTCCTTACGTTCGGCCTCGGGCCACTTCGCCCAGTCCCCGATGTCGATCGCGCGGGCGGCGTCGGCCTCGGACAGGCCATTCTCGAAACAGTCCCTCGCCCGATCGACCATGAACTCCATGAACTCCTGCATGTCCTGGAGCTGCCGCTTGCCGCCGGGCGGACCGTGGCCGGGGATGATGGTCTCCACGTCCATGCCGCGGATCAGGTCGCAGATCCGCACCCAGTTGGGCATGTCGCCGCGGCACAGGGGCATTGCGTAGAAGAAGGCGAGGTCACCTGTGAACAGCACCTTCGCCTCGGGAAAGTAGACCAGTGAATCGCCGAGCGTGTGGGCCGGCCCATGGTGGGAGAGCCGCGCTTCCCGCTGCCCGTAGTGCAGGGTCAGACGGCTATCGAAGGTGGTCTCCGGCATGACCGGATGCACGTCAGCCAGCTCTTCCCACCACGAGTCCTGGATCCAGAACGGCCGGGGACCGCGATCCCCGGGCGCCCTGGCGCGCGCCTGTTCGCGGGCGAACTCGTCGGCGGCCACCATCTCCCGGCGGCAGCCTTCGGAGGCGACGATCTCCGCCCCCTCGATGAACTGGTTGCCGTTCGTATGGTCGGCGTGCATGTGCGTGTTGACGAGATGGCGAAATGGCAGTGGGCTGATCTCCCGCATCGAGCGGACGAAGGCGTTGGTCATCTGGGGGGCCATCAGGGCGTCGATCACGAGCAGCCCCTCTTCACCGACGGCGAAACCGGCGTTGCTGATGCCCCAGCCACCATCCCACTGCAGGTAAGCGTAGAGATCCTCGCCGACCTCAACGGGGCCGGTCTCGTAGGCGGGCATCGGGTGGTAGGTCGTCATGGCGTGCTCCTCCCGCCGGAAGATAGCAGCGCCGTCGACTGGCTGCCGTCCCGGGTGGTGGGGATGCCCTCCAGATGCCGTGCCGGACGCCCGAAGTGCACCGGACGCCGAGATGCGGCGGGGGCTCCGCCGCATCTCATGCGCCCGGGGGGCGGCTGCGGTCTGGCTCGCTCCCTAGTGAGCAGCGCTCGTCAACCAACCAAACTTCTGCGGTTTCCGCTTGGCATCGGCGGCGATCGGCACGTTGATCAGGGATGGTCGGTCAAGCGTGAGCGCCTCGGCCAGCGCGGCATCGAGCTCCTCGATCGTTTCGGCGTTGTAGCCGACGCCTCCCAGGCCCTCCATCATCACGTCGTAGCGGGCGGCCGGATTCATCGCACCGGGCGGCACCATACCGCTGTCGATCTGCTCCTGAGTGTGGCCACCAATCCCGCCGTTGTTGAAGACGACCCAGACGATCGGCAGGCCGTAGCGGACGGCCACCTCGCACTCGGTGCCGGCGAAGCCGAATGCCGCGTCCCCCTGCAGGCAGAGGATCTTGCGATCCGGGTGCTCAACGGCCGCCGCCACGGCGAAACCGTGTCCCAGACCCATAGACCCGAACGAACCGGCGTCGAGACGCGTGCGCGCCTCGTAGTTGTTGAGCACCGTCCTGCTGATGTCCATCGTCGAAGCGCCCTCGGCAACGATGATCGCATCGTTCGGTAGCGCATTGTCGATCGACTTCAGGGCGGGGTAGTACTGCAGCGGTGTCGAGTGATCGGCGTACATCGCCTCGATCGCCTCGGCGTTCTGGCGAGCCTCGGCCCTGACGGAGTTGAGCCACTCAGAGTCCTGCGGGAACTGCCACGGCTCCTCATCAAGGGCATCGAGCAGCTGCCCGAGCGTCGCCCTGGCGTCGCCAATCATCGCCACCTCGGAGGGGACGTTGACGCCGATCTCCTCGGGGTTGAAGTCGAGCTGCACGACCCGCACATCCGCGCGGAAGCGCGGCGGCAACCCGAAGTGCAACATCCAGTTGAGCCGGGCGCCGGCCAGGAAGATCAGGTCGGCGTTGGAGAGCACGAACGATCGCGCCGCTGCGGCCGCCTGCTCGTGGTCGTCCGGGAGAATGCCCTTGGCCATCGGCATCGCCAGGTAGGGGATGCCGGTCGCCTCGACGAAGCGGCGCATCTCGGCCTCGGCGCGTGAGGCGGCGATCCCCTTACCGATGATAATCAGCGGCTGTTCGGCGCTCTTCAGTGACTCGAGCGCCGCCTGCACGTCGCTGGGATCGGACATCAGCCGACTGGCGTCGGGCACGCGCGGCGCCCACTGGACGTCCTCCTCCTCCACCTGGCCAGTGATGACGTCACCGGGCAGATCGAGGTAGGCGGGCCCCGGAACACCCATGAGGGCCTTCTTGACGGCCTCAGCGATGTAGATCGGGAGGCGCTCGACCGACTCCGCTCGCTTGGCGTACTTGGCATACGGCGCCATCGCCGCCACCTGCTCGGCCTCCTGAAAGAAGCCCATGTCGACACCGCTCTGCTCACCGGCGCCGCCGAGCAAGAGCAGCGGCCAGCGGTTCGACCAGGCGTTGGCGAAGGCGGCGACCGCGTTCAGGGCGCCCGGGCCGGAGACCAGGAGTGCCGCGCCGATGCGGCCGGAGATGTAGGAGCTGGCCTGCGCAGCGTAGGTCGCCGGCATCTCGTGCCGCATCCCTACGTAGTTGATGCCCTCAC
The DNA here is from genome assembly GCA_965249675.1 of Dehalococcoidia bacterium. Taxonomy (GTDB): domain Bacteria; phylum Chloroflexota; class Dehalococcoidia; order UBA2979; family UBA2979. The sequence continues at coordinate 676,804 of OZ252250.1, forward strand.
GCTGGGCCGAGCCCGCGATGATGGCGACGGGGATACCGACCACCCCGTACATGTTCTTGACACCCTGCGTCTTGAGCGCCTTCGCGATGATCTGGTGCCCGCTGATCTTGCCCACTCTGCCTCCCAGTCTGCTGATGAATCTCGTCCAGGTAACCGTCACCCCAGCTCGGGTCGGCACGCACGATGCTGATGATACACGTCCGCCCCACTTCGCGCGGCCCCTGTCCGCTCTGGCGCGGACGCCGTATCGGCCCCGGCTTGAGGAACTCCGTCTGCGCCCCGGGGCGGGGCGCCGGCTCGCGTCGAGACGGGCATCCAGTCGCCCTGCTGGCCGCCGGCCCGGCTCGGCTGTGGAGGCTGTTGTCCTCGTTCTCCTTCTTCCTCCGTGCGCTCTGACTTGCGATCACTGCGCCCTGAGCCGGCTGGCGAGTACGCTACCGGGAGCGGTGCTGTCGATCGGCCACGAGGCCGGGTGGTGCGCACCGGCCGGAAGCGGAGGCCGCACCACTACCGCCCCGTGCCACCAAGAAGGAGCAAGGGGTCGGGCGGACGACAGCCACAGTGGGAGTGTGCCAATGGCCCGTCCGGACCTTGACCCGCCGAGCGGCGAGGGAGAGCCGCGCTCGGCCCTGAGCGGCATCCGCATCTTGGACTTCACCCGCTACCAGCAGGGTCCGTTCGCGACGATGCTGCTCGCCGAGATGGGCGCCGAGGTGATCAAGGTGGAGGAGCCCGGGGGAGAGCCCGGCCGCGCCAACGGGCGGGACGCGAGCGGGTTCTCCGCCTACTTCGAGGGATACAACCGCAGCAAGAAGTCGATGACGCTGAACCTGCGCACCGATCGAGCGCGCGATGTTGTCCGCCGCCTCGTCCCGAGCTGCGACGCCATCGTCGAGAACTTCCGACCCGGCCAAATGGAGCGCTGGGGCCTCGGCTACGAGGATCTGCGCGAACTGCACCCCACCATCATTGTCGGCTCCGGCTCCTCGTGGGGACGCCACGGGCCGTGGGCCAACCGACCGGGCTACGACCACGTCGGGCAGGCACTGAGCGGCATCATGTACGAGCAGGGCGAGGGGCCGGGCGGCGAACCGCACGCCCTGGTCGGGGGGTTTGCCGACCAGATCGGGGCGATGCTGCTCGCCTTCGGCGTCAGTACAGCGATCGTCGCTCGCGAGCGGTTCGGGGTCGGTCAGCACGTCGATGTGTCGCTGATCGGCGGGATGACGGCGCTCCAGTCGATGCAGTTCACGCGCTACTTCCGGACCGCCTTCCAGAGCGGCTTTCAGCGGCGCCGGGCCGCCACCTACACCAACTACGAGTGCCAGGACGGCGGGCACATCGCCATCGCCGCCAACACACAGCGGTTCTGGGAGCGTCTCTGCGAGGCGATCGGACACCCGGAACTGCGGACGGATCCGCGGTTCTCGAACCCATTCGGGCGCGCCGAACACAAGGACGAACTGGTCGCGACGCTCGGGTCGATCTTCCTCGAGCGGCCACTGGCGGACTGGCTCGAGCCGATCAGCTCGGCGGATGTCCCGAACGCCCCGGTGCTCGACTACGCGGGCGTGACCGAACATCCCCAGTTCTGGGCGAACGACTACTTCCAGGAGATCACCCACGCCCAGCTCGGTCCGATGCGTGTCCCCGGTCCCCCCGTGCAGATGAGCGAGACCCCGCCCCAGATCAGGGGCGGCAGCCCTGAACTGGGTATGCACACCGAGGAACTCCTGCTCGAGGCGGGCTACGACTGGCCAGAGATCAGCGAGCTCCGCGACGGCGGGGCGATCTAGCGGTGGCGACACCCCGAATCGACATCGTCGTCTTTGATCTGGGCGGGGTCCTCGTCGAGATCGCGAGGGACTGGCGCGAGGCTCACTCCCTGGCCGGCCTCGGGCCGGGCCATCCAGGCCTCGCCTCGGCGGCCTTCCACGAGCACGGCCCAAAGCTGGCCGATGCCCATCAGCGCGGCGAGATGACGCCCCCCGAGTGGGCTCGTGCCATCTCCCAGGCCTCCGGGGGTGCCTACAGCGAGGCCGAGGCGATCAGCATCCTCGATGCCTGGACCATCCGCGAGTACCCGGGCATCGTGAACGTCATTGACGCGATCCACGACGCGGGCCTGGCCACCGCCGCGCTCTCCAACACCAATGCCCGCCACTGGGAGCTGCTCGGCGTGACCGGCGGAGACTTCAGAAACTACCCGACGCTCCAGCGGATCGGGCAGCTCCATGCCAGCCACGTGCTCGGGGCGATCAAGCCCGACCGCGAGATCTTCGAGGCCTTCACCGGCGCTGCCGGCCTCGGGCGAGCGAGGGTCCTCTTCTTCGACGACCTCTCACCCAATGTCACAGCGGCAAGGCGTTACGGCTGGGCCGCCCGCCAGATCAACCACCTGGGCGACCCGGCGGCGCAGATGATGGCCGCCCTCAGGCAGCACCGGATCGTCGACTAGACCCTCGGGCGACCGGCCGCGGCTACGGGCGTGTGCCCCTCGCCTTCGGACCGACGATCACCCCAAGCGAACGATAGACCAGCTCTACCCACTCGCAGAGCAGCGGTCTCGTATCACGAGGATCGATGATGTCCTCGATGTTGAACGCCTCGGCGGTCCGGAACGGAGACCGCAGCGCGTTGAGGTTGGCCTCGATCTCCGCGCGACGCGCATCCGGATCCGGCGCCGCCTCGATGTCGCGCCGGTAGGCCGCCATCACACCACCCTCGATCGGTAGCGAGCCCCAGTCTCCCGACGGCCAGGCAATCCGGTAGTTCCAGCGAGAGTGGTTCTGATGCCCGGCGCCCGCCACGCCGTAGGCGCGCCGCACGACCACCGACGCCCATGGCACCACCGCCTGGTTGACGGCCGCCAGCGCGCGCACACCGCGGCGGGCGACACCGGACGACTCGGCAGCAGTGCCGAGCATGAAGCCGGGTTGATCGACGAAGTTCACGACCGGCAGGTTGAAGGTGTCAAAGAGATCGACGAAGCGAGCGAACTTGTCTGAGGCCGCTCCGTCCATCGACCCACCGAGTTTCGTCGGGTCGTTGGCCAGGATGCCGACCGGGCGGCCGCCGAAGCGCGCCAGGCCGACCACGAGCGACGGACCGAAGTGTCGCGCGATCTCGAAGAAGCTGTCGCGATCGACGATCAGCTCGAGTAGCTTGCGAATGTTGTGCGGGCGGCGACGGTCGCGCGGGATGACCGACAACAGCTCTTCCTCGCGACGGTCGGCCGGGTCGGAGGCGTCGCCCACGGGCGGCAGTTCCCATGCGTTGGATGGCAGGTAGGAGAGGAACTGCCGGATCTGCTCGAACGCCTCCTCCTCGCTGTCGACCTCGTTGTCGACCACACCACTCCCGTGCGCATGAATCTGAGAGCCGCCCAGTTCCTCTTTCCCGATCGGCTTGCTGAAGGCGCGCTCGACAACGGGCGGTCCGGCGATGAAGACCTGCGAGTTCCCCTTGATCATGATCGAGAAGTGACTGGCCGCCACCCGCGCCGCGCCGATCCCGGCAATCGACCCCAGCGCCGTCGCGATCATCGGAATCTCGGACATTGCGTTCACCAGCGTGTCCCAGTTGGTATTCCCGGGGATGTAGGTCCGCCCGATGTCCTCGATCGTCTTCACCGACCCGCCGCCGCCGGTGCCGTCCACCAGCCGAATCACCGGGACTCGCAGCTCGCGTGCCATCCGCTCGGCGTGGCCGGCCTTGCCGCCGACCGCCCCGTCGGCTGCTCCACCGCGCACGGTGAAATCATCGCCACCGGCCACCACCGGCCGGCCGTCGATCTTCGCGACGCCCATCACGTAGTTGGAGGGGATGAAGTCGCTCAGCGAGCCGTCTTCGTCATAGGTCGCTTTTCCGGCCAGCACCCCGCGCTCACGGAACGTGTCACGGTCGACGAGGAGCTCCATCCGCTCGCGCACCGTCAGGTGACCGCGATCGCGGTGACGCTGCACGCGATCGGGGCTACCCATGCGGTGGGCGATCTCGCGCCGTCGTTCGAGTTCGTCGACCTCAGCCTGCCAGACCATCGCGACCCCCTACGGGCAACACCCCGCCCTGCCAACATCGTACCCGCTTGTACAGCGCGTTAACAACTCAGGACACTAGCGGCATCGGTATGCCACCTGTACCTGAGGTCTCGGTCGTCGTGCGCTGCCCGACCGAAGGGGCGGCTTGCCTAGTCGGGACGATCGAGGCGAACGAGCAGCCCGCCTTCGTCCACGTAATCGTCCACGGCGACGGAGATCTCGGCGACCGTACCTGCCGCCGGCGCCTCGACCGGAGTCAGCATCTTCATCGACTCCAGTGTGACCAGCTCATCGCCGTCGGCAACGACGGCTCCGGCGGTGACGTGGATCTCGGCCACCCGGCCCGGCCACTCCGCGACTACCTCGATCGTTGCCATGCTGCCTCCATTGACCAGGCCGGACGGACGAACCCGCCGGTACCTTCTCAGCGCGGCGCCCGCAACGTCAAGATGAGCGAACGGGGTCGGGGGACCGCGCCGGCCGCGCGGCTGTCAGCGGCGCAGGAGGCGGGGGCGCGGCCGTCAGCCGCCCAGCACCACCTCGAGGGGCAAGGCGACAACTTCAGCGCCCCCAACGGTCAGCTTCGCCTCGTGTGGCCCGGCCGTCGTGAACTTCGCGTTCGCGATCTGCACGATGATGTTCGCCCGGGAGATCCCCGATGCCTCATCGGCGCGCACCTTGAACTCCCCCTGCACAAGGGGTGTCACCCGGCGTCCGTCGGGACCGATCAGCTCGATCGAGAACGACTGCTGGTGGCTGTCCTCAAGGTCGAACGCGACTCTCGTTACCAGCGCGAGCTGCGGGTGGGCTTGTGGTAGCTCGCGAACGACGACCCGATCGATACCGATGCCGAGCGCGTTGAGCTTGCCGCCAGCCTCGGTCGCCGCGTCAGAGAGGAAGGCGAAGTCGATCTTCATCTGATCCCGCCCCTCCTCGGCTCTCCGCTCGGCCTATGTGCCCCCGGCAAGCGCCACGCCGGCCTGGAGCTGCTCCAGTTCGAGTGGGCCCAGCACCTGAGACCGTAGCACCCCCTCGGCGTCGACGAAGAGGGTCACCGGCAGCCCCGGCAGCCCGTACCGCTCGTAGACCTCGCCGTCCGGGTCGAGTGCAACCGTGAAGGTGAGCTTCGTCTGCTTGAGGAACTGCCGCACCCGTTGAGGGTCGTCCCGCCAGTTGACCGCCAGGATGATCAGGTCGCCCTGGCCACCTTCGGCCTGCCAGAAGCTCTCGAAGATCGGCAGCTCGGTCAGGCACGGCTCGCACCACTCCGCCCAGAAGTTCAAGACCACCGTCTGGCCGCGGAAGTCGGAGAGCCGAACCTCCGCTCCGTCGGGTGCCCCGAGCGTGAAGTCGGGCAGGGGTCGCCCGACTTCGATCACGATCTGCCGCTCGGCCGCCGCGATCGCCGCCCGTTCGGGAGTCCGCTCTTCCTCAAGAGGCCATCCACGCCAGACGAGGAGGACCGCTAGCGCCACCAGCAGCGCGGCTGTGGCGAGTAGCGGCGGGATCGCGGCATGGACTCTCACGCGGCCGGCCTCCTCCGCGATCCTACGGTCCGAGCGGTTGCCCGGCTACCATCAACCGGTGCTCGCCGGTAACCTCAACAGGTGCCAGATACTCCCGATCTCAACGCCCATCGCGACGCCCTCGACCGGGCCGCCGACCTCCTCGTCGCCGCCCGGCGCACGGTCGTTCTCGCCGGCGCCGGCATGTCCAAGGAGTCCGGAATCCCGACGTTTCGTGGGGAGGGGGGGCTGTGGACGATCCACGGTGAGCCCCCGCTCAACCAGTACGACACCTTCCAGGACGACCCCAAGCGCTGGTGGGAACGACGGCTGGAAGAGGGACGGAACGACGACTTCGCCCGGGCGCTCGAGAGCTCGGAGCCCAACCCCGGGCACATCGCTCTGGCGGAGCTTGAGCGGATGGGCATCGTCTCGCACCTGATCACGCAGAACATCGACGACCTGCACAGGCGGGCCGGGCAGACCTCGATCACCGAGATCCACGGCAACCGCTACTGGCTCCGCTGCGTAGGCTGTGAGCAACGCTGGCCGCGGCAGGAGTTCCCGATCGATGAACAGGCGCTGCCGCCGACCTGTGATCGCTGCTCTGAGGTCGTCAAGAGTGACACCGTGATGTTCGGCGAACCGATCCCGCCGTCCGCACTGAGCCGCTCATCTCTCGAGACGGCGATGGCTGACCTCTTCATGACGATCGGCACCTCGGCGGTGGTCTACCCGGCAGCCCAGTATCCGGTCGATGCGCTGAGACGGGGTGTGCCGCTGATCGAGGTGAACCCCGAGCCCACACCGCTGACCGAGTTCGCAACCGTCGTCGTAGCAGCCCCATCGGGGCAGGCACTGCCGGAGATCGTCTCGCGAGTGGTCGCCCGCCGCCGGGCCGACGACGGGCTCGGAGGCTGAGGTGCTGGGGATTCTGCTCGCCGTCGACGACGGGCTACTGCAGGTGATCCCGGGCGCCGAGCCCAAGCGATCGGTCGATGGGCCCCGCATGAGCCAGGTCGACTACCGGGATGGGCTCGCGATCGCCGCGGCGCCTGGAGAGGGTCTGTGGGTGTACGACGACGAGCGCTGGGAGCAGCGCTGGAAGGGCGATCCGAGCTTCGCCCGGATCGCGCCGGGCGGCACCGTGTGGGTCGGAACGCACGGCGCCCAGCTCCATCTCTCCGAAGACCGGGGCCGCAACTGGCAGGAGATGGACGGGCTACAGAACGTCATCAAACACCGCCGCATCGGCATCCCCCTGGGGTACCGGCAACCCTACGTGGCCGGCGTGATCTTCCCCAAGCTCGGTGCACTGATCGGGCTCGCCGGTGGTGGCGCATGGCACACGCGCGACGGTGGCCGCAGCTGGCTCGAGCGCTCAGACGGCCTCGATAGCATGCTTCACCAGCTGGCCGAGCACCCCGAGCAGGCCGATCGCCTCTTCGCCACCAGCGGTACCGGGGTCTACAGATCGGACGACGGTGGCTTCAGCTGGGTGCAGTCCCTGGGTGGCCTCGATCGCTCGTGGGGTGGCTCACTGGCGATCCTGCCCGGTTCACCGGACGTCCTGCTGCTGGCCGCCGCCCGCCACCCGCCGGGAGCCGAGGGCGCCCTCTTCCGCTCCCCCAACGGCGGCGTCACGTGGGCCCGCGTGCAGCTCGGAGATCCGCCCTCCAGCCGCTCCTCAAGTGACCGCGGCGCCGGAGGCGACGAGTGGGAACGCATCCCCTGCGTGGCCCGCCTGTGGGATTCGGAGGATACCGCTTTCGCATCGGCCGGCAACACCGTCTGGGCCTCGCACGACACCGGCCGCAGCTGGACGCCGCTGGCGACGGGTCTCCCGCCCGCTAACGCGATCGTGGCGGCCCTCTAGTGCCGGCCGCCCGAAGCCGGAGAGGGGGCGCCTGTGGAAGTCGCGAGTGAACTGATGGTTCGTGGGATCGTCGTCGGAGTCTTTCAGGAAAACTGCTGGGTGATCGGCAACCGCCGGAGCGGCGAAGCGATCTGCATCGACCCCGGCGATCAGCCGGACGAGGTCTTGGCCCTCGCGCGCGACATGGGCGTCACGATCAAGGTGATCGCGAACTCCCACGCACACATCGACCACATCCTCGGCGTCGCCGGGGTGCACCGCGCCACCGGTGCCAGCTTCCTCCTCCATGAGGACGACCTGGACCTCCTGCGCACCGGCTGGCGGGAGTCGGCCGCCCGCTTCGGGTTCGACCTCGACGAGCCGCCGCCCGACCCGGCAGCGTTCGTTCGGCACGGCGACGTGGTGGAGGTCTCCGGGCTTCGCCTGCAAGCGATCGCCACGCCCGGTCACACGCCCGGGAGTGTCAGCTACTACGCCGACGAGGGGTTGCTCTTCAGCGGCGACACGCTCTTCCGCGGCTCGATCGGGCGCACCGACTTCCCGGGCGGGGACTTCGCACAGGAGATGCAGAGCATCTGTGATCGGCTGCTGGCACTGCCTGATCAGACGCGTGTCCTGCCCGGGCACATGGCAGAAACCACGATCGGCTTCGAGCGCGATCACAACCCCTTCGTCGCCGACTGGCTGAGGCGGCGGGAGCCCTGAACCCACCTCCAGGTGCCCGGGGTCCCGGCCGATCCGTCGGGCGCCGCCCGTGAGTTCGCCCGGCGACAGCGATCCACGGGCTGCACGGAAGGCCAGGCGTTCCCCGAACCGGTGGCTGCCGGACGCCAGCAACCGGGGGAGCCTTCGGGAGTCGGCGTGATCGGGCATGTTCGCCCTGAGCACATCACTCGATTCGCCCGGACGAGGCTCTCATGACAACCTGAGTCCGACAGCTGCGGCACCCCGGGGCGGTGCAGGCTGGCACCGCGCTCTGGAGGCAGCGGCCGATGGCGACAGGACGGCGAGAGCGGCGAGCAGCGGCGTCGCGGCAGGCAGCCGCCGGACGCAACCCGATCCAGGAATTGATGGCGCTCCCCGACTTCCGGTTCTACTGGGGTGCACAGTTCCTCGCCGCCTTGATCAGCGGCATCACCCGCTTCGCCTTCGTCTGGGTGGCGCTCGAGATCAGCGATCGCGCGGTGGCGCCAGCTCTCCTCGGGTTTGCCGTTGGCCTTCCCGGCCTGGTCGTCTCGCTCCCAGCCGGCGTCGCGTCAGACCGCATGGACCGCCGTCGCCTCGTGATCGGCGTCTCGCTGGTCGGGGCCGGCATGCTTGCCCTTACCGCCCTGGCGATCGCCGTTGACGCCGCCAATCTGCCGGTCGCAATGGTGCTCGCGTTCGCGGTCGGGACGACCGTGGCAGTCATCACGCCGGCACTCCAGGCGATGGTGCCACAGCTGGTGCCGACGGAACGCCTGATGAGCGCCGTTGGCCTCCAGAACATGGGCCAGGGGGTCGCCCACATCGCCGGCGCTCTCGTCGGCGGCGGTGCGATCCAGCTTTTCGGGCTGGCTCCCGCCTTCGCCATCTTCGCCGTGATCATGCTCAGTTCGACCGCGCTTATGTCGCGCTGCAACCTGCCGCCCTACGTTGCGGTCGAGCGGGCGGCGGGCGGCTTCATCGCCTCGATGACCACCGACATCTGGCGCGGTCTGAGGTACGCCGGGGGACGAGAACCCCTGCGATCCCTGATCATCGTCGGCCTCTTCATGGGATCGGGGGTCGGCGCCTACGGCATCCTCATGCCCGACATCGCCAAGAACGAGCTCGGCCAGGGCGCCTTCACGACCTCGCTCCTGCTCGGCGTGCTCAGCGTGGGCATGCTCACGACTTCGTTCTATCTCGCCTCCCTCAGGCAGGTTAGCCGCCGCGGGCTGATGTTCCTGGCAGCATTCAACGGCTTTGGACCGGGGCTGATGGCAATCGGGTTGTCGAACGAATACTGGATGACCGCCGTGATCATGGTCATCTGGGGTGGATGCGGTGGAGTCCTGATGACCTCCCAGCGGACCCTCCTCCAGGCCCATACGGAGCCCCCGATGATGGGTCGCGTGATGTCGCTCTTCGCCCTCACCTTCAACGGGCTGCTGCCGATCTCGGCCGTCTACGTCGGCCTGATGCGCGGCTACTTCGGGGCCGGCGACACGCTCGCGATCATGGGCGCCGTGATGATGCTCGGGGCCATGGCGATCGCCTCTCGCTCGCAGCTGCGACACCTCTAGACGCCGGCCGCCAGAGACCGCGGGGAGTGGCGGCGATTCCCCGTTGCGTCTACCTTTCTGGCCAAGCGGGGAGCAGGCCATGCCAGTTCGGAACACGATCTCTATCGGCGATGCTCGCGTCACGCTCGTCGAAGAGCTGGTGATGCCCACCTCGGCTCGCTGGATGCTCCCCGATCACCCCGAACCCTGGAATTTGCTCGACCGCTGTCGCCCGTGGCTTGAGGATCACTTCCTCAACGAGCGCGGGCACATCTTGCAGTCGATGCACAGCTGGGTGATCGAGGCCGATGGGATGACGATCGTCGTTGATACGGCGATCGGGAACGACAAGGATCGTGCGGGCGGCGGCTTCGACGGCTGGCACATGCGCCAGGGGCCGTTCCTCGAGGAACTGACAGGAGCCGGCGCCGCGCCGGGGGATGTCGACATCGTCCTCAACACCCATCTCCACACCGACCACGTCGGCTGGAACACCCGCTGGGTGGACGGCGCCTGGGTGCCCACCTTCCCGGCGGCGCGCTACCAGCTGGTCGAGCGTGAGTGGCGCTACTGGAGCGAGCTGCCCGAGCCGCCGGGGATCATCGAGGACAGCGTCCGACCGGTGGTCGATGCGAGCCAGGTCGACCTCGTCGCTGCCGATCACCGCGTCAGCGACTCGCTCTGGCTGGAGCCGAGCCACGGGCACACCCCCGGACACGTCTGCGTCAGGATCAGTTCGAGGGGCCAGGACGCCGTGATCCTGGGCGACGTCATCCACAGTCCGATCCAGTGCGCTGCCCCCCACGAACGGCCACCGCTCGACAGCGACCCCCAGCCCGCCCGGGAGGCGCGCCTCGCCTTCCTCGAGCGCTACGCGGACACGCGCACGGTCGTACTAGGCACGCACTTCCATCAACCCGCTACCGGCCTCATCAAGCGCGACGGCGGAGCCTACCGCTACGAGGTGGTCCGGGCCGCGCCCTGAGGCCGATGTCCGACCGGCGATTAGCGACGCGACACGGGGGTCTGGGAGCCCGCTCGGGCCGCCCGAAATCAGCATCTGACCGCCACCACGAGCCCTGCGCCAGGGCGAGGAGCAACTCATGTCCCGACCGATCGACCCCGGCATCGTCACCGAGCTTGAGGTGGTCGCCTCCCCCGCGCTCCGCCCCGACGGGCGCACGATCGCCTACGTGCGCCAGGGCGTTGAGCCCGGGACACTGCGGCGCTGGTCCTTCATCGAACGCGCCCCCTTCCCGGAGGGTGACGACGAGTCGGCGACCGTTCGCCGGCTCACGCAGGGCCCACTCGACTCGGCCCCGCTCTGGTCACCAGACGGCGGCAGCCTTGCCTTCCTGCGCTCGGCCAGGGAGCCGGGCGGCACGGTTGGGCCTCCGCAGCTCTGGCTGCTCCCCGCCGACGGCGGTGAGGCCTGCCAGCTGACCGATCTGGCCGGCGCGGTGCGATCGATCACCTGGCTGCCAGACGGCTCTTCCCTGGTGATCGCGGCCGAGGTCGATCCCGATCAGCCCGGCCCGGACGCCGACCCGGAGATCCCCACCGTCAGACGCGTCAACCACATCTACTACCGCGCCGACGGCATCGGTTGGCGCGGCGACACGCACCGACAGCTCTTCCGCGTCGACGCCAGGGAGGGCGGGGTGCGACAGCTGACGAGCGACGACTACGACTGCTACTTCCCCGCGCCATCTCCAGACGGCAGGCTGGTCGCCTTCGCCTCGGGCGACCGCTCAGGTGAACGGGAGCGCCGTACGCCGGGCAAGCTCGAGCTCTGTGTTGTCCCGACAGGCGGCGGAACGGTCGAGCGGTTGGTGACAGGCCTGAGCGGGCTCGGCCCGATCACCTGGTCCCCCGACGGACGGCGGCTGGCATACGTCTCCGGTGGCGACGAGCCCTCCTACTCACAGAGCTACCTGTGGACACTCGACCACCAGCCGGAGGCGCGCCCTGTTTGCCTCAGCCCCGACCGTTTGCAGCCGACCGGCGGCGGACCACCCCTGACCGAGCCGCCCCCGCTCTCGTGGCGAGCGGGGGAGATCACCTTCGCTGCGGAGCGACGCGGGTCGAGTGGCCTCTACCGGATCGCCGAGGCCGGGGGCGAGGTGACGGTGCTCCACGAGGCGGACGAGCTCTCAAGTGGGCTCTCTCTCTCGGCGGACGCTCAGCGCGGCGCCACCGTCGCCTCGACGGTCGACCGGCCCGGGGAGGTGATGACGCTCGACCTCGACCGCGGAACCGGCCAGCGGCTCACGCGGGTCAGCGACGGCTACCTCACCACCCACCCGCCGGCCGCCACCGAGCGCTTCACCTTGCGGCGGGCAGACCTCGAGATCGAGTGCTGGCTGACCTTCCCGCTCGACTTCGACCCTCAGCGCAGCTATCCCCTGGTGCTCGAGGTGCATGGCGGACCAAACGGCTTCTTCGGCAACGGCTGGATGCCGCTCCACCAGATGCTGGCCGGCGCCGGCTACCTGGTTCTGGCGACCAATCCTCGCGGTTCGTCGACCTACGGACAGGATTTCGTCTCGCGCGTCTTCGGGGACTGGGGAGGAGAGGACTATCTCGACCAGATGGCGGCCGTCGACCAGGTGCTCGAGCGCGGTTATGTGGACGCGGACCGGCTCGCCATCCACGGCTACTCCTACGGCGGGTTCATGACCTCATGGACGATCGGTCACACCACTCGCTTCCGCTCGGCGATCGTGGCGGCGCCGGTGACGAATCTCGTCTCGATGTACGGACAGACCGACATCGCCGTGCAGTTCGGCGAGCAGCAGTGGGGAGGCACCCCCTGGGAGCGCGCCGACGCCTACGTTCGGCACTCGCCCATCACCTACGCGCCGCGTGTCGAGACGCCGGTGCTCCTGCTCCACGGCGAAGCAGACATCCGCTGTCCGATCTCCCAGTCCGAGGAGTACTACACCGTGCTCAAGCGGCTCGGAAAGCCGGTTGAGTTCGTGCGCTTCCCCGGAGGTTTCCACGGCTTCGTACGCAGCGGACACCCGGCGATGGTCCGCGCCTACCACGAGCACGTGCTGGAGTGGTTCGGGCGCACGCTCTAGCGAAGAGACGCCGGGCGTGCCCCCGCGCCGCTCCCTCGACCCGGCGCGGCCTGGCGAGCCGTCCGGATCCCGGGGAAGCAGCGAGCGTTGCTATGCGGGCACGAACACCGGCACCGGGTACTCCCCGTCGTCCTGCTCCTCGAACTGGACGCGGACGCGCTGGCCGCAGGAGACATCGGCGAGCGGGTTGTCGACTCCGGTGACGTTGCTCATCATCCGGAACCCCTCATCGAGGTCGATGTAGGCCAGGGCGTAGGCACCGAGGTCGGCGAAGGCCGGGTTCCGGTTCTGGCGGACCACCGAATAGGTGTAGACGGTTCCCTCACCGGCTGAGACCTTCCACTCAAGGTCGTCGCTTCCGCAGGCGTTGCAGTTGCTGCGGGGGTAGAAGACGACCTCGTTGCAGGCCGAGCACTGCTGGTAGGTGAGCTCGCCACGCTTGCATGCGTCCCAGAAGGGCTGCGTGTCGGGCTCGGGGAATTGCGGCATCGATCGGTTTGGCATCTCTTCGCTCCTCGGGTGTCCGCTGCTAGTCCGCTGCCAGCACGATCGTGCCGCCGGTGTGAGAGCCACCGAGCAGTCCGCCATTGCCATGGGCGACGGCCAGCTTGGCGTTCTCCGCCTGTGAGGTGGATTCACCGCGCAGCTGGCGCGCGCTCTCCAGCAGCAGAAAGATGCCGCGCATCCCCGGATGGTTCGAGGAGAGGCCGCCACCGTCGGTGTTGAGTGCCGGGCCGCCGGGCATGTCGTAGCGTAGCTTGCCGTCGGAGACGTAGTCCCCAACCTCGCCCTTCTTGCAGAACCCGAGGTCTTCGAGGCAGACCGCCACCGTGATCGAGAACGAGTCGTAGATCATCGCGATGTCCATCTCGGCGGCCGACAGGCCCGCCTCGGCGAAGGCGATCGGCGAGCCCTGCGCACCGGCGCTGGTCGTGATATCCGCCCGGTTCTCGCGGTACTTGGTGGCCTCGCCGCTGCCGATCAGCCAGACCGGGGTCTTGGCCGTATCGCGCGCGACGTCCCCGGAGGCGATGACCACGGCGCCGCCGCCGTCACTGACCATGCAGCACTCCAGGAGGTGCAGCGGGTCGGCGATGACCCGCGATTCGAGCACGTCGGCTACGGTGATCTCGTTGACGCCGACGAACTGCAGGTCGGTCATCGCCTGCACCGCCTGTGGATTGCGCATCGCATGGTGGCGCGTCGCCACCGAGATCTGTGCAAGCTGCTCGCTGGTCGTGCCGTACTCGTGCATGTGGCGGTGCGCCACCATCGCGTAGTTGGCGATCAGCGTGGCGCCGTAGGGCGCCTCCATGTTGCTCTGCCAGCTACCGCCGCCTGAGGCGCCGCCGGTGCCGATCGGCCTGCGCAACGAGGCCGCCTTGGAGCCGTACGACAGCACGGCGACGTTGGCCTTGCCGGCAGCGATGTCACGCATCGCGTGGGCCGCCTGGAACTCGTACGACGAGCCGCCAACCTGGGTCGTATCGATCACCGTTGGCTTGATGCCGAGATAGGCCGAGAGGCCGAGACCACCACCGCCCTCACCATCGTTCGCATCGTAGAGCGCATCGACATCGCTCCACTTCAGCCCGGCGTCGCCGAGAGCCGCCCTGATCGACGACGCCTTGATGTTCATTGCCGACACGTCGGGCGCGTACCTGCTCGGGTACTCGTGTATCCCGACGATCGCGGCCTCTCGTTGCTGTGCCACTCTTGTCCTCCGTCTCCTACCTGCGCAGGTTATAGCAGGAGTCCGGGCCCCGGCACCGCAACCGGGACGTGCACGCGCGTATGATCGCGCTGTCCCCTGACGGCACCCCTAGCGGCGGCGTGCCCTATCTCTGGAGCAGCTGTGAGCGTTCGCATCGGCATCGGCCTCGCCAACCTGCCCTTCGCCTCCGCCCGCGAGCTGTGGCGCTGGGTCGACCTCCTGGAGGACGGCGACGTCGACTCCCTGTGGCAGACGGACCGGCTGATCAGCCGCACGCCGATCCTCGAGTCGATGAGCCTGATGGCGGCGCTGGCGGGGCGCACCGAACGCCTCAAATTCGGAATGAATGTGGTGGTGGTGCCGTTCCGTGATCCGCTGGTCCTGGCCAGGCAGTGCGCCACCATCGACTATCTCTCCAACGGTCGCCTGCTGCCGGCATTCGGCGTCGGCCGCGCGATCTCTCCCGAGTTCGGGCGCGTCGATCGCTCGAGCCGAGGGCGCGGAGGCCGAACGAACGAGGTGCTCGAGGTGATGGCGCGGCTGTGGAGCGAGGACGATATCAGCTTCTCAGGCGAGCACCTCTCCTACCGTGGCGTCACGATCGAGCCGAAGCCGGTGCAGTCGCCGCTGCCGATCTGGATCGGCGGATCGTCGCCAGCGGCCGTCCGGCGCACCGCGCACTACGGCACGGGCTGGCTCGGCGGCGTGCAGTCGCCCGTGCAGATCGCGCCCGTAATCCGGGCGATCAGCGAGCAGTCGCGGGCGGCCGGGCGGCCGGTCGACCCCGATCACTACGGTGCCGGGATGCCCTTCCGATTCGGCTCGTGGAACGACCCGATCGTGCAGCAGGCCGCCGGAGCCATGAACCGGCTGGCCGACGCCGGAGACCCGCGCCGGATGATGGGCGTCGGCGATGCCGCCGCCATCATCGCCCGCATCGACGAGTACATCGCCGCCGGCGCCTCCAAGTTCGTGCTGCGACCGCTGGCCGAGAGCGGCGCCGAATTCGTCAGGCAGACCGAGCGGCTGATCGAAGAGGTGATTCCGCTGGTGCACTCCACCCGCGTCACCGCTCCCCTCTCGCTCGTGGCTCCCTAGCGCCCGGATCCGGGCGCTAGGCTCGGTGGCACGACCGAGCGGGCGGCGTGATCGCCTCCATGGGCGATCCGCACCTCGCTGCAGTAGCTGGCCCCGCAATGGATAGCCCCAGTGGATGCCGGGGCTTCGGTGACGCGGCCGCGATCGAGGCGGCCGCCGGGAAACGGTCAGGTGCGGGCAGCAACGAGCGCTGCGTACTGATCGAGCCTCGCGCGCCGCATGCCCTCCGTCAGACCGCCGAGCCCCGCATCGTGAAGCTGCTCGAGCGCCGACGGAGCAGCGAGCACTTCGACGCGGGCGAGCGCGTCCATGCGGGGGTCCTGCCGCGCGCCCGAACTGGCCTCGTAGGCAAGTCGAGAGCGCTCGGCGGCAACGACCCCGGGGGGACTGGGCCAGATTCTGCCGGCACCAGCCCGCGTCGATCCCCGGTGGGCCGACGGATGCGTTCACCCAGTCCACGACGCCGCTCAGCTGCGAGCCCTGCCAGAGGACGTTCATCGGGTGGAAGTCACGATGGGATCATCCCCTCCCTATCGCCCTCGTGAAGATCGCCGCCACCGTCCGCGCTGCCGACCGTAGGCCGCCACTCCCGCGCCTGCTCGATCACGCCCGCCGATGCCGGCCGCTTCTGAGACCAGGTGGGCGGGGCGAGCGCGGAGAGATCGACCCGGGGTCGGTAGCGCGGGAGCGTGTCGCCTCGGGAGCCGTCACCTCGTGGATCGGCGGCAGCGCCTCGGCCATCTGGCCGAGCCAGTGTTCCAGGTTGGGCGGCGCCATCACCAGCCGTCCCGGGAGGCGGGTCATCAGAACCGCGGGGACGCCCGCGCCAGTGGACGGCGGACTAGGTGCCGCCGCGCAGGTGCCGGACCGAGGCGACTCGCGCTCGCGCCGATACCTGCCGTTCGGCCCATCTGAGCGCCCGGGACGGCGGCGGAACGCGCAGGGCCTCAAGAGCGGGCCGATCGCCGACGCCGGGGCCACCTTCCCGGGGGCTCACTCGCCAGAGCTAGGGACGCTCTGAACTGGCCGCGAAATGCGGCCGATCAGGCTCTTCTGGGGCGTTCAATCGCTTGATGGTCAGGAATGCGGCCTGATCGGGGCTCGCGAGCGGCTCTGCGAGTGCCGTTTGGCGCTCGCTGCGGGATTCTGGGCGCACTGCGCCGTTGTTACGCAGCAAGTTGGCGCTCCGCTCGAACCATGTTGGCCAGCCCCAACAGCAACGCGAGCCGCTGCGTGTTCTTGAACAATCCGCGGTAGCGGACCTTGGCGTAGCCGAAGCGCACCTTCACGATCTGGAACGGATGCTCGACCTTCGCACGCACGGAGGCCTTGCGCTTCTCTTCGAGCCACTCCTCACCCTCCCGGTCGAGCAGTCGCCGCTTGCCCGGTCGCATGGCAACCTGCCACTGCACCGCACGCTCGCGCTGCTCCAGACGTTTTCCGATGCCCTGGTAGCCCGCATCGCCACAGACCAGCCTTTCGTTGCCGTGCAGCAGGTCGGGCGCCGCGGTGATGTCGCTCACGTTCGCCGCCGTCGTGTGGAGGCTGTGCACGATGCCGCTCTCAGAGTCCACCCCGATGTGCAACTTCATCCCGAAGTACCACTGGTTTCCCTTGCGCGTCTGGTGCATCTCGGGATCCCGTGCTCTGGTCGACGAGGGGGCGCTGATGATACTGGCATCAACCACAGTCCCCTGTCTCAACTGCAGTCCTTCCGCCTCCAGATGGCGGTTGATCTCCTCGAGCAACCCCCTCCCCAGCGCGGCCGCCTCCAGCCGGTGGCGGAAGTTGAGAATCGTCGTCTCATCGGGGATCGCGTCCGATAGCCTGAGCCCCACGAAGCGCTGCACGGTGAGATTCTCGTACAGCGCGTCCTCCATCGCCGGGTCGCTGAGGTTGTCGACCAGTTGCACGATGTGCACCCGCAGCATCAGTGACAGTGGGTAGGGCTGGCGCCCCCGTCCCGGCATCGGGTAGTGGGGCGCAATGCGCTGCTCGAGTTGCCGCCACGGAACCAGCCGATCGAGTCGTTCCAGAAACCGCTCCCGGCGAGTCGTTCGCTTCTTCGCGTCGTAGTACAGCTCCGCGAACGTTGCCTCGCCCATCGCGCTCACCTCGTCATCTGGTCGAATGCCATACCATCCCGTGTAGGCATCTTAACAGATCATGCGGGTCTGTTCAGAGCGTCCCTAGCGGGCAAGCGCCCCCATCGGGTCCCACGGCGGCAGCACGATCGGCTCGAGTCCGAGCGCATCCTGGAGGTCCTCCGGGAGATCCTGACGCCGCACCGCCACCTCGAACATGTACTGATCGAACCAGGAGTCGTTCATCACGTAGAAGCCCTTGCGGCCGTTCTTTTCGCCCCAGCTGTTCTCCACACGCCAGCGCCGCGCGGAACCGTCCACCACATCAACGCCGGTGAAGAGCATGGCGTGAGTCATGAAGGTCTGGTGGTAGCGCAGGCGTTCGGCCTTGTCGAGATCGAACTCGGTCCCATACAGCGCGCCGTACTCAAACATCTGAGCGTCCCAGATCCCCTCATCACGCTGCATCATCTTGCCGACGTCGCAGCCCATCCAGACCGGCTCGCCGCGCTCGACGATGGAGCGCCTGGTGAGCTCCTTCATCATGTCGACCTCGACGTTGAGATAGTGGACCGGCGCGCCGCCGACCACGTTGCTCAGGTACTCCACCGTGTAGGTACGCCCGTAGGGGCTGCCCGGCCTGGGGTCATTGACGAGCGTCACGTAGTCGTCGACCGGCCGGTCGACGTAGCGCCGGGCGAACTCGAGCGGCGTCAGTTCGCCGTCACGATGGAAGTGGTTGTCAGCGTCCTGCCACTGCCAGTTGAATCGCTCAGGTGGCGTTCCGAGGTGGATGGCGAGGATGCGGTAGATGGTCCCCACCACCCGGTCCTTGGTCTCCCTGAGCGAGGCCACAGACCCCCCGGCCTCGTACCCGAGGCGGAGGTCCCGCGCCCCCTCCCTTAGCTTCTCAACGAGGTCCCGGTTCATCGGCCTCGTGCTCTCGGAGCTCTTCGTCTCCGGCATCACCGCCTTCGGCACGAGACCATACTTCTGAACCAGGCTCGCGAACATGTTCCACTGGCCGCCGTCGTCCAGCGGGTGGCTGAGGAGCCAGGCGACGGTGCGGTCATCGATCGGACGACCGGCGGTCTCGATGATCGCCTCGAGGAAGTAGTTGGCACGCTCGAACTTGTCCCAGAAGAAGAGGTAGTTCTGGCTGAACTCGAACCCCTTGAGGCCCATCTGCTCCATCGCGCCGACACGGAAGAGATTCATCCCGGCGAAGAGCCAGCAGCGCCCGGACTGCTTCTGATCGGTCACGGCCCAACGGTCGAGCAGGTGAGAGAAGGTGTGATCGGTCTCGGTCACGACCTGTCGGTTGACCGCGAGCTGATCGATCTGTGTGCGCGTCACGGCGTTCTGGGCGAGGCGGAGCCCGGGATCGGCCTCGAACGCCGAACGGAGGATCTGCACGCGCTCCCGGTCGAGGGCGCCGCCGTGCTGGTCCGCGCTCTCCGTCTTGGCCACAGTCTCAGTCGTCACCAGGTACCTCCTCGCACCAACAACGCCAACGGCAGATCCGCCGGCCGACCGGCGAGCCGGCCCGGGGAACCCTCGGGCCACGGGGCTAGAAGAGCACCCGTTCAGCCATCAGCCCACCGATCTCATCTCCCGACAGACCCAGGATCTCAGTTGCCACCTCGACGGTGTGTTCACCCAGCAGCGGGGCCGCTCTCTGCGGCTCACACGGGGTCAGCGACATCTTGAAACCGGCACCGTCATAGGCTCGGTGACCGGCTTCTGAGTGGTCGAGATAGCGGAAATACTCCCGCGCACGGAGCTGCTCATCGCCGAGCATTTCGGTGGCGTTGAGCACCAGCCCGGCCGGCACGCGGGCCGCCTGGAGTGCCGCCAGCGCCTCGTCACCGTCTTGGCCGGCCGCCCACGCCGCCACCAGCTCGTCGAGCGCGCCCTCGTTCGCCTTGCGACTCTCAAGCCCGGTAAACCTGGAGTCTCGGTTCCACTCCGGGCGTCCCATCACCTCGCTCGCCCGCTGCCACTGCTCTTCGTCGAGGCAGGCGATTGCCAGCCAGCGGTCGCTCCGATCTGAGCGATCGCGCACGCGGTAGGCGGAGTGTGGCGACGCGTAGGCGACGTGGTTACCCGCGCGCTGGTAGTCAGGCCCGCCGTTCGCCGCGGCAAAGAGGGGGCCGGCGGTCGCCGCCACCGAGGACTCGAGCTGCGACATGTCGATCATCTGTCCCTCGCCGGTGCGCCGGCGATGGAAGAGCGCGGCCAGGAGCGCGGTCGCGGCATGCATCGGGTTGACGACGTAGTCGGGGTAGTTGGTCCCGACACCGGCCGGTGGGTGACCCTCGGAGCCGGAGAGGTAGTTGACACCACAGATGGTCGACAGCACCGCGCCGAAGCCGCCGAACTCTGAGTGGGGACCGCTCATCCCCTGCATCGGCTGGTAGAGCGCGATGATCTCGGGGTTCACTCCCGAGACCGTCTCCCACGTCATCCCGATCTGGCGGACGGCCCGCGGCGTCATGTTGGTCATCATGATGTCGGCCCAGCGGACCAGTTCGAGGCCCAGCTCGTGCCCTCGCTCGGTGGTCAGATCGATCGTGATGCTCTTCTTGTCGCTGTTGAAGTTGTTGTAGTAGCCAGAGAGGTTGTAACCCTGTGCGCCCTCGGGGCGGGGCGGCGCAACGCGCAGGCCGTCGGGCCGCTTCTCGGTCTCGACCCGCACCACCTCGGCACCCATCCCCGCCAGGGTCCTCGTGCAGATCGGCCCGGCGCCGAACCAGGTCAGATCGAGCACTCGCACTCCATCGAGCACGCCGGCGCTCTCAACCGCCATCGCCGCTTTGGTCGTCATGCCTGGGTCTCCCTTCTGGCCGCCCCCCCACCGCCGGCCAGTTCAGCGAAGATCTCTTCGTTGTGCTGCCCGAGAAGCGGCGCCGGACGGCGTAGCACGACGGGCGTCTTCTGCAGTTTCCACTGGGGCCCGGGGTAGCGGAACGTAACGCCGCGGCCCGGATCCTCCAGGGTCTGGAACCAGTCGCGCGCGGCCAGCTGTTCGCTCTCGAGAATGTCTTCGGGCCGGTTGACGATGCCGACAAGAATGCGGCGCTCCTGTCCGCCCTCGTAGAGGTAGCGCTTGGGGTGCTTACGGCAGAACGCGCGCACCACCTCATCGAGGTGGGCGAGGATCTCGAACATCGGCTCGGCCAGCTCGGGATCGGCGGCCATCGCCATGATGAAGCTTGTGTTCATCCGCTCATGGATGAAGCTCAGGTATGGCTCCTGGTCAAGGTCTGCCTGATCGCCACTCTCCTGCATGAAGCCGAGGAGTCCGACGAAGCCGGTGCCGGCCAGCCCCGAGGCGACCAGGAAGACGTGACCATCGGCCGCCTCGTGCAGCCCCAGACCGGGCAGGTTGAGACCACGCATCGGCACGCCGCGTTCGCGATTCGTGCCGAGGATGTCGGCCTGCATCATGGCCGTCTCCTGTGCGATCGAGAGCGCCTCCTGCATCGACACCTCAACGCGCTGCCCCAGGCCTGTGGCCTGGCGGTGGAGCAATGCTCCCATCGTCCCCGCCGCCGCGTCGATCGATGCGCAGTGGTAGCCCTGCGTGTCCGGCAGCTGCTCAGGCGGACCGTCGGACCGTCCGGCCAGCTGCATCACGCCCGACATCGCGCAGCCGACGATGTCGGCGTAGGCCCAGTTGGCGCGCGGGCCGCTCAACCCCCAGCCGGTCACTGAGGTGTGAATGAGGGATGGATTGGCCTCGCCGAGATCGCTGGTCGTGAGCCCGAGCCGCTCGGCCTCCGCGGGGCTGAGCGAGTCGAGCACGACGTCGGCCGTCGCCGCCAGGGCGAGGTATCGCTCGCGGTCGGCGGCCTGCCCCAGGTCGAGCGTCATGCCTCGCTTGTTGGCGTTGAGCAGCAGGAACTGCAGCGCCGACTCCGGGAGGGCAACGCCGGGCAGGAACGGGCCCCAACCTCTCGCCGGATCTCCCTCGGGCGGCTCGACCTTGATCACATCGGCGCCGAGATCGGCCAGCAGCCGACCGGCGTAGTGGCCGATCGGCGCGCTCGCATCGATGATCCGAACGCCCTCCAGTGCCATAGGCATGGGCTGCCTCCTCCGCCCGAATTATGCGCGCACCGTCACCCGGCTGGCGAACGGCACCCCCAGGGGGCCGATCCGGGCCCGCGCCCCGGCTCACTCAGGCTGCCTGCGAATCGACTACGATTCGAGTGAAACACAGCCGGCCGAGGCATCTCGCCCGTGCCCGGGACAACCTGCCACAGCGAAGAGAGGTGATCATGAAACTGGGACTGTCGATCGGCTACTCCGGGGCCGAGATGGCGCTACCTGTCGAGCTCGTCAAGCAGGCCGAGCGGCTCGGCTATGACTCGATCTGGACGGCCGAAGCCTACGGGTCCGACGCGATCTCACCGCTCGCCTTCCTGGCCGCCCAGACCGAACGGATCAGGCTCGGCACCGGGATCATCCAGCTCGCCGCTCGAACGCCGGCGGCCGCCGCGATGGCGGCCCAGACCGTCGACGCCATGGCCGGCCGGGGCCGTTTCATCCTCGGGCTCGGCGTCTCCGGCCCGCAGATCGTCGAGGGGTGGTACGGACAGCCCTGGGGAAAGCCCTACTGGCGGATCCGCGACTACGTCTCGATCATGAAGAAGATCTTCGCGCGGGAGGCCCCGGTCAGCCATGACGGTCCGGAGATCTCCCTTCCCTTCACAGGCGAGGGTGCGCTCGGCATCGGCAAGCCCCTGACGTCGATCCTGCATACCAACCCCGACCTGCCGATCTGGCTGGGCAGTGGCGGCCGCGCGAACGTGCGCATGGCCGGCGAGCTCTGCGACGGCCTGCTGCCGCTGGGATTCGTCCCCAGCCGCGCAACGCAGTACTGCCAGTGGATCGAGGAGGGGTTCGCGCGGGCCGGGAACGGCAAGGGCTGGGACAGCTTCGAGATGCAGGCCAGCGTCTCAGTCAACATCACCGACGACGTCCGTGGGGCGCTGCGCGCCCTCAAGCCGGGCGTCGCGCTCTACGTCGGCGGCATGGGCCATCGCACCATGAACTTCCACAAGGAGCAGATGATCCAGCGTGGCTACGGCGAGGCGGCCGAGCGGATCCAAGAGCTCTACCTCGCCGGACGCAAGGCCGAGGCGCTTGAAGAGGTGCCCGACGACTTCCTCGACGAGGGCGCCCTGATCGGACCGCCGGACAGGATTCGCGAACGCTACCGTGCCTGGGCCGACTGCGGCCTCACCGGCATCACGGTCGACACGCGCCAGCCCGAGGCGCTTGAGTTCCTCGCCGACGTCGCCGAGATCCGGCCGCCCGTGGGGGCCCGTGCTTGAGCCCGCGGGCGATCTACACGCGTACCGGTGATCGGGGCGAGACCGGCCTCTTCGGCGGGCCGCGCCTGCCCAAGGACGACATCCGGATTGAGGCCTACGGCACCGTCGATGAGCTCAACTCCCTGCTCGGCGTGGCCGCCGCGGGCATCGCCGACCGTGATCTTGGGGACTACCTGCGGGTGATCCAGTCGAAGCTCTTCGACCTCGGTGGTGAACTCGCCACGCCGGGCATCGAGCAGCGAATCGAGCGCGGGCAACCGGTCGGGCCGCGCGTCGAGGCCGAGGACGCAGCGGAACTCGAGCGCTGGATCGACCGGCTCGATGGCGAACTTGAGCCGCTGACGCGCTTCATCCTGCCCGGTGGCGACCCGGTTGCGGCGCAGCTGCACCACGCCCGCACGGTCTGCCGGCGTGCCGAGCGGCGGGTCGTCTCGCTGGCCGCTGCCGAGGAGGTTGCCGCGCCGCTCATTCGCTACCTGAACCGGCTCTCCGACCTGCTCTTCACGCTCGCCCGCTGCATCAACGCCCGGGCCGGCCAGGTCGAGCCCGAATGGCAGGGCCTCGCGCGGGCGGACGAGCCGCCCCGCTAGGCCCCGGAAGCTGACGACACCCGCGGGGGCCGGACGGGGCTCAAGGGTCGGCCGGAGGGGGCGTGCGGTGTCGGGCGAGCGCGGTAGAGACAGCGTAGCTCCGCCTGCGGGCGGGATCCCCCACGTGGCGATCGCCGCTCTCGGCCTCGTCACGATCTCGGTCTACGGCTCGACCTTCTATGCCTTCGGTGTCCTGCTCGAGCCGATCCTCGACGAGACCGGCTGGTCGGAGCCGCTCGTCACCGGCGCGTTCTCAGCGGCCTCACTGTCGGGGGCCCTGGCGGCCGGGTTCGTCGGCCGCCTCGTCGACGCACAGGGCGCTCGCCGGGTGATGCTCGTGGGCGGCATCGTCGGCTGCCTCGCCCTGGTCGCGGCCGCCCGGGCCCCCAACGTGCTCCTCTTTGCCGCCACCTACGCCGCCGGCGGTGGGCTGCTCTCGGGGGTCGGCTTCTACCACGTCACCCAGGCATCGGCGGCTCGCGTCGCACCCCACGATCCCAGACGCGCGATCATGCTGCTGACCCTCTACGGGGCGTTTGCCGGACCGATCTACCTGCCCGTCACCGGCTTCCTGGTCGAGGCCACCGAGTGGCGGACGACCCTCCTGGCGCTGGCGATCAGCGCAGCGGTCGGGTTGCTCCTCGCGGCTGCTGCACTTGACGGACAGCCGAGCACCAGCGGCCGGCGCGGTCCGACACCGTCGGTGTGGAGTTTGCTCGCCGATCGGCGCGCTCGTGCGCTCATGATCTCGGCCCTAGTCGGCAGCCTCGGCCTGAGCACGCTGATGGTCTACCAGGTGCCACTGATGGTGGCGGCGGGCCTGCCGCTCGCAACCGCCGCCTCGATCGCCGGACTGCGAGGCTTCGCACAGTTCGGCGGACGGGTCGTGGTGATGGGGATGATCCGCCGCGTCTCACCGAGACGAATGCTGGCAGCCACCTACCTGGTGGGGGCGCTCGCGGCGGTGCTGCTCTCGGTGAGCGGCACGGTGCCACTGGCGCTCCTCTACATCGTCGTCGCCGGCGTTGGCATCGGCGTCTGGTCACCGATGGAGGCGATCTACGCCTCTGAGGTCTTTCCGGCGGAACGGGTCGCAACCTTCCTCGGAACACAGCGCATGATCGTCGGGATCGGAGGGGCAATCGGGCCGGTCACTGCCGCAGTGATCGCCGAGACCAGCGGCAGTCGTGGACCGACGATCGTGCTCATGGCGGTCGCTGCGGTAGCCGCCGCCGCGATCCTGGCCGCCGGGGAGCGGGGCCAGCAGATCAGCGAGCGTGCGAGCGCCGAGGAGGCTCCGCCCGCATCGGCTCCGGGGCTGGAACGATCAGCGCGGGAGTGAAGGCAAGGTACGGCCGGCGGAGGGGGCAGCGTCAGGCGAGCCGGGAGAGCACCTCGCCTCCTGCAGCGGCGACCAGCACGACCGACCAGGCCGGTGCCCGCCAGGCAAAGAGTAGTCCGAAGCAGCCCAGGGCCAGACCGAAGTCGGCCGGTCCTCCGATGGCGTTACTCCACACCGGGTCATAGAGTGCCGCCAGCAACAGCCCGACGACAGACGCACCGATGCCCCTGAGGGCGGCCTGCACGGCCGCTCGCCGCCGCAGCCGCTCCCAGAAGGGCAGCGCTGCGGCCAGCAGCAGGAAGGACGGCAGGTAGATTGCGCCGAGGGCGAGTACCGCCCCCGCCCAGCCTCCGGGCGCGGGCCATGCGATCCAGCCGAGGTAGGCCGAGAAGGCGAAGAGCGGGCCCGGTACCGCCTGGGCTGCGCCGTAGCCGGCCAGGAACTGATCGGTGCTCACCCAGCCCGTCCCCACGACCTCCGATTCGATCAGGGGCAGGACCACGTGACCGCCGCCGAAAACGAGCGAACCGGTCCGGTAGAAGCTGTCGACGAGGGCGAGCGGTTGCCAGTCAGTGAGCTGGCGGGCGGCAGGCAGTGCAACCAGGAGCGCGACGAAGAGGGTCAGCGCCGCCACGGCGAGCGGCGTCCCAAACCGCCAGCCCGCCCGCTGACCCGCATCACCCCGTCCCGAGTCCGGTACCGACACGTTCGCCAGCAGCCGCCACCCGATCAGGCCGCCGGCTGCGATCACCAGCAGCTGCGAGAGTGCGCTCCGCTCGACCAGCACGACCACCGCGGCCGCGATCGCCAGCGTGATTCGGGCGCGATCGGGGGAGAGGGTCCTCGCCATCCCCCAGAGTGCGTTCGCCACGACCGCCACGGCGGCGACCTCGAGTCCGGCGAGCCATCCAGCACCGCCGAGATCGAGCGCCCCGACACCGGCCGCGAAGAGCGCGAGGGCGAGCGCTGACGGCAATGTGAAGCCCAACCACGCCAGAAACCCGCCGAGGAGGCCGGCCCGCAGCCAACCGATCGCGATGCCGAGCTGGCTGCTGGCGGGTCCGGGCAGGAACTGGCAGAGGGCGACGAGATCGCCGAATTCGGCGTCATCCAGCCAGCGTCGCCGCTCCACGTACTCGCTGCGGAAGTAGCCGAGATGCGCTACCGGTCCGCCGAACGACGTGAGGCCGAGTCGCAGGGCGACCAGCAGGACCTCGAATGGGCGGCGCCAGCTCACCAGAAGTACATCATTCCCGGGGTCACCCCCATCATCACCCGTCGTCCCGCACCACTCGCCCCGGACGCTCGCCTGGAGCATAGGCGGCCGGTGCACCAGCGTGGGAGCCGAGAGCCGCCGGGCGATCGCCAGCGGTCGGGGCCGGCCAACCCCGTTCGTGCTAGACGTCCTCGGCTTCCGAGGCACCGTCCGTCGGGGGCCTCGGAAGCGGCGCGGGCCGTCACTTCGGTTCCTCCCCCGCTCGCTCGCCGATCGCCAGAATGCCACCGGGGAGCTCCGCCTGCTGTGCGACCCGTGCCAGCCCCAGTCCGCTCCCGCTGCCCGCGGCACAGACCCTCGCTCAAAGGGGTCGAGCACCCGCAGTCCCTCTGACCAGGCCCGGGTCAGGGGCGGCTCCGACCGCACATCCAGGTCGATCTGAGCTTCGGAGAAACGCACCTGCAGCCGCGCCACCTCCGCGTCGATCAGCTCGGCGAGGTCCGTTCCCTCGAAGAGATCCGCGACCGCTGCGACCGATCCTCCGAAGGGCGCCAGCGCTTGACCGGCGGCATGAGAGACCGCTGAGAGATCGGCTGTCCGCCCAGCACTCGCCGATTCGCGAGCCCTCGGGGGCGGTGGGCCCTGTTCAGGAACGGCCCGGGGGGCGAAACTGGCCCGAATGTCGACCACATCACCATCGACCGGCCGGGACCGACCGACCGTCGGCATTGTCGGCGCGGGCCAGCTCGCCCGGATGATGATCGAAGCCGCTACACCGCTAGACATCCCGATCGTCCTGTTGGCCGCCGATCCCCGGGATGGCGCGGCGCAGATCTGGCCGTTCGTTGAGCTCGGGCAGCCCAAGTCGGCGAGCGATCTGACTCGCTTTGCCGAGCGCTGCGATGTCATCACCTTCGACCACGAGCTGGTCGATCTCGACGCGATCCGCACCATCGAGGCGACCGGGAAGCGCGCGTTTCCCTCACCGGCCACCCTCCTGCACGCCCAGGACAAGCTGCACCAGAGGCGCCGGTTCAGCGAGCTCGGGTTGCCGGTGCCACGCTTCCGTGCGGTCGCGACCGGCCCCGAGATCGAGGCCTTCGCGGCAGACTGTGGCTGGCCAGTCGTCTGCAAGGCGCAGCGGGACGGCTACGACGGCCGCGGCGTCTGGGTTGTGCACGACGCCAGCCAGGCGCACGCACTCGTTCTTGAAGCGTCCGACAACGGCGTGGCGCTGCTCTGCGAGGAGTTCGTCCCGATCGAGCGGGAGCTCGCGGGCCTGATCGCCCGGCGGCCCAGCGGCGAACACGTTCTCTACCCGATCGCTGAGACCGTCCAGCGGGACGGGATCTGCACCGAGGTGATCGCCCCGGCCGCGATCTCGCCCGGGCTACACGAGCAGGCCGCACATCTGACCCGAACGGTCGCCGACGCGATCGACCTGGTCGGCATCATGGCGCTCGAACTCTTCGAAAGCGCCGGTCGGCTGCTCGTCAACGAGATCGCCACCAGGCCGCACAACTCGGGTCACTTCACGATCGAGGCATGCCAGACCTCGCAGTTCGAAAATCACCTGCGCGCCATCCTCGATTGGCCGCTCGGCCCGACCACGCTGCGGAGCCCGGTTGCGGTCATGGCCAACCTGCTCGCCGAGGGGACACAGATGCCGGCTCCCGGCCGGATCGCGCTGCCGGCCGGGCAGCTGGCGGAACTCTCCATCCACCTCTACGGCAAGAGCTCGCGTCCGGGACGCAAGATCGGGCACGTCACCGCGCTCGGTCGGGAGCGGGAGGCGACCTCGCAGCGTGCCCGCCTGGCAGCCAGGCAGCTGATGTCACAGACTACGGATCAAGCCAGCTGAGGGGAGATAGCGATGGCCCAGCAGCAGCCCATCGTCGGGATCGCAATGGGCAGCGACTCTGATCTGACCGTGATGCGGAATGCGGCGGACATCTGTGAGCAGTTTGCCATCCCATTCGAGGTGCGAGTCCTGTCGGCCCACCGCACACCGGAGGGCATGTTCGAGTACGCCCGCGAGGCTCGCGGGCGGGGACTGTTGGTGATCATCGCCGGCGCCGGCGGCGCCGCTCACCTGCCGGGGATGATCGCCTCGGCCACAACACTGCCCGTGATCGGCGTGCCGGTGCCCCTGGCGCGGCTCGACGGTCTGGACTCGCTCCTGTCGATCGTGCAGATGCCGGGCGGGGTGCCGGTCGCTACGGTCGGCATCGGCAACGCCCGCAACGCCGGGTTGCTCGCGGTCCGCATCCTGTCTGCCACTGACCAGCGGCTCGCTGCCGCCATCGATGACTTCGCCGCCGCGATGCGGGCGGAGACTGCCGAGAAGGACCAGCGCGTGCGCACCCAGTTCTCTCCCGAGGCGAGGTTGAGCCGACCCTAGTTCACAAGGACCGCTTCGCAAACCGGAAGCTGGAGCGATCCCAGCGATGCGCCGGTCCGCAGAGGTCGTACGAAGGTGCCGGAGCCAGCCGCAGCTCACCGAGCGGTGCGGGCACGGTCTGGCACGGGTGCCCGAGGCGGTGTCGGGAGCCGACCTCGGGCCAGCGGCTCCGTCTCGGCCGAAGCGTTCAAAGCATGACGCCCTTACAGATCCTCGAGGATGCGGGCGCGGCGCTCCTCGTACTGCTCCCCGGTGATCAGTCCCTCGTTGCGCAGGCTCTGCAACTCGCGCAGTCGATCGGCGGCGCTACTCTCGGGCATCGTCGACGTGGTGTCACCTGTGTCCCCTCTCACGGCGTGCCCTGGCGATCCGGCCAGCGGTTCGCTCGAACCTGTCGAGGTGGCGGCCGGTTGCTCTCCACCGAGCTCCAGATCGACTGCGGTCAGGGGGCGGAATCCGAGCGCTGAGTACGCAACGTAGGTGGAGGTGATCTTGTCCCAGAGGCACTGCCGCTCGCGGTCCCAGAGGCACCACAGCGGGGCGAGAAACCAGAGCAGGGCGACCCAATCGGCGGTCAGCCCGCTGATGATGCTGATCCCGATGCCGAACAGCAGCCACTTGACGACGACCTCGCGGAGCCAGGTGTAGCCGCCACCGGCGCGGGTGCCGTCCTCGCGCATGATGTACATGCCGAGCAGCGCCTTGCCTGGCGTCTGCCCCCGCGGAGCCACCACCGCGAACCAGATCAGCCAGCCCATGCCCAGTGTCAGAATCCCGATGAGCGCATCCAGCGCCCAGCCACCGAGGCGGCGACCTTGCGCGGCCGTTTGAAGTTGCCGACGTGCGTAGAACTCCTCGATGCGTCGCGGCGGCGGCGCAGCCATCGGATCCCCCTCGCGCGCCCACTCGCGGCCCGTGGAGCTTCAGCATCCCCTGTGCCGCCCCGGCCGATGGCCCTGAGCGGACGAGCTGCATTCTAGCCGCAGGGCCGGCACGGAGCTCGGCTGGGGGCCAGGCGCCGGGCCGACCGAGCTCCTCTCCCCATGCCGACTACCCCGCGGGAACTAGAGACTACGCCGCCTGCCAGAGATCCCGGCCCAGCGGGACAGTCGTCCGCGCTGCCCGGCGACGAGCCGGTAACCGAGCTCCCGCAGGCCGCGCAGCACCGGCCAGTCCAGCACTGCCGCCACCTGGCCGCCCGGAACGAGATGCAGCGCCTGTGTCACGCTCTCGCCGCCGTGGTACTCAAACCCCCGCCGGTCGACCAGGTGAGCGCTGCCGCGCACCTCGTCCTCGCTCAGCTCGGTGAGCAGGCCCGGCCTGGGCAGAGCCGAAAATGGCACGAGCTCGAGATCCTCGCCCGCCCGGGCCCGCACGAGGGTGGCGAGACGCTGGCAGAGGCCGCAGTCATCGTCGTAGACGAGGAGCGCCCGTCCGGGGGGTTCCAACGATCGCGTGCACGACCGGCCCAGCCAGAGAGCTGCCAGTTCCAGCGAAACGGCCCCGAGGGCCAGCGCCGCCATCCACGCGAAGGACCTGCTCACCAGCCAACCCCGGGTTTGGCCTCAACCCCCACTGGCCGCGGGGGCCCGATCATGGTGAGAGCTCACGACCAAGCGCTCCCAGCAGAATCGCGGCAGCACTCGCAACGTTGAGCGATCGCACCTGCGCTTCCGGCGCGGGCCTGACCGCTACCAGCTCATCGCACACGCCGGCGATCCTCCGGCGCAGACCGTCCTGCTCGTTCCCCAGGACCAGCACCCACGGCCTCCCCGTATCCAGCTCATAGACGCTACGGGCGGCGTGCTCGCTGCTGCCGACGATCCAGAGCCCGGCGTCACGCATGCGAACGAGCGCTCGATGGAGATTGGTCTCGACCGCCGCGGGAACCGCCTCAACACCCCCGCTGGCGACGTCGGTCACGGTCGCGTCGAGCGCGACCGACCGGTCACGAGCGGTGACAACGCCCCGCACCCCGAAGAAGGCGGCCAGGCGGAAGATCGCGCCGACGTTCTGGGGATCGTGGAGCGAGTCCAGAGCCAGCCAGCGACCGGTCCCATCGCCCTGCGCGCGGATCAGGTCGTCGAGGGGAACAGGAGGCCGCGGCGCCACGACGGCAAACCCAGCGCCGCCCCGACCGCCTCCGTCAGGCGCTCGACCGGGGGGATCACCCGGCTCCAGCGCCACACCCTGCTCGCGTGCAGTCCTCAGTACATCCTGCCAGGCGGGGCCACCCCCACCGGACGGCGGCCGCACGAGCTCGACATCGGCGGGGCGGGCCAGCAGCGCCGCCAGGATGCTGTGAGGGTTGCGCAGCTCCACCCGACAGGCTCCTTGCCATCGTCACCGCGGCTGCGGATCGCGACGCCAACGATAGCAACGCGCCAGGGCGGGGAGGCGAGAATTACTAGAAGGCGCAGCCCTGGGGTTGCGGGTCGATTGTCTCGAGCTCTCCACCGAAGTCGGCAGCTGGCTCAAAGGGCCGCAGCCCTGAGGCGATCGACCCGCGCAGCGCCGTCCCGCTGTAGCCGAAGCGGTTGCTGTGCGCTCGCACCACCAGCGGCGTGGCGGAATCGATGGCGAGCGGGCCACCACTCTGTTCAAACGGCTGTTCATCGACGTGGCTGTGCTCGAGGATGCGCCGGTAGATGAGCATCGAACCGTCCTCGTTCGTCACCTCCCACCAGTCCGCGTACTGCTCGCAGCCGGTGTCGGGACTGCTAATCGTGACGCTCAGCCGGTAGCCGCCCGTGGTCCCACTCGCCACGGCGGTCAGCACATCGGCGCGTGAAACGGCTACCGGTTGCCCGCGCTCGGCGAGCGGCGAGGTCGGCGGGGGCGACCCGGGCGTGCAGGCCAACAGCATCACCGAGAAGGCGAGTGCCACGGGGATGGCGAGCAGCGCATCGACAGCCGTCTTCATGACGCGTCTAGAACTCTTCCTGGCAGAACGGCCGGTAAACGGTCCGAAAGAGCGCGTCGGCGGTGGCCAGTACGCGCCGACCTGGAGCATCGAGCAGCTCCATACGTGCGAGCTCCCCGGGGCTTGCGTAGCCGCTCAGGAGCTGCGCCAGCCGCTCCACCGAAAGCGTCAGATCGGCCTCGTCCGAGGTCCTGGTGAGCTCCGTCTCGCTGCCCTCGGTCTCGATCCGATAGATCCCCCGATTCCAGTCGCAGAGCTCGTCGACGACCGCGACCGTCAGCACACCGGACGCGCCGTAGGGCCGCTGGGCGAGGGCCAGCTCTGCCCACGTTGGTGATTCCAGTCATCGGTACCGGGGGCCGTTGAGTCGCCCGCGGAGCGGGAAGGAGCCGTAGGTCGAAACGAGTTGCCCATCGACGAAGGCGCAGATCGTCCGCGACGGATCGAAGTCCCATCGCCTCCGGTGGTCCTCGTATTCGCTGGCCGGGGGGGGGGGGCGGCGAAGAGATAGTGCACGACCCGCAGGTAGTCCTCAAGCTCATCGCGGCGGGCCGCCCTGATCTCAAGGCCCATGCTGATCCCGTCGTAGTCGCCCCGGCTGCGTCGCCCCTCGGTCCAGTGTGCGCGCCCACCTGCAGGCATCAAGCCCGCGGCCTGCTCCGATTGTCGGCGTGCGATACTCGGTGCGGGAACCAGAGGTGGTCTCGGTTGGGTTGGTTCGGCCAGAACGTCTCTCGTCGCCGCTTTCTCGCCGCAGCCGCCGCGGTCCCCGGCGCCCTGTTCTTCGACCCCAGGCGTGCGCTTGCCGACTCGCTCGTCCGCCGCCCGGCAACCCCACCCAGTCCGTCGCCGGCGGACCTCTCGGCCCCACGGCACATCGCCTGGCTCTGGCAGTTCGGCTCCAGCCTCACCCCTGTGGGGATCCGCGAGGTGCTGGCCGCCCACCAGCTGGGCCTCGCCATCAAGACGCACGATGGAAGCGACTGGATGTCCACCTTCGACCCGAGCCCACATGCCGTCAGCGATCCGGACTCTCTCTCTGAGCTCCGGACCTTCTTCGAGGAGGGGAACGTGCCCCTGCACGCCTGGTGCGTCGTCCATGGGGAGGATCCCCTGGTCGAAGCTCAGCTCGCATCGTCGGTCTTGGATGCCGGCGCGCGCATCCTCTTCCTCGATGTCGAGGCGCACGAAGGCTTCTGGACCGGTTCGGCCGCAGACGCCGTCACCTACGGCACGGAGCTGCGTCGGCTGCAGCCGGACGCCACCCTGATCATGTCGCTCGATGCCCGGCCCTGGGAACTCCCGAAAATTCCACTGGCCGAGTTCGCCTCGTTCAGCGACGCGCTGGCCCCGCAGACCTACTGGGCGATCTTCAGGTCAGCCGACAACCTGGAGAAGTTCCGAGAGGCGGGTGACGATCCCGGCCCAGAGGGCATGACACCTCGCTTCGCGTTGCAGTCGGCCGTGCGCCATCTCCAGCACCTCGGTCTGCCAATTCACCCGATCGGTGACGGCACAACCTCCGATACCGGCGAGTGGCGGGAGTTCCTCACCGAAACCTACGCCAGCCAGTCGGAGGCGCTCTCCGTCTGGCGCTACGGGCTCGGCGAAGCGCCCCTCTGGGAGCTACTGCGTGACAACCCACCGAGACCGCGCCTCTACGTCGTTCAGCCGGGTGACTCGCTGAGCCGGATTGCCGGCGAGTGGGGGACCACGGTTGAAGCGATCGTCGGGGCGAACAACCTCGCAGATCCCAACCTCCTGCGGATCGGCCAGATGCTCGAGATCCCGGGGAGCATCAGCCTGGCTCCAGTTGTTGCGGTCCCGGTCCACTACACCGTCGTGGCCGGAGACTCCCTCACGACGATCGCCGAGCGCTTCGACACCACCGTCGAAGCCATCGCTTCGGCCAACGAGCTCCCCAGCGTGGACTCACTGACCGTGGGACAGCTGCTCCTGACCCCCGGGCCCGGTGCGGTCACTCCGGTACCGGTCCACTACACCGTCGTGGCCGGAGACTCCCTCACGACGATCGCCGGTCGCTTCAGCACGACCGTCGAGGCGATCGTCTCCGCGAACCGGCTCGCCGATGCCAATTCCCTCACGATCGGGCAGACGCTCGTGATCCCACCACCCGGCGCCGTCACCTCAGCACCCGTCCACTACACCGTCGTGGCGGGAGACTCCCTGACCGCCATCGCCAGCCGCTTCAGCACGACCGCCGAGGCGATCGCCTCGGCGAATGGCCTTGCCAACATGAACTCACTGACGATCGGGCAGACACTGCTGATCCCTGACCGGCTTCCAGACCCCGAGCAATACCATTACACCGTGCTCCCCGGAGACTCCCTCACCGCCATCGCCGACCGCTTCGCCACCACGATCGGAGCGATCGCTTCGGCCAACGGGCTCACCGACGTAAATTCGCTCGTGGTCGGCCAGACGCTCGCCATCCCAGCTCCCACCGCCACCACCGAGCCCTACCGCTACACGGTCGTGGCCGGGGACTCGCTGACCGCGATTGCCGAGCGTTTCGGCTCCACCGTGGCGTCGCTCCGCTCTGCCAATCGGCTCGGCAGCGGCTCGCTCCTGCGGATCGGCGATATCCTGCTGATTCCCTGAGGATGCCGGTCACCGCTGGCCACCTGCTGTGATCGCGACAGGAGCCCTGCTGCCCGAGGCCACCCCCCACCGTTACACCATCCTCGACTTCCCCGAGCCACCAGCGGGTCGGCCCTACGTCTACGTGAACATGGTGGCCTCGACCGATGGCAAGATCGTGGTCGAGGGGACCGAGCGGGGTCTCGGCAGCGACGATGATCGCCGTCTGATGCGGGAGCTCCGTGTTCACGCCGATGTCGTGCTCGTCGGCGCCGCTACGCTGCGTGCTACCGGTGCCTCGCCGCGCCTGGGCCGCCCCGAACTGGTCCGCCTGCGCGAAGAGCGAGGGAAGAGCGGCACACCGATCGCCGCCACCGTGAGCGCCTCGGGCGACCTGCCGCTGGAGTCGCTCTTCTTCACCGCCACCGACTTCCGGGCGGTCGTCTATCTCGGCTCAGCAGTCCGCCGCGATCGGCTGCTGGCGATTTCAACTACCGGCCGCGAGACGATCGAACTACCGGCTGAACGGCCGATCGAGTGGATGCTCGGTCACATGCGGAAGGAGCTCGGCGCTCGCTACCTCCTGTTGGAGGGGGGCTCCCAACTCAACGGGACCTTCCTCGACGCCGGACTAATCGACGAGTACTTCCTCACGCTGGCGCCCCGGATCGTCGGCGGCAACGGCACGGTGACACCGTTCCACTCCCCCCGCCCGGCACTCCGAGAGCGGCTCACGGAGCTACGGCTGCTAGCCGCGACACCCAATCCCGAGAGCGGCGAGGTCTTCCTCCGATACCGCGTCCGGCGCTGACCGTTGGGCCCCGGCAGGCCGATCGTTCTAGCCCGTCCCGCTGCGGAGCGGCGGGTGCTGCGCCACCGCGCCAGCCAGCAGCTCGGTCACCCGCTCAGTCCCATAGCCGAGCTCCTCGAGGATCGCCTGGGAGTGCTCTCCTGCCAGCGGGGCGGGTCCCTCCGGGCGACTCCGCGTGTCTGAGAAGAACACCGCCGAGCTGACCGCTCGGTGCGTCCCGTCGATCGGATCATCGACCTCGACGATCATCCCCCGCTCGGCGAAGAACGGATCGCGTACCGCCTCCGGCATCGAGCGTACGACGCCGTAGGCGGCGCCAGCGGCCCGAAGACCGCGTGCCGCCTCGGCGGTCGTGAGCGCCGAGACCCACCGCGCGACCTGCTGGTTGGCCTCGCGGGGGTTCGTCTCCCTCTCGGCGCCGTCGTGACCGAGGCCGCGTGCGATGCGCTCGAAGTGGCCCAGCGTCCCGATGTTGATCGTCAGGTGGCCGCCATCGGCGGTCGGATGAATCGGGTGCCTGAACGGCTGCCAGTCTGCCTCCGTTCGGCCGTTGAGCGCCTCGCTCGCAACCTGATTCGCCAGCTGTAGCTGACTATCCATCAAGGAGACGTCGACATGCTGGCCGAGTCCCGTTCGTTCGCGATCGAGCAGTGCCGCCAGGATTCCTGAGAACGACAGCGTGCCCGTGATCAGGTCCGCCACGGTCACTCCCGGGGCGAACGGGTCTGTGGCCGCGGCGGCCTGCTGCTGCACCCAGAGCCACCCGGCTTCGGCATGCGCGGTCGCGCCGAACGCCCGGCGGTGAGAGGAGCTATTGCCGTGCCCGAATCCACTGATCGAGGCAAAGACCAGCCGGGGGTTGGCAACTCGGAGCTGCTCGTACCCCAGTCCGAGCCGGTCCATCACCCCGGGAGAGAAATTCTCGACGAGCACATCTGACTGCGCGGCCAGCTTGCGAGCCACATCGATCCCATCTGGAGACTTCAGGTCGAGCACGATCGAGCGTTTCCCGAGGCTGTTCTCGACCGTGCCGGCTGATCGGCGCGGTGCGGACTGGGGCAACGCGCCGCGGGCGCCCGATGGGGCGTCTACGACGACGACATCGGCGCCCATATCCGCCAGCATCCGCGTGGCATACGGGCCAGCCACGATCCGCGTGAAGTCGACCACGCGCACGCCATCGAGGTTCCCTCGACTATTCATCCTGACCTCTCGGGCATTCACGGGGTGGACTGGTGTGCCCTACCTGCCCCGGCCGGCGGCTCGAGATCGGAGCGACGGCGGAGCAGCGTGCGTCTACGGTCGTGCGATCTGGTCGACCGCGGCCCGCTCCTCATCTGTCAGGAACCAGCCGGCCGCGGTGGAGTTCGACACCACCTGCTCAGGCTTGGTGGCGCCGGCGATCACGCTGCCGACCGCCGGGTGGGAGGCGAGCCAGCTGAAGGCGAGCTCAAGCAGGGTGTGACCGCACTGCTGCGCGTAGGCCTCAAGCGGTTCGACGATGTCGAAGTTGCGGTCGGTCAGGGCGCGCTGACCCGCCGGACCCTCAGACAGCCTCGTGCCCCCCGGCGCGGTCTCGCCTCGACGGTACTTGCCGGTGAGCAGGCCACTGGCCAGCGGGAAGTAGGGAAGCACGCCGAGACCGAACGCCTGAGCTGCCGGGACCACCTCCTGCTCGACACCGCGCTTGAGGAGGCTCCACTCGTTCTGGGCGGCGATGAAGGGGGTCTGGTGATGGTGCTCGGCGATCCAGTTGGCGTGCGCGATCTGCCAGCCGGCGAAGTTCGAGTTCCCCAGGTAGCGCACCTTGCCCGCGCCGACCAGGTCGTCGAGTGCACGCACGGTCTCCTCCATCGGCGTGGCCGCATCGGGGAAGTGCACCTGATAGAGATCAATGTAGTCGGTTCCCAACCGGCGAAGGCTGGCGTCGACGGCATCCATGATGTGCCTGCGCGAGGTGCCCCGGGTCATCGGACCCTCGCCCATCGGGCCAGCGAACTTGGTCGCGATCACCGCCTGTTGGCGACGCCCCTCGAGCGCCTTGCCGAGGAATTCTTCGGACCGGCCGTCGCCGCCGTAGATGTCGGCCGTGTCGAAGAGATTGATTCCAACGTCTAGCGCCTGGTCGACGACCGCACGGGTCTGGGTCACATCGCACCGACGCCCGAAGTTGTTGCAGCCAACGCCAACGACAGACACCTCAAGCCCCGAACGGCCAAGTCTCCGGATTTCCACTGATACCCTCTCGAATCGTCGTGGCAGGCTCGGCCCACCGTCTCTTGCTGTGGGGGCAAGTATAGCCAGCGTCCCGCACGTTCCCTCGCGCGCGCCGCCCCGGCGGCGGCCTCCTCAGGAGTCGTCGCCTGGTAGTCGCTCTCTGGGGTGGTCCCCCTGATCGGGCGGTCGGGGCAGGCGAGGAGGTTGGGCTCCTCGCGGACCTCCTAGCGGCGGCGGGCCTGGCGCTTCTGGTACTCCAGCTTCGCGACCGTCGTGCGAACCCGTCGCTTCACCTGCTCCTCGCGGGCGGTGCCGCGGCGGGCGAACCGCTGGTTCATCTCCTGTTGCGCCGCCCCGTCGGTCGCGTCGAGGCCGGTCTCGAACAGGTGCCGAACGCTCTGCTCCTTGGTGTACTCGTACCTCTCCATCTCCTCGATGGTGAGCGGCTTCGGAGGCGGCTTCCTGTTGATCTCAGGGTGCTCGATACCCTGCACCGAACCCGTGATCGGCTTGGTCACCTTCTTCCCGAGGTGGTAGTAGCCGCCGTCGTCGGGAAGCTGCCTGGGGCGGCCTTCGCGAAAGATGAAGGCGGACCATTGCTTCGACATCACGCGGCGCGAGTCGGCGTCGCAGCGCGAGCACGGCTGCGGCATCGCCGCCTCTCTGGCCGGCCGCAGCAGCTCGAACCGGTGGTGGCAGTCGTCGCACTGGTATTCGTAGAGTGGCATCGATGAAACCTCCCCCGCGCGGAGCGGCGCGAGTCAACCGCGCAGGCAGGCGGCAACCACTTCAGTCTACGGCAGCCGGCCCGCTGCCGGGAGTCCAGGCCGCACCGGCCGGTACGGGGCCCGAGGCAGCACCGCGATTGGCCGCGAACCGCTCAGCGATGGCGACAGCGGCCTCCACGATGCCGATGCGGCATTCGCCGTGCAGCTGAGCGGCCACGAGTCGGTGAGATCGTTTGCCAGCTACGGGGGCCCTCCCGGTCTGGCGCGCCCTGTCACTAGGTACGTGGACGAGGGCTTCATTCGCTACCGGATAGTCCGGGCTGCGCACGGGCGGGCTCAAGAGGCACCGGCTGCCGCATCTTCGGAAGCGGTGAGACGGGCCGATCGCGGGGGCGGAGCAGCGGCGCCTGATCCCCGACGGGCCTGCGGGCCGCCGACGACACTTGAGCGACCACGATGTCGCGATAAGATCATCTCCTGAAGGAGCATGGACATGGCCACACCTCACGCCAGCAAGCAGGATTTCGAAGCTGCGTTCAAGGGCTTCCACTACCCGATCTCCAAGTCGGCGATCTACACCATGGGGCGCGACAAGGGTGGGCTCGATCGCGAAGTTGCCCGGATCCTCCAGGCGATTCCCGACCGCCGCTACGAGAACGTCGATCAGGTCAAGGAAGCTGTCCGTGCGGTCTACCGCTCCAAGGGTGTCGACGACGAGGCGCTGCCGATCTAGCGATTGCGCTGCACCGTCACCGCGAGCCCGGCGTCGCAATTCCAGGGGCCCCACTCCACGAGAGCACCCCACCGGAGGCGGTCGGCCGGTCGCGAGTCTCCCCCTCGGCGCTGCCGAGTCGGCCGCCCTTCACCTGATCACGACGAGTTCGATCTCGAAGGTCAGGGCTTGCCCGGCCAGGGCGTGGTTCGCATCGATGCGCACGATCTCGTGGGTGAGCTCGATCACGACGGCACGCTGCCCGTTACTGAGCTGCACCTGATCGCCTACCTGGATGCCCTCCGGCGCGTCGGCCGACGGAAACTCGAGAATCAATCGCTCGTCCCGAAGGCCGTAGGCCTCCTCGGGCTCGATTCGCACCGTCACCAGATCACCGACGGCAAGGCCGCGCACCGCCTGATCGAATCCCGTGATCATCTGCCCACTGCCAACCACGAAGTCCAGAGGGGCGCGTTGCCGGGACGAGTCGAAGACCTCTCCGTCGTCGAGCGTCCCGTGATAGTGCACTGACACGCCGTCACCCACCCCGGCGGTCCGCTCTTCACCGGCTGCGCTGGTCGATTCTGAGCTGATCACAGAAGTTGCCGGGGTCGCCGTCGTCACTGCGGCCGCCTGACCGCCGCCGCTCGCTCCTGCTGCCGTCGGCGCGGGCGACGCGTCATCGCCCGTGCACGCCGCAACGAGCAGCGCCACAAGGGGCGCGGCGGTCAGCAGTCTTCGGAAGCGTTGGGAGGCCACACCGATCACGTTAGCACGCGTGCCAGAGGCCTCGACCGACCGCGAACTCCCGGTCACCTGCGAGGTATGACGCCAGCGGGGGGCCGGGCGTACGCTCGCCGGATGAGCACACCCGACGCCCGCAACCTCGTCTGGATGGACCTGGAGATGACCGGTCTCGTGCCCGGCCGGGACGTGATCACCGAGATCGCGACGATCGTCACCGGCCCAGACCTTGAGATCCTCGAGTGCGGCCCATCTCTTGCGATTCACCGCTCCGAGGACGAACTCACGCTGATGGACGAATGGAACGTGAAGACCCACACCGAGACGGGACTGATCAGCCGAATCCGCGATTCAAAGGTCGCCGTGGCAGAGGCGGCCGAGCTGACGCTCGAGTTCGTGCGGAGGTGGACGCCGCCGGGCGGGTCGCCCCTCTGCGGCAACTCGATCCCCCACGATCGGCGCTTCCTGCGCCTGGAGATGGGCGAACTCGACCAGCACTTTCACTACCGCAGTATCGATGTCAGCACGGTCAAAGAGCTGGTCAAGCGCTGGTACCCGCAGCTCAAGCGGCCGGCCAAGCGCGGCGCCCACCGGGCCCTCGACGACATCATCGAGTCGATCGAAGAGCTCCGCTGGTATCGCGAACGGCTCTTCCGAGAGACGGCAAGAGACCCCGCCGAGCCAATATCGCCGGCCGGTCGAGTCGAGCTTGGCTGACCCGCCGGCGCCGTTCACATAGACCCCAACGATCCTCCCCGGGCTCCCGGGGACCCGTACCCAGACCCCGTGGAGGTGGGCTTGGCAGAACCAACTGGCCCACTCGCAGGTACCCGCGTGCTCGAGTTCTCGCTGATCGTGGCGATGCCCTTCAACGGCATCCTGCTCTCCGACTTCGGCGCCGACGTCGTCAAGGTCGAGTCGCTCACGGGCGACCCGACCGCTCGGCCGGCGCGATCGTCCCCGGCGAGGGCAAGCGCTTCCAATCGCTCAACCGGGGCAAGCGGAGCCTCGCCATCGACCTCTCCACCGCCCGGGGGCGCTCGCTGCTCTACCGGATCCTCCCGACGTTCGATGTCGTCACCATCAACTACCGCCCCGGCGTCGCGGAACGGCTGGGGATCGACTATGAGGCGCTCTCGCAGCGACACCCGGCGCTGATCTACGCGAACCTGAGCGGCTTCGGGCCACGCGGACCACTGTCAGAGAACGGTGCGACCGACCTCGCCGCGGCCGGCTACAGCGGGCTGATCGTGGGCAATGGGAACGTCGGCGCAAGCGGGGAACCGCGCGGCCTCGTTCCACCGATCACCGACTACATGACCGGAACCGCGATCGGGATGGCGATCTGTGCCGCCCTCCTCCACCGTGAACGAAGCGGCGAGGGGCAGCTGATCGAGGGCTTCCTCCTGCAGTCGGCGCTGGCGATCCAGGATGTCTATGTGATGCGTCAGCCGGTGACAGACGCCTCGATGCGCGATCCGCTGATGGAGGACGTCAATCTCCTGCGCCAGCGAGGCGCCAGCTACGTCGAGCAGCTCGCGCGGCGCTCGCAGTATCGGGATACCGGAGCTTCGCCATCGCGCCTCTACTATCGCGGTTATGTTGCGCGTGACGGTGCGATCGTCCTTGGCTGCCTGACCAGAGCGACCCGCGACGGCGCGCGGCAGGTGCTGGGAATGAGCCACAATCTGAGCGATCACCCCGACTACGACTCGACCGACCCCGCGACCGCGGAGGAGACCGACCGCTGCGCCCGCGAGATCGAACAACAGATCCGGCAGCGGCCAGTCGAGCACTGGCTACGGATATTCGCCGAGGCCGGGGTCCCGGTGGCGCCGGTGCGATTCCTCGAGGAGGTCGCCGACGACCCGCACATCGAGGCGATGGGCATCATGGTTGACCTGGAGCACGAGTTAACCGGACCGCAGCGAGTGGTCGGGCCACTCGTCTCGATGTCCCAGACGCCTCTCAGCGCGCGGCGCGCCTCGCCGGCGCTCGGTGGCCAGACCAGCGAGATCCTCCGTGAGACCGGGATAACGCCCACCGACATCCAAGAGCTGTTCGCTCGGCGGGTCGTCGGCGGGTCGTCGGCGGAGCGTAGGAGCGGGCGCGCGGCCGATCCGGTCAGACCGGACCGGCCCAACGGACCCGAGTACTCAGTCGATCAGCGCGTCGAGCACCGCCGCGAAGGCCGCCTCGGCCTTCTCCTGCATCTCGGCGTCGGTCGCGTCCTGAATCGGATGCGGGACGAAGACCCGCTGCAGTTCGGGCAGGCCGAGCATCTCAGACTGCGCCTCGGCCGCGTCGACAAACTCCGTGGAGGCCAGGAACACTGACGGGATCCCCTGAATTTCGAACCAAGTTGCATCGTGCACACTGCACGTTGTGCAAGATCCTCAGTCGGCCAAGGCTTCGATCACGAAGCCGCACTCCTCGGCGATCTTGCGGCGCAGATCCTCCGGGGCCGGCTTCGTGAAGGTCGGCTTCTGGTATCGCCGCACCTCCACGTCGGGCAACCGCTCGGCGAACAGTGCCTCGACTCGGTCCAGTAGCACGTTGCCACGCGGCTTGGAGATATCGAGCAACCCAACGGTCCCGCTCAACTGCTCCGGACGGGGCGTCAACTGTCGGCGAATCGGCTCACGTTCGTCGGTCGGATCCATGATCCGCATCGCACTCATCTCAGGCCTCCTCGATCTTGCGACTGACAACCATCGAGCCGCGTGGTCCGCTTGCCCAGCCCTGGAATAGCGAGCTGAACTTCCCCGCGTCTGAGCCGGCGACGACCAGGTGAATGTTATCCGTACTGGCAAACTTTGGCACCATGCGCCCCAGCTGCTCCTCCGACGGCCCGGCCGGGCCGAAGGTCGACGGCGGAACCCCCGCTCCGGAGTCCTCATCGGGCATCAGCGAGCCAAGCGGCTTGCGCGTGACCTCCTGGATCCGGTCGAGCAGCTGTTGCTTCGTCCAGCGGTCGCGCCAGATCGTGTCGAGGTGTTCGGGGCAGAGCAAAAGCAGCGTGTCCTGCGGGCCCCTTGCCTTCGGATGGGCGAGCGTCTCCATCACCATCCCGATGCTGCCGCCGAGCTGATGGGCGCTTCTGGACGACTGATCGATCACCAGGGTGGGGCCCCCTGTCGCCGCAAACAGCGTCAGGACGGAGTCCTCGGGCGCGAAACCACGGTCGACATGGTAGGGGTTCCAGGGCGACCGCTCCTCCCGCTCCCCCAGGGTCAAGGTGAACTTGGACGGGCTGCCCATCACCGATCGCTCGGTCCCGCCCGACCGAGCCCCACCGACGTTGCGGAGCACGAGGCGGATCGCACGACCGATCGTCGCATTTGCCCGGTGGCCGGAGCCGAGCACGCCGAGTCCCGAGTTGAGGCCGATACGCTCTCGGATCGGGCCGTTGACGATCATCGCCGGCGTGGCGCCCATCGTCGTTGCGCTGACTCCGTGGATGTTGAATTCATCGGTGCACATCGCCTCAACCGCCGTCAGGACGACCGGCAGATAGTCCGGGCGACAGCCGGCCATCACGGCATTGATCGCCACCTTCTCAACCGTGGCGGGCGCCAGATTGGGCGGGACGATCGCCACAAGCTCCTGGGCACCACGCTTCGTACCCGAGAGCATCCTGAGCACGCGCTCCGGTGTGGGCGGAACGACGGGGAACCCATCGGTGAGCCCCTGGTCAAACATGAACTCCTGTTCATCATCGCCCGAGGCGATTTCAATCCTTCGGGCGCGCAGCGGGCTGCCGGCGGCCTCAGCCGCCAACCGCTCGGGGATCCCCGGCTCGACCGAGCGCGACCCGCATCCGGGCCGCGACTCGGGATATTGCTCCCAGTCCAGGGGCGGTTCGGGCAGGTCGGTGACCGTGGCCAGAGCTCCGGAGAGGGCTCGCCAGTCGTCCCGCCCAAACCCGATGAAACTTCGTTCCACCCGGCCATCCGGGGCGCACAGGAAAACCGCCGGGACGGTGTCCAGGTCCATGGCCCACGAGACGGCGAGCGCGTCGTCGTCCAGCATCGGCACGGTCAGCCCGTGACGCTCGACCAGAATGGCGTTCCCCGGGGTGTCCTGTCCGACCGCCCAGATGTTCGCCCGTTCACCGAAGGCCAGGTGGAAGGCCTCGATCAGTGGCATCGACAACCCGCAGGTGGGGCAGTCCTCTTTGACGAAGCAGAGCAGCGTGGGACGGTCTCGGGGGAACGGGAAGCTGGTCCCACCGGCATCAGCCAGCGTGAAGGGTGAGAGCACCCGGGGCGCAAGGTCCGTCGTCATCACCTCTCCCTTCGAGCGCCCCTGAGCCTACCAGAGGGGCGGCGGTGGAAGCCCCCCGGATGGGGCCCTCCGCCAGACCCTGGCAGGTCCGCGCCTCGGGCAGAGGGCGGCGCCGGGCGGGTGAGGAGGAGGCGCTTCAGCACCTGTCGCGCATCGCCCTGCGGCCCCCTGTCGGGCGGGCGGCCAGGACCATGACGGTTCTCCCGACGACCGGTAGGCTAGGGGAACCGGCAGGCGATGAGCAGTCTGGCTGCGGACGCCAGCCGCTCGGCTGCCGCCACGCCTCCCAGGCTCAGAGAGGGATTCTGCATGTTCTTTGAATTGCGCCAGTACTCGATTCTGCCCGGTAAGAAGGACGCGTGGGTGCGGATGAT
Organism: Dehalococcoidia bacterium; assembly: GCA_965249675.1. GTDB lineage: Bacteria > Chloroflexota > Dehalococcoidia > UBA2979 > UBA2979. Next base: position 720,738 of record OZ252250.1, read on the forward strand.
GGAGGACGAGATTATCCCCTTCCAGCAGTCGCGGGGGATGGTGATCGTCGGCAGCTTCACGGGTGAGGAGGACGATTCGGTCTACGTCTGGGTCCGCCGCTTCGACTCCGAAGAGGAGCGCGCGCGTCTCTACGAGGCCGTCTACGACAGCGACCACTGGAAGAGCGAGATCGCCCCGCGCATCCCAGAGCTGATGGATCGCTCGAAGATCAACGTCCAGCGAATTGAGCCGACCAAGCTCTCGGCCCTGCGCTAGCCGCGCGGCTCCCGGTCTCAGCGAGCCCGCGTAGGCGGTGTCCTGGGCTGTCCCGGCGGAACGGTGGAGATCCGCCGGGCGGTCCAGCATCACGGGGGTGCTGCGACTGCATCGGTCGCAAGGAAGAGGGGACGGGCGGGATGAACCAGCGCGAAGCGCCCCAGAAGTTTCGGGGCACAGGCGATCGCGAGTACATGACCGACTTCACGGCGGGCCGCGAAACCGCCGCCTGCCAGTCGTGCGGCTACGACATCCGTCGCCCCAAGGACTTCGGCACGACCGCCGACGGCTCGCCAACGGACCAGTACTGCTGCGTCTGCTACCGGGACGGCCAGTTCGCCCACGACGCGACCGACATCCCCAACTTCCTGACGAAGGCGGCGCCCGACCTGGCGCGCTACTGGGGAGGCTCGGTCGGCAAGATCAAGCTCACCCTGAGAAAGCAGCTGCCGCGACTGCCCCGCTGGCAGTAGCGAGGCCGCCCGTCAGTCGCCGAACGATCGGTCGCGCTCGCGGAGGAACGCGGTCCACCCCTGCTCGCGCAGTACCTGCAGGCGGTCCGTCCCGACCCGGTCGCCAGCGGCGGCATCACTGAGCGCCGCGATCACCGGATCAGAGCGATAGTCGAGCGCCTCTCGGAAGGCCTGTAGCTCGTAGACCCGGTTGACCAGGAACTTGTTGAGCCTCACCCCATCGGGTGGCAGCGCTGCAAACTGTCTGGCGACCCGTGCCGCTTCAGCGAAGAGATCCTCGCTCTCGACGACGCGATTCACCAGGCCGAGCCGGAGCGCCTCGGGGGCATCGACGACCCGCCCCAGCATCAGCAACTCCTTGGCGTTCTTGAGACTGGCCAGGAACGGTGTGATCAGGATCGGTGGACCGAAACCGTGCCGAATCTGGATCTCGCCCAGCTTTGCGTCCCGGGCGGCGATCGTCAGGTCACAGACGCCCGCCCATTCGCAGCCCTGCCCAACGGCATGACCACGCACGGCGGCGATCACGGGTTTCGGTGAGAGCCAGATGCGCATCATCAGGTCCATCGCACTGGGCGTCTCGACCCCATCGTCGGGCTCCGCGGACCCCTGGAGATCGCCGCCCGCGCAGAAGGCCCGGCCGGCGCCGCGCAGGATCACCGCCCGCACCTCGCCATCGGCCTCGGCCGCGTCGAGCGCCCGCCCCATCCCGCGCCGCAGCGACCAGTCGACCGCGTTGAGGACGAGCGGGCGGTTGAGCGTGATCCAGGCGAACTGCTCCTCACGCTCGTAGAGCACATCGCTCTCAGAGGGCGCGGGCACCTCCTGCCCGTCCGGCGTGAAGCGCTTCGCTGGCTGTTCTGTCATTGGCTCCTCGCTTCTCAGCTCTCCGGGTCGTCTCCGGCACGCCGACCAGTCGGGCCGCGCCGCGTTCGGCCCCGCTCGTGGGAGCCCTTAGCGGGCGGAGTATCCACCGTCCACCGGCAGCGCCACCCCCGTGATGAACGAGGCGTCGTCGCTCGCCAGGAAGGCGGCGGCAGCGGCGACCTCGTGGTCCTGGCCGAGCCGCCCCATCGGGTGCAGCGACTCAAGCCCGGCCTCGGCGGCCGGGTCGGCCGTCAGACCGGCAGTCATCGGCGTGTAGATGTAGGCTGGGCAGATCGCGTTGATCCGGACGCCCTGTAGCCCGAAGTTGATCGCGAACTGGCGCGTCAGGCCGACGACGCCGTGCTTCGCGGCGACGTACGCGGCGGCGCGGTCGGGCGGCGGCTCCCCCCTCCGGGGCGCGCAGTCGGTCTGAGACGAGCGCGCCCAGCCCGGCAACGGAGGCGATATTGATGATCGCGCCGCCACCACGCTCGGCGATCATCGGCGCCCCGTGCAGCAGTCCGTGGTAGACGCCGCTGAGGTTCACAGAGACCGTCGCGCCCCAGCCGTGGGCGCCTCCGATCCCCGCGTTGTTCACGAGGATCTCCAGACCGCCCAGCTCGGACAGGGTCCGCCCGAGCGAGTCCCCGACCGCGTCGCCGTCGGTGACATCGAGCTCGAGGGCGGCCGAGCGCCCACCGCTCTCGGCGATCTGGGCGGCCGTGTCCCGCGCCGTCTCGATGTTCATGTCGCTGCACATCACAGAGGCGCCCTCGCTCGCGATCCGCTGGGCCATCGCGCGGCCCAGCCCCGACCCGGCACCGGTGATCAGCGCCACGCGCCCTGCCAGTCGATCCGTCATCTCAGCCTCCTCGGCCGCCGGTCCGGTCTGTGCGCAGCGAGATCGTCTCAGGTCCCATCTGACAGCCTACCGACCGGCCCCGGCGGAGGGGGTATCCGGCGACAGCGGCGCCGCTCACCGAGCGTCCGGCCGCTTGCTGCGCTAGATCACGCCGGCTTGAGCGAGCTCTACGAGCTCCTCCCCGTCGTGTCCGAGCAGCGCCGAATAGACCTCGTGATTGTGTTCCCCGAGGAGCGGCGGGCGACGCCTGAGCCGCACCGGCGAGCGCACGAACCGATAGGGGGCGCCAGGGTAGCTGACAGGCTCAGGGTGGCCAGGCACCTCCCCACTCCACCAGAACTCGCGCTCGCGCCAGTGAGGGTCAGCGAGGTTCTGTTCGGGCCGACGCACCCGCCCCCAGGGCAGATGCAGCGCCTGGCCACGGCGGTAGACCTCCTCCGCGGTCAGCCGCTCGACGAACTTGCCAATCGTTTCGGCCACGTGGTTGCGGGTGTCGAGATTGCGCGTCGGATCGGTGTAGAGCACCTCGATATAGTGGGGTTCGTGCAGGTCACCGGCGGCGTCGTACTCATCCATCCAGGCCAGCAATTCTTCGAAGATGCGGCGGTCCCGGGGCACGCCACCGCCCATCAGGAGGATGTAGTCACCGTCGGTGCAGAGGTGCTGCCAAGGGGCGTTCCGTTGGGCCGCCGCATGGCGGCCGGTCTGTCGCTGGACCAGCTTCCCGAGGAACTCCCAGTTCGGGAACGCCCCCTCGGTGGTGGCGCTGACCGCATCGTGGATCGCCAGATCGATGGTCTGCCCCAGGCCTCCGCCGCTCTCGTCTCGCAGCCAGAGCGCGGCCAGCACGGCCGTCACCGCGTACTCGCCGGCGATCGCCAGCGAGTGGTCGCCGTCAGAACGAATCGGTGGCAGCTCGTGGTCGTCGTAGCCGGTGCTCATCATTGGGCCGCCGAGCGCCAACTGGACCAGGTCGGTCGATGCCCAGTCTCGCCACGGGCCCTCCTGCCCGAAGGGGCTGAGCTGGCACCAGATCAGGTCACCCCGTTGTGCGCGGAAGTGGGCCGCGCCGACATCCGCCCCGTCGAGGTGGCCGCGAGGCGTCCCCTCCAGGACGACCTCGCTCCAACGGACGAGTTCACCCCAGAGGGCAGCTCCGTTGGCCGCCGGCTCGGCGAGCGTGACGCTCCGCTTGGAGGTGTTGGCCGCGGCGAAGCGCAGACTCTGGTTAGGGTCGGCCACCTGGCCGACATAGGGCCCGGTGTGCCGGCTGCGGGCGCCCACCAGGGGCTCGACGCGGATCACCTCGGCGCCGGCGTCGGCAAGTAGCTTACCGGCCAGCTCGGCGAGGTCACCGACCTCGACGACGCGCAGGCCCTCCATGGGACCGGGGGCCGCGGCGTCGCTGGCGCGCCGGATCGCCTCGTCGCTCATGTCGCCCCCCATCCCTCGCTAGATCGCCAGCTCGGCCATCATCTCGGCGATCTCCTCGGACGAATAGCCGAGGAGGTCGGTCAGGATCTCGACTGTGTCCTCACCGAGCAGCGGCGCGCCACGCACCATCCGCCAGCGTGCGTCAGAGAATCGGGCCGGGTATCCCTCGTAGCGGTGCTCCCCGAGCTCCCCGTGCGGGGCCGGGCGGTAGAAATCGCGCTCCGCAAGCTGCCGGTCCCGCTCCGTCTTGTCGTCGGTCCGCTGGCAGAGCCCGGCCGCGACCCCACGCGCCTGCAACTCGTACATCAATGCCGTCGCCTCCCGCGGCCGCGTCAACCTGCCGAGCGCCCGATCCAGCTCATCCTCGTGAAGCTTGCGGGCCTCGTTCGTCTGGAAGCGTGGATCTGCCGCCAGTTCGGGAGCGCCCAGCACCTCCAGGAGCGCCGACCATTGCGCAGGGGGCTCGGCGACGATCGCGATCCAGCGGTCATCGTCCCACTCGTCAGGGGCGCAGCGGTAGGTGTTGTGGGGCGCGATCGCCGGGTACCGCGAGCGATTCCCGATCCGCTCGTAGGCTCGGCCGTTGACCTGGTAGTCGAGCACCGGCACGGCGGTGAGCACCATCCCCGTCTCGATCTGGGCGAGATCGACGTGCTGCGCCTCGCCCGTGCGGCGACGGTGGTGGAGCGCCATCAGCGCCGCGATCGCCCCGTAGTAGCCGGCCGTGTGGTCGAGGTAGGAATAGCCCCAGCCTGCCGGGGCTCGGTCCGGGAGACCCGACATCTGCGTGGCGCCGCTGACCGCCGCCGCCGTTGGTCCCCACGTGATGTAGCGGCGATCCACGCCGGTCTGCCCGAAGCCCGACAGCGAGATGTAGATCGCCTCGGGGTTGAGCTCCTGGAGCCGATCCCAGCCGAAACCCATCCGCTCAAACGCACCGGCCGAGAAATTCTCGATCACGATGTCGGAGCAGGCGATCAGCCGTTCAACCGCCTCTCGGCCGCGCGGGTGGTGGAGGTTGGCCGTGAGCCCGCGCTTGTTGCGGTTGAAGTTGCTGTGGAAGCCGCTGCCGTTCACGGACGGCGGCCGGTCCGGGAGCGGCAGGCCGACCCGCATCGAGTCGAGATAGGACTCGTTCTCGACCTTCACCACGTCGGCCCCGAGATCGGCGAGAATTCTCGTCGCCTGCGGGCCGGCTACGATCCAGGTGAAATCGCAGACGCGCACGCCAGCCAGCGGCAGGGGGGCGCCAGCGCTCGCCCGGTCACGCTCTTCCAAGATCCCCATCGAGCCCTCCGCCCTGGGACACCGCCCGGGGTCGGTCCTGAGCCCACGACCCTCAGTCGGGTCTGCACTCGACCGTCCACAGGCAGCTGGACCTACCCGTCACTCCACGCCCGTCCACTGCGGCGTCCGCTTCTCGCGGAAGGCGGCCGGCCCATCGGCCGCATCGGCCGTCCCGCGCGCCACCTTGCGCATCGTCTCACCGAACCGGATGGCATCGGCGAAGGGCAGCTGTTGTCCGCGGCGAGCCACCTCCTTGGTGGCTCGCACCGCCAGTGGCGCCGACAGTAGCAGCCGCTCGGCGAGCGCATGTGCCTGGTCCATCAGCTGCTCGTGCGGCACGACCTTCCAGGCGAGCCCCATCTCGTGCGCGCGCTCGGCCGAGACCCGCTCACCGATCAGCAGCAGTTCCATCGCATTCTGCCAGCCGATCCGAGCAGGCATCCTGACCGCACCCTGAATCGTTGGGCTGCCGATTCGGACCTCGGGGAAGCCGAACTGCGCCCGCTCGCTGGCGATCACGAAGTCGCAGGCCGAGACCAGCGTCAACGCGAAGCCCAGGCAGTAGCCGTTGACGGCCGCGATCACGGGCTTCCAGATCTCCATGCCGCTCTCGAGCGAGGTCAGGCTTGGCACCTCCCAGAAGGTCCCACTGGTGGCCGGGTTGGGGTCCCGGAGATCGGCCCCGGCGCTGAAGGCACGGCCGGCGCCGGTGACGATCCCGACCCAGGCCTCTTCGTCCTGGCAAAACTGCTCCCAGGCCGCGTTCAGATCGGCTCGGAGCTGCCCGTTGATCGCATTCATCGCCTCCGGACGGTTGTAGGTGATCGTCGCGATGCGACCCTCACGCTCGTACAGCACCGTGTCACCCATGTTGCCCCCGTCCACACGCCTCGGAATGGCTGGTCCGGCACCTCGCCCGCCGCACCGACGCGGGCGCCGGGCATCGGCGGTCAGGCCAGGAGTGCCCCGACCAGCATCGCAACCAGCGCCGCCAGCGCCGCCAGCGAGAGTCCAAAGTTCATCAGCCGGTAGATGCGGTGGCGCGCAGCCTCGCGGGTCGCCGCTCGCCGCCGGACCTCCTCGGGCGGCGTCGGCCTCTCCGCTGCCGGTGCCGGTGCCAGCTCGTGTCTCCCGGAGCGTTCACCGCCGCTGAAGGCGAAGGCCGCCGAGCGAAAGGCCCAGATCAGCACCAGTCCGCCGAAGATGAATGCAATCACCTCGCCCATACGCCGCTCCTCAACGCCCAGTCTGGCCGCACGCCCACCAAGGCTCAACAGTCACAATCGACCGCTGCGCCGCTCAGGGCGCGCCGCAGCTCTTCGGCGGCGGCCGTGATCGACTGCTCGGCCCGATCGAAGAGGTGCGCGTTGTTCAGGAAGCCGTGCAGGTGGCCGGGGACCCGCTCCGTGCGCACGGGAACTCCGGCGGCCCCGAGCCTTGCCGCATACGCCGCGCCCTCGTCGGCGAGCGGGTCGTACTCGGCCGTGATCACCTGGGCCGAAGGCAGCCCGGAGAGATCGGTCGCATGGGCCGGCGAGACGCGCAGGTCGCCGCGGGCGACCTGGCCGCCGGCCGGCACGTAGCAGTCCCAGTACCAGCGCATCGAGTCCCGGCTGAGGCCGAACCCCTCCCCCGCGCGCTCGTATGAGTCTGAGTCCATGCGGGAGTCGGTCACCGGGTAGAAGAGCAGCTGGTGGGCGATCGCCGGGCCGTCGTGGTCGCGGGCGTGGAGAGCGACCGCCGCCGCCAGGTTACCACCGGCGCTGGCGCCGCCGACCGCGAGCCGCGAGCGGTCGCCAGCGAGCTCGGCGGCATGCGCCACGACCCACCGGGTGGCGGCGTAGCAGTCGTCGAAGGACGCCGGAGCAGGGTCTTCGGGCGCTAGACGATACTCAACGGAGACGACGATCGCTCCCGATCGATGGGCGAGCCGCCGACACAGCGGATCGGATGCTTCGACCGAGCCGAGCACCCAGCCACCGCCGTGGAACCAGACGAGCATCGGCGCCGCGGGCGGGCCCTCCGGCCAGTAGATGCGGAGCTCGATCTCGCCGGCCGGGCCGGCCATCACGCGGTCTTCAACACGAGGCAGCTCGGGGCCCGGCGGCACCTGGCCGAGCCCGGCGCGAGCCCGCTCACGCGCCGCGGCAGGGCCGATCTCCCAGGGGGGCGCGAGCGCCGCCGCCTGAAGCTGCTCAAGGTAGGCCACCACCTGTGGATGCAGGGTCATTTGTCACTCCCATCGCATTGGCCTGACCCTACGGACCTCCCGTGAGAGAGGTCAACGCCGATCAATGGCGCGGGGGCAGCTGCCCCGCTGTTAGCATCAGCCGGTCAGGCCGGCCGCAGACTCGTGGGGAGCCCGATCGTGATCGACCGCGGGAAGGCAGGGTCTCCCCTGGCGCTCTTCCACCCGGTCGTCCGCCGCTGGTTCGAGCAACGCTTCCGGGGTCCCACGGACGCGCAGCTCGCCGGCTGGCCCTCGATCGCCGCCGGTCGGGACACGCTGCTTGCGGCGCCGACGGGATCAGGCAAGACGCTGGCCGCCTTTCTGGTCGGCATCAACCAGCTGATCAGGGGCGACCTGATCAGCGGTGACCGCCCGCACCCGGCCGTGGATGAGGGCGGCCCTCCGGCCACGGTCATCGTCTACGTCTCGCCCCTCAAGGCGCTCGGCAGCGACATCGAGCGGAACCTCGAGGAGCCACTCGCCGAGATCGGGGAGCTGGCCCGACAGCTCGGGTACGAGATCCCGCGGATCACGGTCGGCGTCCGCAGCGGCGACACGCCGCAGTCCGCGCGGCAGGCGATGGTCCGGAGACCACCTCAGATCCTGATCACCACGCCCGAATCTCTCTACCTGATGGTCACGTCGCCACGCGCCCGCGAGACGCTGCGTTCGGTGCGCAGCGTGATCGTCGACGAGATCCACTCGCTTGCGCGCGACCGGCGAGGCACCCACCTCGCCCTCACGCTCGCTCGCCTCGATCGCCTCGTCGAGGAGGCACCGACCGGCGCCCTCCGCTCGCGCCCGACCAGGATCGGCCTCTCGGCCACACAGCGCCCGATCGAGGAGACCGCCCGACTGCTCGTCGGTCCCGGCCGGCCGTGCGAGATCCACGACCTCGGACACCAGCGGGACCTCACGCTGGCGATCGAGGTCCCGCCCAGTGACCTCGAGGCGGTGGCGCCGCGCGAGCAGATGGCCGACATCTATGATCGCCTCGCCGCGCTGGTGGCCGAACACACCACCACGCTCGTGTTCGTGAACACCCGTTCGGTCTCAGAGCGGGTCGCGCACGAGCTGGGCAAGCGGCTCGGCGAGGGCGAGGTCGCCAGCCACCACGGCAGCCTCTCCCGCGAACGTCGCCTCCACGTCGAGCAGCGGCTCAAGGCGGGGCAGCTCCGCGCGCTGGTCGCCACCGCTTCCCTTGAGCTCGGCATCGACATCGGCTCCATCGATCTGGTCTGCCAGCTCGGCTCTCCCGGCAGCATCGCGACGCTTCTGCAACGCATCGGCCGCTCCGGTCACGCGCTCGGCCGCAGGCCACATGGGCGGCTCTTCCCGATGACGCGCGACGGGCTGATCGAGTGTGCAGCGCTGGTCCGCGCCGTGCACCGGGGCAACCTCGATCGCATCGAGCAGCCCAGAGCCCCACTCGACGTGCTCGCGCAGCAGCTGGTCGCCGAGGTGGCGACCGTCGAGTCTCTGTCGGAGGATGACCTCTTCTCGCTCGTCCGCGGCACGGCGCCCTACGCCGACCTCAACCGCGAGGCCTTCGATGAGGTTGTCGAGATGCTGTCCACCGGCATCGGCGACGGAGCGGGACGATCGCCACCACTCCTGCACCGCGACCGGATCAACGGCGTGGTGCGACCGCGCCGGGCCGCCCGACTGACGGCGCTGACCAACGGGGGCACGATCCCCGAGATGGGCGACTACCGCGTCGTCGCCGAACCCGAAGACCTCACCGTCGGGCAGGTCAACGAGGACTTCGCAATGGAGTCGGCGGCCGGCGATATCTTCCTGCTGGGATCGACCAGCTGGCGGATCACCCGCGTCGAGACGAACACCGTGCGGGTGGTCGATGCCGGCGGCGCGCCGCCGACGATCCCCTTCTGGCTGGGCGAGGCCCCCGGTCGTACGATCGAACTCTCGGCGGAGGTCGGGCAACTACGTCGCGACGTCGCCCAGCTACTGCGCGATAACGACCGTTCCGAGGATGAACGCCAGGAGTGGTTGGCCTCCGAGTGCGGGCTCTCGCCGGCCGGCGCTGTCCAGATCCTCGACTACCTGCGCGCGACCGACCGTGGGCTCGGCGTCGTCCCCTCCGACCACGACGTCGTCTTCGAACGCTTCTTCGACGAGGGCGGGGGTATGCAACTCGTCGTCCACGCGCCCTTCGGCCAGCGCATCAACCGGGCGTGGGGACTGGCGCTCCGCAAACGCTTCTGCGTGAGCTTCGACTTCGAGCTGCAGGCGGCGGCGAACGACGATTCGATCCTGCTCTCGGCCGGGCCGCAGCACTCCTGGCCACTCGAAGAGACCTTCCAGTGGGTGACCACCCAGAACGCCCGCGAGGCCGTGCGAGACTCGATCTTCTACCTCCCGCTCTTCTCGACCCGTTGGCGCTGGAACACGACCAGGGCCCTTGCAGTGACACGCCAGCGCGGCGGCAAGCGGGTCCCGCCCTTCATCCAGAGGATGCGGGCCGACGACCTGATGGCGGCGATCTTCCCCGACCAGGTCGGCTGCCAGGAGAACATCTCCGGTCCCCTCGACATGCCTGACCATCCACTGCTGCGCCAGACCATGTCGGACTGCATGCAGGAAGCGATGAATGTCGATGGGTTGGAGGAGATCCTCTCCCACATCGAGCGCGGGGAGATCCGGCTGCACGCGCGCGACACGGCCGAGCCGTCGCCGATGGCCCACGAGATCGTCTCCGGACGCCCCTACACCTATCTCGATGATGCGCCCATCGAGGAACGCCGGACGCGCGCCGTGACTCTCAGGCGTGGCCTGCCCGAGGACGCATCGGCGCTGGGAAGCCTCGGCCCGGAGGCGATTGCCCGGGTGCGCGATGAGGCCTGGCCGGCCCCGCGCGATGCCGAAGAGGTGCACGACCTGCTGCTCGGACTCGTTGCCATCGCCGAAGTCGCCTGCGCGGAGTGGGACCACTGGCTGACCGAGCTGGGCACGAGTGGTCGCGCCGTCCGGATTTCCGGCCGCGACGGGAGCGCTGTCTGGTTCGCAGCGGAGCGGGCCGAGGCCGTCGCACAGCTGTTCGGAGCGGAGCTGGTGGGGACGGTCGAGATCCCCGAGGCCGCGCGGCTCCGCTCTCCGCACCGCGAAGAGGCGAGGATGCGCCTGATCGAGGGGCACTGCGAACTACTGGGCCCTGTCACCGCTTCAGAGCTGGCCACCCGCACCGGGCTGGGCGAGCGGGACGTGCACCACGGGCTTGAGATGGCCGAGGCGAGCGGCTTCGTGTTGCGCGGGCAATTCACCACCGAGTCAGGCTCCGGCGAGCCCGTCGAGTGGTGTGACCGCCGCCTGCTCGCCCGCATCCATCGCTACACGCTCGACACCCTGCGCCGCGAGGTCGAGCCGGTGTCGCGGCAGGACTTCATGCGCGCCCTGATCCGGCGCCAGAGGCTCGACCCCGAGACCGCACCCGAAGGCCGCGCCGGGCTCAGGCAAGCGGTCGCACTGCTCGCCGGCTTTGAGGCACCGGCCGCCGCCTGGGAGGAGACCCTGCTCAGCCGGCGGCTGCGCTACTACGAGCCGAGCTGGCTCGACGAGCTGTGCCTGGCCGGGGAGGTCGCCTGGTCGGGACTGACGCCGCGCCGCCGCTCGGGCGACCAGCGCACCGCATCCCCGGGCCGCGCCGCGGGCGCCAATCGCGCAACGCCGATCGCGCTCGCGCCGCGCGGGCAGCTGCCCTCCCTGCTGGCGGCGGCCCACTGGGGCGGATCGCCCGAACCGGAGGCGCCAGAGGCCGGCGCCGCAGCTGAGATCCTTGAGCTGCTCCGGGCGCGGGGGGCACTCTTCTTCGACGAACTGGTGCGTGGCACTGGCCGACTGCCCACCGACCTGTCGGCCGGCCTGCGTGAACTGGTCGGCAGTGGCCTGGTCACCTCTGACGGGTTCCAGGGGCTGCGCGAGATCGCGGCCGGGCTGAGGGGCCGGCATCACCGTCCCCGTGCGCGACGGCGTCACGCACTCGGTGGCCGCTTCGCCGGGGGCGGCCCCCCGGGGAGGTGGTCGATGGTCGTCGTGCCCGAGCTCAAGGCCCCCGATCTCGACGAGCTGGCTGAGGAGATCGCCGCGGTGCTCCTGAATCGTTACGGTGTGGTCTTCCGCGACCTCTATGCCGTTGAGGGCTTCACCGTGCCCTGGCGCGAGATCTTGCGCGCCCTCAGGCGGCTCGAGGCGCGCGGCATCATCCGGGGCGGCCGCTTCGTCACTGGATTTGCCGGCGAACAGTACGCGCTGCCCGAGGCCCTGACCGCGCTGCGCCAGATCCGCCGCCTGCCACTGACCGGCCAGCGCCTCACCATCTCAGCCGTCGATCCGGTCAACCTGACCGGTGTGGTGCTGCCCGGACCGCGCGTTCCGCACCAGCCCGGCCGCACGATCGAGCTCGTCGACGGCGTGATCGCGCCGGCCGAACCCGCTCAAGATCCGGCCGGGACGCCGCGAGAACCGCTCGGCACGGCGGGGGGAGCGTAACGAAGAGCGGTCGCCGGGCCGCGCACCGGTCCGCTTCTCGCCGAAGCGCCCGAGCGATGTCGGGGCAGCGGCCCATCCCCACTACCGCTGCTACGCTCGATTGATGCCCCCAGCACAGCCCGACCGAACCGGCCTCCTGCAGAGCGCACGCACGCTCGCCGTGAGCTTCGCGGCCAGTGCTGCGGCACACGACCGCGACGGCTCGTTCCCGCACGAACACTTCCGGGCGATGCGCGACTCGGGCTACCTGGCGGCGGCCATCCCGAAGCAGTGGGGGGGCGGCGGACACGGGCTCTCGGACATCGTTCACGCCCAGCTGGCGCTGGCGAAGGGAGACGGTTCGACGGCGCTTGCGGTGGGAATGCACCTGATGACCACCGGTACGGAGGCCGCTGGCCTGAGCTGGCCCGAGCCGATTCGCGATCGCATCTTCCGTGACGTGGTGGCCACCGGCGCACTCGTCAATAACATCGCCGCCGAGCCCGAGATGGGATCACCTCGCAGCGGCGGTCGCCCCCAGACCCGGCTGGTGCCACGAGGGGCAGGGCGCTGGAAGCTGAGCGGGCGCAAGACCTTCTCGACGCTGTCCCCGGGGCTCAGCTACTTCATCACCTACTGCTCGGTCGAAGACGGTTCGGGCGATGTCGCACGGGTGGCCATCCACCGCTCGAGCCCCGGCATCCGGATCGACGAGACCTGGGATGCCCTCGGCATGCGCGCCACCGGCTCTCACGACGTCGTTTTCGAGGACGTCCCGGTCGCCGCGCCCGACCTGATCGTGCGCCGATCGCTCGCTGCGAACCGCGACGCGATGTCGGGCGGCGGCGCCTGGTTTCCCCTGCTCGTCGGGGCCGCCACCCTCGGGGTCTCTGAGGCGGCGCGCGACTACGCCGTGAACTTCGTCCGCGATCGGAATCCGGGCGGGACGGGCACGCTCGCCACGATCCCCTACGTCCGCGAACAGATCGGCCGGATCGACAGCAAGCTGATCGCCGCCCGCACGATGCTCTTCGGCGCGGCCGCCGACTGGGAACGTCACCCTGCGCTTCGCGAACAGCTCGCCCCGCGCGTCGCTACCGCCAAGGTGCTGACAACCAACACCGCGATCGAGGTAACCGATCTCGCGATGCGACTGGTTGGAGGGGTCGCCCTGCAGCGCTCCGAGCCGCTCGAGCGTTACTTCCGAGACGTCCGCAGCGGCATCGTCAACCCACCGATCGAGGCCCGGGCGCTCGAGCAGATCGCCCGACGGGCCCTGGACGGCACGAGCCCAGGCTCCCTGGACATCCAGCTGGACTGAGCGGGCACCTGCGCACCAGCGAGCTTCCCTGGCACGGGAACCGCCGGCGCCCTCCCCCTTACAATGTGCGGGCGGCCCGAATTCGAGCCCTCGCCGCGTGAAAGTGAGCACTCCATGGACGGAAACGAGCTGGTCGCGCGGATCCTCAAGCGCGAGGGCGTGGAATGGATCGCCTGTTTCCCCTCCAACCCTCTGATCGAAGCCGTGGCCAAGGAGGGGATCCGGCCGATCGCATTCCGGCACGAACGCGGAGCGGTGATGGCGGCCGACGGGTTCAGCCGCACGAGCGACCGCCAGCGCTTCGGCGTGGTGGCCGTGCAGTCCCAGGCAGGTGCCGAGAACGCCCTCGGCGGCATGGCCCAGGCCAACGCCGACAACATCCCGATCCTGGTGCTCCCCGGGGGCAACAGCCTCGAGTCGCTCAGCGTCCGCCCCAACTACACTGCCACCGCGGGCTACGCCCAGGTCGCCAAGCGGGTCGAGGCCGTCTACACCCCGGGCCAGATCAACGCCGTGATGCGGCGCGCCTTCAATGCCCTGCGGAACGGCGCCCCTGGCCCGGTCGTCGTCGAGCTGACGGCAGATGTGCTGCGCGCGGAGACCCCGGCTCACCCCGACGACTACCACTCCCCCCGGGCCCATCTCCAGGTACCGACGCCCGGGGATGTCGAAGATGCGGCGAGGCAGCTCCTCGCCGCCGGCCGACCGATGCTGTGGGCCGGACAGGGTGTCCTGATGGCAGGCGCGAGCGCCGAACTCCGTGAACTCGCAGAACTGACCGGCGCTCCGGTCTTCACCACCATGCCCGGCAAGTCGGCCTTCGATGAGCGCCACGCGCTCTCGCTTGGCGCCGGCAGTGGGGCCACCACAGGCCCCGCCCACACCTGGCTGCAATCGGCCGACCTGATGCTGGCGGTCGGATCCAGCCTCACGCGAACGCCGTACGCACAGTCGGTCCGTCCCGATCTCTTCCTCATCCAGAACAACCACAATCCAGACGAGATCAACAAGGACGAAGCGGTCGACATCGCGCTCCTGGGCGACACCCGTGAGACGCTCAAACTCCTGATCGAGGAGGTCCGCTCACAGCTCGATGGTACCGTCCGTGACTACACGGAGACGGCTGGCGAGATCGCCCAGATCCGTACCGACTGGTTGGCCGACTGGCGGACGCTCCTCACCTCGGAGGCGCGACCGCTCAACACCTACCGCGTGATCCGCGAGATCGATCAGACGGTCGACCGCGAACGCAGCATCGTCACGCACGATGCCGGCGCGCCCCGTGACTCGATCGTGCCCTTCTACACCGCAACCACGCCCCACAGCTACGTGGGCTGGGGCAAGACCACCCATCTCGGCTTCGGGATCCCGCTCATGATCGGGGCGAAGCTGGCTCACCCAGACCGGTTCTGCCTCAACCTGATGGGTGACGCCGCCTTCGGCATGTCAGGAACCGACATCGAGACCTCGGTACGAGCCGGCGTGCCGATCACGACGGTGCTGCTGAATAACGGCGGCATGGCGACCTACCCGGGAGGCTTCCCCACCGCCCGTGAGCGCTACGGCGTCTCCCACATGTACGGCGACTACGCCAAGATCGCCGAGGGGATGGGCGCGATCGGCATCACCGTGACGGCACCGGCCGAGCTCCACGACGCCCTGCTGCAGGCGCAGGAACTCAACGCCGACGGTCAGACCGTGCTGATCGATGTCCACTCCGACATGGAAGATCGACGCTCGCGCTTCTGAGCTGGGGACGGGGTCCGGGCGCATCTCGGAGGGGTTGGCCGGCCCTCAGCAGCGGCCGGAAGGCCTACCGGTCGGGCTCCCCCGCCCAATCGGGCTGAAGCATCGAGTAGGTAGCCAGGTCCACGAACCCCGTGCCCAGGAGCTCAGCGCCACGCTCAATCCCCTCCTGCTGGAAGCCGAGCCGCTCGGCGACGGCCCGGCTTGCATGGTTATCGACCGCCGCTCGGATCACGACGCGGTGAAACGAAAGATCGGAGAACGTCAGGGTGACGAGCGCCCGCGCCGCGGCCGTGGCGATACCTCGCCCAACGAACGCCTCAGACAGCCAGTAACCGAGCTCCGTGCTGCGATTCATCCAGTCGACCTTGACAAGCCCGCAGCCACCGGCGACCTGCCGGCCGGCCACGACCACGCAGCTGAGCGCATCGCCGCGCGTCGCACCCTCCACGGCGCCCCGCACATAGGCCGCTTCGTCGGCGGGTGAGCAGAGCATCGGAGGCCATGCCAGCCACTCGCTGAGGCGGGTGCGCTCGGCATCGACCACGGCGTAGACGGGCTCAACGTCGGCAAGGCCGATCGGCCTCATCACAACACCCGGGCCGATCTCGACCCGCAGATGTGGGTCGAATGCTCGGCTCATCGGGTCCTTGTCCCCTTCGCGCACCCACCGCCGCCAGCATCGCCCTCGCCCGCATCCCGCGCGCAGTTCTGGAGATCTTCGACTCGCGCGGCGCCCACAGAGATGGTACGACTCCCATTCGCGGCCGGTCGCGGTCCCCCGCCACATGCCTCCAGCCATTCACCGGGGGTGGGCCGTGGCCACCCGCCAGCACGAGGTCAGCGCGGCGGTCCGAGCTCGCGCACTCGACCACCGCCGAATGCCGTCTATAGTACCGCTATGCACCTCACCCACTCCCTCTGGGCCCCGGCGCTCAGCGAAGCCGACGAATCGACGCTCCTGCCCACCGTGATCGCCATCCACGGCCACGGCGCGCACAGCCAGGACCTGCTCGGGCTCGCGCCCTACCTTGCCAACGGCCGTCTACTCATGATCTGCCCCGAAGCGGAGTTCCAGCTGCAGATGGGAATGCCCAGCTATACCTGGTTCAACACGGGCGGCGCCATGCGGCGCCCGCCCGAAGAGTTCGAGCGCGTCGCCGCTGTCGTATCCGACTTCATCGGTTTGGCTCAGCGCCGCTATGGCGCCGATCCCGAGCAGACCATTGTGCTGGGGTTCAGCCAGGGTGGTGGGCTCGCCTATCGCCTCGGCCTCGGCGACCCGGCCCGCTTCCGGGGCGTGGCCGCGCTCAGCACCTCACTACCCGATGAGGCGATCGAGCACGCCGCGGCCGACAGAGCGACCCTTGCAGCGCTACCGGTTCTGGTCCAGCACGGCACGGCCGACCCGATGGTCGGCGCCGACCGTGGCCGCGACGCTCGAGACCGTCTCGCGGCGCTGGGGGTGACGCCTGAGTACCGCGAGTACGACATGCAGCACCAGATCACGGCGGACAGTCTCTCTGACCTGACCGACTGGACCGTCCGAGTGCTCAACCTGCCCGAACCACCGCCGCCGGTCTACGCCCCGTGACCGCCGCCATCCCGGGCTACCTCGAGGAGATGCGGGCCTGCGCCGAGGCGATCGGCCTCACTGCCCCCGCCTACGTCCTCCCAGAAGATCACACCGTCTCCCTCAACGGCATCACCTTCCACTACCTCGACTGGGGCAACCCCCACCTGCCGCACCTGGTCCTGCTCCACGGCGGGAGCCTGACCGCCCACACCTGGGACATGGCGGCCCTGATGCTACGCGACCGCTACCACGTCGTCGCACTCGACCAGCGCGGGCATGGCGACAGTGGCTGGACGCCCGAGGATCAGCTCGATCGCGACAACGGCGACCTGATGGCCGAGGACACGGCCGCATTCATCGAGCATCTCGGATTCGATCAGTTGACGCTCTGTGGGATGTCGATGGGCGGAATGAACGCCCTGCGCTACGCGGCCATGGGGCCACGGCAGCTGACTACGCTCATCATCGTGGATGTCGCGCCCGTGACGATGAGCGAGGGGCTCGTCGAGATGGAGCAGTTCCGCCGAGACACGGAGACGATGACCCGCTTTGATGACTTCCTTGACCGCGCGACCCACTTCAACCCCCAGCGCGAGCCCGATCACCTGCGCTACTCGCTGCTGCACAGCCTCAAGCAGGTGGCCGACGGATGGACCTGGAAGCAGGACCACCGCCGCCGGCAGGTCCCCGACGGGATGGCCGCCGAGCAGCAGCAGGCAATGCGCCAACGCCGCTCGGAGTCGCTGTGGACCGAGGTGAGGGCGATCGAGACGCCGACGCTGCTGCTGCGCGGCGCGATCAGCAAGATCCTCTCGCCTGAGGCGGCGAGCGAGATGGCGGTGGCGATGACCGACTGCGAGCTCGAGGTGATCGCCGGGGCCGGCCATTCTGTCCAGGGCGACCAGCCGCAGGCCTTCGCCGCCGCGGTGGACGGCTTCCTCAGCCGTCGCCTAGGCGACGCCGCGGCCCGGGACTGAGGGGACTACCCACCCCGACGCGAGGCGCCAGCACCCGGTGCCTCAGGCCGTGACCAGCTCCGAGTCGACCAGCCGGTCGGCGCGCAACTCCGCGATCTCCTCTGGACTGTAGCCGAGCTCAGCGAGGATCGAGTCGGTCTGCTCGCCCATCATCGGCGCACCATGTGGCTCGAGAAGCGAGCGACCCATCTGCCAGAGTGGCCCGTGCCGAACCATCTCACCCCAGCGCCGATGGGTCACCCGCGCGGTCAGCTCGTTACGGCTGACGTGCTCGTCAGTCAGCCAGAACTGGGGCGGCAGCGGCCCATCTGCGCGGACACAGCCCAGGCCGAGCACGGTCATCTCCGCCTCCCAGTGCTCTGCGTTCTCACCGAGGAAGAGGTCGGCGAGCAGAGCGGACAGCGCTTCACTGTGAATGGCACGTCCCTCGCGCGACGAGAATCGGCCGTCCTCGGCTAGGTCCGGGCTGCCGATACGGCGGCAGAACTGGCGCCACTCCTTCTCCAGGTGCAGCCCGAGATAGATCCAGCTGTCGTCGCGGCAGCGGTAGAGTCGGCTGAGCGGGCCGGTGCCGTACAGGTCTGCGTCAGGCTCCATCCGCGGCGGTTTTCCGCGGTAGCGGACGAAGTCGTCGGCATTGGCGTAGGCGTTGGCGCCGAGCATGTCCAGCCAGATGCGCTGCCCACCCATGCCCATCGTGCGACCGTAGAGCGCGAGCATCGCCGCGGTCATGATCGCCATCGAGGTGTTCGGGTCGGGGTTGACCTCGTTAGCGCGGAACAGCCGCCGCGCCGTCTCCCGGATCTCCTCAAGCGACTGCTCGCCATCCTCCGGCGGGAAGCCCTGGCCGGCCTGGAAGAGGGCGCCGCCGGCGCCGGCCCCTGGCACCGGGTGCGCGGACGGTCGGTGGGCGCCCGGCCCCTCCTGCCCGTAGCCGTTCATCGCCAGGTAGACGATGTCCGGCCGGATCTCCCGCACCTGCTCGTAGCCGAAGCCGAGTCGCTCGGGCACACCGGGTCTGAAATTCGAGATGATCACGTCGACCTGCTCAAGGAGCTGGGCCAGGATCGCCTGGCCTCTCTCGCTCTTGAGGTCGATCGAGATGCTCTCCTTGCCGCCGTTGACGCGGATCGCGCCGACGCCGCCGCCAAGTTGACGGTAGGGGTCTCCCCCGATCGGCTCCACCTTGATCACCCGCGCACCAAGGTCGGCGAGCTGCGAGGCACCAAGCGGGGCCGCGATGATCGAGGCGAACTCAAGCACGGTGACCCCGCTCAACGGTGGGCTCGTGTCGTCCTGATTGAGCTCGCTCCCGCGCCATCTCGTGCGCTCCTCGGCCAGCACCTCGATCGTGTGCTGTCCGACGGCCGGGGCCGCGCCGCCGACCGTGCCGGGGGTGTGCTCGAGACGGGCCAGCAGGCCGAGCTGTTCGGAGCGACCCGAGTCCTCGTCGGCCTCGACGACGACCTGGCCGAGCACCGACTCCATGATGCTGATGTCGTCCTTGACGACGACGCCGAGCTTCGGATCGAGCACCTCGACCACCATCTCGTTGTCGCGCAGATCAGGGTCGTCCATCGCCTGCTGCGTCGTCTGGAAACCGTGAGCGGCGATGTTCCCGAGCTCGCTGAACAGCGAGATCCACTCGGCGGTCGTCTTGTCCTGCATGCGCGTGAGGACGCGGTCGCGCGCCTCCTCCAGCACCCCGGGCTCCCACAGTGCCGGTGCGCCCTGCATGCGCTCATCTACGATCATCTCGTGGAGCTCGGTGGCGGCGAGGAAGCTATCGAACTGGCCGCGCAGCAGGTTCCCGAGCTGCATCCACCCATCCTTGGTCTTGACCGGCTGGTACTGGATGGTCGGCATCCTCCGCGCCGGCGGCCCGGTGGCCGGGAAGAAGTCGGAGTTGATGGCGGTCAACTGAGCCGAGACCAGACCGCCCTGCTCGTAGGGCAGCATTCCGCGCAGCATGCTGGTTTCGATGTACTGGCCGACGCCGATCCGCCGGCGGGCGATCAGCCCGGCACAGGCGCCGCTGACCGCTGCCTGCGCGGCCGCGTGCGAGGCGACCTGAACGGCGGCATACTGCGGCCCCTCTCGCCCGGCCGTCCCCGCGAAAGCGTGCATCCGCCCGGTCTTCGCCGCCACCACGTCCTCATAGCCCGGGTATCCGACGTAGGGGCCCTGGAGGCCAAACCCGGAGATCTGCACGTAGACCAGACCGCTGTTCAGGGAGGCGAGCACGTCGTAGTCGGCGGCGAGGGCAACCGCGGCGTGGGAGCGAAAACTGGAGACCACGACATCGGCTGTGGCTGCCAGCTGATGGAGGCGCTGCTGTTCCACCTTGCGCTTGAGATCCAACTCGACGCTGCGCTTCCCGCGCAACCACATCGGCGCCGAAGCGAGATATCTGAACGGGTCTCCGCCGGGGCGCTCGATCTTGACGACATCGGCACCAAAGTCCGACATCACCATCGTCGCCATCCCGCCGACCGGCCCGCTCGAGAGGTCGATTACGCGCAAATCGCTCAGCGGTCCAGCCACATCGTCCCCCAAGGATCCGCAAGCCATCGTAAGACTGCCGCCGCGATCCGGCACACCCGCAGGGGAGCGTGCGGCAGAACTCCCAACGGGGCGCTCCGGCGGTGGACGCTACCGATAGGCCGTCACCATCCCAGCCGTCGCCCGCCCGGCCGCACCGCGGGCCGCCCGTTCACCGACCTCACGCGTCAGCGCCTCGAACTCACCCGGATCAAGGGAGATCCCGGAGGCGAGCCATTCGCGACCGGCAGCCCGGCCCCGCTCCCCGGAGTGTTCTGTCGCTCGGACTCGATTGAAACCGGCCTCCTGGAGCTCGGTGCAGAGGTCTTCGGTCGTCCACCGCCGGAGCTCTGTCGCGACCGACGCGATCGCATGGGGAGCCAGCTCCGCGAGCAGAGGGATACCGAGCGGCGAGCCATCGCCGAGCCGGGTCTCGCCGAAGACGCGCGGCTCGTCTGCGGCGGCCAGCACCGCGCGGGTGTGGATCTCCGCCGCAGGGCCGGAACCCGGGACCACCAGCGTGTAGCGGCGCTCTCTCGCCGGCGACTGAGTGCGGCGTGCGTACTGGAGGAGCAGCGTGCCGCCCGCGCCCTCCAGCAGTGCCACGCTCTCGACCTCGGGCGCCGCTAGCTGCCAGCGCTGGGATGCAACCCGCAGGACGCCACCAGGTCTCAGTACTCGCCGGATCTCCCTCATCGCCAGTGGGGGCGCCGGGCACTCCTCGAGCGAGTAGGAGGCGACTGCCAGGTCGACACTGCGCTCCGCGAGCGGCAGCCGCACGGCGTCAGCGGTGACGAAGCGGGCGTTCTCTACGGCGAGGCGACGAGCGTTTGCGCGGCAGACCTGTGATCGCCTGGGGGAGGGTTCGATGCCGACCACGAGCGGCGGCGCCGTGGGCTGGCCGCGAGAGAACCCGAGAGCGAGGGGAATGGACGGCCACCCGTCGCCCGGACCGATGTCGATCACCGTCCGACCCCCGGGCGGCAACAGAGAGGCGAAGTCGGCCACCCGGGCGGCATCAGCCCAGTGCTCGAGCCGGCGATGGTCGTAGGGAACATCCACCAGCGGCAGCTGGCGGTAGCGCTGGAACGGCAGGTCTTCGTAGACGGCGCGTGCCGAGTCCAGCCACTGGGGCGGCAGAAGCCTGGACCAAGTGTGCTCCAGCGCGGTCAGGTCGTCGGGGTCCACCGGCAGCCCCTGTACGCACGAGGGGCACCCCGGGGGCACCCCTCGTCAATTGGTTCGCCGTCCCGGCCGCCGGTCGGCGGCTCGGGACTAGGGGTCGATTCGCGCCGTTGCAGTCCCTCGCACGACCTCACGGCCGTCCTGGTTCGAGGTGCTGACAGTGAGGTCGACCAGCTGCTGTCCGCTGTCCTCACGGATCTCCTCGACAGCAATCGTCGCCGTCAGCGTGTCTCCTGGCCACACCTGGTTGACGAAGCGAACGCCGTACTTGGTCAGCCGACCGTCGCCCACGTAGTTGGTGAGTGCTCGGCCGGTCGCACCCATCGAGAGCATCCCGTGAGCGAACACCGAGGGGTATCCGGCGACCTGTGTCGTGAAGACCTCGTCTGAGTGCAGCGGGTTGTAGTCGCCCGACGTCCCGGCATATTGCACGATCTGCGTCCGGGTCAGATTGTCGGCCACCACTTCGGTGTACTCATCGCCGACGGTGAGCTGACTTGCCTTCAGTGCCATCTGTGTCTCCCTAACGCTGGTCGACCGGGCGCTCGGTGCGTACGCCGACCGAACGGGCGGTGATCACGAGCTCGTCGTTCTGGTCGTAGTACTCGGTGATCGACTCAGAGAAGCTGAGCTTGCCCGCCCGCTTGCTCTCTCGCTCCCAGCTCGCGCCTGGCTTGTTCACCGAGCGCAGGACGTCTCCCGGCCGAAGGTGCCGGTGGTACTCGAAGTGCTGCTCTGCGTGGAGACCGCCGCCACCGCCGCCACCCGGTTCGCGCTTGACGCCGGTCGGTTCCTTGCCGGAACCGAACCAGGGCTCGCCGATCGTCGGCCGGAGGCTGTAGCCGTCCTCCCACTGCGCGCTCGCCTGGACGAACGTGGG
Source organism: Dehalococcoidia bacterium (assembly GCA_965249675.1). Classification (GTDB taxonomy): domain Bacteria; phylum Chloroflexota; class Dehalococcoidia; order UBA2979; family UBA2979. Next base: position 742,858 of record OZ252250.1, read on the forward strand.
CGGAGCGATCACGACCCCCGGCTCGGTGGTCGCCGCGTAGTCCTCGTCGTAGTAAATCTGGTTGGTGTCACCAACCGAGCGGGCGAACAACATGATGTGCCCCGCCTCGACCGGAAATCGATCGACCATATCTGCCTCCCTCAAGTGGTCCGCTGACTATTGGCGAAGAGACATTCTAGCCCAGCCCCCTCGACCAGACCAGAAGGCAATGGGAGCCAAGATCCGGCACCTGCGAGTGCCAGGAGTAGTGCTGGGGGGCTGATGGTGGTGGCGGGGCGGTATTTGGAAGAGCGGACGACAAGGTCTGAGCGACGCACGGCACAGCCGGGCAGTTGGGACGGCACCGGGGGTGTGAGCGGACGGGAGCGGGCACAGCGGAGCCAGCCATCCGCTCGGATCGCGACGAACTGGGGGGCAGAGCGCGGTCGCCGGGGCCTACGGTGGTGCGTTGGCGAGCGTCAGCAGCCGCTGGCGCGCCCCGACCAGCAGCGGATACGCCGGATGGCCGGCGCGGAGCTGGATCTGGAGTGTTCGCGATCGCCTGACCACGCGTCCGGCAATGCCGATCAGGGAGAAGCGCACCGCCTTGTACCGTCGACTGGCCCACTCTGCCGGGAGCAGCAGCCGCTTGAACGTCGCGTTGAGATTGGACGCCAGCACCACCATCGCCCACCACGCCGCGTTGGCGCCGAACAGCCCCGATGGCAGACGACCACCGGCGAAGTCGCCCTTGAGCGCGCTGTGGATCTCTTCGCCCTTGCCGCACCGCTCCCGCGACCAGTGAATCAGCTCCCTGGCATCACCTGTGCGGTTGGTCACCATCGCAAACACCCGGTACCACTGACCGCGCAGCTCCTCGGCCCTGCTCGGTAACTCCTCGTCCGTGAGCAGCCCTGGCAGTGGCGGGTTCCGGTATACCTCCCGCGTCGCGATGAACCGGTACTCCGGACCGAGGTGATGATTCCCGATCCAGCTTGGGACGTAGTTCACCTCGGCGTACTGCTGATCGCTCTCCGCCGACTCCTCGTTCCGCGCTGGCAGCGTCCGCCACTCCCCCTCCGGCACCCGCCGCACCGCCCGCCGAAACTCGCCGTTCAGCGGCGCTCCAACAGCAAATTCGATCACCCCGAAACGGGCATCCCGGCCCTCAGCACAGTAGCGCAGCAGCTCCTGCTGATAGCCCGCGGTATCTGACCGCATCAGCACCCGCTCGACTCCCGCCGGCAGCAGCTCCAGCGCCTCCTGGAGCACGCGCAGCTGCTCGAACCCGGCCGGGACATTGCCGTCGCGGAACTCACAGTGCAACACCGTATCGGTCTCCCGCCAGTAGGTTGTCAATGGCTGGTAGCCCCGCGTGTGCTTGTAGCTGTAGAGCGCCTGTCGCTTGCCGCTCCCGATCAGCGTCGCGTCCATGTCCAGCGTCGCCTGCCGCTGCCGGTCGTGACGCTGGGCAAAGGCCAGCAGGTCGGCGTTGACGCGCCCGAGGCCACGCAGCGCCGCCCCGGGTGCCGGGATGAAGGCGCGATGTGGCTCGCGACGCTCCTCCTCCGCCGCGTCGTGGAACCGCTCCAGGTACCGCCGCACTGCCGTCGGCGACGGCACATTGCGCGTCCGCGAGCGGCGCCACCGTCGCCCCAGCGCCTCACGCTTCCGGCGGTGCAGCCCGTGGTGCTCCGCTCTCCGCAGCATCCGGCCCAGTCCCTCGTCCCCCTCCAGCACCCGCAGATCGTCGACCGACTCCCCGCCAGCGAGGTTCAGGAGCAGCAGTGACGTGAGGAACTGGTCGTCCGTCCACGACCGCCCGCCCTCCTTCAGGCCAACATGCCGTCGCATCGACTGGCGTAGCCCTGATGCTTCGATCAGATCGAGGTAGGGAACCATCCCCGCCTCGGCCGTCGCTCCGCCGCAACGCGAGACTTCGCTGTACTCGATCGGCAAGGGGCCTTGTGGCATGATGTCTACACCTCGTTGGTGATGGTTTTCGTGAAGCAATAACCATCATATGCCCAGTAAACACCGGGCCCAACGGGGCTCTCTATTTAACTTAGATGCCGGATCGGGGGGGAGGGAGGGAGGGCGGGCTGGGCGCCCCGGCGCGAGGCGCTCACTCGCAACTTCGTGGGGGCATCGAGATGGTGAGAGACGAGCCCTCCCTCACGCACACCGTCCGCCGGCATCGGGATCGTGGAGCAGATCGAGCCCTCGTCAAGACATTCAACCCCGGAGGGATCTGCGGATCGCCACGTGACTGATCTACGAGGGTCAGCGAGACAGCGTCGTCATCATGGCTACCGACAATCGGCGTCGTGGGTGCAAGACACCGGTGTAAAGCAACTGGCCGCTCGATCAGTAGACCCCGGGGAAGATCCGGTACTTCACTCGAGCCCGGTACTCAGCCCACTTCTCTGCGCCGAACAATTCGGCGCAGAGCTTGTCGTCATCACGTTGACGGAAGGTGAACATGCTGACGATGAACACAAAGTAGGTCCAGGCCCAGGGGTTGGTGAAGTAGCCAAACGCCAGAGCAATTAACAGGGAGAGGAACCCCTCGCCCATGTAGTTGAAGTGGCGTGCGACACCCCACAGCACGCTGCACAGAATCTTGCGGTCGCCGGCCTCAATGTACCGGGGTTCGATGAGCCCAAGGAACTTGCGATCGGGCCATTGCTTGAACGTGTACTTCTGCAGGTTGGCGCCGCGGGAAATCCCCCACCCGAGCAGGAAGAGTGCAGCCGTTCCGATCAGCCAGGCGGACGTCCACGCCGTCGAGAACTCAGGGTCCGGGTAGGCGGCCATGCCCCACAACGGGAGGATGAACATCCATCCGTAGACCACGAGGCCACCCCAGAACAACTTGAAGCCCACTCCCTCATGGATGAGATCGAAGGTGTACAGCTGGACGCGTTCAAAGATGAAGTAGTCCAGCACGTAGAACGTGAAAAACGCGGCATACAGGAGACACCCGGATTCACGTCTTCGCCAAATCGTTCGTAGTGGTAGGCTGCCCCGGACAGCGCGTTCAGCGCCAGCATCGTCGCGCCGACTACGTAGAAGTACATCTTGACGTCGAATCGGTTCTTGAAGAACGATAGCTCCTGAGCCCGCCCCTTCCAGAGAGGCACGACCAGGTTCTCGTCCTGGCCGCGTGGCTGGCTGAACACGGCCAGGGCGGTAAAGATAGTGACGAAGACCGTCCCGCCAGCCACGGCGTAGATCGAGGAACGATAGAACTAGTCACGCGGCATCCCGGTCAGCTCGAGGGCCCCCACGATGATCGCGATTGCGAAGACCAGAAGGCCGTTCAGGCGATAATCACGGGGCTCCCGTCTCCGGATTGATGACGTAGCCGGTTAGCCGCCTTCCCGGCAGTATGAGTTGCGCCAGAACAAACACGGCGAAGATCACCAGCGGAGTGAAGAGTCCGGCAATCGCCTCCGTCCGGGATAGCTCAACGAGGTGTTCGATACCAAGCCATTCAGCCATGACCAGAAGTCCCGTTCCCCAATGACGTCGTCTGACGCAATTGGCACCAGGGTCAGCAATAGCAGCCTTCACAGAGAGTGGCACGGCAGAGTCCCCCGCAGAGTCAACGCAACTCGGGCCGCGCGGGGCGGCAGGTGGGAGCAGGGTTCCCGGACCTCGGAGCCGAGTCTCCCCCTACCGCTCGTGCCGGCTTGCAGCGGCGCCACATTCCGACGCGCCCTTACTCTCTCGTTGCGAGCCAAGTAGCTTCTGAGCTCAGGAAGCCCGCCGGTGCCCATCGGGGGAATGGACGAGCACCTTGCTCTCGATCACTATCAGCCCGGGTCGGACCTCCAGCCGGGTTCTCGGCCGACTCGCTCTGGCGCTGCTTGCCACCGTGGCGCTTGCCTGCACCGTGGCGGAGGAACCCGGGGGGTCGACCGAGACCGCTGAGGCGCCGGCCCGGGAGGTGGGGACCGCCGCGCCAACCGTGACCGACGCCACGTCGCCAGGAGAAACCGCAGCCCCGGCAACCGCGAGCGCCGCCGCGAGGATCACGGCAGCGGCCTCAGCGGTGGCCACTTCCCCGGCCGGCGGCACGGCGCTCGCAGCCACGGAGACCGGTACGGCCACCACCCCCAGACCGACCCCGACGGCCCCTCTAGCGACGGCCCAGGCGACGAGCAGCCCGACGGCGCCACCTGCGGTGGTCTCCCCCGCACCGACCGGCTCCCCATCTCAGCTCAAGATTCAGGTGCGCCCCCGCCCGACCGGGATCCCGCGCTACGACCGCGATGAGTGGCGGCACTGGACCGATGCCGACGGCGACTGTCAGGACGCTAGGCAGGAAGTGCTGATCGGCGAGTCGCACAGTGAGGTGCGTTACACCGACGGGCGCCGCTGCCGGGTGGAGAGCGGAAGATGGTTGGGACCCTATACCGGAGAGTCCTTCCAGCTCCCCCGTCCGCTCGATGTCGATCACATGGTGCCGCTGAGCAATGCACACCACTCGGGCGGTTGGGCGTGGGACGCCGCACGCAAAGAGCAGTACGCGAACGACCTCAGCTACCCGGGTCACCTGATCGCGGTGAAGGCCGGCGCGAACCGCTCGAAGGGCGCGAGCGGACCGGAGGAGTGGAAGCCACCCCTCCAGAGCTACTGGTGCCAGTACGCCATCGACTGGATCGTGATCAAGGACCGCTGGGGCCTGACGGCGACTGAGCGCGAGTTCGGGGCGCTCGCCGAGATGATCGAGACCTGCGAGAGTTCACTCACACTGATCAGGCGTTCTGCGCCTCCGGTCAGTCTCACGACTGCGCCAACTTCACAGTCGACTGCACCCTCGGCCTCCCCGCCGGCAGACCTCCTCTACGACCCCGCAGGGCCGGACCGGGACTGCGGGGACTTCGATCGCTGGGAGCAGAGCCAGGCGTTCTTCCTGGCGGCCGGTGGTCCTGAAACCGATCGCCACCGGCTCGACAGAAACGGCGACGGCATCGCCTGCCAGTCGCTGCCGGGAGCCCCCTGAGGTGCGTGGCGACAGCCGGGCGCGACGGCAGCGATCAGAGCGAAACGCCGCCATCGGGTCCTCTCGCGGCAGCCGCCCAGGCGGCGCGGACGTTTGGTCAGAACAACCCGCCGATGCGGATGCTCCGCTCGATCGCATAGACGATCAGCAGCCCGCCACCAACCGCCAGCCACTTCCAGTGAAATCGTCCGGGGTCCTCCAGCATCAGACCAGCCTAAGCCCGAATCCACCGACTGGTCGCGTTGAACGCAGCGTTTCGGGCGAAGCGGTGGTCTGGTGTCGTGCGGAAGCGACTGGCGGAGGCGAGAGGGGTGAGCGGCGGCCGGGGAGTCGTGCGGAGAGTGGGTGAGGACGGCGCCGGAGGCACCGGCTGTCGGGCGTGGGCGCCGTGAGAGACTCGCTCAGGCAGGCTGGGGCCAGATCCCCGGGTCTGGGGCGCTGAGGAGGAGCAACGTCAGGTCGGGAGCGGGAGCGCGCGCAGTCGGCCGAGGGCATCGATGAAGACGCCGGCCCAGGGCCAGCGCTCTGGCAGATGCAGGGTGAGCCGGCGAGCGGAGCGGGTGAGCCGCCCGGGAAGCGAGAAGAACCGGCGCCGCAGCGTACGCGTGGTGACAATGCCCTCGCCGAGACCGAGCCGCGCCGCCCTGCTTGGCCAGACCGTAGGTCTCGCAGAGCGTCGAATCGAGGTCGATCGTGAACGGGGCGTCGCCCGGTCCCACCCCAGCCGCCCAGGCGCGGGCGAGCAGATGACGGGTCACGCGGTCGAGCTGGCGAACGTGTCCCCAGCGGAAGCTGCGCAAGAACGTGCCCAGGGTGGACGGCGCCTTGACGGTGCAGCCGAGCACACGGGCCGTGCCGCCGGCGCGCAATGCATCGCTGTCGTCGATACAGTCACCGCCGGCGAGGGCGGAGGCGACCAGGGTGAGCAGCTTGTCACCCGCGTTGGCCCGACCCGGCGCATCGCCGAGGTCGAGGTGGTCGTCGACCAGCTGCTGGAGGCCAAGGTGTCGGGCCAGCCCGGCCGCAACTCGCCAGTCGCGCCACGACCGGGTTGTGCCACGCCGCCTCGACCATCGCACGGCGCACGTACCCGTTCCCCGTCTTCGTGATCCCGCCACGTCGCGTCTTCGGGCCCGAGCTATGTTCACTCGGCACCAGGCCCACATACGCCGCCACTTCCCCGACGTTCCCGAACCGGCTCACGTCCCCGAGTTCGGCGAGCACCGTCATCGCAGTCACCGTGTCGATACCCCGAAAACAGCGCAGTAGTCCGACTCGCTCGCGGTAGTCGTCGCTCTCTGCAACCTCGCCGAGCTCCGTAACCAGCGCGCGCACCTGCTCCTCCGCCATCTCGACGGCGTGGAGGTAGCGATCAAACGTCACCTGGGCCGCCGGTTCTCCCAACGAGAGACTCCGCAGCCAGCGCCGGTGCTCGTGGGTCCAGGCGCTCTTGCCGTAGCGAATGCCATGCCTGAGCAGGAACTTCGAGAGTCGATGCTGCGCCCGATTCTTGTCGGACACCGCGTCCACCCGCGCCCACGACAGGTCCCGCACCGCCTCCTCGGCCACGCTCGGCTGGGGACCTCCGTCAGCAATCCTGCCCGCAGCAGCTCGGCCAGTCTCTTCGCGTCGCGGCGGTCCGTCTTGACCCGGTCTCACCGGTACCAGCGCCGGCGCGATCACGCGACAGTCAATGCCCTTCGACTGTAGATTCCGCTGCAGCGCGAACCCCGTCGGACCCGCCTCGTAGCAACACACGAGCCCCTCCGCGCCCTCACGGCGGAACCGGCGGGCGAGGTTCGCCACGGCGCGCGGTTCGTTCTCCAGCTGCCACTGCTCGGCCTGCTCACGCTCCCGCAGAAACGCCACCGCGATCGTCCGCGCGTGCACATCAAGCCCCACGTACGCCGTTTTTCCCTCCTCCACGCTCGATACCCCCAAATCCATCCATGTCCGGTTCCGGCTTCCGTTCCCAGTCTGCACTCGGAACAATCACCGACACCGGTCGTCCGGGTCTGGAGGCATCCATACGGTCTTCACGTTCACGGGGCACCTCGGTGACCCGCGCACGGCTCGCGGAACGGCATGGAATGGCTTGTTCCTTTGCCGCAGGGGACTTTCACCTCCTCCCCAGCACGAGTTAGCTTGGCGCTCTGGATCCGGGCTAATGACGCTGGTGACTCCGGATAGCACAGCGGGCGCTCAGTCCCGCGCGAGCTGCCTCGCCACCACCTCGCGGTTGAGCTCCACACCCAGCCCCGGGCCCACCGGCGGCGTGATCGCTCCCCGCGCGAACACAATCGGTTCGGTGAAGATCTCGCTGTGGAGGTCGTTGGTGTTCCACTCCTGGATCAGGAAGTTCGGCGAGCAGGTGCCGAGCTGGACGGCGGCGGCGGCCGCCACCGGTCCCACGTACATGTGCGGTGCGATCATCGTAAAGTGCGCCTCCGCCATCCCGGCGATCTTCTTCGCCTCGAGAATCCCCCGCACTGGCCGACATCGAGTTGGATGATCTGCGCGGCCTGCTTCTCCAGAAGCTGGGAGAACTCGTACTTGGTCGCCAGCCGCTCACCAGCGGCGATCGGGATGCTGGTATGCGCCGCCACGCGCGCCATCTCCTCGACGTTCTCAGGAGGCACCGGCTCCTCGAACCAGAAGGGGTCGAACTCCTCGAAGATCTTCGCCACCCGAATCGCTCCGGAGGTGCTGAACTGCCCATGCGTGCCGATCCCGATCTCCAACTCATCACCGACGGCCCTTCGAATCTCGCGAAAGATGCTCGCGGCGTGCTTGGTGGTCCTCAGTGGGAAGTCCCGGGGCAACGGGAAGTAGGGCATGAACGGGTCCAGCTTGCAGGCGCTGTTCCCCTCGGCCACCAGCGTCTCGGCGATCCGGCCGGCCAGGGGCGGATCCTCCCAGACGCCGTCGCTCGGCATGTCGGCATAGGCTCGCAGCTGCTCGTGGTACCTCCCGCCGAGCAGGTTGTAGATCGGCTGTCCGGTGGCCTTGCCGACGATGTCCCAGAGCGCCATCTCGATGGCGCTGATAGCAGGCGTGTGGCTCATGCCCGGGTGCCGATAGTCGTGCAGGGTGGCGTAACAGGCCTGCCAGATCTTCTCGATATTGAACGGGTCTTGCCCGATCACGAACCGGTCGCAGAGGTCGTGCAGCAGTTCGATCTGTGAGCGGAGGTTGAGCGAGTGTCCGGTCACTCGCTCGCCCAGACCTACCAGTCCCTCATCGGTGTGGAGTTCGATCAAGAGCCACTTCGGTCCGCCCCGGTAGGGCTCGATGTTGTCGAGCAGGAGCGTCTTGAGTTCGGTCACCTTCATGTCCGAGGTCTCCCATCCTCCGCCGGCACGTGCCTCCGAGCCCGGCGTCTCAGGAGGTCCCGAATGAGAGCAGGTTCTCGACCGGCCGGTAGAGCTCCTCCAGATAGGCGACATCCTCAGGGTCGAGTTCGATCGTCGTCGCCTCAACCAGCTGGTCAAGCTGCGAGATCTTGGAGACTCCGACCACCGGTGAGGTGATCTCGGGCTTGTTGGTGAGCCAGGCGAGCGCGATCTGCGCGGGTGCCTTCCCATAGCGGGCGGCCACGTCGCTCACCCGCTCGGCGATGTCGAAGGTCGCCGCGCCGCGGTAGAGCCCCTCGGTCCTGATGCGGTCGCGCCCCCGTGAGCGTGCTGTGGCACCCGTGCCGAACCCACCAGCGTAGGAGCCGGTCAGGATCCCGCGGGCCAGCGGCGACCAGGGCGTCAGCGCCACGCCGCTCTGCGTGCAGTAGGGATTCATCTCCCGCTCCTCCTCGCGGTAGACGAGGTTGTAGTGGTTCTGCATCGAGACGAACTTGGTCCAGCCGTTGAGTTCAGCGGTCAGCTGCAGCTCGGTGAACTGCCAGGCGAACATCGAGGAGGCACCGAGGTAGAGCGCCTTGCCGGCCTTGACGACATCGTGGAGCGCCTCAAGCGTCTCCTCGATCGGGGGATGGATCGTCCCGCGGCCGTGAGGGTGACGGTGAATGATCAGGTGGTCGATGTAGTCGAGCCCGAGCCGCGAGAGGCAGCCATCGACCGCCTCCATCACATGCTTGCGCGAGAGTCCGATCTGATTCGGATGCGGACCCATCGCGCCTGAGATCTTCGTCGCGATCACGTACTGGTCCCGCGGCGCGAGCTCGCGCAGGAGCGCACCGACGACGCGCTCGCAGGAGCCCTGCCCGTAAGAATCGGCGCAGTCGAAATAGTAGAGCCCGTGGTCGAGGGCCGCCCGAAAGACCGGCCGCGACTGGTCGATGTCGAGTGTCCAGTCCCCCTGGTGGCCCCGCCCCGGTTCGCCAAAGTTCATCGTCCCGAGACAGAGTTTGGAGACAGCCAGGCCGCTGTTCTCCCCGAGCCGAACTGATTCGAGCATGGCGTATCACTCCCCTGGTCTCCGGGTGCTGGTCTTCTCCGAGGGTCGATTGTGCCCGATCGGGTAGCTCCTCGCTGGCCCGACGGCCCTGCTGCGTCCAGCTCCCCGCCCGCGCTGATCTGGCGGCTGTCTGACTCAAGCGGGTCGCCCGAGGCGGCCGCTCGGAGCGATCACGACGTCGTGATCGTCGAGATTGGAGAGGACCGCGCCGGCAGCGACGAGCGCGTTCGACAGCCGCACACCGCGAAGCTCGCACCTACTGCCAACTACCACGTTGGGCCCGAGATCGCAGTCCTCGACCAACGCGTCGGCGGCGACGAGCGCGGGGACCCCTCGGCCGCCCAGCAACCGCGCCTGGGCGACAAGGAGCGCTGCGAGCGTGCCGGTATCAAGCCACTCCCCGTCGAACTCACGTCCGCCAACCGGCAGCTGTTCCTCGATCGCCCGGGCGAGCGTTCCTGAGATCTCGACTTCGCCGCGGATGTTGACGACCGGGCGATCGAGGACGCGGGAGACTGCGGCCGGGCCGAGCAGCCACCAGCCGACGGAGGCCAGGTTCCCCAGGGGCCGTTCGGGTTTCTCGACGAAGTGTGTGACCCGCTCACCATCGATCTGGGCGATCCCCATCGAGTGGGGGCGGTCGGTGGTGGCAAGCACGAGCCAGCTGTCCACCGAATCCATGGCCCACGACCGGAAGTGACCTGACAGATCGCCCCCCCAGAGGAGCGCATCCGCGGCAATCACGGCGACACGGCGCCCCTGCAATCGCGCGCGTGGGACCTGTGCGAGCGCGTCGCCGGGCCCCTTGGGATGCGGCTGAACGACGGTGTCGATCGTCAGCCCCCGGGGCGCGTACTGCCGGGCGATCGGCGCGGTCCGGGTGTCGTCTGGCGTCACGACCAGCACCGCCTCAGTGATCCCAACCTCGGGCAGGCGGTCGAGCGCATAGGTGACCAGTGGTCGATTGAGCACCGGCACCAGCGCCTTCGGCAACTCCAGGCTCAGGGGCCGCAGCCGCGTCGCCCTGCCGCCGGTGAGCACAACGGCAAGCGGAGCTCGCTCGGGCACGGCACACCTCCGACAGGCAGCCCTCCGCCGCCACGACCCAACCGCCGATGCGGTCGACGGGCACCGAGCGGATCAGCAAGATGGACGAATGGTAACGAGAACGGCTCGGCCAGACCTTGAAGAGGCCGTCCAGACGGACTCACAGCTCGCCCCGCTCTTCCACCTCGTCCTGCTCGACGATGATCACCACAGCTACCAGTACGTGATCGAGATGCTGCACTCGATATTCGGCTACAGCGCGGAGAAGGCCTGGACCCTCGCACGGGTCGTCGATACGCAGGGCCGCGTCATTCTCGAGACGGCGTCCCGGGAGCAGTGCGAGGGCCACCAGAGCCAGATCCATGCCTGGGGCGCTGATCCACGGATCCCGGCATCTCTCGGCTCGATGTCGGCCATCCTCGAGGAGGCCACCTAGCGCCGTGACCAAAGCCCGCGTCGGCCACCGTTCGAAGCCCCCGAGGTCGCGTGCGGTGAACCGCCGAGGAGTGTGCCGCTCACGCAGGGGCCCCGACCGTCTCTCGGCCGCCCGTCTCCTCGCATGCCGCTACACTCGCGCGGATGTCACCCACTGACGAGACCCCCCTCAACCTCACCCGCTACTGCCTTGAGCAGTGGGCCCTGGATCCCGAGACAGTCGACCGGCCGGCGTTCACCTTCGTCGAGACCGGTGCGGATGATCGGACCTGGACCTTCGGCCAGTGCTGGGATCGCGTCCAGTCGATCGCCCGTGGGCTCGCCGGTGCCGGTCTCCAGCCCGGTGACCGCGTCCTGATCCGTCTGCCCCACTCGCCTGAGTATGCCTTCGTCTTCTTCGGAGCGAGCCTGGCCGGCCTGGCACCGGTACCGGCGTCTCCCCAGCTGACCGTCGAGGAGGCCACCTTTCTGCTCCGTGACTCGGGGGCGGTTGCCATCATTCGCGACCAGGCAGGCGCCCTGCCAGGGTTTATCGGCCTCGAGATCCTGGCAGGGGACCTCGCAAACCTCGACGGCCCGGCGCCCCTGCCCACGACGACGGCCGACCAACCCGCCTTCCTGATCTACACGTCCGGCACCACCTCACACCCAAAGGGCGTGCTCCACGCTCACCGCACGGTCTGGGGCCGGGCGATGATGCGCGAGGGCTGGCAGGGGTTTGAGTCGAGCGACACGACCCTCCACGCTGGCACCCTGAACTGGTCCTATACGCTCGGCGTGGGCCTGATGGACGCCTGGTCGGCCGGCGCTCACGCCGTCCTGCGCGGCGGCCAGACCGATCCTGCGGTCTGGCCTGAGTTGATCGAGCGGCTCGGCGTCACGATCTTCATCGCCGTGCCCACGGTCTACCGCCAGCTCCTCAAGTACGGCCGCCCAGAGGATCACGACCTCTCCCGCCTGCGGCACGTGCTCTGCGCCGGCGAGGCGCTGATGCCGGCGCTCTACCGTGAGTGGCGCGAGCGGGTGGGCACTGACATGTACGAGTCGCTGGGGATGACTGAGATCAGCACCTATATCTCATCGGGGCCGGCGACGCCGACGCGGATCGGCTCACCAGGCCGCCCGCAGCCTGGTCGACGGGTCGCGATTCTCCCGGAGGAGGGGAGCGATACCGAGCCACTCCAGGCCGGCGAAGTCGGCATGCTCGCCGTTCACCGCAGCGACCCCGGTCTGATGCTCGGTTACTGGAACCGGCCCGAGGAGGAGGAGGTCGTCTTCCGCGGCGAGTGGTTCCTCGGCGGCGATCGCGCCAGTCAGGATGCCGATGGCTACATCTGGTTCCAGGGCCGCGCCGACGATGTCATCAAGTCCTTTGGGTACCGGCTGTCACCGGTCGAGATTGAGGCTGCACTCGAATCACACCCGCTCGTCTCTGAGGCCGCCGTGGTCGGTCACGCCCTCGATGAGACCAAGACCCTGGTCAGTGCCTGCATCGTCGCGACGGCCGCAGGCGTCGTCGACGAGGAGGTGCTTCGCTCGTATGCCGCTGAGCACCTCGCCGGTTACAAGCAGCCGCACCAGTACCACTTCGTCGATCAGTTGCCGCGCACGCGCAACGGGAAGCTACAGCGCAGCGCGCTCCTCGCGAGGCTGCAAGAAGACTGAAGAGGCGGCCACAGCAGGTCGACATCCGAACGGCGGGCCGATCGGGCCAACAGGGACCCGCTGGCGGCCACCTCCCAGACCGCGCCGGCGGCTCAGCGCGCGACGGCGACGAGGAGGAAGAGCAGGTAGAGGACGAGGAGCAGCGCACCTTCGCGCCGGTCCACCAGATGGCGCGACCACCAGGCAACGAGTGGCACGATCACGAGGCTACTCGCCGCCAGGAACGGTATCTCAAGCGTGTAAAGCGAGCGATCGAGCGCCAATGGCGCCGTCAGTGCCGTGGCCCCGAGCACGCCGAGCAGGTTGAAGATGTTCGAGCCGACCACGTTGGCGACGGCGATCGCGTGTTCGCGACGCCAAGCCGCGACCACGCTGGTCGCAACCTCGGGCAGACTCGTCCCGACCGCGACGATCGAGACGCCAACGGCGACCTCGCTCATGCCGAGGCCGACGGCGATCCCCTTGGCCCCCTCGACCGCAACGGCCGCGCCGATCGCCAACGCTGCCAACCCGACGAGCAGGAGCAGCACTGACAACCTGAGTGACTCGGGCATCTCCTCACGGGAGGCGGTCTCCGCCTCCGTTCCCTGAGTCCTGATCAGGACCAGCGAGGCCAGGACGAAACCGCCCAGGCTGGCAACGAGCAGGGCACCCTCGACGCGGCTGATCACGCCGTCCCAGCCCAGTGCCAGCACCATTCCCGTGGCGCCGACCAGGACGGGGATCTCCCAGCGCACCAGCCGAGCATCGATCGCGAGCGGCACGATCAGCGCGGAGCTGCCGAGCACCAGAGCGACGTTGGCAACGTTCGAGCCGACGACGTTCCCGATGGCGAGGCCTGCGGCGTCGCCGCTCGCCGCGATCACGCTGATCACGAGTTCCGGTGCCGAGGTCCCCAGGGCCACAACCGTCGCACCGACCACTACCCGGCTCAGGCCGAAGCTGAGCGCGATCACGACCGCCGAGCGGACCAACTGCCAGGCGCCGAGCAGCAGGACGGTCAACCCACCGGCGACGAGCGCCGAATCGACCAGCATCGCGCTCAGCCGCCCGACTACTCTGTTGGCGGGCTGGCGATGCGGAGCACCAAGTAGCCGACGAGTCCGGCGACGAGCGACGCCACGAGGATGCCCATCTTGGCCGAGACCAGCAGATCATCTGCGTCAAACGAGAGCTCGGTGACAAAGAGCGCCACCGTGAATCCGATACCGCCGAGGAGGGACATCCCGACGATCCCACGCCAGGTCACGCCGAGCGGGAGCTGCGCACCGGCTCTCACCACCAGCCAGACCGCGAGCGTGATCCCGATCGGCTTCCCGAGCACCAGTCCCAGCGCCACACCCCACGTGACGCTGGACTGGAAGACATCGCCGAGCGTCTCCGGCGAGAGCTCAACACCGGCGCTGGCGAGCGCGAAGAGCGGCACGACGCCGAACGCCACGGGGGGTTGGAGTTGACGTTCCAGCCGGTCCAGCGGCGAGACCGCCCGGCGTCCCACGTCTCCGATCTGCAGCATCGCGTCGACGCGCTGCTCTCGGTCGAGATGAGAGTCAGCCACGTCCGCGTGGCCGTGCAGCCTTTGCAGGACCGGCTCGGCGATCCGTGGGAAGTCCTCGGGCCGGGTCCAGCTCCGCACCGGCGTCATCAGTCCCAGGATCACCCCGAGGATGGTGGTATGTACGCCAGATTCGAGCATCGCGAGCCAGGCGAATCCACCGATCACGAAGAAGATGGGGATGTACCACATCCCGACTCGGGTGAGGACGACGACCAGTGCCAGCAGCGCGGCCACGATCGCCAGCGCCTGCAGGTCGATGTTCTCGGTGTAGAAGACCGCGATCACCAAGATTGCCCCGAGGTCATCGACGATCGCCATTGCCAGCAACAACACCGCCAGTCCATGCGGCACGCGTGATCGGAGGAGCATCATCACGCCGATGGCAAAGGCGATGTCCGTCGCCATCGGGATCGCCCACCCCTCGCGACCTGCGCTCCCTGACACGAGCAGGAAGAAGATCAGGACCGGCACGAGCATCCCTCCGACGGCGGCCGCCGTCGGCACGAGCACCCGGCGCATCTCGGCCAGCTCGCCGAGCACCACCTCCCGCTTGATCTCGAGGCCGACCACGAAGAAGAAGAGCACCATCGCCCCGTCGGCGATCCAGAAGTGGAGATCGCCGTCGACCCGGTAGAAGCCGAGGTCGATGGCGATGTGGTGATGGAGTACCTCACGGTAGAGGTCGCGCAGAGGTGAGTTCGCGAGGATTAGCGCAATGATGGCGTTGACCAGAAGGACGAGGCCGCCAGCACTCTCCGTCTGGAGGAATCTCTGCACCGGACGAACGAGCCGAATCTGGCGCACGCCGGGCGGTCCTGAAGGGTGGGTCACTGACATCGGTGCTCCGCGGACGGTACTGGGTCGGATCTCGCAGGTAGCGGTCGGGGCCTCCATTAAACGCGACCTGCGCCGCGTGCGCTGCCCCGGCATCTGGATTGCCGGGCCGGGCGGTCGCTGCCGTACTATCCCTGAGCCCGCGATGCGAGTCGGGCTGAGGAGGACAGATGCTCGCCGCGTCCCCGGCAATCGGCCCTTCGCCCGACACGATCGTCGGTGCGACGCAGAGCAGGCCGGTGGCGGCACCGGGGCGGCGCACCCTGTGGCAGATATTTCCGCCCGCCACGGTCGTCCTCCACAACGACGAGGTCAACGAGATGGATCACGTGGTACGGGCGCTTCGGGCAAGCGTCGGGGAATTGAGCGCTGAGGACGCCGGCGCGATCATGCTCGCCGCCCATCTGCATGGGCAGGCTGACGTCGTCACATGCCCCCTTGAACGCGCCGAACTCTATCAGCAGCGTCTCGAGTTGTACCGGCTCACGGCCACCATCCGGCGCGAGTAGCCACGCTCTCCGGTGCCCCCATCCCCGGCCCGCCGCCGACGGCTGGCGAGACGTGCGGGTGGTGCGGGCGGGTGATCAGCAACATCAGCCCACCACCGAGCAGCCAGAGAAGTGCGACGCCTGCCAGTACGCCCTGATAGCTACCGGCGACATCCACATAGAAGGAGGCGGCCAGCGGCCCACCGGCACCGAGCACGAGCGCGAACGGCATCGCCACCGATCTCACGGCTCCCAGGTAACGGCGGCCGAAGTAGGAGCCCCAGATCGTCTCCTGCAGCGGAATGAACCCACCGAACCCCCAGCCGACCAGGGCGAAACCGCCGACCAGGAGGGGCGCCCAACCCGTGGAACCGCCGAACATCACAGCCAGCGTTCCCAGACCGGCCAGGGCGAACGCAACGCTCGATAGGAGCTTCGGCTCCCAGCGGTCGACGAGGAACCCCCAGAAGGGCTTCGCCGTGAACGCCAGGAATGACATCAGGGCCGACAGCGCAGCCGCCTCGGAGCGGCTGAAGCCGGCGGCCGTCAGGAAGGGAATCGTGTGCAAGAGAATCACACCGATCCCGAGACCACCGAGGCCGAAGGCGAAGACCACGACGTAGAAGGCACGTGTTCGCAGCGCCTCGCGGCGGGTGAACGAGTTGCGAAAGTCGCGGGCCGCCGCCTCGCCACCCCCCTCTTCCAGCTCGGCGGTGCTCTTCCCGTCGGGATAGAGCCCATAGTCTTCCGGGCTGCGCCGCATGAACATCGCCGCCGGCAGGAGCACCAGGAGTGAAAGCACCGAGAGCGCCTGCCAACCGACGCGCCAGTCCGACTGCTCGATGATCCAGGTCATCAGTGGCGGCCAGACCACGCCGGCCAGCGAGACACCCATGGCCGCCACGGCAATGGCGCGGCCACGCCGCTCGACGAACCACTTTGAGAGCGTGACGTTGACCACGAGGTTTCCGACCATCGCAGCCCCGAACGCGAAGAGCACGCCGCGTAGGAGCAGCCACTGCCAAAGCTCGGATACCTCACCAACTGAATAGAGCGCCGCCGCCATTAGGAGCGCACCCACGACCATCATCGGCCGCCCACCGAGCCGGTCGACGTAGATGCCGATCCAGACGCCTGCGGTTGCCATCAGGAAGCGGTTCAGCGTCTGGGCGTAGGTGAATTCGGCCTTCGTCCAGCCCAGATCTTCGATCATCGGATCGAAGAACACCCCGGAGACGCTCGCCTGCGCCCCCACCGCGATGAACTGCGCAGCCAGCGCGGCACCAACGATGTAGTAGCCAAAGTAGTGACCCCGCGAGCCGCTACCGGGATCAGACAGACCCGCGCGCGGTTGGGCCGTCGGGCCTTGCAAGGTCACTTCGGACTCCGTCCGCCGCACCACGCACTCGCCAGAGCATAGGGGCACCGCGAAGAAGAGACCCGTCGACTGCGCCAGGGCCGCCTGGAGCGCATAGACTCACGCGACGGCTGCTGCGGGATGAGGACTACACGGTGAGCCTGAGTGACGTCACCAGGGAGGGCGTGTTCCGAGCCGTAGAAGAGTTCGACCGGATCGGACGCGCCTCATTCTTCGCGGTGCACGGCCTAGCCGAAGCCACCGGCTACTTCCTCGTGATCCGGGGCACTCACTACGATGCGCAGGCCATCGCCGGTATCGCCCACGGATACGACCGCCCGGATCTTGGTCCAGTGCGTCCCGTCGGCGCGCTCGCATCCGCTCGCCACCTCCGCCGACTTGGCTTCCACGTCCAATCGCCCCCGCGAAACCCACCATGGCGTGAGGAGGAGCTGATCCTCGCGCTCGAGCTCTACCTACAGGACGGGCTCGTCGACAAAGGCGACCCGCGGATTGTTCAGCTGTCCGCCGAGCTCAATCAGATCCGGCGACTCGCGGTGGCCCCGGACGAGAGTCGCTTCCGCAACCCGAACGGCGTGGCCCTGAAGCTCGCCAACTTGCAGCACTCGATCCCGCATACGAGGGGCGCGGTATGCGCAGGGTCGGGCAACTTGACGCAGAGGTCTGGAGACGGTTTGCGGGGGACGAAGACGCGCTCGCCGCGGCCGTCGCGCGGGTTCGCTCTGAATCCCCGATGAGCGACTCGCCTGCGTATCCGGAGACGGAGGTGGTCGTCACGAGCGTGGAGGCCCTTGAGACTGCCCGCTTCGACATCCCACCTTCCGATGGCGTCGAAGCACAGCGACGCGAGGCCTCGCTCGTCAGGGCGTACCAACTGTACCTCGAGGGTATTGGGCGGCGCGTTGCCGCTCACCTGTACCACGTCCCTGGCTACACCCACCCCCTCCGTTGCGATCTGTTCGATGAGACTCAGGGCGTTCTCTACGAAGCGAAGGCGCTGCCGAGCCGCGGAAATATCCGCATGGCCATCGGGCAGCTCTACGACTACCGACGATTTGAGTCTGCTGAGGTACGGCTCCGGGCTCTCCTGCCCCGAGAGCCCTCGGCCGACCTCCTCGATCTGATGCGCTCATCGGGCATCGGGAGCGTCTGGCGCTCGCCAAGTGGATTCGCTGGACGGGACTGACGACGGCGACCTGCCCAGCTCGTTGCCCCTGACACGTCCTGCATCTCAGCCCCAGCGGCAGCAGATCGAGAGATCGGAAGGCCTCAGTGGATGACGGCACTCACCGGCTGGGGCGTCCGGCAGCAGCGTTCCAGATCACCCAAGCCTCGTGGTACGGCGCCCACTAGCGGGCAGATCTGAGCGGCGGCAGTCCGAGTGCCGCGCGTCGCTGCTGCGCGGTCCGCCACAGGAGTGGATCCGCCTCGAGGAAGCGTCCCACGGCGCGGACGGTGATCCCCAGCGGCGGTGCGGCGCCCCCCAGCTCCCAGTTCGCCCCTTCCAGTCGGTCGAAGAGCATGGCGACCACCGGCGGGTAACGCTGATCGCGCCGCCCCATGCTCACTCGCCGACCCTTCCCGACACGCAATGCCTCGGCCAGCTCGCCACGGGGAACTTCGTCGGTCTGCGATGGGCCGCGGGCACCGACGGCAATCGTCATGCGTAACCGCCGGAGCGCCCGCTCCCGATTCTCGTGCTGCGATCGCGACTCAACGGCCTCGACCGCGAGGCCTGTCGGCCGATGCCGCAGCCGCACGGCGGAATCGGTCTTGTTGCGCTTCTGGCCCCCGGGGCCGCTCGCCCGAAAGCGGTCGACCTCGCACTGGGCAACCAGCTCCCGATCGGAGAGGTGGAGGAAATTGGTCCAGGGAGGGATCGCCTGGTTGTCCATCGGTCGCTCCTGCTACCGCGCTCCCGCGTGCCCGCCTATCCTGACCCTCCTGACGCCGGGGTGCACGGAGGGCGTGACCACTATGAACCGCGTACAGATTGTCGGCGCGACTGGCTATGGGGGGCTCGGTATCCTGGAGCTGCTGCTGGGCCATCCGGACTTCGAGGTGGCAGGCCTCGTCGCCCGCGAGGGTGCAGGCACGCGAATCGACGAGATCTACCCCCACCTGGCCGGGCGGACCAGGCTTGTCGTCGAGCACGCCGACGAGGCAGCGATCGGTGACGACTGTGACGTGGTCGCCTTCTCGACGCCCGACCGGGTCTCCCAGGGTCACGCCCCCGCTCTGGTCGCCCGCGGTCGCCGCTTCATCGACTACTCCGGGGACTTCCGCTTCCGCGACAGTGCCGACTACGCCCGCTATGCGAGCCGCCACCCGGGGATCGCCACGGAGCTTCATGAGACACCAGAACTCTTCGGTCTCGCCAGCTACGGGGT
This sequence comes from Dehalococcoidia bacterium, assembly GCA_965249675.1. Taxonomy (GTDB): domain Bacteria; phylum Chloroflexota; class Dehalococcoidia; order UBA2979; family UBA2979. Next base: position 762,053 of record OZ252250.1, read on the forward strand.
CTCTGAGCTCGGGCGAGAAGCGATTGCGGAGGCGGCGATCGTCGGGAATCCGGGTTGCTTTGCGGTCGGGATCGTCCTCGGGCTGGCACCCCTCTTCCACGATGGGCTGGTTGCCGACGGAATCGTCACGGTCGATGGTCTGACGGGCTCATCCGGTGCCGGAAAAAAGCCGGCGCCACTGCAGCACCTCAGCCACCTCAACGATAACGTCATCCCCTACCGGGTCCTCACCCACCAGCACGTCGTCGAGTCAGAGTTCACGCTCGGGCGTCTCGGCCGAGCGAGCGGCGCCGAGATCGACTTCGTGCCGCATCTGCTGGGGACCACGCGCGGCATCCTCAGCACCATGCACCTGCGCCTGAGCGATTCCCGTTCGCGGGAGGCGTTGCTCGAGCGCTACCGGGAGTTCTACCAGGGCGACCACTTCGTGCGCGTGCTCGACACTCCGCCCACGCTCAAGAACGTCCTCGGCTCCAACTACTGTGACGTCTCGGTCTTCCCCTCGTCGGACGGTCGACGGGTGGTCGTGATGTCGTCGATCGATAACCTGATGAAGGGCCAGAGCGGATCGGCGATGCAGAACCTCAACCTCATGTTCGGGCTCCCGGAGACGGCCGGGCTCGACCGGACGCCGCTCTACCCCTGAGCGAGCCGCGGGGGAAGCCCCGACCACCTCTCGGCGCCCCGCCACTACCCGCCACGGCCGTGCCTACGGACTGATCCGGCTGCGGAGCCCTGACGGGTCGTCGCCGGGCGTCTTCATCTGAACCGTGGGCGCCAGCGATCCAGCGAGCGATTGAGTCCAAATGCCGTCACGAGCAGGACGAGCGGGACCAGCAGCAGCACGTTTGCGACGCCGATCCATCCGGCGACGGCGCCCATCAACAGCAGCACGGGGATCGACAGGCCGTCCTTCATCGCGCCCAGCAGCGCGAAGGTACGTCCGTGCACCTCGCTCGGCACCCAGCGGCCGATGTACGTCTGCGTCGCAGCCGCAGCCAGCGTCATCCCCATCCCCAGGAGCAGCGAGAGCTCCGCGGCGAGCTCCACGTCCTCGCCGACGCCGGGCATCCCGATCAGGAGCAGCGCACTCGCCCGATCGCCCACGCCCGTATCGATCGTGCCCAACAGCACCAGACCAGCGGCCACCAGGAGGAACCCGAGGGCGGCCACGCGACGCTCGCCTGCAAACCTGATCAGGAGCGGGGCAAGCGCCAGCGCGGCAACCAGCCCAAGCGAGGCCGGCGCGAAGACATAGAAGGTCTTGGCCGGCGCGACGTTGAGGACATCACGCACGTACTGGGGCCCCAGCACTCCGAGGACGACGCTGGTCGTGCTGGCCATCGCCGCCAGCGCCAGCATCCAGAAGGCGGAGGGCTCGTTGATCAGCCAACGCAGTGCCGCTCGGGTCGATCGTTGCCCCGCGTGGCTTTCGACGCCGTCTCCCTCGCGGCCACCGATCGCCTGCGCGACCGCGTGGCGAAGATCCCGAGCCTCCGCCGTCAGGCCCCCACCGCCAACACGGAAGCCAATCGCCCGGGTCGCCGACAGCATGAAGAGCAGCCCTGCCCCCACGACAACTGGCTCGATTCCGAAGGCGGTGACGGTCAGCGGTGCGAGCAGTGCCTTGCCGGCGACCTCCCCAGCCGACGACATGAGCGAGAGGAAGGAGTTTGCCGACGCCAGCTCGTCGTGGTCGGCGACCATCGGCACCGCCGAGGCCTCAGACGGTGCTGAGACCTGGTGCAGAACCCGCACGGCGAAGATCACAACCAGCATCCCGGGAAGCTCGAACCCCAGCCAGAAGGGCAGGGAGAGGCAGAGCACTCCCATCACCAGGTACGCCATGACCAGCGCCAACCGCTTGGGAAGGGCGTCGGCGACCGCACCACCGAAGAGCCCCAGCGCAACGCCGGGCGTGAGAAAGGCGACACCGATCAGCGCCGCATCGAAGGCGCTGCCGCTGCGTTGTGCCGAGGCGATCAGGGCGCCGAACAGGAGTGCCTGGAGCGCCAGATCGCTCAGGAAGCGGGAGGCGAGCAGCGCCTGGAAGTTGAGATCTCGCGCGATCGAGTTGGGCGGCACCATGAACCACATCCACCGGAAGATCCTCGCTTGGCCACGATCGATCGCATCGTCCAGGCGGCGGATGCTGCGCCCGGCGGGCTCGTCGAACTGAGGCGGTAGTGCCATCTCGTTCCCATGTCGGGCCAGCCGCCGTCGCCGGCTGGAGCGGCCGACCGGAGGCACCATGCGGGCCCAGATGCGGCCGCCGTGGTCCCCGGTGGCACGTCCGCATCGGTCGAGGTCGTGCCCGCGGGGCGGCCCGTCCGCGGGTGCGCAGCAAGGGAGCGCTAGCGCTCCGTCCTGTCCAGAGCGGCGCCCAGCCGATCGAACCCCTCAACGTCTTCGGCAGCGAGCATCAGGCGGCGCACCGGATAATTGATTGTGATCCCCTCGCGCCCGAGGCGAGAGTGGATGCGCTTCATCATCTCATGCTTGAGCTGGAACGAGTCGCCCCAGGTCAGCGCCCGCATCTTGACGAAGAAGGTGATGTTCGAGTCGCCGAAGGCCGAGTAGCGGAAGATCGGTTGGCGATCGGAGACGACGTAGTCTTCCTCCAGCAGCGGTGCGAGCTCCTCCTTCACGATCGCCTCAACACGGTCGAGGTCCTCCTCGTAAGCGATCCCGCAGTCGACACGAGCGTCAGCACGAAGGTCGGTCGTCATGTAGTTGGTGATGATCGAGTCGGCGACCGACGCGTTCGGCACCATCATGACGTTGTTGTCGAAGGTGCGGATGCGGGTCGCTCGCCAGCCGATGTCCTCCACCGTGCCGGTCGGGCCGCCGGTGATCGCCACCAGGTCGCCGACCGCGATCGAGGCGTCGGTGACGACGTACGAACTGGCGAAGATGTTGCTCAGTAGCGGCTGCAGGGCCAGCGCAACGGCCAGGCCGCCGATACCGAGACCGGCCAGGAGAGGCGCGATCGTGGCGCCCACCTGATCGAGCACCAGCAGCGCACCGATCGCGATCACGACTCCATTGACGATACGTCTGATGAAGGGAATCGAGCGCTGGTCCAGGCCCGGCACGGCGGCGAGCTCCGGGCGGGCCGCCATCCAGTCGAGCACCACCAGCACCAGCCGCCGGATGGCGATCACCACGACCGCCATTGCCAGAGTCGCCCAGGCGCGCTCGATGATGGCATCGTAACGATCGAGCGCCGAGAGACTCTGCAGAGCGGTGTAGAACCCGAGCATCAAGATCAGGTAGGTGATGGGGCCGCGCACACCCTCCAGGAGAAGGTCATCGAGATCGGTCTGGGTCTCGTTGGTCAGGCGATGGATCAGCCCCGGTAGCTGCCGGTGCATCACCCAGGCGATCGCCACCACGACTGCGGCGATGACGATCGCGATCACAATCTCCTCGACCTGCACGCGATCGATTTCCACTGTCATGAACCACTCCCGCTACCGACACCGCTCGAAGCTTACGCGGGCGGACGCCCCCGCCACCACAGCGGTCGACGCTCCCTGAGACCTCCCAGCGGTCCGGCCCTGGCTGCGGGCCGCCACCATCGACCGGTCTCCGGTCGGCCAGCGGCGATCCGCCGGGCGGTTTCCACAGCTGCCGGCTTGTTATGATCGCCTCCTGTTCGGACAGATGGGTGAGGACAGGGGCATGTTTCGCACGATCGGGCACACGTTCCAACTGATGGGCATGAGCTGGCGGGTCCTCCAGAAGGACAGGGAACTGATCCTGTTCCCGATCATGTCCGCCCTCGCCGTGATCGTCATGCTCGGGGTCTTCTTCGGCATTGGCGGCACGGTCGGCACCGTCAACCGGCTGAGCGGGGCTGATAACGCCGCGACCGAGCCGACGACGGTCGACTACGTCCTCGGTGCCGCGCTCTACTTCTCCTCCTCCTTCATCGTGATCTTCTTCAACGCCGCGCTGGTGGCGGCCGCCCTTGAGCGACTCCGCGGCGGCGATCCGAATATCCGCTCCGGCCTGAACGCAGCCGCCACGCACATACCGGCGATCATCGGCTGGGCACTGATCTCGGCCACCGTCGGCCTGATCCTGCAGGCCCTGCGGAGCAATACCGAGAATTTCATCGCGCGACTGGCGATCGGTCTCGTCGGAGGCGCCTGGGCCTACATCACCTACTTCGTGATCCCGGTACTGGTCGCCGAGGGAGTTGGGCCGGTCTCGGCGATCAAGCGATCAGGAGGGCTCTTCCGGCAGACCTGGGGACGGCAGGCAGTCTCGTCTTTCGGCTTTGCCCTGGTCTATATCGTGGCCGTCTTGCTGGCCGCCGTGCCCGCCGTGCTCCTCTTCTTCGTCGCGCCGATCGCCGCGATCGCGGTCGGTGCGGTCACCGTGCCGATCGCGGTCGGCGTCGTGCAGGCGATGGAGGGCATCTTCAAGGCCGCGCTCTACGAGTTCGCGCTGGGCGAATCGCCGCTGGAGTTCGATCGCTCGGCCCTCTCCGGTGCCTACCAGGCTCTCTAGCCAGGGCCGGGATGGCGGAGCCAGGGGCCCGCGGCGTGAAGGCCTGAGTTCAACTGAGCTCTGTGAACTCCTCAGGCGTGTTGACGTTGAGGAACGATCGCCCGCCCGGATCGGCAAGGCGCCACTCCTCGGGCTCCATCCGGTAGGCGCCGAGCGTGTGAGCGAGCGCCCACGGCGCCCGCTCTCCACGGGACAGCTGATCGCGAATGTCGGGCAGCGCCGAAGCGGCGATCGCCGAGCACAGCGGCTGCGGTCGACCATCGGCGATCGGCACCACCCAGCGGCAGCCGGGGCCCAGCCGAGTCGCGAGGAGCCTGAGCAGAGCTGGCTCGAGGAGCGGCATATCGACCGCGACGATCAATGCGCTCCGGGCGGTGGTGACCGTGAGCCCGGTCTCGATACCGGCCAGCGGCCCCTGACCCTCGACCTCATCCTCAACCGCCCGACACGGCACCGCGGAGGTCACCTGCGGGAGGGGGCGCCCCGGTGCGCCGACCAGAACGATCTCGTCTACCACCTGGGCGAGGCGCTCGACCTGCCGCTGCAGGAGGCTCTCACCGTTGAGCACGAGGCGCGCCTTGTCCCGACCCATCCGCCGCGATCGGCCACCTGCCAGCACGATCCCGCTGAGCTCCGCCATGTCGATCCCCCCACCCGGCGATCATAGAGCAGTGACTCCGACCACCGGCCTCTGGGAGGCACTCGCACTCGACAGCACCGACCCGCCGGTCGTCGCGATCGTTGGCGGCGGCGGGAAGACCTCGCTGCTCTCCCAGCTCGGTGCCGAAGCGGCAGCGCGCGGCCGCTGTGCCGTGCTCGCCGGCACCAGTCGGTTCACTCCACCGCGTGCGCTCCGCGTCCCGGACCGGGCCGCGCCCGAGATGCTCGTGGTCGAAGACGGCGCTGCCGCAGCGCCGGCGATTGCTGCCAGACTTGACAGTGCCCGGCCGCTGCTCGTGCATTCTGGATGGGCCCGCAAGGGACGGCTCGGCGCGATCAGCGACGCGGCCGTGAGCCAGATCGCCGCCCTGCCTCGCCTCGGGTTACTGGCGATCGAGGCCGACGGCAGCCGCGGCCGGCCGTTCAAGGCCCCGGCCGACCACGAGCCTGCGATACCGGCCGCGGCCACACATGTCGTCGCCGTCGTTGGACTGCTCGCCCTCGACCGCCCACTCGATGCCCAGCATGTCCACCGACCCGAACAGGTGATCGCGATCGCAGGGCCTGCCGAGCGCTGCACCAGAGCTCTCGTTGCCCGGGTGCTCGCCGACGAACGGGGCGGGCGGAAGCGGGTCGGCACTCGAGCCTTCACCGTGCTGATCAACCAGGCCGAGCGAGATCCGCGAGCGGCAGGCGACCTCGCACGTGCGATCACGGCGGCTGGTGTGCCGCGAGTCGTCGTGGCCTCACTTCGGCGGCGCCATGAACCGGTGATCGAGGTCTGGAGATCCTGAGGCTGGGCTCTTGCCAGCACCCCGGAAACCTCGGTCGACCGCTAGGCTGCATCTCTGGGAGGGACCCGTGACCACCTACTTTGTACTGCTGTTCGTCCTGATCTTGCTCTCGGCCTTCTTCTCGAGCGCGGAGACCGCGTTCCTCTCGCTCGACCGCGTGCGACTGGAGCACCGCCTCCGCGAGGGCGTCCACGGGGCGGCGCGCGTCTCGTCCCTCCTGGAGCGCCCACACCGACTCCTCAGCGCGATCCTGCTCGGAAACAATCTCGTCAACACGGCCGCTGCCGCGGTCGGCACCGTAATCGCCAGCGCGCTGCTCACCGGCGGCAGCGCTGTGTTGGCCGCCACCTTGGCGATCACCGTCGCTCTCGTGCTGGTCGGTGAGGTCACGCCAAAGACGATCGCGCTCAGCCATGCCTTCGGCGTGAGCCGCCTCTACGCCCCTCCCCTCGGCCTCTGGTCCACACTGAACCGCCCGATCGTCGCGGCGCTCGACGCGCTCGCCCGTTCACTCTTCCGCCTGCTTGGTGGCGAGCCGCCACTGGGGCCACCAGCCCTCAATGCGGCTGAGATCCGGACGGCCATTCGCGTGGGGGCGGAGGCCGGAGCCCTCGAACCCGACGCCTCTGAGCGCATGCTCGGTGCACTGACACTCGATCAGCGGCAGATCCACGAGGTGATGGTCTCGCGGATGGACATGACGTCCGTGCCTCAAGATCTGCCGCTGATCGATGTCGCGCGGCAACTCTCATCTTCGGGCTATCAGCGCCTACCTGTGCTCGGTGACAGCCCTGACGAGGTGGTCGGATACGTCCACGTTTCCGACCTGAACGCCGCTCATCTCGCCGGGCTCGCCGGCCGCCACGCACGCGACATCATGCGGCCGGCGGCATTCCAGTCGGAGCACGCGCCGATCGCCAATGTCCTCGAACTGATGCGGAACCGTGGTGCCCATCTGGTGATGCTGGTCGATGAGTTCGGCCTCACCTCCGGGCTCGTCACTCTCGAGGACATCATGGAGGAGGTCGTCGGCCCGATCCGCAGCGAGAGTCGAGACGAGCCGGAGAGTTTCGAGGCGGGCCGCCAGTCAGGTCGCCTGATCATCGACGGCAGCACGCTGCTCGTCGACCTCTCCAACGAGCTCAACGTAGACCTCACCGATGTCGACGCCAACACCGTCGCCGGCCTGCTCCTACACCACATGCGCCGCTTCCCGCAGCGTGGCGAATCGATCGATGCGTCCGGCTTCCGCTTCACGGTGGTAGCGATGGAGCAGCGCCGTATCGCACGGTTGGCAGTTGAGCCGATCGGGTCGTAACGCGGCGAGGCTGCTGAGGGGTCGATCGGGATCCAGGACACGCCGAACGGAAGAGGAGACGGCTCAGCGGAGCCGGGCGGCCGCGCTCAGCTGGCGAAGATCAGCGCCATCTGTCCGACCTGCTCGTGGCTCAGCAGCCACCGCTTCCTCGGTAGTCCACCGCCGTATCCGGTCAGTGTCCCATTGCTGCCGATCACACGGTGACAGGGCACGACGATCGACAGCGGGTTGCGACCGTTGGCGAGACCGACCGCCCGTGCTGCCCGCGGCTGGCCAATCGCTCGGGCGATTTCCTGATAGCTGCGGGTCCGGCCGTGGGGAATCAGCCCGAGAGCCGCCCAGACGCGTTGCTGGAAGTCGGTGCCGCGACCCGCCAGGTCAAGGCTGAACTCCGTGCGTTCGCCCGCGAAGTACTCCCGTAGCTGCCTCAGGGGCTCGGTCAACTCGGGCCCGCCCCGCTCCACAGGCCCCGGGGCGGCACGTTCGAGTTCGGCAACGAGGTCTCCCTCGCTGGACCTGGTGTCCACAAACTTGATGAGGTGCAGACCCTCTTCTGAGGCTCCCACGAACAGCTCACCCGCGGGTGTCTGGATCACTTCGAAGCTTGCCATGCCCGGGCTCCACTCGTTCGGCAGGGGCCCTCACGATACACCGTCGGGGGAGCATCCGTTCTTCCGCGTCTGAACGTCCGGCCATGACCACCAGGGCCTGTCCAGAGACGGACCCGACCCGACGCGGTCAGTGGACGCACCGATGTTGTCGGCCGACAGGCCAGTCAGATGCCACGCTCCTCGCACTCACGATCTCCGCTGCTGACAGGGGACGGGCGGTGGTCTTACCCTGAGCGCCAGACCCTGAACGGCCGGTCGCGCAGCGGTCTCGCATCGGTGTTGCGATTAGCGAGCGGTCCCCACTGCGGTCAGTCTCAGGAGTGAACCGGTGCCCGTTGAGGGCACCCGTGGGCTTCGCCCGGTCCTGCCATCCAGCCGATCGCGGGCTGCAGCACCGCGGGCAGCTGCCGGGTAGCTGGTGTGAGGGCGACAGCCGAGAGGGAGGTCTGATGCGAACAAACAAGGTCCTTGAGACGTGGCGGGCGGGTGGCCAGACGATCGGTGCCTGGCTCTCATCGGACTCAGCGTTCACCACCGAGATCATGGCCCACGTCGGCTTTGATTGGCTCTGCGTGGATCAACAACACGGCGCCAACGAGTCCTCGGCGATGGTGCCCATGCTGCAGGCGATCTCAACCACGGACACAGTCCCGTTCGTGCGGGTCCGCTGGAACGAACCGTCTCAGATCATGCGCGCGCTGGACGCCGGCGCCTACGGCGTCGTGGTGCCACTCGTCAACAACCGCGAGGAGGCCGAGCGTGCCGTCTGGGCCTGCCGCTACCCGCCGGACGGCGGGCGGTCCTCCGGCGCCTTCCGAGCGGGCCTCTACGGTGGTGCGAACTACAGCCTCGAGGCCAATGACAACATCGCCTGCATCGTGATGATCGAGACGGCCGAGGCGCTGGACAACCTCGATGAGATCCTCGCCGTCCCCGGCGTCGACGCCGCCTACATGGGACCGTCAGATCTCGCCTACGCGCTCGGCATGCAGCCGACCGGTGACAACAGCGACCCCAGGCACATCGAGACCGTCGAGACGATCTACGACGCGTGTCGACGCCACGGCGTCGCCCCCGGCGCCCACACCGGCAGCCTGGCCTTTACTCAACGCTGGCTCCAGCACGGATTCCAGATGGTGACGTTGGGCTCTGACATGGGCTTCATGCGGGCGGCCGCTCAGTCAGACCTCGCTGCCGCCCGGCAGAGCATCTCCTGACCGGCGTCTGGCACGAGATGTCGCGGAAGAGCCGAGGAGTCTGCCATGCCCGTCGTTGAACCGGCAGCCCTGCAGGACTGGATCGCCACGATCTTCGCCGCCGCCGGCGCGACGGAGAACGAGGCGGAGGTCATCGCCGCTCACCTCGTCGAGGCCAACCTGATGGGCCACGACTCGCACGGCGTAGTCCGCACGTTGACCTACATCAACGGCGTCAAGGCCGGCAACATCGTGCCCGCCCAGCCGGTCGAGGTGATCGCGCAGAACGGTGCCGCGGTCGTGATCGACGGCCACCGCAACTTCGGGCAGGTGATCGCCAAGCAGGCGATGGCGATGGCGATCGAGCGAGCCCGGGAGCTCGGTGTCGGCGCCGTGGTCTGTCGTCAGACCGGCCACATCGGGCGGGTCGGCGCCTACGCCGAGCAGGCGGCGGCGGCCGGCATGATCGGCATCGGTTGCGTCAACAACCCCGGCACCGCCGGCCTCGTGGCCCCGTTCGGCGGGGCCACCGGTCGGATGGGGACCAACCCGTTCGCGGTGGCCGTCCCCGGTGAGCGAGAGGGCGATCCGTTCGTGCTCGACTTTGCCACCTCAGTCGCTGCCGAGGGCAAGATCCGGGTTGCAGTCAACAAAGGGGTGTCTGTCCCGCCCGACTACCTGCTCGATCGTGACGGCCAGCCGACGCTGTCACCGGGCGACCTCTACCCGGATCAGGCCGGTCGGCGGGGAGCGCTGCTCCCCTTTGGTGGGCCTGTTGCCTACAAGGCCTACGGTCTGGCGATGGCGGTCGAGGCACTCTCCGGCTCTCTCTCCGGGGCGGGAACAGCCGGCGCCGGCGAACCGGGCGGCAACGGTGTCTTCCTGATGGCGCTCAACATCTCCTCGTTCATCGCGCCGGCCGACTTCGATCGCTCCTTCACCGTGCTCAAGGAACATGTCACGGCGCCACCGTTTCGTGAGGGCGTTGACGCCGTACTCGTGCCCGGTCAGCCGGAGCGCGAGCGCCGCTCGCGGCTGCTGGCCAGCGGCATCGATCTCGACGATGAGACCTGGCGCCAGATCACCGAGGCGGCCGAGAGCGTCGGCGTGGCCGCGATGGCACTCTGAGGCCCGAGGCAAAGACACCCGCGGCTCTCCCTCGCCAGACCGCCGGATCGGGCGGGGCAACCCGGACACTGATGCGTCCGTCTACCGGCTCCTCTGCCCCAGAGCGAGAGGACCGGCCCGTTGTCGGCCCCCCGGGAACCGGGCTGCTGCAGGGACGCCGGTCGCGGATGGCAGTACGAGGGCGGCGACGCCACGCCGCGTTGCTTCGCGCGCTCAGGCTGGCGATCGTGTAGACTCCACGATCGTCGCGGCGGGCGGCGTATGCCGTGGGGCGTATGCGGTGCCACCTACCAAAAACTTGGCGCCTCTTGGTGCTGTCTTCGGCGTCGGTCGGTGTCTTGCTCGCGAGTTCGTTCGGTGGGACGGGAGCCCGCGCAGGGTCACATCATACGATCACGTTCTCCGCATGCACCCGGGTCTCGCTTGAGGTGCTCCACTCCGAAGCTCTCTTCGTCAGCCACTTCTGGCGCTTCAGCCCTACCCGGTCGCTCGGGATCAGCACACAGGATGTTGGTAGCCGGGTCGACCTCGGTGAGGTGACGGCAGGCGAACGGGTGCTGGGGATCAAGGTCGTCGAAACAGGCGAGACGTACAAGACAGGTCCCGGGTCGAGAAACCCGGACGGCGAGACCCATGCCGTCGTGACGGGTTCGCGCGTGAGCTTCGAGGACTGGCACGATTTTGACTACGACGATGCCGAGCTACGCATCGAGACTTCACGCTGTCAGGGCGCGCAGAACAACAACCCGCCTCAGAACAACAACCCGCCTGAGAACGACGATCAGTCGGAGAACGGTGACCCGCAGGCGCCGCTGGAAGAGACGACGAGCGATACACTGGCCAGCGAGTACATGATCACGCTCGAGCCAGATCCCGATAGCACGGGGACCGGGCAGCTACGGGGTGGGGGCAGCTATCTCGCAGAGACGATCGTGATGCTTGAGGCGATACTGGCCGACGACTCCATCTTCACTGGCTGGGGCGGCGACTGCCTGGGCACGCGGGACCAGACTCCTCTGACCGTGCAGGTTGATCAAGATCTCAGCTGTGTCGCCACCTTCGAACGGGCCCAGGTGTTGGGGCCGATGGCCGAGCAGCTTGCGGTCACCAACACAAGAACATCACCGAGCCCGGTGCACACCGGCGACGCAGCGGTCTTCCGGGTTGATCTCTCACGACTCCCGTCAGGGGCGGCAGGCGACGTCACGCTGCAGGTGAACTTCAACGAGCAATTCCTCGCCTACGGCGCCGCGAGCTGGCAGGGTCTTCCGCTGTACAACGCCTGCAGGTCGTCGGGCTCGATGGTGACCTGCTACCTCTGGGATGAGACCAGCGACTTCGCGATCGACCTGCAGTTCACCGCGCTTGCGATCGTCGATGACACCGTGACTACCGCGACGGCGATCCTGCGTTCCCCAGACGCCACTCTGCGGGCCGGTCCGGCGAGCGCGGGCGTCACAATCGTGGACCCGACCCAGGTGGAGACCGTCGCAGATCTGGAGCTTCCCCCACTGGGCGACGGCACTCTCACGCCGATTGCAATGGTCACCCGGGTCGTCACCCTCGGCAGCCTCCTCGCGCTGCTGCTCTCACTCGTCCTCGCTTCGGCTGTCCAGCGCCGCCGCTCCGAGCGACAGCGGGCCATGCCGAATGCCGTGGACGGCATTGAGCCGACTGAACGGCGGTAGGGCTGATGGCGAAACCGCGGCGTCGTGGCAGCACGTCCGATCGGGCATCAATCGCGGTGCTCATCACCCTCGCCATCGGTCTCATGCTCGGCCAGCGGTGGGCGCGGAGCGGCGCGGGGAACCAGCTGGCATCACGCAGCTCACAGCGACCGAGGGGGGCGCCATCGGTCAGATCTGCTCGGGCAACGCAGCCGACGCACGTCCGGCCCGCAAGACGAAGGCGCATCACTGACCGCGTGGCTGTATGGGCCGCGGTACCGGTTGCCGGCATCGGCTTCGTGCTCGCGCTCGTACTGTGGTTCGAAGTGGCGGGGGACGCGGCGGCGCCCTCAGCTGCCCGCGCTAGCGATCAGGGAGCGGAGCGGCAGGACGGCGAGGCGAGGACTCGCGCGCTGCAGTCGACGCCGGGGCTCGATCCCCGGACCACTGCGCTGCGGATACTGCCGGGCGAGGGACCAGAACGGCAGGAGTTGACACCCCTTCGCAGTGCGGTGTTGGCCGAAGAACTTGCACCCTGGCCACCGGCCTACGACCCCCCGGTGATGGCCGTGCCCGCAGTCCAGCCCGTCGACCGGCTCTCGCTGCGGATCCCGAAACTCGCGGTCGACGCTCCGATCGTTGCCCTCGGGCTGACCGAAGCCGGCGACCTCGATGTGCCGCAAGACGGGGCAAGCGTTGGCTGGTACACCATCTCCTCTCGGCCGGGAGAGCTCGGCAACGCTCTGCTCGGTGGCCACTTTGACTGGGAAGGATCGTTGGCGGTGTTCCACCGCCTCTCAGAACTTCGCCCTGGAGACCGGATCGACCTCGTGGACGAGAATGGTGCCCCCCTCGTGTACACCGTGCAGTCGGTCACTCAGGTCGAGGGCGATCGTCCCCTGGCGGAGTTCATGGAGTTCGGCGACCGATCACAGCTCACGCTGGTCACCTGTGGTGGCGCGTTTGACTCGACGGGCAGCGAGTACGAGCTACGAGTGGTCGTTTCGGCAGCCCTGCGCTCGCCGAGCCCGCTGGCGGCACACCCCTGATCACGCGTGCCTGTCGTCACGCGCTCGAGACGGCGCTGTACGCGTCTCGCTCCGCGCCTGAGCGGCAGAATACGAGTGGCGCCATGAGCAACAGGCGAATGAGGGGCGCGTGATGGCCGTCGGCAGCGCTCGTGAGCTTGAGAACGAGGTCGCTCGGATCGTCGCGAGCCTCGGGTTACGTGTCGACCGTCAGCGCCGCGTAGCGCGGCGGATCTGGGGACCTGTGCGCCACATCGATGTCGTCGCGACCGATGAACTCAGACGGCGCGCACTGGGGATTGAGTGCAAGTTCCAGAAGAGCACGGGAACCGCGGAGGAGAAGATCCCCTCGACGGTCCAGGACATCGAGGCCTGGCCATTCGACGGCATCGTCTGCTTTGAGGGCGAGGGGTTCTCGGATCACATGCGCTTCTACCTCTATTCGACCGGTAAGGGCGTGACACTCGACGACCTGGAGGATTGGCTTCGAGCCTACTTCGTGCTCTGAACGCCCCTCAGAACACAGCCGCTCACGGAGCGTTGCCACAAACCCCGGGCTCGTTCGTGACCAAGAGTTCTCCGACTGGCCCACGGCGATCACCCCGTGCGTTGATGGCGCGGCTCGCCTCGATTCTCCTGATCTGGAATGCCGGCGACTGGTAGAGTTCCTCGATCCACGGGTGGGAAGAGTTCGAGATGATCACTCTCGCACCACGTTCGGTCAGTCGGTCGGCACAATCGCGCAGACGGATCTGATCGGCATCGCCGAAGTCCCGATCCGTGTAGGCAGTGAAGCTCGAGGTCGCACTGAGAGGATGGTAGGGCGGGTCGAAGTACACGAGATCGCCCCTGCCGGCAGCAGCGCAAGCCTCGACGAAGTCATCTGCGGTCAGCGTTGCGCGGCGCAGTGCCCGCGACGCCGCCCGCAACCGGGGGACATCGCAAATCCCCGGTTTCGCGTAGCGGCCGTGAGGAACGTTGAAATCGCCAGCACGGTTGACTCGATAGAGGCCATTGAAGCACGTCTTATTGAGGAAGATCAGCCTTGCGGCGACCGCGACGCCGTCGGAAGGTCTCTTTCCTCGTACCTCGTAGTAGGTCCGCTCGCGCGCATCGGAGTCGCCCTCCAGGTAGGTCTCCTCCAGGATCTCTAGCGCGGTGACTACCGCCTCGCAGTGGTCGCGGACGGACTCGTAGGCCGTGACCAGGTCATGATTGATGTCGTTCAGATGAGCGCTCAGGCCGGGCCTGGTGGACGCCAGCCGAAAGAAGAGCGCCCCACCGCCGAGAAAGGGCTCGAAGTACTGCCCGCCGAAGTCGGGAACGGCCGAGTCGAGCTCACTGAGGAGCTGTGTCTTCCCGCCGGCCCACTTGAGGAACGGCCGCGCCGCGGGCACATCTGGAACTGGTCGGGACTCCACCCGCGGAGCATATCGAACGGGCGAACGCGGCATCGAGCCCGCCGGATCAGGTCGATGTGCCTGCGCGGCGGCGCTCGCTCGGTCTTGAGATAATTCTGCAACATTTTCGTGACGCCGTTGCAACACAGATGTGCTCGCATCCCGTAGACCTCACCGGCGGCGTGGTTGCGGGAGCTCGCCCGCGCCTGCGTCCAGACAAGAGCGCACCTAGAGAGGGAATCTGATGGAGATCGACAGCGGGGCAACCGCGTGGCTGCTCACCAGCGCCGCGCTCGTCTTGTTCATGACACCCGGGCTCGCCCTCTTCTACGGCGGGATGGTGCGCGAGAAGAACGTGCTCGCGATGTTGATGAAGACCTTCGTCGCGATCGGCATCGTGACAGTCACCTGGGTCGCGATCGGCTTCTCTCTGGCCTTCAGCGGGAGCACCGCCATCGGCGGGTGGGGGCTGATCGGTAACCTCGACCTGTGGGGATTCCGAGGCATGGGCCTGGGCAACGAGGTCTTCGAGCTCCCCTTCCCCGACACGCTGTTCGGCGCCTTCCAGATGATGTTCGCGATCATCACCCCCGCCCTGATCGCTGGTGCGATCGCCGAGCGGATGAAGTTCAAGTCGTGGGTGGTCTTCATCGCGGTCTGGTCGATCATCGTCTACGCACCGATGGCGCACTGGGTGTGGGGCGGCGGATTCATTGCCAGCGAGATCCAGGCTATTGACTTCGCAGGCGGCCTCGTCGTCCACATCAACGCTGGCGCCGGGGCACTCGCTCTCGTGCTCGTCCTGGGACCGAGGATCGGCTGGCGGCACGACCCGATCAGGCCGCACTCCCTCACCTTCACGCTGATCGGCGCTGGCATCCTCTGGCTCGGCTGGTTCGCCTTCAACGCCGGCTCAGCGCTCGCTGCCGATGGCGGCGCCGCCAATGCCTTCGTTACCACGCACATCTCGGCAGCCGTCGGCGCGACCACCTGGACGATCATCGAGGGCGCACGGCACGGAAAGCCGACACCGCTCGGATTCGCCTCGGGCGCCATCTCTGGCCTGGTTGCCATCACACCGGCGGCCGGTTTCGTGGGACCACTGGCGGCGGCGGTGATCGGTCTGGCCGCGGGCGTCATCTGCTTCTACGCGCTCCATCTCAAGACCCACTTCAACTTCGACGACGCACTCGACGTCATCGCCGTCCACCTGATCGGTGGGGTCGTCGGCGCGCTCCTGCTCGGCATCCTCGCCGAGCAGGCTATCGGCGGTGTCAGCGGTTCACCCGAACAGCTGCTGCGGCAGGCTCTGTCGATTGTGATCGCGATCGCCTTCTCGTTCGTGGTCAGCTACATTCTCGCCAAGCTCATCGATCGGGCGATGGGGCTGCGGGTGACCGAGCACGAAGAGCGGGTCGGCCTCGACTTGGCACTCCACGAAGAGCAGTCATACGGTGGGGAATCATGAAGCTGGTGATCGCCTACGTCAACACGTTCAAGCTCGACGATGTGCGAGACGCACTCAAGGAGTGTGGGGTCAGCGGGCTCTCGGCCTCCCAGATCCAGGGTTTCGGGAGTCGCCGCGCCGAGCAGCGTACGGAGACGTATCGGGGCGCCGAGTACAGTGTCGACTTCAGCCCGAAGGCCCGCCTTGAGCTCGTGATCGACGACGGACTGCTGGCAACGGTGGTCTCAACGATCGAGAAGAGCGCACACACCGGGCATCCCGGCGACGGGAAGGTGACCGTGCTCCCCGTCGAGGAGTTCGTCCGCATCCGCACCGGCGAGCGGGGTACGGCCGCTCTCTAGCCGGAGCTCCCAGCCGGTGCAGGGCTCCCGCCAACGCGTGCGCCCTCCCCGGCTCTCCAGCGTGGTTCGGGCTGCCCACCGGACATCACCCCGCGTCGTCGACTGACTCGGGCGCAACCACGCTCTTCCGACTTCCGCTACGATGACCGAACGCGGTGGGGGACGCGCGACCCCCCGGGCCACGGTCTCGCCCCGGAGTCCCTCTAAGGGAGGCGCCGTATGCAAGCCATCCAGCGCCCGGCCGGTGCGTTTCTCGCGATCGTCGGTCTGGCAGTCGGTATCCACTTCGTGATCGATCCGTTCATCTATGACTGGGCCGAGGGCGACGCCACGCCGGTGGTCTGGGTCGTGCTCGACTGGCTGATGGTGATCGGGCTCATCTACGCCGTTGTGTGGTCGGTCATGGAGAAGAGAAGCGCGGGCGAGATGACAGACTCGGCCGCCTGCACGTGCAACTGCCTGGGCTCCAACGCGAACCTCTACCTCGGGATCGCGCTCCTCATGCTGGTGGTCTGGAATATGGGGAACGCCTTCTGGCCCGCCGGTGAGGGCGGCGCCGATGGGCAGGTCTGGGTCGTGATCGACATCGTTCTGCCGCTCTTCTTCGGCACCCTGGGTTGGCGCCTCTGGAACACTCCAGCGGACGCGTGACCTGACGAGACGGGAGCCCGATGCGGGCTCCCGTCCGGCCACGGCCAGGGGTGGCTGTCCCGCGACGTCGGCGGCCACCCCCCGGTTACGACAGCCAGCAGCGAGCCGCCCTGCTGCCCGCTGCCGCTCGCGGGACTCTCGTCGACAGACGTCAGGACGACGACCGGTGTGCGCCCGGTCTGCACGCCCGTCACCGCACGCGCTCGGCCACCCGATCGTCAGGCGGCCGAGCCGTCACGCGATCGAACGTAGGGTCCTCGTTCCGCTAGGATGCGCCAGTAATTCCGGTGACTGAGGAGGAAGAGCCGATGGCCGATGAGCGGGAAATCTACGCCCTCGGAGACACGCCGCCACTTGGCTACGTGCCGCCGAAGATGCATGCCTCTCTGATCCGTGCCGAGCGTTTTGGTGCGCCCAGCCAGGCATTTGAGATCGAGGAGGTTGACACCCCACAGTGGGGGCCACGCCAGGTGCTGGTCTGGGTGATGGCGGCTGGTGTGAACTACAACAACGTCTGGGCCGCCCTCGGCGCACCGGTCAATGTGATCGGCGCCCGCCAGCGTCGCGGGGCCACCGAAGACTTCCACATCGGAGGCTCCGACGCCTCCGGTGTCGTCTGGGCTGTCGGCGACGAGGTCGAGAACGTGACGGTCGGCGACCACGTGGTCCTCTCCTGCGGGATGTGGGACGAGGACGCGGCCGACATTGCCGCCGGCGCCGACCCGATGACCTCGAACACCGCGAAGATCTGGGGATATGAGGAGAACTGGGGCTCGTTCGCCCAGTTCTGCCTGGTCGACCGTTACCAGGTCCACCCCAAGCCGAAGCACCTCGCCTGGGAGGCGGCCGCCGCCTACATGCTGGTCGGCGCGACGGCCTACCGCCAGCTGATGGGTTGGCCGCCCCACGTGGTGAACCCGGGGGACCCCGTCCTGATCTGGGGTGCAACCGGTGGCCTCGGTTCGATGGCGATCCAGATCGTCAAGGCTCGTGGCGGGATACCGATCGCGGTCGTCTCGAGCGCCGACAAGTACGAGTTCTGCTACCAGATGGGCGCCAAGGGGGTGATCAACCGCCGTGACTTTGACCACTGGGGCCGACTGCCAGACATCGACGACGCTGCGGCCTTTGGTGATTGGATGAAGGGTGCCCGCGCCTTCGGGGCGAAGTTCTGGGAGGAGTTGGGCGAGCGCCGCGCCCCCAAGATCGTCTTCGAGCACCCCGGCGAAGCGACCATCCCGACCTCGATCTTTATCGTCGACAACGACGGGATGGTCGTGATCTGCGCCGGCACGAGCGGCTACAACGCTGATGTCGACCTCCGCTACCTGTGGATGCGGCAGAAGCGCCTGCAGGGATCACACTTCGCCAACAGCGAGCAGTGCACGGCCTTCAACGAGATGGTCGCCTCAGGGGAGGTTGACCCGGCCCTCTCGCGGGTCTTCCCGCTGGCCGAGGTCGGCGATGCCCACCAGCTGATGCACGAGAACGCTCACCCACCGGGCAACATGTCGATCCTAGTCAATGCGACCAGCGAGGGGAGCGGAGCGGGGAGCTAGCAGCAGCGATCACACGGAGGGACCGTGGACACCGCGATGTGCCTGCGGTCCCTCAACGCTCCCGCCACCCGGACGACGTTACTGGTAGATCACGTAGTCGGGCGGGTGATCAAGCGCCGCGATCTGCTCAGGCGTCATCAGGGGTGTATCCCACCAGTAGAAGAGCTTGATGGCGCTCCGCTCGGCATAGTCGGCGAGGGCGAATCGTCGATAGCCACCGAGCTTCTCGGCGATGCCGCCGAAGCCGTCCATGTCGATCACGACCTCAACCTCGCTGACGTCGCGCAGGCGCTCGGGCTCGACCAGCATGCGTGTGGCGAACTGGTGGACCACGAGCAGCTTGGGCGGGATCTTCCGGCCGCGCACCAAGGTGGCGAGGTAGTCCTGGACGGCGTTTAGCTGGTCGGCCGTGAGCGAACCGAGCACGGTGCCGGGGGCGGCTCCTCGGTGGCGGGTCGCGAACTCGGGGTCCACGGCGAGATGCACGAACGGCTCTCGGAGGAAGGGTTCCAGGCGCTGTGCGGCGCTGAACGGATCCCACCAGCCTATCTGAACGTCGAGGAAGAGCAGCAGGCCGTGCTCGCGCGCGAGCTCGACGTAGAAGGCGATGTCTTCCGCTTCCATGCGGAGGATGTAGAGGCCGTTCCCGGTCGGGTGCCCCTGCGCGACATCGACGATCAGGTGCATCGCCCCCACGACCCCGCGCTCGCCGTTCAGCTGGTCGTACTGCCGGGCCAACGCCTTGATTCGCCTCACCGCCTCCTCCGGGGTGTGGAGCCCGAGTTCACCGAGCGACCGGATGTGGCCGTAGAAGGAGACGACCTGGTGGGTCTCGAAGACGCTCTGTTCGCTGAACGTCCAGCGCGGTGCCTGTGCCGGTGGAGGCGGAGCCGCGGGCGGAGCTGCGACAGCCCGCGTGCTCGTAGCGGTTGGGCGATCGGCCGGGGTCGGCGTCGCAGCCTCTGGTGTGGCCGACGCCGGGACGGGCGTGGGTGCGGGCGTCGGCGCAGCCCCTGTGGGGGCCTCCGTGGGAGAGAGTGGCGTAGCCGGGGCCGGAGCGTCGCCCACAGCGGGCGGTGCGGGCCGCCGCTCCGCCATCGCCCCGGTGGGAGGCGGCGTCGGGTTCCGGGCGGCAATCGCCCGCGCCAGCGATGGTTCGATCGTGGCAGGCGCAGCGACCGTGGCATCGGGGTCCTCCGCAGTGTCCCGGTCCTCGGTCGCGCCGGTCGATGCCAGCGTGGTCGGGGTCGTCAACCCCGCCCGATCAGCTGGTCGGTCGGGGACGTCGGCGCACGAAGTCAGAGCACAGAGCGAGATCGCCAGTAGCGCCGCGGAGACCAGGCCGAAGGGCCGGCAGCACCAGCCCCGGGGGTTCCGCAGCGCCGACTCGACGCCGCCGGGGCGACCTTCCGCCCCGATCATCTGGGCGTTCCGTGGAGCGGATCGGGAGCACCGCCCCAACGACTGCTCGTCTGCTGGGCTGCCCGGGCATCCTCACTCATCACCATGCTGGCCGACCGTCACACCACTCATCGCCTCAAGTGCATTGACAAGCGCCTGCGTACCGACATCCGGTCCCGAGCGCCGCTCGACCGCCGCAAACAGCTGGTGGACCAGTCCCGTGCCGGCCAGCGGCAGCCGTAGCTGGTCGGCTGCCTCCAACGCCAGGCGCAGGTCCTTTTGCTGGAGTCCCACCTTGAAGCCCGGTCGGAAGTCTCGCCCAACGACCCGCCCGCCAAGATTCGATATCTGCCACGACCCGGCAGCACCGGCACTGATCGCCTGCAGCATCGTCCCCGGGTCGACGCCACTGGCCTGACAGAAGAGCAAGGACTCCGCCATCGCCAGGTTGTTGATGCAGACGGCGATCTGGTTGCAGAGTTTGACCGTCTGGCCGGAGCCGAGCGGACCGCAGTGAGTGATCTGCGAGCCCATTGCCTCAAGCAGGGGCAGGACCCGCTCCAACACGTCGGCGTCGCCGCCAACCATGATCGACAGCGTGCCGGCGACGGCTCCCTGCTCTCCTCCAGAGATCGGGGCGTCGAGCATCGCGACGCCGCGCTCGGCGAGCTGAGCTCCAAACTCCCTGGTCGCCGCCGGCGAGATCGTCGACATGTCGATCACAACGCCGCCCGCTCGCACGCCCTCGATGACGGCTGGCGGCATCCCGTCGGCTCCGATCAACACCTGGGCGACATCATCGGTCGCCGTCACGCAGGTGATCGTGACATCACTCGACGCGGCCACCTCCGCAGGAGAGGAGGCGACCCTCGCACCGGCCTGCTCCGCAGCGGCAGAGCGGGCAGCGGTCCGATTCCAGACCGTGACGGCGAAACCACCCTCCAGCAGGTTCCGCACCATCGGTGCGCCCATGATCCCCAGTCCGATAAAGCCGACGTTGTCAGGCAAGACGCTCTCTCCATTCACGCTGCCGTATCCTTGATGCCGTCAGCGGCCGACGCACGGCGCTCGGCAGCGATGATGCAGGCGCAGCCCGGTGCTGCCGCCCGACCAGACTCCCGAGGAGAGAACGATGGCCTCTTTCATCACGCGGCTCCTGATCGTTGGTGCACTCGCCTTCCTCGCCCACCGCGTACTGGTGTGGCTGGGAGTCACCGGCATCGACGATGAGCCGATCGCCTTCAACTGGGACGACGACGCCAGCTGATCGAGCGCCGCTGGGCTCCCCCTCAGGGATTCTCGCCGAGTGTCCGCTCACCCTCCGCTCGCCCGTCGGCCGCGATGGAGACCCCATCCACCCCAGTGGGTGACCTCCGCAACCGGTCGTCGCTTCGGCTGGGCCCAGCGTCCTCGTGCCGGGTATCCGAGCGGGATCAGGCCCATCGTCATCGCGTCATCGGGGAGTCCCAGGAGCCCCCTCACCTCGTCCTCGTGACCGGCATAGAGCGTAGTCAGCGTCGCGCCGACTCCGTGGGCACGGGCCGCGAGCATGAGGTTCTGGACGGCGCCGTAGACCGATGAGCCCGATCGGGGGCCGCGGACGGCGTTTCGCAGCACGGGTATCACCCAGACCGGAGCCTCGGCCAGGTGATGGGCGAGATGCTCTGCCGACAGGAAGTTCCGCCGACCCAGCCCGGCACCCTCAGGATCGGCCATGATCGCCTCGCGGCGGGTGCCGTAGGCCCGATTCCAGCCCTCCAGGTACCACCCTTGGATCTGCTGCTTGATCGCCGGGTCCGTGACGATCACCCAGCCCCACCCCTGCTGATTGCCCCCGCTCGGGCCGCGGATGGCCGCGTCGAGGATCTCCCACAGCACCTCGTCGGGAATCGGGTCGGGCTTCAGGTAGCGTCGGGCGGGTGTCGAGTGGATCGCCTCCAGCACCGTCAGCTGATCAGGGTCAGGCACCAGAACACCTCCATGGATCCGCAGTCACCGGTCAAGTCTACGTGTCCGGGTGGAGGCCAAGGCGCGAGGCTCGGCACGGCCTCTCTGGTAGCGCCCCCGCAGGATTCGGCCGCCGGTCTCGCGCGACCGCCGTCGCGGTCCCTGCCTGCCCGGTGGTCGAGGCGGCTCGAGCGCGGCACGGCGTGCCGCCACCCGACTCGGCCTCTACTGGTTCCCGAGGATCAGGGTCGACGTTCCAGAGAACATGCCGGCTGGCGCGTGCACCATGCTGTTCTCCAGGTTCGTGACCTGGCGCTCGCCGGCCTCGCCGCGCAGCTGGGTGACCGACTCCATGATCGCGAACATCCCGTACATCCCGGTGTGGGTATAGGACAGCCCACCGCCGTTCGTGTTCATCGGGAAGTCCCCGCCCGGGGCCGTATGGCCCTCGGCAAAGTACGGCCCACCCTCTCCGGGGCCGACGAAACCGAGCGCCTCAAGGGCATACATCGGGACGTGGGTGAAGGCGTCATAGAACATCGCGTGCTGGATGTCTTTCTGACTCATACCGGCCATCTGGAACGCATCGCGTCCCGTCTGGACCGCTGCCGTCCACTCGGTCATGTCCCGCATCTGGCTGATCAACGCGTGGGCGGTCGCCTCCCCGCGGCCGAGCACCCAGATCGGTGGCTTCGGAAAGTCTCGTGCTCGCTCCTCGCTGACCAGCACCAGCGCGCCACCACCGTCGGTGACCAGGCAGCAGTTGAGCAGGTGGAGCGGCCAGGCAATCAGGCGCGAGTTGAGCACATCACCGACCGTGATCGGGTCACGCATCATCGCTCTCGGATTGAGTTCCGCCCATTTGCGCGTGGCAACGGCGATCTCCGCCATCTGTTCCTCGGTCGTCCCGTACTCGTGCATGTGGCGCACGATCGGGATCGAAAACATGCTCGGCGGACCCCAGACGCCAAAGGGTTGCTCGAACTGGCCGGAGACGGTGGCCGGACCGCCGCCGCCGCCGCCCACACCGACCCGGGAGCGGCCGGACTCGCCGTGCGTCACCAGCGCGACATCACAGTAGCCGGCCTCGATCGCCGTGACGGCGTGACCGACGTGCATCAGGAACGAGCCGCCACCGACGGCGGTGCCGTCGACCCAGCGCGGAATGATGTTGAGGTACTCACTGAGCTGCGCCGGTGTCGGACCGGCGGTGGCCAGGCCATCAACGTCGTCAAGCGTGAGACCGCAGTCGGCCAGCGCGCGCATCGCCGATTCGGCGTGCAGCTGCATCATCGATCGATCGGGGAGTCGGCCGACGGTCTCGGTCTCGGAAGCGCCAACGATGGCCACCTTGTGACTGTAGTCGCGAGCATTGCCCATGATTGTCGTTCTCCCCGTTAGCCCTCAGCGGGCTGGAACTTGGCCAGGGTCACCTCGTCGGTGACGTCGTCGTAGACGATCTCGAGAGGCAGGTCGGCTGGCAGCTGCTCCGGATCGGGCTCGACGTTGACGAGGTTGGTCATCATCCGGGGCCCCTCGTCGAGCTCCACCACGGCGATCACGTAGGGGGCATCGTCCGCCCACGGCCCGAAGCCGCGGTGGGAGATCACGTAGGTGTGAAGCCGGGCCTTTCCTGAGACCGTCTGCCACTCGACATTCAGCGAACGACACCCCGGGCTGGGGCAGAATGGCCGCGGGTAAAAATAGAACTTCTCGCAGTCCAGACACCGCTGGATCCGCAGCTCGTGGCGCCTGAGGCCATCCCAGAATTCCTGTGTCTCTGGCGTTGCCGCGGGTAGCGACTTGAGGTACGCCATCGCCCCTCCTTGGTCGTCGATGCTCCTGATTGACTGCCAGCTGGCATGCTAGCATCAACCGCCCGATGGGCAGAGGACGGTCGTGATCCGCGCACCACGACGCCAGACGCCAGCGCGGGGACGGAGCGCGCGATGAAAGAGACGGCCGCCGACCTCCGAGCGCTGCAACATCTCCTGGACCAGAGCTACGAGGCGGCCGGGGGCCATCTCCTCAGCATCCACACTCCCGAGCGCCGACTGACCGCGCCCGAGATCGCCACACGGCTGATGGGCATGTCCCTCCTCAGCCTGGCGACGTCCACCACCGACGGTCGACCGTTGAGCGGCCCGGTCGACGGGATCTTCTATCGGGGAACCTTCTGGTTCGGTTCGGCGCCCAACTCGCTGCGCCTCCAGCACATCCGCCAGCGACCGGGCGTCAGCGCCACACATCTGCCCGGCGAACAACTCGGCGTGACGGTCCACGGTGACGCGTTCGTGGTCGACCTGACGCTCCCAGAGCATCGGGGCTTCTCAGACGTCTGCGCGGCGATCTATGGCGAGGGTTGGCGGAACTGGGGCACCGATGCCAGCTACGCCCGGATCTCGCCGCGGCGCATGTTCGTCTTCTCAATGGCCGGCGACTGACGGCGCTCAGGCGGCGCAGTCCCTACCTCAGGATCTGGACGACCACGGTGCCGATGATTGACACGAGAGCGATCAGGCTGAGGAGCTGGTAGGCGACGCGCCATGCGGGCCGCGGCGAGGGATCCCAAGGTCCGTATCCCGCCTCTTCGGTGAGGTCGTGGTCGAGATCGCCCTCGTCCGACTCCTGCCAGCCACTCACCGCGCTGGCCGTCCCAGCGCGCAGGTCACCCGTGCCCGCGCGTTGACCTGCCGTTCGGCTCTCGGCCCCAGCTGCCCACCCCGGGGACGCCCTGGCATGCCCGGCCCGTCGATGCCAACGCTGAGCTCGACATCGACCACCGAGAGGCGGCCATGCCGCAACACCTCCGCGTCGGCCATGACCCAGCGTGCCGTTGCCGAGTGCAGGTAGGAGACACTGATGTCCTGCGTGGCCTCGACTCGCTCTCCCGCACCGAGCAGGGTCGCAATCGCGACATGCGCGGCAAGCTCGGCGAAGGTCGCCTGCACCCCGCCGTTGATCGAGTCCCGAACGCCCGAGACGTTGGTGCCGTTGCGCTCCATCGCCATGACGACTCGGCCCGGCTCGATCTGGCGCACCGACATCCCGAGCTCCTTGAGCAACGGTCGCTGCTCCCAGCTCCGGGCCAGCTCCTCAAATCGGGCCACTTCCTCAGGGTGGCCCGGCTCCTCGTACGGACCCGCTGCCTGGTGGGACCCCGCTCCCATCAGCCGCCTCGCACCGCGCGGACCACATAGGTACTTCGGCCAAACGCGAAGTCGCCGCGATCGTCGGAAACGGTGAACTCCAGGACCCGCAACCGAGGTGCCCGGCCCACGACCCGTGCGTCGACTCGCGCAATGCCCTCGGCGGGGCGCAGGTAGGTCACGCCCAACTCGGCCGTACCGTTCATCTCTTCACGCGCCGCGACCGTCGTCCAGGCGGCGCGAACGAGCAGGATGTCCACGGCGGTGGTCAGCGCAAAGCTGCTCGGTGCCTGCTCGCCGGCCATCGGATGCACCTCGCAGTTGGCCCGCCCGCCCGCCCAGCGCGCACCATTGATCCCCACAAGTTCGGTGAGCTGGCGAGCGATCGGTGCTTCGGCGTCGCCTGGCTCAATCATGTTGCCTCAGCCTCACTCCCCGTCGCGATGGTGCCATGGCCCCGGGGATGCCCGATACAGACGGCGCGATCGACAGCGACTATGATCGCCCGGAAGATCCGGGCCACTGGAGGCTAGCCTATGACCATCCTCGTGCAACGGGAATTCACGGTCCTGGCCCAGGACCGCGTCCGCTTCGAAGAACTGAGCCGGACGGGCACCTGGCCGAGCATGCTCCGCTACGGCTCGTTGATGGTCGGCTTTGGGTCGTGGGCCTTCGGCGGCCGCGGGGACGTGCTGGTGACCCACTCCACCTACCGCAATATGGAGCACTGGCTGGGCACGCGCGCCGGCGGCGCACTGGCCGCCAACCCCGAGATCCGGGCTCAGGCAGCCGAATTCGCCGCAGCGAGCCAGGCGCGGATGTCACTCATCCAGCACTCGCGAGCGCGCATGCTCGAACTCGACGATCACCTCACGCCTCAGCTCCCCGTACCGCGCACCGCCGCCGACCCGCTCGCCGTTCCAGCACCAACCTTCGGTCGGGGATCGGTGATCTCCGAGCTCAGCTACCAGCTGATCTCGGCCGGCGCGCGCACCGACTTCGAGCAGATCTCCCACCAGCTGATCTGGCCGTGGCTGGAGTCGCGTGGAGCACGCATGATCGCCTTCGGGCACGACCCGCTGGGCCCGGCCGCCGAGGTGCTGACGCTGTTCGCATTCCGCGGCCTTGAGGAGTGGCATCAGATCGCCCGGCCAGCGGCCAGCGCGCACCCGCCTGACGACGTCGTCAGCGCCTGGAATGAGCGCCAGCGGCTGGTCACCGGGCAGCGCGGTCGCCTGCTGCGTGTCGCCACCGACTGGGGACCAGCGAACGCATGACTGCTGCCGGCGAGGCGCCCCCGGCGGCGCTCCTCGAGATCGAGGCGCTCGCCTCCGAGCTTGCCGACGAGGGCGGGCGTATCGCCGAACTCGCACTCCGCGGGAAGCTCCAGGTCGACTACAAGACAGAGTCTCGCATCGCCGGCCACGCCCCGCGCGACCCTGTCTCCGCCACAGACCGAGAGATCGAGGCGCTCGTCCGGGCGCGGGTTGGCGATCGCTTTCCGGCACACGAGATCATCGGAGAAGAGGTGGCCGACGCCACCGACCGGGCGGCCGATTTCGTCTGGGTGATCGATCCCGTCGACGGGACAGCGAACTTCGTCAATGGGTTCCCGCTGTTCTGCGTCTCAATCGGCGTCCTCTGGCATGGACAGCCGGTCGTCGGCGCGATCTGGTGCGCCTCGACCCACGCACTCCGTCCCGGTGTCTACCATGCTCACCGCGGTGGAGGACTCTACTTCGCAGGTGAAGCACTGGATCCGGTCGACTCGACGGGTGTGCGCCGCAAGCTCAGCGCCGGACCGGGCGACAGCGCTGGACGAGCCCGCCACTGGGATACGCGCGTTACCGGCAGCGCTGCCCTGGAACTCGCCTTCGTGGCCGCCGGCATCTTCCAGAGCGCTCGCTTCCGGGGCCTCCACATCTGGGACCTGGCCGCCGGCGTCCTGCTGGTCGAGGAGGCCGGAGGGCGAGTCCTGGTCCAGGAAGACGGCCAGTTCGTACCGCTGCTCCGCTTCGAGCGGCCCGCCGAGATTGAGGCAGATCGCCCACCGTCACTGCGGGACTGGCGGGGTTTTGTGCTGGTCGGTACGCCATCCGCGATCGAGGCAATCGAGGCGGAACGGCCCAGACCCGGATGGCTGGGCCGGTTACTGGCCGGGCTGGGCCTCCGTCGCCAGAGGCGATCGCGTGGCCGCCGAGCCCGGCGCGGCTGACACCAGACGGCTGGCACGACGCAGCGGTCAGATCCGGGGCCACGGTACGCAGCGGTACGGGAACATCTCGGGTAGAACGGGCCGCCCGAGCAGATCGTCGGACCGCCTGACCAGCGCCTCCACCTCGTCAGGGATCAGAAGTTCAGGGAGGCTCGCTCCTTCGCTTTCCCTCCCGGCGAGCCAATCGCGCACGCGCCGGAGGTCTCGCTGCCAGCTCAGCGGCAGCTCGGTTCCGGAATAGTCCCAGATCACGGTGCGCAGCTTCAGCTGCGAGTGGAAACAGAGACCCTGGTCGATGCACCAGATCCGCTCGCCAGCACCGAGGAGCAGGTGGCCGCCCTTGCGGTCGGCGTTATTGGCGACCAGATCGAAGGCGGCAACCCTGGCAAGCTGCTCGTCGAAGCGCTTGGTCTGGCGCAGGTCGAAGTAGTGGTGGGCGGGGTCATGCGGCACGAACAGCTGCATCGAGCCGACGCCGTGTGGGCCGTCCCGCACAACCGTCGGGGGGACCAGGTGCCAGCCAAGCAGCCTCGAATACTCGTAGGCGGCGACCTCCCGCTGATAGAGCGTGCCGTAGGGAAAATCGTACAGCGGGCGCTCGCCGCGCTCAGGTTTGTAGACCCCGAGCCCCTCGCCAAGCTCCGGGTGCCTGAGGTCCGCCAGGAAGACGTAGTTGGAGGAGTCGTAGAAGAGACGGAGGTCGGTGATCTCCGAGTCTCGCAGGCACTCGATCACGCGCGAGTCCTGGGGCGACCATGCATTCCCGAGTTGACCGGTCTCGATCGAGGACACGTTCCCCCCAGCAAGCCGATTGTATGACTCTCCGGGGGCGGCAGAGCGGCGGTGGGAGGCTCGCCGGACCCGCCGTCAGAGGTTGACCCCGACCACCTCATACTCGCGGCGACCCAGCCCGAGGCGCATGGCGCTGGCGTGCATCATCATCGTTGCCAGTGCCGGGACCTGAGCGTCCACCACCTCCCTCGCCCACTCGACCTCTCGCTCGCTGACGCCGGCTCTGGCCAGCGCCTCGGGGTTCGCCTCGAGCGGCTGTGCGAGAAAGCGTGCCCCCGAGCGAGCGTAGTAGTAGAGGCTCCGTCCGCGGCGCCGGAAGTCCGGATAGCTCGCCAGGTGCTGCAGCTCCTCCCAGACGAGCTCGAGGTAACGTGGCCATCGGGCCACGGAGCGATAGAGCTGGGGAGCGTGATCGACCTGGAGCACCGCGGCGACCTCGCTGAGCAGCGCAACGGACGCGGCGGGCCGTGGCACGACCGTCTCGAGGTGACGTCGCTCACGGTCACGCAGCTGCCGCGGCTCGGCCCGGCCCTGCCCGCCGACCGTCGGTCGCTCGAACGCTTCGGCCAGGGCTGCGCCTGCGAGCAGCGCCTGCGGCTGAAGGTACTGGAAGATGTCGAGCACACCCGAGACGGCGTCCAGCTCTCCCCGAGCGAGACCAGCCGCGACGAGGCCCGAGGGGGTGTGCACCGGCTCATAGACGGCCAGGCAGGCGTCGAGCGCCATGTCTGCCATGTAGAGCGTACTGCCGAGAAATCCGGCCGTGTCGAGCGACTGCACCAGAATCGGCCAGACGCAGTCCAGGTAGTCGGGCGCCTCAGCCTGCAGACGCGAGAAGAGCTCCGGGACGACCGGCGACCGGAAGGCGGCGGCGATCTGATCACGCGCTGGCACCATCGTCGCCGCCACCTCCTCGCCGGGCTGCTTTCCCACACGATAGCGACCCGGGCCACGCGCGGCCGCCGATCGCGCGCCCGCAGTTGCCGTAGAATGGCTGGAGGATCGAGACCCGCTGGAGGGCCCCATGCCGCACACGCTGCTACTCGCCGAACCGCGCTCATTCTGCGCCGGCGTGGTTCGCGCCATTGACGTCCTCGACGCGGTACTCGATGCGGAGGATCCGCCGATCTACGCCTTCCACGAGATCGTCCACAACCGGCACGTCGTCGACCGGTTTCGCGAGCGGGGCGCGGTCTTCGTCGACTCGATTAGCGAGGTGCCGGAGGGAGCGCGCATCGTCTTCTCTGCCCACGGCGTCTCGCCCGCGGTCGTGGCCGAGGCCCGTCGCCGCAACCTGCGCGCGATCGACGCGACCTGCCCGCTCGTGTGGAAGGTGCATCTGGAGGCACGCCAGGCTGCTGCGAACGGGTTCGACGTCGTGCTGGTCGGACACGAAGGTCACGACGAGGTCGTCGGCACCACGGGCGAGGCACCCGAGCAGACCTCGGTGGTCGACGCCCTCTCCGATGTCGCGTCCCTGGTCGACAGTGGGCACCCCAAGTTCGTCGTGACCCAGACGACGCTGTCGATCGACGACACCCGCGAAGCCGTCGATGCAATCACCGAACGGTTCCCCCAGGCGGAGGTGCGCAACGACATCTGCTATGCGACCACGAACCGACAGGTCGCCGTGCGCGCCATCGCCGAGCGGTCGGATCTCGTGCTCGTGATCGGCTCGCCGAACTCGAGCAACAGCGTCCGCCTCGCCGAGGTCGCGGCCCAGACCGGGATCCCCACCCACCAAGTGGAGGACTTCTCCGAGATCGACCCGGCCTGGTACGACGGTACGGATGTCGTCGGCCTCAGTGCCGGTGCCTCGGTCCCCGACGAGCTGATCAACCCGATCATTGCCGACCTGCGCAGCCGCGGCGTGACAACGGTCGAACCCGTTGTCGTGGCAGAGGAGCGGGTGGAGTTCCGTCCACCCGCAGAGCTGCTCGAGCTCGCCCGTGCAGCGGGGGAAGAGCTGACGCGCTAGCGGCACCACCCCCAACCGCCTGCCGCCGGGACGATCGGCCCGGTGCCTCAGGCAGGTGCGCTCCCGGGATCGGCGTAGACGCGCATCCCGTAGTCGTTGTACCGCCGCTCCGGTGCGAGCGACGAGCGGGCAGCGATTCGCGACACCTTGACGCGGTGTCGCCACGACCCACCACGAGAGGCGCGCCGCCGGCCGTCCGGTGGACCGCCCGTACGGCCCGACCGGGCCTCCGTGTAGGCGTCGCGGGCGTACCAGTCGCTGCACCACTCGTGCACACTGTCGGCCATGTGGTAGAGCCCGAAGCCGTTGGGCGGAGACGAACCGACCACGGGCTGCCGGTCCATGCCGGCGGCTCCAAAGGCGTAGGCGCCCTCGGCCCAGGGTTCATCACCCCAGGGGTAGGCGACGCCTGGCGCGCCGCCGCGCGCCGCGTACTCCCGCTCCGCCTCGGTCGGGAGGCGGCAGGCTCGGCCGCAAAGCTCACTCAGCCACCGGCAGTAGGCGACGGCATCGAACCAGCTCACCCCGACGACCGGGCAGGCCGGCTGGTTAAAGCGCGGGTCATCGGACCACGGGAGCGCCTCGTGCCCGGTCGCCCGCGTGAAGGCCACCCACTCGCGGTTGGTCACGGGCAGCCTCGAGACCGCAAACGCGCTCACCCGCTGCTCGTGGACCGGTTGTTCGTCAGCCCTCAGTGTTGATCCGATGGTCACCCGGCTCGCCGGCAGTTCAACCCACGGCGTCGCTATCGGCCCCCGGGCCTCAAGTGAACGCAGCAACGAGTCGATCTGAGGATCTTCGGGGATCGCAGGTGCTCCTCGCGTGTCCGGCCAGATTGCACCCAACTTCACAATCGCTATATTGGCCTGAATCTTTGGTAGCTGCATTCGCGAAACCTGTCCAGCGGCAGTTGCCAGCGCCGCCATCCGGAGTTGATCGTGCCACTCCAGATCCCCGAAGTCGTGATCGACCGACTGCCGGTCTACTACCGGCTCCTTTCGCGCATCGCCGAAGAGGGCCGCTCGGTCGTCTCTTCGCAGGAGCTCGGCGACGAATTGGACGTCACTCCGGCCCAGATCCGCAAGGACCTCTCCTACTTCGGTCGCTTCGGCAAGCAAGGGCGCGGCTACTCGGTGCAGCGTCTCCTCGACGAGTTACGCGACATCCTCGGTCTCGATCGACGCTGGCGGGTGGTGGTGGTGGGACTCGGTCGCCTCGGTCGGGCCGTCGCCTCCTACAGCGGCTTCGAGGGCGAGGGCTTCGACATCGTCGGCCGCTACGACGCCAGCCCGGACGCGATCGGGACGAATGTCGACGGTGATCCGGTGCGGGACGTGGCACTGCTCGAATTTGACCTGCGCCAGAGTCCGGTGGAGATCGGCATCATCACCGTGAGCGCCCCCCAGGCTCAGGCGGTTGTCGACATCCTCACCCGCGGGGGCGTGCGTGCCATCCTCAACTACACGCCGACCCGTCTCCAGGTGCCGCCCTCAGTCGAACTGAAGAACATCAACCCCGTGCTCTCGCTCCAGAGCATGACCTACCACCTGAAGCGCCGCTTCGCGGAGCAGGAGGCACGACGAGACTACGGCACGGGTTCTTCCCGTTCCCGCTGACCCCTGTGACTGCTGAACCCCGAGCGTGCTCGGCCGCTACCGGCTTCTCGATCAGGGTGCGCCGAACGAGCGCCGGCGAGTCTAGCTGCTCCCCCCGATCAGAGACTCCTCTTCGGTGGGCAGCGCCCTCTCGATCACGTCGACGTACTCCAGCGCGAGAGCAGCGCCGCGAGCGTTGCAGGTCATCGGCTCATCAGCAATGTGAACCGGCACGCCGGTCTCGAGACGGATCAGTTCATCGAGTCGTCGCAGCAACCCACCTCCGCCGGTGAGAACGATTCCTCGATCGATGACGTCCGATGCGAGCTCCGGTGGCGTCTGCTCGAGCACGCGCCGTATCCGTTGCACCACCACCGCGAGATGGTCCTGAAGCGCGAACGTCACCTCGCTCGCGCGAACGGCGATCGTGCGCGGGAGCCCGGTGATCTGATCGCGACCGTGTACCTGCGCCATCGGGTCGTAATCGGGATCGCCGAGAGCCGACCCGATAGCCACCTTGACCTCTTCGGCCGTTCGTTCTCCCACGATCAGGTTGTGCCGACGCTTGATATGCTGAACGATCGCGTCATCGAACCGATCGCCACCGACCCGCACCGAGTCGCTGGCGACGATCCCGAACATCGAGATCACCGCCGCCTGCGTGCGGCCGCCACCGATGTCAACGACCATGTGTCCGCGCGGCGAACCAACGGGAATCTCGGCCCCGATCGCTGCGGCAAGTGGTTCCGGAATGAGGTGAGCGGGACGGCGCCCCCCGGCCGCCTCCGCGGCGTCGCGCACCGCGCGGCGCTCGACACCGGTGACGCCGACGGGTACGCAGACCATGACCGAGGGGCGGACCGGATTGAACCTGCCGACCACGCGGGCGATGAAGTAGCGGAGCATCGCCTCGGTGATGAGATAGTCGGCAATCACCCCGTCACGCATCGGACGG
Source organism: Dehalococcoidia bacterium (assembly GCA_965249675.1). Lineage (GTDB taxonomy): Bacteria > Chloroflexota > Dehalococcoidia > UBA2979 > UBA2979. The sequence goes on from OZ252250.1 coordinate 794,424, forward strand.
ATCACCTGAATCGAGCCAGGGTGCCGCCCGATCATCGCCCGTGCCTCATTGCCAACGGCCACGATCGCGTTGTCGCGGGCGGTGATCGCGACAACCGCCGGTTCATCGAGGAGCACCCCGCGGCCACGGTCATAGACGACCACGTTGGCCGTCCCGAGGTCGACGCCGATCGACTTTGCGAACATCTCACCGCCCAGCACCGGTTCAGCACGTTCCGATCGTCTGTGGACTGAGGATAACGGTAGCGCCCGCCGACCGGGCCGCCCCGCCTGCCGGGGAGCGCCCTGCCCCAAGGCGGTTAGCGCCGTTCGACCGTGGCCCCGAGCGCGCTCAGTCGTTCCGCCAGGTGCGCGTAGCCACGGTCGAGATGGTCGACACCACTCACCTGCGTCTCCCCATCGGCGGCCAGCCCCGCGATCACGACTGCCGCCCCGGCGCGGATGTCGAGTGCACGTACGGCGGCGCCTGTGAGCTGCGTGCCGCCTTCGATCACGACCGTCTGGCCACCGGTGATCAGACGGGCGCCGAGATTTCGCAGCTCACCGACATAGGCCGTGCGGTTGTCAAAGACCCGCTCGTGGATGGTTGAAACGCCAACCGCCTGCGTGAGGGCGGCCGCGATCGGCGCGTGCAGGTCGGTCGGAAATCCCGGGTACGGCACGGCCTGCAGGTGGATCGCCTGGGGTGGCCTCGGACAGGCAATAGCGACACCGCCCGTGTCGGGCAGCCTGATCTCCGCCCCCATCTCGCTGAACTTGGAGAGGAGCGAATCGAGATCGGCGGGTCGCGCGTTGGTGACGTGGACATCGCCTCCCGTGGCCGCCGCCGCGATCAGGTAGGTGCCGGTTTCAATCCGATCGGCGTGGACGGTGAACTCGGCGCCGTGCATTCGGCGCACGCCCTCGATCTCGACCATCGATGTGCCATGGCCGCGGACCCGCGCACCCATCTCGTTGAGGAGATCGGCAACCATCGCCACTTCCGGCTCCGCCGCAGCATTGACAATGGTGGTCGTCCCGTGCGCCAGGGTCGCCGCAAACATCACGTTGACGGTACCCAGAACAGACGGGTAGTCGAGGAAGATCCTGGCGCCGGTCAGCCGCCCGGCGCGGGCGGCCCAGTTCGCACCCTCACGCGACACCCGGGCGCCAAGCGCCCGGAACCCGGTCAGGTGAACGTCGAGCGGCCGAACGCCGATCACGTCACCACCGGGCGAGGCACAGGCCGCCTCCCCGACGCGGGCGAGCAGGGGTCCCATCACCAGGAACGAGGCGCGCAGGGCCATCACCCGTTCGATCGGTGGAGTGGTTGAGACGAACTCGCGCGCCTCAAGCCGAACGGTAGTCCCATCCACCTCCACCAACGCCCCGAGCGAGCGACAGACGTCCGCCATCTCCCCGATATCTGCGATCTCGGGCATGTTGTGGATGGTCACCGGATCGCCTGTCAACAGGGCCGCGGCGAGCGTGTAGAGGGCGGCATTCTTCGACCCGGACACCCAGACGTCGCCACGGAGCGGGGATCCGCCATGGATCAGGAAGCGTTCGTTCATGTGGGAAGCCTTCGCTGCTCGGTGGCCGGGTGGCGCCGCCCGGCCGCCGCTCCCGCCGGCCGGTCTCTCTAGACGCCACCCCTCATCGAGGGGCTGCCGCTGCCCTGGCCTCGCCGCGCCACGCGCAGCCTCAGGAGGGCTCGCTGCATCGCCACCTGCGCGCGGAGCAGGTCGAACGGCTGACCGAACGTCTCACTCCTCTCGGCCAGACGTTCCTCGGACCGCGCTCGTGCCTCGGAGGCTCGGTCTTCGTTGATCTCCTGAGCGCGCTCCGCCCCATCGGCGAGCACCTTGACCTCGTCGCCGGATACCTGCAGGAACCCGCCGTGGATCGCCACTGGCTCCGCGCCGTCCTCGCCATAAGCGATCATCTCGCCGATCGCGAGGCTCGTCATCAGCGCCGCGTGGGACGGCAAGAGCGTCAACTGACCTTCCGAGCCGGGGACGACGAGCCGCTGCACGTCGTCGCGCTCCAGTACCGTCCGATCGGCAGTGACAATCGACAGCTTTAGGGGCATGTCCCTACCTCCGTCACTCTCGGCTCGGCCGCCCTGGTCAGGCGGTCACCACCATCTCTTCGGCCTTGGCGATCGCCTGGTCGATGCCTCCCACCATGTAGAACGCCTGCTCCGGCAGCTCGTCGTGCTGACCTTCAAGGATCTCCCTGAAGCCCCGCACCGTCTCTGCCACAGAGACGTACTCGCCTGAACGACCGGTGAACTGCTCGGCGACGAACATCGGCTGGGAAAGGAAGCGCTGCATCCGCCGCGCCCGGCCGACCGCGAGCTTGTCCTCATCGGAGAGCTCCTCGATCCCCAGGATGGCGATGATGTCCTGCAGGTCCTTGTAGCGCTGGAGCGTCTGCAGGACGCCCTGCGTGACGTCGTAGTGTTCCTGTCCGACCACCATCGGGTCGAGAATCCGGCTATTCGAGGTCAGCGGTGCGATCGCCGGGAAGAGCCCCTGCTCGACGAGAGCGCGGTCGAGCGTGACCGTCGCGTCGAGGTGCCCGAAGGTCGTCGCAACACCGGGGTCGGTGTAGTCGTCGGCCGGCACGTAGATTGCTTGGAAGGACGTGATCGAGCCCTTCGTGGTCGAGGTGATCCGCTCCTCAAGCTGACCCACCTCGGTTGCCAGCGTCGGCTGGTAGCCGACCGCGGAGGGCATCCGCCCGAGCAGCGCCGACACCTCCATGCCGGCCAGCGTGTAGCGGTAGATGTTGTCGATGAAGAGCAGCACGTCGCGGCCCTCCTCGTCGCGGAAGTACTCGGCCATCGTCAGACCGGTGAGGGCGACGCGCAGGCGCACGCCGGGCGGCTCGTTCATCTGCCCGTAGACGAGCGCCGTCTTGTCCAGCACCCCGTATTCCTGCATCTCGTGCCAGAGGTCGTTCCCCTCGCGCGAGCGCTCGCCGACGCCCGCGAAGACCGACAGACCACCGTGCTCGGCAGCCAGGTTTCGAATCAACTCGGTGTTGGTCACGGTCTTGCCGGTACCGGCGCCGCCGAACAGGCCGACCTTCCCGCCACGGGGCAGGGGTGCGACCAGGTCGATCACCTTTATCCCGGTCTCCAGGATCGCCGTCTCGGTCTCCTGGTCGGCGTAGGAGGGCGGCGCGCGGTGGATCGCCCAGCGCGGCGCCTCCCCGGTGATCTGAGCGCCCGGGTCGATCGGCTCACCCGTCACGTCGAAGATCCGGCCGAGCGTTTCGGGGCCGACCGGGACCGTGATCGGCGCACCGGTGTCTTCCGCCATGGCACCGCGGCGCAGGCCGTCCGTCGACTTGAGCGCAAGGCAGCGCACCCAGTTGTTGCCGAGATGCTGCTGCACCTCGGCGACCAGCGTCACCCCCTCCATGTCGATGTTGACGGCGTTGAAGATCTCCGGCAGGTCGCCTGACGGGAACTCGACATCGACGACCGTACTGATGACGCGTCGAACGCTGCCCTGTGCTGCCATCTCTGCCTCCTGCTCGGCGTACTCAGCTCTGTGCGAGGGCGACGGTGCCGCCGACGATGTCGAGCAGTTCGCCCGTGATCGATTCCTGTCGTGCCTTGTTGTAGATGAGAGTCAAGTCGGCAACCATGTCCTGCGCGGCATCGGTCGCCTGCTTCATCGCGACCATCCGAGCGGATTGCTCAGACGCCCGCGCTTCGAGGATCGCCTCGAGCACCTGCATCTCGACGTAGCGAGGCAGGAGCGTGGCCAGCAGCCCCTCCGGTGACGGCTCGATGAGGAAGTCGCGCGAGCTCGAGCGAGCATCATCGGTCGGCGGCTCAATCGGCAAGATCTGCCTGAGCGTCGGCCGCTGGATGGCTGCATTCACGAACGTCTGGAACCCGATGTAGACCTGGTCGAGCTCGCCGGAGATGTATTCGTCGATCACCACCCGCGCGATCGGCAGCACGTCCTGCGACTCGGGAAAATCGCCGAGGTTCGTGAACTCGGCCAGTTCGGGAAAGTCCGAGCGTCTGAAGAAGTCGCGACCCTTCTTCCCCACGGGGAGGACTGAGACGCGGTCGACCTGCGGCTGCCGCTCGAGCGCCATCGAGGCGCTGCTGCGGTTCATGTTGGAGTTGAGACCACCGGCCAGTCCACGATCGGCCGTGATGTGGATCAGCGCGAAGTGCTTGACCTCTCGCTCGGCCAACAACGGGTGTACTGCGTCATCGCCGGCCTGTTGACCGGCGTACCCCGACAGCTGCCCGAGCACCTCCCGCATCAGCTCGGCGTAGGGTCGTGCACTGAGCGCACGGTCCTGGGCGCGCCGCATCTTCGATGCGGCCACCAGCTCCATCGCCCGCGTGACCTTCGCCGTGTTCTCGACCGATCCGATCCGCTGTCGGATCTCCCGGACGCTTCCGCCACCGGCCATCTAGCGCTCCACTCTCGATCTGAGACGCCTGCTCACCATCACCTGGGCTCTCAGCACCTAGTAGGCCACCGATCCGAGGAACTCGTCGACCGCCGTCTTCAGCGATTCCTCGGTACCGTCGTCGAGGTCACCGCTGGACATGATCGCGCCGAGAATGCCCGGCTGGCTCGCCGCCATGTACTCGTGGAAAGCGCGCTCGAGGTCGCCAATCTTCTCGACCGGCACCTGGTCGAGGTATCCGTTGACGCCCATGTAGAGCACCGTTACCTGCTGGGCGAGCGTCTGGGGCTGGTACTGGGGCTGCTTGAGCAGCTCGGTCAACCGCTCGCCGCGCGTCAGCTGTAGGCGCGTGCCCGGGTCGAGGTCCTCGGTACCGAACTGGGCGAACGCCTGCAGCTCGCGGTACTGAGAGAGGTCGAGGCGCAGCGTCCCCGCAACCTTCTTCATGGCACGCGTCTGGGCGGCGCCGCCGACCCGGGAGACCGAGATGCCGGGGTTCGTTGCCGGGCGCTGCCCCGAGTTGAACAGGTCGAGCTCGAGGAAAATCTGGCCGTCGGTGATCGAGATCACGTTGGTGGGGATGTAGGCGGAGACATCGCCGGCCTGCGTCTCGATGATCGGTAGTGCCGTGATCGAGCCACCGCTGGTCACACGCGCTGAGCGCTCGAGTAGCCGTGAGTGCAGGTAGAAGACGTCTCCGGGGTAGGCCTCGCGGCCGGGTGGGCGCTTCAACAGCAGCGAGACCTCTCGATAGGCCCATGCGTGCTTCGACAGGTCGTCGTAGATGACCAGGACATCGCGTCCCTGGTCCATGAAGTACTCGGTCATCGCCGCGCCGGCGTAGGGCGCGAGATATTGCAGCGCCGCCGAGTCGGCCGCCGAGGAGGTCACGACGATCGTGTGTTCCATCGCGCCGTGCTCTTCCAGGGTCGACACCATCTGCGCGATCTTGGCGTCCTTCTGACCGATCGCCACGTAGACGCAGACGACGTCACCGCCACGCTGGTTGATCACGGCATCGACGGCGATCGCGCTCTTGCCGATCGATCGGTCGCCGATGATCAGCTCGCGCTGACCGCGACCGATCGGGATCATCGCGTCGATCGCCTTGACCCCGGTCTGCAACGGTTGGTCGACACCGACGCGGTCGACGACGCTGGGAGCCAGCTTCTCCACCGGGTAGCGCTCGCTCGTGTTGATCGGGCCACGGCCGTCGACCGGGTCACCCAGCGGGTTCACCACGCGACCAATCAGCGCATCGCCGACCGGCACCGCGGCAACCTGACCGGTGGTCCGGACCTCGTCGCCCTCCTTCACCCGGGCGTAGCCACCCAGGATGATCGCCCCGACCGTCTCCTCTTCGAGGTTGAGCGCCAGCCCACGGATCGGCAGGCCCTCGGAGTCGGTCACGTCGAATTCCAGGAGCTCGGAGACACGACACTCGCCAAGCCCGTGGATCTGCGCGATCCCGTCACCGGCGACAATCACCGTGCCAACGTTGGACTCGACCGTCTCGGCGTCGAAGCCTTCGATCTGCTGCTTCAGGATCGAGGCGATTTCCTCGGCTCGAATTACCATCTGGGCCTCCTGAATGGTCTCTCGCCACGCGTCCGCTCTCGTGCGCTCTAGGCGGCTCTCATCTTCGCCGAGAGCCGCCTAGCGGCTCGCTCGTTCCAATTCTCGTCTGAGGTTCCGCAGTCGTGTCCTGGTCGATGCATCGAGCAGGCGATCCCCGATCCGCACGGTCATCCCGCCCAGGAGTTCGGGGTCGACGGCGAGCTCGAGCTCCACCTGCTTGCCGGTCTCCTGGGCGAGCAGACCGCGGAGCGAGACGACCCGTGCGCTGTCGAGCTCGACTGCACTGCGCACGGTCGTCCGCACGATCGCCCGCTCCTCGTCGAGCAGCTCGCGATAGAAGGAGCTGATCGACGGGCCGAGCGCCAGTCGCCTCTTGCTGCGTAGCAAGAGGAAGAGGTTGAGTTGCTTGGGGCCGATCGGTGCAGAGCCGTGCGCCGCCTTGACCGTCGCCTCAAACTCGGCGCGGGTCACGCCGTCACGCTCGAGCGCCTGTACGAATTGACGGCGCTCGGTCAGCGTTTCCAGCGTCTCCAGCGCAGTCGCCCACTCGTCCAGGGTGGCGTCGGCGCGGGCGATCTCCATGACGGCAAGCGCGTAGCGTCGCCCGGCAATATCGCGTTCTCCAGCCACCACTACCCCCCGACTCGCGTCGCGCCGTTCGGCACGATCGCCCCGGTTGGCGCCCCGGTTGACGCTCTAGTTGGCCCGGTCTCCGCCGAGGTTTCCCTCGACCAGCACCTCGTCGATCAGCCGCGCGTGTGCCTCGCGGTCCAGCGACTGGCCGACGACCCGTTCCGCTGCACGGATGGTCAGGTCGGCGAACTCTGAGCGCAGCTCGACGATTGCCTGTTCGCGCTCGAGGCGGATCTCGTCTCGCGCTCGTGTCACGATCTGCTCGGCGTCCGCGCGAGCCTGCGTCTCCAGCTCATCGCGCAGACGAGCGGCGGCTTCCTGTGCCCGAGCGGTCGTCTCGCGGGCCTCGACCCGTGCTGCCTCGATCACCTGCCTCGCCTCGGCCTCGCTGGCCTCGGCCTGCGAAGCGGCCGCCTCGGAACGCTCAAGTCCCTCTTCGATCCGACGCTTGCGCTCATCGAGCATCTTCAGGATCGGCTTCCACAGGAACATCCGCAGCAGGACGAGCAGGATCGTGAAGTTCACGAGCTGCGCGATCAGCCCGGGCAGGTTCAGCCCGAGCGCCGCGATCCCCTCGGCCTCCTCTGCAGCGAGGGCCGGACCCGGTGCCGTCGCGAGCACGAACCCCAGCATCAGCCCCATCAGCAGACGCGGACGGGACGGCTGGATCTGGCCTATTCGTGACCTCTCTGACCTCATATCGTCTCTCCTCGGGTACCGTGACGCGCCTCTGGGCGAGGCGCGTCACCACCACGGGCCTGAGGTCCTAGAAGACGAAGCCGATCAGGATGGCCACAACGAGGGCGTAGATGCCGATCGCCTCGGCGAACGCGATCGCCAGGATCATGTTCGTCTGGATGGCACCGGCGGCCTCAGGGTTGCGACCGAGCGCCTCCATCGCCTTGCCACCGAGCAGGCCGATGCCGATGGCCGGGCCGAACGCGCCCAGTCCCATCGCAATTCCGGCCGCCATGAACTTGGCGCTCTCCTCAGTCGAGGCGTTGTCGGCCGCTTCCTGCGCCCCGGCGACGCCGGTCGAGGCTAGGAATGCGGCAGCACCCATCGCCAGAACGATGGCCGCGCGACGTGCGATCACTCCTGCAGTCATATCGATTCCTCCCCTGGCCCGCCCGGCCATTCCGAAGCGGCGTGGCTCACTCGTTTCAACGAGTTGTCCGGACGAGGTCCAGACTCCTCCTCCAGCTGACCTAGTGCGCGCCCTCGCCCTCATGCTCATCTCCGTGGTGCGACGTGACCGCCGTCACCGCGAACACCAGCGTGAGCATGGCGAATACGAACGCCTGGATCAGACCGACAAACAGTTCCAGACCGTAGAACACATCAACCAGTACGAACGGCACCAGGAACGTCATCATCAACAGCAAGACCTCTCCGGCGAAGACATTGCCGAAGAGACGGAATGTGAACGAGATCATTCGGGATAGTTCCGAGATGAATTCCAGCACACCGACAAACACATCGATCAGGCCGCCCAGTAGATCACCCTTGAGCAGCTTGCCAAAGCTGAAGAACTTGGTCAGGTAGGAGAGCCCGAGGGATTGCAGCCCCCAGAACTCCACGAACAGGAACGAGAAGATGGCGATCGCCAGTGGCGCGTTGACATCGGTCATCACGGACCGGAAGTAGGGAGCGATCAGGCCGCTGAATGAGCTGACCTCGCCGGTGGCGTGGGCGTCATCGAAGCACTCACGGTGGTCGTCGGTGACCCGGAAGGCGCAGACACCCTCCTCGTGCGTATCGATCTCATCGGGGTTCAGCCCGATCACCGCCAGGTCGAAGCCGGCCACGGACTGCTGCGACATCACGACCTGCTTCTCGCCGAAGTTCGGCTCGGGCAGACCGATCACGTTGTTGACCGGGAGCAACCCGGCGTAGTTCGAGGTCAGGATGAAGAAGAAGATCGTCGCGACCAGCGGGAAGAACCGGCGACCGTTCTCCTCGCCGGCCACGGTCCTGACGAGATTGTAGAAGGCTTCGACGCCCGCCTCCACGGCGCCGCTGAAGCCGCTCGGCACGACGCTGAGATTGCGACCGACCACGTAGCCGACGATCAGCAGCCCGGCGACCACGAACCACGAGGTGAACATCGTGTTCGTGACGTTGAGCGGGCCCCAGTGGAAGACGGTCTCAGGGGCGACGATGATCGCCGGCGACGGTCCGCCTACGAAGAGGAAGCCGAAGACGATCAGGGCGACCACTGCAAGGGTGATCAGTGCAACACGCATCAGCGCTGTCCCTGCCCGCTAGCTGCGCTCGCTCTCGCGCAGCACGTCCCGTAGCTGTCGATAGGCGCCAAAGAACCCCGCCATCAATCCGACTACCAGCAAGGCCAGCGTCAGTACCGGTTCGGTACCGAACCGGTCATCAAGGTAGTGGCCGATCACCGTAGGTACCACAATCGCCGTTGCCAGATAGCTCCCGATCCCGACGAGGCTCAGCACCGTTGCCGTCACTCGGGCCCCGCTCTCGGGGATAGCGGGGCCAGCGGAAAGTTATCACGGAGATATCGGTGGGGCAACCGATTGTGAGATCGTGCACGATCGGTTCGGTCGGGAGCCGACCGCCGCCCCGGGCAGGTGCGCCGAGCGGCCCCGGAACCAGCGCTGCTATTCGCCGCGTGCGCCCAGATCATCGAGATCGAGCCCCGAGACGAAGTCCCGAAATGCCGACAGTTTCTCCAGCTCCTCGGCCGTCGCGGGGGCCTGTTCGGCCGGTGCCGTCTGTTCGAGTTCCTCGGTCGTCTGATCGACTTTGACCGAGGCTCGGTCCAGCACGTGGTCGGCAGCATAGATCGGCACCTCGGCCCTCACGGCGATCGCAATGGCGTCGGAGGTCCTTGAGTCGATCTCCAGCGTGCGGCCGTCCTGCTCGACGCGAACAACAGCGTAGAATGTGTCGTCCTTGAGGTCTGTGATCGCCACGGACTGCACCGATCCGCCGAGATCGGCGATCAGCGTCATCAACAGATCGTGGGTGAGCGGCCGCGGTGAGCGGACATCCTGCAGCCGGAAGGCGATCGCGTCGGCCACATCGGCACCGATCCAGATCGGGAGGAAGCGTTCGGCGTCCTTCTCCTTGAGGACGACCACCCGGCGGTAGTGGCGCAGCCCGACGCGGATGCTGTCGATCACGAGTTCGATCACGCTCTTGCTCCCCGCCGCTCTCCGGCCGCCTGAGTGTAGGAGCGCCGCGCGAAGGGGGTCAATAATTGGCCGCGTCCGGCGCCACGCGCCGCGCCCGGTTGATCGCGTCCCGCAGCTCCCTCGCGGCGTCGCGAGAAGCCTCGGCCCAGCCACCGACCGCGCAGCCGTTCTCAACGGGTTGGGCGTAGAGGACACCACGCGAGGCGTTGACCAAGATGCCGCCTCCCCGTTCGTCGAGAGCGGCAGACACCGCTTCCGCCAGATCGCCTTGCTGCGCGCCGACTCCTGGAAGCAGCAGCAGCTGATCGGGGCAGATCTCACGCACACGGCGCACCTCTCGGGGGTAGGTGGCACCCACAACCAGACCGACGTTTCCCCGCGAATTCCAGATCCGTGATCGCTCGGCTACCTGCTCGTAGAGCGTGCGGCCATCCGTGGTCAGGTCCTGCAACTCCCCGGCGCTGGCATTCGACGTCCGGCAAAGCACGAACGAGTGACGATCCTGGTAGCGGGCGAAGGGTTCGATCGAATCGACCCCCAGGTAGGGACTGAGGGTGACGGCATCGGCTCCGAGGCCCTCAAAGATCGCCTCAGCGTAGGCCTCTGCGGTGTGTCCGATATCGCCTCGCTTGGCGTCAAGCAGCACCGGTATCCCATCAGGCACGGCCTCAATCACCGCTCGAAGCGTCTGCCAGCCCTCACCGCCAGAGCGCTCGAAGAAGGCGATGTTCGGCTTGTACGCGCAGACGAGGTCGGCGGTCGCCTCGATGATCCCCTCGAGGAACTGCCGGACCGAGGTGCCGATCGGCATTCGCCTGGGGTCAGGATCGAGCCCAACACAGAGCAGTGAGTCGTTGCGGGCGCTGGCGTCGGCATATCGCTCTCGGAACTTTCCCGGCGCCCTCGCCACCCTGGCCTGTCCCACGGTCGCTGTCGTCATCTCACACCCCGTCCATCCGCGCATGGCACTCGGTCATCGGCGGGAACCGCTCACCGGCAGCGGCGAGCTTCGCCACCACATCCCTGAAGGGTGCGGCCTCGCCCGTCACGTGGTAGCGAACCGACACGACCTCACTACCACAACCCTCCAGACCAGTCTCGCCGATGACGTCAATCGTCCGCCTCGCGACGGCTGCAGCGGCATCGATCACTGCCACGTCTGGCGGGAGCATGGCGCGCAGGATCGGTGTGATGAACCCGTAATGTGTACAGCCGAGTGCCACGGCGTCCAAGCCCTCCGAGATCGGCCCGGCGAGCGCCGAACGGAGACGCACGCGCAGCTCCTCAGCGAGCACCTCTCCCCGCTCGATCAGGTCGGCGAGCCCGGGCATCGGGAGCACCGTCACCCGGGCGCGGGAGGAGTGGGCCTGCTCCAGCCGGGCCAGCCGCTCACCGACAACCGTGCCTTCGGTCGCCAGCACGACCACATGGCCGCTCCGGGAGCTGTTGACCGCGGGCTTGAGCGGCGGCTCCATGCCAACGACGGGTATCGGCAGTGCCGCCCGAAGCTGCTCGAGCGCCGCCGAGGAGGCGCTGTTGCAGGCGACCACCAGGACCGTGCATCCCTGCTCCATCTCGCTCGCCCAAGGATCAGCGAACGCCGCTGCACTTCGCCCGGCGAGCGGTCTCCGTACGGGAAGAACGCAGTATCCGCGACGTACCGGATGGGCAGCGCCTCGGCCCGGCGGTGGAGCTCCCGGACGACCGTCAGGCCGCCGACTCCCGAATCGAAGATTCCGACCTGGGCGGGCACAGCGCCTCCTGGCTCTCTCCCCCACCGCGGCCAGACTAGCAGCACGCTTGCCCCGATGCAGTGTCCGGGTCTCGATGCCCCTACACTCGGCCGATGAACGTCGATGTCGCCCCGGTCCCTCCCCCCAGCGTCCCCCCTGACTCCACCTGCATCGTGATCGACGTCCTCAGGGCCACTTCGGTGATCGCCGTGCTGTTCGACCGGGGGATCGAACGCATCTATCCGACCGAGACGATCGAGGAGGCGAGAGAGCTTCGCGACACGCTCGCCCGCATGGGCACGCCACCGCTGCTGCTCGGCGAGGTGAACGGACTGGCACCACCGGGGTTCGATGCGGGCAACTCGCCGACGGCGATCGCCCGGCTCCCGCTGGAATCCACGGTTGCCGTACAGGCCACGACCAATGGCACGCCCGCCCTGGTCGCCTGCCGGCGGGCGGCGCTCGTCCTCGCCGCCGCTCCTCTCAATGCTGGCGCGGCTACCGAACTCACCCTCGCCGTCGGACGGGACGTCCTGATCGTCTGCGCAGGCCTGCGCGGGGGGTTCGCCGAAGACGACACGCTCGCAGCCGGCCTCTTCGTCGAGCGCCTGGTCCGGTCTGGCGCGCGCCCTTCCGGCACAGCCAGGTCGGCACTGGGCCGCTACGAGCGTGCCAGTTCGGACCTGACGCGCGCCCTCGCCGACACCGAGCACGGCCGCCGCACGGTGGAGCTGGGCTTTGAGGCTGACATCCGGCTCTGCGCGACACGGGATCGCTACCAGGCGGTGGCGGCGCTCACTCAGCACTGTGGCCGGCCGGCGCTCGAGGCAGCAACCCTGACCACCTTCACCGGTGGTTCCGAGCGTGCCGACGCCGTGTGCCTGGAGCGCTCCGACTAACGAGGGCTGCGATTGGCCGCGTCACCGGCCTGCATCCGGCGGAACTCCGCGCGGCCTCGCTTCACCCGTTCGGCGAACTCCTCGGCCGAATCCCGCTTCACTGGGACACGGGGTGGTCTCAGCAACTCGAGATGCTGATGGAGTTCGGGAGACCTGGGATGCTCGGACTCCCAGGCACGCAGCTGTCTCTGCCAGTCGGCGACCTTGGCCTCCTCGGGAAAGTGCCGCCCGTAGCGTGCACGGTCGAAGGCGTCGGCGATCTCCCTGACAAAGTCTGCCGAGAGCGGCTCCGCCGAGGCCGCCGCGTACTCCAGGGGAGTCTCGGAGAGATGGCGCTCGAATCCCCGGTCCTCGAAGTCGGCGACGACACGACCGTAGAGGGCGTAGATCGGGGACCTGGAGAGCCAGCCGCGGGCGCGCAACCCCTGGCGATTGCGCAGGAGTCCCCGCAGGAGGTCCCCGATCCCGCTGCCCTCCCCGGTCACCGTCCGGAACTCATGGTAGGGCTCAGGAGATCGCTCCTCTCGGCGAGCGAGCAGCGCACGGCTGATGCGGTAGCCACCCCAGACGAGGAGGACGAAGAACAGGAGCTTCGCCAGATCGAGTGGCCAGCCGGGGAAGGGGCTCTCGTCCTGTTCGGCCTCCTCGCTGGCCTCTTCCAGCAGCCGTTCGGGGAGCTGCATGTCTCGCAAGCGTTCGGCCACATTGTCGGGGATCAGCAACTCGATCAGAGGAACCAGCACCCAGAAGATCGGCGTCAGGATCACCAGTAGGAGCCAGCCGACCAGCCGACCGATCCCGCTCCCGATCCAGGCGGCGACGCTCTGCACGTCAAGCGCAGCGAGCAGTCCGCACATCGCTGCCACGGCGAACAGCAGTGCCAGTGTCGCCGTCACCGAGACGCTCCACGGTGCGACGCGATCGCGGCCCTCTGCCTGCAAGGCGGCCCGCTCGCTATTGGCGACCGCCAGTGCCAGCAGACCGAGCACGAAGTAGACGAGCGCGTACGGTGCCAGCTGCCCGATCCCGTTGATGCGAGCAAGGATCAGAATGACCAGCATTACCAGGAAGCCCAGCCCAAATGACCGCAGCACGCGAGCGAACCCGACGGTCGAACGCGCGGCCGCCATGAAGCGGACCCAGACGACGATCAGCGCCATGAAGATGCTCGCCACCGCCGCACCGCTACCCAGCCCGCCGGAGCCACGAGCCACCAGCCGCGCCAGATCGGTTCCCTGAGCGGTGAAGGCTGAGGGGTCCTCGAGAAACGCCGCAAGACCGGAGCTGTCCCAGACGAGGAGATCGCCCGCCAGTGCCATGTGCAAGATCGCGTTGAGGCCGAGCAGCGAGGCGAGAAAGACAACCGCGGCGCCGAGCGCTCCGGACAGACCGGTCGACCGCACGGCGCGAATCAGGCCGAACCCGCCGAGTGCGGTCAGCGCCACCAGCCACAGCGGTGGGCCGGCGATCGCCTCGGTGCTCGCCTGCCGGAGTTCCCCGGCGAGCGCTGCCGCGCGCACCGGGCGCTCGACGAGATTGAGCGCGATCTCGGTCTCGAGCACAGCGGACAGGTCCCCGAGGTAGGTCTGCTCCCCGACCGTCGCAACGAGCGTGATCGCCATGAACCAGGGCACGCTCTCAACCGCGATGTAGAGCAGATCGAGGAGCGACCGTTGCCAGCGCGTCATCCGCGAGCCGACCCGACCGCGGCCCGACCGTCGGCGACCTCAACCCGATCGGCCGCCAGCAACCTGGCGAGCTCCGCCTCCTGGACCTCCATCGGCGCCGCCAGGTCGGTCTGGGGGATCGCGCCAAGCGTGTCGGGCCACTCGGTGGTGCTGGTCTTCAACACGTGCACGTGATGCCCACTGCTGCGCAGGCGGCGCAGCGTGGCCGCCAGCTCTTCGGGAATCAGCGCCGCCACGACGACGATGGTCGACCCGGTCGGGACCGAACCGGCGAGGGCTCCCTCGAGTTCACGCGCGAGGCTCGACATCGTGAAGGCCCTCACCGCTGCCAGCGCCTCCAGGATCCGGTTCAGCCGCTCGGGGTGCTCACCCACCCCCACTCGGATCGGACGACCCTGGCCGGGAAAGGCGCCGTTCGCTACCAGCCCGACGGCCAGACCGGCGTCGGCCGCCCAGCGGGCGACCGACGCCGCCACCGACACCCCGCGTTCGAGCAGCACCGGATCGGTGCCCTGCCACGAGCGCGCGAAAGTGCCGACGTTCAGCGCCACGACGATTGATTGGGCGCGGGACGGTTCGTAGAGCCGAGACTGCAGTCTCTGGAGGCGTGCAGTCGCGTTCCAATCGATCCGTCTCATCGGGTCGCCGGGCTGATAGTCGCGGACACCGATCACCCGCGACGGGTCCTCGTAGAGCCGGCTGCCGCCACGCAGGTCACCGAACGGCCGCGCACTGTCGAGCCCCAGCTCCGCCATCGAATAGGTGCGCGGGTAGACGACCAGCCGCTCGGCGAACTCGGGCACGGCCTCCTCGCGCTCGAAGAAGCCGAAGATGTCGCCCGAGCGGAGGCGCGCCGGGCCGATGCGATAGTAGCCACGCTCGGCGGCGCGGAGTTCGAGTGGCCACTCGAGCCGATCGCGTCGCCCCAACGCCGTGTTGCGTTGCAGGACGCGGATCTCCGGCGACCCTCCCGCCGTGGTCTCAGCCCCGACCAGCGGTAGGTCGCGCGGCAGCTGCTCGCGCAGCTCAAGCCATGGCACTGGCAACGCCTTGCGATTCTCGAGCGTCAGCGTGAGCTGGGCGCTCTCACCGACGAAGAGGCGGCGCTCGGAGAGGCGCCTGGAGAGGTGCACCTCCTCGAGAGAGACGCGGACCCAGACCCGACCGGCCATGCTCGCGCCCAGCACCAGCATGCCGAGGATGATCACGACCCAGGAACTCGCCAGCAGCCCGACCCCGACCAGCAGCGCCGATGCGAGGAGCCAGCTGTCTTCGATCAGGAGGCGCACGGCCCCGACCTAGGGGACATCCGCGATCGGAACAGGCAGTTCGCTGATTACCTCGTCGAGCACGTCACCGGTCGCGCGGCCACGGAGCCGCGTGTTGGAGCTCAGGACCAGCCGGTGCGCGATCACCGCCGGGGCGATCGCCTTGACGTCATCGGGCCTGGCGTAGTCACGCCCGGCGATCGCGGCGGCGGCCCGGGCTGCCCGATAGAGCGCGAGCGAGGCGCGTGGGCTGGCACCGAGGTCAAAGGCCTCATGTCGCCTGGTCGCTCGGCACAGTCCGACCGCGTAGCGGGCGACGGCGTCCTCAACGTGGATGTGCGCGAGCTGCTCGCCAAGGTGGATCAACTCAGCCGCCGAGATCACGGGATTGAGCTGCTCGATCGGCGAATGATTCTCGAAGCGCCTGACGATCGCGAGCTCGTCGTCCTCGCTGGGGTAGCCGACCTTGAGGCGGACCAAGAAGCGATCAAGCTGCGCCTCCGGTAGCGGAAAGGTGCCCTCGAGTTCGACCGGGTTCTGCGTCGCCACCACCAGGAAGGGGGCAGGGAGCGGCTTGGTCTCACCGTCGACCGTGGCGGTGCGCTCCTCCATCGCCTCAAGCAGGGCCGACTGCGTCCGCGGAGTGGCGCGGTTGATCTCATCCGCGAGCACGATGTTCGCTATCAGCGGCCCCGGTCGGTACTCGAACTCCCCGCTCTTCTGCGAATAGAAATTGATCCCGACGACGTCGGACGGCATCAGATCGGGCGTGAACTGGATGCGGTGGAAGGAGGCGCCGACCGAGCGCGCGAGCGCCCGCGCCATCGTCGTCTTTCCGGTTCCCGGCACGTCTTCGAGCAAGACGTGCCCCTGGTTGAGCAGTGCGACCAGCAGCAGATCGACTGCCCGATCGGCACCGATCACGACGCGCTGCACGTTCTCGCGCACGCGCGCAGCCGCGCTTTGGATCAGGGCCGCCGCATCGGCGGCCCGTCGGCCCACGTTCGGATCGACGGTGCCCGCTGTCGCCTCGCTCGTAGTCACGGCTTCCCCCGCATCTGGAGTTGGTCCCGGCGCCCGCTCGCTGCCCCGAGAGCGTATCAAGCAGCGTACCGACCCGCCGTCCGGCGCGCGCTACACTGGCCTGCGCCTCAGCCCGCATGCGGCTCGGCCGAGACGGAGTACCGACCCATGCCCGACCTTCCCGCAACCTCCGAGGCAGAACTTCCCGCGAGCCAGGCCCTCCGGGAGGGTCGCCGCCGTCTGATCGAGCTGCTCGAGGGCCTGCCGGAGACACGGCTGTCCAGTGACAGACCACGGATCGGTTGGACGCTCCGCCACGATCTTGCCTGGCTGGCCGCAGCCGACACCGAGTTGGCCCGGCTGCTTGAGATACCCCGCGGGACTGACCGGCCAGCGTCCTACTGGCGGCGGGTGCGGGGAGAGGCCATGCATGTCGCGCAGGAGCTCCGTCTCCATCTCCTACGCGACCATCTCACCGAGAGCGGCGAGCGCGCCGCAGCTGGCCTCTCGGCGGAGCCGTCCTCGGTCGACCGGGCGTCGGTTCGCGCCGCCCTCGAGCGGCATCGCGAGGCGACGGTGACTGCGACCGCCGTGGTCGAGGAGATCCTCGCCCGCTAGACCCGCGGGCGCGCGACCCCCAATCGGGGTCGCGGCACCCCGCTCGGGACCATTCGCGCGGCCCTTGATACGCTCAGCGCCAACTCACGCCCGCCCCACACAGCGACATCGAGCCCCATGACCGCCAATCAATCCGACCATCGCAGGAGCGCCTGTCCCCAGGCAGCACGCCCTCAAGCGCAATCCGTCGGAACGGATCCGGAACTTCGAGGAGACTGACCTGCCACTCGATCTCGACGCGGCAATCGTCGAGGCGGCACGTTACATCGACTGCCCCTCGGCGCCCCGCATGGCGGCCTGCCCGGTCCACAACGACATCCCGAGCGCGCTCAAGCTCCTCGACGAGGGCGACATTCTCGGCGGAGCCGCCAGGTTCCGCGAGACATCGACGCTGCCTGAGATGGGAGCCGGGCGGCGTCCTGCGATACGGCATCCCCAACTCCAAGATGAAGAAGGAGCTGCTCGAGGAGAAGCTCGATATGTTGCCGGCGCTCGGCGTCACTCTTGTCAGCAACATCAGGATCGGCACCGATGTCACCTTGGAAGAGTTGCACGGGCAGACCAACATCCCCTACGTCTTCGCCGGCGGTGACGCCGTCAAGGGGGCCGATCTAGTGGCGACCGCCATCGCCGACGGGAAGCACGCTGCTACCTGGCTGCTGCACTACCTCGACGTGCTGGGCGCGGCTTGACGTGAACCCGATCGCGCCCGACCGCTGATTCCAGCCCCGGGCACCGGGCTTCACCCCCTGCTATTCTCCCGTGGTCTATCCCCCACAGCGGTCGGGAGGCTCTTTGCATGCGCGCCGAAATCATCTCGATCGGCACCGAGATCCTGCTCGGCGAGATCACAGACACGAACGCCGCCTTCATCGCATCGCAGCTCCCGGAGTACGGGATCGACCTCCTCTTCGTCTCACAGATCGGCGACAATCCCGACCGCCTGCGTGAGACGTTCCAGCGCGCCTGGGACCGCTCTGACATCGTCTTCACGACCGGCGGCCTCGGCCCCACACAGGACGATGTAACCCGCGAGACGGTGGCCGCCGTCCTCGGCGAAGAGATGACGCTCGACGCTGAGCAGGAGGCCCATCTCCGCGGGATGATGGAGTCGCGTGGCCGTGTGATGCCGGAGAGCAACCTCAAGCAGGCGATGCTGATTCCGTCCGCGCGAGCCATCTCCAACCCCCGTGGCACCGCGCCGGGCTGGTGGGTCGAGCGGGACGGTCACCGGTTCGTGGTGATGCCGGGCCCGCCGGCCGAGATGACCAGAATGTGGGAACACGAGGTCGCACCTGAGCTTGAGCAGCTGGCGACCGGGATCCTGGTCTCACGGACGATCAAGACCACGGGGCTCGGCGAAGGCTCGGTCGATGAGATGCTCGCGCCCTTGCTCAGTGGAGCGAATCCCTCGATCGGCATCTACGCCCGCCGGGACGGGATCCATGCCCGCATCTCGGCCAAGGCGGACACCCGCCGGCAGGCCTGGATGCTGATCGAACCGGTTGAGGAGAAGGTACGAGCAATCCTCGGGCAAACCATCTGGGGAATCGATGACGAGACGCTGGAGGGCTCGATCGGTCGCATGCTCACCGAGCGGGGCCTCACGATCGGAGTGATGGAAGCGGTGACCGGGGGCGCGATCGCTGACGCCATCACGAACATCGCCGGCAGCTCCCGGTACTTCACGGGCAGCCTCGTTGCCTACACGGCCGAGGCCAAGATCGCGATGGGCGTGCCGGCTGAGACCATCGCCACACACGGCGAGATTTCCCGCGAGACCGCCGAGGCGATGGCCACCGCCGTCCGCGAGCGCCTGAACGTCGACCTCGCGATCGGCATCACCGGCATTGCGGGCAACGAAGAGGTCGAGGGACAGCGTCCGGGAACGATGCACATCGCCCTCACCGACGGCGGCCAGATGGACTACTCGACCAGCCAGTACTACCAGGGACGAGAGGCGGCGAAGCGGCGAGCGGCGCTGGTAGCGCTGACACTGCTCCGGCGCTACCTGATGTCCGTCCCCACCGCCGAGCGGTGACCGAGACCGCTCCGCTCGCCCCCTCTCGCCGAGCACCGCAGACAGCGGCAGACCGGGCGCCGTGAACTCGCCCGAGGACGACCCGATCATCCTCACCCTCGGCGACAATGTCCTCTACCTCCTGACGCTCGCCCGAGGAAGCCACCTCCTCGTCGACGCCGGCCCCGACATGGCGGTGGGTGACACTCGGTCCTGGTCGCTGCTGCTCCAGGTCCTCGCGGCGCGGCAGATCCGACCGGCCGACGTCAGCCACGTGCTAATCACCCACGCACACCACGACCACGCGGGCCTCGCCCGTCGCTGGGCCGAGATCGGCAGTCGGATCGTGGCCGGTTCCGGTGACGTCGCAGCGATCCGCCAGGGGCACGTCTGGCGGGACGCCCAGCGGGAAGCCCAGCTCGCCGACCTGGTACGCCACGGCTGCCCCCCCGATCTGTTGCCCCGGATGCGCTCGCCTCGCTCTCGCACACTCCGCTGGGAGCCGTGCCCTGGTGGTTCGGTGACCGAGGCTCGCGAGAGCTACGATCTCGCCGGAGGCCTGACGCTGCAGGTGATCCCGGCACCGGGGCACACTCCGGGGAATGTCGTCGCCCTGATCCCCGAGCGCGGCGCGCTCTTCAGCGGCGACACGATCCTCCCCACCACGGTCCCGACCGCCGGAATGCACTACACCGGAGCCGTAGGCGGGTCGCCGGCGGTCCGTTGGCCGTCGCTCCCACCGTTCATCGACTCGATCGCCAGGCTGCGGGAGCTGGAGATCAGTCGCATCTATCCGGGACATGGTGAGCAGGTCGCGGAGCCCTCGCGCCTCTTCGAGCGCTTCGCGATCCATCATGAGCGCCGCGCCCGCCGCATCCGGGCGCTGCTCGCCGCCCAGCCGGACACGGCATTCGGGGTCGCGCGTCGCCAGTTTCCGAGGATTCCGCCCCGGCGCCTCGCGCAGGCAGTCACCGAGACGCTCGGTCACCTCGACCTGCTCGAACGCGACGGAATGCTGGAGAGCCGGGAGAGGGGCGGTATCGTCCGCCACAGGTTGACCGGTGGAGCCGGGGCGCCCTGACCGGCCTGCCCCTGCGCCGATCGAGGTTGGCCCTCGTCGAGGTTTCCCGAGACTGCAACGACAGCCCGAGCCGTCACGCGATCCTCGGGCGGCTCTGTCAGACCGCCTCGCCCAGCCACTCCAGCCAGCGACCGTGGACGTCGCAGATCGCGAGAATCTCCTCTCGCCGCTGACCCTGCTTGAACGACACGAGCGTCAGCGTCGGCTGCATCTGTCCGTCCACTGCGCGGAAGTACTCATCCGAGAGCCAGTAGAGGTCGCGCTCTCTTCCGATGTCGCCCAGCAGACCCTCGAAGCGCCGTCGTGCCTCGGCGCTGAACTGCCCGATCGTATGTGCGTGATAGACGCAGAGCACCCGCCCGGGAGCGGCGCGACTCAAGACCGGAGGCAGCGGATCGATCGCATCGCCCCTGAGCAGGGTTGGGGGCGCCGTCCTGGCGAGCGCGACGGCGGCCTCGAGCCGCCGCATCCGTTGCCGCGCCTCCGGCCAGACCAGCGCTCGCAGCCACTGAACGGCATCCGGGTCCTCGACATCAAGCGGATTGAGATCGATCCCGATCCGCTCTGCGATCGCTGGCGCCACCTCCGGCAGCGGCGGCGCAACATCTCCGCGGAGCTCGATCTCGAGGCGCACCGGCGATGATGCGCTGCCACAACACTGGCCCGTGCGGTAGTCGAACCGGTAGCGGTCCCAGAGCAGGCTGAGCCCGGCGCTGGCGCCGACTTCGACCAGATGAAGGGGGCTCCCACCGCTTCGCCGGGCGACGACCCCAAAGGCGGGGAGCAGCAACCCGCAACGCTCGACCACGCTGGTCTGGACGCGCCGTTCGGCGAGCAGCCCGAGAATCTCGGTCCGGTGCTCGAGACAGAAGCGGCGAAAGTGCGGAAACGGGTCGCCCGCGGCCTGACCGCGGTCGCTCACGCTCGGGTAGAAAGCCGCCAGCCTATGCTCGGTGCCATTCAGCAACAGCAGGTGGACCGCAGCGAACAGGAGGTTCGGCGCCGGCTGGTCCGCCCGGCTGCTGGCTGCGAGCGAGAGCAGCTCGCCATCCTCGGCGACGCCCAGCGCCAGCCGTTCGTAGAGCGGCGAAGAGCCGTGTGCCTCCAGCCGTGCGAACCCGGCGAATCGTGACCGAAGGTCCACCGTCATCCCCGCCATATCACGCCTCCGTCCCGGGGTAGCTGCCCCGAGCCGCCACGCTTCCGGGCAGGCACGCAGACCGAGCGGGCGATCGCTCGAGGTCGGCTTGCGGCTCTGGGCATTGCGATCAGGAGCCCCCGCCAGATGCACGGCTGTCAGACACGGGGCTGTCAGACACTGGCCTGTCAGTCGAGCGGCTGCAGCCGAGCGGCTGTCTAGTCCGTGGCGAGGTGCCGGTAGAGGGTCGGTAATCGCCTCGGCAGCGACTCGATGTTGTCGACCACTTCGTAGCCGATGTCGTCACACATCTGCTTGAGGTAGTCGTGTCCCTCCTTGTCGACCGTAATCAGGAACGGGGTAATCCCGACCCGCTTCGCCTCATTCAGCGCCTGCTTGGTGTCGTGAACCGCATATTCCTTTTCGGTCCGGTCGCGGCCGTAGCCGTGGTCCTGGGGCCGACCATCGGACACCATGATCAGGATCTTGACCTTGGCGTCATAGTCTTCGAGCTTCTTGATGGCGTGCCGGATCGCCGGGCCCATACGCGTCGAACGCACCGGGTCAATCTTGTCGATCCGCCTGCGCACCCGATCGCCGAACTGTTCATCGAGATCCTTGATCACGTGGAACTCGACGTTGTCGCGGCCATACCCGGAGAAGCCGTAGATGCCGTAGGCGTCGCCGATCGCCTCTAGCGCCTCGACGACGAGTACCGTCGATTCCTTCTCCAGATCGATGATCCGCTTTGGCGGTTCGATCGCCTGGCGGGCGCGCCGCTGCGCGAGCCACTGGAAGTACTTGCTGGGGTCTCCCTGGAAGTCTTCTTCCTCTTCCTCGTAGCGCTGTCGCTGCTTCTCGATCTCCTCATCGGTCGACGCCGACATGTCGAGCAGGAAGGCCACCGCAACGTCGCGTTCGATCTTGTTTCGCCTGGAGTAGATGCGGGCGAGCGGCCCGACCCCGGCCCGCTTGTCGACGTGGAACTCGATCGCATCGTCGAGCTCGATCTCCTGGCCGTCCTCAAGCCGCTTGATCTTGCGGAAGCTCTCGGGGCGCATCAGCTCGAACTGGCGGCGGGTCTCCATCACGAGACCGTGGTGTCGCTGGAGGATCTCCTGATAGTAGTCGAGTTCGCCCTCCTCACCGGGTCGCTCGCCAACGCGGCACCAGCGCGGCCGGTAGTCAGAGGCTCGGAAGTCCCACTCGTCGTAGTAGAACCATTCGACCTCGACCTTCAGCTCCTCGTCGTCGGCACCATCGCCACCGGGATGCTCCTGGCCCTCGCCGTCCTGTTCCTTCGGTTCGCCGGCCGGCGTCGCGGCGTCCTTCTCAAGGTTGTCGAGGAACATCCCGAGGCTTGAAGCGAGATCACCCTCGGCCCACTCGCTGATCGTGATCTCGACCGAATTTTGCAGCAGCTCCATCAGCTGCTCTTTGGTGAGCGGTGAGGCGGCCCCATCCTGCTGACCGGCCTGCTGGTCCTTCAGCTTCATCATCAGCTGAACGAGTTCAGGCTTGAAGTCGCCGCGGAAGTCGGGCTGCTCCGGATTCTCGAAGGCCAGCTCCTCGCTGCTGAAGGGCATCGGCGCGTCTCCGCCGTCGCCACCGGGCATGTCGGGAGCGATCTGGATCATCTCCTCGTCCGGAGCTACCCAGTCGACATCGACGGCGCCCTGCGGGACGTTGGGGATACGCACCGCCAGGTCGTAGAGCGCTGCGGCCACCTCGGCCGCATCCTGTACCGTGGCATCTCGCTGCTCGGTGATCTTCAACGCGCTGAGCCCCTGACTCATCATCTGCTGAAGCGTTGCCGGCCAGCGGATCGTGTCGGGGCGGCCCAGTGATGCCCGCAGCAGGTTCTCGATGAAAGCCTGCCTCAGGCCCATGGCCCGCACCTCTGGGCGTCGCTCCGCTTCGCGCTCCTGCAGGCATCGCAGCCACGGCCGGATCCCGCCGTACTCGCGCGACACGTAGGCATCGACGCGGGTATCCTCGGCGATCGTGAAGAGGCCAGAGATCAGCAGGCGATCGGGAAAGAGATTGAAGTAGCGTTGCACCTCGGTGGTGGCCGTGCCGGGCTCGGCGGGCGTCTCCGCGCCGTTCGCCGGCGCGGCATCCTGCTGCACGCCCGCGACCAGGGCGACCTCCCGCCGTCGCTCTCGCTTGCCCGCGGAGGAGGTGGTGAGCGGACCGTTGACGTCAAAGCGGTAGCGGAAGGAGCCGAACTCCATCCGTCCGGTCTGGTGGGTCGTAAACACCTTGTACACCTGAAAGTTCGAACGCTGCTCGGCGAAGGTGTTGACGAACGGCGGCAGGTAGATCGTAGTGCCCTCGGTGGTAGGCGCCGACTCAGACATCCAGCCGATGTTGCGATCGACGAGCTCTTCGGAGGAGCGCACCGCCACCTGTTCCCCGCTCAATGCCTTGGCGTACATCCTGAGCATCGAACTCACCGACGGCAGCTCGACTCGCGCGGAGAGCGCGGCCAGGATCTCCTCGGCCCTGGTCGACTCGAGCCGGAAGTACGCCTCGGCGCCTTCGGCATTGCCCATCTGCAAGAGCTCGACACCCGCCTCGGCCCAGCGGCCCATCTGTTCGGGCGTCAGCCGTGAGCGCACGAAAGGAGCGCTCTTGAGGTATTCCATCGCAGCCGTCGAACTCCCCCGCGCCACCCCTCCGGCGAAGGCCAGCAGCGCCTCGTGATCCTCTTCATCGATCTGCGTCAGCGACTGCGCCGCGTCCGCAAACAGGGGGAATCCCTGACGCCCGACATCGATCGTGACCCGAGAGGCGAGCTCAAGGAAGGTCGCCCGCTGCGAGGAATCCACGCCTTCGAGCAGTTTCGGGCCACGTTCGAAGTAGAGCCTGGTATCCGCCCACGAGGCACGGGTGACGGCACGGGCGAAGGAGAGAAAGGCCTCGCGGTCGCCGGGCGCGAGGCGTTCGAAGATACCAGCGGCGCTCTCCAAAACGCTGTTCGCGAGCTCGTAGGAACGCTCGGTGAGTTGATCGATGATGTCGACCAAGCGTCCGACGGAGGCCAGCGACAGCGAGGCGAGCAGCCGCGGGCTGTGCTGGAAGTAGAGCCCGGCCAGCGCGATCGACTTCCAGTTGCCGCGGCACAATCGACCACCCTGCGCCGCCCACTCGTCCAGATCGTCCATCCCGATCTGCTCGAGCGCCTCGGGCGTCCCCTTGACGAATGCCGTGGCCATCAGCGAGGAATCGCCGGCCAACTCGGTGGCCAGCTCGAGCCAGTGCTCAAGTTCCTCGAAGGAGAGCCGCCGAGAGACCGCCGGGCTCGCTCGGAAGTACTCCGAGGCCGCCTCCCAGGAGCGAAGCGAGTGGTTCGCGAGTGCCACGCCGCCACGCACCCAGCGGTCCAGCTGCTCGGGACCCAGCTGTCCCTCAAGCCCGGCCAGGCCGACGTCCAGGTCGAGCGGCAGGGACGCCCCGAACCCTTTGAGGTCGGCGGCGTAGCGGGTGCTCAGGTCGGCAATGGCACTCATCGGCGGTCGCTATTCCTCGAAGATCGAGGTGACGACCTCTTCGATCGACCGTTGTACCTCGAGGTCATCGGTGAGCGCCCAGACGACGGCAACCTGGCAGGCCCGACGGGGGGAGATCCCCTGGTGGATGAGCTTTCCGGCGTAGACCAGCAGACGTGTCGACACGCCTTCAGCGAGGCCGTGTTCCTTGAGATTGCGCACCTTCTCGGCGAGCTTGGCGAGCTCCAGCGCGATCTCTCTCTGGACACCCGACTCGTTGTGGATGATCTCGGCCTCTTGGTCGCGACCGGGGTATCCAAACTCGATCGCCATGAAGCGCTGCCGCGTCGAGTGCTTAAGGTCTTTCAGCGCCGACTGATAGCCGGGGTTGTAGGACATGACGAGAATGAAACCGTCCGCCGCCTCCAGCAGTTCACCCCGCTTGTCCAGCGGGAGCAGCCGACGGTAGTCGGTCAGCGGGTGGATGAGGACGGTCGTGTCCTTCCGAGCCTCGACCACCTCGTCGAGGTAGCAGATCGCACCAACCTTGGTGGCGCGGGTGATCGGCCCGTCGATCCAGCGGGTGTCGTCGCCCTCCAGGAGGTAGCGCCCAACGAGATCCGAGGCGGTGAGGTCCTCGTGGCAGGCCACCGTGATCAGCGGCACGCCCTCAACGTTCTCGCCACCGACGGGCTGGTGGAGCCGCCAGGACATGTACTCGATGAACCGCGTCTTGCCGACGCCGGTCGGCCCCTTCAAGAGGACCGGAACGCGTTGCTCATATGCCGCTTCGAAGAGCTCAACCTCATCGCCGATCGGCAGGTAGAAGGGCTCCTCGGTGATCCGGAAGTCTTCAACTGCAATCTGGTGGAAGCTCTGGGTCTGTTCTGCCGTGGTCAACGGTGCCCCCGCACTGTGGTGCCTAGACGCCGGGCGCTGAGCCCCCGGCGCACCTCATTCGCCTGCTTGACTGGCCAATCGCTTCTGGAACCGCTTCCAGTGGTAGAGGACGCGGCTCTGCAGCCTCTCTTCAGTATCTGAGTTGTCGAATTTGACCTGGGCATGTTCCAGCCGCTGGCGATTCGACATCTGGGAGTCGATCCGGGCGCGTGCCTGCGCCCGATCGAGCCCGTTGCGGGTCCCGAGGCGGCCGATCGCCGTCTCGATCTTCGTGGTCACCACCCAGACCTCATCGACCAGATCCTCCCACCCGGCCTCGAGCAGCACCGCCGCCTCAAAGACGACCACGCCATCGGGATCCACTTCCAGCAGGCGGGCGAACTCTTCCTCCGCCATCCTGTGGATCTCCGGCCAGGCGATGTCGGTGAGGCGCTGCATGGCGTCCGGTGCACCAAACACCTTGCCGCCAAGGATGCGACGGTCAATCGTGCCGTCCTCGGCCACCAGGTCGTGGCCGAATGCGTTGACAATCTGTTCAAAGCCCGGAGTCCCCGGATCATAGACCCGGTGGCCGAGCCGGTCGGCGTCAACGATCGCCGCGCCGAGTCCGCGTAGCTGCTCAGAGACCGTCGACTTCCCAGAGGCGATGCCGCCGGTCAGGCCGATTACAGTCATGCGAGAACAGTCATGGAGGTCAACCTCCGCTCGACCGACGGGTGGACAGCTAGTTTGGGCTGCGGATCGGGATTGTAATTTGCGCCCACAATCTGGCGCAAATCTCCCAGCTGCCGCCGCCCGTACCGGCGATGGCGTTGGGGCGGGCCCGCCGGGCACTACCCCAACTGCTCGCCCTAGCTCCGGGCCTTCACCGCCTCGATCAGAGGCGGCAACACCTGCTTGTAATCGCCAACGATCCCGTACTTGGCGTTCTGGAAGATGTTTGCCTCCGGGTCACGATTGATGGCAATGATCATCTTTGAACCCGAGCAGCCGGCCATGTGCTGGCTGGCGCCTGAGATCGCGACGGCCACATAGAGATCCGGTGTCACGACCTTGCCGGTCAGACCAACCTGCTGGCTGACCGGGTACCAGCCGAGGTCGCAAGCGGCGCGAGAGGCGCCGACCGCCGCCCGACTTGAGCCGAATGCGGCTGCGAGCGCCTCAACCTGCTCGAAGCCCTCGGGCCCACCGAGCCCGCGACCCCCCGAGACGACGATCGGCGCCTCTGTGATCTGCAGACCTGCGGCCTCGACCACCTCGCGACCCTGGATCGTCGTCCGCGACTGCCCGGGGGCCGGTAGCTCCACCGTCTCGCCGGTTGCACCTGAGCGCGCCTCGATCGGCTCAAACGCTTTGGCGCGAACCGTGATCACGGCCGGGCTGGCGGCGAAGCTGTACTGGGCGAGGGCGTTCCCGCCGTAGGCCGGCCGCGTCGCCTTGAGCGTGCCGCCGTCATCGCTGACGTCGACGCAGTCCATCGCGGCAGCGGTCTCCTGGCGCGCCGCCAGACGGGGGCCGATGTCGCGACCGACCGGGCTCTGCGCCACCAGCACGGCGTCCGCGCCGTCCAGTGCCGCCTCTACTGCCTCCACCCACAGGTCGGAGTTGTATTCGTCGTAGCCAGCATCGCTGTTCTGAAATACGCGGTCGGCGCCAGCTTCGAAGACCGCTTGACTGGCCGTATCGGCACCGCTGCCGAGCAGCGTGGCGGCGACCGTACCACCATCCGCCAGGCGCGTGCCCTGTCCGAGCAGCTCTGCGGTGGTCGGGCTCATCGCGCCGTCCAGCATCTCACCAACAACCAGAATGTTTCGTGACATCTCTCTCAATTCCTCCCTAACGATACGAGCGGCTAGAACAGCTTGTCGGCGACGAGCTTCTCCACCAGGCCCTTGGCCTGCTCTTCGGGCGTGTCGCCGTCGATGAACTCAACTCGGCTGTCTGAGGTCGGCACGTAGAGCCGCTCCAGCTTGAGTCGTGCACCGGTCGCACCGATCTCAGCGGGGTCGAGATCCAGATCGGCGTGAGTCATCGTGGTCACGGTCTTCCGCGCCGCCTGCATGATCTCCCGCAGCTTCGGGTAGCGCGGCTCACCGAATTCGTTCGAGACCGTCACGACCGCAGGGAGCGACTGCGCCACCGTCTCGAATCCGTCGGCCAGCACCCGCGTCGTCGTCATCGTGCTATCGGCGATCTGGACATCCTTCGCCAGGATCGCCACCGGCCAGCCGAGCGCTTCAGCGACCAGCAGTCCGACCTGGCCCATGTCCCAATCGGCCGCCTGCCTGCCGCAGAAGACGGCGTCGACATCGCCGAGCTTGGCGATCGCGGCAGAGAGGACCTTGGCGGTCGTGTGCGAGTCACCGCCGTCAAAGGCATCATCCTGCAGCAGGACACCCTCGTCGGCGCCCATCGCCAGCACCTGCTTGATCGCGGCCTGGGCACTCTCGGCGCCCATCGAGAGCACCGTGATCTTCGAGTCGCCGACCGTCTCCTTGATCCGCAGGGCGGCCTCGGCGGCTATCCCATCAAACTGGCTGAGGACCGGCTGGAATCCCTGCGCCGGCACCACGCTGTTGGTCGCCTCGTCGACCTTGAACGCCGTCGGCGGGGTCTCGGGGTCAGGGATCTGCTTGGCGCAGACAACAAAATGCATTCAATTCCTCCACGTTTCTCAGGGCGCTCTCACCCACAACTCGTGTGGTCTCGCCCCGAGGCGGCCCACATCTCTCTCACTGCCTGTGACCGCCGGCGAACCGTTGCAGGTGCGGCGGCATCTGGATCTCTTGGATCGTCGCTAGGTTGCTCCACCGCCATCGGCCGGGCCGGGCGTACCGGCCGCGGCCGGCGCGACGCCGAACACGGCCTGCTCGAGCAGTTCGGCGACATCGAAGGGCCGCATGCGGCCCTCTTCCTCCGGGTGCATTGCCGGCACGCCATCCTCGAACATCTGAATACAGAAAGGACAGTTGGAGATCACCTGGTTGGCCCCCGTCGCGATCGCTTCCTCAGCGCGGACGTGGTTGACCCGGCGGTCGCCGACCTCTTCCTGCCACATGTTCCCACCGCCGGCGCCGCAGCACAGCCCCTTGCTCATGCTCCGTTGCATCTCCACGACCGTGGCCCCGGGAACGAACGACATGATCTGCCGAGGCGCATCGTAGACGCCGTTGAGCCGGCCCAGGTAGCAGGAGTCATGGTAGGTCAGATCGGCGTTGACCGGATGCGTGGCCTGGAGCGAACCGTCGGTCAGGCGCGCATTGAGAAACTCGGTGTGGTGCAGCACCTCGAAGTTCCCGTCGAACTGCGGGTACTCGTTCTTGAAAGTGTTGAAGCAGTGCGGGCAGTTGGTGATGACCCGCTGCACGTTCTTCTCCCTGAAGGTTTCCACCAGCTGCTCGGCCAGTATCTGGAAGAGGTACTCGTTGCCGAGGCGCCTGGCCGGATCGCCGTTGCAGGTCTCCTCCTGGCCGAGCACCCCGAACGAGGCGCCAGCCTCGCGAAGCAGCCGGAAGACGGCCTGCGTGATCGGCAGGTTCCGTTCGACCAGGGATCCCGAACAACCCACCCAATACAGGTATTCCTGGCTGCCGTCGAAGACCGGCACATCCCCCAGCCCATCCATCCAGGTAGTGCGCTCCAGCGACGTGCCGCTCCACGGATGCCCACGCATCTCCATGTTCTCGAGTGCGGTCTGGGCCGATTGCGGCAGGCGCGCCTCGTCCATCACGAGGTAGCGGCGCATGTCGACGATCGTCGGCACGTGCTCGATCATGACCGGGCATTCCTGGACACAGGCACCGCAGGTCCGACAGGCCCACAGCGTCTCGTCCTTGATGACCTCGCCGACCATCTCCACCGGTGAGACGGCGCGCTGATCGCCGCCTGCCTGCCCGACCCGTTGAACCTCGGGACCGACCTGCGCGAGATGCCCCTTGAGGTCCTGGATCAGGTGCATCGGCGAGAGTGGCTGGCCGGCCAGGTTGGCCGGACAGACATCGCTGCAGCGCCCGCACCGCACACAGGCGTCGAGTTCGAAGAGCTGCTTCCAGGTGAAGTCCTGGATCGAGCCCACGCCGAAGACTTCCTGTGCCTCGATGTCCGGGATCGGGGCGAGACGCCCCGGCGAGTCGGTGCGCAAGAAGAAGGCGTTGACGGGGGCGAAGAAGAGATGGTCAAGCTTCGTGAAGACGATCAGGCCCAGCCACGAGAAGGCGAGCGTGACGTGGATCCACCAGGCCCAGGTGTGTCCGCCGAGAAGGTGATCGTCTCGGAAGTCGAATATCCCCAGGAGTTGCGCAAGCACGTAGGAGACAAACGACCAGACCGCCCAGTCGGGGTGCTCGCTGAGCTCGCTGACCTCGATGCGGAAGGCCTCAACGGCGAAGCCTGACAGCAGCACCAGCCCGAGCCCGAGAACGACCGCGTGATCCTCGGGACGTTCATCCCAGCGGATCCGCTGGTAGTCGACGAAGTAACGCCGCCAGATCGCCATCCCCACGCCGACGAGCCCGATCAGCCCGAAGAGGTCGCCGTAGAAGGAGAAGAAGAGGTAGTAGCGACCGTTGAGGAATTCCAGGGGGGTGTCATCTTCAATCGCGACCTGGGCCGTCACGAGGGTGAGGACGACGATCGACGAGAAGATGCACCAGTGCATGACACCGGCATAGCGGTCGCGGCGGACCCTGTCCTGGGCGAGGCCGAGGCGCACAGCGTTCCGCAGCCGCTGCGGGAGTTCGGCCAGCACGCTCTCTTGCGTCGGGCGACCGAGGCGCCACAGTGTCGCGTGGCGGACCAGGCCGAAGACCAGCAGGCTGACCAGCGCAGACATGAACACGTAGACCGACCAGGGGTGCGCGACGTTGAAGAACGATTCGCGGCCAGCACCCTCAGAGTCGCTGGCCTGCAGCGCGAGATAGAGACCGACCACGCTCAGCGCGAGAGCCGGCACCCACCAAGAACCGACCAGGCGCGCCGGCCGGTCACCGGCGATCGTGCTGTCCGCCATCCGTTCCTCGATTCGCTCGCCCGATCGATCGGGGTTGACCCGACCACCTGGCCTCGCCGGCCCGCAGGAGCCTGTCGACCTGGCCTCTCGCGGCCCGCCCGCAGAACGCTCCCGTCCTGCCTGCCGTGCCCAGAGCTCTCTGGCTGCGAGCCGTCGACGCGACGGCCGGCGGCCAGCTCTCGGGGAGCTGCTAGACGAGCGTCCCCGCAGTCGGCTGCCCGTAGGCCGTGCGCAGGTCGGTCTTCAGCACCTTCCCGAGGTGATTCCGCGGCAGCTCGTCGACCCACTCGTAGAGAGCGGGTGCCTTGTAGGAAGCCAGTCGCGATTTCACGTAGTCGGTCAGCTGCTCCTCGGTCGGGACGGCCTCGGGGATGTGGGCCACGACGATCGCCTTGACCACCTCGCCCCACTCGGTGTCCTTCACGCCGATCACGGCCGCCTCGGCGATCCCCGGGTGATCCTCGA
The DNA here is from genome assembly GCA_965249675.1 of Dehalococcoidia bacterium. GTDB lineage: Bacteria > Chloroflexota > Dehalococcoidia > UBA2979 > UBA2979. Next base: position 825,558 of record OZ252250.1, read on the forward strand.
GCACGTTCTCGATCTCGGCGGTCGAGATATTCTCGCCACCGCGGATCACCATGTCCTTCAGTCGACCAGTAATGAACAGGTAGCCACCCTCATCGATCCGCCCGACATCGCCGGTATGGAGCCAGCCGCCGAGGAGTGCCGAGTCGGTGTCCTCCGCGCGCTTGTTGTAGCCCTTCATAACGCGAGCCCCGCGGATGCAGATCTCACCTTCCTCGCCACCAGGGAGCGGCTCACCATCGGGGTCCAGCATCGCGATGTCGATGTCGGCCATCGGCCGGCCGACCGAGCGGAGTCTCTGGATCTTCAGGTCGTTCTGCTCAGGGGTGCCATCGAGGCGATGGTCGTCCGGGCTGAGGAAGGTGAGAGAACCGGTCGCCTCGGTCTGCCCGTAGGCGTTCATCAGGCCCACGCCCTTGGGCGGGAAGACTGAACAGGCCTGCCGCACCACCTCGAAGGGCATCGGAGCCGCCCCGTAGGTGACCAGGCTCAGGGAGGAGAGGTCGTAGGAGTCGAGGTCGGGGACCTCCATGACCCGCTTCAGCATCGTCGGCACCACGAAGGCGTGGGTGACGCGCTCAGACTGGACCGCCTCAAGCCAGGCCTCCGGGCTGAATTGCGGGAGGACGACAAGCCGCCGGCCGGAGAAGACCGTGCTCATCATCGTCGTCGCACCGGCGATGTGATAGAAGGGCACAGATACCAGCACCACCTCCTGCTCGGTGGTTGGATCGGCTGGCCCCTGCGTGTTCACGACCAGGGCGGTGACCGCCTGATACGAGAGAACGACGCCTTTGGGCAACGATGTCGTGCCGGAGGTGTAGATCAGAAGCGTCGGATCGCTGTCGTCGATATCGGTGAAGAGGGGGATGTCCTCAGTACCGCCGATCAGACCGGAGTGCGTCAGCGCATCGGCGGGCTCGAAGCCCAGCGCGATCACGTTCCGGACCCCGGGGATCTCCGATCGCACCTGCTCGTAGATCGGCCAGTAGCGCTCGGCGACGAAGAGCGTCGTCACGTCGGCCTCGGTCACCATGTGGGTGATCTCTTCGTTCTTGGCGCGGAAGTTCAACGGCACCAGCGTGGCGCCGACCGCGGCCGTTGCGTAGTAGATCTCAACGTATTGCGGGCTGTTCACCGCCATCACGCCGACGTTCTCGCCCTTGCCGACGCCAAGCCCTTGAAAGGCCTGAGCTAACCGGTTGACGCGAGATTGCAGCTCTGCGTAGGTGAGGCGTTCCTCACCGTCAACCAGCGCGGTGCGGTCCGGTACGATCGCCGCCGATATGGTCAGGAATTCAGCTGTGTTCAAAGGTGCCCCCTATCCGCCGGGCGCCCCACCCCGGCCGCGCCCAGCCACGATACCCACCCATCAGGCAGGCACAGAACCGTGCAGTCATACCGCGATCTCGGGTAAGCGGCAAAAATCCGGCAGGGTCGGCGGCATTGTTCACCCGTTCGATCGCGCGGGCGCGGCCACTCGCGGTGATGCCGTCGGATTCCCAGGCCACCTCAGTCCGTCGCCGCCAGGCTAATCCGCTCTACCCAGACGTGTAACACCCCCTGCTCGTCGTGGCGGAACGAGACCTGGGGCGTTCGTAGGGGATGGCCTGCTCCGGCGATCGCGTCGCCACCCACCGACCAGACGGCCTCACTGCAGGGGTCGATCAGCACGCCTGCGATTCCGGTCGGGTTGAGCGCCCGGCCCCGGCGATCATCCGGCAGGTAACGAACCCGGCACTCGCTGTCCTCGATGCGACCATCGACGGCTCTAAGCCGGCCGTCCTCGAGCCCGACGAGGTAGAAGTCGAGGTCGGCCAGGACAACCACCTCGCCGATCGCAAAGCGGTCGATCGGCCCGGCGTCGACCTGGCTGACTGAGATCCCGGGATCGGCGACAAGGGCCCCCCACAACACCGCGGCCACACCGAGCACGGACACGATCAGCAGGGCCAGTGGCCCGATCGGGAGCGCCCTGCGGGGGGGCGCTCCGTCGCGACCGCCGGCCTGATCCGACAGCCCAGCCACACCGTCCGGCGGCTGTTGCGTCGTCACCGGCTCGCACGCACCAGCGCGGCAAGCCTCCGCTCGAGCGCCAGGCCCTCGCTCATCCCCTGGTCGAGTCCCTGGGTGACGGCGCGCTTCACCGCCCGCACCGCCGCCCCATCCACAGACGCCACGCGCCACGCGAGCTCGCGCGCCGCGACCTCGAGCCGGCCTTGCGCCACGACGCGCTGCACCAGGCCTCTCTCGTAGGCCTCGGCGGCACCGATCGGCTCCCCAGTGGTCGCCAGGCGCATCGCATCGGAGAGCGGCAGATGGCGACCCACCGTCTGTGTGCCGCCTGCCGACGGGATGTAGCCGAGCGTCACCTCGGGGAGGGCGAACTGGGCGGTCTCGTCGCAGACCCTGAGATCGCAGTAGAGAGCGAGCTCAAGCCCGGCTCCGTAGGCAAACCCCTGGATGCCAGCAATGAGCGGGATCTCGAGGGTTGCCATCAGCCCCCACAGGTCTCTCCCGAGCCGTGCGTCACGTGCATCCAGAACGGTTGGTGAGGTCCCGAAGTCGGTGATGTCGGCGCCGGCAGAGAAGGCACGGTCTCCAGCTCCGAGGAACAGCGCCGCACGCACCGTCGGATCATCGCGGAGCAGGCAGAGCATGCTCCACAGTTCATCGCGCATCGGCAGGTGTACCGCGTTCAGTCGCTCCGGCCGGTTGAACGTGAGGACCACGAGGTCGCGGTCCCGTTCGGCCTCAACGAAGCTCACCGCGCAGAACCTCCCGCGGGCGCTGGGAACGAAGTAGCGAGGCTAGCTCGCCCAGTCGGGTTTCTTGATCGAACTGACCTCTGAGCGATCGTGCTCCCGCTGCAGGCCAACGTTGATCTTCTCAGCGAGCAGCTGCATTGCGGCCGATCCAGGTGACATGTCGGTGCGCCAGCGCCGAAGCGTGGCCTTGTCTGAGCGTGGCAGGTCCAGCTCGGCGAGCTTGTCGACCACCGCGTCGAACATCGCCATCGCCTCTTCGACTGTGAACTCGACCTTCATGACCAGCGCCTCGCCTCGGAGACCTTCAGCCGCCCACGGGTCCGCATCATCCTGGTCGTCCGTTCGTCGATGTAGGTGCCAAGTCGCTCGTTCACGAAGAGCGTCAGCTCGTCAAGTTCGCGTGACCCTAGGCCGTGATTGCGTCGCCACTCCCGTACCAACTCGTGGCTCTCCTCGGACAGGTCGACATGATCGACAACCTGCGAGCTAATCAATGTCAGGAGCATATGTGTCTCGTCACTGTTCAGTACAACGTTCATCCGCTTCTCCTTCCGCTCTCGGATCATCGCCCCTTCGCCGGTGACCGGCAAGCCGCCTACTGATTCGTGAAACGGGGCGGACGTTTCTCGATGAAGGCCTGGACGCCCTCGGCGCGATCTCGTGTCGTCTGCAGGATCACCGTCAGGTCGAGCTCGGCAGCCAGTCCCTGGGCCAGTGAGAGCTCGCTACCGCGCATCACCGCCTCCTTGGCGAGACGCGTCGCGATCGGCGCGCGCGAGGCGATCGTTCTCGCGATCTCAAGCGCCCCCGGGAGCAGTGCCTCTTCTCGAACTACCTCGGAGACGAGCCCAATGCGTCGAGCCTCGACGCTGCCGATCGACTCCCCGGTGAGCAGCAGGCGGAGCGCGTGGGCCCGCCCGATCGCCCGTGGGAGTCGCTGCGTCGCACCGCCCTGTGGCACCATCCCCAGCTCCGTCTCGGGCATCTGGAATCTCGCCTCTTCAGAGGCGATCCGGATGTCGCAGGCGAGCGCGAGCTCAAGGCCGGCGCTCCCGACCCGCCCGCTGAGCGCCGCCACGACCGGCTGTGGGATCGCCGCGACGGCATCGAACGCCGCACCCGGCTCAAGCGATCGATCTTGGAGCTGCGCGGTCAACAGGGACTGAGACCACCCCAGGCCGAAGCCCGACGCCCCCGCAACGACCACCGCCCAGACGCGGTCGGGCTGATCGGCAACCTGCCGGGCGGCGCCGGTCAACTCCTCAAGGGCGGCCTGATCAAACCGGCCCTCCGGAAGGTGGAGCGTGATGGTCGCCACCTGACCTGAGTGTGCTATCGCTATCGCGGCCATCGGCCCGCCCGCCACCTACCGGGCGACCGTACGGAGCCCCCCGGCACAGCGTCAACGGCACCATCAGTCCCGACACGACGCGTTGCGCTGCCGCCTCCTCCCACCGGGTCCGGTGTACCGCCCCGGGGGACGGCACCGCGGGGCGCCGCGGCGGGACCGGGCGCCGGAGCTCGCCGGGCGGCGGTCCGGGCTCTCTGCCGTCCGTTCCCGTAGCCCCCGGGGCTGGTAGGCTGAGGCCGCCAGACCCATTCGAGAGGGCTCCTGATGCGCTTCCACAAGAGCGACCTGCCGGGACTTCTGATCGCCACGCTGGCGCCAGCGGGCCTGATGCTGCTCTTCCTCGCCTCATTCGAGGTCTGGGAGCACCACGGGACGCCGCTCCTGGGCGCGATGGCTGGCAATATCGCCGTGGGCGGCGGCTTGATCGCCGGCTTCTCCCGCTTCATCCGCCGCTGGGGGGTCCCGATCCTCGGGTTCGTCCTGATCCTCTCGGCGGTCGCCGTCGTCAACGCTCTCAAGCTCAGTGGCGACGACGGCACCGCGATCTCCACCCTCTTCAAGTGGCTCGGCGTGGTCGGCTTCGGGATCTTCAACGTCTCGGTGGCGTTGCAGATCCTGACCAACGGGTTGATCCCCGCTCTCAACCAGCGCGCCGCCCGGGCCGCTCGCTCCTAGCGCCGGACCGGCTGAGGCGAGGGGACTCGCCCGGCCTGGTCATGAACAGGAGACCCATGCTCACGCCCGAGTCGGCTGCTGTCAGCATGGTCGCGGCCTGGATGGGCAACCGCTTCTATCGCACGTTCCGGGTGAGCGCGGACGACCCCGCACCCTTCGACGCCGTGCTCAGCCAGCGCGAGCGACGGATCGGCGTCACCGTCGGCGAACTGTGGACCGATCAGACAGACCCTGGATCGGCGGGCCACCTCGAGGAGAGCCGCGTCTTCTCAGAGCTGCTCAGTTCCGATGCCGGCGACGGCGGCGCCGCGGTGTGGCTCCCCCCCGGCGCCACGCTCCCGTCCGAAGAACCGGCCCGTTCACAGCTGCGCGTGCTGCTCTCGTCGGGCCTCCGCGGTCTCGGCCCGGGCGACCATCGGGAGGTCCGGATCCCGGTCACCCTCGCGCTCGCCAAGATCGAAGCCCATGGGTCCTACGTCTCGGTGGCCGGTGGCCTGTCCACCGAGTGGACGACGATCTCAGAGGGGATCGATGGAGCGTTCCATCTGGACTCGCGGGCGATCCACCGCCTACCGTCAGAGCCCGCCGAGCGCGACATCATCATCTCGCGCATCCGCGATCGCGCAGCGCTCCTCAACGTTGAGGAGGTCACAGACGTCGCGGTGCACGACTACTGGCTGGTGTCGCATCTCCCCCGGGACGCGCCCGCGGGCGTGGTCGTCGTCTCTGGCCCAGCGGGGATCGATCCGCGCGACGGCGTGCCGGTGCGCCGCTCGCTCCGTCGCCACGTTGCGCGCGCGGTCGAACAACGCCGAGCAGGCAACTGTCATCTCTCGGTCCTGATCGTCTACGGCGCTCTCGCCCACATGGAGGATGAGTTGGTCACCAGCGCCCTGCGCGGAATGAATCCCGCGAGTTACGGCGCGCTCGACCTGATCGTGCTGGTCGCGGCCGGAGCTGTCAGGCAGGTGCTACAGCCGCGCTCCCTCCCCTGGGCGCCGGCAACCGTCTAGACCCCCAGAGACCGCCGGCCGCGTCGCTGCCGTCGCGGGGGCCACCGCGGTCAACTGCCGCGAGCACCGCCCGGGGGCGGCTCGCTCGGCATGGCGCGCCCCTCGCCATCGATCCGCACAACGTAGGTTCCTGCCAGCTTGTCGTGCCAGGTCTGGTTCCGCCTGTCTACGAGCGCCCACAGGTAGCCGGCGTAGAACAGACTTCGGCCAACCACCGCCCCGGCACTGCGGACCACGCCGTAACGGATCCCGGGCGGACTGCCGTCGGGACGCACGATTCTCAGTCGGAGCCAGCGCTTCCCCGGCGACCACCCACGGGGGTCGAAGATCAGGGTGTACCCCGTCCTGAGTAGCGGTAGGGCGACGGTCATCTGGGCACCCAGCACCACGCGGTCCGTGGAGACAAACGCCCCCAGCAGCGCCATCACCGCGGCCAGCAGCAGCAGCACCACCGCCTCATCGAGGACGAACCCGAGCCAGCGACGGTTGAAGGTGGCCAGGGGGTAGCCGGGCTGCCCGTCAAGCGCCGGTCGATAGATCGGCTGCTCCAGATCGAATCCCTCGGACGGTCGCCGCTCGCCGCGGCGAGCGGCGACGAGCGCTCCGTCGCCGCGCCAGCTCAGGCCGGCGGCACCCTGTCTCGGCAGCTCCCCCTCCCGCGGAGTGGCGTCTTGGTCGTGGTCGTCGACGGGATGCACTGAAGTCTCAGGGGATGCTCGGTCAGCGCCACCGGTCAGGCGTGGACACTGATCGCACCGTCGACCACAACCACCTCAGAATCGACAAACCCGGCCTCGTCGGACGCCAGGTAGACGACCGCACCGGCGAGATCCTCAGCCCGCCCCAGTCGTCTCAACGGGATGTACCGCTCAAGCACCGCGCGCAGCTCGGGGTCATCCTGCGGGCCCGGCACGTCTTCGTAGAAGCCGACCGCCAACGCGTTGACCGTGACGCCCTGGCGGATCCACTCGATGCCGAGCGCCTTGGTGAATCCGATCAGCGCCCCCTGCGTGGCGGAGAAGAGCGCACAGTTCGGCACACCGCGATCGGCCAGGATCGAGACCACGTTGATGACACGTCCCTCGCTGCGAACGAGCATCCGCTCGCCGACAACACGTGTCGCGGCCATGGTGCCCGAGACGTTGGTGGCAAAGGCCGAGCCGGCCTCTGCAGCTGTGGTCTCAACGAACGGCCCCAGGGGTGCGACATGCGACCCATTGACCAGGATCGAGATCGGGCCGATCCGTTCCTCGAGGCCTGTTACCGCCGCCTCAAGCGCCACCCCATCGGTGAGGTCCACGGCCGCCACCTCGCCGCGGCGCCCGATCGACCAGCACTCGTTGAGGATCGAGTTCGCCGCGACCTCCTCGGCGAGTTCTGGGCTCGCGGTCGCCAGGGACACATCGGCCCCCGCCTCGGCGAGGGCGACCGACAGCGCGCGCTGCAGCGGACCGCACGCCCCGGTCACCAGGGCGTGCTTCCCCGTGAGTTCGAACATCACTCTCTCCCTCTCCGAACCTCTCGCGTCGAGCCGTGGCGGCCGGATCCCCGCGACCAGACCGTCTCGGTGAATCGTCAGGGCGCGGTGGGTGTCAGCCCGCCTGGCGTCACGCCGGCGGCGATCGCGCCGCCGTCGATCAGGATCGTCTCGCCACTCAGGTACTCAGAGGCCGCCGAGGCCAGGAACACGGCCAGCGGCCCCATCTCTTCCATCCGCCCGAAGCGGCCGGAGGGCTGCATGGTCGCCCGCTGCTCGGTCTCAAGCCCGAGCTCGTGCGGGAACGCGCCGGGTGCGATGCAGGAGACGCGTATGCCGTCGCGCGCGTAGGTCATCGCCAGGCACTTGGTCAGAGAGACCATTCCGGCCTTGGCGATCGGGTACATGAACCGGTTGCGCCCGCCCCGGTAGCCCCATCCTGAGGTGATGTTGATGATCCGGCCAGCGCCCTGCTCGACCATGTGCGGCACGACGGCGCGCGCGCAGAAGAAGGCGGACGACAGGTTGGCATCGATACCCCCGTACCAGTCTTCATCGGTGTGCTCAGGCAGCGTCTTGCCGCGTCCAGCACTGCCGCCACCCGCGTTGTTGACGAGGACATTGACCCGGCCGAACGCCGCGATCGCCTCGTCCACGAGGCCGGTCACCTGCTCCGAGTCGGTGACATCGGTGGGCCTCGCCAGGAAGCGTCGCCCCTTTTCGCGCACCATCGCCCCGGTCTCCTCAAGCGGTTCCGGCCGCCGGCCAGCGGCTACGATATCGGCCCCGGCGTCGGCCATCGCCAACGCCATCTCACGGCCGAGGTTGCTGCCCGCTCCCGTGATCAGGGCGGTCTGCCCGGTCAGATCGAACCTATCGAGGATCGCCATCAACTGCTCCTTCTCAGAGGGAACTCTCATCCACGGCCACAACCATGCCGTTATCGTCGCACGTTGCGAGGCGGAGCGCCGTCGCGGCGACCCCCTCTCCAGCGCCCCCGACGGCCAGGGCGTTGACCCGCACACGGCGATCGGCAAACTCCGTTGCCGCCCCCTGCGCCAGTTGCTGAGAGGCCGCCTGTACGGCGGTGTAGGCCGTCTGTTCCGGGCCGGTTGCGGCGAGTTGGCGCGTCACCAGCAGGACGAGGCCGCTCCCCGATCCCGGCTCCCGGCCACGCCGGAACTCGGCAACGGCGGCACGGATCGCAAAGAGATGTGAACTGAAGTTCAGGGCCACGACCTGGGCAAGCTCCATCTCGCTGAGCTTCTCCAGGGGGCCGGCCAGCGGCAACTCCGCCGCTGAGACGACGATGTCCAGGCCGCCCATCTCCTTCGCCACCTGCCGGGTCGTGACCTGCACGTTGCGCCCGAGCGTCACGTCCATCACGTACTCGGCAGTGCGACGGCCGAGCGCCTCAATCGCCCGCTTCACCTTACGCGACTCGAGCACGCGTTCGTCGGCCTGCACGGCGCAGACCGCGACGTCAGCACCGGCCTCGGCGAACGCCAGCGCGATCGCTCCCCCGGCGGGCACCTCGGCGCCGATCACCATCGCCACACGGCCGTGGAGATCGGTTCTCATCGGATCACACCTCGATCTTGTGTGGCGTGCCCGGGATCACGCGGGCGCCGCTAGATCGCACCGCTCGCGGCCGCTCCCAGGACCAGTACGCCAAGGCCAATCCTATACCAGACGAATGGCCACAACGTTCCGCTCTCGAGGAACCCGAGGAGCCACCTGATCACCAGGACGCCGGCGAGAGCGGAGATGGTGGACCCGACGATCAGCGGGCCCCACCGGATCGGATCGCCGCTCCCCAGGAGTTCGGTCGCCTGCAGCACGCCGGCGCCGGCAACGACCGGCATCGAGAGCAGGAATGAGAAGCGCGCCGCCGCCGGGCGGGCGACACCGAGCCCGCGGGCGATCGCGATTGTCACACCCGAACGCGACACTCCCGGCACCAGCGCCAGCGCCTGAGCCATCCCGATGGTCACGGCGTCGCGGCGGCATATCTCCAGCAACTGCCGCGTCGCTGGTCGGCGCTGGTCCAGGACTGCCATCACGAAGGCGATCGCGATCAGCATCGTGCCAACCACCGCTGGCTCGCGCAGTCGATGCTCGATCAGGTCGCGGGCGAAGAAGCCAACGATGACCGCGGGCACGGTCGCGACGACGATTGCGACGCCCAGCTGAGCGTGCGCGCTCCAGCGCCCGGGCCGCGGCCCCTCTCGCACCGCATCAGCGAGAACCGAACGGCCGATTCGCACCCATTCTCGCCAGAAGTAACCGGTGACTGCGGCCATCGTGCCGAGGTGAAGGCCGACATCGAAGGTGAGCGATCGCTCCTCGCCGCCGACGACCTCGCCGGCGAGGACGAGGTGCCCGGACGAGGAGATCGGCAAAAACTCGGTGACGGCCTGCACCAGAGCGAGCAGCGCCGCGCGCCACAGCTCGTCGAATTCCCCCATGCACCCACCCTCCGGTGCGACGATCGCGGCGGCTCGAGGCGGGCTCTCTCAAGGGCAACCGGGGTGTCGGGGCCGGCCGCCCAGCCACCCGCCCACTGAACCGCTCGGTCACCTACCCACTCAGCGACGTGTCGCGGTTCCGCCACCGTCGATCGGGTAGATCGCGCCATTGATGAAGGAGGCATCGCCGCTACACAGGAACGTGACCAGCGCCGCGATCTCCTCGGGGGTCCCGTAGCGCCCCATCGGACTGGCCGCCTGCATCTGCTGACGAGCGATCTCGGGGGCATCGGGTGAGTTTCCGCGTTCCAGTTCGCTGGCCATCGGCGTGTCGATCACTCCCGGGCAAATCGCATTGACTCGGATACCCTGGCCGATCAGCGAGAGCGACGCGGAGCGGGTCATCCCGACCACGGCATGCTTGCTCGCACCATAGGCGAAGAGCGTTGGCGTCCCGCGCAGACCGGCCACCGACGCGGTGTTCACGATCGCGCCGCCGCCGTTCTCCGCCATCAGGGGTGCCACCTCGCGGAGCCCCAACCAGACCCCCTTCACGTTCACGTCGAGCACCCGGTCGAACATCTCTTCGGGGTAGTTCAGGAGGTCAGCGACCGGGCCCAGGATGCCGGCATTGTTGAAGAAGCAGTCGAGCCGCCCGAAGCGCTCGCGTGTCTGTTCAACATAGCCGCGCACGGAGGCCGCCTGCGTCACGTCTGCTTCTACAACCAGCGCCTGTCGACCGGCCCGCTCCACGGCGGCGACCGTCTCCTCAAGTCCTGTTCCGGCGAGGTCGATCAGCACCACGTCCGCCCCGTCGGCGGCGAAGCGCTGCGCGGCCGCCCGGCCAAGCCCGCCGGCCGCCCCGGTGATCGCCGCGACCTTTCCCTCGAATCGATTCGTCATCCCGGGCCTCCTCGGCACACCCAGAGTGTGGCACACGCTCGCCGCAGCGGATCGAGCCGACAGCGGGGGCACCGGTCACCGGGGAGCCCGGGCTGCAGGCGAGCGATATCATCGCGAGCAATGGAAATCGGACCGTGGCTCGAGCGGATCTATCCGGAGATCGAGGCGGATCCCCGGCCGGGGACGCCCTTTCCCGCACACATCAAGACGCGCGGACCTGAACACAATCCGCCGCTCTTCTGGCTCGGACGTGCACTCGACTCGGTCGAGGAAGCCGGTCAGATCGACGGCTTTGTTGAGCGGGCGCGAGAGGCGCTCGGAGACCCCGGCGAGTACGACTGGGAGAGCGATCAGCGGGTCCAGGACGTCTTTTCGCAGGCGTGCGCGTTCGCGTGGGTGGCCACGCACCTCGGCCCCCCCGAGTGGGACCAGATCCCCGGCGGCGCCGTCATGATCAGGGTACCCGCTCACGATGTCGTGGTCGCACCGCGGCGCACGCACTCGCAGCGCAGCATGGCCTCGGTGCTTGGCGCGGTCGCCGGCTTCGTCGAGGAGGCCCAGAACCAGCTACCAGCGGCGGCCGGGCGGCTGCTCTATGTCGACACGTCCCTCAACCTGCGCTCCTATGCGCAGGACGTCGGCTATCGGCTGGAGCTCACTGAACCGTTGATCGCTGCCGTCCGGCACTTCGCCGCCGATCACCAGATCGGTCACGTCCTGACGCGGCCATTCCAGTGGGGAAACCCCGTCGACAGCTCCTACTGAGTGCCGGGTGCTCCTGCCGCCTCGAGGAACGGCAGGGCGACCACGTCGGCCGGAGCGATCGCCCCGTCGACAACCACCCCGACCGCCGCCACGTCATCGGGAAGGTAGGCGAGCCCGATGCTTGCGCCGAGCCGGGCCGAGTAGGCCGCGTTCACGAGCGCCCCCGTGTCCACACCATCGGCCACAAGCCGGCTTCCGCGCTTGGCCAGTCCGCGGCCGTTCAGCTGCACGCCGCGCAGGCGGCGGCCTGGGTGGGACCCCACCGCCGCTCGCAGCGCCCCGGCGCCGGTGAAGGGCCGCCCGCTTAGATCGATCAGCCGATCGAGCCCGGCGGCTGCGGGCGTTACTGGCGGCGGCGTCTCGTAGGGTGCCTCGAGAATCGCGGCCTCGATCCGCAGCGCGTCGTGCGCGGCCAGCCCGGCTGGCGTGATCCCGGCCGACACCGCATTCTCCACGAAGTGCTCGCCGACGGCCGGCGAGACGATGAACCAGTAGCCGTCCTCGCCGATCTGCGAGGTGTGCGCCACCAGCGCGCGGTACCCACCGAGCAGCAGCTCGTGCGCCTCACCGGGGGGGACCGCAGCCGGGATGGTCGGCCCGACGATCGCCTCGAGCAGCGTCGCCGCCTTCGGCCCCTGCACCGAGAGGTGCACGCTCTCCGTGATGCGGTCCCGTACCTCCACCAGCTCACCCAGCCCGCCATCGTCGACCGCCAGGCCGACCATGCCCAACAGGTGCGATTGCGTCTGTGGGCCGGTGACGATCAGCCAGCGCCCGCGGTCCAGGTGGCAGACCGTGGCGATGTCGAGCACGACTCCGTCCTCACGACAGACCACCGCGCGACTGAGTTGTCCGATCGGGATGCGGCTTACCCGGGTTGCAAAGACCTGGTCCAGGAGCGCCGCTGCCGGTTCACCTGTCACGTAGAAGCGGCCAAGATGCGAGCGATCAAAGATCGCGGCCTCCGCTCTGGCCGCTCGCTGCTCGTCGTAGAGACCGCCGAACCACAGGGGCACGGTGAAGCTGTGCACGGGCGCCGGGTGCCAGCCCAACTTCAGATAGAGGTGGGCGAGAGCCAGCCTGTTCGTCTGCACGCCCGGCGCCCGGACTTCACCCGCCGGAATCAGCGGGATCCAGTCTGGTTGCGCGGGCTCGCCGTTCACGGAGACGGCCACAGGCAGCGCTCGTTGGTCCCCTCACTGCGCTGCGCACTGTCACCGCCCGCTGCCGCCAGGGCTGGCTGCGCCCGGCGTCCGCTAGGCTCTCTAGTGCTCATGGTCATCGGGCAGACCCTGGCCAACCGGCTCGACATCGATCCACTTGCGGTAGCCGGCTTCGGTTCGGGTCATCCTCCCAACGCCCGGGTAGGGTCCGTGGCAGAACATCACGAGCGCCCCGGCCTCGATGCAGCGGTCCATCAGCGCCTTCTTGGTCTCGAGCGAGACGAGCGGCAGGACGTCCAGTCCCGCCGTCCACGCCGTGCGCTCCAGCTGCGTCCGATGCTGCGCCAGATCACCGACGTAGACCCCCCACTCCCGGCCGGAGCGGATCGCCACCGTGCCATGTCCGTGGGTATGCCCCGGCGTTGGCACAAAGACGACTTCGTCGGTTACCCGATATTCGTCTTCTCCGGGCACGAGACGGAGTCGATCGGCCACGGGATCGAGGTTGCGCGCGAGGTAGGTGGCGCGGGTCCGCTCGTTCGGGTGGTTCGCGTCGTCCCACTCGCGCTCGCTCACGACGTAGGTGGCGTTGGTGAAAGTCGGCACCAGGGAGGCGGGATCGTCGGGGTCGGCACCGGGTGCGAGGCTCGTGTTCCAGCCGCAGTGATCTGAGTGGAGGTGGGTGTTGACGACGACGTCAATGTCCTCCGGCGCCACACCGAGCGCCGCGAGCGAGTCCATCAGGGTGCCATCGGCAGCCGGAGAGGCGGAATCTCGATCTCCGGGCTTGCCACCGACACCGGACTCGATCAGGACGAGCTTGCCGCCGGAGCGGAGCAACAGACAGTTCAGCCCGGTCGGCATCCGGTAGCGATCGTCGAGCTCGCGCTGCTGTCGCTCCCACATCACCCGCGGCACCACACCGAAGATGGCACCGGCGTCGTACCAGTGCGTACCGTCATTCACGACGGCGAAGTCAACGGTGCCGATCGAGTAGCGGGCTCCGCTCGGGATCACCAACAGGGTAACCTCCCCCGGGTGGCTCTAGGAGCCCGCCTGCACGATGCGGGCGGGGCGCAAACGGAAGACAACGTTGGAGCTGGAATCCCTGGGGCCACTCTGCTCCGCGTAGCGCCGGCCGGCTCGCTCGCCCAGATAGTGAACGGCCAGTTCCAGCAGTAACGACGGGTAGTCCATCTCGCGTGCCTCTTCCGTCTCACCGTGCAGCACGGCCGCCAGGTAGGGCGCCTCCTTCGTATCGACGCAGAGCGAGACGTGCGGGTTCTCAAGGATGTTGCGCCACTTCTTGCTCTCGCGCGCCGTCAGGAGCAGCGCCGCGCCACCGCGCCAGAGATACCAGATCGGCACCTGGTGGGGGCGCTGTTCCGAGTCACACGTCGCCAGCACCGCCACATGGGGCTGGGAGAGAAATACATCGAGCTCTGCCACAGTCATCGCCATCGTCGCTCCCCTGCTCCACGCGGCCAGTTTGTCACATGAGGAGCTCTCGCCAAACGGCGCCGGCGCGTGCCCGGACGGCCCTGGGCTCGTCGAGCACCCGCCGCTACCTTCTAGAGCACCTGCCAGCGGTAGCCACCCGTCACGCGGCGCAGCCGGCCCAGCGTCAGGATCGGGAAGTGACCACCGGTCACAAGGGCATCCTTCGAGACGGCGAGGGCGGCCACCTTGGCGCGTGAGCGGGAGGATTCTGCCGGGTCAAGATCGACCGCTGGGATCCAATCGTGGTGCTCGAGGTGGACGGGATGGTGCGCGGCATCACCGAGGATCACCAGGTGCTCGCCGCGCGATGCGAGCAGTAGCGAACAGTGCCCCGGCGTGTGGCCTGGCGTCGGCACCATCGTCAAGGAGGGCGAGACCGCGAACTCCCCCTCGGTGAGCTCCACACGACCGGCATCGAGCAGCGGCCCGATCTTGCTGCGCGCGACCCCCGCCCGCTCGTCACCGTCCAGCGCTGACTGCGTCCAGTGATCCACCTCGGCTCTGCCGACGTAGACGGTGGCGTTGGGGAAGGTGATTGCTCCATCACGGTCATCGTCGGTGTTCCAGGCGCAGTGATCGGCATGGAGATGCGTGTGCACGATGGCGTCGATGTCGGAGAGCTCTACACCGAGCTCACCGATGCGCATCAGCAGCTCACCACCGCCAGCAATGCCCATCGCCCGCGCCGGTATTCCGAGCCCGGTGTCGACGAGGATCGTCTTGCCGTCGCCGCGGATGAGGAAGCTACCGAAATTGAACGGCACCGGCTGCGAGGGGTCAGAGATCCCCAGTGCGCTGGTCCACTCCCCGGCGTCGACGTCGTTGAAGAATCCGCCCAGTGCGAACTCAGGCGCCCCATCCGACAGCGCCGCGACCGTCAGTCCTCCGAGCTCAAAGACCTCACTCAACCGACTCATGATCGCCTCCATTCCAGGTGGCCGATCCGGGCCGCTCGGGCGGGAAGACCGGCGCCGTTCGCTTGCCGCTCAATCGGCCCTAACTCTATGCTCAATTTGGCGGGCCGGGCCGTTCGGGCCGCGCGATCCCAAGAGGAGTGCCGCATGCCCACCCCGACCGCGTTCCTCCGCGGCGAGTTCCTCCCCATGGAGGAGGCCAAGATCGGCGTCATGACGCACGCCTTCAACTACGGAACGGCCGTCTTCGAGGGTATCCGCGGCAACTGGAACGCCGAGCAGGAGCAGCTCTACCTCTTCAAGGTTCCCGAGCATTTCGCTCGACTCCGTCAGAGCGCCAAGATCATGCGCCTCGCCCTGAGCTACTCCGACGACGAGCTGTGCGAGCTCACCTACGAACTCGCCCGCCGAAGCGGATACCGCGAGGATGTCTACATCCGGCCGATCGTCTACAAGTCCAGCGAACAGCTCGGCGTCCGCTTGCATGATCTCGACGACGACTTCCTGCTCTTCATCGCGCCATTCGGGGCCTATCTCGACCCCGATGCCGGGGTGCGCTGCATGACCTCATCGTGGCGACGGATTGATGACGTTTCGATCCCGGTGAGAGCAAAGGTGACCGGGCTCTACGTCAACAACGCACTGGCCAAGACCGAAGCTCACCTCAACGGCTTCGATGAGGCAATCATGCTCAATGCCGACGGGCACGTCTCAGAGGGGTCCGGCGAGAACATCGTCATCATTCGGAACGGTCGCCTCATCTCGCCGTCGGAGTCGGACAACATCCTGGAGGGGATCACCCTCGATACGGCGGTGACGGTGGCCCGTGAGCAACTCGGGCTCTCGATCGAGCGGCGCAGCATCGACCGCTCGGAGCTCTACATCGCCGACGAGATCTTCATGACCGGTACCGCAGCCCACGTCACTCCGGTCACCGAGGTCGACCGCATTCCGGTCGGAGACGGCACGGCCGGTCCGATCTCCAGGAAACTCCAGCAGGTCTACTTCGACATGATCACCGGTCGGCTCCCCGGCTACAGCGACTGGCTCAACCCGGTCTACGAACCGGCCATGGTCGCTGGCGATTAGCAACCCGCAGGGAGCCTTCGCCGGCCCCGGCCCCGTCGATCTGCTCTTCCGGTACCCTCGTTCCGATGAGTTTCCAACCACCCCGTGCACTCGGTCTGCTCGTCGGCGCCGGCCTCACGCTGTGGTCAGTCGCCATCACTGCCCTCCTGATCAACCTGGGGATCGCCTCGGACTTCCATGTCGGCGCGGTGCTCGCGATCAGCGGTGCCGGCGTGACCGGCGCACTCGCCGCTCTCTTTGCCTATTGGACCTACGCGCTGGCGAGCATGAGCTATGCCGTCGACCGCAATGGCGTCGTGATCCACTGGGGCATCACCCGCCAGGTCATCCCGCTCGGCGCGATCGAGCGGCTCGTGCCCGGCACGGCGGTCGGGCTGCCGGCGGTGCGCGGCGTCTCCTGGCTCGGCTGCCACATCGGCGTCGCGCGCATCGAGCGGATCGGCGATGTCCTGTTCTACACCACGCATCAGGGGCCCGAGCACGTGTTGTACATCATGACCGGACAGCGCAACTACGCGATCTCCGTGGAGGACCCGGCCGACTTCGCCCGCCAGGTTCAGACTCGCCAAGATCTCCGGCCGACCATCGCAGTTGACCACCACGCGCGGCGGATGGGCACCACCGCGCAGGCCTTCTGGTACGACCCGATCGGGCGCACCCTGGTGGCCGCCGCACTGGTCGCCAGCTTCGCCATGTGGGTCCTGGTGGCGCACCGCTACCCCGATCTGCCGGTCTCGCTGGAACTGCAGTTCCCGCCAACCGACGGGGGCCTGGTCGATGTCCGCAGCAAGGATTCAATCCTCGAGCTGCCGCTGATCGGCACGATGATCCTCGCCGCCAATCTCTTCCTCGGCTTCCTCCTTCACACCTGGGAACGCGTTGCCGGCTACGTACTCTTCCTGGCGGCGGCGGCGATCCAGCTCGGCTTTGTCGCCGCGCTCACAATCGCGCTGCGCGACCTCTAGTCGGCTGGCCCTCTAGTCAGCTGGCCCTCTAGTAGGGTCAGGGGCTGGCGCGGTGCGTGCCGTAGGGCCGGGGCGCGTCGATTCCAAGCCGGTTTCCCGGTGGTGCACAACTCCCCGTCCGTAGCAACGTCGGTCTTCAGCCCCTGCCACCTCGAACCAGACGTGCGGTTCTTTCGCGGTAGGGACGGCCATTGCTGGCCGCCCCCCGCACGGATCCGGACGTGCACGTTAATGCATCCGGCTCCTGCCTTGAGTCCTGACGGCGAACCGCGTCGTCGGCCACGGGTGGAGGATGGAGATTCGAGGCCAGTAGTCCCGGCACAGGGCGTCGAGGCGCTCCCACGAGAAACGATCCCGTTGCGACCGCCGCCGCAAGACCTGCCACCACATGCGGAGCAAGGTCTGCACAAAGCGGTGGAGGAACCGATAACTCGTCGGCACCGCGTAGTAGCCAAGCCACCCACGCAGCACACGCCCAAGCCACTGCGCCACTCTCACTGGGTTGTCGTGCATGCGCCGCCGCGTCTCGGCCCGTATGGCCTTGAGCGTGCGATGCATACGCTTCGCTGAGGGCTTACGTCCCAGCCCGAAACGCCCCTTGCTCGTCGTCCGGCAGTAGTGCGTCAGCCCGAGAAAATCGAACGTCTCCGGCCGACTCTCCCCGCGCTTACGCCGGTTCGCCATCGCGAACCGGCCGAACTCCACAAGACGCGTCTTCTCCGGGTGCAGCTCCAGTCCGAAGGCCGCAAATCGCTCCCGAAGCGCCTCCATGAAACGCACCGCATCGCTGCGGTGCTGAAACCCCAGGACAAAGTCATCGGCATACCGCACGATGTACGCCTCGCCCCGGGCCTCCCGCGGTCGCCACTCGCGCGCGAACCAGTCATCGAGCACGTTGTGCAGGTACACGTTCGCAAGCAGCGGCGATATCGGCGCTCCCTGCGGCGTCCCCCGCACGAAATCGACTTCCAGTCCCCCGTCCATGACTCCGGCGTTCAGCCACTTTCGTATCAGGCGCAACACCCGCTGGTCCCCGATGCGCATCTCCAGAAACGACATCAGCCGTTCCCGGTCGATGCTGTCGAAGAACCCCCGGATGTCCACCTCGACAATCCAGCTGACCTTGCGCCGTTCGACCGCGTAGGCCAGTGCGTCCAGCGCGTCATGCGCCGAGCGCCCCGGCCTGAAGCCGTACGAGAAGCCGTAGAACTCCGATTCGTAAATCGGGTTCAGAAGATTGTCCACCACTGCCCGCTGAACGATCTCGTCCTCCAGCGAGACGATACCGAGCGGTCGTACGCCCCCGTCCGGCTTTGGTATCTCTACCCGCCGCACAGGCTTCGCCCGATACGCTCCCCGGTGCACGCGGCCGTGCAGGTCGAGCAAACGCTCGTCCAGTCCGTCCCCGTATTCCCGCCACGTCACCCCGTCCACGCCCGGAGCCGCGTCACGCTTCAAAGCGTGGTACGCCTCCTTGAGTGTTTCCGACGTGATGTGGTGCAGGAGCGCGATGAGTTTCTCTCCCGGCTTCTTCTCTGCGAACTGCCGTATCCGCTCCGCTCCGGGTGACACAGCTCCCCGATTCTGAGACCGGACTGTGCCGGAGCGTCGCCGATTCCTCTCGGCTGGGGCCCTTTGCTCCAGCGACTCCGCCGGGACTCGCGCCCCTTTGTTCGTCACCTTCATAGCTCCTACGGCCCCATCAGACTGCTGCGCGTCGTTCATCATCAGCTACGGTTGCCTCCCTTCCCGACGCGGCCCCGACGTACGACTCGTCGGGGCGGCGCGCAGCTCTCCCAAGTCCCGGTGATGGACGTGCATGCGTGCAATGGTTCTTAGACGCCGCGGAGAAGGCGACGGCTCGCCAAAACGCCGCCGCCGCTGTTGCCTTCGGCCTGCGAGAAAGCCTCGGCACTCCGAACAATGCCACTTTCGGCGCTCTATAGCCTTGCCCACATGTACCCCTGCCGACGCTTCGCGTGCCGCCTCGCGGCGACCCACGCACGGCTCGGGGAGCGGTGTGGGGTGGCTAGCCCCTTCACCGCGGCGGACTTTCACCCCCTGTCCAAACACCAGTTAGCTTGGCGCACCCCGCACACGGCTCACCGATGCCTTTCACCGGGCGGCATGCGGCGCTCCCCGCCACGGCCTCATCGGCCGTGGCGTAACGACGCGCCCAGCGAGCCGGATGAGCCCCAGATGGTGGGCAAGGGGAAACGGTCCGTAGCGATGACGGAGGCGCCATCCCAGCCGTTTTGGGAATGACAACCCGTTCTGGCCCCACCTTGATCCTCTGAACTGGCCCCACCCCCGGGATGTGGTCAGCTGGTCGGAGCACCTCCCTTCGAGGCGGTGGTGACCCGCAGGCGATAGGACTCGCTGCCGGTCTCGATGATGTGGGCGCGGAACGTGAGCCGGTCGACGACCGCGGCGGCGAGGCGGGGGTCGGCGAAGGTGCGGCCCCACTCCGAGAACGGCGCGTTGGAGGCGACTGCCACCGAGGCCCGCTCCTCGCGCTCGGTGAGGACCTGGAAGAGCAATTCGGCTCCGCGCGGGTCGAGGTGGACGTAGCCGAACTCGTCGAGGCAGAGCAGGTCGAGCCGGCCGTAGCGGGCGACCAGGCGTGAGAGCGTGCGCTCGTCGGCGGCTTCGGCCAGTTCGTTCACGAGCTGTGCCGCCGTCGTGTAGCGCACCCGCAGCCCGCGCTGGCAGGCGGCCATGCCGAGCCCGATCAGCAGGTGCGACTTGCCGGTGCCGCTGTCTCCGAGCAGCACGACCGGCTGGCCCGAGGCGATCCACTCGCCGCGCTCGAGCGTGGCGAGCATGGTCGGGTCGACCGTGGGGGCCGCCGCCAGGTCGAAGTCGGCGAGGTGCTTGAGCCGGGGGAAACGGGCCTCGTGGATGCGGCGCTCACGGCGGCGCGCATCGCGGTCGTCGAGCTCGGATTGGAGCACCTCGGCGAGGTAGGCGAGATGGGTGAGCCGGTCGCGCAGCGCGGCCTCGGCGAGCGCGCCGGCCTGCTGACGGACCGTGGGGAGGTGCAGCGCACGGCTGGTCGCCTCGACCTGAAGCGCCGCCGCCTGCTCGGTCACAGGTGTGCTCATCGCGTGCTCGCGGCGAGCAGCGCGTCGTAGCCGGCCAGGCTCGGCGCCGGGCGTTCGAAGCGCCTGAGCGCCGGCCGCTCCACAACGGCGGTCTCGCGGCGGCCGTCGGCGACGCGGCGCGCCTCGATGGCGATCAGCGCCGGGTCCACCGCGCCCAGCTGCTCCACCGCATCGAGTGCTGCGTGCACCGAGGCGGCGGGGAGGTGGCGGTGCAATAGCAGCACCTCGATGAGCGCCCGCGTCCCGGCGCCGTCACCGAGCTTGCGGCGGGCACGCTGCCAGAAGCGTTCGTGCGCGGCGGTGAAGCCACCGCCTGAGCGCGCCTGCGCGAGCGCGATCGAGCCGGGCAGCGCCCCGGGCTTGCGGGACAGCACCTCGAGGAAGTGGTCCAGCACGAGGACCTCGGATCCCTTGTGCGCGCTGCGCTCGTGGCGGGCAACCACCCGGCCCGCGACGAGGGCGGTCACGGTCCCGCCGCCCAGGCGGACGTCCACCGTGCGGCCCGCGAACGCCGCGGGGACCGAGTAGCGCGAGCCACGCACGGAGATGCGCGCCTTGCGGTCGGCCTTCGCTTGCAGTGCGACCGTGGGGTCGAAGGGTTCGGCGGGGAGGGGCCGCAGCGCGTTCAGCTCGGCCAGGCTCTCGACGCGCGGGACCGGCACGAGGTGGCGCCGGCGGAAGCGCCCGACCTCGCCCTCCACGCCCCCCTTCTCGTGCGCGCCCGCGATGCCGGGCTCGCAGAAGAAGCTGTCGAAGCCGTAGTGCGAGCGCAGTGCGGTGAAGCGGTCGCTCTCGATGCGGTCGCGCCCCAGGAGCACGCGCGTGACGGCCGAGCTCAGATTGTCGTAGCGAATGCGCCGCGGTACCCCGCCGAGGCGCTCGAAGGCGAGCGTGTGGCCCTCGAGGAACGCCTCCTGGCCCTCGCCCGGGAAGCACACGTGGACCGCCCGCCCCGAGTGCGAGAGCCGCAGCACGAACATCGACAGCTCGGTCAGCACGCCGTCCAGCCAGACGCTGACCCCACCGAAGTCGACCTCCGCCTCCTCGCCCGGCGCATGCAGCTGGGGGATCGTCACGACTGAGCGACCGGACTCCAGCTCACGGCGCACGCGGCTGACGTAGGCGCGCACCGTCGCCTCGGCGACCGTCGCGCCGTACTCATCGACGAGGCGCTCCCAGACCCGCCGCGCCGTGTGCCGCTGCTTGCGCGGCGCGCTCAGGTCGGCGACGAGCCACTCCCGGATGATCTCCACGTGCGGACCGAGCTTCGGCGCCGCTCGAGACGCCTGCTTGCGTTGCGGCGGCAGCGCCGACTGCAGCGCCTGCCGTACCGTGCGCCGGTGCACGTGGTGGCGGCGCGCCAGCTCGCGTATGGGCAGCCCCTCCTCTCGCCATGCCCGTCGGATATCCTCGAACAACTCCACCCTCGACACACTCCTCTTCTTTCGCTCGGGGAGGTCTCAGTTGCCCGAGCGTAGCTGCTGGATGGGTCGGGGGTGGGGCCAGTTCAGAGGATCAAAATGGCTCCAGATGGGGCCAAATCAGAGTAGCGTTCCCACCGTTTGCCCCACCACACCTTGAGACGCCACCTGGCATACCAGCGAAGCGAATTGAACGCCTGCGCCGAGTTGCCGTAGCGGAAATAGCTCATCAGCCGTGGAGGTAGCGGTTCACGTCCGCCACGACCGTCGATGGACTCAGCAATAGACGCGACCGCGTCGTGAGCTCACGGATACGGTCCCGCGCCCGCTGCATCGCTCGCCGTGAGGGCCAGCGTGCGAGGAACTGGATATTCTTGTTGCGCTCCGCACGTACCCAGCGGTGCTCGAAGCCGAGGAAGTCAAATCCCTCGCCTCCCTCACGCAGGTGCACGATGCGCGTCTTCTCCGCCTTGAGCTCCAGTCCGAGCTCACCCAGCAGGTCGCGCAGCGCGGACAAGGCCCGCTCCGCTTCCTCCCGGTTCCGGCAGAGCACCACGAGGTCGTCCGCGTAGCGCACCAGCACGCCCGTACCCTTCGCCTCCCATTCCCGGTCCAAACGGTGCAAGTAGACGTTGGCCAGCAGCGGAGACATCACCCCGCCCTGCGGCGTACCCGTCGCGCTGTGCTGCACGACCCCCGACTCCATCACACCGGCACGCAGCATCGCCCGTACCAGTTTCAGGAGATTGCGGTCGCATATCCTTTCCTCGACGGCCACCATCAAACGGTCGTGAGATATCGACTCGAAACACGAGACGATGTCCGTTTCCACTACCCACCGCCTGCCCCACCACGCCTCATCAATGAGGACCTGCAGGGCGTCATGGGCCGCGAGCTTCGGGCGGAAGCCGAAACTGCATGGCAAGAAGTCGGCCTCAAAGACCGGCTCCGTCACCAGCTTCAGCGACGCCTGCACGATGCGGTCACGGACCGAGGGAATCGAGAGCGGGCGCTGCTCCGTCCGTCCGGGCTTGGGTATCCAGACTCGGCGGCTCGGCTGCACCCTGTAGCTTCCGTCCTTCAGTTCCGCGGCCAACTCATCCAGCAGACGCTCCACGCCGTAGCGCTCGACCTCGGCGAGCGTGACGCCGTCGATACCGGCTGCGCCGTGATTGCGACGCACCTGCTCCCACGCGCGCTCCAGAATGTCCCTGCGATAGACCTTGTCGTAGAGCGCATGGAATCGTCGCTTGGGGTCGGCCTTGGCCGCCCGGTAGAGCGTGCGTTGTAGCTCTTGGGACGCTCTGAACTGGCCGCGAAATGCGGCCGATCAGGCTCTTCTGGGGCGTTCAATCGCTTGATGGTCAGGAATGCGGCCTGATCGGGGCTCGCGAGCGGCTCTGCGAGTGCCGTTTGGCGCTCGCTGCGGGATTCTGGGCGCACTGCGCCGTTGTTACGCAGCAAGTTGGCGCTCCGCTCGAACCATGTTGGCCAGCCCCAACAGCAACGCGAGCCGCTGCGTGTTCTTGAACAATCCGCGGTAGCGGACCTTGGCGTAGCCGAAGCGCACCTTCACGATCTGGAACGGATGCTCGACCTTCGCACGCACGGAGGCCTTGCGCTTCTCTTCGAGCCACTCCTCACCCTCCCGGTCGAGCAGTCGCCGCTTGCCCGGTCGCATGGCAACCTGCCACTGCACCGCACGCTCGCGCTGCTCCAGACGTTTTCCGATGCCCTGGTAGCCCGCATCGCCACAGACCAGCCTTTCGTTGCCGTGCAGCAGGTCGGGCGCCGCGGTGATGTCGCTCACGTTCGCCGCCGTCGTGTGGAGGCTGTGCACGATGCCGCTCTCAGAGTCCACCCCGATGTGCAACTTCATCCCGAAGTACCACTGGTTTCCCTTGCGCGTCTGGTGCATCTCGGGATCCCGTGCTCTGGTCGACGAGGGGGCGCTGATGATACTGGCATCAACCACAGTCCCCTGTCTCAACTGCAGTCCTTCCGCCTCCAGATGGCGGTTGATCTCCTCGAGCAACCCCCTCCCCAGCGCGGCCGCCTCCAGCCGGTGGCGGAAGTTGAGAATCGTCGTCTCATCGGGGATCGCGTCCGATAGCCTGAGCCCCACGACGCGCTGCACGGTGAGATTCTCGTACAGCGCGTCCTCCATCGCCGGGTCGCTGAGGTTGTCGACCAGTTGCACGATGTGCACCCGCAGCATCAGTGACAGTGGGTAGGGCTGGCGCCCCCGTCCCGGCATCGGGTAGTGGGGCGCAATGCGCTGCTCGAGTTGCCGCCACGGAACCAGCCGATCGAGTCGTTCCAGAAACCGCTCCCGGCGAGTCGTTCGCTTCTTCGCGTCGTAGTACAGCTCCGCGAACGTTGCCTCGCCCATCGCGCTCACCTCGTCATCTGGTCGAATGCCATACCATCCCGTGTAGGCATCTTAACAGATCATGCGGGTCTGTTCAGAGCGTCCCTTGAACCTTATTCCGGGTGGTTGGTAGACCGTGGCCACTCACCGGTTCCTCCCTGAACGCATCGCATAGACAAAGTAGGGGCCCTTCCCATCATCGGCGGTTCTGTTGTCCGTCCGGCTCCAGCGGTACTACTGCCCCCTCCGTCACCCTTCCGGCTGGCTGTCCACTTCCCGGCTTATCACCGGTTATAGGACGCCTCGCTCCGACACCGTTTCGCAGGGTGCCGGGCCGGGGAGGGCTTCTCCAGTTCCCGTCGCTACCTTCCAAACGTTCCACGCCCCTTACGCCGAGAGGTTCCTTGAGGCTGCGCTTTCAGGCTCTTCACCTCGTCCATGGCCTTCGCCCCGATCCCCCGGGCTCGGCTCCTCTTTGAGTCATTAACGGCGCGGCAGGCTTCGCTTCATGCTGCGGACCGCTTGGTCGCTCCCCCAAAAGGGCTTTCGACATCGGGCTTCGACACGGACCGTTTCCCGTCCGCGCCGCCGACCTGCTACGGGGCCTCCTGACAGCTACTCCGACCGGACTTCCACCGGCTGGCAACGACGAGCACGTCTCCGGATTGGTTACGTCATCTCGTCACCATCCTTTGACTTCTGGACGCACGGGATGCTCTGAACAACTCGCGAGGGTGAGCGGAAGCTGTCAACCTCTCCATGCCGGTCGAGGTCAGGGGGTTGTTGCAATGACGGGTTTGTTGATCCACGCCTCCTTCGGGGGTCTGGCGGCCCGCGGCGGTCCGTTGCGGAACCGCTCGGGCCAGACGCTGTAGGCGGCATCCAGGGTCTCCTGACGCGCCTGCACGGTCTCCAGGGCTTGCCCGCCGTGGAGCGTGGCGGGGTGCTGGTAGCCGACACCGGAGTGGTAGTGCTCGCGGTTGTACCAGTCGACAAACGGCGCCATCCAGCTCCGCACCTCCTCCAGCGAGTGGAAGCGGTCGGGGTAGTCGTGGCGGTACTTGACGGTCTTGAAGCCGGCCTCGGAGTAGGGGTTGTCGTTGCTCACGCGCGGGCGCGAGAGGCTGCGCGTGACAGCGAGGTCTTCGAGCAGTTCCGCCAGGCTTGTCGACGTCATCTGGGCGCCACGGTCTGAGTGCAGCGTCAGTTGCTGCGGCGAGATCCCGTTGCGGTCGCAGGCGGTGCCCACCAGCGTCCTGGCAACCTCGGTCGACTCCGCCGTGTCGACCGTCCAGGCGACGATCTTGCGACTGAAGATGTCGATCACCACGTAGAGATAGAACCAGCTGCGGTGGTGAGGGCCGCGGAGCCGCGAGATGTCCCACGACCAGACCTCGTTCGGGCCGCTCGCCTGCACCTGGGGTGCATGGTGGGTCGTGTGTCGGTGACCGCGCCGCCGTTCTCTGACCAGGCCGCGTTCCTCGAGGATGCGGTACATCTGGCGGATCGAGCAGACGTACGAGCCTTCGTCCAGCAGCTGATAGTAGACCTGGGCGGGCGCCTGGTCACGAAAGCGTGGTGAGCACAGCAGCTCGGCGATGTGATCGCGCAGCTGGTCGGGGATGCGTGACGGCTGCGGCTGGTGCTGCTCGCGCGGTTTCGCCTGTGACGGCCGCCTGTGTAGCCGGCCGGCGGCCGCCTGGCGGCGGCTGCGGTCGGTCCGCTCTGAGTATCCGAAGGCCCGACAGGCGCGGGCACGGCCAACCCGCTGGGCCCATGCGTCCACAGCGGCGAGCATCTGCGCCCGCCAGTTGGCGTATGCCTGCGCTGGCCACTCGGCTCGGGTCGGCGCTACCCGTTCTGGCCACTCGGTCGCCGCTGCGACGCGCTCTTGCGGGCAAATCTTTGCAAGAGCGCCAAGGCTTTTCCCTGGGCCTCGATCAGCTCCTCTGCCGTCTCCAGCTGCTGCTCGGCAAGCATCGCCCGCTCCCGGTAGCGGTCGCGCTCAAGGGTCAGCCGGTTGGGCGCTCGTGGTCCCGGCGGCCGCTCGACGAGGGCACGGCGCGCCCCATCGTCACGCTGCTGGCGCCACCTGGCGATCAGAGAGGAGTACAGACCCTCGCGCCGACAGATGGCGCCGACTGCTCCCGGCTCTCCGCGGGCCTTTGCCTCGTCGATCTCAGCCAGGATGTCGAGCTTGTACTGCACTGGCCACGACCTGCGTGCTCGACGCACCTCAGTCTCTTCATCAACCACCATCGTTCTACGTCCACTTCTCCGCCCTCGTATCAATCGCACTATATTCGGCAGAGATGAGGTTGGCAGCTAGGGAGTGATCAGATGCGATCATAGGGTACGGACCTGGAGAGGGGTGCCCGATGGAGCGGCGTTCGTTCGGCAGCCTTGAGTACGAGCACAAGAAGGTCAAGACGAGGCGCCAACGGTTCCTCGAGCGCATGGAGCAGCTGGCCCCGTGGGAGGAGTTGGCGGGGCGCATCGCGCCCGTCTACGCGAAGCCGGGTCGTGGACGGCGGCCCTACCCGCTGCCGGTGATGCTGCGCATCCACTGCCTGCAGCTCTGGTTCAACCTCAGCGACCCCGGCATGGAACAGGAGCTCTACGACTCCCGCTCGATGCTCGAGTTCGCCGGCCTCACCCTCACCGAGCCGATTCCCGATGAGACGACCATCCTCCACTTCCGGCACCTGCTTGAGCGCCATCAGCTGGGAACGGAGCTCTTTGCGACCATCAACGCCCACCTCGCCGAGCGGGGGCTGCTGGTGCGCGAGGGGACGATCGTGGACTCGACCATCATCCGCGCGCCCTCCTCAACGAAGAACCGCGAGAGAGCTCGCGACCCGGAGATGCATCAGACCAGGAAGGGCCGACAGTGGTACTTCGGGATGAAGCTGCACACCGGCACGGACGCGCGGTCGGGGCTGGTGCACAGCGTGCACACGACGACGTGACCGAGGCACATCGCCTCGTGGACGGTGGCGAGGTAGAGGCGTGGGGCGACGCCGGTTACCAGGGAGTGGAGAAGCGGCCGGAGCATCGGGGATCGGCGGTGCGCTGGCAGGTGGCGATGCGACCGGGGCTCAGGCGTCAGCTTGCTCCCGGGAGCCAGGCGGCGCAGGTGGAGCGGCGCAAGGCCTCGGTGCGGGCGAAGGCGGAGCACCCGTACCTCTACGTGAAGCGGCACTTCGGATACGCCAGGGTGCGCTACCGGGGGCTTGAGAAGAACCGCCAGCGTCTCGCGTTGCTACTGGGCTTCGCGAACCTGCTGCGAGCAGCGCCTCACCTCGCGTGATCAGCGGATCCGTGTGCCCGCATCGCTCTCCGGACCGGCTCCGGAGCCAGAACGTGACGGAATCGACCCTCAATCCGCCGTCATGGGTCCCCTCATCGCCGATCAGTATGCCGATCGGCTCGAACCGGCCCGCTACCCTACCTTTGCAGAGCATCCCTAGCTCCGTCGTCTCTGCGCTCTCGGTCGTCTGCGGGTGCCGCCGGTCCGCTGCTACCATCCAAGCGCTCCGAAGGAGAACAGCACATATGCCGCAACATCTGGTGGGCAGAACGGCGATCGTCACTGGCTCCGGTCGCGGGATCGGCCGGGGAATCGCCCTAGCGATGGCCGCGCAGGGCGCCGCGGTCGTCGTCAACGACTTCGGGGGATCGGTCGAGGGCGAGGGGCGCGACACCAGCGTCGCTCAGGCGGTCGTCGACCAGATCACCAACGACGGTGGCGTCGCGATGGCGAACGGCGCCGACGTCTCGGACCATCGAGAAGCCGAGGAACTGGTCCGCAACGCCCTCAACGAGTTCGGCCAGCTCGACATCCTGGTGAACGTGGCGGGCATCCTCCGCGAGCGCATGATCTTCAACATGACCGAGCAGGAGTGGGACGACGTGATCCGCGTCCACCTCAAGGGCACCTACAACACGACGCACTTCGCCTCGATCCACTGGCGACAACGCCGCGAGTACGGTCGCCTGATCAACTTCAGCTCGACCGCCGGCATCAACGGCTCTGCCGGCCAGCCAAACTACGCCGCCGCAAAGGCCGGCCTGATCGGCTTCACCAAGTCGTGCGCCAACGCGCTCGGACGCTACAACGTCACCGCCAATGCGATCGCGCCCGGGGCTGCCACCCGCATGACCGACCGCGGGCTCCGAAACGCCGCCGACATGCGGCGTGGTGTCGCCGAGAGCGAGCAGGTGGGGGACAGCGAGCGCGACCCCTCGAACGTCGCTCCGATCGTGGTCTACCTCGCCTCAGAGGCCGGTGCCAACGTCTCCGGCCGGACCATTGGAGCCTCCGGGTTCCAGGTTCAACTCTACAGTGACATGCACGTCGAGCGGCAGATCTTCTCCGATGGTCCCTGGGACATCGACCGGCTCTTCGAACGCGCACCCGACACGCTCTTCGCAGGTCTCGAGGCCCCGAGCGGCGACCGACCGCCAGGTGCACGGGTGACCAACGCTTAGCGCCCGCCCGAGGAGCGGTCCCGCGGGCGGGCGACGGCACACGACCGGCGCTGCCCGCCCGGCGCCCGGTATCGACCGGCCTGGGGTCCACCTGTGATGTCGTCTGCGCTCAATCGACGACGGCTCGGCCGTACCGAACTTGAGGTCACCGAACTCGGGCTGGGCGTGATGGACACGCCCACGTCCCGCCGCGGCGCCGAGACCCTGCAGGCGGCGCGCGATGCGGGCATCACGCTCCTCGACACCGCGCGCGAGTACTCAGGCAGCGAGTTCCTGATCGGCCAGCACATCCGGGAGCACGGTCCCGGGGATCTGCTCGTCGGCTCAAAGACGTTCAGCCACACAGCCAATGGCAGCCAGCGCGATGTCGATCGATCGCTGGCGACTCTCGGCCTTGAGACGATCCCGCTCTACCAGCTCCACGACACCTCGACGCCACGGGCATGGGCAGAGGTCAACGATCCCGAGGAGGGAGCGCTGACCGGCCTCAAGATCGCGAAGCACCGAGGCCTCATCGGCCACATCGGGGTCTCCTCGCACAACTCCGAACTCCTGGAGATGCTGATCACCTCCCGTGAGTTCGGCAGCGTGATGCTGGAGTACTCGGCGTTCATGCCCGAGACGGCACACCTGATCGATCTCGCCGCACGCCACGATGTCGGTGTGATCGTGATGCGTCCGCTCGGCGGGTCCGGCCGCACGAGTGCGATGCGCACGCGGATCAGGGATGGCTACCGGGGAGCACTCACGCCCGCCAACCTCCTGCGCTACGTGCTGTCCAACCCCAACGTCTCGGCAGCAATTCCCGGCGCCCGGCAACCCTCTCGTATCCAGGCCAACGTCGCGACAGTCAGGGACTTCGGACCGCTGACCGTGGCTGAACGCCGCGCGCTCGAGGACGAGGCTGCTCGCCTCTACTGACTCTCTACCGATGCCCTCGGCGCGGCGCTCGATCGACAAGCGGGGGCGCCACCTGCTGCCCGTGCGCGCGCCCCGTCGTAGGATACAGGCGATGCAGGTTGATGTGATCGTGGTCGGGGCCGGCCCTGCCGGTTCAACGGCGGCTCGCGAGATCGCCCAGCGCGGCGCGAGCGTGCTGCTGCTCGACCGCGCCAGGTTCCCCCGGGACAAGCCATGCGGCGGTGGGGTGACGTTGCGTACTAGCGAGCTCCTCCCATTCTCCCTCGACCCGGTGATCGAGGACACGGTCACGGGCGCGCGCCTCATCTTGCGCGACGGCGAGGGCGTCACTCGTCTCCACCATCGCCCCATGACCTACATGACCCAGCGCTCGAGGCTCGACCAGTTCTTGGTGGAGCAGGCACAGCGTGTCCGCGTCGAGTTCCGAGATGGACAGACGATCCAGCTGGTCCGGCGCCTCCCCGACAGCACGTTCGACGTACGCACGCGCTCGGGGGACCTGCACTTCGCACGGGTCGTGATCGGCGCCGATGGCGCCAACAGCATCGTCCGCAAGAACCTCGGCTACGAGGTGCCACTGGAGAACGGCGTTGCACTTGAGGCGAACATCGCCTGTCCGGAGGGCGTCCCCGATCGGTACCGCGGGAAGGTGGCGCTGCACTTCGGTGAGATCGCCGGTGGCTACGGCTGGGTCTTTGCCAAGGGCGACCACCTCAACGTCGGCGTAGGTGGCTGGAAGGACGCCGTCGGACCCGGCCTGCGCCAGCACGTCGAGCGGATCTGCCGACTCAACGGCCTCGAGCCGGCGGCGCTCTCTAACTTCCGTGGCCACCATCTCCCGCTCGGTCGTCCCGGTGCCCTGATCGCCGGCGGTGGTTCCGCTGTGATTGGTGACGCCGGCGGCCTCATCGACCCACTCTCCGGTGAGGGAATACACGGGGCCGTCGCCTCGGGGATCGCCGTCGCCCCGGTGGTCGAGGACTATCTGTCCGGCCTAGTCCCAGACCTCTCCGGCTACCACCGGGCGATCAGCCGCGAACTGATCCCCAACATCGAGGCATCGCGCGCGCTGATGGAGATCTTCCATGCCTGGCCCGATCCGTTCGTGTGGCTACTCCAGCACTCCACCCATTTCTGGAACCCGGCTGGCGACCTGATCCGCGGCGAGATCGACTACACGAAGATCGTCGGGCGCTTCGGACCCGCGGTCGCGGCCATGCTCAGTCCCGTGGCCCGCCTCGCGCGACTCCGCACCGGCCGTGCGCAGCTCCCCCGTCCAGCGTTCAGCCACTGAGTTGGTCGGGGCACCGGGACGGTCAGCCTTCTGCGGGCGCCGGCACGTGGCCCGCAACGTCCTCGGCCCAGGTCGGCTGTCGCGCTGGCTGACCGTCCTGGTGCTCTGCGCCGTGATCGCCTCAATGGCGCTCGGCTGCGCCGCGAATCCCGACGCACCCACGCCGGCACCGCTGGCGACCCAGCTACCCGTGCTCGCGAGTGCAGCGGCGCCCGGCGCCACCATCGCGCCGCCCGATCAGCTCGGCGATGATGAGGTGGGCGAGATCATGCGAGCGCTCATCTGCTGGTACGAGGCGCCGCAGCTGGCTAACACCTGCCTGCCCGTTGGCCCCGAGGAGTCTGAGCTGTTGGCCACGATCGCCGACAGCGGCGACCGGCGCTTCGTCGCACCCCTGATCGACCTGCTCTGGATCGAACTGGGGTGGGAGCGCTGGATCATCGAGGCCCTGACGGCGCTGTCCGGCGAACGTCACACCACGGCCTACGAGTGGGCTCACTGGAACACCTCAGCCGAGACCCCCCTCCCCGCCGGATACGTCGAGTGGAAGGGCCGCCTGCTCTCACTGGTTGATCACCGCTATCCGGCCATGCTGCCAGCGGCCGGCAAGCTCGCCGTTCGGCCGGACCAGCTGATCTGGGCGGGGACCGCTCCGGAGGAGACGCCGCCGCTGACTGCTCCGGAGACGGTGCATCGCCTGGGACAGCGCTACCTCGAGGACGATGACATCGTGTTCGGCGTATTCGTGGACGGACAGGCGCGGGCCTACCCCGAGCGGATCCTGGCCTGGCACGAGGTGATCAGCGACGAGCTGAACGGGCGCTCTCTCCTGATCACCCACTGCACCCCGTGCGGCGCCGCGGCAGCCTATTGGGCGTCAGCCAGCAATGGCGAACGCTACCACTTCGCAGACAGCGGGCTCGTTTACCGTTCACGCCGGGTCCTCTACGACGAGGAGACGCTCAGCCTCTGGGATCAGGTGGCCGGACGGCCGATCTCGGGGAGCGCCCTCGCGGCGGACGTGGAGCTGGTTCCGCATCTCCTGCTGCGGACGACCTGGGAGGATTGGTCCGGTCGCTATCCCAACACGACCGTCATGTCGCTGGACACCGGCGTCCTGCGCAACTACGACCCCGGCATCGCCCTCGCGGCGGAACTCGCCGCCCCGCGACCGCTCTTCCCCGCCCCAACTCCGCAACCGCTCTCGGGAGGAGAAGCCGAACAGACAGTGGCGAAGAGCCTCGTGGTCGGCCTCGTCCTGGGCGGCGAATCGCGCGCCTACCCGGTCTCGCTGGTCGAGGAGGCCGGCGTGCTCCACGACACAATCGCCGGTCAGAGAGTGGTGATCACCTCAAGGGGGCCGGGCCGGGGCGTCGCCGCCTATCGGACGGGGGCGATCACCTTCGCGCATCTTGCCGGCTCTCTGTCCGCAGCTGAAGCGGTAGACGCGGACGGGACCCGCTGGTTCCTCGACGAGGAGAAGTTGATCAACGTGATCGATTCGGTCGAGCTGCGAGCTGTGCCGCTGCGCATCGCCTACTGGTTCGCCTGGGCCGACGCCTTCCCCGACACCGCGCTCGTGGGCGCCGACTCGGAGGCCGGTGGCTAGCCCGGGGGGCCACCCGGACCGGCTGACCCCCTCGACCCCGTCGGTAGCCGAGGTGGGCTCTGGCCCGATGATGGGCGGCGGTTGACGAGTCGGGCGGCGCGCGATGATACTGGTGTGCGATGCGACTGACACCGGGCAGCTCCTCAGACTCGCCTGCGGCCGACACACGCCGCTCGTTCCCGGTGCCCCTGACCCTCGTACTCGTACTTCCCTAGGGCGGTACTGGGCGCTCGCCCGGTATCGTCCGTCGGCCCGCGTGACGGGTCGCTTCGCATGCAACCCAAGCCCCCGCAGCGTGATGGACCAACAGCCATGACCATGATCAGCGGTGCCGACATCGTCCTCAACTCACTGAGCAAGATTGGGATCGACACGATCTTCGGATATCCGGGCGGCGTGGTGCTGCCGCTCTACGACCGATTCCCCTACCACCGGGACCTGCGCCACATCCTCGTTCGGCACGAGCAGGGGGCTGGCCACGCCGCGGAGGGGTATGCCAAGGCGTCCGGACGGCTGGGCTGTGCGCTGGCCACATCGGGCCCGGGCGCGACCAACCTCGTGACGGCAATCACCGACGCGATGATGGACAGCATCCCGGTGCTCTTCATCACCGGGAACGTCGGCCGGAACCTGCTCGGCCGCGACGGCTTCCAGGAGGCCGACATCACCGGCATCACGATGCCCATCACCAAGCACAACTACCTCGTCATGGAGCCATCCGACCTGGCGTCCACCTTCGCCGAGGCCGCCTACATCGCAACCACCGGCCGGCCCGGCCCGGTGCACATCGACATCCCCAAGGATGTCTTCATCGAGGAGGCCGAGTGGGAGTGGGACGGCGAGGTGTCGATTCGCGGCTACCGCCCAACCACGAAGGGGAATCCGGCCCAGGTCAAGCGCGCCGCACAGCTGATTCGCCGCGCCGAGAGGCCGATCATCTTCGCTGGCCACGGCGTCATCCAGGGCAACGCCACCGACGAGCTGGCGGAGTTCGCCGAGCGATCGGGGACGCCCGTTCTCAACACACTGTTGGGTCTCGGCTCGATCCCGCAGAACCACGTGCTCAGCTACGGCATGCTCGGCATGCACGGCTCTTTCTGGGCCAATCACGCCGCCTCGAATGCCGACCTGATCATCGGACTCGGCATGCGCATGGATGACCGCGCCCTAGGGCGGTTCGCCGACCTCAACCCGACGGCACAGATCGTCCATGTCGACATCGACCCGGCCGAACACAACAAGAACATTCGCGCCACCGTCCCTGTGGTCGGTGATGTCCGCGACGTGTTGCAGCAGCTCTCGGCCGAGATCGAACCGCTCAGCCACGTCGACTGGATTCGATGGATCGACGAGATGCGCCGTGACCATGCCGCGTCCTACTCGCTCCCCACAGGTACGCACCTCAGCACGCAGTTCGTCGAGTCCCGGATCTCCGACTCGATCGGCTCTCAGGGCGTCGTCGTTACCGGTGTGGGCCAGCATCAGATGTGGGCGGCGCAGCACATGGACATCTCCCGCCCGCGGCAACTGATCACATCGGGCGGGCTCGGGACGATGGGCTTCGAGGTGCCGGCTGCGCTCGGCGCTCAGGTCGCCCAGCCGGAGCGCCGCGTCTGGGCGATCTGCGGCGACGGTGGCTTCCAGATGACCAGCCAGGAGATCGCCACCATGATCGATGAGCGGCTGCCGGTGAAGATCGCAATCATGAACAACGGCTACCTCGGCATGGTGCGCCAGTGGCAGGAGCTGTTCTACGACAACAACTACGTCTCTGTGGCGATGTCACAGCCCGACTTCGTCAAGCTGGGCGAGGCATATGGCATCAAGTCAATGCGCGTCAGCGAACAGTCCGAGGTCGATCAGGCGATCGCCGACGCTCACGCGCACGACGGCCCCGTTCTGATCGACTTCCAGGTCGAGGCCGAAGACAACGTCTGGCCGATGGTGCCAGCTGGCGCCGCGCTGATCGAGACGGTCGAGACGCCAGAAGAGGCCCGCCAGCTCAACTAGCCGAGCGGTAGCGACTGCGCACCTGAGGAGATCTCGATGAGGCACACCGTGGCGGCGCTGGTCGAAGACCGACCCGGCGTCCTGACGCGCGTCGCGTCCCTGTTCCGTCGGCGCGGGTTCAACATCGACTCGCTGGCCGTCGGCCCAACCGAGGAGGCCGGCATCTCTCGCATGACCTTCGTCGTTGAGGGCGGGGACAGGATCGTTGAGCAGGTGGAGAAGCAGCTCTACAAGCTGATCGATGTCGTGAAGGTTTCTGACCTGACGCACGAGGACGCGATCATTCGCGAACTGGCCCTGATCAAAGTCCGCTGTCGGCCCGAAGAACGCCGCGAGGTGCTCGACCTGGTCGAGATCTTCCGGGCGCAGACCGTCGACGTGACCCGCACGGGACTGGTCGTGCAGCTCGTCGCTCATCCGGATACCGTCGACGGCATGCTCAACAACCTGCGCCCGTATGGCATCCGCGAGTTGGTCCGGACCGGCCGCATCGCGATCGTGCGCAGTCGCGACGGCGGCTCCATCCACGATCGTGAGAACGAGGCGGAGCCTCGCTTCAGTCCATGATCGCCATGAGGCCGGCGGTGCCGCCGATCGAATGCAGAGCGACAGCAGAGCAGCGCTCTCGACGCCGCTGGTTCCAGTTGGCCCGATCGGGCACGCCCAAGCGATCGCCCCGCTCCGAACTCGACCTTATCTGGCCCCCCACCGCCCACGACGGCGGTGAGGGGGCACCCCCGGCACGAAACCTCGGAGCGACACCACAGGAGCACTGACATGGCTGACACCGACAAGATCTACATCTTCGACACGACGCTGCGTGACGGCGAGCAATCTGCGGGGATCGGCTTCAGTATCTCTGAGAAGCTGGAGATCGCGCGAGCACTCGCCAAGCTCAACGTCGACATCATCGAGGCCGGTTTTCCGATCTCCTCACCAGGGGACCTCGCCGCCGTCACAGAGATCGCCAAGGAGGTCAAGGGGCCGGTGATCGCCGGGCTCGCCCGCGCCGCCGCCGGCGACATCGATGCCGTGTGGCAGGCGGTTCAACACGCTGAGTCCCCCAGAATCCACGTTTTCCTCTCCTCCAGCGACATCCACCTCGCCCAGCAGCTGCACAAGAACCGCGAGGACATCATGGAGATGGCCCGCACGGCGGTTGCGCGGGCCGCCGGCTACACGTCTGATGTCGAGTTCTCGCCCATGGATGCGACTCGTTCCAACCCCGAGTTCGTCTACCAGCTGGTGGAGGCGGCGATCGACGAGGGTGCGACCACCATTAACATTCCCGACACCGTGGGGTACGCCATTCCCGAGGAGTTCGAGGCCTTCATCCGCTCTCTGCCGGAACATGTCCCGAACATGCACCGCGCGCGCATCTCCGTTCACTGTCAGAACGACCTGGGGATGGCAACCGCCAACTCACTGGCCGGCATCCTCGGTGGGGCGCGCCAGGTCGAGGGCACGATCAACGGCATCGGCGAGCGGGCCGGGAACGCCTCGCTCGAAGAGATCATCATGGCGATCCGAACACGCGCTGACTTCATGGACGTTCATGTCGATCAGAATCCGGCCGAGATCTACTCGATCAGCAAGCTCGTGGAGCGTGCCTCCGGCATGGTCGTGCAGCCGCACAAGGCGATCGTCGGCAAGAATGCCTTCCGACACTCGTCAGGGATCCACCAGGACGGCGTCCTCAAGATGCGCGAGACCTACGAGATCATGGATCCCGAGGAGATCGGCATCCCCGGTGGATCAAGCATTATTCTCACCAAGACCTCCGGTCGTCACGGGCTGCAGGCTCGGCTCGAAGCGCTAGGCATTGCGCCAGCCGAAGAGGAGTTCGGCCGGATCTGGGAGGCGTTCCTCGCTGTTGCCGACGCCAAGCCGGAGGTCGATGACCGCGATCTCGAGGCAATCGTCGCCGAGCAGACGCAGGTCCACATCGAAGAGGCCTGGACCCTCGACCTCGTGCAGGTGTCCACAGGCGATCGGAGCACGCCGACCGCAACCGTCCGTCTGATCAACGCCGATGGGGATTCGACCCAGGACGCCGCGATCGGTACGGGACCGGTGGACGCGATCTATCGGGCGATCAACCGCGTCACCGAGACCAGCAACGACCTGACCGAGTTCGCCGTTCGATCGGTGACCGAGGGCATCGACGCCCAGGGTGAGGTCACGATACGCATCGAGACGGCGGCCGGGACCTACCAAGGGCGCGCGTCGGACACCGACATCCTCGTGGCAAGCGCCCGGGCCTACCTGCACGCGCTCAACCGCTCGCTCGCGGCCGAACAACGGGCGACCGGGACGCGCTAGGGCAGGCGAAACCCTGGGTCAGGGGCGGGCGCGAGCGGCCCGCGAGGCAGCGGCCGCCCGCGCGGCGATCCTCCTGATTCCGACGGCCTGCTCCCGGCCCTCCGACACCCGGTCGCCGTAGACGACCTGGTAGATCGGCTCGACCTCGATGTAGAAGCGGATGCGCCGCGGCACATCTCGGTCGAGGGGGCGCTCGTAGGACGCGAGCACATGCTCGAGGAAGCGCCCGCCCATGCCATTGAGGATGCCCGCCAGATCCAGAGCCGGGTCAGCGACCATCGCATCGCCGAAGTCGATCACCCCGGCGAGCTGCGAGTCACCGTCGAGTAGCAGGTGATCGCCTGAGATGTCACCGTGGATGAGGGTTCTGCTCACCGCGCGGGTCCCGCCTGAGGCAGCGAACGCTTCGGCCTGGCCGCTCAACCAGCGGCGACCGGCCGGACCGAGGTGTCGCTGTGCCCGCTCGATCAGCTCGACGTAGTGGTCTTCCCAGAGGTCGAGATCTGGGACTCCTGCCGACCTGGCCCTCTCCACCGGTAAGCTGTGCAGGCGGCTCAAGAAGCCTCCGATCTGACTGGCGAGTTGGCGACGGCGACGGCGCGGCACGGCGCCGGCCCGGAGTGCCCGTCCTGGAAGATAGCGATGCACGACCGCGACGAGTGATCCGTCGTCGGCACGGATCAGCCGTGCGCCTCTCGGCGTCTCGGTCTCGAACCAGCCCTCCAGCTGTGGCAAGAGGCGCGCCTCGCGTTCGAGGCCGGGGACGGCCCAGTCCGCCCGGGGAAGCGGTAGCCGAACTACCCAGTCGCCAGCCGGATCGGGCACACGATAGGCGGCGGTTCCCCAGCCCTGGCCGATCGGGACGGCCCGATCGAGGCGAGCGCCGGGCAGCGCAGCGGCGAGGCTGGCCAGGTCCTGCCGACCGAACACCGAGGAAACCCAGTCGCTACGCGCTGGTGACCGGCTTCAGATCGCTCCGCCGCGCCTCGAAGGCCTCGATCTCGTCGGCAGTGGCCAGCGTCATGGAGATGTCGTCGAGGCCGTGTTCGAGTCGGTGACGCCTATCGGGGTCGATCCCGAAGCGCCGCTCCCAGCCTCCGTCGGCGGTCCGCACCGTCTGTGATGGCAGGTCGACCACCAGCTCGGCGCCAGGCAACTCCTCGGCCCTCGCCATCAGGTAGTCGATATCTTCCTCGGGCAGTTCGATCGTCAACAGGCCACTCTGGAATGAGTTGTTGCGGAAGATATCTGCGAAGCTGACACCGACGACCGCCTCGATCCCCAGACCTTCGAGCGCCCAGACCGCGTGTTCCCGACTCGACCCCGAACCGAAATTCTGGCGGGTGAGCAAGATCTTCGCGCCGTCGTAGGCCGGATTGTTGAGAACGAAGTCCGGATCCCTCCGCCAGGCCTCGAATGCGAAGGGGCCGTAGCCCGTCCGCTCGATGCGCTTGAGATGCTTCGCCGGGATGATCTGGTCGGTATCGACGTTGACGCGATCAAGCGGGATCGCCCCGCCGCGCACGGTCTTCACTGCTCTCACGTCATCACCTCCCTCACGTCGACAAAGTGACCGGCAATCGCCGCCGCCGCCGCCATCGCTGGACTGACCAGATGCGTGCGGCCGCCCGGCCCCTGTCGGCCCTCGAAGTTCCGATTCGATGTAGACGCACAGCGTTCACCGGGAATGAGGATGTCCGGGTTCATCGCCAGGCACATCGAACAGCCCGGCTCGCGCCAGTCAAACCCGGCCTCCCTGAAGATCTGGTCGAGGCCCTCTGACTCGGCCTGTTGTTTGACCAACCCCGAGCCCGGGACCACCATCGCGCTGACCGTCTCTGCCACCTGGTGGCCGGCGGCAACAGCAGCCGCCGCCCGCAGATCTTCGATCCGTCCGTTCGTACACGAACCGATGAAGACGCGGTCGATCGTGATCTCCCGGATCGGCGTGTTGGCCTCGAGGTCCATGTAGGCGAGCGCCCGCTCCACCCCCTCACGCTGGTCCGCCGGGACCGCTTCGGGGTCTGGCACCTGGCCGTCAACCGTGACGCTCTGGGCTGGATTGGTGCCCCAGGTGACAAACGGCTGGATCTGGGAGCCGTCGATCACGACCTCGCGGTCGAATGTCGCGCCTTCATCGGTGGGCAGCGAGCGCCAGTACTCAAGCGCACGCTCCCACTCCTCCCCGGCGGGCGCATTGGGTCGACCCTCGAGGTAGGCAAAGGTGGTCTCATCTGGTGCCACCAGTCCGGCCCGGGCACCACCCTCGATGGACATGTTGCAGATCGTCATCCGCTGCTCCATCGAGAGGTTGCGGATCACCTCGCCGCGATACTCGATGACGTGCCCGATGCCACCGCTGACGCCGATCTCATTGATGATGGCGAGGATCACGTCCTTGGCCGTTACGCCCGGTCCCAGCTCCCCCGTGACTTCGACCGACATCGTCTTCGGCCGCGACTGCCTCAGCGTCTGGGTGGCCAGCACGTGTTCCACCTCCGACGTGCCGATGCCGAAGGCGAGAGCACCGAAGGCCCCATGCGTCGAGGTGTGGCTGTCTCCGCAGACGATCGTCATGCCCGGCTGGGTTGAGCCCTGCTCGGGGCCGATGATGTGCACGATTCCCTGGCGCAGGTCGAAGATGTCGAACAGCGGCACGCCGAAGTCGCGGGCGTTCTCCTGCATCACCTCGATCTGGCGCGCCGAGAGCGGGTCAGGGTTGGGCTGGTCGCGGCCGGCCGTCGGCACGTTGTGGTCGACGGTCGCCAGCGTCAGGTCGGGGCGACGCACGCTGCGGCCGGAGAGTCGCAGTCCCTCGAAGGCCTGCGGGGAGGTCACCTCGTGGACCAGGTGCAGGTCGATGTAGAGGAGGTCCTGTCTCTCTGCCCCGTCATCTCGGTCTCGACCCGCAGCCGGGCCGGGGATGATGTGCTCTTCCCAAATCTTCTCGATGATCGTCTTCTTCAATCCTGTCATCCGTCGTCTTCTCCCCGTCGCCACCCTCGGCTGTTCATCTCCGTCACTGCCCGATCACTCGTCGTGCTCCCAGCGCAACAGCCAGAATTCGTAGGCGTCCTGCAGTGCGAGCCAAGAGGCTTCAACGATGTCTGTTGAGGCACCGACCGTCCGCCAGAGATGGTGACGGTCGCTACTCTCCACCAACACCCGCACCGCGGCGTTCGCGCCGGCGCCAGAGTCGATGATCCTCACCTTGTAATCGACCAGGTGCACCCGTTCGATGCCGGGATGTACCTCGAAGAGTGCCTTCCGGACGGCGGCATCGAGCGCCGACACCGGGCCGTTCCCATCCGCCGCCACCTGGGAGAGATGTTCGCCGATGCGGAGCTTGACCATCGCCTCGGCCTGCATCTCCCAGCCTTCGGACTCATTCGGGAGGTGGCGGCGCCGCTGTACGATCAGAAAGTCCTCGAGCTCGAACGGGCGTTGATACCCCGTCTGCAGTCGCCGGACAAGCAGCTCGAAGCTGGCCTCCGACGACTCGTACTGATAGCCCTGCGACTCCTGCATCTTGACCCGCTCGAGCGCCTCTGCGGCCTGCTGGTCGCTCAGCTCGAACTCCACTCCCTGCTCGCGAAGCTTCTCGATGACATTGCGGCGCCCCGAGAGCTCGGAGACCAGGACACGCTCGGTGTTGCCGACGAGCCGCGGGTCGACATGCGTATACGACCCGGGCGAGCGCGTGATCGCTGCGACGTGTAGCCCGGCCTTGTGGGCGAAGGCGCCAGACCCGACATACGGCTGCTGCGGATCGGGGGGTAGGTTGGCGAGATCGGTCGCGAAGAGCGCCGTCTCGGTGAGCCTGGCGAGCTGTTCGTCGGTAACGACATCCAGGCCGAGCTTGAGCTTCAGGTTGGGGATCACCGAGATGATGTTCGCGTTGCCGGTGCGCTCACCCCAGCCGTTGAGGCAGGCCTGGATCTGAGTGGCGCCCTCCTCGACTGCGATCAGGGTGCTGGCGACCGCCTGGTCGGTGTCGTTGTGGCAGTGGATGCCGATCTCGCAGCCGACGAACTCGCGCGCCGCCGCCACGGCCGACCGGATCTGCCAGGTGGTGGCACCACCGTTGGTGTCGCAGAGCGTGACCGTATGGGCGCCGGCGCGCTCGGCCGCGCGCAGGCTCGCCAGTGCATAGCCTCGATCGTCTCGGTAGCCATCGAAGAAGTGTTCGGCGTCGAAGGTCACCTCGCGTCCCTGCTCACAGAGGTAGCGCACCGAGTCGGAGATCATGAGGAGGTTCTCCTCCGGGGTGGTCTGCAGCACCTCGACCACCTGCCTGCGTGAGGCCTTCCCGACCAGGGTGACGGCGGGGGTCCTGGCGTCCAGCACCGAGCGGAGCGCCGGGTCGTCCGCCACATCACCGCCGGCCCGGCGTGTCGAGCCGAAGGCAACGAGCTTGGCATGCCTGAGCGGGACCTCGCGCGCGCGCTGGAAGAACTCGGCGTCCTTCGGGTTCGAGCCCGGGTATCCTCCCTCGATGTAGTGGACACCGAGCTGATCGAGCTTCTCGAGGAGCAGCAGCCGATCGCCCAGAGAAAGGCTGAGCCCCTCCATTCCGAGCCCGTCGCGGAGCGTCGTATCGTAGAGCCGGATGTCGGCAGCGCTCGGCAGATGCGGGTTGGGCGCTGTGCGCCCAGACTCTCGGGCGGTGTCGGCGGTCATCGTGATCCGCTCCTGCTGGCCTCGGGCCTCAGATCAGCCAGGAACCGGGAGGGGGAGCGGGAATTCGAAGGTTGCGAGCCGCCGGCCAGCCGGACACCTGCACATTCGCAGATGCCTCAGTTTAGACTGTGCAATCGATCAGGGGCAACGAAGGGACGCGGTACCGGCCTTGGCAGAGAGCCTCCCGATCGATCGACCGACAGCCCGCGTCGTCTTGCTCGACGAGACCGATCGCATTCTCCTCTTCCACGCCCCCGACGCCACGAATCGAGCGGGCGATCAGACCGAGACGCCGCCGGGGTTCTGGTTCACACCAGGCGGGGGAGTCGAGCCGGGGGAGACCTACGAGCAAGCGGCACTTCGCGAACTCCACGAGGAGACCGGCCTTCGGACGACGGAACTCGGGCCGTGCCTCTGGACCCACGAAATCACGAGGCGCTTCTCGCCAACCCGGGCACTCCACTTTCGGTCGCGCTACTACCTGGTACGCACCGCCAGCTTCGATCCCCAGCCGGCCGTGCTCCTGCCAGAGGAGGACTACATGCTCACGCCCGGCTGGTGGCGCTGGTGGTCGCTCGCCGATCTGAGCGGTCACAGCGGTCCGGAGGCGCTGGTGCCGCGTCGGCTACCAGAACTGCTCGCGCCGATCATCTCAGGAGATCTTCCCGAGCAGCCGGTCGACCTGACCAGACCGGACAGGCGAAGCCGAGCGGCGGCGAACGGTAGCGGACCGTGAGTCGTGCGGAGGAACCATCCCGGCCCCGCACCTGCCCGCCGGGAAGCGAGGGTGACCCGATCCCGAGGCCAGGGGCACGCGTCCTACTGCTCGACGCCGCGGACCGCCTGCTGATGTTTCGAACTGCCCCCGACCCTCGCCACCCCGATCACGAGGTGATCTGGATGACGCCGGGAGGCGCCTCTCAGTACGGAGAGCGCCCCGACGAGACCGCGCGGCGCGAACTCTACGAGGAGACCGGATTCCGCCCGCCGCTTGGACCACCGGTGTGGGTACGTGACTGGGTCTGGCACTACGGGGCCGAGGGCCTGTGGTACGACACCCGGGAGTACTTCTATCCCGCGAGGCTCCATGACGCCGCGCCGGACCCGGCACCGGGCGACTACGAGGAGATGGTGTCGCTCCTCTCGCATCGCTGGCTCACGCTGACCGAGATCGGCTCCATGACCGAGCTCGTCTCACCGCTCCGGCTGGCCGAATTGCTGCCACCAATCATTGCAGGTGACTACCCCTCCGAGCCGCTCCAGACCGGGCAGTAGCCGCCGGTTCGCCCTCTCCGGCTCGCCGGTCGACCGGCGTCACTC
The DNA here is from genome assembly GCA_965249675.1 of Dehalococcoidia bacterium. GTDB lineage: Bacteria > Chloroflexota > Dehalococcoidia > UBA2979 > UBA2979. The sequence continues at coordinate 868,149 of OZ252250.1, forward strand.
CCCCAGGCGTTCGAGCACAGCATCGGCCATCGCAACAGTGTCGAGCGCATCGGCGCCGCCCCCGAGGTCAGGCGAGCGGAGCCCGTCCTCGATCACCCGGGCCACGGCCCCCTCCACGGCCCCCGCCTCCTCCTCAAGACCACAAGAGTGGCGAAGCAGCATCGCTGTACAGAGAATCATCGCCAGCGGGTTGGCGATCCCCTGTCCTGCGATGTCCGGTGCTGAGCCATGGATCGGCTCATACATCCCGAGCGCGGTCCCGGCCTCACCGGGCGTGCTCATCGACGCAGAGGCGAGCATCCCCATCGAGCCGATCAGCATCGACGCCTCGTCGGTGATGATGTCGCCGAACATGTTGCCGGCGATCACGACATCGAAATCCCGCGGCCGCCGAATGAGGTGCATGGTCATCGCATCGACCAGCACGTCCTCGTACTCCACGTCAGGGAAGTCGGCTCGCACCTCGTGGACGATCTCACGCCAGAGCCGCGAGGACTCGAGCACGTTCGCCTTGTCCACGCTCGTGAGCTTGTTGCGGCGTTCTCTCGCAAGTCCAAAGCCCAGTCTCGCGACCCGGGCCACCTCGTCCTCACGGTAGTAGATGGTGTCGACGGCCGAGCGCATCCCGTCCTCAACCCGTCGCTCCTTCGGCTCGCCAAAGTAGGCACCGCTGGTGAGCTCACGAATGACCAGGATGTCGGTGCCCTCGAGCACCTCTCGCTTGATCGTCGATGCGTCGAGGAGCGCCGGGATAGCGGTCACCGGCCGCAGGTTCGCCCACAGGCCGAGTTCAGAGCGGATCGCCAGCAGGCCCTGCTCTGGCCTGACCGGCGCAACGGGATCATCCCACTTGGGACCACCCACGGCCCCAAAGAGCACCGCGCTCGACTCGCGCGCCGATGAGATGGTCTCGGGCCGGATCGCGATCCCGTGCCGGTCGATGCAGGCACCACCGACCACGTCATACTTCAGTCGAAAGACGTGCTCAAAACGCTCGCCTACAGCCTCAAGCACACGCACGCCCTGCGCGGCGACCTCCGGGCCAATCCCATCGCCTGGCAGAACGAGGATGTCGAAACTCGCCATAACCGGTCAGTCCTTTCGGCACCGCATGCCTCTTGCTATTGCTCGACGGGATCTTGCTGCGACAACCAGCATTGGCACGCAGCACGGCGCGAGTCTACCCGCTCCCGCGTTGGTGCTCAGGCTGATGGAGCTGAGAGGTGCTGCCACGACCGGGAGCCCCCGGCGAGCGGCAGGCTACCTGACCGCGGCGGCATGGATCGAGCAACACTTGCGGTTTCCGAAAACAGAGACAGGTCTGATCGGCGGGCGCGCGGCAACGCGGAGCCGGCCTAGCCGACCCCGCGCAGGTCCTGCAGCGGCGAGCGTCGCGTCTTAGAGGCGGAGCTTGCCGTGGGACGGCTGGCGACGGCGCTGCTTGCCGGCCATCAGCCGCTCTTCCTCTTCGATGTCCCGCGGGTCGCAGCGCTCGCTGTCGTGGACATAGCCACAGGCGATGCAGCTCCCGAACTTCCCGTACCAGTCGTCCTCAATCAGCATGAGGCCGCGGCAGCGCGGGCAGTTCTTGGGTGGGGCACTCGTGATCATCGTTCCGCACTCCTCTGATGTGCGTCCGGCGACCTGCCGGCGCTGCCTGAGACTTCTGCTTCCGGAGTTAGCTGACGGGTTCGGGCCGTCCAGGTTGGCCCGCCCTCAGAGAGGGTTCACCCCAAGAATGTTTGGGTCCTCCGGTTCGGTGCGGTCCTCGTACCCGCTCGAAATTCAGCAGAGCGCTCCGAGGCGCCACCGGCACAATCGCGATCCGTTGCCCGTTCGTGATTGTGCATACAAGAGCATACTCCCTGTATGAGCCCTGTCAAGCACGTGATCTGACTGACCGGGCCGGACACCAGCTGCCCGGCTGAGCGGTGTCCAGATCCCCTCGCGCAGCCATGCCGCGGGGGCGCGGGGGCGGTCGCTCAGTGTCCGGTGAAGACGGGCGGACGCTTCTCGCGGAAGGCCAGCGGCCCCTCGCGGGAGTCCTCTGTCGACTGGACGATCGTCATCGCATGCTGGGCCGCGTTCAGTGACTCAATGAACGACTGTGTCTCGCTGCGCCTGACGAGCTGTTTCGCCAGCTGGATGGCGACCGGCGGGCCGTCGGCCAGCATCTTGGCATAGGCCATCGTCTCCGCCCTCAGGTCCTCGTGGGGCACCACCTTGAGGACGTAGCCCATCTCGAGAGCTTCGGCCGCCCCGAAGATCTCCCCGCTCCAGATCAGGTCCATCGCCCGCTGCCGCCCAACTAGCCGCGGCAGCAACCAGGCACCGCCGTCCCCGGGGATGAGCGAGACCTTCACGTAGGACATTCCGAACCGTGCCTTGTCGGAGCTGATGCGAATGTCGGCCATCGAGGCCATGTCCATCCCCGCACCGACCGCGGCACCGTTAATCGATGCGATGTAGGGCTTGTCGAGGTACTCGAGCGCCTGCGGCACGCGGTGCACACTGTAGCGGAGCGAGTTCCGGCGCTCAGACGCCCACTGTCCTGCATCAGCACGTTGTCTGCCGCCCCGCTGACTCGGAGGTCAGCTCCTGCACAGAAGGCCCGTCCGGCACCGGTGATCACCACAACGCGCACCGCCTCGTCGTCCTGGCAGCGGGCGATTGCGTCGGTCCATTCGGTCAGGAGTTCATCGCTGAAGGAATTCATCCGCTCAGGGCGGTTGAGTGTGATCGTCGCGACTCGGTCGCTGATCTCGAACTGGATCGCCTGATAGTCCATCGTGCTCCAAAGTGATCGGGGTGGTCTCCGGCGGCAGTGTACCGGTCCCGCCTGACATCTGCGATGGAGCGATCGCGTATACTCCGGTGCGGCCCCGGCTCCGGGCCGCTCCCCAGCCTCGGGGTGGTTCTCGGCCCGGCTGCAGGCGGGCCCTGTTCCCTCCCGGACTGTTCCGGTCGCGGGTGGCGCGGGCATCAGTTTCCGAGCAACCCCGCCGGTCTGCGTGGGGGTCGGGGCGAGACGATGGCTTCGGCGATGAGATCTGTCACGCAGACCGCTCTGCTGCTGGTCAGGTTGAGCGCGTTTGTGACCGCGGTCACGCTGCTCGCCGCCTGCGAGCAGGCCGGCAACCTGATCCCGGACGATAAGGCGGCCGTCCCGACCGAGGCGCCGACCGCCGTCGATCCAATCACGATCACACCGACAGTGGTCACCGTCGGACCGGGCACCGCCGAGCCAACGCCGGAAGTTCCTGATCTCGAGCTCTCGCGTTCGGTCGTTCAGGTCCATCTCGTCGCTGATCGACCGGTGGTCCGGACCGTGGCCGATGGCAGCGGCGTCGTCGTCGATGCCGCGCGCGGGTTGATCCTCACCGCGTACTCTCTCGTGCACCCCTACTCGCCAACCGGCGAGCGCGCCTATTCAACCATCAACATCGCGGTCAACGATGGCAACGGCGGCTCGCCGCGGTTCGCCTTCGAGGCCGACCTCGTCGCCGCGGATGTCGAGACGGATCTCGCCATCCTGCGCATCGCTCGACAGTACGGGGGCGATCCCCTGACACGGGGGCGGGCGCTCCCGCGGGAAGCCCAGTTGGGAGACTCCTCAGCGCTGAACATCGGCAATCGGCTCCGACTGTTCGCTCACCCCGGGATCGACGGAAGCGACCGTTCACAGATCCTGACGGTGACGCTCGGGACCATCACCGGCGTGCGCGGGCAGGTCGGACAGGCCGACGACAGCCGGCTCAGACTCGACGCGCGGCTCAGCTACGGTGCCACCGGCGGGCCGGCCTTCGCACTCGACGGCTCGCTCGTCGGGATCCTCGTACCAGAGCACTACGATGTCGCAGCACCGGTCACGTTGCTGCGACCGATCGCGCCGGCCACCGCGCTGATCAATGCCGCCAGGCGCTCTGCCCCCGGCACCTCGTTGCTCCCACCACTGTTCGCGATCGAGCCACCGGCAGGTTTTGACAGGCCGACTCCCGACGATCGCTCCTGGGTCAGCGCGCCAGCCTTCGCGCTGAACTCGGTCAATAACAACGGGCGGGTCAACCTCGAGGACTACCGCCGGCATTTCCCGGAGGGAACGCCGACTCTCTACTTCGAGTTCTCGGCCTACGGCCTCGGGCTCGGCCCGATGGTCGAGGAGCGCTGGTTCCACGACGACGCCTGGCAGGACCAGCTCTCGTCAAGCTATACCTGGATCGGCACCGGGCTGGCCGTTGTCTCCGACCACATCCTGGCACCGTCTGCTTCGGGCCTGCCCGATGGCCGCTGGCGGCTGGAGATCTGGATGGACGGACTGCTGCGGGCTCGCTCGACCGCCGTGATCGGAACGCGCCCGGTTGAGCCGGTGATTACCAACATTTCATTCGGCTCACGAGCCCACCCGAACGGCCAGGTGTTCACCCCTCCCGAGGTTGGAAGCTCGCAGCTGCTGATGTTCTTCGAGTACTCGGGCATGGAGTCCGCTCGCCAGATCAGCTGGACCGTCGTCAGCAACGGCAACCTGATCTACCGGTCTGGCTCCGTTGCATGGCCCGGAGGCAGCAGTGGGCGCTACTGGATCGGGTACCCGACCAGCAGTCCGCTCGCACCAGGCTCGTGGACGATCAAGCTGTTCGTGGACGGAATCTCCCGAGCAAGCGAAGCCACGCTGGTCCGCTAGCCTCCCGCCGTAGTGGATGGTCGAGTGGATCAACGGCCGAGCCGGCCGACGCGGGCGATCTGAAGCGGTGCGGGCGCGGAGAGCGGTGGATCGCGGTATCTTCCGAGTCGTCTACATCCCGACCGGGAGCGTCGGCCACCCGCCCGGCAACTATTCGATGGGATTCGCTGATGGTCCACCGCATCGCTCTGATCGGAGGCACTGGACCGGAGGGTCGCGGTCTCGCGACCCGCCTTGCTCTGGCCGGTCACGAGGTCACGATCGGAAGCCGCGGTCGCGAGCGTGGCCATGAGGTGGCCGCACAGCTCGCCGAAGAGTTGCGCACTCGCGCACCGGCTGCGACCCACATCTCGGGAACGGACAACTCGGCCGCCGCCTCCGCCGCTGATCTTGCGATTGTGGTCGTCCCCTACTCCGCTCACGAGGCGACGCTGACCGACCTGCGAACAGAACTCCGCGGAATGATCGTCGTCGATGCGGTCGTACCGGTCCGCTTTGAGCGAGGACCGCGCCCAGTCGAGGTTGCCGCCGGCTCGGCAACGGAAGAGGCCGCTCTGCTTCTGCCCGAATCGCAGGTGGTCGGTGCGTTCCACAACCTCTCGGCCGAGGTGTTGCTCGAACCCGACCGCTCGGTCGACGCCGATGTACTGGTGACCGGCGGGAACCCCGAGGCGAAGCGGATCGTGATGGATCTCGCCGCCGAGATCCGGGGTGTGAATGCCGTCGACGCCGGGCCGCTCCGATTCTCGCGCTTTGTCGAGGGCGTTACGATTCTCCTCATCGGCATCAACGGCCGATACCGGGTCCACTCTGGTATCCAGATCGCTGGCCTCAGCGGAGGAGCAGGCGGATGAGCACGAACGAAGTGCGGGTGATCCCGCTCACGGAGATCCCGATCGTCCAGGAGGGCGAAGACATCCCGACCCTCATCCTCGACTCGGCGGCGGCCCAAGGGCTGGAGATCGCCGACGGTGATGTCGTGGTGGTGACCCAGCGAATTGTCTCCCGCTCTGAGGGTCGAATCGTCCGGCTGGAGCAGTTCGACCCGAGCCCCTTCGCGCTCGACTTCGCGGCCCGCTTCGACAAAGACCCACGCGTCGTCGAAGCCGTCCTACAGGAGTCGACGCGGGTCATTCGCCAGGTTGGGCCGATCCTGATCACCGAGACGCGCCACGGCTTTCGCTGCGCGAACGCCGGTGTCGACGCCTCGAACGTCGGAGGCGAGGAGTTCGTCTCTCTGCTGCCGATTGATCCGGACGCCTCGTGCGAGCGCATTCGGGCCGGCCTCGCCGCACGGACAGAGGCGTCGGTCGGGGTGATCATGACCGACACCTTCGGCCGCCCCTGGCGCCACGGGCAGACGAACGTCGCGATCGGCGTCGCCGGCATGCTGCCCTTCCGGGACTATGTTGGCGAGGTCGATATGGACGGCCGCGAGCTGCGCGTCACGACGATCTGCGTCGCCGACGAGATCGCCGGTGCTGCTGAACTGGTGATGGGGAAGAGTGATGGCATCCCCGTCGCCGTGATTCGTGGCTATTCCTACCAGCCTGGCTCCGGATCGAGCAGCGAGATCGTCCGTGAGATGGAGCTCGACCTCTTCCCCTGACCGAGCCGGACAGGATCCCGACTAGCCCGTTCGCGCAACGCACGGTGGTACCGCTGAAACACGGGCTGTCGTGGCAACCCTCCGAGGATCGGATCACATGTCGCGTCCGATTGACCCTGGCGATCGCACGTTGCGCCCGTCCATAGAGGGCAACCTCAACAAGCTGAGCTGGTGGTGGTGGAGCCGCTGGGTCTGGCTCGGCGAGGGCATCTGGGTCATCTACCTGATCGAAGGACACGGATTCAGCGTCGGCCAGGTCTTGCTGTGGGAGGCGATCGCGGCAGTGACGGTGCTGCTCGTCGAGGTGCCATCGGGGATGCTGGCCGATCGCTTTGGCCGGAGACGCGTCCTACTCGGCGCTGGCGTGGTGAGTATCGGCTGCTTCCTCCTCTTCGGCCTCGGCGCGGGCGTGCTGCTGCTCGCCGCCTACGCCGCCATCGGTGTGGTCGAGGCCTCCTACTCCGGTGCGGACAGCGCGATGCTCTATGACACGCTCGATTCGCTCGACCGGAGTGACGAGTTTGAGCCCCGTCTGGGTCGACTGAACGGGTCGCTGATGCTTGGATTCGTCGCCTTCACGGCCATCGGCTCCTTGATCGTCCCGTTCACGTCGCTGCGGTTTCCGATCCTCTTGAGCGCGCTGCTGACGCTCCCCAGCCTGGTGCTGATGTGGCGAATCGACGAACCGCCCAGGAAGGGCGGGCACGCCGGCATCGCCGCGATCGGTGGGGCGGCGCTGCGCAGGCTGCTCTCCACGCGATCGATGTGGTCGGTGACCCTGCTACAGGGCGTGACCGCGACATCGTTCCTGCTGATGGCCGTACTTCAGCAGCCGGTACTCCTCTCCCACGGCACGCCGACCTGGGCCATCGGCGGACTGATTGCGGGCCAGATGGCCCTCGGTGCCGGCGCATCCTGGGTGGCTGGCTGGGTTGGCCGACGATTGGGACTGAATACGCTCTTTCTGCTGGTGCCCGTCGCTGCATGCCTCTCGCTGCTGGCCGGTGCGCTCGATGCCGCCTGGACCTACGGCCTCTTCATCTTCCCGTCGGCTGCCTTCCACCTGGTCTTCCCATACAGCTCCGCCTTCCTCAGTCGGCGGGTCTCCGAACAGGAGCGGGCGACGGTGCTCTCGCTCGCCTCGATGGCTGCCAGCGCGATCGCAGTCACCGCGATGCCGCTGCTCGGCGAGATCGTCGACCGCCGCGGGCTGGACGCGGGCCTCGTGGTTGCCGCGGTCGCCCTCTCGACCATCAGCCTCCTCGCCTACCTCGCCTGGGTGACCAGCGGCGACACGCGGCGACACGCAGCAGGTCCTACAGAGATGGCCGAGCCGCCCCAGCTGTGAGGAGCGCTACCGTCGCCCGGTGCCCCAACGCGGTACCATCACGGGCCAGAACGGGCGTCTCGAGGGAAGACCTGACGGTGAGCAACGAGCACCCAGAGGACACAGCTGACGGAGACGGAGCTGACCATGTCGGCGCGGCTGGCACGCCTGCCGGAGGGCCACCCGGTGGAGCCCGCGCCACGGGTGAGCTACTGCGTCGGGCGCTGGTCGACGACGACGATCCGCGCTTCCCCCTGTGGCTGCCGCTGCCCGCGCTGGTTGCGGCCGTGGCCTGGGCACTCTACGACACGGCAGCCGGCGACGGACAGTTTCTCGCGGCGCTGATCTGGCCCGGCGTGGGAATCTTCTGTGGCACGATCGTCGCCACCTGGTTGGGCTGGCAGCTCGACATCGACTAGCGCCAGAGGGGCCAGCCAGAGTGGGGGGTGCGTGCTACACGTCTACTACGGTGCCGACGACTTCCGCATCGCCGAGGCGCTCGCTGAACTACGGCGCTCGCTGGCCGGTGATGATCTCCTTGAGACCAACACCACGGTCCTCGCTGGCCGCGGGCTGACGGCACCCGTCCTCACACAGCACGCCGCAGCCGCCCCCTTCTTCGGCAGCACTCGGCTCGTGATCGTCGAGGGGCTCTTGTACGCCGCCGGCAACGGCCGTGCGGTCGCCGATGCCTGGGGCGAATTCGTCGACGCCCTGCCCGGGCTCCCCGCCTCGAACCACCTCGTCCTGACCGACCCAACCCTCCGGCGGCGCGATCAGCGGGACCCGAGCATCGGACGATCGCCCCTGTTGAGACTCCTCCGGCAGGTCCCCGGCGCCGACATCAAGGAGTTCGCTGGTCTGCGGACCTGGGAGCGCAACGGCCGCTCTGAAGTTGGAGACTGGCTCGCCGCTCGCGCCACCGAACGCGGCATCGCGATCGAGCCGGACGCGATCAACAGCCTCGTCGCACTGCTGGGTGCCAACCTGCGCGCGCTCGCTCAGGAGCTCGACAAGCTAGCGGCCTATACCGTGGCCAGCGGCGGACGGGCGATTGCCGTCGACCAGGTCAAGTTGATGACACCGCTGGCGCGGGAAGAGAGTGTCTTTGAGATCGTGGATGCGATCGTCGAGGGTCGCGCGGCGCAGGCGCTCCGACTGGTGCGCCGCGTCCTCACTGACGGCAGCATCGCTCCCGGTTATCTACAGGTGATGGTGGCCCGCCAACTCCGGCACTTGGTGCGCGCCACCGAACTGCTAGAAGGGCGAGCCTCCGAACAGGAGATCGCCGATGCGACGGGGGTCCGCTCGGGGTTCCCCCTGACAAAGCTGATCCGGCAGGCAAGGCGAACCACCCGCGCGACCGTCGAGTCCAACCTGCGTGCGCTTGAGATGGCCGACTACTCGGTGAAGACCGGCAGATTCAACGACGAGCTGGCGCTTGAACTGGTGGTCTGCCGGCTCGCCGCCAGCGCCGCTGGAACCCGGCGCTGAGCTAGCCGCCCGGATCCAGCAGCACGGCCATCGGGTTGTAGCAGGCCGCACGATGGCCCGCCTCTTCGCCAACGGGATCCAGACTCGGAGCCCCCTCCAGCCGACACTTCGAGACGGCCTTCGGGCAGCGCGGCAGGAACCGGCACTGTGGAGACAGGTCAGTCATGTCCGGTGGTTGACCGCGCAGAGGGGTGAGACGGCCCCGTCGATGAGCGCCGGGCAGGCTCTGCAACAGGCCAAAGGTGTAGGGGTGGCGAGGCGCCTTGAACGCCGTCCGCACGTCGGCCGTCTCAACGAGCTGTCCGGCGTACATCACCGCGACCCGATCGGCGAGCCGGGCGACGACGCCGAAGTCGTGTGTGATCAGCAGGATCGACACATCGTGCTGATCTCGCAGCTCTTCCAGAATTCCCAATGTCTCCATTCGCACGCCCGGATCGAGGCTGGAGGTTGGCTCGTCGGCAATGATCAGCTTCGGCTCAAGTGCAATCGCGAGCGTGATCATCACACGCTGTGCCATTCCGCCGGAGAGCTGAAACGGGTAGAGCTCAAGCACGCGCTCATGGTTCGGCATCAGCCGCGCCAGTGCATCGCGGGCCGCCTCCTCAGCCTCAGCGGTCCCCATCTCTCGATGGGCCAGGAACAGCTCGGAGAGCTGCTCGCGGACCCTCAGTGTTGGAGTCAGCGAGCTGAGCGCATCTTGGAAGATCATCGCTATCTCGTCGCCTCGGATGCGGCGCAGGACCTCGGCAGGCTGGTTGAGCAACGACCGCCCATCAAAGTGGATCGCGTCGGCGCTGACGCGCGCGTTCGTGGGGAGCAGCCCGAGGATCGCATGACCGACGGTGCTCTTACCGGCGGCCGACTCGCCAACCAGCGCCAACGTCTCGCCGGGATAGACATCGAGGGAGACGGACTGAACCGCCTCGATCGACTCCTGCTCTGTGCGGTAACTCGCCGACAGACCACGAACGGAGAGCAGCGGCTCGCTCGCCGCTGACCAACCGCCTCCTCCCGCCGACTGACGTGGGGAAGTCATGGGCCCTAGCTTACGAGGAGGATGCCGGGAGACGTATCAGCGGCCCGGACAGGTGATCACCAAGAGCGGATGGCCGTCACCACGCGACCGTGCACCTCGACGTTCTCCGGCCGGGTGTAGATCGGGTCCATCGCCGCGTTCATCGGCTGCAGGCGGATGCGTTCGCCTTCGTGAAAGAACTTCTTGAGCGTCGTCTCGTTCTCGTCCTTCAGCCAGACGGCGACCATCTCGCCCTGATCACAGCTGCGAACGGCCTCCAGAATCACGATGTCACCGTCGTTGATCAGTGCGTCGACCATCGAGTTGCCCTCGACTCTCAGCGCGAACACCTGCTTGCCACCCGTCTGCTCGTGGGTGAGCTCGATCGTCTCCGCGGAGGGATCGACCTCGGCCGCCTCAGGCGGCGTCGGGATCGGGTGGCCAGCAGCGATCTTGCCGAGCAGTGGCACCCGCAGGGTACGCCGTCGGCTGCCGACGCCGAGCAGCTCGATCGCCCGCGAGATCTCTCGGTCCCTCCGAATGATCCCCTTCTCCTCGAGGCGCTTCAGGTTGTAATCAACCACGGACGTCGAGGAGATCCCGCAGCCGGTCTGGATGTCCCGGATCGACGGCGGGTAGTCGTGCTCGTTGAGAAACTCCTCAAGGAAGTCGACGATGCCTTGCTGCTTCGGGGACAGAGACTGAGACTGTTGGTTGACCACGCATACCCCCGCACACTCTCGCCATTGCTCGCGCGGTCGCGGCACTACAGACATCTGTTCGGAACAAACGTACCGTTCCGGCGCGCGAGGGTCAACTGCCGTCTACTCGGCCAAAGTGCGCGCAGGACGCCCCGGGCGGCTCGTCCACGCCCCCCGGGGTGGGCGTCGCTACAATCGGCCGCGGGACCGCGGCCCGCTGGCGCGATCGGGACCAGCCGGTGAGGAGGCGACGGTGGCAGCAGGCCTTGAAGATCTCTTCGGACAGGAGCACCCCGGCGAGCCCGACGAAGCTGCCGGGGAACGGCGGCGGGCGCTCGTCGTAGCGGGCCACCCCGACGACGCCGACTTCGGCGCCGCCGGGACCGCCTGTCTGCTCGCCCAGGCTGGCTGGGACGTGCGATACCTGGTCGCCACCGACGGCTCCAAAGGGTCCGATGACCCGGCGTTCACAGCCGATCAACTCGTCACGATGAGAGCCCAGGAACAACGCGCCGCCGCCCATCTCCTCGGCGTTGGCAGCGTCGGGTTCCTCGGGTTCACCGACGGCGAGCTGGTCTGGGGCCGCCAGCTCATGGAAGCGATCGTGCTCGAAATCCGGCGCTTTCAGCCGTTCGCGGTGTACACCCATGATCCAGAGCCGGTGATTATCCGGAACAGCTTCATCAACCACTCCGACCATCGCGCGACGGGTCTCGCCACCGTCGACGCCGTCTACCCGGCCGCCCGCGACCGGCTCAACTTCCCCGATCAGGTCGCAGCTGGCCATGCGCCCCACAAGGTGCGTGAGCTCTACCTGTGGGGAGCGAACGAACCGAACTTCGAAGTCGACATCACCGCCGTCCTCGATCAGAAGATCGCGGCCCTGGCTGCACACGACAGCCAGTTTGATGTCGACGACGCCTTCCTGGAGCGGATGCGCGAGGCCTGGAGGGACGAGGAGGGGCGCTACCGAGAGACATTCCGCCGAGTCGTGCTCTTCCGGTGAGTGGCACCGGGACGAGCCCTCTGCCGCCGCCCCACCAACCGGGGGATCACTCGTCCGATGCACATCGCGCGGGCCCGCACCGCGCGACGCCCCAGCCACCTCGGTTCTGTCCGAGCTGTGGGGTGCCGTTCGAGCAGGTAGACGGATCGAGGGGGCCGCGCTGCTCACGCTGTGACTTCGTCTGGTACCGAGACCCCAAGCTGGTAGCCGGCGTCATCGTCTCCCGCCACGGCAGGCTGCTGATGGTGCGCCGAAATGGTGAACCGGGTCGTGGCCGTTGGGCGATCCCCGCTGGCTTCGTCGATGCCGGCGAGATCGTCGAGGAGGGCGCCGCCCGCGAGGTCTGGGAGGAGACGGCGATCCGCGTCGAGCCGACCGGGCTCGTGGGGGTCTACTCCGAGGCAGGAGCACCGATCGTCTTCGTGGTCTACGCCGGTTCGAACACCGTGGACGAGGCGGTCGCCGGCCCCGAGGCATCTGCCGTTGACTGGTTCAGTCCCGATCAGCTCCCCGAACTGGCATTCCCACGCGACCGGCGCATCATCGCCCACTGGCAAGAACGCTTCACCGATTCGGGTTAGAATCGGCCCCGCCTGTGGACAGCCTGACAGTACCCGCATCACGCCCCCGCACCCACTCCTCGATAGGGATCAATTTGACCGCCAACACGATGACCGTTCCCGCTCAGACCAGCGCCGCAAGCAGCCACCCGCTGGAGCCGATTTTCCATCCGCGCAGCATTGCGATCGTCGGGGTCCCCTCCAGCACGCGGGGGATGGCGAGCAGTTTTCTCGGGTCGATGCTCGAGCTGAAGTACGAGGAGAATCACGAGCTGTATCCCGTCAACCCGAAGATGAATGAGGTCGCCGGACTTCGCTGCTATCCCTCCCTCCTCGACATTGAGGGCCCGGTCGACCACGTGATCTCGATGGTGCCGGCCCGCGTCGTGCCATCACTGGTCGAACAGTGCGTCGAGAAGGGGATCCGCTCGATCCACTTCTTCACGGCCGGCTTCTCGGAGACCGGGGATCCCGAGCTCGCTGCGGTCGAACGGCAATTCATCGCAAGACTCAATGAGGCGGGAATCCGCGCCATCGGGCCCAACTGCATGGGCCTCTACGTGCCAGATGAGCGTGTCGCCTTCATGAACGGCTTCCCCGCAGAGTCGGGGGAAGTCTTCCTCCTCTCTCAGTCAGGCGCCAATGCCGGCGACGTGATCCACGGGCTCTCCAAGCGAGGCGTCCGGTTCTCCAAGGCTGTCTCCTTCGGCAACGGTGCCGACATCAAGGCGCACCATCTGCTCGACTACGCGGCCGCCGACCCTCAGACCACCGTCGTCGCTGGCTACATGGAGGGGTGCAGGAAGGTCGGAAGTTCTTCGAGGCGCTCAAGCGCTGCGCCGCGATCAAGCCGACAATCCTCCTCAAAGGTGGCATCCACGCGGCCGGTGCCCGCGCCGCGAACTCCCACACGGGGTCGCTCGCGGGATCGATTCGGGTGTTCGAGGCTGCCTGCCGTCAGGCCGGAGCGCTGCGCGCGGAGACGATGGATGACCTCCACGACATGGTCGTCACGCTCACCACCGAGGCTCGCCACGTCCGGGGAACCGGCGTGGTTCTGGTCTCCGGGGGTGGTGGCTATGCCGTCCTCTCGTCAGATGCAATCGCCAGCGCCGGGCTCGATGTGCCGCCGATGCCGGTGGACACCGTCCAGGAACTGCGAGAGTTCATCCCGATTGCCGGTACCAGCGTAAACAACCCGATCGATACGAACCTCTCGGACAGCGACGTGCAACGCAAGACGCTGAAGATCGTCGCACTTTCCGGCCCGGCCGACGTGGTCTTCACGAACGCCGCCTCCGATCGCGACCGCGATGACGATGACGAGACACCCGCGGCCCGAGAGCTGACCGGTGAACAACGAGGCGAACGCGCCGCCACCGCAGCGCGGCAGTCGGCAACAGTGCTCGCCTCGATCCAGGACGAAACCGGCACGCCCTTCGTCGCGATCGAGCGCACCCGCTCCTACGGAGTGACCGACGGGGTCTCAGTCGAGGCGTTCGCCGACGAGGCCTCCCGGCGCGGCCTGGCGGTCTACCCGTCGGTGCCTCGGGCCGCCCGCGCGCTCGGCCAGCTGCTCGCCTGGCGCCAGCGGCGGCGCGGGCTGCCCGAGCTCTTCTAGAGACCCGGAGGCAGCGGGGGCACGGCGGCCAGCGCGCCACCTCGCCCGGTGTGGGTTGCACGGAATGTCTGCGCAGGCCGACCGTGAGTGCGCCCGGAGCGCGGGCAGAGGCGGAGGTCAAGAGATGAAGGCTGCGGTGATGCGCGCCGGCGAAACGGCGCTGCGAGTCGAAGAACTCGAGCAGAAGCGTCCCGAGGCCGGAGAGGTGCTGGTACGGACGGGTGCCGCCGGTATCTGCGCGAGCGACCTCCACATCATCCACGGCACCGCCCAGGTGCCGCTCCCCTGCGTGCTCGGGCATGAGGGCTCGGACACCGTCGTCGAACTCGGTGCGGGCGTTCGCGGGCTCAAGCTCGGCGACCGCTGCGTCCTCTCCTTCGTCTCCAACTGCGGCCACTGTCGCCAGTGCCGCTCGGGTAGTCCGCAGCTCTGCGAGACCAACGCTGCGACGGGTGTCCGCCAGTACGACGGCACGAGCCGCCTGACCGACGCACAGGGTGGTGAGGTCTTCCAGATGGCGAAGCTCGGCGTCTTCTCCGAATATCAGGTCGTCCCCGCGCAGGCATGCTTCCCGATGCCCGACGATGTCCCGATGGAGGTCGCCGCGCTGATCGGTTGCTCGGTCACGACCGGCGTTGGCAGCGTCGTCAACGCACCGCGTGTGCGACCGGGAATGACCGTCGCGGTCTTCGGCGCCGGCGGCGTCGGCCTCAACTCGATCCAGGGTGCCCGCCTGATGAGCGCCTCACGCGTGATCGCAGTCGACATCGCCGAGCACAAGCTTCAGTTCGCCACCGACTTCGGCGCTACCGACATCATCGATTCCACCGTCACCGACCCGGTGGAGGCGATCCGGGAGCTGACCGGCGGTGGCGTTGACCTGGCGCTCGATACCTTCGGCGGTGTCGGTACCGCCGGCCAGGCGGTGGGTGCGCTCCGACGCAACGGCGTGGCCGTGATGGTCGGCCTCGCCCCGCTCGGTGACCAGGTGGGTGTCGACCTCGTCGACATGGTGCGCAACCAGAAGACGCTGACCGGGGCCTACTATGGTCTTGCCAGCCCCCACGAGACGTTCCGCAGTATGATCGACCTGTACCGCTCAGGCGATCTGCTGATCGACAACCTGGTCCAGCGTCGCTATCCGCTCGGCGAGATCAACGAGGCCTTCGACGCGCTGGAGCGTGGCGAGAACGGACGCGGCGTCATCGTCTTCAACTAGCGCGCGGGCAGAGGCGTCGGGCAAGTATGCGAACGATGAAGGTCCCCAGCTTCGGGCTCAATCGCTTCGACTTTTCCACGCCTGATGCATTCGCGCGGGACGTCGCTCGCGCCGAGTCACTCGGCTGGGACTACGCGCTGGTTGCCGATTCGCAGTTCCGGCGCCACGACACCTACATCTTGCTGGCAATGGCCGCGCTCGCGACCGAGACGATCCGGCTCGGTCCCTTCATCGCCAACCCGATCACGAGACACCCGACTGTGACCGCCGGGTCGATCGCCACCGTCGACCTAATGTCGAACGGGCGTGCGCTACTGGGCCTCGGCATCGGCGACACCGCCGTCCGGTTGGCCGGGCTCAAGCCCGCTCGAGTCGCCACGCTGGAACGCGCCACTCGCATGATCCGCGATCTGCTCGGTGGCGGACCTGTGGAAGTCGGGGCCCGGCGCCCCGCCCGGCTGCCAAACGCACGGCCGGTGCCGGTCTGGATCGCGGCCGCGGGCCCCCGCTCGTTGCGAGCCGCCGGACGCGTTGCCGACGGCGTCTTCATCCGGTCGGGAACCAGCCTCGCGAACCTCCGGGCTGCCGTGAGCGCGATCCACGCGGGAGCTGCCGACGCTGGCCGTGACCCCGCCGAGGTGCGGCTGGGCCTGGTACTACACACGGTGATCGATGATGACCCGGAGCGCGCTCTTCTGATCGGCAAGTCGATGGCCGCCGGCTACTACGAGTACTCTCCCCATCTCTTTGCGGAAGCCGGCCTCACCTGGAACGGCCCCAGTGTGCACGAGCTCCAGGCCAAGGTGCACCCCGATTTCCACCATCACCCCGATCTCGTCCAATCGGGCCGCCTAGTCGACTTCCTGCCCGACGCTGCGGCCGATGCATTCTCTCTCCATGGCGACATCACCGCCGTCACCACTCAGCTCGTGCAGCTACTCAGCGCTGGGATCGAGTTCGAGATCGTCGTCCCACACCCCGTCCCCACCCCGCCGCCCCCGGGCGAGCAGGACTGGCCCGACTACATGGAACGGGTCGCACGCGAGTTGATCCCACCGGTGCGAGAGGCACTCGCGCAGACTCACTGAGCGCACCCATGGTCGCTGTCATCAGGGGACCACAGTCCGCCGAAGGCGGTATGCTCGCCACCTAACCGATCGGGAGTGCGGGCTGCGACAGAGGCGAGCTGGAGGAACTAGTGGACGTATCGCTCACCCTGACCGAGCGCGGGGAGTCGCATCACGAGATGGTGCGTGCACTGCTGCGCGAGGCACTCGACGAGCTCGGTTTCACCGATCTCGCCGTGCAGGAGACGGTGATTCGCGGCGACGAGGAGGCGATCGCCATCAGGTGCATCGGCTCACCGACGATTCGCGTGAACGGCATGGATATCGAGTACCGCGAACGTGAGCCCCAGGAGACATCGGCTGGCGTCCGCTACTACAACACGCCCGCCGGGTGGAAGTCCGTACCTGAGAAGGGCATGATTCTGCGAGCCCTCCAGCTCGCCAAAGAGGCCGAAGCGGCGACCTAGCCGATGGGCCGATTGGACACCCGCGTGACTCCAAGCAGCGACCAGCCACAGCCCGGCGACGACCCCCAGGACAGCCCCCCTCAGGGTCGATCCACGCAGGGAGGCCGGAAGCGGCCGCGAGCCAGCGGCAAGCAGATGCTCGGCGACATGTTGCGCGGCCTAGCCCGTGCCGCCACCGTGGCCGCGGGCGCCGGCAGCGAAGAGACCAAGCGCCTCGCGGAGGCCGCGAAACCTGAAGTCGAGCGACGGGCGAAGCAGCTGCGCGTAGCGGCGGAGACAGCCGCGCCACACCTCCGACAGGCCGCTGAGGACGCCGTTGACTACGTCCGCGATCATCAGCAGGAGCTCCGGCGTGGCGCCAAGCGGGGCGCGGGAATTGTCGCCGAGCAGGCGGTTCGGACGGTAACACCTGCGCCGCTGAGGCCCGCCATCCAGGCGATGAAGGATGAGCTGCAGACACCGGACCAATCGGCGGCGGACGCCAGCCGGGATGGCGAGTCGGGGCAAGCCAGACAGGACCCGCAGGACCCCTAGACAGTATGGCGTGACCGAGACCGATGATACGCGGGCGCTGCAGGTGCGGCGCGGCGGGCATCGAGGAGGAGACGGCCATGGAGATGAAGACGACGTATGTGGGGATGGACGTCCACGCGGCGAAGATTCAGGTGGCAGTGCTGGTGCCGGGGACGAAGCGCCCGACGGAGCTGGAGCTGGAGAACGAGCCGCGGGCGCTGAGACGGCTGGCGCGGAGGCTCAAGCAGATGGTGTCCGATGAGCTGCTGGTCTGCTATGAGGCGGGGCCGGGTGGCTTCTCGGTGCAGCGAGTGCTCGAAGCAGCTGGGGTCGAGTGCCAGGTGATCGCGCCGGCGCTGATACCGCAGCGAGCGGGGGACCGGGTCAAGACTGACCGTCGCGATGCACGGAAGCTGGCCGAGTTGCTCCGTGCCGAACTGCTCACAGTGGTACACCCGCCGACGGTCGAGCAGGAGGCGACGCGCGATCTGTGCCGCCTGCGGCAGGCGGCGGTGGGCGATCGGAAGCGGGCACGGAACCAGCTCGGGAAGTTCCTGCTGAAGTGGGGGATCCCCTACGCCGGCACCAATTGGACGCTCAAGCACCGCCGCTGGTTGCTCTCGCTCAGCTGGGAGCAGGCGGCGCAGCAGACGACCTTCGACTTGTTGCTGCGCGCCGTGGAAGAGGCGGAGGAGCTGGTGCGCTCGGCCGAGCAGGGCGTCCAAGCAGTGGCGGCCTCAGAGGAGTACGGCGAAGCGGTCGGCATCCTGCGTTGTTTCCGCGGGGTCGACACGGTGACGGCGATGACCTTCCTCTCCGAGCTGGGCGACATCACCAGGTTCGGCAGTGCCGGGCAGCTGATGGCCTACCTCGGGCTGACACCAGGGGAGCACAGCAGCGGCGGCCGTGTCCGGCGCGGGCCGATCACCAAGACCGGGAACGAGCACGTGCGCCGCATTCTGATCGAGTCGGCGTGGCACTACCGGCATCCGGCACGGGTCGGGGTAGCGCTCAGGAAACGGCGTGAGGGCCGGCCGGGGTGGGCGATTACGCGGGCCGACCAGACACAGAGACGGCTGCACCGTCGCTTCGAAGACCTGACCCGGAAGGGGAAACCATCGACGGTGGCAACCGTGGCGGTGGCACGGGAGCTGGCTGGAGCGCTCTGGCGGGTGCTACGGATTCACGAAGAGCAGCGCCACCCGGCGGCGGCCTGAGCGCCAGCAGACCAGGAAGCGGAACTGATCGGACATGGAACAGCGCATGCAGCCGAAAGGAGAGAGACGCGGGTCGCGGGCGATGTTCTGTGGTCCCGGAGGATGGATGAGCACCGGCAACGACTTTGGAGGGCACGCGAGACCTCTATGCGGCAACGACGCTCAGCGTCGCCATCCCGCGAACCTAGTGTGCGATCCCTCACGACGAAGCACTGTCATGCGGCCAGGCCAACAGGTAGCCCGCGGATACAAGAGTGACACAGCGTCGATAATCGCCATGCTCATCCATCCTCCCGGTTCACAGAACGATACCGCGGCCGCCTCCGGGTTCGCTGCCCGGTGCAGAGGCGACGCAGGGAGAGGAGACCCGGAGCAGAGCAGGGACGGGGGGTTGACAAAGGGTCACACCATACAAGAGGTCCGGACACAGGGAGTACGGCAGGCGCTCCCGCAAGCCTGCCCCGGCTACTCGAGGAACGGCACCGGGTGTCGGCACGCACGGGTGCGGGGCCGCTTCTGGGAGCTGAGATCCGAGCGGCCTCTCGGGCGGGCGCCCAGGCGGTCACCGGTGCGCTCCTGACCCCGAAGATGGGCAGAGCTCCGCGGCACCACTCTGGTATCGTGCGCCCGGACAAGGAGGGGACCGATGAAGGTAGCGATCGGGCTGGGCCGCGAGGCCATTACCGACTGGGATGGGGTAACCACCTGGGCCACCGAGGCCGAGAAGCTCGGTGTCGACTGCCTCTGGACCGCCGAGGCCTGGGCGCACGACGCGATGACGCCACTCGCCTACTTGGCCGCCAAGACCGAGCGGTTGCACCTCGGGACCAGCATCATGCAGCTCGGCACGCGCACGCCCTCACTCGTCGCGATGACGGCGATGACCCTCGACGCGATGTCGGGAGGGCGGTTCCGTCTCGGCGTCGGGAGCAGCGGCCCGCAGGTGATCGAGGGCTGGCACGGCATCCCCTTCGCCCGGCCGCTCGCCCGGACACGCGAGGTCGTCGAGATCGTCCAGCAGATCTTCCGTGGCGAGATCCTGAGCTACGAGGGTGACTTCTACCAGCTGCCACTGCGCGTGGGTGGTAGCGGCGAGGGGAAGGCGCTCCGCCCCGGCGCACCTCAGCCCGAGAACGTCCCCATCTACATCGCATCGCTCGGCCCGAAGAACCTACGAATGACTGGCGAGATGGCAGACGGCTGGCTCGGTGGCTCCTTCATGCCCGAGTACGCCGACCTCTTCCTCGACCCGATCCGCGAGGGGGCGCGGGCGGCCGGCCGCTCGATCGATGAGATCGACCTCCAGGTCGGCGGCGCGGTCTGGTTCACAGACGATGTGGACGAGGCGGTGCGTACCCTGAAGCCCGGCCTCGCCTTCAGCATCGGCGCGATGGGGTCGCGGCAGCACAACTTCTACAACGACGCCTACCGTCGTCAGGGCTTCGCCGATGAAGCGCGAGATGTGCAACGCCTCTGGCTCTCCGGCGAGCGTGACAAGGCTCGCGCTCGCGTCCCAGACGAGATGGTGCTCAGCTCGAACCTGATCGGCGATAGGCAGATGATCCGAGAGCGATTGCGTGTCTATCGCGATGCGGGCATCAACACCTTCCGCGCCGGACCACGCGGTCGCACGGTCGCCGAACGACTCGAGACGCTCGGGCGCTTCATGGAGGTGGTGCGGGAAGTGACGGAGGAGGTCGACTCGCCGGCTGGGGCCACGCACGCCTGAGTCTGGGCCCCCGCACGGCTCAGTCCGGCACGCGCGCGGCATGGCTGGGACCTGCGGCAGGGGCTACTCCCCGAGGGCGAGGCCGAGCACCGATCCGAGTTCCACGAGGGCCGGCGCGCCGGTCGCCGCCGGCACCTCCCCCGAAGCCACCGCCCTGGCCAGTTCTCGCATCACCGCGATCGCAGCGGGCGTATCGAGGTCACGGTCCAGCGCGTCCATGAAGGCGTTCCGAAACGGCTGCGCCCGCAGCTGGCGATCGCGTCCACCGACCGCCTCACAGGCCCGGCGGAAGAGCGAAACATCTTCCTCGAGTGAGGCGAGCCCTGCCGGATCGAAGTCGCGGTCTTCGCGATAGTGGACTGACAGCAGGAGCAGCCGCACCGCCTGGGGAGAGTGGCCGGCATCGATCAGTTCGCTCACCTTGACGAGGTTCCCCAGCGACTTCGACATCTTGACGCCATCGAGGCCCATCACCCCGTTATGCACCCAGTGCCCCACGCTTGGCACCCTCCCGGTCGTCGCCTCAGTCTGAACGATCTCGCAGTCGTGATGGGGAAACCTGAGGTCGACGCCGCCGCCGTGGATGTCGATCTGGTCGCCGAGCTGGGTACGGGCCATCACCGAGCACTCGATGTGCCAGCCGGGGCGCCCCGTGCCCCAGGGCGACGGGAACATCGCATCTTCGGCGTCGGATGGCTTCCAGAGGAGGAAATCCAACTGGTCCCGCTTCAGGTGGTCGGGCTCTTCGGGCATGGTGTCGGTCCGGGGCGCCCGTCTCAACTCGTCGCGCGTATAGCCAGCGAGCGCGCCGAACCCCGTAGCCCTCGACGTATCGAAGAAGACGTGTCCGTCCACCGCGTAGGCGAACCCCCCCGCCTCCAGTACCGACACGGTCTCGATGATCTCCGCAAGATGCTCAGAAACCAGCGGAAAGCGGTCGGGACGCAGTACGTTGAGTGCGTCCATCTCCCTCAGGTAAATCGCGTGGTTCTGACGCGCCAGCTCGGGAATCCGCATCCCTCGTTCGCCAGAGACGCGCACCATGTCGTCGTCGATATCGGTGATGTTCTGGATGTGACGGACATCATTCCCGCTGAACTCAAGCCAGCGCCTGAGGGTGTCCTGTACGACGTAGACCAGGGCGTGTCCGAGATGCCCGACGTCGTAGGGGGTGACCCCGCAGACATACATCCGAACGACGCCGTTCTCCAGCGATTCGAACGGTTCGAGTGTGCGCCTTCGCGAATCGTAGAGTTGAAACCCGGTCTGCGGGCGGGGACGAAGGGTACTCGCCTGGTTGAAGGGCAGGATCTCACTCCTCGGCGACTGTGAACTCGATCGGCAGCGAGGCAGGGCGCATCTTATCACGGCCGGTCGACTGCTCCGGCCCGCCCCGGATGGGCTAGGCTAGACTGCCAGGCGAGCCGAGGAGGCGCTCATTGCCCCGGATGTTGAGTGTCGCTCTCGTCCAGTTGGAAGCGCGCGAACTCGCCGATCATGAGCGTGCGTGGAGCGATCTGGTCGGCGCGATCGATGACGCCGCATCTCAGGGTCCCGATCTGATCGTGCTACCGGAGGCGAGCTACCCGGCCTACTTCCTGCACTCCCGCGAGCGCTATCAGTCGAGCGGCATCTACCCGGACCAACAGCTCCTTGACTCGCTCAGCGAACGGTCACGCACGCACGGTGTCCACATCGCCGTTGGGCTGGTCCTGCACAACGCCTCGGGAGGTCTCGAGAACACCTGCGTGATCTTCGATCCGACAGGGCGCCAGATCGCTCGCTACGCAAAGCACTTCCTCTGGCACTTCGACCGCAACTGGTTCGAGCCGGGCGACGAACTCCCCCTCGTCGACCTCGAGATCGACGACTCCACCACGGCCCGTGCGGGCATTCTGATCTGCTCGGACAGCCGCCTTGAGGAGATCTCCCGCGGCTACGCTCAGGCCGGCGCGGAACTGATCATTAATCCCACCGCCTGGGTGACGGCCGGACGAGATCCGGCACGCCTCAGCAATCCCCAGGTCGAGTTCCTGATGCCAACTCGCGCGATCGAGAGCGGCGCATGGATCGTCTCTGCAGACAAAGCTGGCAGTGAGGCCAAGTCCGTGGTCTACGCCGGTCAATCTGGGGTAGTCAGCCCCGCCGGGATCTGGACGGTCCGCGCACCCAGCGCCTCCGCTGGCATCGTGCTGCATTCGCTCGACCTGGACGGGGCGGTCGGCCCGCCGGTCGAGCGCCGTGCTGACTTTTACGACGAACTCGACATCCCCATCGAGGATTCCGAGGCTGTCCGAATTGCCCGTGTCCCCCTGATCGCCGAAGATGCCGCCGCGCGCGTCGCCGCTGCTGCGATCGATGCGCTCCCCTCCGCCGTGGACCTGATCGAGGGGGCCCGCGAACTGGTGGGAGCGGCCACCGTTCAAGATGCCGCGCTGATCGTCTTCCCCGATCTCGCCGGGAGCGATCCCCGCGCGATCACCGCATCGGAATGCCTACCGCTGCTTCAGGCGCTCGCTGCCGAGTACTCCACGATCATCGCCGCGGTGATGGCGGAGCGCACCGATGGTCAGACCTTCAAGACCCAGTACCTGATCACCCCGTTCGGGGTCAGTGCTCGGCACCGCCAGACACACCTCTCCAGGGCGGAACAGCAGGCTGGCTTCAGCGCGGGGGACACGCCGCCACCGGTCGTAGAGACACTGATCGGCCGGGTCGGCCTGCTCAGCGGGGTCGAAGGGCTGGTTCCGGAGTTGCCACGAGCCCTCAAGCTGCAAGGGGCTGAAGTGCTGGCCTGGTCGGCCGGCAAGATCGGCGCGCCACTCCGTCTCGTCGCCCGTGCTCGGGCGCTCGAGCACCACTATTACGTTGTGGCCTCAGGCGACTGTCGCGAGACGGGTGGTGGCTACGTGGTCGCTCCGGCGGGTACCGTCCTGACCGAGACGCTCCCCGGCAGGCGGATGGTGATGACGGCAGATATGAATCGCCTGCTGGCCCGTTGGAATGACATGGCTCCACGCACGAACCCGCTCCGAGATCGCACCACGCTGAACGTCGTCGTCGATCACAGGAGTGCCGAGCCCGCTGACGCGACCGGAGGTGGGATAGACATCTAATCGTCCCGCAGGGGAGGGCGCTCGCCTCAGTCCCAGAGTTTGCGTCTGGCCGCGCAGTGACCGCACAGCACGACCGCGACCGGCCTGGGCGGGTTGTATCGGTGCTCGGTGATCTCTATCGAGCGCAGGTGCTCGCTACAGAACTGCAGTCGGCAGCGTTCGCAGTGGTATTGCATCGGCCCTCGGCAGCCCTCGGAGGCGCAGACTCGCAGCTCGTTCGCAGCTCGTACTCGTCTCACCCACTCCTGATGTGAGCGAACATCGTCGAGCTTCGCCCGGCACTTCGGTCTGTTGCAGACTTCGAGATGGTCCTCGCCATGCACACCGTGTCGGTCGCAGAAGACGTGCCCACAATAGACGCACTGGCCATCCCGAGCCTCGCCACACGCAGGCCTCAGGAACCCTGGACGGAATGTGCAGTGAGTCTGGTTGACCACCATCACCGCTCCGTTGTCGCCGACTCAGATCGGTGTCGATAAGACACCGGAGCCCGTCGGCGGCGACTACTGGCCCTGAAGCTCGATCGTCACAGAGTTGAACGAGTCATCCACCACGAATACGTCGATCCGGACGGTGCCAGCGTATCGACCATCACCATCGGCGATCGATAGTACGGTCGCGAAGCCCTCCGCCTGGTCGCCGGTCAACTCCCACCCGGCGACCTCGAGCCGCTCCCGGATCGCCTCGGTCAGCGCCGAGGATGGCAACTCGGTGACGGCAGTCACCTGGAATGCGTTGCCAGCCTCCTGACGCGCCCACCTCACCTCGAGCGGCGTGAGGTCGTCACCGAGCAAGAACGCAGCCGGAAAGGCGGGAGGCAGCGGCCGCGCCGCCGGCAGCTGGAAGGTCGGGTCGGGCGGCGAGTTGCCCGGTTGGATCGTCAGCCGGTAGGTCACGCCTGCATGCTGCTCCCCGGCCCGGCTGACCGCACGGAGCGCCACCCAGAGGCTGTCCTGATCGCTGACCGGTTGGCCGTCAGTCTCGTCGGCACCGATGGCAACGATCAGGTCGCCGATCACGAAATCCCCGCCGCGGAGCACCTCGGTCACCTCGAGCCCACGGGAGAGTGTGCGATATCGCAGATCGAGTTCCGGTAGCCAGGCATCCCTCGGCAACTCGAGTTGCAGCGTCTCCCCGCCTCGCTCGACCGTCACCATGAAGGTCGCCGTCGAGGGCAGGGCCTGGACCGTGGCAAAGCCGTCGATCGCCGCCGAGACGGTGCTCCGGAACGAGATCGCACTGAGCAGCTCATTGGACTGCCCGCCGGTGAGCTGCCAGGGAGTCTCATCCAGCTGGGAAACGAGCGTAGCTTCGGTCTCCTCGGCGGCCCCGGGGACATCAAACATCATCCAGATCTCGGTCGATCCGTCGTGGCGCCCGACCTCGTAGGACCCGAGCAGCACACCCGCCGGGTGCACCGGAAACCGCACCATGTCCTGGTCCTGCTCGGCCGAGAGATCAAGACCCGGGTTAAGGAGCGATGCCAGGTCTGGCGGCAGTTCCTGGTCGTAGACGGTCAGGCTATCGCCGAAGTCGGCGACCTCGAAGATTCGGAAGTAGCGGTCGCCGACGCCCCGTCCCTCACTCGAGACCGGAGCCTCAACGTCATCGCCGCCACAGGCGACCACCAGCATCACGACCACCAGCAGAGCGCCGAACAGACGGGTGAGGTGGGGT
This sequence comes from Dehalococcoidia bacterium, assembly GCA_965249675.1. Classification (GTDB taxonomy): domain Bacteria; phylum Chloroflexota; class Dehalococcoidia; order UBA2979; family UBA2979. Next base: position 893,171 of record OZ252250.1, read on the forward strand.
GGGTGATGGGATTTGAACCCACGGTCTCCGGGGCCACAACCTGGCGCTTTAACCACTAAGCTACACCCACCGCGGATCGGGCGAGCGCCCGGGGGGCCAATGCTATCACCGACGGTATCGGCGGTCACGCCGTCCGTGGACGCCGTGCGAGGGTATTAGACCTCCCCGCCCAACTGTCGATATCGACCTCGATAGAAGAGGAGCGGAGAGACATCGTCCCGATCGAACGACACCTGTGTAGCCTCCCCGACCATGACCGTGTGGTCCCCGCCAGGCAGGCGGTCGACGACTCGGCATTCGGCAAAACCGAGCACGCCGTCGAGCAGCGGGACCCCCAGACTACCTTCCCGGTAGGGGAAGCCCCCCATCGGCTCTGCTGGCCTCCCGTGGCTGGCAAACAGGTCTGAGATCGGACGCTGGTCGTCGGCCAGGATGTTGACGCCGAAGGCGTCGGCAGCCGCGAAGATCGGAGCAACTGAGCTGTCGCTCTGCACGCAGACGATCACCAGTGGCGGGGTCAGTGAAAGCGACAGGAAGGCGTTGGCTGTCATGCCGCGCGGACCGTCGGAGGAGACCGCGGTCACAACCGTGACGCCCGTCGCGAAGGCCCCCATGATGTCGCGAAATCTTCGAGTATCCACCGCGTCAGCTGCCGTCAACAACGCACCTCATATGCCGTCTGCGACCCTTCGCGCCACCTTACCGGACAGTGAGACAGGGGCACCACCTGCGGGTACCCTAGCCTGACCAGGCCCACCCCGTGCGCCAACTGGAAAGGCCGTCGCTGATGCTGTGTCCTCATGACGGAACATTGCTGCTCGAAGAACGGATGCACGGGATCGAGGTCGACCACTGCCCGACCTGCAACGGTCGCTGGCTTGACCATCACGAACTCGATCAGCTCGAGGCCACCCGCGCGAGCGACGAGGATCAACGCCGCGGCATGGTCGATTACGCCAGGCGTGAGTCCGCGATCTCCTGCCCGAGGTGTCGGGAGCCGATGGTCGCGTTCAACTATCGGGCCTACAACCTCGAACTGGACACGTGTCCCAACGAACACGGCTTCTGGCTGGACGCTGGCGAGGAGGGACGCGTACGCGACATCATTGACGACCGCGTCAGGGGCCTCGACCGCTCGGTAAAGGCCGAGCAGGCGTGGGCCGACTTCCTCGACGGCGTGGGATCGGGCGGGATGTGGTCATCCGTCCGCCGCCTCTTCGGCCGCCGCTGATCGGGAACTGCCGGAACACTCGATCCGCCTCTGACCGCAAAATGAGACGGAAGTTCATCGAATGGCTCAGAGCCCCGAGCGAGCCGGAGAGTTCCTACGGAGCTCCCGACCGCAATATCGGCCGACTCGACGACCTGATTGAACGCGGCGAAGCGGACCGAGGGGGAGCGTCAGACCCGAACCACCTGCTCCAGGTCGATCACGAAGACGACGGCACCGCCTACCCGCACATCGATCACCTCGGTGGGCGGCCCCCACTCCTCGGCCAGGGGCAGCATGTTCACCGGCACCGACTCCAGGACCTCGGGGAAGTCACGGTGCAGTAGCGCCATCAGCTCAGACACGCGGCGGTCTTCGACCGCCACCAGCGCGCTCACGCTGCCGCGACGGAGGAAGCCACCGCTCGACCCGACCTTGGTCGCGCCGAAATCCATCTGGGCGAGCCGGTCCAGCAGGCGATCGCCGTCCGCTCCCGGAACAATGACGATGCACAACTTCATGGCGCACTACCCCGCTATCGTCCGGCGTTAGCCACAGCCTAGCCGACCGGCGGCAGGCGTGGCCGCCGCCTCTCACGAACAGCCTCGGGCCGCTCGGCTACCGGTTGCGGAATACCGGTACTCGACGCTCCGAGAACGCCTTTGGCCCTTCAACCGAGTCTTCCATGCCGCGCAGGTTCTGCTCCAGGTTCGCAGCGTAGCGCTGCGCCTCGATCGGTCCCATCGTGCCGCTGCGATAGAGGATCTCCTTGAGGTTGCGTACAGAGCGTGGCGCCAGCACGAGCATCCGCGTCGCCCACTCCATCGCCGTCTCCATGAGATCTTCGGCGGGCACCACCTGGTTCACCAGCCCCCACTCGTAGGCTCGCTCGGCGTTGATGCGCCGGTCGCCCCAGAGCGTCAGCTCCAGCGCCCGCCCGAGGCCGATGACGCGCGTCAGCTGGTGTACCCAGCCCGCACCCTGATTCCAGCGGACCTCGGTGATGCCGAGTTCGGCGGTGGCGGCGGCGATCCGGATGTCACACTGCAGCGCCTGATTGAATCCACCGGCCACGGCAACCCCATTGACTGCCGCGATCGTCGGCTTCCAGCAGTTGATCTGCTCTGACAGCGGGAAGATATTCTGCAGATGGTCGGGGAGCTGCACCATCGGATCCGGCAGACCGGCCGCGGCCGCGGCGTCACGGTCCGCTCGTTCCCGCAGGTCCTGTCCCGTGCAGAAGGCTCGCCCGGTGCCGGTCAGAATCGAGACCCACGCATCATCGTCCTGCGCGAATTCCCAGTACGTCTCGTAGAGCGCCCGACGCAGCTCACCATTGAGCGCATTCAGTCGCTCTGGGCGATTCATGGTGATCACCCAGATCCGGCCACCGGCCTCCTTGTCTAGCTGGAGGACACCGTCTTTCTCACGCGCCATCTCGGCCTCCTCAGACCCTGTCACCCTCGGCGGCGACCATATATCTCGACCCCGACCCGGTCTCGTGCCTGCGGGAGCCACGGCACGGCCACACGGCGAACCAAAGATGCTCCAGCGTCGCTCCATCGAGTTACCAGACCGTATCGAGTGACCAGCTCCGAGTTCGACTCGCCAGCTACGCGCGTGGCGTCTCTGGAGCCGCATGCGATGGGGCCGGTCACCACGATCACTACCACAGCTGCAGCGACGGATGCGCACGCCCGAACGATTCCAGTAGCGCTGCTGGAGCCGGAGCTGAGCAGCCCGAAGACCCGGCTGGAGTAACGAACCGCCGGCGCTACCCTCGGGTGCTGCGCGCCTCCCCGCATTGATTCCACAGTAGCGTCGGATCCGGTCAGGGCGCCGCGGAGGCCAGTTCCCGGGCCCGGCCTGGCCCCGGCGAAGCGAGCCCTCCCGGGTCCAGCACCGATCGTCCGCGTGCTAAGGTCCGGTTCCAGTCACGGATGGACTCCGGCGCCGAACCGGACTCGCCCTCCGTTCCCGCGGCCAGCATGCAGCAGGGACGCTCACGATGAAGATCGGCCTCTTTGTGACCGGGCAGGAGCACACCGACAAGGACATGGTGCGGGCGCTCGAACGAGCAGATCACGATGGTCCATCACGCGCGCGATCACGCGTGGGACTCCCTCTTCTCTGGCCAGCACTTCCTGAACGAGGGGAACCGAGTATTCCAGCTGGTGCCCTTCCTCGCCCGCCTGATGCCTGAAGCCGGGGACATGATGACCGGGCTGGGGTGCTGTTTCTGAACCTCCACAACCCGGTCATGACCGCAGAGACCGTCGCCACGCTCGACATCCTCGCGCGGGGCAACTTCGTCTTTGGGGTCGGACTCGGTTACCGACCGGTCGAGTCCGACGCCTTCGGCGTCCCTCGCGGCCAGCGGGTGACCCGCTTCGAGGGAATACCTCGCGTTGGTCAAGCGGCTGTGGACCGAGGACTCGGTGAACTACGCGAGTGACACGTGCACCCTCGACCGGGTCACGATGACCAGCCGACCAGTGCAGCAGCCTCACCCACCGATCTGGATCGCGGCCAACAGCGACCGCGCGATTCGGCCGAGCAGCTCGCCTCGGTGACACGTGGTTCATTAATCCGCACGCGACCCTCTCAACGCTGGTCGATCAGCTCCGGATCTATCGGGACGAACTCGACCGCTGCGGAAGGCCCCCGCCAGCGGAGCTCCCCCTCTTCCGTGAGATCTACTGCGCGCGGGATCGAGCGGCGGCACTGGAGATGGCCGGGCCTCACCTCTTTGAGAAGTACCGGACCTATGCCGCATAGGGGCAAGATCAGGTGATGCGACCGGCGGACTCCTTCGACCGGCCCGCCGACGAGCTCGTCGAAGATCGCTTCATCCTCGGCTCACCGGAGGAGTGTTACGAGCTGCTCCAGCCCTACCTGGAGCAGCTCGCGCCGACGCAGCTCGTCCTCCGCACCCACTGGGCCGGAATGCCGGTGGAGACGGCGCTCTCGAGCATGCAACTGATCTCCGACGAACTACTGCCCGCACTGAAGTCGACGGGCGGCGCCTCGGGGGCGTGAGCGCCCGGGGCCAGGTGTCCCTGCCGCCGATCAGGCGGCCCGACAACCGCCGGCGCTAGTGCCCGTTGTGCGCATCATGTCCACCGTGATGGTGCGTGCACTCGCCCGGAGCGCAGTCACAGACCGTCTCCGGTGACGGGAGGTCGAGGGCGGGGTTGCGTTCGAAGAATCCAACCGGCTGGAGGTGGAAGCCACAGTACTCCACGGGCATCACCGGCCAATCCTCCGGCCGCGGCACGTGCGTGAGGCCGACGGTGTGCCAGAGCACGATGTCGGTGTCGACCAGGCTCCGGTCCTGCTCGGTCCACGACGGCAGCCCGCCATCGCCGGGGTGGAGGTTGGTGTAGTCGCCCGCGGCCGACAGCTCGTCCGGCTGATATGGCGTGACCCAGAGATTGTGCCGGGCAAAACCGGCACGGCGTGCAACGGGGGAGTCTTCGCCCGCGAGCAGCACGGGAGTGGCCCCGGGCAGCAGCTTGTAGGCGACGGGGATCCCCATGCGATTCCTGGAGGTGGTGCTCACCACTTTCCAGGTGCGGGATGACTGGGGGTTCGCATCTCGCCTGGCGGTCTGCTCACTGTCGAGCCGGGTCGTCGCCGCACGAAACGCCGTGCCGTAGGGGTTCTCGGGGTCGTCGGGCGCAAGCGGTTCGGCATTGACCTCGTAGACGCTCATCGGGGCGTCATCGAGGTCGAAATCGAGCCGGAAGCTGAACAGGTGCTGATGGACGGGAGATGCCAGATTGGGCGCGATCAGCGGCGCAAACTCAGGCCGCTCCGCGCCGTCGGCTACGGCACTGACGCCGACAATACCGGTCAGCTTCACCTCCATCTGGATGGTGCCATCGAGATAGAGGTACCAGAAGAAGCCGTACTCGTAGTTGCCAACCGTATGGATCGCGCTGATCACCAGCCGCCGCGACCGGCGTACCTCGTCGGTACCGCCTCGAGCGTCGTAGTGCTTCCAGAGGATGCCGTAGTCCTCCTCGTGGAGACAGATGGCGTTCTCGATCCGACGCGCCTCCCCGTTGGAGCCGATCACATTGATGTCGAGATAGCGGATCTCGCCCAGGCAGTCGCAGCCCAGTGTCAGCGAGCCAGAGAGGGCGCCGATCGACGCCTCGGAGGCGTCGAAGACATGCTTCCAGCCGTGCATCGGATCGGGGTCGCCGTAGGGGACGACCATGTCGGACAGTGACGCGCGGTAGAGGATCGAACGCTGCCGACCGGGGTCGCCGTAGCTCAGCTGGTGGAGCACCAGCCCGTGGATCGGGTGCATCGAGACCCGGAACTGCCACTTCTGCCAGGCCACCGAGTACCCGTCGACGGTGAAGCTCACGCCGTCGGGCTGGGTGATCTCGAGGGGCAGAGGGGGGTCTCGGAGTTCGGGCTGGCTCTGCGCGTCGTAACGGCCAGATCCAGGTGGCAAGGGCACCACTCCGTGATCCTCGAGGCGCGTCACTTCGCCGGCAGTCAGGTCAACGTGGGCGATCAGCCCCTGAACGGGCCGTGCATAGCCATTGTCCGTCTCGTCCTCTCGAACGAAGGTGATGGCCCTGAACCCGCGGTGTCCCCGCGGAAGGCTCTCATCAATGAAGCCCCCCGTCGGCCAGGGGTCTATCTGCACCAGCTCGAACTCCTGGACACCCCGGGCCCTCATCGCCGTCTGCCAGCCGTCGTGCTCCTTGACGATCTTCGTGACGAGGTGCACGTCGACCTCGTTGATGGCGGACTGAGCATCCCCGAGGTAGGTCACCCCCTGAAGTCGGGCCTCACGAACGTCGACGTCCGCGGCAAAGCTCTGCCCTCTTACGGTATCGAAGCCGGTAACGCGCAGGCACCTCGGAAGGACGTCACCCGGGTTCGCTTCGCGTGCCTTGACCTGGTCCTTGTCGGGTTCGATCAGCGCGACCGATGAGAAGACCGCGGCACCTTCGAGATCCGCCTGCACCAGGCCACCCGCCACGTTGATCTCCTCAGCCGTTGGCGGATCCAGCGGGTGGAGCAGCGCGGGCATCGTCGCGATCGAGTTCATCGGTAACCTCTCGAATCTCTGAATCGGGGCATCTGCCGGTGTGGCGGGAGTGCCTGGGCGCCAAACCCACCCTACGCCGAACGGCACACCGGTGTTCAAGCCCAGCGGCGCTGCTTCTCCGCGCTGCCTGGTCCTGATGAGTCGCGCGCCCGGCGTGGGCATACGCTCGCTCGCTGACAGGTCTGGAGCAGCGTCGGCGATTGGTATAACTGAGTGGGCGGGCATAAAATTTGCGCGGGGGGCGGCGGATCCGATCGGCTGCCCCATGTTCGGTCATGCCACGCACCCAGGGCATGCGCACCGACGTCAGGCGGCGTCGGTGCCACGCACCCGATCCCTCGTCTCTGACGGTGCCTCTGCGACCGCAGGCATGAGCGTGCGTCCACGGCCTCGCGGCACGAGCCCGAGCGGCAGGCCGCGGTCAGCGGGTTCCTCCTCCCGTCACCTCCTTCCCGCTGACGCCCGCGTCGCGCTGACGCCCGTCGGCGCGTCGTCGGTCACCGTCGCTGGCGCGAGTCGAGACAAGGCGGTGAGGCGCTGGCACGTCCCGACGCTGGTCGTCGTGGCCTGCACCGAAGTCGAGGTGCTGGAGACGGGCACCGGGCGCTGCGACGGGTGGCTCCGAGTGCAGGCAGACGATGTCACCCCGTGGGTGCGCGAGGCGTACGTCGTCGACTCGGGCGGCAGCTCCTGAACCTGTTCACACTCTCCCGCTCCTCGGCGAGCCGCGTCCGCCGGAGCGGACTTCGTCGCGACACTCCCGCACCGGGACCTGACCGCGCGACGCGCGCTCGAGGGCGCCAACTGGCGACCGACCGGTCTTCGGCGTACGCTTCGCGAGCCTGAGGGGACTTCGTGTGATTATTGGCGTCTTGGCGGAGCGGGCTGAGGGTGAGCGGCGGGTGGCACTCGTCCCGACCGTCGTGTCCCAGATCGTGGCGAGCGGTGTTGATGTGCTCGTCGAACGTGGCGCCGGCCGTGCAGCCGGCATCGCCGACGCGGACTACGCAACGGCCGATGCTCGACTCATCGGGAGCGCATCGGAACTGCTCGCCGAAGCGGACATCGTCGTCCGGGTCCGTGCGCCCGGCGGTGGCTCCGAGCTCGACGTCCTGCACGCCGGGCAGACACTCGTCGGGCTGCTCAATCCCCTCGGGAGCCCGGAGCGTATCGCCGCTCTCGCCGCGCGAGGCGTGAGTGCGTTCGCCCTCGAGCTGCTGCCCAGAATCAGCCGTGCGCAGCCGATGGACGCGCTGACCTCAATGGCCACGATCGCGGGCTACCGCGCGGTGCTGATGGCGGCCGGGGAACTCACCCGCATGTTCCCCTTGATGATGACCGCCGCCGGCACGGTGACCCCCGCCCGCGTGCTCATTGTCGGAGCGGGAGTCGCCGGGCTCCAGGCGATCGCGACGGCAAAACGGCTCGGGGCGGTCGTGCAGTCCTACGATGTCCGCCCAGCCGTCGCCGAGCAAGTTGAGAGCCTCGGCGCGCGTTTCGTCGACCTCGGCCTCGACTTGGCCGACTCCGAGGACAGCGGCGGATACGCCCAGGCGATGGGTGAGGACTTCTACTCTCGCCAGCGCTCGTTGCTCGCGAACGTGGTCGCCGAGAGCGACGTGGTGATCACCACGGCCGCGGTACCCGGCAGCGCCGCGCCGCTACTCGTGACCGCCGACGCGGTCGGACGGATGCGTCCAGGGTCGGTGATAGTCGACCTCGCCGCCGAGACGGGCGGCAACTGCGAATTGACCCGCCCGGGCGACCGTGTGGACGCGGACGGCGTCATGATCCTCGGGCCGCTCGACCTGGCCTCGGGCGCTCCCTTCGACGCCAGCCATATGTACGCGCGGAACGTCGCGGCGTTCCTTCAGCACGTGCTGCGCGAAGGCGCGCCGTCGTTCGACCGGAACGACGAGATCGTGAGCGGGACACTCGTCGCGCACGGCGGCGATGTCGTGCACCCGCGTGTGCGTGACCAGCTCGGACTGCCGGCGCTCGCGCCGCAGCTCGCAGGGATGGAGTAGCGAGTGGAGATCTTCGTTGCGGCGCTCACGATCTTTGTGCTCGCGCTGTTCGTCGGTTACGAGGTGATCACCAAGGTGCCGCCGCTATTGCACACGCCACTGATGTCAGGGGCCAACGCGATCTCCGGGATCACGCTGGTGGGCACGCTCGTCACCGCGGGCGCCCAGCTCACCGTCCTTACCACAATCCTTGGCGTCCTCGCAGTGGCGATGGCGACGGCGAACGTCGTCGGCGGGTTCCTGGTGACGCACCGCATGCTGTCGATGTTCCGCGACAAGGGCGATCGTGCCTGAACTCACCACGGAGTGGATCGATCTCCTCTATCTCGTAGCGGCGGTCCTCTTCATCTTCGCGCTCAAGAACATGTCGCACCCACGCACCGCGGTGCGCGGGAACCTGCTCGGCTCGGCCGGCATGCTGCTCGCCATCGTGGTCACGTTGACCGACCACCGCATTGTCAGCTTCGAGGTGATCATCGCCGGCATCGTCGTCGGCGCGCTGATCGGCGCGTTCATGGCCTACCGTTCGCCGGTGACGGCGATGCCGCAGGTGGTGGCGGTGTTCAACGGCTTCGGCGGCGGCGCCTCTGCGCTCGCCGTCGGCGCTGCGCTCGAAGAGGCGCTCAAGGGCGGCTTCGTGGAGGAGGTCGGCTTCCAGTTCACGGTCGCGGCGGTCGCCTCCGGGCTGATCGGCGGCGTCTCGATGACGGGCAGCGCGGTCGCCTTCGGCAAACTGCAGGGCCTCGTGACCGAACGCCCGATCCTGCTGCCCGGCCGTCACGTGCTGAATGCGTTACTGGCAACGGTCTGCCTTGCGCTCGGCATCTGGCTGATCGCCGACTCGGACCCCTCGCTCCCGTTCTGGCTGCTGGTTGCCTTCGCGGCGGTGCTCGGCGTCATGCTGGTCATCCCGATCGGCGGGGCAGACATGCCGGTCGTGATCTCGTTGCTCAACGCCTACTCGGGCCTGGCAGCGGCCGGGCACGGCTGGGTGCTGAACAACAGCGTGCTGATCATCGCCGGCTCGCTCGTCGGTGCGGCTGGCTTCATCCTCACGGCACTGATGTCGCGGGCGATGAATCGCTCTTTGCAGAACGTCATGTTCGCTGGCGTCGGTGCCGAGGTCGCCTCGGAAACGAGCAGCGATGACATATACGCGGGACGGGTTAACTCTGCGTCTGTCGAGGAGGTCGCGATGCTTCTCGATGCGGCCCGCCGGGTGGTGATCGCGCCCGGTTACGGCCTCGCCGTCGCGCAGGCGCAGCACGCCGTGCACGACCTGATGAACCAGCTCGAAGAGCGTGGCATCGAGGTCGAATTCGCGATTCATCCCGTGGCAGGCCGCATGCCTGGCCACATGAACGTGCTGCTGGCCGAGGCGGATATCCCCTACGAGCAGCTCAAGGAGATGGACGAGATCAATCCGACGTTCCGTCACACTGACGTGGTGCTGGTGTTCGGCGCGAACGACGTGGTCAACCCGATGGCGCGGAGTGCCGACCCCTCGCTGCCGATCGCGGGCATGCCCATCCTCGACGCCGATCAGGCGCGGGCGGTCGTGGTCGTGAAGCGATCGCTGGGCGCTGGATTCGCAGGCATCCCGAACCCGTTGTTTGCGGCAGACAACACCCTGATGCTCTTCGCCGATGCTCGCGATGCCGCCTCGGCGTTGGCGGCGGCGCTGAGGTCCCTGGGGAGCTCGGTCCGACGCTGAGCGCCGGGGCGACCTCTTGCCGCGGATGTCATGCTGGCGCCGCAACGATCGCGACGCACGGGCCGGACCGCCAACGGTAGCGACCGCCGTGCCAAAGCCGACGAGCCGTAGCCGGCACCGTACATCGTGGCTTTGAAGTCCCTAGCAGGCTGCGGAAAAACGCTTCGGGTGAGATCATATGTCCACGTGCATGAGCGGGCGATCGATAGCCCGCAGACGTGGAGATGGTCGCATGCGTGGACGACAGGAGCACGCCTTCTGCGAGGAGCTGGAATACAACCTGCTGTTCCGCTGGTTCCTGGACATGCCCTCCGCGGTGCGCTTCGCAGCGTAAGCCCTGGTGTGAGCGCAGTAGCGCAGGCGCACGAGTGTCGCCGCGAATTCCGGCGTCGCGAAGACGGTTAGCTTCGCGGCCTCCAGGATGGGCGTGGTCGGGATGGCTGTCGGGGTTCCACTGCTCCGTTGGTGGTCACTCCGACGAACGGCGCCTCGGCGGACGCGAGCAGGTTGGGAATGATCTGCAGGAGCGCCCCGGCCACGAGCGCTCTCGGACTTCCGGCCGCTGCGAAGCTCGGCTTCGTCGTGCTCAAAGAACCCACTCGCGCCACGAGCATGGGCCGGGACTTGGTCAGCGTGATTCGCAACCCGCCCTGACAGCGGGCGATTCACGGGCCGCGGTCGACCTCCAGCGCGGCGACGTGTGGCATCACCTCGGTCGCCCAGAGCTCGATGGAGCGCATCGCCTGTTCATGCGACAGGTCGCCCCACTGGAAGGAGCAGACAATGTAGTTCGCGCCCGTCGCCAGGTACTCATCCATGAACCGCCTGATTGAGTCTGGCGAGCCAGCCATCACACCGCCGGCGATCTCACCGGGGAGCCGTCTACGCTGCCGGCGCACCGCTCGTTCTTCCTCAGACAGCCGCTCCAGTGCCTGGTCGAGATCACGACGCTCCTCGACGGCGCGATGGCGATCCGGGCTGCCCGCCTGCCCGTCGCCTGTGTCGCTGCGATTGAGAAACTGGGTGAGCTGCCGTCGCTCAGCCTCCAAGCGCCGGGGCGTGCCGAGGTTCCAGCGATAGGCCTCCCAGGCCGGCTTCGCCGCCCTGATCGCCGCCTCGTCGGTATCCGCGACGACAGTGTGGACGACGAGACCGATCTTGGGGACCGTTCCCTGGGCAGTTAGAGCGCCGACACCCTGATGTTTATCCCAGATGCGACGGTAACGGATCACGTTTGCCTCGAGTGTGTCGAGAGAGCCTACGACGATGCAGTTCATGCCGTGCTCGGCTGCGGTTCCCGGGTTCCGCATGTACCAGAGCGGCGGGTGTGGTCGCTGGAGCGGGCGGAGGCGCATTGGTACGTCCTCAAACTGCCAGAACCGGCCACCGTACGAAAGCGAGTCGTGCGAGAGCCCGCGCACCAGGAGGTCGAGCGTTTCGTCGTAGCGTGCCTGATTCGTCTCCGGGTCGGAGTCCTGTCCCCAGAAGTAGGCCTCTAGCACGCCGCCTCGTCCGACGCCAATCTCGAGCCGGCCCCCGGACAGATGGTCGAGCATCGACACCTCTTCGATCAGCCGTAGGGGGTGATGGAGCGGCAGCACGTAGACGCCCGGACCGAATCGCAGGCGCCTGGTGCGTTGAGAGGCTGCCGCGAGGAAGACATTCTGAGAGGGCGCCATGCTGTGCACAGCAGGCGTGTGGTGCTCGGCGAGGTGGTACGCGAAGAAGCCAGCCTCGTCGAGGGCCTCGAGCTGTGTCAGCCGGTCTTGGTAGAGCTGGTCGAGGGGCACACCCGGCAGGTGCTCGATGTGGTCGAAGACGCCATATTCGATACTGCTCATGCGGGCCTCATCCTCCGGGGATGGTGGACAGTCGGCGGGCATGTCGACTATCGCGGGCTTCGAGGTCGTGGCGCCCAGACGCCCCACGCCGGCTACAGCGTCTGCACCGCGGGTCTAGCCTTCTAGCTCGGCATCGTGGAAGAGCTTCACCTACGGATTGTAGACGAACATGCGATCGCGCCTGCGCCCGACAATCTCGATAAGCCGGCCCAGCTGCTCCAAGATCGCGACGAGAGAGGTCGCACTTGCAAAGCTGAGGCCCGTTCGGGGAGAGGGTCTTTCCGGTGAAGGAATGTCCCAGGTCGCCAAGCTCCCCTTGCATCTCATGCGAAGGAGGCGGAACGTGGCTCGCAGCTGCGAGCGTGCTGTCTGAAGCATCGACCCAACTCTGAGCCGGCCGAAACTCGCCCGGGATCCGTTCGACGCCCCGCACCTCCTTGAGAAGGACACCATGAATCTCGCGGATGAGCCGCACCAGTCCGTGGCCATGGCGCATACGTAGTTGGCGACGTCGGCCGAGTCGAGATCGGTCGGCTCCGAGCCATGCCCGTCCCCATGAGGGCGTTGATGTGGCGGGAGTGCGTGGGTGTCGAACCCACCCAGGACTACGACGTAGCCCCAGCGGTTTTGAAGTTCCGACCGGTACGTCCCGCCGCGTGCCAGCACGTCCCCTCTCAAACCTGAGAGTCGGGGAAATGGGCGCGTTTAGTGCCGACCCGTCCTATCTCATTTTGTCCCGTGGCGACAGAATTGACGCCAAATTGACGCCAACGGCCAAGTGGATCGCCGGTGGCGTCGGCGCTCCCAAGGTCGTCTGCTGGGGTACCAAGAGGACGGTGAATCGGAGCCTCCGGCCGGGCGCCACACGGCGATTCAGGCCGGCCGGCGCGGGGCGTGCGCCATCGACGGCCAAGCTGAGTCGAGGTGCTGGGGTATCAGCGCGCCTCGCCCGGGGAAGATCCCTCCGGACCGTTCCCGGCCGTCTCCGTGGGATGGTACGAGGCCTGCGCCCTGGGCGAAGTCAGCGAGATGACGTGCTGGAGGCTCGACCCGTCCGCCCCGCTCCCGTGGGAGTTTTCCGTCGCTGGGTGCCTCCGGCAGCCGGTAGGCGAAGAGGCGCTTGGCGCCGCGGTCCGAGACCCAGAGTGCGACGCTGCCCACCATGTGGCACGCGGATCGCCATTGTCGGACTTGAGGGTGTACGCGGCGAGAACCTCGCTGCTCGCGAGGTCGTGGACTTGCCGCCTTCGAGCACTCACAGGGTCTCGCCTTCGGACCAAACGCCGCAGGGGGTCTCGGTTGCGCGTGTCCAGTTCGGTCTTGTGATGGCGTCAGGGCATTGACGAGCTAGACGCTCGTCAATCACCTCCCGTCTGCGCCTCGAGCAGGGCCCGGTGAGGCGAGAGCCTCTGACGGTAGCTCTCGCCGTCGATCACGACCTGGTAGCTGATGTTGCACTCAGGTCTGCCCGCCAGACCCGACCGCGTCACCATCGACGTTCGTTCCGAGTGGTCCAACATCGACGTGAGTAACTGCGGAACCTTCCAAGCCATCGATCCCTGAGGAGGATGCTGCCGACTAGAACCGCGGGGACGAGCAGCAGCAGAAGCGCGCGGCGATGGGCCGCGAGGAGCGCGAGGGCTATGGCGGTGAGGACGCCGTCGACGCCGGCTAGCGTGTTCCGGCCCCGCCGAGCTGTCGAGGATCTGACGTACCCTGAGGATGACGGCAGCCCCGCCGCCGGGCTGGTGCTGTGCGGCCTCGGCCTACGGTGGCTCGCCGCGCGCGGTGGCGTGCCGCCACGCCTCTACGCACTGTACGGTGCCATCGCCGCGCCCGGGGCAAGCCTCCCATGTCCTTCCTTACCATCCACACAGGAAGATGCGGCGCATCCGATTGAGGGGGCGATGTCGTCCTCGACGGCCGGGGTCGCGGTCGAACGAGTTGACGCCACGGTGGGCCTGCGTTGGCCGGTCATTGCAGGCCCGGGGGACTGTCACCGCGATCAGCCGGCTCCAACAGAATCTCGAATGCCCAACTCATGCCCCGCTGCCGGGCGCCAAGCGCTGAGACCATCTGCCCGGAGGCATGCGAGCGGAACTCTGATCCGTTGTCCGTCATGACGCTATCGAGCTTCCAGCCGCGGGCGGAGAGCTCGGAGACGACGCGGCGGGCGAGCAGGCACGTCCACTTCGCGGAGGGATTGCGGGGTGTCGGCTACTCGACAGCCGGGACCGCATCCGAAGGAATTGACGCCAACTGATCACCTGAACAGCGGAAAGGGGCGATCGCGGGTCGTCCATTCAGTGACATAACATCACCGCCGTAGCTTTGGCGAAATGTGGCGGGAGTGCGTGGGAGTCGAACCCACCCAGGACTACGACGTAGCCCCACAACGGTTTTGAAGACCGGCTGGGGCCGTCTCTGGGGGTGCCGTCTCGTCCCCATAAGTCCCGCGGAGCCTATGAATACAGGGGGTTTCGTGCCCGCTCATCCTCGCGCACTTCGTCGCATACCGACCAGTTTGGCGCCAAATTGGCGCCAACGGTGGTCAGCGTGCCGGTAGACGGTGGGCCCTCCCCCTACCACGAGGCTGGCCTGCAAGGGGTCAGGCCAACCCGCGGACCGCAACGACCGATGCGCTCGCGAAGATGGTCGTGTGGGCTCACGCGCGGCTGGCACGCGTTGGTCTACACCCGGATGGCCGAGCACGCCTTCGAGCGGGACTCGTTGCTGCTGCTGGCTCCGTCCGTCAGTCGGCGCTGCGCTGAGGTGCCTAATTCGGGCCGGTTCACATTGCTGACGAACCTGTGTGCGCCGGATGTGGTAGGGGCGCCGCCCGCCGCGTTTAGGGTAGACGGGCGCGATGCGTTCCCCAGCTCCCCCCGCCTGGGAATGACAACTGATTCTGGCCCCACGGTGATGATCAGTTTTGGCCCCACCACCTGTGGTCATGATCAGGTTGTCTGGGCACCTCCCCTCGCGGACGTGGTGACCCGTAGGCGATAGGATTCGCTGCCGGTCTCGATGATGTGGGCATGGAACGTGAGCCGGTCGACGACCGCGGCAGCGAGGCGGGGGTCGGCGAAGGTCTGACCCCATTCCGAGAACGGGGCGTTGGAGGCGACCGCCACGGATGCCCGCTCCTCACGCTCGGTGAGGACCTGGAAGAGCAGCTCGGCTCCGCGCGGGTCGAGGTGGACGTAGCCGAACTCGTCGCGGCAGAGCAGGTCGAGCCGGCCGTAGCGGGCGACCAGGCGTGAGAGCGTGCGCTCGTCGGCGGCTTCGGCCAGCTCGTTCACGAGCGCCGCGGCGGTCGTGTAGCGCACCCGCAGCCCGCGCTGGCAGGCGGCCATGCCGAGCCCGATCAGCAGGTGCGACTTGCCGGTACCGCTGTCGCCGAGCAGCACGACCGGCCGGCCCGCGTCGATCCACTCGCCGCGCTCCAGCGTGGCGAGCATGGTCGGGTCGACCGTTGGCGCCGCCTCGAGGTCGAAGTCGGCGAGGTGCTTGAGGCGGGGGAAGCGGGCCTCGTGGATGCGGCGTTCACGGCGGCGTGCATCGCGGTCGTCGAGTTCGGATTGGAGCACCTCGGCGAGGTAGGCGAGATGGGTGAGCCGGTCGCGCAGCGCGGCCTCGGCGAGCGCGCCGGCCTGCTGGCGCACGGTGGGGAGGTGCAGCGCGCGGCTGGTCGCCTCGACCTGGAGCGCCGCCGCCTGCTCGGTCACGGGCGCGCTCATCGGGCGCTTCGGGCGAGCAGCGCGTCGTAGCCGGCCAGGCCCGGGGCCGGGCGTTCGAAGCGCCTGAGCGCCGGCCCCTCCACGACGGCGGTCTCGCGGCGGCCGTCGGCGATACGGCGCGCCTCGATGGCGACCAGCGCCGGGTCGACCGCGCCCGGCCGCTCCACCGCGTCGAGGGCGGCGTGCACGGCCACGAAGGGCAGGCTGAGGTGCAGCAGCAACAGCACCTCGATCAGGGACCGCGTCCCCTCGCGGTCACCGAGCCGTCCCCGTCGGGACTGGCTGAACAACGGCCGGAGAGACTGGGACCGCAACGAGGCAGGAGGCCATGCCCGCATGGAACTCTGCTTCGAACGCGGAGGAGTCAGACGAGGCTGCGTCGAAGTCGATGCCCCGAATCATCTCGCGCAAGCACAGCCTCCCCTCCTCACCCAGGTCGTCGAAGGTCAACCCATTCGCGAGGAGTGCCAGCGAGATGAGCACGTCCGGTACGCAGGAGAGCAGGGCCAGAACGAACTCTGCCCCTTCAGCGACTGCTTCCCAGTCGACGTCTAGAAACGCCTCGCGCAAGCACAGCCTCTCCGCCTCGTTGAAGTCCTCCGGGTTCCACCCGAGTCCCCGGACCATGGAGGCGATGAACACGTCCGGTACGCAGGAGACCCAGGCCGCGGTGAACGCCACGACCCTGGGCGAGTCCTCTGGGGCAGCAATCACGCTGGCCAGGTCAGTACCGGCCACAAGTTCTCGCAGGCAGGAGGCTTCCTCCTCGCGCAAGGCCCGGCCCACATCTCGTTCCAGTCCCGTAATCCCCGTGGAGAGATAGATGGCTCGGACATGTTCGGGATCCAGGCATGAATAGATCTTGTCCGGCCAGGCCGCCGTGGCCCGGACCAGGACCGGCTGCTCGAGTACCGAGTCCAGATCGTCACCCAGTACGCTGCGAATGCAGGACTGTTCGGAGGCGCCGAGGGTGGCGAATACTGCCTGCCAGGGGGTGTCGGAATCGATGTTCACATCGGAGGGCTCCAACCCCGATTGCACCGGTGAGGGCGTGGGCGCCGGTGTCGGCGTGGGAACGCTACTCTGATTTGGCCCCATCTGGAGCCATTTTGATCCTCTGAACTGGCCCCACCCCGACCCATCCAGCAGCTACGCTCGGGCAACTGAGACCTCCCCGAGCGAAAGAAGAGGAGTGTGTCGAGGGTGGAGTTGTTCGAGGATATCCGACGGGCATGGCGAGAGGAGGGGCTGCCCATACGCGAGCTGGCGCGCCGCCACCACGTGCACCGGCGCACGGTACGGCAGGCGCTGCAGTCGGCGCTGCCGCC
This sequence comes from Dehalococcoidia bacterium, assembly GCA_965249675.1. Classification (GTDB taxonomy): domain Bacteria; phylum Chloroflexota; class Dehalococcoidia; order UBA2979; family UBA2979. The sequence goes on from OZ252250.1 coordinate 910,105, forward strand.
GCAACGCAAGCAGGCGTCTCGAGCGGCGCCGAAGCTCGGTCCGCACGTGGAGATCATCCGGGAGTGGCTTGTCGCCGACCTGAGCGCGCCGCGCAAGCAGCGGCACACGGCGCGGCGGGTCTGGGAGCGCCTCGTCGATGAGTACGGCGCGACGGTCGCCGAGGCGACGGTGCGCGCCTACGTCGGCCGCGTGCGCCGTGAGCTGGAGTGCCGCGCCTCGAACGCCACCTCCGGCAGGGAGCGCAGCAGCGGCTCCTCCACGGCGAAGCGCTCCCCACACCTGCTGGGAGGCGAGGCGGTCGACCTCCCCCTGCATCTCCTCCGAGAGGTCCTGCAGCGAGTCTCCGCGGGGGATCGGCGTGAGCACCTGGAGCCGCACGCCCCTCCCACGGGACTCCACGCCGCCCTTGTCGTGCCCCTCGCCGGGGCGCGCGAAGCAGGGCTCGACGCAGTAGTGGCTGACGAGCGCCTGGAAGCGGTCGGTCAGGGCGCGGCGCGGGAACTGCACCCGCCGCACCGCGGCGGAGAGGTTGTCGTAGACCGTGCGTTGGGGCACCCCGCCGACGTGGGCGAAGGCTCGGACGTGTCCGTCGAGGAAGGAGAGCTGGTCCTGGCGCTCGTAGAGCCGAACGAAGTCTCGCCCCGAGTGCATCAGCCGCATCAGGAAGAGCCAGGCCTTGCTTCGCACGCCGGCGAGCTCGACCACGACCTCGAAGAAGTCGACCTGGGCCTCGTCGCCCGGGCGGTGGACCAGCGGCACGTAGACTTCGGCGCGCTTCCGGCGCCACTCGCGGAGGTACTCGAGCACGAGGCTCACCCCGACGTCGTAGCCCTCCTCACGCAGCGCCCGGTGGAGCCTCCGGCCCGTGATGCGCTGCTTCGCCGTGGTGCGCTCGGACCACTCCTCGGTCAACTGCTCAAGCCGCGGCCGCACCTGCTCCAGCACCGGCCGTGACCGCTTCCGCTTCTGTGGCTCCGGTACTGGCGTCGCGAGGTAGCGCCGCACCGTGTCGCGCGCGAGCCCCATCTCCCGCGCCACCTCGCGCTGGCTCTTGCCCTCGACCAGCACCTTGCGCCGCAGCACGTACACATCCTCCACGCCGAGCATCCCTTCCCCCCAACCTCGTGCGGCCTCCGCCGACACAAGGGTGGGTCATGCCCCGGAGCGGCCTGGTCTTAGACCGATCACTTGGTATAGATCGTGACCGATCGCAACAAGCGCTGCCAGGACGAACCGGCGAAGACGGTGGCGATCGCGCCCCTCAGCCCCTGGTGGGCGTCTGAGGTGACCAGCTCCACGCCGGACAGGCCGCGCGCGACGAGGCCGCGCAGGAAGGCCAGCCAGGAGGCGCCGTCCTCGCTCGTGCCGACGTCGATACCCAGTATCTCGCGCTGCCCCGTGGCGTTGACCGCGGTGGCAACCACCACGCTGACCTGCTGGATGCGCCCCTCCTCGCGTACCCGCTGGGTCAGCGCATCGAGCCAGAGGTAGCGATACGGCCCGCTGTCGAGCGGCCGCTCGAGGAAGCTCCTGACGACACCGTCGAGCTCGGCGCAGATGCGCGAGACCTCGCTCTTGGAGATGCCCTCACAGCCGAGGGAGCGCACGAGGTCGTCGACGCGGCGGGTCGAGACGCCCTCGACGTATACCTGCTGCACGACGGCCAGCAGGGCACGCTCCGAGCGGCGTCTGGGCTCGAGCAGGGTCGGAAAGTAGGTACCCTGGCGAAGCTTCGGGATCTGCAGATCGATGCTGCCCGCGCGCCTGTCCCAGCGCCGTGGCCGGTAGCCGTTGCGACGCGTCGTGCGCTCCTCGCTGTGTTCGCCGTAGCCTGCACCGATCTGCGCTGAGACCTCGGCGTCCATCACCGCATCGGCCAGCACCGCCACCGCCTCGCGTAAGAAGTCCAGGTCACCGTCCGATGCCTGCTTGCGCAGCAGCTCCAACAAGTTCACGCTCTCTCTGACCATCGTTGCCCTCCATCACTGACTTCGACACTCGTGAAGGATGGCGCGGTGGTTCCTACTGTCCACCTGCATGGCCGCTGTCTTCGGACCTGACCCCGTTGCACAGATCGTCTGCCTCGGTACTGTGGTCGGACTTGGTCCCCCTTGCAGAGATCGTCTGCCTGGGTGACACCACTTCCTGGGACGCTACTTCCACCGGCGCCCGATAGGAAAAAATTGGCGCCAAATTGGCGCCAACTGATCACTTGATCAGCGGAACGCGGCGAGAAGCTAGATCGGCCGGTCCAAGGACAATGCCCGTCCCCATTAGGGTTTTGATGTGGCGGGAGTGCGTGGGTGTCGAACCCACCCAGGACTACGACGTAGCCCCACAACGGTTTTGAAGACCGCGCGCAACACCGGTCACGATCCACCCCCACCCGACATCATAGGAGCCCGGGCGCCTGGTCCGCAGCACCTGCTCGCATCTTGTTGCAGAACCCCCCAGATGCGGCGACGCAGTCCCCTCGATCGGCTAGGATGGGCCGACCGGGCTCAGCGGGCCCGGTCGGAGTAGACGGGAGCCACGGTGACGATCGACCGTCCCTCAGCTGAAGACTTCGGCCACGCCTCGTCCAAAAGCGTCGAGCGGATGCAGAAGTTCGTCAAGAACTTCGCAGACAAGAGTGGCAGCTATCTTCACCCGCAGTCCGAGATCACCGACTTCCTCGTGATTGGACTGGCCAAGAACATCGATGAGGTCGGGAAGCCGCTCTGCCCCTGCATGTTCTTCGAGGACAAGCAGGAGGAGATCGACAAGAAGTTCTGGATCTGCCCGTGCGAGGAGATGCAGCGCTGGAAATACTGCCACTGACTGCTCTTCTGCGACGAGGAAGGTCTTCCCGTCACCGAACACCTGCCAGAAGACCACGAGGGCCGCGAAGCCTACGGCGTCCGGCCCGACCCACATCCGGACAAGGGCCGAGCCCTGACGCGACTCGAAGAGCGCCAGGGCCGCCGCGTTGAGAAGGGCGTCCGCGCGACTGGGACCGGCGGCGGCAGCACGGTTGAACCACAGAACGTGATCTGAGTGGCGACCGGTCTTGAGAGACGAAGAGGGGGCAGCTGCAGGGCTGCCCCCTCCTGGATCAGCAGGATGCTGTTCGCGCCCTAGGCGAGGACCTCATCGAGGTGCTTGGCCAGATCGCTCTTCGGTCGGAACCCGACCACCTGCCCGACTGCCTCACCGCCCTTGAACAGCAGGAGGGTTGGGATTGAGCGGATTCCGTAGCGGCCGGCGATCATCGGGTTCTCGTCGGTGTTGAGCTTGACGAACTTGACCTGCCCGTCGTAGTCGTCGGAAAGCTCCTCGACGACCGGGGCGACCATCCGGCAGGGGCCGCACCACGGTGCCCAGAAGTCAACCAAGACCGGCACGTCGGCCTCGAGGACATCGGTATCAAACGTCTGGTCGCTGGTGTCAGTGGGGTGTGCCATTGAGAATCCTTCCGTCAATGATCCGTCTCCGGATCGCTTCCTTGGCGGCTGATGCTGACCGCGACTCCATTTGACCGGACTCCGTTGACAGCACCCTCGCGACAACCTAGAGTTTAGATACCCCCTAGGGGTATGTCAACCACCTACCCGGCAGGCGGACGCGGTTCGAACAGGATAGCCGCTCGAAGGGGTTTCCGATGAGCGATCAGATCTCCACCGACCAGATCGGGGCCCGACTCCGACGGATCGAGGGACAGGTGCGTGGCATCTATCGCATGCTCGACGAGGGTCGCAGCTGCGAAGATGTGATCACCCAACTGATGGCGGTCCGCTCCGGGATTGATTCTGCTGGCGCACTGATCCTCGACGAGCACCTCGGCCGTTGCACCGGTGACGGGGTTGACGCGGTAGAGCAACTCCGAGAGTCGATGAGGCTCTGGTGGCGCTTCGGGCGGGGTGCCGGTGCGACCGGTGCTGCCGACGAAGAGATCGGTGCTCGTTCGCCGCTCCCTTCGGAGTAGCCCTCCCCGCCGCAGCTACCGCGCGGGCAACCAGGGCCACAAGACCGGGGGCCACAAGACCGGGGGGCGGAAGCCGACTGTCGGAGGTGCGGCACTCAGGAGCTGGCCTGGTCGGTCTTCAGCCGGCGATCGGCAGTGGCCGGTCGGTGGCGAACCGCGATCGCCTCACGAACATCGTCCAAGACGCCCTGTCGGTCAGCCTCGGCAGCCCCGCGGATGGCGTTGGTCACCGCCTCGGCGTCACTTCGACCATGTCCGATGAAGACCTTGCCGTTTACGCCGAGCAGCGGCACGGCGCCGTAGCGCCGGTAGTCGAGCTTCGCTCGCGCCTCGCGCATCGTTGGCAGCAAGAGCGCGCCGCCGATGCGCCCACGGAGCGAGCTGCGGGCGCTGGTCCGCATGATCTCGAACATCATCCCGATTGTGCCTTCCATCAGCTTCAGCGTGTTGTTCCCGGTGAAGCCGTCAGTGACGACCACCTGGTAGTCACCGCTCACGACATCACGCCCCTCGATGTTGCCGCTGAAGTTGACGGCGGTGTTCTGTCTGAGCAGCGTGTTCGCCTCCTGGATCAGGGAAGAGCCCTTCGAAGCCTCCTCACCGATCGAGAGCAGGCCAACGCGCGGCGACTCGTACCCGAACATTGCTCGCATGTAGGCCGAGCCCATGTCGGCGAACTGCACGAGGTGCGAGGGGCGAGCCTCGGCGTTCGCACCGCCGTCGATCATCAGCGTCGGACCACCAGGCGTGGGCAGAATCACGGCCAGCGCCGGGCGTTCGACGCCGGGCAGCCGTCCGAGTGCCAGCAGCGCGCCCGCCAGCATCGCCCCGGTGTTCCCCATCGAGACGAAGGCCTGTGCGCGGCCCTGCTTCACCAGCTCCATCCCCACCCAGATCGAGGATTCGGGACGGCGACGGACCTGACGCGCAACGTGCTCGCCCATGCCGATCGCATCGGCCGCGTGATGGATCCTCAGGGTCTCGGGGACGGGGCCACGACGCTCAAGCTCAGCCGTCAGTACCGACCGATCGCCGATGAGCAGGACATGCTGCCCCTCGCGAGCTGCCAGCATGGCACCTTCAACCGGTGCCTGCGGAGCGTAGTCACCACCCATCCCGTCTAGGGCGATCACCGTCACGTTGTGCTTCCCTTAGCCACCCGTATCGTCCCTTTCAGCCGCAGCGAATGCAACCACCAGGCGGTCCGCGCCATCGTCTACCGGGCTGAAATCGTAGTCGCCCCAGGCGACGTTCACATCGAGTCCGGCCAGGCGGCCGGCCAGTTCAAGCTCGCCCAGCGTAATCGTGCGCAGCGGAAATTGCGCCGTTGTGCGCCGCAGCGATCCGCTCTCTCGCTGGACATCGAAGTGCCAGGTGACATCACGAGACCCGTCAACCGGATGGGCCACGACGCTCACGAGCTTGGTGACCTGCTCCCATTGGCCATCCGGCAACCGCCGCTGCTTGGTCCAGTGCTCCACGAGCGGCTGCGGTATGGGCGTGAAGTCGTCCTCAGTCGGGGCCTCAACGTCGACGACCACCAGACCGCCGGGCGCCAGGTGGTGGGCAGCCGTGGCCAGCGCCGCCACCAGATCGCTGGTCGTGGACATGTGCTGCAACCCGCCGAGTGGGATCAACACCAGCCCGAACCGCTCCTCCAGGCTGACCGTCCGAAAGTCGGCGAGATGAAGGGTGACACCTGAACCCGCCAGCCGCTCGCGGGCAATCGCCAGGAGGTTCGGGCTCAGGTCGATACCGACCACCGTCAGGTTCTCGTCGACGAGGGCCGCCGTGACACGCCCGGTACCGCACCCCAGCTCGAGTACCGCGCCACCCACCTCGGCCGCGAGGTGACGATAGAGGTGCAGATCGTCGACGTAACCCTCAAGATCGAGATCATAGAATCGCGCGAGGGCAGCGAAGGGGTCCGACTCGGACGATGCTGGAACTGCGACATTCACCGGCCGATCCTAGGAGCCCGTTCCAAACCTGGTCAACGCGCGCCACCCCTCACACGGGGCAGTGGGCACGCCGGTTGACCGAGCCCCGGCCGGCGCGGCAGCATCCGCCTGATGGTGTCTGACTCTGAACTGCGTGATCTGATCCGGGCCGTCGACGGATTCCCACGACCGGGGATCGTCTTCCGAGACATCACGCCACTCCTCCACGACGCCACCGCATATCGCGACGTGACGTCCCGCCTCGCCGACGTCGCCCGGTCGTGGGACGCCACCGTGGTCAGCGGCATCGAGGCCCGTGGCTTCCTCTTCGGCGGTCCCGTCGCGCAGCTGCTGGAACTCCCTTTCGTCCCGATCCGCAAGCCCGGCAAACTTCCCGCTGCGCACGTCACCGTCAGCTACGCGCTCGAGTACGGCACAGACAGCCTGCAACTCCATGCCGACCCGCCGCTCGGCGGCCATCGTGTCGTCCTGATCGATGATCTGCTCGCGACGGGCGGGACGGCGCGCGCCGCCGGCCGACTGGTGCGGGAGGTCGGCGGAGAGCTGGCTGGTTACGCCTTCCTGATCGAGCTCGACGGGCTCGGCGGTCGAGCCGAACTCACCGAGCCTGTCCACTCCCTCCTGCACTATTGAGACCTTCGGGCAGCGGCTCACCCGCTCGATCGTACCGGCCGATCCAGCGTGCCATACTGGTTGCGCAACAGGCCGTCTGCGGGCGGCGCACCGGTCCCCCGCCCGCCCGCGCCGGGAGTCGTGTCGATGACGCTGCGGCGAGCGACCTCCATCAGAGTTGACCCTCACCAGAACTGGTTCGGACGGATCTCCCGTGTCGAGATCCAGCTCGGTGCGAAGGAGGAGCCCCTAGTACTGGACGGCCGCAGCTGGGCGCGAGTGACCAAGAGCGAACAGCCGGTCGCGGTCATCACGCGCGCGGAGCGGACGCTCTGGCACACCACCGAGGGCTGGTTCTGGGAGGACGACGGCCTGGCCGCTGAAGACGTCTCGCTCCTCCTCTGGGACCGCAACCGCCGGCTGCACAGCCGCCTCGATCGCCTCCGCAAGATCCAGGCGCGTGAGGGAGTGCTGGCCGATGCCCGACGCGCGCGGATCCCGGAGGAGGTTCGCCGCTTCGTCTGGGAGCGCGACCTTGGCCGCTGCGTGCGCTGTGAAACCGAGGATGACCTCCAGTTCGACCACGTCATCCCCTTCTCTCGCGGCGGGGGGAACTCGGAGGAGAACATCCAGATCCTGTGTGGTCGCTGCAATCGCGAGAAGAGCAATCGAATTGCCTGAACTGCGCACCCCCGGCCCGCCTCCAACGACCTCTGCCCGTGCCGGGGGTGCTGTCCGGGCGGCGGCCAGCCCCCGGAGGTGTCGATGACCGCCACCCGGCTCGGTCCTCCTCCTGGTGCCCATGCCGAGATCGCAGTGATCGGTGGCACCGGCTTCTACGATCTCGCTGGACTCGAGGGAACCGAGCAGGTCGAGGTGACGACGCCCTGGGGAGCGGCGAGTTCGCCGATCATCCTCGGCCGGCTTCACGGTCGCCCCGTCGCCTTCATCTCGCGCCATGGCCCCGGCCACAGCATCCTGCCCTCAGAGCTTCCCGCGCGAGCCAACATCTGGGCGCTGAAGTCGCTGGGCGTGCGCCAGGTTCTCGCGATCTCCGCCGTCGGCTCGCTCCGCGAGGGAGTCGAGCCCCTCCACGCGGTGGTCCCCAACCAGCTGCTCGACCGGACGCGCGGCCGTCCGGCCACGTTCTTCGGCGACGGCCTCGTCGGCCACATCAGCTTCGCCGACCCCTTTGACCGCATGCTCGGCGCTGAGCTCGCGCGCGCCGCGCGCCAGGCCGGCGTCACAACCCACCCGGGCGGCACGCTGGTTGTGATCGACGGCCCCGCCTTCTCAACTCGCGCCGAATCACAGCTCTACCGATCATGGGGCGCGACGATCATCGGCATGACCGCCCTGCCAGAGGCCAAGCTCGCCCGCGAGGCAGAGCTCTGCTACGGGTCACTCTGCCTGGTCACCGACTACGACACCTGGCACGAGAGCGAAGCGGATGTCAGCTCCACGGTGGTCCTCCGACACCTTCGCCAGAACGCCGCGAGCGCGCTTGACGCGATCAGCCACACGATCAGCCGGCTCGGGGAGCCGCCTGACTGCGAGTGTCGCTCGGCCCTCGACGGCGCGCTCGTCACCGCTCGCGAGCTCGTGCCCGAGTCGACCCGCCGGCGCCTCTGGCCCATCCTTGAACGCTCGTGGGGCCCCCTGACCACCCGGGGGGCGTCGTGATCGAGCCGCCTGCAGACGACGGGCCGGGTACGTTGCCCGGGACCTACTGCATCCGCCAGGTGGGAGACCGTCGTGAGCTCGGGGGAATGATGGCAGCCGATCGGCCGCTCGCCGCCTACGCCCTCGGTAACCTCGAACGGGGCCCCTTCAGCAGCACCGACTTCTTCGTCGGCGACGGCCCCGCAGGCCGAGGCATCGTCATGCACTCGCACGGGCGAGGCCTGACGACGATCACGCTGGGCGCTTCTGAAGCTGTGGCCGCGATCCTCTCGATCCACCCCGGCGCACGCCGCTCGTACCTCTCGACGGCGACGCCGGAGCAGATGCCCACGCTGCGACGCGTGCTGCACGTGAGTAACGAACTCCCGATGCGCCGAATGTCCACGACGAGCGACAGCTTCAGGGCACGCAGTGGTGGGGTCCGCCGTCTCACTGGCAGCGACGCCCGCCGGCTAAACCAGCTCTACGCCTCGGGGCATGGACCGGCTTTCTACCAGGCGGCCACGATCGACCAGGCCGTCTACTACGGCGTCTTCGAGGGACCGCGCCTCGTCGCCGCCGCTGGCTCCCACGTGATCGCCCCGGGCAGCGGTATTGCCGTCCTCGGGAACGTCTTCACCCACCCCTCCTACCGTGGTCTCGGACTGGCGACGCTCACCACCTCGGCCGTCACGTCCGCCCTGCTCGACCGCGACTGCCCTGAGATCGTGCTCTCGGTCGATCCTCGCAACACGCCAGCGGTCCGCGCCTACCTGGGGCTGGGCTACGCTTTCGGCTCTGACATGGTCGAAGCGCGCGTCCGCCGCAGAGACTGGTTCGGTATCCGGCCGATGCTGGAGCGGCGGGCTGCAGCCCATCGCGGGCGCGCCCTCAGGCGGCCCGGCATTGAGGTCGTCAGCTGCCCGCCCGCGCGCCCGCACGGGCCAGCATCATCGTCCATTGATCGCCTCGGCTAGACAGAACTGGAAGTGCTGATGACCACCGACACCGTGCCAGGCGACATCGCCGACCCGAGACTGGCGCAGCGCGGCGTCCAGCTGATCAGCTGGGCGGCCCGCGAGATGCCGGTCCTTCGAGAGATCGGTGAACGCTTCCAACGGGAGCGGCCCCTCGCGGGAGTACGGGTCTCCGGGTGCCTCCACATCACCGCCGAGACCGCGAATCTGGCGATCGCCCTTCGTGACGCCGGCGCGGAGTTGCAACTCGCGGCCTCGAATCCACTCTCGACGCAGGATGAGATCGCCGCAGCGCTCGTGCACCAGTTCGGCATCCCGGTCTACGCCATCCGGGGTGAGGACAGTGACACCTACCATCGGCACCTCAGGCAGGTGCTCGCCCACAACCCACAGATGACGATGGATGACGGTGCCGATCTTGTCGCCCTGCTGCACAGCTCCGAGGTCGAGCGGCTCGATCATGTGGTGGGCGGCACCGAGGAGACGACGACGGGTGTGATCCGTCTCCGGTCGCTCGCTCGCGAGGGCAAGCTCCGCTACCCGATCATCGCCGTCAATGATGCCGATACCAAGCACCTGTTCGACAATCGCTACGGAACCGGCCAGTCGACGCTCGACGGGATCATTCGCGCCACCAACATCCTGCTCTCCGGTAAGACCTTCGTGGTCGCCGGCTACGGCTGGTGTGGCCGGGGGCTCGCGATGCGCGCTCGCGGTATGGGGGCACAGGTGATCGTGACCGAGGTCCAGCCGCTCCGCGCGCTCGAGGCGGTAATGGACGGCTATCGCGTGATGCCGATCGCCGAGGCCGCACCTGAGGGTGACATCTTCGTGACGGTGACCGGCGACATCAACGTTCTGGATGCACCGTCGTTCGAAGCCATGAAGTCAGGAGCGATCCTTGCGAACTCCGGACACTTCGATGCCGAGATCAACCTAGCGGCGCTGGAGGACATGACCGAATCGAAGCGCACGCTTCGTGACTCGGTGGAGGAGTACACCCTCGACGACGGGCGTCGGTTGGTGTTGCTCGCGAGGGGTCGTCTTGTCAATCTAGTAGCGGCGGAGGGTCACCCGGCGTCGGTGATGGACATGTCCTTCGCCAACCAGGCGCTCAGCCTTGAGTACGTGGCGTTCAACCACCACCAGCTCGCCGCCGATGTCCATGATGTGCCAGGGGAGATCGATCGGGGAGTTGCTGAGCTCAAGCTGGCGGCGATGGGGATCCATATCGACAGCCTGACGAATCAGCAGAGGCACTACCTGAACTCATGGGAGCTCGGCACCTAACGCCCGTGCCCCTGCTATCGGTGACCACGCAGCGGCCCGGAGAGGACCGAACCAACCAATGAGCACCTCCTTCATGACCTCACCGCGCTTCTTCTTCACCAGCGAGTCGGTGACTGAAGGCCATCCCGACAAGATGTGCGATCGCATCTCCGACGCGATCCTCGATGCACTCCTCACGGTGGATCCAGACGCCCGCGTTGCCTGCGAAGTGGCGACGACGACCGGCACGGTCCTGGTCTTCGGTGAGATCAGTACCACTGCCTACATCAACATCGACGCGGTTGTTCGGCAGACGGTCCTCGATATCGGATACGACAGCTCGCACGTCGGCTTCGACGGCCTGAGCTGCGGTGTGATCACCTCGGTGAAGGAACAGTCGGCGGACCTCCAGGCCGGTTACGAGCGTTCATCGGAGGCGCGCGAACCGGGGGCGGAGGTCGATCCGTACGACGAGTCGGGCGCTGGAGACCAGGGCATGATGATCGGGTTTGCCTGCCGCGAGACCCCCGAGCTGATGCCACTCACCATCTCCCTCGCACACGCCTTGACGATGCGCCTGACTGAGGTGAGACGATCCGGGGTGCTCGACTATCTTCGCCCTGACGGCAAGTCTCAGGTGACGATCGAGTACGAGCACGGGGAGCCCCGTCGGATCGATGCGATCGTCGTTTCCGCGCAGCATGCTCACGGCGTCCCGTGGGAGCAGATCGGCCGTGACATCACCGAGCACGTGATCCGGCCGACCTGCCCGCCCGAACTGCTCGACCGGGAGACGAAGATCTTCGTCAACCCGGTCGGCCGCTTCGAGCTCGGCGGCCCGATGGCGGACGCCGGCCTGACGGGCCGCAAGATCATCGTCGATACCTATGGTGGGGTCGCACGCCACGGCGGCGGTGCCTTCAGCGGCAAGGATCCATCGAAGGTGGACCGCTCGGCCGCCTACGCTGCACGGCACCTCGCCAAGAACGTTGTGGCGGCGGGACTCGCCGACCGGTTCGAGGTTCAGGTCTCATACGCGATCGGCGTTGCCAAGCCAACCTCGATCGCCTTTGAGAGCTTCGGCACCGAGCACGTCTCCCCTGAAACGATCTCAGCGCTGATCACGCGTCACTTCGACATGCGCCCGGCCGCGATCATCGATCGCCTCGGACTTCGCCGTCCGATCTACCTCAGGACGTCCGCCTACGGCCACTTCGGCGAGAACGCGCTCGACCTGCCGTGGGAACAGACCGACCTGGCCGCGATGCTCCGCGAAGAGGCCGGCCTCGGTCCCGTCTGAGGGGGAATACCCGCGTGCGGGGCGAGCCGACCTTGTACGGAGGCGTCACGCAGTCTAGGAGTGCGCCGTGCGTGCAATCGTTCTCGTCGGCGGTGCCGGCACGCGGCTGCGGCCCCTGACGTGGCGAACACCGAAGCAGCTGGTGCCGATTCTCAATCGACCGCTGCTCGAACACCTCCTGCTCCACCTGCAAGCCCACGGCGTCACCCGGGTAACACTCGCGCTGACCGACCGCTCCGAAGCGATCCGTAACCACTTCGGCGACGGTCGCGTCCTCGGCATCGATCTGGAATACGCCTACGAACCGACTCCACTCGGCTCAGGGGGAGCGATCGCCGCCGTCGCAGAGGATTGGCGGGAGCCATTTCTGGTCCTCAATGGCGACATCATCTCAGACCTCGATCTCTCGGCGATGATCTCCAGCCACCAGGCGCGTGGCGCCCTGCTGACCATGCATCTCCACGAGGTCGATGACCCCTCTTCCTTCGGCGTCGCGGTGACGGCGTCCGACGGCCGCATCGCCGAGTTCGTGGAGAAGCCCCCCCTTGCGGAAGCTCCCTCCCGTCTGGTCAACGCCGGCGCCTGGATCTTCGAGCCGGAGCTCGTGCGGGAGATGGACCCAACGACCTTCAACCGCGTCGAGGACGGGCTCTTCCCGGCGCTCTGCCGAGCGGAACGACCGATCTTCGGCTTTAGCCCGGGGGGCTACTGGCGAGACATCGGCAACGCGGAAGCTCTGCGACTAGTCAACCTCGACCTGCTGCTGGGCGCGATCTCCGACACGCACCCATCCGGCACGCTGGTGGGAGAGGAGAGCGTCGCCGTCGGCGCGACGATCAGGGCCCCCTCCGTAGTCGGACGGCGATGTCAGATCGGGCCGGGGGCGACCATCGAGCGAAGTGTCATCTGGGATGACGTCACGATTGGTCGCGGGGCCGTGGTGCGAGATAGCGTGGTCGCCAACGGCGCAGCCGTCGGTGACCGGGCTACCATAGAGCGGTCGGTGATCGCGCACAGTGCGCAGATCCATGCCGGCACAACGCTCGCCGATGCGAGCGTTGGTCCGGACGCGACGGTCGAAGCGGGGCTCTGACCATGCAGCAAATCCGCTTCGGCACCGACGGTTGGCGAGCCGTGGTCGCCGAGGACTACACGTTCCCGAATGTCCGACGGCTCGCCCAGGCGACGGTCGACACGCTTCCCCAGGACGCACCCGACGCCCCAGTCGCCATCGGTTACGACACCCGCTTCCGCTCCAGCGCATTCGCCCGCGCTGTGGCCGAGGTGATCGTGGCAAACGATCGGCGGGCGCTGCTCACTACCTCGTTTGTGCCGACGCCCGCCCTCTCCTTCGCCGTCCGCGAGAGCGGTGCGATCGCGGGAATCATGATCACCGCGAGCCACAATCCGGCCCAGTGGAACGGCTTCAAGGTGAAGTCGCCACTCGGTGGCACAGCGACAGCGGAGACGACGCTGGCGATCGAACGCGCGATTGCCGAAGTCGGCTGCGTTCCTGCCGCCACGTCGGGCGGGGGCGACCTGTCCCCGGCCGTCGATCGGATCGATGCCCAGACCAGCTACCTTGAGGCGATCCGCCGGTTCGTCGACATTAACGCGATCCGAAGCGCTGGCCTGAGCGTTGTGATCGACTCGATGTTCGGCGCGGCCCAGGGCTGGATCGCCGCGGCCGTCGGTGACGGAGCTACGCGCTTTCATGAGCTGCACGGACACCCCAATCCGGCCTTCCCGGGGCTCGCGGCACCGGAGCCGATCGCCTCCAACCTCACCGAGGCGATGACGCTCGTCGAGAGCGGCGGATTCGATCTCGGCCTGGCGACCGATGGAGACGGAGATCGCCTGGGCCTGATCGATGAGCAGGGACGATTCGTGACGCAACTCCAGACCTTCGCGCTGCTGGTCTACTATCTCCTGGCGATCCGCGGCGAGCGGGGGCCGATCGTCCGGTCCGTGTCGATGACGCGAATGGTCGATCGCCTGGGGGAGCGCTTCGCGTGCCCGGTCCACGAGACGGCGGTCGGGTTCAGGTACCTGGGTCCGAAGTTCGTGGAGACAGAGGCACTGCTCGCCGGCGAAGAGTCGGGAGGCAGTGCCTTCCGCGGCCACATCCCGGAGCGAGACGGTATCCTCGCCGCACTCTTCATACTCGATTTCGTGGCACGCACGGGGAAGCCCATCTCCGGGCTTCTGACGGAGTTGAGGGCGCTGGTCGGGACGCACGAGTACGGTCGCGTCGACATCGCCCTGGGGAGTGCCCAGCGCGAAGAGATCGCACGACGTCTGGTGGCCGCCCGCCCGAAGACGGTGGGCGGCCTCACAGTCACCGGCCGTGACGAGATCGATGGTGTCCGGTTCACTCTCGAGGATGGCTGGTGGCTGCTCTTCCGGTTCAGCGGCACCGAGCCGCTACTGCGCATCTACGCCGAGATGCCGTCGCTCAGCCTCGTCGACCAGGCGCTCGCCGATGGTCAGGAACTGGTCGGGGCAAGCGGGTGACTGGCAGACCACTGGTGCTCCCAGGCGATCGAGGTCATCGACTCGACGACCCCGAGACCTACCGGCATCTTGACCGCAGCGAGATGGGGCCGCTGATCGCCGGGCTGGGCGACCAGAGCCTCGCGGCCTGGAGCGTGGGCCGTGCCTGGTCGCCACCGGCGCACTTCACAGGTCCGGAACGAGTGGTAGTCGTCAGTATGGGTGGATCGGCAATCGGTGGTGACATCGCTGCCACGATCGCCCGCCGTAGTAGCGAGATCCCCGTCGAGGTGATCCGCGACTACAGCGCTCCGCCGACCACGACCCGCACGCTGACGATCGCGCTCTCGCTGTCAGGAGACACCGAGGAAACGCTCAGCGCATTCCGAGAGGCACGGGCTGGCCACGGGCTACGGATGACGATCTCGACGGGCGGCCGTCTGTCCGGCTTCGATGACCCTCACCTGCCCTTCCACTGGCCCCACCCGCCTCGTACCGGCCTCGGCTGGACGCTCTTCTCACTGCTCGGAGTCCTCACCAGGGTCGGGGTCTTGTCGCTGAGCGAGGAGACCGTCAAGGAGAGCGCCCTGGCTCTGAGCGAACTGGCTTCTCGCTGGGGACCAACGGTCGCGGCCGAGGAGAACGGGGCCAAGCAGCTCGCGCTGCGCCTTGTCGACCAGCTGCCCGTGGTGGTCGGCACAGAGTTCCTCGACGTGGTGGCGAGGCGCTGGGTCGGTCAGATCCAGGAGAACGCCAAGCAGTGGGCCTTCTCGGCAGCGATCCCGGAGATGAACCACAACCTGCTCAGCGGTATCGGCAGCCCGGCAGGCAAGCGTGCCCAGCTCTACTGCGTGTTGTTGGACAGCGAGCTGGCCGATCCTCGGAACCGGCGTCGGGTCGCCCTCACCGGGGCGGAGCTGACCGCCGCCGCGATCCCCTGCGAGACCGTCAGCGTGGGCGGGAGATCGACCCTTGAGACGATCCTGCGCACGAGCTACCTCGGAGACTGGGTCTCCTACTACCTCGCGATGCTCGGCGGACAGGACCCAACGCCGACGCCACGCATCAATCGCTTCAAGGTGAAAATGGGGGACGGGGAGGCCGGTGGTGAACCGGCGACCCGCCCACTTGGCGCCGTTGGACCGAACCGCTAGCGCTTGGTGTACTGTGGCGCCTTGCGCGCCCGCTTCAGTCCAGGCTTCTTGCGTTCCTTGACCCGAGCATCACGTGTCAGCAGGCCCTGTGCCCTGAGCGGCCGCTTGTTTGTCTCATCGGCGACGGCGAGTGCACGTGCGACACCATGCCGGATCGCTCCCGCCCAACCGGCGATGCCGCCACCTTGCACCTTCACCTGCACGTTGAAGCTCTTGGCGCTGTCGGTGGCGAGCAGTGGTCGCATCACCTGCTCTCGCAGGGCCTCGCGGGGAAGCGCATCCTCGAACGACCGCCCATTGATCACGACAATGCCGTTGCCCGGGTAGAGCCGAACTCGCGCGATCGACGACTTCCGTCGACCCAGTCCATAGAAGTATCGCTGGTCGCTGGTCATCTCTGATCCTCATCCTGGGCTTCGACTTCATCTTGGGTTTCGGCTTCGTCTGCCTCAAGCTCGGCAGGGGCCATCTCAACGTCTTCGAGGGTTTCTACATCTTCGGCGACCGTCGTCTCGACGAGTTCGCTCGCTTCTGCCGCCGCCGCCAGCGCCGCTGCCTGACGAACACGCTTGCGTGCGCGGGCTCCGCTTCCCGCATTGAACTGCGCCTCGTGGGGATGCTCGCCACCGACGTAGACCTTGAGATGCCTGAACAGTTCACGGCCGCGCGCATTGTGCGGCAGCATGCCCTTGATCGACCGCTCCAAGACCCGGCGCGGGTCTCGAGCCATCTGCTGCTCGAGGGTCCGCTCCCGGAGGCCACCGGGATAGCCGGTGTGCCGGTAGTAGATCTTGCGCTTCGTCTTCATGCCGGTCACGGCCACCCGCTCTGCGTTGACGATGACGACGAAGTCACCCATCGGCAAGAACGGCTCGTAGTTCGGCTTGTGCTTGCCAAGCAGCAGCTTCGCGGCCTCACTTGCGACTCGGCCCAGCGGCTTGTCCGCCGCATCGATCAGATGCCACTTGCGGTCCATCGACTTCGCGCTGAGGCGATAGGTCTTGGTCGTCATCTCAATCCCTCGGTTCCGTCTTCAGCGCAGTCACGGGGCCAATCGATGGCCTCGACTGGATAATTCACCTTCAGCAGTGTCAGCCCCTGTGGTGGGGCACTCGGCCCGACGCTTCCCATCGGGCCATCGATCAGTTTCGCAAACGATTGGACCGTGCTGTTGCCCGCCCCAACCTGGGCGAGCGCGCCGACGGTGCGTCGCACCTGCCGAGGCAGGTAGCCGCTCGCCTCCATCGTCACCGCCAGACTGTGTGCATCGAGGCGGCACACCTCACAACGGTGCAGTTCTCGCACCGTCGGGTAGCCCTCCGGCACCGGCCCGCCGAACGCTGCCCAATCCCGTGGCTCTTGCGGCAGTGTCGCGGCAGCCTCGGCCATCAGGTCGGCGTCGAGCGGCCGGTCACGCTGCCATGCGCGGTTCCTCGTCAACGGTGAGCGCGGCCGTCCATCAGCAATCAGGTAGCGATAGACCCGTGAGCGGGCGTGCCGGCGCGGATCGAAGTTCTGCCGAACATTGGCGACCGCACGGACCGCCAGGTCAGAGGCGAGGTAGGAGTTGAGGGCTCGTCGGCAGATGGATGTGTCGTCGCCTCGCAGGGTAGCGACGACCGCAACCTGACCGCTGGCATGCACGCCGGCATCGGTGCGACTGGCAAAGTCCGCCCGGCGGCGCTCGCCGCTGAAGCGGGTCCAGGCCTCTTCCACCTCACCCTGCACGGTGCGGCGCTCCGGCTGTAGCTGCGATCCCGAGAAGCCAGCCCCGTCGTATTCGAGCAGCAGTGCCAACCGTCGCATCGCGAGTCGGTCTAGACCAGCTCAAGGCGCGCAACCCGAGAACCGTCACCCTTGCGTCGACCGAGCTTGACGACCCGTGTATATCCCCCGGGGCGGTCGGCATAGCGAGGCGCGAGCTCGTCGAAGACGTTCTTGACGACATCGCCGTCATAGACGAACGCCAGTGCCTGCCGTCGGGCGTGCAGGGTTCCACGTTTACCGAGCGTGATCATCCGCTCGACGAACGAGCGCAGCTCCTTGGCGCGCGCCTCCGTCGTCTGGACGTAGCCGTCGCGCAGGACGTCGGTCGTCAGGTTCCGGAACATGGCCCGGCGCTGCGAGGTCGGCATGTCGAAACGTCTGCCGTTCCGTCGATGTCGCATCCTGCTCTCTCCTCTATGTCTGTCGGCTCACGGCCGCTCGCCGTGGTCTAGTCGCTCTCTCGACCGCGCTCCTTGAGCGCCTCCATCAGGGCCGCACCGAGGGCTCCCACCTCTTCGTCCTCTTCCTCGGGCTCGACCACCATCACCACAGGTGGATCGACCTCTGCCGCGTCCGACACCTCGGATACTATCGCCGCCGGACCGGCAGTGCGGGAGTCGACTCGTGGTGCCCGGAAGCCGAAATTCACCAGCGCTTCCCTGAGTTCGATGTACGACTTCTCACCGAAATTTCGAAGCGCCATGAGTTCTTCTTCGGACTTCTCGAGGACCGCGCCGACGGTCACCAGGCCCGATCGCTTGAGGCAGTTGTACGAGCGGACAGAGAGTTGGAGTTGCTCGATCGGCGTGTCGTAGCCCTCAACTGCTGCGACCTCGTCGGCGGCCACAACGGCCGCCTGACCGGTGGTCGCGAGGACCTGGAATTCCAGCAGCTGTTCACGGAGGATTTCGGACGCCAGCGCCAGCCCCTGCTGGCCGTTGACGGTGCCGTCGGTCCAGATCTCGAGATCGAGTCGGTCGTAGTTCGTCTCCTGGCCGACACGGGTGTTGGAGACACGGAAGTTCACCCGGCGCACCGGCGTGAAGATCGCGTCGACCGGTATGACGCCGATTGCCAGCCCTTCCCGTACGGTCGCCGGCAGGTAGCCGCGGCCGGGCTCGACATTGAGATCCACGACCAGCGAGGCCTCTGCGTTGTCGAGCGTCGCCAGAACGAGGTCGGGGTTGGCGATCTCGTAGTCAGCGGTGACCTCGATCTGGGAGGCGGTCACCTCGCCCGGACCGTCGATTTCTAGGAAGAGACGGGCGGGGCGATCGGAGAAGGCACGCAGTCGCACCTCCTTCAGGTTGAGCAGGAATTCGGTGACGTCTTCCTTCATCCCCTCGATCGTCGAGAACTCGTGCTCGACCCCCTCGATTCGCACCGAGGTGATCGCCGCACCGGGCAGCGAGGACAGCAGCACGCGGCGCAAGGAGTTTCCAAGCGTCGTTCCGAAGCCTTTCTCCAGCGGCTCGGCGACAATATGCGCGTAATCGGGCTCGTCGGACTCAACCCGAATCTCGGGCATCAACAGATCGGTCAAGACACACCTCTCTCGCCCGGTGACGTCCCCGCTCCGGGGCGTCACTTCGTGGCGCGCGTGGTTCAAACAATCAGAACGAGTAGTACTCAACCACTGCACTTGGAACGAAGTGCGGTTCCCAGTCCCCTGGCCCGGCCTGTTGGAGCATTCGTCCTGTCAGATGCTCGCGATCCACTTCCAGCCAGCCCGGTACATCTCGCGACCCGATCAACTCCTTGAGCACCGCGTGGTACTCCGAGCGGCGCCCGCGAGCGGAGAAGCCCACCTCCTGGCCGAGTCGAACCCTGGCGCTGGGAACGTCGAGCTTCTTGCCATCGACGGAGATCAGTCCGTGCGTGACCAGCTGGCGAGCCTGCGGACGGGTAGTCGAGAAGCCAAGGCGGTAGACGACGTTGTCGAGACGCTCCTCCAGCATCTGCATCAGGTTCTCGCCGGTGACCCCGGGGCGCTGCGCCGCTCGCTCCAGGACCCGCCGGAACTGTTTCTCCATCAGCCCGTAGGCGAATCGCACCTTCTGCTTCTCGATCAGCTGTTGGCCGCGATCTGAGATCTTCCGCCGCCGCAGGGACCGTGGCCCCGGCGGATACGCGCGGCGCAGCGACTTGGGGTTGCCCCACAGATCCGCACCATAACGGCGTGACTTGCGCCACTTTGGTCCGATGTATCGCGCCATCGTCCCTCCTCCCTCGCTCAGTTGCGCGGTCGGCGCCGTGCGCGCACACCGTTGTGCGGTACGGGCGTCACGTCGCGGATTGCTGAGATTCGAATCCCTGATGCCTGCAGCGCTCGGATCGCGGCCTCACGGCCGGGCCCCGGGCCCTTTACCTGAACGGCCACTTCACGGACGCCGTGTTCGATCGCGCTGCGCGCGGCCGCCTCGGCTGCGAGCTGTGCGGCGTAAGGGGTGCTCTTGCGGGATCCGGTGAACCCGGCGGTGCCACCGCTACCCCAGGCGAGCGCGTTCCCGTTCGGATCGGTAATCGTCACCAGAGTGTTGTTAAACGTCGACTTGATGAACGCGCGCCCTCGCGGCACATTCTTGACGACTCGTCGACGGCCACGCCGTTGGGCACGCCCCATGGGCCAAACCTCCCTGTAACGCGGCTACCGCCGCGCTACGTCGATCTCGTGATGCTGCGCCCTCTAGCGCGCAGCCTTCTTCTTGCCAGACACGATCCGCTTCGAGCCACGGCGGGTGCGCGCGTTCGTCTTGGTGCGCTGCCCCCGGAGTGGCAGGCCGCGGCGGTGGCGCTGACCGCGGTAGGAGTTGATCTCGATCAGCCGCTGCACGTTCTGGCGCACGTCACGTCGCAGATCACCTTCCACGATCATCTCGCCCTCGACGACGGCGCGCAGGCGCAGCACCTCGTCATCGGTCAGATCGCGCACCATCGCCTCGGGCATCACGTTGGACTGTTCACAGACCTTCCGCGCCATCGGACGACCGATGCCATAGACGTACGGCAGCGAAAACTGCACCTGCTTGTCGCGGGGGATATCGACACCGGCGATGCGCGCCATCTAAAACTCCTCGGCGGCTCTTGCCGCTACTAACCTTTAACCCTGCCGTACCTTGAAGCGTGGGTTGCGCTTGTTGATCACAAACAGCTTCCCCTTCCGCTTCACGACCTGGCAGTCCTTGTCGCGTACCTTCGCGCTACGCAACGATGCTCGCACTTTCATCGCTGTCCTCCCGTACCGTTATCGGAACCGGTAGGTGACCCGGCCCCGACTGAGGTCGTATGGGCTCAACTCCACCAGAACACGATCACCGAGGAGGATGCGGATGTAGTTCATCCGCATCCGGCCGGAAATCCCGGCCAGTACATGGTGCTCGTTTGGCAGCTCAACATCGAACATCGCGTTCGGGAGCGCCTCCTTCACCACGCCTTCTACCTCAATGACCTCTTTCTCTTTCTTCTCTCTCGGTGTTCGGTCGCTCGATCGTCGGCCTCGTCCTCTTCTACCCATCATCATCTCACCCGCTAGTCGATGCGGGTGAGCACCTCCGGTCCCTCATCAGTAATTGCAACCGTCTCTTCCCAGTGAGCAGCTAGCGAACCATCTCGCATCACCACGGTCCACTGGTCGTCGAGCTCCACCGTCGCCGGGTGCCCCAGGGCGAACATCGGCTCGAGTGCGAGCACCATCCCCGGGAGCAGCTTGATCCCCGAGCCTCTCCGTCCCATGTTGAGGACGTGAGGCGGCTCGTGCATCTGCCTGCCGACGCCGTGACCTCCGTACTCTTCGATGATGCCGTAACCCCCGGCATGACTACCGATCGCAAACGACACATCCCCCAGCCGGCTTCCGGGCCGCGCGGCTCCGATGCCGGCCCATAGCGCCTCGCGCGTCACCCGGATCAGGTCCTCGGCCTCCCCGGACACCTCGCCGATTGCCGCCGTGAACGCTGCATCCGAGACCCAGCCCTGATAGGTCGCACCGAGATCGATGCTCACGATATCGCCTTCCTCAAGGGCGCGGTCGTTCGGTGGACCGTGCACGAGCTGCTCGTTTACCGAATAGCAGATTGCCCCCGGGTAGGGTGGTCGCCCGCCCGGTGCATAGCCTTTGAACGTGACCTCGGCACCGCGACTCTCGATCGCCCTGGTCGCGAGTTCATCCAGCTCAAGACCGGTGACCCCGGGGCCGATCGCTTCGATCAGCAGCGCGCGAACTTCGGCATTGATGCGCCCGGCAAGACGCATCTGCTCCAACTCCGCCTGCGACTTCAGTTCGACCGGCATCAGAGTGTACGCCCTTCTACCCGGCTGCCGAAACCGAGTCGAGCGCAGACAACAACAGCACCGTGATGCCCTCGGGGTCACCGGTGCCGTCGATGCCGTGCAGGAGCCCGACGCGCTCGTAGTAGGCGGCGAGCTCCTCGGTCCACTGGCGATTCGTCTCGAGCCGTGCCTGCACCGTGTCGGGCTGGTCATCTGCTCGCTGGGTCAGCGATTCCTGCTCCTCGTCGCAGACACCCGGTTGGCTGGGCGGGTTGGCCTGCACGTGGTAAATGGCGCCACACCGTGGGCACGTCCAACGCCCGGTGACCCGGGTCAACAACTCGCTCTCGGGGACCTGGATGTAGAGCACCGCATCGATCGGTGACCCGCGACCGTGGAGTGCGCGGTCCAGGGCCTCGGCCTGTGGGATCGTGCGCGGAAACCCGTCGAGCATGATCCCTTCGACCGCATCTGGTTGGGAGACGCGCTCAAGCAGCATCGAGATCGTCACGTCATCGGGCACCAGCTCACCCCGTGACATGTACTCCTGAGCGCGCATGCCGAGCTCTGTCTCGGTGGCGACGGCCTCCCGGAACATGTCACCCGTGGAGATGTGGAGAAGGCCCAGTCGTTCCGACAAGACCTTCGCCTGCGTGCCCTTGCCGGCACCGGGCAGACCGAGTAAGACCACCTGCATCAGGAGATGAACCCTTCGTAGTTCCGCATCATCATCTGCGCTTCGATCTGCCGCATCGTGTCGAGCACCACGCCGACCACGATCAGTAGTCCGGCGGCACTAATCGTGAGCGCCTGAACGCCTGTCAGTGCCGTGGCGAGGAACGGCATCACCGCAACGATCCCCAGAAAGATCGCGCCGCCCCAGGTGATTCGTACGAGGACTCGCGTGATGTATTCCTGGGTCGGCCGTCCAGGCCGGATCCCAGGGATGAATCCGCCCTGGCGCTGGAGATTCTCGGCCAGGTTCTGCTGCTGGAAGACGACCATCGTGTAGAAGAACGCGAAGATCACGACCATCAAGAAGATGCCCACCCAGTAGACCGCCGAAGCCGGCGATAGCGCGGTCTCGAAGAACCCGGCGACATTGGCGATCCATGAGACGTCCGCCGTCTGCGCGACAAACTGTGCAACGACGGGCGGGAAGATCATGATCGACGTTGCGAAGATGATCGGGATCATGCCGGCCGTGTTGACCCTGAGGGGAATGAACGATTGCCCCTGCTGCCGATACATGCGACCGCCTCGGAACGTGGAGCGGGCGTACTGCACCGGGATCCGTCGCTGCGCTTCCTGAAAGATCACGATGAAGGCGACCACCGCCACCGCCAGGAGCGTCAGCAGCAACAATCCGCTGAGCGCCGCGCCGGTCCCGGTGAGGACGTTGCGACCGATCAGGCCGGGCAGCCCCGCGACGATGCCGCCAAGGATGATCAGGGAGACCCCGTTGCCGACGCCGTTCTCAGAGATCAGCTCGCCCAGCCAGACCAGGAACATCGTCCCGGCGACCATCGAGATGATCGTCGCGAACGTGGGCAGGGCGTTCCCTCCAGTGAACCCGATCTCGCTGATGCCCCCGAGCTGCTGGATCAAGAGCAGCTGGGCGTACCCCTGGAACGCGGCGAGCGGCACCGTCATCCAATGGGTGTACATCTGGATCCGATTCCGGCCGGCCTCGCCCTCTTGTTGAAGTGCCTGCAGGCGCGGGATCATCGGCGTAGCGAGCTGCATCACGATCGTTGCGGTGATGTACGGGTAGACGCCGAGCGCTGCGACCGACAGATTCTCCAGTGCACCGCCGGAGAAGATGTTGAGGAAGCCCAGGATGGCGTTGTTGTCAAAGGTGTTTTGCAGCGCCACACGGTCGACTCCGGGCACCGGGATGTGTGCGACGAAGCGGAAGATGAGGAGCATCCCCAGTGTGAAGAGGATCTTGTACCGGACATCGGGCTGCTTAAATGCATCGGCCGCCGCCTGCAAGAGGCGGGGGCGCTGGCCCTGCTGCCCGGCCACGAACTAGTCGATCCCGTCCTGGGCAGCACGACGCCGATGGACACGATTCCGCAGGCGCTTCACGGCTGGAGCGAGCTCTTCGAAGCTGCCGCCGGCCGCAACAATCGCATCCTTCGCAGATTGCGAGAGGCGTGGCGCACGGACCGTCAGCGGGCGGTCGAGCTCACCTCGTCCAAGGACCTTGAACGGTTCACCCACGTCGTCGATCAACCGCGCCGCTGCGAGCGACTCGGCGTCGACCGTCGCGCCGGCGGCGAAGCGGTCGGCGAGCGACTCAAGGTTGACGGGCTGGAATTCCTTGCGCGCGAAGTTGCGGAAACCTCGCAGGCGAGGTGCCCGCCGCACGAGCGGGATCTGGCCTCCCTCGAAACCGGGCCGGACTGACCCGCGGGACTTCTGTCCCTTGCGTCCACGACCGGCCGATCTCCCCTGACCAGAGGCCGTTCCTCGACCGAGGCGCTTACGGACCTGTTTGGCGCCGCGGGGGGGCCGCAGCGTGTGCTGGTCCACTACGCAACCTCCTCTACCGTTACCAGGTGACGCACCTTCTGCGTCATCCCGCGGATCGCGGGCGTATCGTCATGCTCAACGGTGTGGTTGAGTCGCTTCAGGCCGAGTGCCTTGATCGTCCGCTTCTGGTCACGGGCGTAACCGATCGACGACTTCGACCAGGTGACTCGTAGCTTTCGCGCCATCACCGGTCCTATGCCCCGGCCAGCGTGATGCGCTGCCGTCGAACCTGCTGAGGATCGCGGATTTCGCGCAGTCCTTGCATCGTCGCGCGAGCAAGGTTCACCGGATTATTCGAACCCAGCGACTTCGTGAGGACGTTGGCCACACCGGCAGCTTCCATCACGGCACGCACCGCGCCACCCGCGATCAGCCCCGTACCGTCGGCGGCCGGACGCATCACCACTCGCGACGCCTTGAAGCGGGCGACGTAGTCGTGGGCGATCGTTGATCCGTTCATTGCGATCGGCTGCATGCCCCGCCGCGCGATCACCCCGCCCTTGCGGATCGCCTCGGGCACCTCGTTCGCCCGGCCCATGCCGACGCCGACGCGGCCGGCACCATCACCAACCACCACGATCGCTGTGAAGGAGAAACGACGGCCACCCTTCACGACTTTCGCAACGCGGTTAATGTGGATTACCTTTTCGATCAGCTCGGGGCCGTCATCCTCTTCACCGCGCCGCCGGCCACGACCTCGGTTCCCGCCCGGGCCACGACCTCCGGGGCGGCCGCCTCCGGGGCGGCCGCCCCCGGGGCCGCCTCGGCCGCCGCGTCCCGGCCCCCCTGGGGACTGCTGTTGTGTCATTAGAAGTCAAGCCCTTCTTCGCGCGCAGCGCTGGCCAGCGCTCGCACGCGACCCGCGTAGCGGAAGCCACCGCGATCGAACACCACAGCCTGGACACCTGCCGCTTTCGCTCGCTGCGCTACTCTCTGTCCCACACGCTCGGCGCGTGCACGCTTGTTGCCGCCGGCCGCCTGGACGTCCGGTTCGAGGTCTGACGCCTGTGCCAACGTGTGGCCCGCGGCGTCGTCGATCAACTGCGCATAGATGTGCTGGTTCGATCGAAAGACCGCCAGCCGCGGCCGAGATTCGGTCCCGCGGAGCTTCTTCCGTACCCGGAGGTGACGCCGCATCCGTGCGGCGCGCGATGTCTTCGTGTCTGCCACCTAGACTCTCGCCTTCCCGGCCTTCTGCCGCACGAATTCCCCCTGGTATCGGACGCCCTTGCCGTGGTACGGCTCCGGTGGGCGCACCCTCCGGACCAGCGCTGCCTGCTGGCCAACGGCCTGCTTGTCAATTCCGTCGACGTGCAGCAGCGTCTGCGTCTCCACGACGAAGCTGGTGCCCTCCAGGGGCTCGATCTCCACGGGGTGTGAGTAACCGACGTTGAGTACGAGCTTCCCGCCCTGAAGTTGAGCGCGATACCCGGTACCGCGCAGCTCGAGGGATTTGCGGAAACCAGTCGTCACGCCGGTGGCCATGTTGGCCAGCAGCGCGCGTGTCAACCCATGCAGCGCACGGTGCTGGGGGGCGTCACTCGGGCGAGTCACCACCAGTTCGTTGTCATCGAGCGAGACCCGGATGGAGCGGTCGATATCGAGCTGTAACTCACCTCGGGGACCCTTCAGCACGCAGCGGTCGTCCGTGAGTTCCACGGTGACACCATCGGGCACTGGGATCGGTAGCTTGCCGACACGTGACATCGCGGTCGCCCCCTACCAGACGTAACAGAGCACTTCGCCGCCGATCTTGCGGCGCCAGGCCTCCCGGCCCGACATCACACCCTGCGACGTGCTCATCACCACGACACCCAGGCCCCCGAAGACCCGTGGTATCTCACCCTTGTTCACGTAGACGCGGAGCCCTGGCCGGGAGACACGCCGAATGCCGCTCAGCAACGCTTTGCGGTCTTCGCCGTAGGTAATCTCCAGTTTCAGGAACTTGCGCGGTCCGTCTTCTACCTCCGACATGCCCCTGATGAATCCCTCCTCGCGGAGGACACCTGCGACGGCATGCTTCACCTTGGATCGCGGGATCTTCACCGTCTCATGTCGCGCTGATGCCGCATTGCGCAGGCGGGTGAACATGTCGGCGAGAGGATCGGTCATCGTCATGGGTTTTTTTTCCTGCTTTCCGTCCGGCGGGTGTACCTACCGGCTGAACGGCATTCCCAGCAGCTCGAGGAGTCGCTTGCCTTCTTCGTCGGTGCGCGCCGTCGTGACGATATTGACCTGGAGGCCACGGACGCGGTCGATGGTGTCGAAATTCACTTCAGGGAAAATCAGTTGTTCGCTGAGGCCAAGAGAGAAATTCCCGTGACCGTCGAACGCGTTCTGCGAGACCCCCCGGAAGTCGCGAACACGGGGCAGGGCGGCCGTCACCAGACGGTCGTAGAACTCCCACATGTGCACACCGCGGAGGGTCAAGGACAGCCCGATCGGGTTGCCTTCGCGTAGCTTGAAATTCGACACCGACCGCTTCGCCCGGCGCACATATGGACGCTGCCCGGTAATCGCCATCAGGTCCCGTGTCGCCGATTCCATCGCATTCGCATTGTCCAGGGCCTCGCCGAGGCCCACGTTGACTGCGATCTTCGTCAGCGTCGGCACCTGCATGGGGTTCGAGTAGTTGAACTCCGTGGTCAGCTGCGCAGCCACCTCATCGCGGTGGCGTGCACGCATCCGTGGCTCACAATGGTGTGCCGTGTCGACTGTCATGACGTTTCGACCTCCCCGGCTCTAATCGATCGCTTCATTGCAGCGCTTGCAGAACCGCACCTTGCGGTCGTCCTCAAGCATTCGGAAGCCGACACGCGTCGGCCGGTCGCAGTTCGAACACACCAGCGCCAGGTTCGACAGATGGATGGGAGCCTCCATCTCGATGATGCTCGAGGCCTGCTGGGGATTCGCTGACCGTCGGTGTCGCTTCACCATGTTGACGCCGGTCACGATCGCACGGCCATCTTTGACCCGGAGCGCACGCACGTCTCCCCGTCGCCCGCGGTCGCGGCCCTGCAGCACCTGGACCGTGTCGTCACGCCGAATCCTCGCCGCCATCACAGCACCTCCGGTGCCAGCGAAATGATCCGCATATAGCGCCGGTCACGGAGTTCTCGTGCGACCGGCCCGAAGATCCGCGTCCCGCGCGGGTTCCCCTGGACATCGGTCAGGACGGCCGCATTCTCATCGAACCGGATCGTCGAGCCATCGGGACGTCGCATCGGTTGCCGCTGCCTGACGATCACCGCCCGCACGACATCGCCCTTGCGGACCGCGCTGTTCGGCTGGGCCTCCTTGACCGTGGCTACGATCGAATCGCCCACCCCGGCATAGCGTCGGCGCGTTCCGCCCAGGACCCGGATACAGAGCACCTCACGCGCGCCGGTGTTGTCGGCCACGGCAACGCGCGACTCTTGCTGAATCATCTAGTTGGCCTTCTCTGCCTCGTCACCGACCTCGTCGGATGCCTCAGTCGCCGCCGGCGACTGCTCGGCAACGGCCTCGTCGCCGACCTCGTCGGACGCCTCGAGCGCCGCCGGCGGCTCCTCGGCAACGGCATCGTCCACCGGCTCGTCGGACGCCTCGGGCGCCACCGGCGGCTCCTCGGCAACGGCATCGTCCACCGGCTCGTCGGACGCCTCGAGCGCCACCGGCGGCTCCTCGGCAACGGCATCGTCCACCGGCTCGTCGGACGCCTCGAGCGCCACCGGCGGCTCCTCGGCAACGGCATCGTCCACCGGCTCGGATGCCATGGGCGCCGCTCCGGGCGAGCTCTCTTCGCTGTCAGCCACCTGAGAGCGGACGTTCGCCGCGCTCCGCTGGACATCCTCGACGAGCTCCTGCCCGATCGATTCCGGGGCCACGTCGGCGACGACCCGCTCGGTCAGGATCTCAACCAGTCGAAAGTGCTTCATCTTGCTGATCGGCCGACACTCTTCGATCCGCACGATGTCGCCACGCGTCGCCCTGTTCTCCGGGTCATGCACGTGATACTTCTTGGTTCGGCGGATCACCTTCCGGTAGAGCCGGTGACGGGCAGCACGTTCCACTCGTACGAGCACCGTCTGATCGTTGATATCAGAGACCACCACGCCGATGCGGGATTTGCGGTTGACCGCCTGTTCTTGCGTCATCGCGGCCACTACTCCTCTTCACCGGCGAGTGCGTCCGCGGTGTCGCTGGCGGCCGTCGCGGCCTCGGTCGGATTGAGCGCACCGGCCTCTTCGAGGATTGCTCGCTCGCGGAGCAAGGTCTTGATCCTCGCCACGCGTCGTCTCGCCCGGCTCACCTGGGCGACGTTCGCTAGCTGCCGGGTCGAAGCCTGGAAGCGCAGGTTGAAGAGTTCCTGATGTGCCTCTTCGAGCTCGCTGACCAGCTCTCCATCGGTGTGCCCTCGCAGTTCAACGGCATCACGGGAGGCCACTAGAAGACCTCCTCTCGGCTGATCACCTTGGTCTGGACTGGCAGCTTATGGTGCGCGCGCCGGAAGGCTTCTCGCGCCGCATCCTCGGGTACACCGGCAACCTCGAAGATCACGCGGCCACGCTTGACCACGGACACCCAGCGGTCGGTCGCACCCTTGCCCTTGCCCATCCGCACCTCGACTGGCTTCTTGGTCACCGGCTTATCGGGGAAGATCCGGATCCAGACCTTCCCGCCACGACGCAGTGAACCGGTGATCGCCCGCCTGGCAGCCTCGATCTGCCGCGCGTCAACCCACGCCGTCGTCTGGGCCTGTAGCCCGAAGTCGCCGAAGGCCACGGAGTTCCCCGACATCGCCTTGCCACGGCGCTTCCCCCGGAACTGCTTCCGGTACTTGGTCCGTCTCGGCATCAACATCGGACTATCCCGCCCCTTCGACCGTGACCTGGCCCAGCGGGTTCTCCTCGTCGGAGATGTCACCCCGGTAGATCCAGCACTTCACGCCGATCACGCCGAAGGTCGTTCTCGCCTCAGCCAGGCCGTAGTCAATATCCGCGCGCAGGGTGTGCAGTGGTACGCGGCCCTGCATCTCCTGCTCAGACCGAGACATCTCGGAGCCGCCGAGGCGTCCGCCGATCTTCACCCGGCAGCCGAGCGCCCCACGCTGCATCGTCCGTTGCACGCCCTGCTTCATGGCGCGTCGAAAAGCCACTCGACGCTCCAGCTGGTCGGCTACGGACCGGGCGACCAGGTAGGCGTCGAGTTCGGGGACGCGGATCTCCTCGATGTTGAGGCGAATCCTCTTCTTCGTTGAGTTCTGGAGGAGCGTCCGCAACATCTCGGCGTTCTGACCGCCACGACCGATCACGATGCCCGGCTTCGCCGTCTTGACGGTCATCGTGATCTGGTTGGCATTGCGATCGACGAGGATCTGGGACACGCCAGCGTCCGGCAGTGCCCGCAGGATAACGCCGCGGAGCTTGAGATCTTCGGCCACGAGGTCTGCGTACCCGCGTTCGGCAAACCACTTGGACTGCCAGTCCTTATAGACGCCCGCGCGGAATCCGTAGGGATGAACTTTGCGACCCATTAGTAGAACTCATCCCCTTCAACGACGATCTCGATGTGTGCGAAGCGCTTGAGGCGGGGCGCAACACGGCCACGAGAGCGCGCCTTGAATCGCTTCAGCATGCGGCCGTCCCCGGCCAATGCCCGCTTGACGATCAGGGCATCGGGGTTCAGGTCGAAGTTGTTCTCGGCGTTCGCCGCGGCAGAGCGGACGACCTTATGCACCATCCTCGCCGACGGCTGTGGCATGAACTCCAACAGCGCCAGGGCCCGCTCGACCGGTAGCCCCTCGATCTGATGCAGCAGCAGCCGCACCTTCTGGGGTGAGACTGGCTGATCGGCAGCTCTCGCTCTAACTTCCATCGTTGTTTCCTACTCCCCCGCCGCGAGCGCTAGCGAGAGCGCGAGACCATCTCCGACCGACCGCGATGCCCGCGGAACGTGCGTGTGAACGAAAACTCACCAAGCTTGTGTCCGACCATGTTCTCCGTGCAGAACACAGGAATGTGCCGCCGGCCGTCATGAACGGCGATCGTCAGTCCGACCATCTCCGGCAGGATCGTCGACGCTCTCGACCAGGTGCGGATCACCTCTTTGCGACCGGCCGCCTGCGTCTGCAGCACCTTGCGCATCAGCTTCGGATGCACGAACGGGCCCTTCTTCGTGGATCTCGACATGTCGGACTCCTACCGTCGGCCCTGGCCGCGCCGCCGCACGATGTACTTGTTTGTGCCCTTGTTCCGTCGCGTTCGGTGGCCAAGCGCTGGCTTCCCCCACGGCGTCTTCGGACCCGGCATGCCGACAGGCGCTTTTCCCTCGCCGCCGCCATGCGGGTGGTCGACCGGGTTCATCGCCGAACCGCGGACCTTCGGGCGCCGGCCCCGGTGCCGGTTCCGTCCAGCCTTGCCGAGCTTGATCTGTCCGTGCTCCGAGTTCCCGACCGTGCCGATGGTCGCCATGCAGCCCTCTAGCAGCTGACGCATCTCCCCCGATGGCATCCGCAGTAGCGCGTATCCCTGGTCTCGCGCCATCAGCCGGATTGCGGTGCCAGCCGAACGGCCGAGCTGTCCGCCTCGCCCAGGCTGCATCTCGACGCAGTGCACGGGTGTCCCAGTCGGTATCTTCGAGAGCGGGAGCGCATTCCCGACCGCGATCGGCGCCTCAGGGCCGGACATGATCTGGCTGTCCACCGTCAGCCCCTCAGGGGCGAGGATGTACCGCTTCTCTCCGTCGGCGTAGAAGATGAGGGCGAGGCGTGCACTGCGGTTCGGGTCGTACTCGATCGCCGCTACACGGCCGGGAACCCCGGCCTTCTCGCGCTTGAAGTCCACCAGGCGGATGTGCCGCTTGTGACCGCCACCACGCCGCCGAACGCTGATGCGTCCGTGAGAGCGCCCAGACGTGCGGCGCTTGCGCACCAGGAGGGCCTTCTCCGGCTTGGTCTTGGTGATCTCCTCGAACGTGAATCCTGAGGAGTTCCGGCGCCCCGGGGAGGTCGGTTTGAAAGTCCGAATCGGCATCGCTACACGCCCTCGAAGAATTCGATCTCGTCGCCTGCTGCCACCGTCACGATCGCCTTCTTGTACGTCGGTGGCGTTCCGCTCCGTCGGCCGTACCGGCTCCGTGGTCGGCGACCGCGTTCGTTCGACGTGTTCACGGCGGTGACCGTGACCTCGAAGGCTCGCTCCACCGCCTGCTTGATCTGGTGCTTGTTGGCCGCCTTGTGGACCTCGAACACGTACTTGCCCTGCCCGGCGAGCATCGTGCTCTTCTCGGTCACCACCGGGCGACGGAGTACCTCGTAAGGGTGGATTGCTTTCGTCATCGGTTAGGCCTCCGGGCCAGCAGTGGCCACGACCTGACCACGCGGCCGGCCGCTCGCGCGCTCGCCGCCCCACAGGGCCTCGATGCGTCTCACCGCCGGCACCGTCACGAGCAGCGTGCCGTGCGCCAGCATCTCAGCGACGCTCAGCGTGTCGGCTGGGACGACGCGGGCACCGGGGAGGTTCCGGGCCGAGCGTAGGGCGATCGGGTCGGAGCTGGCGGTCACCACCAGCGATGAACTTCCGCAGCCAGTAGCCGACAGCAGCTCCACCATTCCCTTGGTCGATGGCGCCTCTAACCCGAGCTCGTCGACGACCTTGAGTCGGCCCTCGCTTGCCCTCGCGGACAGTACCGAGCGGATCGCGAGGCGGCGCATCCGCTTCGGCAGGCGCTGCACGTAGCTGCGCTGCTTCGGACCGAAGGCGACACCGCCGCCACGACGAATCGGCGACCGGTTGGAGCCGACCCGAGCCATCCCGAGGCCCTTCTGGCGCCGCAGCTTCCGGGTCGAGCCACGCACCTCGCTGCGGCTCTTCGTGTGAGCGGAGCCGCTGCGTCTTGCGGCGAGCTGCGAGAGCAGCGTCTGGTGGACGACCGGTCCGTTCGGCTCAATGCCGAACACCAGGTCGTCGACATCGATCTCATCGACCTCCTGGCCAGCGGCATCGATCACACCTAGCTTCATGGCTGGGCCTCAGCTTCGCTGTCCTGACGGGTGGTCTCATCGGTTGCCACGTCATCGGTTGCCACGTCATCGGTTGCCACGTCATCGGTTGCCACGTCATCGGTTGCCACGTCATCGGTTGCCACGTCATCGGTTGCCTCATCTTCGACGGCCATCTCGTTCTCAGGTCGCTCGGATTCAGACAGGTCGAGCTCAGGCAATTCCGGCTCAGGCAATTCGATTTCAGGCAGGTCTAACACCGGTGGCTGAAAGTCGGTCATGCGAGGGCGACGAGCCGACCGCACGGTTACGATCCCATTGATCGGGCCTGCCACCGAGCCCTCGATGAAGAGCAGGTCGCGGTCGGCATCGGCGTAGACCAGCAGGGCGTTCAGCGACGTGCGTCGCCGATTCCCCATGTGGCCGCCCATTTTCTGGCCCTTCCAGACACGGCCTGGGGTCGTACCGGCGCCGATCGAACCCGGCGCCCGGTGGCGATCCGACTGACCATGGGTCTTCGGGCCACCGCGGAAGTTCCAGCGGCGCACGACGCCAGCGAAACCCCGTCCTTTCGAGGTACCAGTGACGTCGAGGTACGAGCCGGGCTCGAACTGGCTGACGCTCAGCTTCTGTCCGGGCTCAAACGGCTCGGGGTCGGTGACACGAAACTCGCGTAGCTCACTCAGCACCTCGCGCCCGGCATCGGCGGAACGCAGGTGGCCCCGCTCGGGCCGAGTCAGGCGCTTCCGTTTGCCCGGAGCTCCGACCTGAACGGCGATGTATCCATCTCGTTCCGGGGTGCGAATCTGAGTCACACGGTTCCCGGAGACATCCACCACGGTCACACCACGGGCGCGACCGCTCCCGTCATACAGGGTCATCATCCCGACCTTGCGGCCGATCAACCCAGGCATCGCGCCGATGCTCGGCATCGCTGCTCTCCTACAGCTTAATCTCGATGTCGACGCCGGACGGCAGTTGAAGCCGCATCAGCGTGTCCACCGTTCTCGAGGTCGGTTCGAGGATGTCGATCAGGCGCTTGTGAGTCCTGGTCTCGAACTGGTCCCGGGAATCCTTGTCGATGAACGGTGAGCGAATCACCGTGTACTTCTTGATCCGCGTCGGCAGTGGCACCGGGCCGGCAACGACCGCCCCCGTGCGCTCCGCCGACTCAACGATCTGCCGTGACGACGCATCGAGCACTCGATGGTCGAACGAACGCAATTTGATCCGAATTCGTTGCTGTGCCATCGATCCGTGCTTCCCTGGTTTCCTCGTGGTCTCGTCGAGCCGGCGGCCGGCACTGTGTTCAGGACGCGGCGCGCCGTTCCGCACCCTTGGCGATCTCCTCGGCCACCTTGGCTGGGACCTGTTGGTAGTGATCGAACTCCATGGAGTAGGTCGCTCGGCCCTGCGACAGCGAACGAAGTTGCGTCGAGTAGCCAAAGGTCTCGCCAAGCGGAATGAACGCATTCACGACCTGGGTGTTCGACCTGGTCTCGGTCCCCTGGACCAGCCCTCGGCGCGAGTTGATGTCGCCGAGGACGTCGCCGTAGTAGTCCTCCGGGGTTACCACCTCGAGCTTCATCACCGGCTCAAGGATCACCGAGCTGGCCTGCTCAAGCGCCGTGCGCATGCCCATAGAGCCGGCGGTCTCAAAGGCGATCTCGGAAGAGTCAACGTTGTGGTACGAGCCGTCGACGACGGCGACTCCAATATCGACCACCGGATACCCGGCGCGGGTGCCGCTCGCCAGCGCGCCCTGCACGCCACGGC
This sequence comes from Dehalococcoidia bacterium, assembly GCA_965249675.1. Taxonomy (GTDB): domain Bacteria; phylum Chloroflexota; class Dehalococcoidia; order UBA2979; family UBA2979. Next base: position 943,829 of record OZ252250.1, read on the forward strand.
GGACCGAGCTGATGTACTCGCGGGGGATTGAACCACCGACGGTCTTGTCTTCGAACTTAAATCCGGCGCCCGGCTCAAGCGGCTCGACCTGGAGTACGCAGTGACCGTACTGACCGCGGCCTCCGGTCTGCCGGACGAAGCGACCCTCAGCCCGCGTCGCCTTGCGTATCGTCTCGCGGTAGGAGACGTGCGGCCGACCGGTGTTTGCCTCCACGCTGTACTCGCGACGCATCCGGTCGACGATCACCTCGAGATGGAGTTCCCCCATCCCTGAGATCACCGTCTGGCCGGTTTCATCGTCGAACCGAATCCGGAAAGTGGGGTCTTCCTCGCCAAGCTTCTGCAGGGCGACCCCCATCTTCTCCTGATCCTGGCGCGTCCGTGGTTCAACCGCGACGGCGATCACCGGCTGCGGGAATGTAATCGATTCCAGCAGCACCGGGGCTGTCGGGTCACAGAGCGTGTCCCCGGTGAAGGTGTCCTTGAGGCCGATCGCCGCCGCGATTTCACCGGCGTAGACCTCGTCGACCTCCTCACGGGAGTTGGCGTGCATCTTCATGATCCGCCCCCAGCGTTCGCGCCGGTTGCGGGTCGTGTTCATCACCACTCCACCCGACTTCACGACGCCGGAGTAGACGCGGAAGAAGAGCAGGCGACCGACGAACGGATCAGAGACCACCTTGAACGCCAGCGCCGTGACGAGTTCATCATCGGAAGGTGCTCGCTCGACCGCGGTATCTTTGTCCTTCGCGTCGTGCGCGACGATCGGTGGCACATCGAGGGGTGAGGGCAGGAATGCGATCACCGCATCGAGCAGTGGCTGGACGCCCTTGTCCTTGAGCGCTGAGCCCGCAAGCACCGGGGTCACCGCGTTCGCGATCGTCGCCCGGCGGATCCCCTTCTTCAGTTCGGGAACGTCGATCTGGTGGCCTTCGAGGTACGACATCATGATCTGGTCGTCGTTCTCCGCGATCCGCTCGATCATCTGGGCGCGCGCCTCCGCGGCAGCGTCGAGTAGATCGTCGGGGATGCGCTTCCGCTCGACGTCGAGCCCGTGCTCGCCGCCGAAGTAGTAGGCCTGCATCTCTATCAGGTCGATCACGCCGGCGAAGTCCGCTTCGGCGCCGATCGGGATCTGCAAGACGACGGGTACCGCGGCCAGTCGTGTCCCGATCATCTCGACGCAGCGCTCGAAGTTGGCACCCATTCGATCCATCTTGTTGACGAAGCAGATCCGAGGGACCGAATACTTGTCGGCCTGGCGCCACACCGTCTCCGACTGTGGCTCGACACCAGCGACGCCATCGAACACGACGACGCCGCCGTCAAGCACCCGCAGGGAGCGCTCCACCTCAACCGTGAAGTCGACGTGGCCGGGAGTGTCGATGATGTTGACCGTGTGACCATCCCACGAGCAGGTCGTCGCTGCCGAGGTGATGGTGATCCCCCGCTCGCGCTCCTGCTCCATCCAGTCCATGACCGCCGTACCCTCATGGGTCTCGCCGATCTTGTGCGTGCGGCCGGTGTAGAACAGCACGCGCTCGGTGACGGTCGTCTTACCGGCATCGATGTGAGCGATGATGCCGATGTTTCGCACCTGCTCAAGCGAAGTGTTCCGAGCCATCGAATCCTCAGTTTCACCGGGCGGCACCCGGCGCGTTGTCAGGTCACTAAGTGTCGGCGATCTCAAGCCATCGACGATGGCAAGCGACCACCTTGAGCGGTCAGGCTCCCTACCAGCGGTAGTGGACGAATGCCCGATTCGCTTCGGCCATCCGGTGAACCTCTTCTTTGCGGCGCACGGCATTCCCTGCGTTGTTCGCCGCGTCCATCAGCTCGGCGGCCAGCCGCTCTTCCATGGAGCGACCGCCACGGGAGCGTGCGGCGGTCAGCAACCAACGCAGTGCGAGCGCCTGGCGGCGCTCGCTGCGGATGTCAATCGGGACCTGGTAGGTCGCACCGCCAACGCGGCGCGGCTTGACCTCAATGACAGGCGTCACGTTACGAACAGCCTGCTCGAAGATATCGATCCCCTGGCGCCCCGACCGCTCCTCCGCCTTCTGGAACGCCCCGTAGACGATCCGCTCGGCGGTGCTCTTCTTCCCGTTCTTCATCACGTTGTTCACGAACTTGGAGACCAGGCGCGAGTTGAATCGCGGGTCGGGGGTAACCGGTCGCGTTGGGGCGGTATTACGGCGCATCTGCTAGCTCTTCCGGGTGCCGTACTTGCTGCGGCTCTGCTTTCGGCCCCCGACGCCGGTAGCGTCGAGCGCGCCGCGGACGATGTGGTATCGCACGCCGGGCAGGTCCTTGACGCGGCCACCACGAATCAGGACGACCGAGTGCTCCTGCAGCGTGTGTCCCTCACCGGGGATGTAGGCCGTCACCTCGATGCCGTTGGAGAGCCGCACTCGGGCGATCTTCCGCAGGGCGGAGTTGGGCTTCTTGGGAGTAACCGTCCGCACCTGCGTGCAGACGCCGCGCTTCTGCGGCGAGCCCTTCGGTGACCTGCCCATGCGGTTGTGAAGCGTGTTGAACCGGAAGCGCAGCGCGGGCGCCTTTGTCTTCTTGCGGACCGGGGATCGGCCCTTGCGTACGAGTTGGCTAATCGTCGGCACGCCGACACTCCACTCTTTTCCACACTGCTCGTCGTCGGCACGGGGCATCCCCGGACACAACGAACGGCCGACGGCGGGGAGGTGAGCCACAACGCGACCTGCGCAGTGCGCAGCATTGTCGCCGGTCCTCACCACACAACGGCCATCGACCGCATCTCAGGAGGCATCTCAGTTGACGCGACCACTAAGTCTACAGTGACCGAACTCGCTGTCAACCGGGGCCGCACCACTCTCGCGCCGGCCGTTCCCGTCCGCTCGTGAGACCTCAGTGTGACACTCTGTTGGCGCTAGCGGAAGTCCGGAGCCTCGCCCCACGAGTCCTGCCGCGCTCTGCCCTTACCCGAAGCGAACGAGGCGGTACGACTCGCGGTAGACCAGCTCCGGCTTGCCCGGCCTCTTGTCCTCCGCACCGGCGTCCCGGGCACCTGAGTCGCGCCGCGCCCGCGCCTCGGTCAGCGCACGCTCACGATAGCGAGCCATCATCGCGGTCTCGGTGCGACCGCGCATCTGCGACCGGTGCGCCAGCACCGCCCGGATCTTCGTTCGCAAGACCGAGCCGATCAGGACCTCGTAGTCGGGGTCGGTCGCACCGGCCAGCAGGAGCGCCCGGGGACGGTGCGGCACCAGCCCCTCTTCCCGATCGCTCGGGTAGTAGAGATGGTCGTCGCCGGCCGGGTAGATCGCGTCGTAGGTTGCTCGTCCGGTGCGACGATGATCGCGGTGGTTGAACCCCGCTCGGAAGCCGTCCCACGTGATCACGAGGTCGGGGCGATGCAGGCGAAGCTGCCGGACGATCAGGCCCCGCAACTCGTTCGTGTTCTCGATGTACCCGTCGGGGAACCCGAGGAATACCGGGGACTCCATCCCGAGGATTTCGGCGGCTCGGCGCTGCTCCTCTTCGCGCTCGGAGGCGAGCTGCTGAGGTGTCACGGCGGGGTCCTTCGTACCCTTGTTACCACTCGTCGTCACGACAAGATGAGTGGTCCAGCCGAGGCTGGCCAGCAAAGCCACCGTCCCACCGCAGGCGAATTCGTTGTCGTCAGGGTGGGCCATCACGACCATCGCCCGGGTTGAGCCGGCTCGGGTCATCGACTCGATCAGGTCGTCCGGATCGGCCTCGCTCGCCATCACCACTCCCCATCCGGCGTGCGTCGGGGCGGCGTCCGTCGGGCGACCTCTGGGCAGGACCGCCATGCCGCATCCGCAGTCGCTACCCGCCTGCCACGTCGCCAGACGCCGCGACCAGACGCTCTCGCATCACGGTCTCGTACAGCGCCAGCAGGTGTCTGGCGACCGCGTCCCAGCTGTAGTCACGCATCCGCTCGACCCCGGCCATCCCCAGGGCGTCGCGCAGCGGCTCATTCGTCAGTAAGAGTTCAATCTTCTCGGCGAACGGTTCGGGACAGCGCCAGGGGATCAGATACCCGGTGCGGCCATCGGCGATCGTCGATGCCAGCCCCCCGACCCGCGACGCCACGACCGGAGTACCGCAGGCCATTGCCTCCACCGCGACCAGTCCGAACGACTCGGCGAACGATGGCATCACCACCACGTCGGCCGCGCGGTAGTAGTCGGGCAGCAGATGGTGTTCGACCGCGCCCGTGAAGGTGAGTGCGTCTCGTACGCCAGCCTCCTCCGCGATCGCGCTGAGACGCTCAAACTCGGGCTGTGCGGACTCGTCGCCACCGATGATCAGAAGCCGCAAGCTCGTAGGATCGGCGAGCTGCCCAACCGCGCGGATCAGGATGTCGAGGCCTTTGAGGGGCTCGACTCGGCCGACCGCCAGGACCACCTGCTCGTCCACCGGGATCCCCAGCCGCTGCCGCGCCCCCGAGCGCGAACCAGGCGCGAAACGCCCGGGGTCGACTCCCAGCGGGATCACCTCGATCCGCGACGGTGGCACCCGGTAGATCTGGCGGAGCAGGCGGCGTTCGTAGTCGGTCGCCGCCACCACGCTATCTAGTGAGCGCATGAGCCGCGGCTCGCCCTCAAGCCGCTCCCGGGGTTCGTGCTCGGATGCGCGCGCCCGCAGCTTGACCTCGCCCAGCGTGTGGAACATCGCGACGTGCGGAATATCCCAGCGGTCGGCGAGCTGCTCGCCGGCTAGGCCGGACAGCCAGTAGTGGGAGTGCACGATGTCATAGGTCAGTCGCTCGGTCTGAGCGAACGCCGCAACGCCCGCCGCGAATTCGGAGGCGCGGTCGATCAGGTGGGACTTATGAAGCGGCTCGACCGGCCCGGCCTCGACCTGGATCAGCCGCGCTCCCTGAGCGAACTCAACCACCGCGGGTGCCGCGGCATGTTCACGGCGGGTGAAGACGTCGACCGTACCGGCCTGTTGCGCCAGCCGCTCCGCCACCTCTCGCACGTAGACGTTCATTCCGCCCGCAGCGGCACTGCCGAGGGAGGCGAGAGGGGAGGTGTGGAAGGAGAGGACGGCAACGCGCGGAGAGAGGGGCATGACGCTCCAGCATTCGGGCGACGGGTGGCAATTCCGGTGGACTTGGGGCTCAGCGGGCCGCGGGCTGAGTGAGAGCGGCGAAGGATCCCGTCGGTCTGATCCTAGCACGCTCGCTCCGCGGCAAGGATTGTCGCCCGCTCCTGCCGCCGCGGCGCGGCACCGAGCGAGTCGCGTCGGCCACGACCGACACAGCGGAGCGCCGATCCCACCCAGTTAGAGGCCCGTAGTGGTTGGTTCCCCCGGGCCTCGCTACTCTGGGGCAGCAGCAAGGAGCCCCCTTCGTGACCACGACTCAGGACTGGCCGTCACTGGCCGCCTCCCTACGCAACCATCTCGGGACCGATGTGCCACCGATCGGCATCACCTTCCATCAGCAGGTTCCCGAGACTCCCCCACGGTTTGATGCACCGATGCCGCCTCCACTGGCCGACGGCCGGACAGGGCGGGTGCCCGCTGGCTGCGTCTTCTGGATGGAGTCAACCGATCGCGGCTTCACCACCGTCCCTGAAGATCACGGGAACTGCTCGGTCGGCCTGCTGACCCATGGGATGAAAACGCTCAACGATGTCGCCGGCAACCTGGACGTAGCGGCGATCCTCGAGTCCGGCTGGGTAACGATGGACGTCGTGCCGCAGATCCCGGTCGTCGCCGAGCGCCCCGCCGCCGTCACCTACGAGCCGCTCGCGGAGGCGACCCACGACCCCGATGTCGTCATGCTTCGCCTCTCGGGTCGGCAGCTGATGGTCCTGAGCGACGCCGTGCCCGGGCTGCGCATCGAGGGCAAACCCCAGTGTCACATCGTCGCCGTCGCGCGAGAGCAGGGAGAGATCGCCGCCTCAGTGGGCTGCCAGCTCAGCAGGGTTCGTACGGGCATGGTGAATGCTGAGATGACCTGCGCCGTGCCCCGTGCCCGCGTCGCAGAGCTCGTCGATCTGCTCGCTGCGACCGCAACTGCCGACCGCGCCGTAGCCGGATACGCCGCTGCCGACGCCCAGCGCTTCGCTGCGATCTAGGAGATGGCGGGGTCGAGCAGGTAGTCGTACCGGGGCCCGTGGCCTCGGCACGGCCCGACCAGCAGGCCGCCGGAGCCCGGCGGCGTCGAGGGGGATGAGATGGCTCTGAAGGTCGTAAACGCCAGCCGCACGCTCGCGGACACCAGCATGTTCGACGAGGCCGGGTTCGAACTCGTGCAGCAGACGGCCGGGGCGGGAACGAGCCAGGCCGAGTTCATCGAGCTGTTGCGCGACGCCGATGGCGCGATGATCGGCACGCTACCGCTCACCAATGCGACGGTGCTCGAGGCCTGCCCCGGCTGAAAATCGTCAGCCGTGCCGGCATCGGCGTCGACTCGATCGACCTGCCGGCCGCCACGAGGTTGGGCATCCTCGCATGCAACACGCCGGGCGTGAACGCGAGCGAGGTCGCCGATCACGCGGTCGCCCAGCTGTTCGCGCTCACGCGCCAGATCCGCGAATTCAATCGGGCGACCAGGGCCGGCATGTGGAGCTCTCAGCCAGTCGCCGTCCGCGGCATCGCGAGCGGCCTCAGGCGCATCGCCGGCAGCACCGTCGGTATCGTCGGACTGGGAGCCATCGGACGAGCGTTCGCCACCCGCATCCGCGGGTTCGGACCGTTCCGCATCATCGCCAGCGATCCGCACATCCCCTAGACTGCCGCCGATCTCTACGGGGTCGAGCTAGTGGACCTCGCTGAGCTCCTCACCAGCGCCGACTTCATCACCGTGCATGCGACCGCGACCGAGGAGACTCACCACCTCTTCAGCACCGAGGCGCAGATCCGGGCGGCGGCGCTCGACGTCACCGAGCAGGAACCGATCGACCCAGAGGATCCGCACCTGGCGCTCGACAACCTGATCATCACACCCCATGTGGCCGCCGGGTCGCCGGTCACGTTCTTCGAGGGCGGGCACCGTCAGGCCGAGAATGTCGCGCGTGTGCTCGCCGGCCAGGCGCCACACGGTCTGGCGAACCCTGAGGTGATCAAGACGATCGCCGTGATGCGAGCGACCGATCCCGGTCGCTGGGAGGGCACACCGGACTTCTCAACGGCGCTGGCCCTGTAGAGTCGGTCCGTTCGCCGCCCGCCCCGGTCAGGCTACTGGCCCACTCGCGGGCGCCTCAGCGGCCGTTGTCACCGATCGTCCTCACGGGTGAACCATCGAGGAAGGCCTCGATGCCACCCACGGCATCTCCGTAGAAGAGGTCGTATGTCTCCTTGGTGACGTATCCGATGTGCGGCGTCAGCACGACGTTGTCCAGGGCCAGCAGCGGATGCGTCGGCGCGAGCGGCTCGGGCTCAAACACGTCGAGCGCGGCGCCGGCGAGCCGTCGCGACTGGAGCGCCGCCACCAGGGGCTCCTCCTGGACAATGGGGCCCCGCGAGGTGTTGACGAGGTAGGCCCTTGGCCCCAGCAGGGCCAGTTCGTCGGCTCCGACCAAACCGCGCGTCCGCTCGGACAGCACGAGGTGGATCGAGACGACATCGGCCCGCTCACACAGGGCGCCCTTGCTCTCGGCAAGCTCGACGCCGCACTCCGCGGCGCGCTCGGCGGTGAGATGTTCGCTCCAGGCCAGAACCGACATCCCGAACGCCTGACCAACCTTCGCCACCTGGCTGCCCAGGCGGCCCAGCCCGAGTAGGCCCAGCGTCTTCCCCTGGAGACCCTCGCCTATCTCGGTCTGCCACCGACCCTGGCGGATCGCGCGGTCTTCGGTCGGGATGCGGCGCAACAGCGCCAGGATCAGCCCCCAGGTCAGCTCCGCCGTCGGGTAGCCGAGCGCGCGGGTCCCACAGAGCGTCACGCCGTGGTCGCGCGCCGCCCGCTCGTCGACTGCGGCGTTCCTCATGCCCGTCGTCACGAGCAGCCGGAGGGAGGGAAGCCGCTCAAAGGTTGAACGTGGGAACGCTGTTCGCTCACGCATCAGCACGACGATCTCGTAGGGAGCCAGTCGCTCGACGAGGGCAGCCTCGTCTGAGAGGTGGTCGCGATAGACCGTCACGTCGGCGCGAGCGGTGATCGCACCCCAATCGGCACTGGCCAACGCCACGCCCTGGTAGTCGTCGAGTACCGCGACCTTCATCGAGCACCTCCACGTGCCTCAGCAAGCCGCCTCACCCGTTCGGCCATCTGCGGGCGGCCAAGCGCCAGGCAAACCCGTTCTAGATCGTCTCTCGGACCATGCCACTCCCAGTCGTCGACCGATCCGAATCCCGGCAGGTCCCGAACCAGTGTCGCCAGACGCCGGAACAGCAGCGCATCCTCCCGGGCGCCGGCGAGCGTGCGAGCAAGCCGGGCGGCCCCTCGCACCGCGACCGACCAATCTCGTTCGTCCTCGGGAATCGCCTCGATCTGCCCATAGTGAGCAAGCACCGTCGCCGACGACCGGGCTCCCCAGCCTGGCAGCCCGGGGAACCCGTCGGACGGGTCTCCCGTCAACCCGAGGTAGTCGGGGATCGACTCTGGCCTCACGCCGAATTTCTCGAGTACGGCCGCCTCGTCGTATTCGCGTTGCAGCCGCCTGTCGAACTGCACGACACGGGGATCCGACACGCACTGCGCGAGATCCTTGTCGGGGGTGCAGATCCAGACCTTCGTGACCCGATCGTCCCGCTCGGCAATCGCGCTCGCGGTCGCCATCGCGTCATCGGCCTCATGCTCAACCATCGCGAAGACGGTGAAGCCCGCCGCCTCCAGCACCCTCTCCAATATCGGGAACTGTGCCAACAGTTCTGGGGCTGTGCCCTCACCGGCTTTGTAGCCGTCATAGAGGTCGTTGCGGAAGGAGGTGATCACCCGATCGGTCGCGACGCCTACATGGGTGGCGCCTCGCTCCAGCAGCCCCACGAGCGAGTCGAGCACGCCGCCTGCGGCTGCCACCTCGGCTCCACTCGGCCCAGAACGCCCCGGCAGCGCGAAGTAGTGGCGGAAGAGCTCGTAGGTGCCGTCGATCAGGTGCACGTCCACAGCGGCGAGCATAGACCGGACGGCGGCGTCGAGCCGGCGGCGTAGTCGAACGGGCGAGAGCCCGCTCCCCGGATCGCCGGCCTAGGACCAGCCCAATGCCTGCTCCACCGCTTCTGTCGTCGCCGCCGCATCGACACGCGCGGCCTCGATCCCCAGAGCCGTATCCGGGTCTTTCAGGCCGTGGCCCGTAATGATGCAGACCGCCGTCTGGCCACGGAGATCGACTCCGTGAGCGTGTTGCTGGATCAGGCCAGCGACCGGCGCGGCGGATGCCGGCTCACAGAACACGCCCTCGTCAGCAGCGAGCCTGCGGTAGGCGGCGACAATCTCCTGATCGGTGACGGCAGCGATCTGTCCCCGGGACTGATCGCGCGCCTCCACTGCCCCGTCCCAGGAGGCGGGAGCGCCGATCCGGATCGCGGTCGCAATGGTCTCTGGCTCTGCCACCGCGGCACCGGAGACCAGAGGGGCCGCGCCGGCCGCCTGGAAGCCCCACATCTTTGGTCGGGCTGCGATCCGCTCGAGCCGGTAGTACTCGCTGAAGCCACGCCAATAGGCAGTGATGTTGCCGGCATTGCCGACGGGGATGCAGAGCAGATCTGGGGCCGCGCCCAATTCATCGGCGATTTCGAAAGCCCCGGTCTTCTGCCCCTCGATTCGGAAGGGATTGACCGAGTTCACCAGTGCCACCGGATGTCGATCAGCCAGAGCCCGAACGACACGCAACGCATCATCGAAGGAGCCGTCGATGGTGACGATACGGGCGCCATGCGCCACTGCCTGCGCTAGCTTCCCCATCGCGATGCGACGCGCGGGAACGACGACGATCGCCTCGAGGTTATGTCGAGCGGCATAGGCGGCGGCCGAAGCCGACGTATTGCCCGTTGAGGCGCAGATCACCGCCCCCGCGCCGCTCTCGGCCGCCTTCGCCACCGCAAGCACCATGCCCCGGTCCTTGAACGACCCGGTCGGGTTCATGAACTCAGCCTTGAAGTAGAGCGCCTCCAGACCCAGCTCCGGCCCGATGCGCGTCGAGCGGATCAGAGCGGTACCACCCTCACCGAGCGTCTCGAGAGGCGTCACGTCGGTCACGGGCAGGAGCTCGCGGTATCGCTCAAGAATGAAGCGGCGTTCCGCTGACCACCCGTTGCCTGCCGCGCTCACAGTGGTCGTTCCTGAATGACATCTTCGGTCTCTTCGGCCAATTTCGTCACCAGCTCCCGTGCTACGCGCAGCTCTCGATCCGTCTCCTCGGCACGCCGCCGGCCGCTCTCCTCACTGGCCTCGACCTGTCGCCGTATCTGGTCGATCAGGGCCTCGCGTAGCGCCTCCAGTCGCTCCCGGGACTGGCGTGCACGGTCCGCTTCCATCGCCTGCTGGCGCATCAGGAGCGCCCGCTCTTCCTCCGCCACCTGCAGCTCCCGTCCAAAGGCCGCCACGAGCTCTTCGACCTCCCGCAGTCGCGCCTCGTGGCGAGCACGCGTGGCACGGTGTTGCTCGAGCAGCTCCGCCAGCTCTGCCTCGCGGTCTCGCACCGCCCTGAGCGAGGCGAACTCCGTCTCCATGCGCTCCTGTACCTCTCGAACCCAGCCGTAACCAACTTCAAGATCGCGCGCCCGCTGCTGCAGATCGGCGAGTGTTGCGTCGACACTCCCCGCATCCTCGGCCTGACGGCCCACCAGTTCTCGCTGCGCGACGAGACGCCGCTCAAGCTCGTCGACCCGCTCCTCGAGCGTCTGACCGCTGAGCTGGCTCTGCGCGATCTCACGCGCGCGCGCCTGCTCGCGTTCGGCCGTCGCCGCATGATCGGCACTCATCCGCTCAAGCTCGCCGCTGATCCTCTCGAGGGTCGACCTCAGATCGCCTTCCAGTTCGCGCTCATGCCTACCCCGCTGCTGCACGACCTCCGAGAGGTCGCGGTTCACCGCAGCAACGCCGTCAACCCGACTGGCGAGAGTGGCGAGCCCGCTGCTCAGGGCCTGCATGTTGCTTTGCCGCACCATGAGCTCACGACTCCGGACATCCAGGGCTTGCACCACCCGATGCATCTCCGTCATCTCAGCGCGAAGCGCGTCAACCAGCTGCCGGCTCTGAGCGAACTGTCTCTCAAGTGCATCAAGGTGGGTCGATGGAGCTCCCGGCTCGCCCGCTCTCATCGAGCGCTGCCGGCTCCGGCGATCGGAAGGATGTTGCCGACTCGCTGCGCCACGCCAGCGGCGACCAACTGATCGAGCGCAGCGCGGAGCGCGTCATCGGCTGCATCGTGGGTCGTGAACACGAGCTCCGCGGTCCCCACCATGGCATCTGCCTCAGACTGGATCATCGACGCGATCGACACATCACGATCGCCGAGCGCCCCGGCGACCTGTGCGAGCACACCGGCCCGGTCGGGGACCGTGACCCGGAAGTAGTGCCGGGAGTGGTGGCCGACCGGTGGGAGCACCCCGGCCGGTGTCAGGGTCGTCGGCGCCGCTGGAGCTCGGTCCGCGTCGACATGGTGGCGCGCCAGCTCCAGGACATCGGCCAGCACCGCGCTCGCCGTCGGAGCCGGGCCGGCACCCGGGCCTTCAAACAGCACCCGCCCAACGAGGTCACCTTCGATTTGAACGGCGTTGAGCACCCCGTCGACCTTCGCCAGCGGCTCAGTCTTGGGGATCAGCGTGGGGCGTACGCTGGCTACCAATCCTCCGCGCTCGAGTCGACCGGTCGCGAGCAGCTTGATTGCGTACCCGAGTTCATCGGCGTAGGCGAAGTCCCGGGCGTCAAGGCGAGCGATCCCATCGCGCTCGATCGCCTCGGGGAGCAGCTCCAATCCGAAGGCCAGCCCGCAGAGAATCGCGAGCTTGTAAGCCGCATCGATGCCTTCCACGTCAGCCGTCGGATCGGGCTCGGCATAGCCCAGCTCCTGCGCTCGGCGCAGCACCTCGTCGTAGCTCGCACCACCACTCGCCATCTCGGTGAGCATGAAGTTGGTAGTGCCGTTGATGATCGCCGTCAGTGCCGTGATCTCGTTGGCGAGCAGGTCACGCGAGAGGGGGCTGATCACGGGGATTCCACCGCCCACCGACGCCTCATAGAAGAGACGTACGCCGTTGGTGGCGGCCACGGCGAGCAACTCTGAGCCGTGCTTCGCCATGACCTCCTTGTTCGCGGTCACCACATGCCGACCGGCCTCAAGCGATCGACGAATCAACTCGCGAGCAGGATCCTCACCACCGAGTAGCTCAACCACGATATGGACATCCGGGGTCCCGAGGAGTTCGTCGAAATCGGTCGTCAACAGCTGGGGGGAAAGCCCAGGGCGCTCCCGGCCCGCCTCTCTCACGAGCACACGCCGCAACTCGAGCTCTCGTCCGATGATCCGGTGGTAGCGGTCGCCCGCGTTGCGCAACGCCGCGATCACGCCCATGCCGACGTTGCCTGCACCAAGTAGGGCTACTCCGACCGGCCCCGCCACGCTACCCGCCCGCCCGTCTTTCGAGTTCGCTCAGCGCCTGTCGATTGATCCAAGACTCCTCGTCGGTGGAGAGCCCTCGTTCTGGCTCGCTTGCGGTCACCTCGGCAGCCAGCCACTCCTCGAATCGCGCATCGCGCAGCCGCGATGCCGTCGCCGCTGCGTACTCGTGATCGTTGTCAATCTCCGCGACCAGATAGATCTCGAAGAACAGGCCGGTCGCGATCGCCGGTGAGTGCTCACCGGCCACAAGCGACTCGACCACTGCTCGCACATCGTCAGCCAGGAGCTCGGTCGCTGTCCAGCCGATCTCACCCCCCGGCCCATCTTCCTGGGCCACCGACCGCTCTTCGGCCAAGGCATCGAACGGAACCTCTCGCGCGAGCTCCGCCTGGACGTCGTCGACGGCGACCTGTGTCGTCACGCGGATCCGCCGCAGCCTGACCTGTGGGCCAGAATCACCAACCTGGGCGGCAAAGTAGCTGGTGAGCCGCTCGCGGTAGAGACGCGCCTCCATGATCGCCTCGAACGACGGTCGATCCAGACCGATCTCCTGTAGGTGTGCCCTCAACGCCTCGGCCAGCTCTTCCTCGATCCCGTTCGCTTCGTCGGCCCCCGCCGTGGCCGCAGCCTCAGTGGCTGCGCTGTTGAGCCCTGCCGGTTCGGGACTGTCCAGCCCCAGCTCCAGCCTGAGCTCGCGGTCGATATCGTCTCGGGTCACCGCATCGACCAGTCGCGGTCCAGCGGCACGGATCACCGTCTGCTCGATCAGGGCGTCGAGTGTGCCTCGAGCGAGGTCGTCGTAGGCAACAGATCCATCGGAGTAGACCAGGTGAGTACCGATGGACACGACGTCCCGGGCATCGTAGCGCTCGCCTTCGACGGTGAGCACATGCGCCCGCGACGGCTGGTACCAGGTCAGGAACAGGCCGACCAGAACGGAGATCGCGGCGACGGCGAGCACTGCCCCAGCGCCCAGGTAGATGGCGCGCGTCTGGCGGTTCTCGCGGGCACGCTCGACCGCCCGCCCACGTCGCCGCCTCCGGTCATCGGCCATCGCCGACCAACCCTTCCCGGCGATGCAGCTGGGTCAGCGACCAACTGAGCAGCAACCTCATGGCTGTTGCGGGAGAGACGTTGCTAGCGCCGCGTGGGTGGGGGGCGGCCGACTGTCACTCCGCTGAGACGAATGTGCTCCGCGGTGTACGGCAACAGGGCCATGTGGCGTGCTCGCTTGATCGCCGTGGTAATCGCGCGCTGGCACTTGGCGCTGCAGCCGATCTTGCGGCGACCTTCGATCTGCCCGTGCTCGTTGAGGAAGCGCTTGAGCGCCCCGATGTCCTTGTGGTCGACCACCAGCGGCTTGCTGTTGCAGATGTCACAGCGGCGGCGCCGACGACCGCGCCGATCGCCGCGGTCATCTCGGTCATCGCGGTCGAATCGACCGCCCCGATCTCCACGTTCAAAGGTCATCTGGTACTCCTGTGTCAGAAGGGAAGGTCGTCTGGATCGAGATCGCCAGAACTGTCGGCACTGGCTGGCATCGAAGGCGTGGAGGCTTCAAACCCGCGATCTCCACGCCCCCCGAGGAACTTGACGGTCTCGGCGACCAGCTCTGTGCGGTAGCGTGTCTGACCGTCCTGGCCTTCCCAGGAACGCGTCTGCAAGCGGCCTTCCACGTAGACCTGACGGCCCTTCGAGAGGTATTGCGCGCAGGTCTCCGCGAGGCGATTCCACGTGACGACGGAGAACCATTCGGTCTCCTCCACACGCTCACCCTGGGAGTTAGTGTAACTCCGTGAGCTGGCCACCCGGAACGTGGTGACGGCACTGCCATTGGCGGTGTACCGCATCTCCGGGTCGGCGCCGAGGTGACCGATCACCATGCATTTATTGAGCATCAGGACTCTCCGCGACCGCTATTCGGCCGAAACTGGTTCGCCCGCTTCCGGACCTCCAGCCGACGAGACGGCCGGCGCGATGTCCTCGGCCACCGCTGGCGGGCCAGCGTCCGGTGGCGGAGCGGGCGCCGCCGAGCGGGGTGACCGCTCCTGCATACCACGGTCGCTCGGCCGCTCGTCCCGTGGTGGCCCGTCGTAGGGGATGATGCCACGAATCAGCAGGTGCCGGAGCACATCTTCGGAGAGATTGAGCTGCGCTTCCAGCGCGGGGCCGGTGGACGGCTCGGCGTTGAAGGTCATCAGCACGTACGAGCCTTCCAGATTGCGGTCAATCGGGTAGGCGAGTCGACGGCGACCCCACGGATCTACCGAGACGATCTCGCCACCAGCGTTCGTGATCAGGCCAGCGATCCGCTGGGTCGTCTCCTCCACCTCTTGCGCCGTCAGGCGCGGATGGAGGATGTACATCAGTTCGTAGTCGTTCATGCTTCCTCGCTGACCTTGGTCGGTGGGGACGCCGCTCGTTGGCGCGGGAATGCCCGCGCATCGACGTCCCGATCAGCAACGGGCGGCCGATCAACTCGACACCCTGGTCGGTGGGCACGAGCCGGATGACCGTTTCCGTCGGGCAGTTGAGTGTAGGAAGCAGCGGGGTGGTGATCAAACGTGGGGATCGACGCGAAGGCCAGCCTTGCCGTCGGGCAGGCCGTCCAGAGCCGGCCTGCCTCAGCGCAGCGGCATACCGGGAGCTGGGAACGCCGCGCACAGCGCGACCACCTCTGATCGCACTATCGCCAGGGCCGCCGCGTCGTCATGCGCGGCCAGCGCCCGAACAATCAGATCGCCAACCTGCCTCATCTCGTCGGCCCCCATCCCGCGGCTGGTGAGTGCCGGGGTGCCCATCCGTACGCCCGAGCCGATCATCGGCGGCTGTGGGTCGAAGGGGATGGTGTTGTAGTTGGTGACGATACCGGCCTGCTCAAGCGCCTCGGCGGCGACCTTCCCGACCAGCCCAAGCCCCCGCACATCGACCAGCACGATGTGGTTGTCTGTCCCGCCAGACACAAGCCTCAGTCCCGCCTCCTCAAGGGTCGCTGCGAGCACCCGGGCATTTGCAACCGTCTGGTGCGCGGCCCGGGCGAACTCGGCGGTCGCCGCCTCGCGCAGCATCACAGCCTTGGCGGCGATCACGTTCATCATCGGCCCACCCTGCGAGCCCGGGAAGACGCCTCGGTCCACGCGGCGGGCGAAGCGCGAGTCGCAGAGCACCATCCCACCACGGGGGCCCCGCAACGTCTTGTGGGTACTGGTCGTCACGACCTGGGCATGTCCGGCCGGGCTGGGGTGAGCGTCACCGGCGACGAGACCGGCAACGTGGGCGATATCCGCCATCAGCACAGCGTCGACCTCGTCGGCGACTTCGCGGGCCCGTGCGAAGTCGATCTGGCGGGGGTACGCGGTAGCCCCGACCACGATCATTTTCGGGCGATGCTCCTTGGCGAGGCTCAGCATCGAATCGAAGTCGATGGTCTCGCTCTCCCGCTCGACCCCGTAGGAGACAAAGTTGTAGAGCTTTCCGCTGGCGTTGACGCTGTGCCCGTGCGTGAGGTGTCCACCGGCATCGAGCTGCATCCCCATGACCGTGTCCCCGGGCCTGATCAGGCCCAGGTACACCGCCATGTTGGCCTGCGTGCCCGAGTGCGGCTGGACGTTGGCGTGGTCGAAGCCGAACAGCGCGGTTGCTCGATCACGGGCGGCAACCTCGGCCGCATCGACGACATCATTCCCCTGGTAGTAACGGGCGGCCGGGTAGCCCTCCGCGTACTTGTTGGTGAGCACGCTGCCGACCGCTTCGATCACAGCTCGACTGGCGTAGTTCTCAGACGGGATCATCTCCAGCACGGTCGATTGGCGAAGGGCTTCACGCTCCAGGACGTCGGCGATGAACGGGTCTACCTCCGCCAGCGACGGCTCGACCCCTGCGCGGTCTGTCATGATCGGCACCCCACCACTCCGGCCCTCCCCCATCCTATCGACGCCACCCCCTTGGGCCGAGAGCCCCCTTGGGGCTACTCCTGAGCTGCTCGCTCCAGCTTCCCCCAGGTCCAGTCGTTGAGCAGCATCAGCACGCCCGCCACCAACGAGTGACCACCGAGGACAACGGGCACGGGCGCCGCGGCCGCAGCGGTCACCAGCGCCCGCAGCCCGGCGTGTTGGACCTGGGCGGGTCGGGAGAGGTCGCACGCGAAGCGGTCGGCGGCAGAGGGGCTCCAGCCGAGGTGGGCGATCACCGGTCGAACGTCGATGAATGCCGCATCGCAGATCTCCGGTAGTAGCTGATTGAAAAAACGCTCCGCCCCGACCGCCTCGATCAGCTGCCCGAGCATCGATCGAGCACTGTGGGCGGCATCTCGACCGGCAGCAGTCATGCCGCGTTCCTCCGAGAGCAGTCGTACGCGGCAGGCCGTCTCGCTCTCCAGATAGCGCCACGCCCGTGAGCTCACGCGGCCGGCCACGAGCACCTCGCCGCCTGGGTCGCAGAAGACCTCTGCCGCCCGCTCCAGCGACCCGCCGGGCGGGATCCGTTCCTCGATCAGCTCGCAGAGGCGGCGACCGCCAACATCGGCCAGCCTCATCGCGGCGAGATCGATCGGCGAATCGAGGTTGAGCTGGGTAGCTGCCGTCCGCGGCAGCTCGATCGCCTGCACGCCCAGCTGCTCCCGGAGCGCCCTGGGGACGCCATTGTCAGCAAGCGGCCAGTCCGCAATCCGGTCGACGAGCGAGGCCGGACGTAGCGCGAAAAGATCGGCCGAGTAGAAGTTGTTCGTGACACAGAGCGGGCCTGGGCGCTCGAGCTGGCGGGCCAACTCCGCGAATTCTTCAGCGCCCCAGAGCGGCACCGCGCCAGCCCCGACATAGGCGAAGCTCTCACAGCCAGAGTCAGTGACCACCTCGGTCAGTCGGCTCCCGAAGTCGAATGGCCTGGAGGCATCGTCCAACGCCAGCCGCGCACCGCTGGGGAGGCTCCCGAGCGGGGTTCGATCGGATACCAGCACAAGGTCGCCGTAACAGCCGCTGTCACCGGCCGCCTCCAGCGCGTCCAGAGCAGCGGCCTCGAGGGCGCTGCGCATCAGCCCCTCAAGGCCACCATCACGTAGTCCGCCGAGCATCACGATGAGAGATGGCCGAGGAGCCGGGGAGCCGGCGGAGGTCACGTGGAACTCCCTTATGGGGGACCGAGAGTGAGACCAGGCGGTCCGCGCTCTAGCTCAATGCCCCCGGGGGGCCAGTGTAGCGTCGCCGTCGGGCGGTCAGGAACACCGGCTCCCCACCAGCGAGCGACGCCGCCTTGGCCGAGTAGCAACGCCGTGCTCGACGCTCAGGTCCGCGCGGCAGGGCGGCCACGCCTCTCGCGACGCCGGGAGGAGGTGCGCCTGCGAGCGGCCGAGCCTCGCTCCTACCGCGCGGTCGCCGCCAACGGATACGATGCCTCACGATGTCCCATGCCGAGCAGGACGCCGAAGAGGCACCACGCACCCCCTGGTCAGCAGGGGCAAGCATCCGGGGAGGGCGACTCGCAACGCTTGCCTCCGCGGACTTCCGGTGGCTGCTGTTCATGCAATTCGCCTCCAGCATGCGCATGCCGACAATCTTCCTGACTCAATCCTGGTACGTCGCTGTGACCGCCCCGGAGGGGCAGCGCGTCTTCTTGCTTGGCGTGCTGTCGGCACTGCGGGGGATCGCATTCCTCGGCTACGCCCTGTTCGGTGGCACGTTCGCCGATCGATTCCCGCGCTCGACCGTCTTGGCAATCAGCCACCTGGTGGGATTGGCGAGCGTCCTGTCGGTCGGCGGGCTCCTGTTCTTGCCGGCGGTCCGCGAGGGCGAGGGGCCGTGGCTCTGGGTGATGTTATTGCTCTTCACCAGCTTCGGTGTGATCAACGGACAGGATCAGCCCACACGCACGGCGATGATCCGCGACACGGTCCCGGACCTCCTCCTCTCGCGTGCAGTCACTCAACACCAGCTGGCAATGTCGGTCTCGCTCCTCCTCGCAGCCCCGTTGGCCGGCATGACGATCGACGGCCTGGGGTTCGGCGCCGCATATCTCTTGGCTGGCGTCGGACACGCCGCGGTGCTACTGGCAATCACGCGGATGTCGCGAACTCCCGCCGCCGATCCGGAGGCCGCCTCGGAATCGATCCTCGGCAACCTGCGGGAGGGGATCGCCGTTCTACGCGTCGATCCCGTCGTGCGCTGGACCATCCTCAGCAACTGGACGGTGGCGGCGCTGGGCCTGAGCGTGATGGGCGGACTGATCGCCGTCTGGGTCGACGAGGTGCTCGCAATCGGGGTGTCCGGCTGGGGGATCATGGTCGTCTTCTGGGGGATCGGCGGCATTCTCGCATCGGTCTGGCTCAGCTGGCGTGTCGATCTCTCGCGAACCGGTGCGTGGTATCTCGCCGCCTGTGCCCTGATGGGCGCGACCGTCCTGGGCTTCGGCCTCAGTCGCATTGTAATCGTCGCGTTCGTGTTCAACGGACTGGTTGGACTGTCGTACCAACTGGTCCTCACCCTGAGCCTGACCCTGGTCCAGCGGCAGGTCCCAAATCGCCTGATGGGGAGGGTCACGGGGTTGTTGATGCTGGCCAGTGGCATGATGCAGGTCGCGGCTCTGATCGTTGGCGGGATCGCGCAGCTCGTGGGCCTCGAGCTGGTCTATCCGGCTGCCGGTGTCGCAATCTTGGTGTTCACGGTACTGGTGGTTCTCAGACAGCAGCCGCTCCGGACGAGGGCATGAGCGACGGTCGAGTTGGGCCGGTTGGCCAGGGATACGGTCCCTCTCCCTCTGCCGCCAGGGGAGCCGTTCAGCGGCAAGGCGCCTCACCTCTACCCCTATACTGGTGCTGATCGGGATGACTCTGAGGAGTGTTGGGTGCAGGTGACGGTCCATCTCTTCGCCGGGCTGCGAGACATCATCGGTGGGGACATCGTCGAGCAATTCGATGTCGAGACGGTCTCCGTGGCAGACCTCCGCCAGCGCCTCGCCAGTTCGCACGAACGGCTTGCCCCCTACCTCAGCGGTGTCGCCGTGGCTGTCAACGAGGACTACATCCTCGACGAGAGTGCCCTGCTCACCGACGGAGATACCGTTGCTCTCATTCCCCCGATCGCCGGTGGTGGCCTCCCCTCGTTCCTGGTGACCACCGAGCCACTGAACACGATGGGGCTACGCGAGCTGGTGGTCACCCCGGCGAGCGGCGCGGCCGTCCTCTTCGAGGGGGTCGTGCGCGACCACCATGAAGGGCACCGCGTGCTCCGGCTCGAGTACGAGGCCTACGTGCCGATGGCCGAGCGACAACTCGCGCTGGTCGCCGCCGAGGTGCTCAAGGACTACTCGGGCCGCGAAGTCCACCAGGTCGCGATTCACCATCGCGTCGGCACGCTGGAGATCGGCGAAGTCTCGCTCGTCGTTGCGGTGTCCGCTGCCCATCGCTCCGATGCGTTCTCCGCGGCGCTGCGCACAGTCGATCGCGTCAAAGAGACGGTGCCTGTCTGGAAGCGCGAACACGGCACCGATGGCACGACCTGGCAAGAAGGTATCCAACCAAAGCCAGCCCGCACCTGACCCACGCGGCCGGCCCGATCGCGCCAACTTGGCTCGCCCCCGGGCAGATCCTCCGGTCAGATCCTCCGGTCAGGCCCCACCCGTCCGATAGTCGGGAGCCGTGATCTGGTAGACCGTTGACGTCTTGAGATCGGCCAGTCGCGAGGCGATCCTTGGCTCCAACTCACGCAACTCGCCGTTGGTCGTCACGATCGTTGGCGATCGCTTCAGGTGGCGATGGTTGAGGAGCTGGTAGAGCTTCTCTTCACTCCAGCGGCTCGCCTGCTGTGCCCCGAGATCATCAAGCACCAGCAGCGGCGCATCCAGAAGACGACCGAAGCGACGATCGAACGACTCCCCAGCATCAGGCGCGAAGGATGAGCGCAATTCGTCTAGCAGGTCAGGGACGGTTGCGAAGGCGACGCGTTCCCCGCGCTCCAACCGATAGCCGGCAACCGCCGCTGCCAGATGGGTCTTCCCACATCCGTTGGCCCCGATAAAGACAAGCCAGCCATCTGGTTCCTGCGCCCACAGGCGGGCGAGACGGAAGGCGCCCTCGAGGTTCTTGCGCGACTCACCACGTAGCCCGTGCCCCTGGGGAACGAAATCCTCGAAACGAAATCTCTGTAGCTCGGCCTCCCCCATCCCGCCGATCGTGAAGAGGCGCGGCATCCCCTCTTCGCCCAGTTCGATCAGCTGGGATACCACGGGGTCGGTCAGGCGACTGGCGAGGCGCGCGTCGGTCTCTGCCGGATTGCGCGCACTGGTCACCACGGTCGGCAGCAGTGCATTGAATCGGTGATTGACCACCTGCAAGAACTTCTCGCGCGCCCACGCCGTCTCCGAGAAGCCATCGAGATCGTCGAGCACCAAGAGCGGCACCGTGCGGAGTTGCTCGAGCAGCTGGTCGTAGCCCACCTCGGCCTCGTCACCGTAGCCTGACCGCAGCTCGTCGAGCAGATCGGCAACGGTGAAGAACAGCACCGCCTGACCGCGGGCGATTCGTCGGTTGGCCACCGCGGCCGCGAGGTGCGTCTTGCCCACGCCGTGCGGTCCGGTGAGCACGAGCCACCCTTCCGGGTGGTCGGAGAATCGCTCGACCGCGGCGGCTGCCTGCCGGTAGTGGGCCTGCGCCATCGGGTCGCTGTTGCGGCCACTCTCGATCAAGGTGTCGAACGACATCCGTTGCAGTGGACCCAGCCGGGAGTAGCGCAGGAGGCGACGGCGACGAGTTTCGCTGTCCTCGTCCAGCGCGCAGCTACAGGGCACGGCCTGTCCGAAGCGCGGGTCCTGAGGATCGTTCGTTGCCCGCACGAAGCGCGCATCACCACAGATCGTGCAGGCCGGCTCTACGGTCGGCCCACCCGCATCTTCACTGTCGGCGGTAGACATGGCTGTACGGGTCGGCGGCCCGATCATCTCGCCGAGTTTCCTCATCGTCGCGCCCCTCCGTCATCCAGCGTCGCAAGATTGCCTCTGCGTAGCGCCAGGATCGCGCATTGTTCTTCGCCGCGAGCTCAAGCGCCTCGACGACCCAGCCCGCCGGATAGCGTGCTTCGGCCTCTCCCAGCGCCCGCGACACCGCGGGCGTGAGCATCCCAATCTCCTGCTCGTAGACGGTGACCGGCCGGCTCGGTCTGGCACGCTCTACCGGCACCGCAGGAGGGTTTGACCCGATCGTGAGCGACCCGTTCCGCACACGCTCCCGCTGCCGCCGACCGCCTTCACTGTTGACGAAATAGAGCGTGTCCCCGTCCTCCATTGCGCACTCGACCAGGCTGCCCCGCGCGACCGCTGCGGCCAGCGCATCCGGCACGAGGCGGATCCCTCCGAGCGGCGCCAAGCCGTCGCCGAGCTCTCGTGCGGCAGCCAGCTCGCTCTGCCGAACAGCTCGCAGGGCCCCTCGCTTGCGTCCGATCGCAAACAGCGCGTGGAGCGTGACCCGGAGCTCGGCCTCACTACTGATGCTCGGCAAGAGCTCTGTGAAGAGCTCGGCCGCCAGCGTGATCGCCGTGCTGCCGGTCCGAAAACCCGCGAACCGGGTGGCGTCGGTCATCAGTTGAGCAGCGCCGTGTCGCCGAAGGGATCATCACCTTGGTACGGCTCAGGTCTGAGCAGGAGATCTTGGAAGCTAGCCGTCTCGGGCACGAACCGTACGGTTACGGTCCCGGTCGGTCCGTTCCGGTGCTTGGCGACGATGATCTGCGCCAGACCGGTCGGATGTTGCCCACCGGACTCGCCGGGATGTCGATCCTGCCATGCTTCGGCCTGCAGATAGACGTCCTCTCGGTAGATGAACATCACGATATCGGCATCTTGCTCAATCGAGCCCGACTCCCTCAGGTCCGACAGCATCGGGATGTGCGGGTGCCGACTCTCGACGGCGCGGGAGAGCTGTGCTGCCGCCAGCACGGGCACGTTCAACTCGCGCGCCAGCTCCTTGAGCCCGCGCGAGATCTGGCTGATCTCATTTGCCCGTGTGTCCGTTCGCCCACTGCCATGTAGGAGCTGCAGATAGTCGACGATGATCAGGTCCAGGCCATGGTCCGATTGCAACCGTCGGGCTTTGGCTCGAACCTCTGGCACCGTCAGCATCGGGGAGTCATCGATGAAGACCGGCGCGCTGGCGAGGCGACCGTGGGCGTGCATCACCCGTGACTCTTCCTCCTCGCCGTGCCGCCCGAGACGAAGCCGCGACATCTTCACGCCAGACTCAGCCGAGAGCATGCGCATCGCGAGCTGCTCACCTCCCATTTCGAGGCTGAAGATCGCGACGCTGCCGTGGCTACCGATGCTGGCATTGCGCGCGAAGTTGAGAACCATTGAGGTCTTGCCCACGCCGGTCCGGGCGGCCAGGATCATCAGGTCACCCCGCTTGAAACCACCGAGCAGCTCATCGAGATCCATGAAGCCGGAGCGGACGGCCGCATCGCCCTCTTCGTCCTCCGCCGGCATCTCCAGGAACCGGTCGAGCAGCTCCCGGAGACGCTGGAAGTCGCCGCTCGCCTCCGCCGAGCGGAGGCCGAGCAGCAATGCCTCTGCCTCGGCGAGAACGCGCGCGCCATTTGGTCCGCCCGCGCTGGCGAGCGCCGCGATCTGGCCGGCAATCTGCATCAGCCGCCGATACATCGAATCGCGAGCGACGATCCGGGCGTGAGCCTCGACACCGAGCGCCGTGAAGTACTTCCCGACAATCTCCTGCAGGTAGGGCTCCCCGCCAAGTGCCTCGAGACGGTTGGCGCGGTCCAGCTCGTGCGCGACCGTCGGCACCGTCAGCGGCTCGCCCCGATCGGCAAGCTTGAGGCAGGCATCGTAGACCCAGCCGTTCTGTTCTCGGAAGAAGTCCGTCGGGTTCAGAATCGGCAACGCCCGGGCACAGGCGTCGTCGTCGAGCAGGAGGGCCGCGATGACCGCCTCTTCGGCGCCAATATCGTGTGGCGGCAACCCCGCCCGCTGCGGGAGTCCCTCCGACCGAATCGGTGCTGGGTAACTGTCCTGGAGCATCAGCAACCTGCCTCGAAGTGAAGCAAGCGCTGGCTCAGCAAGGTGTCGATGTCGGACGACTGCTTCTCTAAGAGGAAACCGGCCTATCCGCGATCGACACTCCGTCCGCTCAGGCCAGAGCTTGCTCCTCGGACTCGGCGCTGGTCGCCTTGCCCGGAGTAGAGTTGCCCGGCTCCGACTCACCGTCGGCGGTCAGGTCAGCCGCGGATTTCTCCGCTGCCTCGACGCTGGCGTCATCACCGAAACCCACCGGCGGCAGCCACTCATCCGCTACCAGTGGCGGATTCAGCAACTCTTCGGCGGCCGCCTCGACACCTTCCGGTGCGTCAACGTTCACCACAACCACCTGTGCGTCGGCCGTCACGTTACGGGACAGCCGAATCGGCACGGTATAGACCCCAACGCTCCTGATCACCTCGGGTAGCAGAACGCGACGTCTGTCCAACCGATCGCCGAAAATCTCCCCAGCCTTTTCGGCGATGTCCGCACTGGTGACGGAGCCGTACAGACGCCCCTGCTCTCCGACGCGAACGGCAATGATGAGCGGACTGCCCTCGAGCTTGCCGACAAGCTCGTGCGCATGCTCATCCTCGGTCCGCTGCCTGGCCTGCTCGATCTCACGGAGCTGTTCAGCCCGTGCGAGCACTTCAGGCGTTGCCGGCGCGGCGAGGCCACGCGGCAAGAGATAGTTGCGGGCATAGCCTGGGCGGACGGTTCGCACCTCGCCCATGCTGCCCGAACCCTCAACGGTCTCCAGAAACACTACCCTCACGTCAGATGACCCTCTCGGCGTGCCGGAGCCGGGACTGCGCCCATCATGCCGACGACGGCTGACTCCGATTGCAGGTTGTCCACGTAGCGATCCACAGGTTATTCGGGAAGTGTGAGAAGCCGTCCCCACTTCCCGTCAACCTCACCCATTACCCGTGGACAAACACGGGCCGCTGCCGCTACTTGAGTTGGGACAGGTTATCGACGCCTCTCCCACTCATGCAATCGGAGCCATCCGTCGTCGGCAACGACGGGTGCCGCCCAAGTCTAGAACGTGCGTTCTATCTGGTCAAGGTGGTCCGCGGCGCGGACTATGGCTCCGGCCGCTCACCCTCGAGCATCATGGTCGCGTAGGAACGGGTCTCGGCTGTCTTGGCGTCGATATTGAGCATGGTCAGCACGCCCAAGAGGTCCGCCGCCTCATCGGCCCGCCCGCCTCCACCGGCGACCACCCGCACCTCAACGAACATGGCGAGTCCAAAGACCTGATCCAGGACGATGGTGTTCTGCTGCCAGCGGTAGGTTCGTCTGGTCTTCTCGACAGCAGTTCTCACGCCGAACCGACCTCGGAGCATGGCCGCGACCTCGCGCACATCGCGCACCTCGGCGACGTCAGCCTCGGTGTACTGCAGAAATCCCTGACTCTGCCTCGTGTAGCTGATCAGTTGAGACCCAGCATCGTCCGCCTCGCGCATTATGAGCGCACCCTCAACGAAGTGAAAGTACGTGTCACGCTCGCGACGCTCGTGAACGAACTCGGCGCCAATCTGCCGCAGACGCCCGTCGAGTGCAACGAGATCCGGCGCAACCGCCTTGAACTCCAGCCAGGCAACCATCGCCGCTAGCCCGCGAGTGCGCGCTCAAGGCCTGTGCGGTAGGCGGCACTGAGATCATCCAGCTCGGCGACCACGCCGCCCAGGTTGAACTGCTGCCCCTGGACCAGCCCGAGCGTCACCACCGGCACGTCGGCGACCCGGCCGAGCGAGGCGACCCGGCTCGCGGCGCCGGCATCGCGCACGGCAACGATGAAGCGCGATTGCGCCTCACCGAAGAGCGCAGCGTCGAGGCGCTCACCGAGATCGACCGCCGGTGCTTCAAGGCCGGTGCCCGAAGCGATGCACATCTCGGCGAGAGCCACAGCCAGGCCACCATCGGCGCAGTCATGGGCGGCTGTCAGCAGTCCCTCCGCATGAGCCTCCAGGATGAGCGATTGCACCGCGAACTCGAGGCCGAGATCGATCGCCGGTCGACCGGCCAGCCGCCCCAGCTGCTGAGTCAGATACTCGCCACCGGCCAACGTCGCGGTACTCTGCACCGGCTCCGCCCCGACGAGAAGGAGCAGGTCCCCAGCCCCAGGAGCAATGCGAAGCGCTGTATCAACGTCATCGATCACTCCGAGCATGCCGATCGTCGGCGTCGGGAGCACCTGACCGGTCGGCGTCTCGTTGTAGAGCGAGGCATTGCCGGAGACGACAGGCGTACCGAGCGCCCGACAGGCATCGGAGAGACCGCGGATCGCCTGTTCCAACTGATAGGAGACGTCCGATTTCTCCGGGTTTCCGAAGTTGAGACAGTCTGTGACCGCGACCGGACGGGCGCCGGTGGCAACAACGTTCCGCGCCGCCTCACAGACGGCGATCTGGGCGCCGACACGTGGCTCCAGCGCGACCAGCCGGCCATTGCAATCGGCGGACACGGCCACCCCTCGGCGCGAGCCCTTCAAGCGCAGCACTGCCGCATCTCCGCCCGGCCGGACCACCGTGTTGTTGAGCACCTGATGGTCGTACTGCCGGTAGATTGGGTGACGGCTCGCGATGTTGGTGCTCCCCAACAGGGCGAGCAGGGCAGGTGCGGGTGATGTCAGGTCCGGGAGCGCCTCCAGATCCTCGCTCTGCCACCGGTCGAGTTCAGCCGGACGCTCGCCGCGAGGCGGGTACTGCGGTGGATCGGTCGGGATCGCCACAGCGATCCTCGCCACCACATCCGCGCCGTCGCGGATCGTGACCCGCTGGTCGGCCGTGACCTCCCCGATCACATCGGCGTGGACCTCCCAACGGCGGAAGAGCGCGAGCACGTCTTCAAGGTGTTCGCGCTTCGGGATCACCAGCATTCGCTCCTGGGACTCAGACAGCATCACCTCATAGGGCGTCATGCCGCTCTCCCGGCGGGGCACGAGCGCGACATCGATCTCGACACCGGTCCCGGCCCGCTCCGCCGCCTCGACACTGCTCGACGTCAGGCCAGCCGCGCCAAGATCCTGAAGCCCCTCGATCCAATCGCCGTGATCTTCGGCGAGCTCGATACAGGCCTCGAGCAGCAGTTTCTCGAGAAACGGGTTCCCGACCTGGACGGCTGGGCGGTGTTGCCCCGAGTCTTCGCTGAGCTCGACCGAGGCAAACGTGGCGCCGTGTATCCCATCGCGACCGGTGTCGGCGCCGACCAGTACGAGCGGATTTCCGACACCGCGCGCGCTTGCTGAAAGCAGATGTTCGATCCGCCCCACGCCGACGCACATCGCGTTGACCAGCGGGTTCCCTGAGTAACTCTCGTCGAACTGCACCTCACCGCCGACCGTCGGTACGCCAACGCAATTGCCGTACCCGCCGATTCCAGCGACCACACCGCTGAAGAGACGGCGGTTGCTCGGCTCGGTGAGCGGCCCGAACCGCAGCGAGTCCAGCAGGGCGATCGGCCGCATACCCATCGCGAAGATGTCTCGCAGGATCCCGCCCACACCGGTCGCCGCACCCTCGTACGGTTCGAGCGCCGAGGGGTGGTTGTGCGACTCCATCTTGAACACGGCGCACCAGCCGTCCCCGAGGTCGATGGCTCCGGCGTTCTCATCGCCAACCTTCGTCAGGACGGCTGGGCTCTCGCTCGGAAAGTGGTGGAACAGCGGGCGCGAGTGCTTGTAGCCGCAGTGCTCCGACCAGAGCGCCCCGACGATCCCAAGCTCAACCTCGGTCGGCTCCCGGTCGAGCATCCCAACGAGGCGCTCGTACTCTTCGCGGCTCATGGCGACCCTTTCGAGGTCACCCTCTTCCACGGTCACGCGCACCACCCTTCGCCCAACGGTCCGGGAATCAGGCTAGCATCGGTCCCGGTGTCAATCAGGCACCCCACCAGCAGGGCTGTGGCGCCGACGAGCGTGGCCGGGTAGCGGCGCGAGGCCCCAGCTGCCTCAGCCGGCGACGAGCGGCGCGGGAAGTGAGGCCAGCGCCGAGCGCCAGATCTCGTTTCCATCGTCCCCACCGAGCAGGGCCTCACAGGCCCGCTCTGGGTGGGGCATCATGCCGAGGACGTTCCCCGCGGGGTTCACGATGCCGGCGATGTTTCGTTGCGAACCGTTCGGGTTCGCCTCAGCGACGGATTCACCCTCCGGGTTCACATAGCGAAAGGCGACTAGCTGATCCGCCTCGAGTCGGTCCAACGTCACCTCATCGGCGTAGTAGTTCCCTTCGCCATGAGCGACCGGTACACGCAAGGGGCGCTCGAAGTCGAGTCCTCGCGTGAAGGGGGAGGAGCGGTTCTCGGGCAACAGCAGGCTGTCCTGACAGCGGAACTGGATCGATTCATTCCGCATCAGCACACCCGGCAACAAGCCCGCCTCGCAGAGCACCTGGAAGCCGTTACAGATACCGATCACCAGACCTCCGGCGTCGGCATGTCGGGTGACCGCCTCCATGATCGGTGAGAAGCGGGCGATGGCACCGCACCTGAGGTAGTCCCCGTAGGCGAAGCCTCCGGGGAGCACGACCAGCTCGTCGGGAGCTAGCCAGGTCTCTCGGTGCCACACGCGACGGGACTCGACTCCGAGCTGCGCGAGCGCCCACTCACAGTCGCCGTCGCTATAGGTCCCAGGGAAGAAGACGATCGCGGCGCGCATGCTAGCCCCCTGTGCCCGTCACGCCGATCGATCGACAGGTGGCCGCCGAACAGGTCTCACCCGGCTGGCCGCTGGCGGCCGGGCAGGGCCTCGCCTCACGAACGGTCGTTCTCACTATCAGCCCCTTCAGCGTCGGATTCAACAGCCGACGGATCGGCGGGCACCGCAGTCCGACCGCGCGCCTCCAGCTCAGCAGGCGTCGGCCTCGGATACTCAACCCGTGGGTGGAAGACGGCAGTGAGGGTCGAGATGTAGGCCTGTCGCACAAGCTCGAGGTCGCGCAGGGAGATCGGCGACTCGTCGAACTCGCGCTCATCGATCCGTTCGCGGAAGATCGTATCCACGGTCTCCGTGATCCGCTCGGGGCTCCGGTCGGAACTCGCGCGTGTCGCCGCCTCGCAGCTGTCGGCGAGCATCACCAAGACAGCCTCCCGGGACTGCGGCTTCGGGCCGGGGTAACGGAAGAGATCGGGATCGATGTCCGGCTTAAGCTCCGCAGCGTTGCGGTAGAAGAACGCGACTAGCCGCGTCCCGTGGTGCTGTTCGATGAATTGGATCAAGACCTCGGGTAGCCGCGCCCGCCGCCCGAGCTCCACGCCACCGGAGACATGCTGCAGGATGACGCGTGTGCTCTGGAGCGGGTCGAGTCCGGCGTGGGGGTTCTCCCCCGAACCGGTGTTCTCGATAAAAAAACTGGGAGCGCTGAGCTTACCGATGTCATGGTAGTAGGCTCCGACGCGGGCGAGCAGCGGATCGGCGCCGATGCGATCCGCCGCGCGCTCGGCGAGGTTGCCGACGAGAATCGAGTGCTGGAAGGTCCCCGGCGCCTCATCCTGTAACCGCCTCAGTAGCGGCTGGCTGAGCTGGGTCAACTCCATCAGTTCGACCCGCGTGATGATCCCGAACGGCCGGCTCAAAAGCACGAACGAACCGACCGAGATCAGCGAGATGAGCAGTGCCCCGACCGTGATCGAGCCCACGATCCAGACGAGATCGATGGGGCGTGCCGCCGGATCGATCAACCAGAATGGCAGGAGCGCGAGCAGAGTAGCTGTCGCTGCCGAGAATCCAAGCACCACGAATCGCTGCAGGCGATCGGCGCGTGCCGCACTGTAGATACCGCCGAGCGACCCGGCGAACGTGGCGACGGACAGGCGGGCCGTCTCCAGCTCCGCCGCCGCGCCACCGGGATCGAGCCCGGGAAGATAGCCGATGGTGAAGGCCATGACCGCGGCAAGGACGGCCGCGATCACGATCGCAGATGTGGCGTCGAGCAAGAGTGCCACCGCGATCGGCCCCGCTGCCAGAGGCAGCGCGTGCACGAGGAACTGCCGATCAAAGTCAGGCGAGATGAATGGCAGCGCGAACTTCGCTGAGGCGACCGGCAGGACCAGAAGCAGGCCGAGCAGGATGACGCGTCGCGGTCCGCGCACGGCCGGGGGACGGATCACCGTCAGGTAGAGCGAGAGGGCCGCTCCGGCCAGTGCGGCGACGATGGCGACCGGGACGATCTGTCGCAGGTCGAGCCGGCGGGGGCGCACCCCCAGTTCATCGAGCGCCTCGATGTGCTCCTCCGACAGCTCACTGCCGACGCCAACGACGATCTCACCGCGCGAGAACGCCTGATAGACGACCTCGGTGCTGTCTCGCTGCTCCTGCCTGAGCTGCTCGGTTCTCTCCTCATTGATGCTGAGCGTTGGCACAATGAGCGGGTCGATCAGTTCGCCCACGGCGAGCACCTGATCGGCGCTCAACCGCGGAGAGAGCCGAGCGGCCGCGTCTCGCTGGGCCAGCGCGACGCCATCGGCGGGAATCGCGTCGGCCAGGGTGCGTCCGAGTACCGTGCGAGCCTCCTCGATCAACGCCCGCCACGACGCTCCATCAGCCTCCGTGACCGTGACCGACGATCGCGCGGAGATCGCGATGCCCGGTATCGCGCGGACGGCGGTCTCGCGAGCGGACGCGGATAGGTCCTCGTCATCCCGAATGGAGCTGATCTCCAGAAGGATCGCGTCGAGCTCACTGAGCTGCCGTGAGCGGATCTCCGGGTCCAGGAACGGTTGTTCGGCGACGGCCGCCGCCCGCTCCTCACGCGCGCGCGCAGTGAGGACCGACGACTCGTAGTCGACGGCGCGTGGAGCCAGGATGTCCTGTGGTGCCGTCGTTCCGGCCTCGAGATGGAGCCCACCGGGGAACCAGGGGAAGAGCACCGCAAAGAGTGCCAGCGCGAGCACGACCGCGAAAGAGACGGTGCCACCGCGACCAGATCGGTCGTCGGCGCGCGGTGCCAGGGTCCGGCTATTCAGTTGGCGACTCATCCACGGCGACCTCAGTCAAGCCCGAGCGCTGGCGAGCGGTCAGCCGGCCAGCAACTCACGGACGGCGGCGTTCGCCGCTCGGCCGTCGGCCCGACCCGCTAACTTCCCCATGAGCGGCCGCATGACGCGGCCCAAGTCTCCCGGACCGGCCGCTCCCAGCTCGGCGATCGTCTCAGCCGCAATTCGGCGAACCTCTTCGGCGGTGAGCATCGCCGGCAAGAATCCCTGGATGATCTCTAGTTCCGCCTGCTCCTGCTGCACGAGGTCCTGGCGACCACCCTTGTCGTACTCGGCGATCGATTCCCGGCGCTGTTTAGCCTCCCGCTGGAGGACCACCAGCGTCTCCTCGTCCGCGAGTTCGTGGCTGAGCTCGATGCGCCGGTTCTCCACGGCCGCTATCAGCATACGGAGCGTGTTGCGCCGCACCTCACTCCGAGCCCGGGTCGCCTCGAGCATCTCGCTGCGAATCCGTCCGCTCAGCGTCGCCAACTGGTCCCCCGCTCGATATCGCACCCGCGCCATCATAGCGCCTCGAGCGGAGGCTCCTGCGCCGGAAGGCTGGGGCACGGATGCTGGATGCTTCGTGCGGGAGGGTGGCGACCGGCCCTCAGGCCGTCTCGGTCGATCTGGCTTAGAACGCGTCTTGACGCCTCTCGGCCTTGATGATCGCCTTGCGAAGCTTGCGGCGTCGAGCCGCTTCCTTCTTCTTTCGCCGTTCCGACGGCTTCTCGTAGAACTCGTGGCGGCGGGCCGCGGTCAGAATGCCTTCGGATTGCACGCGCTTGTTGAAGCGACGCAACGCCGCATCTAGTGATTCAGACTCACCCAACCGTACTTCTGCCACGTGCGCTCTACACCTCTCACCGGCAAACCCGGGCGCTCTATTGCCCCCGGGCAGCCGCACAACTAGCTGATGTCGCGGTCGACGCGCGGTTTCGAGCGTAGGAGACGCCCCGGGCGTCGTCAACGCGAACCCGGCTCAGCGCGGCCCGCTCACTCTCGATTGACGGGGGTCAGTCGGCCGACGGCAACACCTTCGGCTGGAGTTCCTCCATGCCGCGTCCGTCGACATTGAGATTGCATTCGCCTGGCTTGATGCAGAGCACCTCGACACCGGTCATCTCGTCCTTGTAGCGCTTGCCCAGTGCAACGGCCACGATTCGCCCTCCCTAGAGCTGCTCGAGTGGCGACTCGCCACAGCGCAGTTCGCCGTCATCTGACCCTCTGGTCACGATGAATTCAGCACCGCAGTCCGGGCACCGGTAGCGCTTCCCTGTCACAGCTGCCATTTCGCCTCCTGTGAGATGTGCAATTCGAGGATCGTTCCCGTGATCTGCTCGGTCAGCAAACCTAAACCGGAGCGCGTTCACGATCCAGTGACGATCGGCTCGGCCTACGGATCAACCGTCGTCAAGAAGGTGACCATTGCCTCGACCTCCGCCGGGGTCAGGGGCGGACCGCTACCGAATGGCAGCATCGCGGTATCTGCCCGGCCGTTGGTCAAGGTGTCGATGTAGAATTCCGCGGGCTCGGTCAACTCGTCTGGGGTCAGCGGCAGTCCGATCTGGCCCTCACGCTCGAGGCCGTGGCAGGCCGCGCAGACGGTCTGGTAGTACTCACTTGCGGTCAACCCCTGCACCAACGCGTCGGCCGGACCGCCACCTGCCGGCGCTTCACCGGTCGCGGGTGCAGGACTCGCACCGCCATCGCCGGTCGCGGCAGCCGAGCTCGCAAACGGGTCGCGTTGGCGGTAGGGCCGGGCCGTGAGCGCATCGTACTGTCCGCAGTTTTCCTGCGTGACGGCGAGGCCCGACCCATCTGAGATGATCGACTCGCGAGTTGCCGGCGGGACCTGGTGAGAGTCCGTGTCGTGCCCGATCTCAACGACCAGGTCCCAGCGCCCATAGGTGATCAGGGTCACGAGGTAGTCGATCTGCTGGTCGGAGAGCGACCCTCCGAAGTGCTCAGACCACGGTGGCATCTGCGTGCCCTTGCGCCCGCAGCTGATCGTGTTCCGCAGGAAGTCGCGAATCCCCACCGCGACACCCTCGGCGGTCGCGTCCGCACCGTACGCATTGTCTTTTTCGAGAATCAGGAAGGCGTCCTTGTTGACGGGCAGCCCGATCGCTCCCTCATCGGTTCCCAGTCCTTCAAGTCCATGGCAGTTACGGCAATTTGCAACGAAGAGTTCGGCTCCGCGCTCGGCGAACGTCTCGATCTGGTGTTCGCGTGCGTTCTCGGCACGCGCAGGCTCGTTCAGCACGTTGGCCGCGAAGATCACGACCGTCACGAAGAGGAGCCCGATCATCGCATTGACTTGCTTGCTCGTGTTCATGCGCTCACCGTTTCGCAGACCGCATTAATCAACTGCTTGCCCCTGATTCGCTCAGTCAGCTCGGCAGCAGCGGGTGCTGGATCGCACGAGTCGGGTTGTCCGGGCCACCTGAGGTGACGCTCCCCGTCTGCACGGTGACGTTGCCGGCGTCGTCGATCTCGATCAGCATGGTGTCCATCGATCGCGGAGCGGGACCGAAGACGCGAATCCCCGACCGGGTGTAGGTCGAGCCGTGGCACGGACACTTGTACCAGCCGACGTCGTTTGAGACCTCGGCCGCCGTGGCGCTGCTGTCCCACGGCACGGTGCACCCCAGGTGCGGACACTTGCGCCACAACGCCAACAGGCCGGTCGCTCCATCAGTCCCGTTGTCGGCTGTGTCGCCCGGGTCGAGATTGGCAATCCAGAACTGTCCGGCGCTATTCGCCAGCGGCGCGCCACCGCGCGGGTAGTCAGCGGCATTCCCAGTGGGCACCGGTCCACCGAAGCCCTTGACGTTGCGCGGGTAGATGAAGTCCACGAACAGCCCCAGGGTGCCCATGATGGTGACACCGAGGCCGGTCCAGAACGAGGCGCGAATGAAGTTCCGACGCGACGCGTCGTAGTCCAGCGGTGCCGCCTGTGTCGCCGGCACCGTCTCCGGCTCGGCCAGCTCCGTCCGCCGAGAGGCGAGCGCAGCACGCCATGCCTGCGCGGAAGCGTCGCTCTCGCTGGGAGCGTCCGCTTCGACGGTTTCGCTCTGGTTCGTCACTGTCTGCTCCCTCCGACCGCCACGCGCTCGTGGCGCTGGGGATCGGGCTTATCCGTGTGAGTAGATCGTGTACGGCACCAGCGCGAGGCCCTCGCCTCGGAAGAAGGTCCCGACGATGGTGAGCATCACATAGACGGCGATGAAGCCGCTGAATTGCAGGATCATGTGGTCACGCTTCGTCTGGGCGAGCCCGGTCTTCCAGGCCACGCCGGAGAGCAGTAACGGCAAACCGACCATGGCCCCAACCGGGATCATCTGCTCGACCAGCACCGCCACCATGTTGACATCTAGGTCGATGGTCGGCAGCCCCAGCAGATCGGTGCGCAACACCTTCGAGCCGAGCGGAATCTCGGTCAGCCAGGACGGCCAGTCCAGCTCCGTCTGAATCGAACGCACGCTCTTGATGAACGCCAGCGACTCGGGCCAGTTCGTGAACGCCGGATTCTGGGTCACCCCGTCCTCAAGGAACCGGTTCTCGCCCGGGTTGACGATCCACTCGAAGGTCCGGACGTGGAAGGAGGCGTCGAGGAAGATCAGGAGCACCGTCCCGACGGCGCCTACGAGCGACCCGACGATCAGGTTCGGCCAGGCCCGCGGCGTCTTCAGCCACTCACCTTGGCCGTCTCGCGATGCGTCGAAGTACGGGATCGCACCGAGGGCGATCAGAGCGATGGTGGGGACGATCACGCCGGCCAGCGCCGGGTGCATGTGGAGCAGGAGCTCTTGGAGATTCAGGAAGTACCAGGGCGCCTTGGACGGGTTCGGGGTGACCGCGGGGTTGGCCTGGTCGAGCAGGACCGCGTCAACGAGCACCGACAGGACCGCCAGCGTGGCGGTGAACAAGACGGCCGCGATGAACTCGATGAATACGAGGTCTGGCCAGACCAGCAGCTCTTCTTCCCGCGCGCGGCGCTGCCGCCCACGGACTGCCCTGGGTGCCGGTTGAGCCTGTTCAGCGACCGCCATGAGTGATCCCGTCCCGATCCAACTGCCCGTCGACTAGAGCGGTCGTGCTAGGCCGCCGTCGCGTCGAATCCGCCAGAAATGCACGGCCATGAAGATCGCCGCCACCAGTGGCAGGCCGATCACGTGGAGCGTGTAGAACCGGATCAGGGCCGCTTGGCCAACCTGGAACCCCCCGACCAGCACGAAGCGGTTCGGCTCTCCCAGGAGCGGTGCCGAACCGACCATGTTCGTGCCGACCGTGATAGCCCACAGCGCCAACTGGTCCCACGGCAGGAGATACCCGGTGAACGAGAGCAGCAGCGTCAGCACCAGGAGCACGACGCCGACGACCCAGTTGAACTCACGCGGCGGCTTATAGGCCCCTGTGTAGAAGACTCTCATCATGTGCATGAGCACTGTCAGCACCATGCCGTGTGCCATCCAACGGTGCAGGTTGCGTAGCAGCTGCCCGAAACGGACATCTGTCTCCAGGCGCAAGATGTCGCCATAGGCGCGCTCGATCGACGGCACGTAGTAGAACATCAGCAGCACGCCGGTGATCGTCAGTCCGAGAAAGAGGAAGAACGAGAGCCCACCGAGGCAGAAGGTGTGGGTGATCTTGACATGGGTGCGGTGGATTCGCGTCGGATGAAGATGCAGGAACACGTTGGTCGCGACCGCCA
The DNA here is from genome assembly GCA_965249675.1 of Dehalococcoidia bacterium. Taxonomy (GTDB): domain Bacteria; phylum Chloroflexota; class Dehalococcoidia; order UBA2979; family UBA2979. The sequence goes on from OZ252250.1 coordinate 979,049, forward strand.
GCATCTGGTTTCGCGGGGTGTTCGGGTAACCAGAGCGGAAGATGGACTTCCACAGCCGATTCTTGAAGGCAACGTCATAGAGCCGATCACCGAGTGATTGCCCCTGCGGTCGTTCCGTCGTTGCCATCAGCTACCCCAGCTCCCCATCGAGGAGAATCGGAGCACAGCACCTCTGTGGCGCTACGCTTCCCACCACTTTCCGAGCACGACCATGATGCCCAACGACACCATGAACGTCACGAACACTGCGATCAGCTCCAGGCCTTCGCCTTCGCCGAGCATCGTCCGCCTCCTGTCAGCGCCGGGTACAACACCCACGCCCGCGCAACCCACGGGCAGTCAACGGTACGCCGCACACTAGCCAGCGCGCAAAATAGGGTCAAGGACGAAGCCGCCCCGCGAGCGCACCGGTCGCTCAGAGCGACTACCGCACGGCACGGGGTATGCCCCCTCGCCGCAGGCGCCAGATCCCCTTCAAGTCGTCGATCGCGGTTCTCAGGACATTCACGCGGCTATCCCGGTCATCTACCCACTTGACGGGTACCTCGAGCAGCCGAAAGCCATTGCGCTGGGCCACGAGCAGCAACTCAGAGTCGAAGAACCACGCTGTGTCCACCACGACCGGCAAGAGTGCGCGGGCTGCCTCTCGCCGGATGGCCTTGAACCCGCACTGTGCGTCGCTCACGCGGAGACCGGCGAACCAGCGCAGGATAAACACGTAGCTCCGCGAAATCAGCTCGCGACGCCGACCTCGCACCGTCTCTGAGCGCGGGTCCAGGCGTGTCCCGAAGGAGAGATCTGCCTCGTCGGCGGCGAGCGGATCGACCAGCTCTGGCAGGTGCCGGAGATCAGTCGACAGGTCGACATCCATGTAGGCCGACACGTCGGCCTCCGATGTCAACCACGATATTTTCAGCGCAAGCCCCCGGCCCTTGACGGGAATGTGCAGCGCCGCCACACGCCCGGGATGCTCGGCTTCGAGCTGCCTGGCCACGTCGAGGGTGCCGTCGGTTGAGGCATTGTCCGCGACCACGATCCGCCACTCGTGGGCTGGCCAGCTACTCACCGCTGAAAGCGTCCGCGCGACGCTCTCTCTCAGCACATGGGCCTCGTTGTAGCAGGGGATCACCAGGTCGATCGTCGCCATCCGGAGTACCTTCCCAACCCGTTCAGGAGACGGTCAGTGCCGGAAGTGCCTGACCCCGGTGACGACCAGCGAGACGCCGAGCCGATCCGCTGCGGCGACTGACTCCACATCGCGGATGGAGCCCCCGGTGTGAGCGACGACGGTACATCCGGCGGCGGCGCACACCTCAACCGTATCGGGGAAGGGGATCAGCGCATCGGTGGCCGCGACGGCGCCCCTGGCTCTCTCACCGGCTTGGTTACGGCTCAGCCAGGCGCTGCCGACGCGGTTGGGCTGGCCGGCACCCATGCCGACCAGCACCTGATTCTTGACAAATGCGACGGCATTCGACTTCACGTGCTTGCAGATCACCCAGGCAGTCCTTAGATCGGCGAGTTCTTCCTCGAACGGCACTCGCTCGCTCACCACCGTGAAGTCCCGATCGTCGACCACGTCGCTGTCTTGGACGAGCAGCCCGCCCCTCACCGATCGCACCTCGAGGCGGGGTCGCCGCGAATCGCCGACAGGAGCGCTGATCAGCCGGAGGTCGCGGGATTTCCCCCGCAGGTGGGCGAGCGCCTCGGGCTCATACCCGGGCGCAACCACGATCTCGTAGAACATGCGCTGGCCACCGCCGGGACTGCGCACCTCGCGCACTGCACGCGCCAGCTCCATGTCGACCACCCGGTTGGTCGCGATGATCCCGCCGTAGGCGGAGAGGTAGTCGCCCGTGCCCAGTGCCTCGACGTAGAGCTCGGCGAGGCTCCGTCCGTCGCCAGTCGCCAGGCAGACCGGGTTGGTGTGCTTGATCACGGTGATCGCCTGCTCTTCGAAGTCGCAGGCGAGGTTGTAGGCGGCGTCAGCATCGAGGACGTTCACGTACGACATCGCCTTGCCGTGGTGTTGCTCGAACCGGCCCATCCCCTCTGCCGCCGTGAGCACCGAGTCGTGCTGGTAGAAGGCGCCGCGCTGGTGTGGATTCTCCGCGTATCGCAGCCCCTCGCGACGAGTAGCGGCTAGGGTGAGTTGTTCGGGGAAGGGGTCGTCATCGCCCCTGAGGTACTCGGCGACGGCGGCATCGTAATGGGCCACGTGGCCGAACGCCTTCGCAGCGAGCCGCCGCCTCAGGTCAATGCTCACTGAATTGGGCTCCCCGCCCGCGAGTCTCAGTGCCTCGAGCACTGCCGGGTAGTCCGCCGGATCGACGACCGGCAGGACCGCGGGGTGATTCTTCGCGGCCGCCCGGATCAACGTCGGGCCGCCGATGTCGATCTGTTCGAGCGCCTCGCCGAGCCCGACGACGCCGCCGGTCACCGTTTCGATGAACGGGTACAGGTTGCCCACCACGATGTCGATCGTCGGAATCTCGTGGCGGGCGACCTCATCGAGGTCGCCTGGATGGTCTCGTCGATAGAGGATGCCACCATGTATCAGGGGATGCAGGGTCTTCACGCGGCCACCCAACATCTCCGGGCTCCCGGTCAGGTCGGCAACCTCGGTGATGGCGAGCCCCGCCTCGGCGATCGCGCGCGCCGTACCCCCCGTACCGACGAGCTCGACGCCGAGTTCGCTCAGACCTCGCGCGAGGTCGACAATGCCGCGCTTGTCGTACACGGCGAGGATCGCTCGCATGCCGTCTCCCCTCAACCCCCCGCACCGGGCAGGCCGACCACGGCTGGAGCCCGCTCGCTGCGAACGATCACCTCGCCGATCTGCCAGGCGCCTGGCACCGTTGCCGTCAACTGGTCGGCGTCACCGGCACTGACGGCAACAATGATGCCGGCGCCCATGTTGAAGACCGAAAACATCTCGGCGTTGGCAATGCCGCCCATGCGCTGGATCAGCTCAAAGAGCCCGGGGGGCTGCCACGAGTCCAGGTAGATCCGGGCCCCCAGGTGAGCCGCATTGCCGGTGAACAGCCGCGAGAGGTTCCCGCCGATGCCGCCACCGGTGATATGTGCCACGCCGTGCAGCGACGGCAGGTGAGGCGCCAGCTGGCCGAGGAAGGAGTGGTGCACCGCCAGGAGGGCATCTCCGAGCGTGCCGCCGACTTCCTCGTAGCTCTCTTCCAGCTGCGCTCGATCATGCTGATCGCCCAGACCCTTACCGAGGCCCCAGATCTCCCGAACGAGGGAGTACCCGTTGGTCTGGAGCCCGCCCGAGGGGATCGCCACGAGCGCGTCCCCGGACGCAAGAAGCGAGCCGTCGATCACTCGGTCCCGCTCGACCACCCCGACAATAAAGCCAGCTAGATCGAAGTCACCGGGACGGTAGATGTCGGGCATGTCGGCCGTCTCACCGCCGAGAAGGGCGACGCCCTCCGCCTCGCAGGCGGCCCCGACACCGGCGACGAGCTCCACCCGATCGTCTTGAGGAAGGTCCGCGGTGGCCAGATAGTCGAGGAAGAAGAGCGGCCGTGCGCCGACCGTGAGGATGTCGTTGATGCAGTGATTGACCAGGTCGGCCCCGATCGTGTCGTAGCGGCCGAGTGCACTGGCAATCAGCAACTTCGTACCGACGCCGTCCGCGCTGGCGACCAGCACCGGCTCGCGGTAGCCGACCGGCACACTGAAGAGGCCGGCGAATGGGCCAACGCCGCCGAGCACCTCAGGGCGCATCGTGGCGGCGGCAATCCCTGCAAACCGCCTGACCGTGCGGTCAGCTGCCGCGATATCCACCCCGGCGTCAACGTAACGGAGCGGGGCCTGCGGTCGCTCGCTCATTGAACCTCCGTGGGAGAGACGGTTCCGGACAGACAGCGTGTCGGCGATCGGTCTTTCGGGCGACTCAGACCGTGATCCGTTCACAACTCGGCGTCGTGGTCGGTGGAGTGCTCTGGGTGGGATCGAGGGCAAACTTATTCAGCTGGAGCGGGACCGGGCTCGGGTACCGGCCGGTGAAGCAGGCGTCGCACTGAGCACCGCTCCCCTGGCCGGTCGCGGTGATCGTGGCCTCGATCGAGAGGTAGCCGAGCGAGTCAGCATCGATGTGCTCGCGGATCTCCTCGACCGACCGATGGGCGCCGATCAGTTCGCCGCGAGTGGCCATGTCGACTCCGTAGAAGCACGGGTTCTTGATCGGCGGCGAAGTCACCCGCATGTGGATCTCCGCTGCGCCAGCATCGCGCAGCATCTTGACCACGCGAGGGGTCGTCGTCCCGCGCACGATCGAGTCGTCAACGACCACCACGCGCTTCCCGGCCAGCACCTCGCGCAAGGGGTTGAACTTCAGCCGGACTCCCTGCTCGCGAAGGCGCTGGTCCGGTTGGATGAACGTCCTGCCCACGTAGCGGTTCTTGATCAGACCCTCGGCGTAGGGGATGCCGCTCTCCTGGGAGTAGCCGATAGCCGCCGCCGTCGCCGAGTCCGGGACCCCGATCACGAGATCGGCATCGACCGGATGCTCCCTGGCAACGGCGGCGCCCATCTGCATCCTCACGGGGTGCAGTAGTTTCCCGCCAAGTCGTGAGTCGGGGCGGGCGAAATAGATGAACTCCAGCAGGCAGAGCTTCTGATCCCGGGAGGCCGCCTCAACGTCAGGCTGACCGAGCGGGAACCAGGACGTCAGTCCCCCGGCGTCCGCGCGAAGGACCTCACCCGGCTCGACGTCCCGCAGGAAGGTCGCTCCCAAGATGTCGAGGGCGCAACTCTCCGAGGCGAAGACATAGCGGCCGTCGAGCTGACCGATGCAGAGCGGACGGATCCCGAGCGGGTCGCGGATCGCGTAGACCGCCTCGTCGATCAGGATCGTCAGGGAGTAGGCGCCGCTCACGCGGCGCATCATGTGGGCGAACCGCTCTTGCCAGTCTGCCCCCGGTGAGTTGACCAGGCAGCTCGCGATCACCTCCGTGTCGCTGGATGTGCCGAACTCGACCCCGTCGCGGACCAGCGCGTCGCGGACGAGTTCGGCGTTGACCAGGTTGCCGTTGTGGGCGATCGCGAGTTCCCCATGAACGCCTTTGACGATCAGGGGCTGGGCGTTCTGCAGTCTGCTCGCGCCGGTCGTCGAGTAGCGGGTATGGCCAACGGCGTGGGTGCCGGGCACGCTGGCTAGCGCGCGTTCGTCGAAGACCTGGGTGACCAGACCCATTTCTGCATAGATGTGGAGTCGACCCCGGTCAGACGTGGCGATCCCGGCCGATTCCTGGCCTCGATGCTGGAGCGCCTGAAGTCCAAAGAAGGTAAGTCGACCCACATCCTCGCCGGGGGCGAAGATGCCAAAGACGCCACACTTCTCGCGCGGTCGGTCGATCAAGCCCGTGCCTCTCCGCGTCGGCAGGGGTGGGGGATCACTGTATCACGCCCCGAGGGCAGGGGGCCGGCTCAGGCGCCAGCCACGAGCCGAGCGTGCTCGATCTTGGTGCAGCGGTCCATCACCACCTCGAGACCGGCGGCCCGAGCCCGCTCCGCGGCCTCTTCGTGAACGATCTCGAGCTGCATCCAGACCGCTCCGGCGCCAGCCGCGATCGCGTCCTCCACAACCGGCGGTACGTCCGGCGCCCGCCGAAAGATGTCGACGATATCGACCGGCTCGGGGAGATCCTGCACGCGGTCGTAGCAACGCTCGCCCAGCACCTCCCGTTCGCGCGGATTGACCATGTACACGGTGAAGCCCTCCTGCTGCAGATAGAGCGCCACCTCATTCGACGGCCGGTCGGCCCGTGCCGACACGCCGACCACCGCAATCGTCTTTGCCTCGCGCATCAGTTCAATCGCTCGATCCACGCCGGTCCCCCTCTCCGCCGGGCGGTCCCAGCGCCGCGACATCCATGCCTGCATGGGCGCCTGTTCGCGTTGACTCCTCGGACTCTGGGTCGGGCGGCAACGCCGCCAGCCTCGCGGCGGCATCGGACATCTGCGCCAGCGCCGTCGCCAGCGCGTTTGCCCGCCGTCCGGCCTCGGTCGCTAGCGGACGGGCAGCGAGGACGCGTCCGACGGTGAGCTCCCGTCCGCTGTCCTTGACCAGCGTCACCTCCCAGTCGACGACATCCTGATCCATGCCGCTGGCCAGCTCGATGTCGAGGTCGCTCCTCACCTGGAAGTAGCCGATTCGCTCGAACGGGACAAGCTCGAAGGTGCCGATTCCGAGGCCGAGGAGCCCTTGCTGCCAGCGAGCCGATCGCTTCGCTCGCTCCATCAGGAAGCTACTGCCGACAACGTTGTTAACGAATCCGATGAGTGCCAGCGGTCCGAGCACCGTGGCCACGAGGACGAGGACGAAGAGCAGGCCGAGTGGCCAGCTGTTGATGAACCGCACGATCGCTGCGGCAGCAAGGCCGGTCAAGGCCAGCTCGACCAGCGGGGCGACCATCCCGGCCCGAGTCTGGCGGATCACGATCTGGTCGGCGGTAATCACAGCGACGGCGCGGTGCAACGCGATCCTGCTCCGCCCGGGGACGGCGCCAATCCCGGCCTCGGCCGCTCCGTTCATCACTGACCCGCCGATCTTCCCTCGGGCGTCAGTCTAGCCAGCACGGACGCCGCTGGGCGAACCGCGACGTTGCCCGGCAGTGCGCCGCTTCCTATCATCGTCACCGAACCCGCCCAGTGGCCGCCGGCCAGCCCGCCGAGGACTCAATGCGACGCGATCTGATGGACATCTTGGTCTGCCCCGTCGGGAAAGATCCCCTCACCCTCACCGTCAGCGAGGAGAGCGACGATGAGGTGCTCGAGGGCACACTCACCTGCGCCGACGGGCACAGCTACTCGATCGAGGACGGAATCCCGAACCTGCTACCGCCTGAGCGTGGTCGGACGGGCGAGGCGAGCCCGCCCTCATGACAGTCGAGCGGTCACGGCTGGCCGGGCGGGCGTTGATGGGGCTCTCGGCACTCGCATTGCTGCTCTTCCTGCAGGGAGCGTTCCGACGTTCCTATGCGGTGGTCGCAATCCCGGCAGCGATCACGGTCGCCCTCTTCTCCGCGCTGGCGTTCTGGATCGGCTACACGATGGCCGTGCACGACTGGGACCATCCACCCGACTACCCGGCCGGCGAGGACATCCCGGCCGCGTCCGCCCAGAGCGCCGGCTGAACCCGGACCACCCCCACGCGGTCGGCCACGGGCAGCGCTTCGAGCAACCGCGTCACACTCGATCCGCTCACGGGCTCGAGCGCCCCACCGGCGATCTCATCTAACGGCACGAGTACGAAGGCGCGCTCAGCGATCAGGGGATGAGGGACGACCAGGTCGGGCTCTTCAACGATCTCAACGTCGATCAGCAGAATGTCGACGTCGATCGGACGTGCCGTCCAGCGAGGCGCCGCGAAATCACGACCACCTTCGGCTTCGATCCGCTTGGCCAAGCGCAGCAGCTCGCGCGCCGATAGTCGGCTGCGGCCACAGACCGCCGCGTTGAGAAAGTGAGGCTGGTCGATCCGACCCCAGGGCGGCGTCTCGTAAAGCGAACTCACACGCTCAATCGTCACACCGCCTGCTCGCAACCCCTCGAGTGCAACCCGAAGGTGGGCGAGCCGGTCCCCCACGTTGCTGCCGAGGCCGAAGCAGACCGAGCGCCGCTTCATCGAGAACGAGTCCTCCCCCGGGGCGCCCGCACCGACTGCGGCGGAACTAACCCCCGGGCAACTCCGACACATCGAGCGGCTCCTCCTCGACTTTGCCACCGGTCCGGATCCGGTAGGCCCGGACCTGAGCCGGTCGGTGGGCCAGTGAGACCAGAATGTAGTACGTGTCGGGGAACATCGGCTCGCGGTCGATCTCGCCGGGTGGGAAGAAGGCCTGCCGCACGTCGGTCGGGGATGGGTAGGCCTCCGAAGCAACGTGCGAGTGGTAGATGGCGTAGAGCTCCTCGCCTTGTCTCTCCCGTGCCTGCTCCAGTCTCAGCATCGCGAGCGGGTCCATCGAGTAGCGATAAGGACTGGCCTCGATGTTGCGGACCGGGTGCACCGAGAGAGCAGCCCCGTCCGCGCCGTTGACCTGCCCACAGGCTTCGTTCGGCAGTTCCGCCTCTGCATGAGCGATCATCTCGTCGATCAGTCGCTTGGAGATGCTCGGCACCGGGCGTCGTCCTCTCCACGCGGCCCGCTAGCCGGCCGCCGAGATCTGTCGGTAGGCGTGGGCGACGCTCTCCTCGATACGATCGAAGCCGCGCCAGCCGCCGAATCGCTCACTCATCTCGGCGGCCACCTCGCTCGCGGTCGTCTGTTCATCCCGGCCCTCGGCGATGGCGCGCCGCACCCCCGACACCATCGAGGCGATCAGGTCGCGAGCATCGCCGAGCGCCTCCGCCGAGCCGACTGGACCATGCCCCGAGACGAACTGATCGACCGGTAGTTCGGCGAGACGGCGACCGGTCTCGACCCAGTCCTCAAGATAGCCGTCAAGCGTGAACGGAACGCCGCCGTCTTGTGCAACATCGCCCGTGAAGACCAGGCGCTCCTCAGGCAGATGGACAAAGATGTCCCCGCTGGTGTGGGCGCGACCGAGGTAGAGAAGGTCGAGCTGCCTGCCGCCGAAGTACAGCGACAGCTCCGTCTGGAAGGTCAGGTCGGGCGGCGTGACCGTCACCGTCTTCGCCTCCTCCGACCAGGGATCATCGGCCGTCACAACGCGGTTGAGCCACCACTCCCGTGCCTCAAGGTCGAGCATCTCGCTGCGACAGTTCGCATGGCCGATGATCGTTGAGTCGGGGAACTCCTCGTTGCCCCATGAGTGGTCCCAGTGGGAATGGGTGTCGATCACATACTCGATCCGCCTGTCCGTGAGGTGCCGGACATCGCTCGTCAGGTCACGGGCAAATGATGGAACGCGCAGCGAGTCGATCAGCAGCACCGAGTCTTCGCCGATCAGGATGCCAGCGTTTGTCAGCCCCTCGTGGAGCCGGGCGAAGATCCCCTCGCCCACCTCGACGATCTCAACCCCGGGCGTGATGGTCATGGTCCCCTCCGTTCAGGCGGCGCTTGGGAGCATAGCGCGGGGGGCAGCCCCCCGGGCCGTTACAGCGCCAGGCGGCGCCCGGACTCGGGCGGGTGCGCGGGAGAGCGGCGGGCCGCGCGGAGCCTCCGCTCAGGGCGAAGCGACAATCTCAGGGGCTGCTCACCACCAGAGCTTCTCTCCGACGTCCTCGACAATGTCCTGGTAGTCGCTGGTCCACAGCCCACTTGAGAGGTACTTCCATCCTCCGTCGGCGAGCAACACGACGATCTTTCCCTCCGCCATCCGTTCGGCCGCTCGCTGGGCGGCACGAACCGCCGCTCCGGCCGAGATACCGGCAAAGATGCCCGTTCGGCGGAGCAGATCCCGGGTCGCCTTGAAGGATGTCTCGGAGTCGACGACAATCCGGCCATCGAGCACACGTTCATCAAAGACCGGCGGGATGTAGCCCTCTTCCAGGCTGCGCAGTCCCTGCACGAGATCACCGGGATGTGGTGCCGCTGCGATGATACGCACTGCGGGATTGTGGTCCTTGAGCCGGCGGCCGACGCCTGTCAGCGTCCCCCCGGTCCCGAGGCCGGCGACGAACGCGTCGAGGTCAGGGAGGTCGTTGACGATCTCCTGGCCTGTCGTCTCGTAGTGGGCTCGCGGGTTGCTCTCGTTCTCGTACTGAAATGGCATGTACCAGTCGGGGTTGGCGGCGGCCACGTCCCGCGCCATCGCTACCGAGCCGTTCGTGCCCAGGTGGCCGGGAGAGTAGATGATCTCTGCCCCGAAGGCCTCAAGCAGCTCGACTCGCTCGCGGCTGACGGCGTCGGGCATCACTACCTTGAGCGTATAACCGCGGCTGATCGCGACCAGCGCGAGCGCGATCCCGGTGTTGCCGGAGGTCGGCTCAAGAATCGTCTGCCCCGGCCTGAGCGAGCCGTCGGCCTCTGCCTCCTCAATCATGAACTTCGCAATCCGGTCCTTCACTGAACCAGTTGGATTCTCGCCCTCGAGCTTGGCAAAGAGTCTCACGGCGGGATTCGGCGACAGCGTCGAGATCTCAACGAGGGGGGTGTTCCCCACCAGGTCAAGCACGCTACCGGCGAGCACCGCAGCCACCTTTCCGGTCCGGATTGTGAGGGGGGGCGTCCCCGGTCAGCAAGGGGAGTGATCCCGGTGTGACCCGACCGCGGCCCCGCCGGCGAGTGCGGGCAAGAATGAGACGGTGTCCCCGGGCGCGATCGCGGTCTCCTTGCCCGAGAGATAGCGGATGTCCTCATCATTCAGGTAGACCAAGACGAAACGGTGCAACTCTCCCTCTGCGTCGGCGATCTGCTCGCGAAAACCGGGGTAGTGCTGGTCGATGTTCTCGATCAGGTCGGCCACCGTCTCACCCTCGGCATCGAACTCCCGTTGCCCGTCGACCACCCTCTGGATCACCGAGGTGACCTGTACTCTCACCACCATCAGGCTCCTTGCTCCTCTCCCAGCTTCCGTCGCTCAAGACCGACCCGGCCAGCCCCCGGCGGCGGTAGCGATCCGCGCGTCTAGCTGATCGCCGCGACCGGGCTCGGGACCTCCAGCGGCGGCGAGCCGCAGAAGGCGTCGTAGTCGATCAGTTCGGTCACCGTCGGACTCTCCCCGCACAGCGGGCAGGACGGGTCGCGGCGCAGCTTCATCTCGCGAAACTGCATACTCAGGGCATCGATCAGCAGCAGTCGGTTCACCATCGGCTCGCCGATATCGAGGATCTGCTTGAACACCTCCGTCGCCTGCATCGATCCGACGATCCCGGTGATCGCGCCGAGAACGCCGGCCTCCGCGCACGAGGGAACCAGCCCTGGAGGTGGAGGGTCAGGGTAGAGGCAGCGGTAGCAGCCCATGCCCGGCTTGTAGACCGTCAGCTGCCCGTCGAACAGCAAGATCGCCCCATCCACTAGGGTCTTGCCGGCGAGGTAGCAGGCGTCGTTGACGAGATAGCGTGTGGCAAAATTGTCGGCGCCATTCACCACGATGTCGTAGTTCGGGATGATCTCCATCGCGTTGTCCGACGTGAGCGGCATCGGATGTTCGACGACCTCGACATGCGGGTTGTAGGCGAGCAGCGACTCCTTCGCCGACTGCAACTTCGGACGGTCGATGTCGCTGGTCTGGTGGAGGATCTGGCGCTGGAGGTTGGAGAGGTCGACGGTGTCAAACTCGCTGATTCCGATCGTCCCCACGCCGGCGAGAGCCAAGTAGAGCGCCACGGGACCGCCGAGTCCACCGGCCCCGACCACCAGGACCTTCGCCTGTCGGATCTTGCGCTGCCCCTGTGGACCCACCTGGGACATGATGATGTGGCGGGAGTAGCGCATGACCTCCTCGGGCTTGAGCGCTGTGTCCGCAGCACCGTTTGAATCTGCCAAGGCGGCCTCCATTCCATTCCGCTGCCCGGTGAGCGAGACGATCCTTATCCGTCCGCGAGCGCACCCGCAGCTCAGAGATCCAAGCTCAGATATCTCTCCCCAGTATCGCAGAGCATCGTCACCACCCGGCGACCGGCCCCGAGCTGCTCCGCGACCTCGATCGCGGCGCAGACGTTCGCACCGGCCGAGAGGCCGACGAGCAATCCTTCATCGCGAGCCAGTCGGGCGGTCATCTCGTAGGCATCCGCATCCGAGATGGCGATGACCTGCTGGTAGATGTCAGTGTTGAGCACGCCTGGGACGAAGGAGGCTCCGATCCCCTGGATACCGTGCATCCCGGGGCGACCTCGGCTGAGCACTGGCGACCGTGCCGGCTCAACTGCGACGACTCGCGCCTCGATGCCCGCCGCCTTGAGCACTTCGCCGACGCCGGTGATCGTCCCCCCTGTGCCGACCCCGGCCACGAACGCGTCGAGTCTACCGCCAACCGCCGCCAGAATCTCAGGGCCGGTGGTGCGGCGGTGGACCTCCGGGTTGGCTGGATTCTGGAACTGCTGGAGCATGAAGTGGCCACGCTCGTCCACCAGCCGCTGGGCCGCCTCGATCGCGCCGGTCATCCCCTCCATCGGGTCGGTCAGCACGAGGGCCGCTCCGAAGCGCTCAAGCAACCGGCGCCGCTCGATCGAGAAGTCGCCCGGCATCGTCAGGACCAGCCGGTACCCACGCGCCGCACAGACCATTGCCAGGCCGATCCCGGTGTTCCCCGAGGTCGGCTCGACCAGCGTGTCCCCCGGCCTGATGAGGCCGCCAGCCTCGGCAGCCGTCACCATGGCGGCGGCGATCCGATCTTTGACAGACCCGCCCGGGTTGAACACTTCGAACTTGCCGAGCACCTCGGCCGCCCCGTCGGGGACGACTCGATTGAGCCGCACGAGCGGGGTGTGACCAATCAGGTCGAGCACCGTCTCCGCGATCAGGGGTTGCGGTCTTACGGTGAGGGACGGGTCGAGCGAGGGGTCGGTCATCTGGCCGCTGGTCCTCGCCCGCGGCTAGATGGCGTAGGAGGAGGCGGAGCGTTGCTCGTGCAGGCGCTCGTGTTCGACGAGGTCAGTGATCGTCGTGTGCGCAAGGCGCTCCCGCATGTGTTGGTAGATCTCCTGCCAGACCCACTGCTGGCCACAGAGGTTCGCGACCGCAGACCCGGGGGCCTCGTTCACGCACTCCATCGGCACGAGCGACCCCTCCAGACTCTCCAGCACATCGAGCAGGGTGATCTCGGAAGCCGGGCGCCCAAGTTCGTGGCCACCGCCTGGGCCGCGAGTGCTGCGGAGGTATCCATCCCGGCGCAACTGAGCCAGCAGATGGTCGAGATACGACTCGGGGATCTTGCGTCGGCGGGCGATCGCCGCCCGATGAACCGGACCTTCGCCGACGTGTTTGGCGAGGTCGATCAGCGCGCGGACACCGTAATCACCCTTGGTGCTGAGGAGCATCAGGAACCTGCTGCACAATTCACGACTATTCCGGTCAACATCGTACCATGGCACGCGGTGCCATCCGGGGAGGGCCGACGGGAGACGGCTTCGTCTCGGGCACCGCCCCGGCACTCACCGAAATGCCGCTAGACACGCCCCCGTGCGGCTGCCAGCTTGTGCATCTCCGCGACGCCCGCGGGGAGCTCAACACCGGCGTCGCTGAAGGCCTTCGCCTGTGCCGCCGGCCGGTTGCCGAAGATCGAGTCCCGGCTCTCCGAGACCCAGTCCGCGTTCTCCTGCCGGACCTTGAGCTGATTTTGGAAGTGCGGTGCGACGTAACGAGCCCAGAGCTCGTAACTGCGCAGTGTCTGCTCTCGGTTTGCCCACTCGTGCGAGAGCAACATGATGCCCCCGATCCCACCGGACAGCTCGATCATCCGTTCAATCGCGTCGATCGCATCCTGTGGCGTACCGATGATGACGCCCCCCTGATCGACGGCAAACTGGGCGCTCTCCTGCTCCGGTTCGTCGGGGACTGGTCGAGCGAGCACCGGCTGCCAGTAGTTGTGCAGCTCGTGGAGGCGCCCGGCCTCGACCTCTGCAAAGGCCTGCTCGCGCGTCTCGGCGAGGTGCATCGCCTGGACGAGGCTCCATTCCGAGCGGTCCACCGTCCGGCCCGCCTCCGCTGCCGCCTTCTCAACCCAGCTCCACGTCTCCTTCAGCGACACCAGGCCGCCGGGCATCGATGCCCCGATCGACAGGAGACCGGCCCCATACCTGCCGGCCGCCGTCGCGCCGGCGGGCGAGAGCACATTGGCCACGGCGATCTTCGGGTAGGGGTCGGAGTAGGGTGCCAGCTGGAGCCGCGCGTCGCGCAGGGTGAACCAGTCCGTTTCCATGTTGACGGGCCCCTCGGCCTCGAAGAGGGCGACGATCGCGCCGAGCGATTCGTCCATTCGTCGGCGCTGATCAACAGGGTCGATACCCATCATGTAGGCGTCGGAACTCAGGGCTCCCGGCCCGACCCCGAGCATCGCGCGGCCACGGGTCATGTGATCGAGTTGAACGAAGCGATCGGCGACCATCAGTGGGTGGTGGTAGGGCAGTGAGGTCACCCCCGACCCGAGCTTGATCGTGCGCGTGCGGTCAGCGGCGACCGCCATGAATGGCAGCGGATCGGCGATCATCTCCCAGCCAGCGGAGTGGTGTTCACCGATCCACGCCTCGTCGAAGCCGAGCTGGTCAAGTACCTCGACCAGTTCAAGATCTCGGTCGATTGCCAGCGTCGGGTTGTCGTCGGTGCGGTGGAAGGGGGCGAGGAAGATCCCGAACTTCATTCGGCGTGGTCGGTAGGTCATCGCAGCTCCAGCGTCATCGGTCCGCCCAGTCTAGACGGATCCAGGCTCTGTGCGGCTGCCAGTGGCGAGCGCTCATGGGAGCGACCCGCCCGCGACCGCCGGAACGATCGAGATCTCATCGCCCTCGCCCAGGGAGGTGGCGAGGCCGTCAAGGAAGCGCACGTCTTCGCCGTTCACGAAGATGTTCACGAAGCGCCGCAGCTCGCCACCGTCATCAAGCAGTCGCTCTCGCATCCCCGGGAAGCGAGTCTCGAGTCCATCGATCAGCTCCGTGAGGGAGTCGCCGGCGAGGCTCACCTCGCCGGCGCCCTCGGTGAGGGTGCGCAGTGGTGTCGGAATGCTGACGGTGACGGACATCGGGTGGAACCTCTCATCTGCCCTGGTTGCTCTGCGGCGGGTTAGCCCTCGACGATGTCGCCGAGCGTCGCATCATCGACCCGCACGCCGTGCTCTCTCGCCCACTGCAGGCCACGCTCAATCTCGTCGGACTCTCCTTCGATCCCGAGCACGACCCAGCCGCCGTCGCGCTCGACAGCGGCCATCCTGATGTTGGTCACGAGCTGGAATTCGTGCCCGAGTTCGTAGATGAGCGGACGCTTAACTCCGGCCCCGGCGAACGTGAGGCGAACCTGCTTGGAAGCCATCATCCCTCCCTATCCAGCCCGCAGCGGTACGGCCGGGGCTGATCCGGCCTCGGCTCTGGCCTGCAGTGCCTGATCGAAGTCCGCGAGCCGCGGGGTTGTTCGCAGCGGCTCTGCCAGATGCTCCTCGATCGCCTCGACGGTCTTGAGGCCTGCACCGGTGATGTAGGCTACCGTCTCCTCGTGGCGGCCAATCTGGCCGCTCTCCACCATTCGCTTGAGACAGGCCACGGTGACACCCCCTGCGGTCTCGGCGAAGATGCCTTCGGTCTCCGCCAGCAGGCGAATCCCGGCAACGATCTCTGGGTCGGTGGCCATCTCCGCCCCACCCCCGGTCTCCGCCATCGTCTTCAGCGCATAGTACCCGTCGGCCGGATTCCCAATCGCCAGAGAACGGGCGAGCGTATTCGGTCGCTGCGGCACGAAGTTCGTCGTCCCCTGCGCGAATGCCGTGGCGATCGGCGAGCAGCCGGCGGCCTGCGCACCCGACATGCGTGTCCTCGGTCGCTCGATCAGACCGACGGTGTGGAGCTCCTGGAACCCTTTCCAGATCTTGGTGTAGAGCGACCCTGACGCCATCGGCGCCACCACCCGCTCTGGCGCGCGCCAGCCCAACTGCTCCGCCGTCTCGAAGGCCAAGGTGCGAGAGCCTTCGGCGTAGTACGGACGGACGTTGATGTTGACGAAGGCCCACGGCCGCGTGGCCGACAGTTCGGTGCAGAGCCGATTCACATGGTCATAGGACCCTCGGATCATTACAACGGTGGGATCGTAGATGCCGCTCCCGACCACCTTGCCGTGTTCGAGGTCATCGGGAATGAACACGAAGCACTCCATGCCGGCAGCCGCTGCGTGAGCGGCCACGGAGTTGGCGAGGTTGCCGGTGCTCGCGCATGCGATCGCATCGAACCCGAACTCACGAGCACGTGCGATCGCCGTCCCGACCACTCGATCCTTGAACGACCAGGTCGGATTGACGGTGTCGTTCTTGATCCACAGCGTGTCGAGTCCGACGGCCCGGGCGAGGCGGTCTGCCTTGATCAGTGGCGTGAAGCCCACGCCGATGTCGACCCGATAGGCGGAGTCGACGGGGAGAAACGCCTCGTAGCGCCACATCGAAGCCGGCCCGGCCGCGATCGAGTCGCGCGAGACGGCCTCGCGGATCGCGTCATAGTCGTAGGACACCTGCAGTGGCCCGAAGCAGAACTCGCAGGAGAAGATCGGATCGAGTGGGTACTCGCGGTCGCACTCGCGACAGCGCAGAGAATTGGCAAAAGACATGGTGTGGACCCCGAGGTGTTGGCGCAGCTACCGCTGGCGAGAGGTGGCGGTCTTGGCGGACATCGCCCGATCCCAGCGACCCGCGGGCCGGTGGTCGGGCTAGGGCATCCCCATCGAGCCCGGGGAAACGGGGCGAGCGGACCGGTCGATCTGCGGCTCGCTATCCATAACTCGACCTTCCGTCCATCTGTTCCGCCGCGCCCACTGCGGGAAACAACCCCCCGGAGCCCGCCTGAATCCCGACCAGGATCCGTCCTGTCCGGCGGCAGGTCGCACCCACTACCGTGGACCAGATAGAGAGGCAAAGGCTAGGGCGTAGGACCCGGTACGGTCAATTGTGCAGATGCCTGTGGCCACGGCCGGCTCAGGCAGCGTTGCTGATGGCGCGGCGGATCGCCGACCAGTCAAGGGGCACCGTGCTGACCTCCCGGCCGTCGACCGCCACCACGGGCACGAGGCTCCCGTAACGCTCCCGTACGGTCGGGAGCTCGTCGACGTCGACGGTCGTGAGGTCGAGCTGGAACTCGTCACCGAGCCTCGCGAGCGCGGTCTCCGCCTGCTCGCAGAGGTGGCAACCCCACCGGGTGAAGAGCGTGACGGCGACGCCGGTCACGTGGCGTCTCCCGACCCGATCGACGATCGCTCGACCCGGCCAAGTCTCAGCCAGTACCAAGCGAGGAACCCGGCGACGACGAGCACGAGCAGGGAGACGACCTGCGGGACCCGCAGTCCAAGAGCGACTTCGGCCGAGTCGACGCGGGTCCAGGTCAACAGGAAACGCGTCACGGCGTAGGCGGCTGCGGCCACGACAAAAGTGAGGCCGGGGAACAGAGCGAGGTAGCGGTGGTAAAGCGGGAACATCAGCCCGAAGACGGCCAAGAGGATCAGCATCTCGTAGGTGGTTGCGGGGTGGTGTGAGCCGACGATCAGGGAGTGCACAAAGCCCGGCGAGTCGGGGTCGGTGTAGACAACCGCCCAGGGCAGGTCGCTCGCACGGCTGAGGTGCTCGCCGTTCACGAGGTCCCCGAGCCGCCCCACCGCGAGGCCGACGAGCGAGCCGAAGGCGGCGACATCGAGACCAAGACGAACGTGGTAGCCGCGCCACCTGGCGAAGACGATGGAGGCTGCAAAGCCCACCACCAGGGCACCCCAGATGGAGATGCCACCTTCAGTGATGCGCAGGATCCGGGCCGGATCCTGGGAGAACCTCTCCCAGTGCTCGATCACGTAGAGAGCGCGCGCGCCGACGATCCCAGACGGCAGACCAACGAGGAACGCCGTGTAGGCCTGATCCTCCCCAAACCCGGTCAGGCGGGCCAGCCGGAACGCAACCTGGATCCCGACTAAGGCCCCCACCGCCGTGAAGACCCCATGCCAGGTGAGCAAGAGCCCCCCCAGCTTCAGGGCAACTGGATCCCATGGAATCTCGATTACGAGCACGCCGACACTCCCACCTCTGGCCCCACGGGCTTCGACGCGCTCATGGTAGGTCGTGCCTTGGGCGAGGGGAACCGAGTCGGCGGCCGCCGACTCGGGGCCTTCAGCTGCTCCGCGAGCGGCGGCGGGCGATCGCGACCGCCGAACGGTGTGCCAGCTCCGCGGCCGGTGCCGGGCGTGCCGGCAGCGAGAGCGACCGACCGGTACGGTGGGAGAGGGCCAGCGCGAGCAGGTGGTCGAGGAGTGCCGGATTCTTCGGCAGCACCGACCCATGCAGGTAGGTCCCGATCGCGTTCCGGAAGCGCGCTCCCTCGGTGCGATCGACGCCATTGTTCCCGAGGCCGTACCGAACCGCGCCGAAGGGGCGCCCGGCCGGGCCGAGGTAGGTCCGACCGGCGTGATTCTCGAAGCCGACCACCTCGCCGATCGCCTCAAGATCCGCTCGCACGACCACATCGCCAACGGCCCGCTGGGCGGCCGGGCCGGGCGCGACCGTCACCGCATCGAACACCCCGACGCCGGGCAGCACCGCGCCATCTTGGTCGCGATACCAGCGCCCGAACAGCTGGAATCCTCCGCAGACCGCCAGGGCGGCCGTGCCACCAGCCACCCAGGACCGGAGCACAGCGCCGCGGGCCGCGAGCTCCGGGGCGATGCGATGCTGCTCCTGATCCTGACCGCCACCGATCAGCACCAGGTCCGCCTCCTCCGGGAGCTCGTCACCGAGGCTGACGGCCGTGACCTCGAGGGGGATCAGATGCTCGGCCGCCCGGCCCCGGACGGCGATCAGGTTGCCTCGGTCGGCGTAGACATTCATCACGTCCGGGTAGAGCGTGACCACCCGCAGCGCGGGGTACTGGGATACGTCAACCACCACGTCCCCCAGGCTCGCGGCTCTCCCAGTAAGAGGCGACACTCGCCCGCTGCACAAGCGCCCCACGGAGCCCGAGCATGGCCGTGTAGGTCGCGATCACATCCACGCGTCCGCCCGTCGCTGTCGCCGATAGCGCCAGCTCCAGCCCCTCCTCGAGGTCTGCGCGGACCCCCGCCGGCTCGATGCCTGCCAGCTCCCAGCGTAGCGCGAGGTCCGGGGCCCGATCGCCACTGCAGAACAGCGTGAGCCCCCGTCCGGCCATCTGCTCGATGTCTGCGTCGTAGATCCAGGAGACATCCTGCCCATCCTGGATGCCGTCGTTGAGGGCGGCGAGGACGGTCAGGGCCCGGCCCGAGATCGCGAGCGTGCGGAGCACCTCGTTGAGACCGGTGGGGTTCTTCGCCAGCGAGAGACGGACGGTGCGGCCGTCGATCTGAAAGTCCTCTTGGCGTCCGAACGGGGCCTCGGCGGTCGCGAGTGCCTGGCCGATCACCTCCGGAGGGACGCCGATGGCGTGCGACGCCGCAGCCGCGGCCAGCGCGTTGTAGACGACGTAGAGCCCCGGGAGTGGCAGCGTGACGTCGATCCGAACGTTCCCGAGGCCGATCGTGATCCGGGAACCCTCGGGACCCAGCCGGACATCGAGCGCGGCGACCTCCGGCGCAGGGCGCGCCCGGCCGCAGCAGTCACAGCGCCAGTCACCGACGTGGCCCATGTAGAGGGACCGATACTGGAAGCGCGTTCCGTTGGCACAGAACCGCGCATCACTGGCGTGATCGGCGCCCGGCAGGGCCACGGCCGGGTCAGACACGCCGAAGGTGACGATACGGCCGAGGCGCCCCTCGGCCAGCTGGGCCACATTCGGATCATCGGCGTTGAGCACGAGTGTGCTCTCTGCGGGGAGGTCGTGCAGCATCGTGCGCCACCCCGCCGCGACCGAGTCCATCTCTCCATAGCGGTCGAGCTGATCCCGGAAGAGGTTCAGGAACACCGCGACCTGTGGGCGCAGCCGTGATCCCAGCCG
The DNA here is from genome assembly GCA_965249675.1 of Dehalococcoidia bacterium. GTDB lineage: Bacteria > Chloroflexota > Dehalococcoidia > UBA2979 > UBA2979. The sequence goes on from OZ252250.1 coordinate 998,552, forward strand.
CCGCAGCTCCGCCTCGTCCACCTCGAGTACCGCGATCGCCTGAGGGCTGGCCTCAATTCCGCCTGCCGCCCCCGCTGCCGAGACCAGCGTGGCGAGCAGTCCGCGTTCCAGGTTCGAGCCCGACCGGTTGGTCAGTGGCTCAAGGCCGGCCTCCGACAGGATCTTCGACAGGAGGTGGGCGGTAGTGGTCTTGCCGTTGGTTCCGGTGACGCTGACCGTGCCCCGCGGCATGCCTGCAGCGTAGAAATCAAGGAGATCAGGGGCGAGTGCACCGGCCACGAGCCCCGGCAGAGCGGTGCCACCACCGCGCCCGAGGCGGCGTACCGCCATACCGGCTGCGCGACCGCCGATCAGGGCGACACGGCGACGCAGAGATGTCATCGGACCGCGCTCCTCTCGGTGCGCTGCTCCCTAGACCTGCTCCCAGCGTGTGTGTTCCTCGTCGAGACGGCGCACTCGCCCCGCCTCGAGCAGGACCTGGAGATGGGCGAGCGTCTCGCCAAGCGCGCTGCGCTTCTGCCAGATGCTGAACTGCCCGAACGGTCGAGTGTTCCAGTGCACCCTCGTCGAGACCTCACCGGCCGTGGAGGCGCGGGGCCCGATTGCGTGCAGCACCTCTTCGAGCCGCTCGTCGTGGTGTTGGATCAGCTCGTCGCAGCGCCCGGGCAGATCTACGATGTCGTACTCGTGGGCGGGCAGTCCTCGTACCGAGTCGAATGCGCCGGTGCGGGCGAGCGACCTTGTGTACTCGGCCAGCGGCGAGCGGCCGCTCGCTTCATCGTCGATGTGCATCGAGACGTTGGGCGTAATCCGGGGCAGGACATGGTCCCCGGTCAACATGAGCCGGTGGTTCGGCTCATAGACACAGAGATGGCCAGGCGTGTGCCCGGGGGTCCAGACGGCCTGGAGGCGCCATTTCCCGAATTCGATGGTCTCCCCGTCCTCGAGCATGCGGTCCGGTTTCGTGTCCATCCGGAAGCTCCGGCGCCAATCGCGATCGCGGTGGTGGGGCGTGGCGCGGAGGACCAGGTGCCTGACCTGTTGCCAGAGGCCCCGGGGTGAGACGAACCCGCCGAGGCCAACCGCCTCAGCGCGACCGGCCGCCTCGACTTCCGCTCTCGCGATGCCGTGTCGGACGAGCCAGTCGTTGGAGTGCTCCTCCCAGTCGTCGAACCTCAGCCACCGCTCCGCGATCCACTGCCACTCGCGCTCAAGCATCACGAGCTCGCTGCTCGGAGACTGCTCCTTCACCCAGCCTGCCATCCCGAGATGATCTGGGTGGGCATGGGAGATCATGAGCATCTTGATGTCTGAGGGCCGGTAGCCGAGCCGATCGAGCTCGGCCGTCATCGCCGTCGTCGCCTCCTTCGTGCCGTAGCCGGCATCGAAGAGCGCAACGCCGTCCGGCCCCTCGAACAGGTAGGGCATGACAAACGAGAGGCCGGGCGTGTTCATCGGCGTGCTCAACTGATGGAGCCCCGGGACGATTTCCACAGGCACAGCCTTCCCGGTGTCCGCGGCAGGGCTCGGGTACTGGTGAGCCACTTCGCTTCGGCTGTCGATCAGAGACGGCGCGACACCGCCAACGACCTGTTGCGATCGGCCCGGGGAGCGGCTCTGGGCGCGGGCCGTGCCCACCACCTCAGAGCGTGCATTGCAGGCGAACCACCGTCCGTGCCACCGTCACGAACTCTTGGACTCCGGCGCGTCGTCGGCAGCATCGTCTGGCTCTTCTTCGTCGTCTGGCTCTTCTTCGCCGCTCTTGCGAGCTTCTGATCGGAACTCGCGGATCCCCCGCCCCAGCGATGCGCCGAGGTCTCCCACGCGAGATGCACCGAAGAGCAGCGCCAAGATCACGAGGATGATCAACAATTCCTGCCAGCCGAGGCTTCCGAGCATCTGTTGTTCCTCCCGCTTGAGCCTTGCGGTCGATCTACAGGGCGAGCCGGCCGCGATCGTAGCACGGGCCGATCGCAGTGGACGGCCCGGCAGCGTCAGCGGGGGTCGCGCTCTGAGGGCCGGTGCGGGCGGCTACTCGGTGATCCGCTCCACGAAGACTTCCATGATTCCGCCGCAGATCTTGTCGTCGCCGTCGATCGGCTCGGTCAGGTCGACGACCGTCAGCCTCGGCTGTCCATCGGCCATCGTGTCCATCGCGTCCTGCCAGACCTCTGCCTCACCGCAGCCACCGCCGATCGTCCCAACGAAGGTGCCATCGGGACGCAGCAGCATGGTCGCTCCGGCCTTGCGGGGCGTGGAGCCACGGGTTCGAGCGACCGTGGCTAGGACGCGCGCCTCGCCACGGTCGCGAGCCGCTCGGACTTCACTGAAGATGTCTGACAACACGCCTAGCCCCTCCGGCCACCGCTTCGCGGGGGTCGCCCCTTCGGACTGTCGCTGAGTGTACGCCCACTCGCGCGGCGGTGGAGTCCTCTGCATTGGAAGGCCCCGGCGGACGGAGAAAGCGCGGAAGCCGATCGGGTCGGCCTCCGCGCCCCAGAGGGAACTGGCGAGCAAAGCACCCAGCTCATCTCCAGACGCATGAGACGTAGGATCGGCCGGGTTGCTGCCAACTTTATCACAAATGTGAACGGCCCGTCTCGTCTTCACCACCCGACATCCGGACGCGCTGCGCGCTCAACCGGCCACCCAGACGCCCCCGCCGCAGCATCACGATCTCGGCCAGAACCGAGAGCGCAATCTCCTCAGGCGTCTCGGCGCCGATGTCGAGGCCGATCGGGGTACTCACAGCCTCCAGCGCCGCGGCATCGCGTCCAGCTTCGCTGAGGTGCTGCAACACGGTCGCCGAGCGGCGCCGGCTGCCGATCATCCCGACGTATGCCGCCCCTCGACCGATGACATGCCGCAGAGCCAGCTCATCCTGGAGGTGGCCCCGCGAAACCAGCACGATGACGGCCGTCTCATCCAGGGTGAGGGCATCGAGGAGCTCGGCGTAGTCCCCGCAGAGCACCTCTTCCGCCATCGGGAACCGCTCGCGGTTCGCGAAATCGGCGCGGTCGTCTATCACCGTGACGGCGAAGCCGAGATGCTCCCCGGCCACAGCGAGCGCGTGCCCGACGTGCCCCGCGCCAACGATGATCAGTCGGACTGGCTGCTCCCAGAGCTGGAGCATCACCTCGGATGCCCCGGCCACGGCCTCATGCCGACGGAGGGTCGCCCCTCCGGCCGCCTGGACATAGAGCGTCTGCACGGCGATGCGCGGCGACGACGGATAGGTCTCCTCGGCGACGGCTGCGACCGCCCGATCGACTCCGGCCTGTCCGAGCGAGCCGATGACGCTGCCGTCCCGGTGCACGAGGAGCTTCGCCCCCACCTCGAGGATGGGCGGATCGCCCGAACCGGTGACCGTTGCAACGAACACTGCCGGCGCCCCGGCCAGCGCCGCCTCGATCGCACTGGTGATGGCGATCTGGTCCACGATATCCATGGGCATCCCCGCTGTCCTGGGTGGCCGTTGGCCGGCGACTCGCCCGGCCGGTCAGCGCTCAGACGCTAAAGAGGATGTTCAACACGTCGCCATCCCTGACGACGTATGACTTCCCCTCGGTTCGCAGCTGCCCTCGCCTCTTCAGTTCGGGCATCGAGCCAGCTTCGATCAGCTCCCGATACGCGGCAACCTCGGCACGGATGAAGCCACGCTCGAGGTCGGTATGGATCTTGCCGGCCGCCTCGGGGGCCGTGGCTCCCTGGCGCACTGGCCAGGCTCGGCACTCGTCCTCTCCTGCGGTGAGGAACGAGTGGAGACCGAGGAGATCGTAGGAGAGGACGATCGCTCGAGCGAGTGCGGAGCTGTCGTCCAGCCCGAACTCCCCACGGAACTCCCGCGCCTCGGCGGGCTCCATCGCCGCGAGCTCCGCCTCGATCTTCGCGCAGAGCGCCGCCACGGCCGCACCGGGCCCCACGTGGCGCCGGCTGTACTCCGCCTCGATCGCCTGGAGATCGGGGAGCTGCTCCTCGCCGATGTTGACCACCACGAGTTGAGGTAATCGCGTGACGAACCGGTAGTTCCGGAGCGCGAGCGCCTCATCGGCGCTCAGCTCCAGCGAGCGCAACGCGGCACCTCCCTCGAGGTGCGCCTGCAGCCGCATCATCAATCGCTGGTCGCGCTCCAATTCGCTACGTTCACCGACGCGGATCGAGCGCATCTCCGCACCGATCCGCTCGAGGCGACGCTCCACGAGGGCCAGGTCGGCGAACTGGAGCTCCAGTTCGATGGTCTCCAGGTCGCGCTCGGGATCGACCGTCCCCTGGGGGGGCGACACCCTCGGATCGTCGAACATCCGCACCACGTGGACGAGTGCATCCAGCTTCGCCAGATCGGCCACGAAGCGGGTGCCCGGGCCCGAAGGCCCGAACCCCGCCACCGGGTAATCGACCCAGCGGATCTCGGCGAAGGTGACGCGGGCTGGTCCGAAGATCTCGGCCAGCGCGTCGACGCGGTCGTCCGGGACCCGCACCGTGCCGAGGACCGGCTCCACCGTCGACGAATAGCTGCCGACCAGCGCCGACCCTCCGGTCACCGCATTGAAGAGCGAGGTCTTCCCACTGCGTGCCGACCCGATGATGCCGAGTTCCATGCTGCCAGTGTCCGGACGATCGGGCCCTCCGACAAGGCGTCGCCTATCTTGCCGGCGGCCGGACCTGCCCCTGGGCGTCGCCACCGTCGCTGGTGGCCCGCCCGGGCGAGGCGAGAATCCCGACCTGGGATCGGCCGTACTCGCACTGGCTGAGCAGCGAGCACTCGTCGCAGCGTGGGTTTGAGCGCCTACAGGTTCTCTGGCCGTGCCGAACGATCAGTGCATGCCACTCGTTCAGCAGTGCCACGTCGGGCCCGATCCGATCGAGCAGGAAGGCCCGGTAGCTCTCGTAACGACGCGCCGCCGGAGCTAGCCCGAGACGCTCGAAGAGCCGGTACGTGTAGGCGTCGACCACGAACGTCGCTCTGCGGGCGGCGTAGAGCACGATCGCATCGGCGGTCTCGTTCCCGATCCCCCAGATCGCGAGCAGTCGCTGGCGTAGCTCCTCTGGCTCAGCGTCGAGGAGAGCGTCAATGTCGCCGTACTGCAGGACCTCCTGGCAGAACTCCTGGAGCTTGCGCGCCTTCACGTTGAAGTGCCCGGACGGCCGGACCAGCTGGGCGAGCACGTCGACCGGCAGCTCGAGAATCGCCTCGGCGCTGGTGGCCCGGGCCGCCTGCAGGTTCTCGAGCGCTCGGGCGGCGCCTCGCCACGCCGTGTTCTGGGTGAGGATCGCTCCCAGGCAGATCTCCAGTCGTGCCTCAGGCCCATCTTCCAGCGCGGTAGGCCACCACTGCTGGGGCCCGTGACAGTCCAAGAGCGCCCGGTAGATCACTCCCAACTGGGATCGCCCCGGCGCGCGCCACGGGGCCGGCTCTCTCGGCCCCCGGCCGGTCGCTCCCACCTCCAGGCGCGCGCGCCCGGGCATTCGCCTAGCCCTCCGCCCAGCCGGGGAGCGTCGCATCAGGACGGGCGTCGTAGAAGGCGATGTACGGCTTGACGTCCAGAACGGGCGTGCCATCGACCAGGTCCAGACCGAGAACACGAAGCGTCTGCCGGTTGACCTCAACGAGGCGGCAGACGGTGACCGAGAGCGGGTTGGGCCTGGCGGCACCGCGCAGCGCCAGCGCCCCCTGCAGCGGGAGTCGATCGTCGCCCGCCGGGTAAGCGCGAGCGCGCGTGCGCAGCTCCTCGGGAAGCTCGTGCAGCCAGCCGATCACGAGCACGTGGGAGTAGTCATCGAGCCCGAGCAGGCAGTCAGCCAGCCCGGGGCGGATCTGGATGTCGCTGAGCTGCCGCGACCAATCGACGCGACGGAGATCCCGTTCACCGTTCACGACCGTGCCGATCGGCGCTAGGTCGATTCGTGCGCTCATCCCGGTCATGGTACGTCCGTTCGCCGCGCCCGGTCGCCGGCTTCGTTCTGACCGCTATCGGGGTCGGGCACCGTGATAGAATGGGCTTGACCCCGAGCCGCCTCGCCCCGGTGGCCAACACGTGGCACACGCCGACCGGGCGACGCGCGCGGGCGCTCCCCCCGCGAGTGAGGATCCATGACGACGACTGCACGCACCTCGGGAACCGCCGGCAGCCCGCCTGCAGCGAATGGCTCGTATACGGCCGCCGACATCCAGGTTCTCGAAGGCCTTGAGGCGGTCCGACGGCGCCCCGGCATGTACATCGGTTCCACCGACTCGCGTGGGCTGCACCACCTGATCTACGAGATCGTCGACAACGCGATCGACGAGGCGATGGCCGGCTACTGCGACCTGATCTCGATCGTCATCGAGGAGGACGGCTGGGTCTCGGTCACCGACAACGGCCGCGGAATTCCGGTCGACCGCCATTCCAAGACGGGCCTGTCGGCCGTGGAGACGGTGCTGACTGTTCTCCATGCCGGCGGCAAGTTCGGCGGTGGTGGCTACAAGGTGTCCGGTGGCCTGCACGGTGTTGGCGCATCGGTGGTCAACGCTCTCTCATCGGAGCTGATCGTCGAGGTCCGCCAGAAGGGCGCCCGCTGGCGGCAGTCTTATTCGTACGGGGCCGCCACATCGAAGCTGGCCCGCGTGCGGCGCGATCGATTGGCTCCGGGAGCGACCAGGTCGGATGAGACCGGGACCACGATTCGCTTCCTGCCCGACGCGATGACCTTCGAGACCCTCGACTACGACTTCGACACGCTCGCGAACCGCTTCCGGGAGATGGCCTATCTGACGAAGGCGGTTCGCATACGCTTCACCGATCGTCGCGCCAGCCCGGTGCCCAGACAGATGAGTTACTACTTCGACTCCGGCGTCGAGGCCTTCGTCAGGCACATCAACCGCGAAAAGGGGCCCGTGCACGCCATCCCCATCTACATCAATGAGGAACGCGACGGGGTGCTGGTCGAGATCGCCCTCCAGTACAACCAGACGTTCGGTGAGTCCGTCAACTCCTTCGCGAACTGCATCAAGACGATCGATGGGGGCTCCCACCTGACCGGGTTCCGCAGTGCTCTGACCAGCGTCCTGAACGACCACGCCCGGAAGAACAAGATCCTCAAAGAGAGCGACAGCAACCTCTCCGGCGATGACGTACGCGAGGGCCTGGCCGCCGTCATCAGCGTCAAGATCGCCGAGCCGCAGTTCGAGGGCCAGACCAAGACCCGCCTCGGAAACCCGGAAGTCAAGGGGATCGTCCAGTCCGTCTTCGCGTCGAAGCTCAGCCAGGCCCTCGAAGAGGACCCGGCACTCGCCCGGCGCGTGCTCAACAAGGCGTTGACTGCCGCGCGGGCACGTGAAGCCGCTCGGAAGGCACGCGATCTGGTCCAGCGTAAGGGGGTGCTCGACGGCAGCACCCTACCGGGCAAGCTGGCCGACTGTTCAGAGCAGGACCCCGAGCTCTCCGAGCTCTATCTCGTTGAGGGAGACTCCGCCGGCGGCTCGGCCAAGAATGCCCGCGATCGACGCACCCAGGCCATCCTTCCGTTGCGGGGCAAGATCATCAACGTCGAAAAGGCTCGCCTCGACAAGATGTTGGCGCACGAAGAGGTGCGCACGATCATCACCGCGCTCGGCACCGGCTTCGGCGAAGACTACGACCCGCGGAAGCTGCGCTACCACAAGATCATCATCATGACCGACGCCGATGTCGACGGTGCTCACATCCGAACGCTGCTCCTCACCTTCTTCTATCGCTTCATGCCCCAGCTGATCGCCGATGGTTACATGTACATCGCGCAGCCACCGCTCTACAGCGCCACGCGCGGGCGATCGGTGCAATGGCTCTTCACCGAGGAGAGCAGGCAGAAGTTCCTCGACGAGCACGAGGGGGCCCGCGTCTCATTCCAGCGCTACAAGGGCCTCGGTGAGATGAACCCTGAGCAGCTGTGGGAAACCACCATGGACCCCGACCGTCGCTCTCTGCTTCAAGTCGAGGTGCACGATGCCGAGGCGACCGATGATCTCTTTACGCGCCTGATGGGGCACGAGGTGGGACCGCGTCGATCGTTTATCATCTCGAACGCGCTCCAGGCGACGATTGACGCCTAGCCACCTTGTCTCACGGGCCCTCGCCAGCCGATCACGTGAGTTGGCCCGAGCGCTTCTTCGTGGAGTTTGACCGAGGCGGGGCCTGTCCCGTGGCGTTCACCGGCGACCCGTCGATCGTGCTCTTCTTCCAATCGTGGGCCTTCAGCCTCCGCTTCGGCGGGGACCACGAGCTCGCCCGGGCCGCCGCACACCTCAGTCGGCGACTCCAGATCGAGCTACGGCCACTCCTCCGGTACGCCGACCGTGACATCGAAACGCCAGGCGACCAGACCGAACTCACCCGCTCCTGGCAGCCCGCCACCGAGCTCGCCAGCTGTGCGCGCGCAGTGGCGGAGGTGTGGGAGGACCCCGGCGACGAACTCGCCTCGCTGATCGCGGGATACGAGCATCTCGCCCCGCGTCTGCGCGAGCTGGCAACGATGTGCGATTGGGGCGCGGCCCGGGGCAGCCAGGTACGCATGTCCTTCGACCTCAGGGAGCGCGACCCGGGCACCACCACCCCGGCCTCGACCTGAGCGCAACGCCTCCGGGCGCGACGAGTCGAGCTGAGATCGGACTGCGATGCACGACCTGGCCAGCGATCCGAGAGGTTCCTCGACTCACCGGCGGCGCGACGTGCGCCGGCGGGCGGTCGCGCTCGCGCAAGACTGGCTTCTCGGCCCACAGGGCCACCTCCTCCTCAACGGACCGCTCTACCGGCTCCCCGAGAGTCTTCGTCTCACCTCGGAGACCCGTCTGCTCGACCTCGGTTTCGGTCAGGGGACCCTGATGCGGGTACTCGATGAGCAGGTCCGGTTCGACCATGCGCCGGTCGGACTGGCAGTCCCGGCACCGTGGTCACGGCTCGGTGAGCGCAGCGGGGGCGCCCCCACCGTGGCGAGGGGGAGCGAGAGCGCACTCCCGTTCGCCCGAGACTCGTTCACACTCGTGACCTGCGGGTACGTGGTCGGACGAAAGACGACGGAGGAACTCAGCCGTCTGTTTGCCGAAGTCAAGCGCGTACTGACCCCTGGCGGACTGGCGCTGCTCTGGGACTTTGGTCCGACCGGCAACCGCCGGCTCGATCGCTGGAATCGAGTCGTACTCCAGGGTGCCGGTCTCGGACACGTACGCCTGCGCTCGTCTCTGACACTGCTGGCCTTCGCCGAGGCGGCCGGTTTCGAGTTCGCGCGCGAGGCCAACCTCAGGCCGTTCCTCTTCCCGCCGATCCCGAGAGCCTCGATCCTGATTGGCATTCCTCCCGAGCAACCGCCCGAGTTTCCACACTGATGAGCACGATCGGGAGATCTTCGCTCTCTCTCGAGAGGGATTGGTCAGTTCCAGGGTGAGATGATCCGTAGTAGTCGTAGTGGTGTGGACGACGTGGATGGATCATCGGAGAGAGCGTGAGACCGGCGCTGAAACCAGATCCAGCGCCGGGGATAGCCGGTGGGAGATCGGGGTAACGGTCGATTAAAGAGGCGCATGATCTGTGCGATCGACGGGCCCGAGGGAACAGGAGCGTTTGGTGTTCGGGCCAATTGTGAACAGTCCGACTGAGATATCCACGAATGAGCTCGTGGTTATCAACCGATGCCAACAGTCAGCAACCGCACAGGATGGTCTGAACAACTCGCGAGGGTGAGTGATCAGATGCGATCAGAGGGCACGGACCTGGAGAGGGGTGCCCGATGGAGCGGCGTTCGTTCGGCAGCCTTGAGTACGAGCACAAGAAGGTCAAGACGAGGCGCCAACGGTTCCTCGAGCGCATGGAGCAGCTGGTCCCGTGGGGGGAGTTGGAGGGGCGCATCGCGCCCGTCTACCCGAAGCCGGGTCGTGGACGGCGGCCCTACCCGCTGCCGGTGATGCTGCGAATCCACTGCCTGCAGCTCTGGTTCAACCTGAGCGACCCCGGCATGGAACAGGAGCCCTACGACTCCCGCTCGATGCTCGAGTTCGCCGGCCTCACCCTCACCGAGCCGATTCCCGATGAGACGACCATCCTCCACTTCCGGCACCTGCTTGAGCGCCATCAGCTGGGAACGGAGCTCTTTGCGACCATCAACGCCCACCTCGCCGAGCGGGGGCGACGTGACCGAGGCACATCGCCTGGTGGACGGTGGCGAGGTAGAGGCGTGGGGCGAAGGCGGAGCACCCGTACCTCTACGTGAAGCGGCACTTCGGATACGCCAGGGTGCGCTACCGGGGGCTTGAGAAGAACCGCCTGCGCCTCGCGTTGCTACTGGGCTTCGCGAACCTGCTGCGAGCAGCGCCTCATCTCGCGTGATCAGCGGATCCGTGTGCCCGCATCGCTCTCCGGACCGGCTCCGGAGCCAGGACGTGACGAAATCGACCCTCAATCCGCCGTCATGGGTCCCCTCATCGCCGACCAGCATGCCGATCGGCTCGAACCGGCCCGATACCCTACCTCTGCAGAGCATCCCTAACGGTAGAGCCCGAGCTCATCGATCACCTGCCGCACGGCTGGCGGCAGTAGGGATTCTGTCGGTCGCCGAGCTCGGATGCGGTCCCTAAGGGCGGTCGAGCCGATCTCCAGTAGTGGCATCTCGATCTCGTCGACCCGTGAGGCGAGTGCGGGAACCGAGGCGACGGTTCGTGCGAGCGTGCTGTCTTCGGTGCCACCGGGACGCTTCGCCCACGCCAGCCGCACCTGTTCAACGATGGCCTCTGGCTCGCGCCAGTGGGGCAGGTCGGCGAGCGCGTCGCTGCCGAGGATGAACCACCACTTCTCGCCGGGGGCGACGAGGGCGCGGAGCGTCTCTGCGGTGTAGGTTGGCCCGTCGCGCTCGAGTTCGACGGTACTGAGGTGCGCCCACGGTAGCGCGGCGATCGCCGCTGTCAGCATCTGCAACCTGCTCTCGGCCGATGAGATCGACACCGAACCGCTCTTCCGGTACGGGTCGCCAGCCGGGAGGAACCAGACCTCGTCGAGAGCGAGAGCAAGACGGGCCGAGGCGGCCAGCGTGAGATGCCCAAGATGAGGAGGGTCGAAGGTCCCGCCGAGGATGCCGCGCCTAGGGGTGCGCTCGGGCACCCTCAGGCGCCGTCCCAGCGAACCTGCCGATCACCGATCCAGACGAGGTCACCCCGGTGCACGCCGTGTCGACGCAGTGCCCGTGCCACGCCGAGGCGGCTGAGCCGATCGAAGAACTCAGCCCGGGGCTCGGGCTCATTGAGGTCGAGCGTGGCTGCCAGCCACTCTGGCGTCGAACCGCTCACGCGAGCGGAGCCATGCTCATCCACCTCGACGTTGAAGCGGCTGCGCTGCGGCTCGATCTCGATCTCGGCTGGGCGGTGTGCCAACTCTCGCCGTGCCTCCTCGCGAGTCGCCTGCACGAGGCGTAGTGCACCCTCGGCGAGCTCCCTGGTACCGAGACCGGCCGCCGCCGAGATCGCAAAGCGGGGGAGATCGATTTCGGCGAGGCGCTCGGCGAGCAACTCGACGTGGGCCTCCCCGTCGGGGTTATCGATCTTGTTGAGTGCCAGCAGCTGCGGCTTCTCAGCCAGCCCGTGGCCGAAGTCCCGGAGCTCCTGGTCGATTAGGTCGCGGTTGGCCAGCGGATCGTCCGCGGTCATGTCGACGACATGCACGAGGACCTGGGTGCGCTCGATATGTCGCAGGAATTCGTGGCCGAGCCCGACGCCCTGGCTCGCCCCCCCGATCAGCCCGGGCATGTCCGCTGCCACGAAGGAGTCATAGCCGAGGTTGACGACGCCGAGTTCGGGCTCGAGCGTGGTGAACGGATAGGCGGCGACCTTCGGCGTTGCCCGCGACCAGGCGCTGATCAGCGTCGACTTGCCGGCGTTCGGCAGACCCACGATTCCGACGTCAGCGATCAGCTTGAGCTCGACCCGAATCCGGCGTTCGGTTCCCTCCTGCCCGCGCTGCGCAAACATTGGTGCCTGTCGCGTCGCCGTCGCGAAGCGTTTGTTGCCACGACCGCCCCGCCCGCCGCGAGCGATCACCACCAAGGCGCCGCGGTCGGCGAGGTCCGCCACAGGCATGGCGCCTGGATCCTGATCGGGATCTGCGGCGTCGAGATCCCAGACCACGCTGCCCGGAGGAACGCGCAGTGTCAGCGTCTCTCCTGATGCGCCGTGCATGCGGTTTGGTCCGCCCGGCTGGCCATTGGTTGCCCGGCGAATCCGCTGGTCCCGGTACTGCTGAAGCGTCGACATCCCGCTGTCGGCGAGCAGCACGACATCACCGCCGCGTCCGCCGTCGCCGCCATCCGGTCCGCCCTGGGGGACAAACTTCTCGCGTCGGAACGAGACGATGCCGTCGCCTCCCCGCCCGCCAATCACCTGGAACTCAACGCAATCGATCATGCCCTGCTCGCAGTCGCGTCCGACGGATCGGGGATGCCGCGGATCAGCCGGGATGGAGCGGCGAAACCATGCTTATGAACAAGGGAGGGGAGATATCCACTAGATCGCGCGGATCTATCAACAGCGGGACGTAGCGCCGTACCATACCACACCATAGTGCACACCTCCTGGCACGCGAACGACACGGGGCGGTCAGGCGCTGCGCCTGCCCTGTTCGATCATCTCGAGCAGACCGCTGATGTCGCGGCGCGTCTCGGGATCGACGGCCAGTGATCGGTCCATCTTGCGCCAACCATGGTGCACCGTTGAGTGGTCGCGCCCCCCGAGCTCAGTGCCGATCTCCACGAGCGAGCGGTGGGCCAGCTCCCGCATCAGGTACATGGCAATCTGCCGCGGGTACGCGACACGCTTCTCGCGGCTCTTGGAGACCAGTGCCTCGTGATCGATCTCAAAGTAGCGACAGACGGTGTCAATGATCAGGGTTGGCGAGGGGGGGAGCCGCGGCTCGGCCGGCTCCAACGACGCCATCGCCGATTGCACGAGGGCAGGCGACAGCGGCTCGTTGGTGAGACGGCTGTAGGCCAGAACGCGCGTCAGCGACCCCTCGAGTTCGCGGACGTTGTTCTTGAAGCGGGCGGCAATGATGTTCAGCACCGCATCTGGAACGATCGCCCCCTGCTCGCGCGCCTTCGACCGCAGGATGGCGACGCGGGTCTCGACGTTCGGTGCCTGGATGTCCGCGATCAGCCCCCACTCGAACCGGGTCCTCAGTCGCTCCTCCAGATGCGGGATCAGAGCGGGGCTCCTGTCCGAGGTGATCGCGATCTGGTGGCCCGTCTCGTAGAGCTCGTTGAACGTGTGGAAGAACTCTTCCTGAGTCTGTTCCTTGCCGGCGATGAACTGGATGTCATCGATCAGCAGTGCGTCGGCCGAGCGATAGCGCGCCCGGAAGTCGTCCATGGTCCGGCTCTGGATGGAGGCGATCAGCTGATTGGTAAAGGACTCGGCGCTGACATAGAGGACCAGCAGGTCGCGGTCGACGAGATGGTGGCCGAGGGCTTGCAGCAGATGGGTCTTGCCGAGGCCCGCTGCACCGTAGAGGAAGAGCGGATTGTAGCGATCACCCGGAGCATCGGCGGCGCCGCGGCTCGCTGCGGCCGCCAGCTCATTGCCTTTGCCGACGATGAAGCGGTCGAAGGTGTAGCGCTGTCTCAGCCGCGGCCGGGGGATCACCTCGACGAGCTCCGCGTCGACAGAGCCGGCCAGCACGGGCGTCGCCTCGACATCGTCGAATCGGAGGGGTTCGAAGGCGACATCCATCGAGCGCCCGGCAACCTCGCTGAGTGAGCGGATGATCGAGGGTCGGAGACGCTTCTGGAGCCACTCAGTGACGAATTCCGAGCGGGTCCCCACGACGAGGAGATCGTCGACGAGACGAACGCCCTCGGTACCGGCCAGCCAGGTGTCGAAGTTCGCTCGGGAAACCTGGTAGGCGAGGTCTCTGAGAGTGACCTGCCACATTGCTTGTGGGTCGTGGGCAACGCTTTCTGGCACGCGCCCCCCCGCCCGTTCTGGCAGCCCTGACCCGTAAGGTGGCGGCCCCGTACCGCCACCCGAGCGCAGCAGGCCGCGGTGCGGCCAGGTGCGCAGCACGTGGGGTCCAACTCCAGTCCGTCAGGTGAATCGATGCGCCGGGATGTCCCCGAGTCGCCCGAGCAGTCCGCTGACGGGCCGGAAATGTAGCACGGTCGGATCACGCTGATCAAGGTGCCGCCGCCGCCGCCGCCAGCGACCTCGATCGAGCATGCCGACAGGTCCGATGCAGGGCCGGGCGATCCGCCGAGCGGCGACCGAGCATCGCGGCTATACTCCCGCTGCCACGAGGCCCGGCGAGCCGCACACCGGGGCCGCAGACTCGATGGTCGAACTCCTGTACCAAACAGACTTGCAGTTTGGGGGACAGATGGCCGACACGGCTGACGGGCGTGATCTGTTGCTCGCGATTGACATCGGCAATACGAGCATCGCGATCGGCATTTTCGCGGGCGAAGAACTGGTCGCAACGTTTCGGATCGCGACCGACCAGAACAACTTTGCCGACGAGTACGCGATGCTCGTCCTGGGCCTGCTGCGCTCGGCCGGCGTGGAGCCGAGTCGGGTCCTCGCGGCGATCATGTCCTCCACCGTCCCCTCGATGCTGGCCACCTTCCGCGAGGTCTGTCGACGCTACTTCAACGTCGAGGCGCTAGTCGTTGGCCCGGGCATCCGTACGGGCGTGCGGGTTCTCTACGACAACCCCCGGGAGGTCGGCCCCGATCGGATCCTTCATGCCGTGGCAGCACTGGAGCGCTACGACCCCCCGCTCGTGATCGTCGACCTCGGCACGGCCTGCGTGTTCGATGCGGTCTCGTCGGATGGAGACTACGTCGGCGGAGCAATCGCGCCGGGCATCGGCCTTGCCTCGGCGGCGTTGTTCAACCGGGCGGCGATGCTGCACCGGGTCAGCTTTGAGCGTCCGGACGGCCCGATCGGCCGCAATACCGTCCACTCGATGCAGGCTGGGATCTTCTACGGCTACGTCGAGATGGTGGCCGGGATGGTGCGTCGCTTCAGAGAGCTCCTGGAGGAAGAACCGGGCGAAGCAACCGTGATCGCGACGGGCGGCTACGCGGACGTGATCGCCGACGAGGTGTCATGCTTTGATGCGATCGAGGCGGACCTCAACCTCGACGGATTGAGGCTGGTCTACGAGGCGAACCGATGAAGCGGAGCAACCGATGAATGCCGAGAGACCTCCTCTCAGTGGTCGGCACGTCGTGCTCGGCGTGAGCGGTTCGATCGCCTGCTATCGCGCGCTCGACGTGGCGAGTCAACTCGTGCAAGCCGGCGCCGTCGTCGATGTCGCGATGACGGCCGCCGCCCAGCGCTTTGTGACGCCCCTGACGTTCCGATCGCTCACGGCCCGCGAGCCCTATGTTGACATGTGGAGCCCCCACGGTGAGTTCGGGGAGGCTCACGTGGAGCTCGCTCGACGAGCAGATCTGATGCTCGTGGCCCCGGCGTCTGCCTCCACGATGGCGCGCCTCGTCCACGGCCTGGCTGATGACTTCGTCTCTCTGACGGCGCTGGCCACCGAGGCTCCATTGCTCCTGGCGCCGGCGATGGATGCGCAGATGTGGTCCCACCCGGCCACCCAACGGAACGTGCAGATCCTCGTCGAACGAGGCACTCGGTTTGTCGGGCCGGACTACGGCCGCCTCGCCTCTGGCCGCAGTGGTGCCGGGCGCCTCTCGGCGCCGGCGGTGATCGTTGCGGCGGTCCGAGCTCGATTGGGCAGTGAGCTGGGGGATCTGAGAGGGCGCAAGGTGATCGTCTCGGCGGGCGGTACGAGGGAGGCGATCGACCCGGTGCGGTTCATCGGCAACCACTCCAGTGGAAAGATGGGGAATGCCGTCGCCGAAGCCGCCCGAGACCGCGGGGCGCAGGTCGTCCTGGTGACGACGATGCCGGACCAAGCGCCGTCCGCCGTTGTCGTCGTGGCCACCAACTCGGCTCGAGAGATGGCGGCGGCGATCGGCGAGCACGCTCCCAACTCCGATGTGCTGATCATGGCGGCGGCCGTGGCCGACTACCGTCCGGCCGAGGCGGCGAGCCAGAAGCTCAAGCGAGGCGATCTCGGGGACATCTCGATCGATCTGGTTGAGAACCCCGACCTGATCGCCACGGTCCGTGAACCGAATCTGCTGAAGGTCGCGTTTGCAGCGGAGACGCAGGACCTGGTTGCCAACGCCCAGCGGAAGCTGGTTGCCAAGGGGGCGAGATTGATCGTCGCAAACGACGTCTCGGCGACCGACGCGGGCTTCGGCACGGACAGCAACCGGATCACAATCCTCGATGATCTGGGGGGACTGGAGGAGCTGCCGCTGATGACCAAGTACCAGTGCGCGATGGCGATCCTCGATCGCGTCGTGCCGTTGCTGCCTGCAGTTGAAGCCTGAGGGCTTCAGGAGGCGGGAGGGGCCTGCAGCAGCTGCAGCGTGTTTCCGTCGGGGTCGCTGAAGGTTGCGATCCAACCGCCCCAGGGTTCCTGTTCCGGGGGGCGCACGAACGCCACGCCATTGCGACGGAGCCGAGCGGCCACAGGCCGAACGTCGGCGACGGCGAGATTGATCATCAGCCGCAGCGGGTCGCTGCTCTCGCCCGCCACGTCGGTGTGGACCGCGACCGTCAGGCGCTGAGCGCCCCATTCGAAGTTCACGAAGTGTTGTCGATCGGAGCGGGGAACTAGACCGATCCGATCGACGTAGAAGTCGCGCATCGCCTGAAAGCGATCAGCTTCGGTCCAGATGAGGATGCCGGCGATGCCCCCGATCGTGTCGCTCACGCCGGAGCCGCGCGGTCGGCCCGGGCCCGCTCCAGCACATAGTGGACCATCGTCCGCAGCGGCATCCCGGTCATGCCGGTCGCCCACTCGCCCCGGTCCCGGTCGACGCTCATCACACCGGCGATGTCGAGATGCGCCCAAGGCGTGTCGCCGACGAAGGCCTCGATGAACTTCGCCGCGGTGATGGCGCCGGCGGCTCGCCCGCCGGTGTTCTTGATGTCGGCGACCTTCGACTTGATCTGTTCGTTGTAGTCATCATCGAGCGGGAAGCGCCAGAAGCGTTCGCCAGCACGTTCGCCCGCGGCCTCAAGAGCCCGCCACAGCTCGTCGTCATTGACGAATGCGCCGATGCGCACGTTTCCCAGCGCAACCCCCATCGCCCCGGTCAGGGTCGCGACGTTGATCAGCGTGGTGGCGCCCTGCTGGCGGGCGTAGGCGATGCCGTCGGCCAGCACCAGGCGACCCTCCGCGTCGGTGTTGATCACCTCGATCGACTGACCGTCCATCGCGTACACGACATCGCCAGGCTTCGTCGCTGATCCACTCGGCAGGTTCTCGGTGCAGGGGGCGACCGCGATTACATCGATCCTCGGCCGCAGCTGGGCGATCGCCTGCATGGCACCGATCACCGTCGCGGCGCCGCTCATGTCCCACTTCATCGCCTCCATGTTGGCGGCCGGCTTGAGCGAGATGCCGCCGCTATCGAAGGTGATGCCCTTGCCGACGAGGCCGACGTAGCTGCCTCTGGCCGTCGCGCCGTGGTAGCGCAGCACGATGAATTTTGGCGGTTCGACCGAGCCGTTGGAGACAGACAGGTAGGAGCCCATGCCGATCCGTTCGGCCTCGGCGCGTTCAATCACCTCGCATTCGAGGCCGTATTGAGCGGCGATCTGCAGGGCACGCTCGGCGAGGAGCGTCGGCGTCATCAGGTTCGCCGGCTCGTTCCCCATGTCACGCGCCGCGTTGGTGGCGGTGGCCATGATCTGACCACGCGAGGCCCCTCGCGCGCCCTGAGCTCGGGCCCGCTCTGAGGCGGCAACGATCGTCACGGCGCTGACGCTGCCCGTCGGTCGATCGGCGGGGCGAGTATGGTGCCGGTCGAAGCGGTAGAGGCCGAGTTCGAAACCCTCGGCGAGAGCGCCGGCTGCAGCCTCTGCTGAGATGCCGCGCCAGGCGCTCGCGGTCGAAGCGAGCGCGACTTGCCCGGCGTCGAGGTCGCGGAGTTGCCGGGCAAGGGTCGCGCCGAGGGTCCGGAGCCGGCTCGCTGTCATCTCGCGTGGCCGCTCCCCAACCTCAAGTGCGACTACGCGCCGACCGGGGAGGTCGTCTGGGGCGGGAAATTCAAGGAATCGTCCGGCCTTGCCGCTAAAGAGGCCGCGCCGGCGCGAGCGCTCAATGGCGCCTCCGAGGTGAGCATCGGCCGCGGCTGCGTCGCCGGCGAGCCGGCCCCGCCCGGTGCCGACGTAGATGACGTAGGTGTCGACCGGCTGATCGAACACGCTTCCTACGCTGACCTGGATCTCCACGATTGCTCCGATCGAGGCGCGATCGGCGGGCGACCGCGCATGTGGCGTGCATTGTTCGCCGAGGATAGGAGGGCCCCCCGAGCGACGGCAAGAACAGGCAGTACCGAGCGTCGACTGCGGTACGATCGATCGCCCGATTGCGGGTGAGCCTGATCAAGCGTCTGGAGGTTGCCCTGGTGCGGGACGGGATACGGCGGTTCCTCCATCGCGCGACGTCGCCTGGCCCGACGCAGATTAGCTGGGTCGACGCCGTCGAGATCGGGTTGGTGGGACTCGGGTTCCTGCTCTATTTCCTGGTGCGCGGTGCAGTGCTCGACCGCGAGCTTCAGGCGCTGGAGAACGCGCTCTGGATCATCGACCTTCAGAAGACGCTCGGTGTCTACATCGAGCCCGACGTCAATCAGTGGGCGGCGGACTCCGCCCTGCTTGCGCGCCTCTTCAACTTTGTCTACTTCTGGCTGGATTTCCCGCTGATCGTCGCCATCGGCCTCGTCATGTTCTGGCGCCAGCGACACTCGTACACGCTCCTGCGCGATGCCCTGCTGCTCTCCGGTGGCATCGCACTTGTGCTCTACTGGACACTCCCAGTGACCCCACCGCGGCTGCTTGAGTCCCACGGATTCATCGACACCCTTGAGCGGTACGACCATCTGTCCTACCAGGCGCAGTCGATGGCACCGTTCGTCAACCCCTATGCAGCATTGCCGTCGTTGCATGTCGGGTGGGCTCTGATCCTGATGCTCGTCGTGATCGGGGCGACGTCGCGGTTCACCCTGAGGTGGGGGTCGGCCGCCGTGCTCGTACTGCAGTCGGTCGCGGTCGTGGCCACCGCGAACCATTACATCCTCGACGGCGTCGCCGGGGCGCTGGTCTCGCTGGTCGGCCTCGGCCTCGCGCTCGCCCTCAGTCGGCGCGGCTATCCGGCCCTGATGGCTTGGCTGGAGCGAGGGACGGGGGGCGCGGAGGTGGTGGTTTCGCCCGAGAGTTGAGCTCGGCCGCGCGCCGTGCGGGCGACCGCCCCGGCTTTGCCGCCCCGGCGACCTGTGCTAGCGTTGAGCGCAGCGAGGGTCGGCCCGCGGGCGCGCCGTACCCCGCCGGAAGGGTGTCGACGAGATAGCAGCTACAAGGATTCAAAACAGTCTCGATGCAAACCACCGAACTCAAGACCTCGATTATTGAGAAGTTCCGGCAACACGAGGGCGACACAGGGTCGCCCGAGGTTCAGGTCGCGCTGTTGACCGACCGGATCCAGCATCTGACGGAACATCTCCGAGAACACAAGCACGACTACTCGACACGACGAGGGCTCTTGAAACTGGTCGGCCAACGTCGGCGGCAGCTTCGCTACCTGAGCAACAAGGACGTGGGTCGGTATCACCAGTTGATCCAGACTCTCGGGCTTCGCCGCTAGCGCAGCGCCGTTGCTTCCACCGGCCCACCGGGACCACCCGGATCCCAGTTGAACCGCCGCGCTTGCCCGGAGCGCCCCGGTCAGTACAAGGAATGTTGTCTCGACGAGAACCCTCCGAGCGCGCCGTGTGGCGTGCACCCGTCCCCACGAACCGATCTGCGTGAAGCACGAGGCCGCGCCCAGCCGCGGTCCCAGCGATGGCTGCACGATCGTTCCACAATCAAGAAAGACAAGGCGTGACACTACAAGCGACTGAGACCCACACCCACCCCGCCGGCACTCAGGTCTTCCAGACCGAGATCGAGGGCCGTACGCTCGAGATCGCCAGCGGGCGCCTCGCTCCCAACGCGGCGGCGGCCTGCACGGTTCGCTACGGCGACACGATGATGCTGGTCACTCTCTGCCACGGCGAACCGCGGGCCGGGATCGACTTCTTCCCCCTGACCGTGGATTTCGAGGAGCGGATGTACGCGATCGGGAAGATCCCCGGCTCGTTCTTCCGTCGCGAGGGCCGCCCGGGGACGGATGCCACGCTCGCCGCCCGCATGACCGACCGACCGATCCGCCCGCTCTTCCCCAAGGGGTTCCGCCGCGAGGTGCAGATCGTCTGCCTCCTGCTCTCCTCCGACCGTGAGCAACCAGCCGACGTGCTCGGCACGATCGGCGCCTCCACGGTCGTGAACATGTCCGAGCTGCCCTTCGAGGGTCCTGTCTCCTCCGTGCAGGTGGCGCGAGTCGATGGCGAACTGAAGGCGTTCCCCACCTACGCGGAGATCGAACAGTCCGACATCAATCTCGTGGTCGCGGCGACCGAAGAGTCAGTGGTGATGCTTGAGGCCGGCGCCAAGCAGGTACCGGAGGCCGAGGTGATCGAGGCCATCGAGTACGCCCAAGAGGTGGTCGCCAAGCTCAACGCGCTTCAGCGTAAGGTGATCGCAGCACTCGGCCAGGAGAAGCAGGTCTTCGTGGCGCCGCCACCGACCGACCAGGCCCTCGTCGAGGCTGTCAGTGAGGGGCTGGCCGGGCGCGACCAGGAGCTGCTGGACGCGATCAGTGGCGAGGGCTTTCGCGGCGTTGACGAGCTGGGAGCTCGGGTCTTCGGTGAACTGACCGCCGAACAGACGGCAGCTGAGGAGTTTGCATTCGACCAGCGTGCGGTGCGTGACCAGGTCGATGCTCACCTGAAGAAGTTCGTGCGACACCGCGTTCTCACCGAGAACCTGCGAGCCGATGATCGCGCGGCTGACGACCTCCGCCAGATCAGTTCAGAGATCGGGGTGATCCCGCGGGTGCACGGCTCAGGTCTCTTCCAGCGTGGTGAGACGCAGGTGCTCAGTGTGGCGACACTCGGTGCGCTCAGGGACCGGGCGCGACTCGACCGGATTGCCCCGGGAGAGTGGAAGTACTACATGCACCACTACAACTTCCTGCCCTTCTCGGTCGGCGAGGCTCGGTTCATGCGCGGCCCGGGGCGCCGCGAGATCGGCCACGGGATGCTTGCCGAGCGGGCAATCGAGCCGGTGCTCCCTGACTTTAAGGAATTCCCCTACACCATCCGCGTCGTCTCGGACGTGCTGTCGTCCAACGGGTCGACATCGCAAGGCTCCGTCTGCGGCTCGACGCTGGCCCTGATGGACGCCGGCGTGCCAATCGACGCACCGGTGGCAGGCATTGCCATGGGGCTGATGTCGACGCCGGACGCGAGCGAATACCGGATCCTCACCGATATCGCGGGCATCGAAGATGCCTTCGGAGATATGGACTTCAAGGTGGCCGGTACGGCCAGCGGCGTCACCGCGGTCCAGCTCGACATCAAGCTCAGCGCGCTACCGTCCGATTTCATGCAGGAGGTGTTTGAGCGGGCGCGGGTCGCACGCCTCAAGATCCTCGATGTGATGACTGATGCGATCCCGGCGCCGCGAGATGAGGTTGGAACCTTCGCGCCAAAGATCAGCATCGTGCGGATCGACCCGGAGAAGATCGGGGCGGTGATCGGACCGGGTGGCCGGGTGATCAACGCGATCATCGAGCGAACGGGCGCCTCGATCGACATCGAGGAGGATGGCTCCGTCTTCGTCGGCGGGACCGAGGCCGAGTCGGTCCGCCGAGCGATCGCGGAGATCGAGGGGCTGACGAAGGAGATCGAGGTCGGGACGGTCTACGAGGGCCGCGTAGTGAGGCTGATGGCCTTCGGCGCCTTCGTCGAGATCTTGCCCGGTAAGGACGGCCTCGTTCATATCTCCGAGCTGGCTGAGGGACACGTGGACCGTGTCGAAGATGTCGTCAACATCGGCGACGAGGTTACGGTCCGGGTGATCGAAATCGACAATCTGGGACGTATCAACCTCACGCTGCGGGGTGCCGCTCAGGGCGACGGCCCGGTCGGGCTGTCCGATGAACAGGCCCGGGTCGAGCGGCCGCGCGGCGACGAGTCGTTGCGCGGGGGAGACCGACCCGGCGGCGGTGACCGTGGTGGTCGTGGCGGCGGTGACCGTGGTGGCCGCGGCGGCGGTGACCGTGGTGGTCGTGGCGGCGGTGACCGTGGTGGTCGTGGCGGCGGTGACCGTGGTGGCCGCGGCGGCGGTGACCGTGGTGGTCGTGGCGGCGGTGACCGTGGTGGCCGCGGCGGCGGTGACCGTGGCGGCGACCGCCGCTGGTAGGGCAGACCGATGATCACCTCGGGGGTACGGGCAATCTGTCTCGACCTCGACGACACGCTGGTCGATGCTCGTGGAGCCTGGCATGCCGGCTTCGCCGAGGTGACGGCAGAGCTCTGGTCGGAGGTGCCGGCGCTGGCAGCGCTGGGCACCCCGGCCGAAGTCTATGACGGGCCAATTCGGACGCTCATTACAGCGGCACACGCCCGGCGCTCGAACTCAGAGTGGAGCTACGAGCTCATGCACGGGGCGTTCCGCGAGTTCTTCGGAGCGCATGCGGGGCTGGGGGCGAGCGAGGCTGACCACCTGACGCTCGCCTACCGGCGTGCCTGGCCCCGCCACGTCAGCTGCTTCCCCGAGGTGGAACGCGTCCTGGCAGAGCTGAGTCCGAGATACCCGCTCGGCGTGATCACCAACGGTCTGATCGAGGATCAGCGGCTCAAGCTCGAGTCGATGGCGATCGCACGCTACTTCCAGGTCTGCGTGATCTCGGAAGAGGTCGGCGTTACGAAGCCGGACCCTGCGATCTTCCACCGAGCGCTCACGGCCCTCGGTGAGGATCCGTCAGCGACCGTCTACGTGGGAGACAATCCGGCACACGATGTTGCTGGCGCGCGCGGCGTCGGGATGCCGGCGATCTGGCTGAACAGGTCGGGTAACCGTTTCCTGTCGACGCCGGGAACTGAGGCGGACGCCGAGATTCAGGATCTCGATCAGCTGGTCCGGCTTCTGGACTAGGGGCTGGGCTCTCCGGCCAGCGGCTTCGCCGCGGTCCCGAGCGAGGCTTCGCCTGAGAGAGGGCGCTGGCTTATCGCGGCGGGAGCGGTGGCTACTTGCGCGCGGCCGCCCGCCGAGCCGCCTCGGCGACACTGGAAGCCGTCAGCCCGGCAGCCTCGAGTGCCTCCGACCACGTGGCGGACTGTCCGTACCGATCCAACCCGACGAACTCCATCGGGACGGGGCAGTGGGTGGCGAGCGCGTGGGCGCACATCGCGCCCAGTCCCGTGTGGCTGACGTGCTCCTCGGCAACCACGATCGCTCCGGTGTCGGCGGCGGCCGCCTGCAACGCCTCGACGTCGAGCGGTCGAATTGTTGACATGTTGAGCACCCGTGCCGAGATTCCCTCTTCCGCCAGCATCGTTGCAGCGGTGAGCGCGCGCTCGACCAGCAGGCCGCAGGCGACGATCGTCACGTCACTGCCGTCTCGGAGCAGATCGGCACGACCGAGCTCGAAACGGGCACCGTCGGTGTAGATCACAGGCGTCTTCGGCCGCGCGGTCCGGACGTAGAAGGGGCCAGGGGTCAGGGCGGCCGCCCGAGTGATCGCCTCGGCCTCGGCAACATCGGCCGGGACGCAGACCGAGAAACTGAGCAGCGAGGAGAACAGCGCAAAGTCCTCGACGGATTGTGCAGACGCCCCGTCCTCACCGACTGAGACACCACCGTGGCTGGCGATGACCTTGACGTTGAGGCGGGGCTGCGAGACCGACATGCGCAGCTGGTCGAAGGCATGCTCGGCGAAGACGGCGAAGGTGGTCGCGAACACCGTGTGTCCCATGACGGCGAAGCCGGCGGCGACGGAGATCATGTTCTGTTCGGCAACGCCGAAGGTGAAGAAGCGCCCCGGGTAGGCGTCGCGGAACTGTCGAGCGGAGGTGGACTTGCCCAGATCGGCGTCGACCACGATCAGATCGGCGCCTTCCTGTTGCAACCGAACGAGCGTCGGTCCGACCGCCTCACGGGTTGCGGCAGGGGCTCGCGTGGCGGCGTTCACCCTGCCAGCTCTCTCATCGCCTGCTCGAACTCGGTCGCGTTCGGTGGCGCCCCATGGAACCCGGGGTTGTGTTCCATGAAGGAGACCCCTTTGCCCTTGACGGTGTCGAAGATGAGAGCGACGGGACCGCCGCGCTGCGCGAGCGCCCAGGCATAGGCCGCCTCGACGCTGTCGAGGTTGTGGCCGTCGATGTCGGCGAGCACCTGCCAGCCGAACGCACGGTACTTCTCGTCCAGCGGCTCTGAGCGCATCGTTGCGGCCGTGAAGTCGTCGTTCTGGATGCCGTTGCGATCGACGATCGCAATCAGGCCCTCAGCCTGATGATGGGCCGCGGCCATCGCCGCCTCCCACACCTGCCCCTCGTTCTGCTCGCCGTCGCCCATCAGTACCCAGATTCGTGAATCATCGAGCCCCTGGAGGCGTTGGGCGAGCCGCATACCGAGTCCGAAGGAGAGCCCCATCCCGAGAGCGCCGGCGCTGTTCTCCACGCCGGGGGGTACCCCGAGCACCGAGTGCCCCTGGAGCCTGGTTCCCCGCCGCCGGAAGGTGGCGAGTTCACTGACCGGGATGTAGCCAAATTCGGCAAGAATCGCGTACTGCACCGGGGTGCAGTGACCCTTCGACATCACCAGGCGATCGCGAGCGTGGCGGGTCGGGTCGCCGGGGTCGTTGCGCAGGAACTTGCCGTAGAGCACCGCCAAGAGCTCGGTCGAGGAGAGCGAGCCGCCGATGTGGCCGGACTGTGCGTCATACACCATCTGGACGACGTGACGTCGGATGCGCCGCGTCAACGCCGCGAGATCAGTAGATTCCGTAGCCAGAGCCATGCCCGCCCCACACCCGTACCGGTGTGCTCAGAGTATACGGAGGGGGTCGAGCCCGGTCCATGAACGCCGGCCGCGGTCGGCCGCGGGCCAGGCCGTGCTCACGTGCAGAGAGAGTGCCCGCAGATCGGGCACAGGGCGCACCCCTCGCCGAAGACCAGGGGGCCACCACAGTCGGGGCAGTCGTGTCCGAACCGCGAAAGCAGCGCCACGCCATCGGTAGCGGTGAGCAGCGGCAACTGCGAGTCCCGCCGGCGCCTCCCGTAGCCACGGGCCGCCGGTCTGGTGCGGAGGATCTCCATGATCGCCTCCCGATCGATCGTGACTGAGAACGAACGTTCTTATGGGAGACTATGACAGAACAAGTGTGCTAGTCAAGTCCAGGGAGGGCCCAGCGTCCGTTACGATCGTGCCGTTGGAGGGCACCAGTATGAGCCTCGTGCGGTTGTTGCTGATCCTGACCGCGGTTGGAGCCTTCTACCTCGTCTTCTTCGCGCCCGCTCGCCTGAGACGGATCGGCTTCTATGGAAGGCGCGTGGGGCTCGCCTACGTGGCGGCGATCCTGATCAGCGCCCTGCTGCGGCACTTTCTCGACTGGGGGACCTAGAGTGCCTGCGAGCCGCGTGGTCGTCTGCCCGCAGGAGTTCAAAGGATCACTTCGGGCGTCTGCGGCCGCCGAGGCGATCGCGGCGGGCGTCCGCGACGTCCGCCCCGGGGCGGACGTGCGAATCGTTCCGCTCGCTGACGGTGGGCCCGGTACCGTTGATGCCTGCCTCAGTGGTACCCCTGGCCGACGGATCGTGACGACCGTGAGCGGCCCGCTGGGGGCACCGGTCGGGGCGGCGTACGCACTGTTGCCAACGGAGAGCGGCTGGCTCGCGCTGATTGAAGCTGCGGCCGCCTGTGGCCTCACCCTGGTGCCAGCCCCTGAGCGTGATCCCGGGCGCGGGTCGAGCGCGGGCGTCGGGCAGCTGATCGCCGACGCGATCGGTCGGGGGGTCCGCGAGATCGTGGTTGGGGTTGGGGGCACGGGAACCTGTGACGGCGGAGCGGGCGCCGCGCAGGTGCTGGGGATCGAGCTGTTCGACCTCGCGGGGCTGGCGGTGGGCGACGGCGTTCTCGAACTGGCGCGTCTGGCGCGGATCGAGCACGGGCGAACGCCGCTGCTGTTGACCGGTGTCGAGCTGCGACTGGCAGTCGATGTCACCAACGGGCTGGTAGGCGAGGAGGGGGCGATCGCGATCTATGGGCCACAGAAGGGGGTCCGTGGCTGGGAGGCGCCCGCCTTCGATCAGGCTCTCGCCCTCTGGGCGGATCGCATCTCAGCTGACCTCGGGATCGACCTGGCAGAACTGCCGGGCGCCGGCGCCGGCGGCGGCCTACCGGTTGGCCTGATGGCCGCTGGCGCGGCCGCTCACGCGCGTGTGAGCATCGAATCGGGCGCTGCGGTCGTGGCGGCGGCCGTGGGATTGGAGCCGGCAATCGCCGAAGCCGACCTCGTGGTGACGGGTGAAGGCTCGCTAGACCTGCAGACCGGCTATGGCAAGACGGTCGCTCACGTCGCAGAGCTCTCGGCACGCCACAACACGCCCTGTGTCGCAGTCGCTGGACAGGTCGACCTGGTCCCGCCCGGCGTGCTCGACGCCGAGCAGTCTGGCCCTGCCGGCTACTCGATCGACGAAGCGATGGCGCTGGGAGCACCCCTGTTGCGGGCGGCGGCCGCCCGGTTGACGGCGCGCTGGTCGGGCTCGCGGCGGGTCGGTGGCCGGGATTGAAGCAGCGACGGCCGCCGAGCAGTCTGGGGCCATAGGCGGCGCGTCACCCCGATGAAGTCGTCAGCACAGGCCCAGTCTCTCCGCGGGGAGGGGCCCCGTTCGCTCAGGCGTTGGATCTACGGTCGACCGGGAGCCAGAGCTTGCGTTCTTCGGGCGATCGCGCGGTGATCAAGACCGGGTGGTCCTCGACCATCCGTGGTCGGATCCAGTCGAGCGTGTCGATCAGATCGTCCCGGTCGAGCTCCTCCCCGGTCTCCTGATCGATGATCTGCTGAAGTGCGGAGCGCTCGCGGATCTGGCCGGCGGTGACTCGGCCGCTGAGCTGTCGGATCCCGGTGAGATCGATGAAGAGTCCGTCCTTCCCCCCGGCCCGCAGGCCGGCGGCGGCCAGCGCACCGATCATCCCGCTGCGGTCGCCGCCGAGTCCACGGATGAGCACATTCGACTCTGAGGCGTAGCGCTCCGCATCGGCGAACTTCATCAGCTCCTGCTGGCTGCGCCGTCCGAACGCCAGGGCGTGCGGCATGTCGCTGTGGCGGGACAGGACGGCAACTGCGGCGTTGGCCCGCCTGGCTGCGTGGGCACGTACGAAGTCGACGACGTGGTCCTCGATATCGAGGACGGTCTCGTCGCTCTCGATCACGACTGCGATCGCCCGGTTCCCCCCGGTGCTCCTGATCTTGAGGCTCTGCCACAGCTGGTGTCGGGTCACCCCAAGCGATTGACCGAAGCCGTCAGCCTCCACAGTGCGCGCCCAGGCCCGGCCAAGCTGGCTGGTGCCGTCGCCGTCGGGCGCGCCGGTGTCGTCGAGTCCAACGGTAAAGAGCTCGCGTACCATAGTTCCGCTCCCCGACTTCAGGTGCCGACACTCGTCGCAGGGGGAGCCAATCGTAACCCGCCGGCCGGCACCGGCCAGTCCAGGGCAGCCGAGTGGCCAACGGTTGCGAGTCGCCCCTTTAGCCGTACCCCAGCTCCTCAAGCCGCTCGTCATCGATTCCGAAGTGGTGGGCGAGTTCGTGGAGGACGGTGATTCGCACCTGGTCGGCGAT
The DNA here is from genome assembly GCA_965249675.1 of Dehalococcoidia bacterium. GTDB lineage: Bacteria > Chloroflexota > Dehalococcoidia > UBA2979 > UBA2979. The sequence continues at coordinate 1,026,349 of OZ252250.1, forward strand.
CTCGTCAGGCAGGAAGGCGCGCTCGAGGGGCCCCTGGAAGATGACGATCTGATCGGGCAGGGCCAGCTGATAGTCCACTCGCTCGGTCAGAGGGACCCCGATATAGAGGCCGAAGAGCGTGTCGCCCGCGAGATCGAGTTCATGGTCCGATCGCCGCGGCTCGCGCTCGACCGTGATCTCGGCATTGGCGATCTGCCGACGTGCCGGGGGCGGGAGATCGCGCAGTGCACGCAAGACCAGACGACGGAACCGATCGCGATTCACCCTGAGCGGGCTGACTGCTGATCGCGTCTCGGGGGAGTCGGCTGGCTATCCACCGAGAGAGTCTATCGGCCGACTGCCCGACCGCACAGGAACGGTTGCCTCGCGCTCGAACCCTCTCGGGCTGGAGGGCGCGAGGCAACCGCGCTTGCTCAGCGGCGGAGCGCTCCGGACAATCGAGTCGTGAGTGCCCCGATCGTTCGCTACGGCCTGCTGCTGGTGGTCTCGGTGCTACTCCTCGCCTGCCGCGAGCAGCGAGTGGAGCCGGGGGGGTTCCAGCGTGAGACACAGCCGATCGCCGGCGATGCCCGGAGCTTCCGCATGGGGTTCTCCTCCATCCCCGGGGAGCTGAGTGACGAGGCCTACCTGAAGACCTACGACATCTCGGCAAACTACGGCGAGGTTCTGCTCATCCAGCGGCCGCCGGCGTGGGCCGACTTCCTCCCGGGGCGGAGCGTCTCCGCGGAGTTGAGGGCGCAGACCCTGGCGGAGCGGAGGGCCGCCGAGGCGCGCGGCCTCGACCTCGTCTACGTCCTCGACGTCTTCGACGTGGCCGACCGCGGGAACCTCCAGGCGCTCCCCGCGGGCTATGGCGGGCGCACGCTCGAGGATGAAGAGCTCAGCCAGGCCTTGCGCGCCGACGCACTTTTCGTCGCGAGGAGCGTGAAACCCGCCTACCTCATTGTCGGTCACGAAGTAAACGTCACCTTCGAACACGACCCGATTGCCTACGAGATGTTCGTGAAGATCTACTCGGAGATCTTCGACGCCCTGCGCCTCGAAGGGACAGAGACCGAGGTGCTCACCACCTTCCAGTACGAAGAGTTGCTGGGCGTCGTTCCGTGGCTGCCACCGCACGCGCCCAGGTGGGAGCTCTTCGACGACTTCGCCGGACGTCTTGACGCGCTCGGGATCACCACCTATCCCTCCTTCGCCTACCCGATCGCTCGGCGGATCGATCCCCTCTACTACGAGCAGATCCGAGAGCACACGACCCTCCCGCTGGCGTTTGTCGCTGCCGGCTATTCATCCGGTGATGGGCGGCGAGGGATCAATGGATCGACGCCCGCTGAACAGCGGCGTTTCCTCCAGCGCCTGCTCGAGGACGCCGACCGGCTCGCATCACCCCTCGTCATCTGGCTGCTCTCAAGAGACCCCTCGTACGCCACCGGACCGCCCGAAGACCTGATCGCGAGTCTCGGGTTGTTGGATGTCAGTGGTGCTCCGAAGGAGGCGTGGCCAGCCTGGCTGGAGGCTGCCGCCCGCCCCTATCAGCCGCCACAGGCCGGCGATTGATCGTCAGAACCGCACTCAGGCCGAGCCTGCCAGCGGCAGCTGAATCAGGCCGGGCTCGTCGTTGCGACTCGGTCGAAAGGGAGGACCTCGCTGGACACGACCGCGCTCTCGGTGCATGGTTGAAAGCTCGCCTGAGTGTGTATACAATCAGGCAAGCGTGGGGCGCGGTCTAATTCATCGATGAGAGCCTGAAAGTCCTTGGTGGTCGCTGTGCCGCCGGGGATTTTTGCGTGCGCCTAGCGGACGACACTGCGGCGCCGCGACTCGAGATCGCTCATCGAATGCCACTGGTGGCATGCACGACCTCCTCACGATAGCCAGGCCCGCAGACCGTGAAGGGGATGTCCTTGACCACGTCGAGCCGCCGAATCGTACGCGCCAACCGCCGGGTGCCGAACTTGGTGAGACAGTTCGGACGGGCAGTCCATGTGATGGACATGCCCAACCTGATCGAGATGCCGCGCCGTTCGTACGACCGCTTCCTGCATGAAGGGCTCCGAGAGCTCTTTGACGAGATCTCACCGATCGACGACTTCACCGGCAGTCGCATGGAGTTGCGCTTCGCCGAGTACCGGTTTGAGGACCCGAAGTACGACGAGGCCGAGTCGCGAGACCGCGAGCGCACCTTTGCCGCGCCGATGCGCGTCCGCGTCGAACTGCTGGTAAAGGAGACTGGGGAGGTCAAGGAGCAGGAGCTCTTCATGGGCGATATTCCGCTCATGACCGACCACGGGACCTTCATCATCAATGGTGCTGAGCGGGTCGTCGTCTCGCAGCTCGTGCGCTCGCCCGGGGTCTACTTCACAGCGACAATCGACCCGGCCACTGGCCGACGGCTCGTCGCTGCCAAGCTGATCCCCAACCGAGGTGCCTGGCTGGAGTTTGAGACCTCGACCAGGGACCTGATCTCCGTCAAGGTCGACCGCAAGCGCCGTGTCCCCGTGACCGTGCTGCTCCGCGTGATAGACCAGGAAGACGGCTTGTCGATGGCCGATCTCGGCACCGATGAGCGGATCCGAGCGATGCTTGGGGATGTGGATAAGGACGAAGAGCGCTTATTTCTTGAGGCGACCTTGGCCAAGGACACAACCACGAACCAGGCCGAGGCGCTTGAGGAGTTCTATCGGCGACTGCGGCCCGGTGACCCGCCGACGGCGGAGAATGCCCGAGAGCTGCTGGAGACGCTGTTCTTCACCGATCGTCGCTACGACCTCGGTAAGGTCGGCCGCTACAAGCTCAACCAGCGCCTCGCCCTGGAAGATGAGCCGGAGAGCCGCACGTTGCGGCGCGAAGACCTCCTCCTGATCGTTCGCAAGATCTGGGACATCAACAACGGCAAGGGGACGCCAGACGACATCGACCACCTCGGCAACAGGCGGATCCGATCCGTCGGCGAGCTGATGCAGAACCAGTTCCGAGTCGGCATGTTGCGCATGGAACGGGTCGTGCGAGAACGCATGACGATCACCGACCCCGACGAGGCGACCCCCTCGGCGCTGGTCAACATCCGGCCGGTCGTGGCGTCGATGAAGGAGTTCTTCGGCGGGTCTCAGCTCTCTCAGTTCATGGACCAGGTGAACCCGCTCTCGGAAATCGCACACAAGCGGAAGCTGTCCGCGCTTGGCCCCGGCGGACTCTCTCGGGACCGCGCCGGCTTCGATGTGCGCGACGTGCACTCGAGTCACTACGGCCGGATCTGCCCGATCGAGACACCCGAGGGACCGAACATCGGCCTGATCGGCAGCCTGGCGTCCTACGGCGTGGTCAACGACTTCGGCTTCATCGAGACGCCCTACCGGCCCGTCGTTCACGAGCTGCCGAAGGTACTGGGCCTCGAGCTCACCGGACACTACCTCGGAGACGATGTGTTCGACTCTGCCGGGGAGATCATCGGCACAGCCGAGACGCTGATCGATGACGATCTCGCCGAGGCGCTGGGGAACGCCGCCGAGGAGACGATCCCGATCGTGCCCTTTGCTTCCCGGGAGACGGTCTACCTCGACGCCCACGAGGAGGAGCAATACCGCATCGCCCAGGCGAACACCGCCGCCGACCTTCAAGGGAACATCATCGAACCGCGCCTCGAGGTCCGGCACGGCGATCGCTTCGAGATAGTCGCCTCAGTCGATGTCGATTACGTCGATGTCTCCCCGAAGCAGATCGTCTCGGTGGCAGCCGCAATGATCCCGTTCCTCGAGCATGACGACGCGAACCGTGCGCTGATGGGCGCGAATATGCAACGGCAAGCCGTGCCGTTGCTACGCCCCGAGGTACCGCTGGTTGGTACGGGGATGGAACTCCCGGCGGCGGCCGACTCCGGCCAGGTGATGCACGCCGAGGAGGACGGCGAGGTGATCGGGGCGAACGCGAACTTCGTCCGCCTCCGCTACGACAGCGGACGCGAGCAGCGCTATCCGCTGCTCAAGTTCGTTCGTTCGAACCAAGGAACCTGCATCAACCAGCGCCCGATCGTCAAGAGCGGTGACCGCGTGTCACGCGGGCAGGCTCTCGCCGACTCCTCGTGCACACAGGATGGCGAGCTGGCCCTCGGGCAGTCACTGCTGGTGGCGTTCATGTCCTGGGAAGGTTTGAACTTCGAGGACGCGATCGTGCTCTCCGAGTCGATCGTCCGTGATGACAAGTTTACGTCGATCCATATGGAGAAGTACGACGTCGACGCCCGTGACACGAAGCTCGGCCCCGAGGAGATCACCCGCGACATCCCGAACGTTGGCGACGAGGCGCTGAGAGATCTCGATGAAGAAGGGATCGTCAGGGTGGGCGCCGATGTGCGCGAGGGCGACATCCTCGTCGGCAAGATCACTCCCAAAGGAGAGACTGAGCTGACCCCCGAGGAGAAGCTGCTTCGGGCGATCTTCGGCGAGAAGGCTCGCGAGGTGAAAGACACCAGCCTCCGTGTCCCACATGGGGAGCGCGGCAAGGTGATCGACGTGCGGATCTTCAGCCGCGCGGCGGCTGACGACCTACCGGCGGACGTCAACAAGATGGTCCGCGTCGCCGTCGCAGAGAAACGGAAGATCAGTTCCGGCGACAAGATGGCGGGTCGGCACGGTAACAAGGGCGTCGTCTCGCGGCTGCTGCCGCTCGAGGACATGCCGTACCTCGATGACGGCCGCCCGGTCGAGATCGTCCTGAACCCGATCGGTGTGCCCTCGCGGATGAACATCGGGCAGATACTCGAGACCCATCTCGGGTGGGCGGCATCCACACTGGGATGGCGGGCGGTCACGCCGGTCTTCGACGGTGCGAGCGAGGCGGAGATCGAAGATGCGCTCTGTCGTGCATGGATCGCTATCCAGGCGGGCGCCGTGGAGACCGAGCAGGCGCTCGGGTCCGCTGACACCGAGGTCGGCCAGCGCGTCGATGTCGAGGCGATGGAGGACTACCTCAGGGAGGGCGGGTTCGAACCAGAAGAGGTGCTGCACAGCGGTCCTGTGGGAATGGCCCGGCGAGCCGGGCTGACCCTCTGGCTGGAGGGCGTCGGTAGCAAGAACGTGCGCCGGCTGACCGATGCGAACTTCGAGGCTCGCGTGCACGAGGTGGCGCGGGAGACGAACACTGCACCCCCGATCTGGGGAAAGCAGACACTGTACGACGGCCGCACGGGAGAGCCCTTCGATCAGCCGGTCACGGTTGGCTACATCTACATGCTCAAGCTGATCCACCTGGTCGACGACAAGATTCACGCTCGCTCGACCGGGCCCTACTCGCTGATCACGCAGCAGCCACTGGGCGGCAAGGCCCAGTTCGGTGGGCAACGCTTCGGCGAGATGGAGGTGTGGGCGCTCGAGGCGTACGGGGCCGCCCACATCCTGCAGGAGATGCTCACCGTGAAGTCTGACGACGTGGTCGGTCGGGTTAAGACCTACGAGGCAATCGTCAAGGGTGAGAACACCATCGACCCCGGCGTCCCGGAGTCGTTCAAGGTGTTGGTCAAGGAGCTGCAGTCACTGGGACTCAGTGTTGAGATCTTGAACAACGAATCAGAAGAGGTCGAGTTCGTCGAGGACTATATGGAGCGAATCCCAGCCCTTGGCATCAACCTTTCCGGTCGTGAATCGGAGGAGGTCACACGTGCTTGAAGTCAACGATTTCAACGCCATCCGCCTGGGGCTGGCATCTTCCGCCCAGATCCTGTCCTGGTCCTACGGCGAGGTGACCAAGCCCGAGACGATTAACTACCGGACGCTGAAGCCGGAGATGGACGGTCTCTTCTGCCAACGCATCTTCGGTCCGGTCAAGGACTTCGAGTGCGCGTGCGGCAAGTACAAGCGGATCCGCTACAAGGGGATCGTCTGCGACCGCTGTGGCACCGAGGTGACCCGCAGCAAGGTGCGGCGTGAGCGGATGGGGCACATCAGCTTGGCGGCGCCGGTGACGCACATCTGGTTCGCCAAAGGTGTCCCGAGCCGACTTGGTCTCCTGTTGGACATCCCGCCGCGCACGCTCGAGCGCGTCCTCTACTTCGCCCAGCACGTCGTTACCCAGGTCGACGAAGAGGCGCGGCTGCACGCAGCGGAGCTGCTGCAGCTCGAGGTCGAGGAGGTCGCCAGTCAGCGCGAGGGTGAGATCGGCTCTCAAATCGAGGATCGCGAGCAGCTGGTGGAACGCCACGTCGGCGAAATCATCGAGCGCTGCGGGATCGAGTGCGCAGCCGCTGATACCGAACTGACCACCAAGATCGATGAGCTGATGACCGAAGCGCGTGAGCTTGAGCGCGACCTCAAGGGTCGGCGCGGCGAGAAGCTGCGCGGAAAGCTGGTCTTCCGTGACGAGTTGGTCGCCGCCCGCGGGTCGGCGATCGGCGCCGACACGCTGACTGCCTTGCAGATGGCGGCGCGCACAGAGGTCACGGCGATTGAGGATCAGATCGCCAGCAAGAAGGCCGACGTCGAGCTGATGGCTGATGCGGCAGTACAGCAGAAGCGAGATCAGGCCGAGGCCGAACTCGAACCCCTCTTGCTGCAGCGTGCGGAGATTCGAGACGAGGTCAAGAAGGAGTACGAGCCCCTCGCCAAGTGGCTCGAGAAGCTACGTGATCCGATCGAGGCCGATGCCCTGACGGTTCTCAGCGAGGCCGAATACCGCGAGTATGACGAGCGCTTTGGCCTCGTATTCGAGGCCGACATGGGCGCCGATGCGGTGCTCCAGGTCCTGCGTCGGATCGACCTCGACTCGCTGCGGCTCAAGCTGCAGACAGAGCTGTACTCGACCAGCGGGCAGCGGCGGCGCAAGGCCACCAAGCGGCTGCGCATCGTCGAGTCGTTGCGCAAGTCCGGCAATCGTCCGGAGTGGATGATCATCACCGAGCTTCCGGTGCTGCCGCCGGACCTCAGACCAATGGTACAGCTCGAGGGCGGTCGCTTCGCCACGTCCGACCTCAACGATCTCTACCGGCGGGTGATCAACCGCAACAACCGACTGAAGCGGCTGCTCTCACTTGGTGCGCCCGAGATCATCATCCGCAACGAGAAGCGGATGCTGCAGGAGGCCGTGGACTCGCTGATCGACAATGGCCGGCGCGGTCGTGCCGTGTCCGGCTCCGGCAACCACAAGCTGAAGTCATTATCCGACCTGCTCAAGGGGAAACAGGGGCGCTTCCGCCAGAACCTGCTGGGCAAGCGAGTGGACTACTCGGGCCGCTCGGTGATCATCGTCGGGCCCAAGCTGCGGCTGAACCAGTGCGGGCTGCCCAAGAAGATGGCGCTGGAGCTGTTTAAGCCGTTTGTCATGCACGCGCTCGTGCGGAGCGGCCTGGCACACAACATCAAGAGCGCCAAACGCATCGTGGAGCGGGCGCAGCCTGAGGTGTGGGACATCCTCGAAGAGGTGATCAAGGAACGTCCGGTCCTGCTCAACCGTGCGCCCACGCTCCACCGACTCGGCATCCAGGCCTTCGAGCCGGTACTCGCCGAAGGGTCGGCTATCGAGCTGCACCCCCTGGTCTGCTTCGCCTACAACGCCGACTTTGACGGCGACCAGATGGCGGTCCACGTCCCCCTCTCCTACGAGGCGGTGGCAGAGGCCCGACAGGTACTGCTCAGTTCGGAGAATCTGCTCTCGCCTTCGGATGGCGAGCCGGTGGTGGCCCCGACACTGGACATGGTGCTGGGCTGCTACTACCTGACGTTCCAGGGCGCGCTGACCGGCGGGCGTAGCGAGCCACTCAGCTTCGCTCGCCTCGACCGACTGGAGATGTACTACGAGCTGGGCCACGTCGGCATTCACGAACCGATCAGGTTCCGCGTCGACGGGGAGTTCGTCGACACGACCGTCGGCCGTGTGCTGTTCAACGACGTGATTCCAGATGAGCTTGGCTTCCAGAACGACGTGATGGACAAGGGCCGGCTGCGTGAGCTGGTCTCCCGCGTACACCGCGAGCTGGGCAACGCCCGGACAGTGATGGTCGTCGACGCGATCAAGGACATCGGGTTCCGCTACGCGACCCAGTCCGGGCTCACGATCGCCGTCTCCGATATCGCGGTGCCGGCGACGAAGATGGCGCTGATGGCGGAGGCCGACTCCCACATCAGCGAGACCGAGGAGCAGTTCCAGCTGGGGCTGATCACGGCGGATGAGAAGTACCAGTCAGCGATCTCGATCTGGACCGATACGACGAACCGGATGCAGGAGGCGCTGTACGACACGCTCCCGGCAACGAGTGCGCTGGCGATGATGTCGAACAGTGGTGCCAAGGGAAACATCGCCCAGATCCGACAGATGGGAGCGATGCGGGGACTGATGTCCGACCCGTCTGGGCGAATCATCGACCTGCCGATCCGCTCAAGCTTCCGCGATGGCCTGTCGGTGCTCGAGTACTTCATCTCGACCCACGGCGCCCGCAAGGGGCTTGCCGATACAGCGCTGCGCACCGCCGACTCCGGCTACCTGACGAGGCGGATGATCGATGTCGCCCAGGATGTCGTCGTGCAGGAGGGCAGTAGCGCCAAGGAGGACGAGCCGATCCCCGGCATCTGGCTGACGCATCGCGTTGGAGAGGCGCTGCTGGCCTCACTTGAGGAGCGGATCGACGGACGCTACACGGCCTCTGCCATCGTGCATCCGGAGACCGGCGAGATCATCGTCGACGCCGACGAGCCGATCACGACGCCCCTCGCGCGGGCGATCATCGAGGCGGGGATCGAGCGGGTCCACGTCCAGTCGCCGCTGACCGACACCACACCGCGCGGGATCGCCCAGCACAGCTATGGGCGTTCGCTGGCGACCGGTGAGGTGGTGGAGCCCGGTACCGCGATTGGAATCATCGCGGCGCAGTCGATCGGGGAGCCGGGGACACAGTTGACAATGCGGACGTTCCACACCGGTGGTGTGGCCGGAACCGACATCACGTCGGGTCTGCCGCGAGTCGAGGAGATCTTCGAGGCGCGCGTGCCGAAGGGGCAGGCGCTGCTGACTGAGATCGACGGCGTGGTCCAGGTCTCCCGCGACGGCGACCGACGGGTCATCAGCGTCACGTCGACCGACACGGTGACCGAGGAGTTCGAACTCCCGGCCGACTTCGAGCTGCTCGTCGGGAACGGTGACGAGGTGCAGGCCGACCAGCCGCTGGCGGCGGCTCCCGAGGGCGAAGACGCTCAGTCCGACCTGCCGGTGGTCGCGCTGACTGCTCCGTTCTACGGTCACGTCGAGTTTGTGCGCGAGGGCCGCCGCCGCCGCCCGATCGGCCTGAGGGTGACCAATGAGATCACCGATGTGCGTGAGTACCCGGTGCCGGCGAGCGCACGGATGCGAGTCGAGGGTGGCGAGTTCGTCCACGCCGGCGATCTGCTCACCGAGGGTCCGCTCGATCCTCAGGAGGTGCTCCGCATCATGGGTGCCGAGGCGTGCCAGCTCTATCTGGTCGACGAGGTGCAGAAGGTCTACCGAACGCAGGGCGTGAACATCAATGATCGCCACATCGAGGTGATCGTCAGCCAGATGATGCGCAAGGTCCGTGTCCAGGATCCCGGTGACTCTGACCTGCTGCCGACAGAGCTCGTCGACCGCTGGGCCTTTGCCGAGCTCAATGAGCGGCTCGTCGCCGACGGGAGTCGAGCGGCGACCGCCGAGCCGGTGCTGCTCGGTGTGACCAAGGCGTCGCTGAGCACGGACTCGTTCCTTGCCGCCGCCTCCTTCCAGGAGACGACACGGGTGTTGACCGACGCCGCCATCGGCGGGTCGACGGACTACCTTCGCGGGCTGAAGGAGAACGTGATCATCGGAAAGTTGATCCCGGCACGCGCCGAAATTGTCGTCGAGCGCCCCGAGCCGATCGCCGAGATTGCGATGCCGGACTCGATGGTGCTGCCGTTCATCTTCGACTTTGAGCGGCAGGAGACGCTGCTGAGCAGCCGACAGGCGGCTCCCCCGATCGAGGAGCGGATTGCCGAATTGGCCGACGCCACATCGTACGTGGCCACGCCCGACTAGCCGCTCGTACTCGGTAGGTAGCAGGGGGAGGGGTCCGCAAGCGGGCCCCTCACCTATTTCGCGGTAGGCTACGCCGGTAGGAGTGGAGCGGAAGGGCGGTCCTCACTTGGAGCCGGTACTGGAGACCGCGCTGCGGCAGTTCAACCAGGCGGCAGATCGGCTCGGCCTTCGCGACGACCTGCGCGACATGCTGATGTCCTTCAAGACCATCTATCAGACCCAGTTTCCTGTCGACCTGGACGACGGCACGATCCGCATCTTCGAGGGCTACCGGGTGCACCACAACGCGGCGCGCGGGCCGATGAAGGGCGGGATACGCTATGCGCCGATGGTCTCGGTCGACGAGATGAAGGCGCTGGCGATGTGGATGACGTGGAAGTGCGCGGTCGTCAACATCCCATTCGGTGGCGCCAAGGGGGGCGTGGTCTGCAGCCCGAACGAGCTGAGCCGGCCCGAGCTTGAGGATCTGACCAGGCGATTCACCTCGGAGATCTCGCCGATCATCGGACCGGACCGAGACATCCCGGCTCCGGACATGGGAACCAACCCGCAGACGATGGCCTGGATCATGGACACCTACTCGATGGAGAAGGGGTTCACGGTCCCCGGTGTCGTCACCGGGAAGCCACTGGCCCTCGGTGGTTCGGCCGGCCGCTTCGAGGCGACCGGCCGGGGCCTGCTCTACGTACTCGAGGAACACTTCCGCACCCAGGGGGGGCTCGCGGGCCGCACCGCCTCGGTTCAGGGCTTTGGCAACGTCGGATCAGCCGTTGCCAACTTTCTCTCGCAGGCGGGCGTGAGCGTGTGCTACCTCTCCGATGTCAGTGCAGCGCTCCACAATCCCCGCGGCATCGATGCGGCAAGCGCGCTCCGCCACCGCAATGCCGGTGGGACGCTGCGCACCTGGCTGGAGGGGCATCCCGGCGCCGCGGAGGAGGTCGCCGCCGAGGATGTGCTACTCGCGCCGGTCGACATCCTGGTGCCGGCCGCAGTGGAGTCAGTGCTGACCGAGGAGAACGCCCCGGATGTCCGGGCGGGCCTGATCATCGAGGGCGCCAACGGACCGGCGACGGCCGATGCCGATCAGATCCTCTTCGAGCGCGGGGTCCCGATCATTCCCGACACGCTCGCGAACGCGGGCGGTGTCACCGTGTCCTACTTCGAGTGGGTGCAGGGCCGCCAGTACCTGCAGTGGAGTGCTGAGCGGGTCAACGCCGAACTTCAGCGCGTGATGACGCACTCCTACCGGGAGATCATCAATCGCTTCGAGAGCGAGGGGGATCGGAGTCACTCGATGCGGGAGGCCGCTCAAGCGATCGCGATCGGGAGAGTGGTTGAGGCGATCGAGCTGCGCGGCGTCTTCCCCTAGCGGGCGGTCTCGACGATCTGAGCCGTTGCCACTGCCGGAGGTGGCTGGACCGGGTTGAGCGTGATCATCAGCCGCTCGCGTTCCTGCATGAGGCGTTCCTTCCGCGTCGTGTCGCCGGTCGCCTTCATCTGCACGAGGTCACCGATTTTGACCGTGCAGTCACCCTGCAGGTTCTGCATGCCACAGACGTTGCAGGGGTCACGCTTACAATCGAGCGTCAGTTCTTGCTCAAGCGTGCGTAGCCATTCGCCGCGGAGGTAACTCGGCTCGGTCCCACCGTAGATGTGTGCCCAGGGCAGCAACTCCCAGAGGTCTCGGTTGCGGTGGGCGTAGAAGGAGGGGTCGAGGTCATGCTGCTCGAACGCGCGCAGCCAGATCGCCCAGTCGTGCAGCTCAGACCAGGCGTCGAAGCGCGCACCGCCACGCCACGCCGTCTCGATCACGTCGGCGACGCGACGGTCGCCGCGTGAGAGTACAGCCTCCAGCAGCGACTTCTCCGGGTCTTCCCACGTGAACTGGACGCCGACCTTGCGGCATCCGTTGCGCAGGAGCCGGTGGCGTCTGCGCAGCGTCTCCGCGTCGCACTGGGCCACCCACTGATAAGGCGTATGCGCCTTCGGGATGAAGTTGCTGGTGGAGATGCGCACCCGCGCTCGCTTGCCATGATGGTCGCGGCCGATCTGCTTGACGGCAGAGGCGATGCGCACGATCTCCTCAACGTCGTGATCGGTCTCGGTCGGCTGGCCGACCATGAAGTACATCTTGATCGATGTCCACCCGCCCGAGAACGCGTTCCGGGCAGCCGAGAGGATGTCCTCCTCGGAGACGAGCTTGTTGATCGTGTTCCGCAGTCGCTGAGAGCCCGCCTCAGGCGCCAGTGTCAGCGTGTGCTTCTTCCCGCGGGCGACGGCCTGCGAGATGTCAACGCTGAACGAGTCGACCCGTGTCGAGGGGATACTGATCTTCAGCCCACGATCGCCGTAGGCGTCCATCAGCGCATTCACCATCGGGGCGATCTGCAGATGATCCGTCGTCGAAAGCGACATCAACGAGAGTTCGGAGTAGCCCGTGTTGGTGAGCAGCTCACCGGCGGCGGCGACCACCTCCTGGACCGATCGTTCGCGCGTCGGGCGGTAGATCATGCCGGCCTGGCAGAAGCGGCACCCCTGCGTGCAGCCGCGCTGGATCTCGATCGTCGCCCGGTCATGTACGACTTCCATGTTCGGGACGATCGGGCGAGTGAGCGTGGGCTCGAGCTGCTGGAGGACGCGACGGGTGACGCGCCCGGCGGCGGCGGCATCGACTGGCTCAACGCTCTTGAGAGTCCCGTCCTCCTTGTAAGCGACGGTGTAGAGGGAGGGCACGTAGACACCCTCGATCCGTGAAAGCCGGCGATGGAGCTCTCTGCGTGGGCCGCCCCCCGACTCCTTCCAGGCAGCCATCAGATCGCAGATCTCGCGGATGACCTCCTCGCCCTCCCCCAGTGCGAAGGCATCGATGAAGGGGGCGAGCGGCTCGGGTTCAAGCGCTCCAGATCCGCCGGCGATCACCAGGGTCTCGTCGTCTCGCCGGTCGACGGTGCGGATCGCGATCCCGCCGAGATCGAGCATGTTGAGGACGTTTGTATAGCAGGCCTCGTACTGCAGTGTGATGCCGAGGATGTCGAACTCGGAGAGAGCACGCTTCGTCTCGAGGGAGCGCAGGGCCTCTCCGTGCTCGCGGAGGAGTGCCTCAAGGTCGGACCAGGGACTGAACACCCGCTCGGCAAGTGCGTCGTCCCGCTGGTTGACGATGTCGTAGAGCAGGGCCAGTCCGAGATTCGACATCCCGAGGTCGTAAAGGTCTGGGTAAGCGAGGGCGACGCGGAGCGGGTGACGGTCCCAGTTCTTGGTGATCGAGTGCAGCTCGCCACCTGTGTAGCGCGAGGGGCGGACCACCTTCGAGAAGAACGATTCGTAGCGCATGGCTGGGGACGCTCCGGGTTGGCTGGGGGGTCCGGGACTCGAGACGCTCCGTCGAGGGTAGTCCACTGGTCCACAAGGCGACAACGATCATTCGCCGATAGAATCGGTCGATGAAACCAGAGCAGGTGGGCGAAGTGGTCGCGATCGTGCTCGCGGCCGGCCGGTCGACCCGTATGACGATCGGCGACAAGCTGTGGTTCGAGGTCGCCGGGAGACCGTTGATCGCCCACTCGCTCCGCACGCTTGCCGCGCTCGACGAGCTGGCGACCCTGGTGGTCGTGGCCGCACCCGAGCGCCATGGGCAGTTGGCCGACTTGGTCCCGTGCGGCACTGCGGTACGCTATGTCGCCGGCGGGGAGCGGCGACGGGACTCGGTCGCGGCGGGGATCGCCGCGGCCCCGAATGCGGATTGGTACCTGGTACACGATGGCGCCCGCCCGTTGCTCACGCTCGAATTGACCCGGCGCGTGCTGGCGGGGGCCCGCAGGAGTGGAGCGGCGGTGCCTGTCACCTCCGTGGCGGACACCCTTAAGCGTGTGGACGAGTCCGGTCTCGTTGTTGAGACCGTGGACCGCGCTCCGATGCGACAGGCACAGACCCCACAGGCCTTCGCCGGGGAACTCTTGCGGCGGGCGCATGCGGGTGTCCTGGCAGACGCGACGGATGACGCAGCCCTCGTCGAGGCGCTCGGCGAGCCCGTTGTCGTCGTCGAAGGGGACCCCGCCAACCTGAAGGTGACACTGCCGCAGGACGTGGAGCTCGCTCGGGCGCTGCTCGATCTCCGCCAGTCCGACTCGGCCGAGGCGCGACACTAGGATGCGCGTCGGATTCGGGTACGACATCCATCCATTTGAGGATGATCCGGTTGGGCCGCTCAGGCTGGGCGGCACCGAGATCACGACCGCTCCCAGGCTACGCGGTCACTCAGACGGCGACTCCCTGATCCACGCGGTGATCGACGCGCTGCTCGGCGCGGCCGGCGAGGGCGATATCGGTCAGCACTTTCCCCCCGGCGATCCACAGACCCAGGGGATCGATAGCCGCGAGCTCCTCCAGCGGGTCGAGCGCCTGCTGTCCTCGCGTGACATCGAGGTCGTCAATGTCGATGCGACGGTGATCGCAGAACGCCCCCGGCTCGCCGAGCACCTGAGACAGATGCGGGAGTCGATTGCGGGCGTGCTCAACCTGGCCAGCAGTGCCGTCAACGTCAAGGTGACGACCAACGAGGGGATCGGCGCGATCGGAGAGGGGAAGGCGATCGCGGCGATGGCCGTGGCGCTCGTTCAACAGCGTGTGCGATAGTACGAGACCGTAGGGCCGCGCCGCTCGTGCTGGTGCCCTCTATGCGATTCGGATTGTCACGGCAGGCCTCCCAGCCAGCGAGATTGAGTCACGCACGTGAGATTGATGAACACGCTGACCCGACAGCCCGAAGAGCTCACCCCCGGTCCGTCGGGTGGGATCGGGATCTATGTCTGTGGCGTCACCCCCTACGCCGAGGCTCACGTCGGCCACGCGATGTCGCTGCTGGTCTACGACGTGCTCGCACGCTACCTCCGCTGGCCCGGGAACTCGGCCGGGGGGTACCCGGTCACGTTCGTTAGCAACTACACCGACATCGACGACAAGCTGATCGATCGTGGAGTCGAACTCGGTCGCGATCCCCTGGCGCTGGCCGACCAACAGATCGACCGCTGGGAGCGTGAACAGGCCGAGCTGGGGATCGCAGACCCCGACGTGCGTCCGCGGGTCACCTCGGAGATCGACACCATCACGCAGGCGATCGGGCAGATCTGTGATCGCGGCTATGGCTATGTCACTCCGGCCGGCGATGTCTACTTCCGGGTGCGGGCCAGCCAGCACTACGGGAAGCTGTCCCACCGCGACATTGAACAGCTTCGCTCCGGGACCCGTGGGGAGCCGGGGGAAGGCAAGGAGTTCCCCCTCGACTTCGCCCTCTGGAAGGCGGCCCGCCCCGGCGAGCCATCGTGGCCGGCTCCGTGGGGCCGCGGTCGGCCTGGCTGGCACATTGAGTGCTCGGCCATGGCACAGCGATACCTCGGGGACACGTTCGAGATTCACGGCGGGGGCGTCGATCTGATCTTCCCCCACCATGAGAACGAGGTTGCGCAGGCGGAGGCTGCCACCGGTGCGCAGTTCGCCCGCATCTGGATGCACAACGGGATGGTCCTCTACGAGGGCGAGAAGATGTCGAAGTCCCTTGGCAACGTGGTTACCGTCGAGGAGGCGTTGAGCCGCTGGAGTGCGGCCGCGCTGCGGCTCTTCGTCCTCAACAGCGCATATCGCGGACCGAACAACCTCACGGCCGAGGCGATGGCCGCTGCCAGTCGCGGCCTGGAGCGACTGACCGGTGCGCTGGACGCGGCGTCGGGGAGCGGTGAGCCGGTCGATATCGGAGAGACTCGCCGTCGCTTCATCGCTGCGATGGAGGACGATCTCGGCACTCCCGCCGCCCTGGCCGCCCTCTTCGATCTCGCTCGAACAATCAATCGTGGCCGCGATGTCGGTCGGAGGGTGACTGCGGCGCAGGCGACGCTCGGCGAGCTCGCCTCGGTGCTCGGACTCCGGTTGGCCAGTGCCACCGAGGGAACCACGACGCTCGATGCCGTGGCGCTGTCTCAGCTGGCGTCCTCCCTCGGGGTGACGTGCGGCGGAAGCGATGTCCGCGCCACGATCGAGGCGCTGATTGACTACCGTGCTGCGGCGCGATCGGAGCGAGATTTCGCCCGAGCAGACGAGGTCCGAGAGCGGTTGGCGGCCCTCGCCGTTGACCTAGAAGACACGTCCGACGGGACGCGATGGAGCACCAGGGCCTGAGCGTCATTCCTGCGAAATGCGCCCCCGGCGAGGGCGCGTTGACCACCCGATCGACCGCGATATACTCGATCTTGCCTGGCGACGACGTGCTCGCCAGTACCCGCGTGGTCGGAGGTCCGCCGAGCATGCGGGTCCGCTGGACTTTGCGGCAACAGTAGCGAGCCCGAGTGGCGCAATGGCAGCGCAACCGATTTGTAATCGGTAGGTTAGTGGGTTCGAATCCCCTCTCGGGCTCCAGTTGCCCTTCCGGGGGGCGTCTTGCAGGGGTGGGAGAGTGGCTAATTCCAGCGGACTGTAAATCCGCCGCCTCACGGCTACGCAGGTTCGAATCCTGCCCCCTGCACCATCGGCCCGCCGGCGCGGGCGGGCCGGTTTACCTGGGCCCGGTGCAAGCCGGCGCTCGAGTTCGCGGTGGTGCTCTCAGCCCCGCCGAGGAGGTACAGATGGGCAGGCACTGGTCTGCAACGCTCGGAGACGGCACACTACGAGACCGGCACGCGCCCGGCTCACGAGGCCCGCATAGCTCAGTGGTAGAGCGCGTTCTTGGTAAGAACGAGGTCATGAGTTCAACTCTCATTGCGGGCTCCAGAGGACCGAGGTAGCGCCTGCTGGGGAGCTTGCAACCAGAAAATTTGACGTGGTCATGGACGAGAAGGTCCGGCCGACGGAAGAGTAGGAGAGCGGCATGGCAAAGGCCAATTTTGAGCGAACGAAACCGCACGCCAACATCGGTACGATCGGTCACGTCGACCATGGGAAGACGACGCTCACTGCCGCTATCACGAAGGTGCTGGCACTGAGTGGGGGCGCATCGTTCCGTGCGTTCGACCAGATCGACAACGCTCCCGAGGAGCGGGCGCGCGGCATCACGATCGCGATCTCGCACGTGGAGTACGAGACGGCGAATCGTCACTACGCTCACGTCGATTGCCCCGGACACGCCGACTACATCAAGAACATGATCACCGGCGCCGCCCAGATGGACGGCGCCATCTTGGTGGTCGCCGCCCCAGACGGGCCGATGCCGCAGACGCGGGAGCACCTCTTGCTCGCCCGGCAGGTCGAGGTCCCGAACATTGTCGTCTTCATGAACAAGATCGACCAGATGGACGACGAAGAGCTGCAGGAACTGGTTGAACTCGAGCTGCGTGAGCTGCTCTCCGACAATGGGTTCGACGGTGACAACGTGCCGGTCATCCGTGGCGCGGCGCTGGCCGCCCTCGAGTCCTCGTCCCAGGACGCCAGTGCTCCTGAATATGCCCCGATCGTCGAGCTGATGGAGGCGATCGACAACTACATCCCGCAGCCCGAACGCCCCAAGGATCAGCCGTTCCTGATGGCGATCGAGGATGTCTTCGGCATCAAGGGCCGCGGCACGGTCGTCACCGGCCGGATCGAGCGAGGCGTCGTCAACGTCGGTGAGCCGATCGAGATCATCGGTCTCAAGGACACCAGCACCACCACCGTGACCGGCGTCGAGATGTTCAACAAGACGCTCGCCCAGGGGGAGGCCGGCGACAACGTTGGCTGCCTGCTCCGTGGTGTTGAGCGCAACCAGATCGAGCGCGGCCAGGTGCTTGCTGCGCCCGGGTCGATTACGCCGCACCGCAAGTTCAAGGGTCAGGTCTACGTTCTCTCGAAGGAGGAGGGTGGCCGACATACGCCGTTCTTCAACGGCTACCGCCCGCAGTTCTATGTTCGTACCACCGACGTCACCGGCATGGCGACGTTGCCCGAGGGCACCGAGATGGTGATGCCCGGCGATGACGTTGAGCTCAACATCGAGCTGGTCTCGCCGATCGCGATCGAGGACGGTCTCCGCTTTGCCATCCGTGAGGGTGGCCGAACGGTCGGCGCCGGCGTCGTGACCGAGATTGTCGAGTAGGGCCAGGCCATGGCGCGAAAGGGCGACCGCAACCACATCAAGCTGGCGAGCAAGGACTGTCCCGGTACTGTCTATCACACCAAGAAGAACAGGCGGAACGATCCCGATCGCATCGAACTCAAGAAGTACTGCCCGCAGACCCGATCGATTCAGGTCTTCCGCGAGACCCGTTAGGGTCTCGCGGCCCGGGTCGGGCGAGCGGTAGCCCGGGATGGAGCGCTGACGATGGGCCGAGAGGCTCGCCGGGCTCAGGCTCGTGCGGAGCGGCGTGCGAGGCGCACCCAGGGGGCGGGTACTCGTTCGCGTAACCCCGCCGCCGTGACGACGGGTGCCACGCCGGTCGACCAGAGCCGGTCCCGTGGATCATTGCTTAAGCCCGCGTGGATCACCGATATCATCAGTGAGCTCAGGAAGGTCACGTGGCCGTCACGTCAAGACGTCGGGTACCTCACGATGGTCGTGATCATCGTCTCGCTGATCGTTGGCGCGATTCTCGGGACGGCTGACCTGGGGTTCGGCTGGATCGTCGAGCAGACAATTCTTCGGTAGGAGTGTCAGGTGGTACAGGAATCGACCGCGGAGACTCCGATGGGTGCCGGTGACGGTGAGCTCGACTTTGGGCTGGATGCGACCGATGGTCGCGCCTGGTACATCGTGCAGACCTACTCAGGCTACGAGAACAAGGTCAAGGCCGATGTCGAGCAGCGGATCCGCTCAATGGATATGTCGGAGCGGATCTTCCACGTCGTCGTGCCGACCGAGGATCAGATCGAGATCCGCGATGGCCAGCGCAAGACCGTCTCCAAGAAGCTCTTCCCGGGGTACGTCTTCGTCCAGATGGTGATGGACGACGACACCTGGTACGTCGTCCGCAACACGCCGGGTGTGACCGGCTTCGCTGGCACCACGATGGATGAGCGCGCCAAGCCGACACCTCTGCCCAACGCTGAGGTCGAGCAGATCCTGAGGCAGATGCAGACGGCTCAACCGCGGATCAACGTCGGGTTCGGCGTTGGCGAGACCGTGCTGGTGACCGATGGTCCATTCAGTGACATGATCGGGACGGTGGACACAATTGACCTCGACCGCGGTCGCGTGCGGGTGATGGTGTCGATGTTTGGCCGGGACACGCCAGTCGAACTCGACTTCCTGCAGGTTGAGAAGCAGTAACAACGAGGACTGCGAACCAGGGCGCGTGCTCTCGACGCGTGGGCAGATTGTTGGTGGGGTGAAATGGCGAAGAAGGTTCGAACGGTGCTGACGCTGCAGATCCGAGCTGGATCGGCGAACCCTGCACCACCGGTCGGGACCGCGCTCGGTCCGCACGGGATCAACATCATGGATTTCTGCAAGACCTACAACGAACAGACGAGGGACCAGACCGGGCAGATCATTCCCGCGCGCGTCACGATCTTCGAAGATCGCTCGTTCAGCTTCGTGCTCAAGACGCCACCGGCGTCGGATCTCCTCAGGCGGGCGGCTGGCGTCGAAAAGGGTTCGCCCAGCCAGCTGCAGATCAATGTCGGCTCGGTCTCACGTGATCAGGTTCGCGATATCGCCCGGGTGAAGATGCCCGATCTGAACACCGAAGACATCGATAGCGCGATGAAGATCGTTGAAGGGACCGCGCGCTCAATGGGGATCGAGGTGAAGTAGAGATGCCAAAGCCAGGAAAGCGACTCGCCCAGGCTCGACAACAGGTCGACAAGACCGCCCTCCACGACCCGGGTGAGGCCGTGGCGCTGGTCAAGGCGACCGCCACCGCGCGTTTCGACGAGACCGTGGAGCTCCATCTCAAGACCGGCCTGGACGGTCGGCACGCCGATCAGCAGGTCCGCGGCTCTGTCGTGCTCCCACACGGGATCGGCAGAGAGGTCCGCGTGCTCGTCTTCGCAGAGGGTGAGGGTGCGACGCTCGCGGTCGAGGGTGGTGCTGACGAGGTCGGCGGCGACGAGCTGATCGAGAGGGTCGCCGGTGGCTACCTCGACTTCGATGTCGCGCTCGCCCAGCGTGAGCTCATGGGGAAGGTCGGCCGTCTCGGCCGCGTGCTCGGCCCGCGCGGCCTGATGCCGAACCCGAGGACCAACACCGTATTGCTCAGCGAAGATCTCGTCCGTGGTGTCCAAGAGGCCAAGGCCGGCCGCGTGGACTTCCGCCTCGACCGCACGAACCTCTTGCATTGCACGATCGGCAGGGCGTCGTTCGAACCAGACAAGCTCCTGGACAACCTGCGGGCGATGGTGGGGGAGATCGTACGCTCACGACCGTCGGGCACCAAGGGCCAGATGATCCGCGGCGCAACCCTGTCCTCGACGATGGGACCGGGCGTCGCGCTCGATATCGGTCAGATGGTCGCGCTGGCTGCCGATTCCGCCTGACCATTCGCTCCGGCCGGTGGACCGGAGCTCGGCTGGCGCGCACAATGAAGATGGTGTCCGTTGCACCCAAGGGGGTGACCGTGCACCGGGCCCGGCGTTCGGTCCGGGCGACCGCCAGAGACTGTGGGTCCCCGCTGGGGATAACGCCGGGAGGCGGCCTGCACAGGTGGGGCTAACAGCGCAGCACTAGGCGCCACGGCGCCGGAGATGCGCGCCCTCACCGCGTTAGCGATGAGGGCGATTTTTTTGTGCGTTCAGCGAGCGCTGATCGAGGAGAGCCGATGCCGACCCCCAAGAAAATCGCGCAGGTCGCGGAGATACGAGACCGCATCTCGCGCGCGGAGATCGCCATCGCTACTAACTACCAGGGGACGACCGTCGCGGAGCAGGTCGAGTTGCGCAGCGCGGTGCGCGCGGCCGAGGCCGAGATGATGGTGGTGAAGAACACGCTGCTCCGGCGGGCCGCCATGGACGCCGGCCTCGAGCAGTTCGCCGCGCTCGCCGACGGGCCGACCGCCGTTGTGTTCGGATTCGACGACCCGGTGTCGCCGGCCCGCGCCCTCGACGACTACCTCAAGAACCATCGAGGCAGCTCCGTTGAAATCCGCAGAGCCGTCGTCGCCGGAACTCTCGTGGACGCCGCCTACGTGCGGGATCTCGCGACCGTGCCGCCACGCGACGAACTGCTGGCCCGGATCGCCGGCGGCCTTGTCGGCAAGGTGCGCGAGCTGATGATGTTGCTCGACGGTACAACCAGGGAGTTCGCGGGGTTGATAGAGGCTCGCGCCGCACAGCTAGAGTCCGAAGGTGATGCCGCCTAGCAGATTCACTACTTGATGCGTCAGATGAGCGGCGAGAGGCCGCAACAGGAGGAACCAGATGAGCAAAGTTGAAGAGGCGCTTGAGGTCATCAAGGGGATGACGATTCTTGAGCTGCGTGACCTCAACCAGGCGATCGAGGAAGAGTTCGGCGTGACGGCGGCGGCACCGATGGCCGTCGCGATGGCCGCACCTGTGGCCGCCGAAGAGGTCGAGGAGCAGAGCGAGTTTGATGTGATGTTGACCGACTTCGGCTCAAACAAGATCAACGTCATCAAGGCGGTTCGCGAACTCACGTCGCTGGGACTCAGGGACGCCAAGGATCTGGTGGAGGCCGCTCCCAAGGCAGTGCGCGAAGGCGTCGCCAAGGAGGATGCGGAAGCAGCCAAGGCGAAGCTCGAGGCGGCCGGCGCGACGGTCGAACTTAAGTAACCTTGCTGCGGGCAGCGGCCGGCACGCCGAGCACCGGCGATGTCGGCGCTGCATGATATTCTGCGAGCGTGACAGACGAGCGACCGGCCGACCACGGCCCAGACCGCGAAGGCCAGTTCGACCGTGGCGAGCTAGACCCACAGCTCGCGATGCCGTCGTCGCGGGTCTACCGCGGGTCGCTCGTCGCTCTGCTCGTAGCATCCGTCTTCGCGGTCTGGTTGCTCGTCTCGCCGCCGGCGGCGGTCGATCGGGACCAACCGCCGGCTTCGATCGGGCAGATTCTGGGAATCCCCACCGCCACGCCAGTCGCCGTACCAACGGTCGAGCCGACGGCGTCTCCGACGCCGGTGCCCCCGACAGCGGCGGCGACCGTTGGCGTTACCATCGCGGTTCCGGTGGCTACCGAGGCCGCGACTGAGACTGCGGCGGCCCTGGCGACTGCCACAGCTGCTCCTACGTCGACGACTGTCTACACGGTTGAGTCGGGAGACAGCCTCTCGGGCATCGCCGCAGCATACCTCCCGGAGGGTCGGGATCTGCTGGAGTTCGAGGACGAGATCGCGGAGCTCAACGAGATCGAGGACAAGGCGCAGATCTTCGTTGGGCAGGAGCTCGAGATTCCCGGTCAATAGTCGGGGGAGCCTTCGATGTACGACGAGCAGCTAGAAGAGCGATCCTCCACGCGAACATCGATCTGGTGGAAGGCGCTTGTCTACGTGCCCGGCTCCGCCATCACGACAGGCCTGTTCGTTTTCGCGCTCGGTGGGCTGCTCGGGGGCAACGCCGGTGCGATTTTCCCGGTGTTCCTGCTCGGCATCATCGGCTTTGCGCTCCTCTACGAGGCCGTCGCGGCGGTACGCGACCTGCGTGCCGAACCGGTGGTGACCCGGGGTGAGATCCAGCGCATCTGGAAGAAATCCAGGCTGCTGATGTTCGGCCGCCAGGACTATCTGCTGGTTGCGGGCAAAGTCTTCGAGGTCGGCCCCTTGGCGGCGACGGAGCTGTCGGTCGGAGACCTCACGGCGATCGAGCACTGGCCACACACCATGCGTGTGGTGAGCGTGCAGCGCGTTCGTGGTGACCAGACCACCGGCGCCATGCCGCGGTCCCAGTAGGCGACAAGGGCTCCGAGCACGTGCACTGGATCGACCTCCTGATCGTTGGGCTCCTGACCTGGACGACCATCGCCGCCTTCCGCAGCGGCCTGATCCGAGAGGTGGTGAAGCTCGTCTCGCTGGTCGTTGGCGTTGTGCTCGCCGGGATGTTCTATGACGACCTGAGCGACAACATCGCCTTCTTGGTGGAGGACCAGACGACGCGGAACCTGCTCTCCTTCGCAGCGTTGCTCAGCGGTTCGCTGATCCTCGGTCAGATCGCGGCAGGGATGCTCCGCGGTACCGCGCGCGCCCTCATGCTCGGGCCCTTCGACCATGCCGGTGGAGCCGCGTTTGGCCTGATCAAGGGGCTCGTCTTGGTCGAGGTGGTTCTGGTGGCCGTCTCCGTGTTCCCACCTTCCTCGGCGGTTGCCACGACCGTCGAGGAGTCGGCGCTCGCGCCGGTGTTGATCGAGCAGCTCGCCGTCGTCGAGCTGTGGTTGCCCGCTGAGTTCGACGACGCACTTGAGCACCTTCGCCGCTGGCAGGCATCGCTCCCGTCGTCGCTCGACGCGATCCGCCCGCCTCGCTGAGTGTTTCGAGCGAAGGTCGGCAGCGGTACACGCTCACCCCTCAATGCCGTTGAGCTACACTCACGACGCGCCCGCCGCCGATCGCGATCGCGGGCGCCGTTGCTTGGGGGTCCTGTGGCGATCGGGCGGCCGGCGCTCGTGCTCAACCAGAACTACGAGCCACTCAACGTGTGCTCGGTGCGGCGAGCTGTCGTACTCGTCTTCCGGGGCAAGGCCGAAATCCTCGAGGCGGGAGACGAGCCCTTGCGTGGGGTCGGATCCGCCCGCTACGAGACACCCTCGGTGATCCGCCTTCAGCACCTGGTGCGACGTCCGATGCCGCAGCTGCGGCTGACACGCCGCGAGGTCTTCCAGCGCGATGGGAACCGCTGCCAGTACTGCGGTCGACGCGGAGACCTGACCCTCGATCACGTCACTCCGCGGCACCGCGGCGGTGACCATAGCTGGGAGAACCTGACGACGGCCTGCCGTCCCTGCAACCATCGCAAGGGGGGGCGGACGCCTGAGGAGGCGAACATGGCGCTGGCCGGGCGGCCTCGCCGCCCCTCCGCCCACCCGGCCGAGATGTTCGCTACCTACCTCGACCGCTACCGAGAGTGGACCCCATTTCTCGCGGGCTGGCGGCGGAGGGAGAATCTCGGTCAGGCCGTGGCGTCCTGACCCTCGACCGCTGCCGGGCCGTGACTGTTCGGTGAGCGGGCGCGGTGTTCCACCCCTCTGCGGAGGGGCCCACCTGGGCGCGAATCGGAAGCCAGTCGGGACCTGGATGCGCCTAGAACGTTGCCCCGGTTCGTCGGTCCAGGATGGTCGCGACTTCGCCCATCCCTGTCAGTTCGCGAGCCGCGATCAGCGATTGCAGGCACGCTCCGGGGCTGGCCCAGCCGTTCTCGCGCACGGCGGACTCGACCTCCGCGCCGAGCTCAGCGGCCTCGGGCAGCGCCTCGGTAAACGTCGGCGACAGGGACTCCCAGAGCGGGTGCTCGATCGCCGCCCGGGCGTAGAGGAGCGCTGCAAAGACGAAGGCCGACTGATCCGGATCGTTCCACTCCGGACCGGCGTCGCGGAGCAGGCTCTTGAGGGCCTGATGCCGCTGTTCCGACTCCCATTCGATGCTCAGCTCGAGTGGTTGCAGTCGGTGATCGGACGCTGGCGAGAGCACGAGCTCGCGGAGCGCGCCCCGTAGCATCGATCCATCGGCGACCTCAGGGCCGGTGCCCCGTTGGACCGTAGGGTAGCGGTCGAGACGCTGACGCAGATGCTCGAGGGCGATACCGAAGACGTGGGGCAAGGCGTGGGTTGGAACGCCGTTATGGAGCTGGATCACCGCCGCATCCTGATGCCACAGGACGTTGGAAAACATTCCCTCGGCCCCTCCTTCCACCCGCAGCTCACGCTCTGCCTCGATCTCGAGGCGTCGTCGGATCTCGTCAAAGAGTGGCTCGAGGGCCGGTCCGATCTCTCGATTGATCACTTTCATACTTGCTCCTCAGGCGAACAGAGGCTGGCACTGCAGGCAGTAGTTCGTCTCGCTGCCGCTGCGCTTCTGACTCCTTAGGGCCGCTCCACAGCGTGGACACGGCTCGTCGGTGCGGCGGTGCACCAGTAGGTGCTGGCGCCACTCTTCCTTTCGGCCGAGGCCCTCACGCTCGACGATCTCCCCCACGACCCGGGATGAGCGATCAATCACGGCGTGGACCGCGAGATAGAGTCGCTCGATATCATGATTGGTCATGGTGCTGCGCCTGCGATGTGGGTGGAGCCCCGCTTCCCAGAGGATCTCGTCCGAGTAGGCGTTGCCGATCCCGGAGACAAACTCCTGGTTGGTCAGGGTGTTCTTGATCTGCCCGGACCGCCTGCGGATCCGCTCTGCGAACTGCTCATGGTCGAGCGACATGACGTCCGGTCCGAGCCTGGAGAACTGTGGTACCGCGGCCAGATCGTCCGCCGCTACCAGGTAGAACCGCCCCATGCGCCGCATATCGGAATAGCGCAGCTCGCGTGGACCGAATCCGAGGACCACACCGAGTCTGGGCGGGTGCTTCTCGGTCGCCGCCACCCAGTGGAAGCGGCCGGTCAGCATCGCATTGATGACGAGCACGCGTCCGTCTTCCACGTTGAACAGGAGGAACTTGCCGTGGCGGAGGATGTCCACGAAGCGCAGGCCGACCAGCGATTGCAGGTCGTCGGCGCCGGTCCGGACCAGCCAGGGGATCGGGGCCTCGACGTGGTCGATTGGCTGGTCTCTGAGACGCGGTTGCAGGTAGTGGCGCATGGCCTCGAGATCGGGGATCTCAGGCATCGTCGGCGTTCCAGCGGGGATAGGATCCGAGCACGTGGAGCCAGCGTGTGTTGGGACGAGACTCCGAGATGGCGGCCTCCACTCCCGGGTCGGTGCGATGACCCTGGGTGTCGATGAAGAAGGTATAGGAACCGAGGCGCTGGCCAGTCGGTCGGGACTCAATCTTGGTGATATTGATCTCCCGAGCGGCGAAAGGTCTCAGAATTCGGAGGAGCCCACCCGGGCGATCCTCCTCCAGGGTGAAGACGAGGGAGGTCTTGTCATCCCCGCTCGCCGGGCTGTCGTCCGGGGCGAGTGCAACGAAACGCGTGTGATTGGCCGGTTGGTCGCTCACGTCGGGGTCGTAGATCTTCGCCGAGTAGAGCTGTGCGGCGTGGGCGTTGCTGATCGCCAGAGCCGCCGGTTCGGCCGCGGCCGCCGTGATCGCGGCGGCCGTGGAGAGGGCCGGCATCGCCCGTGCCTGTGGTACCAGGGTGGCGAGATGCTCTCGACACTGCGCGAGAGCCTGTGGGTGAGAGTAGACGACCCGCACCTGGCCCAGGTCAAGATCGGGTGGGCCGACGAGCGCGTGCCGGATCGCGATCACGATCTCCGCGGCAATCCTCAGTGGCGGAGGGTCACGCTGCAGGATCGCCATCGTCTCTGCGACCGGCCCCTCGAGTGAGTTCTCGATCGCGCAGACCGCGGCGTCGGCCTCGCCTGCGAGGACCGCGTCGACCGCGAGGCCAACCGTCGATGTCGCGAGGAGTTCGGCGTCCGCCCGATAGGAGACCGCCGCCGCTTCCGTGTAGGTGCCCGCGGGCCCGAGATGGGCGACACGCATCAGGCGGGCTCCGGTCGGCCGGTGATGAGTTCGCGCATCGTCTCCTCGGCATTGACCGGAATGACGGCAATCACCTCGTCGCCGACGTGGAGCACCGTGTTGCCGTCGGGAACGCGAGGACCCGATTGGTCGACCACCAGCGAAATGATCGTCTGGTCGGGGAGCACGATCTCTTGCAGTGGCCGACCGGCTGCCGGTGCACCGTCCTGGAGATGGAGGTCAACGACCTTGAGTCCCGACCCGCTCAGGCTCATCAGCGGAACGACGGTGTGTTCGGGTAACGTCGTCTCGAGCTGGGCCATCACCGCCTGCGAGGCGGAGACGGTGCTGTCGATTCCGAGCAGCCGGAAGAGTTCCTCGTTGCGCGGGTCGTTCACGCGAGCGATCGTCCGGTTGACCTCGAACCGGTGCTTTGCAATCTGGCAGGCGACCAGGTTGGCGCCATCGTCGGAGGTGACCGCGATCAAGAGGTCAGCACGCTCGCAGCCGACCTGCGCGAGCAGCGCGACCTCCGAGCCGTCGCCCGTCACTACCATCTCACCGAGTTCCTCGCGCAGCTCATCCGCCCGAGCGGCGTCACGTTCGATGATCGTGACCTCGTGGCCGGCCATCACCTGGAGCTCCAGGCCGATGCCATAGCCGACGATGCCGCCGCCGACCACGATGATGTACACGGGCTAGCTCGCCGTCCGCGGTGCGGGACCGGCCAGCAGTGCCTCGTAGGCGAGCTCGGCCCCGATCGTGGTTGGGCTGAAGGTGCGCAGTCCAAGCCGCGCGAAGAGCTCACTGCGTAGCGGATCCTTCATGCGGGTCACCACCGTCGGCACACCGTAGACATGCTTGGCGCGCTGCGAGGCGAGAAGGTTCCGGTTGTCGCCTGACGCCAGCGCGATGAACGCATCGGCAGCAGAGATCCCGATCTCTTCGAGCAGCCTCGGATCGGTCCCCGACCCGAGCGCTCGCTGGCCGCGGAAGGACTCTGGCAGGCGCGCGAAGGCATAGACGCTCGGGTCGATGACGACAACATCATGCCCCTCGCCGGAGAGTCGCGCGGCAACGCTCGCGCCAACGCGGCCACAGCCCATGATCACGACATTCATCTTGGCACTCCTGACCAGGAGTCGCCGCTGAGCCCTGGCGCGCTCTCCGTCACAGGATAGCGAATCAACCACACGTAGCAGGGTGCCCGTTCGATCACGTAGGTCGCGATCTTCCCCAGGGCGTAGCGGCCATACGGGCGATGGAAGGTGAGGCCGATCACGATCGCTTCGATGCCCCGCTCGGTCGCCTCCTCGACGATCACATTGGCCTCATTCCGAGCCGCCAGCAGCTCGGCCTCGAGATTGACATCGTGCATCGCCGCCAGCCGCTCCCCCTCCTCCAGCACCTCTTCACCGCGCTGCGCCTCGAGGACCATGTCGGCGTCGAGCGGCAGGGAGCGGGGGACCTCGATCACGTATCGGGCGAGCACCGTCGCTCGGGTTCGGCGAGCCACCTCGCAGGTGGCGAGTAGCGCGCCGTAGGCGGCGGCGCTGCCGTCGAGCGGTACGAGGAACGAGCCGGCCTGCAGAGGATCGGTGATCATCACGCCGCCGCCGGGAGGCCGGACGAGACCCCTCCCGGGTTGGGGGTCACAGGCGCCGGGCGAGTTGGAAGCGGACCAGGGCGTTCAGGAGCAAGATGATCCCGAGCAGACTGCCGAGGCTGATTGGCCGGCCGACCGCGAGGGCGACGGTCAATGCGAGCAGACCGCCGATCGCGCAGATGATGGCGACCGTCACGTGAGCACGATTCATGAGCCTCCCCCGGTCGCGCCCCTCGATGGGCGTCCGGATCCCGATCAGTTGGACTCGGTTGGCTGAGAGCCGTCCGCGTAGAGACGAAGTGGCGCACTGACCGACCCTTGCTAGTGGAGCTGCTCGATCCAGGCCTCTGGCTGGCCCTGTTCGATCTTGAGGAAACCGACCGTCCCGAGCTGCGTCGCGAGGTTCCTGGGGTAGGTTGGCGAACCAGAGTTGATGATCAGGACCTCGTCGCGCCAGGTGACGTGAGGCACGTGGGTGTCACCGGCGACCACGATGTCAACTCTACGGTGCCAGAGACGCTCCATCGCCTGTTCCATCGGCATCGAGCCGGGATACGGTCGCTCGGGAAAGGTGTGAGTCATGCCCAAGGTCAGCTCGCCGAGATGGAGCAGCTGGTTGTGCGCGAGACGCCGATCATTGGGGGCGACCGGCCGGCCGCTCGATCCGTCGTCTCCGTTGCCACGGACACCGATCACCGGCGCTACGGCCTCCAGCCAGTCGAGGACGATCACGTCATGAATGTCTCCGCCGTGCAGGATGAGATCGCAGTCACGGAAGGCCTCATAGACCTCGTCGAAGAGGGTTCGCCGGGCTTCGGGGATGTGCGTGTCGGAGACGAGACCGATCAGCAGGTCACCGCTGAATCTGTGCTCGGCGATCCAGGGGGCATCGGCTGGAGGACGCATTCGGGAAGGTTACGATGCTCGTCGCGATCGCGCGAACAGCGGGCCAGACCGGGCAGACCGTCTGGGTTCGCTCCCCCCGACCCTGCCCGCGCTACACTCGGTGTTGATCCTGGTCTGTCGTCCGAGGGAGCAAACAAATGGCGAGCGAGCGAGAAAATGGCACCGAGCGCAACGAGCACAGCGATGCTGAGACCGCGACGCTCCGCGTCAAGGCTGGGCTCGCCCAGATGCTCAAGGGCGGTGTGATCATGGATGTGACCACGGCCGCCGAGGCGACGATCGCCGAGGAGGCCGGCGCGGTCGCGGTGATGGCGCTCGAGCGAGTCCCCGCCGACATTCGGGCACAGGGCGGTGTGGCACGCATGAGCGCTGTGGACATGATCATGGAGATCCAGCAGTCCGTCACGATCCCGGTAATGGCGAAGGCGCGGATCGGACACTTCGTTGAAGCGCAGATCCTCGATGCCATCGGGATCGACTACATCGATGAATCCGAGGTGCTGACGCCGGCGGACGAGCAGAACCACATCGACAAGCGAGCGTTCCGGGCCCCCTTCGTATGCGGCTGCCGCAACCTCGGGGAGGCGCTGCGTCGCATCGCCGAGGGTGCGGCGATGATCCGTACCAAGGGCGAGGCGGGAACCGGTGACATCGTCGAGGCCGTGCGGCACATGCGATCGCTGTGGGGGAGCATCCGCAGCCTCGGGACGATGGCAGATGATGAGCTGCCGAGCGCTGCCAGGGATCTGCAGGCACCGCTTGGCCTGGTCCGCGAGGTAAAGAGGCTGGGCCGGCTGCCCGTCGTCAACTTCTCAGCCGGTGGCGTGGCGACGCCGGCAGATGCTGCCCTGATGATGCAGCTCGGCGCCGACGGCGTTTTCGTCGGCTCGGGCATCTTCAAATCAGACCGCCCCGCGCTGATGGCAACGGCGATCGTCAAGGCGGTCACGCACTATCAGGACGCCACCATCCTGGCGGAGGTCTCGCGAGGGGTCGGTGAGGCGATGCGCGGTCAGTCGGTGGCACAGATGCCGGCCGATGCGTTGCTCGCTGGCCGGGGAAGCTAAACCGCCCAACGATGCAAGGTGCGTCGTCCGCTCCCGTCCACATCGGCGTGCTCGCGCTGCAGGGCGATGTCCGGGAGCATTCCGTGATGCTCTCGGACGCCGGTGTGCAGGCGAGCGAGGTGCGGACGCTCGCACAGCTTGAGGCGGTCGATGGGCTCGTGATCCCCGGTGGGGAGAGCACCACGATCGCCAGGCTGCTGCTGGCATTCGACCTGATGGAACCGCTGCGAGATCGCATTGCCATGGGCCTGCCCGTCTGGGGGACCTGTGCTGGCGCGATCCTGCTGGCCGATAGCGCACCGGGCCTCGACCGCCCCTCGATCGGCGGCCTACCGATGACGGTTGCCCGCAATGCATTCGGCACCCAGGTCGACTCGTTCGAAACCACGCTGGTGGTGCGTGGCCTGGACGGGCCCTTTCATGCGGTCTTCATCCGCGCGCCTGTGATCACCGAGGTGAGCGCCGAGACGGAGGTGCTGGCGCGCCTGCCAGACCGGCGGATCGTCGCCGCCCGCTACCGACGGCTGCTCGCCACCTGCTTCCATCCTGAGCTGACCGGGGACCCGCGGTTCCACGAGATGTTCGTCGCGTTGGTTCGAAATGCTGCCAGCACGGGGGCGGTGGCATGAGGCGGGAAACGCGCAGTCACCTCGCCCGCCCGAGCGACCTTGTCGCTCTGGTGACGTTCGATGACGAAGTGCGCGAGAACCAGGCCGTCACGCTCGATCGCCTGATCGCCGGCGAGCACGGGTCGAGACCCCTCAACGTAGCCGTCGCGCAGTGGCTCCATCTTGGCAGGAGACTGTGGGTGAACCTCCAGGGCCGGGAGGTCAAGGGGATCGCTACGGCGCGAGATCTGGGCGATCGCTCGGTCTGGTTGATCGACACCCTGATCGACGCGGGAGCACCGGGGAGCGATGAGGTCGTGAGCGACCTGCTGACCCAGGCGATCGAGGCGGCGCGCCGTTCGAAGGTCGCCCAGCTCTTGCTCCGCACGGCTCGTGATGCGGAAGCGCGCAGCGCGGCCTGGCGGGTCGGCTTCCGCCCGCTGGTGCCGGAACGTCGCTGGGTTGGCGTGCTCGGCGAGCTCGGGCGGTCGGCAGCGGTCAGCGTGCGCGACGTGGAGCCTGGTGACCGAGCGGCGCTGTTTGCTCTCTACCGCTTGAGCGTTCCGGCGCAGGTACGCTCGCAGCTCGCACTGACAGATTGGGAGTGGGCGGCGATGCAGGAGCGCCGGGCTCGTGGCGGCGGAGTGCAGCTCCTCGCGGAGCAGGATGGTCAACCGGTGGCGGCACTGTCACTGGGTGGAGCTGCCGCGCCGGTGCAGTTCAGCCTGACTGCTCACGACTCCGCTGACCAGGCGGTACGCACGTTGCTTGAGGCGATGCGCGAGCGTGTCGGCTCCGAGAGGGCCGAGACGCTGGTTGCACGCCACGCGCGGGTCGTCGAGACGGTCCTGGCGGAGGCCGGTCTCGGGGTCGCTGATGAGTATGTCCTCCAGGCCGTGCGGCTCCGCCAGCCGATCAATGTGCGGCTGCCCGTGGCGCCACGTCTCGCAATTCGGGCGGGAGCGGCTGGGTGAGTAGTCGGGATGAGCAGGGCCCACCAATGTCGGGGCCGGTCGCCATCCGGCCTGAGCTTGAGGGCGAAGAGGCAGCTCTGCTGATCGATCGGTTGCCACCTCGGATTCAGGAGGCGGCTCGCGAACACGGTGTCGCCGAGCTGATCGAGGTCGTGCTCGATCTCGGGCGACAGCCGACGGCTCGTTACCACCAGGGGCCTGAACTGACCCTCGCCGAGGCGGAGGTGACGCAGCAGGAGATCGACCAGACGGTCGCACAGCTCTCGGAGTTCGGTGAGGACAACCGAGCCGGCATTCCGCGCACACTCCATCGGATCTCGGCGATTCGGAACCGCAGGCAGCGCGTGGTCGGGCTGACCTGCCGGGTCGGACGGAGTGTCTCCGGCTCAGCCCAGGCGATCGCGGATCTCGTGGAATCCGGCGACAGCATCCTGCTCCTCGGACCGCCCGGTGTGGGCAAGACAACGATGCTACGTGATGTGGCCAGAACGCTCGCCGACGACCTCGGCAAGCGCGTTGTGATCGTCGACACGTCCAATGAGATCGGCGGTGACGGAGACATCCCGCACCCAGGCATCGGCAGGGCCCGCCGAATGCAGGTCGGCCGGCCGGAGCTCCAACACCGCGCCATGATCGAGGCAGTCGAAAACCATACGCCCGAGGCGATCGTCATCGACGAGATCGGGACGGCTCTCGAGGCGGAGGCTGCTCGCACGATCGCCGAGCGCGGCGTGCAGCTGATCGGGACGGCGCACGGCAACACCCTGAGCAACCTGATGCAGAACCCGACGCTCTCCGACCTGATCGGCGGGATCGAGTCGGTCACCCTTGGTGACGAGGAGGCGCGCCGCCGCCGGACGCAGAAGACCATCCTCGAACGGCGGAACCCGCCGACGTTCGACTGTCTCGTGGAGATCCAGTCGTTTACGCGGGTGGCCGTCAATGAAGATGTTGCGGGCACGGTGGACGCGCTGCTGCGCGGCAGCGCCGCCGAGGCTGAAGTTCGTGAGTATGAGGATGGAGCCGTCCAGACGGTGCGAAGGATGCCTCTCCATCCCCAGACCGAGCAGCTGCTGCCGGTACCACAGGAGGCCTCCTGGCCACGACTCGCACCGGCGCCGAGCGGCCCGGCGAAGAAGATTCTCGCCTTCGGGGTCAGTCGCTCGCGGCTCGATGCGGCGATCGTCTCGACGCGCTCCCCGTCGACCACCGTCGATTCCGTCGAGGATGCCGACTGCGTGTTGACGCTCAGACCCTACTATCGTCGGCGCAGCGGTCCGTTGCGCCGAGCGGAGGAGCGGGCGATCCCGGTCTACGTGCTGCGCAACAACACCACCGCGCAGATGGAGCGGCAGCTACAGGCGATGCGCGCCGATGAGATGGAACTCGACCCACAGTCCGCCGCACTGCGCGAGGCGGAAGAGGCGATCGGCAGCCTCCTGCATGGTGGCGCGTCGAGCGTTGAACTGTCACCGCAGAACGCCTACATCAGGAGGCTCCAGCACGAGATCGCCGGACGGTCCGGCCTCAACAGCACATCGCGAGGCCAGGAACCATTCCGCAGGCTGACGATCGCGGCGCCTGGGATGGTAACCGCGGTCGGTGCGGGGTGGCCGCCGGCCAGCGAGCTGTGAGCGGCCTCAGCGGGACCTTCGTTACGCTCGAGGGCGGTGACGGTGCAGGGAAGACGACCCTGCATCAGGCGCTAGTCGAGCGCGCCGAAGCCGCCGGTCATGAGGTCGTCGCCTGCCGTGAACCAGGTGGCACGGCGCTCGGGGAGCGACTGCGAGAGGCGCTGCAGGCCTCCCGGGTGCTCGACCGCCGGGCGGAGCTGTTGATCTTCGAAACGGCTCGAGCCCAACTCGTTGCTCAGGTGATCCGGCCCGCCCTGAGCCGCGGTGCACTCGTGCTCTGTGACCGCTTCGCCGACTCTTCGCTCGCCTACCAGCACTCCGGGCGGGGCCTGCCAATCAGCGTGGTGGCGTCGCTCAACGAATTTGCTACAGACGGACTGGTCCCCGACCTGACGCTGCTGCTCGACCTCGACCCAGAGGTCGCCAGGCGCCGACTCGGGCGTCCGACCGATCAGTTCGAACGCGAAGAGCGCTCGTTCCATGAGCGGGTGCGAGCGGGGTTCCTGACGCTGGCACAGGGCGAACCAGAACGGTGGATCGTGCTCGATGCCGAGCAATCGGAGGACGTCGTGGCGGACCTCGCCTGGCAGACGCTCCGCCGCCTACTCCGATGCGAGCCGGGGCAGCCCGGCTGGCGGGCTCGGTCGAGCTAGTCGAGGCGCTCGAAGATCGTTGCGATCCCCTGCCCGCCACCGATGCAGAGTGAGACCAGGGCGTAGCGACCGCCGGTGCGCTCGAGTTCGTGCATCGCCTTGACCGTCAGGATGGCGCCGGTGGCGCCGACGGGATGTCCGAGGCCGATCGCGCCCCCGTTCGGGTTCGTCCGTTCCAGGGGAAGGTTCAACACGGCGGAACAGGCGGCGGTGACCGCCGCGAAGGCCTCGTTGAGCTCAATCACGTCGAGGTCATCGACGGTCAAGTTGGCGCGCTTCAGGGCCTTCTCGATCGCCGGGATCGGTCCCTGCCCCATGATTCGCGGCTCGACGCCCGATTCAGCTCGCGCCACCATGCGCGCCCGCGGCGTCAGGCCGAGTTCCCTGGCCTTGGCGCCGGTGGTGACGACGACCGCCGCCGCCCCGTCGTTGATCCCGGAGGAATTCCCTGCGGTCACGCTCCCGTTGGCCCGGAACGCCGGTGGCAGGCCGCCAAGCTTCTCGATCGTGGTCTCCCGAGGATGCTCGTCCGTATCGAAGGTGAGGGTCTGTCGGCCCTTGCGGACCTCGATCGGCGTGATCTGCTCCTTGAAGTGATCTGCGTCGATCGCGGCGCGAGCGCGTTCGTGGGAGCGCGCAGAGAACTCGTCCTGGATCTCGCGCGAGAGCTCATAGGCCTCGGCCAGATTCTCCGCGGTCTCGCCCATCAGGATCTTCTCGAACGGGTCGGTGACGAGGTGCATCGTCCCGTCTTCCAGCTGGCTGTGACCGTATCCGTAGCCGTAGCGACCCTTGCGCAGGAGGAACGGCATCATGCTCATGTTCTCGGCGCCACCGGCGACGATCACCTCTGCATCGCCGGTCTCGAGCCAGCGCGCGGCGGTGTTGATCGCCTCGAGGCCAGACCCGCAGATCCGGTTGACCGTGTAGGCCGGCGTGGTGACCGGCATGCCCCCCTTAATCGAGGCATGGCGGGCGATGTAACCGTCTTCAGCGACCTGGCCAACACAGCCGAGGATCACCTGGTCGACCGACTGGGGGTCGACTCCGGCACGGTCCACTGCCTCGCGGATCACGTGCGCTCCGAGGTCTGAGGCCGGTGTTTCACTCAGCGACCCACCGAACGTCCCGATCGCCGTTCGGACGCCACTGACCAGAACGATGTCTGCCACCCCAACCCCCTTCGGGCCCTCCGACTCCAAGGACGTCCGACCGCCCGGATGTCGCCGTTGCCCAGGCCCAAGTGTACGCGAGTCCGCCCGCGGTTACGGGTTCGGGAGGCGGCTCCTGTGGCCGACCCCGGGGGTGGTTTGCCGGTGTAGAGCGGGCTTCCTACACTCCGCTGATGACCAAGCACTCCAGCGCCACCGTGCGCGTCCCGGCCACCTCCGCAAACCTCGGACCAGGATTCGACAGTCTTGGCGTGGCCCTCGATTGGACGGCCATCTATACGGTGACGATCGCTGATGAGCGGGTGCCGCCCCCCGAGGGTCCGGTCCAGCAGATGGCGGCCAGTGCCGCCATCTCCCTCTTCCAGCAGGCTGGCGCCGCGGTGCCGGCGGGCCTGACCGTCGAGTACACCGGGGACATCCCGATTGGACGAGGATTGGGAGTGTCGGCGGCGGCGCGAGCGGCCGGCCTGATTGCCGCTGATGCCCTGATCGAGGGTGGCCACAGCGCTGAGGAGCTGCTCAGGCTGGCGGTGCGTCTCGAGGGCCACGGCGACAACATCGTTCCGGCGATGCTCGGCGGACTGCGCGTCGTGGTGGAGGATGAAGACTGCCTGGTGCAGGTCGGGTTGACCCCGCCTGCGGACCTGCGTCTGGCGATCCTGCTGCCCGAGTTCTCGATGCCGACCGAGCAGTCGCGGAGAGAGCTACCCGAGCGCCTGACCCGCAACCAGGCCGTTCACAACATCGGCCGTGCCGCGCTCCTGGTGGCGGCGCTCACCCAGGGACGCTACGACCTGTTGGAGGTGGCCACAGCCGATGTTCTCCACCAGCCGGCTCGGGCGACCAGATTCCCGGCGATGTATCCGGTGTTCCAGGCCGCACGGGACGCTGGCGCCCGGGGTGTCTATCTCTCCGGAGGTGGCTCTGCAATCGCTGCGTTCGTCGATGTTTCCGAGGCCGACGACGTGGCCGGCGTAATGCGCGGTGTCGCCGCCATGCATGGCCTCGCGGTCGATACTCGCATCTGCAGCATGAGCTCGGCAGGCGCGACGCTGCTGAACGTTGGCTAGCCCGTATGCCGCTCGTCGTTCAGAAGTTCGGCGGCTCCTCGGTCGCCACGGCGGGCCATATCAAGGGCGTGGCGCGGCGGATCGCCAGGCAGAAGGCCGCTGGGGACGGGGTCGTCGCCGTGGTGTCGGCGATGGGCGATACGACCGACCATCTAATCGGTCTGGCCGCTGAACTGACCAGGACGCCCGACCCACGCGAGCTCGACGTGTTGCTCAGTACCGGCGAGACCATCACCAGCACGCTACTGTCGATGGGGCTGCACGAGCTTGGCATCGATGCCGTCAGCCTGAGCGGCCAGCAGGCCGGCATTCGCACGACTGCCGTCTACGGGCGGGCGCGGATCTCCGGGATCGACAGCGATCGGCTTGAGACGGAGCTGTCGGCTGGACGGGTGGTCATCGTCGCCGGCTTCCAGGGGATCTCAGATGACCTCGACGTGACGACCTTCGGTCGCGGCGGGTCCGATACGACCGCGGTTGCGCTCGCGGCTGCCCTCGATGCCGGCCGCTGCGAGATTTTCAGCGATGTCGCTGGCATCTACACGGCCGATCCCCGGATCTGTCCCGCTGCTCGCCCGCTCCGGGATATCGGATACGAGGAGATGCTCGAGATGGCGACGACCGGTGCTCGCGTGATGCACGCCCGGGCGGTTGAAGTTGCCGAGCTTTACGACGTGGCGATCAGGGTCGCGAGCAGCTTCGATGAAGATGCGCCGGGCACGCTGATCCACAGGGAGACGACGATGGAGCAGGGCAACAAGGTGCGGGGAATCGCCCACCAGCAGCATACGGCGAAGGTGACGGTGCGAGGTGTCCCCGACCGCCCCGGGGTTGCGGCCCAGCTCTTCGGCCCGCTCGCCGATGCGGGGGTCTCGGTCGACACGATCGTGCAGAACGCGAGCGTCGAGCGTTTGACCGACATGACGTTCACCGTCGCCCCGGAAGATCTGGCGGCAGCCCTCGGTATCGTCGAGGTCGTGCGCGCCGACCTGGGCGCCGAGGAGGTGGTTTCCGAGCCCGACCTGGGCACGGTGTCGGTCATCGGCACCGGCATGGTGAGCGCGCCCGGATACGCCGCCAAGATGTTCCAGACGCTGTACGAGGCCGCGATCAACATCGACATGATCGCCACGAGCGACATCCGCATCACCTGCGTGATCGCGGCAGACCGCGTCGCGGAGGCGGTGCAAGCGCTCCACCGGGCGTTCGAACTGGAGAGCTGAAACCCAGGCGGGTACGAGGGTCCGGACTGCCTTCAGCGCATACGGAGCTGTGCTACCCTTTCATTCCTGCCGATTCGCACACCCGTTCGCGCAGGTATCTATGCCATTGAGTTGATCCGGGGTGTGGTCAGACGCAGGCCCTATGACGTTCGTTCACCTGCACACACATACCGAGTACTCCCTGCTCGACGGGATGTCGAAGATTCACGATCTCGTAGAGCGCGCGGTGATGTTCGAGATGCCGGCGCTGGCGATTACCGACCACGGGCAACTGCACGGGGCGCTGGAGTTCTACCAGACGGCCACCGACGCCGGGATCAAGCCGATCATCGGCCTTGAGGGTTACGTCGCTCGCGGGAGCAGACACGAGAAGACCTCCGGCGAGTGGCCCTACCACCTGACGCTGCTGGCCCAGGATCTTCAGGGGTATCGGAACCTGATCAAGATCTCGAGCCTCTCTCATCTCGAGGGATTCTACCGGCGACCGCGGATGGATCGAGAGCTGCTCGAGCGCTACTCCGAGGGGCTGATCGTGCTCTCGGGGTGCCCCTCGGGCGAGCTGCTGCAGCGTCTGCGCGAGGACGATCAGCAGGGGGCCCGAGAGGTCGCGGGGTGGTACAGCGATGTGTTCAAGGGGCGCTACTACCTCGAGGTGATGGAACACGGCATCGATCAGTTCAGTCAGCTCACGCCCAAGGTGGCGGACCTCGCCCGGAGCCTCGACCTGCCGCTCGTCCACACGCACGACTCGCATTACACCAGCCCCGAACATGCTGAGCCGCACGATGTCCTGCTCTGCATTGGTACGAACGCGACCGTTAGCGAGACGAATCGCTTCAGATTCAGTAGCGATCAGTTCTACCTGAAGTCACCCGAGGAGATGCGGGGTCTGCTCCCGGCGTACCCCGAGGCCGCGGATAACACGTTGCGCCTCGCCGAGACCGTCAACCTGGAGCTTGATTTTGGCCGCCCGCAACTCCCCGACGCCGGCGTTCCTGAGGGGTTGACGGCGTTCGAGCACCTGAGGGAGCTCTGCGAGGAGGGTGTGGAGCGGCGCTATCACCCGCCCACCGAGGAGCACCGCGAGCGGTTGCGCTACGAGCTGATGGTGATCGAGCAGACCGGGTTCGCCGAGTACATGCTGATCGTGAGAGACCTCGCCCGCTTTGCTCGCGAACGGTCGATCCCGATGGCAGTGCGGGGCTCGGCGGCGGCATCGATCGTGCTCTACACGCTCGACGTCACAGACATCGAGCCGACGACCCACGGACTGGTCTTCGAGCGCTTCCTCAACCCGGCGCGCATCTCGATGCCTGATGTCGACTTCGACTTCGCCGATGACCGTCGCGAGGAGGTGATCCGCTACGCCGCGGAGCGCTACGGTCGCGACCGGGTTGCCCAGATCTGCACCTTCGGGACGATGGGCGCCAAGGCGGCAATCCGCGATACCGGGCGCGCACTCGGGCT
Organism: Dehalococcoidia bacterium; assembly: GCA_965249675.1. Taxonomy (GTDB): domain Bacteria; phylum Chloroflexota; class Dehalococcoidia; order UBA2979; family UBA2979. The sequence goes on from OZ252250.1 coordinate 1,065,210, forward strand.
CTCCTTCGGGGAGACCGACCGCATCGCCCGGATGGTGCCCGACCAGCTCGGTGTGACGATCGACTCCGCACTCCGCCAGTCAGCGGACCTGGAGACGGTCTACCAGGGCGAGGAGCAGGGACGACGGTTGATCGACTCGGCCAGGAGTCTGGAGGGTGTTGCGCGACACGCCTCGACCCACGCGGCCGGGGTCGTCATCTCCCGCGACCCGCTGATGGACATCGTCCCACTACAGCGGGCGACCGGTGTGAAGGATGACGATGCACTGCCGACCACTCAGTTCGCGATGGCTGATGTCGAGCGGATTGGGTTGCTCAAGGTCGATTTCCTCGGGCTCACCAACCTCACGATCCTCGGGCGGGCGGTCGAGCTCATCCGGGAGGAACGAGGTGAGACCGTCGAGCTCACCTCGATTCCCGATGATGATGCGCTGACGGCCGAGATGCTTGCCCGCGCCGAAACGTTCGGCGTATTCCAGCTGGAGTCGGCGGGCATGCGGCGCTACGTCGGTGCGCTCAAACCGCGCAACATCACCGAGCTCGCAGCGATGGTTGCGCTCTTCCGCCCCGGGCCGATGGAGCACATCCCGCGCTACATCGATGTGAAGTTCGGGCGGGCCGAGGCCTCCTACCCGCACCCCGATCTGGCCAACATCCTTGACGAGACCTACGGCGTTATCACCTACCAGGACCAGGTGCTGCAGATCGCCCGCCAGTTCGCCGGCTACAGCCTCGGCGAGGCCGATGTGATGCGTAAGGCGATGGGCAAGAAGATCCCAGCGGTGATGCTTGAGGAACGAGAGCGATTCCTCCAAGGCTCCGTCGAGAACGGCTACCAGGAAGAGACCGCAGCGGTTCTCTTCGACCTGATCGAACCCTTCGCCGGCTACGCCTTCAACAAAGCCCATGCGGTCTCCTACGGCACGATCGCCTACCAGACCGCCTACCTGAAGGCGCACTACCCGGTTGAATACCTGACCGCAGTCTTGATCGCCGCCGGAGGCTCACAGGAGCGACTGGCTGCGGCGATCGGCGAGTGCACCCGCCTCGGTGTCGAGGTGTTGCAACCGGACATCAACCGCTCGCGTGTGAATTTCTCGATCGAACGAGGACCAGGGGGTGAACCGGCGATCCGATTCGGGTTGGCCCAGATCAAGAACGTTGGTCAGGGCGGTGTCGTCTCGCTGCTCGAACAACGGGAGAGCGACGGTCCGTTCACCTCGCTCGAGAACTTCGCGCGGCGCGTCCAACCGAGGGAGATGAACAAGCGCGTGATCGTCTCGCTGGCGAAGGCCGGCGCGCTTGACTTGCTTGCCGATCGGGGCAGCGTCATCGCCTCAGCAGATCGCATCGCTGCCCTCGCTCAACAGCAGCAGAAGCTCCGCGACACGGGCCAGACCTCGATGTTTGATCTCTTCGGAGATGAGGTCGATACCCCGCTCGCCGCACTCGAACTGGAGGTCGCCGAAACTCCACGGGCCCAGCTGCTCGCCTGGGAGAAGGAGTTGCTCGGCACCTACGTCTCCGAGCACCCCTTCGACCGGGCCGCGGCCGATCTTGCCGAGTATGTGACGGTGCAGGCGGCGGAGATTAACGAGGCGATGACCGGCGAACAGCAGGTCATCGCAGGGACGGTCGCAGCCGTTCGTTCCCTGTCCACGCGCCAGGGGAAGCCATTCGCAGCCGTCACTCTGGAGGACGCCAGCGGTCAGGTCGAAGTCACGATCTGGCCCGACCGCTACGCGGATTTCCGAGAGATCATTCGTGATGGGATGGTGCTGCTGGCGAGGGTTGGGGTCCGCTCTCGCAACGGCCGGCTCACCGTGGCGGTCGAAGACCTCGCGCCCTACGACGCCGAGCGCCACGAGCTCGTTGGTGCCTCGCTACAGAGCTTCCGCCTCGGGCCGCGCGCACCCGGGGCGCGGACGGCCTCGAGCGGCGGCGGGAGGGATCTCCCGGCTCCGGATCGACCGCCCCCTGACCCCGGGCCGCAAGGCGGCATGCCCGGTCCGCTCGACGACCCGACGCCGCTCCGGCCCCTGGAGCCCCCCCCGATGACGGCCTCCCAGTCGCCCTCGGCCGATGAGAGGGGCTGGAGGCTCGAGATCAGGATCGAGGAGACGACCGATGAGCGAGCCGACCGCCGCCGGTTGCGACACATCTGCGGCGTGCTCGACCGCTATCCGGGTGATCTGCCGGTCGAGCTGGTGATCTGTCCGACCGCTGAACGGCCGGTCCGATACCGTCGCGGTGCCATCGATCGGGGGGCGGGCAGCAAGTTCATTCCTGAGATCCGGGCACTACTTGGCGTTCTGGGGACGGCTGAGGAGCGTGGTGTGCCGGCCGCTGCCAGCGCGGGATTGGCGTCGGCTCGGTAGCCCTCTTTCCGATCGCCACGCGGGTTTAGACTCGAGGCGTACCCCAACGAGTGCTAGGGAACCCCCATGGTCTCCTCGACGGCTGGCCGATCGCCCGCTCCTGCGCATCTCCACGATCTTCTGGAAGCGATTCGTCAGGCGATCGGCGAGGTGATCGTCGGCCAGCGCGGGCTTGTCGACCGTCTGCTGGTGGCGCTCCTAACCAACAACCACGCGCTCATCGAGGGCGTCCCTGGTCTCGCAAAGACGTTGACCGTACAGACCCTGGCGGGAGTCTTGCAGGCCAGCTTCGCACGTCTGCAGTTCACGCCCGATCTGCTGCCCGCCGACATCATGGGGACCTTGGTGTTCAACCCACGCGAGGCTGAGTTCACGGTGCGTCGCGGGCCGGTGTTCGCCAACATTGTCCTCGCCGACGAGATCAACCGAGCGCCGGCCAAAGTGCAGTCGGCGTTGCTCGAGGCGATGCAGGAGCGGCAGGTCTCGATCGGCGGAGAATCGCACGCCCTGCCCGATCCGTTTCTCGTGCTGGCGACCCAGAACCCGATCGAGCAGGAGGGCACTTACCCGCTGCCGGAGGCGCAGCTCGACCGCTTCATGATGAAGATCATCGTTGACTACCCGGCCCGCGACGAGGAGCGGGTGATCCTTGCTCAGGCCCTGACCGAAGAGCGGGCGCAGGTCCACCCGGTGGCCGGCACGGCCGAGATCATCGCCCTCCGTCGAGCGGTGAGCGCGGTCGAGGTGAATGAGCCCCTGCGCGAGTACATCCTGCGGCTGGTGCAGGCGACGCGTGATCCGGAGCGCTTCCGGCTACCCGATCTTGCCCCCCTGATCGAGTTCGGTGCGTCACCTCGCGCCGCCGCATTCCTGGCGCGCGGAGTGCAGGCTTACGCCTTCCTCGAGGGGCGGGACTACACGACACCTGATGATGTCAAGGCGCTTGCCCCTGACGTGCTGCGTCATCGCCTCGTCCTGAGCTACGAGTCTGAAGCGCAGGGGGTCTCGGCCCAGGACCTAGTCGCCCACCTCCTCGGGAGCGTCGGAATCCCCTGAGATGTGGCGTTGGTTCGGCCGCCGCGCACAGCCGCCTGTGGGGCAACCGACCGGCCTGCTCGAGGATGCGACCGGGACGCTTACTGCCAGACAGCATGCGCAGATCAAGGGGATCGAGCTGCGTATGCGGCAGCTCGCCAGCTCGTCACTGGGCGGCGGCTATCGCTCGATCTTCCGCGGCTCGGGGATCGAGTTCGCCGAGGCCCGCGAGTACGCCCCCGGCGACGAGCTGAGGATGGTCGACTGGAACGCGACGGCCCGCATGGGAAGGCCGTGGGTCAAGCGCTTCGTCGAGGAGCGCGAGGGCGCTCTCGTCTGTGCGGTGGATGTCTCGGCCTCGCAGCTGGTCGGCCAGTACGGGCTCGGGCGGATCGGTGCGGCGGCCGAGCTGACGGCGCTGCTGGGTTTCGCTGCTGTCGAGCACCGCGATCGAGTCGGGCTGCTGACGTTCGCCGGGCGGGTCGAGCGTTTCGTCCCGCCCGGCCGGGGCGCCCGGCATGCCCGCCGGCTGGTGCGCGATGTCCTGCACCACGCACGATCGACCGAGGGCACCGACATCGCCCAAGCCGCCGAGTACCTCTCGCGCGCTCTGACCCGCCGTTCGCTCGTCTTCCTGGTCTCCGACTTCTTCGATGATGGGTACAGCGATGCCCTGCGCGCCCTCTCACGTCGGCACCAGGTGATTGCGCTCGTCCTCGTCGATCCCATCGATCTCGAGCTCCCGGCTGGTGGCTTGGTGAGCTTCCGGTTGGCAGAGGGAGGTTCAACGGCGCTCGTGGACACCGGGAGCGAGGAGGTGCGCAGGCGCTATGCCGAGGAGGCGAACAGCCGCGTCGCCCGACGTCACGAACAGCTCGAGGCAGCGGCAGTCGCCGAGATCGAGATCCGGCTTGACCGGGACCTGGTTGCGCCCATCGCGCACTACTTCCACAGCGTCACGAGGCGGCGATGACGTTGGCCAAGGGGGTCGGTGGGCTGGGGCTCACCGGTATCGCCGTTCTCCTCGCCGCCTGCCTCTTCACTGCCATGCTGACCACTGCCGGCGGGATCGGTGCCAGCGAGGCCCGGGCACAGGGGGCTGGCGTCTTCTCTGCGACTGCGACGCTCCAGCCACGTCTCGCCACCATCGGTGAACACATGCGGCTGACCATCACCGTCCGTCACGCTGTCGATCTGCTCGTCACCATCTCTGAACCGGACCGATCGCTGGGGATCGAACTGGTGAGCCAGGAACCAGATCTGGTCAGTTTCGCGCCGGGAGGTGATGGGGCCGTCACGACCCATGTCTTCGTCTTGGTCGCCTTTGAACTGGGCGATCTGCATGCGGGCGATGTGACCGTCTCCTGGCTGCGAAGTGACGGCAGCAGTGGGGGGACAGCGGTCCGCCCACCGATCCTGCGGATCGTTCCGGTACGGGAGGCGGGCGACCTCGAACTGAAGCCGCTCGAACCACAGCTGAGCCTTGCTGATGTCCGAGGTCCCGGGTTGCGAACGGGAGCAGGGATCGCGCTGGCGGCGGCGCTCGGACTGATGCTGGTCGGTGGCTGGTGGAGGCGACGGCGCCAGGTGGCTCAGCCCCGCATTACTCTTCAACAGGCCGGGCATGAGCTTGAGGATCAGGCCCGTGCCCGCCTGGACCAGCTCGCTGGCCTGAGGCTGGTCGCAGCCGACGACTATCAGCGCTACTATGCCGAGCTCTCACTGACGATGCGGGAGTACCTTGCCCAACGCTTCGGGTTTCCGGCGACCGCACTCACGTCCCGCGAGTTCGGGGCGAGAGCCCAGGCGGTCGGCATCGAGCGCTGGCAGGTGCGCCTCGTGAGCGGGTTGCTCGCGCGGTGCGAGGACGCGGTCTACGCCCGTTCGCATCCGGCGCCCACTTCCGCAAATGACGACCTCACCGTCGCCTACGAGGTGATCGAGTTGGCACGACCCGATCCCCTGGCAGTCCCCGTCGGGAGGCCAGCCAGGTGACGCTCGTAACGCCCGAGGCGCTGTGGCTCTTGCCGCTGCTCGCCCTCGTCGGCGGGTACCGCGTGCTGCGGCCCCGCCGCCATTCCAGCCTAGCGGTCGCCGATGGCGACGCCGTACTCGCCGCCGCTGCTCGCCCGACGTGGCGCGTGCGGCTGCGCTGGCTGCCGACCGCCCTTCGGTTGCTCGCCGTGGCGTCGATGATTTTCGCCCTCGCCCGCCCGCGCGAGGGGCTGGCCGTGACGCAGCGGCCGGCGGAGGGCATCGATGTCGTCGTGGCCGTCGATGTCTCGAGCTCGATGACCGTCTCGGGCAGTAGCCGGCCAGTAGTGAGCCGGCTCGAGGAGGCGCAGCAGGTCGTCAGCAGCTTCGTTGAGACGCTCACAGGAGATCGAGTGGGACTGGTGGTCTTCCAGTCACGCGCTCTGGCACTGTCGCCGCTCACGCACGACCTCGAAGCGATCCAGGACCGGATTGACGCTCTGACGTCGGGACTGCTTGCCGACGGTACCGCGATCGGCCTCGGTATCGCCGAAGCCCTCTCCCTATTGGAGCAGTCGCCGGCGCGCAGTCGCGTCGTCGTGCTGTTGACCGATGGCGAGAACAATGCCGGAGAGATCGAACCGCTCGACGCTGGCCGCGTCGCGGGGGCACTGGGCGTGCACGTCTACACGATCGGCTTCCTGAGCGGCGCCGCTGGGCGCAGCGGGTCGATCGACAGTCAGACGCTGCGCCAGATCTCCCAGATGACCGGCGCCAAGTTCTACAACGCCCGGACCAGGGAGGAGCTCGCTCAGGCATACAGCGACATCGCTGAGCTTGAGCGGTCACGGGTCGGCGACCGCCGCTTCATCTCATACCGGGAGTTCGCACCCTGGCTGCTGCTCCTGACCGTGGCGTTGCTCCTCGCCGAGCAGCTGTCGGGCGCGACCTGGCTGAGGCGCTACCCGTGAATGCCGGCCTGGCAGACCCGCTGGCGTTGCTGCTGCTCGGTGTCGTTGCGCCGCTCCTCTGGCTGTGGCAGCTCGATTGGCGCCGGCGACAGCTGGCCGCTTCGAACTACGGCCCGGGAACGGCGGGTGGACGCAGCGGTGCCGGGCGCCCACGGTGGCGGCCCGCGGTGATGGCATTCGCCGTTGTCCTCATCGTCGTCGCTGCCGCACGTCCCTACTGGGGCAGCGCCGATGTTCCCGTCGAGCGCCGCGGTGTGGACATCGCGATTGCGCTAGACGTCTCCCGCTCGATGACCGCGACCGATGTCTTGCCGACGCGTGCTGCGGCAGCGTCTGCGGAGTTGGTGACGCTGCTCACCCATCTGCGCCAGGACCGTGCGGGGCTGGTGATCTTCGCCGGCGATGCCTTCGAACGTTCACCCCTGACGCTCGATATGAACGCCCTTGCGCAGCTGATCGTGAAGGCGCAGGGGGAGGCACCGCTCGTGCCGCCCGGCACCGACCTAGGGAGGGCGATCAATGCCTCGCTACAGCTGCTCGCCGTTCCCGATCGGGCCGAGACACAGCTGATCATCGTGGTCTCCGACGGTGAGGATCTGGAGGCCGGTGCGATCGATGCAGCCTACCGGGCGGCTCGGGTCGGCGTCCCGATCTTTACTGTGACGGCCGGTACCGAGGCGGGTGCGACGCTGGTTCGAGGCGATCAGCCCGGCGTCCGGACGCGGGCCGATCGGCTCACGCTGGAAACGGTGGCGGAGGTCAGCTCGGGTGAGATCCGCGAACTCGACACGCTGGCTGGCCTGGCGATCGAGCTGCAGCGAATGCGACAGGCCACCTTCGGGAGTGAGATCGTCCGCCAGCCGATCGAGCGCTACCAGTGGTTCCTCGCTCTGGCGATCGTCCTGTTGACGCTGCCGCTCGTGGTTGCCGACGCGCGTCTACCGCTCCTCCCCTCCGCATCGATTCTGGTCGGTATCCCACTGTTGATGCTGGCCGGGTGCAGTGGCGGCAGCACTGCCGAGCAGGTCGAAGCCGGCAATCGCGCCTACGAGGAGGAGCGATATGAAGCTGCCCTCGGTGCATATCGCGACGCCGCGGAGGCCGAGCCCGGGGAACCGCGAATCGGCTTCAACCTCGGCAATACCCTTCACCAGCTTCGTCGCTTCGAGGAGGGGGCGGTCCTCGCGGAGGAGGCGCTGATGCAGACCGAGGACCCAGAACTGACGAGGGCGCTGCACTATGCGATCGGTGCACTGGCGGTCCAGCGTGGCCTGCTCGCTGAGGCGAAGCGCCACTACATCGACGCGCTCTGGCTCGCACCCGACGATATCGACACGAAGGCGAACCTCGAACTCGTGCTGAGGCTGATCGCGGACACTGAGACGCCGCCCACCTCACAGGACGAGCGGGGCGCCCGCCTTGGCGACGGCGGAACCGATGGCCTACCGGAACTGAATCCGAATCCGGGCACAGCCGGGTCACCGGGCTCAGGGGCTGGAGACTCCGGGCAGTCGCAACAGGGCGGTGGTGCGCAGGCCGGCGGTGCCGGCTCTGGGTCTGGTTCCAGCGGTACGGGCTCTGGTGCCACAGGTCCCGGCGCCGCAGGTCCCAGTGGGTCAGTCCCAGGGGGTGCCAGTGGCGCCGCCTCCGATCGCGATGCCGCCGGGGAGGCTGCTGCCGCTGCCGCGCTGGCCGAGGCCCTCGCCCAGCCGGACCTGACTGCGGCTGAAGCGCTGGTGCTCCTCGGGCTCTATCGGGAGCTCGCTCGATTCCAGGCGCTAGATGCCGGGCGTGGGGCGGTCGGCGCCGAGGCTGACCGCTGACCGCGAGTGCCAACGGGGAATGGGACGGGTCGCCACACGCCACCACAGCCGTGAGCGCACGTGACGGTAAGCCGCGTCGAGGCGTTCGCTCTCCTCGGGCCGAGGTTCTGCACGGTTCCCGCCGTAGCGGACCGTGGTGTATGCCGTTGCGAGCTGCACCAGGTCCTCCTCGTCCCCCAGCATCTCGGCCAACTCCTCGGCCCACTCCCGTGGGGTCTGGACCTCTGGCGGGTGCAGTGATGCCCATACGGCGATCTGTTGGATCTTTGCCCAGGGACGCTGCGGACCGGGAATTCGTCGGAAGTGGTACGTCCAGGCGAGGCGTGTGCCGAGGGTCAGCACGAGCAGCGCCGTCGCAACGGCGACCCAGATCGTCACCACGCGCACGACGAGCGCGCCGATGCCCGGCCCGTCCGTAGCGAAGAATCCTTCCGGTAGCCCACTGGCCGGTTCCATGTCGAACAGCGCCTCGAGCTGCTCGAGCATCTCCTCCTCGGTCAGGAGGTCCAGCTGCTCTGAGCTCCCCGGGAACAGGCCGCCTTCGAAGTCGCTGCTCACACGCTCCACCAGCGGGCGGGCTGGCGTGGGATTGAACTCGACCCAGCCGATCCCGGGCAGGTAGACCTCTGGCCAGGCCCACGCGTCCTCCTCGGTGAGGACGAAGCTCTTCGACGCCGGGTCGAAGTCCTCTTCATCGAGCGCGAAGCCAGCCGCCATCCGCGTGGGGATGCCAACCGTGCGGAGCATCACGGCCATCGCCGAGGCGTGATGGTCGAAGTATCCCGCGCGGGCCTCGAGCAGGAAGTAGCCGACCGCGTCCGTCAGCGGTGGTGGATCTGCGACATCGAGCGTGTACGGCAGGGTCCGCAGGTACTGCTCGACGACCCGGGCCGCTTGGTAGGGATGGGCGCCCTCTCCGACCAGATCCCGTGTGAGCACCGCGACCTCCGGCGGCAGATCGCCGGGGAGCTGGGTATATCGTTGGAAGATCGACTCAGGGTAGTCGGTCGGGGTCGTCAGCATCGTGAACTGAGATGCACCGTTCACGGCGCCAACGACCGTGTAGCTGTCACCTTCGGCCAATCGACGCTCCGGGATGACTCCGATCACGTCAAGCAGTCCTGCCCCGAAGATCAGGTCCGCATCGATGTCGGTGGCCAGCGGGTCGCCCGGTATCAGCAGGCGGCGGCTGGGCACGGGACCGAGCACGGTGATGGTCGCCGTCACCGGCTCACGCCGCTGAGCTTGGCTCAGCGGCGTCCCGAAGCCGGCCGCTTCCACGGTGGTCCCGATCTGCGGTCGAGCCTCGGCGCTGGACACACGCCAGCCCGACCCGGTGTAGCGATCGTAGACAGCTCCCCGGAAGTTCCCCGGCCGTTCCGACTCGATCGACATCAGCGGGTCGTCGCTCAGCGAGACGCCTCCGCGCATCGGTAGGACATCGCCGAAGTTGTGCACCGGGAGGTCACGGTTGGCCGAGACACCGACGAAGACACGGCTCAGCCCCTCCAGGCGGTCGCTGGCCGGTTGGATCGCCCGCGACCAGGTATCGGCGATCGGACCCCAGTGGTTTGCAGTGGGCACGAGCCAGGCGGCCAGGATCAGCGCGAGTGCGATCCAGACTCCGGCAAAGAGCAGTTCAAACGACATCGTCTGCGGCCAAGAGATCTGGTCGCGGCGCCAGCGGCTCAGGGCCCGTTCGTAGTGGAGCTGCAGAACCAGCAGCACCGCGACAAAGAGGAAGAGCACGAGTTGGACGCTCGACTGATCACGTAGGTAGGAGATGTTGGTGAGGAGGACAAAGCCTGGCGGGATCAACGCGACCCAGACGTTGCGCCAGCGCAGGACGCCCCAGGCCGACGTGTAGGAGACCGCCCAGACCACAAGGATGAGAGCGAGGACAAACGGCACAGGGTCGCTGGACGTGCTGCCGTCCAGGAGAGCCCCGAACCAGTCGCGTAGTCGGAGCCACAGTTCGGTGAGACGCGGGCGCACCCCTCTTCCAAGGAGCGGATCGGCCAATTCCATTCGGTTGAGCACGAGCGCGAAGACGACGACGAGGCCGAGAGCGATCCCACTGAGCTGGAGTAGCCACTGACGGTAGGGCAGCTGCGCGAGCACCCATCCCGTCAAGAGGCCGGTCAAGGCCGCCACCGTCAGTGATGGCATCTCGCGAACCCAGTTGGCCTCTTCGAGCGAATTCGTCATCGCGAAGGCAGCTACCAGGAGGAGGAGCAGGCTGAACCAGCGGCTGCCGTCGCGGACGGCGCCCTGGATCCCCTCGGGCCCGCGGAAGCGATCGGCCCCACTGGGACGGAAGTAGCGATCCCAGGGAACACTGGTCACGGCCGGGCTCCCGGCTGTGTCCCGCCGAAACGCGCGTGGCCACTGGCCAGGGCCTGCGCCAGATCGGCACCGTGCCTGACCGTGTAGGTGTAGATGTCGCCGGCCGCAAGCGTCCCATAGACCTCGAGGGGGTTGGGGGCCTCGCCGTAGGTGTCGGCCTCGAGTAGGACGGCGGCGACCTCGACGCCACGCGCGTTGAGACCGGCGAGCGCCAGCGCCCACTCGGTGTCGGCGGAGGGTGATACGGCGATCACCGTCGTGTGTCGGCCGAAGCGGCGTGACTCCTCAAGCAGCAGCTGATGGAGAGGGACATCCCCGGCAGCTCGCGCGAGCGCCAGTGACTCAAGGATGCGCGTGAACTGATTCGCCCCGCGGTCGGGCTCGTCGACCCGGAGCTGATCGCCGAAGGAGATCATCCCGACCGAACGGTTCGAGCTGATGAAGTGGCGGGCGATCGAGGCACTTACCTGCACGGCCGCCTCCTCGCTGCCGTCCTCCCCCTCTCCGGCGTGCCGGATCGCCTCGAGGTCCAGCACGATCCAGATGTCTGACGCCGGATCGAGCTCAAACTGCTTGACCATCGGCCGTCCGACCCGAGCGGTGGCCGGCCAGTGGATCCGGTTGAAGGAATCCCCGGGAGCATACTCGCGGATCCCGGCCACATTGGGCGTGACGTTGTGGGTACGGCGGCGGAACCTGCCCTCGCCGGGAAGGTTCGCCGGGGGGATGTAGAAGTGGGGCAGCTCCGGCGCGTTCGGGTAGACGAGCACGGTCGCCTGGCTTCCAAACGTTCGCTCGAGGCGGAAGAAGCCGAAGGGATCGGTGGCGACCACGGTGACCGGCCCGAGTTCGTAGAGGCCGCGGACCCGGGCCGGCGTCTGATAGGACCACGAGGCGACGCCGCGGGCACCAAGCGTCAGGACTCGCTTCGAGGCGTGACCGGGTACCGAGGAGTGATCCGTCACCTCGATCCAGAGCTTGGGCAGAAGCGATCGAGACCGCACGGTAATCCGGCCATCAAGTGTCTGGCCGCGCGTCACGCGGTGCGTGCGTCGCTGAATGTTGAGGTCCAGACGACGAGACATGGAACGGGTCCAGAAATAGAGGCCGGGGACCGCGAAAGCGATCAGGTAGGCGAGTCGAAAGAGCAGCCAGAAGCCGGTGGCGAGCCCGAGCACCACGCAGACCAGAGCCAGCGCGAGCGCGATCGATGGATTCTGGTATCTCCTCAGGAGCGCAACGGTGCGGGTGATGGGGCGCACGGCGCCTCCTCAGGCACCACCGCGCGCGCGTATACCCGGGACCGCGGTCCGCTCGATCGCTTCATCTACGATCTGCGCACTGTCGATCTCGCGCACGCGAGCGCTCGGGCTCACGATCACGCGGTGGCCGAGCGTCGCGTAGGCGAGCAGCTTGATGTCATCCGGCTGAACGAAGTCGCGGCCTTCGATCATCGAGTAGGCCTGTGCGACTCGCATCAGCGAGAGGGAGCCGCGGGGCGAGGCGCCGAGGTAGACACTCTCGTGCGACCGCGTGGCCGTGACCAGGTTGACGATGTACTGCTTGATCAACGGGTCGACATAGATCTCGCGAACTGCCTGCTGGAGTTCGAGCACCTCGGTCCGGTTCGTGACCTCGCCCAGATCGTCGATCGGATGTCTGGTCTGCTGCGCGTCCATCACGAGCACCTCGTCGGTGGGTGATGGATAGCCGAGGCGCACCCTCATCAGGAAACGATCGAGTTGAGCCTCGGGCAACGGGAAGGTGCCCTCATACTCGATCGGGTTCTGTGTCGCCATCACCATGAAGGGTTGTGGCAGCGGGTGGGTGACACCGTCGACCGTGACCTGCTGCTCCTCCATGGCCTCAAGCAGCGAGGACTGCGTCTTCGGGGTCGCGCGATTGATCTCGTCGGCGAGCACCAGTTCCGCCATGATCGGCCCTGAGCGGAACTCGAACCCCCCGGTCTGCTGCTGGTAGACCGAAACGCCGGTCACGTCGGACGGCAGGAGATCGGGCGTGAATTGGATGCGCGAGAAGCGGCAGCCGACCGAGCGCGCGAGGGTGCGAGCGAGCATCGTCTTGCCGACTCCCGGGACGTCCTCGAGGAGGAGGTGACCGCGACAGACAAACGCGACGAGCGCCAGCCGCGCCTCGAACTCTTTCCCGACGATCACACGCCCGATGTTGTCGATGATCCGGCGGGCGACGAGTTGGGGGTCTTCCACGGGTCTCCCGCACGCCTTGTGAGCCTTCTGGCACCGAGCCGCAGTATATCAACCTCCCAAGTGCGACAGTGCCGGCAGGTAGGCGGTCGCTCGGTCGCTTGCGGAGCTCGGCGGTAACATGGCTGGAGACCCAGGCCCTGTCGCCTTGGTGCTCCAGGATTCGGTGGTCTGTGTCGTCCGCAGTTCCCTCGCCGCCCCGCGATCCGAAACGCCGGCTGCTGGCCTGGCTGGTAGTGACTGTGGTGGTGGCGCTGCTGATTGCGGGCGTTGCCGCGGCCGACGAGTTTCGCGATCGCGGCAGCTCGGACGTCGTGGTGACGGAGGGTGTCCTGGGGAACCGAGCGGTGCTGCCCGCCGTGGTACGCGCCACCCGAACTCCACCCACACCAGCATCAGCCCCGCCTGAGGCTGCATCGCCGGCGACCGCTTCTCCCTCGCCCGGCGTGGTCGCCGACGGCGAGGCGACCACTTCTCTCTCGCCGTCGGCGACCATCGCTCCCTCTCCCGGGGCGATCGCCTCGCCGTCGGCCACCTCTCCCTCTTCCGAGGTGACCCCAGCAGTCCTCGAACCGACGCCCCTTCCCCCCGAAACCACCGTCCCCGGCGAAACGCCGCCCACGACCGTGCCCACGAGTGAGCTGTCGATGCGAGTCAGTGCAGCGACGATCGGTGTGGGCGAGACGCTCGCCTTGCGAGTGTCCGGCGTGGGCGCGACGAGCGCGCGCGTTTCGTTCCTCGGGCTGTCTCACCCCCTGGTGCAAGAGAGCGAGGAGACCTGGTTCGCCGTGATCGGTGTCCCCTTGGGCGCGACGGTCCAGGAGGAGGGGCTGCTGGTGGTGCTCAGGACCGACGACGGTACGGTCAGCGCTGAGGGCATGCGGTCGGTTATGGTGACGGCAGTTGAGCGGCCGGTCGACCTGCTCACGCTGACCGAAGAGCAGGGTGCGATCCTCACCGCCGATGTGGCGGCTGAGGAGCGTGCGATCCGCACCGAGCAGTTCGAGCAGTTTGATCGCGCACGCCGCTGGGAGGGCCTCTTTGAGCTCCCGGTTCAGGGTGCGGTCACCACTGAATTCGGACAGGGGCGCTCGATCAACGGTGGGCCCGTCACCGGACAGCACAGTGGCACGGACATCGCCACCGCTGAGGGGACACCCGCCCATGCCGCGGCCGCGGGCCGGGTGTCGTGGGTCGGCGAGATGCCGATTCGGGGAAACTCCGTACTCGTGGACCACGGTGCCGGGGTGATCACGGGCTACCATCACCTCTCGGAGATCGCCGTGAGCCGGGAGCAGGCGGTTGATCGAGGAGCGGTGCTTGGGGCGGTCGGTTCTACCGGCCTCTCTACCGGTCCCCACCTGCACTGGGAACTCACGATCTACGGCGTCAACGTCGATCCGACGACGTGGCTGGAGTCCGACTTCACGCTGACCCGGTGACGCGCGCAACCAGAGCGCACCAGTCGCCCTCCCGCGAGACCTCCAGCGGTTCGAGGCCACGCTGCCCGGCCGCACGCTCGACCAACGAGAGGTCGCGCTCGAGGAAGCCGCTGAGGATCACGATCCCGCCGGCACGGACGACGGACGCGATGGTCTCGAGCAGATCGAGCACGACCGCGGCGGAGATGTTCGCAACGAGCAGATCGGCTCGCCGCCAGGCGTCGGAGAGCCGAACGGGCCAGCCCTCTCCCAGGGAGCCGGAATGGCTCAGTACCCGTTCACCCACCCCGTTGCTGTCGGCATTCGCACGGGCCACCTCAACTGTGGTGGGGTCCGTGTCGAGAGCGAGCACCGAACGGGCGCCGAGTCTGGCGGCGCCGATGGACAGCACCCCTGAGCCCGCTCCGAGGTCGAGTACGCGCGCGCCAGCCGGCTGCCACCGCTCGAGAGCCGCGAGGCAGAGTCGTGTGGTCTCATGCTGTCCTGTGCCGAAGGCCCGTCCGGGGTCAAGATCGATCACGAGTTCACCCGGGCCGGCCTCGTACTCGAGCCATGTCGGACGGATCACAAGGCGCTCCCCGATGTGCTGGACCCCGAAAAACTGACGCCACTGCTCGGCCCAGTCCGATGACACGATCGGGCGATAGCGCAACCTCGGCAGGTGCGACCGGAGGGGCAGTCGGTCGAGCGCGCGCCGAAGACGGCGACGCGCGCTGACGGGGAAGGGATCAGGCAGGTAGGCGGAGATCCGAGTCGACTGGTCGAGTTCGATGACGGCGAACTCATCCTCCGGGGAGGGTGCAATCGCTGGGGCGATGACGACGCCGTCGATGCCGAAGTCAGTGAACCACCCGGCGACCGTGTCGACGTCGGCAGGATCGACGAGAGCGGAGACCTCGATCCAGTCGTCTCCGGCCAAGGCTCTAGCTGAGCGCCTCTCGGATGCGGCCGAACAGCGAGCCCTCTCGCGGGGGCTCGGCATCGCCCAGCGACTCCGAGAGTTCCTCGAGCAGCCGCCGCTGCTCGCCGGAGAGCTTCGTGGGGGTCACGATGTGCGTGCGAACGAGGAGATCCCCGCGGCCGTTCCCGCGGAGATGCGGTACGCCGCGCCCCTTGATGGTGTAGATCTGCCCATGCTGAACGCCCGGCTTGAGTTCGAGTTCGTGGGCGTCCCCGTCGACGGTCGGTACATCAAGGGTCGTCCCGAGCGCTGCCTGGGCGATGTTCAGCGGGAGTTCGTAGACGAGGTCGCGCTCGACCCGCCTGAAGTCGGGGTGAGGCTTGACGCGGATCTCAATGTAGAGGTTGCCGGCGGGCCCACCGCGCGCACCGACATCCCCTTCACCGGCGAACCGAAGCTGGGAGCCGTGCTCGATCCCGGCCGGCACCTTCACGTTGCGTGTCACGCGAGCGCGGCGGACGCCAGGCCCACGACAGTTCTCGCAGGCGTCGGTGACGATGGTGCCGACTCCCTCGCAGCTCGGGCACGTGGCAACGTTCACGTACTGTCCGAAGAGCGACTGCTGGGCGCGGCGGATTTCACCCTTCCCCCCACAGCTCTCGCAACCTGCCCGCTCCCCGCCGTCCTTCTGACCGCGGCCCCTGCAGTCGTCACAGCGTTCGGTGCGCTGAAAGGTGATCTCCTGCTCGCCCCCGAAGATCGCGCTCTCGAAGTCGATCGTGAGCCTCGCCTCGAGGTCGGCTCCCCGCTGTGGCACGGCCTGTCGCGATGCCGAGCCGCGGAAGAAGGCGTCAAATATATCGCCGAAGCCACCCATCGAATCGAAGCCAGCGAAGCCCTGGCCACCCCCGTCAGTCTGACCGAAGCGGTCAAAGCGTGCTCGCTTCTCCGGATCGGAGAGCACCTCGTAGGCCGCGTTGATCTCCTTGAAGCGAGACTCTGCGCCGCTCGATTTGTTTCGGTCGGGGTGGAAGTCCATCGCGAGCTTGCGGAATGCTCGCTTGATGTCCTCAGGCGAGGCGTTACGGGCGACACCGAGTGTCGAGTAGGGATCTTGTTGTGGAGGCATCCAGGTCCGGATCGGTGAAGGTCTATGGTGGCTGACGGCAATCGGCTGTCACCAGTCTAGCAGCGGCCCGACGAACCTGAGCGGCGCTCGACCGGTCCGCCCGCCCGCTACTCGAGCAGCTCTTCGGCGAGCGACTCCAGCTCTCGATCGGTTGTGCCGTGCGCGCTGAGGAAGTTCGCCGCGCCACCAAACTCACGACGCAGTGCGGACAGCATCTCCTCCAGGGCGGGAACCGGCACTGCAAGCGCGGGGTTCGGCGCTTCGTCGGGTCCAATCTTGCCGCGCTCACGGAGATCGGAAACGAGCCGGTCCATCCCCTCTTGGCTGAGGGCGAAGTCATCGAGGATCGCCTGCTCATCCACGCCCAGGGCACCGAGCACGAGTGAGGCGAGCACGCCCGTTCGGTCCTTGCCCGTGACACAGTGGAAGAGGGTGGGATAGGTCCCGGGGTCTGCAAGGAGCCGAACGATCGCCGCCCAGTCGGCCCCGTGCTCTGTGAGTAGTCGGTCGTAGTGCGGATCCCAGGTGCCGGTCGAGCGCGCCGCGAACTTGGAGCGAGGGTCACCCATGGGAAAGTGGTGGCGGACCACCGGGTCGCTCAGGAGCGGGCCGATGCCGGCGCGGTGGTTCGCCTCGTCGTCGCTGCGGAGGTCGATCATGGTGGCCAGTCCCACCACGGTTGAGAAGTGCTCGGCCTCGCTCTCGCTCATTCGCTGTGGCTCGCCGGAGCGGAAGAGTCGACGCCAGCGCACGGTGTGACCGTCGGCGGCGACATAGCCGCCGATGTCGCGGAAGTTGTAGACCTGTTCGAACTCGAACCCTCGCCGCATCGGTGACTCCTCGGTGGCTCTGCCCCGCTGGGCGCCGCCGCCGCTAGACCTCGCGGAACTCGCCTTCGATCGTGCTGGCCTCCTCTTCGCCTCCGTCGGAGGCATCGTCGGCGTCGGGGATCGGCCCCGCCCCATTCTCGCCGGCGGCCCCGTAGATCGCCTGGCCGATGCCCTGCATCGCCTCAGAGAGAGCCTCGGTCTTGGTCCGGATCTCAGCGATGTCGTCGCCAGCCAGCGCCTCGCGGAGTTCGCTGATCGCGGTCTCGACCGGTGCCTTCAGCTCGCTCGAGATCTGCTCGTCGTTGTCCTTGAGCAGCTTCTCCGCGGAGTATGCGAGCGAGTCACCGCCGTTGCGAACCTCGACCGCGTCGCGCTTCTCCTGGTCCTCGGCAGCGTGTTGTTCGGCCTCGTTGCGCAGGCGCTCCACCTCGGTGTCGTCGAGGCCCGAACTTGCCTGGATCGTGACGTGCTGGACCTTGCCGGTTGCCTGGTCCTTGGCCGAGACCGTTACGATCCCGTTTGCATCGATGTCGAAGCTGACCTCGACCTGCGGGAGGCCTCGTGGCGCCGGCAGGATCCCGTCAAGGATGAATCGGGCCAGCGACTTGTTGTCGGCGGCCATCGAGCGTTCCCCCTGGAGCACGTGAATCTCGACCGAGGGCTGGTTGTCGGCGGCCGTCGAGAAGACCTGAGACTGGCTGGTCGGAATGGTCGTGTTGCGCTCGATCAGCGGCGTCATCACGCTGCCCAGGGTCTCGATGCCGAGCGTCAGCGGCGTGACGTCAAGCAGCAGGACGTCCTTCACGTCCCCGCGCAGCACGCCACCTTGGATCGCCGCGCCGATCGCAACCACTTCGTCGGGGTTGACGCCGCGGTGCGGCTCCTTGCCGAAGAAGCTCTCGACCTTCTGCTGGACCAGCGGCATCCGCGTCATGCCACCGACGAGCACGACCTCGTCGATCTGGGAGGCCGTGAGTCCGGCGTCTTCCAGAGCCTGGCGGCACGGTGCGAGTGAGCGTTCCACCAGGTCGCCGACCAGCTGCTCGAGCTGCGCACGGGAGAGGCTGGTTACCAGGTGCTTGGGTCCTGAGGCGTCCGCCGTGATGAATGGGAGGTTGACCTCAGTGGTTTGTGCCGATGAGAGTTCGATCTTGGCCTTCTCGGCGGCTTCCTTGAGGCGCTGCAGGGCGGTCCGATCCTGAGTGAGATCAACCCCCTGATCGCGCCGGAACTCATCGGCGAGGTGGCCGATGATTACCTCGTCGAAGTCATCGCCGCCGAGGAAGGTGTCGCCATTGGTGGAGCGGACCTGGAAGGTCCCCTCACCGAGCTCGAGGATCGAGATGTCGAAGGTGCCGCCACCGAGGTCGTAGACCGCGATCAGCTCCTCACCCTCCTTGTCGAGCCCGTAGGCGAGCGAAGCGGCGGTCGGCTCATTGATGATGCGCAGCACCTCAAGCCCGGCGATGCGCCCGGCATCGCGCGTCGCCTGTCGCTGGGAGTCGCTGAAGTAGGCGGGCACGGTGATGGCCGCCTCCGTCACCTCCTCGCCGAGGTACGCCTCGGCGTCCGCCTTGAGCTTCTGGAGGATCATTGCGCTCACCTCTGGTGGGCTGTAGTCGCGATCTCCCATCCTGACGCCGGCGTCGCCGTTCGGCAGCCTCACGATCTCGAAGCCGGCGGCCGACTTGAATCGCTGCACCTCGGCGTCTTCGAACCGGCGTCCCATCAGGCGCTTGACGGAATAGAGCGTCTGCTGGGGGTTCGTCACCGCCTGGCGCTTGGCGATCGTCCCGACGAGGCGCTCACTGTCCTTGTTGCGGGCGACCACGGACGGCGTAGTGCGCCCACCTTCGACGCTCGCGACGATCTGGGGATTTCCGGCCTCCATCACCGCCATCGCTGAGTTGGTGGTACCGAGGTCGATTCCGATTATCTGGCCCATTGCTACCTCCGTCAGTCGGCCCGAGCGCCTGCTGGCGTCGAGCGAACCGTGCTAACTGTCTGGTGGTGAGCCGCGCTCAGGATGCGGGGCTCTGCTGCCCTGTCGGTGTCTGGGTCTCACTTGAGGCGTCACCGTTGCCAACCATGACCATTGCCGGGCGAATCAGCTGGTCGCCGATCGTCCAACCCGATTGCACGACCGCGACGACCTCCGACTCGCGACCGGCAGCGAAGCCGACCGCCTGGTGGACGCGCGGGTCGAACGACGTACCGAGCACCTCGAACTCCTCGGCACCGGTCCGGGCCACGGCCCGCTGGAACTTCTCACGGATCAAGGTGATGCCGTCCAGCCAGTCATGCCCCCGGAGATCGTCGCTGACGGCCTCCAGCGCACGGGTCAGGTCGTCGTAGACCGGCAACAGGTCGGTGACGACCGCCGCGGTGGTCTGCTGGCGCAGTTCGACGCGTCCCTGAGCCGTCCGTCGTTCGAGGTTGCGGTAGTCGGCGATGGCGCGGGCGTGAGCCTCGGTCAGCTCAAGGCAGCGAGCCTCGAGCCGCTCGACCTCGGCCGGCAGGTCCAGCCCCACCTCCGCCGTCCGCTCCGCAGAATCGTCAGGCAGCTCTTCGGCCGCGCGGGTTCCCAGATCGCTCATGCTCTCCCGTTCGTGTCTGTCTAGCGGACTTCGTGTAGCAACGCGCTCATCAGCGTCGCCACGTAGCGAACGCGCGGGATCGAGCGCTGGTAGGGCATCCTGGTTGGTCCGAGCACGGCGACGGTCCCGCTCGTGCTCTCATCGCCGTAAGACGAGACCACCACGCTCCACTCCTGCATCCGGTCGTCGCCGTGCTCGCGACCGATCAGCACCCGCGCGCTGCCGGGCTCGGTGGCCGGCGCACGCTCGAGCATCGTTCGCAGGTGGTAGGCATTGAGTTGGTCGACGGCGTCTCGGAGCCGATCGACATCGGAGAACTCCGGCTGTTGCAGGACCGTCCGTTGGCCGTCGAGGTAGGTCTCGTCGGCCGTACGACTCTCGCCGATCAGCTCGGCGATTGCCTCGACGATCAGCTGCTCGTCACCGGGTTCAGACGTCACGGCGGCCGCTCGCGCGGCGGCGCTGTCGGCGCGACGCAGTAGCTCGTTGATGTGCTCGGCGCGGATGGTGAGCTGGGACTGGCTGGATGGGCCGGCGAGGTGCAACACCCGCTGTGCGATCCGACCGTCATCCATCACGGCAACCAGCAGCACCAGGTCGCTGTGCAGCTCGACGAGCTGCGTGTGCTTGAGCCGGGTGTGATCGGCCCTCGGTCCGGTCACCACCGCCACGCCATCGACCGTCGCCGCCAGGATCGTTGCGGTCAGGCTCAGCCACTGATCGAGACCACCATGGACCTGGTGGAGCTGGTGTTCGATCGTCCGCTGTTCCTCGATGCCGATCGGTTCTTCCGACATCAACACCTCGACGTAGTGGCGGTATCCGAGATCGGAGGGGATTCGGCCGGCCGAGGTGTAGGGGTGCGTGATGTATCCGTCTTCCTCGAGGCAGGCGAGCTCGTTGCGGATCGTTGCGGTTGAGAGCGGCAGTTCGTGGCGGTTGACGAGCGAGCGTGAGCTGACCGGCACCGCGGTGTCGATGTATTCGTCGACTACCAGTCCGAGAATCGCCTCACGCCGCTCAGTGAGCACAGTGACCCCCCGTTAGCACTCTCGGCCAGAGAGTGCTAATTCCACGATTCTGATTGTAAGCCGGGAGCGTCGGGCGGGTCAATTGTGAGCCGAAGAACCGCGCTCCTGCGCCGATCGTCCCCGCGCCCGGCGATGATGGCGCTACACTGGCGCGGCCGTCTGCTGCCCGACCGGAGGGCGACGCTTCCGATGGCAGAGGGGTCCAGCATGAGTTTTGCCGCGAGGATCGCCGCGACCGGTGCATGTCTTCCCGAGCGGGTCCTCACCAACTTCGACCTCGAGCAGATGGTCGGGACGACCAACCAGTGGATCGTCGAGCGGACCGGCATCCGCGAGAGACGGATCGCCGCTCCCGACGAGACATCAAGCACGCTCGGGGCGGAGGCGGCCCGACGCCTCCTCGCCGCCGCTGGAGTTGACCCCAGGGAGATCGATCTCGTGCTGGTCGGGACATGCACGCCCGACGGCATGTTCCCGTCGGTGGCGACACGGATCCAGAACGCCATCGGGGCGACCAACGCCGGCGCCTTTGACGTCAACGCGGCCTGCACCGGCTACCTCGCCGCTCTCTCCTCAGGGACGCAGTTTATCGCCACCGGCGCGGCTCGGAAGGTGATCGTGATCGGCGCGGAGACACTGTCGCGGATCACTGATTGGACCGACCGATCGACCTGCGTGCTGTTCGGGGACGGGGCCGGCGCGACGCTGCTCGAGCCCGCGGTGACTGGCGAGGCTGGCTCGATCGAGTCGTTCGTCTTGCGATCCGACGGTGGACAGGCAGAGGCCCTCTATGCCGGGGGCCCCGGTGGAGTGGAGGGCGACCCCCTCGCCCGTGATGCCAACATCGTGATGGATGGACGGACCGTCTTCCGCGTCGCGGTTCAGGAGATGGCCAATGCCGCGCGTGTTGCGCTCGCGGAGGCCGGGCTCGGCATCGAGGACGTTGCGTTGTTCGTCCCCCACCAGGCGAACGAACGGATCATCCGCGCGATCGCCCGCGCCCTGGCGCTGCCGATCGAACGGGCCTTCATCAACGTTGATCGCTACGGCAACACCTCGAGCGCCACGATTCCGATCGCCCTGCACGAGGCCCAACTCGCCGGCCGCCTGCAGCCCGGCGACCATGTGCTGATGGCGGTGATCGGCGGCGGTCTCGCCTGGGGCGCGATGGTTGCGCAGTGGGGCCCGATGCGGGTTGATCGAGCCGAGAGATCAGCTCGGGCGAGGGCCGGTCTGGTCGCCAGCCTTCCCCGGTGACCTCATTGCAGGATCCCGACGCGCCGAACCGCCGCGTGGTCATCACGGGTGTCGGGGTGGTCTGCCCGCTCGGCCGCAGCAGTGGAGAACTCTGGCAGGCCATCGAAGAGGGTCGATCAGGAGTCGGCCCACTCACCCGTTTCGACGCCCAGGCCTTCCAGACCCGTATCGCAGCGCAGGTGCCCGATGCCGGGGAGCGGGACCGTCGCTTTGATGAGCACTACTGGCGGACGCTCGATCTACGGAACCGGTTCGCCGTGAGCGCCGCCCTCAGTGCCGTTCAGGGTGCCGGATTGAGCTTCTCGCCCCAGAACCGCGGGCAGGTGGCGATCGTGATCGGCTCCGAGGGGGCCAGCGATGGTTCGGAGGCCGAGGTGAGCGCGCGGGTCTCCGGTGGCGATCTCTTGAGCGCGATTGAGCTCCTGGCCGGGCGCCCGCGATCCGAGACGCCAGCGGCGACGGTCGCGTCGATGCTCGGCGTCAGCGGTGCGGTCCTGCAGGTAGGGAACGGCGCCGCAGGCGGCATGATGGCGATCATCGAGGCTGCCCGGATGATCCGGCACGGTGACGCCCTGGTGGCCGTGGCCGGTGGCAGCGAGGCGCCCTTGACGCCGCTGTCGCTCGCCACCTTTGAGGCCAGCGGGCAGCTCGCTCCCAATAACGGCGACCCCGCGACGGTGTCGCAGCCGCTGGACCAGGGACGCAGTGGGTTTGTGCTGGGCGAAGGCGCGGCGATGATCACGCTGGAGGCGCTCGAGGTGGCGGAGGCCCGGAACGTCAAGATCCTGGCCGAGCTTGAAGGGGAAGGCGCGTCGTTCTCCCCGGGCCAGAGCGGCCGGCCAGCGCTCGATGAGCAGCAGATCGGACACGCGATCCAACTCGCTCTCGCGACGAGTGGCCGGATCCGGGCGGAGATCGATGTCGTGGCGCTCGATGCATCGGGGTCGGTGGAGGCCGACCGCCTGGAGGCGGTCGGAGTGAAGCGCGTCTTCGGTGCTGCGACGAGGCACCACATGTATACGCCCGCTCTCAAGGGCCACACCGGCGATCTGCTCGCGGCGTCGGGCCCATTGAGCGTGGTGATGCTGCTTGAAGCGATGCACCGCGGCCGGATTCCGCAGACACTCAATCTCCTCACGGAGGATCCGGAGATCGACCTCGACGGGAATCCGTTGGGTGTGCGCAGCGATAACGCGCTCGTCTGCATCGCGAACAGCACGGGAGTCGGGCACAACGCCTCTGTGGTGCTGGCGCATCCGCGTGTGATGCGACCGTTCGAGCCTCCGGCTGACAGCGGCGGCCCGCCCGCCATCCCGAGGGATCCGATCTAGGGCGGGGACGGGAGATGGCCCGAGGCGGGCGTGCCCGCTACGATCGGGCTCTCGCTCTTCCGGTTGGGAGCTCACTCGTGGACATCACCTGGCTCGGACACGCCGCGACGCGGCTACGTACCCGCCAGACCTCGGTCGTGATGGACCCGACGGACCGCTCCGCCGGCGTCGACATGAACCGCCCCGCCGGCGAGATCGTGACGATCAGCCGCGACCACCCCCAGCACAACCACCGAGAGGGCGTGCGCGGCAATCCGTTTGAGGTGGGCGGGCCGGGCGAGTACGAGATCCGTGGCATGCAGCTTGAGGGTCTGCCGGCCCTCTGGCCGGTTGCCGAGGGTGAGGCAGCCGAAACCACCACGCTCTACATCGGTCTCGCCGAAGAGATGCGTTTCGTGCACCTCGGTGGGTTGGGGCAGAGGCCGACGGCGGCACAGTCCCAGAGACTCTCCCAGGCAGATATCCTGATCATCCCGATTGCTCTTCCCGGTGGTCTCACACCGGAGGCGGCCGCGGGGGTGACGGTCGCGCTGGAACCGAAGATCGTCATTCCGGTTGGATTCAGCCCGGGTGAGCGAGGGCACTCTCCCGAACTCCTCAGGTTCTTGGAGGAGATGGGCGCCGATCCCGAGGAGCCGCTCTCCCGCCTCAGCATCCAGAGCCGCAATGTCGGCGAGAGCCGCAGGGTGGTCCTGCTCGACTCTCGCGCGAAACGCTAGCTTGTCCAGAGAGCAGCTGATGTCGGCCTGTGGGCAGGAGACCGGCTGGCTGTGGTCCGCCTACTGGTTGAGCAGCGGGATCGGGCTCTGCGGCACGTCATGCAGGCGGATCTCGAAGTGCACGTGGGGGCCGGTGGAGCGACCGGTGTTGCCGCTGTAGCCGATTACCGTGCCCTGTCCGACTGCCTCCCCGCTGATCGTGTGTGGGGCGAATCCGCTGAGATGCGCGTAGGTCGACTCCAGACCGTTTCCGTGGTCGATGATCACGTGGAGCCCGTAGGAGACCCAGGGATCGCCTCCGACGAACTGGATGACGCCGGCCTTGCTCGCGACGATCGGCGTTCCACTCGACATGCCGATGTCGATGCCGAGGGGGTGCCATGCCGTGAACTCGGACGTGATCCGTCCGGGACCCGGCCAGTACCAGTCGCCGGTCTGATCCAGCCGCACGATCGGTCCCGGACGGATCGATGCTGCGACCGGCACGATCCGCCCGCCCGGCACGAAGAGCAGGGTGTCCGCCTGCAGGCGGCTCGGGTCGGGTACCTGGTTGGCGCCGAAGTCGACGATGTCCTGGATCTTGGCGTCGTAGCGCCGCGCGATCGACGAGACCGTCTCGTCGATCTGAACGCGGTGGACGATCCCCTCTTCGAGCGGGACGATCAGCAGGTCGCCAGGCGTCAGCCGGTTCGGATCGGTGAGATCGACGTTGTTCCAGGTGAGGTACTCGTTGCCGAGACCGTGCGCCTCGGCGATGGAGCTGACGGTGTCGCCCTCTAGCACCAGATGTTTGATATAGATTGGCGTTCGCGTCTCGCTGTCCACGGGGAGGTCTCCGGTGGCCACAGAGCCCGCTTCTGCCTCCTGTTCACGAGTGGCTAGCTCGGCGGGCGTCAGATCGTCCACGCCCAGGACCGTCCCCTCCGTGACCCCGGGGGCGAGCACCGTCACGGGGACGGGCGCGGCCTGTATCTCGGTCTGCGCCGCCAGCGGCGCTGAGTTCACGAGTCCGGGGAAGCCCAGGTGGCTGGCCTCGAGTGACGGATCGGCGGCAGCGTCACCGACGAGGACCGGAAACTGGCCGGCGACGACGACGGCCACAAAGAGCACGCCGACCAGAAAGGCGTGCAGGAGCGGCCTCCAGGAGATGCCCCGGTGGCGCGGATGGAGCCGGCGTCGTTCACGGTCTCGGCGGCTCTCGCGTGGAGGTGGCTGGATCGTTCCGCGGATTGTGGACCCTCCATTGGCGGGCGGCGCACGGAGCGGCTGCCTCCTCGGACGTACCGCGTCTCCGCCCCGGTCTCGGCGGTACTCCTGTGGATAGATCAGGCCGCACTAATAGAGTACGCGCCTCCCCAGATAGCGTAAGCGTCCTCTCTCAGGAGAGCATGTGGTCGACGGCACCGGTCGAATGGCGGGCGCGCAGGCGAAGCTCGCTCGGGTGGTGGATCAGATAGCGGTTGGTTGCCGATCCCAGGGGGTGAACCGGACAGTGCCTAGACGGCCCCCGCCTTGAGCGAGATGAGGAACTCCTCGTTCGACTCGGTTCGGGAGACGCGCTCCAGCACCCGCTCGGCGGCGTCGCCACTGTCGTCCTCAAGCATTGAGGCCATGCGGCGGAGCAGCCAGACCTGCCTGAGCTCATCCTCATCGAAGAGCAGGTCCTCCCGCCGGGTCCCCGAACCCAGCACATCGATCGCCGGGTAGACTCGCTTCTCGGCGAGGCGCCGAACGAGCCGCAGCTCCATGTTGCCGGTGCCCTTGAACTCTTCGAAGATCACATCGTCCATGCGCGAGCCGGTCTCAATCAGACAGGTCGCGATGATCGTCAGCGAGCCGCCCTCCTCGGTGTTGCGGGCAGCGCCGAAGACACGCTTCGGCGGATAGAGGGCGGTCGGGTCGATCCCACCGGAGAGCGTCCGTCCGCTGGTCGGCATCCCGGTGTTGTAGGCACGCGTCAGCCGTGTGATGGAGTCCATCAGGATGACAACATCGGTGCCGCCCTCGACTAATCGCTTCGCCCGCTCGAGCGCCACCTCGGTCACGCGCGTGTGGTCTTCAACCGGCTCATCGAAGGTCGAGGCGATCACATCGCCGCGCACGCTGCGCCGCATGTCGGTCACCTCTTCAGGGCGTTCGCCGATCAGCAATACCATCAGATGGATGTCGGGATGGTTGGCGATGATCCCGTGAGCCATTGACTTGAGCAGCATCGTCTTCCCGGCTTTCGGCGGGGAGACGATCAGGCCGCGCTGACCACGTCCGATTGGAGCGAAGAGATCGACCATCCGCTGGCTGACTTCGTCCGCCGTCGTCGACAGGCGGAGCATGCGGTTCGGGAAGATCGGCGTGAGCGCCTCGAAGTCGGGGCGTCGCTTGGCGACCTCGGGGTCGAGGCCGTTGACGGTGTCAACGCGTAGCAGGGCGTAGTACTTCTCTGACTCCTGGGGCTGCCGTACCTGGCCGGTCACGTAGTCACCAGAGCGGAGGCCGAAGCGGCGAACGTGGGACTGGGAGACGTAGACGTCGCTCGGGCCGGGACGTAGGCGATCGCCGCGGAGGAAGCCGAAGCCCTCGTCGACGACGTTCAGGACGCCGCCGGAGGAGATCGCACCGTTGCGCTTCGCCTGCTGCTGGAGGATCCGGTAGATCAACTCCTGCTTCAGCATGCCCGCGGGTTGTTCGACACTGAACTCGGTGGCGACGTCGATGAGCTCGTTACGCGCGAGTTGTTCCAGCGCGGCGATGTTTACCTCTGGGACGCTGGCATCGATCGGCTGCTGCTCGATCTCCTCGTCACGACCCCAGTCGCGTGGTGGCCGACCGTTACGCCCGCCACGTCGTCGGCGTCGCCCTTCGTTGCGCTGTTCCGCGGGCGCTTCGCGCCCGCGTTGCGTGCTCGTCATAGGTACCGTGTGCTTTCGGGGCGGAGAAGAGGAGCGTCGCAGACCGCGACCGGGCTATGGTACCGAATGGCAAACTCCTTGTCCAAACGAGCTACTCCTGGCTGCAGCGAACGGTTCTGTCAGACGGGCGTGTAGTGCTGGGCGTCGGCGAGGAATCGCTCGATTCCGAGGTCCGTCAGGGGGTGCTTGACCATCCCGAAGAGTACTGCCGGTGGGAGCGTCGCCACATGCGCACCGGCGAGTGCCGCCTCGGTCACGTCGCGCTGCCCGCGCAGGCTGGCTGCAAGCACCTCCGTCTCGAGATCGTAGGTCTCGAAGATGTCCACGATCTCACGGACGGTCTCGATCCCATCGTGACCTGCGTCGGCCAGTCTGCCCACGAATGGGGAGACAAACCGGGCGCCGGCCCGAGCGGCGAGCAGGGCTTGATTGGCGGAGAAGATCAAGGTTGTGTTGACCTCGATGCCCTCGACGGCAAGCTGGTGGATCGCCCCCAGACCCTGCTCGGTCAGCGGGATCTTCACGACCACCTGGTCGTGCCAGCTAGCGATACGGCGGGCCTCCTCGACCAGATCGGCGGTGCTCTCTGAGGTGCACTCGGCAGAGATCGGACCGCTGACGACCTCGGCGATCTCAAGCACCCGTTCGCGGTACTCGACCCCTTCTGCGGCGAGCAGCGAGGGGTTGGTGGTGACGCCGTCGACCACCCCCATCGCCGCGCCCCGGCGGATCTGGTCGATGTTTGCGGTGTCCATGAAGATGCGCATCAGCTGCTCTCCGCTTACTCCCGATCAGGTGAACGAATCGTCCGCTTCCTCGATGCTGGCGTGGGCCCTGCGCCTCGAACTGGGGGTGCCTGGATCGAGTACGGGGCGGATCGCTCCGGCGACAATCCGGCGGAGCGGGACGGTGCCGGTACTCTGCTGACACCCCGAGGGCCGGGCGCGGCTCGCCGGGCTGCCGGTGTACGTGCTCTGAGAGGACTCCAGTCTCCTAGAACGGCTTGAATATGGGAAGCACGGTCATCACTAGGGCACTCAACACGATCAGCGCTCCGAAGACCCGCGGTGCGTTGTCGGCCAAAGCGTCTTCGAGCTCGGGCGTCGACTCACCACGTTTGTCGGCCTGCAGCGAGAGATAGTGCACCCGCCGGAGCGCCACGCCGAGCAGCGGCATCAGGGCGAAGATCTGGAGCATCCAGACCAGGCCCATCACGGCCAACCAGCCAGTCGTCACGACGTTCAGGTCCAGCACCCCAGCGTAGAGATAGCCAGTGAGGCCGCTCGCGATCACACCAGGGAGGAGCCAGGCGGTGTAGTTGCCTCGTGCGCCGCTCAGGAGGATGGCCTTCACCTGCAGGTTCTCGTCAGACCAGGCACGGTAGATTGGCACGATCGTGTTTGCGATGCCACCGATCAGCCAGAACATCGCGAGTATGTGGATGAACCTGACTGAGAGAATCACCTGGCACCTATCGGCTAGCCGGTCCGCTCGGCGCTGAGCAGCTGCCGCGTCGGCGCGAGCGCCGCCAGCGCCTGACCGTCACCGACGCGTGCGTCGGCGTGCTCGAGCGCGGCACCGACAAACCCTCGAAAGAGCGGGTTCGGTCGGTTCGGTCTGCTCGTGAACTCGGGATGGAACTGCGCTCCGAGCATCCATGGATGGTCACGCAACTCAACGATCTCGACCAGCTGTCCCGCGGCCCCGTCGGCCAGCCAGCCCGATACGCGGAGCCCGTGTTGTTCAAGCTGCGGCAGGAACTCGTTGTTCACCTCGTAACGGTGCCGGTGACGCTCGCGAACCACCTCGCGTTCGTAGCAGGCGGCCGCCAGGGTCCCTGGCACCAGTCGGCAGGTGTAGCTGCCGAGGCGCATCGTTCCGCCCATCTCGTTCACCTGCTGCTGCTCGGAGAGCAGGGAGATTACCGGCCAGGGGGTGCGCGGGTTCGCCTCGGTAGTGTGAGCAGCCGGCATTGAAGCCACGTTGCGGGCGAACTCGACGATCATCAGCTGCAGTCCGAGGCAATCGCCGAGGTAGGGGATTAGATTCTCCCGGGCGTACTTGACCGCCGCGATCTTGCCTTCCAGCCCACGATCACCAAAGCCCGGGCAGAGCAAGATCCCGTCGACACCGTTGAGGAACTCGGCCGCCGGTCGTGTCTCCAGGTGCTCAGAATGCACCCACTCGAAGTCGAGCGCGATACCGTGATCGACCGCGGCATGCACGAGCGCCTCCTTGATCGACAGGTAGGCGTCGTGAAGTTCAACGTACTTGCCGACGATTGCGATCCGGGCCCGTCGACTCGGGTTGCGGAGTCGTTCGACGAAGGCACGCCACTCGTCGAGGTCGGGCTCGGTCGCCTCCAGAGCGAGACCGTTCGCAACGATCTGTCCCAGGCCCGACTGTTCGAGCGTGAGTGGGACCTCATAGATTGAGTGCGTCGCAGTCTGCAGCGCGATGACGGCCTGGCGCTGCACGTTGCAGAACAGGGAGATCTTCTCGCGCAACGGCTCGGGCATCGGCAGGTCGGCGCGGGCGACGATGACATCTGGCTGGATGCCGAAGGAGCGCAACTCCCGGACGGAATGCTGCGTCGGCTTCGTCTTCAGCTCCCCCGTTGCACCAATGTGGGGAAGCAAGGTGACGTGGATGGAGAGCGTGTCGTTGGCCGGGAGCGCGTATCGCATCTGACTGATCGCTTCAAGGAACGGCTGACCCTCCATGTCACCGACCGTGCCACCGACCTCGACGAGCACGACATCGGCGGAGAGAGCCTGGGCGGCACGCCGGATGCGTCGCTTGATCTCATTGGTGACGTGCGGAATTGCCTGGATGGTCCCCCCCAGGTAGTCGCCGCGACGCTCCTTGCGGATCACCTCCTCGTAGACCTGGCCGCTGGAGGATGAGTTCTCCTTGGTCAGGTCCTGGTCGAGGAACCGCTCGTAGTGGCCGAGATCGAGATCGGTCTCGGCGCCGTCCTCGGTGACGAACACCTCGCCATGCTGATAGGGGGACATCGTACCCGGGTCGACGTTGAGATAGGGGTCGAGCTTGAGGACCGAGACGTGCACGCCCCGAGACTTCAGGATGCGACCGAGCGATGCGCTGACGATGCCCTTCCCCACTGAGCTGACCACACCGCCGGTAATGAAGACGTACTTCGCCATCATGCCTCTCAGACGCGGGGGCTGGGGAGTGGGGGTCTGGGGGGGTGTGTCCTTAGCCCCGTAAGTCTACGTAGCCGAGGGATACCCTGTCGAGAGATGCCCTGTCGAGGGAGGTCAGATGGGAGAGGCCAGAAGCCCGGACCGCGGCAGTCACCGTCGGACCACGCGGTCAGGTCGATGCCGGGTCACGCCTCCCGTGGATGCACGATGGCATGCCGCGGGAGGCGTGTTCAAGAGCTCCTAGACGCCGAGCGCCTCTGCGACATCGAGGAGCCCGAGTGACTCTAGCTTGTCGCGACTCGGGGCGCTCGTCTCCTGGTCCCAGCCAGCCAGGTCGTACCACTCTCGCTTCATCGTCTCGAGATCGATGGTGAAGCCCTCGTGCGGCCCCGCGGTCTGCGCCGGCTCACCGAGCAGCCGTCCGGGCACCTCGCGCGCGGCGGGGTTGTTGCCGTGTTTCACGGCGAACGCCAGACGCAGGTTGGCGATGCGCTCGCCCACCTCGTTCAGCTCTTCGTAGGTCGTGTCCCAGCCGGTGACGAGGTTGATCCACTCGGGGATCCGGTCAGTCGGCGACATCGTGTAGATGAAGTAGCACATGCCGGCAGAGTTCATGACGTGCGCCTGCTCGTGGGCGGCCTTGTGGATTGGGGCTCGCCCGGTGAACTGTCGCTTGTCATCCGGGGATTCGGGCATCGTTGGGAACTTGGAGCTCTTCCCCGGTGACCAGATGGTGTGGCGAGCGGGGGTCGGGTCCAAGACGTAGGAAGCGGCGAACCCGATGTCGAGCTTCGGATCGTGCATCGGCGGCTCTTCGCCGTCGATGGCGGTCACGAACTCTTGTGCGGCCGGGCCCATCCGGTTCGCAGCAACCGTCGTGCCGTCGGCCAGGAGCTCGCCCAGTGCGCCCTCGCGCCGTCCGATCTGGTGCACCGCCGCGAGCATGCTGCTGGCGTTGCCCCACCGCAACTCGATGCCGTCCGTGTCCTCCTTGGTGAGCAGCCCGTTCTCGAAGCACTCGGTGGCGAAGGAGATGGCGGCACCGGCCGAGATCGTGTCCAGGCCGTACTCGTTGCACCAGTGGTTTACGGCGATCATCGCGTCAGTGTCGTTGACGCCGTTCATCACGCCGAAGGCCCCCATCGTCTCGTACTCGGGGCGGTGCGTGTGCCGGGGGAAGGCGAACTCGCCACGGTCGCTCCCGTCAACAGACTCGGCGCCACAGGCGACCGGGCAGTGCCAGCAGGCGTATTTCTTCTCCATGCTCTCGTTGACGATCGGGCCGTTCATCCCCGACATATCCATGTCGTCGGTCAGGTTGACGACGCCGACGCCGCCCCAGTTGAGGACCGGCGCGTCGCCATTGATCGCCGAGTTCGCGGTGATTCCGGTCGTTCCGAAGGTCGTGAAGAAGTTGCGGGCGCCCTGGTTGAACCCCTGGAGGCTGCTCTTGACGGTCAGCAGCACCTCTTTGTTCTGGGCCATGATCTTCTTCGTCGGCTTGACGACCACGGCCTTGAGCAGCTTGGAGCCCATCACGGCACCTACGCCGGAGCGGGCAGCCAGTCGGCCGCGCTCGTTGGTGATCCCGGAGATCACGCTCAGCTTCTCGCCCGCTGGCCCGATCAGCGCGACGCTGATCTTCTTGCCCAGCTCCGCCTTGAGTCGATCCTCAGTCTCAATTGCCAGTCCACCCCAGTAGTCCGATGCGTCGCGCAGCTCGACCGTGTCATCGTCGATGTAGAGATAGACCGGGCTGGGCGACTGCCCGCTGAAGAGAATCCCGTCGTAGCCCGTGAACTTCAGCATCGGGCCGAAGTCGCCGCCGCAGTTCGCATCCCCCCAGCCGCCGTTCTTCGGTGACTTCGTCACCACTTGGAAGCGTTGGCCAAAGAGGGGCGTGCCGGTCAGCAGCCCGGGGAAGAAGCCCAGGATGTTGTCGGGGCCGAGCGGCTCGGCGTCCGCCGGGATCCGGTCGAAGAGCAGCCGTGCGCCGAGGCCGTAGCCCCCGAGCAACTCCCGATACATCTGTTCGGGGATCTCCTCGGCTTCGATCTCGCCGGTCGTGAGGTTGACGTTGAGTATGCGACCGTTCAAGGCGGTGTCAGACATTGTCCCTACCCTCCACCGCGTGCGACCGCGGGGCCCATGCAACTAACGGATACCATAGCGTACTGTACTGGCGCTCCACGGACCCGGCAGAGGAGGCGACCGGTGTCGCACGGCTTGGAACTGTCCACGCTCGAGAACGGCCTGCGAGTGCTCACGGCCGAGGTGTCGAGCGCCCAGTCGGCCGCTTCGGCCTTCTTCGTCCGGGTCGGATCCCGTGACGAGGGACCGCGCACCAATGGGCTCTCCCACTTCATTGAGCATATGCTCTTCAAGGGCACCGCAAGGCGTCCCCAGGCAACCGAGATCTCGCAGGCGATCGAGGGCGCGGGCGGCGGACTCAATGCCTACACCACGAAAGAGTTGACCTGCTACTGGAACAACCTCCCGTTTGAGCGGGCCGAGCGCGGCCTCGACGTGCTCGGCGACATGGTCCAGCATTCGCTGATCGACCCCGAGGAGATTGCCCGCGAGCGCACCGTGGTGCAGCAGGAGATCCGACACTCGCACGACAATCCCGGATCCTACGTGGGCGAGTTGCTCGGTCGGGCCACCTACGGTGACCAACCGATCGGGTGGCCCGTCGCCGGCACGCTCGACACGGTGCAGGGTCTCGAGCGGGCCGACTTCGTCGAACACATGCGGAGCCGCTACACGAGAGAGAACGCGGTGCTCACCGTTGCCGGGAACGTGAAGCACAAGGAGATCGCCGCCTGGGCTGACGAGATCTTTGGTGACCTCCCCCGCGGCCGGAATGCCCCGCCCGAGGCTCCTGACCGAGAGCGTCCACGAGACTATCTCCAGATCGACGAACGCGACCTTGAGCAGACGAATCTGGCGCTCTCGATGCCCGGTCTGGCGAGGCGTGACCCGGACCGCTATGCGCTCGACATTCTCCTCACCGTGCTCGGTCGTGGGATGTCGTCACGGCTCTTCCAGGAGGTGCGCGAGCGCCGTGGGCTCGCCTACTCGGTGTCAGCGGGCGGAGCACGCTACTCGGACATCGGCTCGCTGGTGGTGAGCGCGGGGGTGACCCGGGAGCACCAGGAGGAGGCACTGGAAGTGATCCTCACCGAGGTGCGGCGGCTCGTCGATGAGCCGGTCGTTGAGGAGGAGCTCCTGCGCACGAAGGAATTCGCGGCCGGCACCTTTCGCCTTTCGCTTGAGGCACCGATGGCGCTCTGCCAGCGGTACGGACAGCAGCTTCTCATCGACGGCGAGATCGAGTCGCCCGATGAGACGGTCGCGGCGCTGACCGCGGTGACCTCAGACGATGTCCAGCGGGTTGCGAGGCGGCTCATTGCCCCCGGCCGCTTCTCGATCGCGGTGGTCGGTCCGAGCGCGTCGGCCGAGCGACTCGACCAGATCATCGGCGGCTAACCTTGGCCGGCCTGGGGACGGTCGCCGACGCGCCGACCGTCGCCCGGATCTTCCACGCCGCGACCGGCCTCGACCCCGATGACCTGCGGATTGTCGGCCGCGGCAGCACATCGATCGGCTGGCGCGTCGACTGCGGCGCCGCGAGCTACTGCGTGCTCGTCGCGATCCCACGCGGGGCTCGGGTGACCGGCGCGGAGCCGGCGAACTACGCTGCGCGCTACGCCGTGTTGTCGGCGCTGGCGGCTGGCGCGGAGCCGGGCACGGCCGCCGGCCAGACAGCGCCGCCGGTCGCTGTCGATCGCGAGGCCGGCTGGCTGATCATGGCCTGGGTGCCGGGTCGGCCAGCGGGAGAGAAGATCGAATCCCCGATCGCCAGGCAGGTCGGACAGCTTCTCCGCCGCCTGCACGCACTGCCGACCGAGGGCTTCGGTCTGCTCGAGAACAGCGAAGGCGCGATCCGCGGTCGCGAGCCGAGTAACAGCGCGGGCCTACTGGCGAGGTGGTGGCCGGGGCTATGGCCGTTCGACGGCCGGCCCATGATCGCACACCCACTGTCCGGGCTCGCTCCGGAGCTGCTGAGCGACGTTGCCAGTGTCAGGGAGCCACTGCTTCACCTCGGCGGGGAGCCGCGCGCCATGGCACTCTGCCACGCCGACCTCGACGGCGATCACCTGCGGATTGATGGGGAGCGCCTCGGGGGAGTGATCGACTATGGCGATGCGGCGGTGGTGCCGGCAGCGTTCGACATCGCGTTGTTCGCCAGTCACTTCGGCTGGCAGAGCACGGAGGAGCTGCTGACCGGATACGCAGAGAGCCTCCCCGAGCGCGAAGTACGGCTCGCCGAGGCCGAGCTGGCCGCGGTGGCGCTGGCGCTGGCGCTCCAGCTGATCGAGAAGTATCACGCCGCCGTACCCGACGAGAAACAACTCGGGCGAGCGCTGGCATTCTTACGGGCCACGATCCCGCTGGCCCGCGGGCGCCGTCACGACTGGTGATCGGGGGCTGTTGCGGACGAGGGTCATCATGGACGGAGCAGAGGAGCAGCTGTGCCACAGATGGAGACACCGGAGGGCATCCGGATCCGCTATGCCGAGAGCGGTCCGCCCGATGCCCGTCCGCTGGTCCTTGCTCATGGGTTCACGGTGTCGCTTGAGATGTGGATGCCTCAGCGGCGGGCGCTCTCAGAGCACTACCGACTGATCACTTGGGATGCTCGCGGCCACGGCGGGAGCAGCGCGCCAGCGGGGACAGAGCAATACACGATGTCGGCTCTGGCACGGGATCTGCGGGCCTTGCTCGAGGCCCTGGACGCAGCGGAGGGTGCGGTGGTCGGCGGGATGTCCTTCGGCGGCCAGATCGCCCAGCAGTACGCCGTCGACTACCCGGACGAGCTCTATGCGCTGGTGCTCTCAGATACGACCACGCTGGGACCGGGGACGCCGCCCCGCCCAACGCCGCAGGTCCCGGAGGTCTGGGGCGCTCCCGGTCTGGATGGTGGCATGCACGCGATGCGGACGAGGGAAGACCTGACACTGGCCCTGGGCTCCCTTTCGGTGCCGACCCTGGTGATCGTCGGGGAGCTCGATGAGATGATCCTTACCGGTCTCGATCGCATGATCGAGGCTCTGGCGCTTCGCCGCGTGACCCGGCTCGCCGGGTGCTGGCACGGTACGTCGAGCCAACGTCCGGACGCCTGGAGTCAGGCCGTACTGCAATTCCTTGACGATGTCGCGGCGGGTCAGAGCCTGGGCGAAGACCGTCTCCTATGAGCGACCGGCTGCGACCCCGACCAACAGCAAGCCGGGGGCCCGCCCGCCCCCTGAAAGGGTGCTCCCGTGCTCGCACTTCGTAGTGTGCTTGCGATCCCTCCCTCGTCCGCATCGGCGGCCGAGCAGGGATCTCGCTCGGCCGCCGATGCCGTGATGTTCGATCTCGGGGCGTTGCGCGGGCTGGATCGGGATACGGCTCTCCAGACCGTGGCTCGGGCCGTGACGGTTACCGGTCGCAGCGGGCGTGCGACCCTGGTCCGCCTCTCCTCGGCGGCTTCCGGTCGAGTAGACGCCGATCTCGGCGCGGCCTGTGGTCGCTACCTCGGCGCAGTCGTGCTGCCGGCAGTCGAGGTTCCACAGGATGCGCGCGACGCCGATGTGTTGCTCCGCAAGCACGAACTGGCCGGCAAGCTGGCGCCGGGCGTGATTCGCCTCATTCCGGAGATCGACTCCGCCGCCGGGCTTGAGGCGCTGCCGAGAATCCTTGATGCTGTGGACCGCGTCGAGGCCGTGGCGCTCAACCTGATCGCGCTCTCCGCCCACTTTGGCCTCGGGTCAGGCGATCGTGCCCTCGGCGAACAGTCGATGGCGCTGCTCTCGGTCGCCTGTCGAGCTCGCAACGTGCCCTGGTTCCTGGGCTCTGGCGATGCCGCAGCCGCTGCTGCGGCCCGGGACCTCGGTGCCCACGGTGCCGTGATCGACAGCGAACCCCGGGTGCGGGGGATGAACTCGCTCTTCACCCCAGATGCCCGACGCCTCGCGGCGGCCCGGGAGGTTGTGCAGTCGTGGGAGGCTGTCAGCGGCGATGGCGAGGCGTCGGGCGCCCCGACGGTCGACCGCCGCGCCTGGCGGGCGGCGAGGTTTGAACTCGACCGCGCAGACGCGGTGGCTCGGCGAGGTGCGATCGAATAGGTGGGCCCGCGCGAGGTGCCCGGGGCGTCCGCTCTGAATTCGGCCCCGTACGGTACAATCGTCGCCGTCCACCCCACCCAACTGTCTCAGAAGGGAGCCGCGATGCCTGCTGTTGTCGTGATCGGCGGCCAGTGGGGCGATGAGGGCAAGGGTCGCGTCGTCGACTTCCACGCCCGCTACTGCTCCGTGATTGGCCGTTACTCGGCCGGCACCAACGCCGGTCACACGATCATGAACCAGCGCGGCAAGTTCGCGCTCCATCTCGTGCCCGCCGGCATCTTCTACGGGAACAAGACCTGCGTGATTGGGAACGGCGTTGTCGTTGATCCGGACGGGCTGCTCACCGAACTCTCGATGTTGAGCGAGCGCGGGGTCGACACGGCGAAGCTTGTGATCAGCGACCGAGCGCACGTGATTATGCCCTGGCACCGCCTGATCGATGCGGCAGACGAGAAGCTGCGGGGTAGCCGGGCGATCGGGACGACCGGCACCGGTACCGGGCCGGCGTTCCACGACAAGGTTGCTCGCATCGGTATCCGTGTGGCCGACATCATCGACCGCGAGCGCTTCCCGGACCGCCTCTCGGAGGTACTGGACTACAAGAACCGCGTGCTCACCAGCCTCTATGACCTGCCCCCGCTCGATGCCGATGAGATCGTGGACAAGTACACCGAGTTCGGAGATCGGCTGCGCGCACATGTCGCCGACACCACCGCACTCGTCCAAGAGGCACACTGGCGCGGCGAGCAGATCCTGCTGGAGGGCGCCCAGGGGTCGCTCCTCGATATCGACTCGGGCACTTACCCGTACGTGACGTCCTCGGTTCCCGCGTCGGTGGCCGCCGGAGCCGCGATCGGGATCGGGCTGGGGCCGACCGCGATCGACCGGGTGGTCGGCGTGTACAAGGCCTACCAGACCCGTGTCGGGCATGGGCCAATGCCAACCGAGCTCTTCGACGAGAACGCGGAGAAACTGCGCGAGGGCGGCGGTGGGGTCCCCGGCACGAGCGAATATGGGACCACCACGGGCCGCCCGCGTCGCTGCGGATGGTTCGACGGCGTGCTGGCCCGCTACACGTCCCGACTGAACGGCGTTACGTCCGTGGCGCTCACGAGGCTGGACTCTCTGACCGGTTTCGAGACGGTCAAGATCTGCGTCGCATACGAGCTCGACGAAGAGCGCGTGTCGACCCTTCCGGCAGCGCTTCCTGATGTGGCGCGCCTGATGCCGATCTACGAAGAGCTGCCCGGCTGGTCGGGCGACGTGTCGGGCGTCAGGACGCTCGGCGACCTGCCGGCAGCGGCGCGCCAGTACGTGCGCCGGATCGAGCAGATTCTCGACGCGCCGATCGATATGATTTCGGTTGGACCGGAACGCGACCAGGCGATCGTGACGCGCGACATCTTCGGCGGCCGGCTCTAGCGGAAGTGATCGGGTGGAGGCGAACTCGTGGAGAATTTCTCGCTGATCCTGCACGTCGGCGCGGCGGCGTTGTTCATCGGGCCGCAGGTGCTCCTCTTCTTCGCCGTGATCCCGGCCACCTGGCTGATCGATGATGAGCGGCTCCGCCGGGACGTGACGATGGTGGTGACGCGCCGCTTTGCCAGCATCGCCGGGGCGTCGCTGGTGCTGCTGCTCGCGACTGGCCTCTACCAGTTCTACAGCGTCACGCCTGAGGCGATCACGACCGATATGACGAACTACCGCTTCGGCTGGTTGTTCATAGTGAAGATGACCCTGTTTGTGATCGTGCTGGCGCTGGTCGCACTCCACATCCGCATCAGCAGGAACATCGGTCAGCTCGCCGACCAGGTGATTGCCGGGGAAGGCGACGCCTACGCGCTGGAGGCGGCCCGCCGCCGGTCGTTCATCATGGCGGCTCTGATGCTGGCCGTCTCCCTGGCCATTTTGGCCTTCGGCGTGATGCTCGGCCGACCCGAATTCGCCTACTTCCCCAACTGACGGTGCGCACGCTGCCCGACCTCCTCCGTCCCGGGCTGAGCCTCGTCTTCGTTGGCATCAACCCGGGGGAACGGTCGGCTCGGGCGGGCCACTACTACGCGCACCCCGGCAATCGCTTCTGGTCGGCACTGGCCGACTCGCCCCTGGTCACGGGGACGGTCACCGCTGCAGACGACCGCTCCCTGGCAGACCGCGAAGGCATCGGCTTCACCGATGTCGTCAAGCGGGTGACGAGTGACAGCACATCGGTCTCGCTCGTCGAGCTTCGCACGTCGGCGCCGGCGCTGGCCCGCCGTATCGCCGATGCCGCTCCCCGCGCCGTCTGCTTCACGAGCACTCGCGCCTTCGATGCGCTGTTCCCCGGGGTGCGCGACCCGCACCAGTGGGGCCGACAGGGGGCCTCACTCGGCGGGGGCGAGCTGTGGGTGATGCCCTCGACCTCCGGGCGCGCGGTTGCTTACAGAGATGAGGTTGATCGTGTGCTCGCGGGGCTGGCCACAGCACTGGACCGCTGCCGGAGTGGTGAGGCGTGAGCATGGAGGCGCCGCTCGAGCGGCGCTATCAATCCGCCGCGGAGGTGGAGCGTTGTCCGGTCTTCAGCATCCGGCTCGAGGAGCACCTCGTTGCCGTCAGCCGCGGCGAGATCCCGGCTCAGGGCCGCTTCTGCGGCAACTGCTATACGCCACTGAGTGCCGACTCCGAGCTCTGCCCGCACTGCCGCAATGACCGCCGCCTCGGGCGCCCGTCGGTCGACACGGTACCCCCCGAGGTGACCGAGATGCTGCGCCGTCAACGCAGCACGGAATCACGTTACGTGACCGGCTTCGCCTACCTCGGCGTGATCATCGCCGTCCTTGGCGGGCTGGCGGTCGTGCTCGGGGTCCCCTATCTCCGTGACCATCTGCTCGCAGCGACGATCGTCTACTCGATCATCTTGCTGATCGGTGTGCGTGGCCTCGCTGGTTTCCTCGGCGGCTACTTTGGAGACCGGATCGGCTATGAGCGCGCGCGCGCCCGAACGGTCGTGTCCTGGCGCTCGTTCGACATGACGCGCGACCGCGGGTCGACTGGCGATCGCGGCCCCACCTAGTGTCCTGAGTCGGGAATGCGATTGAGATATCCGGTGAGGTTGTCGAAGATCTGGTCGGCGGTCTTATGCCAGATGAAGGGGCGCGGGTGCTCGTTCCAGTCGGCGACCCAGGCCTCGACTGCACGGATCAGGTCAGCGACGCTGTGATGGGTGCCGCGGCGGAGCCAGCGCTGGATCGCCGCGGTGCGGTGTGTGGCGACGTTGTCCAACACGACATGCACCGCGAGCTCGCTGGGCACGTTGCGGTCGATGAGGGTGAGGAACTGCTGGAACTCGCGGGCGCGGTGTCTGGGGGTCATCTCCGTGATCACCTGTCCCGAGGCGATGTCGAGCGCCGCGTAGAGATTGGTCGTGCCGTGACGGACGTAGTCGTGGGTCTGGCGCCGCGGGACGTTGGGCATCATCGGCAGCATCGGAGCGGTGCGGTCGAGTGCCTGGACCTGGGTCTTCTCGTCAACACACAAAACGACCGCCGCGTCGGGTGGGTTGAGATAGAGCCCGGCCACGTCGCGCACCTTGTCGATGAACTGCGGGTTGGGCGAGAGCTTGAAGTGCTCCCGGAGGTGCGGCTTGAGGCCAAAGGCGCGCCAGATCTTGGAGATCGCGGTCTGCGACATCCCCACCGCGCTGGCCATCGACCTGGTCGACCACTGCGTCGCGTTGTGCGGTTGTTCCTCCAGCGTCTTGACGATCACCGCTTCAATCTGGGCGTCGCTGATCGTGCGCGGTGCACCGGGGCGCGGCTCGTCGCTCAGTCCATCGAGCCGGCGCTGTGCAAAGCGTCGGCGCCACTTGCCCACGGTCACCGGATGTCAGCGCCCGGGCGATCGCCTTATTCTGTGTTCCCTGGGCCGCGGCGAGCACGATGCGGCAGCGCAGCGCCAGCGCCTGGGCCGATGTCGGTCGGCGCGCCCACCGTTCCAGCGTCTCACGCTCATCGTCGCTCAGTACGACCGCCACCGTCGGCCGGCCAAGTCGGGTACTCATGACACTCCAGCGTCTGCCCGACACGGGCAACACCCCGCCATGCCAACATCATGCCCGCTTGTATAGCGCGTTAACAACTCAGGACACTAGGAGGCGTCCACGGGCTCGACCAGCGGCAGGTCGATTCGCACGACGGCGAGCGCCTCGCGCATCTGCGCCTGTGCGGCTGGCGATGCCGCGATCAGGGGGAGCCTCGGCGGGCCAGCCCCGAAGCCGATCTCGTCAATTGCGAACTTCATGGGACTGGGGCTGGTCTCACGGAAGATGGCATCGACGAGTGGCAGCATTCGGCGATGGAGGACGGCGGCACGGGCCCGCTCACCGGCGAGCGCCAGGTCGATCATCTGGCGCACCTGCAGGCCAACGAGGTGCGAGGCCACTGAGACGACCCCGTATCCACCGATCGACAGGATCGGCAGCGTGTCGGAATCGTTCCCCGACCAGACTCGGAAGTCGGGGGGGGCCTGCTCAATAATCTGCGCGATCTGCCCGAGATCGCCGCTCGCCTCCTTGATCCCCCTGACCGTCGGCAGCGCCGACAACGTGACGGTCGTCGCGGCGCTCATGTTGAGGGCGGTTCGGGACGGCACGTTGTAGAGGAGACAGGGGAGCTCGGTGGCCCGGGCGATCTGGCTGAAGTGCGCGACCAGGCCCGCCTGCGTTGGCTTGTTGTAGGCGGGCACCGTCAGCAGTAGTCCGTCGAGGCCAGCATCGCGGGCAGCTCTCGCCCGTTCGATTGACTGGGCGGTGTTGTTGTCGGTAGCCCCAGCGATCACGGCAACGTCGGGGCCAACCGCCTCCTTCGTTGTCCGCCAGACCGCGACCTGTTCGGCGTCGCTCAGCGTCGGCGCCTCGCCGGTGGTCCCGGTCGAGACGATGCCGTCCGTACCGGAGGCAACCAGCGCTCGAGCGAGCCGAGACGTCTGCTCGAGGTCAAGGTCGCCGGTGGCCGTCATCGGCGTGATCATCGCGGTGATCACGCGGCCCCACTCAGCGGTCATCGCGCACTCCCCCTCGACCGGTCCGAGCCGACAGCGGTCCCGATCGGAATGCTAGCAGGCCCGGTCTCGAGGGGGGCCCGTTAGGGCCAATCGAGCAGGTTGCGCTCGATCAGTTCCTCGGCGATCTGGATCGCGTTGGTCGCCGCACCCTTGCGCAGATTGTCGCTTACGCACCAGAAGACGATCCCACGGCGGTCGGCGACGCTGTGATCGGGCCTGAGGCGACCGACATAGGTGAGGTCGTTGCCGGCCGAGTCGAGCGGCGTCGCGTAGCCGTCCGGCGACTCGCTGAGCTCGATCCCGGGCTGGTTGCGGAGGGTGTCTTCCAGCTCGCCGATGTCGATCGGCCCGTCGAACTCGACGTGAACCGTCTCGGCGTGGCCGATCATCGTCGGGACGCGCACGCAGGTCGTGGCGATCGGCAGGTCGGGCAGGTGGAGGATCTTGCGCGTTTCATTGCGCATCTTGAGCTCCTCCTTGGTGTAGCCATCTTCATCGAAGTCGTCGACCTGGGGGATCACATTCATCGCGATCTGGTGGGGGTAGACGGTCGGTCGCGGTACGGGCTGACCGCTGCTGATTGCGCTTTGCTGCTCGGCCAGTTCGGTGGCCGCCGCAGTGCCGCTACCGGTAACCGCCTGGTAGGTGGCGGCCGTCACTCGCACGGGAGTTGCCAGGCGGCGCATGGCGTGCAACGCGAGCGCCATCGGCGTGGTGGTGCAGTTCGGGATCGAGACGATCCCTGAGTGCCACGCGAGGTCGTCGCCGTTGACCTCGGGGATCACCAGAGGCACACCGTCGTCCATGCGGTAGGCCGAGCCGTCGTCGATCATGACGCCGCCCGCGGCGACCACCACGGGTCCCCACTGCTTGGACGCCTCGCTGGTGGCCGAGCAGAAGACGATGTCGGCGCCCTCGAGTTGGTCCTGGCTCGTCTCTTCCACGGTGATCAGCTCGTTGCCGAATGCCAGCTGCCTGCCCGCAGAACGCGCGGTCGCGAGCAGCTTCAGTTCCGAGATCGGGAATCTACGTTCAGCGGCGACGCGGAGAAAAACATCTCCGACCGCGCCGGTCGCACCAATTACGGCCACCTTTGGCACAAGGAACCCCTTCCTCACCGAGGGCTGTCTGGGAAACTGGTGGAGTGGCCGCGCCGATGGCGGACGCGCTATGGCTGCGGTCAGCTACCGCCCCATCGTACGACCGCGCCGGATAGCGGGCGACCGGGCGGGGAGCCCTGGCAGGCCTGAACCCGGTTCCTAGGCGAGTCCGACGAGCTGGTCGAGCCCCTCGACGAGATGGTCGCGAGACATCACCTCTCGGATCGCCAAGAGCACCCCGGGCATGAACGAATCGCGCCCCGTCGAGTCGTGGCGCAGTGTCAGGGTCTGGCCCTGCCCGCCAAGGATGACCTCCTGGTGAGCGACCAGTCCAGGAAGGCGAACCGAGTGGATCGGGATGCCGCCAACGATGCCGCCGCGGGTGCCGTCGATGTGCGTCAGCTCCGGCACGTTGTGGCCGAAGTCGCCTCCGCGGGCTTGCCGCATGAGCTGCGCGGTGTTCAGCGCGGTCCCACTGGGCGCATCGACCTTCCCGTCATGGTGGAGCTCGATGATCTCGGCCGATTCGAAGTAGCGGGCCGCGAGT
Source organism: Dehalococcoidia bacterium (assembly GCA_965249675.1). Lineage (GTDB taxonomy): Bacteria > Chloroflexota > Dehalococcoidia > UBA2979 > UBA2979. The sequence continues at coordinate 1,108,128 of OZ252250.1, forward strand.
CCTGCCATGTACATCAAGATCACGGCGCCCAGTGCGAAGTTGGGAGCCACCACGGCGCCGAGCCCCTGCTCAGCGCAGCCATGTCGAAGCCGCGCGAGGGTCTCGTCCGTGATGCCGCTCGTGCCGATCACCGGCCGCACGCCGTGAGCCAGTGCCGCCTCGACCAGCGCGGGGGCGGCCTGAGCGTGGGTGAAGTCCACCACGACATCGGGCTCGAGCCGCTCGAACATCGCGGCGGGATCGGCATCGACCGGATAGGCAGCAAGGTCGGGCGGCGGCTGCAGTGACTCGATGATCCCGACCGGTTCAAGGCCATCGGCCGACTCGATGGCGCGGAGGACGGTCGTCCCCATCTGTCCGGTACCGCTGACAACGACGCGGATCATCTCGGTCTCCTCACAGTGCTGGGCCAGAACCTCTCGCGCTCGCACCGGTCAGGCTCGCCTGGCGGCCGCGGGTGGCAGAGGGGCGGCCCGGTGGGCTAGGGCGGTCTACTCGTCCTCGCCGTCGCCCCCATCGTCCGCGAGGTGTTGGGCGAAGGTGCCCGCCTCCTCGCCGCGCCAGACGGTGACGATCAGATCTTCTCGATAGGGATCGGCGGAGAGGACGAGGCGCTCATCGATCTCAGCGATCAGCTCCTGCACCTCGTCGTCGTCGACTGAGCTGTGGACCGCGAGCGTCGCGTAGGTGGTGGACGAGGTGAAGTGGAGGTCGACCCGGCCGATCGAGTGTTCGGTCGTTTCAATCCCCCACTGCTCCGATCGCTCGGTGCGCGCCTCTCGCTCGAATCGATAGTCGACCATCGGCTGCTCCTCGATTGCTTCGGCTGGCGAGCTTACGCCTCAGTTTGTCCGACCCGGTCAGACCCCGCTCCTGTTTCTTCAGACGGTCGAGCCCGTCGGGTGTCGTCGATCAGCACCAGGTTATTGCGGTGGATCACCTCCCTGGCCTGCTCGTAGCCGAGCTCAGCCACGATCTGAGAGGAGTGCTTCCCGGCGATTTGGCCGACCGCCTCCTGGTCGTAGTTGACGATGCCAGTGGCGAGGTGCGCGCCGGCCGCAGTGAGCACGTGCACGACGTCGCCGCGGCGAAAGTCGCCGGTGACGCCGGTGACGCCGGCCGGCAACAGCGAGGTCCCGCTTCGCCGTAGCGCCGCCGCGGCGCCTTCGTCAACCGTCACGTCGCCGTTGACGTGGAGGCCGGAGAGGAGATAGCGCCTGCGGCTCTCCGTTCGGTCCCCGGTCGGAAGGAAGTGCGTACCGACCGGTTCACCAGAGGCCGCTCTGAGCACGACATCGCGAGCTCGTCCATCGGCGATCACGACGTGGGTGCCGTGTTGCGAGGCGAGCCTGGCGGCGGCGACCTTGGTCGCCATCCCGCCGCGTCCGCGCGTCCCCGGCCCGGTCGCCGCTTCGAGGATGCTCTCGTCGACCGTCTCGACGCGCTCGATCAGTCGTGCATCCGGGTGGCTCCGGGGATCCGCCGAGTAGAGGCCCGCAGTATTGGTCAGGAGCAGGAGGAGGTCGGCGTCAACGAGGTTCGCGATCAGCGCTGAGAGATGGTCGTTATCGCCGATCTCCGTCTGCTCGATCTCTTCGATCGAGACGACATCGTTCTCGTTGATGATCGGGACCACCCCGAGGTCAACCAACCGCGTCAGCGTGTTCCGCGCGTTGAGGTAGCCGAGGCGGTGATCGAGGTCGGTGCCGGCCAGCAGGGCCTGGGCGATCACCAGGTCATGCTCTCCGAAGAGGCTGTCCCAGACGGCCATCAGGCGACCCTGACCGATCGAGGCGAGCACCTGCCTGGCCTGCACATCGCGTGGATGCAGGTCCCGCACTCGCTCACTCGATCTGAGGCGGTGACGGCCGGCGGCGATTGCACCAGAAGTCACCAGCAGCACCTCGACCCCGCTGCGCTTGAGCTTCGCGATCTGGTGGGCGAGCGACGCCATCGTCTCGAGGTGCAACGCCTCGGACCCGGCCGTCAGGACATTGGTGCCGACCTTCACCACGACCCGCACGTATCGGTCTGCGGGGAGGAGCGGTCGACCGGTTGACATCTGTGACTACGATCCCCGCGTGGCCTAGTCAGGAGTGGTCAGAGTCTAGCATCGAGCCGCACGGCTAAAGACACCGCCGAGGAGCTGTAGAACGGGACGCAACTTGTCCGAACACCCCCGACCAGCGGCCGCCGCGGCGGCCGGGTTCCCGGGTTCCCGTCACCCGGTGCGCTGGTGGCGGGTCGCGAGGCGGGTAGGCGGCCGCGCGGCCAGGAGCTTTGCCGAGGACCGTGGCAACCAGATGGCGGCAGCCATCTCCTACTACGCCCTGCTGTCGCTGGTGCCGTTGACCATCCTCCTCGTCGCTGCGTTCGGTATCGTGATCCGCGATCCGCTCTCCCAGCAGCGGGTGGTTGACGCGCTGGTGGCGACCATCGCTCTCCCCGAAGGAACGGTCACCGACGCCGTCCGGAGCGCCGCGGCCCTGGCACCGAGGCTCGCAGTAATCTCGCTGATCGCCGCCCTGTGGACGGCTGGAGCCGTCTCCGCCGCTCTGCGCTCGGCCCTGAATGTCGTCTTTGAGGTCCGCCGCTCGCGGCCCGCACTGCTGGGGAAGCTGGTCGACTACGCTCTGCTGCCGATCCTGTGCCTCCCGGTTGTTGGGAGCGCCCTCCTGCCGCTCGGCTGGTCGATCCTTGAACCGCGGGTCGACGACCTGCCGCTCGGCCCCGGTTTCGAGTGGATCTGGAGCGTCCTGACCTGGGGCGCCTCGCTCCTGCTCACCTTCGTGGCGATCTGGGTCCTCTACTGGGTGGCGCCCAACCGGAGCATCCCGCTTCGCCATCTCTGGCCCGGTGCACTGTTCACGGCGCTGGGATTTGCGGGCCTGTACTTCGGGTTCACCGCGTACCTGGCGAACTTCAGCAGCTACGACCTCGTCTACGGGACGTTGGCTGGAGTGGTGGCCCTGCTCTTCTGGATCTTCCTCAGCGCGAATATCTTCATCCTGGGCGCTGAGATTGCCAACGAAGTATCCCATGCTATCTGGGGGGAGGCGCTGCAGAACGGAGACGCCGACTCCCCCGCGGATCGGCGCTGGCGGTCCGCGACCTGGAAGCTCTTGCGCGCACTTGTACTCGCGCCAGAAGACAGCGAGCCCACGGAGCGATGGTCCAACGGGCAGGCGGACCAGAGCCACCGCTCCACTCGCGCGGAACGCCGGATCGACGACGTCCCGCGAGAAGGTGACGGCCGTGGCTGAATGCGGAGGCGGGGCGTTCCGGGACCGCTCCTGATCAGATGCTGTTGATCAGGAGCGGTTCGACTGAGCCCGCCGCAACGACAGCCGAACGGTGATCCCGTCGATTGACGCCTCGGATTGATGCCCACCCGGGAGTGGATCGCCCGCCTCCAGTGAGACGGCCAGGGTCTCGCCTGCGATGTAGTCCCCGTGTGTCGCGACGACGTCTGTGAGAGCCTCCGGGTCGGCCGGGACGAGGTAGCGCACTTCGATGCGGTCAGAGATGTCGAGCGCGGCCGCCCGCCGGAGATCTTGCAGCCGCCGCACGAGTTCGCGGCCCAGCCCCGAGGCGCGCAGTTCGGCCGTGATCGAGGTGTCGATCAGAGCCACGTAGCCGCCGTCTTCGGCGACGCCCCAGCCCGCGCTCGCCTCGACGTCGATCAGGAGATCCACGGCGGTCAGGGTGTGCTGGCCGAGCGTCACCGGCTGACCGGCGCGGAGGGCGACGACGATCGCTTCGGCATCAGCGTCGGCGAGCGCGCTGCGGACCTGACCCAGCGCACTGCCCAGGCGCGGTCCGAGCACCGGAAGGTTCGGCCTGAGCCGGTAGGAGAGCCGGTCGCCGGGGTCGTCTGTGACCACCACCGCCTCGACGTTGAGTTCGTCGGCGATGATTGGCTGCAGCCGCTCGAGTGCGGCCCGCTCATCCGCAGTCCGGGGCACCAGTATCGCGGCGCCCAGTGGCTGCCGCACTCGCACCTGGGCCTGCGAGCGCGCGGCTCGACCGAGTGACACCATCCGCTGGACGATCTCCATCTCGGCCGCCAGCTGCTGGTCGATCTCCGCCTCCGCCGTCTCTGGCCAGTCGGCGAGGTGCACGGAGTCGGGCGAGCCGGCGACGGCGTGAGAGACCAGGTTGCGGTAGAGTTCCTCGGCGATGAACGGTGCGAACGGGGCGAGCAGCCTGGCGACGGTGACGAGGCAGCGGTAGAGCGTGTGGAGCGCGGCGCGGCTGTCGGCATCGTCGCCTGAGCGCCAGAAGCGCCGGCGATTGCGCCGCACGTACCAGTTCGAGAGTCGGTTGACGAACTGCTCGATCGGCCTGGCCGCATTCGAGATCTCGTAGTGCTCGAGACCGCTGGTCACTTCGGCAACCGTCCGTTCGAGTTCGGAGATCACCCATCGGTCGAGTTCGGACGACCGCCCGCCTTCAGGCGTCTCCGCCGGATCGAAGCGGGCTAGGTTCGCGTAGGTAACGAAGAACGAGTAGGTGTTCCAGAGCGTCGCCAGGAAGCGACGAACGGTCTCGGCGATCAGTTCATGTGAGAATCGACGTTCGTTCCCGGCCGGCGAGGCGGTGTACATGTACCAGCGCACGGCATCGGCGCCATGCCGGCCAATCACCTCCCACGGGTCAACGACGTTGCCTCGCGACTTGGACATCTTCTGTCCGTCGCCATCGAGGATCAGGCCGAGGCAGATCACGTTCCGGAATGAGATGCCGCTCGGGGCGTCACCCGTGGAGTGGAGGAGGGTCGCCAGTGCGTGCAGCGTGTAGAACCAGCCTCGTGTCTGATCGACCGCCTCGCAGATGAAGTCCGCCGGGAAACGCTCACCGAAGATCTGCTGGTGTTCGAAGGGGTAGTGCCACTGCGCGTACGGCATCGCGCCTGAGTCGAACCAACCATCTGCGACCTCGGGCGTCCGCCGCATCGTGCCGTTGCAGGTCGGGCAGTCCAGCTCAACGGCATCGACGTAGGGCCGGTGGGGGTCGAATCCGTGCTCGGTCTCAAGGGCGTTGGCCGTGCCTACCCGGGCGCGCGCCCGAAGATCGTCGTAGGAGCCGATGCAGTCAACATGACCGCAGAGCTCGCAGACCCAGAGGGGCAGCGGCGTTCCCCAGTAACGTTCGCGCGAGACTGCCCAGTCGACGTTGCCCTCGAGCCAGCCGCCGAAGCGTCCATCCTTGATGTGGTCCGGCACCCAGTGAATCGCTTGGTTGTGTTCGACAAGCTCGCGCGCCACGGTGGTCGTGCGGATGTACCACGAGGGCTTTGCGTAGTAGAGGATCGGCGTGTCGCATCGCCAGCAGAACGGATAGGTGTGCCGGATCGTCTCCTCCGCGAACAGCAGGCCGCGGGACTCGAGGTCGCGCGCTACCAGACGATCGCCGTTCTTGGCGAACTGTCCGTCTGCCGGGCCGCCGATCAGCCTGCCGTCCGAACGCACCGGCTGCAGGAACAGCAGGCCCTCGCGGCGACCGAGCTCATAGTCGGTCTCGCCGAACGCCGGTGCCACGTGGAGGATGCCGGTACCCTCATCGGTCGTGACCTCGTCGGAGGCGACGACCCGATGGGTGGGCAGCGGCTCCGAGGCCTTGAATCGCTGAGTCCGCCCATTGCGGAAGACCAGCGGCTCCACCCACTCGGCGGCCTGGGGATAGAGGGCCTCGTACTCCAGACCTAACAGGTCGGTGCCACGGACGGTGTGCACTACCTGCGCCTCCGGTCCGGCGATGCTGGTCAGGGCCGCGGCAACGATCACGCGTTCCGCCTGACCCTCACGCTGAAGCTCCACGACGGCGTACTGGCCGTCGGGGAGCACCGCCAGGGCCGTGTTGCCGGACAGTGTCCAGGGTGTCGTGGTCCAGGCCAGTAGAGAGGTTGGAACCCCGTCCCCCAGCCCGAGCGCCTCCCACTGGGGCTCAGGCAGGGTCGCCGCCTCGGGTAGACGGAACCGTAGCGTCACGCCGGGGTCCGGGGTGTCCTCCCGGTAACCGAGCGCGATCTCATGGCTCGACAGGCTGGTGTCACAGCGCGGACAGTGCGGTGTGACGCGGAAATCTTGGAAGACAAGGCCCCCGTCGAACAGCCGCTTGAAGATCCACCAGGCACTTTCGACGTAGTCAGGCGAGTAGGTGACATAGGCGTCATCCGTGTCGATCCAGAATCCGATCCGGTCGGTCACCCGCTTCCACTCTTCAACGTAGCGGAAGACGGACTCCCGACATTGCTGGTTGAACGCCTCGACGCCGTAGCTTTCGATCTCGCGCTTGCTGCTCAGTCCGAGCGAGCGCTCCACCTCAAGCTCGACCGGGAGTCCATGGGTGTCCCAGCCCCCTTTACGCGGCACGCGATGGCCGCGCATCGTCTGATAGCGGAGCACGACATCTTTGAACGCGCGCGCCAGCACGTGGTGGATCCCGGGGCTCCCGTTCGCCGTCGGTGGGCCCTCGTAAAAGCTGAAGACGCGGTCGGCCGGACGTTCTGTCACGCTCCGCTCGAAGATTCGCTGCTCGCGCCAGAACTTGAGAATCTCCGTCTCGAGCTCGGGGAGCGCCACGCGAGAGGCGACTGGCTCGAAGGTGTTCATCGTCTCGACTCCTCCACGAAACGGTCGGTCCGTTCTGCCCGGCACCTGAGGCGCGCTCTTCCACCAAAAAGCCCGCCCCGATCACGGGACGGGCTGAGCGCCTCGGGTCCCGCCGCCCGGGAGAGACAGCGGCTGGTCGACTAGCTGCTCGGCTCCGTCTTGCCGCCGAGCGCCGCCAGTGCTGCCGCTGCTTCGGTGTCAACCGTGGCGGGCCCGCCGCCAAGCGTCGCAATGGCCGCCGCGACTTCGCTGTCCTGGGTCCTCGACACCTCGCGCTCGTGTGTCTGGGAGGCCGAAGCCGCGATCCGAGCTGCCGCCGATGCGGCCTCGGCCGCCTCGCGATCCTCCTGCTTCTTCCGCAGGTCGCCGTAGCAATCCGAGCAGTAGACGGCGCGATCGTCGCGTGGGCGGAAGGGGACCTCGGTCATGCTGGCGCACTGAGCGCAGCTGGCGACATGTAGCTGGCGCGGCGTCCGCCCACCCCAGGATGCGTAGACACCGTAGGTCGGCGCGAATTCCCGGTCCTCTGGGCGCATCAACTTCCGTTGCGCGCGGCACGACGGACAACGGACGGGGTCGTGTTCGAGACCCTTGGTCGAATAGAATTCCTGCTCACCTGCGGTGAATACGAAGCTGCCACCGCAGTCGCGACAGATCAGCTCCCGATCTTGGAAGGCCATCGCTTGCTCCTCTCGCCCCGCTCGGGTGCCCGACCTTCGGGTACCAGACCCAGCGGTTCGCGACGTTCCGCCGCGCCCGGTTCACTCTCGCTCCCTTGGAAGTGGTGGGGCGAGGACTAGTGTAGCAATCAGCGGCTGACGCGGGCGAACCGGGCCCCGTTCGGCCTTCCCGCTATCGCCGAACTCTGGTCCGCACCGACTGATACTCCTCGTCGAGGAGGATGATGACCGCCGCCACGAACGCTGCCGTCCCAGTCGATCCGGCCGCTGCTGCGAGAATCAGCGCCCCTCGCAGGGTGTCGACACCGAGCCCGGCCGCGGAGAGCAGTACTCGCATCAGGATCATCACCAGCCCCATCAGCGTCGTGGCCAGGACGAGCCGGAGAGCGAAGCTACCCAGACCACGTCGGTCAAACCCATCGAGGCGGCTGCGCAGGAGCAGGACGAGCGCTGCGAACTCACTGACCGCGGAGAGGGATGCGGCGGCGGCCAAGCCGCTCAGGCCGAACGGCCGGACGAGCACGAATGCCAGGAGCGCGTTTGCGACCATCGCGAGGACCGCCACCTGTACGGGCGTTCTGGTGTCCTCGAGCGCGTAGAAGCCGCGGCTGAGGATCTCGGTCCCGGCGTGGGCAAAGATCGCAACGGCGAAGAGTACGAGCGCCTCAGCGACGAGCTCCGTCGATGACTGGTCGAAGGCACCGCGCTCAAAGAAGATCCGGACCGCTGGTTCGGCGAGGAGGAGCAGTCCGAGCGAGATCGGTACGGCAAGGAGCAGCACGGTGCGTAGTGCGTGCGAGATCGATCCGCGGAGGAGACCGAACTGGCGCGCGACAGCCTGCTGGGCGAACGTCGGGAAGAATGCGGTGCCGATCGCCATCCCAATGACTCCGACCGGCAACATCATCATCAGAAAGGCGTAGTTGATGGCGCTGATCGCGGCATCGGAGACAGATGAGGCGAAGAAGATCAGGACGAGGAAGTTGAGCTGGACCGCACCAAGGCCGATCACCCGCGGGCCCATCAACCGCAACACGTCGCGCACCCCCCGTGCCCGGATCGAGAGTGAGGGCCGCCACTTCATGCCGACATGCCACAGCGCGGGGATCTGGATGAGGAGGTGGCCGAAAGCACCGATCACGACCCCGCATGCGAGGCCGTGAATCCCGAGCGGGCGAGAGAGCACGAGCGCGCCGAAGATGATCGACAGGTTGTAGATCATCGGCGCCAGCGCCGGTGCCAGGAAATGGTGGCGGGCGTTGAGGATGCCGGTCAGCATCCCGGAGACCCCGAACGCGATCGGCGAGAGGAGGAGCAGGCGGGTCAGATCGATGGCCAGTTCCTGGAGTTCTGCCGATCGGCCGGTCGCTTCCCCCAGTCCCGGGGCGAGCAGGGGCACGATCACCGGCGTTGCCAGGTAGGTGGCGACCGCCACGATCAGCGTCGCGAGGCTTACGAGGTTGAGGACCTGAGAGGCGAGCCTCGATCCGGCCTCGCGGCCCTCATGCATCAACACACGGCTGTAGACCGGAATGAATGCCGCGGCGAGCGTGGCACCCGCAAGCAGCTGAAAAACGAGATCGGGGAGCCGGAAGGCGACCCAGTATGAGGCAAGCTCAGGGTCGGTTCCGAAGCTGTCGGCGATGGCGACCGATCGGACCAATCCGAGCAGGCGAGAGCCGAGAATGCCGGCGATCACGATCAGGGCAGCGCCAAACAGCCCGCTGTCGCGCTGGCTGTCGCCGATGGGCCGCTCAAGGAAGCGTTGGAACGCGCCTCGCTGCGGCGGCGTGCCGGTCTGGTTCGGCTCGCTCGCCATGTGCGAACAATAGACGCTGACTGCGGTGGCGGCTACGATGCCTCTCCTCGAAGACGATCAGCCCGACCCCTGGAGCATTGATGGCGCACTCCCTATCCGCGCGCAAGCGTGTCCGTCAGAACGAGCGACGTAACGCACGTAACAAGCCGGTACGTACGCGGGCAGCTCACACGGTGCGAGAGGCCCGCGCCGCCATCCGGGATGGGGCAGACGATGCTGCTGATCTCGTGAGGGCCGCCCAGTCCGCGCTGGACCGCGCGGCCCGCCGGCGTGTCATTCACCCCAACGCGGCGGCGCGCCGAAAGTCCCGACTCGTCCGGGCGCTGAAGGCCCACGCCATCGCCTGAACTCCGCGCGCCGATCCTTGGTGTCGGCGCCTTCACCCGCAGACTCCCCAGCCAGATCGGAATCCCGACGCCGTGCGCTCTCCCACGCTGAGCACCGCCGGCGGTGGGGGGCATCGTCTGGTGTGCGGTCGCCGTGCTCGGCCCGGGCTGCAATACTGCTGACTGGTGCCGTGGGGACCGGATGAGCCAGTCACAACCACTGGAATTCCCGAAGGAGCTGGCCTCGGCTGCTGATGAGGTGCGTGTTGGCGAGCAGCTCCGTGCGGCACGGATCGGCCGTGGGCTGAGCCTCGAGGAGGTCGCGCACGACACGCGTATCAGCCGGCACTACCTCGAGGCCCTGGAGGAGGAGCGCTTCGAGTTCCTCCCCGCTCCGATCTACGCTCGCGGATTCATGCGGAGCTATGCGACCTATCTCGGGCTCGACCCCCTGCAGGCGGTCGCCCACGTCCCGGAGCAGCTGCCTCGTCCCGAAGGTCTTGAGCCGATTGCCGGTCTGCGATCTGCGGGCCGACGTCGGAGTTCACCGATCTCGGCGCGCCAGGCGGTCGCCGTGGTCGGGATTGCCCTCGTGGCAGCGGCCCTGCTGTGGTTCGCTCCACGCCTGAGCAGTGAGCCCGATGTCGCCGCAGTCCCGAGTCAGCAACCAGCTCCGCTGCGCAACGCCGTTCCGGCCTTCGAGCGCGGTACGATGCCCGATCTGATCGGGCTTGAGGAGTCCGCCGCTCTGGCGGTGATCGACGAAGTGGATCTCGAGGCGGACATCGGGGAAGCGTTCAGCGAGATCGTGGCCGCTGGGCGGGTGATCGAACAGGCGCCGCCACCGGGAGAGCCCGTCGAGCCGGGCGAGGTCGTCACCGTCCTGATCTCCAGAGGGTCACAGCCTTCCCCGTAGCGCCGTTTCGGTAGCGGTGTTGCGGTGGCAGGTCCCGGGGTGTCCCCGGCCTCGGTTGACCGGAGTGTCGCGCAGTCCGCACGCTGGTTGAGTGAAATACCATCTGGTCACTCTGGGCTGCGCCAAGAACACCGTCGATTCGATGCGGCTTGAGCAGGCGCTCCGGGCGGGGAGACACCTTGCCACCAGGGAGCCCGCCGACGCCGATCTGTTGATCGTCAACACATGCGGGTTCATCGACGCGGCCAAGGATGAGTCGATCGGCGTGATCCGCGAGCTAGACGAGGGCCGTCGGTCCGACCAGCGACTCTACGTGGTTGGCTGCCTGACCGAGGTCGCCGAGGCAGAGGTCCGCCGCGCCGTCCCGGAGATCGACGCGACCTTTGGGGCGGAGCGCTGGGACGAAGTGGCGGCCGATGTCGGAGCGGCCAGTCCACACTTCGACATCCCCCAGCCTACGTTCGGGTCCTTCGGCACCCCGAGTGCCTATCTCAAGATCTCCGACGGCTGCGACCGTCCATGCACCTTCTGCATCATCCCAACGATCAAGGGACGGATGCACTCTGATCCGGTCGATCGACTGATCGCAGAGGCACGGTTCCATGCGGCTGCCGGCGTGCGAGAGCTGGTCCTGGTGGCCCAGGATTCGACTGCCTACGGTGAGGATCGCGGCGACCGAGAGGGCCTGGCCACGCTGCTAGAACGGCTGGCGGAGACGGTCCCGTCGGTGCCGTGGATTCGGCTGATGTACGCCTACCCCGGGCGGGTCACGCGCCGACTCGCCGAGACCATGGCTCGCCTGCCGAACGTCGTCCCGTACGTCGACATGCCGCTCCAGCACGGGTCGAACGCGATGCTGCGGCGGATGAAGCGCCCCTCGGTCAGGCGGGCGCGCGAGAGCATCGACGAAATCCGTCGGGCGATGCCCGATGCCGTGCTCAGGACGACGTTCATTGTCGGATTCCCGGGCGAGACCGAGGATGAGTTCGAGGAGCTACTGGACTTCATCGGGGAGGTGCGCTTCGAGCATGTCGGGGCGTTCACCTACTCACCCCAGACCGGCACTCCGGCCGCGCAGCTGGGGTCACAGGTCCCCGAGGACGTGAAGGTCGATCGGTACGGCCGCGTGATGGAACTCGCACAGTCCATCTCGCACGAGGCGAATCGGTCTGTGATCGGCCAGGAGTTCGATGTCCTGATCGAGTCGGAGCGGCCGACGGCGTCAGCGACCGGTGAGCAGATCGTCGTGGGCCGGACCTACCGCGATGCCCCCGAGGTCGACGGCCTCGCCTTCGTCAAGGGCGTCGCGCCCGTGGGTGCAATGGTGAGGGCGCGGGTCGAGGGGGCGCTACCCTACGACCTCCTGTGTTCGCCCGTTCGACCGGACTGACAGCACCGTCGCTGGCTTCATCGCACCAGATCACGCGGACGGGCGCATTGCCGATCGTTAACCTAGGCTTAACGGTGCGTGCAAACTTTCACGTGCGCAATCAGTCACAAAGTGACATACTCGGAATCGATGACCGAGCCACCAGACGGGTGGGTCGGAGCACCAGGAAGGCATCATGCTATGCGAATCGAACGGTACTACAACGGCCTGCTCGGACTGAGTCGGCCCGGCGCGAACACTCCGACAATCCAGGAGGCGCGCAAGGACCTGAGTGCCGCGATCAAGGCTCGCTTCCCGGTTTCGATCGGGTAGCTCCTCGGGAGCGATCGGCCGCCCCGGCGGCTGCCCAGCAAGACCTACATCGGCGGCGAATCGCGTCAGCGGTTCGCCGCCTTCCCCTTTCCAGTCCGGCTGCCTGCTAAAGACTCGCGGCCTGGCCTCAGGCGCGGAGCGCCGACTCCTCGCTCACAGATGCAACGATTTCACCCTTGCCGAGCAGCTCTTCCTCGGCAAAGCGGATGGCGCGCCGGGCAAGTTCGCGCGCCATCGTTGGGCTCTCTGAGACGGCTGCGAACCCGATCTGAGCGCGACTCGGCGCATCGGCCTCGGCCATCGTGGCCACAGAGAGGTGGTGCCGCCGCCGCAGGCGTTCGACCAGCGACTGAACGACGGCGCGCCGGTCCTTCAGGGACCGCGCTTCATAGATCCGCAGCGTCAGCAGAACACTGACGGTGATCACGAGCCGGCAGCGGCGTCGTCCACCTCCAGCACGACCGTCCCGGCCGGTGGCGGTGTTCCGTTGGCCTGGACGGTGCCGGAGGCACGGGGTGCGCTCGCCGCTCCGCCGAGGTGCAACTGTTCGCCGTCCGGCTCGGGGATGTGGATCACGTCCGGTAGGGCCGGGAGATCACGTGGATGCTCAAGTCCGAAGTGCTCGAGGAACCGCTGCGTCGTGCTCAGGAGGATCGGCCGACCGGGGCCAGGCGCCCGTCCGACCGGCTCGACCAAATCGCGGGCGCGGAGCGTGGCGATCGCACCGGCGCTGTCGACTCCACGGATGGTGTCGATCACGTGGCGCACGACCGGCTGCCGGTAGGCGACGATCGCGAGCGTCTCAAGTGCCGCTTTGGACAGCTGTCGCTTCGCTTCGAGTCCGAGGAAGTACTCGACGTCGACCGCCGCCTGCGGCGCCGTGACGAGCTGGGCGCCCTGAGGGCCCAGTTGCAGCCGCAGACCGCGACCGCTCTCGCGAAGGGAGTCGCCGAGCGCGCGAAGTGCCCGATGCGCCTGGCGAGCCGTGATGCCGAGAGCTCTCGCCACCGACGCCGGCGGGACCGGGTGGTCGGCGACGAACAGCAACGCCTCGATCGAAGCGGCAATGCCGAGTTCAGGTGGCCGCGCAAGCCCGTCGTCGTCGGTCGGGTGTGGCACGCCGTCGGGCACTACCTCGACGAGGCCTGTTCCGGTGGGCGCGGAGCCGTCAGCGTCGAGGAGCTCCAGCGGCGGCGCTGGCGCCGGAGAGCCAGCATCCGGATAGCCGGCCGGTCGCCCGTCCGGGGCGGAGCCCTGCCCGGGAGGTCGTTCCGCCTCCGCAACCGGGTCGGCCGGGTAACCGCCGCTAGCGTCCCGTTGCCACAGGGGTTCTGTCATCGTCCGGTCCTGTCCGGAGATCCAGCTCGCCAGAGTGAGGGTCGGTGGAGGGAGTTGATAATAAGCGCATAAGCAGATGATCGCTCCGCGGCGCCCGCGGAGCGACCGCGCAGCTCCGGGGGATCGTGCCGGCCCGTCCATCCACCGTGCCGAACAGTGTCGTAGCCAGCGCCGGTTTGCCGTGACGGCCGCGTCGGGGCCACCCACTTGCGGGGCAGTGATCGCCCGGCGAGTCGACTGCAGAAGCGAGCGAGGCGGAGCGTTCTACGGCGCTCGGAGAGTGCGCGTCGTCGCTCAACCCACCGATCACCGTTGCGGGGACCCGGCGTGGCGGTATTCGCTGAGGCCATTACACTCCTGGACCGCAAGCGCTGCACGGTGGCCGCGCCTGCGATCGACGAACACCCCGCCACGGGGTATAAATCGCTCTCAGGATGGCGCAAACGACCAGGATAGTCCAGCCAGTAGCCGCCCCGGCTGCCGCCCCGACTACCCACGCCGGCCGAAGTTCGCATGAGAGGGGACCGGTGTGGCCACTGGTGCGCACTCTCCCCGCCCGACCGAGTGGCCGTCCGAACGCGTCGCGCAGCGCGTTCGCCGCCGAGGCTTGACGGCGTCAATTTCGGCGATTTAGGTTCAGGGTGATCGTGGACCGTCAGAGGCTGATGGGGAACACCCGGGAGGCACAATGCACTCAGGCATGATCGGCAAGATCGACAAGGCGCACCGCTACGCGGCGGAGCGCGACCGGTTCCGGTTCGAGGACCTCGAGGTCAAGATTCACGGGAACAACGACGATCACGCGGTCACGCTCCACAAGGGTGCCTGGTCTTGCACCTGCGAGTTCTTTGCTCGCGAGGCGACCTGTGCGCACACGATGGCGATCGAGGTGCTGCTGCAGGGCATGGTCGCCTGATCGAGAGGACGCCGGAGGAGTCATCGCGACTCAGCCTGCGGCCTCACCGTGCCGCCTGGCCGTGGCTGGCTGGTCGGTGCTGGCTATCCCTCGTATCGGGTGAAGACCAAGACCGCGTTCTGGCCGCCGAACCCGAATGAGTTCTTGACGACCGTTCGGACCTCCGCTCGACGTGCCTCGCCCGCCACGTAGTCCAGATCGCATAGGGGGTCTGGATGCTCGAGGTTCAGGGTGGGGGCGATCTGTCCGGTCACGATCGTCTGGATCGCTGCTACCGCCTCGGCGCCACCAGAGCCCCCCAGCATGTGACCGGTCTGGGACTTGAGTGAGCTGATCGGGATCTGGTACGCCTGCTCACCAAAGACGAGCTTGATCGCCTTCGTCTCGGCCACGTCGCCGACTTCGGTGGCCGTGGCATGGGCGGAGATATAGTCGACCTGCTCGGGTGTGATGCCCGCGTCAGCGAGCGCCAGGTACATCGCGCGCGCGGCACCCTCACCGTTGTCCGATGGTGCGACCAGGTACGAGGCGTCGGCGCTCACTCCGTAGCCGACGACTTCGGCAAGAGGGGTTGCACCACGCTCAAGTGCGTGATCGAGTGCCTCAAGCAGCACCATACCTGCTCCTTCGGCGGGGACGAATCCGTCGCGGTCTCGATCGAACGGACGGGATGCAGCGGCTGGATCGTCGTTATAGGACGTGGCAAGCGCCCGCATGCTGGCGAAACCGGCCAGGCCGAGTTCGCAGACGCCGGCCTCTGTACCACCGGCGAACATCACATCGGCCCTGCCGTGCCGGATCAGCTCCGTTGCGTCGCCGATCGCCTGCGTGCCCGAGGCGCAGGCGGTGACGACCGTGTTGCTGTATCCGAGCAGACCCAGCTGGATGGTGATGTTCGCTGCCGCCATGTTTGGCAGCCACTTTGCGACGTAGAGCGGGTCGATCTTCATGCCGCCACGCTCTCGCATCGTCCGGTTGGCCTGTTCGACGTTCGGATAGCCGCCGCCGCCGTTCCCGCAGATGACGCCGGCACGCTCACGGTTGAGCAGGTCGAAGTCGAGGCTGGCAAGGTCCGCCGCCTGCCGTGCCGTCGCGACCGCGAACTGCGAGAATCGGGCCATTCGGCGGGCGGCCTTGCGGTCCATATAGGTAACGGGGTCGAAGTCCTGGACCTCGCCGACCACCTGACAGGGGTAGGCGCTGGCGTCGAGTTGGGCGAACGGCCGTATCCCAGACTGACCGGCGATCGCGGCGGTCCAGAAGGTGTCGACGGTGCTGCCCAGCGGCGTGAGAGCTCCCAACCCTGTGACGACCACGCGGCGTTGTTCGTCCGGCAGCATCGGTCGCTCCGTCCAGCCGGCCGGTGAAGCCGGAAACGGACTGTATCCTACCGCAGGCCCAGCGCACGGTCGCCGCTCACACCGAGCACGATTTCGCGGGCTTCGCTGGCCGTGTACATGCTGCCTGTGACGATCAGCGTGCCACGGTCGCCGCACAACTCGCGACCGAGCTCCAGCGCCGCGCGGAGATCCCGAGCGGGCCTCGTGCTGAACCCGGCCGCCCTCAACCGCCGGCGGATCTCCCCCGGGTTGGCCGCTCGGGAGCTGTCCGGGGGGCAGACGACGACCTGGTCGTCTGCCGACAGGAGTGCGCTCGCAATCGCCTCGGGGTCCTTGTCTGCGAGTACGCCGAGCACGAAGACTCGGGGCCCCGCCCCGACAGCGCGGTCGAGTGCGGCCCGGAGACGGCGGGCAGCCAGCGGCGTGTGAGCGCCATCAACGATCGTCATCGGCCGTCGCCCGATCACCTCGCAGCGACCCGGCAGACGGACCTGGCTGAGCGCCCGACGGATGGTGCCTTCGCTCGGTACGATTCCCTCGCGCGCAAGGGCTAGCTCAGCGCTGCGGATCGCAGCGACGGCGTTCTCAACCTGGTGCTCGCCGGTGAGAGGAAGGGCCAACCGCCGATAGATCGCAGTCGGTGTCTGCAGATCGAAGACCGCGCGATCGAGACCGATCGAGGTAACGGAGAGGCTGCACTGCGCCGCAACTTCGTGAACCAAGGCGCCGGTGGCCGTCGCAGCCTCCCTGATCGGGCCGAGTGCGGAGGCGCGTTGTGGCGCGATCACCACGTCGCACGGCCCTGTGATGATCCCGGCCTTCTCGGCGGCGATCTCCGGGATCGTGTCGCCGAGGATATCGGTGTGTTCGAGATCGATGGGGGCGATCACCGCAACGGCCTTCTCGGCCACCAGATTCGTCGTGTCAAGCCGTCCGCCCAGCCCCACTTCGAGCACCTGCCAGGCACTCTGCGCCCGACGCGCGGCGAGCCAGCCAAGCACGGTCAGACGCTCGAAGTAGGACCAGTCGCCGGTTTGGGGGTCTTCGTTCAGGTAACACGCCAGCCGGACAAAGTCGGCGGCGCCGATCGGTTCGCCGTCGATGGCGATCCGCTCTCGGGCGGTATGGAGGTCGGGCGAGGTGTAGAGCATTGTCCGGGTAGCGCCGGCGACTGCTGGCAGAGCGGCACGGAGCAGAGACTCGGTGATCGTCGCGATCGAACCCTTTCCCTTTGATCCCGCGACATGCACGGTCGGGCGGGCCTCCGGTTGACCCTCTCGCGTCAGGTAGTCACGGATGTGACCGGCACTCCAGCGTTCGGCGAAGCTGCCGGCTCGGGAACGGTCGAGCCCGCGCCGGGCGAGCAGCCGCCGGAGCTGCTCGGCGTACGCTCGGAGGTCGCTCTCGCCAGGTGCGATCGTCATGCCTGGCAGTGTACGAAGCGGCGGGCGAGGGTGCCCTTGCGACGCCATCGCCCGCTCGCTGCCAGCCCACGGCCTGCCATGCCACGAGCCGGGCCCGGCGCGGGGGCGGGCGCGGCCCGGCCGAATGCGGCGTGACCACGCGCTTGCCCTGATCACCGGTGGTTGGCGACCTGCCCGGCCGGGGGACAAGGTCGGCTCCACGCCCGGTCTGCTAGCGTTCGGGGGATGAGCGCAGCTGAGCCAACGCCTATCGTGATCGCCTCCCCAGATGCCGCACCGGAGGCCGACGACTTCCGGGCCCTGGATGAGGCGGTGGTCGGGCAGGGCGTGAGGCTCCGGGTGGAGGGCGGTGCTCGCCATCGCTCGGGAGCCCGGCACTTCCATGCCTATCTCGACAGTGACGAGCTCGGCCGGACGGTTGAGCCAATCGTGATCGGGCTACTCCACCGAGCCTCCAGTGCGGGGCGAGGCTGGGTGGCCGTCACCGACTATCTCGCTCAGCCATCTCTGTCCGATGGCCGGACGGTGGAAATCCCGGAGGGAATCGAGCTGCGCATCGTCGAGGCGCTCGGGGCCCGGGTGTCGACTGGCGGGCAGCTGATCATTGAGTACGAATCCGAGTCTCGCCGGACCACGGCGAGCGCGCTCGATGCAAAGGTCCCACCGGCGGCCACGCGCCTCGGCGGGATGATGTTCGTGGCTGGCTGTGGTGTCAGGCTGCGTGACCATCGCACCGCGGCCGGTGGTCGCGCGGGACGGCGGCGGCTCGCGGGGCGGCGAGAGGCCAATGTCGAGGAGGGGCGTGTCGACGGGCTTGAGATGCTCGCCGAGCTCGAGGCGTTCATGGATCGGTCGAGACACCTCGACTGGTTTGTGCAGTCGCAGACGCGGCCGATCGCCGAGGCCACGATCGCGGCGCTGCGTGCCCGCTACGAGACGCAGCCGGGTGACGCTGCCGACCCGTCTTGAGTGAGGCTCGCCCGCCGAGCCTGTCGCCGTGAGGCCGGCCTGGGCGTAGTGATATGGTCGGGACGAGGCATGGCCGACCACGCACCGCGCGCGGTCGGCGAGAAGGAGTCGGCGATGGGCCTGCCGGTTAAAGGCATCGCGGGTCCCGTCGAGGGGGTCTCGAGCGCGACCTTGGCTCGCGTGCTGGCGGCGATCGTTGGTGCGGCGACCGAAATCTCTGGCTACGTTCGCTCCGGGGCGCTGCTCAAGACACGCGAAATGCACGGCGAGCGCAACGTCCACGGCGAACTCGTTCACTCGTTAGATGCCCTCGGCACCGACACGTTTGTGTCGAAATTCGTTGCCAGCGGAGTGGTAGCGGGGTTGGTGTGCGAAGAACTCGTCGATGCCAGAATCTTCGAGACGGAGCAAGGTGAACCGGGCTATCTCTGCGTACTTGACCCGATCGACGGCACGTCAAATGCTGACATCGCCGTAACGATCGGGTCGATCTTCGGAATCTTTCCGTCCACACCTGACGCTTCGCCGGTCGACGAGCGATCGTTCTTGCGACCAGCCAGCGACTTCTCACTGGCCGGCTACGTCCTCTACGGATCGAGCACCGTACTGGTTGTGGCGACGCCGGGCCGGGTGCAGGAATTTACGCTCGATGAAACCACCGGTGCGTTCCGCTCGACCCGAGCTCGGGTGCGGATCCCAGACGACTGCCCCTACTACAGCGTCAACCAGGGCTACGAGGACCGTTGGGCACCGGAGATACAGGGTGCAGTGAGAGCCGTGCGCGAGGGGCGCTCGCTCCGATACGTCGGGTCCCTCGTCTCCGACTTCCATCGCAATCTCGTACGTGGTGGCGTGTTCCTCTACCCCGCTGACACTACGAACCCCGAAGGCAAGATTCGGGTGCTCTACGAGGCAGCAGTCTTTGCCTACATCGCCGAGCAGGCAGGCGGGAGCGCAAGCACGGGCTACGAACCGATTCTGAGCCTGGTGCCGAAGTCAGTCCACGAGCGCTCACCCCTCTTCGTTGGTAACACGTCCGCCGTTGAGCAGGTTGAGCACGCACTCTCCAACCAGAACGCCTGAAGTGAACGTGCCGCAGCAGATTCCCGAGGTGCTCGGTGTCGTGGCCGGGTGCGCTCCCGCGTGGACGGTTCGATGTCGAGCACGCTGACCGCGGTGGCGACCGCGGTTGGTGGATTGATTGGCCCCGAGGGAACCCACCCCGACCTCGCCACCGCCGCACGTGCAGAGATCGAGCGGATCGTCACCGCCGGTCGGCTGACCGACGGACAGGTCATCCCAGTCGGGGGGTCGCTCCTGCTGGTGCTCACCCATGAGCACGGCGAGGCGGCGATGGCCGTTGACCAGATCGTCCGCGAGACGATCTCGACGACCCTGGCGAGGGGACGCGGGCTCGGGCTGCCCCCGCCCACCGATGGCCTCCTTCCCGAGCTGAGCTCCGAGGCGCTCGCTCACTCTGGAGCGAGCGTTGTTGAGCTCACCTTTGATGAGCGTCCGGATGAGTCGGTGGTCCTCTTTGCGGGGGCCGGAACCTCCACCGGTGCCTTCAACCTCCCGCTCTACAAGATCTTCGCCGATCCGTTTAACACCGCCGGCCTCGTCCTCAAGGACGGCCTGCATGAGGGCAACTCGTTCGAGGTGCACGACACGATGCTCGGCCGGAAGGCGGTCTTCATCACACCGGAGGAGTCCTACGATCTGCTGACCTACATCGGAATTCCGGCACGCTTCGTGGTGAGAAGGACGGTCTCCCGCCGAAGCGGGGAGGTCGTTGCGGCGGCCTCAACGAATCGTGTGGAGACGGTGACGGGCGGAAGCTCGGGCATCGAGACTCCACTCGCGCTCGTCCGCTGCGAGGGAAGCCAGCCGACCACGGGCGAGGTGCTCGAGCCGTTCGCGATGCCGGCGTTGGTGGACGGATTTCGCCGGGGGACGCACCTCGGACCGTGGATGCCGGTGCGTGTGGGAGACGGCGCAGCCGGGCGGTTCGATGGCCCGTCGCGAGCGATCGCGCTGGGCTATCAGGTGGCCGGGTCGCGGCTCGTGGGCCCCCGCGATCTGTTTGACCATCCGTCCTTTGACCGGGCGCGTGACCAGGCCAATCTCGTCGCCGATCTGCTGCGGCGACAGGGGGTGTTTGAGCCGCATCGCCTGCCGATGGAGGAGGCTGAACTTCATCAGCTGCCAGCTGTGGCGGCGCGTAGCGAATCGCGCTGGGTCGAGAACGCACCCGTATCGTGAGGGGGTTCTCAGGCCCGGCGCTGCTATGATCGCCGGCAGACGATGGTCCTCCGAGGCCGCTGCACGACTCTCTTCGGGCGGAGATTTCGCTGAGACACCAGCGCGAGAACGGACTGCCGTCGGCTGCGGCCGTGTGCCGACCGGCAACAGATAACAGGGCCCCCGATGACGGATGCACCGCGCGCGCCACTGGTCGTTGCCACGTCGAACAGGGGCAAGCTCCGCGAGATCCGCGCGCTACTGGCCAGGAGCGGCCGGCCCGTGCTGAGTCTCGCCGACGTCTCCGCACCGGTGCCAATCGTTGAGACCGGCCGGTCCTATCTGGAGAACGCGATCGCCAAGGCCGTGGCGGTGGTGGATGAGACCAGACTGATGACCCTGGCCGATGACTCTGGACTTGAGGTGGAGGCACTCGGTGGTCGCCCGGGCGTCACGTCAGCTCGCTATGGCGGCCCCCTGGCCACCGATCGCGAGCGCTGTGCACGACTGCTCGGGGAGTTGCAGGACGTGCCGCGGGCTCGCCGGCGGGCCTGCTTCCGCGCCGTTGTCGCGCTGGCGGTGCCCGCCGGCCAGCGGTTCGCGCGCGAGGGCGTGCTCGAGGGCCGAATCGCTCTCGGCCCTCGTGGGGAGAACGGCTTCGGTTACGACCCCGTGTTCGAGCTCGGCAATGGGCGTACGCTGGCTGAGATCGGCGACGAGAAGCAGGAGCTGAGTCACCGATTTCAGGCGCTCCGTGGGATCATCGATCTGCTGGAGGAGCTTCCATGATGACACCCGGCTCGGCCGCACACGCCGGCGATGTCGACGAACCGCTCGTCGACAGTCTTGGCCGTCCCCTGCACGACCTGCGGATCTCGGTGACCGACCGCTGCAACTTCCGCTGCCAGTACTGCATGCCGAAGGAGATCTTCGGGCCGGACTTCGTCTTCTTGCCGCGGGACGAGATCCTGAGTTTCGAAGAAATCACGCGAATCGCCCGCCTGTCTGCGGGGCTCGGCGTCCGCAAGTTCCGGTTGACGGGCGGGGAGCCGCTCCTCCGCGCCGAACTCCACAAGCTGGTTGAGCAGCTGCACGAGATGCCGGGCGTCGACGTGGCGCTGACGACGAACGGGACACTCCTGGCCAGTCAGGCCCGGCGGCTGGCGGAGGCCGGTCTTGATCGCGTCACCGTTAGCCTCGACTCGCTCGACGACGAGGTATTCCGCGAGATGAACGACCGAGACTTCCCGGTCGGACCGGTCCTGGACGGGATCGACGCCGCCGTGAGAGCCGGTCTCGGCCCGGTCAAGGTCAACGCGGTGGTGCGTCGCGGGATCAACGACCAGACGCTCGTTGAGCTGGCCGAGCACTTCCGAGGCACTGACCAGATCGTCCGCTTCATCGAGTTCATGGACGTCGGCAGCACCAACGGCTGGCGGCTGGACGAGGTGATCGCCTCCTCTGAGCTCGTGGCGATGCTCGATGCGCGGTTCGGCATCGAGCCTGTCGTGGCGAACTACACAGGCGAGGTGGCCCGGCGCTACCGCTACCGTGACGGGGCTGGCGAGATCGGTTTCATCAGCTCGGTCACACAGCCCTTCTGTGGCACCTGCACGCGCGCGCGGCTGTCGGCAGAGGGGCAACTCTTTACGTGTCTCTTTGCATCGGAGGGCACCGACCTGAGAGGGGCCCTGCGGACGGGAGCCAGCGACTCGGATCTGCTGGCGATCCTCCGGCAGATCTGGGGAGCGCGGACCGACAGGTATTCGGCGCTGCGATCGGAAGCCAGCGCGGCGCTGCCCGACCGTCCGAAGATTGAGATGTCGTACATCGGTGGCTGAGACAGACGACCGACCCGAGCGAACGCTCACGCACCTTGATGCCCAGGGGCACGCCAGGATGGTCGACGTTTCGATGAAGCCGGCCACCAGCCGAGAGGCGACGGCGCGCGGGCGGGTGCTCATGGACGGCGAGACGCTTGCCCGCATCGTCGACGGTGAGATCCCGAAGGGTGACGTCTTCGCGACCGCTCGGATCGCCGGGATCATGGCGGCCAAGCGGACCCACGAGCTCGTGCCGCTCTGCCACCCACTGCCCATCACCGGCATCGGGGTCGAGCTCTGCCCCGATCACGAGCGATCGGCGGTAGAGATCCAGGCGACCGTTCGAACGACGGCGCAGACGGGGGTTGAGATGGAGGCGCTGACGGCCGTGAGTGCCGCAGCACTCACCATCTACGACATGTGTAAGGCCATCGAGAAGACGATGCAGATCAGCGACGTGCGGCTGGTTGCCAAGTCGGGCGGAAAGTCTGAGGATTTCAGAGCCGAAGCTCCCTGACCAACCCTCAGAGGCGTGTCGGCACCTCGCCCCGCATTCCTGTGCTCCATCTGCCGTCTCGTCTCAGGCGGGCAGCCCGGCTGATGCGCGCTCCGGGTGGCAGCGGCGGAGTTAGGTGACGCCCCGCTCCGCCTCATCGAGATGAGCGAGCACCGCGCCGATGGCAGCGTAAGCATGGCTGATGTAACGGGTCGGCTCGAGGTCGAGTGCCTCGAGGTGTTCGATGCGCGCCGCGAATGCGTCTCCGCCGGAGGCGACTGCCTCGTCGTCTAGGCCGAGCTGGAACTCATAGAGTTGACCCTCTTCGCCGACGATCACGCAGCCGAGGGAGCTGTCGGTCGGCGGCGGTACCTCGATTCCGTAGGTGAATATCGACCCGGGGAAGGGGGGCAACGGATCGATCGGGGCTGTCAGCTGCTCGAGCAGCTGGCGCAGCTGCGCTGCCGCACGATCGACGATGGCGTCGGCGAACGCGCGTTGCGCGAGGTGTTCATCAGGCATCGAGATGCTCCCTGTCTCGGGCTGGCCACCTCCACTTCTAAGGTGGGCTACGGGGCCATCGTACCGGCGCGGGTTGGCCGGGTCGCAGGCGGTGGACCGCTCGGGCGTCGGCCCATGGCGGCCGGCGCTACCAGCAGGTTCGCTTGACGGTGCTCCGGAGCACGGCTGCCTCAAGTCCTTCGACCACGGAGTTCGGCGGACACCGAGAGCGCTGACGCCTGCATTGGAACGCGGTGGTACCTGTCAGCGGTGCCTCGCTATGATGAGAGCCGGTTCGCAGCATAAGCAGGGGGCAGACAGCGCGCGCCGCGTTGCCTGCGGCATGCGAACCAGCTCCACAGCGACACGCGGGGTATTGCGTCTCTCGCGAGACCGAGGGCCTATGGGAATATGGGTCGGCCGCTATTCGATGGTCGCGGGCGAGGTCCACGAACATGGTCCGTGGCTTGCCGAGCAGATCTGCGAGCTCGCTGAGGGCAGCGTGCGCCTGATTGTCCTGGCCGAGCCAGCGGACCAGCGGTCGGCCGAGTTCTGCGGCGAGGTGGCGAACGCCGTTGCCGAGCTCTTCGCGCGAGAGGCGCTATCTGTCACCGGTGGACTCTTGCGTGCGCTGCGGCAGGCGCATCAGAACCTGGCGGAGTGGAACAGTCGGTCTCTGCGGGAGCATCAGGTCTCAATCGGCGTCACGTGCGTAGCGATTCGATCCGGTGAGGCGACGGTCGCGCAGGTCGGGCCGGGTGTGGTCTATCTCGTCAGTGGGGGTACGGCGCAGCGAATTACGACTGCCGACTACGCGGCGACGATGGTCCCACTTGGCGGGAACGATGCGATCGAACCGCGGTTCACGACAACGCCGCTCGGGGACCGGCACCTGCTGCTGTTGAGCTCAGGGGCGGAGGAGGCGATCGGCCAGACGAGCGTTCTTCTGGCGCTACGGGTCGGTCCCGAGCGCGCTCTCGCCGAGCTGTTCGGTCGGACGCGCGAGATCCCTGATCTTACGGCCGTCCTGATCGCCGATCTTGAGATGGTCGCCGACACACCACTGCCCGTTGGCCCGAGCCCGTTCGACGAAGGGCGGGAGGTGATGGGCGCTCCCATCGACTCAGGGCTCCCACTCCAGAGCGTGTCTCGCCCCGTCGGAGGCGACCGCGGCTCGCAGCGCCCGCCCCCCCTGCCGCTACCGAAGATCCGGCGAGTGCCGACCGTCGGGCCCCCTCGGCCGAAGCGGCCACTAGTGCCACGCTGGTCACGCGTGGTCATCGCCGTGTTGTTCGTGATGATGGTTGGTGCCGCTGCAGCAGTGTCGCTACCGGGTTGGCTCGAGCGGGATCGGGCCGATCGAGTCGAACAGTCGCTGGCGGTGGCGCGCGACCAGATCGCGATCGCCGAGCAGGAGTCAGTCGAACGGGCCCGGGAGGCGCTGACCGCGGCGCGCGTAGAGCTGGTGGAGACGCGAGCCATCGACTCGCAGAACACCGAGGCGGCGGCGCTGGACCGCAGAGTGACCGCTCTCCTGGCCGAGCTCGATGCCATCGTCGTCGTGGACGATCTTCGCTTGCAGAGATTCGCGGGCCTGGTGCCGGCCCCTCTGTCGCCGACGCAGCTTGAGTTCGGTGACGGGTCGCTCTGGTTCGTCGACTCCGAGCAGGGTCGGGTCTTGAGGATGGACGCGGGGCTCAGCTTTGGGCCAGATGAGGTCTATCGGGATGGCGGGACCTACTCGGGACAGGTCGCCGGCAAGCCCGTGTCGATGACCTGGGACGAGCTGAATTCGAGGATGCTGTTGATTGACGAACAGCGACAGCTCTGGGCGTTCGCTGATGCGCCCCTGCCGGTGCCGCTCCCCCTCCGCGACGTGGAGCAGCTGGCCTCGGTGACAGACATCTCCAGCTATCTCGGCAGCCTCTACATCCTCGATGCGGTCGGTGAGGTCGTGTGGCGATACCTGCCGGCCGGCATCGGCTACGACTCCGAGCGCGAAGGATTGTTGCCGGCGGCTGACCTCTCCGACGCGTCGGCCTTGACCGTCGACGGGGAGATCTTCGTCCTCGAAGGCGGCAGGGTTCGCCGCTTCAGCCAGGGCGATGACCTCGGAGACCTGCTCGTGGGAATCGACACGCCACCGGTCGCCGCCAGCGGCCTGGCTGAAGATACCGGTCGTGGACTGATCTACGTTGCCGATCGCGGCAACGCCCGCATCGTCGTGGCGCAACGATCGGGAGGCTTCCTCCGGCAGTTGCGGCACCCAGACTTCGATGATCTCCGCGGCATCGCACTCTCTGACGACGGCACGACACTGTTCCTCCTCTCAAGCGGAGAGATGCGATCCTTCGAGGCGATCCCGGATCCCGCATAGCAGAAGGGAGCTCGTGCTGCGAATCCTTGCGATCGAGAGTTCTTGTGATGAGACGGCAGCGGCTGTGATCGTCGATGGGCGCGAGATCCACTCGAATGTCGTCGCCTCGCAGGCGGCCTTGCATGCCCAGACTGGCGGTGTCGTGCCGGAGGTGGCGGCACGTGCTCACCTGCAAGCGCTGATACCCGTGGTCGCTCGGGCACTCGCCGATGCGGGAGTCTCCTGGGATGAGCTCGACGCGGTCGCGGCGACCGCGGGACCGGGCCTGCCCGGGGCGCTTCTGGTCGGCTTCAACGCCGCCCGTGGGATTGCCTACGCTCGCGACCTCCCGCTGATCCCCGTTGATCACATCGAGGGACACGTGCGCGCGAACTGGCTGGAGCATGGTCCCGGGGCGGTGGTCCCGCCGCTGCCGGCGCTGGCCCTGGTCGTTTCGGGGGGGCACACGGAACTGCTGCTGATGGACCGGACGGAAGCGTTCCATCGGCTGGGGGGAACACGCGATGATGCGGCGGGCGAGGCATTTGACAAGGTGGCGCGACTCCTTGGACTCGGCTACCCGGGAGGGCCGGAGATATCGCGGCTGTCCGCGACCGCCCGCCAGCAGACGTTCCGTCTGCCGCGGGCGTGGCTCAGAGGAACCGACGACTTCTCGTTCTCAGGGCTGAAGACGGCTGTGGTTCATGCAACTCGCCGTCCGGATCGACCGCCGGCAGCGGAGCTGGCGTGGGCGTTCGAAGAGTCAGTGGCCGATGTGCTCTCCACGAAGGCCGCAGCCGTCGCTCGGCGGGAAGGTGTCCGGTCGCTGCTGGTTGCGGGGGGCGTTGCGGCCAACGGGCGCATCCGCGAACTCATGGCGGCCAGGTCTCCGGTGCCGGTCTTCATCCCGCCGCCACTCCTCTGTACCGACAACGCCGCCATGATCGGTGCGGCGGCTGCAGTCCATCCCGATCAGCAGGTCTCGGCCGAGGGTCCACTCGACATCGACCCGACTCCCTACCGTTCGCGGCGAACTGCCAAATCGAATGGGGGCGCGGCGAACGGCGGCGTCGCAGGGGTCTAGCACTCACCCGGGGAGAGTGCTAATATCCGCCTTCGATGCGTGATGACACGCACCAATCAAGTGATGACGATGAAATTCGCGACCGTCGCAGGGGCGGCGTGAGAGCCTGAAGGAGGCACGTGACCTTGGCTACGAACGTTGTGCCACTCACTGACCACATCGTGTTGAAGGCGGTCGAGCAGGAGGAGACTACGAGCTCCGGCCTGGTCATCCCGGACTCGGCAAAGGAAACACCGCAGCACGGCCACGTCGTCGCGGTGGGCCCCGGCAAGCTCAGCGACGCCGGCAACATGATCACGATCGAGCTGGACGAGGGTGATCGCATCCTCTACCAGAAGTACACAGGGCAAGAAGTGACCGTCGATCAGCAGGATTACATCGTGATCCGCTTCCAAGACGTCCTCGCTAAGCTCGTCGACTAGACAGAGGAGCGCGCGTCGCGCGTCCGGGGAGACTACAGCATGCCCGCTAAGACGCTTCGCTTCGAAGAGGATGCTCGACGAGAGCTCCTCCATGGCGTCGACATTCTGGCCAACGCAGTCCGGGTGACACTCGGGCCGCGTGGCCGCAACGTCGTTCTCGACAAGTCGTATGGTCCGGCGACGATCACCAAGGACGGCGTCACCGTCGCCAAGGAGATCGAGCTTGAAGACCGCTTCCACAACATGGGAGCGCAGCTCGTCAAGCAGGTCGCAGTTCGAACCAACGAGATCGTCGGGGACGGCACCACGACCGCGACCGTGCTCGCACAGGCACTCTTCCGCGAGGGAATCCGGAATATTGCCGCCGGTACCAACGCCATGTACATCCGTCGTGGCCTCGAGCAGGGCGTTCGCGTCCTGAGCGAAGAGCTCACTGGGTCGGCAGTCCCGGTGGAAGACAAGGAGACGATTGGCGATGTGGCGGCGATCTCCGCCAACGACCGCCGCGTCGGCGACCTCATCGCCGACGTCATGGAGCAGGTTGGCCGCGACGGTGTCATCACCATTGAGGACGGCCGGGGGCTCGACTTCGAGACCGACATCGTTGACGGGCTGCAGATCGATCGTGGCTTCCTCTCGCCCTACTTTGTCACCAACCCCGATCGGATGGAAGCCGCGCTCGACGATCCCTACATCCTGGTCACCAACGCGACGATCAGCGACATCAACCAGCTGCTTCCCGTTGTTGAGAAGGTCCTGCAGATCTCGAAGAACCTGGTAGTCATCTGCGATGATCTGCAGGGGGATGCACTGTCGACGATGGTCGTCAACAAGATGCGGGGAACGCTCAACATCCTCGCCATCAAGGCGCCGTCGTTCGGCGACCGGCGCAAGGAGATGCTTGAGGACCTCGCGATTCTGACCGGCGGCACCTTCATTACGACCGACATGGGGCGGACGCTTGAGGAGACTCAGGTGGCCGATCTGGGTCGGGCACACCGGGTCGTCGCCGACAAGAACAACACGACGATCATCGAGGGCATCGGCAGCGATGAAGCGATCCAGGCGCGAATCCGCCAGATTCGCTCGCAGATCCGGGACGCCGGCTCGGACTTTGACCGCGAGAAGCTGCAGGAGCGGCTCGCCAAGCTGGCCGGTGGCGTCGCGGTCATCAAGGTCGGCGGCGCGACCGAGACCGAGGTCAAGGAGAAGAAGTTCCGCGTTGAAGACGCGCTGTCCTCGACACGGTCCGCGGTCGAAGAAGGCGTCGTCCCCGGCGGCGGGGTGGCCCTACTCAGAGTCCAGGACGCGCTCGATCCCCTGATCGCCGAGGCGGAGGACGTCGAGGAACGCGTTGGGCTCGAGATGCTGCGTAAGGCACTAGAGGCCCCTCTGCGGCAGATCGTTGACAACGCCGGGCAGGAGCCGTCGGTGATCGTCGGACGTGTCCGCGATGCAGAGGACGCCAACGTCGGGTACGACGCGGCGACCAACGAGCTCGGCGACATGTTCGCGCTCGGCATTGTCGACGCCGTCAAGGTCGTGCGAGTGGCGCTCGAGAGTGCGGTCTCTGTGGCGGCTCTGATGCTGACCACCGAGGCTGCGGTCGGCGACTTGCCGGAGCCGAAGGGCGCCGGCGCCGGAGCGCCGTCACCCGCTGACATGGACATGGGCATGGGTATGGGCGGCGGCATGATGCCGGGCATGATGTAGGCTACTCGAGTCCGAGACAGTCGGCGGGCCACTGGCAACGGTGGCCCGTTTCTCGTTCTGGGGCAGCGCTGCCGCGCGCCCTGGCCGCCGCCCTGGCCAGCACACTCGAGAGGCCGACGGTCAGGCCTAGGCGAAGGACGTCTCGAGGGCCCCGGCGGAGTCAAAGGGTCCGACGATTGAGAGGTGGGCAGCGTCGGGTCGGATGATCTGTGAGGCGACCTCGCGCAGGTCGTCTAGCGTGACCGCGTCGTAGCAGGCGATCGTCTCCTCCGGACTGCGCAGGGGGCGCCCCAGTGCGGCCTGTGTGCCGTACCAGCCGGTGACGGCGCGCGTGTCCTCCATGTGGAGTTGGATGCGCGACCGAACGACGGCCTGGGCCCGCTCCAGATCGGCCTGCGTGATCGGATCCGCCCGCCGGTCGAGCTCGCGGCGGATCTCGCTCAGCGCCTGCTCGGCGTTCTCAGGATCAACGCCTGCGTAGATGCCGAACATGCCGGTGTCGAGCAGCTGGCTGACGTAGGAGTGGATGTCGTAGCAGAGGCCGAGGTCCTCGCGGAGGCGGAGGAACAGCCGCGAAGACATCCCCTCGCCGATGCTGTTGGACAGCAGGTCCAGTGCGTATCGCGCCGGATCGCGGGAGCCGAGACCAGGCATCCCGATCGCGAGGTGCGCCTGGCCCGTGTCTTTGGTGAGTAGGGCGCTCGTTGGCCCGTGACCAGGGCGGTTCTGCAGCCACGGGTCGGGTGTTCCGCGCTCCCAATCGTCGAGGCTCCGGGAGACGGAGTCGGTGATCTGCTCGACGGCGACATCGCCAGCGATCGAGATCACGGTGCTGCTTGCGACGTACTGCGTCCGATAGGCGGCGACGATCTGGTCGCGTGTGATGTTCGTGACGGTCTCAACGCTACCGGCGATGTCGCGGCCGTGTGGCTGTCCGGGCCAGATCAGGGAGTCGAGGAGCAAGGTGCCGAGTTCGGCGGGATTGTCCTCGACCGCGGCGAGTTCTTCGAGAATCACGCCACGCTCCCGCTCCACCTCCCGTTCGAGGCAGACCGAGTTGCGGACAATGTCGAACAGCAGGTCGAGGCTGCGTGTCGTGAACTCAGTTGCCACCTTCGCGTAGTAGACGGTCATCTCGCGGTGGGTGGCGGCGTTGATCGAGCCCCCCAGCGCATCGATCTCGAACGAGATGTCTCGAGCCGTTGGGCGCCGTTCTGTGCCCTTGAAGCAGATGTGTTCGAGGAAGTGAGATATCCCGGCGGTCTCTGTGTGCTCCTCATAGCGTGAACCGGCGCGCAGATAGAGGGAGGTGCTGACCGAGCGGGCATGCGGAATTGGCACCACGATCAGTTCGGCGCCGTTCTCAAGGACAGAGGTATGTACGACCAGGGGGAAGCGCTCTGTCACGGGACCGGCTCCCCATCGACTAGCGGTGCGGTGTGGGCGGTACCCCTGCCACGGCCCGGGCACGGGAGTGGCTCGGGCAGGCGCTGGTGCACCGCCGGCTAGCTCTCAAGCCAGAGGACGTCGCCATCCAGATCGGCGTCATGATCGTGGGCGGCGAAGACGGCGTGCTCGGCCCGCGAGGCGTCGATCGTCGTCGTGTCACCGTGGCCGGGAAGGACTATCGTCTCGCCGGCGAGTGGATAGAGACGCCCCGTGATCGACTCGATCTCCTCAAGGAGATTGTCGTTTGAGGCGGTGCGGCCGGGACCACCCGGGAAGAGCGTGTCGCCGGTCAGGAGGGCATCGCCGACATGGAGGCAGATCGATCCGGGGGTGTGACCGGGCGTGTGGATCACCTCGACGGTTGCCTGGCCGACCGCGAAAGTGCTGCCGTGCGCGAGCGGCTGGATGTTGCGGCTCTCGTCGAGGTTGGTCTCCTCGGCCCCGGCGTAGACCGGCGCGTCGGTGTGTGCGCGGAGGGTGTCGAACCCGGCCCAGTGGTCGAAGTGATGATGGGTCACGACGATCCGCTCGACGGGCGTCTCGCCGAGCGCGGCAGTGGTCGCTTCGCTGCCCTCCGGGGCGTCGATGATCGTTGCGGCGCCCCCGCCGAGCGGTCTCAGGATGTAGGCGTTGTTGCCGTACGATCCGAGGCTCGCGAGCAGCTCGATGGTGATGTCCTGGTTCGCATAGATCTGGGTCATGGTCTCCCGCTCCCGTGTCGGAGGCTGAATGATACCCGCCCGCCAGGGCGGGCGGGCTGCGACTACTCCCGGTTCGTGAGTGCTGTGGTACCCGGCTGCGGCGGTGAAGCCGCGGGATCGCTCCCGGCTCCCGCTGTCGATCCGGACGCGATCCCGTCCGTCCCGAACGTGTATGAGCGGTTGGTCATCGTTACGGCGAGCAGGGCCACCGTGACCAGGAGCCCCTGGACCATGAACACGGTGGTGGCGCCCCAGCGGTCGGCGAGGATCCCCAGAGGGACCGCCATCAGTGGCATCGTGCTGAAGGTCAGCATCATCATGCTCATGATGCGACCGTAGTATTCTGGCCGTGCCGCCCCGATCAGCAGTGTCTGGTTGAGGGTTTGATAGCTGGTCAGGACGAGCCCGAGG
Organism: Dehalococcoidia bacterium; assembly: GCA_965249675.1. GTDB lineage: Bacteria > Chloroflexota > Dehalococcoidia > UBA2979 > UBA2979. The sequence continues at coordinate 1,139,369 of OZ252250.1, forward strand.
AAGAGGGAAGCGGCGATCGCACCGGCCAGGCCGAAGGCAATGGCCCCGACGCCGAGCAGCACGAGGCCGCCCGCCCCGAGCAGGCCCGCGACCAACTGCAGCAGCGGCTTACGCGGGAATTCGGTGAAGGTCGCAACGAGCAATGAGCCGATCAGCGCGCCGGCGCCGGTGACGGCCTGCAGCATCCCGAACGTCCCGCCGCCACGCCCGAGGTCTTCCTCGACGAAGCCGGGGAGCAGGGTGATGTACGGCATGGCGAAGAGAGCCGTGATGAAGGCGAGCATGAGTAGCATGCGGATTTTCGGATCGCTCGTGGCATAACGCAGACCTATGCCCACCTCGCGAACCATGCTGGCACGGCGGGCGGGCTGTGGACGGCCATGGACACTCGGCACGACGAGCAGCAGTATGACGCTGACTACATAGAGCGCCGATTGCACGAAGTACGCGGATTCCACCCCCTGCAGACCGATCAAGATGCCGGCGATTGCGGGTCCGGAAAGCCGGGTTGCGTTCATCGCCGCGTTCGACATCGCCATCGCGCTCGTCAGCTGCTCAGAGCCGACCACGAGTGCCATCAGCGGAGATCGCGCTGGCATGCCGAAGGCGACGAACGTCCCCTGGACCAAGCCGACGGCGAAGAGGATCTCAATCGAGATGAGATCGACCACGATCAGGAACGCCGTCACGAGTGCCAGGGTGCCAGTGGCGATCTGGGTCATGAGGCTCAGGTTGCGCTTGTTGAGGCGGTCGGCGACGGCTCCGCCGAGCAGTGAGAAGGTCAGCATCGGGAGACCGAACGAGAGGTTGACCAGGCCCACGGCGGTGAAGCTATGGGTGAGCTCCCAGGCGAGGAATGCCCGCGCTACCTGCTGCATCTGCATGCCGGTGAGGGAGGTGAGCGACGACGCCCAGAGGAGTCGGTAGGTCCGATTCTCGAAGACGACCAGCGCCTTGCGGAGGGAGGGCCGGCTGTTGCCGGGTGCGGCTCTCCCGGGGAGGCCCGGCGGTACCCCCGGGGGGCCTGAGCCGTTGGGAGACGGGCCCAGAGCGGGAGGTGGCAGACCCGGCGTCCCCGCCACTACGCGACCGTCCGGGCGTCGGCAGGTCGGGAGCCGGTATCGATGTCACAGGTCTGGAGGGGCCAGGCGACGAAGGTCATGGGGGAGGCCAGTCGTGCGTGCGCGAGGGAAGCAGGTGAGGGAAATCCTAACCGATACACACGATAGAGGGATCTTCGGCTGCATCGAACCTCATGGCCCCCGTGGGCCCGACTCGGCCGGGTCGTCTGCGACTCTTGGCGGTGAATCCTCAGCTCAGCTCGTAGCGCGGCGGCTCGAGCCACTCGGCACTCGGCGGGTTCTCCTGCGCCTGGATCTCCCGACGCCGCCGTTGGCTCTCGAGGCGCCTGGCCTTGGCGATCACGAGGTCTCGCTGACGGGCGTGTTCGATGTCGCGCGTGACCTTCGCCTGGCTGGCGGGCCGGCGGCGTTTGCCCTCGTGGTTGACGAGGCGGCCCTCCTCGGACAGCTGGGTGAGATGCGCGCGGACGTTGCCGTCGGCCGCGCGTCGGAGGCGGCTGTCGATGTCGGGATAGAGCTTCAGCATGAGATCCCAGCTGCTGATCGGCTCGCCGCTCTCCGACAGGGCCTCGATGATCTGGCGCTCACGCATGTCGCGATGATCGACGTACTGCTGAAGGCGTTCGCGCGGGTCATGCACGATCTTCCCGTGGCCGGGACAGATCACCTGCAGGTTCGGCAGTGCCAGCAGGCGCTCCAGGCTGCGGCGGTACTCGCCGAGGTTCCAGACCGTCGTGGTGGACGAGCCGAGCAGCGTGTCGCCGGTGAAGAGGACCCCCTCATCCTCGAGGTAGTAGCAGAGAGAGTCGACGCTGTGCCCGGGCGTGGCGAGGACGCGTACGCGAACGCCGCCGCCGAGGTCAATGATCTGTCCGTCCTCGAGCTGCTGTACATCGCGCGGGATGCGACCGGTGAGCAGTCGGCGGGAGTTCTTCGGAATCGCCACCTCAGCGTCGAGGTGCCGTTTTGCCCACTTGAGGTTCCCCGAGTGATCCTGATGGTGGTGGGTGATCGCGGCGATCCCGATCTCTTCTTGCTCGGTGGCGGCAAGGTATCCGCGCAGGAACCAGCGGTAACGGTCGATCTCTTCCCCGGAGTCGATCGTCAGCGATTGGCTGCCCTCAGGGCCGACGAGGTAGATCGACGTGAAATCTGGGTGCATCGGATTTTCGTCCGGGACCATTGCGGCACGAACGGACTGACTGATCTTCACAGGTCACCTCAGGTCGAAACGGCGAGACGCCCGTCTGGGGCGACGGGACATGGACATGACCGCAGAATAACCCGAGTCGGACGGTCCGGGGGGTTGGGTCGACTCCCTCGGAGCTTAAGACTCGCCGAGACCGAGACCGAGACCGAGACCGAGACCGGCGCGGCCGCACCCCGTCCAGGCAAGCCCGTCCGAGACGAGGCCGGCGAGCAGTCGGTCGAGGCGGGCGCGGGTCTCGGGGTGCGGGGACAGCTCCCCGATCAGTTCTGCGGTCTCGCGTGGAGCTGTCCCTCGCTCGTCGTGGTCTCGCAGTAGCTGCATCAGCCGCCCCCGCCAGTACCGATCGGAATCGGCGAAGCGGCCCTGGGCGCGAACGGGAAGAGCGACCTCGCCCGCGGCAAAGCGCGGGTGAGCGGCGCAGAGATGCCGGACCACGCATCGATCGCACTGCGGGCGTGGCGTGCAGATTCGGGCGCCGTAGTCCATCAACGTCGGGTTCCACTGCGCGGCCGTACCCGGTCGGAGCAGGCGCGTGGCTACTGCGTCGAGCGAGCGCCGCGGCGTCTCGATCGTCGGTTGGAGGTCGCCACAGATGAGGCGGCCGATCACGCGGATCACGTTGGTGTCGACCGCTGGCACGTCGTCGCCGAAGCCGAAGCTTGCGACGATCGCCGCCGTGAACGGGCCGACGCCGGGCAGAGCCAGCAGTTCGTCGTGGTCACGGGGGATCTGCCCACGATGCCGCTCGAGGCAGATCGCTGCGGTCTGGTGGAGGTAGACGGCGCGACGGGGATACCCGGCGTCGGCCCAGACCCGCAGAACCTCGGCGCGCGCGGCCGCGGCGACAGAGGCGATGGTAGGGAACGCGGCGGTCCATCGCTCGTAGATCGGGACCACCCGGGCGATCTGCGTCTGCTGAGCGCAGACGGCGGCGACCAGTGCCAGGTACGGGTCGCGGCTACCCCGCCAGGGGAATGCCTGGTCCTGCTTCCCGTACCAGCTGAGCAGGAGCGAACGGATCCGGCCCAGGCGATGAGGGCTGATGTCCCATTCGGTTGATGCCACCACCCTGCCGATCTCCGCTGCCTCCCGGGGCCGAGGCGACGCCGGCCGCTGCCCGTAGTGGCCTCGCGGCCCACGGGACAACCATCTGGCCGTAAGGGCAATCGCCCCGATCGTCGGAGCCGCCATCCGCGCGTGCGATACTGAGGCGGCCGCGGCATCTGATGCCGCGGCCGAACCATGAGCGTCCCCTCGGGAGGTCAGGTACGACGGTGATGTCGTCACCCGCCGAGATCTGTGATGGTCAGGGTGGCGGCGCGATCCGCCAGTCTGACGAATACCGCGCTGGCAGCACCGGCTTCGCAGCCGGGTGGCAGCTCGAAGGTCTCGACTTGCCCGTGGCGGCGCTCGGTCGCGCGGTGGAGAGCCGTCGGCTCTCGCACGCCTACCTGTTCCATGGACCGCCCGGGGTCGGCAAGGCGACCCTGGCCCGGCGGGTTGCTCAGGCGCTCGTGGCGGAGCGGCACGCAGACGGATCGCTCAACCTAGAATCCCGCTCGGCGCGAGCCGTGGAGTCCGATCAGCTTCCCGACGTCGAGCGGATCGTGATTGGCGGCCTCTGCGACGATGACCCGTCGGAGCGCGCAAACAGTGCGAGCCGCATCCGGATCTGCCAGATTCGTCGCCTCCAGCGGCTCGCCGCGTTAGCGCCCTTCCAGGCGTCGAGGCGGATCTTCATCATCGATGCGGTCGACGACCTGCAACTCGAGGCAGCGCACGCGCTACTCAAGGTGCTGGAGGAGCCACCACCGCGCGTACTGCTGTTGCTGGTCTCACACGACGTCGAGGCGGTGATGACAACGATTCGCTCGCGTTGCACGGAACTGGCGTTGCTGCCGATGTCTGTGGGTGAGCTGGCCAGGGCTCTGGTCCGCCGTTCGAATCTGGATACTGCGGCGGCCCTTGATCTGGCGCGCGACGCGCGTGGTCGATTCGGGGCGGCGGTGCGAATGCTCGAGGATCCGTCGCTCACAGTGATGAAGGAGACGGTCGAGGGTGACGTGCGACGGCTGGCGGGTGGTGGACGCAACGAGCGGCTGGATTACGCCGAAACGCTGGCTGGCCGATGGCGCCGCGAACGCGACTCGGTCGTTCTTACCATGGACCTGTGGGCCAGCTGGTGGCGCCGAGCGCTGCTGGCGGCGGCCAGGGTCGAGGAGAGTAGCCTTAGTATGGAGATCGAGCCTGCGGACGCGGTGGTCGCGCTCCAGGTGATACGCCGTGCACGCGAGCATCTCCTTGCGAACGTGAATCCGCAGCTCGCGTTGGACCGGATGATGCTCGACTTGCCGGTGGTGGCTGCCGCGCCGATCGACGGGGATCGGGCGATCGCTGCGCCCCCGGCGAGCGATGATGAGGTGGATTATGAGTGACGTGATTGGAATTCGATTCGTCACTGCGGGCCCGATCGGCTACCACCGCGCGGAGGCTGTGAGCGTGGGCCTCGGCGACTATGTGGTCGTTCAGCGGGCCGGTGGTGAACAGCTTGGCTGGGTGGTGTTGACACCCGATCAGGTGATCGCTGCCACAATCGAGGAGCCGCTCGGGACGATTGAACGACTGGCGACGTCCGATGACGTTGACGCCTGGCGTCGACAGCGCGAGCGCGCGGAGGAGGATATCGGCCGCGCGCAGGCACTGGCGGCGCGAACCGACCCTCGAGTTCGCGTCGCCTCGCTGGTCTTCGACCTCTCGGGGGAACGTGCCGAGGTGACCTTCACCGGTCGCGAGAACACGTCGTATGTCTGGTTGCGACGTGAGCTCAGCGAGCTGCTCGTATCCGATACCCACGTGACGTTGGTCGGGGATCGGGACCGTGCAAAGGCGATGGGTCCGGGCGTGATGGGTGTGTGCGGTCGAGAACTCTGCTGCACGAGCTGGATGACGAGCTTCCCGTCGGTCTCGATCCGAATGGCCAAGGAACAGGGCTTGTCGCCGAATCCATCGAAGATCTCAGGGCTCTGTGGCCGACTGCTGTGCTGCCTCTCCTTTGAGGTAGAGGCCTACCGCGAGCTGCGTGGTCAACTGCCCGATGTCGGGCGTCGCGTGACGACACCGGGTGGGCGCGCCAAGGTGATCGGCATCGATGCGCTCGCCCAGCGAGTGCGGCTGAGGCTGGACCAGACGGGTGAAGTACTCGAGATCCCCGCGGACGACCTGCGTCAACTGTACGGAACGGTGGTCCGGCCGGAGGAACTCGAGCAGGCCGTCGAAGAGCCGGCCCGGGCGGAAGCGGCGGCTCTCGCCCGCGACACGATCGCGATCCTGGAGCCGGTGACGCGGCGGCCGACGTCGCGTCGGAGCGGGCGGAGCGGAGCGCCGGAGCGGAGCGAGCAGCGCAGCCCACCCGCCGAGGAGCGGTCTGGCGGCTCTCGCAACAAGAGACGCCGAGGTCGCTCGCGGTCAGGGGCGGAGCGGGCGGGCGGTCGTGAGCGAGCGCCCGGGTCGCCGGTGGAGGCCCCCCGAGCGGGTCTCCCGCCCGGAGCCGAGGCAGCCCCAGAGCGCTCTTCGGAGACCGAGACGGTAGAGCCGGCCAGCGCGAACAGTGGGCAGAGGCGCCGGCGGCGCGGCCGTCGCGGCGGACGGCGCCGGGGCGCCGCTCCGCCGGAGCAGGGAGAGGCTCGCTAACTCGTCCAGGAGGCGAGAGCGTGATCAACGGTGGCCTGCGGGGAGGCAGCTGATATGCCGATGAATCCGGACCCGATCGCCGAGGGGGAGTGGATCGCCGAGCACCTCGAGGACCCAGACGTGATCTTCGTTCAGGTGGAGGCCGGTCGCGAATCCTATGAGCTCAGTCACCTGCCCGGGGCGGTCTTTGGCGACGGCTATGGGGACCTGACAACGGAGCGGGACGGCATCCGGGCACTGGTCCCCGGGCCGTCTGAACTGGAGGCCACCCTGGGCCGCCTGGGCGTAGACCCGGGGAAGAGGGTGGTGCTCTACGCCGCGGCACCGTCGATGTGGCCGTCGCGAGGCTACTGGGTCCTGCGCTACTACGGGTTCCCGCTGGTGCAGATCGCCGACCGATCCCTCGCCGCGCTGGCACGGATGGGGATTGAAGTGACAACCGAGGAGACGATCCCCGAACCATCTGTGGTGACCGTGGGCAGCCCCGATGGGTCACTGATCTCGGGATGGGAAGAGGTGCTCTCGGCGGCCGAAGGCCGGTCGACGTCACAGGTGTTGGACTGTCGTTCCGATGCCGAGTGGCTGGGTGACAGCAGCGGGGCACACCCGGCACCGCGCCGCGGCAGAGTCCCGAGGGCGCACCACCTGAACTGGGAGTTGCTGGTTGATCGCGACGGACGGTTCCTCTCTGTCGAACAGCTGCGGGCGCTATACCTCTCTGCGGGAGTGGATGGGTCCCGGCCTGTCTTCCCGTATTGCGGGGGCGGCATTCGCTCGGCGGCGAGCTGGTTCGCGATGTACGAGCTCCTTGGCTGGGAGCAGGCACGCAACTATGACGGTTCCTGGGCGGAGTGGGCTGAGCGAAGCAACCTCCCGATCGAGGTCGGCTAAGGGCCAATCTGCGGCAGCGCATTGCTCCGCCAACGGATGCGAATCACAGATCGATGTGACAGTGAACGGGAGAGTGGCCCATGGCTCTTGAATTGTCCGGCCGAGTCGCCGTTGTCACCGGTGGCGGGGAGGGGATCGGGCGGGGGATTGCCCATGCGCTGGCGGCGTCCGGCTCGCAGGTGGCCGTCGCCGATATTGACCTTGAGGCCGCTGAGCGGGTGGCTGCGGAGCTATCGGACGCTGGCCATGAAGCGGTTGCGTTGCCCGTCGACGTTTCCGATCGTGAGTCGGTCGGGGCCCTGGCCGTGGAAGTGGAGCGCCGCCTCGGTCCGGCGGCGGTCCTGTGCAACAACGCGGGAGTAATGCTGGACGGGCGTCTGGCCGAGTCTGCGCTCACCGACTGGCGCTGGGTGATGGGTGTCAACCTGATGGGCGTCGTTCACGGTGTGCAGGCCTTCGTTCCACAGCTGCGGGCGAGCGGGGCAGGGCACATCGTGAATACCGGATCGATGGCTGGTCTCGCACCACGTACGAGTCTCGATTACGGAATCTACAGCGCTTCGAAGGCGGCCGTCGTCAGCTATTCCGAGAACCTGCATGCGGAGCTCGCACCGGAGGGGATCGGTGTGTCAGTGCTCTGCCCGTCGACGGTGAGCACGCGGATCTGGGAAGCCGATCGGACGCGCCCGCCGCAGCTTGGCGCAGGACGCTCGGTGCCGAGACCGGCGCGGGCAGCTGAGGCGATCAGCGGCATGGATGTTGGACCGATGGTCTTGCGGGGGATCGCGCTGGGGCAGCTGTACATATTCACAAGTGATGATGCACGACCTCGGATCGCCCAGCGGGATGCTCGGCTTCGCGCGGATCTCGATCTACATGAGGGGCTCGACGGAGCGAGCCGGGAGTCCGAACGGGCGCTGCGATGAAGTTCTCCGCGTTTGCCCTCGCCGGGTCGTCGGCGGTTGAAGAGCCGGAGGTCATCTTCAGGGGGATCGTCGAGTTCGCTCAGGAGGCAGAGAGCCTCGGGTACGACTCGGTCTGGTTTGCCGAGCACCACTTCTCGAACTATGGGTACATTCCCAATCCGCTGCTGATGGCGACCCGGGTGGCGGCCGAGACGTCGACGATTCGCGTCGGAACAGCGGTGCTGGTGTTGCCGTTCTGGGACCCGCTACGTGTTGCTGAGGACATCGCTCTGACCGACCAGCTGACGGGCGGGCGTCTCGAGGTCGGTGTGGCGCGGGGGTACCAGCCATTCGAGTTCCGGCGGTTCGGGCTGGACCAGACAGAGTCCCGCGAGCGGACGGAGGAATCGCTGGCGATCATCAATGCGGCGCTGAGCGGAGAGCCGTTCACGTTCAACGGCAAGTTCCATCAGATTCCCGAAACGACGATCTATCCGCGGCCATGGCAACAGCCGAGCCCCCCGATCTGGTTGGCGGCCTCAACCCAGGAGTCATTCGACATCGGCGGGCAGTACGGTCTCCGCCCGCTGACCACGCTGTCAGGTCGGCCGGTCAGCGTCCTCGAACAGGCCTGGGCGAACCTCCAACGATCGCGAGAGCGCTACCCGTGGGCACCCCTCGATTTTGGCGTGCAGGCCCAGGTGGTGGTGACGCCAAGTGACGAACGTGCGCGCAGCCAGATGGAGCACTTTCTCTACCAATCGAGACAGTCGACGGCGCTTCGGTCCGGCCGTGAGCATGTCGTGTCGGGAGTCTCCGAGCCACTGCCCTTCGAGGGTGAACCGGATCTTGATGAGATGTTCGAAAGCCGAACCCTGTCGGGTGCGCCACCAACCGTGGTCAAGAAGCTGGAACGTTTCCGGGCCGCCGCGAACATTTCAATGCTCAGCCTGGTCCTCCACGGTGGCGGCATGACGCCGAAGACGGTACTCGAGTCGATGCGGCTCTTCGCCAGCGATGTGATGCCAGCCTTCCGCTAGTGGTCTGCGCGTCGCCTGTCGGCGCAGCCGACTGGAGAGGGCCGTCACGGATCACGCGCGCACCCGGGGAGATACGGCTCGGAGGGGAGCTCCCAGATCACGAGGCGCGGTGCTAGCTGGTGAGGACGCTCTCCAGCTGAGAGATGTGCTCGTTGAGGTGTTCGATGTGCCAGCGCACGTACTGACGGAGTGACTCGCGGCCATTGAGCGGCACGAGGCCAGGGCGACCCCATTGGGCATCGGGCGTGTGCGAGAGCAGGTCGATCGTCTCGGCGAGCGCCGAGCGGAATGTTTCGAGCGCGGCATCACCGGTGAAGGCTGCGTCGGCGATCTCGCTGGATTCGTCCCACGGCTGGAGAACGGGCTCGGTCATCCACGCGATCTGACGGATGAAGTCTCCGCTGTGGTGGGCATAACTGATCATGTGAGCGAGCACACGCTCAGCTGTCCACTCACCCTCCTCGGCGCGTCGCAGGTCGGCGCCGGAGTGGCGCCGGAGCAGGGAGTCGACGCGGTCGGGCACGAGCGTGAGGTCCCGCACGAGGGGCATGTACCGTTCCGGTGCACCGGTAACGAAATCGATTCGGGACATCAGTCGCAGATCTCCATCAGCAGCTCGAACTCGACCGAAGCACCGGCCGGAAGCGCAGCAACGCCGAAGGCAACGCGCGCTCCCACTCCGCACTCTTCGCCGAGCACATCGCGTAGTAGCTCACTGGCGCCGTTGACTACGGCCGGATGGTCGGTGAAGTTGGCCGTACTGGCAACGTAGCCGACACCGCGGACGACCTGGAGATCGTCGAGTGAACCGAGCAATGCGTGCACGGCCCCGAGCGCATTGATCGCGCAGGCACGTGCTGCCAGATAGCCCTGTTCGACCGTGACATCAGCTCCGAGCTGTCCGCGCTGGAGGATCTTCCCATCCTCGATGGGCAGCTGTCCGGCCACATAGACATGGGCGCCGCTGCGGATAGCTGGTCGGTAGACACCGGCTGGTGTCGGGTCGGGGAGGATGATGCCGAGTTCGGTCAGTCGGGTGGCGGCGTTCATAGGCTCTCCCCTGTCAGCAGCAGCGCGAGAATGCCGTCGAGCTCTTCATCGCTATAGAAGTAGACCGTCATTGTACCGCTACCCGAGGCGTCTCGGCGAAGCACCACGCGCGTGCTGAGGGCGCGCTGGAGCGCCTCCGCGATGCTCCCGGTGATCGCGGCTGCTCCCCGCTCGCTTGCCCCGTGCTCGGTTTGCTCGGCCGGGGGAATCGACGCGGGATCGCCCTCTCGGCGTGCGGGAGCGTCTCTCAGTTCGCGCACCAGCTTCTCGGTGTCGCGAACGTTGAGACGGCGTCCGAGCAGCTGCCGCCAGGCCTTGTGCATCCCCTCAGGCGTACTCGCGCCGAGGAGGGCGCGCGCGTGACCTTCTGTGATCTCTCTCGCGGCCAGTGATGCCCGAAGGTCCTCCGGTAGCTCGAGTAGGCGCAGTGTATTGGCAATGGTCGCGCGCGATCGACCGACGCGCTCACCAACCTGCCGCTGGGTGAGGTGGAAGTCTTCGATCAATCTCCGGTAGGCGTCGGCCTCCTCAAGCGGATTGAGGTCCTGTCGCTGTACGTTTTCGACGATCGCGAGTTCGAGCAGTTCCTGATCACTGACTTCCCGCACCGTGATCGGGACCGACGTCAGGCCGGCGAGACGAGCAGCCCGCCAGCGGCGCTCTCCGGCGATCAGCTGATAGTCGCCATCAGGCTGTGCGGCAACCAGCAGCGGCTGGATCACACCGTGCGTGCGGATGGTCGTGGCGAGCTGTTCGAGTTCAGGGGCTGAGAACTCGCTGCGCGGTTGGCGCGGGTTGGGGTGGATGCGATCGAGCGCGACTTCGCCGGTTGACCGGTCGCTCGACTGGCCGGTATGGGGTACGGCCCCGGCCGGGCCGTCGGCATCATCGGGGGTGGGCTGCTCGGGCCGATCGGCCGATCGGTCGGGGATCAGGGCGGAGAGCCCTCGTCCGAGCCCCAATCTACGTGCCATGAGCAACTCCTTCGAGTGGTCGGCCGGCAAGGAGCTCGGCGGCAAGCCTGTCGTAGGCCGTGGCGCCAGCGGATGTCGGCTCGTACTGCTGAACCGGGAGGCCGTGGCTGGGTGCCTCGGAGAGACGGATCGAGCGGGGAATCACCGTCGTGAAGGTGTTCGGGAAGTGGCGCCGGACCTCCGCTTCGACGTCGCGGGAGAGGTTCGTACGTCCGTCGTACATCGTGAGCACGATGCCGCGCACAGAGAGACGAGGGTTCAGGTTTCGCTGAACGAGGGAGATGGTCTCGGTCAGGTGGCTGAGGCCCTCGAGCGCGAAGTACTCGCACTGGACTGGGACGATTACCTGGTCGACGGCCGCCAGCGCGTTGACCGTGAGGAGGCCAAGCGACGGTGGACAGTCGATCAGGATCGTGTCGAAGTGGGGGCGGACGGCGGCGAGTGCGCGGGCCATCCGAAACTCCCGCGCCATCACCGATACGAGCTCGACCTCAGCGCCAGCCAGCGCCGGGCTGGTCGGGACGATGCGCACGCCGGGGGTGTCCGTTGATTCGATCGCGGGCAGGAGCGGAGCCTCGTCAACGAGAGCTCGGTAGAGGGCAGCGGCAGAGGCGGTGGCGACACCGAGAGCGGAGGTGGCGTTCGCCTGGGGGTCGGCGTCGATGACCAGGACCTGCTGACCGAGCGCTCCGAGTGCTGCGGCGAGGGAGACGGTCGTCGTAGTCTTCCCGACGCCACCCTTCTGGTTGGAGAGTGCGTAGATGGTCACCCCGGCGGATCGCGTGTGATGGCAGGCTCGGTGAGAACGGCCACTTCTCGCTCGATCTCCTTCAGAAGAGGCAGGCGACCGGGCCCCCGCTGGTGGATGGACGCAGCGGCGAAGGCTGCTGCTTGCTGTCCGGCGGCCGTGATGCCCCGGCCCAGCCCCAGTATAAGGGCAGTGGCGAAGACGTCACCGGCGCCGGTCGCCTCTGTCTCTTCGACCACGTGCGTGGGCGGGATCACAGTGTGCTGGGAGCCTTCGCGGATGTCGGCGCCGGCGCGACCGTAGGTCGTCACCAGGCGTGCGCCGGCCGCCAGGATGGCGTGCTCGAGAGATGGTGGCCAGTGGGTCGCCTCCCGCTCAGAGCGGAAGAGGGTCACGGCGGGTGAGGCGATGGCGATCAACGTCTCCGCCTCCGCGGGTGGTCCTACACGCACGAGCGGCTCGGGGCGCCGCTGCAGGCCCTGAGTGAGGATGCCGACGCGGTCGGCACGAGCGGCAATCGGAACGAAGGACTGGAGGTCGAGGTCGCCCTGGAGAAGTGGTCCAAGGATGAGAGTGCCCGGGTAGCGCCAGGTCGCGGGCAGGTCGCCGGCGGTGAGCGCTCGGGAAGGTCGACTGACAAGCGACAGTTCGCGACCGAGCGGGCCGCGGTCGATGCGGAGGCTGAGGGCCTGGCGGTCCTCGGCGGCGGTTACGGCGTGGTCGGCGAGCGCCGAGATGTCGGTGTCGGCGTTGACGATCGTCAGGATGCGGCCACGGAGGCCAAACGCGGTGACGACCTGCGCGCCGTAGGTGACAGCGCCCCCGAGTTGGATACGGTGAGCGACCTGATCGCGGCTCACGGGGCCGACGAGGAGGACCGGTTCGGGTATCGGTCGGGGTACGTCGCGCCGCGTTCGCCCGCACACTATCGCTCCCCGTGCCCACACTTAGCGGGCCGGTCGCGGGCGAGCCGAGCACCTCGGCTGGCTCGGTCCCCTGGTCCAGCCTGAACACGTCCGGGGTTGCCGGAGGGACGGGCGAACGGGCGCGGGTGCGTCGTCGGCGCTATCTGGAGACCTGCCTATTCGGGCATCACCTCGACCTGGCGATCGTCGCCACGACCGACGCTCTCGGTCGTGACTCCATCCTCGGCGTCGAGCGTGAGGTGGATGATACGCCGTTCGGCGGCGGGCATTGGCTCAAGCGTGATTACGTCTCCGGTCTCGCGGACCTCGGCCGCGATGTCGAGAGCCATGTCGACGAGCGTGCGCTCTCGCCGGCTGCGGTATCCCTCGATATCGATGGAGAAAATCGACTCTTCATCGCTGTGGTGGGAGACGAGGACGTTCAGCAGGTACTGAAGGGCGTTGAGGGTTTCTCCACGGCGGCCGATCAGTACCGCCAGTTCGTCAGAGGCCTCGTCGGTGTCCCCGTAGACATCGAAGACCTGTGCGATCAGCCCGACGCCGTCGCCCGGCGTCTCCGGGTCGCGCGCGCTGATGCTGGTCTCTCTGAGACCGAGCAGCAGCAGCAGATCGCGCAGGGTGCTGCCGAAGAGGTCGATCGCGTCCTCGGGGTCGCTCTTGATCTCAGTGGGCGGGTTGCCGGGCGCTCCTGGGACGGCGATCTCATCTTCAGGGTCTGCCGGGCGGATCGGGGAGTGGTCGCGCGGACCGCCGCCCGAACGGCTACGACTGCGAGGCCGTCGCTCGCTGGCCTGGCCCTCTGGGGCGCCGCGGCGACGGCGACCGCTCGGCCGAGCGGGCCGCTCCGCGGCTGCTGGCTGCGAAGCGGTGCCCTCCCCGCTGGCCGCACCGTCCGGCGACTCGCGCTCGGCCCCGGCCGGCTGGGGGCTCGCCTCGCCGTCTCCGCGCCCCCTGCGTCGGCGACGCCGACGAGTCCCCTGCCGTCCCCCGGCAGCGTCGGCCGACGGGTCCTTGACGGTGACGCGTACCGTTGCTGGGTCACGGCCTATGCCGAGGAATCCGGCCTTAGCCTCGCGAATCACCTCGACGTCGACCTCCTCGCGAGGTCGGCCGAGTTCGGCGAGTGCGTGTTCGACGGCCTCTTCGACGCTGCGACCGCTGGTCTCGGTTGCTTTCATGGGATTGCTCCGTTTCAACGCTGTCGGATGGCGAGTTGGATGAGGATGGGGAGCCGGCGGAGGCGCTGGCGGGCTGTCGCGGCGCCGGGCCGAGGCCGAGCGACCGACGCAGCGGAGAGGGAATCAGCGATCCCCACCGGAAGTCGCCGGGGCCAACGAACTGCCACTGCAGGAGGATTCCGATGATCGTGCTGAAGCCCCAGTAGAGCCCGAGCCCGGAGGGGAGAGTGAGGACGAACCAGCCGAACATGGCAGGCAACATCCAGAGCATCATCTGGTTCATCGACCGCTGCTGCTCGGACTGAGCGGCGGAGTTCCGGGCGGTCGATATTCGCTGCTGCAACCACATCGAACCCCCGACGATCACGGCCAGGGCTGGTCCCCCGTTCTCCTGCATGTCCAACCACAGGAATGACGTGGACAAGGGAACGGTGTCCTGAAGCAAGGAGATGTCGTAGATCCGGCGAGAGAGTTCGACGACGCTCTCCGGCGTGGTGCCAAGGGTGATGCGGATCACCTGGTAGAGGGCGATGAAGATTGGGAACTGGATGAGCTGAGGACCGAGGCAGCCGAGAGGGTTAACGCCGGCTTCCTTGTAGAGCTTCATCGTCTGTTCAGAGCGTCGGCGGGGATCGGAGTACTTCTTCTGGATGTCCTTCATCTGAGGCTGGATTTCCTGAAGGGCCCGAGCCGAGTGGAGGGTGCGCAGCGTGAGCGGGAACATCAGCGCTCGGGAGACCAGCGTGAAGACGAGGATCGCCAGGCCGTAAGAGCCGAAACTGAGCGCGGTCAGCAGCAGCATGACGTTGATCAGTGGCGTTTCGAGGCCGGTCTGCCAGATCGCGCCGATAGGCATGCCTAGACCCCGCTCCCGTCTTCCCGAACGACAGTGCCGTCGCTCGGCGTGACGAGGATCAGATCTCCATCGCGAGAGATGAAGAGGAGTCTGGAGTCCCGCTCAGTCGGATCCGCGAAGAGCTGGGTGTCATTGAGGGAGCGCGCCCACAGCACCTGACCGTTTGTGGGGTTGAGGCCGCGCAGGTTGCCTTCGCGATCGGCGACCACGAGTACACCGCCGATGAGCGACGGTCGCGAGCGAAACTCGAGTCCGAGTTCTTGGTATTGCCAGATGACGCGACCGGTGGCGATGTCGAGTGCGTAGGTCGAGCCGCCCAGGGTTCCGACGTAGACGGTGTCACCGGCCGCGAGCGGATTGGCGACGATCCAACCATCGGCTTCGAAGGACCAGGCCTTCGTCGGGGTGCCGGCGAGATCGAAGGCGTGAACGGATCGGTCGAGGCCTCCGACGATCAGGCGGCCGCCGGAGAACAGGAGGTCGGCTGCGACGCCACCGGGGAGCGATTCCTCCCAGAGCACCTGACCGTTTGTTGGGTCAACACCGAGCAGGCGCCGATCGTCGAATTGGCCGAGATAGATCGTGCGGTTCACAACGAGCGGCTGAGCCCAGAAGCGCCCACCGCCATAGCTGTGGCGCTCGGCGACGAAGCCGGTGTCACGGCGGATGGCGACCAGTTCACCCTTCTCGGTGGGGACGTACAGATATTCACCATCGATGACCGGGGTTGCGACGGTGTGTGCGTCGAGGACGACGGCGACGGCCCACAGTGGGCGACCGGTGTTCCGGTCAAGCGATACCACGGTACCGCTGAAGCCGATGACATAGATGGCAGCGCCATCGATCAGGGGGGTGGCGTAGATGCCGTCGAGGTCGTAGTCGTCGCCTTCGGCTGGAAACTCCCACTGGGGGGTAAAGCGACCGGTCTCTGATAGGGAGCCAGCGCTGAGGACACCGCGGTCGCGCTGGACTAGGACGAGGTCACGGTCGACGACGGGAGCGGCCCAACCCTCCGGCGCATCGAGACGGCCGCATCCAACGATCAACGAGAGAGCGACGAGCGCGGCCGCGAAGACGAGGACGCGCCGCGCGCGCCCGGGTGTTTCACGTGAAACACCCGGGCGGTGTGACGCCGGACGCCTGTTCGATGTTTCACGTGAAACACCTGAGCGAGTGTGGGCTGCGCGGCAGGCTTCGTCACGAAGACAGCGGCTCTTCATGCTGTGCTCGGCTCGCGTGGCGTGGTCCGTTCGGGTGTCCTCGCGTCCGGGGAGATGATGGTGATTCGCGCGGACTGATCCGGCGTGAGCGAATCCGGGACCGGGTCGTAGCCACCCGTGCGACCTGGTCGGCAGCGCGCGAGGCGCCGGATGGCGAGCAGGCTCCCACGCCAGGCACCAAAGCGTGTGAGCGCCTGATGGGCGTAGAGCGAACAGGTTGGTCGGTAGCGACAGGAGGCGCCCGTGAGCGGTGAGATCGCCAACTGATAGAAGCGGATCAACCGTAGGAGCAGCCAGTTCACGGGCGCTCTCCCTCAGCCTGCCTCTGGTTGCTGAGCAGCCCGAGACTGCTCGCCGAGCGTTCCGTTGCTCGCTTGAGCTCTCCGAAGCTCGCTCGCGCGCTGGCCGCCTGGGGCACAGCCACAATGTCGAATCCCGGGGTGATGGCGAGAGACGAGACGATTGAGCGGAGTCGGCGCTTTATCAGATTTCGGGTTACGGCCGACCCGACTTGGCGGCTCACCGCGTAGCCGACACGGCTGACGGGGAGATCGTTCGATCTCGCCGCGAGATGGAGTACCGGGCCGCGAGATCGTGAGCCTTGGCGCATGACGGCCTCAAAGTCTCGACGGCGTTGCAGGCGCTCGGGCACTCGGTCGGCGATTGCGTACCCTGGATCGCGCACGTTGCCGTGGCTAGACGGACAGGTGCGCTCGACCGCGCGCCCGCCGGCGGGCCAGCACATGCCGGCCGCTCTTGGTAGACATGCGGGCCCGGAAGCCGTGTTTGCGCTTTCGCGGGATCCGCTTGGGTTGCCATGTTCGCTTGGGCACGGGGTGCTCCGTTCAGGCGGGCCAGCACGTTGTGGCCTGAAGCGTCTGGGGAGGAAAATCTCAGGGCTGGTGGCGCAGCTGCGAGCCGATGCTGCGAGCCGATGCTGGGGGTGAGAGGATGGTGTCGGAATAGCGTAAGTCAGGGCGCGCTTCACGATCAATTGCCGTAGGGGGCGGGCTCGAGCCCGACTGCTGCTAGGGACGAGCGGTGATGGGCCGGGGAAGTCGGGTGCGTGGGCGCGTTGACGGAGCCAGCTGTGAGGGCACGTTCAGGGCGACGACCGCGCTGTGTGGTCCCCCGATCCGGCATCTAAGTTAAATAGAGAGCCCCGTTGGGCCCGGTGTTTACTGGGGCATATGATGGTTATTGCTTCACGAAAACCATCACCAACGAGGTGTAGACATCATGCCACAAGGCCCCTTGCCGATCGAGTACAGCGAAGTCTCGCGTTGCGGCGGAGCGACGGCCGAGGCGGGGATGGTTCCCTACCTCGATCTGATCGAAGCATCAGGGCTACGCCAGTCGATGCGACGGCATGTTGGCCTGAAGGAGGGCGGGCGGTCGTGGACGGACGACCAGTTCCTCACGTCACTGCTGCTCCTGAACCTCGCTGGCGGGGAGTCGGTCGACGATCTGCGGGTGCTGGAGGGGGACGAGGGACTGGGCCGGATGCTGCGGAGAGCGGAGCACCACGGGCTGCACCGCCGGAAGCGTGAGGCGCTGGGGCGACGGTGGCGCCGCTCGCGGACGCGCAATGTGCCGTCGCCGACGGCAGTGCGGCGGTACCTGGAGCGGTTCCACGACGCGGCGGAGGAGGAGCGTCGCGAGCCACATCGCGCCTTCATCCCGGCACCCGGGGCGGCGCTGCGTGGCCTCGGGCGCGTAAACGCCGACCTGCTGGCCTTTGCCCAGCGTCACGACCGGCAGCGGCAGGCGACGCTGCGCGTGCTCCAGGAGGCGCTGGAGTTGCTGCCGGCGGGAGTCGAGCGGGTGCTGATGCGGTCAGATACCGCGGGCTATCAGCAGGAGCTGCTGCGCTACTGTGCGGAGGGCCGGGATGCCCGTTTCGGGGTGATCGAATTTGCTTGGGAATGACAACCCGTTCTGGCCCCACCTTGATCCTCTGAACTGGCCCCACCCCCGGGATGTGGTCAGCTGGTCGGAGCACCTCCCTTCGAGGCGGTGGTGACCCGCAGGCGATAGGACTCGCTGCCGGTCTCGATGATGTGGGCGCGGAACGTGAGCCGGTCGACGACCGCGGCGGCGAGGCGGGGGGTCGGCGAAGGTGCGGCCCCACTCCGAGAACGGCGCGTTGGAGGCGACTGCCACCGAGGCCCGCTCCTCGCGCTCGGTGAGGACCTGGAAGAGCAATTCGGCTCCGCGCGGGTCGAGGTGGACGTAGCCGAACTCGTCGAGGCAGAGCAGGTCGAGCCGGCCGTAGCGGGCGACCAGGCGTGAGAGCGTGCGCTCGTCGGCGGCTTCGGCCAGTTCGTTCACGAGCTGTGCCGCCGTCGTGTAGCGCACCCGCAGCCCGCGCTGGCAGGCGGCCATGCCGAGCCCGATCAGCAGGTGCGACTTGCCGGTGCCGCTGTCTCCGAGCAGCACGACGGGCTGGCCCGAGGCGATCCACTCGCCGCGCTCGAGCGTGGCGAGCATGGTCGGGTCGACCGTGGGGGCCGCCGCCAGGTCGAAGTCGGCGAGGTGCTTGAGCCGGGGGAAACGGGCCTCGTGGATGCGGCGCTCACGGCGGCGCGCATCGCGGTCGTCGAGCTCGGATTGGAGCACCTCGGCGAGGTAGGCGAGATGGGTGAGCCGGTCGCGCAGCGCGGCCTCGGCGAGCGCGCCGGCCTGCTGACGGACCGTGGGGAGGTGCAGCGCACGGCTGGTCGCCTCGACCTGAAGCGCCGCCGCCTGCTCGGTCACAGGTGTGCTCATCGCGTGCTCGCGGCGAGCAGCGCGTCGTAGCCGGCCAGGCTCGGCGCCGGGCGTTCGAAGCGCCTGAGCGCCGGCCGCTCCACAACGGCGGTCTCGCGGCGGCCGTCGGCGACGCGGCGCGCCTCGATGGCGATCAGCGCCGGGTCCACCGCGCCCAGCTGCTCCACCGCATCGAGTGCTGCGTGCACCGAGGCGGCGGGGAGGTGGCGGTGCAATAGCAGCACCTCGATGAGCGCCCGCGTCCCGGCGCCGTCACCGAGCTTGCGGCGGGCACGCTGCCAGAAGCGTTCGTGCGCGGCGGTGAAGCCACCGCCTGAGCGCGCCTGCGCGAGCGCGATCGAGCCGGGCAGCGCCCCGGGCTTGCGGGACAGCACCTCGAGGAAGTGGTCCAGCACGAGGACCTCGGATCCCTTGTGCGCGCTGCGCTCGTGGCGGGCAACCACCCGGCCCGCGACGAGGGCGGTCACGGTCCCGCCGCCCAGGCGGACGTCCACCGTGCGGCCCGCGAACGCCGCGGGGACCGAGTAGCGCGAGCCACGCACGGAGATGCGCGCCTTGCGGTCGGCCTTCGCTTGCAGTGCGACCGTGGGGTCGAAGGGTTCGGCGGGGAGGGGCCGCAGCGCGGGCCGCTCTGCCTCCGCCGTCTGGCCGACGGTGGCGAGCCGGCCGGCGATGTGGCGGGCTCCGTCTGCGCGGTCGGCCGCCTCGAGCAGCGCGTTCAGCTCGGCCAGGCTCTCGCCGCGCGGGACCGGCACGAGGTGGCGCCGGCGGAAGCGCCCGACCTCGCCCTCCACGCCCCCTTCTCGTGCGCGCCCGCGATGCCGGGCTCGCAGAAGAAGCTGTCGAAGCCGTAGTGCGAGCGCAACGCGACGAAACGGTCGCTCTCGACGCGGTCGCGGCCGCGCAGCACGCGCGTGACGGCCGAGCTCAGATTGTCGTAGCGGATCCGCCGCGGCACCCCGCCGAGGCGCTCGAGGGCGAGCGTGTGGCCCTCGAGGAACGCCTCCTGGCCCTCGCCCGGGAAGCACACGTGGACCGCCCGCCCCGAGTGCGAGAGCCGCAGCACGAACATCGACAGCTCGGTCAGCACGCCGTCCAGCCAGACGCTGACCCCGCCGAAGTCGACCTCCGCCTCCTCGCCCGGCGGATGCAACTGGGGGATCGTCACGACTGAGCGACCGGACTCCAGCTCGCGGCGCACGCGGCCGACGTAGGCGCGCACCGTCGCCTCGGCGACCGTCGCGCCGTACTCATCGACGAGGCGCTCCCAGACCCGCCGCGCCGTGTGCCGCTGCTTGCGCGGCGCGCTCAGGTCGGCGACGAGCCACTCCCGGATGATCTCTACGTACGGACCGAGCTTCGGCGCCGCTCGAGACGCCTGCTTGCGTTGTGGCGGCAGCGCCGACTGCAGCGCCTGCCGTACCGTGCGCCGGTGCACGTGGTGGCGGCGCGCCAGCTCGCGTATGGGCAGCCCCTCCTCTCGCCATGCCCGTCGGATATCCTCGAACAACTCCACCCTCGACACACTCCTCTTCTTTCGCTCGGGGAGGTCTCAGTTGCCCGAGCGTAGCTGCTGGATGGGTCGGGGGTGGGGCCAGTTCAGAGGATCAAAACGGCTCCAGATGGGGCCAAATCAGAGTAGCGTTCCCATTTGCTGTTGGAGCGCCGCTGAACGGCGAGTTTCGGCGGGCGGTGCGGCGGGTGCCGGAGGGGGAGTGGCGGACGCTGCCAGCGCGGAACGAGGAGTCGGCGGAGAGCGATCAGCAGTACGCCGAGGTGAACTACGTCCCAAGCTGGATCGGGAATCATCACCTCGGTCCGGAGTACCGGTTCATCGCGACGCGGGAGGTATACCGGAACCCGCCACTGCCAGGGCTGCTCACGGACGAGGAGTTACCGAGCAGGGCCGAGGAGCTGCGCGGTCAGTGGTACCGGGTGTTTGCGATGGTGACCAACCGCACAGGTGATGCCAGGGAGCTGATTCACTGGTCGCGGGAGCGGTGCGGCAAGGGCGAAGAGATCCACAGCGCGCTCAAGGGCGACTTCGCCGGTGGTCGTCTGCCATCGGGGCTGTTCGGCGCCAACGCGGCGTGGTGGGCGATGGTGGTGCTGGCGTCCAATCTCAACGCGACGTTCAAGCGGCTGCTGCTCCCGGCAGAGTGGGCCAGTCGACGGTACAAGGCGGTGCGCTTCTCCCTGATCGGCATTGCCGGACGCGTGGTCAGGCGATCGCGAACACTCCAGATCCAGCTCCGCGCCGGCCATCCGGCGTATCCGCTGCTGGTCGGGGCGCGCCAGCGGCTGCTGACGCTCGCCAACGCACCACCGTAGGCCCCGGCGACCGCGCTCTGCCCCCCAGTTCGTCGCGATCCGAGCGGATGGCTGGCTCCGCTGTGCCCGCTCCCGTCCGCTCACACCCCCGGTGCCGTCCCAACTGCCCGGCTGTGCCGTGCGTCGCTCAGACCTTGTCGTCCGCTCTTCCAAATACCGCCCCGCCACCACCATCAGCCCCCCAGCACTACTCCTGGCACTCGCAGGTGCCGGATCTTGGTGGTCACTGTGTCGATGCCGATAGAGAGTCTTGCCGGTAGAATGCCCCTGCCGACAGAGGGTTGATGAGGAGCAAGACGTGAAGCGCTCGGTCGGATCGGTGATAGGCCTCCTGCTGGCGCTCGTTCCGATGGTGGCAGCGGCGGTTGATGGTGATCGGTCGCTGGCGGCGGCCGCGGATCTCGGATCGGTTGTGCTCCTGACACTGCTCGCGCTCGCTGCCGTTGCCGTCGTCATCAGCGTCGGATACCTCTACCGACGGGAGCGGGGCCTCGACTGGGAATTCCAGAAGCCCGATCCGCAGGACGACCACCACTAGGGAGTGAAGCCACTGGCGTGGGCGCCCGATGGCGCCGAGGCCGGTGCCGAGATGCGAGGAGGACTGAAGATGCTGGAAGTGGGAACACAGCTACCTGCATTCTCGCTGCGAGACGCGCAGCGAGCCAAGGTAACCGAGGATGCATTTGCCGGCTCGATCGCGGTGCTGGCGTTCTATCCGATGGCCTTTACCGGCGGCTGAACGAACGAGATGGAAGCTTTCCAGGGGTCATTGGACGACCTTGAAGGCTTGGGAGCCCGCGTTGCGGGCATCAGCGCCGATACATTTGCCTCGCAGGGAGCGTTTGCCGAGCGAAACGGTATCACCTTCCCGCTGCTGTCTGATTGGCCTGCGTTTCAGACGATTTCGACCTTCGGCGTTGGCATGGAAGGCTCAAATGTCGCTCAGAGAACGACGTTTGTGTTCGATGCCGACGGCGTGCTGCGGACCGTGATCGACGCACCCGGTGACCCGACGGCCCACGCGACGGGGGCGCTTGCGGCTGTCAGAGAGATCGTCGGCTAGCGTGAGACGAGGCAGCGCCCCTGACAGCGCCGGCGGCGCGGTGAGCGGCGGCGCGGGGTGCGCCAAGCTAACTGGTGTTTGGACAGGGGGTGAAAGTCCGCCGCGGTGAAGGGGCTAGCCACCCCACACCGCTCCCCGAGCCGTGCGTGGGTCGCCGCGAGGCGGCACGCGAAGCGTCGGCAGGGGTACATGTGGGCAAGGCTATAGAGCGCCGAAAGTGGCATTGTTCGGAGTGCCGAGGCTTTCTCGCAGGCCGAAGGCAACAGCGGCGGCGGCGTTTTGGCGAGCCGTCGCCTTCTCCGCGGCGTCTAAGGACGCTCTGAACTGGCCGCGAAATGCGGCCGATCAGGCTCTTCTGGGGCGTTCAATCGCTTGATGGTCAGGAATGCGGCCTGATCGGGGCTCGCGAGCGGCTCTGCGAGTGCCGTTTGGCGCTCGCTGCGGGATTCTGGGCGCACTGCGCCGTTGTTACGCAGCAAGTTGGCGCTCCGCTCGAACCATGTTGGCCAGCCCCAACAGCAACGCGAGCCGCTGCGTGTTCTTGAACAATCCGCGGTAGCGGACCTTGGCGTAGCCGAAGCGCACCTTCACGATCTGGAACGGATGCTCGACCTTCGCACGCACGGAGGCCCTGCGCTTCTCTTCGAGCCACTCCTCACCCTCCCGGTCGAGCAGTCGCCGCTTGCCCGGTCGCATGGCAACCTGCCACTGCACCGCACGCTCGCGCTGCTCCAGACGTTTTCCGATGCCCTGGTAGCCCGCATCGCCACAGACCAGCCTTTCGTTGCCGTGCAGCAGGTCGGGCACCGCGGTGATGTCGCTCACGTTCGCCGCCGTCGTGTGGAGGCTGTGCACGATGCCGCTCTCAGAGTCCACCCCGATGTGCAACTTCATCCCGAAGTACCACTGGTTTCCCTTGCGCGTCTGGTGCATCTCGGGATCCCGTGCTCTGGCCCGATTCCTGGTCGACGAGGGGACGCTGATGATACTGGCATCAACCACAGTCCCCTGTCTCAACTGCAGTCCTTCCGCCTCCAGATGGCGGTTGATCTCCTCGAGCAACCCCCTCCCCAACGCGGCCGCCTCCAGCCGGTGGCGGAAGTTGAGAATCGTCGTCTCATCGGGGATCGCGTCCGATAGCCTGAGCCCCACGAAGCGCTGCACGGTGAGATTCTCGTACAGCGCGTCCTCCATCGCCGGGTCGCTGAGGTTGTCGACCAGTTGCACGATGTGCACCCGCAGCATCAGTGACAGTGGGTAGGGCTGGCGCCCCCGTCCCGGCATCGGGTAGTGGGGCGCAATGCGCTGCTCGAGTTGCCGCCACGGAACCAGCCGATCGAGTCGTTCCAGAAACCGCTCCCGGCGAGTCGTTCGCTTCTTCGCGTCGTAGTACAGCTCCGCGAACGTTGCCTCGCCCATCGCGCTCACCTCGTCATCTGGTCGAATGCCATACCATCCCGTGTAGGCATCTTAACAGATCATGCGGGTCTGTTCAGAGCGTCCCTAAGAACCATTGCACGCATGCACGTCCATCACCGGGACTTGGGAGAGCTGCGCGCCGCCCCGACGAGTCGTACGTCGGGGCCGCGTCGGGAAGGGAGGCAACCGTAGCTGATGATGAACGACGCGCAGCAGTCTGATGGGGCCGTAGGAGCTATGAAGGTGACGAACAAAGGGGCGCGAGTCCCGGCGGAGTCGCTGGAGCAAAGGGCCCCAGCCGAGAGGAATCCCTAGCTGCCAACCTCATCTCTGCCGAATATAGTGCGATTGATACGAGGGCGGAGAAGTGGACGTAGAACGATGGTGGTTGATGAAGAGACTGAGGTGCGTCGAGCACGCAGGTCGTGGCCAGTGCAGTACAAGCTCGACATCCTGGCTGAGATCGACGAGGCAAAGGCCCGCGGAGAGCCGGGAGCAGTCGGCGCCATCTGTCGGCGCGAGGGTCTGTACTCCTCTCTGATCGCCAGGTGGCGCCAGCAGCGTGACGATGGGGCGCGCCGTGCCCTCGTCGAGCGGCCGCCGGGACCACGAGCGCCCAACCGGCTGACCCTTGAGCGCGACCGCTACCGGGAGCGGGCGATGCTTGCCGAGCAGCAGCTGGAGACGGCAGAGGAGCTGATCGAGGCCCAGGGAAAAGCCTTGGCGCTCTTGCAAAGATTTGCCCGCAAGAGCGCGTCGCAGCGGCGACCGAGTGGCCAGAACGGGTAGCGCCGACCCGAGCCGAGTGGCCAGCGCAGGCATACGCCAACTGGCGGGCGCAGATGCTCGCCGCTGTGGACGCATGGGCCCAGCGGGTTGGCCGTGCCCGCGCCTGTCGGGCCTTCGGATACTCAGAGCGGACCGACCGCAGCCGCCGCCAGGCGGCCGCCGGCCGGCTACACAGGCGGCCGTCACAGGCGAAACCGCGCGAGCAGCACCAGCCGCAGCCGTCACGCATCCCCGACCAGCTGCGCGATCACATCGCCGAGCTGCTGTGCTCACCACGCTTTCGTGACCAGGCGCCCGCCCAGGTCTACTATCAGCTGCTGGACGAAGGCTCGTACGTCTGCTCGATCCGCCAGATGTACCGCATCCTCGAGGAACGCGGCCTGGTCAGAGAACGGCGTCGCGGTCACCGACGCACGACCCACCATGCACCCCAGGTGCAGGCGAGCGGCCCGAACGAGGTCTGGTCGTGGGACATCTCGCGGCTCCGCGGCCCTCACCACCGCGGCTGGTTCTATCTCTACGTGGTGATCGACATCTTCAGTCGCAAGATCGTCGCCTGGACGGTCGACACGACGGAGTCGACCGAGGTTGCCAGGACGCTGGTGGGCACCGCCTGCGACCGCAACGGGATCTCGCCGCAGCAACTGACGCTGCACTCAGACCGTGGCGCCCAGATGACGTCGACAAGCCTGGCGGAGTTGCTCGAAGACATCGCTGTCACGCGCAGCCTCTCGCGCCCGCGCGTGAGCAACGACAGTCCCTACTCCGAGGCCGGCTTCAAGACCGTCAAGTACCGCCACGACTACCCCGACCGCTTCCACTCGCTGGAGGAGGTGCGGAGCTGGATGGCGCCGTTTGTCGACTGGTACAACCGCGAGCACTACCACTCCGGTGTCGGCTACCAGCACCCCGCCACGCTCCACGGCGGGCAAGCCCTGGAGACCGTGCAGGCGCGTCAGGAGACCCTGGATGCCGCCTACAGCGTCTGGCCCGAGCGGTTCCGCAACGGACCGCCGCGGGCCGCCAGACCCCCGAAGGAGGCGTGGATCAACAAACCCGTCATTGCAACAACCCCCTGACCTCGACCGGCATGGAGAGGTTGACAGCTTCCGGAATCGGCGACGCTCCGGCACAGTCCGGTCTCAGAATCGGGGAGCTGTGTCACCCGGAGCGGAGCGGATACGGCAGTTCGCAGAGAAGAAGCCGGGAGAGAAACTCATCGCGCTCCTGCACCACATCACGTCGGAAACACTCAAGGAGGCGTACCACGCTTTGAAGCGTGACGCGGCTCCGGGCGTGGACGGGGTGACGTGGCGGGAATACGGGGACGGGCTGGACGAGCGTTTGCTCGACCTGCACGGCCGCGTGCACCGGGGGGCGTATCGGGCGAAGCCTGTGCGGCGGGTAGAGATACCAAAGCCGGACGGGGGCGTACGACCGCTCGGTATCGTCTCGCTGGAGGACGAGATCGTTCAGCGGGCAGTGGTGGACAATCTTCTGAACCCGATTTACGAATCGGAGTTCTACGGCTTCTCGTACGGCTTCAGGCCGGGGCGCTTGGCGCATGACGCGCTGGACGCACTGGCCTACGCGGTCGAACGGCGCAAGGTCAGCTGGATTGTCGAGGTGGACATCCGGGGGTTCTTCGACAGCATCGACCGGGAACGGCTGATGTCGTTTCTGGAGATGCGCATCGGGGACCAGCGGGTGTTGCGCCTGATACGAAAGTGGCTGAACGCCGGAGTCATGGACGGGGGACTGGAAGTCGATTTCGTGCGGGGGACGCCGCAGGGAGCGCCGATATCGCCGCTGCTTGCGAACGTGTACCTGCACAACGTGCTCGACGACTGGTTCGCGCGCGAGTGGCGACCGCGGGAGGCCCGGGGCGAGGCGTACATCGTGCGGTATGCCGATGACTTTGTCCTGGGGTTTCAGCACCGCAGCGATGCGGTGCGTTTCATGGAGGCGCTTCGGGAGCGATTTGCGGCCTTCGGACTGGAGCTGCACCCGGAGAAGACGCGTCTTGTGGAGTTCGGCCGGTTCGCGATGGCGAACCGGCGTAAGCGCGGGGAGAGTCGGCCGGAGACGTTCGATTTTCTCGGGCTGACGCACTACTGCCGGACGACGAGCAAGGGGCGTTTCGGGCTGGGACGTAAGCCCTCAGCGAAGCGTATGCATCGCACGCTCAAGGCCATACGGGCCGAGACGCGGCGGCGCATGCACGACAACCCAGTGAGAGTGGCGCAGTGGCTTGGGCGTGTGCTGCGTGGGTGGCTTGGCTACTACGCGGTGCCGACGAGTTATCGGTTCCTCCACCGCTTTGTGCAGACCTTGCTCCGCATGTGGTGGCAGGTCTTGCGGCGGCGGTCGCAACGGGATCGTTTCTCGTGGGAGCGCCTCGACGCCTGTGCCGGGACTACTGGCCTCGAATCTCCATCCTCCACCCGTGGCCGACGACGCGGTTCGCCGTCAGGACTCAAGGCAGGAGCCGGATGCATTAACGTGCACGTCCGGATCCGTGCGGGGGGCGGCCAGCAATGGCCGTCCCTACCGCGAAAGCGTGGGCTCCTGCCTCAGAAGTCCTCGTCGAAGTCAGCGGGAGTTCCGGAGAGCGCTGGCACCAGGGCCAGCTGTCCGCGATCGTCGGGCGGCCGCTTTAGCGGCGGCACCTCGCTTGAGGCCTCAACGGCCGTGCGGATTGCCATGGGGTCCGCGGGCACCAGGGCGACCAGCACCCCGGCATCGCGCCACGAATGGAGAGTGGCGACGCCGGGGGAGTTGGGGACCACGACGATCAGCGGGGCGCCGGCGAGGTTCGCGACGCGCCGGAGGCTGAGCTGGTCGGCCACGAGTAGCGGCTCTGGAGGAGTGGCAACGAGCACGGCGTCGAGATGGAACGCGGCAAAGCCGCGGAGTTCTTCATCGGTTGCCGGTGCCGTGAGATGCAAGACCCGTCCGACGTCAGGGTCGAGGAGAGCGGCCGCCTCAGTCTCGGTATGGTCGAAGATGATGAAGTCGGCGCCGGCCGTGATCGCGCGGTCGGCATCGCTAGCAGTTGTGGCATCGCGGTGGAAGCCGACGGGCACGTCGTCGGCCGCGGCGGCGGCGGCGAGCGGGGCGAGCTCGCCAAGGTTGGTCGTGACCAATGCCCCGGCGCCGGCGCTGGTGAGCTCGGGAGCCGCCGAGGCGTCATCGGCCTGAGCGGCGATGAGCAGCTGGGGCTGCTTCGAGGCGGGCGCCTGGGGTGTGAACCCGATCTGGCGGTGCTTGGCACCCTGCGCGGTCTGGCGGAGTCGCGCGCGGAACTTGCTCATTCTGCCACCTCTCGAGAGCGAGCGATCAGGGTGTGGGGGGTGGAGCCGGCGGGGGGACTTGAACCCTCGACCTGCTGTTTACGAAACAGCTGCTCTGCCTCTGAGCTACACCGGCTAGGGATCCCACTATAGAGGCCGGTCATGGTTGCGAACATCGAAGGCATCGCTCGCGGTGACACGCGGTGGGACGAGGCGATCGGGAGCGCAGGCGAGGTCTTAGCGTCGGATGATCTTGACGAGCGCCTGCGAGATGGTGCTCACCGTGCCGGACAGAGAGGCGAGGCGGGCGAGCTGGATAGCAGATGTGTCACGGACCGGGTGAATCGTGACGCCGCGGGGTGATACCTCGATGACTGCGACGCCGCGGGCGTGGCCGCCTCCGCCTCCGCCTCCGCCACGCCGGTCGATCTCGCCTCCGGTGCCTGGCTCGTTCCGACCAACTCCCCAGCCAAACCCAAACCCGTACACGACCTCAGCGACGGGAATGACGGTGTGATCCCCGGCGGTGACAGGCGGGCCGAAACAGCTCTCGGGGCCGGAGCGGTCGGGCAGACGCGAGAGTTGGGAGATTGCCTCAGCTGGCTCCATCGAGTCCTCCGTGGTCGCTCGCAGTCAGTGTACGCGTGGGCCGTCGACCCGTCAGTGCACGTAACGCCACGGCAACGACGAGCGGAATGACGAGCGGAACGGCGCGCATAAGGAGAGGATGAGGGGTCGAGGGGAGGGGCAGCGTCGCCGTCTGGCGGCCACACGTCAGCGTCACGGCCGTCGGGCGGAGGCGCCCGAACATGATCCGCAGGCCAGCACGTTGCCCCCAACCGAGTCGTAGGCTGCGGCGCTGGACGTGGAGCGTCAGCTGTGTGCCGTGGTGCTCGCCGAGGTCGACTGCGGCGGTGCGAGCGCTGAGAAAGACGCCGGCCTGCTGATCTGCCGTCATGGCGCTCCGGTGCCGCTAGAGATCTTTGTGTCGGAAGATCGCGACCGCCCTGGTGATCGCGATCAGGCTGAGGAGCAGATAGATGGTCGTGGCCGGAAGGAAGTTAACGGCGGAGGCGTCGCCACGGATCGCCTCGGGAATGAGCAGCACGATGTGCTGCGGCGTCAGCCAGGGGATCTCGATGAACTGGAGGATCACGCTGGCGAGGACGACCGTCGTCGGCACCACCATCAGGGCCGTGAGGAGCGTCGGGAGGGCGACGGAACAGAATATGGCGATAGCGGCGATCAGGACGAAAAAGGACGCCAGAGCGAACCACGTGACGAGGAGGTTTGGGAGGGAGAGGTCGTTCACGGCGAAACGGAGCATGAGGTAGGTAAACGGAACCACCGCGATCAGGAAAACGGCGAGCGTGAACCCGATACGCGAGATGATCTTCGCGGCGACGTACTCGGTGCGTGTGACCGATCGCGAGAGGATCGAGTCGGCGATGATGCTCGACTCGCCGCTGATCGTGCTGCTCGCGAGGATGACGATTGCAACGAGGGAGACCGGGACGAGGAGGAAGACGATGTAGGTATTGATGGTCTCGGAGGCGATCTCCGACTCTGAATCGGCGACGATCGTGAGGAAGACAGCGCCACCCACCAACAAGAAGATCCAGATTCGCGAGACCCACGACAGCGCGAGCTGCTGGAGGTCATGACGAAGGACGGTCTGGAATGCTTGCATCCGGTGCCTCCAACTGCGAGAAGTGCTCGGTTGACTCCGGCCCGTCCGCGTCGTCAGGCTGGGTGGCCCACGCCGAAGCGCGGAGGAATCCACGGCTGCGGTCGGTCTCCAGGCGCCGTAAGAACGCCTCTTCAATCTCGTCCGCCCCACTTGAGATGTAGAGGAGGTCGACGCCGACTCGGTCGGCGAGGCTCAAGACCCGTTGCGCGTACCCGGCCAGCGACTCCGTGCCGAGGAAGGAGATGCGGAACTCGGAGCCGAGCCGCTCCCACTGAACGCTGCCGAGACCATCGAGCGTGTGGATCTGTTGTTCGAAGGCGGTCGCGTTGCCGTCGACCTCGACGGAGATCGTGCCGATGCGGGCGAGCCGGCGCATCTCGGTCATCGGGCCGGTGTAGATCAGCCGACCGTTCGTGATGATGCCGACATCGGTACAGACGCGTTCTACGTCGGAGAGGATGTGTGTCGCGATCACGACAGTGCGGTCCTGCTCGGCGAGCTCACGGATCAACTCGATGGTGCCTTTGCGGCCAAGAGGGTCGAGCCCAGATGTGGGCTCATCGAGGATCAAGAGTTCGGGGTCGCCCATCAGGGCGGCAGCGAGCCCGAGCCGCGTCATCATGCCGGTGGAGAAGCTGCGGATCGGCTGTGATGCGGCCGAACTGAGGTCGACGGCATGGAGCAGTCGGGCGAGCTCGATCTTGGTGTGGCGCGGGTCCATGCCGAGGATTGAGCCAACGAAATCCAGGTAGGTGATCGGTGTCATTCGATGCGGAAACGAGGGATTCGTGGGGAGATAGCCGATCCGCCGCCGGATGTCAGCCCGTTCGGGGGTCATGGTCTCGCCGAAGACGGAGACGGTGCCGGCGGTCGGCAGCTGGAGCCCGAGGATCAGCCGAAAGGCTGTCGACTTGCCGGCTCCGTTGGGGCCAACCAGGCCGAAGATGCTGCCCTTTTCGACGCGAAGGTTGAGGGAGTTGAGTGCGATGTAGCGATTCTCGAAGATCTTGGTGAGGTCGGACATCTGGAGAACGTACATTGGGATTCCTGAAGGCTTGATGCCCGCTGCCGGAGAAGACTGGGCGGCAGCGGTGGGTGGCTGGGAGACGCGATCCGCGGCTGGGGACGCCGCGAATGATAACAATGGCGAGGGCGGCGGAGGAAACGTCGCGGCGCAGTGAGCCCCGGGGAGCCGGCGCGGCGGTCCTATGATGTCTGCAGAGGTCTGATGATGAGACGAGTTCTGGTGCTCTCTGACCGGCCGGCGACGATTGAGGCCGTGGAGTGGGCGCTGAGGTTCGGCGGGCACGCGGTGCGGGCGGAGGCGGACGCTGAGAGCGCGTTGAACGTCATCCAGCAGTGGCGACCGTCGCTCCTGATGCTCGATCTTGGAATGCGCACCGTCAGTCTTAGGCCCGGCGAGCTGATCGCTGCCCCGGAGGCGAGCGGCGTCGCGGTGGTCGGTATCGCCGAAGAGCAGACCTTGGAGGTCGTCGGCACCCTGCCGACCATCGACGACTTCGTCGTGTCGCCGTGGGAAGAGGCGGAATTCCGGATGCGGGTCGAGCGACTGCTGGTCCGTGGTGACGGAGAACGCGAGAGCAGCGTTTTGCGCTGCGGAGGACTTGAGATCGATCCGGAGCGATACAAGGTGACAGTCGAGGAGCAGGTCGTCGACCTCACGTACAAGGAGTATGAACTCTTACGCTTCTTGGCCGCGAATCGAGGCAGGCCGTTCACGCGGGAGGCGCTGCTCAACCAGGTGTGGGGCTACGACTACTATGGCGGGTCCCGTACCGTCGACGTCCACGTACGGCGAATCCGAGCGAAGATAGAAGAACACGAGCCGTTTATCGAGACCGTCCGGAACGTCGGATACCGCTTCACCGAGCGGCGTTGAGCGGCAGGAGGTCGACCGGGGGCTCGGCGTATACTCCAGTCGTGGCTGACGAATCGTTGATGCATCTGGCCCCCGAACATGTGGAGCGTCGGCCTGTGCGTACGGCCTCCCGATTGCTGATGGGTGGGCCCGTCACCCTGGTCACCACGATGTGGCGTGGCCGGACGAACGCGATGCCGTTGGCGTGGCAGATGCCGGTCTCGTCCCAGCCTGCCCTGCTTGCGATTGCGATCGAACAGTCACGCTACTCGGTAGACGTGATCAATCACTCCGAGGAATTCGCCCTCAATATTCCGAAGCGGCCGATGCTGCACCACGTGCAGTACCTCGGTTCCCTGCGAGGCGAGGATGTCGACAAGCTTGAGGCGAGTCAGTGGGGCTATTTCGCCGGGGCACGGGTCGGTGCACCGCTCCTCGAACACTGTGCCGGATGGATCGAATGCGGAGTACGGCACGCGATGCCGTTTGGGGACCACGTTGTCTATATCGCTGAGGTCGTGGCCGTCCATATCGACACGGCATCCTTCGGCGAGCAATGGCTCGCAGACGCCGGCGACGATCGGCCACTCATCTATCTGGGCGGCCAGACGTACAGCGCACTTGGCCGTGCGTTCGAGGCGCGGACGCCGCGGGATCTGGAGGCGCCCGAGCGAGTTCTGGCGGAGCGGATGGCCGAGGAGCTCGAGCTCACGAGGGAGGGGCAGGAGCGGCGCGAGGAACTGCTGGACAGGATGGATCGCGAAGTGGAACGTGGCAATGTCGTCGATGTCGAGGCGGCGGCCGGGGCTCTCGATCTCGGGACGGACGATCTGCTCGACCTGTCGGCGGGCGTCGTCCTCGGTGGACCTGAACACGATCGATCCTGAGCGACGCTCGCACAAGCCCGGCCCGACGCGGTCGCACCGGACCGGCTGAGGCGTCCGTTCTCGTCAAGCTTGGTCCGTTGAGGCACCCCACTAGGCCTGATTCCCGTGACCGGTGGCGGCCCGATCCGCTGCGAGCCGCTCGTCCGCGGTCATGCTCGCCGTCTCGGGCGGGGCGGCCGGGTTGGGGTCGGGCGTCCCGAGCTCTCGCGGCGCTGGGTGGTCGGCCGGCGCGGGTTCGGTGGCGAGACGCGCGGTGAGCAGATCCTCGTCGGCCTGGTCGGTGGCCTCGACCAGCTGCTGGACGTGTGCCGATTGGCCGGCGACCGGGACAATCAGCTCCCGGTGTGGTCGTGCTGACTTCGCGATCTCACGGGGGTCGGTCACGCCTTGAGCAGCGAGTTCGCCGGTCGCGTTGGCGCGAGCCTGAAGGAACTTCCGGGCGCTGACGAAGGTGTCGGAGCGCAGACCCTCGATCAGCCGTGTTAGCAGTCGTCGCTGCTCGGCAAGATTGAGGTCCAGCGCCTCGGCGTCCTGGTCGAAGCGGGCGAGAGCGACCTCCACGGACTCACGCTGTTCGGCGCCATAGTGGACCAACGGGCGGCGCTGGTCGTCGATCAGGGCACGGGTGTCAGCGATGTGCTGGCGTTGTGCGAGGAAGTAGTCGATGAAGGACTGGTGGATGAACTCCCCACCGGGATCCGAGAGGCTCGTCTCCAGCCGGTCCAGGTTGGATTCCTCAGCTGAGGCGAAGTCAATCAGTGGGCTGAGCCTCGTCTCCAGGCTGGCCAACAGTTGCTGCTCGATCCAGCGCTGTTGCTGCAGGAGCTGCTCGATCGGTCGAACTTCGTCCTCGTAAGCGCGTCTCGCGGCTTCGAGGAGCTGCAGTTGTGTGGAGAAGAGGTCGTCGAGTCGTTCGAGGCTCGGTGAAGCGACTACTTCGGACGAGGACAGCCCGGGTGCATCGTCCTCGCCCCCAGGCCCGTCCTCGATCACAGACGCTCTGGTCGTTGGTTGAGGTGGAGGCGCAGCCGTGCCATCCCCCGCCTTGCGAATGCCGAGGCGCATCTCGTTTCTCCGTTCCCGTGCGATCAGGTTGGATGAATGGTAGAGGGCTATGCGTCGTCGCCGGAGGCTCATCGCGTATCCGCTGCCCACGAGGAAGAGACTGAGCATGCCGAGGGCGATGGTCACATCGGTCACCGTGAACGGCGGAAGCTCAGGCAAACCGAGTGGTGATCGGCCGGTGGTGCGTCCGGCGGCGGGTTCCGCTGGAGGCCCCGTTGCCACGGTCTCCACCGGTGGGGCGCCGGGCGGCCGGTCCGATCCCGACGGCAGCGACGTTGGGCCGGGCTGCGATAGGGCTGCGTCGGCCCCGAGCGTGGTCGCGGCCGGGGGCGGCGGTGCGAGCAGGCCGGCGAGGACGGCTCTGGCGATCGGGGGCGCCTCCTCGGCGGCGAACATGCTGGGATCAGGCGGCGGCGGAACGATCGGGACGAGTGCGAAGGGCCCGTAGGAGAGTGCGGCGATCGAGCGAATCAAGACGGCCGCGTCGTCGATGGATCCGCTGTGTTCGACGAGGATGCTGAGGATATAGGCACCTCCCGGGGCGTAGACGATCCCGGCGTCGTTGAGGTTCCTCGGGAGGAGGCCGGTCTTGTGCGCGACGGTGGTGTCGGGCGGTAGGGCGAGTGGAATGAGGTCATTGATCTCCTGGCCGAGCAGTGTGGAGTGCATCGCGCGGCTCGCCTCCCGGTCCACCAGTTCGCCGTCGTAGAGCAGTCGGAAGTAGGTAGCGATGTCATCCGGCGAACTCACGTACTCGCTGCCGAGGCGGGTCGACTCCATGCCGAGCTCGCTAGGCAGGGCATCGACGGTAGCGGGCCCAAGGCGCTCGTAGAGTGCAACGGCCTCGGGATTCGCGGAGAAGTGGATCATCCGGTCGATCGCCGTGGCGGCATCGCGAACGATCGACTCGGTGAGCCGGAGGGCCGGGGGATCGTCGATGGCGTGGTGAGGCTCGATCAAGACCTCATCGGTCAGCGCGAGCGCCCCGTCGGCGATCTGCTGGTAGGCCGCCGTGAGGACGATCAGCTTGTAGAGGGAGGCCATCCGGAACTCGTCGCCGGCATTGAGGTCACATCGTTCGCCACTGGCCAGATCTTCGATCACGACGCCAATGCGTGAGTCGGGGTTGGACTGGCTGAGAACCGCGAGTTCGACGCATGCCTCGGGCAGGGTGAACGGCTGCTGGGCCGAGCTGGTCGAGGGAGGGGTAACGGTGAGGATCAGGGAGGCGATCAATCCCGGCGCGATGCGGGCGAAGGAGGGGCCGTGGCGTCTCACAGGGGACTCCCTCAGGGGGACGGCCAGCGTGGTCGGGGAGATGAGGCCTCACTGCCGTGTCCCGGGGAGGCGGCAGGCTGGTCAACTTCGGGAACCGCGGTGGCCGTCTGGCGGTCTGTGAAGTGTAATTGTTGTCGGGCCGGGAGCGCCTTCGCTGGCGGGGACAGCGACTGCTGTTGACCGGCAGCCGGGGAGCGGCCATCATCGCGAGGCCGGGGTGTCATCGGCACCCGGGCGTATGTTCGTGCGGGCGGCTGGCTGGCGAGCACTGCGCCACCCCTCGGCTGGTCAGCTTGGGCGCGCGTGCAGACAACGAGGGGCCGGGAGGGAAGACGCAATGGACTGGAGCGACAGCCCAACGCAGGCGAAGTTCCGAAATGAGGTGGCGGAGTTCATCGGGGCTCGGTTGCCGCAACGCTATCAACAGAACGATGACGACGGAGGTGAGAGCCTCACAGGCGGGTGGCAGGCCGACCGAAAGTCTAACGATCCGGTGGCGAGTGGAGCGGCGATGACCTGGGCCGACGCTCTCGCCGAGAAGGGGTGGATCGCCCCGCACTGGCCCAAGGAGTACGGTGGGGCCGGTCTCTCCGTGATGGAGCAGTTCATCTACAACCAGGAGATGGCGAAGGCCGCCGCACCGCCGGTCGGCGGAATGGGCGTGTCGCTGCTCGGGCCGACGATGATCGTGCACGGCTCCGATGAACAGAAGGCCGAGCATCTTCCCCGCGTGCTGTCCGGAGAGGTGGCCTGGGCACAGGGCTACTCGGAACCGGGTGCGGGATCGGACCTCGCGTCACTACAGACACGCGCCGTTCGCGACGGTGACGACTACGTGATCAATGGACAGAAGATCTGGACGTCTGGTGCTCAGTACGCCGACTGGCTGTTCGCCCTCGTGCGCACCGAGCCCGACGCACCGAAGCACCGTGGTATCAGCTTCATCGTGATGGACATCAAGACGCCGGGCCTGACGGTGCGGCCGATCGTCGACATGGGCTGGAACGAGCCCTTCAACGAGACCTTCTTCGAGGACGTACGAGTTCCCGCCCGGAACGTGGTCGGTGAGGTGAACCGGGGCTGGTACGTCGGCATGACGCTGCTCGACTTCGAACGGAGCGGCATCTCTGGCGCAATCTCATACGAGCGCACGCTCAAGAACCTGATCGACTTCGGCAAGGGTGACGGGCAGCAGTTCGTGCGGACCGACTGGCGGGCGCTACGGCATGAGATTGCGGAGCGACACCTCGAGATTGGCGTGCTCTTCAACTTCGCCTTCCGGATCGTGTCGATGCAAGATTCGGGCATGGTCCCCAACTACGAGGCGTCGGTGAACAAGATGTTCGGCTCAGAGATCCACCAGCGGCTCGCAAGGACTGGCACCAAGGTCTTCGGGCTCTATGCGAACCTCTGGGACGAGGAGAGTGACCGAGCGCCGATGAACGCGGCGTTCACGCGCGACTACGTCGGCTCGGTCCCACACACGATCTTCTCGGGCTCGTCGGAAATTCAGAGGAACGTGATCGCGACGCGCGGCCTGGGGCTGCCTCGCGGGTAGCTAGAACCGAAGAGAGACACAAAGCATCGTTGGATAACAATCGCGACTCGACTCGGCAAGGGCGGGCACGCGAGGGGGAGCAGTAGCGTGGACCTTGGACTGAACGAAACCCAGGAACTGCTGAAGAACAGCGCCCGCGACTTCCTGGAGAATGAGTGCCCGGAGCAGCTCGTTCGGGACATGGAAGAGGACGATGCGGGATATAGCCCCGAGCTCTGGCAGAAGATGGCAGAGCAGGGCTGGCAGGGTCTGCTCGTGCCGGAGGAACACGGCGGCGCCGGCTTTGACTTCCTCGACCTCTGCGTGCTGCTTGAGGAGTTCGGCCGAGCACTGGTGCCGGGCCCGTTCATGTCCTCCGTGCTGGGCGGCGCCGTGCCACTGGTCGAGATCGGGTCTGACGCTCAGCAGGCGGAGTTCCTGCCGCGGATCGCCAGCGGAGATGTGATTTTCACGCTCGCGCTGACCGAACCGTCAGCTCGGTTCGATGCTGAAGGCGTGCAGTGTGAAGCCATGGTCGACGGAGACCACGTGACCTTCACCGGGACCAAGCTCTTTGTGCCCGACGCGAACGTCGCCGACTACATGGTCGTGGCCGGCCGCAGTGCCAACGGGGTCACCCTCGGGATCGTGGCGACGGACCAGGATGGCGTCGATGTGACGCAGCTTCAGACGATCGCCCGCGACAAGCAGGCCGAGGTCAAACTGACCGGCGCGACGGGCCAGCTGCTCGGCACCGACGGTGGCGGCTGGGATGCGCTCATTCCGGTCCTGAACCGATACACCGTTGCCGAGTGCGCCTACATGGTGGGCCTCGCACAGATGGACTTCGAGATCTCGGTCGACTACGCCAAGGAGCGCGTACAGTTCGGGCGCCCGATTGGGTCCTTCCAGGCGATCCAGCACAAGTGTGCCGACATGGTCACCGACGTCGATGGGTCGCGCTTCATCATGTACAAGGCCGCCTGGTCGCTGGCGACCGATCAGCCGGCGGATGAGACGCAGATGGCCGTCAACATGGCCAAGGCGTGGTGTTCCGAGGCGACCCGGCGCGTCGTGGCGCACGGGCAGCAGATCCACGGTGGCATCGGGTTCACGAAGGACTACAAGATTCAGCTCTACTTCCGTCGGCAGAAGCGGGCGGAGCTCGCCTTCGGGGACGCTGACTACCATCGCGAGCTGGTCGCACAGCAGCTCGGCATCTAACCAGCGCCGAGACCAACACGGGGGCCCGGTCCTCTACGGACCGGGCCTCTGTCGTTAACGGGTGGCGTAGCGTTCGAGCCCCCGATGCAGCGAGCCGGGTGAGCGCGAGGAACCCGGGCTGGCCGTCACATCGGGCCCCCGCCGTGCGAAGAGGGGCCTGCAAGCGGGCGGGTTGAGCAGGGCGGTTCGCGAGCCGGATTCGCTTTGCGAATGGAGACAAAGCTGAGGCGACGGTCCGCGCACGGAACCGCGAAGCAGGCTGAGGCGCGGTGCTAGAGTTGATGGGGTGGGCGGCCGTTGACGTCGGCCGGAGATCGACTGGGGTCTCCATGAACAACCTGCGGACTGCGGTATTGCTGGCGACGCTCAGCGGGCTGCTGATCGTCACCGGGGGAGTGGTGGGCGGCAGCGGCGGCCTGGTCATCTTCGCCGCGATCGCGGTGGCGATGAACGTCGGTTCGTACTGGTTCTCCGCCGATATCGTGCTGCGTTCGTCGAGGGCGGTCGAGATTGAGCGCGGAGACGATCCGCGCCTCTTCAATCTGATCGAAGAAGTGGCGTCCAGAGCCGGCATGCCGATGCCCCGTGTCTACCTGATGGAGACCGACCAACCAAACGCCTTCGCGACGGGACGGAACGCCAGGCATGCTGCCGTCGCGGTCACGACGGGAATCAGGCGGATTCTGTCGGATCGAGAGTTGCGGGCGGTGCTCGGGCATGAACTGGCACACGTCAGTAACCGAGACATTCTCACGTCATCGGTGGTTGCCACGATCGCGAGCGCCATTTCGATGATCTCGTTCGTGGCCCTGTGGTTTGGAGGCCGACGGAACCTGATCGCCTCGCTCGTGGTAGCGCTGATCGCCCCGCTGGCAGCGGCGGTGATTCAGGCGGCGATCAGTCGTTCGCGAGAATTCGAAGCCGACCACGACGGAGCTGAGTTCGTTGGTGATCCGCTGGCGCTGGCTGCGGCCCTGCAGAAGATCGAACGGGGGGTACAGCTCGTGCCGAGGCAGGTGCCCGAGGCGACAGCCCACCTCTACATCGCGAGCCCGTTCGCCGGGATGAAGGCCGGGTCGCTCTTCCGGACGCATCCCGAGACCGAGGAACGGGTAAGACGTCTCGAGGCGATGGCGGGCCGCTAGTCTCGGTGCGGCCGGTTGGACCTGGGGAAGGCCCGACACCATGGACGAGGGTGAGCTCCGGGCGTTGATGCTGCCGGAGCAGCCACGTGGCCTCGTCGCTCACACAGACAGGGTGGTTGAGCTCGCCGGTCGACTCGCTGAGTGCCATCAACTCGACGTTTCGCGAGTCTGTCTGGCGGCGCGAGCACACGACCTGCTGCGAGGGGTACCGGCGGGCGAGCTTCTCACCCGCGCCCGGGAGGTGGGCTACGAGCTGAGCGGCCCGGAGCAGGCGGCGCCGGTGCTGCTACATGGACCACTTGCCGCGCTTGAGCTGGAGCGACGATTCGGGATCGATGACGATCTCGTTCTCCGCGCGGTTCGTTGGCACACGAGCGGGCACGCGACCTATGGGGGCGAGGAGTGGGCGGTGTTCATCGCCGATAAGGTGGAGCCGGACAAGGCGTCGTGGTGTCCGGGCCTCGAACCGATCCACGCGCTGGCCTGGCGGTCGCTCGAGCGCGCGGCACTCCGCTATCTCGACCTCCGACTCGGGGAGGCACTGCGGCGGGGTTGGCAGGTGCAGCCGGTAGCGATTCTGGCGAGGAACGCGTTGCTGGCCAGGCAGGGCGATTTTCGCGAGGAATGAGAGTCGGATAGGATAGGGTGTCTGTTCGTGCCTGCGCGCCTCTGCGGCGCTGGGGATTGTTCTGGAGTGTTGTGACAGTTGCCGCCAACCCCGGTGCGCCAGTGCTGCTGCGGCTGGTCGCCCGCGGTCTCAGACATCGAAAGACCTTCGCCGCGTCGATAATCGCGCTCGTCGGCGCTAGTGCGCTGACGATTGCAGCGCCATGGTTGACGGGGTATGCGATCGACAGCGGGCTCGGGATCGTCACCTCCACCAACCTTGCCGGGGAAGAGGAGACGCTGGTCACGGGCCAGATGAGTACGTTGTTGGTCGCGCTGGCGGTGCTGGCGCTGGTGGCAGTGGCCCGTGGCGGCTTCGTCTACGCCCAGACCTATCTGGCCGAGTTGCTCGGTCAGACGATCGCGTACGACTGCCGCAATGACATCTACGAGCGGCTGCAGCGACTGTCGTACGCGTATCACGACAAGGCTGAGGTCGGGCAGATTATGTCTCGCTCGACTCAGGACGTTGAGGGCGTACGGATGTTCGTGAACGTCGGCGTCATCCGACTCACCTACGTCATCGTGCTGGTGACTGCCTCCTACGGGCTGATGATCTCCACGAACGCCAGGGTCGGACTCGTGGCACTGGCGTTCGTACCACTGGTCGCGCTGCAGGCCTCGGTCGTCTCGTTGAAGCTGCGGCCGATCTGGCTCAGGGTGCAGGATCTTCAGGGCCAGATGTCGAACGTGCTACAGGAGAACCTGACCGGTCAGCGGGTCGTGAAGGCGTTCTCGAGGGCGGAGTTCGAACAGGGCAAGTTCGAGGAGAAGACCGACCACCTCTTCACAGAGTCTTATCGCACGGCCAAGTTCCAGGCGTTCAACGAGCCGTTCCTCCAGGGCGTATGGCTGATGTCTCTCGCGGTCGTCTTCTGGCTCGGCGTGATCGAGATCCGGGCCGGGAACATGACAGCCGGTGAGCTGACGGCATTCCAGCTCTACCTCACCTTGATGCAGGTGCCGGTACGCAGCATCGGATTCATCATCAACATCTTCGCGCGGGCTCACGCCGCCGGGAATCGCGTCTTCGAGATCATCGACGCCCGGTCACCGGTTGAGGACGCGCCGAACGCGGGAGAGCTGCAGGTGGAGCGCGGGGAGGTTCGGATCGAGCGTGTCTCCTTCTCGTACAACCCCGGCACGCCCGTCTTGCGGGACCTGTCGGTGGTGGCGCAGCCCGGCCAGACGGTCGCTCTGCTCGGCCCAACGGGATCGGGCAAGTCGTCGGTGGTCAACCTGCTACCACGGTTCTACGATCCGGACGAGGGTCGAATCCTGATCGACGGACGGGACGTGCGGGAGGTGACGCTCGAGTCGCTCAGGCGGTCGATCGGCATCGTCCAGCAGGATGTCTTCCTGTTCATCGCGAGCATCCGTGACAACATCCGGTACGGTCGGCCTGGGGCCACTGACCAGGAGGTGGTTGCAGCGGCGAAGGCGGCGCGGATACACGACTTCATCGTCAGCCAGCCCGACGGGTACGAGACGTGGGTCGGCGAGCGAGGGACCACGCTGTCGGGCGGACAGCGGCAACGGGTGGCGATCGCCAGGACGCTGTTGCTCGATCCCAAGGTGCTGATCTTCGATGACTCGACGGCCGCGGTGGACATGCGAACGGAGTTCCAGATCCAGGAGGCGTTGCGTACGCTGATGGAGGGACGGACGACCTTCGTGATCGCGCAGCGCCTCAGGACGGTGATGGCGGCGGACCAGATCCTGGTGATGCGCGATGGCCGCGTCGTCGAACAGGGGACGCATGAGACCCTGCTGGCGGCGGGAGGCTTCTACCGGCAGGTGTACGACCTCGAGCTCAGAGACCAGGAAGAGGCGGCGGCAGTCTTGGTGGGCGCCCCCGTGGAGCTGTAGTGGCGTACTGGGGAGGCGGTGGCGCTGGAGGCTGGAGCGGCGGCATGGGTGGCCAGCACGGCGGCCGCGGTGCAAAGGTGGACCTGGTCAACCGTCGCGGGATCGACGGCTGGGACTACAACGAACTCGGCAAGGTCTACGACCTAACCCTGGTCAAGCGGTTAGTTCCC
The DNA here is from genome assembly GCA_965249675.1 of Dehalococcoidia bacterium. Lineage (GTDB taxonomy): Bacteria > Chloroflexota > Dehalococcoidia > UBA2979 > UBA2979. Next base: position 1,180,213 of record OZ252250.1, read on the forward strand.
TTCATCGCTCCTCACAAGTGGCGGGCGATCGGCGCACTCGTCGCGATGGTGGTCTTCTCCGCGACATCCTACTCGTCGCCGTTCATCATGGCGCTCGCCGTGGAACGCATCACGAGTGCGGTGCTGGAGAACACTCCCGCGTCTCTTGAGCGGGCCGTCAGTGACACGCAGACGTTCGGGTTGATCGTGGTCGGGCTGGCGATCGTGATGTTCTTCGCAGCCATGGCCCAGCGGCTGTTCACGGGCTACATCGGGCACCACATGCTGCGCGACCTGCGCACGATGATGTTCCGGCATCTCAATAGACTCTCGCTGAGCTTCTACGACCGCGAGGAAGTCGGTCGGCTCATGTCGCGGGTGACCAGTGATGTGACGACGCTGCAGGAGCTGATGACGTCTGGCTTCCTGAACGTACTAGCCGACCTGATCGGGTTGACGGTGATCGTCGTACTCGTCTTTGCGCTCGACCCGATCCTCGCGGTCGTCGCGCTCGCGGTGATCCCGATCCTGCTGATGTTCATGGCCGTCTGGCAGCGGTTCGCGGCGCGTGCGTTCATCCGTGTACGGCAGGCGATCGCGATCGTGAATGCGAACATCAATGAGAATGTCTCCGGTGTACGGGTGGTGCAGTCCCTTGTCCGCGAAGAGCGAAACATGGAGCACTTCGAAAGCCTCAACGATCAGAACAGGACGATGAACATGCGGGCCGCTCGCCTGCAGGCCTCGGTGATGCCACTCGTCGAGGTCCTGTCTGCGGTCGCGACCGTGCTGGTGCTCGTGGTGATCGGGATCCGAGCGTTCGACGGGCAGATCGACGGGCCGAAGGCTGCCGGGCTGGCACTGGGGTTCACGCTCTACATCCAACGATTCTTCAACCCCGTGCGTGACATCGTGCTGCAGTACACGATGCTGCAGCGGGCGATGGCCGGTGCCCATCGCATCTTCGAGGTGCTCGACACGAAGCCGGCGATCGTCGACCCGCCGGGTGCGCTGGTGCTCGACGATGTCGAGGGACGGGTCGACTTCGAACACGTCGATTTCAGCTATATCGCCGGAGTGCCCGTCCTTCGGGACTTCGACCTGCACGTCGAACCGGGGGAGACGATCGCGCTGGTCGGGCAGACTGGCGCAGGGAAGACGTCGGTGACGTCTCTGGTCAACCGTTCCTACGATATCGAGTCGGGACGCATTCTCATCGACGGGCTCGACCTCAGCTCGATCAATCGAGCGTCGCTGACCCGTCGGATGAGCGTGGTGCTTCAGGAACCGTATCTCTTCTCTGGGACGATCGGCGAGAACATCCGCTATGGCCGTCTCGATGCGACTGACGACGAGATCCGCGCGGCGGCGGTGGCCGTGGGAGCGGATGACTTCATCTCGGAGCTACCCGAGGACTACGACACGGTGCTGCACGAGCGCGGGCAGAACGTGTCCGTGGGGCAGCGACAGCTGATCTCGTTCGCGCGTGCGCTTGTCGCTGAACCGCGGATCTTGATCCTCGATGAGGCGACGGCGAATGTTGATACCCACACCGAGAAGATCATCCAGCGGGCGCTGTCGACGATGCTGCAAGGGCGGACGTCGTTCGTGATCGCCCATCGCCTGTCGACCATTCGCAGCGCAGACCGAATCGTGGTGATGAGCGCCGGCAGGATCGTGGAGATCGGGAACCACGATGAGCTGATGGACCAAGACGGCGTGTACGCCGACCTCTACCGGATGACCTTCACGAAGGCAGCGGAGTCCGAGGGTGCCGTGGCTGCTCGGGTGACAGCGGGCGGGCGTATCTCGGCCACGTAGGGGAGCCTAACCCGACCTGTGTGACCCGGGAGCGATCGCCGCTGGCGGGCCGCGTGCGCGAGTCCGCTCGCCGGCTGCGGTGGGGAGACCGCCGGAGACAGGGAGCGAGGATGAGCGACGAGGGTGAGCAGACGGCCTTGGACCTAGTGGCCCCGGGGAGTGTCGCGTACTGGTCGCACCTGGGCATCGAGGTCGACTCGGCAGAGCGCGGGACGGTACGGCTCGGTCTTGACATGCGCCCGGAGCTGGGGACTCGCCTGCCGGGGTTGATGCACGGCGGCGCCGTGGCCTCGCTGGTCGATTCGGCGGCAGGGGCCGCTACGGCGACGATGCGGCAACCCGACGATGAGACGTGGGGCGGCCAGGCAACGACCGATATGAATGTCACGTTCCTAGCGGCCGCACGGGGACGGATCGTCGCTAAGGCGACGGTGCTGCGGAGCAGCCGAATGTTCGCATTCGTGCAGGTCGAGGTCCGCGCGGAAGATGAGACGCTGGTGGCGATCGGCCGCGCCACCTACGCGATCGTGCGGCGTCGCAGCTGATCGACGATGCGGGGTGCGTGACCACCGCCCGTGGCCGCCGGGGTCTCAGGGGGTTGCGGAGGCGCCCTCGGGCTTGGCGAAGAGGAGCGGTTGTTGCGTATCCGCCGGGGCGGACCCGGCCGGTGGGTCGACGCCGAGGTGCTGGTAGCCGAGCGGGGTGAGGATGCGCCCGCGCGGGGTGCGCTGGATGAACCCGAGCTTGAGTAGAAACGGCTCATGGACGTCCATGATCGTGTCCGACTCCTCCGAGATGGCGGCGGCCATCGTTTCGAGGCCGACCGGTCCACCCTGGAAGCGGTGGGCAAGCGCCCCGAGTAGCTCGCGGTCCATTTGGTCGAGGCCGAGGGCGTCGATGTCGAGTTGAGCGAGCGCGGCGTGCGCCACCGGTGCCGTGATCACGCCGTCGGCGCGGACCTCGGCGAAGTCACGGACGCGACGGAGGAGACGGTTGGCAACGCGAGCGGTGCCGCGCGAGCGGCTCGCAACGGCGGCGACGCCACCGTCATCGATCGCGCAACCAAGGACGGACGCCGAGCGGCGGATGATCTCAGAGAGAGCGCGCTCATCGTAGAAATCGAGGCGAAAGGCGGCACCGAAACGGTCTCGCAGCGGCTGGGAGAGCAGCGCGTGCCGAGTGGTCGCACCGATCAGAGTGAAGTGGTTGAGCTTGAGCCGAATGTCGCGCGCCTTCGGTCCCTTACCGAGGATCAGGTCCACTGAGTGGTCTTCCATGGCCGGGTAGAGGACCTCCTCGACGGCCAGCGCGAGCCGATGGATCTCGTCGATGAAGAGGATGTCGCCGACCTGGAGGCTGGTGAGGAGCGAGGCGAGGTCGCCAGCGCGTTCGATCGCGGGCCCGGAGGTGACCCGCACCGAGACCCCCATCTCAGAGGCGACGATCATGGCGAGCGTGGTCTTGCCGAGGCCGGGCGGGCCGTGGAAGAGGAGGTGGTCGAGCGGTTCGCCGCGTCGTTTGGCGGCATCGATCGCGATTTGCAGGCTCTCTTTGACTCGGTCCTGCCCGGAGTACTCGTCGAGCCGACGTGGCCGCAGCGTCGGCTCTCCGCGATCCGCCTCGCTGCGGATGGGTGTCAGCGGACCTGCGCGTTCGGCCATGAGCCCTCCCACTCCTCGGTCAGAGTAACGCGAAACGAGCAGCGTGCTCACGCGTGGACGCCGCCTCTGGAGAGCGGGTGCTCCGGAGAGACGTATCATGGGGGATTCCGAGGCGGTGTGGGGGGTGCGATGGCTGAACAACACGTGCACCAGTATCACTTCACGAGGGAGCGCGATGTCTTGACGATGGCCGAGAAGGCCCTGGACTGGCCCACGTACGTTCCCGAACGGATCGTTGCTGTTGAGTTGTGCTCCTGTGGGGACGTGCATGACATCGAGTGGATGTCGAGCGACTCCCGAGGATCGATTCCGGGCTGGATGGTGCGGCGCTTCCGCGCGTACTTCGATCATGAGGCCGAAGAGCACTAGCAGCGTGAGCGGGGGCAATGTGGCGCGCCCAGGGCTCCGGCTCCGGCAACTGGGGGTGGCCGATCTGGGAGTGGCGAGCGCGCTCGAAGCGGCAGCCTATGGGTCCGACTCGTGGAATCGGGCCACGCTCGAAGATGAACTTCGGAACGGGTTCGCTCACTATGTGCTCGCGGAGACGGCGACGCCTGGCGGGCTCGAGACACCGGTGGGCATGGCGGGGGTCTGGTTCATGAGGGACCAGCTGCACGTCGCCACGCTCGCCGTGGATCCCCACTGGCGTCGCCGAGGTATTGCATCGCGCCTGCTCGAACATTGCATCGAGCTCGCACGTGAAGCGGAGCTCGGTTCGATAGCGCTGGAGGTGCAGGAGTCGAACGTGGGAGCGCGTGCTCTCTACGAGCGATTTGGGTTCCGCTCGATCGGGAAGTTGCGAGGCTACTACGGGGCTTCCGACAGGGATGCGGTTGTGATGGAGCTGGCCGTCAGGGGTGTCGGGTCAGGAGGCCGGTGAAGCGGCCCTCCGATCCTATTCGTCTTCCTCGTCGTCGACTGCACGCGTGTCGTGGCTGTAGACCAGGTAGCGGTCGTCTCGTTCGGCGAGCACGGTCAGGCGACCCTCTTCCTCCTCGGCCGCAATCCACTGGGGGAGAGCGGCGCCGTAGCCGGTGACGAGGTAGGTGTTGGATGCCTGAAGGGCGAACAGCCGGCTGTCGATCTCGAGGTAGAACGGGGGTGGATGCGGCCACTGGTTGAGATTGAGAGCGAACACGTCAACGCCGCCGGTCGATACGACGTGGAGGCTCTCAAACGCGATCGGCATAGCCTTCGTCTCGGCGTCGTAGCTGTAGTTCGTCGGCGATCCGGCGGCGGTGTCGAGCACGTGAAACCTCCCCCGGGGCGGTAGCGGGAATCGGGCCGATCATACGTGGCAGCGGTGGGTTGCGGCCAGTCACCGAGGGGACGACGACCGAACGGTCCAAGCGGGTGCACGTTCACCCGGCCTGAACCGGTCATGCCGCGCTATCGGCCCGCCGCGATTGGCTGTTCGGAGTCGACCCCGGCGCCCCGATCCTCGCGGACGAAAGAGAACTCGCCGTCGGCGAAGTCCACCGCGATGCGATCGCCGGGCCGAGCGTCGCCTGCGAGCACCTGTCTGGCGAGCGGATTCTCGATGCGGCGCTCGATCAACCGACGCAGGGGCCGGGCCCCGAGATCTGCGTCGGTCCCCTCGCGAACCAGCTCGCGCCGAGCGGCCTCGCTCAGCGAGAAGTGAACGTCACGCTCGAGCAGCCGCTCTTGGATCTCGCCGATCATCAGATCGGCGATCCGTTCGATCTCGGGGCCGGTCAGGGGCTCGAAGACGACCATGTCGTCGAGCCGATTGAGGAACTCCGGGCGAAAGGAGTGCCGGAGAGCGTCGTTGATTGAGCGCACGACGCGATCGTGGTCCCGGTCGGAGTCCGTGCGGCGGAAACCAATCGTCTCGTGACGCTGGCCGGTGCCGAGGTTCGAGGTGAGGATGATGATCGTGTTCCGGAAGTCCACCGTCCGGCCATGGGCGTCGGTCAATCGGCCGTTGTCCATGATCTGCAGGAGCGTGTTGAACACATCGGGGTGCGCCTTCTCGATCTCATCGAAGAGGATCACGCGGTAGGGCCGTCGACGGACGGCCTCAGTGAGTTCACCGGCCTGGTCGTAGCCGACATAGCCGGGAGGAGCGCCGATCAGACGCGAGACGGTGTGTCGCTCCTGGTACTCGGACATGTCGAGTCGGATCAGGGCGTCGGGGTCCGCGAAGAGGTAGCGGGAGAGTTCCCGTGCGAGGTGTGTCTTCCCGACCCCGGTTGGCCCGACAAAGATGAACGAGCCGATCGGGCGGCGTGGGTCCTTGAGGCCACTGCGAGCCCGCCGGATCGCGTCGGCGAGAACGGCGATCGCACGGTCCTGTCCGATCACCTGTTCGGCGAGCACACTCTCGAGGCGCAGCAACTTCTCGGCTTCGCCCTCAAGCATCCGGTCGATGGGAATTCCGGTCATCTGGGCGATCAGCTGGGCGATCATCGCCTCGTCGACCTGGTCGGGGACGCCGCGCTCGGCGCGCCAGCGGTGCTGTTCCCGCTGGTAGTCCTCTTCGAGCTCCAGGGTAGCCTGCTTGAGGCGCGCGGCCTCGGCGAAGTCCTCGCGGTCCGCCGCCGCCTCGATCTGCCTGTCCTGTTTGTCAAGCTGGCGCCTCAGGTCCCGCAGGGGGTCGGGCATCGACTCGTTCTGGATGACGAGTCGCGATGCACCCTCGTCGATGAGATCGATCGCCTTGTCGGGCAGGTGGCGCTCGGGAATGTAGCGGGAGCTCAGGCGGACGGCGCCGACGAGAGCCTCATCGGTGATTTCGACGCGGTGATGCTCCTCGTACTTTGGGCGAATGCCCTCAAGGATGGCGATCGCGTCGTCCTCGCTCGGCTCGTCGACGTAGACCGGCGAGAAGCGCCGCTCGAGCGCCGGGTCGTCCTCGATATGCTTGCGATACTCGTCGACGGTGGTGGCGCCGATCACGTGCAACTCCCCGCGGGCGAGGGCCGGCTTCATCATGGTGCTGGCGTCAATGGCGCCGTCGGCACCACCGGCGCCGACGAGCTGGTGGATCTCGTCGATGAAGAGGAGTACTTCGCCTGCCGAGTCCTTGACCTCGCGCATCACACTCTGCAGGCGCTCCTCGAATTCCCCGCGGAACTTGGAGCCGGCGACGAGTTGGCCGATGTCCAGAGCCATGATCCGCTTGTTGCGGAGTCGGTCGGGAACGTCGCCGTCGACGACACGTTGAGCGAGCCCTTCGACGATCGCGGTCTTGCCGACGCCGGCCTCCCCGATCAGGACGGGATTGTTCTTCGTGCGCCTGTTGAGGACCTGCATCAGGCGCTCGACCTCGACCGCGCGGCCGATCACCGGGTCGAGCTGGGCGCTGCGTGCGATCAGCGTCAGATCGCGGCTGTAGCGGGCGAGCGCCTGGTAGCTCGACTCGGCCGTGGGCGAGTCAACGCGAGCGGAGCCGCGGACCTCGCGGAGGGCCCGGTAGATGCGCTCGGTCGAGATCCGAAACTCTGCAAGGATGAGCGCAGAGTCGCCGGTCTGCTCGTCGGTGATGGCGATCAGGAGGTGTTCGACGCCGACGTACTCGTCCTGTAGCCGGTCTGCTTCGGCGTTGGCTCGCTCGAGCAGCCCAACGACACGCGGCGTGGTGTAGATCTGGACCGCCTCGCCCTGGGATCGGGGGGCGAGAGATAACTGGCGCTCGATGGCCCGCGCGAGGGCGTCCGCGTCGACGTCCATCTTGTGGAGTACGTCGCGGGCCAGACCGTCTGGGAGCCGGACGAGTGAGAGGAAGACGTGCTCGACGTCCCACTGGATGTGATGCATCTGGCGTACCAGTTCCTGGGACGCCTTGAGGACGGCCTGCGCCTGCTCGGTGAATCGGTCTCGCTGCATCATGGGCCGCTCCAATGCTGTGTCTGTTGCGTAGGGGTGTGGGCTGCGGGTCCTGCCGTCGGAGGGGTCACCCGGAGCGGCCCGTCAGGGCCGCCCGCCCGCCTGCCGCGCACGGGTGAGTTGCTGCCGGGTGCGCAGCAGCTCACTACGGGTCTCCTGTAGCTCGCGCTGGAGCTCTTCGATCTGGGCCGTCTTGCGGAGGATCACGTCGACACCGGCCAGGTTGATGCCGAGGTCGTTGACCAGGCGTGTCACCATGCGCAACCGCTCGACATCGGCGTGGGAGAAGAGACGGATATTGCCGGACGTGCGGTGGGGTGTCACAAGGCCCACGCGTTCATAGGAGCGGATCGTCTGCTGGTGGAGCCCGATCATGCGCGAGACGATCGAGATCTGGAAGACGGGCTCATGCGGCGGGATCATCGGCGCATCTCGGGTCACATCGTCCTCCTAGGCGGGCGCGTCCGCGGGCCGAGCCGACGATTCGCCGGCGTTCAGTGCTCTCAGCTGTTGGTAGAGGGAGCGCTGCTCCTCGGTCAGTGCTCGAGGCAGGACCAGCCGCACCTCTGCAAGGAGGTCGCCGAAGCCGCCGCCCTGCCGGGGCATGCCCTGTCCGCTCAGGCGGAAGGTGTGTCCGGCCTGCGTCTCCGCGGGGATGTCGAGCATGAGTGCGCTCTCCCGGAGCGTGGTGAGCTGGACCTCGCCACCGAGGACGGCGTCGTCGACCGGGACATCGACGACCACGCGGAGATGATCGCCGTCGCGGCTGAAGCGTGGGTGCGGGCGCACCGTCACGTTGATGAAGAGATCGCCGTCACCGCCGCCGCGCACGCCCGCTCCGCCCTTCCCTGTCAGCCGGATGCGTTGCCCGTTGGCGACGCCGGGCGGGATCGAGACCTCGATGCGTGCGGTCGTGCCGTCGCCACGGTTGAGCTGCACGGGTCGTGAGGTGCCGTGGTAGGACTCGCGGAGCGTGACGGAGACGGGGTGTTCGAGGTCCTGCCCGCGCTGCTTGCCGCTGCGCCCGAAGAGGGAATCGAAGATCCCGGTGGTCTCACCACCGAAGGGCGTTCCCTCGAAGTGGAAGTTCGGGCTCGGCCCGCGTCCGGCACCGAAGCTGCCCCGTCGCGCTCGCATTGCTTCGATCTGCTCTGCCTGCTGCCACTGATCGCCGTACTTGTCGTAGGCGGCCCGGGTCTTCTCGTCGCCGAGGACATCGTGGGCCTGTGAGATCTCCTTGAAACGTTCCTCCGCACGGGTGTCGCCCGGGTTGACATCAGGGTGGTAGCGGCGCGCGAGCCGACGGAATGCCGACTTGATCTCCATCGTAGAGGCCCCGCGACCAACACCGAGCATGCTGTAGAAGTCACCTGCCATGGGGCCAGTGTAACAAACTGCCAGGTAAATGTATAGAAGAGATGAGTGTAGCAGACTAAAGACTATTGACATGAGCACCATCAGTAACTATCATCTGATCAGTGAAGAGACCAGCAGGAGAGGCGACAGCCTTCCGGGCGGGTCAGAGGGAGGAGAAGAGATGGTGAATGGAATTGTCCGACGGGATCCCTGGGTCGGATTGAGGCAGACGATGGACCGGCTATTCGATGACCACCTGTTCGTGGCACCGAGTCAGGTGATGGAGCTTCGCAGGCTCCCGATCGATGTCGCCGAAGACGCTGGCGGGCTGGTAGTGAAGGCATCGCTGCCGGGGATCGACCACGAGTCCATCGACGTCCAGGTCCGCGACGGTGTGCTGTCAATCACGGCAACGCACCAGACGACCGAGGAGGATGGCGGTGCCCGTTTCTTCCGCCGAGAACGGACGGTCGGGCAACTCAGTCGCAAGATCGGCCTACCGACCAAGATCGATGAAGGTGCGGTCGAGGCAGAGCTCGCGCAGGGAGTGCTGACCGTGCGACTGCCCTACAGCGAGGACGAGACGCCGAAGCGCGTCGAGATCAAGGTCGCCGAATAGGCGTACCGCTCGCAAGGCAACGGCGAGATCAGTGGAGGTGGCCCCGGACCTTGGTCCGGGGCCACCTTGTTTCTGGTGGCCGGGTCCGGAGAGTCCCTGCCAGGTCGGGAGCGTTACCACGCATCAGGCTGCCCGGGGGCGACGACCCGGGTGCCGTCGGGCCCACAGGCGCCCCTAGCCGTCCCCTGCCGGACGCTGCGCCGCGCCGGCGAGGCGGGTTCGCCCGGCTTCGAGACGCGACATCAGGGAGAGCGCCTTTCGCGTGTCCGAGGCGACGCGGGCCGGTTCACTGTGTCGCAGCCGGAACTTCGAGAGCCAGTAGATGAAGCGCTGCAGTTCGCCGTAGTGGATCTGCTCGGTAATGACCGTGCCGGACTCTGTGGCGAAGAGGAGCTGCAACTCCTCGAAGCGTTTCCCGTAGACCCGTTCGAAGGCCAGGACATCGGGTTGCCGCTGACCGGCACCTGAGAGGCGGCCGGCCTTCTGGAGCTCCAGTTCCGCCGAGAGCAGAAGCAGCTCCTCAACGGTCACGCCGTATTGGTAGTTGAGGTGCGCGCGGTGCTTGGGGCCACCGATCGCTCGCGCGAAGCTCTCCTCGCTGTGGCCGGGGGGCGCGACGCCGAAGAGCAGCAGTCGCTCGACATCGTCGGCCGGGATCAGGTCTTCGACCTCGCTGATCAACCGCTGGGCGAGGAGGAGCCAGTCGAAGGCTTCGCCCTCGATCAGGTAGCGGCAGAGCCGGTCACCGACCATCTCCTCCGCAACCGACCAGCGGCCGACAACCTTGAGCAGGGCCGGATACCAGGGGCGCCCGGCGAGGAGGTCCCGCCGGAGCGCCTCGACCGACTGCTCGGGGTTGAGTGGTCCCTCTCTGGGCACGCGGACGGGCCGCCGCGCAGGGGGCTTGCGGCGAATCGTGGCGGTGTTGGCGTCGAGGCTGGGTGTGGACATCGCGATCGATTGTACCGCGGAGGGAGTGCTCGTTAGGGAATCACAGCCTCGCCAGAGCGGAGGGCGGCCTGGACGCACGCGCCCGGGTCACCGTCTCCAACCCAGTGTCCGATCCCCCACAGTTCATCTCGCAGCAGCGTGCCGGGGGCACCTGACGGGGTCTCCGGCGAGGGCACAACTGCGAGGTGGAGCTGTGCGCCGGCCAGATAGTGGCGGTAGGCGTCGAGGTGGTGGGCGGTGAGCACCGCGAACTCGATCACGGGCGTGAAGCCGGCTTCGGCGAAGGAGCGAGCGAGTAGACATTGATTGCGGATCGAGAGTTCGAGTTGCCGCTCCGACTCATCGGCCGGCGGGTCGCCCGGCAACACCAGGCCGCGCAAGACCGTTCGGCTGAGCGCATCGCCCTCGATGTGCGAAGCGCGGGGGAAGTCCCGGGCGAGCGCACCTGCTACGGCGCTGCGGTGATCTGAGGGCGGGCCGCTCACCAGCCAGATGACGGGTGGTCGGGCGGTCAGGCGGCCGATCGCAGCTGCAGCGATGCGTTGCGCCGGAGGCACGACGCCAGCGAGCCCCGTGGTGCCCTCGCCTGGTCCGGCTGGGGACGGCACGGGCTAGCGTCGGCTCTGGCGCTTGAGCGCCTTCTTCTTCTGGCGCTCGATGCGACGGCGATCGGCCCGTGCGGTGCCGACCGCCTCGGTCATCGCGGCCCCCGCGCCGTTCGCCACGACCGGCGACCCGTCTCCGTCGAAACCGGGCTCGCCTGGACCACTGGTGCTCAACGTGCGCCGTATGGTCGATGCACCGAGTGCCTGTCGGGCCTGACTGGAGGCCACGCGCGTGTGGAAGATGTTGCGCGCGATGGCCTGCCGGATGTTCTCGGTTAGTTGCTCCCACATGTCGTGGGCCTCGCGCTTGTAGGCGACGAGGGGATCGGTCTGGCCGTACGCTCTGAGCCCGATCCCCTGGCGCATGTCGTCCATTGCCGTCAGATGGTTGACCCACAGCGAGTCGATTGTGCGGAGGAGCACGAACCGCTCGACGAGGCGCTGAAGGTCGCTGCCGGCCACCTCTTCGAGCTCGCGATAGCGCTCATCGACGATCTCAAGGGCCTGCTGCACGATGGCGTCGTCTGGGCCCGTGTCGAGATCAGCTCGGGTCAGCTCGCCCTCTAGCGGCACGGCCGCCTCGAGCTGCGCGAGAAAGGCGTCGGGATCGGCAGGGGACGCGGTAAGGAAGGAACGGCCCAGCGCCTCCACCTCCTCGCGGATCATCATCAGAACGGTCTCCCGCAGGTCGTCTCCGTCGAGCACCTTGTTCCGCTCGCTGTAGATGACGTCGCGGTGCGTGTTCATCACATCGTCGTACTCGACGACGTGCTTGCGGATGTCGAAGTTGGCACCTTCGACGCGTTGCTGGGCCTGCTCGATCGCCTTGGTCACCATCTTGGATTCAAGTGGCGTGTCCTCGTCCATCCCCAATTTGGACATCACCCCAGATAGCCAGTCGGGGGCGAACCGTCGCATCAGGTCATCGTCGAAGGAGACGAAGAAGCGGGTGGAACCGGGATCGCCCTGGCGCCCGGCGCGGCCGCGGAGCTGATTGTCGATGCGCCGCGACTCGTGTCGTTCGGTGCCGATCACGTGCAGGCCGCCACGGTCGGCGACGCCCGGGCCGAGCTTGATGTCGGTACCGCGACCGGCCATGTTGGTCGCGATCGTGACGGCACCTGACTCGCCTGCCGTCGCGATGATGGTCGCCTCTCGCTGGTGCTGCTTGGCGTTCAGCACCTCGTGCCTGACAGCGCGCCGCGTCAGTAGCTCGGAGAGCATCTCCGAGGTCTCGATCGCGACCGTGCCGACGAGGACGGGACGTCCGGCAGCGACCTGCTCTGTGATGTCGTCGAGGACCGCGTTCCACTTCGCAGGCACCGCGCGGTAGACGAGATCGGCGAGGTCGTCGCGGGCGATGGGACGGTGCGTGGGGACTAGCACCACCTCAAGCGAGTAGATCTCGCTGAGCTCCTCGGCCTCGGTGACGGCGGTGCCCGTCATGCCGGAGAGCTTGTCGTAGAGGCGGAAGAAGTTCTGGATGGTGATCGTCGCGTAGGTGACGGACTCACGTTGGACCTTGACCCCCTCCTTTGCCTCCACCGCCTGGTGGAGGCCGTCCGACCACCGGCGGCCCTCCATCAGGCGCCCAGTAAAGGCGTCGACGATCACGACCTGGTTCCCCTTGACCACATAGTCACGGTCACGCTGGTAGATGATGTGCGCCTTGAGCGCCGCCTCCATGTAGCGGGTCAGACCGTGGTGCTCTAAGGCGTAGATGTTGTCGATGCCGAGCGCCCGCTCGAGCTTCTCAACACCCGATTCGGTGAGGCCGACGTTGCGGCTGCGCTCGTCGATGGTGTAGTCGATCTCGCGCGTGAGCTGGGGGACGATGCGGGCGAAGCGCGGATAGAGGCGGACATCCTCCTGGCCGGCTCCGGAGATGATCAGCGGTGTGCGAGCCTCGTCGATCAGGACGCTGTCGGCCTCGTCGACGATGGCAAAGTGGCGGTGCCGCTGCACGAGCTCCGCCTGACTGGTGGCCATGTTGTCGCGCAGGTAGTCGAAGCCGAACTCATTGTTCGTGCCGTAGACCACGTCACAGGAGTAGACATCGCGGCGGCTGCTCTCCTCGAGGAACTCAAACGAGGACTGCTCGGAGACCGCGGTGGGCCGGACCACGTAGGCGCTCTGGTTCTGCAGGACGCCGATGGACATGCCGACGTGCATCAGGGCGGGCCCGTACCACTGGGCGTCCCGGCGGGCCAGATAGTCGTTGACCGTGACCAGGTGTGCGCCGCGCCCCTCGAGGGCGTTCACGTAGAGGGCGAGCGTCGCAACGAGCGTCTTCCCCTCGCCGGTTCGCATCTCGGCCACCGCTCCACGGTGGAGGACGATGGCGCCCAGGATCTGTACGTCGTAGGCTCGCTCGTCGGTGGTGCGGGCGATGCCCTCTCGCGCGACGGCGAGCGCCTCGGCGAGGAGGTCGTCCAGCGATTCGCCAGCGGCGAGGCGGCGACGCAGCTGCCCAGTTCTGGCGACCAGCTGCTCCTCTGAGAGCGCCTCAATGTCAGCGGCGAGAGCCGTCACCTCGTCGACGATCGGCTGGTACTCGCGCAGGGCACGCTCGTTGGAGTCGCCACCGAAGATCCTGCGCCTCACGGCAGTTAGCACTGGACGAGCCTCCCTGGGTGCCTCGGATCGTTAGCGGAAGAGGGCCCCCACCGAACCACCGGTGTGAATGCGGTGGATGGCATCACCGATCAGAGGAGCGACCGAGATCTCGCCCGACTGAACCTCCCGGAACTCACCGTGGAGGAGTGGCAGGGAGTCGGTAAAGACGATCTGGTCGATCTCTCTGGTGTCGAGCAAGTCGAACGCCCTGGATGCGAAGATCGGGTGAACACAGGCGACGTGGATCGACAGCGCACCATGGTCTCGCATCAGGGTGGCGGCCGAGGCGACGGTGCTGCCGGTCAGAATCTCGTCGTCGACGATGATGCAATCGTGGCCGCCGACGTCCCCGATCAGGCTCATCGCTTCGGCCTGCTCATCGTTGCCGGAGCGGCGCTTGTCGACGATCGCGAGGTCGCAGCCGAGGCGGCTGGCGACGTCGCGTGCACGCTTGGCGCCGCCGACATCGGTGGCGACGACGACCGGGGAGCCGAGGCGCTCGCTGCGAAAGTAGTCGGCGATCATCGGGAAGGCGGTCAGCTCGTCCACCGGGATGTTGAAAAACCCTTGGATCTGGCCGGCGTGTAGATCGAGCGTGAGGACACGGTCGGCACCGGCAACCTCCAGGAAGTTGGCGACGAGGCGAGCGGTGACCGGGATCCGGGGCTGATCCTTCTTGTCGGATCGCCCGTAGGCGTAGTAGGGGATGACCGCGGTGATCCGCCCCGCGCTGGCGCGCTTGGCGGCGTCGATCATGATCAGGAGCTCCATCAAGTGCGTGTTGACCGGTGAGACGACCGGCTGCACCAGGAAGACATCCTTTTCGCGGATGTTGTCGAGGAAGCGGACGAAGACCTCTTCGTTGCTGAACTGGAAGACTTCGCAGTCGCCGAGCGGGAGCTCGAGGTGACGACAGACGGCGCGAGCAAGCTCGCGGTGTGCATTGCCGCTGAAGACGGCGAGGTCCCGGAGCGGTTGCATCGTTGGTGCTCCCCGTAGACGGGTCTCGTGGACCACGGCTCCCTCGCGATGGAGAGCGCCAGTTGGGTAATGGTACCATTTGGCCGTAGCAGCCCTGTCCGCCGAGGGCAGTGGCCACCGTTCTGGTGATAGAACTGAGCGCCCTGACGCGGCTGATCCGGGGCCTGGAAGGGGTGGTTGTGGACTTCGAATTCAATGAGGCTGAGCGACAGTTTCGGAACGAGATTCGCCAGCTCCTGACTGAACAGCTCCCCGCTGATTACGCCGACCGCGCCTTCCTTGAGGAGGTGCCGGAGGAGGAACGGGCCGAGCTCGCCGAACGAATGACGAGGGCCCTCGCCGACCGCAAGTGGTTGGCCATGGCCTGGCCCGAGGAGCACGGCGGCGTGGCCGCCGGCCATGTCCAGCAGATGCTGTACAAGGAAGAGACCGCCTACGCGGCGATGCCCAGTGGCAGCACGATGGGTGTGGACTGGGTCGGGCCGGCGATCATGCTCTTCGGTACCGAGGAGCAGAAGGCGAGGTACCTTCCCAGCATCGTCGGCGGCGTCGACCAGTGGTGCACGTTGTACTCCGAACCCGGTGCTGGTTCCGATCTCGCGTCGCTGCAGACGCGGGCGGTGCGCGACGGCGATGAGTGGGTGATCAACGGCAGCAAGATCTGGACCAGCGGTGGTCACTTCTCGAACATGGGGTGGCTGGCCGCCAGAACGGATCTTGAAGCACCGAAGCACCGGGGGATCTCCACCTTCGTGCTGGAGATGGACTCGCCGGGGATCGAGGTGCGACCGCTGGTTAACATGGCTGGCGAGCACAATTTCAACGAGGTCTTCTTCGAAGACGTCCGGATCCCCGGCGATCACCTGGTCGGTGTCGAGAACCGCGGCTGGTATCAGGTGGCGACGGCGCTCGACTACGAGCGGTCCGGCGTCGCGGCCTATGCTGGCGGCAAGCGCAACCTTGAGCGGCTGGTCGGTGCGGCACGGTCGGACCGCGCGCTCCTCACGAACAACCCGACGGCTCGATACGAGTTGGCGGACCGGTGGGTGGAGCTGCAGGTCGGCTACAACGTTGCCTATCGGATCCCCTTCTTGCAGGCACAGGGACAGATCCCCAACCACGAGGCCTCGGTGTCGAAGCTTTATGGCTCTGAGTTGACGCAGCGGATCGCCAGGACGGGGCTGCAGCTGCTCGGCATGGGTGGACAGGTGATGCCGGGGTCCCCGCACTCCAAGCTCGGCGGCGCGATCGCCAGGAGCTACCTGTCGAGTGTCAGTTCGACGGTGGCGGCCGGAACCTCAGAGGTTCAGCGCAACATCATTGCCCAGAGAGGTCTCGGGCTGCCGCGCGGATAGCCGCCCTCGCCCGCTTCCTCCGGGAGCGGGCGGCCCGTTCCCCGGTGCGCCCAGCCCGGCGCTGGCAGGTGAGGTGCCCCGCATGGAGCTAGGCCTGCTCTGGGTACAGTTGGCGCTGGCCGCCGGCGCCACCCTCTGGGCGGCAACCTACATGGCGGGCGCCGCCGATGTGATCGCACTGCGGACCGGGCTCGGGCGGACCTTCATCGGCGTGGTGATGCTGGCGACCGCCACCTCGCTGCCCGAACTGGGTACCGGTGTGGCCTCGATCTCAGCCCTTGGCGAACCAGATCTCGCGGCCGGAGACGCCTTCGGCAGCAATCTCTTCAACCTGCTCATCATCGGTCTGCTGGACTTCTTCTGGCGGGACGGATTGCTGCTGTCGGGGGTGGGCGTCTCGGCCGCGGTGATCGGCGCGCTCGGTGTGCTCGTGATCGGGGTCGCGGCGACCGCGATCTTCATCCATCAGGAGAGCAGTTTCGCAGGCGATCTGCCGCTCAGCCCGCTCTCCGTGGGGCTGCTGGTCGTCTTCCTGGCGGCGATGTACATCCTCTACCGCGCAGAGCGCAGGGGCGGCGAAGAGGAGGCGGAGGCCCCACCCCAGACGCTGGCGCTCGGCCGGGCCTTCGCGGTCTACGCGGTCTCGGCAGTGATCGTGGTGGGAGCGGCCGTCTGGCTGGCGTTCGTGGGGGACTCGCTCGCCGAGGCGCTCGGCCTCGAGCGGAGCTTCATTGGCACCCAGTTCCTTGCGCTCAGCACGTCCCTGCCCGAGTTGGCGGCGTCGCTGGCGGCGGTCCGGCTCGGGGCACCGGAACTCGCGCTCAGCAACGTGCTCGGCAGCAACCTCTTCAACATGGGCTTCGTTCTGTTCATCGATGACGCGGTCTACACCGCTGGTCCAGTGTGGGAGGCCGTCTCCAGCGTCCACATCTTCACGGCGCTGGCCGCGATGCTCATGACCGCCGTCGTGATCATTGCGCTGCTCAGCGAAGAGCGCGGGCGGCCGGGGCGGTTCTTTAGGTTCGAGGCGGTGACGCTGGTCGCGCTCTACCTGGGAGCGAGCACCTTGGTCTACAAGCTGGCCTGAGGCGGGCGGTCCATGTGCACGACGCGCGGAGCGCCTTCCGAGAGCGCGGCAGTCAGCTCAGCTCGGCGACACCAACCGGGCAGCTGAGTCCCATCCCACCGATGCCGCAGTAACCGTTCTTGTTCCACTCGAGGTACTGCTGGTGGTAGTACTCGGCATAGTAGAAGTCGCCCGCGTCCCCCATCTCGGTCGTGATCGATCCGTAGCCGGCATCGTTCAGGACCTGCTGGAACATCTCAGCCGAGCGCGAGATCGACAGGCGCTGCTCCTCGGATTGCCAGTAGAGAACAGAGCGGTACTGCGTACCCCAGTCGTTCCCCTGTCGCATCCCCTGGGTGGGGTCGTGTCCCTCCCAGAAGGCCCGCAGGATCGCGTCGAAGCTGATCTCAGCGGGGTCGAAGACGACGAGTACGGCCTCGGTGTGGCCGGTGCGGCCGGAACAGACCTCTTCATAGCTCGGGTTCGGTGTCGTGCCCCCGGCGTAGCCGACGGCCGTTGTCCAGACACCGGGCAGCTGCCAGTAGATGCGCTCGGCACCCCAGAAGCAGCCCATCCCGAGGACTACGGTCTCCATCCCCTCGGGGAAGGGAGGCTCGAGGGGGCGACCGAGCACGAGGTGCTGCGGCGGGACGGGAACGGGCTCGGCCCGACCGGGCAGCGCGTCTTCGGGGGCGATCACGCGGCCACCCCTGCCCGCCATCGCCTCGAAGAACTTCATCATCTGGTGCCTGCCCGCCGTGGTGCCGCTGTCGATCGATCATACGAGTATCGGGGGAACGGCGAGCGCTGCCGCCACTGGCGGTGAACGAGCGGCGCGGGGGCGACATCCGTCCCGGTGGCGGGGCGGCCCCTATGCGGTCTCCTCGAGCTCGGCGATCGCGCGGCGGAGGTGTCCCTCGTCGACGAAGGGCGCGCGCGCCTCGTCGCGGAAATGGGCGGCGCGGGCGAGGGCCCGTGCTCGGCTCACGGTCGGTGGGGGGTCGAACGTCCAGGCGATGAGCAGCAGCAGTACGCCATTTGGATCCTCGACGAAGACCAGCCGTTCGTAGCCGCGGCGGATCTCCTCGGAGCCGTGGAGGCCGGCGTTCGACAGCTCGAAGAACGCCTGGTCCATGAAGTCGGCACTGACGTTGAACGTGAGGTACTGGACGGATCCAACGCCGAGGCTGGCGTCGGCGAGCTTCATCCCCGGCTCGCGCGGTCCGATTAACATCAAGAAGTTGTCTCCACCGACCGACAGCAGCACCTGCACCGACTCGTCGTCGTCGCGGTTCGGCTCGCCGTAGACGACCCGGGCACCGAGCTTCTGGTAGAAATCCACCGAGTCGTCGATGTTCTTGACGATGATCGCCGGGTAGCCGAAACCGTTCAGTTCCATCGTTTCCCCCTCATCCCGTGGATACGGTAGCGGGAGAACCGCACGGGTGCCGCCCCCGGCCGGGCGACCTGGCGAGGCGGCGAGAGGGAGCGTCCGGGTTTGGGCGAGGTCGTCCTCATCCCCACCGTTGAGCGTTGACCGGCCCGGAGATCGACTCCTACCATCGAGTGCAACGACGCGGCAGAGTGTGTCGCAGCGCCACCGCTCACCCGGCCCTTCGCGACCACCCCGGACCGCCCCCGGGCCCGGTCGCTCTGGTCGCCGGATCGAGTGTTCCGGGGTCAACGGTGGCCTCGATCAGCGGAGTCGACAGATGACGAGTTCGGAGGTGGACACCCGGTCCACCGAGATGGCGACAGCATATGAGCCCGGTGCCGTCGAGCAGCGGATCTATGCCAGTTGGGAACAGGCCCGGGCGTTTCGGCCAACCGGGCGCGGCGCCGATCCGAGGCCCTTCACGATCATTCAGCCGCCGCCGAACCTGACCGGGGAGCTACATGTCGGGCATGCGCTGATGGTCGCGGTCGAGGATGCGCTCGTCCGCTGGCGACGGATGGCTGGCGATGCGGCGCTCTGGCTACCCGGTGTCGACCACGCGGCGATCGCCGTGAACGCGATCATCGAGCGGCAGCTGGCGGGCGAGGGTCTGACGCGCCATGAGGTCGGTCGGGAAGAGTTCCTCGCGCGCGTCTGGCGGTTCGTCGAGGCCTCGCGGTCGCGGATCGCCGAACAGCAACGCCGCCTCGGCGCCTCGGCCGACTGGGAGCGTGAGGCGTTCACGATGGACGAAGCGAGGGGCCGCGCCGTTCGAGAGACGTTCAAACGACTCTACGATGACGGCCTGATCTACCGCGCCGAGCGGCTGATCAACTGGGATCCGGTCAGCCGGACGGCGGTCTCCGACATCGAGGTCGAGTATCGGGACGTCGATTCGGCGTTCTGGCACGTTCGCTACCCCCTGCTCGACGAGGATGGCCGACTGACCGACCGCTCGCTCGTGATCGCGACGACCCGCCCGGAGACGATCCCGGCTGACAGCGCCGTCGCCGTCAATCCGGAGGATCTGCGTTACGCCGACCTGATCGGACGGCAGGTGCTGGTGCCGACGGTCGACCGGCCGGTCCCGGTGGTCGCCGACGACGCGGTCGACATGGAGGGCGGATCCGGTGTCCTCAAGGTGACGCCGGGGCATGACCCCGTGGACTTTGAGATCGGTGCGCGGCACGATCTCGAGATCATCAACATCATGAACCTCGACGGGACGCTGAATGATGCGGCCGGTCGCTACCGCGGGATGAGCCGCGAAGAGGCGAGAGAACAGATCGTCGCCGATCTCGATGCCGCGGATCTACTCGAGCAGGTCGAACCCTACCGACACGCCGTCGGTCACTCCGAACGTTCCGGTGCGATCATTGAACCGCTCGTCTCGTTGCAGTGGTGGGTGCGGGTTGGTCCGCTCGCAGCGCCAGCGATCGAGGTGGTGCGCAACGGTCAGCTCGACTTCGTTCCGCAGCGCTTCGAGCGAACCTACCTGCACTGGATGGAGAATATCCGCGACTGGTGCATCAGCCGCCAGATCTGGTGGGGGCATCGCATCCCGGTATGGTACTGCGACGATTGCGCGGGCATGACCGTCACCGTCGATCAGGTGGCTTCCTGCGAGAGCTGCCAGAGCGCGAACGTCCGGCAGGACGAGGACACCCTCGACACCTGGTTCTCCTCCGCCCTGTGGCCACACTCGACACTCGGTTGGCCCGACGAGGGCGCCGAGGACCTGGGGCGGTTTTACCCGACGCAGGTGATGGAAACCGGGTACGACATCATCTTCTTCTGGGTCGCCCGCATGATCATGCTCTCGCTCTACAACATGAACGGAGTGGTCCCGTTCGAGCACGTCTACCTGCACGGCCTCGTCCGCGCCGCCGATGGGTCGAAGATGTCGAAGTCCCGGGGCACGTCGGTCGACCCCCTGGAGGCGGTCGAGGAGTACGGCGCCGACGCGCTCCGCTTCGCCCTGCTCTCAGGAACCTCACCGGGCAACGACCAACGGATGAGTGATGAGCGGTTGGAGGCTGGCCGGAACTTCGCGAACAAGCTGTGGAACGCGTCACGGTTTGCGATCGGCGTGATCGAGGATGGCGACGATCTGACGCTGCCTGCGGTCGGTGCGGTGACCGCCGTCGAGGACCGGTGGGTGCTGTCGCGGCTGAACCAGCTGACCGCCGACGTGGAGCAGCTGCTCGGGCGCTTCGAACTCGCCGAAGCGCTACGCCAGACCCGAGATTTCTTCTGGGATGATTTCGCGGATTGGTACATCGAACTGGCTAAGGTCCGCGTGCGCGCCGGCGATCGCAGCCCGCTCGCGGTGCTGGTGCACGTCACCGATCAGACGCTGCGTCTGCTGCATCCCTTTATGCCGTTTGTGACCGAGGAAATCTGGCGACGGCTCGGTGTCACCGTGCCGCGAGCGGCAGACGAAGCCGAGCTGATCTCCGCCCGCTTCCCCCTGTCCGATGGCGCCCGGGTGGATATTGAGGCCGACCGGGCGCTGGCAGCGGTGCGGGAGTTCGTGCGAGCGATCCGGAACATTCGGGCCGAGAAGCGCATCGATGCCGGCCGGTGGGTGGAGGCCTTTATCGTCGTCGGGGAGGCGATGGAGAGCGTCAGATCGCTCAGCCAGGCGATCGAACTGTTCGGTCGCGTGCGTCCGCTACACCTGCTCGCCGAGGCCGACGATGCTCCGAGGGAGGCGGTCGTGACCGCGGTGCTCGACCAGGGCCAGGTGGTGATCCGGACGGCCGGGCTCTTCGATCTCGAGGCGGAACGGGCGAAGCTCGGCAGGCAGATTGAAGGCGCCAGTGGCGAGCGAGAGGCGCTGCTCCACAAGCTCGCCAACGAGCAATTCACAACGCGAGCTCCGGAGCTCGTGGTACAGCGGGAGCGGGACCGCCTCGAGAATACGGAGGCGCGGCTGCGCGGGTTGCAGCAGAGCCTCGGCGAGCTCGGCTGAGCGAACCGAGCGCCCGCTGGGCCGCAGCAGAGGGCGCCGGAGATCGCCCGGCGGTTGGCTCGCTGGGGTGCTCTCGGGGCGCCGGGAGACGCTCGATTTGATTGACAGTGAATAGGGGGCATTGATAGCGTCGCGAACGGCGCTGCGGGCGATTCTGCCGGCGGGGCAGCGCGTGGAGATCGGACCAAGTGTGCTCCCGATCGACCAACTATTTGCGAACTACGCCGCGGTCGTGATCGCCAGTGTGGCGGGATTCGTGCTGGTCGTGACCGCGCTGCTCGCCTCGCGCGTACTCGCCCCGTTCTCGGAGGAGCGTGAGAAGGGCACCACCTACGAGTGTGGCATGCTGCCACTTCGTCGTGCCTCGACGAACGTCGGGAACCGCTTCTACCTGTACGCCATCCTCTTCATCATCTTCGATGTGGAGGCGGTCTTCATCTTCCCGTGGGCACTGAGCTTCGCTGGCGTTGGGCCGATTGCCTACTGGACGATGGTCGTCTTCATCACGATCTTGGCCCTCGGGCTGGGGTACGCATGGAAGAAGGGTGCGTTGCAATGGCGCTGACACCGGGGACCACGACGACGACGACGCCCGCGGAGCCCGCTGCACCCGAGATCGCACCCCAGATCCCGCATCCGGCGATGCCGTCCGAGCACCCGCTGGAGCGGGCACGACTGGCCCCGATCACACCGCAGCCCGGCCGCGCACTCTACCGACAGATCCTGCCCGGGATCATGCAGGTGCCGCTCGACCTCGTGCTGGGCGCGTCCAGGAAGTCTTCCCTGTGGCCGATGACCTTCGGGCTCGCCTGCTGCGCGATCGAGATGATCGCGACCTACATGGCGCACTACGACCTCGACCGCTTCGGGATCGTGCCCTGGCCGTCGCCGCGGCAGAGCGACGTGATGATCGTCGCCGGGACCGTCACGAAGAAGATGGCGCCGGCCGTGAAGCTGCTCTATGAGCAGATGCCCAATCCCAAGTGGGTGATCTCGATGGGGGCCTGCGCGACCAACGGTGGACCGTACACCCGCTATGACCGCGTGCTTCAGGGGGTCGACAAGGTGATCCCGGTCGATGTCTATGTGCCCGGGTGTCCGCCCCGCCCGGAAGCGCTGATCGACTCGTTCCTCGCGCTGCAGGACCAGATCATGGAGGAGCGAAGCTCCGAGGGGCGCGGTGCATGACCTCAGACGAGGCGCAACAGGCCGGGGACGAGTCGGCGGCCGTCGACTCGCTTGATGACACGATCTGGGCATCGGTGAACAGCACCCTGATTGCGGTCGATGTCCGTCCCGAGCGAGGCGCTCAAGACCTGATCATCCACGTCCCGCCCGCGGACGTTGTGCGGGCACTGCGGATGCTACGGGATGCGCCGTCGCTCGGCTTCGACTATCTGCGGTGCCTCACTGCCGTCGACAACGAAGAGGACGGGGTCGATGTCGTCTACCACCTCTACTCGGTGTCGAACAACATCAACCTAACCGTCAAGGCGACGCTCCCGGCCGCCGACAAGGTGATCGAGACCGCGTGCGGCGTCTGGCGTGCGGCGAACTGGCTTGAGCGGGAGACGGCAGAGATGTTCGGGATCCGCTTCACCGGCCACCCCGATCCCAGGACCCTGCTCATGCCCGAGGATATGACCGACGTCTTTCCGTTGCTCAAGTCCCACCCGTTCGCGGAGATTGAGATCCTCCAGGGCGAGCTGCTCGGCTACGGGCGCGACAGCGGGGAGGGGGGCGAGTGATGGTTATCGACACGGAGTCGACGTTCGACACCCAGGACCTCCTGATCAATGTCGGGCCGCAGCACCCATCGACGCATGGCGTCTTCCGGATGGTGATGGAGGTCGACGGTGAGGTCGTCCGGGACCTGATCCCGTACATCGGGTACCTCCACCGTGGGGCCGAGAAGCTGTGCGAGAACAACGACTTCCGCCAGGGCGTCGGCTATATGGACCGCACCGAGTACCTGGCCGCGCACAACGCCGAACTGTCCTACGTGTTGGCGGTTGAGGCCCTCGCCGAGCTTGAGGTGCCGGCACGTGCCACGTGGATCCGGATGATCCTCTGCGAGCTCAATCGGCTCTCCAGCCACTTCATGTTCCTGGGCGCGTTCGGGATCGATGTTGGCGTTTTCGGGACGCCGTTCGTCTACGCCTGGCGAGAACGCGAGGTGCTGATCGATCTCTTCGAAGAGATCAGCGGCGACCGCATGATGTTCGCCTACTTTCGCGCGGGCGGCCTCGCCTGGGAGGTTCCGGGCAATTTCGAAGAACGCGTGCGAGCAGTCTTGAAGTCATCGCGCCAGGGTATTCGCGACTTTGACGGGCTACTCACCGACAACGAGATCTTCGTGGTACGAACGAAGAATGTCGGGATCATCTCGGCTGAAGATGCGATCGACTGGGGCATGAGCGGACCGTCGCTGCGCGGCTCGGGGGTCCCACTCGACATCCGCAAGACTGAGCCCTACCTCTTCTACGACCAGGTCGAGTTCGAGGTCCCGCTGGGCGAGACGGGCGACGTCTTCGACCGCTACTACGTACGGCTGCTGGAGATGGAGCAGTCCTGCCGGATCATCGAGCAGTGCCTCGAGCGGCTGGAAGATGGCCCGATCATGCCGGCGCGCATACCGCGAATGTTGCGACTGCCGCAGGATCAAGAAGTGTACCTGCGGACCGAGGCGCCTCGCGGCGAGTACGGGATCTACCTCGTGAGCAAGGGCGGGAACAAGCCCTGGCGGCTGAAGGTGCGCAGCGCCTGCCTCTCGAACCTGCAGGCGCTCAGGCAGATGTCGGTTGGACAGTACGTCGCCGATGCGATCATCATCCTCGGGTCGATCGACATAGTGCTCTCAGAGGTTGACCGTTGAGCGATGGAATCTTTGGCATCGAGAATCCGTGGCTAGATGGGCTGATTCGCATCCAGCTGATCGTGGGCCTCATGACCGTGGTCGTGATGGGCCTGATCTACGCCGAACGCAAGATCCTGGCCCGCTTCCAGCAGCGGCTCGGTCCGACTCGCACCGGTCCGGCCGGTCTGCTGCAGTCCCTCGCCGACGCCCTGAAGCTGGTCGGTAAGGAAGACCTGAGACCACGCAACGCCGACCCGTGGACCTTCGAGCTGGCACCCTACCTGGTGTTCATCCCGGTCTTCCTGGGCTTCGTGGTCGTGCCGTTCGTCGCTGGCTGGCAGGTGCGGGTGATCGAGCTCGGCCTGATCTACTTCGTCGCCGTGAGCTCGCTCAGCATCATCGGCTGGGTGATGGCCGGCTGGGGCTCGGACAACCGCTACGCGATGATCGGCGGCATGCGGGCAGCCGCTCAGGCGATCTCCTACGAGCTCCCGCTGGTCCTGGCCCTGATCTCGGTGGCGATGGTGGCGGACTCCTACGACCTGATCGCGATCGTCGAGGGGCAGGGGCAGTTCCCCAACCTGCTCTGGCAGCCGCTCGTGGTCGTGGTCTTTATCATCGCGGGACTGGCCGAGCTGAACCGGACCCCGTTTGACATCCCGGTCGGCGAGTCGGAGGTGGTGGGCGGCCCGTTCGTCGAGTACTCGGGGATCCGCTGGTCGATGTTCTTCCTCGCCGAGTACGCCGCCCTCTTCATCATGGCGTTGATCTTCGCGGCGGTCTTCCTGGGCGGCTGGGCGTGGCCTCTGGGTGAGGAGTGGGGTCTAATCTGGCAGGTGGCGCTGGTGAGCGCCAAAGCCGGGCTCTTCATCTTCGTGGTCTTCTGGGTGAGAGCGAGTGTGCCGCGGCTTCGCATCGATCAGCTGATGGCGTTCAGCTGGAAGATCTTGCTGCCGCTGATGCTGGTGCAGCTCTTGGTCAACGGAGCGGTGCTCGTCTACGGCGACCGTGACCCGCGTTCGCTCTGGATTCTGACCGTAGCCGGGCTTGCTGGCGTGGCGGTACTCGTCGCGCTGGTGGGCCGGGCAGTGCGAGGGCCGCGGCCGAAGCTGTCGGCGGCGGCGGAAGGCGAGGTCGGGCAATGAACGGGATCTTGAAGAGCCTGGCGACGACGATGTCGACCTTCATGCGGAGGCCGGTCACACGCAGCTACCCGACGGTGCACCGCGAACTCCCCGAGCGAGATCGCGCGTTCCCGCTGCTGCTGTGGGACCAGGACATCGACGAACCGTTCTGCACCGGCTGCCACGCCTGCGAGCGCGCATGCCCGGTCGAGTGCATGACGGTGCTGATGAAGGACAACCCCAACCACCAGTCGCAGGGTGGCACCTCCAAGCGGAGGAAGATCGTCGACGAGTTCTGGATCGACTACGGGCGCTGCATGCGCTGCAACATCTGCGTCGAGGTGTGCAACTTCGAGGCGATCGCCATGAACAACACGTGGCGAGGCCATGAGACCTCGGTCTATGACCGGTCTGACCTCGTGATGGACCTGCCACAGCTGATGGCTCAGAGCAAGGCTCAACAGATCCACGAGTGGGTGGCGGAGTAACCAGTGCGGGGCAGCCCGTAGGTACGAGGGATAGGTGCGCGTGCTAGACCGGCTCCCGCTCCCGGCGCAGTTCGATCGGATCATCATGGCCGGTGGCCTGGTGGCTGGTCTCGTGCTGGCGCCGGTGCTGCTCGTGCTCATCGCCTTGCTGCTCACCGACCAGATTTCCGGGCCCGAGCTCGTCTTCTGGGTCGCGTTCGGCGTCGTCGTCGGCGGCGCACTGGGTACGGTGCTGCTGCAGAACATCGTGCATGCTGCGCTGTCGCTGATCGCGGCCTTGCTCGGTGTGGCGGGAATCTACCTGCTGCTGGCGGCCGAGTTCATCGCCCTCGTGCAGGTGCTGGTCTATGGCGGTGGCGTCGTCCTCCTGATCCTCTTCGGATTGATGATGACGAACGCACAGGACGACCCGATCGTCAGTGATGGCTCGCAGAAGCCCTTCGGGTTCGTGGTGGCCGTGCTCCTGGCGGGCGTCTTCATCGCGGCCGCCGTCGATGCCGAGTGGGGAGCGGAGGCGGCCTCGGTGGTCCCGTTCCGCGACTTCGGCGCGCGGCTCTTCCGAGACTTCATGGTGCCGGTGATCATCGTCGGTGTGCTGCTCGACATCGCGCTCACCGGCGGCATCGTCAATGCGAGACCGAGCCTGGGCGGTGATGAGCAGTCGGGGGAACCGTCGTGATTCCGCTGGAGAACTTCCTGATCCTGGCCGCCGCGCTCTTCGCGATCGGCTTCTACGGCGTGATGGCGCGCCGGAGCGCGATCCTGATCCTGATGTCCGTCGAGCTGATGCTTGCCGGCGTGGCTATCAACTTTGTCGCCTTTGCGACCTACCTCCATGGTGACGTGTTTAGCGGCGTCGTGTTCGCGCTGTTCGTGATCACCGTGGCCGCTGCAGAGGTCGGACTGGCGCTGGGTATCGTGCTGCGGCTCTTCCGGGAGCGGCGAACGGCCTACGTTGACGCGGCCGACAACCTCAAGTGGTAGTCGGCTAGCGGCGGAAGGGCGGTCGTTCAGTGGGCATGGAACAGGTCTGGGTGCTCCCGGCGATTCCGATGGCAGTCTTCGTGCTGCTCGCTCTGTTCAGTCGACTGATCCCTCGCCGCGGAGACTTCCTGGCCGTGCTCGGCATGCTGGCCGTGGTGGTGCTGGTCGGGTTGGTGCTCGGCGACTTCCAGGGGGAGTTCAGCAAGCACGTCTTCAACCCGCGGTTCGGCTCGAACACATACGCCTTCGAGTGGCTGAACATCGCGAACGGGTTCTTCGAGATCCAGTTCAGCACCTACGTCGACGCGATCACGATGGTGATGCTGCCGGTCGTCTCGTTCGTGTCGTTGATGGTCCTCATCTACTCGATCGGCTACATGCACGGCGAGCCGCGCTACGGCTGGTACTTCGCTGCGCTCTCGTTCTTCGTGGCGGCGATGCTGTTGCTGGTCATCTCCGGCAACCTCCTGCAGCTCTACCTCGCCTGGGAGGGCGTGGGGCTCGCCTCCTACCTCCTGATCGGCTTCTACTGGGAACGCCAATCGGCCGCCGAGGCCGCGAAGAAGGCGTTCATCACGACGCGCATCGGCGATGTCGGTCTCCTGATCGGCATCATCCTGCTCTGGCGAGCGACCGGGACTTTCGATATCCAGGACATCCTGCACGCCGCCGAGGGCGGCGCGATCGGCGATCGCTACCTCACCATCTCGATGCTGTTCCTCTTCCTTGGCGCGGTGGGCAAGTCCGCCCAGTTCCCGCTGCACGTCTGGCTCCCCGACGCGATGGAGGGCCCAACACCGGTCAGCGCGCTGATTCACGCGGCGACGATGGTGGTCGCAGGGGTCTACCTCGTGGCCAGGATGCTGCCGGCTTTCGAGGCGGCGCCGATTGCCCACGACGTCGTGCTCTACACCGGGCTCCTCACGGCCTTGATGGCGGCGACCATGGGTCTCGTTGCCAGCGATATCAAGCGGGTCCTGGCGTTCTCGACCGTCTCGCAGCTCGGGTTCATGTTCGTGGCCCTCGGCGTTGGCGGTCTGACCGCGGCGATGTTCCATCTCTTTACTCACGCATTCTTTAAGTCGCTACTCTTCCTCGGCTCGGGGTCGGTGATCCACGCTACCGAACGGCAGGAGGTCGAGGGTCTCGGTGGCCTGCGGAAGAAGATGCCGGTGACGACCGTCACCTTCATCGTCGGCAGCCTCGCCCTGGCCGGGATCCCGATCTTTGCCGGGTTCTTCTCCAAGGATGAGATCCTCCACGACCTCTTCGCGCACGGGCCCTTCGTGGCCTATGCGGTGCTGGCTGGAACGGCGCTGCTGACGGCGATCTATTCGACGCGGCTGGTCCTGCTCACCTTCTTTGGCCAGCCCAAGGATCAGCATGCCTACGAGCATGCCCACGAGTCGCCGTCTGTCATGACGGTCCCGCTGATCGTGCTCGCCCTGCTGGCGACGGTGGCCGGCTTCTTCGCGGTCGATGGCGTTGGCGAGGTACTCGGATTCGAGGGCGGCATCGGTCAGCTGGTATTCGCGGGCGCGCACGGGCACGAGTTCGCCCTCGACCTGGCCTTCGCGGGAACCGCGACCGCGACCGCACTCGCCGGGCTAGCGATCGGGTGGATGTACTGGCATGGCGATGCGAGGCGCGCCGAACAGGCCCGCGCCTGGTCCCCTGAGCTGCACCAACTCTTCGTCCGCCGCTACTACCTCAACGAGCTCTACCAGGGTGTGATCAACAACGTCATTCTCGGTGCTGCCAGCGTGGTGGCATGGTTCGACAAGCGCGTCGTCAACGAGACCGGTGTCGATGGTGGGGCGCAGCTGATCGGATTCTTCGGACTGCGCCTCAAGTTCTTGCAGACCGGCCGGATCCCGAACTACGTCCTGGCGATGGCCGGCGGCGGCCTCGTCCTGGCGATCGTCGCCTTCGCTCAGACATAGTGCGAGAAGAGGATTAGTGCGATGACCGAGTCTGAAGGCGCCGCGCTGCTACTCGCGGTCTTCCTGATTCCGCTCGCGACAGCTCTGCTGCTGATGTCCGTGCCGTCACGGGAGCGCTCGCTGATCATCGCGCTGACCGCGCTCTCGAGTCTCGCGATGTTCGTGGTCTCGGTGGTGGTCTTCCTCAACTTCGACTTCCGTGGGGAGCAGTTCCAGAGCGTCGGCGCCTGGACGTATATGGAGGGCATCGGGATCCTCGGCGACGATGGGATCCAGCTCAAGGTTGGCATCGACGGTATCGCAGCGGCGATGGTGCTGCTGACCGGCATCGTGATCCTGCCTGGCACGTGGGTCTCCTGGAAGATCCAGGACCGGATGAAGGACTTCTTCATCCTGCTCTACGTGCTGACGGCCGGCGTCTTCGGCACCTTCGTGATGCTGGACATGTTCGTCTGGTTCCTCTTCTACGAGCTTGCGCTGCTGCCGATGTACCTCCTCATCGGCGTGTGGGGGTCGACGCGCAAGGAATACGGCGCGATGAAGCTGATGATCATGCTGCTGGCCGGCTCGATCCTGATCTTCACGGGCATCTTTGCTATCTACGCTGAGGCTGGCATCGGTACGTTCGACATGCCTGCCCTCTACGCGGTGGACTTCGACTCGGGGTTCCAGAAGACCTACTTTCCGGTGATCGCGGTCGGCTGCGGGATCCTGGCGGCGCTGTTCCCGTTCCACTCGTGGTCACCCGACGGACACGCATCGGCGCCAACGGCCGTCTCTATGCTGCACGCCGGTGTGCTGATGAAGCTGGGAGCCTTCGGTGTGATCCGCCTCGGGTTCCAGATGATGCCCGAGGGCGGCGAGTTCTGGGCACCGATGCTGATGACCCTGGGCATCACCGCTGCTCTCTACGGTGCGATCTCGGCTCTCCGTCAGAATGACCTGAAGCTGATGACCGGCTTCTCGTCGGTCTCGCACATGGGCTACGTGATGGTCGGGCTCGGGACGATGAACGTGATCGGCTGGAGCGGTGCGGTCTTGCAGATGTTCGCGCACGGCGTGATGACGGCCCTCTTCTTCCTCCTGATTGGCGGCTTGTACGACCAGGCGCACAACCGTGACATCCCGAACTTCTCGGGGATGGCGCGGCAGATGCCGGTCTGGACTGTCTTCTTCGTGATCGCCGGGCTCGCCTCTCTCGGGCTACCCGGCATGTCCGGGTTCATCGCTGAGGTGCACATCTTCATCGGCGCCTTCCGCGCCTACCCGGTCGTGGGCGGACTGGCCGTGCTGACGGCGGCGATCACCGCAACCTATCTGCTGCGGATGTTCTCTCAGGCGTTCTTCGGCGAGTTCAACCCGCGCTGGAACCACCTGGGTGACATCACGATTGCCGAGCGAGCAGGCGCCTCGGTGCTGGCCGCGACGATCCTGTTGATGGGCCTGTGGCCCTCGCCGTGGGTGAGTCGCATCTCGACGACGATTGCCGAGACGATCCCCGGCGTAACCCTCTAGCGGTGGTGATGTCGATGAGCGAGCGACTGTCAGGGGATCCGACCAGATGAGCGAGCTGAACTTCCACTACGAGTTGCTCGGGCCAGAGATGGCGCTCGCCGTGACCGCGGCGCTCGTCCTGTTTGCCGATGCCTTCCGCCGTGAGCTTGGGCTCAGCCGCGTAGCGTTGCCCGGTCTCGCCGTGGTCGGTCTCGTCGTGGCGCTGGCACTCAGTCTGATCTGGATCGATGTGGACCGGGACTTTGCCAGGCTGGTTCAGGTTGACAACTTCACGACATTCTTCCGCGTGCTCTTCATCGCGGTGACGATCGTGCTGATCGTCGGGTCGCACGAGTACATTGAGCGGCACGTGAACCACGTAGGCGAGTTCTACGGCCTGCTCCTCTTCTCGACCGTCGGCGCCATGTTCATGGCGAGCGCCCGTGACCTGATCACCGCCTACCTGGCGATCGAGGTGCTCTCCTTCTCGCTCTATGTGATGGTCTCGCTGGCGAAGAACGACCCACGGTCGGGGGAGGCATCGCTCAAGTACGTGCTGCTCGGCGGCGTGGCGTCGGCGATGCTCCTCTACGGGCTGAGCCTCCTCTACGGGGTGTCGGGGTCGACCCAGTACGGCGAGATCGCGCAGGGCCTGTCGGTCGCTGAGGGCCTGGAGCTCCCGCTGCTGCTCGGTCTCGTGCTGACCATCGCGGGGCTCGGCTTCAAGGCCTCCGCGGTTCCCTTCCACATGTGGACACCCGATGCCTACGAAGGCGCTCCGATACCGGTCACGGCCTACCTGTCGGCGACCTCGAAGGCAGCGACCTTCGCGTTGTTCCTTCGCTGGTTCTCCGGCCCCTTGCTGCCGGCGCTCGACGACTGGCAGTGGATGCTGGCGGGTCTGGCGGCGGTGACGATGGTGGTCGGCAACCTCGTCGCACTTCAGCAGCGCAACATCAAGCGGCTGCTCGCCTATTCATCGATCGGTCAGGTCGGCTTCATGCTGATGGCGATCACCGCGATCTCCGACGAGACCGGGTCGGCGCTCCTGCTGCACCTCAGCGGCTACATCCTGACCAACCTTGCCGTCTTCATGGCGGTGGTGGCGTTCTACAACCGGACGAGCAAGGAGGGAATCAGCGACTTCCGCGGTCTCGCCCAGACCAATCCCTATCTCGCTCTCGTGATCACGGCCGGGCTCTTCTCGCTGGCTGGGATGCCGCTGCTGGCGGGCTTCCTCACGAAGTTCATCCTCTTCCAGGCGGTGGTGACCGGGGGCTACACCTGGCTGGTCGTGGTCGCGCTGACCGCGAGCACCGTGTCGCTCTACTACTACCTGCAGGTGATCAAGCAGATGTACCTCTACCAGCCGGAGGCCGGCAGTGAGGGGCGCTGGCGGTTGACCCCGACGGGATACCTCACGACCGGGGCGCTCCTCGTTGGCGTGGTCTGGGTCGGTGTCTATGCAACGCCGTTCTACACGGTTGCCGACCGGGCCATCGCACCGCTCTTCAGCAGCTAGGATCTTGGCGGCACCGTAGACGCCGGTGCCCGCCGGGGTGCCCGTTGCGAGAGAAGAAGAGAGGCCGGACCCCCCGCTCGGGAGTTCCGGCCTCTCTGATCTGGCGAGCAATTCGCCTGGAACTAGCGCTTGGGGAGAGCGACGGTCGCCGTACCCGGCGTCGTCTGCTTGCCGTCCGGCTGAGCGACGCCGACGTCGAGGTCGATCAGGGCCTCCCCGTCGGACTCGTACTTATTGGTCACCTTCGCCCAGATGGTCAGGTCCTGACGAGCCGGGTCCATCCCGCGGTAGGAGACTCCCCAGTTCTTGATCGTGCCCTGCTCACCCTTCCACTCGTCGAGCAGGCGTCCGACGAGCATCCCCTTCAGTGCACCGTGCACGATGATGTCGGGGAGGTTGTTGTTCTTCGCGAAGTCGTCATCGTAGTGAATCTGGTAGAAATCGCCGGAGGCGGCGGCCCAGATCACCAGTCGCTGAGAGCTCATCGGCTCGTTCAGGTTGACTTCGTCTCCCTCGCTAACGTCGTCCCAGTAGATCTGATCAGCCACGGAATCTGCTCCCTTCAACTAGTACGAGATGCCGGTGCCGCGCGTCTTGGCGACGACCATGTCGTCGCTCTGCCGCGTGTACACGGTCTCGCTGTTCTGGATCAACATCTGCCCCAGACGGCCGGCGGCCAGCTCCAGCTCGGTGATACGGGATACGGCTAAGAGCACGTCTCCGGCGTAGACCTGGGAGACGGGTTCGACCTCCGTGCCGCCGTTGAGACGCCGCTGGAAGGGATTCGTGAACGTCTCGGCTCGTCCACCTCCCTGGGGGTTGAAGGCAGGCATGCCGAGGAAGCCGGGAGGCGCTGGTAGCCCCATGTAGCCCATTCCGCGTGCCGCTTCGTCGTCGTAGTACTTCTCGTCGGTATAGCCGACGGCCCGGGCGAACGTACGGATGCCCTGGGTCGTTACCTCGTAGGTGGTACGCCCGGTTTCCTGGCCGACAGCGGCCTTCATCTCATCCGTTAGGTCGTCAAGCTGTTCAGCCACTGATTCCCCCCTTGGTGCAGAGCGATGGTGCTGCCGCGCGGTCATGCTGCGGCGCTTCGGCAGCATACAGGATCGGGGCGCGAAGGATGTGCCGGGCAACGCCTGCCCGGGGCCTTGCGGCCCTGCCCCGTCAGAGCAGCGGCAGGTAGCGGCTGAGTTCGTAGGGCGTCACCTGGGAGCGGTAGGCGGCCCATTCGATCTGCTTGTTGGCGACGAGGGTGTCGTGGACGTGGGCGCCGAGCGTCTCCCGCATCAGTGTCGAGGCCTCGAAGTGGCCGATCGCCTCGCCCAGTGAAGCGGGGAGCTTGACGAGGTCGGGCCGCGCCGGTTCCGCCGCCGAGAGGATCTCGTGAGTCGAGAGCACGGGCTCGGGGAGGGGATACTCTTCCTCGATGCCGCGAAGCCCGGCCGCCAGAACCGCCGCGAAGGCGAGATAGGGGTTCGTCGCCGCATCGGGAGCTCGGTACTCGATGCGCGTCGACTCGATGGCGCTGAGCTGATGCCTCGGAACCCGTACGAGATCAGAGTGATTGCGGGGCGACCAGGTGGCGTACAGTGGCGCCTCGCTTCCCGGCACCAGCCGCTTGTAGGAATTGACCCACTGATTTGTGACCAGCATCAGCTCCGGTGCATGCCGGAGGAGGCCGGCCACGTAGTGACGGGCGAGCGGCGAGATCAGCAACTCGTCGTCCGGGTCGTGGAAGGCGTTCTCTTCACCGCGGAAGAGCGAGAGCTGGAGGTGCATGCCCGAGCCGTTGTGGCTGGTCACTGGCTTCGGCATGAACGTCGCGTATACGCCGTGGCGCATCGCAACCTCCTTGACGAGGAGGCGATAGGTCATCACGCTGTCGGCCATCGTCAGAGCATCGGTGTGGCGCAGGTCCATCTCGTGCTGACTGGGCGCCGCCTCATGGTGGCTGAGCGCGACGCCGATGCCCATCTGCTCAAGGGCGAGCACGGTCTCGCGTCGGAGGTCGGAGCCGCCGTCCAGCGGCGTCAGGTCGAAGTAGCCCCCCTGGTCGAGGGGCTCTGTGCCCGAGGAATCTTTGAAGTAGAAGAACTCGATCTCCGGGGAGACGTAGAAGGTGAACCCGACCCGCGCGGCGTCGGCGAGGACTCGCTTGAGCACCCAGCGCGGGTCACCGGGGAGTGGTTGGCCATCGGGGTCTCGCAGATCACAGAACATTCGGGCGACGGACTGCTCCTTCGGCCTCCAGGGAAGGATCTGGAAGGTTGAGGTGTCGGGGACGATGATCGTGTCGGCCTCGTCGTGGCGAGCGAAGCCTTCGATGGCGGAGCCGTCAAACGAGATGCCGTCGGTGAGCGCGTGCTCAAGTTCCTCGATCGTGATCGCGACCGACTTGAGGATGCCGAGGATATCGGTGAACCAGAGACGGATGAACTTGACGTCGTGGTCACGGCACGCCTGGAAGACATGTTGCTGTGTTTCGTGGTCGACCATCTGTCGATGGTAGGCATCGCCCTGTTTCGAGAACGTTTCAGGCGCTGGCGCCCCAGCTGTGAGTCGACCGCTGGGAGCGATCGCGACGAGGCGAGGGGGTTAGCCACCGAAGTACTTGACGAACTCGTACGGCGTGGGGCGTATCGCCACGTCGGCCGCCTCCGCTCGTTTGGCGCTGATCCACCACCGGATCAGGTTGGGACTGAAGACCTCGCCGCTCTGCAGGAAGGCGTGATCGCTCTCCAGCGCGTCGAGCGCCTCATCGAGCGTACGGGGAAGCGTCCGGAGGAGCCCGCGCGTCGGCACGTCGAGGTCCAGCGGGTCGCGGTCCAGCGGGTCACCCGGATCGAGCTGTCGCTCAATCCCGTCGAGTCCGGCCATCAGCATTGCTGAGAAGGCGAGATAGGGATTGGCGGTGCCGTCCGGCGGCCTGAATTCGAGCCGCTTCGAACCCGGCGACATCGATGAGGTGGGGATCCGGATGGCCGAGGAGCGGTTGCGCATCCCGTAGCTGACGTAGGTCGGGGCTTCGAGATCGCCGATCAGCCTGCGGTAGGAGTTGGTGGTGGGGCAGGTGAGGGCCATGATGGCCGGCGCGTGGTGAAGCAGGCCGCCCATGTAGTGACGCGCGAGCTGGGAGAGTCCGGCGTATCCGTTCGAGTCGTGGAAGAGCGTCGCTCCGTCGTCCCAGAGCGACTGGTGGGTGTGCATGCCGCTGCCGTGGTCTGCCTGGAGAGGTTGAGGCATGAATGTGGCGAAGCGACCGCTACTGCTGGCAACGTTGCGCGCGAGATAGCGATACCACTGGACGTGGTCTGCCATCTCGCGCAGCGGAGCATGATCGAGTCCGATCATAGCCTGCCCGGCCGAGGCCGCGCGGTGGTAGTCCGCACCGGTGTTGACGCCCACCGAGCGGAGCTGCACGACGATCTCCGCGCGGATGTCGGCGGTCTGATCGGCGGGCGGAACGACCCCGTAGCCGTCCCGGGCACCGATTGGTATCGACGGGTACGACCTCTGGACGCCGGTGTTCCAGTGCCCTTCGCCGGAGTCGACATAGTAGAAGGCGCTGTGTTGGTCCTGTTGGAAGCGGGCGTCGTCGAAGATGAAGAACTCGAGCTCGGGTGCGAACCGGGCGGCGGCCGCCACCCCGGCCTCCTGGAGGTAGGTCTCCGCCCGAATGGCGATGGCGCGCGGGTCATGGCTGGGGGCCTCCCGGGTGATCGGATCGACCATGTCGCAGATGAGACTGAGCGAGACCGTGTTCGGCACGGGGTCAATCACGGCCGTCGAGAGGTCCGGGAGCAACAGCTGGTCCGCCTCGTTGCCGATGTGGGGCCCCGGCAGCCTGCGCGCGTCGAAGCCCTGACCCTCCCGCAGTAACGTCTCGGTCAGGCTCTCCGGGGGGATTGTGATGTGATGCCAGCGACCAAGCAGATCGCTGACCTTGAGGTCGATGCGCCGGACATCTCGATCCTCGATGAGTTGGCGGACTTCACGTAGCGACGGCACGCTTGGCTCCTTCACCGGGACGCCGGCGGGCGCTGAGGCCGCCGATGCGGGCCCCCATGCTACCGGTCACCGCCCCGCTCGCCCGCGAAACGTCAGCGAAATCTGTTTGACACGAACCGTTCACCCTGCTGACGCCGTCCGGAAACAGTGGCTGTCTACCGTGGGCCTGGAGAAGGAGGGCAGAGCCCGTGGGAAGAATGAAATGGTTAGCGATTGCCGTTGGAGCCATCATGGCGCTCGCGGCCGGAGCACAGGTCGCAAGTGCGCAGGAGCTGAAAGACACCGTAGATGAGCTTGCCAGCGCGATCGACATCGCCTGGTTGCTTATCGCTGGGGTCCTGGTGCTATTCATGCAGGCCGGGTTCGGACTCGTCGAGTCTGGATTCATCCGCTCGAAGAACGTCACCAACATCCTGATGAAGAACACGCTGGACCTGTCGTTCGGCGCGATCGGCTACTGGGCGATCGGCTGGGGTCTGGCCTACGGCACGACCGAATTCATCGACATCAGGTTCTTCGGCGGTGGGAGCTTCTTCTTCACACCGGAAGGGGGAGCCGACTACGCGGGCTTCTTCTTCCAGTTCGCATTCGCGGCGACGGCGGCGACGATCGTCTCCGGTGCGGTCGCCGAGCGAACGAAGTTCGCGGCGTACCTCATCTACACGCTGGTGATCACGGCAGTGATCTACCCGGTGGTGACCCACTGGGTCTGGGGCGATGGATTCCTCAGCGCGTACGCCGGTGAGATCCAGTTCGGCGACAACGGCATGATCGACTTTGCCGGTTCGACCGTAGTGCACTCGGTCGGTGGATGGGCCGCGCTGGTCGCCGCCTACATGCTCGGGCCACGTCGCGGGAAGTTCAACGACGACGGCAGCGTCAACGCGCTGCCCGGTCACTCAATGCCGCTCGGGTTCCTCGGCGTCATGATCCTCTGGATTGGCTGGTACGGCTTCAATGCCGGCTCGACGCTCGGCCTGAGTGGTGGATTCGCAGATCTGGCGGCACGTGTCGCCGTGACGACCACGCTCGCCGCCGGTGCCGGCGCGGTCGGTGCGATGGCGATCTCCTGGTGGCGAATCGGCAAGCCGGACCTCGGTCTGACGATGAACGGCGTGCTTGGCGGGCTGGTCGGCATCACCGCCGGCACCGCAACCGTCGAACCGTGGGCCGCCGTTGTGATCGGTCTCGTGGCCGGTGTGATCATCGTCTACGGCGTCGGGTTCCTGGAGTCACTGCGGATCGACGACCCCGTCGGCGCGATTCCGGTGCACCTGTTCAACGGCATCTGGGGAACGCTGGCCGTCGGCCTCTTCACGGCCGAGCGCTACCTTGGCCCGAACTACGGCGATTCGAGTAGCTATGGACTGCTCCTCGGCGGTGGGTTCGAGCAGCTGGGCATCCAGATCCTCGGCGTCGTCGCCGTCGGAATCTGGACCGTCGTGACGGCAGGCATCCTGTTCGGTGCGATTAAGCTGGTGGTCGGGCTACGCGTGAGCGCTGCAGAGGAAGAGAGCGGCCTCGATGTCGGCGAGCACGGCGCCGAGGCGTACCCCGAGTTCACCGGTGGCCGCAGCGTATTCGGCATCTAGTCGACGTCGCGTCGCCGCTTGAACGAAGGGAGAGTGAGGCAACATGAAAAAGATCGAAGCAATCATCCGCCCCGAGAAGCTGCAGATCGTCAAGACTGCGCTCGAGGACCTGGATCACGCCGGAATGACGTTGACCGAGGTCCGGGGGCACGGCGTGCAGCGGGGGATCACGGAGCAGTGGCGAG
The DNA here is from genome assembly GCA_965249675.1 of Dehalococcoidia bacterium. GTDB lineage: Bacteria > Chloroflexota > Dehalococcoidia > UBA2979 > UBA2979. The sequence goes on from OZ252250.1 coordinate 1,217,681, forward strand.
GTCGCAGCTTCGCCGTTGAGTACCTGACCAAGATCAAGCTCGAGCTCGTCGTGGCCGACGCCGAGGTCGAGCAAATCGTCGAGCGAATCGTCGAGGCAGCGCGGACCGGTGAGGTCGGCGACGGCAAGATCTTCGTCAGCCCGGTCAACACCGCGGTCCGGGTCCGGACCGGTGAGCAAGGTGAGGTCGCGCTCTAGAGGTGAGCGTCTGATGAGCGGGGTGCCACGGCGGCACCCCGCTCATCAGCGAACCGGTCGGGTGGGTGCAGAGGCAGGAAGGGCGCGATGACGATTGAATGGGGCCCATTGACGATCGACCGAGATCGGTACCAGGTCACCATGGCTGGAGCGCCCCTGAGATTGACCTACCAGGAGTTCAACGCGCTCTGGTTCATCGCCGTCCGCGATGGACGAGTGACAACCTATGACGAACTGGCGCTGGAGCTGTGGGGCCGGCTCGACCCGAAGGCGCGCCGGCGCCTCGCCGTCCTGGTCTCGCGCCTGAGGGCAAAACTCGGCTCGCCGTTCAGGGGACAGCTCGATACGGTCTCACGCGTCGGGTACCGTCTGATCGAGCCGGTCTAGGCGCCACGGCCGGCCCGAGTGCTACACCCCGGCACGACTCTCAAGCGAGCGCCCCGGCGCTCGCCGATCCCGCATCGAAGCGCCGCCGACGCCAGCGACGACCCGTCCCGGTCGCGGATCTGCCGGTGCAGCTGTGCGACCGGTCCATGGCCATCTGCTCCCGTCCCCCGGCGGGTAGGGTGATCGGCACTCTGCCTCGGGCGGTCTTGATCTCTCCCGGCACTTGACGAGAACAACCGTTCTGCCGGTACTCTACCTGAGGCGAACATACGTGCGCGCCACGTGACGGGGTGAGCGACCGGCGTGTCGAGGGGGGTGGCGGATGTCGCTTGACGAGGTGCTTGGGAAGCTGAGGAGCGATCGGTCGATCGCGCCCCACCTCGTGGCGTGGGAGACGCTCCCGGCGGTGGCGGCCCAGACCGTTGAGTGGCCTGCCGGACTCGACCGACGGATCACGGGCGCGCTTGAGCGCCGCGACATCGCCAGGCCCTACCGTCATCAGGCCAAGGCGATTGAGGCAGCGCTGGCCGGGCGTGACCTGGTTGTGGTGACGCCGACCGCCTCTGGCAAGTCGCTCTGCTACACGGTTCCCGTGGTGGAGTCGGTCCTGCGTGATCCCGCGGCTCGGGCGCTCTACCTGTTCCCGACCAAGGCGCTCGCGCAGGACCAGCTGACCGAACTCCACGAGCTCATCGATGAGGCCGAGATCGACCTCAAGACGTTCACCTACGATGGTGACACGCCACCGGCATCACGCCGCCGCGTGCGTGCGGCGGCGCACGTCGTCATCACCAACCCGGACATGTTGCATACGGCGATCCTCCCGCATCACACGAAGTGGGTGAGGCTGTTCGAGAACCTGCGCTACGTCGTCGTGGACGAGCTCCACACGTACCGTGGGGTCTTCGGATCGCACGTCTCCAACGTCCTGCGCCGCCTGCTGCGGATCTGTCGCTTCTATGGAAGCGAGCCGACGTTCATCTGTTGCTCTGCGACCATCGCCAACCCGGGTGAACTCGCCAGAGATCTGACCGGGCGACCGGTCGAGGTGATTGACGAGAACGGCGCGCCCCGCGGCGAGCGTCATGTCGTGCTCTACAACCCACCGGTGGTCAACGCAGAGCTTGGCATCCGCCGTGGCGTCATCCGCTCGGTGACAGACATCGCCCGGCTTCTCCAGGCGGCCGACATCCAGACGCTCGTGTTCGCACGCTCGCGCAGCAATGTCGAGCTCCTCACAACCTACCTGCGGGAGCAGCCGGGAGGTCGGCCGCGGCATGCCGGCACCCCCGAGCCGGTGCACGGTTACCGCTCGGGTTATCTGCCGGGTGAGCGCCGCGCGATCGAGGCGGCGCTGCGCGACGGTACGGTGCGCACCGTCGTGGCGACCAATGCACTGGAGCTGGGAATCGACATCGGAGGTCTCGATGCATCGGTCATCGGCGGCTATCCGGGGACACTCGCCAGCTTCTGGCAACAGGTCGGGCGGGCCGGGCGGCGAGCGGAGCAATCACTGTCGATCCTGGTAGCGGGGTCGGGGCCACTCGACCAGTACGCGGTGACCCACCCCGAGTACCTGTTCGGGGCAAGCGTTGAATCAGGACTGGTCGATCCCGACAATCCGCTGATCGCGGCCGAACAGCTCAAGTGCGCCGTGTTCGAGCTGCCACTTGAGGACGAGGAACAGCGGGACCTCGGGGAACGCACGGGAGAGCTGGTCGACGTCTTGGAGGCAGGGGGTCTCGTGCACGTCGCTGGCGGCCGAACCTACTGGGCGAACGAGGCGTTTCCGGCCGCCGAGGTGTCGCTCCGCACGGGCGCTGAGCAGAACGTCGTGATCATCGACCACGGTGGGGCGCCAGTCCGACATGAAGGTGACCGGAGCGGCGGGGCGCGGGTGATCGGCGAGATCGACCGACCGTCGGCGATGCTGCTGCTCCATGACGAGGCGATCTATGTGCACGACGGTCGCCAGTACCACGTCGACCGGCTCGACTTCGAGGAGCTCAAGGCCTATGTCCATCGCGTCGATGTCGACTATTACACCGATGCGCAGCTCTCGGTCGACCTCAAGGTCATCGACCAGTGGGACGAGCGCCGGGCGACGTTCCTGTCCGCGCACGGGGAGGTGGCGGTCACCTACCTGGCATCGATCTTCAAGAAGGTGCGGCTCCACAGCCACGAGAACATCGGCTGGGGGAAGATCCGGCTACCACAGGACGACATGCATACCAGCGCATTCTGGGTCACCCTGCCCGAGGGACTGGTGGAGGGTGCTTCCACCTCTCGCGTGGAGGCGGCCCTGACTGGGCTCGGGGCGCTCCTCGTGAATGTCGCTCCCCTGCTCCTGATGTGCGATCCGCGCGACCAGCAGCTTGCGGTTCAGGTGCGGTCTCCGCACACCGGTCACCCGACGATCTTCCTCTGGGAGGTCGTCCCGGGCGGGGTCGGTTTCGGCGAACACCTTTTCTCGGAGACGGGGCGACTGCTCAAGATCGCCAGCGGATTGCTCGATCGGTGCGGCTGTCGTGAGGGTTGCCCGTCCTGTGTTGGCCCACCGGCAGCACCCGGCATGGGAGTGAAGGCCGTGGTTGCGGAGACGCTGGCTGTGATGGTGGTTGGCTGTGATGGTGGGGCGGCGACGCGTCGGCCGGTGCCCCGGCTGGCCGGCGTGGTGCCGGAGATTGTCGCCGGATAGCGGCGGGTGACCTATGGGTTCGGGCGCGGGATGGTGAGCTACCCGGCGGACATCGCCACCAGTAGTGGTCAGTGGTCCGCCGACGCCTCCGCGCGCCGCGCCCAGCTGCGACGCCTGATCGCCGAGATCGAGGCTCGTGCGGTTCGGGCGCCAAGGGCGACGCGCGCGGGGGCCCGGTCCAGCTGGGGCGCGGCGGACGAGCCGGAGCTGCTGGCCGATGCGGTTCGCCGCGAGACGTGCTCAGGTCCGTTCACCTACCGCGAGGTGGTCTACCCCCTGCGCGGTAGCCGCGGCAGCCAGCCACTGGGGGAGCTCGGGGCGCTCTCTGGAGCGACCATGGCGCTGCTCGCCCCGGGTGAGGATCTGGAGTCGGCTGAGGCAGACGAGCTCTACTTCCTCGACATTGAGACGACCGGGCTCGGAGGCGCGGGTGCGATCGCCTTCCTCGTCGCCACCGCGCGGATCGAACGGCGAGAGGTGGGTGCCGAGGGAGATGGCGCTGAGGGAGATGGCGCTGAGGGAGATGGCGCTGAGGGAGATGGCGCCGAGCAGACGCTGGTCCTCCGGCAGTACCTCGCTGAGTCACCGCCTGAGGAGGCGGCGCTGCTCGAGGCACTGATCGCCGACGCCGATCTCGCGAGCGGCCCGGTGCTCGTCAGCTACAACGGCAGGGTGTTCGATGCGCCGCTGCTCGATGAACGCGCCACGTTGCACCGGCAGCGCGCCGGATTCGAGGCGCTGCGCCAGCTCGACCTGCTGCGGGCGGCGCGCACGGGGTATCGCGGGCTGCTCCCCGACTGCAGACAGGGCTCGATGGAGTGGGGTGTCCTGGCGGCCTCCCGGCCCCCGACCGATGTTCCGGGGGCGGAGGTGCCGGGAGTCTACTTCCGGTTTCTGCGCACCGGGAACCGCCGGCTGCTGGACCCGATCGTCGGACACAACGAGCTCGACGTCCTCGGCATGGCCGGGCTGCTGGCCTTCTACGCCGGGCTGCTGGACCGCGGTCGCCGCGCCGCGGGGCGCGACGCGCTGGCCCTGGGCCGCCTGCTCGACGCGCGCCGGGATGACCGCGCCGAACACTACCTTGAGGTGGCGGCGACCGGTGCCGACACGTCGGGGCTACGCGAAGAGGGCATGCTGCGACTGGCCGCGCTCCACAAGCGTGCCGGGCGACGTCGAGCAGCCTCGGAGCTGTGGGAGCGGACCCTTGCTCTGCCGACCAGTGCGCCGCTCGGGCCACTGGTTGAACTGGCGATGTACTACGAGCATCAGTGTCACGACTTCGAGCGGGCATCTGGCTTCGCGATGCGGGCCCGGACCCACCTGGCGGCTCTCAGCCGGTCGCACCCCTGGCCGTCCGCGCCGCGGAAGATCGCCGAGCTCGATCACCGACTTGAGCGGCTGCGGCGGAAGATCGAACGGGCCGGCGAGGTGGCCTCGGGCGGGGGCGGTTCTGCGATGGGACGGTCGGGGCGATAATGGCGCCAGCGGGGAGTTGGGGGATACGGCAGATGGAGCGACTGCGAGCCTGGCCTGGCCTGGTGACGGAATGGTGGACCGCCCAGACCACGGTGGTCCGCTCGGGTATCCTCGGCGTCGTTGCGGTGGTGCTGGTCGTCGTGATCGCCCTCCAGGCGTTCGGCGGGGAGAGCAGCGAACCCGCGGAGGTGGTTGCGCGTACTCCATCACCGGCCGCAACGGCTGCGCCGCCCACCGCAACGGCGACGGCGAGTAGCACCGGTGTGGGCGGGACGAGCACCGCAAGTCGGACCCGAACGCCCACGCCCACGCCCACCCCAACTCCGGCGCCAACCGAGGCGACCGAAACGCCGGAGCCGACCGCGACCGCGGAGCCGACCGCGACCCCGGGGCCCACGATCGGGAGCATCGCCGAGCTCGTCGAGAAGCATGGACACCCGGCCGGGTACACCTACGCTCGCATCAGGATTCCGAAACTCGGCATCGACGCACCGGTCGGGGCGAGCCCGGTAGATGGGTCGCAGATGGCGATACCGGAGGGGCCGGCGACGGTCCTGTGGTACGACCTCAGTGGCTGGTCTGGCCTCGGAGGAATACCCGGCGAAGGCAAGAACGCGATCTTCGGCGGGCATGTCGATGTCGCCGCCTACCTCCCCTATGCCGAGGCGAACTACTTTGGAGCCGGTGTCTTCAAGACGATCAACCAGTTGGTCGCCGGGGACCGGATCTTCGTCGACTTCGAGGGCGAGGCGCTGGAGTACCGGGTGACCTGGAACCGGGTGATCCCGGCGGCAACCGGTGACTGGGTCTCGATCTGGAGCTCGGATGTTCCGGTCGACTCGATCACGGTTTACACCTGCGGCGGGGAGTGGAACGTCGGTGAGCAGAGCTATCGCGATCGGATCGTCCTTCGCGCCGAGCGAGTCTGACGGGCGCTCGTCAGAGGCGTCGGGCATCTGTCGGGCACCCTCGCCCCGAAGGAGCACGCGCTAGCGACGGCGTGCGGCGCCTGCCTCGGGGCGACTCGGGGGAGCACGTGTGTTCGCGGCACTCTCTCGTGGCCGGCCCCCGGTCTCAGAGCTGGCGCGCCGCACCATGCCAGATCCGGAGCGCTCAGTCCGGGTCAGCGAGCGGGCCGGCTGGCGCCTCGCCAGGTGGCACAACGTCTCCTGCGAACGGGAGTGACCGGTGGCGGAGAGGGTGGGATTCGAACCCACGAACGGAGTTTCCCCCGTTACCCGCTTTCCAGGCGAGCCTGATCAGCCACTCCAGCACCTCTCCGCTGGGGTCGTCGCCGACGGTCGTGGCGGTCTCTCGGGCGGTTGATCAGTCCCGGTGGCGGAGAGGGTGGGATTCGAACCCACGAGACTCTCGTCTACCTGTTTTCGAGACAGGCGCCTTCAACCGCTCGGCCACCTCTCCGTCGACCAGTATAAATGGCGCCAGCGGATGCTCAATCATGGGGACCGGGGGCGGGGCGGCGGCGCATCCGAAGCTAGCCACGTCCGCTCATCTTGAGGTGGCTTGTGTGCAACTCCTGCTCGGTCTCCAGCCGGGCATCACGGTAGGCGAGCTGCGCCGCCAGTGCACGGTCGCGCCAGACGATCAGCTGTTCGCGAACGTCCGTGACCTGCTCCTGCAGTTGCGGCGACAACGCCTCCAACGGTTGTGTCTCCCTGAGGAGCTGTCGCGTCGCCATGAACGCGCCGGCGGCGACAGCGGAGAGCAAGAGTGCCTGCCCCGGCGAGAGGGAGTAGAGGGGACGCAGCGGCAGCTTGATCACGGTCCACACAGAACGGCCCCCGGGTTCCTGGCTTACCGGCGTGATGGTCGCACCGAGGCAAGCGCTGAGAGACCACGTCTCATACCGCGGGCCACGGCGACCGCTCGAATCAGTGGGTGGACCGCCGCATCGGAGATGAACTCGCTCGTGCCACGCACGTTCTCGGCGGTTCGATGTGCCTCGTCGAGGGTCGGCCGGATGCTCTCGTCGACGAGGGTGGAAATGCCCCGACGGATCGCCCGCATCTGCCTGACCAGGATGAGCAGGAAGATGCTGAGCAGGGCAAAGAAGAGGATGCCGACGGCGCCGTAGATGATGATCACCCAGTCGCGGACCGACTCGAGTTCGGGGAGGAAGTCGAGGCTCATCTGTGGGTGGCCGCCCTCTCCCGCTCGTGTACAGGTCGCTGGACCCCGGCGCCATCGTTCTCCATGGTACGCGGTCGCCAGAGTTGACCGCTACAGGGCGCCTGTGCAGGCGGAACTGTGAACATCGGCGGGCCGAGGCGCTTGATCCGTCGGGGTGCCGGGGGGTGACCGGCGTCGTCCACTCGTTCGCCCCGCGGAGAGGTGCCGGCAGGCCGGCTACGCGGTCTCCTCGATCGTACCGCCACCGATCACCTCGCCGCCGCGTGAGAGCACTACCGCCTGCCCCGCGGCCGCGGCCCGAATCGGCCGGGCGAACGTCAGCCCGAACCGCTTGCCGTCGACGTGGGTGACCTGGCACGGCTCGTCGGGTGCGTGATAGCGAACGCGAGCCGTCAGCTGCTCCCCGGTGATCGGCGGCCTGAGCACCCAGTGGGGATCGCTGGCGGCGAGGCGCTCGCTCATGAGATCTCGCTCTGTGCCGATCACGACGATGTTGCGCTCGGCGTCGATGCTCGTGACGTAGCGCCTAGTGGGGGTGGTCAGACCGAGTCCACGGCGCTGTCCGACGGTGTAGCTGGAGATCCCCTGGTGTCGGCCGATCGTGACGCCGTCACGACTCTGGATCTCCCCTGGCGGGGAGTCGAGACCACGTTCGCGGAGGACCTTTCGATAGTCGCCCCCGGGAACAAAACAGATGTCAACGCTGTCCGGCTTGTCTGCAATCTGGAGCTCGAGACGCTGGGCGATCGAGCGCGTCTCGGCCTTGGTCAGGTCGCCGAGCGGGAAGATCGTGCGCTCGAGTGCGGCCTGGCCGAGTGTGTAGAGGACGTAGGACTGGTCCTTCCGGGGATCTCTGGCGCGATGCAGGTGATAGCCGTCCGCTGCGGCGGTGATGCGCGCGTAGTGCCCGGTTGCGAGGCGATCCGCGCCGATCGCGAGAGCGCGATCGAGGAGGGTATCGAATTTCACGTACTGGTTGCAGTTGAGGCAGGGATTCGGCGTCCGTCCGTTCGCATAACCCTGGACGAACGGCTCGAGCACGGCCTCCTCGAAGCGATGTTCCATGTTCATCACGTAGTGAGGGATGCCGATGCGCCGGGCGGCTGCCTGCGCGTCGCCGATGTCCTCGATCCCGCAGCAGGTGCGACCCGACCGGAGGGCCCGTTCGTCGGGCTCGCTGTAGAGCCTGAGGGTGACGCCGATCACGTCGTAGCCCTGCTCAGAGAGCAAGGCAGCGGCGACAGCGGAGTCGACTCCGCCGGACATGGCGACGAGCACGCGTTCGGGCATCGGGTTCAGTGTATCGCCCTGCGCGTCACAGACGATGTTGGTAGGCTGGGCGCCCTGACGCTCTGGCACCGAACGAGCGGACCGTGTCACAGGCGGAGGGCCGATGACGAAGGATCCCCGGGATCTGGCGATGGACGAATGGCTTCGACCAAAGATCGAGCTCGCACATCAGGCCGTTGAGCTGCTCGCCGACCGGCAGGTCAGTGATGTCGTGTTACTCGACCTCACCCCCCTGGGCGCCTTTGCCGACTACTTTGTGATCGGGACGGTGGACAACGTCCGGCAGTCGCAGGCCGTGATCGATGCGGTCCAGCTCGCCTTCCGCACGACCGGACCGAGGATTCGTCCAGAAGGCAATCCGGACAGCGGCTGGGTGCTCCTCGACACCCTCGAGGGCGTTGTGATCCATCTCTTCTCGCTGGAAGACCGGGCACGTTACGACCTTGAGGGGCTGTGGCGGAGAGCCCAGCAAGTCGTGCGGGTGCAGTAGGCAGAGCGCGTGGCCGCCAGCGCGCCTCCCGTGACAGGTGGCAGCCGCCGGCGCGGGGACCGCGACGCTACTCGAACACCCAGCGGTCTGTGGAGCGCTCCCAGTCGAGCACGGGATGCCCCTCGAAGAAGATCCCGATCTCCCGCTCGGCGCTCTCCGGGCTATCTGACCCGTGGACGAGGTTCCGTCCGAGCTCGAGGCCGAAGTCTCCGCGGATCGTGCCCGGGGCGGCGGCGAGCGGGCTCGTCGCTCCGATCGTCTGGCGGGCCGCCGCAACGGCCTCGCTGCCTTCGAGGACGGCTGCGATCACCGGGCTGCTCGTGATGTAGGAGACGAGTCCCTGGAAGAAGGGCTTGCCCTGGTGCTCGGCGTAGTGGTGCTCGGCGGTTGCGCGGTCGATCTGCAGGAGGCGCAGGCCGGCCGTGCGCAGGCCCCGTCGCTCGAAGCGGCTGAGCGCCTCGAAGGCGAGGCCGCGCTGCATCGCGTCCGGCTTGATCAGGATCAGGGTACGTTCCACGGGTGCTCCTCTAGCTCTGCCCGCCCGAGGCGGACGCTTCACGCGGACTTCGGTTGAACGGACTGTCGGCTGTCGGCTGTCGGCGGCGTGATCGCGGGCGGGCGGAGGTAGATCGCGTCGACGGCCGCCGGATCTCGGTACGACTGCTCGCTGCGGGCGACGGCGAGCATGGTGGCCGCGCGGATCGAGCGAGGGAAGCGACCGGGCCGATCGCCTGGCCGTCCGGCGCCGCTTCGCTCGGCGAGCAGCTGTTCGGTCAGTTCACCACACCAGATCGCACCGGACGGTGCATCGCGAACGCAGTGGGCGATCTGAGTGATCTGCGGTGCCACCAGCGTGTGGGCGCCCCGCTCGCCCGCGGGGCGTGCATAGGAGGCCCAGGCGACGCCGGCCCGGCCGGCATGGTGCACGGCCACGACGGGGTGCCCTGACGCCTCCGCCAGATCGGGCCAAGCATCGGCGAGGAGTCGCGGGACCGGCGCCAGTGGGATGCCGAGGGCGAAGGCGAGCCCCTGCGCTGTGCTGATGCCGGTGCGGAGCCCCCCGTAGCCACCCGGCCCGACGCAGACGGCGAGCGCGGCGAGCTGCCGGCGAGGGAGCTGCTGGTCGCGCAGGAGCGAATCGATGCCGGCAAGCAGCTCTCGGGAGGCGGTGCCCTCGAGCTGCCAGCTGCGCTCGGCGACCGGTTCGCCGTCCCGCTCGATGGCCAGCGAGACGAGGGGTGAGGAGGTGTCGATCGCGAGAACGATCCCGGGCGACGGAGCGCTCATATCAGCCCTCTGAGCTGGTCGACGAGCTGCCGGTGCCGCGCCCCCCGGGCAAGCAGCCTGAACTGGCGGTCCTGGGGGCATGCGGTGCTGGGCTCGATCACGACCCGGAGGTGTTGCGAGGGCAGTTCGTCGGGTGCTCGGTCGGGCCACTCGACGACCAGCACCCCGTCTTGTGCCTGCTCTTCGAGGTGCAGATCGGCCACCTCGAAGGGGTCCGTCAGGCGGTAGAGGTCGGCATGGTAGAGCGGGAGTTGGCGGGTGCCCGGCGGATGCTGGGCGAGCAAGATGAAGGTCGGGCTGGTCACTTCGGTCGGCAGGCCGAGGCCACGGGCCAACCCCTGGGTGAAGGCGGTCTTGCCGGCCCCGAGTGGTCCCTCGAGGAGGAGCACGTCGCCGGCCCGCAAGAGCCCTGCCACGCGGCCCGCCAGTGCCTTCGTCTCCGCCACCTCCCGGGTGTGGCAGGTCAGCTGAGCGGCGGCGCTCACCCCGCGCTGGCCGGACTGAGCTGGTCCCATCCCCGCGTCGGGGGCTCGTAGCGCTGTCCGTCGGAGCCCAGCGCAATGAGCTGGCCGCGATGATCGTCGACAACGCTGCCGATCACGGTGACCGGAAGACGGGCGCTCCCGAGCTGCTCGAGTTCGGAGCGATCCCCGGCCAGGAGCAGCTCGAAATCCTCCCCGCCGCCGAGTGCGAGGTCCAAGGCGACCCGGCTGCCGAGCAGCGTGCGGGCGGCGGCATGGAGCGGCACGAGCGAGCAGTCGACCTCGATGCCCAGCGCCGAGGCGCGGGCAACGTGCGAGAGATCCTGCAGAAGCCCATCGGAGATGTCGATTGCACAGCGGACTCCGCTGGCGATGGCAGCCTGGCCGAGCGCCGTTCGAGCCTCGGGGCGCCGGTGGGCGGCGAGCAGCGGTGCGGCGCCTGGCGCGCTGCTCCGCCCCTCGTCGATCAGGCGCAGCCCGGCAGCCGAGGCGCCCGGAGTACCGGAGACGGCAACGGCGTCGCCCGGGCGTGCACGGCCACGCTCGAGGAGGGCGGTCGCGCGACCGGGTCCGGGGGCCGCGGCGCGGCCGTAGGCCGCGACCGCGATCGAGGTGGACGCCCCTCGCACGATGTCGCCGCCGACGATCCGCACCTCGTGTGCGAGGCATCCCGCCGCCAGCCCATCGATCAGGCAGTCGAGCTGCTGCGGGGACAGGGTGGGGCCGACCACGGTCCCCACTAGGAGGTGAAGGGGCACAGCTCCCATCGCCGCCAGATCGGAGACGTTCGCCGCGACGGCGCGCCAGCCAACGTCTGCCATGGTCATCGTGTCCGGGCGCCAGTGCGTGCCCTCCGCGAGCAGGTCGATCGTGGCTACCGCGGCGCCGGCCGTGTCCTCGCGCCAGGCTGCGCCGTCATCTCCGGGAGGGACCAGGATGTCGTCCGCGGCCGCCTCGCCGAGGCGCTCGATCACTCGTCGGATCAACGAGAACTCGCGGGCCGGCTCGGCTGCCCCCTCGGTGGTCACGAGCGGCCCTAGGGAGTGACCGGACGGCCGCCGGTACCCGCAGAGAGGTCGATCCGGGCCAGAGAGGCGACGCGGTCGCCATCGCCGACGCTCATCACCTGGACGCCCTGCGTGGAGCGGCTCTGCTGGCTGATCGTGCCGGCGCGCGTGCGCATCACGATCCCGTCGGCGGAGACGAAGATCAACTCCTCGTCGGCCGTGACGTTGGCTGCGACCGAAATCGGACCGGTGCGGTCGCTGATCCGGAAGGTCTTGACGCCAATCGCACCGCGTCCCTTGGTCGGGTACTCGCTGATCGGGGTGCGCTTCCCGACCCCCCGCTCGGTGACCACCAGGAGGTCGTCACCGTCGATGTCGACGACCAGCGCGACGAGCTGAGCCCCGGCGCGCAGCTTGATGCCACGGACCCCACCGGAGCTGCGTGAGGCGATGCGCAGCGTGCCGACATTGAAGCGGGCGGCCTGTCCATCGGAGCTGACCAGCAGCGCGTCATTCGACTCGCTCGCCGCCCGCGCCGAACGGAGGGCGTCGCCCGGCTGCAATCGCATCGCGATCAGACCGGCGCGCCTGACCGACTCGAAGTGGCTGAGGGGTGTTCGTTTTACCTGACCGCGATCGGTGGCGAGGAGCAGGGAATCGCGCGTGAAGTCCCCGACGACGACGACCGCGGTGACCTGCTCGCCGGGGTCGATCTCGATCAGGTTCACCACCGGCAGGCCGCGCGCCTGGCGGCTCGCCTCCGGCACCTCGTAGCCGCGCAGCGAGTAGACCTTGCCGCTGCGGGTGAACATCAGGAGCGCCTCGTGGGTGTCGCAGACGATCAGCTGGCGGACCACATCGGCCTGGCGGGTGCGGGCCCCGGCGACGCCGCGGCCGCCGCGATGCTGGACCCGGTAGGTCTCCAGCGGCACCCGCTTCATGTAACCGCGTTCGGAGATCGTCACGACCACCTGCTGGTGGGGGACCAGGTCTTCCTCGGAGAAATCCTCGACCGGTGCTGCGAAGACCTGGGTACGCCGGGGGTTGCCGTACTGCTCCTTGAGCTCCTCGCAGTCTTGGTGGATCAGGGAGTCGATCTTCTCAGGATGCTCGAGCAGGTCTTCGAGCTCGGCGATCAGCGTGAGCAGCGCGTCGTACTCCTCCTGGATCCGCTGCGCCTCGAGCTGGGCGAGGCGCCTCAGCTGCATGTCGAGCACGGCCTGCGCCTGGCGTTCAGAGAGGTCGAACGGGCTGGCCTGCAGCGCGGTCTTGGCCGCGTCTGCCGAGGTCGACGCGCGGATCGCGCGGATGATCTCATCGAGGTGCTCGATCGCCCGGAGCAGGCCGAGCAGGATGTGCGCCCGTTCCTGTGCCTTCTCGAGATCAAATTCGGTGCGCCGGCGGATCACCTCGCGGCGGTGGTTGATGAAGGCCTGCAGGACGTCGCGGAGGGTCATCGTCTTGGGCTGGCCGTCGTCGAGCGCGACCATGTTGACCGAGAAGTTGGACTGCAGGGCGGTGTGCTTAAAGAGCAGGTTTCGGACGGTCTGGTAGGAGGCGCTACGCGAGAGGACGATCACCATCCGCATCCCGTGTCGGTCCGATTCGTCCCGCAGATCGGAGATGCCCTCGATCCGCTTGGAGCGCACGAGGGCGGCGATGCGCTCGAGCAGGGTCGCCTTGTTGACCTGGTAGGGGAGCTCGGTGACGACGATCTGGGTGCGGCCCTGTGCCGACTCCTCGATGCTCATGACGCCGCGGATCGTGACGCGGCCACGGCCACTGGCGTAGGCCTGCCTGATCTCGGCGTGGTTGAAGATCATGCCGCCGGTGGGGAAGTCGGGACCCGTGACGATCTCAAGCAGTTCGTCGAGCGTGCAGTGAGGCCGGTCGATCAGCAGGCGCACGGCGTCGCAGATCTCATCCAGGTTGTGCGGCGGGATGTGGGTCGCCATGCCGACCGCGATGCCGCTCGCGCCGTTGATCAGGAGTTGCGGAATCCTCGCCGGTAGGACGACCGGTTCGCTCAGCGAGTCGTCGAAGTTGGGCTGAAAGTCAACGGTGTTGCGGTCGATGTCGACGAGCAGCTCCGTGGCGATCGGGGCGAGCCGTGCCTCGGTGTAGCGCATCGCTGCCGGGGGGTCGCCGTCGATCGAGCCGAAGTTCCCCTGACCGGTGACGAGCGGATAACGCATCGTGAAGTCCTGGGCGAGACGCACGAGCGACTCGTAGATCGCGGAGTCGCCATGGGGGTGGAACTTGCCCATCACTTCGCCGGTGACACGCGCGGTCTTCTTGAATGCCGAAGCCGGCCCGAGCCCGAGCTCCTGCATGCCGAAGAGAATCCGGCGTTGCACCGGTTTCAGCCCGTCACGGACGTCAGGGAGCGCGCGGGAGACGATCACCGACATCGCGTAGTCCAGGTAGGACACGCGCATCTCGTCTTCGAGACGAACGATCTCGTTCGTCTTCGGGAGGTCTTGGACCATGCGTACTCCGAGGCTCAAACCATGGACCGGCGACGGACGCCAAGGCGTCGCTGCAGCGTGGGGAGTACGTCTATTCTATCAGTCGCCTCGCTTATCGGGAGGGCGCGGTCAGCTCCCGCCGCGCACTCGAGCGCACCCCCCGGAGCCCTCCTCGGCGGGCGGGCCGACGCCCTCGATGCCGTTGTGTTCGATCTCGCCGAGAGCCCTGAGATAGTGCTGAGGGAGGCCGACGGCCCGTGCCCCTCGCAGCATCGTCTCGAGGTAGGAGCGGGAGGGCAGATAACCGACGGGATCGGGTGCCACCACCTGGTAGGAGCGGCAGCTCACGGTGTCGCCGCCTGGGCTGTCGACCGTGACGCGGACGCGCCGGTAGGCGGGCGGGTCGCGGAAGAGCCCCTCCTGCCGGTCGAGCGGCTCGGAGTGGTGGCGGTCGATCAGCCAAAGCGCACCCCACACCTCGGCGCCCGGCTCGGGTCGGATGTCGGCGACGCCCCCCAGCCAGGTGTTCTTGCTCTCGATGCTGAAGGCCAGCCGATGGTCGGGCAGGCGCGCGGTGGTGAGGAAGCGGGCCGACGGGCAGTGGATGTGGAGGCGCTGGCCGTCGAGGTTCGACCCGAAACCGAAGTAGAGGAAGGGCGTGGTCATCGGGGCTGTCACCGGGCTGTCACCGGGCTGTGAGCGGGGCTGTCACCGGGCGGTGGCTGCCGGCTCGCGGCAGGCGGCGACGAATGCCCGAAAGAGCTCGACCGATGCCGAACGGTGTGCCCGATCGGCGAACATCTCGGTGCGTTCGGGGTGCCACTGGACGGAGAGACACCAGTTGAGCCCGGGGTCTTCCAGCGCCTCGACGACATCCTGAGCCGCAGTGGCGCTGATCTCAAGGCCGGGGGCGACCGTTCCGGTCAGCACTGCCTGGTGGTGCCGGGAGTTGGTGACTAGGCGCTCGCGGCCCGTGATCCGGTGGAGGAGGCTCCCCCGGGTGACGTGCACCTCATGCCACCCGGAGGCGATCGTTCCGGGGTCCGCACCGTGCCTGGCCCGGTGCGGTTCGCGCTCGGCGAGGTGCTGGTGGAGGGTTCCGCCGCGGGAGGTGTTAAAGAGCTGGTGCCCGCGGCAGATCGCGAGGATCGGGATATCGCGTCGGGAGGCCTCCCGGAGGAGGTCCTCCTCGAATCGGTCGCGCCCAGGGTTGCTCTCCTGGACGTAGGGGCCCGGTGACTGGCCGTATCGGTCCGGGGCGACATCGACCCCGGCGGTGACGAGCAGTCCGTCGAAGTCGGGGATCGCCCCCGGTGCTGCGAGGTCGGCGACGAGCGGCACGCCGCCGCTCGCGCTCACCGCGCGGGCGTAGTCCTCCCAGGCCTCCCCAAGCACCTCTTCGGCACGGGTGACGAGAATGGCAGGCTCTCCGGTACGGTTCATGGGGCGACTCTAGCAATTCTCTCGGTTGGCCGGAGAGTGCCGCCGTGCCGCTGTTGTCCGACCGCGCTGACGGCCCCGATCGCACTCGTCGACGATCGCCTGCTCGCGCCGTCACTCGAGCACCCGCTGCGCACCGACACCCTCGGCCGGGACGTCTTCGCGCACCCTCTACGGTGCGCGGGCATCGATGCCGGTCGCGGCCGCCGTGATCGTGTCGGCGTTGCTGATCGGTGGCGCCGTCGGGGCGGTGACGGGGTTTTTCGGGAGCTGGACCGACTCGGTGCTGATGCGGATCACCGACATGGTGATGGCGCTTCCCCCGATCCTCCTGGCGATGGTGATCGGGGCGACACTCGGAGTCGGCAGCCGCAACGCCGCCATCGCGATGACACTCGTCTGGTGGCCGGGTTACGCGCGGCTGTTGCGCGGGTCATTCCTGGCGATACGGAACTATGACCACGTCGTCGCGGCCGAGTCGCTGGGCACCAGCCAGGCCCCGCGTGATGCTCAAGCAGATCCTGCCGATCGCCTTCACACCACTGCTGGTCGTCTCGACGCTCGACTTCGGCGGCGTGGTGCTGCTTGCGGCGTCGCTCAGCTTGATCGGCCTCGGCGCGGTGCCGCCCTTCCCGGAATGGGGTTCGATGATCAGCGAGGGCTCGCGGCGCTTCTACGACTGGTGGATCGCCCTTGGGCCGGGTCTCGCCATTCTCAGCGTCGTGCTCGCCGCGAACTTCATCGGTGATGGGGTGCGTGACCTGCTCGACCCGCGCACGAAGTCCTGAGCAGGCCGACCGCGGGACCACGAACATGGCCCGCCGCGCGCTGTCCGGCTATCCAGGCGGGGGAGCGCGTGCATGTGGCGCGGGGGTGCCTATGCGCGGATCGGTCCGAGAACTCGTTCGGTGTAGGTGTTGCTGAACGTCCCCTGCGGGTCGAGCGCCGCGCGGGCCCGCTGGAAGTCATCCCAGAGCGGGTAGAGCCCGGCCAGGCTGTGATGCGTCTGGAAGTGGAGCTTGCCCCAGTGCGGTCGCCCCTCGTATTCGGACATGATCGTTTCGACCGCCTCGAAGTAAGGCTGGAACTCCTGGTGCTTGAGCATGTGGACAGCGATCGAGGTCGTGGCCCGGCCGTAGGCGGTACTGAGCGGGATGTCGTCGGCAGCGACCCAGCGCGCCTCGATCGGCATGACCACGCCGAAGCCGGTGCGTTCGATCAGCGCCCGCACGCGCTCGAGCGCGGCGAGGGCATGCTCGCTGGGGATGAAGTACTCCATCTCGTAGAAGGGGACCTTCCGCTCCGAGCTGAAGACCTTGTATGAGCGCTCGACATACTCCCCTCGCGCCCCCTCGAACGCCTTCAGCAGCCGTGTCCTGACGCCGGGGACGCGTAAGAGCTTCATGGCGTGAGCCGCGTAGCGATGCCCGATCACCTCGTCGGTCACGAACTCGCGCCAGCGCGGGAGCGGGGTCGCCTGGTCGGTCGTGCGGTTGTTGCGCTTCGTGAAGGCGTTCTCTGAGCCCGGGACCCAGAAGAATTCGAAGTGTTCGTTGTCACTGATGTGCTCGTCGAGGTCGGCCAGTACCTCGTCGAACGGAAGTAAGAACTCCCGGGCACGCAGGTTGAAGGCCGGCTCGACCTCCAGGGTCACGGTCGAGATCAGTCCGGCCGCGCCGACGCCGACGCGAGCGGCCTGGAAGAGCTCAGGCGCGCTGTCCGGCGAGCACTCGATCACGCTGCCCTCGCCCGTGACGACCCGCATTGCGCGTACCTGTGTCGCGAGGCCGCCGACGTCACCACCGGTGCCGTGGGTGGCCGTGGAGATGGCCCCGGAGATCGACTGGTAGGCGATGTCGCCGAGGTTGGTCAGCGAGAAGCCCAGATCCCAGAGCTGGGGGTTGAGGTGCTCCAGGCGAATCCCTGACTGCACGGTCACCAGCGGGCGGCCCGTGGTCGGGTCGCTTCCCGTGTTCACGACCTGCTTGTAGTCGGAGAGATCGAGAAGGTGCCCGTCGGTGAGGGCGATCGAGCTGAACGAGTGGCCGGCGCCGACGGCCTTCACGTGCTCGCCGCGCTCAGAGGCTCGCCGCACCGTCGCGACCAGCTCGTCCTCGGTGCGCGGGCGGTGGATGTGGAGCGGTGCCGCGGTCTGATTGCCGGCCCAGTTGGTCCAGCGCGTACGGTCTGCCAAGATCACTCCTCGGCCCCCACAGGTGGGTTAGGCCGCGGGCACGGGATCGGCAGGCGGCTCGATCGATCATACCCAGATCTGCCGCCAGAGTTTCCTGAGGGCCCCCTGGCCCGCTATCCTGTCGGGCACCCCGCTCGCGATCGCTCGGCCGTTCTGGCCCCGCTGACATCGGTTCTTCGGCGGGACCAGCGCGCACGCGCCGGTCCCGGTTGCCGGTCTCTAGGCCCGCGTCGTCCGGCTGACCGGCTGGCCAAGAGTCTCCATCAGCCGGTTCGCCCATCCGAAGATCGCCGCCGAGAGCGTCAGATCGAGTATCTCCAGGTCGGAGAGCCCGATCGCACGCAGCGTCTCGACGTCGGCTCGGGTCGGCTGTGTGGGAGTCAATGAGAGATTGACGGCGTAGTCGAAGATGGCCTGTTGGCGTGCGGGCAGGTTCGCTCGGGTCTCATCTTCGAAGATCCGGTCGATCACCTCGGGCTGATCGGTCAGCGAGATATACCTGCTGGCGTGAATGGCGGTGCAGTAGATGCAGCGATTGACACCGGACGCGCCGACCGCGCCAAGTTCGCGGTCGGCCCGCGAGAGCCCACCGGGTCCATACATGATCGCGTTGAAGAGCGGGTTGCGGTGCTTGAGTGACTGAGGATCGTGGGCGAGCACCAGCATGTAGTCGGACACCCTGGTGTTGGACGGCGTCACCTCCAGCGCCTCCTGCTGCTCGGGGCTTGTATCCTCCAGCCGGAGGGGCCTGAGGTGCGGGCTCCAGCGCGGAACCTCGATGGTGAACTCGTGGATCGGCTCATTCATCGCTCGTCGCCCCCCACCTGTCCTGACAGCAGCCTGAGGCCCGCGACGAGCCGCAGCTGGTAGTTCACGAAGCCGACCAGCTGCGTGAGGCGGACGATATCGGCGTCGGCGACGCCACAATGTTGAAGCGCGTCGATCTCGGCCCGGGTCGCGGACTCGGGAGCGGTCGTCAGCCGGTCAGCATGGGCAACGACGGCCGCAAGCCAGGGGTCGTCCCCGGCCGCTGGCGCCCCCTGGGGATCGCAGATGCGCGCCAGCTGGCGCGCATCTGCCACGGCCGCGGCGACGAGCGCGCGGTAGTGCCCGGCGAGGGCCCCGTCCTCGTTGATCAGCGCAATGCGGCAGGCGAGCGCGGCACGCAGCCCCGGAGGCAGTCCACCGAGGTCCTCGGGACTGAGCACCGCCTGGTAGGAGCGCTCGCTCAGCTCAAGGATCTCAGCTCGCTCGCTCAGGACGGCGGCCAGGGGCGATCCGCCCGTGACGCCTGCAGCGCGGTGAATCACCGAATCGAGTTCCAAGGGTGTGCCTCCTCCGCCCGGACAGCGTATCGTGTTCCCCGGCCGCGGTTCAGCGCGCGGCTCACGGGGTGTGGAAGGGGGACTCCGCGCGCCCCATAGTGCCTCGTTCGGGCGGGCGATCTGGGGGTCCGTCGCCACTCTGATCCGGCCTCTCCCTGTGTTATGATCTCCTTGCCGGATAGCGTTCATTGTCACCGAGATGGCCGGGGCCCAGAAGGCCCGAGCTGGCCTCGGGGACGGCGCGCCGTGCGGAAGTGGCGTGAGGCAGGCGAACGTCCGACCGGGGAACGGGAGCACATGACCCAGCAGACTGGTTCTGGAAGAGGCAAGACGAACAGCCGTCGAGAGCGCAGTCCGGCCGTACTGGCAGAGGCGACCCGCGTGGCCGAGCAGGCCGGGATCGACGATCCGGTTCGCCAGTACCTGAACCGGATTGGTCAGGTGGCGCTGCTGACGGCAGCCGATGAGCGACGCCTTGCCCGCCAGATGGAGGAGTGGCTCCACCTTGAGGAGATGGAGCACGGGCACGAGGAGACGAGCGGTCGCGCGCTCTCGTCCTCCGAGGTGCTGGTGCAACTCTTCCGGCAGTTCCAACAGCATCGCGAGACCTATCGCTCGGTGACCAGGACCCTGGCCCTGCCGAGGCAGTCGGCGAAGGATCGGATCGTCGACGAGCGGTTCCGGGACTGCATCGATCGAGTGCTCGACGAAGAGGCTCACCAGCAGCTCATCGCCGACACCGGCTGGAGCGAGGATCGCGCCAAGGAGTCCTTGATCCAGCTCTCGATTATCACGCACATGATCAAGACCGAGCACATCGAGTGGGCGACCGAGATCGTCGGCTCAGATGGCAAGGTGTTCTCGCCCCCCGCCAACCTTGCCGCCGACCTTGAAGCGGCGCACGGGGTGACGATCCGCTACCAGTTCGAGAAGATCCGGTACGACGGCAAGCGTGCGAAGAGACACCTCACCGAGGCCAATCTGAGACTGGTCGTCGCGGTCGCCAAGAAGTACCTGGGCCGCGGCCTGTCGCTGCTCGACCTGATCCAGGAGGGCAACATCGGCCTGATGCGCGGTGTCGAGAAGTTCGACTACCGCCGTGGCTTCAAGTTCTCCACCTACGCCACCTGGTGGATTCGCCAGGGCATTACGCGTGCCCTCGCCGACCAGGCGCGGACGATCCGCATCCCGGTGCACATGGTCGAGGTGATCAACAAGATGGTCCGTATCTCCAGGCGGCTGCAGCAGGAGCTGGGCCGTGAGGCGACCGCTGAAGAGATCGGGAAAGAGCTCGATCTGCCGGCGCTTCGCGTCCAGGAGTTGCGCAAGATCGCCCAGGAGACGGTCTCGCTCGACACGCCGGTCGGCGAGGACGACGACTCCGATCTCGCCGACTTTGTCCCCGACGAGACGGCCGAGCTGCCGTTCGACCAGGCGTCCTACCAGCTCTTCCGCCAGCAGGTCGCAGATGTGCTGTCGTCGCTGACGCCCCGCGAGCGACGCGTGCTGGAACTCCGCTTCGGCTTGGAGGACGGCAAGGCGCGCACGCTCGAAGAGGTGGGCCGAGAATTCAACGTGACGCGAGAACGGATCCGTCAGATCGAGGGCAAGGCGCTGCGAAAGCTACGCAACCCGACGCGATCCCGGGAGCTGCGCGACTACCTCTCCTAGGGCCAGTGCCGGCGTCCGCAGGTCGGCGCCGCTGAGGGTCACCTCAGGCGGGAACGACCGGTGAGGTCAGGCGCAGTAGACTAGCTCCCTGCCATATCAAGACGCTCGCGTATGGCCCGAGGGCTCCGCTCGATGCGACCGCTCGGAAGGACCCAGGACCATGAGAGCCGCAGTACTGATGGGGCCACAGACCCAGCTCGAGATGACCGACCTGACCATCGATGACCCCGGTGCCGGCGAGGCGCTGGTGCGGGTGGTGACGGCCGGCGTCTGCCACTCGGACCTGCACTTCATCGAGGGCACCTACCCCGCCCGCTACCCGATGGTGCTGGGTCACGAGGTGGCCGGGATCGTCGAGGAGGCCGGCCCCGGCGTGACCAACGTTCAGGCCGGCGACCGTGTGATCATGGGATTCGTACAGCCGTGCGGTCACTGCAGCGTCTGCGACTCGGGCCACCCCAACCGCTGCACGACGCGCACGACGACCCGCTCCCAGGCACAGCCAGCGCTGATGATGGGTGACATCGCCGTTTCGCAGATGGCCAACGTCGGCGGGTTCGCCGAGCATTCGGTGATGCCAGCTTCCGGGCTGCTCAAGGTGGCGGACGACATCTCGCTCGATGTGGCGGCACTGGTTGGCTGTTCGGTGATGACCGGCTACGGCGCCGTCGTCAACACGGCACAGGTCGAGCCGGGCGCGACGGTCGCCGTGATCGGCGCCGGTGGCGTCGGGCTCAACATCATCCAGGCGGCCAGGTTGGCCGGGGCGCGCCAGATCATCGCCGTCGACACCCTCGAGCACAAGCTCGGGATCGCCAAGCAGTTCGGCGCGACCGACACCGTCAACGCCGGTGAGACCGATCCCGTGCAGGCCGTGAAGGAACTCTCTGGCGGCGGGGTCGACTATGGCTTCGAGGCGATCGGCCTGAAAGTGACCTCCGAGCAGGCCTACCAGATGGCGGCACGCGGCGGCACGGCGGTGATCGTCGGGATGGTGCCGCCGATGGAGCAGATCTCGGTCAGCGGCATGATCTGGATGGAAGAGAAAACGCTCAAGGGCAGCTTCTACGGCTCCGCTCGCTTCCACACCGACATGCCACGCATCCTGGAACTCTACAAGCAGGGCAAGCTCGATATCGACGGACTGGTCACGAAGCGCTACCAGTTCGATGAGATCAACGAGGCCTTCGACACGCTGAAGAGCGGCGAGGTGGCGCGCTCGGTGCTGGAGATCAGCCGGGAGTAGCCGGACGCGCGGCTGACCCCCGCCCGTCCGAGAGAGCGAGAGCCTGATGACGAGCACCGGGGCGACCGTCGGCGTGTCGATCCAGGCACGCAGCGCAGCTGAGTTCGTGACGCAGGTGCAGCAGGCGGAGGCGGCCGCGATCCGGGTGGCCTGGACGACGATCGGCGGCGCCGGTGGCGCCGACCCGCTGACCGCCGCCGCCGCCGCTCTCACCCAGACCGAGTCGATCGACATCGGCACCGCGATCATCCCGACCTGGCCTCGCCACCCGATCATCCTGGCCCAGCAGGCCCAGGCGCTGGAGCAGCTCGCGCCGGGGCGGCTGCGCCTCGGGCTCGGCCCCTCGCACGAGCCGATGATGACCCAGTCCTTCGGCGTCGAGTGGGAGGCGCCCCTCGCCAACCTGCGCGAGTACCTCCTGGTGATCCGCGAGCTGGCCGGGACGGGGCAGGTCGCCTTCGAGGGGCGGCACGTGACCGCCAGGACACGGCTCGCCGAGCCCTTTCCACTGACGCTGATGGCCTCGGCGCTCCGACCCCGCTCCTTTGAGACCTGCGGCGAGCTGGCCGACGGAGCGATCAGCTGGATGTGCCCGAGACAGTTCCTCGTCGAGGAGGCGTTGCCCGCGATCGATCGCGGTGCGGCCCGGGCCGGCCGCGACGCGCCCCCCCTCGTCGCACACGTCCCGATGCTGGTCAGCGACGACCGGGCCGACGTCCGTCGCCTGATCGGCCAGCTCGGGCGCTACGCCCAGATCCCGTTCTATCGGGCGATGTTCAAGGCGGCCGGCTACCCCGAGCTGGACAAGGGCTACCCCGACGCACTGCTCGACGACCTGGTGGTCTCGGGCACAGAGTCTGAGGTGGCAGCCCGGCTGGCCGGCTATATCGAGAACGGCGCCGGTGAGGTGCTGGCGGCCCCCCTCCTTGACCCGGCCGATCGCGACGGTTCGCTCGAGCGCGCATTCAGGGCGATTGCAGGGGCCGATCGGCTCGTCCACGGCCCACCCGGCCGGGCCTGAGCGAACCCGGTGTTGGCGGCCGAGGTCACGCTCTCGACGATTGAGGCGGCGCGGGATCGCATCGGGGACTTCGTCCGCATCACGCCGACCATTCCGAGCGAGCTCCTCAGCGAGCAGTGCGGCGTCCCGGTCACGCTCAAGCTTGAGAACCTGCAGCGCACCGGCTCGTTCAAGGTGCGCGGTGCCGCCAACATGCTGAGCAGCCTCGGCGAGCGCCCCGCCGGGGTGATCGCGGCGAGCGCCGGCAATCACGCCCAGGCCGTGGCGCTGGCCGCCCGTGAGCGACAGATTCCGGCCACGGTCGTGATGCCGGCCACGGCTCCGGCGCTCAAGCAGCAGGCCTGCCGCGGCTACGGCGCCGCGATCGAACTGGTCGACGGGGGGCTCGCCGTCGCGCAGGAGCGGGCGCAGCAGCTGGCGCGTGAGCGGGGCGTCATCTACATCCCACCCTACGACGCGCCCGAGATCGTCTCCGGGCAGGGCACCCTGGGTATCGAGCTCCTCGAGCAGGTACCGGATGCCGAAACGGTGATCGTCCCCGCCGGTGGTGGCGGACTGCTGGCGGGCGTGGCCGTGGCGGTCAAGGAGCGCCGGCCGGCGATGCGCGTCGTCGGCGTGCATTCGCGGGCGATGAACGGCATCGTCTCCTCGCTCGGCGCCCACAGCCCGCTGGCGATGCTCCCGACCCAGACGATCGCCGATGGGGTGGCCGTGGCCGGCCCCTCCCACCTGACGCTTGGGCTGATCGAGCGCTACGTCGACGACGTCGTCGATCTCGACGAGGAGGCGATCGCCAGCGCAATCGTCTTCCTGCTGGAACGCGGCCGCGTCGTGGCCGAGGGCGCTGGCGCACTTTCGGTCGGGGCGCTGCTCTCGGGAGCGACCGTCGCCCAAGGTCCAACCGTCGCGGTCGTCTCCGGCGGCAATATCGACGTCGGCCTGCTGGACCGGCTGGTCGACCGTGGGCTGGTGGCCGATGGCCGGAGGAAGTGGGTCACGTTCGCGACGGCCAACGTCCCCGGGGAACTCGAGCGCCTGAGCGCCGCGACGGCCCGCTCAGGCGCGAACATCGTGCGTGTCGATCACGACCTGGCAGCGCCCGATCTGCCGGTCGGCGTGGCCCGTATCACCCTGCTCCTCGAGCTCACCGAGACCTCGCACTTCGAGCAGGTGCGCGCTGAGCTGCTCGCCAGCGGCTGTCTCCCGGGCGATCGAACTGACTTCTCGACGGCGGCTGCCGCGCACTGACGGCTGCACCGGCCGGCACGTGGGAGGCTCTCATGCACGAAGATCTCCGCGAGGCGGTCGATGAGCAATTCGGGGCGGTAGAGGCGGCCCTGACCGCGCTCGTCGGGGTCCCGTCGATCAGCGCAGACGGACCGGACGCACCGTCGCTGCTCGAGGCGGCGGAGGCGGTCCGAGCGCTCTTCGCAGAGATCGGCTGTGAGACCGAACTGCTGCGGGTCGAGGGCTCGCCACCGGCCGTCCTGGCCGAGCTTCCACCGCCCGCTGGCGCACCGACCGTACTGCTCTACAGCCACTACGACGTGCAACCGACCGGGCCCGCGGACGAGTGGAGCAGCCCCCCGTTCGAGCCCCGGGTGCGCGCCGGGCGGATCTACGGTCGTGGCGCATCGGACGACAAGGCGGGCATCGCCACCCACCTCGGGGCGCTCCTCGCCCACCGTGGAACACTGCCGGTCGGGGTCAAGGTCTTCGTCGAAGGGGAGGAGGAGATCGGGTCGCCGGGTATCGAGCGGTTCTTCGCCCGCTACCGTCGCCGGCTCGCCGCCGATGTGATCGTAATCGCCGACTCAGAGCACTGGCGGCTCGGGCAACCGGCGCTGACGACCTCGCTCCGCGGGCTGGTCGACTGCGTAGTCGAGCTGCGGACGCTGAGGATGGGCGTGCACAGCGGGCAGTTTGGCGGTGTGGTACCGGACGCCTTGACCGCGATGGCCCGACTGCTCTCGACCCTGTACGACGATGCCGGCGCCCCGGCGGTGGCCGGACTGGTCAGAGGGGACGCGCCGCCGCTTGACCTGACCGAGGAGGAGCTACGCCGCGACGCCGGTGCGGTGCCCGGTCTCGAGCTGATCGGCGAGGGGACCGTGACCGGCCGCATGTGGCGGCAGCCGGCAATCGCCGTGCTGGGGATCGATGCGCCCCCGGTCGCCGGCGCCATCAACCAGCTGGTTGCCAGGTCGCGGGCCAAGGTGAGCGTCCGTCTCGCCCCCGGACAGGATCCGGCAGCTGCCCTCGACGCGCTCGAGCGGCACCTTGAGGTGCATGCTCCCTGGGGGGCGGAGGTGAGCGTGACCCGCGGCCCCGGCGCTGCCGGCCCCTTCGAACTCGACGCCCGGGGCCCGATCTACGATGCCTTCCGCGCGGCCTATCGGGAGGCCTGGGGGCGCGAGCCGGTCGAGATCGGCATCGGCGGTGCGATCCCGTTCGTCGCCGCGCTCTCCGAGATCTATCCCGAGGCGACCATCCTGCTCACCGGCGTCGGGGAGCCGACCAGCCGCATCCACGGGCCCGATGAGAGCCAGGATCTGCAGGAGCTCAGGCGAAACTGCCTGGCCGAGGCGATCGCGCTGCGGCTCGTGGGCTCGCCCGAGCGAGCGGGCCCGTCAGTCGAGGGAGACGGTGCGTAGCCGGATCGAGTTCGCCATCACCGAGACCGAGGAGAAGGCCATCGCGGCCGCCGCGCCGATCGGGTTGAGGAGGCCTCGCTCGCCGAAGATGGGGCCGAGCGCATCGGGCACCCCTCCGCCCCAGAGCCCGCCCGGGGCGAACACCAGGTAGCCGATACCGGCCGCGACCGGGATCAGGGCGACGTTGTAGATGAATGCCCATCCGAGGTTCTGGCGCATCGTGCGCGTCGTGGCGCGGCTGAGCGCGATCGCCTCGGCGACGCGCCCCACATCGGGCCGCACCAGCGTCACCGCTGCCGTCTCGATCGCGACGTCGGTGCCCGTGCCCACGGCGATACCGACATCTGCCCGGGCCAGGGCCGGAGCATCGTTGATCCCGTCCCCGACCATCGCGACGATCCGGCCGGTGGCCTGTAGCTCCCGCACCACCCCGGCCTTCTCTCGAGGCTGAACGCCCGCGATCACCTCGGTGATACCGGCCGCGTGCGCGATCGCCTCGGCGGTGTCGAGGTGGTCCCCCGTCACCATCAGGACGCGGATACCGCGGTCCTTGAGGCGCGCGACGCCGGCAGCGGCACCAGGGCGGATCTGGTCTGAGAGCGTCAGCAGCGCTGCCGCGCGACCGCCGACCGCGACGCGGATCGGCGTATCGCGGTGGGCCGCGGTCTGCCGGGCAAGGCGGTCGAGCTCGTGGCGATCGGCCGGCCGCACGCCCTCGGCCTCGAGCAGGCGATCGTTACCGACCAGCACGAGCTGTCCTCGGACCTCAGCGCGGACACCCTGGCCGGCGATCGCCTGGAAGCCTTCGGGCCGCTCGAGGTTGAGCGCCCGGTTCGCCGCGGCGCGCAGGAGGGCGCCGGCGGTCGGGTGCTCGGAGTCGCGCTCGGCTGACGCGGCGAGGCGCAGCAGTTCGTCCGCCGCCCACTCCCCCGATGCGGCGAGCTGGATGCTGCTGACTTCGGGGCGCCCCACAGTGATCGTGCCGGTCTTGTCGAGGATCACGGTGTCGATCCGGCGTGCTCGGGAGAGCGCCTCGGCGTCGCGGAAGAGGATCCCCAGCGCGGCCGCCCGCCCGGTAGCGACGATCAGGGCCGTCGGGGTGGCCAGGCCCAGTGCGCACGGGCAGGCGATGATCAGCACCGTCACCGCGGTGAGCATCGCCAGCGTGAGCGACGGCTCGGGTCCGAAGAGCTGCCAGCCGAGGGCCGTCAGGGCGGCAACGGCGAAGACGATCGGGACGAAGATCGCGGCGATGCGGTCGGCTATCGCCTGGAGCGGAGCCTTTGACCCCTGCGCCTCCTTGACCAGCGCGATGATGCGAGCCAGTTCGGAGTCTCCGGCGGCCCGGGTGGTCGAGATCTGGAGGGCTCCCATCTCGTTCAGGGTGCCGGCGAAGACGGGGTCACCGGGCTCTTTCTCGACGGACAGCGACTCGCCGGTCAGCATCGACTCGTCGGCCGAGGAGAGACCGGCATGGACCAGACCATCGACCGGAACCTGCTCGCCCGGCCTGACCAGCACCAGGTCTCCCGGCTGGACGGCCCGCACCGGGATCTCGAACTCCTCCCCGTCCTCGAGGACGCGTGCGGTATCGGGACGGATCGCGAGCAGGGCCCGCACGGCGTCCGTCGTCCGCTCCGAGGCGCGGGCCTCGAGCAACCGCCCGAGCAGGACGAAGGCGATGATCGCCGAGGAGGTGTCGAAGAAGACGGCAGCCTCAAGCCCCAGCGTCTCGGAGAAGAGCTGTGGCCAGAAGGTGGCGACGACCGAGTAGCCGAATGCGGCCGAGGTGCCGACGGCGATCAGGGTGTTCATGTCGCTGGCGCCGTGGCGGCCGACTCGCCAGGCGCCCCGGTAGAACTGGCTGCCGCCCCACAGCTGCACCGGCAGGGCGAGCAGGAAGAAGGCGGGGTGGAGGAAGCGCCGGGGCACGTCCGCGAGCGGCTCCAGCACCTGGCTGAGCGCCATGTAGCCGACCAGCGCGATCGCGACCCCGCCGGCGAAGATCGTCTTGCGCCTGAGGAGTTCGCGGGTGGCGACCTGCTCCGCCGCCATCTGCGAGCGGAGCTCATCCTCGTCGTCCCCGACCACGAGGTCGTAGCCGGCGCGATCGACGGCTTCCCGCAGCGGCTCGAGGGAGAGGCGAGCGGCAAGATCGACGGTCGCCTGCTGCGTCGCGAGGTTGACGCGGGCCCCGCTCACCCCATCGACACCCGACAGTGCGCGCTCGACGCGGCGGACGCACGACGCACAGGTCATGCCGCGAATGTTGAAGTGGAGGGACTTCTCGGTGGTGCTGTCGATCACTGCTCTGCCCCGCTCGGCACCCCTCTGTCTCTCATGCTAGCGGCCCACTGGACGGGGCGACGGCGTGGCGTTCTCGCCGGGGCCCGCCGTGCGGCGGGCGAGTCCGATCGCGGGAGCGCGTGCGATCGCCGGGGCGAGGACGGCCACCGCCACGATCGAGAGCAGGCCGAGCACGATCAGGATTGCCCGTTCACCGATCACATCGGCAACGAGGCCGACCGGGTAGCTGGCGATCAGGAAGCCGGCGAAGGCGAGGAAGGTGAGGGAGGTGATGCGACCGAAGTATGCCGGATCCGCCTCGACGGCGACGATCGCGCTGTTCAGCGTCTGGAAGGCACCGATGCCGACGCCCGAGAGGAACAGCGGGACGAAGGCCGTGTAGAAGCCCGGAGCCAACCCGGTCAGGATCAGCGAGACGCCGCCGAGCGCCGCGCCAGCGGAGTAGACGGCGAGGGCTCTCGGGGATCCGGCCATCGATGCGACCAGGATGCTGGCGGCGAGCCCGCCCACCGCGTTGACGGTCTGGAGCAGTCCGAACGCCTCCGCCTCGCGGCCGAGTTCGTTCTCGACGAGCCCCGGCAGGACCGTGGTGGAGGAGAGGCCGAGCATGATGATCACGAAGAAGAACCCGAGCATCCCGCGCAGGCGGGGCTCGGACCAGGCGTAACGCACCCCGGCCACCAGATCACCGGCGATCGACTGGCGGGTGGCGTCCGATCGTGCCGGGGCCCCGGGCAGCAGCGCCAGCGAGATCAGCGACAGCACGTAGAGGCCCGCCATCGCGAAGTAGGCGCCGGCTGCGCCGATCGCGGCGGTGGCGACCATCGCCCCGGCCGCGGCCGGGGCCCAGATGCGAGAGGCGTTGAACGCCACCTGACTGAGGGCGATGGCGTTGGCGCGCAGCTCCTCACCCACGAGCTCGAGCACCCAGGCCTGGCGGGTCGGGCCGAGGAAGGCGAAGGTGACGCCGTTGAGGAACGCCCCGGCGACGAGGTGGAAGAGGACGAGCCGGTCTGTCAGGATCAGGAGCCCCGTCACGATGAAGACGGTCATGCTGGCCGTCTGCGCGATCAGGGTGACCGTCTTCTTGGGGAAACGGTCCGCCACCGCGCCGCCGAGGGGGCCGAGCACGATCGAGGCGACGCCCGAGCCGAGCAGGACGAGGCCGACGGCGCCGTTGCGGCCGGTCAACTCGAAGGCGACGATCGCCTGCACGATCGTCGACATGAAGAAGCCCGTGGTTGAACCGAGTGAGCCGGTCCAGAGGATCGCGAAACTGCGGATCGAGAGGGCAGCGAAGGGGCCATGCACTGGGGTGCTCCTGGTCGACCCGTGCCGCTGGGTGGTGTGACGCGATGCCAGGCGTGACGCGGACAGCCAAGTGTAAGCGAGCGCGGCGGCCCGGACGATCAGCTAGCGGGGGCCGATAGGGCGAGCGCCCGCCGCAGCTCATCCTCGTCCGGCACGATGCCCTGGGAGAAGATCCGTCCGTTGACGGTCACGACCGGCGGATGCCAGCCGCCGCGGCGCAGCGCGCTCAGGAGGTAGCGGAACCAGGGGCGGATCCGCACCTCGACCCCGGGAAGGTCGGCGGCCACCGCTCGTGCAAGCCGGATGGTCAGGTCACACTCGCGACAGATGGCGTGCGGCACCGAGATCGGCCCGAACTGCTTGCCGGTCATCGGGTAGACCGTGACGACGGTTGGCTGCTCGCGGGCCGGCGCCATACTCATCCCCCCGAGCCCCCCACGGTATCGAGGAAGAGGCGCCGGTAGCGCTCCCCGTCCACGTCGACCGCGACCTCGATACGGGTCTCCATCGGCGCCTGCCAGGGTGCCTCTCGCTCGACCGTGGCCGGGGGGCGCTGGTCAACGACCGTCTGGCCCCGCGTCCACTGGCCCTGGAGCTCGACGCGCGCCGGGTAACCCCGGGTGGTGAGCGCGCCCGGGTCGATCACGCTGGCGACGCAGCCAGCGTCGCCGATGATGCCACGGTCGAGGCGGGTCCGGTCCATCTGTGACAGGAGGAGCCGGCCGGCCAGCTGGGAGGCGGCCGTGCTCCCCGCCACCAGGGCGGTGGCCTCGTGACGGCCGATGACCACCTGGCGGAAGACCTCGAGACCGTACATCACCGTCGGAATGCCGCTCCGGAGCGATGTCGGCCGCCTCGGGGTCCTGGCGGACGTTGAACTCGCTGGTGGCCGAGGCGTTCCCCATCCCGATCGCGCCCCCCATGAAGACGATGCGTTCGATGTTGGTCCGCACCTCGGGATGCTCGGAGAGCAGGGTCGCGATATTGGTCAGGGGAGCCAGCGGGATGAGGGTCAGGGGCGCGGCGGCCCCCGTGATCGTGCGGCGCAGGAACTCGACGGCGTGGAGATCCTCGGCCTCCCTCGCCGCTCGAGGCAGCTCGATCCCGCCGAGGCCGTACTGGCCGTGGACGCCGCGGGCGTCGCGCGCCGGCTCGGCGAGCGGGCGGGCCATGCCCGCGGCCACCGGGACGTCGTCCCGTCCGGCCACGCTCAACACGTTGAGCGTGTTCGGCAGGACCAGATCGAGCGGCACGTTGCCGTGGACGCACGTGACGCCGAGGAGCCGCAGCGCCGGCGAATGCGCGGCGAGCAGGAGCGCCAGCGCGTCGTCCACTCCGGTGTCGACGTCGAGGATGACGTCAGTCGGCATCGGCGCACCCCGCTCTCGGCATTGCCCGCCCCACTGGCTAAATGTCGATCAGGACGCCGGGATTGAGGATCCCGTTCGGATCGACCGCGCGCTTGGCGGCACGCAGGGCGTCGGCGAAGAGGTCAGGGCGCTGGCGGTCGTACTGCGGCCGATGCAGCCTGCCGACGGCATGGTGGTGGGTGATCGTCCCCTCCAGGCGGTTGATCGTCTCGGACATGGCGTGCTTGATCGCCTGCTCCTGTGCCTGGGCGTCGCCGCCGCGGTAGGCGCCGGCGTAGGTGTAGTAGGGGGCCGGGCCGTCCGGGTAGACGTGGGTGAATCGGCAGTTGACGGTGCCACCGCCGCAAGCCTCGTCGAGCACCTTGCGGAACGCCGCCCGCATCTCGTGGTCGAACTCGGGCCAGCGGTCCCAGGTGATCGAGGTCTCGATCGTGCCGCCGACCATGCCGAGGCCGGCGTCGAGGCCGCCGCCGCGCGGGATGAAGGCGTCGCGCCAGGCACCGACCGCGCCGCCGCGGCCGGTCGGCCTGCCGTCGCCGTCATCCCGCGCGATCTCCTCGTCCGGGATGTGGCCGCCCTGGTCTCGGGCCATCCCCACGGCCTGTGCCATCGGCCCGCGCTGCGAGAGCTCCGCCGACTCGAAGCCGATGATGACCAGTGTCGTCTCGCCGTCGAGGCCGGCACCGGTCTTGGCGAGTAGCGGATCGAGGATGCGCAGGTTGGCGGGCCAGAGCTTGGCCTGCACGATCCGGCGGACGGCCTCGTACCCTGATTCCCAGCTGCCAAAGGTGACGCCGGCGGTGGCGCGAAAGGTCGGGCGCTTCTGGATGCGCATCCAGGCCTCGGTGATGATGCCCAGGATTCCCTCGCTGCCGATCACGACGCGGTCGGGGCTGGTGCCGGCACCGCTGCCGGGCAGGCGCCGCGACTCCCACCAGCCGTTGGGCGTGAGCATCCTGGTGGACTCGACGAAGTCGTCGATGTGGGTGTGGTTGGTGGCGTAGTGCCCGCCCGAGCGCGTCGCGATCCACCCGCCCAGCGTGCTGAGCGCGAAGCTCTGCGGGAAGTGGCGGAGCGTGTAGCCGTGGGGCCTGAGCTGGTTCTCCAGGTGCGGTCCGTAGACGCCGGCTTGGATGCGCGCCGCGCGCGATGTCTCGTCGATCTCGAGCACCTGGTCGAGGTGGTCCATGCTGATCGTGACCACGGCCGAGGCATCCTCCGGTGGGCTGGTGCCGCCGACCACCGAGGAGCCCGCGCCGTAGGGGATGGCGACGATCTGGTTGTCGCTCGCCCAGGTGAGGACGCGCTCGAGCTCCTCGTCGCTCCGCGGGTGGGCGACCGCGTCGACCGGGTTGGGGTAGACGCCGCGCAGGGCGGCGTCGCGTTCGATCGAGTAGGAGCCGTAGGTGTGGATCGCGCGGTCGTAGTTGTCTGTGCGGCAGAACTCGGCGATCGCGTCGGGGATCTTGACCCGGGGCGGCCGCAGCGTGAGCTCCTCGGGAGTCGGTATCTTGGGGGCGATCAGCTCGGTGCCGAGCTCGGCCGAGAGCCTGGCCGCGTGGTCGACGCGCTGCTGGTAGGTCGGTTCCTCGGACTCGTAGGCGAACATCCAGCGGCTCCGGCGCGGTCGGTCGGTCAGCATCGGGTCTCCCTTGGCGATGTCGCTCGGCATCTGGAGCGTAACCCACGTCGGGCCCGGCGGAGACCGCTGACGGCGGGCGGATCCCGCCGGCCGCGGTGGCGCCGGGATCGAGCGAGCGGACCTGATGGCATAGGCTCTTGGGGCGGACGGCCCGGGAGGACGACGATGGAGCAGGCAGGAGCAACCGAGGCGATCGCCCGGTTCATCTCGGCGACGCCGGCCAAGATGATTCCGGCGGCGGCGCTGCACGAGGCGAAGCGCACGCTGATCAACGTCCTGGCGGTCGGGCTGTCGGCATCGCTCGACCCCTCGGCACTCGCGCTGGCCGAGTGGGACGGCGGCGCAGCGGGTGGGCACCTGGCCTCGGCGCTGGGCGGCGGCCGCCTCGGGATCGAGCGGGCGGCCCTGCTCAACGGCTATCTCGCGCACCTCCAGGACTACGACGACACCCACTTCCCGTCGATCATCCATCCGAGCGCACCGACCTGGCCCGCCGCACTGGCGGCCGCTGAGGCCCGGGGACGATCGGGGCTGGAGATGCTCTCCGCCTTCGCGGTCGGCGCCGAGGTCGCCTGCCGGCTGGCGATGTCGGTCCACCCCTGGCACTACGATGCCGGCTGGCACATCACCGGCACGGTCGGGGTCTTCGGCGCCGTTGCCGCTGCCGCGCGCCTGCTCGAGCTCCGGCCCAGCGAGACGGCGCAGGCGCTCGGGCTCGCCGGGACCCATGCCGCCGGCGTGCGCGAGACGTTCGGCACGAACGGCAAGGCGCTGCATGCCGGTCACTCGGCTGCCGGCGGGCTGCGCGCCGCCCATCTGGCGGGGCGGGGGTTCACCGGACCCGAGGCCTTCCTCGAGGGTCGCCGGGGGTTCTGGGCGGTGCACTCGCCGGGAGGACACGATGCCGCCTGGGCCCTCACCATCGGTCACCCCGACAAGCCCTGGGAGCTGATGAGCAACGGGCTCAAGCCGTTCGCGAACGGGATCGTCTCGCACCCGCTGCAGGATGCCGTGATCACGCTACGCAATCGACATGGCCTCGCGGGTGATGACGTCGAAGCGATCCGGGCGCGGGTACACCCGCTCGTGTTCGAGCTGATGAACCGGCCGGATCCCCGGGTCGGGCTCGAGGGCAAGTTCTCACACCAGCACTGCGCTGCCGCCGCCCTGCTCGACGGGGCCGGTCACGACGAGCAGTTCTCAGACGAGCGGGTCAGGGCGCCTGAGGTAGCGGCGCTCAGGCGGCGCGTCCTGGCGACCGTCGATCCGACGGTGGCGGAGGACGAGGTCTGGGTCGAGATCGCGCTCAAGGGCGGTCAGTCGCACTCGATCCACATCGAGCACGCCACCGGGTCGCCCGAGAATCCGATGACCGACTCCCAGCTCGAGACGAAGTTCACCGCGCTCGCCGCTCCCGTCGTCGGCGCCGAGCAGGCGGCGCAGCTGCTCGAGGCCGCCTGGGAACTCGACCGGGCACCGTCGGTCGAGCGGCTGATGGCCCTGGCGCGGCGAGGCGATCGCTAGGGAGAACGATGGCGGCCTGAGGTGGCGGGGGCGAGTCCTGCGGCCTCAGGCCGGGACCGACGCCTCGGCAGGCAGCCCGCTCTTGAAGCGGCGGCGATGGTGCCAGAGCAGGCGCTCGGTGTAGCCGTTCGTCTCCCCTCGTGCCGAGAAGATGAGGTCGAGCGCCGCCTGGAAGGCGGTGCTGCCCCGGGGGTCCGGGGCGATCGGGCGATAGGCCTCATCGCCTTCGTTCTGGCGATCCACCAGCCGGGCCATCCGTAGCATCGTCTCCCGCACCTGCTCGCTGGTGACGAGGCCATGGTGGAGCCAGTTGGCGATGTGCTGGCTGGAGATGCGCAGGGTCGCCCGATCCTCCATCAGTCCGGTGTCCTGGATGTCGGGGACGGTCGAGCAGCCGATGCCCTGTTCGACCCACCTCGCGACGTAGCCGAGGATCCCCTGTGCGTTGTTGTCGAGGTCGGACTGGATCTCCTCGGCGGTCAGCTCGCGGTCGCCGAGGAGCGGCGGCGTCAGGATCGCCTCGAGGCTGGCGCGCCCACGGTCGACCAGAACCCGCTGACGATAGGCGACGTCGACCTCGTGGTAGTGGAGGGCGTGGATCGTCGCCAGGGTCGGTGAGGGCACCCACGCGGTGTTGGCGCCGGCCTCGGGGTGTCCCCGCTTGGCCGCGAACATCGCCTGTGCCTCAGACGGCATTGCCCACATGCCCTTGCCGATCTGAGCGTGGCCGGGGAGGCCGGTCTCCAGGCCGATGTCCACGTTCCAGTCCTCGTAGGCGATCATCCACGGGGCGCCCTTGATCTCGGGCTTGGATCATCGGCCCGGCCTCCATGTGGGTGTGGATCTCGTCGCCGGTGCGGTCCAGGAAGTCCGTGTTGATGAAGATGACGCGGCTCTCGGCCTGCCGGATGCACTCCTTGAGGTTGAGCGTGGTGCGGCGCTCCTCATCCATGATCCCGATCTTGAGCGTGCCCGGCGCGAGCTCGTAGGCCTCCTCGATGCGTTCGAAGAGCTCGACCGCAAGGGCCACCTCGTCCGGCCCGTGCTGCTTCGGTTTGACGATATAGACGCTGCCCACGCGACTGTTTCGGCCGGCCCCCGGGCCCCGCAGGTCGTGGACGGCGGCCAGCACCGTCAGGACGGCGTCGAGGAAGGTCTCTGCGATCTCGCGGCCCGCGCCGTCGAGGACGGCGTCGGTCTTGACGTGGGCGCCGACGTGGCGGGTCAAGAGCAGGCTACGGCCGTGCAGGCGAAGTGGGCTGCCGTCGGACGCCGTGTACTCGCGGTCACCGTTGAGCGTGCGCCGCACGGCGACACCGTCGCGGTCGAAGGTCGTCTCGAGGTCGCCCCTCATCAGGCCGGCCCAGTTGCCGTAGACCTGCGCCTTGTCCTCGGCATCGACGGCGGAGACCGCGTCCTCGCAGTCGGCGATCGTGGAGACCGCCGACTCGAGCACGATGTCCTTGACGCCGGCCGGGTGCGCCGCGCCGATCGGGTCGGCGCGATCGACCAGGAGGTCGATGTGCAGGTTGTTGTGCACGAGCAGAACGCTCGAGGGCTCCGCCGGGGAGCCGGCGTAGCCGGCAAACCAGGGGCCGGCGAGGCGGGCCAGGGTGCCGCCGTCCAGGCCGAAGTCGAGGGTGTCGTTCCGGATGATGAAGCTCCGGACGCTGGCCCACGAGGTCCCCCTCAGCGGCACGAGCTCGTCGAGGAGGTCGTTGGCACGGGCGATCACGAGTTCGCCGCGCGCGGGGTTGTAGTGATCGCCACGTTCCGTGCCCCGGGTTTCAGGCAGCATGTCGGTGCCGTAGAGGGCGTCGAAGAGGCTCGCCCAGCGGGCGTTGGCGGCGTTCAGGGCGTAGCGGGCATTGTCGACCGGCACGACCAGCTGTGGCCCGGCGATGGTCGCGATCTCCGGGTCGATGCCCTGGGTTCGGACTGTGAAGTCGGCACCCTCGGGAAGCAGGTAGTCGATCTCCTCGAGGAAGGAGCGGACGGCCACGGCATCGGGCGCCTCGCCCGAGCGGCCGAGCAGCCAGCTGTCGATCCGGGCCTCGAGGTCGGAGCGGCGGCGCAGGAGCATCTCGTTCCGCGGGCCGAGGTCGCGCACGATCTCGGCGAGCAGCTGCCAGACCGTCTCCGGTGGGACGCCCGTCCCGGGAGCGATCTCCCGCCCGACGAGGTCGTGGAGGATGGTGGCGACGCGCAGGCCGGAGGCGGTGGTGTAGGCGGTCATGAGGTGTCCCTGGTCCCTACGTGCCCTGGAAGACATCACACAGATCTAGCAAGAACGATTACCCAGTGGTGAGGTCCTGGACCGTGGCCGCCGGTGGGCGTCCTGGGAGGAGCGGCAGGAGTGCGGCCCGCAGTCGCGGTGAGGGGCCGTCAGCGGGTCGTGGTGAGCGTCGCCGTGCCGGCGAGGTAGGCGGCGTAGCCCCCGAGGTACTCAGAGATCTGGCCGTCCCGCAACTCGAGCAGCCGGTCGGCGGTGCGCTCGAGGAAGTAGCGGTCGTGGGAGACCGCAAGGGTCGTGCCGGTGAAGGCGTCGAGCGCCTCCTCAAGCACCTCGGCCGACGGGATATCGAGATTGTTCGTCGGTTCATCGAGAACGAGCAGGTTGGCCTCAGAGAGCATCAGCCTGGCCAGCTGCAGGCGGCTCTTCTCCCCGCCGCTGAGCAGGCCGACCCGCCTCTGCGCGCGCTGATGGTCGAAGAGGAAGGTGCTGAGGAAGGCGATCGCGTCCTCCTCACGCATCGGTTTGAGCCGGCGGATCTCGGCGATCGGCGTCGAATCGAGGTCGAGCGTCTCGTGCATCTGGGAGTAGTAGGCGGCCTCGATGCTCGGCCCCAGCCTGGCAGAACCGCGGCTCGGGGCGAGTTCCTCGCGGACGATGCGCACGAGCACGGACTTACCCGAGCCGTTCGGGCCGACGAGCGCGACACGCTCGCCTGACCAGATCGTCAGGTCGAGCCCGCCCAGCACCAGCTGGGAGCCGAACTCCATCCACAGGTCCTGGAGCTCCAGCACCTTGCGGCTGCCGCGCTCCGATCGCAGCTCGATGCTGATTCGCCTGGGGTCGGTGATCGGGCGCTCGACCCGCTCGACCCGGTCGAGGCGCTTCTGCATGCTCTTCCAGCGGCGCACGAACTTCTCGTTGGCGCCACCGCGGCTGAAGACTTTGAGCCGGGCGATGGAGCGCTCAAGCCGACCGAGCTCGGCCTGCTGGACGTGGAAGTCGTGCTGGAGCCCCTCGAGCTCGCTCCGCTTCTGGTAGGCGTACTCGGAGTAGTTGCCGGGGAAGACGACCAGCTGCGGGCGCCCGGGATGCTGACCACTGACCTCCAGGTCGGCGATCGAATCGGCGACGATGTCGAGCAGGTAGCGATCGTGGGAGATGATCACGACCGCGCCGGCGTAGTCGAGGATCACCCGCTCGAGCAGCCGCTTGCCCTCGAGGTCGAGGTGGTTGTCGGGTTCGTCGAGGAGCAGGAGGCCGGGTTGGCCGGCCAGCACACGGGCCAGCCCGAGCAGCTTTCGCTCGCCGCCGCTGAGGGAGGTGGCGAGGCGATCGAAGTCGTTCTCGGTGAAGCCGACCCGGCGTAGCGCACCCTCGACCCGGCCGCGATGGCTGTGGCCGCCGAGGCGCTCGAACTCTTCCAGCGCGCCGGCGTGCCGCGCGATCACCAGGTCGAAGCGATCGGCGTCCAGGGTCAGCTCCGGTGAGGAGAGTTCCCGCTCGAGTCGAATGAGCTCGTGCTCGGCGGCGAGCAGCGTCTCATCGGCGGCGAGCACGGCCGCGATGACGGTCCCCTCACCGACCTCGGGCTCCTGCGCGAGGTAGCCGATGCGGAGGTCGCGGCGGCGGTTGAGCGTGCCATCGTCGATCTTATCCTCGCCAGCGAGCAGCCGGAGGATGGTCGACTTCCCGGCCCCGTTGGGGCCGACGAGGCCGATCACCTCTCTGTCGCGGACCTCGAGCGAGACGCCGTCCAGCACCAGGTGAGCGGCGTGGTGCTTGGTGACGGTGGACATGCTGACGGCGATCGCCACTGGTCGGCTCCACTCTCGCTCGTGCGGGGACGGGGCACGGGCGCCCCGGGGCGCCCGCGACAGGCTCCTCCCTGATCCTATCGCCCGGGCACGCCCGGGCACGCCCGGTCGGGCTGGGGACCGGTCTCCCAGAAGTCGCCCGCGCGATTAGAGTGGCGGTGCGCGGGAGTGCCCCGGGCGCCGACCGGAGGGGACCACGATGCGACAGGCCGTGACGACCGAAGATCCCGCAGAGTTTCTGATCGAAGAGGCACCGCCGGAGCCCCCCGGAGCGGGGGAGGTGGTGCTCAGGGTGCGCGGCTCCGGCATCTGCGGCTCTGACCTCCATGCCTATCGCGACCGCTCGCGGTGGCGCGCCGGCCGGGTGCTCGGGCATGAGATCGCAGGCGAAGTGGCAGAGCTGGGCGAGGGGGTGATGGGTCTCCGCGTCGGGCAGCGGGTCGCGCTGCAACCGCGCCTCTTCTGTGGCCGGTGCGCGGTCTGCCGCGGCGGCCGCACCGAGCTGTGCCAGGAGGCCGGCGGACTGTACGGCCTGCACCGGCCCGGTGGGATGCGCGAGATGCTGACCGTACCCGAGGAGAATCTCTTCCCCGTCCCCGATGACCTGGATTTTGCCGTTGCGGCGCTTGCCGAGCCCCTGGCGGTGGCGGTGCATGGCCACCGGGTCGCAGCGCAACTCGACGCTGCGAGGCCGACCCGGGGGGAGCGCGTGGTGGTGCTCGGCGCCGGCCCGATCGGGCTGATGTCGGTCTTCTACGCCCACCAGGCGGGCGCAGAGGTGGCGGTGACGGCGCGCTACGCCCAGCAGGCGGAGGCCGCCAGAATGCTTGGGGCCGAGGTCGTCTTCGAGGCCGACGGTGAGGGTCCGGCCGAGCTGGAAGCGTGGGCTGGCGAGCAGCCGGTCGACCTCGTGATGGAGACGGTCGGCGGCACGGCCGAAACGCCGACCCTGGCCGCACGCGTCGCCAGGCTGGGTGGTCGCGTGCTGGTGCTCGGCGTCTTCACAGGCGGCGTCGGGATCCCGGCCAGCCTGGTCGTCGGCAGGCAGCTGCGCCTGGCCGGAACCGTCTTCTACGGCTATATCGGGATGCAGCACGACTATGAGATCACGACGGCGCTCCTCTCAGAACACCGCGAGCTGATGGGCCGACTGATCACACACCGGGTCCCGCTCGACGATGCCGCGCGCGGGATCGCGCTGGCCGGAGACAAGCGCTCGGGTGCGCTCAAGGTGACGGTCGAGCCCGCTAGGGACGCTCTGAACAGACCCGCATGATCTGTTAAGATGCCTACACGGGATGGTATGGCATTCGACCAGATGACGAGGTGAGCGCGATGGGCGAGGCAACGTTCGCGGAGCTGTACTACGACGCGAAGAAGCGAACGACTCGCCGGGAGCGGTTTCTGGAACGACTCGATCGGCTGGTTCCGTGGCGGCAACTCGAGCAGCGCATTGCGCCCCACTACCCGATGCCGGGACGGGGGCGCCAGCCCTACCCACTGTCACTGATGCTGCGGGTGCACATCGTGCAACTGGTCGACAACCTCAGCGACCCGGCGATGGAGGACGCGCTGTACGAGAATCTCACCGTGCAGCGCTTCGTGGGGCTCAGGCTATCGGACGCGATCCCCGATGAGACGATGATTCTCAACTTCCGCCACCGGCTGGAGGCGGCCGCGCTGGGGAGGGGGTTGCTCGAGGAGATCAACCGCCATCTGGAGGCGGAAGGACTGCAGTTGAGACAGGGGACTGTGGTTGATGCCAGTATCATCAGCGCCCCCTCGTCGACCAGGAATCGGGCCAGAGCACGGGATCCCGAGATGCACCAGACGCGCAAGGGAAACCAGTGGTACTTCGGGATGAAGTTGCACATCGGGGTGGACTCTGAGAGCGGCATCGTGCACAGCCTCCACACGACGGCGGCGAACGTGAGCGACATCACCGCGGCGCCCGACCTGCTGCACGGCAACGAAAGGCTGGTCTGTGGCGATGCGGGCTACCAGGGCATCGGAAAACGTCTGGAGCAGCGCGAGCGTGCGGTGCAGTGGCAGGTTGCCATGCGACCGGGCAAGCGGCGACTGCTCGACCGGGAGGGTGAGGAGTGGCTCGAAGAGAAGCGCAAGGCCTCCGTGCGTGCGAAGGTCGAGCATCCGTTCCAGATCGTGAAGGTGCGCTTCGGCTACGCCAAGGTCCGCTACCGCGGATTGTTCAAGAACACGCAGCGGCTCGCGTTGCTGTTGGGGCTGGCCAACATGGTTCGAGCGGAGCGCCAACTTGCTGCGTAACAACGGCGCAGTGCGCCCAGAATCCCGCAGCGAGCGCCAAACGGCACTCGCAGAGCCGCTCGCGAGCCCCGATCAGGCCGCATTCCTGACCATCAAGCGATTGAACGCCCCAGAAGAGCCTGATCGGCCGCATTTCGCGGCCAGTTCAGAGCGTCCCTAGGGGGCCGTCGGGCCGGGCTATGATGCGGGCGCAGGGGTAGCGGAGGGGAAGACGATGGAGCAGCGACGAATTGGCGATTCCGATCTGGTGGTCTCTGCGGTCGGCTTCGGCACCTGGGAGATGAGCACGACCGCCTACGGCGAGATCGACGTCGACGAGGCCGCGCTCGCCGTCAATCAGGCGATCGACGCGGGCATCACGCTCTTCGACACGGCCGAGGTCTATGGCCCGAATCACTCAGAGGAGCTGCTCGCGAAGGCGCTCGGGCCGCGCCGCAAGGACATCACGCTCGTCACGAAGGTGGGGTTCGACTACAACGACGAGCCGAAGGTGATCGGCCGAAACTCCAAGCCCGCGCACATCATCGAGCACACCGAGGGCTGCCTGCGTCGGCTCCAGACCGACGTGATCGACCTGATGCTGATCCACTGGCCCGATCACAACACCTCGTTCGCCGAGACGATGGGTGCGCTGGAAGAGCTCAAGGCCGGGGGCAAGATCCGCTACTACGGCGTCTCGAACTTCACCGTCGAGATGATGCAGGAGTGCGAAGCGGCCGGGCACCTGACAGCCAACCAGGTCGGCTACCACATGTTCGACCGGCGGATGGAACGGGCCATGCTGCCCCACTGCCTGGAGACGAACACGGGGTTCATGGCCTACGGCAGCCTCGGCTTCGGCCTGCTGTCCGGCGCCTTCACGCCGGAGACCAGCTTCGTTGACTGGGACTGGCGGAG
The DNA here is from genome assembly GCA_965249675.1 of Dehalococcoidia bacterium. GTDB lineage: Bacteria > Chloroflexota > Dehalococcoidia > UBA2979 > UBA2979. Next base: position 1,258,555 of record OZ252250.1, read on the forward strand.
CAGCGGCCGGGCGTTCGGCCTGCCGCTCTTCGGAGCCGAGGAGTTCGCCAGGGAGCTCAGGGTCGGTGAGCGGCTGAAGGCGATCGCGGCAGACGACGGCAAGTCCCTGCCGCAGATGGCGATCGCCTGGGTGCTGGGCAATCCGGCCGTCTCGGTCGCGCTGGTTGGCATGCGCAACAAGCACGAGCTCCAGGAGAACGTGGCGGCGGCAGACTGGCGGCTCTCTGACGACGTTCGCCGGGAGATCGACCGGATTTTCGCAGAGGAGGGCGTGCCGACGCACTTCGATTCAGAGCAGGCGATCTAGCAACGGCGCCCGCGACCGAGCGCCCGGGCCCTTCGGCGGCGGCTCCCCCGGAGAACATCTTCTGGAGGAGCCGGGGTCAGGGGCGCCGATCCCTCGCCGGTGGTTCTGGCTGGCAGGAGAGCAGGTCGACCTGGACGGGCTGGTCGGTGCGGCGGGCGCGTGGCCTCGCGCCTGCGGCTCGCCGTTTCGCTCGGGCCGAGAGGAAGGCGCGCAGGGCCCGGCTCTGCTGCATCAGGAGATCGCCACCACGGTCGCGCCGGTCCGCCATTGGAGCACCCTAGCAAACAAATGTTCTATTTGCAAAGGTGAGACGGCCACTGGCACGGGCCGCGACAGCGGCAGGAGTAGAGTTGACGGGGCGCCCTGTTGCGAATGCGGGGCGCGAGGGGACAGGCGTGAGAGATCCTGAGCGACATCCTGATCGTCAGGCAGCGGGCACAGCGGCCAGCCGGCGCGATCGGTCGGCGGGCGACGGCGGGCGGTCGCCGTTCCCCGAACGGAGCCACCTGAGTGAGTTCGACCTGGCGGTCGAGCGCGCGCTGGGCGAGTGCTCGGCTAGCGGCCCGAGCGCGCCCGCCCGGGGGAGCACCGCTCCCCGAGCGGGCGGGCGCGAGGTGCATGGTCGGCCGGTCTCGGGCCTCGACGTCGACGCGGAGACTCGCTGTCGCCACTGGCACGGCCCGAGCGACATCATCGCGCTCCGCATGCGCTGCTGCGGCCTGTGGGTGCCCTGCTCCGACTGCCACGACGCGACCAGCGACCACCCGATCGAGGTCTGGGGGCGCGACGAGCGCGACACGCCGGCCGTGCTCTGCGGCGGCTGTGGCCTCGTGCTCAGCATCGCCAGCTACCTCGCCTGCGAGGCGCAGTGCCCGGGCTGCCGACGCCGCTTCAACCCGGGCTGCGCGAACCACTACGACCGCTACTTCGCGGGCGACTGGTCGGCTTTCAGCGGGCGCCGGTAACGGCGGCCGCGAAGTAGCGGGCCGGGCGCGCCAGCTAGCCGCTGAGCTCGGGGAAGCGCAGGCCGAGGTGATCGCGAAGCGTGGTGCCGGTGTATTCGGTACGGAAGAGGCCCAGACGCTGGAGTTCGGGGATTATGAGGTCGACGAACTCTTCGAAGGCGCCCGGGAGGTGGGTTGCACCGATCACGAAGCCGTCGCAGGCCGGCGCAGTGAACCAGGCCTCGAGCTGGTCGGCGATGTCGGTGGCACTGCCCACCCAGGCGTCGTTGACGCGACCGCGGCCGCTCACCCGCACGAAGTCCTGCGCGGTCGGATTCTTGATGCCTGAGCGACGGAGCACTCCGTCGCGGACCGTCTGCGTGCCCTGCAGTCCCTCCAGCTCATCGTCGCTGAAGGGTTCGTCCGGGGGTTTGGAGGCGAAGTCGGAGTTGAGGGCCTCAGAGAGCAGTGAGAGCTGATCGATCTCGTTCGGGAACTCGTCGTAGGCGGCCTTCTTCTCGAGCGCCTCAGCGCGCGTCTCCGCCACGACCGGGTAGGCGAGCGAGGTGATCTTCATCTGATCCGGGTCGCGACCGTAGGCAGCTGCGGCGGCCTTGAGCGCCGCGTACTGCTCGCGACCGTTCTCGATCGTGCCGTAGCCGGCGAAGATCAGTTCCCCCCAGCGCGCGGCGAAGTTGCGCCGGCGCGCGCTCTGTCCCGCCTGGATCACGACGGGGTGTCCCTGTCGTGAGTGCGGCGCGCTGAAGGGACCGCGCGAGCGGTAGTGCTCGCCTCGGTAGTCGAGCCGCCGTACCTTCGCTGGATCGGCGAACAGGCGACGTTCCTTGTCGAGGACGATGGCGTCATCGTCCCAGCTGGTCCAGTGGCCGAGCACGACCTCCATGAACTCGTCGGCGAGGTCGTAGCGCGCTTCGTGCGCGGGGTGTTCCTCCAGCCCCATGTTCCGTGCCTCGTTGTCGTTGACCGAGGTCACGACGTTCCGGGCGGCACGGCCCTCGGACATCAGGTCGACCGTGGCGAAGACGCGAGCGACGTGGAAGGGCTCGTAGCAGCTCGTTGAGTAGGTCGCGCCCAGTCCGAGGTGCGTTGTGGCCATCGCCATCGTCATCAGGACCGTCACCGGATCCATCTTCACAGAGCGGATGGCCACCCCCGGGCGGCCCGGACGGTGTAGCATCGATCCTGGAACGATACAACGGAGGTACGGGCGATGACCCAGACGATGATGCCGGTGAGTGCCGGGCTGACCGAAGACTATGTGGCGCGTGGGCTCGAGCACCTGTGGGTGCAGACCCAGCAGTATAACGAGCTGGTCCAGGAGGGCGGGTTCGTCGTAATCGAGGGCGGCGAGGGGATCTACCTCGATGAGATGAACGGTCGTCGCTACATCGATGCGATATCCGGCCTCTGGGTGGTGGCCGTCGGTCACGGCCGGCAGGAGCTGGCCGAGGTCGCCAGCGAGCAGATGGCGAAGCTCTCATTCGCCAACCCCTTCTCCTACGCGACGCCGCCGGCGGTCGACCTGGCGGACAAGCTGGCTACCCTGACCCCGTCGACGATCAACAAGTTCTACTTCGTCAACTCCGGCTCCGAGGCCGTTGAGACGGCGATCCGGATGGCCAAGCAGTACCACTACAACCGCGGCGAGGGCGGGCGCTACAAGGTGATCTCGCGGATCGGCTCCTACCACGGGACGACGGCCGGAGCGATGAGCGTCAACGGTACACCGATGCTCAACCGGGCACCCTTCGAGCCCCTGATGCCCGGCGTGATCCCGGTCCCCAACACGAACGGCGTGGGCGCGCTCACGAATAGCCGGACCGGCCTCGATGACATGTTCTGGGCCCACTACATCGAGGAGATGATCAACTTCGAGAAGCCAGAGACGATTGCGGCGATCATTGCCGAGCCGATCTCCACCTCGAACGGCAGCCGAGTCCCATCGCTCGAGTACTGGCGCTACCTCCGCGAGCTGACGGAGAAGCACGGCATCCTCCTGATTCACGATGAGGTGATTAACGGCTTTGGCCGGACTGGGACCTGGTTCGCCTCCGAGCACTTCGGCATCGAGCCCGACCTTCTGACGATGGCCAAGCAGATCTCGTCCGGCTACGCCCCGATCGCTGCGGTCGGGGCCTCAGACCGGGTCGCCGAGGCCTTTGTCGGCGGCAAGCGAGAGGCGCTCGTCGGCGGCACGACCTGGGGGGCGAACCCGGTCAGCTGCGCGGTCGCCCTGGCGAACCTCAACATCATCGAGCGCGAGCGGCTGCCCGAGAACAGCCGGGCGACCGGCGAGTACCTCGGGCGCCAGCTCCAGGAGCTCGTCTCCAGGCACCGGGTCGGTGCCGAGACACGCGGAATCGGTCTCATGCACTCGATCGATCTCCTGCGCGATCCCGAGAGCGGGGAGGCCTTCCGCGAGGAGGATGAGGTCGGCAAGCGGATGTCACGCCTCCTGCCCGAGGCCGGCATCCTGTCGAGGGCCGGCGCCTCGATCGAGGTGGCACCGCCGCTCGTCATCAACCGCGAAGAGGTCGACTCGCTGGTCGACGGTATCGATCAGGCGATCGGTGGGTTGGAGCGCGAACTGGGAATCGAGTGACGGCACTGTCGCTACGCGGCGGACGGCTCTGGGACGGCCTGACCTCAGAGAGCCGTCCGGCGGACGTCGCGGTCTCGGGTGGCCTCGTCGCCGAGCAGCCTGAGGCGGGTGTCCGCGTGCTCGAGATCTCAGGCTGCACGATCGTGCCGGGGCTGATCGAGGCTCATACGCATCTCTGCTTCAACGCCGGCTCCGACTGGCGGGAGGTCTACGACCGAGAGAGCGGCGAGCAGCTCCTGCTGCGCATGGCCGGGAACGCCCAGGCGATGCTGCGGGCGGGGATCACGACCGTACGCGACCTCGGAGCGCCGACGGCCCAGGCGGTAGCGCTCCGCAATGCGATCCGGGAGGGCACGCTCACCGGCCCTGACCTCCTGGTGGCCGGTGCGCCGATCACGCCGACCGGTGGCCACTGCTGGTTCCTCGGCGGCGAGGCCGACGGTGTGCTTGGTGTGCAGGTGGCGGTGCGGGAGCGAAGGCGCGCAGGGGTGGACTGGATCAAGGTGATGGCATCGGGCGGCAACATGACCCCCGGATCCAACGTCCACGAGCCGCAGTTCTCGCCCGAGGAGATGGCGGCGCTCGTCTCGGAGGCGAGGCGGCTCGGGCTACCGGTGACGGCACACGCCCACGGTGTCCGCGGGATCACGGCGGCGGTGGCGGGCGGGGTCGACATGATTGAGCACTGCTCCTTCCAGACCGAAGACGGGCCCGTTCACGACGACGGGGTGATCGCCGAGATCGCCCGCCGCGGGATCGCGGTCTCACCGACCATCACCGGCGCCTTTGTGAACTACCGTGGGCAGCGGCGCTGGGAGCAGCGCGCGGCACTGACGCGCGCGGTTCTCGATGCCGGATGCCCGATCCTGATGAGCACCGATTCCGGGATCCCGGCAACGCCGCACGCCCAGCTCGCGAGATCGCTCCAGGTGATCAGCGAACTTGTCGATCTGGCACCCGTAGACACCCTCAAGCTGGCAACGAGTCGTTCTGCCGAGCTCCTCTCGCTGCCGGATCGGGGAACCGTCGCCAGGGGGCAGCGCGCCGACCTGCTGGTCGTGGAGGGTGACCCGACGGGGGACCTGGAGTCACTCGAGCGAGTGCGACTGGTGGTCGCGGGCGGGCGGCTCCTGGACCGCGCCGCGTGACCCGATCCCCCGCCCGTCGCCCGACGAGAGGTCTTGGGATATGGCGGGCCGGGTGGCCCGTGGGCATGACCGCGGCCCTGATGTTCGCGCGTCGAGCGACGGGAGACATCTGGCATGGGGTCTTGGGTCTAGACGGACGCCACTACCAGGCAATCGACGATCCACAGAGACAGCTGCCGGGTCGTCGTGAACCGCAAGCTCGAGCTGCTCCCGGACAACTGGTGGCACGGGCCGTACGCGACGATGGCCGAGTCGGAGGCCCAGGCTCGGCACGAGGCGGTCCGGGAGGTTCGGCTCTGCCAGATCTGCCGACCACAGTCCGAGTGAATCGGCCGGGGCGGTTGCGGGCCGTCGCGACCAAGCTCCTCCGCCAGCATCAACCCACGTGCGATCCGGGTCACGAACCAGGTGCGTGTCGCTGGCGGTCAGTGCTTCCGGCGAGCGTCCCGCCTCAGGTCCAGTTGACGTCCGAAGATCGGCACGGTTAGCAGGAGCAAGAGGCCACCTGCGACCAGTGCGACGCGGACACCGGTGCGCGCGGCGAGCGCGCCGAGGAGCGGGCCGCCGCCAATCTGGCCGAGTGCGTCGCCCTGGCTCGCCGACCCGCACCCCCGGTTCGATGCCGCGATTGAGCCAGGACAGGGTCAGTGGCCGCGCTGCCGCGCGGGCCCAGGTGGTCATCCAGTGAGCGCCCAGCGCAATCGGGAACAGCTCTGCCGTACCGAGTACCACCATCACCCTGGCGAGCGCCGCCTGGAGGCCGACCAGGGCCCAGATCGGCGAGCGGACGTTGCGAGGGTTGGTCAGGCGGCCAGCCACTTCCGTCGCGGCGACGCCGCCGAGGAGTCCGCCGGCGGCCACGATGCCGAACCACGGTGCCTCTCCGTCGGCGTCTCCGGGGGTGCCAACGTCCTTGAGCAGGGGCAGGGGGCCGAGGCGATCGAACGCCTCGCTGGAGGCTCCGCCGAAGACGGCAGTCACGAGGATCGCCGCCAGCGCCGGCCGGCGGCACACGGTCCGAAGACCACCGCGGCGGTCCGGGCGACGGCCTGCCAGTCGCGCGCCACGCGGCGCTCAAGTCCTCGCTCGCGCATGCCTGAGAGGACTGCGCCGGCCAGAAGGATCGGCAGCTGGAGGTCCCGCGCCGATCCCTCTTCCCCCATCGACCGCTGTCCGCGATACGCGGCAGCGTGCCAGGCTGTCCGGTCAGAGTGTGATCACCACCTGCAGCTGGGATGACGGTGCCATCAGGCCTTCGAAGGTCTCCTGGATCTGCTCCAGCTCGATGAAGCTGGTTTCAGAGAGGAGGGCACCAGCGGAGATGCGGCCACTGGCCAGCAGGCCAAGGGCGATCCGCCAGTCCTCCGGTTCGCTCGAAAAACTAGTGCGGAAATCCGGTTCGCGCGCCATCCAGTCGGCCGGACCGATGGAAAGTGGCTCCCACGGCACGGCCACCAGCATCACCTGGCCCGCTCGCGCCGTCGCCTCGAACGCCTGGTCGAGCGTGCTCCCGAGGCCGGCACAGTCAAAGGTCACCCTCGGTCCGATCCCGCCCGAGAGCTCGACGAGGCGCGCGACAGCATCCTCCTCGCGCGGGTCGATGATGGCGGCCGCGCCGAGCTCTCGGGCGGCCTGGGCGCGGGCCGGCGCCGGTTCAGAGACCAGCACGCGTGCGGCTCCGGCCGCCATCGCAGCCTGGATCACGAGCATCCCGATCGGGCCGGCGCCGATCACGGCGACGGTGTCACCGAGCCTGACGGCCGAACGCCTGACGGCATGCACCGCCACCGAGCAGGGCTCGGTGAGCGCGGCGACCTCCGAGGGGACCGAGTCGGGGACGACGGTCGGCCGCCAGGCCGGCAGGATCTGATACTCGGCGTAGCCGCCCCGTGCGCCGGCGGCGAAGCCCATCGTGCGGTAGTTGAAGCGGGGCATGGTGCGGCTCTGGGGCGTCATGCCGGGCGGGGGGTCGCCCCCACCCGCAACGACCCGCTGCCCCACCTGGAGCCGTCGGACCGCGGGGCCCAGGGCGGCCACCGTGCCCGCGATCTCGTGGCCGATCACAGAGCCCCGGGGGGCGATGTCGTACATGAAGGCGTGCACGTCGGTACCGCAGATCGCCGAGTGGCTGATCTTGACCAGCACCTCGCCCTCGCCAGGCTCGGGCACGGGCAGGTCCTGGATCTCGAAGCGCTGGGCACCCTGGTAGACCGCTGCTCTCATGCTGCGCACCTCCGCGCGAAGGGTAGCGCAGCGGCGGTCAGCCGGTCAGTGACCGGTGCCGTTGTGACCGTTGGCCTGACCGTTGGTAACGCCATTGATGGGCCAGGAGGCGGAGAGCGGAGGTCCGACACGCTCGGGACCGCCGGAGCGTCCGGTGATCTCGGCGAAGGCAGAATGGTTGTGGATCGACTCGAAGTTCTCAACGGTGACGCGGAAGTGCCCGATGCGCTCGTCCGCGTTGAAGGCGATGGCGACATCACGCGCGATGTCCTCGACGAACTTGGGGTTGTCGTAGGCGAGCTCGGTGACGTGCTTCTCATCGGGCCGCTTCAGGATCGGATAGAGCTGGCAGGAGCCCTGGTCTTCGAGCAGTGAGATGAGGTCGTCGATCCACAACGGTTCGACGAGCTCCAGGGTGGCCGTGACGTGGCCGCGCTGGTTATGGGCGCCGTACTCGGAGATGGTCTTCGAGCAGGGGCAGAGGCTCGTGATCGGCACCTCCACCGATAGCTGGAGCGTGATCTCATCCGGGGCCAGCCGGGCGGCCATCGTGACCTCGAAGTCGAGGGTGCTGGTGGCGCCGCTCACCGGCGCCGTCTTCTGCATGAAGTAGGGGAAGCGCATCTCGACCTCGCAGGCCTCAGCTTCGAGGCGTTTGGCGACCTCGCGAAGGAGCGCGGGGAAGGTATCGAGCGAATAGAGCCCGGGGTGCGCCTCGAGCACCTCGACGAAGCGGGACATGTGTGTGCCCTTGAGTTCGGGCGCGAGCTCGACGTACATGCCGAACGTGGCGATCGTGTGCTGCTCGATCCCGCCACGGTCGATGATGCGGACCGGCTGGCGGATGTCGCGGATGCCGACCCGGTCGATCAGTAGATTCCGGGTGTCGGGCAGTGACTGCACATCGGGGATCGCGGCCAGTTCTGGCGCCACGTCGTCTCATCTCTCTCGGGGTCGGGTTGGGGCGTCGGCCGGCCGGGGGACTTTCCCGGCCATGGTAACGGACCCCGACTCTAGTGGACACGCCCGGGATTGGGCCGAGAGAGCAGGGCATGACGGTCCAGGTGATCGCCCTCAGGCGGGCGGCCGAGCGGCATCGCCGTTCTCCACTTCGAGCTTTCCAGGAAGAGAACCTCCTGCGAGCAGCGCGCCGGCCACCTCCAGCTCCTCCCGCTGCCCCGGCCAGGTGAGGAGTTCAAGTGCCTCATCTGGCCAGGCCCACCGGAACTCACTGTGCTCGGGGTCGAGTACGGGTTCGGTGCCGGGAGGGACCAGGGCGAGGAAGACCGGGATGTCGTTGAGGCGGTCATGCTGCCACTCGAAGAAGCGGGAGACGTAGGGAGGACCCAGAGCCGCGTGAGCGGCAGCGACGTCTCCTCGCCGAGCTCGCGGCGGGCCGCCTGCCAGGCCGTCTCGCCTGCCTCCCGCTTGCCGGTCACGATTCGCCAGGTCGCCGCCATAAAGCCGATCCGGAGCACGGCGGAGCAGGAGAAGGCGGTGGCCACCGGCCCCATCCGGACAGGCGACGTGGCAGTCGACGACGCGGATGACGGGTGGACAGGGCCGCTCGAGCCGGGTCGCCCGGGGATGCTCACGTCCTGAAGGTCGGACCCGGGCTCGCGGTGCCGCCCACGACGCTCTCGTTGAGCGAGATCGCCGGCCCGCCCAGAAGCGAGATGCAGTCGGGCACGGCACCGAAGACGCCGTCCAGGATCTGGCCGATGGCGCGCGGGTTGCCGGGGAGGTTCAGGATCAACGCGTCGCCACGGGTCGCCCCGATCTGGCGTGACAGGGCCGCCGTCAGGACGTAGCGGAGAGAGACCGCTCGCATCACCTCGCCGAAACCGGGGAGGACGCGGTCGGCCACCGCCCGGGTCGCATCCGGCGTGACGTCGCGCGGGGCGGGGCCGGTCCCGCCCGTCGTGATCACCAGCTGACAGTGCTCGTGGTCGACGAGGTCGCAGAGCGCCCCCTCGACCAGCGGCTGCTCATCGGGGACGAGCCGGGGCACAGGTTCCCAGGGGGAGCGGATGGCGGTGGCGAGCCAGGCCTCGACGGCCGGCCCGCCACGGTCTCCGTACTCGCCCCGGCTGGCGCGGTCGGAGACCGTCACGACGCCGACCCGAAGGGGCCTCGGGGGGGAGCTCTCGTCCGCGTTCATCGCCAGAGTCTAGCGGGTCCCGGCGGGGGCGGCCGCTATCATGAGAGTGAGCCCGGGCCTGACCGGGCCCACTGTGAGCGGGCAGCCTTGGGCGGGCCGGAGGAGGCTCATGGATCGCTCCAGACGACTGCGGTCCCTCGAGGTGACGCTGGCCGAGCGAATCGTCCTCCTGGACGGCTCCTGGGGGGCCGTCCTGCAGGCCAGAGGACTGCCTGAGGAGGAGTACCGCGGAGACCGGTTCCGAGATCATCCGTTGCCCCTGCGGAACGATGTCGACGTGCTCAACATCACCCAGCCCGGGCTGATCAGCGAGCTGCACGACGCCTACTTCGAATCCGGCGCCGACATCGCGACCACCAATACTTTCAACGCGACGCCGGTGACGCAGGGGGACTTCGGCCTGAGCGAGCACTGCTATGAGCTGAATCTCGCCGGGGCCCGCCTGGCGCGGGCGAGCGCCGACGCCTGGAGCCGACGCACTCCCGACCGCCCGCGCTGGGTTGCCGGCTCGATCGGTCCGACCAACAAGACCTCGTCCGTGGCGATCGAGGTGTCGAACCCCGAACTGCGCGGTATCGACTTCGATCCGCTCAAGGGGTGCTACCGGGAGGCTGCCCGCGGTCTGGTCGACGGCGGCGTCGACATCCTGCTGGTGGAGACGATCTTCGACACGCTCAACGCCAAGGCAGCGATCGTGGCGATCGAGGAGCTCGCCGAGGAGCGGCAGATCGAGCTGCCCCTGATCCTCTCCTGGACCGCGACCGATCGGTCCGGTCGGAACCTCTCCGGCCAGACCGTCGGTGCGTTCTGGAACGCCATCGCCCACGCCCGCCCGCTGGCGGTCGGCATCAACTGCTCCTTCGGCGCCGGCGCTCTCAGGCCGAGCGTCGTCGAGCTCTCCCGTGTGGCGACCGTCCCGGTCGCCGCCTACCCGAATGCCGGGCTGCCGAACGACCTCGGTCACTTCGAGGAGACCCCCGAGGTCACAGCTCGCCTGGTCGGTGAGTGGGCGGCGTCGGGGCTCGTCAATATCGTGGGCGGCTGCTGCGGGACGGCGCCCGAGCACATCGTCCAGATCGGCGCGGCCGTCGCCGGGCGGCCGACCCGCCAGATCCCGGTGATCGAGCCGGCGATACGGCTGGCCGGGATCGACGCCTTCGAGGTCATCGCTTGACCGGCGAGGGTCCCGAGGTCGCTACTCCCGAGGGCGGTACCACCGCGCCTCGCGCCTCCTTCATCAACATCGGGGAGCGTGCGAACGTCAGCGGCTCGGCGCGCTTCCGTCGCCTGATTACGACAGGTGACTACGAGGCGGCGGTCGAGGTGGCACGCCAACAGGTCGAGAGCGGTGCGCAGATCCTCGACATCAACATGGACGAGGGATTGCTCGACTCCGAGACGGCGATGGTGCGCTTCTTGCGCCTGATCGCCGCGGAGCCAGAGATTAGCCGCGTGCCCGTGATGCTCGACTCGTCCAGGTGGCAGGTGCTCGAGGCTGGTCTCAAGCAGATCTCGGGTAAGGCGATCGTCAACTCGATCAGCCTCAAGGAGGGCGAGAGCCCGTTCCTTGAGCAGGCGGCGCTGGTCAGGCGCTACGGCGCCGCGGTGGTGGTGATGGCCTTCGACGAGGCCGGCCAGGCGGAGACGGCCGAGCGGAAGCTCCAAATTTGCGAGCGGGCCTACCGGCTCCTCGTCGAGCGCGTGAGCTTTCCGCCCGAGGACATCATCTTCGACCCCAACGTCTTCGCGGTGGCGACCGGCATCGAGGCTCATCAGGGTTACGCCCAGGCCTTCTTTGAGGCGACCCGATTGATCAAGGAGCGGCTGCCCGGGGTCCACGTCTCAGGTGGCGTCTCCAATGTCTCCTTCGCCTTCCGCGGCAACAACCCGCTCAGGGAGGCGATGCACGCGGTCTTCCTCTACCACGCGATCCGAAGCGGCCTCGACATGGCAATCGTCAACGCCGGTGCGCTGCCGGTCTACGAACAGATCCCGCGAGCACTGCGGGAGCGGATCGAGGACGTGCTGCTCAACCGCCGCCCCGACGCCACGGACCGGCTGCTCGAGGTCGCCTCCGAGGTGGAGGGCACGGCGCACACGGCCGATGGGCCGGACCTGAGCTGGCGCTCGGGGCCGGCCGGGGAGCGGATCACGCATGCCCTGGTCGCCGGCATCGACCAGTACATCGTCGAGGATGTCGAGGAGATCCGGCCGACCCTCGACCACCCGCTGGAGGTGATCGAGGGGCCGCTGATGGACGGCATGGGCACCGTTGGCGACCTCTTCGGGGCCGGCAAGATGTTCCTGCCGCAGGTCGTGAAGAGCGCCCGCGTGATGAAGAAGGCGGTCGCCCACCTCACCCCCTTCATCGAGGCCGAGCAGGAGCGCGGTGGCGCCGTGCGCCGGCAGGGCACGATCGTGTTGGCGACCGTCAAGGGGGATGTCCACGACATCGGCAAGAACATCGTCGGTGTGGTCCTGCAATGCAACAACTACGAGGTGATCGATCTCGGTGTGATGGTGCCGGCCCACGAGATCCTGGCGACGGCGCGTGAGGCCGGAGCCGACATGATCGGGCTCTCCGGCCTGATCACGCCGAGCCTCGAGGAGATGGTGCTGTTCGCGGGGGAGCTCGAGCGCTCCGAGATGTGGTTGCCCCTCCTGATCGGCGGGGCGACGACGAGCCTCGTGCACACGGCGGTGCGCATCGCACCCGCCTACCAGGGCCCGGTCGTCTACGTCCGCGACGCCTCACAGGCCGTCGGCGTCGTCTCGCGTCTCCTCTCGGAGGAGGCGAGGAGGGACCTTGAGAGCGAACTCCGCGAGCGCTACCGGGAGACCCGCGAGAGCTACCTCGGGCGCCAGCGGAAGGCCAGGCGGCAGCCGATCGAGGAGGCCCGGGGACGGCGAGCGCCGATCGATTGGAGCAGCGCCCGGCCGGTGCAGCCGGCCAGGCTCGGCCTGACGGTCTGGGAAGACTATCCCCTGTCCGACCTCCTCGGGCGGATCGACTGGACGCCCTTCTTTACGACCTGGGAGCTGGCCGGCCGCTACCCCCAGATCCTCGAGGATCCGCTGGTCGGGGAGGCGGCCCGCGAGCTCTGGGACGACGCGCAGGCGATGCTCCGGGAGATCGTGCGCGGGCGCTGGCTGACGGCGCGGGCCGTCGTCGGGCTCTGGCCGGCGCAGGGGGTCGGGGACGACATCCGGGTCTACCGGGACGAGGAGCGCCGGGAACGTCTGGCGACCGTGCACTCCCTGCGCCAGCAGACGAGCGCCGACCGCGGGCGCCACAACCTGGCGCTGGCCGACTTCATCGCTCCTGCCGATTCCGGTGTTCGGGATTACCTCGGGGGGTTCGCGGTCACTGCCGGCATCGGCATCGACGAGCACGTCGCCCGCTTCGAGGCGGCCCACGATGACTACGGGGCGATCATGCTCCGGGCGTTGGCCGACCGACTGGCGGAGGCGCTGGCCGAGCGGATCCACCAACGGGTCCGCACCGAGCTGTGGGGCTACGCGGCCGGCGAGCAGCTCGACAATTCAGAGCTGATCGCCGAGGGCTACCAGGGGATCCGCCCGGCGCCGGGCTACCCGGCCTGTCCCGATCACACCGAGAAGGAGACGCTCTTTCGCCTGCTCGGCGCGCAGGAGGCGATCGGGATCGAGCTGACCGAGAGCTTCACGATGCGGCCGGCGGCCTCTGTCAGCGGCTGGTATTTCAGCCATCCCGAGGCGCGCTACTTCGGGGTCGGGCGGATCGAGCGGGACCAGGTCTCCGACTATGCCCGGCGCAAGGGCTGGAGCCTCTCGGAGGCGGAACGCTGGCTCGCGCCGAACCTCGGCTACGAACCGTCGACGGCGCGGCTGGCGATCCCGAGTGCCTGAAGCAGTTCGCTGGCGGCTCGCCAGCGGTTCATCGGGTAGATGTGGAGTCCCGGCGCCCCGGCATCGAGCAGGGTCTGCCCCAGTTCGGCCGCGAACTCCACACCGATCGCGCGGCCTTCGGCGGGGCTCTCGGCACGCTCAAGCCTGCTGCCGAGGTTCTCGGGGAAGCTGCCGCCCGCCATCTCCACCATGCGGCGGGTCTGCCCGGGGTTGGTGACCGGGATCAGCCCGGGGATCACCGGCCGGTCCACACCGAGGGCCGTCATATCCTCCATGAACGCCAGGTAGTGATCGGCGTCGAAGAAGAACTGCGTGATCGCGAAGTCCGCAACGGCCAGCTTGGCGGCCTGGTGCTGGCGGTCGCTTGCGCGGTCGGGTGCGAGCGGATGGCCCTCGGTGTGGGCGGCGACGCCCACCGCGAAGCTCGTCCGCTCGCGCAAGAGTGCGACGAGTTCGGCGGCGTAGCGGAAGTCACCCGGCGGCAGGGGCGGGCCCTGGGCCGGGGGGTCACCGTGCAGGGCGAGCAGGTTCTCGACGCCGTCTGACTGATACTCGGCGACCAGTTCGTCGATCTCCGCCCGGCTGTGGCCGATACAGGTGAGGTGCGGGAGGACCGTCAGGTCGTAGCGCATGCGCAGGTCGTGCACGATCTGGCCGGTGCGCTCGCGGCTGCTCCCGCCGGCGCCGTAGGTGACCGAGACGAACGAGGGGGCGAGTGGCGCCAGCCGGGCGAGGGTGCGCTCGAGCTGTCGATCGCCCTCGGCCGAACGCGGCGGAAAGAACTCAAAGGAGTAGGTCGGGCCACGGGCGAGCAGCTCGGGGATGGTGGGCACTCGGACTCCTCGTCCCCCCAGCTCGCTCGGGCACTACGCCTGCCGGCGCTCCCTGTGCAGTCTCGCCGACGGTTCCGCCGTGGTCGGGCCGACTGAGTCGGACCATCTCAGGTGGCGGCGGCGAACTCCTCGATCTCGACGGTCAGTTCCCTGCGGCAGACCCTGAGCCAGGCGATCGTGCCGGGGACGAGGAATGAGGGGTAGCCCTGGCCGGCGTTGACGAAGCGCATGCCTGCCATCTCGGTGTCGATCGTCTCGTGCAGGTGACCGAAACAGATCACGTCGATCGGCCCGAATCGCTCACGTGGGAAGTCGGGGACCAGTTGGTCGGGCGGGAACTCCTCGCGGCCCCAGGCGGGGTGGGTGAGGCCGATCCGCACCCCCTCTACATCGAGCACGTCTCGGTAGGGCAGCACCCGGCGCAGTTCGACCGGATCCGAATTGCCGTGGACCACCCGGGAACGCCGGGCCTGCCGGCGGAACCCCCGGACGGCCTCGGTCCCGACCCAGTCGCCGGCATGGAGTGCGATGTCGGCCCGGCGCACAGCGCGCTGGAGTTCAGCATGGGCCTCCTCCCAGCGCAGGATGTGCGTGTCGCCGACCAGCAGGACGCTGGTACTCACAGCGGCTCACTCCCGCCCGCGCTGTTGCGGATGTCGTGGACGAGCCGCCCGCCGGCGATCGTGGCCACGACGCGGCCGGTGAACCGGGTGCCGAGGAAGGGCGTGTTGGCGCTCCGCGAGCGCAGCGCCTCCCGTGTGACCGTCCAGCCCGCCTCCAGATCAACGACCGCGACGTCGGCCGGGGCGCCGACGGCGAGAGTGCCGAGCCCTGACAGACCGGGCCGTTGATCGAGGCGCCAGGCCCGAACGGGACCGATCGTCAGGGCGCCCACGAGTGTCATCAGGTCGAGCTTCCCGCTGTTGACGAGCGCGAGTGTCGCCGCGAGCGCCGTCTCCAGGCCGATCATGCCGGGCGGCGCATCATCGAGCGTGGTCTGCTTCTCGGCCAGGGTGTGGGGGGCGTGGTCGGTGGCGATGGCCTGGATCGTACCGTCGGCGAGACCGGCGATGAGAGCGGCCCGGTCGCCGGATGTGCGCAGGGGCGGGTTGCACTTGGCGAGCGTGTCGTAGGGATGGCCGTCGCGGGGACGGAGGAGTGCCTCCGCGGTGAGCACGAGGTGATGGGGCGTCACCTCCGCGGTGACGGGGATGCCGCGGCGGCGGGCGGTTCGCACGAGTTCGACGGCACCAGCGCTGCTCAGGTGCTGGATGTGCGCCTGACCACCTGTCAGGGCGGCGAGGGCGATGTCGCGCGCCACGGCGGCCTCCTCGGCAGCTGCCGGGCGGCCCTGGACACCCAGCTTGCGCGAGACCTGGCCGAGGTCTGCCGAGCCCGTGCCGACCAGTTCGGGGACTTCGCAGTGCTGCGAGATCGGGATGCCGGCGACCTGGGCGGCCTCGAAGGCCGTGCGCATGAGGGCGGTATCGGCAACGAAGTCGCCGTCGTCACTGACCGCAACCGCGCCGGCGGCCGCGAGTTCAGAGATGGGGGCGACCGTCTGGCCCGCACGACCGGATGTGATCACGCCGCTTGGGAGCACGCGGACGAGGCCCTCAACCGTGGCGTGTTCTGAGGCCGCCTCCACCCCCGCGGCACTGTCGGGCGGCGGCAGGGTGTTCGGCATCTGGACGATCGTGGTAAAGCCGCCGGCCGCTGCGGCGGCCGTGCCCGTGGCTACCGTCTCCTTGTGCGATTGCCCCGGGGTGCGGAGATGGGTGTGCAAGTCAACGAAGCCCGGTGCGAGCAGCAGGCCCCCCGCATCCACACGCTCGAGCGCGGGATGGTGCCCCGAGATGTCGGGCGCGAGGCCCTCGATGCGGCCATTGGCAATGAGGATGTCAGCGAGCTCGTCCCGGCCGGACTGGGGATCCAGCACCCGCCCGCCGGCGACGATGTAGGAGGCCGGGGGGCGGGTGGTTCTGGACATGCTGCTTCCGTTTGTACACCGCGGGGACGGTCGGTGCCACGGCACGGGGAGTCCTGGCTCGTAGACTCGGGTGGATGGCGGAATTCCCAGGGTCCCTCGGCCGCGCTGACCTCCAGATCCACACCCGGCACGGGGATGGGATGGAGGACGCCCCGGCGATCTTCCGGCAGGTCGAGGCGCTCGGGACACTGGACGTGGTGGCGGTTACCGATCACGACGACATCACAGGTGCGCTGCTCGCCGCCGAAGCTCACGAGCGGGGAGACTACCGCTTCGACTTCGTGCCCGGCATCGAGGTGACGACCAGACAGGGACACCTGCTGGCGCTCTGGGTGTGGGAGCCGGTGCGATCGTTCCGATCGCTTGAGGAGACGATCTCGGCGATTCACGCGCAGGGCGGCCTGGCGGTGCTGCCTCACCCCTTCTCGATGCTGACCCGCTCGGTGGGCCGGCGGCGGCTCGAGCGGAACCTCGCGATCGGTGATCCGGCCGTGCACCCCGACGGAATCGAACTCGCCAACCCGACGATGATGGGATGGGACACGGCGCGGGCCCGGCGGCTTAACCGTGAGAGCTACCAGCTGGCCGTGACCGGCGGCTCCGATGCCCACTTCACCGAGCTGATCGGCAGCGCCTACACGACCTTCTCTGGCTCGAGCGCGGCCCAGCTGCGTGAGGCGATCGCGCTTCGCCAGACCGACGGCGTGCTCGAGCGGAAGGTGTCGCTCGCCGAGATCGGAGCGAGGCGCCTCGTCGGGCAGCAGGTGCGGGGGCTCAGCGTGACGCCCCGAAAGGTGCTCGGCCCGCCGCTGGCCCGTGCCGTGCGCCGCCTGAGGCGGACCGGTCGCCGGCGGTAGCGTCCACAGAGGTTACCGCTAGGGACGCTCTGAACTGGCCGCGAAATGCGGCCGATCAGGCTCTTCTGGGGCGTTCAATCGCTTGATGGTCAGGAATGCGGCCTGATCGGGGCTCGCGAGCGGCTCTGCGAGTGCCGTTTGGCGCTCGCTGCGGGATTCTGGGCGCACTGCGCCGTTGTTACGCAGCAAGTTGGCGCTCCGCTCGAACCATGTTGGCCAGCCCCAACAGCAACGCGAGCCGCTGCGTGTTCTTGAACAATCCGCGGTAGCGGACCTTGGCGTAGCCGAAGCGCACCTTCACGATCTGGAACGGATGCTCGACCTTCGCACGCACGGAGGCCTTGCGCTTCTCTTCGAGCCACTCCTCACCCTCCCGGTCGAGCAGTCGCCGCTTGCCCGGTCGCATGGCAACCTGCCACTGCACCGCACGCTCGCGCTGCTCCAGACGTTTTCCGATGCCCTGGTAGCCCGCATCGCCACAGACCAGCCTTTCGTTGCCGTGCAGCAGGTCGGGCGCCGCGGTGATGTCGCTCACGTTCGCCGCCGTCGTGTGGAGGCTGTGCACGATGCCGCTCTCAGAGTCCACCCCGATGTGCAACTTCATCCCGAAGTACCACTGGTTTCCCTTGCGCGTCTGGTGCATCTCGGGATCCCGTGCTCTGGCCCGATTCCTGGTCGACGAGGGGGCGCTGATGATACTGGCATCAACCACAGTCCCCTGTCTCAACTGCAGTCCTTCCGCCTCCAGATGGCGGTTGATCTCCTCGAGCAACCCCCTCCCCAGCGCGGCCGCCTCCAGCCGGTGGCGGAAGTTGAGAATCGTCGTCTCATCGGGGATCGCGTCCGATAGCCTGAGCCCCACGAAGCGCTGCACGGTGAGATTCTCGTACAGCGCGTCCTCCATCGCCGGGTCGCTGAGGTTGTCGACCAGTTGCACGATGTGCACCCGCAGCATCAGTGACAGTGGGTAGGGCTGGCGCCCCCGTCCCGGCATCGGGTAGTGGGGCGCAATGCGCTGCTCGAGTTGCCGCCACGGAACCAGCCGATCGAGTCGTTCCAGAAACCGCTCCCGGCGAGTCGTTCGCTTCTTCGCGTCGTAGTACAGCTCCGCGAACGTTGCCTCGCCCATCGCGCTCACCTCGTCATCTGGTCGAATGCCATACCATCCCGTGTAGGCATCTTAACAGATCATGCGGGTCTGTTCAGAGCGTCCCTAGCGGCGGCGGGCGAAGACCGCCGGGGCTGCAGCGTCCCCCCACCACTCGATCTCGGGTACGAGGTGCATCCCTGAGCGGCCGAAGACCCGTTGCTGCACGAGCAGCATCAGCTGGGCGACGTCGACAGCCGTGGCGCTCCCGTCGTGGACGATGAAGTTCGCGTGGAGCGTACTGACCTCGGCACCGCCGGCGCGGAGCCCCTTGCAGCCGGCTGCCTCGATCAGCCGTCCGGCGTAGTCGCCGGGGGGATTTCGGAAGATCGAACCGGCGTTGCGTTCTGCGGTCGGCTGCGAGGCCTGCCGAGCCTCGAGCAGCCGGGTCATCTCGGCGAGGCACGCTGAGCCGGCGCGGCGCTCGAGGCGGAGCGTCGCATCGAGGGCGATGTCGTCGCTCCCGCGAAGATTGGAGTTGCGGTACTCGAACGAGAGGTCGTCGCGACCGAGCGTCACGATCTCGGCACCACGGAGGACGCGGACGGTCTCAACGAGCGGGCCGATCTCGCGCCGATCCCCGATCCCCGCGTTGCTCTGCAGCGCCCCTCCGACGGTGCCGGGGATGCCAATCGCGAACTCGAGCCCGCCGAGATCGGCAGATGCCGCCCGGCGCGAGAGCGCAGGCAGCATCACACCGGCGCCGGCGGTGACGAGCCCCTCGTCCCCGAGTTCGGTCTGGCCGCAGGCGCGCCTGAGAGAGAGCACCACCGCCCGTACACCCTCGTCGGCCACGAGGATGTTCGATCCCCCGCCGAGGATGCGGAGAGGCAGACCGGCGTCGCTCGCCCAGCGGGCCATCGCCTGGAGCTGATCGATCGTCCGGGGTGTGCCGAAATAGGCGGCCGGGCCACCGAGCCTGAGGTAGGTGTGGCGGGCGAGCGATTCGTCGGGCGAGAGCTCCAGTTGGGATGGCGGCAGGAGTGGTCTCGGCATCGCTCAATGGTAGAGGGCGCACGTCCAGGTCAGCTGTGCGGCGGAGGGTTCTGTCCGGGCTGGCAGCGGAACGAGCGCCGCGGCAGCAGGGGCCCAGGACCGGGGGGTGATGTGGGTCCCGCTCAACGGCAAGCGCCCCTCCCCGCCGCAGGAGCGGCTAGATGGGCGGGCGCTGCCGGTGGAAGTCGGTCGCCTGCTGGTAGGCGTGGGCGATCCGCAGGACACGGGCGTCCTCGAAGAGCGCGCCCGTGATCATCAACGCCGTGGGCAGTGGCTGGTGCGGGTGGGAGGTGAAGCCGTTCGGCACGCTGATCGATGGCTGATGTGAGTGATCGAAGGCACTCGTGTTGCGGAACTTGAGCGACGGGGGACGCTCGGTCGCCGGGTCCGGGGCGATCGGCTCAGGCGTGATCGGCGTCGTCGGGGTGACATAGGCGTCGATGTCGGCCAATCCGCGTTCGAAGGCGGCCTCGATCTCTCGCCGCAACGCGAGTGCACGGATGTAGGTGGCGACCGGGGTGTCGAGACCGGCCAGCATCCGGCGCCTCTGCGGCTCGGCCACGCCGTAGCCCGACAGCGCGGTCTCGTTGTAGGTGCCAGCTTCGGCGAGCGTCAGCGAGTTGAGCCGGTCGCGCCAGCTGTCTTCTCCCTGGATCGGCTCACGCCGTTCGATCGTCGCTCCGAGCTCCTGCAGCACGTCGAGTGAGCGCTCGAAGTTCTCCAGGACGGGCGCCTCACACTGCTCGAGGAAGGAGGGGATCACCGCGAGCCGCATCCCGGTGATCGGGGGGTCCAGCCTCTCGGTGAAGTCCTCGCGAGGTCGATCGACCGAGTCCGAGTCGCGCGGATCGTAGCCGGCCAGCGCGGTCAACATGATCGCGCAGTCTTCTGCCGTGCGTGCCATCGGCCCGGCGTGATCGAGCGTGAGCGAGAGCGGGAGGATGCCACCCCGGCCGACCAACCCGTAGGTCGGCTTGTGGCCCGTGATGCCACAGAATGCTGCCGGGATCCGGATCGAGCCACCGGTGTCTGAGCCGAGGGCACCGAGCGACTGCCCGGCCGCGATGGCGGCCCCGGATCCTCCCGAGGAGCCGCCGGGGACCCGCCCGAGATGCCAGGGATTGCGGGTCGCCCCGTGATAGGCGTTGTTGGTAGTGCCGCCGAGCGCCAGTTCGTGGGTGTTGGTCTTGCCGACGATCACGGCGCCGGCCTCGCGCAAGAGGCGCACGGTCGTTGCGTCCTCTGTCGGGATCCGCTCGGCATATGCGCGGGTGCCGCCGTTGGTGATCACACCTCCCGTGTCGTAGAGGTCCTTGACGGCGATCGGGATCCCATCGAGCGGGCCCAGACGGCTGCCGGCCCGGGCGCGTTCGGTCGCCGCCCCTGCCTCGGCGCGGGCGCTGTCGGTCATGAGCCGGACGAAGGCGTTGAGGCGCCGGTCCGTCTCGCCAATGCGGTCCAGGGCCGCCTCAAGGAGATCGGAGGCGGTGAGTTCGCCGGCCTGGATGCGGGCCGCGGCCTCAGCGATGGAGTCGGGCAGGTGGAAATCGGGCATGACGGGCACCCTTCGAGGGATCCTCGGTGGCCGGGGGACGGTGCCGCGCGATGCTAACAGGGACCACCTCCTCCCTGTCGCACGAGCGGGTGGTGGTTGACCGTGACCCCGCCAGGGACAAAGATCATCGCGCCCCGAGGGCACCGCTCTCCCGCCAGAGGATCCGCCATGATCGACTTCGGTCTCGTTGATGCGCTCGATGCCGAGGCCGTTGGCGTTCCTGGCCAGCGGACGTTCCGGATGCGTGCCAACAAGGGTGAGAGCTACGCGGCGCTCTGGCTCGAAAAGGAGCAGCTGTCGCGGCTCGGGCAGAGCTTCTCGCAACTGCTCGCCGACTACTCGGCGGAACGCGGTCGCCCGGTCTCGGCGGTGACGGAGATGGGCCCCTTCCCCAGCTCACCAGAGGTTGACCTGCAGGTTGCGGGGCTCGGGATCGACTTCGATCAGGAGAGTGAGCACGTGGTCCTGCTCGTCAGCGGACCAGACTCCGAGGAGCTCGGCGAGCCCTCGTTCCGGATGGAATTCAATCGCGCGCAGGCGCTCTCTCTGATCCGCACGATTCAGCACATCGTCGCCAGTGGTCGCCCGCTCTGCCCGCTCTGCCAGCGGGTGCTGGAGAGCGATGGGAGCTGCCCGGGCTGCCCGGCCAGCAACGGGCATGCCCAGGAGATGCCACTGCCGCCGCTGCCGATGGACGACTGATCGAAGCCGCATCTGCCGCCTGAGTCGCCCCTCGGGGACACCGGCTCTGCGCTCAGGATCACTGCTAGCATGCCTCCTGACACACCCGGATCTGCGGACGAAATGAGTACTTCCATGCCCTTCGATCCCCGACATGCCAGCCGCAGCGTCGTCGACGGACCGGAGCGGGCGGCGGCTCGGGCGATGCTCCATGCGGTCGGCTACACGCCGGAAGACCTCTCGAAGCCACTTGTGATGGTTGCCCACGAATGGATCGGCACGATGCCCTGCAACCTCAGCCAGCGGGCCCTCGCGCAGCGCGTGATGGCGGGTATCCGCGAGGCCGGCGGGACGCCGATGGAGGTCAATACCGTCTCGATCAGTGACGGCGTGACGATGGGTACCGAGGGGATGAAGGCTTCGCTGATCAGCCGCGAACTGATCGCCGACTCGATTGAGCTCTGTGGCGTCGGCTACGGGTTCGACGCGGCGGTGGTGATCGTCGGTTGCGACAAGACGATCCCGGCCGGTGCGATGGCGCTGGCGCGCCTCAACATCCCGGGGCTGGTGCTCTACTCCGGGTCGATCGCCCCGGGGAACTTCCACGGTAACGACGTGACGATCCAGGACGTCTTCGAGGGCGTCGGCCAGCACGCCGCGGGGAACATGGACGACGAGGAGCTGGCGCTGCTCGAGAGCGTGGCGTGTCCCGGCGCCGGCGCCTGTGGTGCGCAGTACACGGCGAACACGATGGCCACGGTGATGGAGTTCATCGGACTCTCGCCGATGGGCAGCGCCACCAGCGGCGCCACCGATCCCCGTAAGGAGGACGTGGGCGTTGCGGCCGGGCGGCTCGTCATGGACGTACTTGAGCGCGGCCAGCGACCGCGCGAGATCCTGACCCGCGAGGCGCTGGAGAATGGCATCATGTGCGCCGCCTCGACGGGCGGTTCGACCAACGTTGTGCTGCACCTCCTGGCGATCGCGGCCGAGGCCGGCGTCGAGCTCAACATCGACGACTTCGACGAGATCAGCGAACGGACGCCCCTGATCGGTGATCTCCGGCCCGGCGGCCAGTACGTCGCCTTGGACTGGGACCGCGCCGGCGGGACCCCGCTCCTTGCCGAGCGGTTGCTCGAAGCCGAGCTCCTGCACGGTGGGGTGATGACGGTGACCGGCCAGACGATCGCCGAGGAGGCCCGGGCGGCCGCTGAGACCCCCGGACAGAAGGTCATCCTGCCGCTCGACCGCCCGCTGAAAGAGACCGGCGGTCTCGTCATCCTCAAGGGTTCACTGGCGCCGGAAGGCTGCGTGATCAAGGTCGCCGGCCACGAGCGGATGCTGCATCGTGGTCCGGCCCGCGTCTTCGAGCGGGAAGAGGACTCGATGCAGGCGGTGCTGGCCGGGCAGATCGAGGCCGGCGATGTCGTCGTGATCCGCAACGAGGGACCGAAGGGCGGGCCCGGCATGCGCGAGATGCTCGGCGTCACGGCGGCGCTCGTCGGCGAGGGGCTCGGCGATTCGGTGGCCCTGCTGACCGATGGCCGCTTCTCGGGCGCGACGCGTGGCCTGATGGCTGGCCATGTCGCTCCGGAGGCGATGGACGGCGGGCCGATCGCGCTCGTCCGAGAGGGCGACATGGTGTCGATCGATATCGACGCTCGCCGCCTCGACCTCGATGTGCCGGGGGTCGAGCTCGCGGCGCGTCGCGCCGCCTGGACGCCGGCACCCCCCAACTACCAGCACGGGGTCTTCGCCAAGTACGCGAGGCTCGTCTCCGGTGCGGAGACGGGTGCGGTCACGCGCTAGCGGGGGCGCGTCTTGGGGCTCTCCCCTCAGGCCTCGGGTTGTGGGTCCTCGCGGCGGAGGAGTGACGCCCAGGAGGCCGATGTAAACCCACCGTCGAGGAAGATCGTCTGTCCGATCAGCATCGGCGCCTGGTCGGAGCAGATCCAGGCGACCGCGGCGGCTACATCTTCGGGGGCGACGTTGCGACCGGCCGGCACGAACGGCCGGATCGCGTCGGGTACCTCGGTTCGGTACGTACGGTCCCCCGCCGAGCCCTCGACCCACCCCGCGCTCACGGCGTTGACGCGGATTCGCCGCGGAGCCAGTTCCGTTGCCAGGTACATCGTGAGCGAGGCCAGAGCCGCCTTGCTCACGCCCACGGCCGCGTAGTCGGGCATGTAGTGGTCGGCGCCGGGCGAGAGCAGGTTGACGACCGATCCACCGCCGCGAGCCTCCATCAGTGGAAGCGCGGCCTGGACCGCGGCCCAGGGACCGAAGAGGTTGACGTCCATCGTGCGACGGAGGTGGCCGTGACGTTGCGCGACCGCGTCGCGTGGCCGCTCAAGGCCGCGGGCGGCATTGTTGACGAGGATGTCCAGCCCGGCTCCGGAATCGTCCGGTCTCCAGGAAGCGATCTGTCTGAAGAGGTCACCGCGCGCTTCGGCGTCGCCGATGTCGGCCTTGATGGCGACCGCCTCGACCCCATGGACCCGGCAGCGGGCGACGGTCTCAAGTGCCGCCGGCTCGTCTCGCAGGTAGGTGGCGATCAGGTGGACCCCCTCGCCTGCGAGCCGGAGCGCAATGGCCTGGCCAATCCCTCGAGAACCCCCAATCACGAGCGCGCGTCGTCCGCGCAGCGAGGGGTAGATCGGTCCCGGCGGTGGGTAGAAGGTCACATCGAGCAGCCTAACAACTGAGCCGGGCGAGGATGTGGGTACGGGGCAGTCGGACTCACGCCTCGACCGCCGCCTTCACCGCCCGATGCACCGTGTGAATGCGTCCCTGCTTGACCTTCTCGTAGGTGCCGCATCGTTCTTGGTAGACACGCTGAATGAAGCGGCGCATGCCGCTCAGCGTCACCAGGTAGAGGCGACCGCCCGGCCGGAGCCGGTCCCAGGCATCGGCGACAAGGAGCGTGGTCAACTCGTTGCCGATCTTTGCCGGCAGGTTGGTGGCGATCAGGTCGAAGCGCCGCTCCGGTGCTACCTGGGCGAGCCCATTGGAGAGGAGCGCCTCAGCATTGGCGACCTGGTTCAGGGTCGCGTTCTGGAGCGCGTAGTCGACGGCGACGAAGTCCTTATCGACGAGCAGGGTGCGGCCCTCCGGAGCGAGTCTGGCCAGCGTCAGCCCGATCGCGCCGTATCCGCAGCCGAGATCGAGGCAATCGTCGCCCAGGGCGACATCGATGCGATCGAGCAGGAGGCGTGTGCCGGCGTCGACCTGCCGCGGGGAGAAGAGCCCCCAGGTCGAGCGGAAGTGCAGTCGCTCTCCCCTGAGCTCCGTTGTGAACTCAACGTCACGTCGCAGGCTGGCCAGCTCCTCGACCAATCCGCCTGGGGGGGACATGTCCGGGCCGCGTCGGTCAGCTGTGCGGCGCTGGCTGGGGTGGGGCCGGCTGTGATGGTGCGGGGCCGGCGGCGGGAGCGATCAGGACGCCCAACGCCCACTCGTACCCGTCGGGGTCCTGGACCAGCACCTCGCGCCAGCCGTGCCCCTTGTCGGCCGCCGGCGCAGACACCGTGGCGCCGTGCGCGCTGGCGCGCGCCTCGGCCCGATCAGGATCGATCCCCAGCATCCGGAACTGCGCGCCGAGGCCGCGCTCGCGGCCGGCGCTCAGCGACCCGTGCCACGGATGCTGATCATGGGTGTGGTCGGCGTGCAGCATCACCTCGGCGGCGCCGAATCGCACGGCCGCGAAGTCGATGTCCTGGTAGTGGACCTCGGCCAGGAAGACGTCGCGATAGAAGGCCGCGGAGCGGGCGGTATCCCGCACGATCAGGTTGAGCGAGAGGGCGGGCAGCAGTGAGCCGTAGCGGAAGCCCGGCATCCATGGCGTGAGGTCGTCGGGTCGTTTGCGGGTCCCCATCGGATCTCGGCGCCTCCCCGGTGCTAGCGCGCGCCGTTGGCGACGCGCTCACAGGCGGCGGCGAGACGGCGCGCCCCCTCCTCGATCTCGTCGTGGGCGACCCACGAGAAGGCGAGGCGGAGGTGTTCGCCCTGGTCCTGGTTGTCTGGATAGAAGGCGCGTCCGAGGGCAAAGATCACGCCCTCGGCGACGCTCTCGCGCTGGACATCGACCGCGGTCAGACCGTGCTGGAGCTCCGCCCACAGGAAGAAGCCGCCGGCCGGCTTGCGGAAGCTGAGGTAGGGCTCGCAGTAGCGGTGGAGTGCCGCCGAGAGGGTGTTCAGCTTGGCTGAGTAGACCTCTCGCATCTCCTCGATGTGCCGATCGAGGCGGCCGCCCTCCATGAACTGGGAGAGCATGTGGTGCAGAAGTGGGCTGTTCCCCATGTCGAAACGCATCCGCATGATCCGTTCCAGCACCTCGGGTTGGGCATGTACCCAGCCGACGCGCAGGCCGGTGGCCAAGATCTTCGAGAAGGTGCTGACCGTGATCACGCCGTGACCACTCGACAGCTCAGAGAGCGTCGCGGGCTGCTCGGGCGCATAGCAGAACTCGCCGTAGGCGTCGTCGTCGAGCACGAAGCAGCCGTGGCTGGCGGCGAGGCGCAGCAGCGCCAGTCGCCGTTCGGTCGACATCGACGCGCTGGTCGGGTTGTGGAAGTTGGAGATCGTGTAGATCAGCTTGACGCGCTGGCCCCGCGCCTTGAGCTGCTCGAGCAGGCGCTCGAGCTCATCGACCTTGAGACCGTCACCGTCGATCGGCACCGATAGCACCTCGGCCTGGTGGCCACGGAAGGTGCGCAGCGTACCGGAGAAGGTGGGCGCCTCGGAGATCACGACGTCGCCGGGCGAGAGGAAGGTCGAACAGACGAGGTCGATCGCATCGGCGGAGCCGTTGGTCAAGAGGAAGTGGTCGGCTGTGACCGGCACGTGCCGGTCGCGTGTGTAGCGCTCTGCAAGCTGGGCGCGGAGTGGCTCGTAGCCGACTGCGCCGCCGTAGCGAAGGGGCGTGTCGTCCTCGCTGGCGAGTGCCCGCCCCATCGCCGCCAGCAGTTCGGTTCGGGGCAGCGTGCCGGGATCGGGGATGCCGCCGCCCATGTTGATCGGCGATGCGCTCCCGTTGCTCGCTGCCGGCATCCCCCAGTCGGTCGCCGAGCCGGCCGTCAGGTGCTTCACGGCATCGCTGGTGAGGGCCTCGACGTCGTGGGCCGCCCACAGGCGGCCGAGTTCGTGGACGATGCTGTCGGCAGTCGTTTCGACCGTCACGGGCGTGTCCTCACTGCAGCTGGGGTGGGGGTGTGGGGGCTATTGAGGATGGTATTGGCGGGTGACGGGCTCGGGCAAGCCGAGACTAGGAATCGGCCGCCTGGGCGACCGCCGAAAGCGTTTCGCCGAAACGGGCGATCGCCTCGGCGAGATCCCTCGGGGGGAGCGCCGAGTAGACGAGGCGCAGCTGCCCCTCCCCTCCGGACCCGGCGTAGTAGCCGCATCCCGGTGTGAGGGCGACATCGCGGTCGGATGCTGCGAGGCGGACCACCTCGGCCGACAGTGGCGGGACGAGGTTGAGCCAGAGGAAGAATCCGCCGTCTGGGAGCTCGAAGCGAAGGTAGGGCTGGGCGTGGCGGGTGAGTGCGCCGGCGGCGGCGTCGCGCCGCTCACGATAGAGCGCCTGCAGCCGGGCGACATGCGGTTCGTACTCCCCAGACTCGAGGAAGTCGAGGACCAGCCGGTGGAGGAATGGCGATGCTCCATTGTCAAAGCGCATGTGGACCAGAGCATCGATGATCGGGCGCTCGGACAGGGTCCAGGCGACGCGTAGGCCGCTGGCGACGGTCTTGGAGAAGGTCCCGAGCTGAATGACGCCCCGGCCGCCCGCGATCGCGAAGAGGGATGGGGGAGGGGGGCCGGCGAAGTCGAGCCCGTCGTAGGCTGTGTCCTCAACGAGCAGGAGGCCGGAGGCGCGGGCGATCTCGACGAGCTCCAGGCGCCGCTCGGCGCTGAGCGTCGCGCCTGTTGGATTATCGTAGTTCGGGATCACGTAGAGGAGCTTGGGCCGCGTGCCCGAGCGCTCGAGCCGCGTGAGCTGGTCGCGCAGCGCGTCGGGGTCGAGACCACCTTTGTCCTGCGCAACCTCTGAGATCGTAGCGCCGCGTGCGCGGAAGGTACGGATCGCACCGGGGTAGGTCGGCGCGCCGACGAGCACCGTGTCGCCGTCGGCGAGGAACGCCAGCGAGACGTTCTCGAGGCCGTGCGCGCTCCCCGAGGTGAGGGCGACCTGTGCCGGGTCGACCGCGAGCCCGCTGGCGCGGGCGGCGCGATCGGCGATCCAGCTGCGGAGGGGGAGATGGCCCTGCTGCCCGCCGTAGGTGAGGGCGCCGGCGGGATCGTCGGTGAGCACCCGCACCGCGGCGCGAGCGAGCGCCTCGGCCGGCAGCGAGCCACGGTCGGGGACGCCGGCGTTCAGGTCGTAGCGCAGGGGCGAGAGCGAGGTGTTGCGACCGAGCTTGTCGACGATTGGTGCGAGCAGGCTGCCGAGCGGCGTCGCCTCAGCGGGGGAACCGGGAAAGTCGGGCTCCTGAGCGCTCATCGTGGCCAAAGGCTACGTATTCGGGAACGCCTCCACAAGGGCCCGTCCCAGGCGGCCCGTGGAGACGGCAGATGCTGAGTCGTCTGGACCCTGCCATCGGTTCCCAGATGCGGGCGCGCCTTGCCGATCGAGCGAGGCGCCGAGAACTTGGCGACTGCAGCTTGGGCCGCAAGGTCGCGCCTGGGCTTCGAGCATCCGGCCGCGGATCGGCGTCAAACGGCTGGAGCTGGCGCCCCGTAAACTAGTGATGTAAACTAGTTTGTGTTGCAAACGTGTGACCACGACACGGTCCAGGTGACGGCGGGAGGCGAGCAATGCCAGAGTCTGATGGCGAGGCGAGGACGCTCACACCGGAAGAGAGTTGGCAGTCCATCCAGGCGACGATGGAGCGCGCGCGGAGTTCAATGTACGTCGCCGGAACGTCGACAATCTTGCTGCTGTGGGGTGCGATCGCCTCCGTCGGGTACCTCTCGCAGTTTGCGATCGAGACGTTGGCCACCGAGGTGTGGGAGAGCTCTCCCTGGATCAGCGCCCCGCTGTGGGGGGGGCTCGTGACAGTCGGGATGGTGGGGAGCTCAATCATCGGACGCCGTGCGGGCAGGGAACACGCGGACGGTAGCGCCATTCGCAGCGCGGGTATCAGGGTGTTCCTCTTCTGGCTGGCGGTCGTCGCGGCGGCATTCCTGATCCCGGCGGTAGCCGGGATGTGGAACGCGGACGACGGGGACAACATCCCCCGCGTCGCCGTTGGCATCGTCGCGCTGGGTTACATCCTCTTCGGCATCATGCATCGCCCGGTGATCGCGCTGGTGGGCGCCGGGATCGTGGCGGCGTTCTACATCCCCAGCTATCTCGCAGGCGACGCGGCTCTGGCGGTTTCGGCAGTGGCGACACTGATCGTGGTCGCGGCCGGCGCGGCGTGGATGCGCAAGAGCGGCGTCCCATGACCCCGCAGGCGGTCGTCCTCAACGAGACCATTCACCAGTCGACTCGCCTGCGAATCATGACGCTCCTGGTCTCCCACCCCGAGACCGATCGGTTCGCCTACGGGTTCATCCAGATGACGCTCGAGCTGACCGGTGGAAACCTGACCTCCCACATGCGCAAGCTGGAGGAGGCCGGCTACCTGGTCACGACGAAGGAGTTCCACGACTCCAAACCGCGCACGTGGCTGCAGGCGACGGCGACGGGACGCCGGGCGTTCGCGGAGTATCTCTCGAACCTCGAGCGGGCGCTGAACGGCCGGCTCCGTAGGTAGGTGAGCTTCGGGCTGGTCTGTAGCACTCGGCGCGATCATGGCGTTGCTCCGGAGAGGTGAGGGAATGGCGCAGTCGTCGTGGCGGGCCGGGAACGGTGGTCGACCACGCGACATTCGTAGCGCAGCTCGTCTGACACCACCTGTCACGCGCACCGGCCGAGCGCGTTCGGCGACTCTCGCGCGGCTGGCAGCCGGCGAGTAGAGAGCCGGCGCCCAGAGGCCGTATATGCGATCGGCCGGCGACGTGATGTGCGTGGCCGACTCGTCTCCACCGCTTGTGCCGGCCAGCGTTGCCGCAGTGCTTCCAGCGCGCCCCGCGGGGGAGTCGAACTGACGCCGGCGCCGCGCAGTGCGAGGATCAGAACGCGCGGTGCAGCATCGGTTCACCCCGCACATAGCGGCGCAGATTCTCGATCCACAGGTCGCCCACGCGCCTGAGGTAGAGCGGTGAGGACGACGCGTTGTGCGGCGTGATCAGGACGTTGGGGAGGTCCCAGAGATCGTCATCTGCGGGCCACGGCTCGCTGGGTAGGACATCCGTACAGAAGTGACGCAGGTGTCCGCCACGGAGCGCCTGCTTAAGGGCCGGGATGTCGACCAGGGCTCCGCGTCCGACATTGACCAGCGTGGCGGTCTCCTTCATGCGCGCCAGCTGGCCCCCATCAATGAGGCCCACGACCTCCGGGGAGACCGGGATCGCCAGCACCACGAAGTCCGCCTCAGGGAGGAAGGAGCTGAGGTCGGCCATCGTGCCCTGTCGATCGACGTGCGGCACCGCCTCGATCGAGCGACGGATCCCGAGCACTCGCATACCAAAGACCTCTGCATAGGAGGCCACGCGAGCGCCGATCGCGCCGAGCCCCACGACCAGCATGGTCTTGTCGCTGAGGCTCTCGAGCGGGAGCAGGTGCCAACGGTGTTCGCGTTGCTGATCGCGCAGTTCGCCCAGACTCTTCGCTGACCAGAGCACGAAGCCGAAGGCAACCTCCGCTACCTCACGAGCATTGGCGCCCGGACTATGGGTCAGGGCCACCTGCTTCTCGCGCATGCCGTCGTAGAAGCGCCCATCGATACCGGCGTCCTCGGTATGTGCCCAGCTGGGCCGGGGAATCTCCAGGACCGCCTCGACGAAGGCACTCGTGTAGGCGTCAGCGGCCCAGACGATCAGGTCACAGTCCCGAGGAGACCCCGACCAGCTGCCATCGGCATCGACGAGGGCCCACTCGATGTCCGGCACGATCTCTCGGGCCGCTGCCCCATAGTGCTCGAAGAATCGTCGACCGGCAGCAACCTTCACAAGAACCGCACCTTCGCGTGATGCTCCGCCAGACGCCCAGAGTAACGCCCCGCCCCCACCACCGCGGTATCCGTGCGCTCGCGACTAGGCGAGCCAGGGAGCCCGCGAAGAGTCTCTCCCGCCCGCCTGCGACCATCGCGCATACTGGACAGAGGTGCAGACGGGGAAGGGTGGGCTCACGGATGAGCGATCGGCTGGTGGTTGTCAGTGTCGCAGAGGGCGTGGGCCGCCTCAGGCTCAACCGTGCGGACAAACGCAACGCGATCAACGAACCGCTCGCTCGCGCAGTCCTCGAGGCGATGGAACGCCTAGACCAGGATCCCGCGGTGCACGTGATCGTCGTCGAGGGGACCGACGGTTCGTTCCGCGCAGGCGCAGACATGGGCGAGGCACTGGCCGCCGCTGAGGCCGGCGATCGACGCTTCAACCCCTCGAGAGACGCAGCCAGTCGCGTCGCCTCATCGGAAAAGCCGACGATTGCTGCGATCGACGGACCGGCCTATGGCGCCGGAGCGCTGCTCGCCTGCGGATGCGACATGCGCGTAGTCAGTGAGCGCTCGCGTTTCCGCTTCCCCGGTTCTGAGTATGGCCTCGTGGTTGGGGCCGCCGGACTCGCGGCGCTCGTCGGTCCGGTAATGGCCAAGGAGTTGATCTTCACCTCGCGGCCCGTCGATCCGCCCGAGGCACTGCGCATCGGCCTCGTCAACCGCGTAGCATCTGTGACTGAGTTCGAGGCCCAGGTTGACGAACTCGCGCGCTCAGTTGCCGCGAGTTCCCCGCTGGCGTCACGCTGGGCAAAGCAGGTGATCAACGCCGTCGCCAGCGGCGGTGACGCGAATGGACTTGAGGCGCAGGCTGACCTGGTGCTGCGCGGTGGGCCCGACCACATGGAGCGCTTCGCACGGGCGACCGAGCGCGTGACGGGGCGACCACCAGATGGGACTACGTGATGACGTCGGAGAACGGTGGGACGGCGCCGCAGCTCGATCCGGATGCGCAGCGGGTGCGCGACTACCTGGTTGGTTTCGCCGAGCGGCGGGACTGGGTCGACCTGTGGCCACGATTCATCGCCGAACGAGGGGCGTTGCTGCTCAAGATCGAACGGGTGACCGAGGAGCAGGCGGACTTCAAGCCCGATCCCGATGTCTGGAGTATCCGCGAGGTCATCACCCACCTGCTGGCGGTCTCGCGCGGTGGTATGCGCCGCGTTGAGGACCTGGTAGCCGGCCGGGAGGCGAGCAGCAGCGATGCGTCGCCGTCGGTGCCGGACACCTTCGCCGAGCTGCGCGGGCATCTCGTCGAACACTCGGTCCGCTACACCTCGCTGCTCGAGCGCCTGCCGCCCTCCCCGAACTACTCGATGACATCGCCGCCCGGCGCGTTCGGCGAGTTGAACAGCCGCTCCTGGTTCCTGTTCGAGCGCGTGCACGACACAGACCACGTGAAGCAGCTCGGCGAGGTCATGTCGGCCGACGGCTACCCCGCCTAGGCGGCCACGCTATGGTTGCGCGCCGGGGTTGATCAGCGACTACCCGGACGGCTCGATGCCCGGGATGGAGAGGGCTCAGTCGCCAGGTAGGGGAGCGAGGGGATGAGGGATGACACAGGAGGCCAGGACACCGGTCTACGCGCCGGAGCTTGAGGGTGGCGAGTGGCTGCAGGGCGGCCCGGTTGCGATCCGTGGTTCGGGTCGCCCCGTGCTCGTCGACTTCTGGGACTACACCTGCGTCAACTGCCTGCGTACGCTGCCATACGTCTCGGAGTGGCACAGGCGATACGCCGAACATGGGCTGCAGGTGGTCGGCGTGCACACGCCCGAGTTCTCATTCGCCCGCAACCCCGACCATGTGCGACGAGCGATCGAATCACTGGGCATCGAACATCCGGTCGTCCTCGACGCCGAGTTCAAGATCTGGCAGGCCTACGCGAACCGCTTCTGGCCAGCGAAGTACTTCGTCGACGTCTCGGGCAGGCTGCGGGCGCACCACAGTGGCGAGGGCGACTATCGCCAATCGGAAGAGGCCCTTCAGCTCCTGATCCGCGAGCAGGAAGGGTTCTCCGCTAACCTCCCCGAGCTGATGGAGGCGGTCCGGCCGGAGGACGAGAGCGGGGCCGTCTGCTACCGCGTCACGCCGGAGCTCTACTGCGGGCTCGCCCGCGGCAGCATCGGCAACATCCTCAATATCGCACCCGACCAGCCGAGCACCTACACAGACCCCGGGAAGCACGTGCAGGGGATGCTGTACTACGAGGGTGACTGGATCCTGACGGGGGAGAGCGCTGCACGTCCCTACGGTGCGAGGCGCCCGAGCCGTGTTCACCTCGAGTACGTGGCGGCCGACGTGAACCTGGTCCTCCATCCACCGTTGACCGGCGAGGTCGCCACGGTGCGGGTGCTGGTCGACGGTGAGGCTCCAGGCCCGCTGGCCGGCGAGGATGTGGCTGATGGTGTCGTCCGCGTGGACTCACCGAGGATGTACCGTCTGGTCCGCAACGGCGATGTGGAGCAGCGCACGCTGACGCTTGAGAGCGAGAGCGATGGTGTCGCGGCCTTCGCCTTCACGTTCACCTCGTGCGTCGCCCAGCCGACCGGGGCCTAGGGACGCTCTGAACTGGCCGCGAAATGCGGCCGATCAGGCTCTTCTGGGGCGTTCAATCGCTTGATGGTCAGGAATGCGGCCTGATCGGGGCTCGCGAGCGGCTCTGCGAGTGCCGTTTGGCGCTCGCTGCGGGATTCTGGGCGCACTGCGCCGTTGTTACGCAGCAAGTTGGCGCTCCGCTCGAACCATGTTGGCCAGCCCCAACAGCAACGCGAGCCGCTGCGTGTTCTTGAACAATCCGCGGTAGCGGACCTTGGCGTAGCCGAAGCGCACCTTCACGATCTGGAACGGATGCTCGACCTTCGCACGCACGGAGGCCTTGCGCTTCTTTCGAGCCACTCCTCACCCTCCCGGTCGAGCAGTCGCCGCTTGCCCGGTCGCATGGCAACCTGCCACTGCACCGCACGCTCGCGCTGCTCCAGACGTTTTCCGATGCCCTGGTAGCCCGCATCGCCACAGACCAGCCTTTCGTTGCCGTGCAGCAGGTCGGGCGCCGCGGTGATGTCGCTCACGTTCGCCGCCGTCGTGTGGAGGCTGTGCACGATGCCGCTCTCAGAGTCCACCCCGATGTGCAACTTCATCCCGAAGTACCACTGGTTTCCCTTGCGCGTCTGGTGCATCTCGGGATCCCGTGCTCTGGCCCGATTCCTGGTCGACGAGGGGGCGCTGATGATACTGGCATCAACCACAGTCCCCTGTCTCAACTGCAGTCCTTCCGCCTCCAGATGGCGGTTGATCTCCTCGAGCAATCCCCTCCTCAGCGCGGCCGCCTCCAGCCGGTGGCGGAAGTTGAGAATCGTCGTCTCATCGGGGATCGCGTCCGATAGCCTGAGCCCCACGAAGCGCTGCACGGTGAGATTCTCGTACAGCGCGTCCTCCATCGCCGGGTCGCTGAGGTTGTCGACCAGTTGCACGATGTGCACCCGCAGCATCAGTGACAGTGGGTAGGGCTGGCGCCCCCGTCCCGGCATCGGGTAGTGGGGCGCAATGCGCTGCTCGAGTTGCCGCCACGGAACCAGCCGATCGAGTCGTTCCAGAAACCGCTCCCGGCGAGTCGTTCGCTTCTTCGCGTCGTAGTACAGCTCCGCGAACGTTGCCTCGCCCATCGCGCTCACCTCGTCATCTGGTCGAATGCCATACCATCCCGTGTAGGCATCTTAACAGATCATGCGGGTCTGTTCAGAGCGTCCCTAGTGCCAGCCCAGGCCTCGTCCCCGGCCCCGGCGCCCCTCAGAGATGCGGCAGTTTCGCGTTAGGATGCACAGAGGCCCTGTCAATCCGATCGGTCTCGGAGGGGGAGGCCCTCGCCGGGACTCTGAGCGCCCGCGCCCGACCTACCGGTCACGGGCGTCACGCCCGGGAAACGGAGTCAGTTGATGCCCAGCGTCCATGTCCACGGGATCGATCTGTTCTACGACGAACAGAACCCCCACGATCGCGAGGAGACCGTGATTTTCCTGCACGGGGCCGGTGGGAATCACATCTCCTGGTGGCAGCAGGTGCCTGTCTTTCGCGAGCGCTACCGGTGCATATCGATCGATCAGCGGGGCTTCGGGCGCTCGCTCGACCCCGACGGTGTTGGGGTTGCGCGCTTCACAGACGATCTTGAGGCGTTTCTTGACGCGCTGGGCATCGGTCGGACGGCGCTCGTCGCGCAGTCGATGGGCGGTCGTGCGGCCCTCGGCCTGGCGGTGCGGAGTCCGCAGCGAGTGACGGCGCTGGTGATGGCGGACACCTGGGGCTTCTTTGACTGGCCTGAACTGCGCGACCGCGTCGCAGAGATCCGGGAGCGAGACGACATGGCGAGCGCGCCGCTCACCGCTCGTGCACTCGGCGCGAAGTTCAAGGCCGAGGACCCGGCGGGCGCCTTCCTCTACCAGCAGATCTTCAACCTCAACCCACCCCGACATCAGCTGGAATTGGACTCGATGGCACCGACACGAGACGAGGTCGCGGCACTGCGGGTGCCGACGATGTTCCTGGTCGGAAGCGAGGACCCACTCACTCCACCTGAGATCTTGCGGCGAGTGCATGAGATCGTGGAGGGGTCGCGGTTCGTCGAGGTTCCTGGCTGTGGCCACTCGGTCTACTTCGAACAGCCCGACAGGTTCAATGAGATCGTTGTCCAATTCATGGCCGAGCAGGTTGGTGGGGCCTGATGCGCGAACTCAACGTCTTCTTCGACGTCGACAACACGCTGATCATGTGGGACGGCAAGCTCCGGAACCACGCGCACGACGTTTTTCAGAAGCTGCGGGACGATGGACACAAGATCTTCGTCTGGTCCGGTGTCGGGATCAGGCGCTGGGACATGCGCCGGCACAAGCTGGATGAGTATGTCGACGACTACTTCCTCAAGCCCCTGGAAGATCACCACGAGCGGCTGAAGACCTACGAGGTGCACACCTTCCCCGACTTCGTGATCGACGATCACAAGACTGTGGTGGACGCCTTTGGGGGCTACCACATCACGGACATGGCCGGCCCAGATGACCGTGAACTGTTGGAGGTGCTGGCCAAGGTCACGGAGATGGCGCTGAGCGACACCCCGAACATGCAGGTCCACGAGTAGGGCGAGGCTGATCATCGCGCCGGATCTCAGCACCTAGCCTGGTCTGGCAGCGAGCCGCGATCGAGCGGTGAGCGGGGCTGCGACCGCTCGGGATGGGACTCTCAGGCGCCGGTCAGGCCGAGACTGCCGTGCAGCATGGCCGCGATGCGACCGCGCTCCAGCATTGCCGCCGCGCCGCCGCTGGTCTGGTCGCTCTCCGTTGCCTCGGCGTAGGAGGCGAGCGCGATTCGCACGCGATTGTCGGAATCAAGCCCCAGCAACGGCTCAACGATGGTCCAGATCGAGCAGCCGCTGCGGCGCGCGGGGCCGCCGCTCGCGAACACCGACCAGTCGATCGCTCGTTCCCGGATGTCGTAGTGGGAGAAGAGCGGGTAGTCCGGATCCCATCGCTCGGGATCTGCGCAACAGGGCGAGTTGAGACTGACCGGGAGCGGGCGATCGGAACTGCTGCGCGGGTCGAGCGCGATCAGCCAGAGGGTGCAGGCGAGCGTGCTAGCCGAGAGATCGCGGCGGCTGGGAATGATCGCCCAGGAGAGGGCGTATGCGTCGGCCATCGCGCCGACTACCCGCTGGTCTACATGGAGGCCGGCGGCGAGCAGCGTGCGGGTCACGATTACGTGGCCGACCAGTCGCGCCTCGGGATCGCTGATGATCTCTTCACCGGTCGGCAACGTGAGCCGAGCCGCCTCCGCGGGATCGAAGCAGGAGAAGGTCGTGCTCAGGCCGCAGTCGTAGCCCGGTGCTCCCGGCTGGCCGAGCGAGGTGAGCAGCTCGTCGAGCATCGAGGGATCTGAGACGTGCGAGCGGTCCCGCACTTCCGGCCAGAGCCTGAGCGCCAGGTCGAGGATGTGGTGAGTGGCCATCTGTCGAGCCTCTCAACCGGTTGGAGATGATGTCAACGGGCGGGCTATGATCGGGCAGATGCGACAGCCTCCTCGCCGGCGCGCGATATGGGCGATTGCGGCGCTACTGCTCGTGGCCGGTGCCTGCCGTGGCGACCGGCAGCAGCCCACCGAAACGCTGACGTCGGCGGCAGCGGCCGCTGCCGGCAGCATCGCGAGTTCACCGGCGCGCGCGACCCAGGTGCCAGAGACTCAGGTGCCAGAGACTCAGGTGTCGGAGACTGCGGTGGCCCCGACGCAGGTGGCCCCGACGCAGGTGGCCCCGACGCAGGTGGCCCCGACGCAGGTGGCCCCAACGCAGGTGGCCCCAACGCCTACGCAGGCGCGGACTACCGCCGCTGTCTCGATCCCGCCCACCAGCGTGGCGACGCCCACTCAGAGTCTGTCCGAGAAGGCTCCCCCGCCCAGCACCACCGCGGTCGCGGTGACGCTCGCCCCCCCTCCAGCGGCGGCACCCACTCCGACCCCGACACCCTCCGCAACACCGATCACACCCAGTCCGACCCCCACCCCGATGCCGGCGACGCCGAACGCGGTGGCGGCGACGGCCGAGCCAGCTGGGCCGGTCACCTCGACCTTCACGATCCCGACCGATGAGCTGCCGCTTGCGACGCTGATCGCCCAAGACGGCACGTCGTACGATCTGCCGATCGAGGTTCCGCCGCGCGCCGAATATGGGATCGGACTGGCGGGCAGGACCGAGCTCATCGGTCGTGGCATGCTCTTCTGGTGGCGCGAGCCGATCCGCCCCCGGTTCTGGATGCACGGAACCCACATCGACATCGACATCGCCTTCGTTGACGAGGAGGGGGTGATCGTCGATGTCTTCGAGATGGAGGCCGGGACTGAGCGGATCTGGCAGCCCGATGCTCTCAGCCGCTTCGCAATCGAGGCAGCGGGAGGCTGGTTCGCCGAGCGTGGGGTGGAGGCGGGCGGGCGGGCCGTTCTCAACTTTGAGATCCCGGCCGGGCTGCGCGAGTAGTGGACACCGGCACGGGCGTCGGTCCCAGCCGGCGACGCCCCTCCAGGTGACCCCGCTATAATTCGCCGAACGCGAGCGAAAGGGGCGGCATCGATGCCTGACATGACGATCGAACACGGGGACTTCGAAGTAGCGGGGTACCTGTCGGCACCCGACGACGAAGAGCCGAGGGCCGGGCTCATCGTCATCCAGGAGTGGTGGGGCCTGACCGACGACATCAAGGAGATCGCCGATCGCTACGCCGTCGAGGGCTACGTGGCGTTCGCTCCCGACCTCTACCACGGGGAGATCGCCGTAGAGCCCGACGAGGCGATGAAGCTCGCGATGGCGATGGAACGCGACCTGGCAGCTCAGGAGCTCGACGCCGCCGTGGCCTGGCTGAAGAGTGAGCAGGGCATGAGTAAGGTCGGATGCGTCGGCTACTGCATGGGCGGCGGCCTGACCCTGGCGTCGGCGATCCGGCCTACGTCCGGCGTCGACGCCGTTCACGTCTACTACGGCGGCGGGATGCCTTCGGCGGAGCAGATAGCGACGATCAGGGTGCCCGTGCTTGGCTCATACGGGTCAGAAGACGGTGGCATCCCGGTCGATCAGGTCGACATGCTGCGGGCGACGCTCACCGAGAACGGCGTGACGAACGACATCACGCTCTACGAGGGTGCAGAGCACTCATTCTTCAACGACACGCGACCGGCCTACCACGAAGCTGCAGCGATGGACTCGTGGATGAAGTCGGTCGAGTGGTTCGGCCAATACCTCGCCTGACCGAGCGGCGGCGCCCGCGCCGTCGAATGCCCGGGAGACACGGTGCCCCGGTACGCCCGCCCGCTGGCCGCTGCGCCCTAGTCGTATTCGGCTGCCAGGCGAGCACCGCACCGGTCAGTACCAGGTCGTCTCCACCACGCGCGATGCGTGGTCGGCGATCGTCAGCAGGATTCGTTCGTCCCCGTCCGTGAAGGGCTCTCCATCGGCACGGTCGGTGACGTAGAGCGCTCCCCGCACCTCGGCCTGCGCCCAGATCGCAACGCCGATCAGCCGCTGCATCTCCGGGTGATTCGATGGGAAGCCGAAGGCCTTGGCGTGCTGGCTGACGTCGTCGAAGCGGACCGGTCGGCCGTCGTAGCGCAGCGAGCCGAGGGGCCCGTGGCCCTGGGGGGCGGTCTTCAGCCGGCGCAGCGTGGCCTCGTCGAGGCCCGAGACGAAGAATCCCTCGGTGTTGTTCTCGCTGTCGGTGATCGCCAGCGCCGAGTAGGCCGCCCCGGTGAGCTCTCGCGCGAGATCGGCGAGGAGCTGCAGGGATTCGTCGGGGCGGTGGCCGGGGCGCAGCGTCTCGAGCGCCCGTCCCAGCGCCCGCAGCGCCTCCGCCTCGGGGTCCGGGTGCGGTCGCCTCGCCGTCTGACCGGCGCCGGGGTGCTGGCGACTAGTCAAGGTTCGGCAAGTCGGTGCGCAGGAGGAGGTAGCCGACCATGACGACGAGCCAGGCGGCCGTCCCCCCGATCGCCCACTGAGGACCGATCCAGGCGGCGAGCAGCCCGACCACGAACGTGCCGATCATCGTGAGCCCGAACTCCATCATGTAGACCGACATCACGCGGCCGCGGTACTCCGCGGCCGAGTAACTCTGGACCAGGACGTTGCTGAGCGACATGCGGCCGGCCTGCCCGAGGCCGACGACGATCAGGACCGCGGACGTCAGCCAGAAGTGGGTGGAGGCGGCGAAGCAGATCAGGGCCACGCCGAGCAGGAGCGAGCTGTAGAGCATCATGCGGCCCCGTCCCCTGGCGGGCATCGATGCGATCAGGAGCGACCCCGTGAGCGAGCCGACTCCCTGCACGCTGATTAGGAAGCCGAGTTCCCCCTTGGAGGCGCCGAGTACGTTCTCGACGAAGCCGGGCAGCAGCATGAAGTAGGGCATGGAGGCGCTGACGATCAGGAGGTTGGTGACGAGGAGGATCTTCACGGCCGGCGTCCGCTGCACGTAGGCGAAGCCGTCGCGGAGGTCGGCGATGGCGGCGCCTGCCGTCCGGCTGCGGGCCGCCGGTATCGGTTGTGTGGGCACCCGGAACATGAAGAAGACGGCGGCAATGAAGAGGCCGCCCATCGCCAGGTAGACGTACTCGCTCCCGCCGATCCCCTCGTTCGGGTTGATCGCGGCCAGTCCCCAGCCGGCCAGCCCGGGCATCACGAGGCGGTTGAAGTTCATCCCCGCGGTCGAGAGCGCGAGCGCGTTGGTGAGGCGCTCGAGGCCCACGACCTCGGGCGTGAGCGCCTGCCGGGACGGCATCTGGAGCGCCGAGACGAGGCCCTGGATCACGGCCGCAAAGACGAGGTGCTCGACCACGATCAGGCCGCTCAGGATCCAGAAGGCCACCAGCAGCGTGTTCAGCCCGTTGAGCAGCTGCCCGACCTGGACGACGTACTTCTTCTGTCGCACGGCGTCGGCGAGCACGCCGCCGATGGGCGCGAGGAAGAGCATCGGCAGCCCCTGGGCGATCGCGATCGCCCCCAGGTAGGCGAAGGATCCGGTCAGTTCGAAGACCAGGTAGCCGGCGATGAACATCTGTGTGTTCATGGCGGCGTAGTGGCTGAAGAGCGAAGCGAAGAACCAGCGGAAGTCGGGGTCACGCAGCGAGTCGAAGGTCCGCCAGCGACGGGAGAGTTCGGGGGCCGTCGTCGTCGCCGGTGGTGGCGAGAGCGGTGGTGGCGAGAGCGGTGGTGGCGAGGGCGGTGGTGGCGAGGGCGGTGGCGAGGAGCCGGGCGAGCCCAACTGGGTCGTGGGCCTCGCTCCGGCGGTAGCCTGAGCCGCTGGGGCCACGGCCCCCAGGGAGGAACGCTGCGCCGGGCTCACGCTCGAGACTCGGTTCGCGCCACGAGGGTCGCGACTGCTGGCCATGATGGTCCGATGCTAGCTAGCCGAGCGGGTCTGGGCGTTCGGCAATTCGGGGCAGCGTACCACGCAGGCCGGGCCGCCCGGGTGATGCGGCAGGGCCGTGCGGCCGGCTCGTCAGAGGATGCCGGCGTTAAAATCCAGACGGCCGCGAGCGATGTTGAGGCGGAGGATGTCCGACGCTCCCTCGACGAAGCGCATCGACCGGACCTCGCGGTAGAGGCGCTCGAGGGGGTGTCCGGCGATCAGCGATCCACCACCACAGAGCTGGATCGCACCGTCGACGATCTGACCGGCCTGCTCGGTGCAGAACACCTTGGTCGCCATCACCTCGTTGACGGCGCCGTCGCCCTGCGACTCGACCAGGCGGGCCGTGCGGTAGAGCACGCTGCGCATCGCGTAGGCGGCGACGCGCATCTCCGCGTAGCGCAGTCGCACACCCTCGCGATCGGAGAGGCTGCGACCGGTGCGGTGGGCACTGCTGATGTGCTGTTCGGCAAAGCCGACCGAGTAGCGGGCGATGCCACTGGCGCGGGCCGCCACGGCCATCCGCACGTTGCCGATGTTGCGCAGGGCGCGGGGCATCCCTTCCCCGACCCGGCCGACGATGTGCCAGTCGGGGACGCGCACACCGTCGAAGCGGATCGCGACGTGATCGCCGCCCTCAAGGCTGCGGAACTCGCGTTCGATCACGAGGCGATCGGCGTCGCGGTCGATCACGACCATCGCCGTCCCCTCGGACTCTTCGGGTTGGGACCCGGCCTCGACGTTGACGAGCGCCGTGTAGAAGTCGGCGGAGCTGCCCCCGGTGACGAAGGCCTTGCGACCGGTGATCACGAGCTGATCGCCGTCACGCGCCGCCCAGGTCGGGCGCGGCGCGTCGGCACCGGTGGGCTCGGTGAAGGCGAAGGCTCCCTGCTTGTCGCCCCTCACCAGTGGCTCAAGGTAGGACTCACGCAGGCGACCCTCGGCGGCGGCCAGGACGCCGGGGCCCGGTCCGAAGACGTAGCGGGCGAGGCGCAGGTTCGCCGTGGCGAGGGTCTCACGCGCGACGGTCAGCGCCAGCGGCCCAGCCTCGGTCCCACCGAAATCTCTCGGCTGTGTCATCGCCCAGATGCCGGCGCTCCGCGAGTGCTCGCGGGTGGCCCGGGCGGCGTCGGCCGGGATCGCCGCCTGTGGATCGGGGGAGAGCATGGCCTCCAATGGCTGCAGCTGATCGTCGACCAGTGACTGCACCCGATCGCGCAGGGCGGCAAGGGCGGTGGGGAGTGACTCAGGCATCGGGCACCTCGTGTGGAGGCTAACGCGGGCCCGATTCGGGGGCCAGCAGCGCTCGCCCGGCGGTTTCGAGCCGATCCACCAGCCGACCGAGCCGCTCCCCGGCGTTCAGCCGAAGATAGACGCCCTCGCGCTCGGAGATCGGTTCGAAGGCTCGGCGCTGGGCGGCGCGTACGGCGGGCGTGGCGTCGGAGATCGCCAGCGGGTCTGTGCTGCGGCGCTTGAGCCGGGTGAGCGCCTCCTCGTCGGGAAGGACGAGCTCGGCCAGGAGCGCGGGCACACCGAGCTCCTGTGCCATCGCGATCGTCTCTTCGCGACCGGCGCGTCGTCCGTGCGTTGCATCGAGAACGACCGGCCGGCCCGCCGCGAGCTGGCTCCGGGCGCGCCTCCCGAGTTCACGGTAGGTGCGCTCGTTCATCCGCGGGCCGTAGATCTCCCGGAGGCGAGCGGCCGGTACCCGGTCCGTGAGGGGGAGCCCGGCGAGCGCTTTGCGGACGATGTCCGAGGAGAGATAGGCGGCGCCGATGCGCGCCGCCAGCGTCGCGCCGACCAGTGACTTACCGCTTCCAGAGAGGCCGGCGAGCACCACCAGCAGGGGCGGGGAACGACGGTTGATGATCCGGGTGGCGAGAGCGAAGTATCGGGTGGCTGCCCGCGCATGCTCTGCCTGCTGGTCCGCCGCGATCTCCGGGGCGTGGGCGCTCAGGGACTCGATCTTGCCGCGTACGAAGGCCCGAAACGCCCGGTGCAACGGCTGCAGGACGGAGATCGTCTCGTCGCCGGAGGCGGCGATGTAACGGCCGGCGAGCTCATCGCCGAGATCGCGGTGGCCGCGCGCCTCGAGGTCCATCGCCAGAAAGGCGAGATCGTAGCCAACGTCCTCGATGCGGAACTGGAACCAGTCGGTGAACTCCAGGCAGTCGACGATCTGTACCTCGTCCGCGACCAGGTAGACGTGCTGGGCGTGCAGGTCCCCGTG
Organism: Dehalococcoidia bacterium; assembly: GCA_965249675.1. Lineage (GTDB taxonomy): Bacteria > Chloroflexota > Dehalococcoidia > UBA2979 > UBA2979. The sequence goes on from OZ252250.1 coordinate 1,301,162, forward strand.
GCCGTCCACGACGCGGCCCGCTTCCAACCGCTCGTCGAAGAGGTGACCGTCGCGGTCGAGGAGCGAGGTGACGGCACGGGACAGCGCCTGCGCGTCGCCCGTGGCCCAGGTGGTGCCGATGAAGGGGGCCGCCTCCTGCTTCTCCCGCCCCCACCACGAGAGCTGCGCCGCCTGACCGGCGTAGGCCGGATCGAACGGGATCACCCGGGCTGCACCGTGGAAATCGAGCAGGCGCTCTGCGAGACGCTGCATCAGGTCGCCTGGCACCCCACGGCCAGAGAGCAGGGCGGCTAGCGTCCGATCCTCCGGCAGCCGGTTCATCTCAACCACGTACTCGACGACCGTCCCGGCATCTGTGGGGCCGCCCGCGTGCGGCGGTGTATCGGGTCTGAGAAGGTGGCGTCCGTCTGGCATCTCGACCAGCTGCTGGACGCCGAGGTAGACCCCTCGGGAGAGCCGACGGTTCAGGCGCACCTCTCGCTCACAGTTGAGGCGCCTCGCCTCGAGCGAAACCTGGTCGATGAATCCGAAGTCGACCGGCTTCTTGACCTTGTAGACCCGATCGCCGGCCAGCAGCACGAAGGAGATGTGCGTCTGGACCAGTTCGACACTGTCAGGCCGGTGGGCGTAGAAGGCCGGGTCCAGCATCACCTCGACGTGGCGGGGGAGTCCGGCAGTGCTGGTCACGGGGAGACCGTAGGAAGCGACCCGCAGCCCGGTCAAGGGAGGGTGATAGGCTGCACCTCGAACCCGTGCGATCTGGGGCGACGGATCGACGAGCGGCCTGGAGGGGGGAGCTGATGTCTGAGCCCTGGCAACACTTTGTGCAGTCGCAGCGGCTCAGGCTCAGCTACTGGTCATGGGGCGACCGCGATCGCAAGCCCCTGATCATGGTGCATGGCGGGCGTGACCATGCACGCTCATGGGACTGGGTGGCCGAGCGCTTCAAGGACGACTACTACGTGGTCGCCCTGGACCTGCGCGGGCACGGGGACTCAGAGTGGGCGCGTGGCAGCCACTACGCTGCCGCCGATCACCTGCTCGACCTGACCGCCCTGATCGACCTCCTGGGCGGCCGCGCGAGTGTGCTCGCACACTCGCTCGGGGGCGCCATCACCCTGATGGCGGCCGGCATCTTCCCCGAGCGCTTCGAGAAGATCATCTCGATCGAGGGGGCCGGCGCCTGGACCCGCGACGCCGAGGCGGTCGCACCCGAGCGGATCGCAGTTGGGCGGCCGGCGCGCTGCGCATCGAGCGTGGCGAGGGGCGGGTCTACCCGACCATCGAGGCGGCACGTGACCGGATGCGCGAGGCCAACCCGCGGCTCTCTGAGGAGCGGGCGGCCCATCTCGCCCGCTGGGGCACCCACGGGATCGACGGGGGCTATGTCTGGAAGTTCGACCCGTGGATCCACACGCGCTCGCTGATTCACAACCTCAGGTTCGAGGAGATGACCGACATCTGGGCGCAGGTCACCTGCCCGGTCCTCCACGTAATCGGTGGAGCGTCTGAGCACCGTCGTGGTCGGCTCAAGGGCAGGCCCGTCGACTCCTATTTCACAGATGCGAGCCGCGTCGAGATCCCGGAGGCCGGTCACTGGGTGCACCACGACCAGCTGGACGAGCTGACGCGGGCCGTCAGAGAGTTCCTGGGCGGCCCCACCGCCGCCAAGTAGGACCCGCTACGCGCCCCGAGACGAGAAACTCGCGTGCGGGCTGCCTAGACTGGTGGGGCAGCAGCCCCGGGGCTGCGCGGGAACGATCCGCTCAGACGGCAGACGGCGCGTTCCCGGTCTGGTTGCCGTGGATTGGAGGGGAGTCCGATGACGCTCTCCGCCTCACAGTGGATTGAACTGCTCTTCGACGAGGGGTCCTTCGACGAGGCGTTCGCCGGCCTGGTCACGCCCGATCCCCTGCACTTCTCTGACTCACGCCCCTACCCCGAGCGGATCGAGGAGGCGCGCCAGAAGAGCGGCGGTGACGAGGCCGTCGTGACGGGCTCGGCACGCGTCAGCGGCATCGAGGTGGTCGCGGCCGTCAGCGACTACCAGTTCATCGGCGGCTCGATGGGCTACGTCTACGGCGAGCGCGTGGCGACGGCGATGGATCGGGCCCGGCGGCACCACCGTCCGTTCGTCGCGCTGACCTGCTCGGGTGGGGCACGGATGCAGGAGGGGATGATCGCCCTCATCCAGATGTCCAAGACCGCGGCCGCGGCGCAGCGGCTGCACGAGGCCGGCGTGCCGCTAATCACCATCCTGGCCGATCCGACCACGGGCGGCGTCTACGCCTCCTACGGCAGCCAGGGGGACGTGATCATCGCCGAGGCCGGCGCGCTGATCGGCTTCGCCGGTCCGCGCGTGCGGGCCGTCGCCGACCCGGGCGAGGAGCGAGGAACGTTGCTGGCCGAGGACCTCTTGGCCGGTGGGCTCGTCGACACCGTGCTGCCCGCCCAGGCGATGCGCGATGAGCTGAGCCGTGTACTGGCGCTCCTCCGCAAGCCCGTCATCCCAGACGCGGAGCTCCTAGCCCCGGTTGCCGCCCCGCGAGACCTGGCGCGTGGCTGGGCCGTTGTGGAACGGGCGCGACACCCGGAGCGACCGCGTGCGGCCTACTACATCGAGCGGCTGGCTCGCGATTTCGTACCGCTGCGCGGAGACCGTAGTGGTGAGGATGACCCGGCGCTGCTCGGCGGGCTCGCCCGGATCGGCGACACCAACTGCGTCGTCCTGGCACAGGCACGCGGGGACCGAGAGCTCCGAGGCGACCGCCATGACGGCCGCATGATGCCGGCTGGTTACCGCAAGGCTCGGCGCCTGATGCAGCTCGCCGAGCGATGGCAGCTGCCGCTCGTGGCGCTCGTCGATACGCCCGGCGCACACGATGGCATCTCGGACGAAGGGGCGGGGCTGGCCGGTTCGATCTCCGACTGCCTGGCGACGATGAGCAGCCTGACGACGCCCTGCGTCGCCGTCGTGATCGGCGAGGGCGGTTCGGGTGGCGCGCTGGCATTGACGATGGCGGACCGCGTACTGATGCAGCAGAACGCGATGTACGCCATCACCTCTCCGGAGGGGGCGGCAGCGATCCTCTTCCGCGACCGCGATCGCGCGCCCGAGGTGGCCGAGGCGCTCGGCGTCTCGGCGGAAGAGCTGGCCGACCTTGGCGTGATCCACCAGATCGTGCCGGAGCCGGCCGGTGGTGCGCATGCCGATCACGAGGCGGCGGCCAGGCTTCTCGAGGTGGCGCTCAGGCGGTCGCTCTCCGAGGTGATGCGCGGCCGCGGCGGGCCGCGGCGAGAGCAGCGCGTCGCGCGGCTCGGTCCGCTCGGACGGGAGCACGCTCCCGGCCATGCGCTCCTGCGCAACCTCGGAGACGTCCTCGGCGCCGCACAGGGCGTGGCCGAAGGCGTGGCCGGCGCGGTCAGCTCGCGGATCCGGCGCAGCCGTGGTTCCGGCGAGGCCCAGCCGGAGGAGGTTGAACCCGCCGGCTAGCGAGCCGACGGGTGCCGGTCATGGGCGGCGGTCAGCTGCGCGGCGCGTAGAGGTCGAGACGCTCGCAGGTCAGGTCGTCCCCGAACTCGTCGGTGACGCGCTGGAAGTTATCGGAGTCCCACTCACCGACGAACGTGATCGCCTTCCCCTCGCGACCGGCGCGACCGGTACGCCCGATGCGGTGGACGTACTCCTCGGCGTTCTGCGGTGCGTCGAAGTTGACGACGTGGGTGATCTCGGGGATATCGAGCCCGCGCGCCGCAACATTAGTGGCGACCAGGATGTCGAGTTTTCCATGGCGGAAGAGCTCGACAACGCGGTCGCGGCGGCGCTGGTCCATGTCGCCATGGAGGGCACCGACGCCGACGCCACGTCCCTCGAGGTCCCGCGCCAGGCGGTCGACGCCCCGGCGCATGTTGCAGAAGACGAGCGTCCGCCCCTTTAGCTCGCGGTCGATCAGCTCGTGCAGACCGGCGGTCTTGTCGCGCTGCGCGACCTCGAAGTAGATCTGCTCGATGGTGTCGACCGTCGAGAGCTCCGCGTCCATCGTGAGCGTTACCGGCTCCTCCATGAACTGCCAGATCAGGCGACGGATCGAGGTCGGCATCGTCGCCGAGAAGAGCGCGGTCTGCCGCGAGCGCGGCGTCCTGCCGAGGATGCGTCGGATGTCCGGCAGGAAGCCGATATCGAGCATCTGGTCGGCCTCGTCGAGCACCGCGTAGCGGACTTGACGGAGGCTCAGGGTCTCGCGCCTGAGGTGATCGATGATGCGGCCTGGTGTCCCGACGGCGACGTGCGGGTCTTCGCGCAACGCGGCGAAGTCTCTCTTCAGCGCGTGCCCACCGAGCAGGCCGACCGTTCGGAGGCCGCGTGAGCGTCCGATCTCGGTCAGGACGTCGAGGACCTGCTGGGCCAGTTCGCGGGTCGGTACGAGCACGACGGCCTGCACCTCGTCGACGTCGGGGTCGATGCACTCGACCATCGGTAGACCGAAGGCGAGGGTCTTGCCACTGCCGGTCTGGGCGACGCCGACGACATCGCGGCCGGTCAGGAGGACGGGGATCGACTGCGCCTGGATGGGGGTCGGCTCGGTGAATCCGAAGGTGACGATCGAGGCGAGTGATTCCTCATCGAGATCGAGCTCGGCGAAGGCCTGCGGCACCACCACCGGCCGACCGCGGTCGGCACGCTCCTCCTTGACGTCCTCGGTCAGGTCGAGGACGGCCTCGATCGCGTGATCGTGGTCGACCGGCACCTCGTCATCCTCTTCGGCCTCGGCACGGACGAGCGCCGCCTCGCGACGGCCTCCGCGCCCGCGGCCGCGGCGTCGTCGAGGGCGCGGAGCGTCGTCGTCCTCGCTCTCTTCGGCGATGGCGGTCGTGCGAGGCTCATCTTCCCGGTCATCCTCGCCGAGCTCGTCTTCAGCTGAGTGGTCGAGGTCGAGATCGAGTTTGGCCGCGGGGTCTCCGTGGAGTACCTCGGGCAGGTCGGTGAGTTCACGGTCGGGGGTGGGGTCGAGGAGATTCTCGTCTTCCTCGAGGTCGTCGGGTAGCTCCGAGGCCTCCTCGAAGCCGATCGCCGGACCGGTGCCGCTGAGCGTTCGCGGGATCCCGGTCAGGGACCTGGCACCGCCGACGAGCACGCGCTCGGTGGAACGGAATCCGTTGGGGCGCCGTCGTCGGCTCGGCAGGATGTCCCCGGCGCCGCCCTCCTGAACCGAACGGAAGGCGACATCTTCAGGGAGTGGTGCCTCGAGTGTGTCGCGCCGCGGCCGGTTCCGACCGCCCCGGCGGCGGCCGTCATTGCGTCGATTGCGGTCGCGCTCTCCGCCGCTGCCTCCCCACGAGTAGGTGCGCCGATTGCCGCTCGCAGCTGCCCGCTGGTCCGTCGAGGCGGAGCCGCCGGCCCCGTTCGCCCCGTCTCTGCCGCCTCCGCTCGAATCACTGCGACCACGGCCCCTGCCGCGTCGCCGTCGGGCGCTTCCTGAACCGCTCTGGGTGGCGGCGGGTGCGCGCGCTGGGGTGGTCTCGGTCTCGTGCCCGGCGGCCGCAGGCGCGTTGCCGGTCTCGTCGCCGCCGCGCTTTCGGCCGCGGCCGCCGCGTCGCCGCCTGCGGCGGGATGTGCCGTCGGGCGCCTGTTCGGCAGCGGCGGGTAGCTGATCGCGGAGGTCTCGGGATCGGCGTGTGTTGGATGGGGATGGGCTGGTGGCGGACGGTTTCTGGGCGGCCTGTTGGGCGTCACCACCCAGCAGGCGCCGGACGAGGCCGGGTAGCGGCGTCATGTAGTTTGGGCTCTCTTTGTTGTGGGTCGCCGCGGAAGCGTCTCGGGCCTGATCAGGCCGTGCCTGCGCCGTCGCGGCGCGGCGAATGGTTCCATTGCGGTCATCATATCACGCCGCTCGGTCCCGACGATGGCGGCAGTCTGGCCGGGAAGGTCTCGTGCCCGAGGTCTGGCTAGTCGGCTGCCGGGAGTCGACTGACCCGGTCGATCACTCCGAGGATGGCATGCACATCGACGAGGTCGCCGGCGGCGAGGTCGCCGTCGACCATGTCGTGAGAGAGCCGTGCCTGGACAGGCCCGGGCCCTTCTGTCGGCATCATCACCAGCTGGTAGTAGCGGGTCCCGTGGAGTTCATAGGGACGCACTGCCTGGACGGTCGCCTGCATCTCTCCCCCTGGCTATCTCGTTTTACCGATGGTAACGCGCGAGGATGCGCGGGGGACTACCCTCGGAGCTGTGGCTGACGCGTTCGCGGCGGGTCTGTGCGGGAGTTGCCTGTGGGCGCGGCCTGTCCCGACCGCGCGCGGGTCGACCTTCTGGCGTTGCGCCCGGTCGGCCGTCGACCCGCGTCTCCCCAAGTACCCGCCGCTGCCGCTTCGGAGCTGCCCGGGGTACGAGGAGCGCGACGATCGGGGGTAGCCGGGAGCCGTGGACGCCGGGCCGTGGGCGCCGGGCCGTGGGCGCCGGGCTCGCTTGATGTGCAGAGGCGAAGTGGGAGAACGATGGTCGACCTCAAGATGATCGAGACGAACGGTCTGCGGCTCCGCGTCGCCGAGGCCGGCCAGGGTCCCCTGGTCCTCCTGCTCCATGGCTGGCCGGAGTCCTGGTACTCGTGGCGACACCAGCTCGAGGCGCTGGCCTCGGCCGGATACCACGTGATGGCGCCAGACATGCGTGGATTCGGCGGGAGCGATGCGCCGTCCGAGGTGGCGGCATACACGATCGGCGAACTGGTCGCCGACGTGACGGGGCTCGTGGACGCGGCGGGCGCCGAGCAGGCGACGATCGTCGGCCACGACTGGGGTGCGATCGTGGCCTGGCAGGTGGCGCTTGAAGCGCGAGAGCGCGTCCGAGGCGTGGTGGCGATGAGCGTCCCCTATGTCGGTCGCGGTCCGCTCGCGCCGACCGACCGCTGGCGCCGCCAGTACGGCGAGAACTTCTTCTACATCCTCTACTTCCAGCAGCCAGGCGTTGCCGAGGCCGAGTTCGACGCTGACCCACGCGGCATCCTGCTCCGCCTCTACGCCGGCCGGATCGCCGCCAGCGAGGGAGATGCCGACGCACCGATCACCGATCCCAGGATGAGCGCGGGTGGCTGGATCGGGCGCATCGCGGAGCCGCGCTCTCTCCCTGCCTGGCTGACCTCCGCCGATCTCGACTACTACGTCTCAGAGTTCACTCGGGCCGGCTTCCGGGGCGGCATCAACTACTACCGCAACTTCGACACCAACTGGGAGGCGACCGCCCACCTGGCCGGCGCCACCGTAGATCCCCCGGCGCTCTTCCTCGCCGGCGCGGATGACGTCGTGATCAGCTGGTTCGGGGACGGACTCGAGCGCATGATGAGGCGGGCCGTCCCCGATCTCCGCCGCCTGACGCTCTTGCCCGACGCCGGTCACTGGGTGCAGCAGGAGCTGCCGGCCGAGGTCAACGCCGAGCTGCTCGACTTCCTGGCCGAGGTCCATTGAAGCTGGTCGCGGGCGGGGTGATACTCCGCTGATGACGTCTCCTGGTGGAGAGCAGGGCCAGCCTCAGATTCCGCTACGCGTGCGCGCCCGCCGGGGTGCGAATCTCCTCGAGCGAGTCGGCGGGCGCGAGGTGATCGAGCGGGTCGTTGACTCCTTCTACGACCGGGTCGAGGCGGACGGCGAACTGCGGCCGATCTTTCCCCAAGACCTCCGGCCCGGTCGCGAGAAGCAGAAGCTCTTCATGGAACAGTGGCTCGGCGGCGAGAAGCGCTACAGCGAGCGCTACGGCCACCCGCGCCTGCGCATCCGCCACTTCCCCTTCGTGATCACGGCCAGAGCGGCCGGGCTCTGGATGCGCCACATGATCGAGGCATTCCGCAGCTGTGGCGTGATCGAACCCGAGCTGGCAGAGCTGGTGGCCTCCCTCGGCCCGCTGGCACGACACATGATCAATGCCGACGACGATGTGCCGCGTGAGTCGCTCGGCGAGGTGCGCCTGACCTGAGTTGCCTGACCTGAGTTGCCTGACCTGAGTTGCCTGACCTGAGTTGCCCGCCCTGAGTTGCCTGACCTGAGTTGCCCGCCCTGAGTTGCCCGCCCTGATCGTGGCGATGCGGGTGCCTGCCCGATCGAGCTGCCCGATCTGGGCTGCCCGATCTGGGCTGCCCGATCTGGGCTGCCCGATCTGGGCTGCCCGATCTGGGAGGCGCTAGATCCCGAGATTCTCCGGGAGCCGCCTGAGGCTGGGGGGCCCCGGTGGCATTCTCAGCGGTTTGGTCGCCACCTGTAGGGAGATCGTGCCGAGCATCAGAGACTGAACGCTCTCGAGTTCGAAGCCGACGTCCACCAGGCGACCGCTGAACTGTTCCGGAGTGAGGAAGTGCCCGACCGACACCGGGAGGTAACGGTAGGCGCTGCTGTGGCCGGAGATCAGTCGCCCGGCGATCGGCACGACCTTGGAGAGATGGAAGCCGACGAATGGCCGCCAGGGGCTTCGCTTCATCTTCGTAATCTCCAGGATCGCCAGCCGCCCGCCCGGTTTGAGTACTCGCCAGGCCTCTGTCAGCACTGCGTCGAGGTCGGGCACGTTGCGGACGACGAAGGCAGAGCACCAGGCATCGACCTGCTCGTCACTGATGGGCAGGTGCGTCGCGTCGCCGCAGGCGGCGCCGAAGATACCCGGCTGGCGGCGGCGGCGGGCTTTGCGAATGGCCCGGGGCAGCATCGGCCGAGCGAAATCGACGCCGAGGACGCGGGCCGCCCCGGCGCTGAGGCAGGCGATCGCGAGGTCGCCTGTGCCGCAGCCGACGTCGACGACGGTGTCGCCCGGCCGCACCAGCTCGGTGGCGGCCAGGCGGCGCCAGGCATGGTGTCGTCCGCCGGTCATCAGGGTGTTCATCAGGTCGTAGCGGTGAGCGATCGAGGCGAACATGCGCTGGACGTAACCGCTACGCTCAACCTCAGCCTGGAACAGCTGCTCGGGGTCTGTGCCGGGGCCACCCATCCCTTGAGGTTATCGCGCCGAGCGGCGGGAGGTGCGGGGGTCGGGCGCGGCGTTCCGAATGGCAATTCCGCTCAGACACCTGAGCCGACGCGCTGCTATGATCGCGGCTCAATCGGGGCGGTGGCGTGATGGTTGTTCGGCTGATCCCGTGGCAGCCGGAGTACGGCACGGCACTCCCCGTCGACACCGACGATGTGGTCGATCCGGAGGCGGCAGTCGATCGCACCGTTGAGCGCCCCGTGTGGGCGCCGGTCACGCCCGAGGAAGCCCCGAGCAGCGCCGTTCAGATCATCGATGGTGTGCGCCGGGTCGACGCGCATGCACTGGACGAAGACCCGAGCGGCCTGCCCTCGGTCGGCCTCTTCGGTTCGTTCGCCGTGGGGGCGGTCCGTTGCCAGGCGAGGGCAGAGATCCCCGAGCAGCACATCCGCGTCGAGCGACGCTACCTGCACAGCGCCGAGGAGGCCACAGATCACCGCTTCAGCAGAGGAGCAGTGGAGCTCCGATTCCAGGCGCGGACGGTCTCCGGGGGAACGTCCGCGACGGCGCTCGTGAATGCCCTCAACCGCGAGATGCTCGACGCCGAGGCACATCTCGCGGCCGAGCTCTCCCGCGATGAGTCGCTGCTCACGCTCGTCGATGGCCCGCTGCGGTCGCTGCTCTCCGGGGGACGGCGCGTGGTCGGGTACATCAAGCGGATCCAGCGCTGGTATGTCGAGCGGGACGAGATCGAGCTCCTGCCGACCCTGGATCCCGGAGAGCGCACGCCGCTCTTCCTGATCCCGCCGGCCGGCGCCGGGGCTGCTGGCGCCCATGGCCGGGAGGGTCGCTACTCCTGGTTCCTGTCGCTCCGTCGGCTGCGAGCGCCCTTTCATCCGCTGGGCGGCATGATGAGACTCGAGACATCGGCCCAGCTGCCCATCGCCGAAGCGACCCGGCTGGCCGACGAGACGGCGCTCCTCTTGCCGCGACTGGCCTCGGAGCCGGGACGCGGTGACCCCAGGGCTCCGCACAACCTCGTGCCGGTCGGGGCGCTCGAGACGGTACTGACGCACCGACTCGGCGATCGACTCGCGGTCCAGCGGCTGCTGTCGGCCGATATCGGCCGCCGCGCCAGAGCGTGGTACGAGCGATGAACCGCTGGCAGGGTGATGGGCAGGCCGAGCCCGGCCCGACAGAAGATCCGGCCTTCCGCGGTCTCGTGCTCGGCACTGAGGCGGAGGCCGCGGCACCGCTTGAGTTCTCGGTCTACGTCCAGCCCGGGCGCTACCTCCAGCTCGACGACGTCGTCGCGGTCGAGAGCCGGCTCCCCGACGAGCAGCGGGTCATGATCTACGGGGTGGTCGATGAGCTGGCGGCGCGGCACGAGGGCGTGCAGCTGATCTCCGACGTGTCACTGGTGCGTGAGGGGCTCCTGCCGGCCGAGCCGGTGGTCGCCGCTCACGTCAGCGTGACACGCGTTGAGCCGGAGATCTACGTCCCGCCGATGCCGGGGAGCAGCGTTCGACTGGCCTCGGGCGAGACCCGCGCCCGCGCGCTCTTCTTCGACGAGATGGACCTCAGATTCCCGCTCGGCCTGCCGCGCGGTGACCTGGCCACCGTCGAACCGATCTGGGGCAACGTCGAATTCCTGAACGGGGAGAAGGGGGCCCACGTCAACATCTCCGGGATCTCCGGGGTGGCAACCAAGACCTCGTACGCCACCTACCTGCTCTACGCGCTCTTCGAGGGCCAGCGGCTGCCCCTCGCGCAGAATGCGCGGGCGCTGGTCTTCAACGTGAAGGGCGAGGATCTCCTCTTCCTCGACAAGCCGAATCGCCAGCTTGACCGCGACCCCGAGCTCGGCGCGCAGTATGAACGGCTGGGACTGCCGGCCGGACCCTTCCGCTCGGTCAGCTTCTACGCGCCGCTCAGGGCCGGGAGCCACGGGCCGCTGCCCGACACCGGCTCCCGTGCGGAGGACGTGGTCGGCTTCTACTGGACGCTCGGGGAGTTCTGCCGGCGCGGCTACCTGCGCCTGATGTTCCTCGACCAGGACATCGAGCAGACCCAGGTTGCGACCCTGGTTGACACCGTCTCGGCCAGGCTCCGAGACGTCAGCGACGAGCTCGACCGCCTCGGGGGTTTCGATGACCTCGTGGAGCGGATCGAAGATCACCTCAGCCTCGACTCCGAACCGGGCGTGGCGAGCTGGGCGGGCGAGGGGCAGGCGGCCGCCTCGCTGGGGACCATTCGCGCCTTCATGAGGCGGCTCCGTGCGGCGGCCCGCCACGTCGGCCCGCTCGTTCGGGGTCAGGGCTTCGCCGATCCCGAGAAGCACCGCATCGCTCTCAAGCGGCAGGTGACGGTCGTCGACCTCCACAAGCTCCACGACCGCGCGCAGCGCTTCGTCGTCGGCGTGCTCCTTGAGGAGCTGCTCGCGGAGCGTGAGCGGACGAGCGTCGCCGCCGGTGCGCCACCTGTCTTCATCGTCGTCGACGAGCTCAACAAGTACGCCCCGCGCGAGGGGACGAGCCCGATCAAGGAGACGCTGCTCGATATCGCCGAGCGTGGCCGCTCGCTCGGGCTGATCCTGATCGGCGCCCAGCAGACGGCGAGCGAGGTGGAGCAGCGGATCGTCGCCAACGCGTCCTTCCGGGTGGTCGGCCGCCTCGACGCGGCCGAGGCGCAGCGCCCCGAGTACCGCTTTCTCGGCACAGCCTGGCGGCAGCGGGCGACGCTCCTCGCGCCCGGCTCGATGGTGGTCCACCAGCCCGAGATCCCGGTCCCCCTGCTGGCACGCTTCCCGCATCCGGCCTGGGCCACCCGCAAATCCGAGGTGCAGATCGCCCCGCCCGGCATGGCGGGAGACGGTCGGCGCGATGTGATGGCCCGCTTCAGCGACTCACCGCCCCTGGACTGAAGGACACGCCCGTGCGCTTCCTGCACACCGCTGACTGGCACCTCGGGCGACAGATCCGTGGCCGCAGCCGCACCGAGGAGTTCCGCGCGGTGCTGACCGAGATCGCCGAGATCGCCGTCTCGGAGGGCTGTGACGCGGTGCTCGTGGCCGGCGACATCTGGGACTCGACCGTGCCCTCGGCCGAGGCCGATCGGCTGCTCTTCGATGCGCTCCGCTCGCTTGTCGACCGTGACATCGAGGTCGTCCTGACCTCAGGCAACCACGACAACCCGAGGCGGCTCGAGGCACTGGGACGGTTGGCCCGCCCGCTCGGGATCTACGCCCGCGGCTTCATCCGCCCGCCGGCCGAGGGCGGCTGGGTGGTGATCGAGCGCGGCGGTGAGCGCGCCGAGATCGCGGCCATCCCCTGGGTGCCCGACGGGCGAGCGCTGTCGGGGATCGAGCTCCTTGAGGATTTCGACGTCGGCCGTGCGCTCTACCAGGAGTCTGTCGAAGAGATCTACCGGCAGCTGGTCGCGGGCTACACGCCGGGTGCGCTGCATCTCCTGGTCGGACACCTCTTCGTCGACGGTGCGCAGCTCTCGACCAGCGACGGGTCGGAGCGGCGCCTGCACATCGACGTCGCCTTCGGCGTCGATGCCGGGCGGCTGCCGCCGGGGCCCCAGTACCTCGCGCTCGGTCACATCCACCGTCCGCAGGAGATCCGCAACGCGCCCAACGGCGCCGCCGCCTATGCCGGCTCTGTCCTGCAGCTCGACTTCGGTGAGGCGGGGGAGCAGAAGGAGGTGAGAGTCGTCGACCTGGGGGCCGGGCGGCCGGCCGAGCACCGTTCGGTCCCGCTCACGGCCGGGCGCGAGCTGCGAGAGCTGCGGGGCGCACCCGATGAGGTCGTGACCCAGGCCGAGAGTGCGGGTGATGCGCACATCCGCGCCGTCCTCACGATCGAGAGCCCCGAGCCTGGTCTCGTCCAGAGGTTCCGGGAGCAGGTGCCGGCCGCCGTCGACGTCCGGCTCGACTACGACCGCTCGGACGAGCAGCCGGGCGACATCGCCTTCGCCGATATGGCGCCCGAGGCGCTCTTCGTCCGCTACTTCGAGCGGCAGCACGGCGCCGTGCCGTCGCCAGAGCTGCTCGCGCTCTTCCGCGAGCTGGTCGGCGAGGCCGAGAAGCAGGCCACCCCGTGAAGCCGATCCGGCTCGAACTCGAGGGCTTCACGGCCTTCCGCGAGCGCACCGTCCTCGACTTCGAGGGGCGAACGCTCTTCGCCATCACCGGGCCGACCGGCGCCGGCAAGTCGTCGCTGCTCGACGCCATCACCTGGTCGCTCTACGGGATGGTGCCGCGCGTCGGCAGCCAGACCCGCCAGCTGGTCTCGCAGGGAGCCCGGCAGATGCAGGTGATGTTCGACTTCAGCACGGGCGGACGCATCCACCGGGTGGTACGCAAGGCGCCGGCGAGCGTCGGGACGAGGCTCGAGGAGCAGCTGGCGGACGGCTCGTGGCGCCCCCTCGCCGACCGCGCGCGCGATGTCACAGACGAGGTCGGCCGGCTGCTCGGGATGGACTACGTGACCTTCACCCGGACGATGGTGCTGCCCCAGGGGGAGGGTGCGGCATTTCTGAGCGGTGACGCGGCGGCGCGGCGACGGATCCTGACCGGACTGATCGGCCTCTCGGTCTACGAGGAGGCGAGGCGACTGGCCAACGATCGGTCGAAGCGAAGCGGTGAGCGGGCGCAGACGATCACGGCGCAACTCGGCCGCCTCTCCCTGGCGTCTCCAGAGCGCCTGACCGAGCTCAGGAAGGAGGCGACCACACTCGCGGCCGAGCTCTCGCTGCTGCAGGCCAGACGGCTGGCCCTCACCGAGCTCGCCGACTGCTGGCGATCATGGTCAGCGGTCCGCGGGGCGGCAACGGAGGCGGGAGAGGCGACCGGCCAGGCGGCAGCGGAGGCAGCCGCAGAGGAGCAGGGGCTCGAGGCGGCCGGGACGGCGCTTGCCGGTGAAGAGGCGCGGAGCGAGGGACTGGCCCGTGAGATCGGGGGACTGGCCTACGACGCGTCTGAGCACGAGCAGCTCAGGCGGGAGGCCGAGCAGCTGGAGATGCGATCGGCGGCCGCGGACGATCTGGAACGCGCGCGCGCCCGGGCGCGTGAGCTCGCGCGTGACGTCGCGGCGGCCGAGCGCGCCGAAGAGGATGCGCAGGCCAGGCTGCGGGCGGCGCTCGCCGCACACGGCGAGGCGCTCGCCGGGCGCGAGGCACGAGGGTCCTCCCTCCAGACCGTGGCCGCACGGGCGGATCTTGACCTGGAGCGACTCCGGGGCGAGGCGCGGGCCGAGGCGCAGGTCGCCGAGGCGGCGCGCGAGGAAGCGGGTGAACAGCAGGCGCTGGCGGAGCGGCTCGAGGGCCTCGGCCGCGAGCTCGCGCAGCTCGTCTCGGGTGAAGAGACTGCGGTCCGTGAACTGGCGCAGTGGCGGGGGGAGGGAGAGCGACTCTCCGCCCGGGCCGAGGATTCCGGGCGGGCGCTCCAGGATGCGGCCAAGCTGCTCCGGGCCAGAGAGGCCGAGCGCGAGCGGGCGCGTGCGGCCGACCAGGCCGCGGCCCTCAGGATCGACCTGGCGGTGGGAGACCTCTGCCCGGTCTGCGGGGAGCCGATCACCCGGCTGCCCGACACGCCCCCCGTCGGGGAGCTCTCCCGGACCGGGCAGGCGGTACTGGAGGCCGAGGCCGAGGTGACCGAGCGTCGCAGGGAGGAGCAGGAGGCCCGCTCCCACCTGGCCGCGGCGCGTGCGCGGATCGAGGCCTCAGAGGTGGGGCAGCAGCAGGCGCTCGACCAGCTGGCCGAGCTGGATGGGCGGCTGTCGGGGCTCGGGACGGAGCGGAGTCAGCTGGGGGCCGCGGCCGCGGGTACGGCACGGGCGGCTGACCGCGCCCGGGAGCTGGCCGCGCGCGCCGGCGAGAGCGGGGAGCTGGCGGCCGCCCGGACGCAGGAGCTGGCCGTGGCGCTCGCTCGGGTCCCCGACGAGTTCCTGGCCGGGGAGCCTCCGGTCGCTGTGGCCGAGCCGATCGACCCCGAGGTGCTGGCCGTGGCCGTCACTGACTACCAGGAGGCCGAGCGGGCGATCCGCGGTGCCGACGACGGGGCGCGCCAGAGATCGACTGAACTGGATGCCGCCCGGGCCGGGCGGCGGCGGTTCGGCGATCTGGCCGTGGTCGCGGAAGAGGCGGCCGCCAAGGCGGAGAGCCGCCTGGTCGCCCTCGGCGAGCTGCCCGCCGGGGCCTCGGCCGAGGAGATCGGGGCGAGGCTCGGGCGGGCCCAACTGGATGCCGAGCGCGACCGCGGGTTGCGCGAGGAACAGGCCCGTTCGGGCGTCGAGGTGGCGCGGCTGGCCGCGACCCGCGATGGCGCCCGGGCGTCGCTTGAGCGGGCCGGCGCCACGCTCCTGGCCGCCCGCGAGCGCGAGACCGCGGCGCTACTCAAGCTCGGGGAGGCGCGGGCGGCGCTTGAGACCAGCTGGGCCGCGACGATCGACGGGGAGGACGAGCCGACGTTCGAGCATCTGCAGCAGGTGATGACGGCGCACGAGCAGGAACACGACCGCGCGAACGGCCGCAGAGGCGAGGTCGCGGCGCTCGTGGAGCAGGCCGAGCGGGACGCGGCCGAGGCCGAGCGAATGAGTGGTGAGGCGGCCGGGCAGCAGCGCGAAGCCGACCTCAATCGGGAGCTCGGACGCGAGCTCCAGGGCAACCACTTCATCGCCTACGTGCAGCGAGAGGCGATGCACCTGCTGGCCGGCGATGCGACCCATCGCTTCCGCGAGTTCAGCAACGGGCGCTATGAGCTGGTGGCCGAAGATGCCGAGTTCGCGGTGGTGGACCGGCTCAACGGCGATGAGCGACGCTCGGTCAAGACGCTCTCCGGGGGCGAGAGCTTCCTGGCGAGCCTGGCGCTCGCCCTGGCGCTCTCTGAACACCTGCCGCAGCTGGCCAGCCTCGGCGGCGCCGTCTCTCTGGAGTCGCTCTTCATCGATGAGGGCTTCGGCGCACTGGACGCGGAGTCGCTCGACCTGGCGGTGCAGGGCCTTGAGACACTGGCCGGCGGGCAGCGCATGGTCGGCGTGATCTCGCACGTCGAGGCGCTCGCGCAGCGGCTGCCGGACCGCGTCGAGGTGATCAAGCAGGGGAACTCCAGCACCGTCAGGGGCTAACCTCGACTGAGGCGGTCGCCCCCGACTCCCCGCCCCGGTTCGAAGGAGAATACAGATGGCACACGTCGCCCGGCTCTACCGTTCACCGGTCAAGGGGTTCTCACCCCAGGCGGTGGAGAGCGTCACGATCTCCAAGCAGGGAGCGGTCGAGGGCGATCGGGTGCTCGGCTTCCTGCTGGCCGATGCTCCGCCGTCGCCTGATCCGGGCTGGTGGCGGAAGATCTGGTTCCTGACCATGCAGAACACGCCCGGCCTCGCGCACGTCGGCGGCGACTACGACCCGGGTTCCCACCTGCTGCGGCTCAGTCACCACGGCTCGGAGTTCGCACGAGGGGACATCCGTCGCCACGAGGAACGCGACCGGCTGGCCGAGGCCGTCACCGAGCTCGTCCTGACCTTCTCCGACAACCCGCTTGCCGAGCGGCGCGAGCGGCTCCCCTTGCAGCTGGTCGGCGACGGCGACCAACCGCGCTTCCATGACCGGCAGTCGCGCGATATCTCGCTGGTCGGGAGCGCCAGTATCGCCGCGCTCGCCGCCCGTGAGGGGGTCGCCGTCGACGAGCGGCGCTTCCGGATGAACATCACGGTCGAGGGCCTCGGGGAGTGGGAGGAGCTCGGCTGGCAGGGGAGCGCGGTCCAGGTCGGCGACGTGGAACTCGAGGTGATCGACCCCTGCATCCGCTGCCTGGCGACGCACGCCAACCCGGTCACAGGTGAACGCGATCTCGAGGTGATGACGATGCTCCAGCAGGGCTTCGATCAGGAGCGCCCGACCATGGGCGTGATCGCCAGGCCGCGGCAATCGGGCGGCGGCGTGATCAGGGTCGGTGATCCGGTGACCGTCTCGGGCGGATAGCGGGCGACCCCCGTCGGCTACAATGGCCGCGATGAACGAGCCAGCTGGCGCTCAGGGGGCGGCCACGATGAACGAGCAGCTGGCGCCCAGGGGGCGGCCACGATGAACGAGCCAGCTGGCGCCCAGGGGGCGGCCGCGGAGGCCGCGCGCGAGGCGCTCCGTGCCCTCCCCAGGGAGCCCGATCAGCTGCTGCCCGGTCTGCTCGCCTGGCACGAACGGCTGGGGTGGCTGCCGCGCGAAGCGATCCGCGAGACCTCAGAACACATCCGCGTGCCGCTCTCTGAGGTCTACGCCACGGCCACCGCCTACTCAGAGCTCAGGCTCAAGCCCGCGCCCCCGGATCTGTGGCACGTCTGCCTGGGGACCGCCTGCGACCTCGCCGGCGGCGCTGAACTCCTGGCCGCGGCGGAGGGGCGCGCCCAGCGCATCGACTGCCAGTTCCTCTGCGCCCTGGCGCCGGTCGTCGCCGATCCCCACGAGCGACTGCTCGGACGCGTCACGGCGGCCCAGCTCCGCGCCCGGGTCGCGCTGTGACCGCCCTCTCGCCGCTCGCGCGCCTCAGGCAACGCTACGCGACGCCGCCCCTGCCGCGGATCCTGATCCACCGTGGGACGGTCGGGGACGCCGTCGGTGCCGCCGCCTACGGCGACCAGATCCGTGCCGCGCTCGGCGGGCAGTCGGACCGCGTGCGGGACGCCGCCTCAGACGGGGCGCACTGGGCGGCACCAGCGGCGACGGTGCTCCACGGCACCTTCATGCGCCGCTTCGATCGGCTCGACCGTCACGGCATCGATGACGTGGTGGCCTGCTTCCGCGGTGACTGCGGCGATGAGGCCAACTACGCCGGCACCGGGACCCGCGGGCTGACCGCACGGATCGGGCGCACCGACGGCACGCTCGGTGACGTCCTCTCGCAGGCCGGCTACGGCGCGCTCGATCGGGCGCTCGACCGCACGCCCACGGAGATGCTCGATCGCCTCGCCGAGATCGGCCTGACCGGCCGCGGCGGGGCGCACTTTCCGGTCGCGATGAAGTGGCGGCTGGCCGCCGCCCACCGCGAGCGGCCGAGGATGCTGATCGTCAATGCCGAGGAGGGAGAGCCGGGCGTCTTCAAGGACCGGCACCTGCTCGAGGGCGATCCGCACCGGCTGATCGAGGGAATGCTGATGGCGCACCACGCCGTCGGGTTCGAGCGGGCCTACGTCTACATCAACGGCCAGGCGCGGGCCGCCCGCGCCTCCTTCGAGCGGGCGCTCGCCCAGGCGGACGAGGCCGGCATCACCACGGGTAGCGCCTGGGGGCGGCAGTCCGGGCTCGAGATCGTCGTCCGCTCCGGCGCCGGTGGCTACGTCTGCGGCGAGGAGTCGGTGATCCTGAACAGCATCGAGGGCCGGAGACCGGTGCCGCGCTACAAGCCACCCTTCGCCACAGACCATGGGCTCTTCGGGTATCCGACCGTGATCAACAACGCCGAGACGCTGGCCGCCGTGACGACGATGTTCGAGAGTCCGCCGCCGCCGACCAAGCTCGTCTCGCTCTCGGGCGACCTGCCCCGGCCGGGGCTCTACGAGGTCCCGGTGGACGGCGCGACGAGCTGGGCAGCGGTGCTGGCGATGGCCGGCGCCAACCCCCAGAGCGTGGCGGCGCTGCTACTGGGCGGCCCCTCGGGCGTCTTCATCCATCCCGATCGCTTCGACGATGCGCTGGAGATGCGCTCGCTCGGGGCCGGTGGGACGGTGGTGCTGGGGCCCGGGGTCGACATCGCCCACGTCACCGGGGAGCTCGCGCGCTACAACGAGCGTGAATCCTGCGGGGAGTGCACGCCCTGCCGTGAGGGGTCGGGCAGGCTGGTCGAACTGCTCGCCAACGCACAGGCCAACCTGGGCCCGATCGGAGAGCTGATCGAGGTGCTGACCGACGGGTCGCTCTGCCAGCTGGGCGGGATGGCCGGCCGGCCGGTACAGTCGGCACTCGAGCAGTTCGAGGTGGCCTTCGAGCCGCCCGCGCCCGCCTGATCGGAGATCGCGAGGGAGTCTGTCCGTGACCACTTCCCCAGGCAGCTGGCCACTCGACGCCGTGATCGAGGCGCCCGTGACGGTGACGGTCGACGGTGTGGCGGTCGAGGTGCCGGCCGGGGCGATGGTGCTCGCCGCCGTCGTCGCTCGAGGGAGCCCCCTGCCTCACCTCTGCAAGCCGGAGGGCCGCGGGCCGCTCGGGGCCTGTCGCACGTGCCTGGTCGAGGTGGCCGGGAGCCCCCGGCTGGCCGCGGCCTGCCACACGCCCGTGGCCCAGGGACAGGTGATCGAGACCGACTCCGATCGCGCGCGGCGGGTCAGGCGCGGCGTGCTCGACCTCACGATCGGCATGTCCGGGGACGGCCGCGGCCGCGGCCAGGCAGAAGAGCAGGCACGCGCGCACGACCTCCTGGTCTCATCTCACCGACCACGTCCGCGTGCCCCGCGAGATGACTCCAACGCCTTCTTCACCCTCAACATGGCCGACTGCATCCTCTGCGGCCGCTGCACGGACGCCTGCCAGCAGACGCAGCAGATCGGTGCGATCGGCATCAACGGTCGCGGGCCGACGGCACACATTGGCTCCGCCTTCGACTCCCTCTGGGAGGACTCGACCTGCACGTCGTGCGGGCAATGCGTCTCGCAATGCCCGACCGGGGCGCTCCTGCCGCGGGTCGGATCTCCTCGCGCGGCCGGTGGTCTGCCACCTGAGGACCAGGACGTGGTCCACACCACCTGCCCCTACTGCGGCGTCGGCTGCGGCCTCGCCGTCAGCCGCGAGGAGGGACGGCTCAGCTGGGTGAACGGTGAGCCCGACAACGCCTCGTCGCTCGGCATGACCTGCGTCAAGGGCCGCTTCGGCCTCGGTTATGCGCAGTCAGGTGATCGCCTGACGACGCCGCTGGTGCGGCGCGGGGGAGAGCTCCGGCCGGCCAGCTGGGAGGAGGCGCTCGATCTCGTCGCCAGGCGCTTCACGGATTCTCTCGGCAGCTTCGCCTCGATCGCCTCGGCCAAGGCGACCAACGAGGACGGCTACATCCAGCAGAAGTTCGTCCGCGCGGTGATGGGGACGAACTCAATCGACCACTGCTCGAGGCTCTGCCACGCACCGTCGGTGGTGGCCATGATCGAGCAGATCGGATCGGGCGCGACCAGCAATTCCTACGAGGACTACGACCACGCCGGGACGCTGCTCGTCGTGGGCAGCGACACCTCCCAGAATCACCCGGTGGTGGCATCGCGATTGCGCGGCGCAGTGCGAGAGCGCGACGCCGACCTCGTGGTCGTCAACCCGATCCGCATCGAGCTCTGCGATGTCGCCCGCGTCCACCTGCAGCCGCGTCCCGGCACCGATGTCGCCCTCTTCAACGCGATGGCACAGGTGATCCTGGCCGAGGGGCTCGAGGACCGTCCCTTCATTCGGGAGCGCACCGAGGGCTTCGACGCCTGGCGGCGGGTCGCCGAACAGGTGACCCCGGAGCTGGCCGAGCAGCTGACCGGCGTGCCCGCCGAACAGATCCGCGAGGCGGCCCGCCTCTACGCCCGGCCGCGGCCGGGGCGCGACGGCGGCGAGCGTGGCTCCTGCCTGATCTGGGGGATGGGTGTCACGCAGCACACGATGGGCACCGACAACGCCCGTTCGCTGATCAACCTGGCGCTGCTCTCAGGTCAGATCGGCGGCTTCGGCCAGGGGATCTCGCCGCTGCGCGGTCAGAACAACGTCCAGGGCTGCTCCGATGCCGGGTGCCTGCCCGATGTGATGCCCGGCTACGAGCAGGTCTCAGACCCGGCGGTCAACGCTCGCTGGTCGGCCGGGTGGGGCACCGACCTGACGACCGAGCCCGGTCTCACGTCGACGGCGATGATCGACGAGATGCTCGAGGGTCGCCTGCGGACGCTCTACGTCGTCGGCGAGAACCCGCTGCTCTCCGATCCCTACCTCGCCCATGCCCGTGACGCCTTCACCCGGCTGGACTTCCTGGTGGTGCAGGACATCTTCATGCACGAGACGGCGGAGATCGCCGATGTCGTGCTCCCGGCCCTCTCCTTCGCCGAGAAGCAGGGGACCTTCACCAACAGCGAGCGACGCGTGCAGCGCGTGCGGCCGATCATTCCGGGCCCCGGCGAGGCGCGTGACGACTGGCAGATCACCGAGGAGATCGCCCGTCGCGTGCTCGCGCGCCTGGAGCGACCGCTTGGCGGTTTCGAGCACGACTCCTCGGCCGACGTCTTCGACGAGATGGCGCAGATGACTCCGATCGTGGCGGGGCTCTCGCACGAACGGCTCGACCGCGAGGGCGGGATCCAGTGGCCCTGCCCCGAGCCCGATCACCCCGGCACGTCGCGGCTCTTTGGCGAGGAGTTCCCGCGCGGGCTGGGCAAGTTCACGGCCGTCGAGCAGGGACCGCCGGCGGCCGAGCTCCCGTCCCGGCGCTTCCCCTTCACGCTGATCACCGGGCGCACCCTCTACCACTGGCACGGCGGCGTGATCACTCGGCGCGTGGCAGGACTGGTACGGGCGGTGCCGGTGGTGACGGTGGATATGCATCCCGCTGATGCCCAGGAGCTGGGGGTGGCGGACGGGGACGATGTCCAACTGGCCTCGCGCCGCGGCGAGATCATCGCTGAGGTGTGCATAGGCGACCGGATGCGGCGCGGCGAGCTCTTCGTCCCCTTCGTGCAGCTTGGTGGGGTGGCGGCGAACTTCCTCACCAATGATCAGACCGACCAGGCGGCCGGCATCCCGGAGTACAAGGCCTGCGCAGTGCGCGTCGAGGCGCCGGGGACGCCGAGGCGGCAGGGGCCACGGATGCAGCATAAGCGGGACGCATCGATCGCTCCTTGAGCAGCCACGCGCGATCTTGCCGGGTGAAGGCCCTGTCGGGAGCAGCCCTGTCGGGAGCGGCCCTGTCGGGAGCGGCCGCGCCTCAGGCGTCCTGCGGAAGCTCGAGGGGATTCACCGCCCGCCCTTCGGCCAGGGACAGCTGTACCGCCTCGGTGATTTGCATGTAGTGCAGGCCGGACGCGAAGTTCGTCAGCTCAACCGGTCGGCGCTCGCGGATCGAGGCGATGAAGTCACTCTCGACCTGCCACCCCAGCGCCGTGCCAGGGTCCGGCGACAGCGGTTCGGGATCCCGGCCGACGAGCGTCAGGACGAGGTCGCCTTCGCCGCGCCAGTTGAGGGTGCCCCGGGAGCCGTAGAGTGTGATCTGGACCGGCGGACTCTCGTGGGTGACCGTGCTCACCCGGTACGTGACGCGGGTCCCGCCCTCGGTGATCGCCAGGACGCCCAGGCTGTCGGGGACCTCGATGGCGACCTGGCCGCCCCCCTCGGGATCGGTGCGCTCGCCGACGAAGACCGCGCCGTCGGCCACCAGCCGCCGCGTGCGGCCGAGCCAGCGGGTGACGATCTCGGTGTAGATCCCGAAGGACATGATGTTCATCCCCGAGTAGCGCAGCTGGTGCCGCCAGTGAAGGGGGGCGCTGAGATCGAGCGAACTGCCGTTCAGGACATCGACGTGCGCCTCGCGGATCTTGCCCAGGGCCCCCTCGGCGATCAACCGACGGACGGTGCGCCAGACGAGGAGGTCCATCGGTGCGGGGACGATCTGCGCCACGAGATCGGCATGCCGGCCCGCCGCCTCCAGCATCTCGGCCGCTTCGCCCGCGTTCATCGCCATCCGTGCCTCGGTCAGGACATGCTTGCCGGCATCGAGCGCGGCGATGGCGTAGTCGCGGTGCCGGTCGGGCCAGGTGCCGATGCAGACGGCGTCGATGTCCGGGGCCGAGATGATCGCGTCGGGATCGCTCTCGACGCGGGGGATGCCGAAGCGCTCGGCGACGCGGCGGCCGCTCTCCAGCGAGCGGTTGCAGACGGCGGCAAACTCGATCCCGTCGATCGCCTGGAAGCCGGGGATGTGGCGCAGGCGGGTGTTGCCGCCAGCGCCGATGAAGCCCAGTCGCACAGTCTCAGCGGCCACCCGGTGCTCCATTCGTTCACGCGGTCTACAGGTTGCTAGAGACGATATCATCAGGCCGCCGGGGCGATCGGCGCACGGCTCCGCCCGGGGGCTGGTTGGGATGCCGCGCGGCCCGTCCTACAATGGCGGTCGACAGCGGACAGAGGAACCTGCGATTGTCCCCTGACCTAACGCCTCCCCCGGGTCCCGGCGACCGGATCCTCACCGATACTCCCCCCGCGCTCGACGCTGAGGGTCAGCAGGGTGCCGTGCTGCGCTCCATCGGGTCGATGCTCTCCGCGCTCGGCGGAGCGGCGCCCGCCGAGCCGGCCCCGGAGGTACCCGACCGGCCGGGGCCGGTCTCACCTCCCGCGGATGAGCGCCCGACGCGATCGCCAATGGGAACGCTCCCCGCTCTGGTGCAGTCAGACCCGGATGATGAGATCGCGCTCGTGCTCGCCGGCGCCCGTGAGCGCGCCCAGCAGCTGATCGACCAGTCGGTCGAGCAGGCGCGGGCGATGCTCGAGGAGCGCCACGCACCCGGGGCGGACATCAGGGAGTTTGCCGATCGCGTCGAGGCGGCGCTGTCCGATGTCTACTCGCAGGTCGGCCAGCACACCGCCTCGGTCGAGCAGCGCGTCGTCGAGATGAGCCGCGGAGTCTCTGGTCTCGCCGGGCGGCTCGATCGGCTTGAGGCGCTGCTGCACGAGATGGTGGATGCCGCCCGCCCGCGGGCCGAGGTCGAGGCCGGCCGGCAGCAGGCGATCGCCCCGCCCGCCGAGGGGCCGCTCGCGCTCTCGGGCGGCGTGGTCGCCGCGCCATCCGAGCCCGATCCCGGTGCCACCCGCTTCGACCCCGGTGCCGGCGCACTGTCGCTCCGCGTCTCTCCGATCGGCGGGTTCCAGGGATTGATGCGCGTGCAGTCTGCGCTCTCCCGGGTGGACACCATCGGTCAGGCGACCGTCGAGACCTATCAGCGGGGCGAGGCGCGTCTCCGCCTCGAGCTCACCGGGCCGATCGCGGGAGCAGACCTCGCGACCGCGATCGAGGCGCTCTTCGGCCAGCCGGCGTTCGTGCGCGACGCCTCGGCGGACGAACGCAGCATCCTGATCGTCGTTGAGTAGCCGCCGGCCGCCGCTGCCGCCCACCCGAGAGCCCGAAGTCGTGGTCGGATCGCCACCGCCGACGGGCGTCCTCCCGCTCGCCATCCTGGGTGCGATCGCGATCGCCCTGATCGTCGTCGCCAATCTCGTCGTCTACGGCGCAGTCCACGGCTCGGTCGACCCGCGCGTGGCGAGCTTCCAGGTGATGGGTGCGGGGCTCCTGCTGACGGCGCTGGGTGTGCACCTGCTGCAGCTCCGCCGGGAGCGTCGGCGCCAGGCGGTCTCGTTGCTGATCGCGAGGTTCATGGAGAGCCACGGCGGTGTGACGGCGGCGGCCGAGCGTGCACTCGAGGTGCTGACCGCCGGGGGCGTGGCCGAGGCGGGTGTGGTCGGACTGGTTGACGACGAGGCCGAGATGCTGCGCCCGATCGCGGCGCTCGGCTACCCTCGGGACTGGCTCTCCGACATCAACTCACGGGTGATCTCGACGGAGCTTGGCCTCTTCCGTTGCGGCCGCGAGCTCGCCTCCGACCGGTGGGCACAGCCGGTCTCGGCGCCGCTCGGTGGACAGCCCTGGGTGGCCCGAATCCCGCTGGCGCGAGCCGGCGTCTCGCTGGGGCTCCTGCTGCTCGTGGCGAGGCGGGCCGGTCCGCTCACCGATCAGCGCCTGCTCGAGCGTCTTGGCGACCAGCTGTCGCTGGCGCTCGACCAGGCGGCGATGCATGAGGTCGGGTACCAGGCCGACCGGGGGCATCCGGAGCCTCGCGCGGGGTCGCCGGGGCCACAGGGCTAGGCGGGGGATGCACCTCACGCGGCTGTCGCTCACCAATGTTCGCAGCTACCGGCAGCTGGATGTGGAGCTGGCGCGCGGCATCCACGTGATCTCGGGACAGAACGCTGCCGGGAAGTCCAACCTCCTCGACGCCGCCCAGATGCTGGCGACGACGCGCAGCCACCGGCCGGGCAACGACATCGACCTGATCAACTGGACTGCCCTGGCAGACGATCCACTGCCGGCGGCGAGGATCGTTGGCGAGGTCACCGGCGCAGAGGGTGCGGTGTCGCTCGAGGTCACGGTGATCGCCGCAGAGGCCCAGGGCGACGCCCCGAGGCGCAGCTCGAAACGTTTCCGGCGGAACGGGGTTGCCAGGCGGGCGTCAGACCTGATCGGTCAGCTTCGCGTCGTCATGTTCTCAGCGGACGACCTCTCGATCATCACCGGCGCTCCGTCGGTCCGGCGTCGCTATCTCGACCTCACGATCTCGCAGTTCGATCCGAGCTACGTGCGGGCGCTCCAGCTCTACAACCGGGTCCTGCAGCAGCGCAACAGCCTGCTCCGCCGGATCGCGGAACGCCGTGGGCAGCCCGACGAGCTCGCCTTCTGGGACGATGAACTGGCCGCCGCCGGGACGACGATCGTCTCAGCGCGCCGGCAGACGCTGGGGCGCCTGGGCGACGATGCGGCGGCGCGCTATCCAGGGCTTGGCGCGGCTGGAGAACAGCTCGAAGTCCACTACCGTCCGGCGCTGCCCGAGCAGGTCTCGGGGCCGCTGGCGGCCGGTGAGGGGAACGCGGCCGACCTGGTGGGGCACTACCGCGAGGCGATTGCCGCCGCGCGGCCCGAGGACATCCGGCGGGGCCAGACGCGCTTCGGGCCGCATCGGGACGATGCGGTCTTTCTTTTGAACGGCCACGACGCGGCGGTCACCGCGTCGAGAGGGCAGCAGCGGACGCTGGCCCTGGCGCTCAGGCTGTCGGAGGTCAGGCTCTCGACCGGGGCCAGCGGTGAACCGCCGGTCCTGCTGCTCGACGACATCCTCTCAGAGCTCGACGCCCACCATCGCGAGCGGGTCCTGGGCGTGGCCTACCGGGCCGACCAGGTCCTGATCACATCGCCGGATGAGGGGAGGCCGAGCCGCGAAGAGCTGCCCGAGGCGAGCCGCCACCGGCTGGCCGATGGCGCGCTGTCGCCGGGCTAATCGGTGGGGCCGATCGCCGGGGTTGTTCTGGTGCCCCGCTCAGCCGTCGTTGCCGAAGAGTGGATTGGGTCCATGGGGCAGGAGCACGGAGACCGAACCCGGGTCGAGGGAGAGTCGGAGCGGTCTCTCCCGGGAGGCCTCGCCGAGGAACTCGCCATCGACCTGGATCGCCAGCGGTCCCTCCGGCCGAAGCTCCAGGTCCCGGACACGCTGCTCGTGAACCGACGACGGTCGGGGTACCCCCTCGCGCTGTCCGAGCGCCCAGGCGAGCTGGCGAAGTCGGTTGAGGTGGGCGCCCGGTCGCTCGCCGAAGACGACGAGGTCGAGCAGCCCGTCGTCGGCCAGCGCCCCGCTCGTGATCGACGCGATCCCGCCGTAGCCGCGTGTGTTGCCGGCGATCGCCATCGTCAGTGAGCCACGTCGAGCGGTCCCTCCTGAGACGACGGTGGTGAGCACCGGTCGAACCCGAGCGAACGCCCGCAGCGCCGGCCAGAGGAAGGCTGCCTGACCGAGGTGAGGCTTGAGCTGTGGATGTTCCTCGAGGTCGCGAACGACGGCCGCATCGAGGCCTGCGCTGCACATCAAGAGGAAGCGGCGCGGTAGCCCGTCGCGCAGCTGTGCGATGCCGCTATCGATGCGAAGCCGTCTCCCGCCCGTCACGACGGCCAGCGCAGCGGCCGGATCCCGCCCGACGCCGATCTCCCCGGCCCAGACGTTCGCCGTGCCGGTCGGCAGGACGGCGAGGGCGGTGGGGCTGCCGGCGAGGCCGTTGAGGATCTCGTTGACCGTTCCGTCGCCACCCGCCGCCACGACGACGTCGGCACCCTGGGCCACCGCCTCGCGCGCGAGGACGGTGCCGTGGCCGGGACGCTCGGTCTCATCGATGCGGGCGCTCCAGCCGGCGCGCCTCAGCTGCTCGAGTGCCGCCACCAGGTCTCGGTAGGGTGACTGCCTGCGTGCGACCGGATTGCGGACGACGACGAGCTGGCGGGGGGCAGCGGGGTACGGGATCTCCATCTGCCGATAGTAGGAGGCGGAGGGTCCTGGGGCAGGACAGTAGGCCGTAGCGGCGTTCTCCCGATAATCGAGCATGACGGGCGTCGTGGCGAACGGGAGTCGGGATGATCGAGATCGCACGGGTCGACCACCTCAGCATGGTGGTCCCGGACCTCGATCGGCAGGTGGAGCTGCTTGAGCGGCTGTTCGGCTTCCGCTACGCGGGGACGTTCGCCGCTCCCGGCTACATCAGTGTCGACATGGAGATCCCCGGCCGTACCGGCGTCAGCTGGGAGATTCTCGCTCCCGATGGTCCCGACTCCTACCTCCACCGGTTCCTCGGCGGCCGCCGAGGACCCGGGCTCCATCACATCGGCCTCGAGGTGCAGAACATCGACCAGGCGCTCTCCGGTCTCGCCGAACTCGGGCTTGAACCCTGGGGGCTGGAGCGATCGGGCGGCGGGGAGGAGCCCGATCCCGACGGGCCAGAGGAGACCGTCTTCTATATCCATCCCAGGAGCGGGGGCTTCGGTCTGCTCTACCAGATCCACGCCGGTGAGCCCTGGCACCTGCCTGAGCCCTTCCTCGAGGACGGCCCCGATACGCTCGGAATCGTTGCGGTGCACTCGGTCGGCCACGCCGACCACGCCGGTGGAAAGCTGGGCGATTGGTACGAGCGGCTGTTTGGCATGCGCACGCTTGAGGTGGTGGGCCCACAGCGGGCTCGCGCGAGCTTCTCTCTGCGGCTTCTTGAGTTGCCCTGTGAGCAGCTCCGCATCGAGGTGATGGAGCCGGCGCGGGCAGACTCCTTCCTCGAGCGGTTCCTGGCCGAACGCGGCCCCGGGATCCACCACGTTTCGTTCGAGGTCGCCGATATCGAGCGCGCCCTGGCCGCCTGCCGGCGACGCGGTGTCGATGTCTTCGCCCGACAGAGCGGCCGTTCGGGGGAGCGCATCTGGCATGAGTTCTTCATCGGGCCAGGGCAGACTGGCGGGATGCTCGTGCAGTGCTTTGCCTGGGTCCCGGTAGAGGCCGCCGCGCTCCCGCCCGAGCCGGCCGTGCGTGCCGAGAGTGATGCCGACTGAGAGCCCGCCCTCCACGGAGGGGGACGACGACACGGATCATCCAGAGCCTGCGGTCGAAGTCGCTGTGGCGGGCGGCTCCGCGATGCGACTGGCGCTTGTGCCCCTGCCGTAGCGCGTGCGTCCCTGCCCGGACGTCCCGCCTCTGGACCTCTGCGGCTGAGTTGACCTCGCGGGAGGCGCACCGCGTACCGATCACCGGTCTCCACGCATCGCCCGGGTGACGTCCGTCGGGAAGCAGATGTGAGCGGGGGGCTGTGGACTGCGCTCGCCCGGTCGCGACCCTGGCGACGCTGCAGAGCCCCGCCGGACGCACGATCGCTGGGCTTGCGCGGGCTCCGTGGAAGGAACCGCGATGCTGATGCCTTTGGTGCGGCGATCGATGCCCTTGCTGCTCGCATCTACGCTCGCAGTTGGCCTGGCTGCCTGCTCGAGCGAGCCAGCCGATCGTCTGCCGGCCCCGCGGAGACGAGTCACGCGCCGGCAGTGGCCGTGGCGCACACAACGCCCGCGTCCACCTCAACTCCCTCTCCCGCACCCTCGCCCGTGCCCACCGCGAAGCCGTCGCCGACGCCCTCGTCAAGTGCCCAGGCAACGCCGGCACCCGGCCTTCGCGAGGGACCGTCGCTGACCGCCAAGGTCCTCTCCTGCCTACGGGGCGGCGCTGTCGTTGCGGGGGTTGACCTCCAGTCCGGCTGGATGCGCCTTCACACCGATCGCGGCCGGGAGGGCTGGGCGAGCAGCGACTACCTGCGCTGGGTACTCCGCCGGCGTACGGCAGGAGACTAGAGGCCGGGTCCCGGCTCCTCCGTCTGGTTTTGCGCGATCAGCCAGTTCGCCGCGAGCGAGAGCAGGGAGATCACGAGCGCCCCGAAGAAGGCCGACCAGAAGCCATCGACCGTGAAGGCGAATCCCAGCTCACCCGCCAGCCAGGCGGTGATCGCGAAGAGGGCGGTGTTGACCACCAGCAGGAAGAGCCCGAAGGTCG
Organism: Dehalococcoidia bacterium; assembly: GCA_965249675.1. Classification (GTDB taxonomy): domain Bacteria; phylum Chloroflexota; class Dehalococcoidia; order UBA2979; family UBA2979. The sequence goes on from OZ252250.1 coordinate 1,330,214, forward strand.
CCACGATCAGACAGCAGGAGACGAGGATCGCGAGCGGCCGGATCAGCATGTTGACCATGGCGAAGAGGGCCGACGCCACCACCAGCGACTGCCAGTCGCCCACGACCACGCCGGGGACGAGCAGAGCCGCCAGCCAGATACCCGACAGCTGAACGAGGAACCGAAAGAGCAGCATGCGCGGCGAATTGTGGCCCGGCTGTGACCTCTGGAAGCGGTAGATGCGCCCGCTCACCGGGAGTCACCGTGCCCGGGGCGGCGCGCCGAGAGCCCGCCGGTGGCACGCTCGCTGACAGAGCCTGCGCCGGCCAGCGGCCCAGACCCGGGCGTCGGTGGCGGGGCCCCGGGTGATTCCGTGGTCGTCACCCTGGACGATCGGATGTCGCGAAGTGATCGAGGGCGGAGCGGCGGCCGTAGATCATGAGGCGGTCGCCGTCCCTGAGGACGGTCGTGCCAGGCGGCGCGACGACCCCGTCTACCAGGCGGTCACCACCCTCTCGACCGTCGGCCTCGAGCAACGAGAAGCCCTCGAGCAGCCAGTACCAGAGGATGCCGACCGCGAAGACCAGGGTCAGGACGAAGGGGAGGGAGGGCCGGCGCACGGAGGTATTCAGGGCCGGTCTCATCTTCCCGCTAGCGTCCGGAGATCTTCTTCCGCTTGTGCTGGACGTAGTCGACGAGCATGTACTCGCCGAGCTTGTCCGGGGTCGTGTAGAAGACGCGCCCGCCGTTGATCTTGGCCAACTGGTTCACGAACTCCTTGAGGTAGTAGTTGCGGTCCAGCATGAAGGTGTTGATCGTGATCTCCTGCTGGCTGACCCGCTTCACCGCCTTCAGGGTCTCGCGGATCGTGATCGGGCTGGGCGGGTAGGAGAACTGGGACCGCCCCTTCTCGAGGTGCGCGGTCGGTTCACCGTCCGAGATCATCAGGATCTGGCGGGTGCCGCCGCGGTGACGGGCGAGCAGCTGCTCGGCGATCAGGAGCGCGTGATGCATGTTCGTGCCGAGCACCGACTCATCCCAGCGAACGTAGGGCAGGTCCTGCGGTTTAAGCTCGCGGGCGTAGGCCGAGAATCCGATGATGTAGAGGCTGTCCCTCGGGTACTGGGCCCTGATCAGGTTCTGGAGCGCCAGCGCCACCTTCTTGGCGGCTTGGAAGGAGCCGCGGAGGGTCATCGACCAGCTGAGGTCGACCATCAGCACGGTCGCCGTCTGCGTCACGAGCTCTGAACGATAGACTTCGAAGTCATCGGGGCTGAGGTGCACCGGCGTGCCCGGCCCGTCCCGCTCAACGGCGTTCATGATCGTCTTGCGCATGTCGAGGTGGAAGGGGTCGCCGAACTCGTAGGACTTCGACTCATCGAGCCGGTCGCCGTGACGCCCGGACTGGGGGACCGGGTGGTTCCCGATCCCCTGGTTCTTCAGCTGACGGTATATCTCCGCCAGCGCGTTCTGGCCGATCATCCGCGTGCCGCGCGGTGTCAGCTCCCACTCATCGCCCTCGCGCCGGATGTATCCGGAGTCCTCAAGCACCTCGAGCAGCTTGCGGAGCTCTTCGAAGCTGTCGACGGCATCGTCGCTGAGTAGCTCACGAAGCTGGTCGAGATCGACCTGGTCGAGCTCGCCCGTGTACTGGGCGCGTTCGAGGTCACGCTCGAGGCCGTCGATCCCCTGCATCTCGGTCATCAGCTGCATCGCGGCGTGGAGGTCGAGGTCCTCGTCGCCACGGAAGGGATAGCGGCTGGGCTGGCCGCCGGGGTTGAGGAACTCCAGGTTCTGGGCGAGCTCCGAGAGCTCTGCCTGCAGCTCGGCGTCGCCGAGCTTGTCAGAGAGCAGGCCCTGGAACTGCTGGCGCTGATCTGAGGGCATCGATTCCATGAGCGCCTGCATGGCCTGCATCTGGGCTTGCATCTGCGCGATCAGCTCATCGAGCGACCGCGGGGGGTTCTCGCCGAACATGTCGCCGTAGCGGTCCATGAACCCATCGAAGTCGGGCTCCTCGCCGCGCATCCGCTGGGTGAGCATGTCGTTGAGGTCGCGCGCCATGTCCTTCATGCGCTGCATGTCGCCCTCAGACATCTCTTCAACCATCTTCTGCACGTCTTTGAAGAAGGACTCGGTCATCGCCTGGCGGAGCTGTTCGACGAGCTCCTGGAAGCGGTGCTGCGCCTCGGGGTTGAGGAACTCGTAGTTCTGGAGCTCCTTCATCTGCCCGGCGGCGTCCGGCGGCAGCCGATCCAGGAAGTCCTGCTTGCGCTGGGCGATCCGCTCGAGCATCTCCTGGAACTGCTGCTCCTCGGTGGGGGCAATCCCTCCCGCCTGCTGGCCGCCCGCGTGCTGGCCCCTGCGCTTCTCATCGCTGGGCTGCTCGCCGCTGGCCTGCTCGCCGCTGGCCTGCTCGACTCCGGGCTGCTGATCGTCGGCCTGCTCGCCGCCAGACTGCTCTGCCGGGGGCTCGCCCAGCCGGTCGCGCAGGGTCGCCCGCTCCATCTCGAGGATCTCCTCGATCTGGTTGCGGATGTCGTCCATCACGCCCCCGAGGTCGAAGCGGTCGAGTCGCTCGCGGCGCTGCTGGCGAAGCTGCTGGAGCAGGTCGCGCAGACCCTGGGTGCGACCCTGCTGGGGCATCTGCATCCCGCGCTGCATCATGTTGCGCACGGCGTGCTGGAGATCACCGAAGTTCATCAGGTCGTCGGAAAGCGCGTCGAGGATCTGTTCGGCGGTGAGGCCCGAGACCTCCTGGGTGCCGTCCCACTCGCTATAGCGATAGCGCAGCGCCATGGCGGCCTCCGTCCGGCCGAGGTGGCGGCGGGTTACCCCCGATAGAGGGAGTGACCCGGGCCGCTCAGCGTGTCCTTGTTCAACCGCTTGTTGAGGTGCAAACCTTCCAGCACGAATTCGGCTGCGGAGGCCTGCACGGCAGCCCGGTCATCGCCGCCGGTGAGCTGCGCGACCACCTCTCTCAGTCCGTCGACATCGCGTAACAGCTGTTCGTACTGTCCGACGGCGAGGCTTTCCCCGGTCTCGGCCGAGATGCCGCTCTGGAAGGACTCGACGATCGGTTCGACGGTGTCGTCGTCGCAGGTGTCGTTGAAGACGGAGACGACGGCGCCGTGGATCAGCCGGGAGATGATCTGCTGATCCTTGCCCTCCTCGACCGTCTCGAGCTCCACCTTGCCCTGCAGCGCCGGCAGGACGAACGGGAGGTCGGAGATGCGCGGGACGACGCTCGTCTCGTTCAGGCGAATGGCGCGCCTGAGGGCGTTGGCGAGCAGCGCCTCGTAGTCGGCGACCGAGGCGCGCACGGAGACACCGGAGCGCTGGTTGACGTCGGGCGAGCGACGGGCCAGCCGGGTGATCTCGGCAACGATCGACTTCATGTAGTCGGGCACCATCACATCGAAGCCGTCGGAGGAGAAGTGACGCCCCTCCTGCTCCATGATCGCGATCTCGTGCTCGATGTCCTGCGGGTAGTGGGTCCGGATCTGCGAGCCGTAGCGGTCCTTGAGGGGAGTGATGATGCGCCCGCGGTTCGTGTAGTCCTCAGGGTTCGCGGTGGCGACGATCAGGACATCGAGGGGGAGCCGGACCTTGTGGCCGCGGATCTGGACATCGCGCTCCTCCATCGCGTTGAGGAGACCGACCTGGATGCGTTCGGCAAGGTCGGGCAGCTCGTTGATGGCGAAGATGCCCCGATTGGTGTGCGGGATCAGGCCGTAGTGGATGGTCAGGGTGTCCGAGAGGTAGCGGCCCTCGGCCACCTTGATCGGGTCGATCTCGCCGATCAGATCGGCGATCGTGATGTCGGGGGTCGCGAGTTTCTCGCCGTAGCGCTCGTCCCGGTGCATCCAGCGGATCGGCGTGTCGTCGGCCATCTCATCGATCACCTGCTGCCCCATCGGCGTGATCGGCTGGAAGGGGTTCTCTGGAATCTCGCAGTCGGCGATCACCGGGGTCCACTCGTCGAGCAGCGATGTCAGGCTGCGGATGATGCGCGACTTGGCCTGCCCGCGCTCGCCCAGGAGGATCATGTCCTGCCCCGAGAGGATGGCGTTCTGCAGTTGCGGGACGACCGTCTCGTCATAGCCGACGATCCCCGGGAACAGATCGTCACCGGCCCGGAGCGCTGTGATCAGGTTCTGGCGAAGCTCTTCGCGCACCGGCATGACCCGGTAGCCGCTGGCCTTCAGTTCACCCAGCGTCTGGGCTCGTTGGTTCGCCACCTGTTGCTCCTCTGATCTGCGCTTGGCGGGGACGGGGGGACTCGCTATCGCTGATTGGCGGCGCCAGATCCGTGAGCATCGTATGACCCAGACGCCGGTAGCGGCACGCGGGCGACGTTGTCTCGGGTCTGGCCACAGTATACGGACGCAGCGGCAGAGAGGACCTGACAGGGGAGAGTCGGCCGCCGGCAACCAGGAGGGAGGAGATCGCCCGGGGCCCGGCCCCGCTAGCTGGTCGTGGAGCTGCGGGCGCAGGTCGGGCCAGGGACGGCAAGGCGGGGAGTCTGGGTCGTCAGTTGCCGTTCACCATCTCGCAGACCCTCTGCCCGAGGGCCGAGTCGCGAACGACGATCACATCGCTGCAGTCGACCACATCGCCGAGGGCGACATCAAGCGCGGCGACCACGCCGAGGACGGTCGACAGCGGCATGTCGCGCTTGCCGTTCTCGTAGTTGGAGAGCGAGGCCTGGGTGATACCGGCACTGCTGGCGAGATCCGACTGGGAGAGAGAACGCTTGCGGCGCCACTCGCGAATCCGCTGGCCGACTACCGACCGTTGCATCTGGAGTTCCGGCATTACCTGCACCACGCGTGACTTCCTCTCAATGTCCCGGGGGGTTCACCCGGTTGGACGCTCTTTGTGCTCGAACACACAAGCACAATTGTCCATGGGGGAGCGGTGGGCTGCAAGCGGTGATCAGCGGCCCTGGCGACGAAGTTGGCGAAGAGATCGATATCCGAGCAGATAATGTTTCGCGACAGTCATTCAACAATGCGTAGCAGGCTGGTCTGACCAACGATCAGCTGCCAGCTCCAGCCCGACTTCGCCGACTCGACCCAGACATCGCGGTGGAGGCCGTGTACCGCAGAACCCGTGTCGGCACAGGTATAGACCTGCCCCGAGGGGTCGTCGAGGATCACGAAGCGCTGCCCGAGGTAGGCCCAGGCGCAGGCGGCGGCGCCGTCGTAGACGACTGAGCCGTCTCTCATGACACCACAGAAGCCGCCGCCGTCACCGAGTTTCTCGGCTCCGTCAGGTGTGCAGTAGTAGAAGCTGACCGTCGCCTCCACGATGTCTCCCGGTCCGAGGAAGGGCGTCTGTATGACGCTCGCCTCTATCACGTATCCGGGTTCGACGATGGGCGGGGCGTTGTCGCGGGCGCGGGCACGTGCGACGAGCTGTGCGGAGAGTTCGGCGCGGGTCGGGGGGCGGGAGAGGCCACGCATCGGCTCGGTGAAGGGCGGAGCGTTGTCGCGGGCGCGGGCGCGTGCGACGAGCTGTGCGGCGAGTTCGACGCGGGTCGGGGGACGGGAGAGGCCACGCATCGGCTCGGTGAAGGGCGGAGCGTTGTCGCGGGCGCGGGCGCGTGCGACGAGCTGTGCGGCGAGTTCGACGCGGGTCGGGGGACGGGAGAGGCCACGCATCGGCTCGGTGAAGGGCGGAGCGTTGTCGCGGGCTCGGGCACGTGCGACGAGCGCTACCTCTGCCGGTTCAAGGTCCGTCGCTGTGACCGGACCCGCCGAGAGGGCGAGGTCGGGGCGTGCGACGAGAGAGACCGGGGCGGGAGCGGTGAGGGTGGATGCTCCGGTCGGTTGGAGCCGGGGCGCAAGGTCGTCCAGCGTCGGAGCGACAGTAGCCAGCAGGCGGTCCCCGGTCGCCGCCGCCTCGGCCGAGGAGAAGTGGGGCGCCAGGGTGACGCCGGTTGTCGGATTGGGAGTGAGCTCGAGGGCCAGGAGCGCCCACGCCGCAGCCAGCACGGCCGTCGCCGTGAGCATGAGCGATCCGGCCGCCAGGGGGCGGCGGGACCGCAGCGACGCATTCCGCCACTGCAGTTGGAGAGGCCCCCGCACGGCCGACAGTATGCCAGCACATCCGCTGTTCCACTAGCCCCCAGAACGGGCCCGTTCTGCAGCAGAAATGAGAGGTCAACTGCGCGATATCGGCGGCTGGCGTGGAGCAAGCCAGGCGCGCCCGTGAAGACGTGCTCAATCAGGAGCTGCCCAGTCGGGCGTGCCCGGGCCGATCCCCGGCGAGCTGTGGCCGCGCTCAGCCACTTCCCCGTTCGCGGAGACTACCCGATCAGACCCTCCGCCCGGAGGTCGCCGATCGCGGCACGGAACGCCTCGCTGGTGTCAGAGACTTCGGACTCACCGTGGGCGGCCGAGACCATGCCGCCATTGCCCATCAGGTCGACGCCGTGATTGAAGAGCGCCCAGCGCAGTGGTCGAAGCAGGTCGTCTGCGACGCCGCGTGGCGGTTCCGGAGCGTCCCATTCGACCGTGCTCGGGCGCGGGGCATCATATCCCAGGTTGAGATGCCACATGCTTGAGACGCACCAGGCCGACCGGGGGACAGCGAGCTCGCCGAAGAGATCGTTGAGCCCCTTCACGATCGCCGCAGCTGATGCGTCTGCCGCGCGTACCGGGCCGCCATCCTCGATGATCTGGAGAGCAGTCAGGCCGGCCGCGGCCGAAGCAGGGTTGGCGTTGAAGGTCCCCTGGTGACTGACCCGCTGGCAGCTGTTCCAGTCGGGGTCGCCCTCGCGCATCTCAAGCATGCTGACGATCTCTTCGCGGCCCGTGACGCAGCCACCGGGGAGGCCGCCGGTGAGGATCTTGGCGTGGGTCGACAGATCCGGCGTCACCCCGTAGCGCTCTTGCGCGCCACCGGGGGGCATGCGGAAGCCCGTGATCACCTCGTCGATCACGAGCAGGGTGTCGCTCTCGCGGGTGAGACGTCTCAGGTCGTGCAGGAACTCCGGTGCCAGCGGCTCCGTCCCCCAGTGAGCACCGGTCGGCTCAAGGATGACGGCCGCGATGTCACGAGCGGCGAGCGCTTCGGCGAGCGCCTCCGTGTCTCCCGCCCGGAGGATCGTGAGCGACTCGTAGAAGCCGGTCGGTACGCCCACCGAGTGCGGTCGGGCATCGTCGGGCTCGAGCCGGCCGACCACGATGTCGTGCCAGCTGTGGAAGTGTTCGGCGAACTTGAGCACCCGCTCGCGTCCGGTGTAGGCCCTGGCCAGCCGGCGGGCCATCATCGTTGCCTCGGTGCCTGAGCTCGTGAACCGCACGCGCTCGGCGCAGGGGACCATCTTGATCACCTGCTCACCCCAGCCGATCTCGAGGTCGTGCGACGATCCGAAGTGGGTGCCGCGGGCGCGGGCGCCCTCGACGGCCTCGACGACCTCCGGGCGGTTGTGCCCGAGAAGGGGCGCCCCGTGCCCGCCGATGAAGTCCGGGAGTTCGTTGCCGTCGACATCCCACTTGCGGCCGCCCTCGGCACGCTCCACGTAGATCGGGAAGGGCTCGAACGCGCGCGCGTCGTGCGTCACGCCGGAGGGGAAGACGCTGGCTGCACGGTCGGCCATCCGCTTCGACGTCGGGTGGAGCGCCTCGAAGGCTTCGAGAATCTTTGTCATCCGGGCGCTCTCCCCGGCTGGTCGCTGCTCCTACCAGTCTCAACCCGGCCGCGCCTCCCCGGAGTGGACCCGGCGGGGCGTTAGTCGGCCGCGAACCGGGCCGGGTCGAAGGGCCCGAGGTCGACCGAGTGTGAGCTGCCGTCCAGTATCAGCTCCGACATGGCGAGCCCACTTGGCAGCGACTGCATGATGCCGCTGCGTCCGTGCCCGGTGGCGACGTAGGCGCCCGCGAGCTGCGGGACCGCCCCCATGATCGGCAGCCCGTCCGCAGAGAGCGGCCGCAGGCATGCAGTCTGCTCAACGAGCTCCGCATCCGCGAGCTCGGGGGCGAACCCGACCGCGAATTCCAGGATCTCGTCCCGCGCCTCGGTGGTGATGCCGCGGTCGAACCCGACATGCTCCTCGGTCGTGCCGAGGAAGACGCTGTCGGGGGCCTTGGTGAGCACGTAGTTTCCGCCCCGGTTGAAGTTGTAGAGCGGCAGCGGACGGCGCGGTCGGACCTTGACGATCTGGCCTTTGAGCGGTCCGACCGGCACCGCGGTGCGGAGCCACGAGGCGGCGTCCCCGGACCACGGGCCCATCGCGATCACGACCGTGTCGGCCTCGATGGCCCGCCGCCCGACCTCGACCCCGGTGACCCGCCCATCTTCCTGGAGCAGTCCCCGGACGGTGCCGCTCTGGACGACCACGCCCATCCGTTCGGCCGCCGTCACGAGGGCCAACGAGTAGCGGTAGGCATCGAGCGCCACGCTCGGCTCAAGCACCGCGGCGCCACGCGCGTTCCCACCAGAGACCCAGCCCGTTAGCGCCAGCAGCTCACCCTGATCTACCCAGCGGCCGTCCCGGCCCGCGTCCGCCAGCGACTGCACACGTTCGCGCGCCGCAGCCTCCTCGGCCGCGGTGATGGCGAGGAGGAGGCTCGGTAGCAGCCGGAACCCGTAGTCGACGCCGGACTCCGCCGGGAGCTTGCGGGCCATCTCTTGATGCATGTCGATACCGAGGCGCTGGAGCTGGTAGGTCGTGTTCGCGGTGGTGGACGGCGGCGGCGACGGCAGCCATCCGGCGGCGGCGCCAGAGGCGCCGGCCGCAACCGCGTCGCTCTCGATGATCGTGGCGATCGTGCCTCGCTTCGCCAGGTAGTAGGCGATGGCACCTCCGATCACTCCACCCCCGCAGATCACGACGCGCTCCGGCATCGGCGCCCTCCCTTCTGGAGTATCGGCAGCTGGGCCGAGTATAGGTCTCGCCCGGCGCAGCAACGGGGACGGCGGCGTTGCCGGAGCCGACTCCCGGCGGCCATCCGATGGTCGAGATGTCCGTTGTCCGATGGCCACTGGTAGGCTCTCCCCAGAGGGGGCGAATGATGACCGAGCGACTGACTGAGGACCAGATCAGCGAGGCCCTGGCTGGCCTGCAGGGCTGGACGCGGGACGGCGAGGGAATCGCTCGCGAGTTCACGTTCGAGGACTTCGTCGAGGCACTCGGGTTTATCGCTCGGGTCGGCGTACTCGCCGAGCGCGCGAACCACCACCCCGAGCTCTCAAACGTCTACAACCGCGTCCGGATCCGTCTGTCGACTCACGACGCCGGCGGGATCACGGGACGCGACACGGGGCTGGCCGCCGAAATCAACGGGCGGGCCTAAGCGAGGAGCGCCGCTCCCTCCCCTCTCTGCTAGTACGTCCTGCAACGTACGTCCGCCTCGGCGCAGAGGTCCGCGAGCAGGTCGCCGTTCGGAGCGTACTCCCCGAGGTCGCCGCACCACGACATCGAGCTGGTGCTGTTGGGCTTGTCGTGCTGATTCGTGGGAGACGACCTGTTGAACTGAACGACCGTGCAGCGGTTCGTGTTGGGCGGGACGTAATCGCCCGAACTGGCGACGGGCCTGTCAGCCCGCGCAGCCGCGAGGGAAGCCGCGTCGCCGCCGGAGCGTGCGCTCGACTCGACGACCTCGACCTCGACGGTCTTGGTCAGGGTGCATCCGGCGCCCCGAGAGCTCAGCTGGAACCCGTCGTGGATGTTGCTGAAGTAGACGTCATGCACACCGTTGATTTCGATGGTGACTGTGAACACTTCACCGATCGGCGTTTCATCGGGAACGGAAACCGTCCAGCGCGAGCCATTGGGCCGCACGATGACGTTCCGGGCGCTGTCGGGCTTGTCGGGGTCGAGCTTGCCGTAGTCCAGGGGCAGGCTGTAGGTGAACGGCCCGCGGCACGCCGTTCGCTGGAGGTTGCGGTATGAGTTTAAGTCAGTCGCCCCATACTCACATCTGGTGTTCGCGCTGTTTGGCTTTTGGAGATGGTGCCCTCGATCGGAGAATATCTCCTCGCAGTCGAGGCGATCGGCGTAGCTGAGGGACGGCGTGGAGAACGTCACCGAGGAGCCCGGCCGGACGGTGTAGGTCGCATCTGGCTCAGCCAGAGCGACGGACCCTCCAAACAGCGCCGCGGCGACAACCGCCAGCGGGAGCGCGACCCGTAACAGCATCTTCCTCATGGTCCCGTCCTCGTCCCCGCGAAGGCCATGCGACGGGGGTGTGCTGGCGCGCCGCCACGAGTAGAGCATCTCCTAGTTCGTGCGGCGTGTCGAGACGTTCAGGCATCTGAGCCAGTGCCCGTGCCGACAGTGAGACCCGCTCAGCCTGCGCGACCACGTCGCAGGCCCGGGGCAGAACGGTGGCCCTGATGAATGCGCACACGCGCCAGTACAGGTGCTGCTGCGCGACGAGGCGGCGAAGGTAGCCGCGCGGTCGGGCCCCAACCATTCCGAGTCACCCGCCCGATCGGCGCATCCACACGAGGTTCAGCACCACGATCGCCCCGGCAGCAGCCCACAGGACGGTGCCCAGCTTCGGATCGAGCTGCAGCCCCACCCCCAGCCCAAGGTAGAACACGATCGCTGCCAGCAGGAACAGCAGAACGTGGACGGCGCGCCTGATTCTCTGTGGTGTCCCCATCTTCTTTGTCAAGGGCCAGCGCCACTGATCGGGGATGCCCGGCGCGGCGTCAGGTAGCCGCCGACCCGTGACGAGGAGCCTCCTCGGTGCGGTACGGTTCGCGCGAGCGTAGCATGGCCAGGATGACGTCGCAGCGACGACGCGCGAGGCAGATGACGGCCGCCGTGTGTTTCTTTCCCCTCGGCCCGCTTGCGGTCGTAGAACGCTCGCGAGACGGGGTCGCGCAGCGAGGCGAAGGCGGAGAGGTACATCGCGTTCTTGAGCCGGTGATTGCCGCGGCGGCTCCGGGTCTGGCCCCGGATGCTGCTGCCGGACTGGCGGGTGACCGGGGCAAGGCCGGCGTAGCTAGCCAGCCTCGATCCGTTCGCGAAGCGAGAGATGTCACCGATCTCGGCGAGCATCCGCGCCCCCGTCCTCGGCCCGATCCCCGGCAGGGAGCCGAGGATGAGGCCGAAAGGGTGGGCCTCGATCTCCGCGCCGAGCCGCTCCCGCCGCTGCGTGCGATCCAGCTCGGTCGCAACGTCGGCGATCACCCGACCCATCGCGACCGAGCCGGGTACGACCACGGTCTGGGCGGCCGAGGGCCCCGGTGACGGCCTCGGTGAGCGCCTTCGCGAGGCGCGGCGAGCGCTTCCGGAGCGTCCGCGCGATGCGGCCGCGACCCGCCGTGGCCAGCGCCTGCGGGGTCGGGTAGCGGGCGAGCAGGTCCCGTGCCCCCGCGTTGTGGAGTTTGGGGCCCAGTACGCGCTCCAGGGCCGGTGAGAGACCGGTGAGGGCGTCGCGCAGCCGGTTCGTGAGCCGCGTGCCATCGGCGGCGAGGTCGATGTCGTAGCCGTTGAGAACGCGCAGCTGCTCCAGGAGTTCGTCGTTGCCGGCGTCGAGCCAGTGCACCTGGTGGCGCCGGGTGCGGCCGGTGTCGGCGAGCACGAAGGCGTCGCGGCGGTCGGTCTTGGACTCACCCGGGTAGAGGTCGGCGGCACGGCGCATGACTAGACCCGGGACGTATGCCACCGGCACGCCGCGGCGGGCGGCGACGGCGAGCACGAGCCGGGCCAGCGAGCCGGGCTGGTCGACGACCAGTGCCGGGGAGCCGAAGGACTCCGCGCGAGCGATGAGCGCCTCGATGTCAGCCTCGTCGTTCGCGACGGCGACGGCGAACAGCGGCGAGCCTGCCGCGTCCAGCACGTCGGCGAAGTGCTCTGTCTTGCCGATGTCGAGGCCGATCCACACGGTGGTTTCGTCGGGCGTACCCACTGCAACTCCTTCCGGGGTTTCCCCCTCATTCCAGCAGGAAGGCCGCAGGCGCGCTCGCCGTCATCCACCTTACAAATCAGCGATTGGCTCGCATGTCCCCATCAGAGGTTCACGCGCCGAACAGTGCCGGTGGCAACACCACCCGAGCCGTCCGTTGCGGCAGGGCCAATTGAGCCATGTCGGCACTGCTGGGCTTCCCGGGCTCAGAGGTTTCTATGAGGGACGGTCTTTCCGCAAGGCCGACGTGGCGGCCTCCTCCGGGTACGGTGCTCCTCCTGGTCGCTACCCACCTGATCCGTGCAGTGGAGGCCTGGGTCGCCGACTGGAACGAGCACCCGCGCCCCTTCGTCTGGCACAAGACCGCCGACCAGATCTTCGACAACCTCACCGGATATCTTAATCGCATTCCCAACTCAGGACACTAGGGACGCTCTGAACTGGCCGCGAAATGCGGCCGATCAGGCTCTTCTGGGGCGTTCAATCGCTTGATGGTCAGGAATGCGGCCTGATCGGGGCTCGCGAGCGGCTCTGCGAGTGCCGTTTGGCGCTCGCTGCGGGATTCTGGGCGCACTGCGCCATTGTTACGCAGCAAGTTGGCGCTCCGCTCGAACCATGTTGGCCAGCCCCAACAGCAACGCGAGCCGCTGCGTGTTCTTGAACAATCCGCGGTAGCGGACCTTGGCGTAGCCGAAGCGCACCTTCACGATCTGGAACGGATGCTCGACCTTCGCACGCACGGAGGCCTTGCGCTTCTCTTCGAGCCACTCCTCACCCTCCCGGTCGAGCAGTCGCCGCTTGCCCGGTCGCATGGCAACCTGCCACTGCACCGCACGCTCGCGCTGCTCCAGACGTTTTCCGATGCCCTGGTAGCCCGCATCGCCACAGACCAGCCTTTCGTTGCCGTGCAGCAGGTCGGGCGCCGCGGTGATGTCGCTCACGTTCGCCGCCGTCGTGTGGAGGCTGTGCACGATGCCGCTCTCAGAGTCCACCCCGATGTGCAACTTCATCCCGAAGTACCACTGGTTTCCCTTGCGCGTCTGGTGCATCTCGGGATCCCGTGCTCTGGCCCGATTCCTGGTCGACGAGGGGGCGCTGATGATACTGGCATCAACCACAGTCCCCTGTCTCAACTGCAGTCCTTCCGCCTCCAGATGGCGGTTGATCTCCTCGAGCAACCCCCTCCCCAGCGCGGCCGCCTCCAGCCGGTGGCGGAAGTTGAGAATCGTCGTCTCATCGGGGATCGCGTCCGATAGCCTGAGCCCCACGAAGCGCTGCACGGTGAGATTCTCGTACAGCGCGTCCTCCATCGCCGGGTCGCTGAGGTTGTCGACCAGTTGCACGATGTGCACCCGCAGCATCAGTGACAGTGGGTAGGGCTGGCGCCCCCGTCCCGGCATCGGGTAGTGGGGCGCAATGCGCTGCTCGAGTTGCCGCCACGGAACCAGCCGATCGAGTCGTTCCAGAAACCGCTCCCGGCGAGTCGTTCGCTTCTTCGCGTCGTAGTACAGCTCCGCGAACGTTGCCTCGCCCATCGCGCTCACCTCGTCATCTGGTCGAATGCCATACCATCCCGTGTAGGCATCTTAACAGATCATGCGGGTCTGTTCAGAGCGTCCCTAGGTGAGTGACACCCCACGTATGCTGGACGGCGCGCTGGGGTGGCGTGCCCGGGCGGGCAGCTGAGAATGGACGAGTGCGATGGATCTCGGACTGAGCGGCAAGGTAGCGATCGTCACAGGCGGCAGCGATGGAATCGGAAAGGCTGCGGCCCGCGCACTGGCGCGCGAAGGCGCTCGCGTCGCGATCTGCGCCCGCCGCCCCGATGTGCTCGAGGCAGCGGCTCAGGAGCTGCGGGACGAGACCGGCGCCGCGGTCGTGGGCATCGTCTGCGACATGACCGAGCAATCACAGGTCGACCGATTGGTGGCAGACGTCGTCGGCCGCTGGGGTCAGCTCGACGTCCTCGTCAACAACGCCGGGACCTCGTCGGCGATGGCGGTCGAGGTCCTCACCGAGGAGGCGCTCACCTACGACCTCCGGCTTAAGGTCTACGGTGCGGTCTACGCCTCCCAGGCGGCCATCCCGCACCTGCGGACCCAGGGCGGCGGCCGCATCATCAACATCACGACGGGTGGGGGCAAGGCGCCGGCCGCCAGCTCGCTGCCGACCTCGCTCTCCCGGGCGGCCGGCATCGGGCTCACGAAGGCGATGTCCAAGGACCTCGCCCGCGACAACATCCTCGTCAACACCGTCTGCATCGGCCTCGTCAAGGCCGGACAGCACGAGCGACGCGTCGAGGCGATGCAGGACACGAACCCGGCTCTCACGCTCGACGCCCACTACGAGGCGATGGGGCAGCGGGTGCCCCTCGGGCGAGTGGGCGAAGCGCAGGAAGCGGGCGATGTGATCTGTTTCCTGGCCTCAGAACGCGCGAGCTATGTGACCGGCGCCTCGGTCAACGTGGACGGCGGCACGGCCCCCGTCGTCTAGCACTGTCGGGGCGCGGCTGCGGGGGTCCGGGATCCCCGCGGGGTCGGGCCGGGTGTACCCCCGCGAGCGGCTGAGTTCGGTCAGTCGGCTGGATGAAAATCCACCAACTCTTCCGCCAAATCTCGTCACATCTGGCACAGAGCGGTTGAAGGTTTGGCCATTTCGCGGGATCGTGGACGCTATCACCAGCTGCTGCCGAGGGGTGTTTGATGCGCTACCGCACGATCGCGGGCACAGATATCAGTGTCTCGGAGATCGGGTTCGGAGTGTGGACGCTGACCGCCGGCTGGTGGGGTGATCACTCCGATGAGGACGCCGCGGCGATGCTGCGCGAAGCCACCGATCTGGGCATCAACTACATCGACACCGCGGACACCTACGGGCAGGGACGGGGCGAGCGGATCATCGCCAAGGCCTTCCCCGGGTCGGCCCGTGACCAGATCGTGGTCTCGACCAAGTTCGGCTACGACTGGCAGTCGGTCGACCGTTCCGCCAAGGATCATCAGCCCGCTCAGCACTGCTTCGAACCCGACTTCGTCGAGAGCGCCCTCCACGGCTCGCTGGAGCGGATGGGCACCGACCGCATCGACCTCTGGCAGCTGCACAACGTGCGCATGGAGCACCTCCAGCGCGATGACCTGTGGACCCTGATCGACCGACTGCGTCGCGACGGCAAGGTGCGCTCGGTCGGAGTCGCCCTCGGCCCCGCGATCGGCTGGCTGGAGGAGGGGCGCTACGCCCTGGAGAAGCTTCCGGTCGAGGTCGTGCACATGATCTACAACGCACTCGAACTCGATCCCGGCCGCGAACTGATCGAGACGGCGCGGCGCACCGGGAAATCGCTCTTGGTGCGGGTCCCCCACTCGAGCGGCATGCTCGAAGGCCGATACACGCTGGAGACGACCTTCGCCGCCAACGACCACCGCAAGCACCGACCTCGGGCGTGGCTCGTCAACGGGCTCAAGAAGATTGAGCAGCTGGGCTTCCTCACCGAGGACGGCGAGCAGACGCTCGGACAGGCGGCGCTCCGGTTCGTACTGAGGACGCCGGAGGTGGTGAGCGCCCTCCCCAATATCTACGACCGTGAACAGCTGGCGGAGTTCGCAGGTGCCTCCGATGCGCCGGAGATCAGCGAGGCACAGTGTCGGCGGATCGGTGAGCTCTTCGAGAGTAACTACGGGCTGGCGCGGGAACGCGAAGCGGGACTGGCGACCAGGTGAGGGATCTGAGATGAGTGGCGAGGAGATCAGCGGAGACCGGACCAGCGGCACCGAGCCGACGGCTGGCGCTGGCCGCCGGCCCGCCGGCGCCGGCGAGGGCGCTGCTGGCGAAGGCGCTGCTGGCGAAGGCGCTGCTGGCGAAGGCGCTGCCGGCGAAGGCGCTGCCGGCGAAGGCGGGCCGCCGCCATGGGTGCGCCGGGCGAGAGCGGCTCCGCCGAGGCCGCAGTCAGCACACGGCAAGCAGTTCGTGAAGTTCAGCTTCTTCCGGCTGAGGAAGAAGGTACGCTCCCTGGGCCGCAAGCGGCGCCAACGCTATGGCGCCGAGCTGGGCCGGCTGCTCGGGCAGTCCCAGGAGCGGATGCTGACCCGGGTCTACTCCACGATCGGCACCCGCCGCGACACGGACTTCCTCGTCTGGCAGGTGGCGGACGATCTCCGGCCGATCATGGAGTGGCAGGCCGAACTGCTCGACGGGCCGCTCGGCGGCGCACTCAAGCGTAGCCACTCGTTCCTCTCGATGACGATGCGTTCGCAGTATCGAAACCAGTACACGCCCGGTGCCGAGCAGCGCGACCGCTTCCGTGCCGATGGCGGTGTCAACGACTGGCTCTTCGTCTACCCGATGGCCAAGACCAAGGACTGGTATCAGTCCTCGGCGACCCGCCGCAATAAGGCGATGGCCGAGCACATCGGCATCGGGCACGCCTACCCCGAGATCAAGATCAACACCACCTACTCCTACGGGCTCGACGACCAGGAGTTCGTCGTCGCCTTCGAGGGCGATTCTCCCGGCCAGTTCCTCGCGCTGGTGCGCGATCTGCGCCTCTCCGATTCGACCTCGTTCACCGAGTTCGATACGCCGATGTTCACCTGCCGGCGGATGGCCATGCTCGAGCTGCTCGATGAGATCGGACTCGGCCAGGGCGCCGGGGCGCGGCACCGCGACCGGGCCACGACCGCGGCCGAGACGGGAGCGGTCACCATCCCGGCGCTCACTGCGAGCGACTCGTGACCACGCTCGGGGCCGTGCCGGTCTCTGTCGACGAGGAGACGAACGCCCGGATCCTGAGGGTCTCGGAGGACCGCCTTGAGGGTTTCCAGCCCGACCCCTTTGGGGAGATCTCGCGCCAGAGCGGGGTCGCCCCCGGCGTCGTGCTGGAGCGCGTGCGCGCGATGCTGGAGGCCGGGACGATCCGTCGCGTCCGCCAGACCATGATCACGACCAGCCTCGCCACCGGGTCGCTGGTCGCCTGGCAGCTGCCCGAGGATCGGCTGCACGCCGCGTTTGACCTGCTCTTTGAAGACGATCCCTTCTCAGGTCACGTCGTGATCCGGACGAGCGACCCGGCCACACCCGGCTCCAACTACCGGCTGTGGACGACCCTCAAGGTGCCGCCTGCCTATTCGATCGACCGGCACGCGGCCCATCTCGCCGAGCGGATCGGCGCCGTCGCCTTCCGCCTGATGCCGGCCCGCAAGCTCTTCGCGCTCGGCGTCGGCCACATCCGCCGGCGCGAGCTGGCGCCGGGCGACCGCAGCCCCGAACCGGGGCGGGTGATCTCGACGGAGATCGTGCCCCTGACTGCGGTCGAGTGGGAGGCGCTCGACGTGCTGCGCGCCGAGTTCCGGCCCGCCGAACTCAGCGAACGCCCCTGGGACGCGCGCGCCCGTTCGATCGGGCTCACCCCCGAGCAGCTCTTTCGTGCCGCTCGAGCGCTTGAGGCGAAGGGCGTCGTCGGGCGCTTCTCGACCTTCCTTGAGCACGTCAAGCGCGTGGCCGGTGGACCGCCTGTGACACGCTACAACGCGCTCTTTCACTGGGCCGTCCCCGCGGGGATGGAGATCGCCGCCGGGCGCGAGGTCGGGCGTCACCACGTGATGACGCATGCCTACTGGCGTGAGGGCGGTCCTGAATTCCGCAACGTCAACGTGATGGGGGTTGCGCACGGCACGGACAAGGAGCTGCTGCTGGACCACAAGGGCGCGATCGACACGCACCTCGAGGAGGAGGGGATCGCGGTCGGCTATACGAACGTCTTCTGGGGCGGCCGCAGCGAGATCAAGCCGTCGGAGATCTCGCCCGCGGCATACCGCTCGTGGTGCGAGCGGGAGGGTATCGACCGGCGCTCGATGGAGGTCGGGCGGGTGGGCGCCTGATGGGCTATTACCCGGTCTTCTGGGAGATGGAGGGTCGACCGGTGTTGCTGGTCGGCGGCGGCCATGTCGCCGACGAGAAGATCCACAAGCTCGTCGACGCCGGTGCTCGGGTGACCATCGTGGCGCCCGAGCTGATCCCTGAGGTGCGCCGCTATGTGGACGAGGGGCGCGCCCGGCTGTGGGAGCGAGCGGTCCAGGCTGGCGATACCCGGGGCTTCGAGGTGGTGATGGTTGCCACCGACGACGGCGCCGTCAACCGCATGGTGGCCGCTGAGGCGCGCTCTCACGGAATCTGGGTCAATGCCGCCGACGACGTCAGCAACTGCGACTTCATCCTCCCCTCGCTGGCCAGGCGCGGGAAGATCGCGATCGCCAGCTCGACCGGCGGATCAAGTCCGGCGCTCGCCCGCTGGCTGCGCGAGCGGATGGAGGAGTTCCTCTCAGATGAGGTCGTCGCGCTCGGCGACCTCCTGGCCGGGGTGCGCGTCGCGGCGCGCGAGCGGGACCACGAGTGCGCCGCCGGCTGCGAACTGACCGCCCCGCCGCCGCCCCTCCTCTGCAAGACTTGCCCGAACCGCATCCCCGCCGACGCCTGGCAGGAGGCGATCGACGCCGAGCTCCGCGCGCTGCTCCGGGCCGGTCAGGTCGAGCGGGCACGGGCGCGCCTCGTGGCGGCGCTCGGCATCGATCGACCGCTCCTCCCGCAGCCCGTCGCGAGCGGAGCCGGGGGATGCTGACGCTCGCCACGATGAGCCACCACACGGCGCCGATCGCCGTCCGCGAGCAGCTCTCGATCGCGGCGGACAACGTCCCCGACACGATCCGTCGCGCGCGAGCGGAGATCGGCCAGATGGCGATCATCGCCACCTGCAATCGGCTCGAGCTCTACCTCCCCGGGGAGCACGACCCCGAGCGCCTGCTCTCGTTCATCGGGGACGTGACCGGAGCTCCCGAGGTGACGTTGCGGCGCTCCTTCCACGTCCATCACGACACCGAGGTGGTGCGGCATCTCTACCGGGTCGCCTCGGGCCTCGAGTCGATGGTGATCGGCGAGGCAGAGATCCTGGGCCAGGTGCGGACCGCCTTCGCCATGGCGACAGACGCCGGCACTGACGACGCGCGGCTCGTGCGGCTCTTCCACGGGGCGATCCGGGCCGGCCGCCGCGCCCGCCACGAGACCGCGATCGGGCACCACGCGCTCTCCGTCTCATCGATCGCGGTCGCGCAGGCGCGTGAACTCCACCCCGAGATCGCCAGTGCCCGCGTGCTCGTGATCGGCGCCGGCGACGCCGCCCGGCTGGTCGCCCGAGCGCTGGTCGATGGCGGTGCGAGACAGGTGACGGTGGCGAACCGGACGCGCGCCCGCGCCGAGCTGCTGGCGGCGGAGCTGGGCGGCCGCGCCGTCTCCTTCTCTGAGCTGCCCCGGGCGCTGGCCGCCGCCGAGGTGGTGGTCGCCGCCTCGGGTGCCCCGGAGACGCTGGTCGGGCTGGAGGAGATGGAGGCGGCGGTCGAGCAGCGCGAGGGGGCGCCGCTCCTGATCGTTGACATCGGCATGCCGCGAGATATCGACCCCCGGGCGGCGTCGCTGCCCGGCGTGAGCTACCACGACATGGAGGCGCTGCAGGAGATCGCCGCGGCCAGCGGCCGCGCCCGTGCGCAGGAGATCGGCCACGTCGAGTCCCTCCTCGACGAGGAGGTCTCGGACTTCAGCGAGTGGTGGCGGCAGCTCCGCAGCGGACCGACGATCGCCCGGCTGAGCGATCGAGCCGAACAGATCAGGCGGCAGGCGGTCGACCGATCGCTGCGCCGGATGGGGGACGATTCCGGGCTCCGTCGCGAGGTCGACGCGCTGACGCGTGCACTGGTGCGCCGCCTTCTGCACGACCCGATCACCACTCTGCGCGAGCAGAGCGATGAGGATGGCCGCACCGTCGAACTGGCGCGCACGCTCTTCCGGCTGGACGATGCGCCCGGACCTGCGGGAGCGGACGAAGGGCGCCCGGGCCAGACCGACACCACTCGCTGATGCCGACCCTGCGGATCGCGACGCGCGGTTCACGGCTGGCGCTCCGTCAGAGCGAGGAGGTCGCCGCCGAGCTGCGCCGAGCCCATCCCGAGATCGTGATCGAGCTGGTCCCGGTCGAGACCGAGGGCGACCGCGACCGGCAGACGCCGCTGAGCGTACTCGGCGGGCGCGGGGTCTTCGTCAAGGCCGTCGAGGCGGCGCTGCTGCGGGGCCGGGCGGACCTCGCGGTTCACTCGCTCAAGGACCTGCCGACCGAAGACGCAGCGGGCCTGACCGTCGCCGCCGTGCCCCGGCGTGCGGACCCACGCGACGCCCTCGTCGCCCCGGGGGGTCGCACGCTCCGGGAGCTCCCTGCGGGCAGCCGCGTCGGCACGAGCTCTCGCCGGCGAGCCGCGCTCCTCGGGGCGATCCGGCCTGACCTGCGGGCCGTCGAGATCCGCGGCAACGTCGACACGCGCATCGACAAGGTGCGCAACGGTGAGGCCGAGGCGGCGATCCTGGCCGTTGCCGGCCTGGCCCGGCTGGGGCGTGCCGGCGAAGCCGGGCAGACCTTCGAAGCGCTCGAGTTCCTCCCCTCACCGGGGCAGGGGGCGCTGGCCGTGCAGTGCCGGGCAGATGATCCACGGACGGTCGAGCTCCTCTCCCACCTCGACCACCCGGCATCGCGCCTGGCCACCACCGCGGAGCGCTCGCTGCTGGCGGCGCTCGGCAGCGGCTGCTCGCTGCCGGTCGGCGCCTACGGCCGCATCGAGGGGGGCGTGCTTGCCCTGCGGGGGATGCTCGTCCGAGAAGGGCAGGAGCTTCCCGATTTCGGCGATGCCAGTGGCCCTCCCGAAGAGGCCGAGGCGCTGGGACGGGAGCTGGGCCTGAGACTCCTGGCCGGCGCGCCCGAGGGGGGCGGCCGGTGAGCCGCCTCGGGCACGTCTGGCTGGTCGGGGCCGGTCCCGGCAATCCCGGCTGGATCACAGTCGCCGGCCGGGAGGCGCTCGAGCAGGCGGAGGTGGTGCTCTACGATCGCCTGTCCGCGGCCGAGCTCCTGCGCCTGGCGCCCGACGGCGCGCTGCTGGTCGACTGCGGTAAGGCGCCGGGCCGGCAGGCGCTCAGCCAGGACGAGACGACGGCGCTCCTCATCGAGCATGGCCGGGCCGGCCGGCGCGTCGTACGCCTGAAGGGGGGCGACCCCTACGTTTTCGGCCGCGGCGGTGAGGAGGCACGCGCCCTCGCCTGCGCCGCTATCCCCTGCACGGTGGTCCCCGGCGTGAGCTCGGCCCTGGCCGGACTGACCGCGGCCGGAATCCCCGCGACCGACCGTGGCACCGCCGTCTCCTTCGCCGTGGTGACCGGCCACGAGGACCCGACCAAGGGGCGCCTGCAGGCGGATTGGCAGCGGCTGGCCCGCGCGACCGACACGCTGGTCGTACTGATGGGGGTCGGCCGGCTCGGGTCGATCGCCTCTCAGCTGATTCGTGATGGGCGGCGGCCCGAGACGCCGGCCGCTGTGATCGAGCAGGCGGCGACGGTGAGGCAGCGAGTCGTCGCGGCTCCTCTCGCCGAGATCGCCCGCACCGCCGAGGAGGTCGAGATCCGGGCGCCGGCGCTGCTCGTCGTGGGTGAGGTGGCGGCCCTCCGCGAAGAGCTCGACCCGCGTCGGCTCGCGCCACTGGCCGAGAAGCGGGTGCTCGTCACACGCGCCCGCCAGCGGGCATCTGAGCTCGTCCGATTGCTCCGGCTCGAGGGGGCGTGGCCCCTTGAGTTGCCGACCATCGAGACGGCCGAAGAGGCGGACCCCGAGCAGGTCGCCTCCGCCGTCCACCAGCTGCGGGCCGGCCGCTATGCCTGGGTCGCCTTCAGCTCGCCGGTCGGGGTTGTGACCTGCCTCGACCTCTTCAGCGGTGCGGGCGCCGACGCACGCGCCTTCGCCGGGACGCGGATCGCCGCGGTCGGCCGGGCAACGGCCCGGGCGCTGGCCGCACGGGGGCTGATCGCCGACGTCGTCCCCGACGAGGCCACGGGCGAGGCTGCGGCCGAGGCGATCGCCCGGGCCGGCGCCCTCCGCAACGAGCCGGTGCTGCTGCCCCGGGCGCATGGAGCCGACCCGGCGCTCCCGACCGGTCTCCGGGCGGTGGGCGCGCTCGTCACCGAGCTTCCCCTCTACCTCTCGCGGCCGGTCGCCTCGCCGTCGCCTGAGGTGCTGGCGGAGCTCTCCGCCGGCCGGGTCGATGTGGCGACCTTCACCTCCTCATCGACGGTGCGGAACCTCGCCGCGGTTCTCGGCGGCGACCTCTCGCCCCTGGCGGGGGTGACGATCGCCTGCATCGGGCCGACGACCGCCCGGACGGCCAGTGAGCTCGGGCTCAGCCCCGACCTGGTCGCGCCGGATCACTCGGTCGCGGGCCTCGTGGAGGCGCTGCGCGTACATTTCTGGAGCAGGGCCGACCGGGCGGCCGGGTTGGAGGAGAGCTGATGGTCACCCAATTCGCCGTCGGTAGCGGCGAGAGTGCGTTCACGAGAACGAGGCGAACGAGGCGGACGGCGGCGCTGCGCGGACTCGTGCGCGAGACCCACCTCGCGCCGTCACAGTTCATCTACCCGCTGTTCGTCGTGCACGGCCGCGACGCCAGGCAGCCGATCAGCTCGATGCCCGGCCAGTACCGGCTCTCGATCGACCAGCTGCCAGGCGAGGCCCGGGAACTCCGGTCCCTCGGCGTGCGCTCTGTGCTGCTCTTCGGGCTGCCCAGCTTCAAGGACGGCCGGGGCAGCGAGGGTTACGCGCCGGACGGGATCGTGCAGCAGGCGATCGGGGTGCTCAAGGATGCAGACCCTGAGCTCGTCGTCGTCGCAGACATCTGCCTCTGCGAGTACACCGACCACGGGCACTGCGGACTGCTCGGCGCCGACGGCCGGGTGCTGAACGATGAGAGCCTCCCGCTCCTGGCCGAGATGGCGGTCAGCTGCGCCCGGGCCGGGGCCGATATCGTCGCCCCCTCCGACATGATGGATGGTCGCGTCGGCGCGATCCGCGAGGCGCTCGACGAGGACGGCCTGCCAGAGACCGTGCTGATGGCCTACAGCGCCAAGTACGCATCGGCCTTCTATGGACCGTTCCGCGAGGCCGCCGACTCCGCGCCCCAGTCCGGGGACCGGCGCGGCTACCAGATGGACCCGGCGAACGGCCGCGAGGCGCTGCGCGAGGTTGAGGCCGACGAGTCAGAGGCGGCGGACATCGTGATGGTGAAGCCGGCACTCGCCTACCTCGACGTGATCCGCGGCGTCCGCGAGCGCACCGATCTGCCGCTGGCCGCCTACAACGTCAGCGGGGAGTACTCGATGCTGAAGGCCGCGATCGCGAACGGCTGGCTCGATGAGGAGCGGGCGGTGCTCGAGACCCTGACCTCGATTCGCCGCGCCGGTGCAGACATCGTGCTCACCTACCACGCCAAGGAGGCGGCCGGCTGGCTGGCGCGGCATGACTGACGGGGGAGCCGGGCCCCAGCGGCGACGCTCGGCCGAGGCGATGGAGCGCGGCCGCCGGCTCCTGCCGGGCGGCGTCGATTCGCCGGTGCGCGCCTATCGCGCCGTCGGCGGCGATCCCGTCGTGCTGGCCAGCGGCCAGGGCGCCCGGGTCACCGATGTCGACGGCAACCGCTACATCGACTACGTCAGCTCCTACGGCCCGCTGATCCTCGGGCACGCCCACCCCGAGGTGGTCGAGGCGGTTCGGGAGGCGGCCAATTTGGGAACCTCGTTCGGGACGCCGACGCTCGCTGAACTCGAGCTCGCCGAGCGGGTGGTTCGGGCTGTCCCCTCGGTCGAGATGGTGCGCTTTGTGAACTCGGGGACCGAGGCGGCGATGAGCGCCATCCGGTTGGCCCGCGGTGCCACCGGACGCGACCTCGTGCTCAAGTTCGAGGGCTGCTACCACGGCCACGCCGACGGCCTGCTGGCGGCGGCCGGGTCGGGCGTCGCCACGCTCGCACTGCCGGACTCCCCCGGCGTCCCCGAGGCGATGGCGCAGCAGACGCTGGTCGTGCCCTACAACGACCTCGCCTCGGTCGAGGCCGTTCTCGGGGCTCACCCGGGCCAGGTCGCGGCCGTGATCGTCGAGCCGGTGGCCGGGAACATGGGGGTCGTGGTGCCGGACCGCGGCTACCTTGAGGGCCTCCGCGCGCTCTGCCAGGGCAGCGGTGCGCTCCTCATCTTCGATGAGGTGATCACCGGCTTTCGGGCGGCGGCGGGGGGCGCGCAGGAGCGCTACGGCGTGCGTCCGGATCTGACCGTACTTGGCAAGATCATCGGCGGCGGTCTGCCGGTCGGCGCCTACGGCGGCCCGCGGGCGCTGATGGAGGAGATGGCGCCGGTCGGCACCATCTACCAGGCGGGAACGCTCTCGGGAAATCCCCTGGCGATGGCGGCCGGTCAGGCCACGCTCGATGCGCTACTCGCTCATGAGGATGCCTACGGACGCCTCGAGGAGCTGGGTCAGCGGCTGGCCGCAGGCCTGCGAGCGGCGGCATCGCGGGTCGGGATTCCGCTATCGGTCGTTCAGCTCGGGTCGACGCTCACCCTGTTCTTCAGGGAGAGTGCGCCTCGTAACTACCAGGAGGCGAGCGAGTGCGACACCGGTGCCTTCGCTCGCTTCCACCGCGGGATGCTCGAGCGGGGCGTCCACCTGGCGCCCTCGCAGTTCGAGGCGTGGTTCCTCTCCCTGGCGCACGACGAGGAGCTGATCGACCAGACGGTTGCGGCAGCGGCAGAGTCCCTGGCCGCCCGCGCAGGCTAGGCCCAGGTCCAACGGGCGGTTGAGCGCGGGCGGCTTCGCTGCGAGGGAACTGAGTGCCGTCGCGATCGC
Organism: Dehalococcoidia bacterium; assembly: GCA_965249675.1. Lineage (GTDB taxonomy): Bacteria > Chloroflexota > Dehalococcoidia > UBA2979 > UBA2979. The sequence continues at coordinate 1,354,808 of OZ252250.1, forward strand.
CCGGAGCGCGCCTGCAGGGGAGTCCACTTTCAGGCGACAGGTTGACCCGAGAGATTACAATTGGTGTTGACATCGGTTCGCCTGAAGCTGTGAACCATGCAACTTCTGCTCCGCGAACCGATCGGGTTCGAAGGGAGCGTCGCCATGAAACTGATCCAGGTTCTGATGATGGGGCTGGCAAGCCTGTACCTCCTGTTCGCCGGTTTCACCGCATTGGTTGGTCTGTTCGCGAACGGGGGCAACATCTGGGAGCGAGCCCTGCTGTCCGTGGTTCATCCCCTTGGCGCCATCGCGCTGATCGTGCTCGTCTTTAACGTGCTGGGCCAGCACCGGTCGGTCATCACGGGGGCGCTGGCGCTGCTGCTCGTGAGCATCGCCGGAGACCTGGCCGCTTCCGTTGCCATCGGCTCAGGAGTGATCAAGGGCGACGTTGCGCTCCCGCTGGTGTTCGCTGTAGTCCCGGCGCTGGGAGTCCTCTACGTCTTCATGCGAGGGACCGGGTCGGGGCCTGCCTTCAATCTCGGGCTGGGCAGGTAGTCGACAGATTCCCCAACCCCGCCCCGGCTGGGGATTCCCGACTGGGGATTCGAGGCCGGTGGATCGATCCACCGGCCTCCCTGATCTGGTCGGGTGGGCGAAGTGGGGTCTCACTCGCGATTCGCCGGGGATCGCCGGGGGATCGGTGAGTCCGGGCAGCCGACCCCGATCGGCGCTCTCAGGTGCGCGCGACAATGGTGGTGGATGGTTGCGGGCGGTGCTCGCTCACGACCGCCGGCTCAGGGTCGCGGTGGTCGCCCAGAAGCTCGCTCGCCGGACGACGGGTGGGGGCCGCCGGCCGACAGACAGATCGGCTCTCAGGTAGTCGCGCACGGGCGGGCGGTTCCTGGAGCCGCTGGAGCGTCTGTCCCGTCGGTGCGGCGCGGCGAGCTTTGACATTGACGAGGAGACGCCCGGTGGAGCCCCCCGCGTTACTCGCCAAAGGGGTTGATCACTCTCACTCCGCCGTAGTCCTGGCCAGCGTTCATGTCCTCCGAGTAGACGGCATCGCAGCGCATGGCCGGCGCTGCGGCGAGGGTCGCGCCGTCCCAGTACGACAGTCCGAAGCGTTACTGATCTCGACACCCGACCGGAAGATCTGGGGCGTCACCGGCTGGTTCGGAAAGCCATGAAGGGAGTCGATGAATCGCAACGCCTGCCCGGGAGCGATGGCTGCATATCGACTGGCGCGGGTCGCCTGATCGTAGAACTCTTGAAGCACCTGGACAGAGATCCCGAGATCGCCTTCTCTCAGCACTGGCGAGAGCGCGGGTACGCTTGGCTGCGTTCTCCGAGTTGGCGCTCACCGAGTACAGCAAGACGTTGGTGTCAGCGAAGCGCACTGCGACCGGAGAGCGACTCCCGGGGTAGGTTCTCGGCCATGCGCAAGCCGCCGCGATCGGAACACTTTAGCTCGATCACCAAGGCGTGGCCGTTTCGCTCGACGAGGCCGTCGACGTCCGTGAATCCGATCCGGCCCGGGAAGCACTCATCGAACTCGCCGAGGCGTGCGACATGCTCGTCCAGCCAGCAGTGGCCTGCCGCGCACTCGTAGCGCATCGCCCTCACAGGACCGCGACCAAGACATCGGGCACGAGGACGCGAGGCGCCGGATAGGGCGCGATCGAGACCGGTCTAGGCCGCGGTAGCTTCGCCGGCGGCACGGTGCCTGCTCGCAGGCGCGCGGAGGGGCGGGCTCTGCCCGCCGTCGACGATCAGGTCCCCGAGTGCCATACCGGTACCTGCTTCCCGTGCCTTACCGCTATTCGGACGCGCTTGGTGGTATATCGAGGGCCCGTGGAGTGTCTCCGGAGACACTCCACGGGCACGTGCTCACGACCGGCCGCTACGTCGGCGCGGCGCCCCGCGAGGACGATGGCGAGCCGTTCAAGGGGAAGATGGGCACCTCGCCTGCAGTGGCGCGAGCAGCGCGCCGAGGGCGAGCGCCTGGACGAGGAGATCGAGGCGAATCTCAAGGCGCTGGGGTTCTAGAATGGGCAGGGGAGGACACACGCCATGATTCGCCCTACTGCTGTCGAGCCCCGCGAGGGATTCCGGATCTGGCTCCGCTACTCGGATGGAGTCAGCGGCGAGCTGGACCTGTCGCACCTGCCCGGCCGCGGCGTGTTCGCCGCGTGGGACGAGCCCGGGTGCTTCGAGCGGGTGCATGTCGCGCCGCACCGGGCCATCGCCTGGAGCGACGAGCTGGAGCTGTGCCCCGACGCGCTCTACATGGACCTGACCGGGAAGTCGCTGGACGAGCTGCCGACTGACGCCGAGGCGCCAGTCCCCGATGCCTGAGATGTGCCGCTTCTACGGCATTGTGATTCGCATGTACGGGCTCGACCACGCGCCGCCGCACATGCACGCGGTCTACGCGGAACACGAGGCCCTGATCGGGATCGAGGACATCGAGGTGATCCGCGGCAGCCTGCCCGCGCGCTCGACGCCTCGTCTTCGAGTGGGCCGACCTGCACCAGGACGAGCTGCGCGAGGCGTGGCAGCGGGCACGGCGTCTCGAGCCGCCCGGCAAGATTGCGCCGCTCGAATGACACCGCGGCAACGATCCCGCCGAGGACAACGGCGCTCCGTTACCGCGACGAGGTACGCATCCCCGCGCGGGGTCACTCAAGGAGCTCCACCAGGCGCGGATCGGAGCGCGCTGAGCCATGCCGGGGTACTACGAATGATCTCAGGACGGAGCCACGGCGCGGCCGACCGCGATTGGGAGCCAACGACTCTTGGGAGCGTGCTCGACCTCGTGTCGGGAGGCACGCCATCCAAGCGTCGGCACGGGTACCCGCCCGACAAGCAGGAGCAGGCGACCCGCACCGTGCTGGAGCAGGCCGAGCTCCTGTCGGAGGGGTGGGCCGCAGTTTGAGCCTCCGGGTGTGTGAGCGCTCGCCGTCAGCGGGCGGGCGGCAGGTTCGCAACCCACGAGTAGCTCAGCGTTTGGTGTGGATTGGAGAACCGAGACCTCCAGTTCCGCTGCCCGAATGCGGGCGAGCCGATGGGTCTCCTCGGCCACCGACTGTTCAGAATTGTTAGTGTGTACTAAACTTGCACGGCTGCCAGAGTGGTGGTCCGGCCTTGCCGGTGACTAACATTAGTGGTCTGGTGATATGACGCTCGTGAATCAGCAAGGGGTGGTTCGGGAAGGGGCTCTCGGCTTCCAGCCAGAGTCCGTCTCGGTCCAGGACGTGCGGCTCACGCTGGGCGACATGGCGGTGTTGCGTGGCATCTCGCTGGCCGTGCCGGCCGGCCACTCGCTCGCACTGCTCGGCCCGTCGGGTTGTGGTAAGACCACGCTGCTCCGCGTGATCGCGGGTCTCGAGCAGCCCGATCACGGGATCGTGCGCCTCGGCGAGGAGGAGCTGACCGGGCCCGATCGATTCGTCCCGCCAGAACGGCGGCGTGTCGGCATGGTCTTCCAGGATGGCGCCCTCTTCCCCCATCTGACCGTCGCCGAGAACGTCGCCTTCGGCCTGCGCCGTTCTGGCGATCGCAAGAACCGCGTCGCGCGGGCGCTCGAGCTGGTCGGACTCGGGACGCTCGGCGACCGCCTGCCAGCGCGGCTCTCCGGTGGAGAGTGGCAGCGGGTGGCGCTGGCTCGCGCGCTGGCGCCGGCGCCCGAGGTATTGCTGCTCGATGAACCGCTCGCCAGCCTCGACCAGGCGCTGCGGGTCCAGCTGCGGGCCGAGGTGCGGCGCCTGCTGAGCGACCTTGGGATCACGAGCATCTTCGTCACGCACGACCAGAACGAAGCGTTCGTGGTCGGCGACGAGGTGGCGGTGATCCGGAATGGCCAGATCTTGCAGTCGGGGACGCCGGGCCACCTCTACGAACGGCCGGTCGACCGCTGGGTGGCGCGGTTTGTGGGGGATGCCAACCTGGTCCCCGGCCGCGTCACCGGCGACTCGGTGGAGACGCATCTCGGTGTCGTGCCCGTGGCCAGCGGCGTGGGCACCGCCGGGGCACGGGTCGATGTGTTGGTGCGCCCCGAGTTCCTTTCGCTCCAGGCCGATGGCCCGTGGACCGTTGAAGCGGTCGACTACTACGGTCACGACTCGATGTACCAGGTGGCTGGCGAGCGGGGGCTGCGCCTGCAGGTGAGGAGCTTCACCGCACCGCGTCATCGCCCCGGTGACCGTGTCTCAGTCAGCTACGCAGGTCCGCCCACCGTCGCCTACCAGACCGACTAGCCTCTCAATCGACGGCCGAGCGGCAAGTCTTGGTAGTCTATGTGCTACTGTGACAGTAGTGTGCACTATGAATAATTCATAGTAATTACGAATGATTGAATTCGTGGAGCAGGACTAGTGAAGACTGGCCATACTGAACGGCGAGTGCCGCTCTTCGTGACGGCCGCCTCCGGTCTCGTCTTGATCCTGGTCCTCGGGCTGGGGACCCCAGCGTGCGCTGGCGACGACGGAGATCGCACCGTCACGGTCTATTCCGGCCGCAACCAGGATCTGGTCGGACCGATCCTTGAGCTCTTCGCCGAGGAGACGGGGATCGATGTCCGGGTCCGCTACGCGGGCTCGGCCGAACTGGCACTCCTCGTCCGAGAGGAGGGTGGTCAGAGCCCTGCCGATGTCTTCATCTCACAGAGCCCCGGCCCGGTTGCCTTCCTCGCTGATCTCGATTTGCTCGCCCGTCTCTCGGACGAGGTGCTGGAGCTCGGGCCGCACAACGACGGAGGGGAGTGGGTGGCGCTCACCGGGCGTCAGCGCGTGCTGGTCTACAACACGGAGAAGGTCGCTCAGGCCGAGCTCCCCGAGTCGATCTTCGAGCTCACCGAACCGGCGTGGACGGGGCGGGTCGCGTTGGCGCCCGGGAACGGCTCGTTCCAGGACTTCGTGACGCTCTTCCGGCTCGAACACGGCAATGAGGTAGCCGCCGACTGGCTGCGCGCCATGATCGAGAACGATGTCCAGATCTACGGAAACAACAGCGGGATCGTGCAGGCGGTCGCACGCGGCGAGATCGACGCCGGTCTCGTCAACCACTATTACCATGCGCGACTGAAGGTGGAAGACCCCGACACGCTCAGTGAGAACCACCTGCTCCGTCCGCGGGATCCTGGCTCTGTCACGATCGCCACGGCAACGAGCGCCCTCCGTAGCGGTGACCGAGAACTCGCCGACTCGCTCATTCGCTTCTTGCTGGGCGCTGAGAGTCAGGCCTACTTCGCGACCAAGACGCTGGAGTACCCCCTCGGCAGCGGGATGGGTGAAACGCTCGGGCTCGAGCTCCCCGATGCGCTCGACCTCGGGGAATTCGACCGGCTGGGCGGCGGCCTGGAGGGGACCCTGGAGCTGATCCGTGAAGCCGGCTTCGGCATCTGATCCGCCAGATCCGGACGAGCCCCGGGAGGCCGCGCCCGCTCGCGATGAGCGGCGGGAGAGGCCGCCTCCGACCTGGTTGACGGCCCTCAGCGTGGCCGCGGCCACCCTCTTCGCGATCCCGTTCGTCTACCTCGTGGTGCGCAACATCTCGCCTGAGCGAGAACTCCTGTCCGTCGTCGCCTCGCGGGACACGTTCTCGCCGCTCGTCGGGACGCTCTGGCTGGCGACGAGCGTATCTGTCGCAGCCTCCGCGGTGGGGACGGCACTCGCCTGGCTGACGATGCGCACCGATCTCAGGTGGCGCCCCTTCTGGCGGGTGGCCTGCCCGCTTCCCCTCGTGCTGCCCTCCTTCATCGCGGCATCCGCGCTCGCCGCCTACGGCCCGGGCGGCCTGCCCGAGGAGCTGCTCGGGCGGATCGGCCTGCCCGGTCCCCCGCGTCTGACGGGCTTCGCGGGCTCGTTTCTGGTGCTGACCGCGATCTCCTATCCCTACGTCTACCTGCCGGTGGCTGCTCGCCTCGGGGGACTCTCCCCCTCCCTTGAGGAGGCCTCCCGCCTGCTCGGCTACCGGGCCTGGCCTACTTTCTGGCGGGTCGTCTGGCCCCAGCTGCGCGCCGCCGTGCGCGCGGGGGGCCTCCTGGTCTTCCTCTACGTGGTGAGCGACTTCGGCGTCGTCTGGCTGATGGGCTACCAGACACTCACGACTAAGATTTTCAGTGCGCGACTGGCCGACACCGCGCTGGCCTTCGCTCTTGGGCTCGTCTTAGCGCTGGTGGCGCTGGCGGTGGTCGCCGGCGAGCGTTTGGCCAGAGGCGATCGGGCGCTGTCGGCACCGCAGCCGGCCGTGCGACCGGTGGTGGTCCACCTCGGGCGGTGGCGGCCGGTGGCACTCCTCGCCCTGCTCGCGTCCGTCGGCGCCGGCCTCGGTGCTCCAGTTCTGGCACTCCTCTGGTGGGCCTACCGCGGGTTCGTCGCTCAGGCGGCCGGGTTTGGGAGCACGCAAGGCCTCGGCGCCCTGGTCGGGCCGACGTGGCACACCGTCTCGGTGAGCGTCGCAGCGGCCGTGATCAGCGTGGCGGTGGTCCTGCCGGTCGCTCTCCTGACCGGGCGTCACCCAGGTCGCCTTGCGGCCTCGATCGGCGCGGTCGTGGTTGCCGGGTTTGCGTTACCTGGCCTGGTCGTTGCGCTGTCGATGGTCTTCCTGGCGCTGAACGTGCCGGCGCTCGGTGCGCTCTACCAGACCCTCCCGCTGCTGCTCCTTGCCTACGTCGTGCACTTCGGAGCGCAGGCCTACCGCGCGGCGGAGGTGGGCGTGGCGTCGGCCGACGAACGACTGGCCGAGGCGGCCCGCTCGCTCGGCGCCGGTCGCTGGCGGCGGCTGTGGCGCGTCGAACTGCCCTTGATGGCGCCGCCGCTGGCTGCCGGAGGCGGCCTCGTCATGCTGTCAACGATGAAGGAGTTGCCGGCGACACTGCTGGCCGCCCCCTTCGGCTGGGACACCCTGGCGACCAGGGTGTGGAACGCGAACGAGGGCGGATTTCTGGCCGATGCGGCTGCCGCATCGCTGCTGCTCGTCGCGGTCTCCGCCGCGCTGACGTGGCTACTCGTGATCAGGCGCGCCGAGCACCTCAGGTAGTCGATGGGGTCGGGCCGCCCGCGTGAGGGCACCTCCCGAGCCCGCTGGTCGCCTCGCCTCAATCTGCCAGGCGGCTGACGGGGAGAGTACAGTGCGGGCCAGCAGCAGAGTGCAAGAGCGGACCGGATGCCCATGTTCGGCCTCCCCAGATGCACTCCGGAGGAAGGATCGCCTGATGTTCGAGATGCTCGACCACGTTGGCCTGGTCGCCTACACGATCGAGGATGCGCGCAAAGTCCTGGGCCAGCAGCTCGGGCTCGATCTCGATGAGGGCCGCTCGAACTGGCCGCACGGCAGCTACTTTGCTCCCGAGCAGACCTACAACTACTTCTTCCGGGTGGGCGATTCGGAGAGCGTCGTCGAGGTACTGATCCCGGCTGCCGACGCGACGAGCGGCACCGCGCGCTATCTGGCCAAGCGCGGTCCGAGCCTGCACCACATGTGCTTCGCCGCCCGCGACGTCGAGGCCGAGGTGGAGCGGCTGCGCGCCCACGGCATGCGCCAGATCGAGCTCTCCGGCACGGTCGACGGGAGGCCGACGGCGGCCTTCTTCCACCCGAGCAGCGTCGGCGGTGTGCTGACCGAGATCGTGCCCTACCGCGAGCGCACCTAGAGACGGGGGAGCTCCCCAGTTGTTGCGGACCGGGTCGCCGGGCTGGTGCAATCACCTAACCGAGCATCGGCTCGGCTCGACCGAGGGCTGAGACCTGGGAGATATGCGCGGCGCATATTCTTGACGGGAGCGGCACTTGCCCCGCGCTCCGGGGAGTCCGCTCGCCAACTTCAGGGTGTTTCTTGTTCTCTTGGGCCACCATATGGCACTGTAGCGCTGTTGTTATTGTGATATTGTCTCCTAAATTCGAATAAGACTCGCCGAAGCACGACTTGTTGCCGCGCAGTGGAATTAGGGCAGCTCGGAGACTGACGATGACCGACGTGCGTTCGGGGCGGTTCGTTCAGCAACCAGCAGGATATCGTGCATTCGTCCCCGCACCGCTTCCTCCCGAGCCCCCGCTGGTCTTCAACGCACCACTCCAGCAGCTGTTGTCCGATGCCGATCAGGCGATTGGCCGCCTTGATGGGTACGCCGAGCTCCTCCCCAATCCGGACTTGTTCGTCGCGATGTACGTGAGGCGGGAGGCGGTGCTGAGCTCACAGATCGAAGGCACTGAGAGCACGCTCGACGACGTGCTGAGGTTCGAGCTTGATCCGCGCACCCAGGATGTACCGGACGATGTGGAGGAGATCGTCAACTACGTTCGGGCGATGAGCTACGGGCTCGAGCGGATTTCTACGCTTCCCCCGTCCCTGCGACTCCTTCGGGAGATTCATGCCGAACTCCTGAGTGGCGTTCGGGGTCAAGAGCGACAGCCAGGGGAGTTCCGGCGGACGCAGAACTGGATCGGACCATCTCTGAGACTCTCAGAGGCGACGTTCGTCCCGCCACCTCCCGTCGAAATGAATGCCGCTCTCAATGACTTCGAGCACTTCCTTCACGAGCAGCGGGATGTGCCCACCCTCGTGTATTGCGGCCTCGCTCACGCCCAGTTCGAAACGATCCACCCATTCTCGGACGGCAACGGCCGGGTCGGGCGCCTCCTCATTGCGTTCCTTCTCGTCTACCACAGAGTTCTGCACAGGCCACTGCTGTATCTGAGCTACTTCTTGAAACGACACCAAGCCGAGTACTACGACCGGCTGATGGCGATCAGACTCGACGGCGACTGGGAGGGCTGGCTCCGATTCTTCCTGAGGGGCGTCGCGGAGACCGCGGCCGAAGCCACCGTGACGGCTCGCGCGATCGTGAGCATGCGTGAGGACCACCGTGCCCTCGTCGAGAGCCTGGGGCTCAACGCGCTCAGGCTCGTCGAGCTGCTGTTCGAACATCCGATCATCAGCGTGAACATGGCAAGTGCTCGGCTGGGCGCCACGGGTGTGACGTTCGGGACCGCGAATCAGTTGGTGGCGAAGTTCGAACAGCTGGGGCTTCTCAAGGAACTCACGGGCGGACTCCGCAACCGGCAGTTCAGTTACCGCCCCTACCTCGATCTCTTCCGCGATCCTGATGTCGATGCACCGATGAGCCATCCGGATCAGACGGCGGAGGGCGAGGAGTGATGCTGGTCGGGGCGTGATTCCAGTCCGGCGAGAACGCTCCTCGGTCAGGTGCGTCGATCGGCTGAACTCGGGAATTGCGAGAACGAGCTGCTCTTGCCGACACGGAACTCGAGCTCGACTTGGTGGGCGAGAAGAGGGCGTCACCAGACGCTGTGTCGGCGGTCGCCGACGAACCGGCAAGCCGCCGCAGCCCCGTCTGCTGGCGAGAACCGGGCGTCCCGAGGCGGGGCTACTCACCTCCGCGCGGTTTCGATGTAGCGGACCGGCGACCACTACGCGTCGCAGGAGCGCTCGATGATCTGCCGCGAGGCGAGGTCACGTGCGTGCAATTCGAGGGCGATATCGCCAGCCATGGACACATGGAGTACCGCTCACTTTCACTGCCGAGGAACCCCGGACCTGCCCGGTCATGACCGTGTCAACAGCACCCCGGGGGGTCACATGAGGGGTCTCGGCTGCCTGTCGGCGCGGGATGGAGGTTACGGTGACCCAGTCGAGGTGACACCCCGATCATCGAGCCCCCCGGCTGCTGAAGCGGCCGCGCCCGAGCACGCGCTGCCGTCACAGAGGCCGGGCATCTGACAAGTTCGGTTAAGGTGGGTACCAGCAGTTGCTGGGCGATCGGCGGGATGCCGCCCGCACCCACCGTGGCCTTCGCAGTAGACTCCGGAACCAGCATCTTCCGACGCTGGCCTCTTGCGAGTCCTCGCCTTGGTGAACGACCGTCGATGTTCGCGGGAGGACTGAACGGGCGATGGCGACGACGACAGCGTACGGGCCGGTTGTGGAGAGGATGGTTGCGCTCCTCGCCGACGAGTTCGAGCCCGACCGCATCATCCTGTTCGGCTCTCGCGCGCGAGGGGACGCGCAGCCCGACAGCGATGTGGACCTGCTCGTCATCATGCCCGACGGGGCGGATGAGACGCAGGCGACGGTCGCGATGCACGCCCTGCTGCACAAGATGCCGCTTCCGAAGGACATCGTCGTCTCCACCCCGTCGGCGATCGCGCGCCGCGGGCACATCCAGGGCAACGTCCTGTACGAGGGGTTGCGGGAAGGCGTCGTGCTTCATGAGCGGTCCTGACCGCTCGGCAGAAGCCCTCAGCTGGCTGGAGTTTGCGCGTCGCGACCTGCGTATCGCCGCCGCGCTGCACGCCATCGATCCGACGCTCTTCACCGCAGCATGCGTGCACGCACAGCAGGCCGCCGAGAAGTCCCTGAAGGCCATACTCGTACTCCACGACCTGCCGGTCCCATTCACCCACGACCTCGCCTACCTGCGCGGTCTCGTCGGCGACCACCTTCCTCCTGGGCCAGCGCAGGAGTACCTCAACCGACTTAACCGTTGGGGCGCTGCGGCGTGATACCCCGGAGACGCTACGGACGCCACTGCCGATGACATTGCGCAGGCCGAGCTCGCCGCAGGAGCCGTCTATGATTACGTCGCGGCCGAGTTCGCGCGGCTCGGCCTGCTACCCGACGAGTAGCCGAGGCCTTGACTATCCATGCGACAGGATGCACCCGCGGAGAACGTGATCACCGTTCGGTTGCCCTTCATCGCCTCGCGCTCGACCCGGGTACGGGTTCCCAGCGCGCGTCTCGACGGGGTCGGTTGAGCGACGAGGTGCCGGCAAGTAGCCCCTATCGGCAACCGAAGTGATTCGGGCCGCCTCACCGTCGACCAAGACGTGCTGGGCGCGGAAGTGTCGGTCTCGGTGGACCCGCACCGGGGTCCTCGCTGGCGATCGGGCTCAGCTGACGAGTGATGATGGTAGTGCGCTGAGCCTCCCCTGCGCGATCGGGGCTTGAACTGATCAGGGAGGCGCCGCTCCGACTGTCGGGCGCGACGAAATACCGCCGGGCCTCGCCGCCGATGCATGCCTCCTGCACCGTGGCAAGCGGGGCGCACTCAGAGAGCGTCTGGGCAGGAGCAGCAGGGGACCAGATGGCCCCGGGAGCCAGCTCCGTGGGCGGTTAGTATGTGCCAGGGGACCGAGATCAGGCGAGGGCTCTGGTCTCCAGCAGGCTGGAGCTGTGGAGGGATACCCGTGAGCGAGCGGACGATACGTGGCAAGACGGCCATCGTCGGGATCGGCGAGACCACCTACTACAAGCGCGCGCAGGCGCCAGACCCCGAGTTCAAGATGGGGCTCGAGGCGGTGCTGCTTGCCGCGGAGGACGCCGGTATCGAAGTCCGAGAGATCGACGGGTTCGCCTCGTACTCGAACGATCGCAACACCCCGGAGCGGATCGCCAACGCCCTCGGGATCCGTCACTACGGCCTCAGCAGCATGCTCTGGGGTGGAGGCGGCGGTGGAGGATCGGGAGCCGTCGCCAACGCTGTCTCGGCGATCGCCGCCGGCTACATCGACGTTGCCGTCGTCTACCGCTCCCTCGCTCAGGGCCAGTTCGGGCGCTTCGGCCAGGGCCCACGCGTTAACCAGGTGCGGGGCGCTGCGGCGTTCACGGCGCCCTACGGCCTGATGTCTCCGGCGCAGACCTTCGCCATGCGGGTGCGGCGGTTCATGCACGACCACGACGTCGGGCAGGAGGCGCTGCGGGCGATCTCGCTGACGAGTTACAGCCACGCCCAGAACAATCCCCGGGCGGTGATGCGGGGCCGCGTCCTGACCGAAGAGATCTACGACCAGTCCCGCTGGATCGTCGAACCCTTCCATCTCTTTGACTGCTGCATGGAGAACGACGGCGCTGCCGCGATCATCCTCGTGAGCTCCGAGCGGGCGCACGATCTCAAGCAGAAGCCCGCCTACGTGCTGTCGGCGGCACAGGGGTCTGCCTACCGGCAGGGGGCCTCGGCCCACAATGCCCCCGACTACGCCACCTCCAACTTCAAGACGGTCGCGCCGAAACTCTACGAGATGGCCGGCGTCGGCCCCGGGGACGTGGACGTCCTCCAGAGCTATGAGAACTTCACAGGCGGCGTCCTGATGAGCATGGTCGAGCACGGCTTCTGCGAGCCCGACGAGTGCAACGAACTCTTCACCGTTGAGAACTTCGCAGCCCCGGACGGGAAACTCCCGCTCAACACGAGCGGTGGCAACCTGGCGGAGTGCTACATGCATGGTCTCGAGCTGATCACCGAGGCCGTGAAGCAGGTCCGCGGCACCTCACCCAACCAGGTGCCGGACGTCAAGATCTCGATGGTCACCTCAGGCCCGATGGTGCAGCCGGTGAGCAGCCTGATCCTGGCCGACGAGCCAAGCTGAGGATCGGCTCACGGCAGGGTCTCTGAGATCGCCGCGTGGCGCAACCTCGCCCCGCTGAGCCGATGACCGCCGGGCCTCAACGTCGAAGGCCCGAGCCGTTTCCGGAGGTTCAGCCGGGTACGCGAGCATGATCCAAGGTGATGGGCATTGAGGTGAACCGGGCATCCGGGGGTCGTGGCGCGGGGCGAGACGAGCGCCGGCGCTCTGTCTAACTATCAAATTGAGCTAAATTGATAACAAACTGATAGTTGCCGCCAGAGGCGGATGCTACCCGCGCCGGGTGCTCTGTCCATAGAAGGCGTCTGGAATGTGGACGGTACTATCAATTCAATAGAAACTAATAGGAAATACCAGTTCTCGCATGAAGATCCCGCAGACACCTTCGCCGCTCGACGACCTGATCGCGCACAGTCTGGAGCCCGTGCTCGCGGCGGCAATGCGCGCCCTACCCCTTGAGTACCTCCAACAACGCCTCAGCTATCTTCATAGCCAGCGGCGGGCCGCCCACGCGCACGATCGTCAGTGCGAGGGCGTGCAGACTTGCGCGGAAGCTGTCAACCTCTCCATGCCGGTCGAGGTCAGGGGGTTGTTGCAATGACGGGTTTGTTGATCCACGCCTCCTTCGGGGGTCTGGCGGCCCGCGGCGGTCCGTTGCGGAACCGCTCGGGCCAGACGCTGTAGGCGGCATCCAGGGTCTCCTGACGCGCCTGCACGGTCTCCAGGGCTTGCCCGCCGTGGAGCGTGGCGGGGTGCTGGTAGCCGACACCGGAGTGGTAGTGCTCGCGGTTGTACCAGTCGACAAACGGCGCCATCCAGCTCCGCACCTCCTCCAGCGAGTGGAAGCGGTCGGGGTAGTCGTGGCGGTACTTGACGGTCTTGAAGCCGGCCTCGGAGTAGGGGTTGTCGTTGCTCACGCGCGGGCGCGAGAGGCTGCGCGTGACAGCGAGGTCTTCGAGCAACTCCGCCAGGCTTGTCGACGTCATCTGGGCGCCACGGTCTGAGTGCAGCGTCAGTTGCTGCGGCGAGATCCCGTTGCGGTCGCAGGCGGTGCCCACCAGCGTCCTGGCAACCTCGGTCGACTCCGCCGTGTCGACCGTCCAGGCGACGATCTTGCGACTGAAGATGTCGATCACCACGTAGAGATAGAACCAGCTGCGGTGGTGAGGGCCGCGGAGCCGCGAGATGTCCCACGACCAGACCTCGTTCGGGCCGCTCGCCTGCACCTGGGGTGCATGGTGGGTCGTGCGTCGGTGACCGCGACGCCGTTCTCTGACCAGGCCGCGTTCCTCGAGGATGCGGTACATCTGGCGGATCGAGCAGACGTACGAGCCTTCGTCCAGCAGCTGATAGTAGACCTGGGCGGGCGCCTGGTCACGAAAGCGTGGTGAGCACAGCAGCTCGGCGATGTGATCGCGCAGCTGGTCGGGGATGCGTGACGGCTGCGGCTGGTGCTGCTCGCGCGGTTTCGCCTGTGACGGCCGCCTGTGTAGCCGGCCGGCGGCCGCCTGGCGGCGGCTGCGGTCGGTCCGCTCTGAGTATCCGAAGGCCCGACAGGCGCGGGCACGGCCAACCCGCTGGGCCCATGCGTCCACAGCGGCGAGCATCTGCGCCCGCCAGTTGGCGTATGCCTGCGCTGGCCACTCGGCTCGGGTCGGCGCTACCCGTTCTGGCCACTCGGTCGCCGCTGCGACGCGCTCTTGCGGGCAAATCTTTGCAAGAGCGCCAAGGCTTTTCCCTGGGCCTCGATCAGCTCCTCTGCCGTCTCCAGCTGCTGCTCGGCAAGCATCGCCCGCTCCCGGTAGCGGTCGCGCTCAAGGGTCAGCCGGTTGGGCGCTCGTGGTCCCGGCGGCCGCTCGACGAGGGCACGGCGCGCCCCATCGTCACGCTGCTGGCGCCACCTGGCGATCAGAGAGGAGTACAGACCCTCGCGCCGACAGATGGCGCCGACTGCTCCCGGCTCACCGCGGGCCTTTGCCTCGTCGATCTCAGCCAGGATGTCGAGCTTGTACTGCACTGGCCACGACCTGCGTGCTCGACGCACCTCAGTCTCTTCATCAACCACCATCGGTCTACGTCCACTTCTCCGCCCTCGTATCAATCGCACTATATTCGGCAGAGATGAGGTTGGCAGCTAGGGGTCTGGGGTGCCGGTGGCCAGCTCTAGCTCGGCGTGGCGGGGTGCGTTGACCGCTCTCCCGGGAAGACTGTGGTCCGGGCCGCTCGTCCCGGCACCGCTCGCCACGGCACTGCTCGCCATCGCGCTGCTCTCGGGGTGCGGGGCCCGCTGCCGTTCCGCCCGCTCCTAGCGCCCCGCTCACGGCCACGGCGGCGGCACTGGCCACGCCCGGATCCCAGCCCTCGCCCGTTCGGCCGCCGGCGCCGGCCTCCCCATCTCCCGCTCCCGCGACCGTGGCGCCAACGCCGGCGTCCACCACGCTGACCGTGGCCGCCGGCGGCGACCTGATGTTCGCTCGCGATGTCGTCACCCTGATGGAGCAGCACGGCACGGGCCATCCGTTCGAGCGTGTGGCGCCGCTCCTGGCCGGCAGCGACCTGCTCCTCGGGAACCTCGAGGGCACCTTCACAGAGCAGAGCCGGGCACGGCCCAAGTTCGACACGTTCCGCGTCCCGCCCGCGCTCGCCACCACCCTCGGTGAGGCCGGCTTCGACATCGTCTCGCTGGCCAACAACCACGCGCTCGATTTCGGCACTACGGGGCTGCTCGATACGCTCGATCGGCTGGCCGGCGCCGTCGGGAGCTCGCTCTTCGCGACCGCGGAGAGCGCCGGTACCGCTCGCGCAGATGTCGACCTGGTCACGAGCGCCATCGCTGGCGTCGCAGGCGATGTCGACTTCGTGATCGCCGTCTTCCACTTCGGACGGGAGTACGACCCGACCCCGACCGCTCAGCAGCGTGAGCTCGCCCACGCGGCGGTCGACGCCGGCGCCGCGCTCGTCATCGGCCACCACGCTCACGTGCTCCAGCCGTGGGAATGCCGCGGCGACGCACTGAATCCTCTACGGCCTCGGCAACTTCGTCTTTGATCTGGACCCGGACGACCTGGCGACGCTCGGCGAGGGACCGTTCGCGACCGCCGTAGCGGTCGTCGAGCTGACCCGGGGCGAGCCCGCCCGGGTGACCTTCCGGCCGGTCTACATCGACCCCTGGGAGAACCGTCCCCGCCCCGCCCCGCCGCGAGCGACGAGCGCGACCGCATCCTGGGGGCGCTGTCAGAACTCAGAGAGGACTGACCGGGGTGATCCGGGCTGTCCGCTCTGCCCGGGCGCCGGGCTCATCACCCCTCGCCGCCCCGGCGCCCGGCGAGGTGACCGCGGAAGCCCGCCAGGCGACGAAGCCTCCCCCAGAGCAGGCGCGGCGAGAGCAGGGAGCGCCGCGGCAGGGCCGCGAGCATCAGGAGCTCCCGCCGGAAGTTTCCGACGAGGGGCTCGCCGTGCCCCGGGCATCCGACCTCGGGCGCCCGCGTGGCGAAGGAAGAGAGCGAGCGAAGGAACTGCTCGTCGTCGTGATTACTCAGGGCCAGTGGCCTGGAGAGGGCGCCGGGGTGGCTGATCACGAGATCTCCGACGAAGGCGACGCCGCGCCCAGGGGCCAGGAAGCAGTACGAACCGGGCGTGTGTCCGGGGACGGGGACCGCCAGGAGACCGGGCACGATCTCAACTTCGCCCGTGAGCACGCGGTCGACTGGGACCGGAGCCCCTTGCTGCCGTGCGAATCTGCCGCCTCGCCGGCCACCAAGCCTGCGGGCCAGCTGGCGGACGAGCCGTTCCACGGGGCCACGCGGCGGGCGCCTGCCGGAGAGGCGTTCATCGAGGACGATACGGCCCGCCCGCTCGCGCGTGTCGGCGGCTCCCAGGACCACCTCGAGCCCGAAGTGGCCCCGGAGCTCGCCCGCCGATCCCGCGTGATCGGGATGGCCGTGGGTGAGCAGCAGCAGCGATGGTGTCACCTCGCCGGGCAGCGATCGGATCTCTCTGACGATCGCCTCGGCCTGGCCGGGGAAGCCGCTATCGACGATGGCGAGCTGCTGGCCGGGGAGCTCGATCGCGAAGACGTTGCTGCCGCGCGTCCCGGCGAGCCACCAGACCCCGGTGGCTACCTCGTCGGCCATCTCGCGCTCCCCCGCTCCGGGCCGGCGCCCACGGGCGTTCTCGCCCGACCCCGCTCTACTCCGGTTGTAGCAGGGTCTTCGGCTAGGGCCCGCCCGGGGCCCCGTCTGCGCTAGTTTGAGAGTGGTCGGCCTGTACGGATGCCGGTCCCGATCGAAGGAGCTGAGCGATGGATCTTGAGCTGAGTGGGAAGGTGGCGCTCGTCACCGGAGGCAGCCGTGGTATCGGCAAGGCGATCGCCAGGGTGCTGGCCCGGGAGGGCGCCGCGGTGGCGATCGCCGCCAAGACCGAGGAGCGGCTCGACAGAGCGGCCCGAGAACTCTCCGCCGAGAGCGGCCGCGAGATCCTGCCCGTCGTCGTCGACACCGGCGATGACGGCGCCGTTCAGGCGATGGTCGCCCGGGTCGTCGCTCACTTCGGGCGGCTGGACATCCTGGTCAACGGCGCTGCCGTTCCCGGCGGCGGTGGCCCCCCACCCCGTCTGGCAGACGTTACGGCCGAGGCCTTCTGGTCCGACATGAACGTCAAGGTGCTCGGCTACCTGCGTTGCGCGCAGGCGGCTGCGCCGCACATGCAGGCCAGGGGCTGGGGCCGGATCATTAACATCTCCGGCCTCGCCGCGCGCAGCTCGGGTTCGACGATCGGCAGCATGCGCAACGTCTCGGTGGCGGCCCTGACCAAGAACCTCGCCGATGAGCTGGGCCCCCAGGGGATCAACGTGACGGTTGTGCATCCGGGGATGACCGCCACCGAGCGGATGCCGGCGCTCTTCGAGGCGCGGGCGGTGGCGCGCGGGATCTCGCCCCGGGAGGCGGAAGAGCAGTTCTCGCAGCGGAACTCGATCCGCCACCTCGTGACGGCCGAGGAGGTGGCCGACGTCGTCGCCTTCCTCGCATCGCCCCGCTCAATCGCCATCACCGGCGATGCGATCGCCACAGGCGGTGGGGTCGGCAGCGCCATCCACTACTGAGGCTCCCCCCGCGTGGGCCGATCAACAGAGAGGAAGGCGACAGATGGGCGTGACCGTCGAGACGAGCGCCGGGGCGGTAGTGGGTATCGACCATGGCGCGCACCAGGCGTTCCTGGGCCTGCCCTACGCGCGCCCGCCGACCGGGGAGATGCGCTGGCTCGCGCCCGAGCCCCCGCAGGCCTGGGACGGCGTTCGTCCGGCCAGCTCCTTCGGCGACGCGGCGGCCCAGCCCGACCACCCGGTGCCGGGCTTCGCGGCCAGCGGCCTGCGCAGCGAGGACTGCCTCTCCCTCAATGTCTACACGCCCCGGGCCGACGGTGCGCAGCGCCCGGTGATGCTCTGGATCCACGGCGGTGGCTTCACCCACGGCAGCGCGGGTGAAGCCCTCTACGATGGCGGCGCCCTCGCCGAGCGGGGCGATCTGGTCGTCGTCACGATCAACTACCGGCTGGGGGCGCTCGGCTACCTGGCGCCGCCGGCGCCTGCCGAGCAGGGGCCCGGGATCGCCCCCAATGTCGGCCAGCTCGACCAGGTGGCGGCGCTCACCTGGGTGCATGACGAGATCTCCCGCTTCGGCGACGATCCCCGGGAGGTGACCCTCTTCGGGCGGTCGGCCGGGGCCAGCGCCGCCAGCGCACTGCTGGCGATGCCGGCCGCCCGCGGCCTCTTCCGACGGGCGATCATGCAGAGCGGCGGTGGTGGCGAGCCGGCAAGTGTGGAGGAGGGAGCGAGCGCCGCCCCGCTGCTGGCCCGGGAGCTCGGCGTCGAGCCCGCTGACGCCCGCGCGCTCCGCGCGCTCCCGACCGAGTCGCTGCTCGCGGCCCAGGCCGCCCTCACCGGCCGGGCCCGTTTCGGCCCGGTTCTAGATGGTGAGGTGATCGGGGCCGCCACGCCCGAGTTCGCGGCCCGGGGAGCGCTGTCCGAGATCACGATCATGCTCGGCACCAATCGCGACGAGATGAAGCAGTTCCGCCGGATGCAGGCGCGGCCGCCGCAGAGCGATGAGGAGCTCCTTGCGGAGGTGCGTCAGGCCATGCCGCGGGGCCGCGAGTCCTGGGCCGAGCGTGTGATCGGCGTCGTCCGGAGCTCGCGGCAGGGGCGCCGGCTGCCGCGAGCGAACCTCGACGTCGGCGATGTGGTGGCGGGTGCGCGGATGCGCGCGGGCTCGACGCGCCTGGCCGAGCTCTCGGGCCGGCACCAGAGCGCCTTCCTCTATCTCTTCGACTGGGAGTCGCCGGCCAGGCGGGGGGATCTCGGCTCCTGCCACTCGCTCGAGATGCCGTTCGTCTTCGGCACGCTCGATGCGCCGATGCAGGACCGCTTCGCCGGTAGCGGCCCGGCCGCCGAGCGGCTCTCCAGCCAGATGATGGATGCCTGGCTCGGGTTCGCCAGGAGCGGTAGCCCGAGCCATGAAGGGATCGGCCGGTGGCCCAGCTACGAGCCCCGCTCGCCGCCGACGATGATCTTCGGCCCCAACTCGGGCGTGGAGGAGGCACCCCTTGAGGAGGAGCGGGCGCTCTTCTGGGAGCTCTTCTACGGCTGACGCGGCCCGCTGGGTGAGGCCCGGGCTCGCCGTCCAGGCGGCCGACGGCTCGCCCGGCCTGGCTGAGCAGGCCCGGCAGCTGGCCGGGGATCTGGGGCTGCCGCTGCTCCCTCCGGCCGGGCCGTCGGCCGACCGGCCGGTCACGGGCGAGGCCGAGCTGCTCCTGACCGTCACGCCCGGGCGGGTGGAGCTCAGGCAGCCGGGGAGCCGACAGCGGCCGCTGGCCGCCGACTTCGCCCGCCCGGTCTTCCTGCGCCGCCTCCGCCAGACGGGCAGGCGCTCCCTCCTCGGGCGCGCGGTCGGCCTGGGCCGCGGGATGCGCACGGTCCTCGACGCGACCGCCGGGCTCGGCACCGATGCCATGCTCCTGGCCGGCATGGGGCTTCGGGTGGTCGCCCTCGAGCGGGACCCGGTCGTGCATGCGCTCCTCGCCGACGGGCTGCGGAGAGCGGCCGGGGTCCCCGCTCTCGAGGAGGCCCGCGCGCGGCTCCGGGCCGTCCGGGGCGAGGCCTCGCGGCGGCTGTCGGCCAGGGGCGCCGCGCCCGATGTCGTCTACCTCGACCCGATGTTCCCGGTTCGCCGCGGCTCGGCGCTGCCGCCGGGGGAGCTGCAACGGCTGGCGAGGCTGGTAGGACCGGGAGATGCGGCAGAGGCCCGGCAGCTCCTTCGGGCGTCCCTGGGTAGCGGCTCGCGCCGGGTGGTCGTCAAGCGACCCGATGACGGCCCACCGCTCACAGCTCCCGGGGGCCTCGGGCCCGATATCCAGTTCCCGGGCAAGACCGTGCGGTTCGATGTCTACCTGGCACGGAGGTGATCCTGGCGGGATGACCGGCGGGGAGACGGCAAGACTCCCCCTGGACCCGGGCAGAGACGCCCCCTGTATGCTCTGGCGTGATGGAAGAGCGACGGACGATCGAGGAGTTGCTTGCCGAGGCGCGTGCCCGCATCCGGCGACTGCACCCCGCCGAGGTCGCGGCGGCCGGGGCTGCCGTGGTGATCGTCGATACGCGCGATTCGTCCGACCGGGCGGCCGAGGGCATCATCCCCGGCTCGGTGCTGGTGACGCGGAACACCCTGGAGTGGCGGGCGGACCCCGCTTCCGAGCTCCCCTGCCCGAAGATCGCCAGCTTCGATGCCGACCTGGTCGTGGTCTGCAACGACGGCTACTCATCGAGCCTGGCGGCGGATACCCTGCGGCGCCTCGGCCACGCCTCGGCGGCGGACATGATCGGGGGCTACCGGGCCTGGAGGACCCAGGGCCTGCCGACCGTCCCCCCACCGACCGACAGCTAACCGCTGCGAGCCGGGGCGCCGGTGGCGTCGGCCGCCGGCTCAGCCGGCCGCCGGTGCCTCTCCCGTCCCGGGCTGCATGGCAAGGCTCCTCGCCGAGAAGATGACGAGCGCCAGCCAGAGCAGCTCCGCCAGGGCGAGATGAACCACCTGCGTCTCGAGCGGTGTGCGCATCACGATGTTGGCGATCCCGACCAGGAACTGGGCCCCGACCAAGCCGGCGATGAGGAGCGCGAGGTTCTGCTGGCCCGCGGCATCGCGAGCGCCGGTCACCACGAGCCAGGCCGTGAGGGCGCCGCCCGTGACGGCGAGCGCCGGGTGAACGCCGCGGATCTGGACGAGTAGCCCGGCAATCGGTGTCGCGTCGAGGTCGACCGCCTCGGAGAGTGCGAGCGTATCGGCCAGGGAGTTGAGGGCGCCGCTCACCGCGACCGCGGCGACGGCCGCGGCGGCCACGAGGAGCGCACGGTCCCGGCGACGCCCGACGACGATGCGGAAGGCCCGGCCGCCTGAGGCGAAGTGGGCGGCCAGGGCGAGCGATCCGAGCAGGAGGAAGGTGTTCAGGACGTGCAGGCTGTCGGCCACGACCCGACCCCAGGAGGCGTTGTCCTCGACCCAGCCGAAGCGAACCAGCGCCGCCCCGATCAGGATCTCGATGACGAGTAGACCGGTCGCCCAGCGCGCACTGCGCGAAGCCGGGTGCCCGGGGCCGAGGCGGCGGTGACTGGCGACGAGGAGCGCCAGCACCGCGAGGGTGAGGACCGTCGTCGCGACCCGGTGGCCGAACTCGATCGCCGTGTGGGCGTCTGCCAGGCCGGGGAAGAGTGACCCCTCGCAGCGCGGCCAGCTCTCGCCGCAGCCGGCCCCGGAGCTGGTCGCCTGGACGATGTCTCCGCTCAGAATCACGACGACCGTGAAGGCGACGACCGACCAGCTGAGGCGCACGAACCCGCTCGCCGCCGGCACCCCCGCTCGATCGAGATCGCCTCTCCTCATCGGCGAAGGATAGTGGGCGACCCCGGCATCGTCGCGGCCGCGGGGGGCCGGGCCCGAGTCCGTCAGACGGAGCCGCTCTCCGGGAAGTGGTCGATCTCTCGGGCGAAGCGGTCGCGGACATCGGCCATGCTCGGATCCGCCACCCGCCGGAAGGCGGCCACCAGGCCGGCGCCGGCCTGGGTCAGCTCGGTGCCGCCGCCGCCGCTCCCGCCGGAGGCCGAGCTGACCAGCGCCACGCCGGCCGCTCCCTCCATCTCCCGCAGCTTCTTCCAGGCCGTGCGGTTGGGCAGGCCGAGCGCGGCCGCGGCTGCAGCCAGTGAGCCGTGCTCAGCGACGAGTTCCAGCAGGTGGGCGAGGAAGTCGCTGATCACGACCTCGCCCTCCCGCTCGACCCAGACCTTGGCCTGCACCGTGAGCTCCGACCTCCGAGCGCCCGTCATCCGCCCTCCGACCGTCTGGCACCTGACCGCTATCATCAGTACCGTATCGCACTGGAGTGCAAGACGGGACTGCTCCGGTCTGCCGGGGCCCGCGGGAGGGTGCGACGTGAGATCCGGGGCTCGCCCGCTTCTTCTCCGGCTCGCCTCGGCTGCCCTCGGGATCTCGCTGCTCGCGGCCTGTGGTCGGGGCGGTGGCGAGCTGATCCTCGCTACCACCACCAGCACCGAGAACAGTGGTCTCCTCGAGGTGCTGGTGCCGCTCTACGAGCGGGAGACGGGCGATCGGGTGAAGGTGATTGCGGTCGGTTCGGGGGCCGCCATCGCGCTCGGCGAGCGCGGCGACGCGGACGTGCTGCTCGTGCACTCGCCGGCGGCCGAGGAGGCATTCGTCGCTGCCGGCTACGGGGTGGGGCGCGCGCGCGTCATGTTCAACGACTTCATCATCGTCGGTCCACCCGATGACCCGGCCGGCATCGCAGAGTCTGGCGATGCGGCCCTGGCGCTCGGGGCGATCGCGGCACGGGGAGCCGCCTTCGTGAGCCGGGGCGACGACTCCGGGACGCACGCCAGGGAACGGCAGCTCTGGGCCGCCGCGGGACTGGCGACCCCGAGCGTCGGTGAGTGGTACCGGGAGACCGGGCAGGGGATGGGCGCCACGCTCACGATTGCACAGGAAAGCGGCGCCTACACGCTCTGCGATCGCGCCACCTGGCTGGCCGTCTCAGACCCCCGATCGCTTGCGCTCGTGGTCGAAGGGGATGAGCGGCTCTTCAACATCTACCACGTGATCCTGGTCAGCCCCGACCGCCACTCGCGGGTGAACGCCCCGGCGGCGGAGCGCTTTCGCGACTTCCTGATCGACCCCGAGATCCAGCGAGTGATCGGCGAATTCGGTACCGAGCAGTACGGGCAGCCGCTCTTCACCCCCGACGCTGGAGTGTCGGACGCCGGGGCGCCCCGTGCGAGCAGCCCCGATGCCGCGCCCGGTGCTCCCGGCGGTTCGGGCTAGCCGCCATGGATCTCGTCGCCGACGCGGTCGCCGAGGCCTGGTACCTCCTCCGTAGTGGCGACCGTGACGTCTACGAGATCACGCTGCGCACGGTCCTGGTCAGCGGGACCTCGACCCTGGTGGCGCTGCTCGTCGGGCTGCCGGCCGGGCTCTGGCTGGCCCTCAGCCAGTTCCCCGGCCGCCGCCTCTTCGCCACGGCCGCCAACGCCGGCACCGGCTTTCCGCCGGTGGTCGCGGGTCTTCTGGTCAGCATCGCGCTCTGGCGCTCGGGCCCGCTCGGGGCACTCGGCCTGATCTACACACCGGCCGCGATCGTCCTGGCCCAGGCACTGATCGCGACGCCGATCGTCGTTGCCATCACGGCGGCCGCCGTGATGGCACTGCCGCCGGCGCTCCACCTGCAGATCCGGGCGATGGGCGCCGCGCGCTGGCAGTATCTGTGGCTGGTCGCCCGCGAGGCGCGCCTCGGCCTGCTGGTTGCCGCCATGGCCGGCTACGGGGCGGTCGTCTCAGAGGTGGGCGCGTCGATGATGGTCGGCGGCAACCTGGCTGGCGAGACCCGCGTGCTCACCACCGCGGCCGTGCTCGAGGTCAGCCGTGGCCAATTCGGAGCGGCGCTGGCGCTCGGCCTGATCCTGCTCGCGGTGATCGCGCTGGTGGCGGCCGGCCTGACCATGGCCCAGCAGCGGGTACGCCGCAGATGATCGCTCTTGAACTCTCGGGCTTCAGCGTCCGTCGCAGCGGCCGAGAGGTGCTGCGGGTCGACAGCCTCGGGGTCGCTCCGGGCGAGACGCTCGTGGTGCTCGGCCCGAACGGCGCCGGCAAGTCTTCGCTGTTGCTCGGCGCCGCTCTCCTCCTGCCGCCTGGCGGCGGCACCGTCTCGCTCTTCGGCGAGACGGCCCGCGGCGGGCGCGACCGCGTGCGGCTGCGGCGGCTCAGCGCGACCGTCTTCCAGGAGCCGGCGCTGCTCGACATGTCGGCTCGCCGCAACGTCGAGACCGCGCTCTGGCTGCATGGGCTGCCGGCGCCCGAGCGGCGGGCACGCGCCGAACACTGGCTGGGGCGGCTGGGCGTCGCGGACCTCGCCCGGGCGAGACCGCACACGCTCTCCGGCGGCGAGGCTCAGCGGGTGGCGCTGGCGCGCGCCTTCGCGGTCGAGCCCCGGCTGCTCTTCCTCGATGAACCCTTCTCATCGCTCGACCCGGCGACGCGGGCGGAACTGGCTGGCGAGCTGCGCGGCCTGCTCGCCGAGCGGCGGGCGACGACGCTGCTCGTCACGCACGACCTCGGTGAGGCCGAGCTGCTCGCCGACCGCGTCGCGGTGCTGCTCGACGGCGAGCTCGCGCAGGAGGGCGCGGTCGCCCGGGTCTTCGACCGCCCCCGATCGCCGGCCGTCGCCGGCTTCCTCGGCTACGCGCTCGTGCGCCCCGGGCAGCTGCCCCCGGGGCTCTGCCGAGCCGCCGGGATCGAGGTGTCGGCCGAGATGGTCGGCGTGCGGCCGAGCGCGGTGCAGGTGGTCGTGCCGGTCGGGAGCGACAATGCCACCACCGACCATGGCGGCGCGGTGGCCACGGTGGCGAGCGTGCAGGGCGCCGCCGGCCACGGACGCCTGGTGCTCGATATCGGTGATGCCCTGCTTGCGGTCGATCTCGATGTGCGCTCCGCCCGCTCGCTGCGGCCGGGCGATCGGGTGGGCTACGAGATCGATCCGGCCGGCCTGGTCGGCTGGTAGCCCGTCAGGGGCGGGCCAGTGGCCAGACGATGGCGCCCGTCAGCGTCTGGAGATCGGCCGGAGCCAGGCTCATGTCGAGCCCCCGCCTCCCGGCGCTCACGGCGATCAGCTCGTGCTCGAGCGCCGAGCGGTCGAGCACGGTCGGCAGGCGGCGGCGCTGCCCGAGCGGGCTGATCCCACCGAGCAGGTATCCGGTCGCCCGCTCAGCGTCCGGCCCCTGCGCCATGCGCGCTCGCCGCGCCCCGAACGCTCGCGCCAGACCCTTCAGGCCGAGCTGCCCGGTGACCGGCACGATCGCGACCACGAGGCGGCCGTCGGCCAGTTCGGCGACGAGCGTCTTGAAGACCCGCTCCGGGGGCCACTCGAGCGCGACGGCGGCCTCGAGCCCGTAGCTCGTGGCCCTGGGGTCGTGCTCGTACTCGAGGAGCTCGAAGGTGATCCCGGCGGCACGGGCGGCACCCACGGCCGGATTCATCTTTGGCACCCCGTCTGGCGGTCCACCCCGGACCGTCCGGCCGGGCCGGCCGGGTTCGACTGGCCAGCCCAACTGCTGTCAGAATACGATCGGAGTGTGGCCCGGCCCACGGTGGGCCGATTCGAGGTGAGGACCGACGATGCCCGAGCACGCGAATGTGGAAGTCACGGTGCCCGCTATCCCCGATGTCGAGATTCGGCGGATGGAGGCCGGCGACCGTGACCCCCTGATCGCATTCGCTCGCCAGCTTCCCGATCACGACCTCCTCTTCCTCAGGCGCGACATCACCCGCCCCGAGGAGGTCGATGCCTGGCTGGCAGAGGTCGAGGCCGGTACCAACATCACGCTGGTCGCCCTGGACGACGAGGGGATCGCCGGCTACGCCTCGGTCTCACTGCGCACCATCCGCTGGGCCCAGCACGTCGCTGAGCTGCGGGTCCTGACCGCGCCGCGCCTGCGCGGGCGTGGCGTCGGCCGCGCCCTCACCAACCGCGCCTTCGCGGCCGCCGTTGACCGCGGCGTAGAGAAGATGGTGGCGCAGATGACGCCCGACCAGGAGGTGGCGATCAGCGTCTTCTTCCGGCTCGGTTTCGAGCACGAAGCGCGCCTGCGGGACGAGGTCCGGGACATGCAGGGCCGAAAGCACGATCTCCTGGTCCTCACCCTCGATGTCTCCGACTATCAGGCGGCGCGGCTCAGCTGAGAGCGGGCCGCGGCCCCTGTGGGCAGCTGGCCGCGATGCCCCGGGGCAGGCAGGGCTGTTTCGCGCTAGGATCGCTCCGTGTTCACAGGAATTATCGAAGAGGTCGGCCGCGTTCGCGCTCACCAGGGTGGTGAGCTCGCAATCGATTGCGAGCTGGTCCATGGCGACGCCGCGCTCGGAGATTCGATCGCCGTCAACGGCGTAGACCTGACCGTCCGCACGATCGATCCGGGCACGCTCCGCTTCGATCTGATGGCCGAGACCTACCGGCGATCCAACCTGGCCGAGCTGGCCCCGGGCGCCCCGGTCAACCTCGAGCGCTCGGTCAACGCCGCGACCCGGCTCTCCGGACACATCGTCCGCGGGGTGGTCGAGACGACCTGCGTCCTCGACAGCCTCACTCCGGAGGGCGAGTCCGTGATCGCCCGCTACCTGGTCGAACCTGAGTTCATCAAGTACATCGTGCTCAAGGGCCCGGTCTGCCTGGACGGTGCCTCGCTCACGGTGATGGCGCTCGATCGCGACTCGTTGTCGGTCTCCCTGGTGCAGTACACGCAGGAGCACACCAACCTGACCAGGCGTCAGCCGGGCGATCGGGTCAACCTCGAGACGGATATCCTGGCGCGCTACGTCGAGCAGCTGCTCGACGCGAGGGAGGCGGCCGCACGGACGGTCGCCGGCGGATAGAGCGGGGAAGCCATGGCGGGGCAGCCGAGAGACGAGCGGTCCGGTACCCGGGAGTCGAGCCTGCTGGTCCCGACCCGCGAGGCGATCGAGGAGTTCCGGGCCGGCCGCCCGATCATCCTGGTCGATGACGAGGACCGGGAGAACGAGGGCGACATCGCCTTCCCGGCTCAGTTCGCCACCACCGAGCTCGTGAACTTCACGGTGGCAGAGGCGCGCGGCCTGGTCTGCGTGTCGATCACCGAAGAGCGCGCCGACCGGCTGAGCCTGCCGCTCATGACCGAGCGCAATACCGCGCCCCTCAGCACGGCCTTCACGATCAGCGTGGAGGCGGCGACCGGCGTCACCACCGGGATCTCGGCGGCCGACCGGGCGCGCACCATCCGCGTGCTGGCCGACCCCGCCTCGACGCCCGAGGACCTGACGCGTCCCGGGCACATCTTCCCGCTGCGGGCGAAGCCCGGCGGGGTGCTGGTGCGGGCCGGGCAGACCGAGGCCTCGGTCGACCTGTGCCGGCTGGCCGGCGTCGAGCCGGTGGCCGTGGTCTGCGAGATCATGAACGCCGACGGCACGATGGCGCGGATGCCCGACCTGATGTGGTTCGCTCGCAAGCACGGCCTTAAGATCGCCTCGGTGGCCGATGTGATCCGCCACCGCATGAGCACCGAGCGGCTGATCTCCCGCGAGGGCGAGACCGTGATCCCGACGGCCTTCGGGGAGTTTCGGGCGATCGGGTTCCGCACCCGCATCGACTCGCGCGAGCATGTCGCGCTGATCTTCGGCGAGATCGACCCGGAGCAGCCGACGCTCGTCCGCGTCCATGACCGCTGCGTCACGGGCGATGTCTTCGGCTCTCTGCGCTGTGATTGCGGCGAGCAGCTGGAGTCGGCGATGCGCACGATAGTTGAGACCGGCCGGGGCGTCGTCGTCTACATGGACCAGGAGGGGCGGGGGATCGGCCTCCACAACAAGCTGCGCGCCTACTCGCTGCAGGACCAGGGGCTGGACACGGTCGAGGCCAACGAGGCGCTGGGGTTGCCGGCCGAGAACCGGGACTACGGGATCGGCGCCCAGATCCTGGTCGATCTCGGCGTGCGCCAGATGCGCCTGATGACCAACAACCCGATCAAGATCCGTGAACTGAACACCGGTGGCGCACTGCGCGGCGCCGGTCTCGAGGGCTTTGGGCTTGAGGTGGTGGAACGGGTCCCGATCGAGGTCGTCCCCAACCAGCACAACGTTCGCTACCTCGAGGCGAAGCGCGACAAGATGGGTCACCTCTTCGAGCGGCCGATGCCGGACTTCGGGTAGGGCCGACCCGAGGAGATGGCGCTGCGTATCTCGGAGGGCACGCTCGAGGGCCGGGGCCTGCGCATCGCGATCGTCGCCTCCCACTTCACACCGGAGCTGACCAGGCGGCTGGTCGACGGAGCGCTCCGGGTGGTGGCCTCGGCCGGCGTCCCGGACAGTGCGCTCCATCTCGTCAACGTGCCGGGCGCCTTCGAGCTGCCGATGGCCGCCGAGGAGCTGGCCCGCCAGGGCACGTCGGACGCCATCGTCTGCGTGGGCTGCGTG
This sequence comes from Dehalococcoidia bacterium, assembly GCA_965249675.1. Lineage (GTDB taxonomy): Bacteria > Chloroflexota > Dehalococcoidia > UBA2979 > UBA2979. The sequence goes on from OZ252250.1 coordinate 1,382,718, forward strand.
ATCAGGGGCGAGACCGCGCATTTCGACTACGTCGCCGGAGAGGCGGCCAGAGGCATCGACCGGGTCGCCCGTAGCCACCACCTGCCGGTCACGCGATGGCGGCGGCGATCCGGATGGCGACGCTCTATCGAACGCTCGGGGCGAGGCGACCACCGAGGCAGGCGGGGCCCGGGTACGGCGGCTGAGTCGGGGGCCGACGGCCGTGGCGAGGGCGCGGGGCGAGAGGGCGGACTCCCCGAGCCCCACATCGTCGTGATCTCGGGGCTGCCCGGGTCCGGGAAGAGCACGACAGCCCGACTGCTCGCCCGCCGCCTGCCGCGAGCCGCCCACATCGAGGCCGACGCCCTGCAGTAGATGACCGTCCCCGGGGCCGAGTGGCCCCGGGGGATCCCGTGTTGAGCGGAGGCCGGGCGGCAGCTCTCGCTCCCGCTCCAGAGCGCCTGCCTCCTGGCCGGCTCTTTCGCAGACGCGGAGTTCACCGCCATCGTCGATGAGATCGTGATCGGCGAGCGGCCGGGGGAGCTTCGCCAGCCTCTGGCCCGCCGGCCCTTCTCCCTCGTGATGCTCAGCCCCGCTACCAGCTGGTGCGCCAGCGCCGGCTCGACATGGCCAGTCCCTTCGCCGACCGCTGGGCCTGGATCGAGGAGGAGATCGCGCACAGAAGCGAGCGCGCGGGTCTCTGGCTGGACAGCAGCCGGCTCACGCCCGAGGAAACCGTCCAAGAGATCCTCGGCCGCCTCCCCGAGGCGCACGTTGCCGCCGACTGAGGAGAGCGGCCTGGCGCCGGAAGCGCGGTGAGGGTCGCCCGACGAAACCTGATCGTCATCCCGCTGACCAATGTCTGACATCGAGTGGGCGCTACAATGGGACTCACAGCCCCTGAGAGCGGGGGTGCTGCGCGGAGCAGCGGTGCGGGGAGCAGGCGATGAACTGGCTACCGGACGACATAAAAGAGGCCAGCGGCGGTGAGACGATCGACCAGGTGGCCCGCGATTCGATCCGTCTCGCGCACCGGGTGCTGGACCGGTTCCCCGACCTCGTGCGGCGCCACAAGGTGATCGCCGGCGGGGCGGCGATCTCCTCCTCGCTCGTGATCATCGCCGGCGTGGCACTGGCCCGCCGCATGCGCCGCGGGCAGAGTAGCGAAGAGGCGCTGGCCGGGATCACCGAGGATGAGCTCGATCACCCGAAGTACACCCCCCGCCCGGCCTCACCCGCCACGTCCGCCGAGGCGCCGAACAACGGCCCGGTGCCGGCCGAGGAGATCGAGAAGAGCACCATCAGCGGATAGCGGGCAGACCGGTCGGCACGAGGGCCTCCGCGCGTGTTGGCGACCTGAGAACGATTGTTCTATCCTCGGCGCACGATGTTCGCCGACGCCCAGGACCCGCCGGGCAAGCCGGTCGGAGAGGTCTCTGCGCCAGAGCCCCCGCGGCTCCCAACGCGCATCGCCCACTTCGACTTGGACACCTTCTTCGTCGCGGTCGAACGCGCCCGCCGCCCCGAGCTCCGTGGGCTCCCGGTGCTGGTCGGCGGGCGGAGCGGCCGCGGCGTCGTGGCGGCGGCCTCCTATGAGTCGCGCGTTTTCGGCTGCCACTCGGCGCAACCGATGTCCCAGGCCCTCAGGCTCTGCCCGCAGGCGATCGTCGTTCGGCCCGACCAGTCGGAATACCGGCGCGTCTCGGGGCTCTTCCACGAGATGCTTCGCGAGGTATCCCCGCTCGTCGACTCGGTGGGCATCGATGAGGCCTACGTCGACCTGACCGGCCTCACCTGGGAGGCCGTGCGGATAGCCGAGGCAGGGCTCGAGGCCGGCACCCCGGCGGCGGCAACGGCCGAACTGGTGCGCGGGCGGGTGCGCCGGGAGCTCGGGATTCGGGTGTCCGTCTGTATCGCGGGGTCGCGCACGACCGCGAAAGTCGGTTCTGACCGTGCCAAGCCGGACGGGCTGATCGAGGTGCCCCCGGGGGGTGATCGGGCCTTCCTAGCGCCTGTGGCCGTGCGCGAACTGCCGATGGTGGGGCCGCGCATGGGCGAAGCGCTCAGCACGGCCGGCGTCAGGACCATCGGCGATCTGGCCCGGCTCGATCGGCGTTGGCTCGAGCTCCGCTTTGGTCGCTCCGGGTTGGTCCTCGCCGCACACGCCCGGGGCTGTGACCCCGACCCGGTGCGGGCGAGCGGCCCGCGCAACCGCTCGATCTCACGGGAAGAGACGTTCACCAGAGATGAGAGCGAGCGAGGGGTGCTGGAGGGGACGCTGGCCCGCCAGGCAGAGCGCGTGGGCGCCGAGCTGCGGCGCTCGGAGCGGCGGGCGCGGACCGTCACCCTGAAGCTCCGCTGGCACGACTTCGAGACGGTCACGCGCGCCCACACCGTGGAGCGGCCGATCCACTCGACTGCGGCCCTGCGAGACGTCTCGTGGGCGCTCCTCGGCGAGGTGCTCCGCTCCCCGGGCGCCCGGGGAGCTGCGGCGTCCGGTCGCCCCGGCGCCTCCGGGAACCAGGCTCTCTGGCCCCTGCGCCCGGTGCGGCTGATCGGGCTTGGCGTCACGAACCTGGTCGCCAACCAGATCCAGCTGGACTTCGATCGGCTGCTGGGCGGGGCAGTGGCCGGTGGCGATCCGACCGAGGATCGGGTCGACCGGACCCTGGACGGCCTCAACGAGCGCTTCGGCAGCCGGGCCGTCCGGCGGGGCTTCGCGGCAGGCGGACGAGGGGCGAGCGACGGAGCCGTGGGCCAGTGAGTACCATGGCCCCCGATGGCGTACCCAGAGGCGCACCACCCGACGCAGGCGTCTGCTGCTGAGGCCCACCCGGCCGGTTCGGGCGGCCCAAGTGAGCCGCCCGGGGCGCCTGCGCGTCCTCCCGATCCCCGGCCCGCCGACGCGCCGGGCGATGATGCCTCCTGCTGGGTGAGCCTGCGCGGCGCCTGCGCCATCCTGCGTGCCAGCGAGTCATCGGTCAGGCGCTGGGCCGACAGCGGCAAGATTCCCGTCTACCGCACGCCCGGCGGGCACCGGCGGTTCCCCCAGGCCGAGCTGCTGGCTCTGGCCGGCGGTCACCCGGAGCAGCAGGCACTGACCGAGGCTGCGGTCACCCGGATCAGGCGGCAGCTTGATACCGGTCCCGACGAGACCCCCTGGTACCACGACTTCGACAGCGAACTCAGGGCGCAGCTGCGCCCGCTGGGCCGGAGGCTCGTCCAGATCGTGGACGACTATCTCTCGGGCGGTGGGGACCGCTGGGCGCTCGACGGTGAGGTCGACCAGATCGGCGCCAGCTACGGCCGTGCCCTCTACCAGAGGCGGCTGCCGCTCAGCCAGGCGATCCAGGCCGTGGTCTTCTTTCGCCGCTCGCTCGATGAGACGGCCAAGCAGCTCGCACAGAGCCACGAACTGCCCGATGCCGACGCCGCCAGGGCGCGTGAGGAGATCGCCCGCCTGGCCGATCGCGTGCTCGTGGGGGTGGCGGCCGCCTACGACCACCTGCCGGCCGAAGGGTGAGCGGCTCCCCGGCGGGCGACCCCGACCGGCAGCCCGAACCCCCCGGCGCCCTGGCCCAGGCGGCGCGGCCACCCGATCCCCGGCCGCCCTTTCGGCCGGCGGAGATCCGGGGCGTCCTCTTCGACGCCTACGGCACGCTCTTTCGCTTCGGGGACCCCGAGTTCCGGGCGCTCAACGCCGAGATCCTGGCTACCCAGTCGCTTGGACCCGACTTCGAGGAGTTCCACAGGAGCTGGGTCGATGCCTACTCGCCCTCGGGCGTCTGGGCCTCGGGCGGGGCCAACCGTCGGGAGCCCTACCGCGAGCACGTGCTGAACGGACCGGTGCCACCCTGGCACTCCCAGTGGGAGATCTGGCGCCGTCAGTACGAAGCGGCGTTCGGGGCGGGGGGGCTTGAGGGCGATTCGACCCGTGCCGCCGATGATGTCCGGGCGGCGCTCTCGCTGGCCGCCCCCTACGACGACGCTCACCCGGCCGTCGAAGAGCTTGCCGGGGCCGGCTTCACGATCGGTCTCCTCTCCAACGCCGATGAGGACTTTCTGCAGCGCGCCCTCTCCCGTGCCCGGCTCCGCTTCTCGGTGATCCAGAGCTCTGAGTCGCTGCGCATCTATAAGCCGCACCGCGCCGTCTTCCTGGCGGCCTGCGAGCGGCTGGGATGTGCGCCGGCGGAGACGCTTTACGTCGGGGACTCGCCGATCGCCGACGTCGGGGGCGCCCACAACGCCGGGCTGCGCACGGTCTGGATCAGCCGCTCGCCCCGCAGTCGGCCGGTGGAAGCGGACGCTCGGCAGGAGCGGGTCGGGGCGGACGGGCGCGAGGAGCTGATGAGCCGGCTCCCCGAGCCCGACGTGACGGTCCACTCGCTGTCAGAACTCGGGCCCGTCCTGAGCGGTCGTCCCTAGCCGCCGACGGGCGCGGGCGCTCCGGCAGGCTGCCCGGGCGAACACGATCCGGCCCGCTCCCGGGGGCCCGCTGCCGGGGGCGTGGCCGCTGCACGGCGAACGGGCGGCGCTATTGGCCCAAGGGGGCGAGGGGACCTATACTGGTCGCCAATACGGTGAACCTGCATATGCAATTAACGAAGAGGTCGTGATGCGCGTCTCCTGCACTCAGGAAGACCTCAACCGTGGACTCTCGGCGGTGGCAAGGGCGATTCCGGCGCGCACGACGTTGCCGATCACGCAGCACATCCTCTTTGACGCGCTCGACGACGGGATCGTGCTCTCTGCCACCGATGCCGAGACGATCGCCATCATCTACCGCATCCCGGCCGAGGTTCAGGAGCCGGGCTCGGTGACGATGCCGTCGCGGCTTCTCTCAGACTTCGTGGCGACGCTGCCCCACGAGCCGATTACGTTCACGCTCGCCCCACGCTCCCGCCAGGTGAGCCTCACCTGCGCCCGCAACAGCGCCTCGATTGGCGGGTTCGACGCCGACGACTTCCCGCCGATCCCGCCGGTCGATCCGGCCGCCTCGGTGCGCGTCGAGATGGCGCGGCTGCGCAAGGCGATCTCCCAGACCGTCTTCTCGGCCGCCCGTGACGATTCGCGGCCGGTGCTGACGGGCGTCCACTTCGGCATGGCCGAACGTGAGGTGCGGCTGGCCGCCGCCGACGGATTCCGGCTTTCGGTGCACACGCTCGAGCTGGCCGAAGAGGTCGAGGAGCGATCGGTGATCGTGCCGGCTCGCGCCCTGGGCGAGCTGGGCCGGCTGCTGACTGAGTCGTCGGACGAGGTGACGATGACCTTCAACTCGGCGGGCACCCAGGTCGAGTTCGAGCTCGGTCACGTGCGGCTCGTCGCCCAGCTGATCCAGGGGACCTTCCCCAACTACGAGCAGCTGATCCCCCGCCAGACGACATCGCATACCGAGGTCTCGGTGGCGGAGCTGATCCGTGAGACGCGCATCGCCTCGATCTTCGCCAGGGACGGATCGGGGATCGTGCGGCTGGTCGGCACACCGGGCGAGGACGGGGCGCCGGGGCGACTCGAGATCACCGCCCGTGCCGAGGAGGTCGGCGACAACGAGGGCGAGATCGACGCGATCATCTCGGGCGAGGAAGCCCGGATCGCCTTCAACGGGCGCTACCTGATGGACGTGCTACAGGTGCTGGACACCGATCGCGCGGTGCTCGGGACGTCGTCGCCGTCGAGCCCCGGGGTTGTTCGCCCGCTCGGCGATGACGCTTTCGTGCACGTCGTGATGCCCATGTTCGTGCAGTGGTGAGAAAAATCGCCCTCAAGCTCTTCAAAGTTATGCGGAATCACGCCTCCCAGGCCGCCTGACGCGCCATCGTCGGTCCGCTCGATCGTGACCGAGAGCTGCATCGCCTCGGCGATTTCCTTGAGCCGACCCGCCTCGATTTCCTCTACGACGCGGCTTGGGCCTCGAAGTGCGGCTCTGGCCGCCGGAGGCCCTCAAGGAACCGCAGACCGACGCTGTTGTCGTGGTCGCCGAGCGGCTGGACCCAGAGTGGCGGCCCTGGGTGATGGCGCACGCCATCGGGCACCGGCTGCTCCACTCCGGCAAGCACCTCTGGCTGCGCGGGGGTAGGGGTGTCCTCCGGCTGATGTTCAGGTACGGAAACGGGGTCACTAACGGTCTACGACAGGGACTACGGCGCCGAAAGGACTTTGAGGATGTCCCGGGGGATGTAGAACTTGAAGGGGGCGGCTCCCCCGCCTGAGCCTACCGTGTGGTAGGTGTTAGGTGGGTCGAATCAACCGACAGGAAGAGGAGCCACCGTGAAGAAGAATTATCAGAAGAAGCGACGCCAGACCAGCCGGTCGGAGGTCAGTGCGGCGGAGGCGGCCGCTGCGGCAAGCGTGGCGGATGTGATGGCCGACAGGCGCGAGGGACTGCTTGCCCTGGCGGTCCAGAGCGTCCTGGGAGTGATGCAGGCGCTGTTCAATCAGGATGTCGATCGCCTCTGTGGTCTGTCGGGGAAAGACAACTCGGACCGCCAGGGCTACCCGAACGGCCGAACGGACGGAATCGTTGGACTGGGCGGACGCCGGATCCCCATCCGCTGACCGCTTGTGCGCTCAGCGGATGGCTCGGGCGAGTTGCCAGTGGACAGCTACGAGGAACTGCGGGGCACCGACCTGGGGCGAATGGCGCTGGAGCGCATGATCGCGGGACTCTCCACGCGGAACGACCGGTCCGGTCTGGAGCCGGTCGGTGCGGAGGTGGAGGAACGCGCTGTCGGTACGGGGAAGTCCTCGGTCTGCCGTCGCTTCATCGCCCAGACGGCGACGGCGCTGGCAGAGCTCCTCGCTCGCCCGCTGAACGAGGTGGACCTGGTCGCGCTGATGGTGGACGGCGTGCAATTCGGCGAACAGACCTGCCTGGTGGCGCTCGGAATCGACATCACGGGGGTCAAGCACCGGCTGGCAATCGTGGAGGGCGCCACGGAGAACGCCACCGTGGTGCGTGAACTGCTGGCCGGCCTCGGTGAACGCGGTCTGGACGTCACAGGCCCGATTGTGGTCGTGATCGACGGAGCGAAGGAGCTCCGCAGCGCCGTGGACGATGTGTTCGACCAGCCCATCATCGAGCGCTGTCAGGAACACAAGATCCGGAACGTGCGGGACAGGCTGCCTCAGCAGCTGCGGAACGTCACCGCGCGGCCGATGCGTGCCGGCCTACCACGCCGAGAGCACGATTGCGGCTGAAGCCGCGCTTGAGGCTCTCGGCACGGAACTGGCCAAGACCGACCGGGGAGCTGCCGCCAGCCTGCGCGAGGGGCTTGAGGAGACGCTCACCGTGACCGCGCTCGTGATTCCGCCGACGCTGGCGCCTACCCTGCACTCGACCAATCCCATCGAGTCGATGATCTCGATCTGCCGCGACAGCACTGGGAACGTGAAGCGGTGGCGGAATGGGCAGATGGCATTGCGCTGCTGCGCCGCCGGCATGCTGAAGGCCGAGCAGCAATTCCGCCGCGTCAACGGCCCCCTGCACCTCGCGGCGTTGCGTCAGGCACTCGACCTGAAGACCGCAGGGAGGCACACTTCGACCATCGCCGCATAGATGGTCGCTCCCCGAAGTTCTACAGGCCTAGGGACATCCTCAGGACTTTCCAGCTATACGATGTGGATGACGTGCTGGGCATCCTGGAGGGACGGGACTTGAGGGTGATTCCGGCAGAAGGGTGAAACTGGGAGGAGTCATGTACTTAAAGGGCCCCAAGCCCATGGATCATTGCGTCTTTCTCGCGCGGAAGGACGGGTGAAGTGAGGGACTCTTTTTCTCCGAGGGCTGGTCAGACGGTTGCAGGACCGAGATGATCAGGTTGAAAGTTCCCAAAGACCTTCGGGAAATCACGCCCTGCTGGTTGACCAAAGCCCTCAATGGGGACCGAGAACCGGTCGGCCCATCTGTGACCGGATACTCAGCGGAAACCATAGCCGAAGGCAAGGGTTTCATGAACCAGCTGTTCCGGCTGACGCTTGAATACGACTCTGACTCCGCGAACCTGCCGCGCACCGTAATAGCCAAGCTCCCATCGGCAGACCCTCTGTTGAGGACGGTCTTCGACAGACTGGGACAGAACCGGCGAGAGGTCAGGTTCTACCAGGAATTGGCTGACAGCGTCGACTTGGAAACTCCTCGCAGCTACCACCGGGGAATGGATCCAGCCACCGGGAGCACCGTTCTGTTGCTGGAGGATATGAGCTACGCCCAGCAGGGCGACAGCGTGGCCGGTTGCTCCATGGACGAGGCCCGCCGCTGCATAGGCCAGTTGGCCAGGTTCCAGGCATCGTGGTGGGACAGCCCGCTCCTGGACCGTCTGTACTGGATGCCCTTGAAGGAGGCCGAAGCGGGTGCGTACCAGGAGATATACGCCGGCGCGTGGAGGTCGCTGCTGGAGAAGGCCGGTAGCGGAATGCCCCAAGGCCTGCGGCTGTTGGGGGACCGTCTGACCCCGGAAGTCTATAGGATCAAGGCCAAGCTCATGACACCCCCCAATACTATTGTTCATGGGGACTACCGGCTTGACAATTGCTTCTTCTCCACAACTGCGGGCACCCAGTCGGTGGTTGTCTTCGATTGGGAGTTCTGTGGAAGAGGCCGTGGCACCTATGATGCCGCCACCTTCATCAGCGAGGCGTTCCCTCCGCAGCGACGAAGGGAGGAGGAGTTGGGCCTTCTGGGCGAGTACCACTCCATCCTGGAGGACAATGGCGTCAGGGGATACACATTCGAAGAATGTCTCCATGACTACCGGCTCTCGATGCTCGAAATCTTTGTCTTCTGGATAATCACCGGAGGTTATTGCAACTATGAAGGCGAGCGGGCCGCAGCGTACTTGCACAACTCACTGGAGCGATTTGAAGCTGCCGTCTTCGACCTTGGCTCTACCGAAGCAATTGATCTGAAATAGGTGAGGTTGTCAACCTGGCGAGTCGGCGAAGATGCCAGTGGTACTTTAGGCGCGATACTCTTATAGTCCAGAATGAGCGCCAATTGTTGTATTTGGGGATTCTTGAGGTGGCGAAATGAATTCTGCAGAGAGTGGCTTGCATCAGCTTTTCAAGGCTCAAGCGACGGCGACTCCAGATACTCCGGCAATCGTCTCCGGTGCCGAGCAGACATCCTATGCACAACTGGATCAGGCGACGGATGACTTGGGCGCCTACCTTCGACGTTGCGGCGTATCAACCGATGATCCGGTAGGTATATACATGGAAACCTGCCCGGAGTACATCGTCGCGAGCATTGGAACATTGAAGGCCGGTGCGGCCTTCATGCCCGTGGCCCTGGACCTCCCCGATTCTCTGCTTGGTACACTGCTGTCCGAGTCCCAAGCTAAGGTGGTGATCACCAAGGCGCAGCACTTGTCGAGACTGAGTCAATTCGTTGGGCCTCGTCTATTGGCCGTTGACTCCGACCAGTCCTGGAGAGCACTCGATCCCACGACTAGTGACATATGCGTTGACACCGGCAACTTGGCGTTCCTCCCCTACACCTCCGGCACAACAGGACAGCCAAAGGGCGTGATGCAGACCATCGACGCCCTGATCTCGTCCTACCTCGCCAGGTACAGGTTCAGTTCCTACAGCGTCGGAGACAGGGTCGCCTGCAATATTTTCTTTCCCTGGGAGTTCCTCCGGCCGCTTCTCAAGGGGGGAACGGTGTACGTAATTCCCGATGATGTGGTGTTCGCACCACGCGCCCTTACCAAGTTTATCGCAGAGCACCGGATAACCGAGATCCTGTTCACCCCGTCGTTGCTGCAGGGAGTATTGAATTCGACAGACCGCAATTGTTTGCGGTCTGCCCTGTCGTCTCTCCGAGTGGTCTGGCTGAACGGCGAGGTGTTGCCGTCCAGCCTAGTGAGGCTTTCGTTGGACGTGTTGCCCCGTTCTGCGCGCGTGTTCAACACCTACAGCATCAGTGAGACCCACGACGTCTGCACCATGGAACTGACGGCCTCGAGCCTCGACACCATGGATGCGTGTCCGGTCGGTTACGCAATGGACGGGGTGACGCTCCGGGTGCTCCCGGAAGGGCAGTCGGATCTGGCTTCGAGCGGAGTCGGGGAGCTCTTCATTGGCGGTCGCGGACTGGCCCGGGGCTATCTGAAGAGGCCCGACCTGGATGCCGAGACGTTCGTCAGACGGAATGGCGAGAGGTACTACGCCACCGGAGACCTGGCTGAGGTTGATGGGCGCGGTATGACGACGATCATTGGCCGGAATGATTCGATGGTCAAGATCAGGGGCTACACCGTCTACCTGAGCGCCATAGAGGAGACGCTCCGTAAGCACTGTGACGCTGCCGATGCGGCGGTTTTGGCCGAGAACGAGGACGAAGCCAACAAGTGGCTCATGGCCTACGTTGTCAGGGGGCCACAGGCGGCGTGGAGGGTCGATGGGAAGAGCCGGACAAGCAGAGACCTGCGTACTCTGCTGGAACGGTATCTGCCGCTCTACATGGTGCCCAGCCACTTCATGGAACTGGAGACGCTCCCAATCAATCAACAGACAGGCAAACTGGAGCGTAAAGCATTGCCCGCACTGCGGAACAAAAGACCTGCTGTCAGGGATCACACCCGGCTTCCCAAGAACGCTACGGCGAGTGAGCGTCACAGGGTCTTGCGGGAGCTGTGGAGCGAAGCACTGGATGTCGACGGCGACTCACTGGAGGATGACTGGAACTTCTTTGACCTTGGCGGCCACTCCCTGACGGGCCTGGACTTAACCCTGGGCATCGAACAGCTGTTTGGGATTGAACTAGAGGGCACGGAGGTCTACGAGTACCCCACCATAAGTGAGCTGGGCGCGTACTTGGAAAATAGAGGGCCGAACATGGGATCTGGAATTTCGCTGACCGAGGACTCGACCCTGGATCCGGAGATTGCACCAAGAGGTGCCCCAAGAATACTACGTCTCAGCGAAGCGTCCTCGGTCCTTGTGACGGGAACAACCGGATTTCTAGGAGCCTTTTTGCTCGACGAACTGGTGCGTGCCGCGGGACAGGATACGCGGTTCTACTGCCTGGTAAGGGACGGGGACTCAGGACAAGGCGGGTCCACCAACCGCGTACTGGACACGCTGAGATTCTATGGGCTGACCGGTCATTCCGCTGCAGACCGGATTGTCCCGGTGGCTGGAGACCTCACCCAGCCCAGGATGGGACTGGACGACGACGAGTACCGACGGTTGGCGGAAGAGGTCGACTTGATATTCCACTGCGCGGCCTCGGTCAATTACGCCTACCCTTATTCTGCAGCGAAGCCCCACACCGTCGGCGGGACATTGGAGGTGCTCAAGTTCGCCTGCAGTGGCGCAACAAAACCAATTCAGTACATTTCTTCCAATGGCATCTTCCCCGGAGGAGACGACACGCCCTACCTGGAGAGCAACGAGATAGACGGCTTCATGGACAGGATGGAGGGAGGATACAACCAGGCCAAGTGGGTGGCGGAACGGCTTGTCTGGTCGGCTGCTTCTCGAGGACTGCCGGTATGTATCTTCCGCCCGGGCAACATCGGCCACCACAGCGGTACGGGTATGGTCAATCCGAATGATTTCCTGTCGTCGATAATTAAGGCCTGCGCACGCCTCGGATGTGCCCCCTTGACGCCGGACTGGTTCTTCGAGATGACCCCTGTCGACTTCGTGGTTAGCGCCATAACCAAACTTTCCGACGACCCCAGGCACCTGGGCATGGTATACAACGTGGTTCAACAGGACCCCGTACCCGCCGATCAAGTTTTTGCACATATGGAGCACCGCGGATACGTGGCGGAACGCGCTCAATTGGGGGACTGGAAGTCAAGATTGGGAGCAATGGCCGACCGGGATGAGGATATGGAGCTGAAAATCCTGCTCCGGTCCCTGGAGTCAGTCGAGCCGTACCTATCGGATACGAGCGTCTACGACATCAGCCGGTTCTCCGAAGCATTGTCGGCAATCGGTCTCGGAATGCCCGCAGGCGGTGTTGACTACGTGATCAAATTCCTACGGAACTCGCCGTCAACGTAAGTCTGTGGCGGATTCGTTTTCTTCAGACAGTCGTTCTCGGTAAGAGGTAGGGCCAGAGATCGGGCCACGCTAGGGAGGACACCGCCGCACCAGACGCGCCAGCACCGGAAGGCCTGCCCCAACACGCCAACATACCGAGCATCATCGGCCGCCAGTCTTCCTGCAGCCAGTACCGCAACGTTCCGTCGCTACCTCGGCACCAGCCGATCCGGTCCCGGCACGTCAGCGGAGTCGCGCCTCGCGCGGGCGCACCGGGTTCGTCCGCCGTTCGACCGGTGGACGGTCAGTTGGGCGAGCATCGGCTGCCATGGGGTGATCTGCGCCGACCTCGGGCGCGTAAGACAGTAGCTGCGAGAATGCATTCAACGCCGATTCACATTGACGAAGTCGCGCGGCAAGAGCAGAGGCAGGCGGGAGTCAGATGAGCCCCAACAACTATCAGCTCACCGTGCGACGATGGGCGGCAGTGCGGCGAATGGTCCTCAACCACGGGGGATCGCAGTGCGCCTACTGCGGGAGGACCGGCCTCCTTGAGGTTGATCACATCATCCCGCTCGAGAGAGACCCCGGGCAGGACCCCTACTCGCTCGCTGGCTGCCAGGCGTTGTGCCCGCCCTGCCACGTCAAGAAGACCGATCGCGAGAGTCGCCGGGCGTCTACTGCTGGACAGCTCGCGTGACGGGTGACCGGTGCGGGTCGACCGGCTGCGCACCGTAAGTGGCACCGCCGCAGGGTCCTCGCCAGATGGGGATAGGGACGTGCGGCAGGGGCGTCGGCAGGAGGGCCGCTGCTGCTGAGCAGCGTGACCGGCGTCGAGGCTACGGCGAGTCGCCTGCGTCCCAGATGTCCTTCCCGTCGCGCTTGTGCCCCGCACCGTCTGCGCTCTTCGTGCCGCAGTCCTTGCCGACGCGACCGTGGTGGCCGTGGCCCCTCACCTTGCCGCCGAAGCTCTGCCCAGTCTCCCGCAGCAGCTCGGCCTGGTCGGCCGTGATGTCGCCCGCCGCCTCGGCGGCGTCGATCGCGGCGTCCCGGGCGTCGACGAGTGCTGCGGCCACGGCGACGCGGTTCAGGTCGGCGAGCAGGCCGCGGAGTGTGCCGTCTCCCTTCGCCATCTCGACCTCCTCGCTCGTCATGCCGAGCCGCGAGGCGTATACGGCGAGGGCGTCGACCTCGACGGTGCCACGGAGGCCCTTCAGCTCCTCCATCTCGCTCCGGGTGAAGTCGTCTGGGTTCGCTGAGACCAGCTCCCTGAGGCGGTCCGCCTGAGTCCCGGTGATGTCACCAGCTTCCGAGGCGTCATCGATCGCTCGGTCAGCAGCCGTCTCGTAGGCCGCCTTGAGGTCGTCCTTCGTCAGGTCGGCGAGCAGCTCCTTGAGCGTCCCGTCCTCCATCGCCGTCTCGACAGCGTCTGGGGTGATGCCGAGCGCCTCCGCCAGCACCTGGGCCCGGCCGACGAGCCTGCCGCCTGGATGCGCCAGTGTGGTCGATACGAGCAGCAGCGCTGCCAGCCCGCCGCCGGCGACTGCCAAGATCGTTCTCGTTCGCGACATCCAGACCATCCCCTCGAGCGGTGGAGAGCTTACGCCCGAGACTATCGGCCGGGATGTAACGCCTCCGTAAGCCCCCGGTAGACTCCTCGTTCACCTCCGAGCAGCCCTCGAGTCGCCGGCCGGCGTCACTCGCTGCGAAGGGCTGCGACCGGGTCGACGGTGGTGGCGCGGTAGGCCGGGTAGCTGCCGCTCGCGAAGCCCACGCCCGCGGCCACGAGGAACGCCGCCGCGATGCTCCACGGCTGGATCAGCGTCGTCATCTCCTGCCCGCCCAGATCGCGCCCGTCGAGGGCGAGCGACGACCCGATGCCGATCGCGATCCCGACGATGCCGCCGAAGAGACTGAGCGTCAGCGCCTCGATCACGAACTGCTGCACGATGTCGCCTGCGGTCGCGCCCACGGCGCGACGGATCCCGATCTCGCGCGTTCGTTCGGTGACCGAGACCAGCATGATGTTCATCACCCCGATTCCGCCGACCAGCAGCGAGATGCCGGCGATGCTGCCGAGCAGGATCGAGAGCGTGTTGCTGACCCGGGTGGCGGCGCTGATCAGGTCGTCCTGGCTCTGGATCACGAAGTCCGGCTCGGGCGTGTCGTGGAGGAAGAGCAGCAGCTCGCCGATCTGCTCCTTGACCCGTTCTTGGTCGGCGCCCGGCGCCGTCTGGACGTCGATCTGCGTCACGCGCAGGTCGCCGGTCGGGGTGTAGAGGAAGCGCAGCCGGCTGGCCATGCCGCTCAGCGACACGAACACCTGATCGTTTGCCTCGCTGGCCCCGCCCTGCTCCTCGAGCACGCCCGCGACGATGAAGGCGAGCGTGATGCGCCCGCCGAGGAACGAGAGCCGGACCTCCTGCCCGACCGGATCGAGATCGGGGTAGAGGGTCTCGGCGACCCGCGCGCCGAGCACGGAGACGAGGGCGCGGCCCTCGTCGTGGAGCGGAGTGATGAAGATGCCCGAGCGGATCGCGAGATCACGCACCTCGGCGTACCGACTCGACGTGGCGACCGTCTCGACTCCGACGTTGTTCGCGCCGGCGATCGCCTGCGCGTCGACGGCCACCCGCGGGGCGACCGCGGCCACGGCGGGAATGCCGCCGGCGCCGATCGCCTGCGCGTCTGCCTGCACGAGCGTCGACGAGACGAGACCGGCGACGCCACCGCCCTGTGCTGTCGTCGCCGCAGCGCTCGACTCGATGAAGATGAGGTCGCTGCCCAGGCCGCGGATCTGGTCGGTGACGCCCTTCTGTGTCCCCTGCCCGACCGCGATCAGGACGATCACCGAGCTGACACCGATGACGAGGCCGAGCGAGGTCAGCGCACTGCGCAGCCGGTTCGCCACGATCGCACGGAGGGCGATGCGGAAGGCGTCTGTAGGACTCATCTCGCCGGTGCCCGCGCGGGTTCGGGCCCGGCGCCCGATGGACTGCCGCTGTCCTCGACGATCAGGCCGTCGCGCATGCGGATCGTGCGCTCGGCGTAGGCCGCAACCTCCGGTTCATGGGTGACCAGGACAACCGTCAGGCCCTGCTGGTCGACCAGTTCGACGAGCAGGCTCATCACCTCGTGACCCGTCTGCGTGTCGAGCGCGCCCGTTGGTTCGTCGGCGAGCAGCACGAGCGGGTCGACGACGAGCGATCGCGCGATCGCGACGCGCTGCTGCTCGCCGCCGGAGAGCTCGGTCGGCTGGTGCGCCAGACGGTCCCGCAGGCCGACACGCACGAGCGCCCGGGCGGCGCGCCGCCGCCGGTCGGGCACACCCTGGTAGATCAGCGGCAGTTCGACCTGTTCGAGGGCCGTCATCCGTGGCAAGAGGTTGTAGGACTGGAAGACGAACCCGAAGGCGCTGCCGCGCAGGCGCGCCCGGGCATCCTCTGAGAGCTCCGACACGTCGCGATCGGCGAAGAGGTAGCGGCCGTCGCTCGGGCGGTCAAGGAGGCCGATGATGTTCATCATCGTGCTCTTGCCCGAGCCGGACTGCCCCATGATGGCCAGACACTCCCCGCGCCCGATCTCCACGCTCACGCCGGCCAGGGCGTGCACCGCCGTCTCTCCGGTCTGGTAGACACGGGTCACGTCCTGAAGGCGGATCACGGTCGACCGCCGGCGGCCCCGCCGCCGGCCGCGCCGCCTGGCCGGAAGCCGGGCGCCAGGGCCGGCTGCGGGAGCTGTTGCTGCGTCGCGCTGAAGGCGATGCCGGCGCTGTCCGCGCCGACCAGCAGGACCGAGCCCGCCTCGAGGCCGCTCGTGATCTCGACTTGGACGCCATCGGACACTCCGACCTCGACGGTGAGGCGCCGGAACAGAGCAGCGTTCGGCTCGCCGGAACCCGGGACCGTGACGAACCAGCCGCCGTCGAGCTGGCGGACAGCCGACACCGGGACCAGCACGGACTCGCTACGCAGCTCGGTGAGGATCGTGACGCTGGCGCTCATGCCCGGCGCCGGAAGCGGACGCGCCGCCCCTGCGCCCTCCGGACGGGCTGCGCCTTCCGCGCCACCACCGCCGGCCAGGATGCCGGCGATGCGTTGGAGGGCCTCGGGCGGGATCTCCAGGCCCTCCGGCAGTTCGACGCCCTCGGGCAGCGGATCGCCGTTGGCCAGCGCCTCGAGCACCTGCCGGATCGTCACGCCCTCCGGCAGCTCGAACCCTGCCAGCGCGCCGCCGGCCAGACCGGCCCGTCCGGCCAAACCACCGAGGCCGGCCGCGCCCGCCCTGCCCGCGCCGCCGACCGCTGCGTCGAGCCCGGCGGCCAGACCGCCCAGCGCCGTGAGCTCCCGGGCGAGCGCGGCGAGCTCGGCGCCCTCGAGGATGCGGGCCTCCACGTCGTAGGTCACGACGCCCTGCGCGGCGTTCGGCAGGCGACTGATCGAGGCGATCCGGACGGGGTACTCGATGTCCTCGATCGCATCGAATGAAGCGAGGCCGGCCTGCCCCACCGCGAGGTCGAGCAGGTCCGCCTCGGTGACGGTCAGCTCGATCAGCACCCGGTCGGGGGTGCCCAGCGAGAAGGCGGCGAAGTTGGCAGTGACGCGGTCGCCCGGCTCGACGCTGACAGCCTCGACGACGCCATCGAACGGCGCGAACACGGTCAGGGCGAGGAGGTCGGCGCGAGCCTCCTCCAGGGAGATCTCGGCCAGCCTGAGGTTCTGTTCCTGCTGCGCGATTGCGTTCGCGGTCGGCCCCGCCGACAGCTCCTCGGAGCGGGCCTGCGCGGTCAGGAGAGCGGCGCGCGCGCTCTCTAGTGAGGATCGCGCCTGGTCGAGCTCACCCCGATCCGCCGGCGAGCCCAGATCGTCGAGACGCGCGGCGGCGGCGGCGTGGTTCGCGCGCGCTGCCGCGACCGCCTGTTCGGCCTGGTAGACGTCGTCCTCCTCGGGATCGGCCTCAAGGTCCGCGAGACGTGCGACCTGGGCCGCGTGATTCGCCCTCGCCGCCTCGATCGCCTGCTCCGCCTGGTAGCGGTCGTCGGCCGAGACCGGCGTCAGCAGGCCGGCCAGGCGCTCCTCGGCCGAGCCGAGCGCGGTCACGGCCGACTCCCTGGCGGCGTCGGCAGTGACGAACGCAACGCTGGCGCCGATCAGCGTGTTCACGTAACGCCCGTAGGTGCTGGACCGGCCATCGAGCGAGTCGCGCAGGTCTGCGATCTGATCGTCAGAGAGGGGCAGCGTTGCCGCGCAGGTCGTCTCGACGCCAGGCAGGTAGGTGTAGCGGTCGCAGTAGTCCCCAAAGGCCTCTCCGAGGGCGTCCCACGACTGGTCCCCCTGGTTGTTCGCCGAGGTGAGCTGGGCCCTGGCCTGCGTGATCGCTGACCGTGCCGCGGCCAGCTCCGCCTCGCTCGGCTCCTCGGTCAGCGTGGCGAGCGCCTGCTCGGCGGCGGACAGCTGGCCGAGGGCGTTCGCGACGGCCTGCTCCGCGCTCGCCAGATCGCCGGCGTTCGGCTCCTCGGTCAGCGTGGCGAGCGCCTGCTCGGCGGCGGACAGCTGACCGAGGGCGTTCGCGACGGCCTGCTCCGCGCTCGCCAGATCGCTGGCGGTCGCGGGCTCGGTGAGCCGCTCGAGCGCCTGCTCCGCGCCCAGGAGCTGTGCCTCCGCCGATTCGATCGACTGGCTGGCCGCGGCGATGTCGGATGCCCCGGGGTCGGCCAGCAGGTCATCGAGTCGCAGCTGCGCGAGTCGCAACTGCACCTCGGCCGTCTCGACACGACGCCTGGCGTCGGAGTCATCGAGCGTCGCCAGCGCGTCTCCGGCGCCCACCCGGTCGCCCTCTGTGACGGCGAGCCAGGCGACGACGCCCGCCGTGTCGAAGCTGAGCGTGGCGCTGCGCTCCGCGGCCGCGGAGCCGGACAGGTCCACGGTCGTGCTGAGCTGGCCCGTGACCGCCCGGTCGCGTTCGGGCTCGATCACGACCTCAGGCCCCTCCCCCCGGACGACAATGAAGGCGATCGCCGCGGCGGCGGCGATCACTACCACGGCGCCAACCCCGAGCAGCCGGCGCCGCGGAGAGCGTCGGCCTCGGATCAGCGCATCGATGTCCAGATCGCTCATCGGTCCATCCCTCATCCGGTCTCAAACAGGGTCGGCGTGCCCGACCACGATGCACCGGGGCACGTAACGTCGCCGTAAGCCCCCGGCGTTACATTCAGGTTAGGGTCCCGGGCGTAGCCTGCACCTCGGGCGCTGAATCGAACGAGGGGACCCGATGCGCGTGCTGCTGGTCGAGGATGAGCGCGACCTTGCGAACGCGATCGCGCGCGGGCTGCGTCGCGACGGGCTCGCCGTCGACCTCGCCTTCGACGGCGCCGAGGCGCTGGAAAAGGCGTCGGTGCACCCCTACGACATCGTCGTGCTCGATCGCGACCTCCCCACGCTGCACGGCGACGAGGTGTGCCGCGCGCTGGTCGCTGGCGAGACGGGCTGCCGCATCCTCATGCTGACCGCGGCCGCCGCGGTCGACGACCGCATCCGGGGCCTCGACCTCGGCGCCGACGACTACCTCGCCAAGCCCTTCGACTTCGGTGAGCTGCGGGCGCGCCTGCGTGCCCTCGGTCGCCGGACGGGCCGGGCGGCGCAGCCCGTGCTCGAGCGCGGCGGGGTGCGTCTCGACGCGTCGCGGCGCAGCGCCAGCCGCGACGGGGAGACGCTCAGACTGACGCGCAAGGAGTTCTCGGTGCTGCAGGTGCTGCTCGAAGCCGGGGGCGCGGTCGTCAGCCCCGAAGAGCTGCTCGACCGCGCCTGGGATGAGCACACCGACCCCTTCACGAACGTGGTGCGGGTGACGATCATGAAGCTGCGCAAGAGCCTCGGTGAGCCGCCTCTGATCGAGACGCTGCGCGGCGTCGGCTACCGTATCCCATGATGCGCGATTCGGTGCTGAGTCGGCTGCGCGGCGAGGGCGCCGTTCGGCTGTCGATCCGGCTGCGCCTGACGCTCTGGTACGGGGCGCTCTTCCTGCTGGCGGGCAGCGTCCTGCTCGCGCTCAACTTCGCGCTGGTCGCGCGCAACTTCCCCGCCGGCGGCCAGGAGATGCGCGGCGCGCTCGAGGAGCGCCTCGACCTCGAGGCCGGCGAGCTCAGGGGCGACTTCACGTTGCTCTTGCAGCGACGGCTGGGCCCCGCCAGAGGCGGCTTCCGTGCGCTGCCCGGCGACTCGGTCGTGAACAACCTCGTCTCCCAGCTCGAGAGCGACACCCTCGGCACCCTCGTCTGGCAGTCGAGCATCGCGCTCGGGTTGATGGCTTTCGTCTCGGTGGGACTGGGATGGTTCGTGGCCGGGCGGATGCTGCGGCCGGTGCACGAGATCGCCGACACGGTGCGCCGCATCAGCGACGAACGCCTCAACGAGCGGATCTCGCTGCGTGGCCCGCCTGACGAACTCAAGGACCTCGCCGACCAGTTCGACGCGATGCTCGACCGACTCGAGACGGCGTTCGAGGCGCAGCGAGAGTTTGTGGCCAACGCCTCCCACGAGCTGCGGACGCCACTGGCCATCATCCGTACCGAGCTGGACGTCACCCTAGAGGACCCCGGCGCCAGACGAGAGCAGCTCGAGGCCACGGCCGGGATCGTGCGCCGCGCGATCGAACGCACCGAGGGGCTGATCGACCGTCTGCTCGTACTGGCCCGCGCCGAGGGGGCCCTTGAGCGCGGCGAGCGGACGGACCTCGCCCGGGCCGCCCGACTCGCCCTCGACGCCCGCGAGGCGGACATCACCCGGCTCGACCTCCGGCTCAGGCCCGAGCTGGCCGAGGCGGAAGTGTGGGGCGACCCGATGCTGCTCGACCGTCTCGTCGGCAACCTCGTCGACAACGCCATCGTGCACAACGAGCCAGGCGGGTGGATCGAGGTGGCCACGGCGCAGGGGCCGGAGACGGCGACACTGCGCGTTACGAACGGTGGGCCGCTGATCCCGGCCGGGGAGGCGCCCGGGCTCTTCGAGCGCTTCGTGCGGGCCGAGGGCAGCCGCACGCGCGGCCGCGGCGGGTACGGCCTCGGGCTCTCGATCGTGCGGGCGATCGTGCGCGCCCACCGTGGCCAGGTGACCGCGCGCGCCCTGGCCGAGGGCGGCCTCACGGTCGAGGTCTCGCTGCCGCGCCGTCAGCGCCCCGCCTGAGCGCCCGTGTCTGCTTTCGCCGGCAGCCGCCCCTGGCCCTCGCCGGCCCCCGGGGTCGCGCGAGGCGCCCGCCTGCCCGGACGGTCGACTCGCGCGGGGCGGACCACGGTGCGATCAGCTCCCCCGCCCTGCCCTCAGGTGGACGAACGTCCGCGACGCAGCGCGCGTCCGGGCGTCGCTCCCGTGTTCTCGCCCCGCTCGATCACGACCGTGCCGTTCACGATCACGTAGTCGATGCCGGTCGGATACTGTCTCGGCTGCTCCTTGGTCGCGGGCGCCTTCACCGCCTCCGGATCGAAGATCACGATGTCGGCCCTGAACCCGTCGCGCAGGAGCCCCCGGTCGGGGAGGCCCAGGCGCTGCGCCGGGAACGAGGTCATCTTGCGGATCGCCTCGGGCAGGAGCAGGTGGCCCTCCGCCCGCACGAACTCGGCCAGCACCACCGGGAAGCAGCCGTAGGTGCGCGGACTCGGGAAATCGCCGAGCAGGATCGCGTCGCTCGCGATCATGCCGTAGGGGTGCGCGACGAACGCGTAGAGCGTGGCCTCGTTCGTGCCGAGCCCGACGTAGGAGATGCTCAGCTCCTCGTCGACGAGCAGGTCGAGCAACGCGTCCAGCGGCTCCTGCCCGCGCATTTCGGCGATCTGGGCGACCGAGCGTCCCTCGTAGCGGGCGTTGTGGGGCTTACGGAACCAGGTGAGCCAGGCGTGCGCCCCTCGCCCGAAGCCGCCGGACGCCATCTCCTCCTTGATGCGCGAGCGCTCCCCGGGCTCGGTCATCGCCCGCATCAGGCGCTCCGGGCCACCGTCCATCGTCCAGTCGGGCAGCATGATCGTGGCCGTCGTCCCGGAGTAGGGGTAGGTGTAACAGTCGAACGTGACGTCGAGGCCCTCGGCCCGCCCCCGCTCCACGAGCCCGATGTAGTCGTGGTGGCTGCCCACGCCCTGGGCCGACTGGCGGTAGTGCGTGAGGTGGACGGGGGCGCCGCTTCGGCGCCCGATCTCGAGCGCCTCCTCCCAGGGCGCCAGCAGCCCCTCTGAGCGCAGCGAGGCCCGGGTGTGCGTGTGGTAGAAGCCGCCGTAGCGGGCTGAGGCCTCGGTGACGGCGATCAACTCCTCGGTCGAGGCGAACGCCCCGGGCGGGTAGTCGAGGCCGGTCGAGAGCCCCCACGCGCCCTCCTGCATCGCCTCGCGGGTGACGGCCCGCATGTCTTCGAGTTCCGCCCGGCTCGCCGGCCGGTTCTCCCAGCCGACGCTCCAGATGCGGACGGGCGAGTTGCCGAGGATGTAGGCGATGTTGATGGCGACACGGTCGTCGTACCGGGAGAGCAGGTCGGCGACGGTCAGCCAGTCGGCCTCCACCGGTGGGTAGCCGTTCAGCCCCGACTGGAGCCAGATGTAGCGGCGCCGCTCGTCGTGCGTCCGAAAGGGCGCGTGCGAGATTCCGTCCACCCCGACGAGCTCCGTCGTGACGCCCTGCCTGACCTTCGGGTCGTGATGCGGCTCACCGAGGATCGTCAGGCCGGCGTGCGAGTGGAGATCGATGAAGCCGGGCGACACCACCCGCCCCGTGGCATCGATCTCGCGCTCGGCCCGGAGCTCGGAATCGTCGCCGCGGTGGATGGTGACGGTCTCATCCTGGACGGCGACGGTGGCGTAGAAGCCGGGGCTGCCGCTGCCGTCGATCACCATCCCGTTCGGGATCAAGAGGTCTGTCATCGACGTCGCCCCGTCCCTTTCGGCTCAGCCCGCTACCCCGCTGCCGAGCGGCTCGACTCGTCCTGCCAGGGGCGCCAGCGGGCCCCTGGCAGGCAGGTACTGGCCGAGGCCGGGCTCCGCCACGAGCTCGCCGTCGCGCAACAGCATTTCGCCGCGCAGGAAGGTCATCCACGGCCGCCCACGCACGCGGCGGCCCTCGTAGGGCGTCAGTCCGGCCCTGCCGATCAGGTCCCGGGCCGCGATCGTCCACTCGGCATCGGGGTCGATGACCAGGAGGTCGGCGTCCGAACCCGGCTGGATCGTGCCCTTCCTGGGGTAGAGACCGAACAGCCGGGCCGGGTTCTCAGAGAGGACGCGGGCGAACCAGCTGGGCGGGAGACCGCGTTCCGAGATGCCCTCGTGGTAGGTGATCGGGACCAGCGTCTCGAGCGACGGCGAGCCGAACGGCACCGCCCCGCCGTCAGGGGCGAAGAAGATGTTCTCCCAGCCCAGCTCCTTGCGCTCGGGGTCGGCGGGCGAGTGGTCGCTCCCGATGCTGGAGATCGAACCCCCGATGACACCATCCCACATCGCCTGCTGGTGACCCTCGGCGCGCGAGCGGAGCGGCGGTCCCACCTTGGCGTACGGGCCGATGCGCTCCATCTCCGAGTCATCCAGGAGGAGGTAGTGGGGACAGGTCTCGGTCCAGACGGGCTGTCCACGCTCCTGGGCTTCGATCACGTGGCGGAGGCCCGCGCCGGTACTGAGGTGGACCACGTAGATCGGGCAATCGACCGAGCGTGCCATCGCGATCGCCCGGTGGATCGCCTCCGCCTCCGCCCACGGGGGACAGGTCGCCGGGTAGTCCCCCGGGCTCGTACGGCCCTCCTCGATCGCCCGCTCGTGCAGGTAGTCGAGCACCTCACCGTTCTCGCAGTGCAGCTGCAGCAACCCGCCGGCGCCGGCGATCGTCTCCATGGCACGGAGGATGTTGCCGTCGGGCGACATGATCGGCCCGCGCTTGTAGGTCATGAAGACCTTGTATGCGGCGACACCGAGCTCCACCGCCCGGGGCAGCTCCCGGTAGATGTAGGGCGTGTTGAAGAGGATGAAGTTGAGCGAGACATCGGTGACGAGCGCCCCCCGGATCTCGTCCTTGATTCGTGCGATCGCCTCAGGCAGCGTCTCTTCCCGGCTCGCCTCGTAGCCGACGAAGGGGATCAGCGTCGTCAGCCCCGAGCGGGCCGCCATCCGCGATCCGAGGGCCCAGCCATCGAGGTTGAGGTGGACGTGGCAGTCGATCGCGCCCGGGAAGACCAGCTTCCCGGTGGCGTCGATCTCCCGTTCCCCCGCGGCGATCGAGGAGCCGGTGCCGACGGCCGTGATCACGCCATCTGTGATGGCGACGTCTCCCCGAAACGAGGACTGGGCGGTAACGACCGTTCCGCCCCGAATCACCGTGTCTGCGGCTGCCATCGCTCTCCCCTGACCCGGGTGGCATCGTCACCGTCATGGTAGCGAGTCGGGGTGTGCGCGCACCCGGCAACCCGCGCCGGGGCTTGAGTCTTGGCGGTGCTGCGCTCTCCAACGGCAACGCCGCCATACTCGATGGGGAGGAGCCGCGATCGCTGCTGCAGCGAGCGACGCGACGCGACGCCGATGCTGACCGACCGCGCCAGAGCGCCTTTAACAGCCCCGAGGAGAACGGCGCGGACGCAGGGCCCGCCGAGCGCGCGACCCGGTGGGACGCCGAGCTGATGGACCTGGTGATGATGGGCGATCTCGACCAGCCGGGCAGCGGAGACATGATGGGTCAACTGTCCATGGCCGCCGCCGGGAGCGATCTTGACTGACCGGGCCGATCTGCCGATTGCCAGGCGGGGAGGCACCATCTACCGCGCCCTGCTCTCGCTCAGGTTCCGCCAGTTCCGCTACTTCTGGGCGAGCAACTTCATCGTCGCGATGGGCCTGATGGTGCAGCTCACCGCCCGCGGCTGGCTGGTCGTCCAGCTCACCGACTCCGCTGTCGTGCTCGGTGCAGTGGAGGCGACGTGGGCGCTCGCCTTCGTACTGGGATCGATCCCGATGGGGCTTGTCGCAGATCGAGTCAATCGACGCCATCTGCTCTTGATCGACGACCTGATGGCCGTGCTCGTGGCAGCGACGCTCGGCGTTCTCGTCGTCGCCGACCTCGTGGCTGTCTGGCATGTGCTGGTCGCTTCGCTCATCAGCGGCCTGGTCGGAGCAGTGCGCTTCCCGGCGAGCCAGGCCATGACGGGTCGCCTCGTGCCCCGGGAGCACTTCATGAACGCCACATCGCTCAACTCAGCCAGCTACAGCGTGCCGAACGTGGTCGGCCCGGCCCTCGGCGGGGTGCTCGTCGGCGGGGCGGGTATCGGGATGGCCTACTTCGCCACGTCCGGGGCGCATCTGGCGGCCGCCGCGATGTTGCTCTTCGGCGTCGCGGCCTCGTTCGGTTCGATCGAGCGCCATCACTCCCGCTCTGTGACCGCCGACCTGCGAGAGGCGATCGACTACCTGAGGGGCAACGCCGACCTGCTGAGACTGACCGTCGTGGTGGTGACGCCGTTCGTGCTCGGCGAGTCGTTCGTCCTGCTGCTTCCGCTCTTCGTCGAGCAGGAACATGGCGGCGGTGTTGCGACGTTCGGATTCCTCAGCGCATCGCTCGGCGCGGGCGGTGTGATCGGGGCGATGTTGGTGGCGGCGGTGGGCCGGCCGAGGCACATCGGCTTCCTCATGTTTCTCGGCGTCGTGGGAATCGGCGCCGCTGCGCTGATCTACGGCTTCTCCCAGTGGCTCCTGCTGACGGCAGTCGCTCTCAGCGTTGCGGGCGCCGGTCAGAGCGCACTATTCGTGGCCTACGAGACCTTCTTGTTGCTACACGTCCCTGACGAGATGCGAGGCCGTGTCATGGGTGTCACCTTCACGATCTTCGGACTCTTCCCGGTGGGCGCAATCTTCGCCGGCGCCCTTGCCGATCTGATCGGCCTCCGTTCGGTCGCCGTCCTCGAGGGTGCCATCGTCCTCGTCCTCGCCCTGATCGGCTGGCGTCTGGTCCTTCGTCACATCGTGAGCGATGCCAGGAGAATCGGAGTCCCGCGTTGAGACGGAGGCCGTCTCGCCGCTCGTCGCTGGCGGAAGCTGTCAACCTCTCCATGCCGGTCGAGGTCAGGGGGTTGTTGCAATGACGGGTTTGTTGATCCACGCCTCCTTCGGGGGTCTGGCGGCCCGCGGCGGTCCGTTGCGGAACCGCTCGGGCCAGACGCTGTAGGCGGCATCCAGGGTCTCCTGACGCGCCTGCACGGTCTCCAGGGCTTGCCCGCCGTGGAGCGTGGCGGGGTGCTGGTAGCCGACACCGGAGTGGTAGTGCTCGCGGTTGTACCAGTCGACAAACGGCGCCATCCAGCTCCGCACCTCCTCCAGCGAGTGGAAGCGGTCGGGGTAGTCGTGGCGGTACTTGACGGTCTTGAAGCCGGCCTCGGAGTAGGGGTTGTCGT
Source organism: Dehalococcoidia bacterium (assembly GCA_965249675.1). Taxonomy (GTDB): domain Bacteria; phylum Chloroflexota; class Dehalococcoidia; order UBA2979; family UBA2979. The sequence goes on from OZ252250.1 coordinate 1,408,086, forward strand.
TGCTCACGCGCGGGCGCGAGAGGCTGCGCGTGACAGCGAGGTCTTCGAGCAACTCCGCCAGGCTTGTCGACGTCATCTGGGCGCCACGGTCTGAGTGCAGCGTCAGTTGCTGCGGCGAGATCCCGTTGCGGTCGCAGGCGGTGCCCACCAGCGTCCTGGCAACCTCGGTCGACTCCGCCGTGTCGACCGTCCAGGCGACGATCTTGCGACTGAAGATGTCGATCACCACGTAGAGATAGAACCAGCTGCGGTGGTGAGGGCCGCGGAGCCGCGAGATGTCCCACGACCAGACCTCGTTCGGGCCGCTCGCCTGCACCTGGGGTGCATGGTGGGTCGTGTGTCGGTGACCGCGCCGCCGTTCTCTGACCAGGCCGCGTTCCTCGAGGATGCGGTACATCTGGCGGATCGAGCAGACGTACGAGCCTTCGTCCAGCAGCTGATAGTAGACCTGGGCGGGCGCCTGGTCACGAAAGCGTGGTGAGCACAGCAGCTCGGCGATGTGATCGCGCAGCTGGTCGGGGATGCGTGACGGCTGCGGCTGGTGCTGCTCGCGCGGTTTCGCCTGTGACGGCCGCCTGTGTAGCCGGCCGGCGGCCGCCTGGCGGCGGCTGCGGTCGGTCCGCTCTGAGTATCCGAAGGCCCGACAGGCGCGGGCACGGCCAACCCGCTGGGCCCATGCGTCCACAGCGGCGAGCATCTGCGCCCGCCAGTTGGCGTATGCCTGCGCTGGCCACTCGGCTCGGGTCGGCGCTACCCGTTCTGGCCACTCGGTCGCCGCTGCGACGCGCTCTTGCGGGCAAATCTTTGCAAGAGCGCCAAGGCTTTTCCCTGGGCCTCGATCAGCTCCTCTGCCGTCTCCAGCTGCTGCTCGGCAAGCATCGCCCGCTCCCGGTAGCGGTCGCGCTCAAGGGTCAGCCGGTTGGGCGCTCGTGGTCCCGGCGGCCGCTCGACGAGGGCACGGCGCGCCCCATCGTCACGCTGCTGGCGCCACCTGGCGATCAGAGAGGAGTACAGACCCTCGCGCCGACAGATGGCGCCGACTGCTCCCGGCTCTCCGCGGGCCTTTGCCTCGTCGATCTCAGCCAGGATGTCGAGCTTGTACTGCACTGGCCACGACCTGCGTGCTCGACGCACCTCAGTCTCTTCATCAACCACCATCGTTCTACGTCCACTTCTCCGCCCTCGTATCAATCGCACTATATTCGGCAGAGATGAGGTTGGCAGCTAGGGCTGGCACCTCTCCGGTGCGATAATCGCGACGCGGGAGAGGATCGGCCGGTGGCCGACTACGTCGAGATCGGGAAGCCGTCGCCGCGTGTCGACGGGCTGCCGAAGGTCACCGGTACGGCGCTCTATGTGGCCGACCAGACGATCCCGAACACGTTGTTCGGCAGGCTCGTCCACAGCACGCGCCCCCATGCGCGCATCCTCAGCATCGACACTGCCCGGGCGAGCGCCCTGCCGGGTGTGCACGTGGTGCTCACCGGCGAGGACGTCGGCGAACACCTGTACGGGCGCCGGATCAAGGACATGCCGGTGCTCGCGCGCGGCGTGGTTCGCTACTCCGGAGAGCGTGTCGCCGCCGTTGCGGCGGAGACCGAGGAGATCGCGCGGCGCGCCGCCGACCTCGTCGATGTGAGTTACGAGGAGCTGCCGACCGTCTTCGACGTGAGCCGGGCGCTCGAGCCGGGCGCGCCGCTCCTGCACCCCGACTTCAACTCCTATCGGCGAGTCCAACCCTTGAGTGAACCGTCGAACGCCTACCGGTGGACCGTGAGCGACCGCGGCGATCTCGAGGCCGGCTTCGCAGCCGCCGACATCATCGTCGAGGGTGAGTACGAGACGCAGCGCTCGCACCAGGCCTACCTCGAACCGCACGCGTCGGTGGTCTCGATCGAGGCCGGGCGCGTACACGTCTGGACCAACACGAAGGTGCCCCAGAACATCCGCGATGAGCTGGCCGCCACCGTGGCCGTCTCGCGCGACGACATCGTGCTGCATCACTCGCACATCGGCGGCGACTTCGGCGGGAAAGGCACCCCGCTGGACCTGCCGGTCTGCTACTTCCTGGCCCGAGCCGCCGGGCGCCCGGTGCGGATGGTCGCCGACTACATCGAGGAATTCATGGCGGGCAGCCCGCGTCACGCGACGCGGACCCGCCTGCGAACCGGTGTGATGCGGGACGGCTCGATCCGGGCCCATCACGTCCAGTTCTTCGTCAACAGCGGCGCCTACGCCGCCTACAAGCCGGCCGGCGTGATCGGCGGCGGGCCGCGCGCGGCCGGGCCCTACCGGGTGCCGAACAGCCGTGTCGAGTCGGTCCACGTCTACACCAACACCGTGCCCGGCGGCCATATGCGAGCACCGGGATCCCCGCAGGCCGTCTTCGCGCTGGAGAGCCATCTCGACGCCGTCGCGGCCAGGCTCGGCATGGACCCGCTCGAGTTCCGGATGCGGAACCTGATCGAGGACGGTGAGGAGACCGCGTGGGGCCAGCGCTTCGACCACGTGCGGGTCAAGGAGACGCTCCGGGCCGCCGCCCTGGCCGCCCGCTACGGGGAGGCCAGGGCCCCGTCGGTTGGCCTGGGGATCGCCATCGGCGACCACGCATCCGGCGGGGGGATCGGGAACGCCGAGGTCGAGTTGGAGCCGGGTGGCGGCGTGGTGCTCAGGACGGCGATCTTCGACCAGGGCAGCGGCACCCACACCACGCTCCAGCAGGTGGTGGCGGAGGAGCTGCGGGCGCCACTACACCGCATCCGGCTCGAGGTGTGGGACACCGACGGGACCGTGAACGACTCCGGGATCGGGGGCAGCCGCGCGTCGCGCGTGAACACCACCGTGGCCTACCAGGCCGCGCAGGATGCGCGCCGCAAGCTCCTGGAGCTCGCCTCGGACCGCCTCGCTGAGCCCCCGGCGGCGATCAGGCTGCGGGGCGACGAGATCCGCATCCGGGGGCGGAAACAGGCGCTGCGCTGGCCCGAACTGCTGGCCGAATGGGAGGAGCGCGTGGTGGGCCGTGCCTACATCGAGGATACGGAGCCGGCGCGGGTGACAGGCTTCGTCGCGCAGATCGCCGAGGTCCGGGTCGACCGGGAGACGGGCCAGGTGCGCGTCATCGCGCTCACCACCGCCCACGATGTTGGGCGCGTCCTGAACCCGGTCGGACACCAGGGCCAGATCAACGGCGGCGTCGTGCAGGGCCTCGGCTACGCACTGATGGAGGAGCTGGTCCTGGAGGAGGGGCGCGTCACGACCCTCTCGTTCGGTGACTACAAGATCCCGACCAGCCTGGACATCCCGGAACTCCGGACGGTGCTGCTGGAGCCGGAGGCCGGGGTCGGCCCCTACCAGATCAAGGGCATCGGCGAGACCCCGAACGTGCCGGTGGCCGCGGCGATCGCGAATGCCGTCGCGGACGCCGCCGGGGTGCGCATTAGAGAGCTCCCGATCACCTCTGAGAAGGTGTACTGGGCGCTGGCGGCGAGGCAGCCCCCGGGCGACCGGGCGGAGAGCCCGGCGAGACCGGCGGAGGAGTGATGCGCCTGACCGTGAACGGCCGCCCGGTCGAGATGGAGACGCCCGCAGGGCTGCTGCTGGTCGACCTGCTGCGCACAGACCTCGGGCTGACCGGTACGAAGGAGGCCTGCGGGGTCGGCGTCTGCGGAGCCTGCACAGTGCTGCTCGATGGCCGCATGGTGGCATCGTGCCTGACGCTCGCGGCGCAGGCCGACGGTGCCCGAGTGCTGACCGTCGAGGGTCTCGCCCGGGACGGCCGCCTGCACCCGATCCAGGAGAGCTTCCTGCGGCGCGGTGGGTTGCAGTGCGGCATCTGTACGCCGGGGCAGCTGATCGCGGCCAAGGCGCTGCTCGACGTGAACCCCGAGCCGAGCGAGGACGAGGCGAAGCTGTGGATGACCGGCAACCTCTGCCGCTGCACGGGCTACTACCAGATCCTCGAGGCGATCGCCGATGCCGCCTCCAGCGGCGGGGCGTAGCGTGCTGCACGACTTCACCTTCCATCGGCCGCGGACGCTGTCCGAGGCGTGCGCGCTCCTCGATCAGCACGGAGAGGACGCCCGGCCGTTCGCCGGGGGGACGGCGCTGGTCGTGCTGATGAAGCAATCGCTGGCGCTGCCCGAACACCTGGTGAGCCTCGATCGCATCCGGGGGATGTCTGAGATCCGACCCCGGGGGGCGGCCCTCGAGATCGGCGCGCTCGTGCGCCATCGCGAGGTGGAGATGTCACCGCTGGTGCGTGGGGCGGCGCCGCTGCTGGCCGAGACGTACGGTCGAGTCGCGACCGTACGGATCCGGAACATGGCGACCGTCGGGGGCGGCCTCGCGCACGCCGACCCGGCCCAGGATCCCCCGGCGGCCCTGATCGCGCTCGGCGCGAGCGTACGTGCCGTTTCGAGCGGCGGCGCCCGCACCATCCCGGTCGAGGACCTCTTCATCGACTACTACGAGAGCGCCCTCGATCCGGGCGAGGTGATCGAATCGATCACCGTGCCCAGGCAGGTCCCCGGCGCGCGCGGGGTCTACCTCAAGTTCCTGCCGCGCACCGAGGACGACTACGCAACGGTCGCGGTCGCGGCGCTCGGGGAGGTCAGCGACTCCACCTGCACGAGCGTGCGGGTCGGCCTCATCGCGGCCGGTCCGACGCCCATCCGTGCCACCGCGGTCGAGCGGGCACTCACCGGGCAGACCGTGAGCCGCGAGGCGATCCGGCTGGCGTCTGAGTCGGTGCGAGAGGAGGTCGATCCGCTGGACGACTTCCGGGGCTCTCGGGACTACAAGCGCGAGATGGCCGTCGTCTTCACGAGGCGCGCCCTCGAGCGGACGCTGCTGGCCGGGGACCAATGATCTTCGAGCACACGATCAGGGTCGACGCCCCCGCGGATGCCGTCGTGGCATTCCTGGCCAATGTCCCGCGCGTCGCGGCCTGCATCCCGGGCGTCGAGGGGGTGAGCCCGCTGGGCGAGGACGAATACGAGGGCCGATTGCGGATGCGTCTCGGCCCCGTCGGGTTCTCGCTGTCCGGCCAGGCGCTGGTGGAGCGCCCGGACGCCGCTACCCTGCGCGCACGCGGCGGCGGGCGCGACCGGCGCATCGGGGCGGGAGTCGATGCCGTGATCGAGGCGCGTATCGAGCCACTGGGTGCGGGCGAGACGCAGATGCACGTCACGGCCGTTCTCCAGTTTTCGGGGCGTCTCGCCGAACTCGGTCAACCATTGATCCGCCGCAAGGCCGACCAGGTGGTTCGCGACTTTGCTCTCAACATGAGGGCAGTCTTTGCCGACCAGTAGCCCAGCTGGCCGGTCGGGCCGGCGCAGCGCCACGGCCAGCCGACGGCGTCGACCGCTTCCAGACCCGCTCCGAAGTCCGGGACGCGACCGGCACCAGAAGCACTGAAAACTCAGATACTCTTGGCCGGTCGATTTGAAGGCGGCCGGACAGGTAATGCGGGTCGCCGAACGGGTACGCCGCCTGGGCCTGTTCGGCCTGTTCGAGTCTTGCTAGGTGGGGCTTATAGGGACGCTCATATGTGAGCACCCCTAAGGACGCTCTGAACTGGCCGCGAAATGCGGCCTGATCGGGGCTCGCGAGCGGCTCTGCGAGTGCCGTTTGGCGCTCGCTGCGGGATTCTGGGCGCACTGCGCCGTTGTTACGCAGCAAGTTGGCGCTCCGCTCGAACCATGTTGGCCAGCCCCAACAGCAACGCGAGCCGCTGCGTGTTCTTGAACAATCCGCGGTAGCGGACCTTGGCGTAGCCGAAGCGCACCTTCACGATCTGGAACGGATGCTCGACCTTCGCACGCACGGAGGCCTTGCGCTTCTCTTCGAGCCACTCCTCACCCTCCCGGTCGAGCAGTCGCCGCTTGCCCGGTCGCATGGCAACCTGCCACTGCACCGCACGCTCGCGCTGCTCCAGACGTTTTCCGATGCCCTGGTAGCCCGCATCGCCACAGACCAGCCTTTCGTTGCCGTGCAGCAGGTCGGGCGCCGCGGTGATGTCGCTCACGTTCGCCGCCGTCGTGTGGAGGCTGTGCACGATGCCGCTCTCAGAGTCCACCCCGATGTGCAACTTCATCCCGAAGTACCACTGGTTTCCCTTGCGCGTCTGGTGCATCTCGGGATCCCGTGGGAACGCTACTCTGATTTGGCCCCATCTGGGCCGTTTTGATCCTCTGAACTGGCCCCACCCCCGACCCATCCAGCAGCTACGCTCGGGCAACTGAGACCTCCCCGAGCGAAAGAAGAGGAGTGTGTCGAGGGTGGAGTTGTTCGAGGATATCCGACGGGCATGGCGAGAGGAGGGGCTGCCCATACGCGAGCTGGCGCGCCGCCACCACGTGCACCGGCGCACGGTACGGCAGGCGCTGCAGTCGGCGCTGCCGCCACAACGCAAGCAGGCGTCTCGAGCGGCGCCGAAGCTCGGTCCGTACGTAGAGATCATCCGGGAGTGGCTCGTCGCCGACCTGAGCGCGCCGCGCAAGCAGCGGCACACGGCGCGGCGGGTCTGGGAGCGCCTCGTCGATGAGTACGGCGCGACGGTCGCCGAGGCGACGGTGCGCGCCTACGTCGGCCGCGTGCGCCGCGAGCTGGAGTCCGGTCGCTCAGTCGTGACGATCCCCCAGTTGCATCCGCCGGGCGAGGAGGCGGAGGTCGACTTCGGCGGGGTCAGCGTCTGGCTGGACGGCGTGCTGACCGAGCTGTCGATGTTCGTGCTGCGGCTCTCGCACTCGGGGCGGGCGGTCCACGTGTGCTTCCCGGGCGAGGGCCAGGAGGCGTTCCTCGAGGGCCACACGCTCGCCCTCGAGCGCCTCGGCGGGGTGCCGCGGCGGATCCGCTACGACAATCTGAGCTCGGCCGTCACGCGCGTGCTCCTGGGGCGCGACCGCATCGAGAGCGACCGCTTCACCGCACTGCGCTCGCACTACGGCTTCGACAGCTTCTTCTGCGAGCCCGGCATCGCGGGCGCGCACGAGAAGGGGGGCGTGGAGGGCGAGGTCGGGCGCTTCCGCCGGCGCCACCTCGTGCCGGTCCCGCGCGTCGAGAGCCTGGCCGAGCTGAACGCGCTGCTCGAGGCGGCCGACCGCGCAGACGGAGCCCGCCACATCGCTGGCCGGCTCGCCACCGTCGGCCAGACGGCGGAGGCAGAGCGGCCCGCGCTGCGGCCCCTCCCCGCCGAACCCTTCGACCCCACGGTCGCACTGCAAGCGAAGGCCGACCGCAAGGCGCGCATCTCCGTGCGTGGCTCGCGCTACTCGGTCCCCGCGGCGTTCGCGGGCCGCACGGTGGACGTCCGCCTGGGCGGCGGGACCGTGACCGCCCTCGTCGCGGGCCGGGTGGTTGCCCGCCACGAGCGCAGCGCGCACAAGGGATCCGAGGTCCTCGTGCTGGACCACTTCCTCGAGGTGCTGTCCCGCAAGCCCGGGGCGCTGCCCGGCTCGATCGCGCTCGCGCAGGCGCGCTCAGGCGGTGGCTTCACCGCCGCGCACGAACGCTTCTGGCAGCGTGCCCGCCGCAAGCTCGGTGACGGCGCCGGGACGCGGGCGCTCATCGAGGTGCTGCTATTGCACCGCCACCTCCCCGCCGCCTCGGTGCACGCAGCACTCGATGCGGTGGAGCAGCTGGGCGCGGTGGACCCGGCGCTGATCGCCATCGAGGCGCGCCGCGTCGCCGACGGCCGCCGCGAGACCGCCGTCGTGGAGCGGCCGGCGCTCAGGCGCTTCGAACGCCCGGCGCCGAGCCTGGCCGGCTACGACGCGCTGCTCGCCGCGAGCACGCGATGAGCACACCTGTGACCGAGCAGGCGGCGGCGCTTCAGGTCGAGGCGACCAGCCGTGCGCTGCACCTCCCCACGGTCCGTCAGCAGGCCGGCGCGCTCGCCGAGGCCGCGCTGCGCGACCGGCTCACCCATCTCGCCTACCTCGCCGAGGTGCTCCAATCCGAGCTCGACGACCGCGATGCGCGCCGCCGTGAGCGCCGCATCCACGAGGCCCGTTTCCCCCGGCTCAAGCACCTCGCCGACTTCGACCTGGCGGCGGCCCCCACGGTCGACCCGACCATGCTCGCCACGCTCGAGCGCGGCGAGTGGATCGCCTCGGGCCAGCCCGTCGTGCTGCTCGGAGACAGCGGCACCGGCAAGTCGCACCTGCTGATCGGGCTCGGCATGGCCGCCTGCCAGCGCGGGCTGCGGGTGCGCTACACGACGGCGGCACAGCTCGTGAACGAACTGGCCGAAGCCGCCGACGAGCGCACGCTCTCACGCCTGGTCGCCCGCTACGGCCGGCTCGACCTGCTCTGCCTCGACGAGTTCGGCTACGTCCACCTCGACCCGCGCGGAGCCGAATTGCTCTTCCAGGTCCTCACCGAGCGCGAGGAGCGGGCCTCGGTGGCAGTCGCCTCCAACGCGCCGTTCTCGGAGTGGGGCCGCACCTTCCCCGACCCCCGCCTCGCCGCCGCGGTCGTCGACCGGCTCACGTTCCGCGCCCACATCATCGAGACCGGCAGCGAGTCCTATCGCCTGCGGGTCACCACCGCCTCGAAGGGAGGTGCTCCGACCAGCTGACCACATCCCGGGGGTGGGGCCAGTTCAGAGGATCAAGGTGGGGCCAGAACGGGTTGTCATTCCCAATCCCGTGCTCTGGCCCGATTCCTGGTCGACGAGGGGGCGCTGATGATACTGGCATCAACCACAGTCCCCTGTCTCAACTGCAGTCCTTCCGCCTCCAGATGGCGGTTGATCTCCTCGAGCAACCCCCTCCCCAGCGCGGCCGCCTCCAGCCGGTGGCGGAAGTTGAGAATCATCGTCTCATCGGGGATCGCGTCCGATAGCCTGAGCCCCACGAAGCGCTGCACGGTGAGATTCTCGTACAGCGCGTCCTCCATCGCCGGGTCGCTGAGGTTGTCGACCAGTTGCACGATGTGCACCCGCAGCATCAGTGACAGTGGGTAGGGCTGGCGCCCCCGTCCCGGCATCGGGTAGTGGGGCGCAATGCGCTGCTCGAGTTGCCGCCACGGAACCAGCCGATCGAGTCGTTCCAGAAACCGCTCCCGGCGAGTCGTTCGCTTCTTCGCGTCGTAGTACAGCTCCGCGAACGTTGCCTCGCCCATCGCGCTCACCTCGTCATCTGGTCGAATGCCATACCATCCCGTGTAGGCATCTTAACAGATCATGCTGGCCGCGAAATGCGGCCGATCAGGCTCTTCTGGGGCGTTCAATCGCTTGATGGTCAGGAATGCGGCCTGATCGGGGCTCGCGAGCGGCTCTGCGAGTGCCGTTTGGCGCTCGCTGCGGGATTCTGGGCGCACTGCGCCGTTGTTACGCAGCAAGTTGGCGCTCCGCTCGAACCATGTTGGCCAGCCCCAACAGCAACGCGAGCCGCTGCGTGTTCTTGAACAATCCGCGGTAGCGGACCTTGGCGTAGCCGAAGCGCACCTTCACGATCTGGAACGGATGCTCGACCTTCGCACGCACGGAGGCCTTGCGCTTCTCTTCGAGCCACTCCTCACCCTCCCGGTCGAGCAGTCGCCGCTTGCCCGGTCGCATGGCAACCTGCCACTGCACCGCACGCTCGCGCTGCTCCAGACGTTTTCCGATGCCCTGGTAGCCCGCATCGCCACAGACCAGCCTTTCGTTGCCGTGCAGCAGGTCGGGCGCCGCGGTGATGTCGCTCACGTTCGCCGCCGTCGTGTGGAGGCTGTGCACGATGCCGCTCTCAGAGTCCACCCCGATGTGCAACTTCATCCCGAAGTACCACTGGTTTCCCTTGCGCGTCTGGTGCATCTCGGGATCCCGTGCTCTGGCCCGATTCCTGGTCGACGAGGGGGCGCTGATGATACTGGCATCAACCACAGTCCCCTGTCTCAACTGCAGTCCTTCCGCCTCCAGATGGCGGTTGATCTCCTCGAGCAATCCCCTCCTCAGCGCGGCCGCCTCCAGCCGGTGGCGGAAGTTGAGAATCGTCGTCTCATCGGGGATCGCGTCCGATAGCCTGAGCCCCACGAAGCGCTGCACGGTGAGATTCTCGTACAGCGCGTCCTCCATCGCCGGGTCGCTGAGGTTGTCGACCAGTTGCACGATGTGCACCCGCAGCATCAGTGACAGTGGGTAGGGCTGGCGCCCCCGTCCCGGCATCGGGTAGTGGGGCGCAATGCGCTGCTCGAGTTGCCGCCACGGAACCAGCCGATCGAGTCGTTCCAGAAACCGCTCCCGGCGAGTCGTTCGCTTCTTCGCGTCGTAGTACAGCTCCGCGAACGTTGCCTCGCCCATCGCGCTCACCTCGTCATCTGGTCGAATGCCATACCATCCCGTGTAGGCATCTTAACAGATCATGCGGGTCTGTTCAGAGCGTCCCTAAGCGTGCGCAGCGTGTCGCTCGCGGTGATTGAGGAGGAGTATCAGGAGGCCACGAGCACCGGGGTGCTGCCGCTGGTGGGGCTGGCGCTGCTCGTGATCGCGTCACTGACGCTGCTCTTCATGCGCACGCTCTCTGACCTACTGCTCACGCTGACGGGGCTCGTACTCACGTTGATCTGGACCGTCGGGGCGGAGAGCTGGCTCGGTCCGGGCGCCTTGGATCTGATCGGCCCACCGAACGCGCTCACGGCAACGGTGCCGATCATCCTGATAGGCCTCGCTGTGGACTATTCGATCCAGTCGGTGTCGCACTACCGGGAGCAACGGATAGACGGCGAGCCGGTGAGGGTAGCGGTGCTCGCGGGGCTGCGGAAAGTCATCGTCCCGCTGGCGCTGGCCGGTGCCACCACGGCCGCAAGCTTCCTAGCGAACCTGCTCTCGCCGATCTCGGGGATCGGGGACTTCGGCGTGGTAGCGGGGCTGGGCATCGGATTTAGCCTGGTCGTGATGCTGACGGTGGTTCCAGCCGCGCGAATGATCATCGACCGGCGTCGCGAGGCCCGCGGACCGCTTCCCCCGCCCCGTCCGATCGCAAATGCAATCCCCGGCGTCGACCGGCTAGCGGAAAGGCTGGGGACATCCATCACGCGAAGGCCAGTGCCCTACCTCGTTCTCGTGGTTGCGGTGACTGTCGGGTTCGGATTCGCGGCCTCGGGGATCACCACGGACTTCACTATCCGCGATGTCCTGCCCAGGGACGGGAACTTGATTGAGGACCTGGATTCACTTGATGCGGTCTTCGGAGGCTCAACGGAGGTTGTCAGCGTCCTCGTCAGGGCAGAGGTGACGGAGACGCGCACACTCCACAACCTGTTCTCCATGACGGAGGCGTTTGAGGACGACATAAGTCGGCCACGCGCCGCGGATGGCACTATGGAGGCTTCGCTCCCTCTGCTCGTGCTCGACTGGACCACAGACGACGGTACGCCAGGTGACAGGTACGACCCCGAGCTCGAGCGGCTATTCGCGGAGGCGACAGCGGGGCTGGATCTCGATCCGGCGCGGGTTCAGAAGTTCCTTGATACGCTCGCCGCCACCGATCCAGAAGCCGTGGCGCGGGTTCTGGTCGAGGACCCGGAGGGCATCGATACCACCCTGCTCCAGTTCCGAGCCTTCTCGGGCGATCGCGAGCGAACCGAGGGGATGGTGGAGGACATTGACGGGCTGTGGTTCGGCGACGACGCTGCCATCGCGATGACCTCGCAGGACATCATCGTGCTTACTTCCTCGGACGAGATAAGGGATCGCCAGACAGAGGCGATCATCGCGACGATCGCGGTAGCCTTCGCCATCCTTACGATCTTCTTCTGGATAACGCTGAGCCAGCCAGCGCTGGGGTCCATCGCGGTAGGACCGATAGTGCTCGTTCTCATCTGGGTGCTGGGCACGATGGCACTGCTCGGCATCCCCTATACGATCGTCACCTCGATCACCACGGTGCTCGCGATCGGGGTCGGCGTGGACTACACAATCCACATGATCCATCGCTACCGGGAAGAGTTCGCCAAGCGGCGCAACCCGGAGACGGCGGCGATCCGGACGCTCACCACCACCGGGTCGGCTCTGCTAGGCTCGGCGCTGACGACAGCGCTCGGATTCGCGGTACTGACGCTGTCGCCGCTGCAGTCATTCGAGCAGTTCGGCATCACGGCGACGATCACGATCGCCTACGCGCTGATCGTCTCTATCTTGGTGGTGCCGCCTGCCATGACGGTCTGGGGCGCCCACCAGAACATGCGGATGCGCTCAATGGTGGAGTGCCTGTGGAACGAGCTTGACGTCGCCATCGAGGACACGCACCGGCGCCACGAGAAGGACCAATAAGCGTCGAAAGGGAGGACGTCCATGTCACGGTGTCGGTGTCCGACGAAGGCATACTCGGATGGCATGGGTGGAACCCTCAGAGGGGCTGTAGCGGGCTGAGACATAACTTCGAAGGAAACGGCTTCACCCTAACCTTGGCCTTGAATACCACATACACCGTGCGCGTCGGCATGTGTCTGACCATCGCCGCATAGATGGTCGCTCCCCGAAGTTCTACAGGCCTAGGGACATCCTCCCGACGGAAACGAGCGGCATCACCAGTACTAGTGCCTTGATGGCTGGTAGCGAACTCCGAAAGGAACGGTCCGTCACCCAGGTCCCTAGCTGCCAACCTCATCTCTGCCGGATATAGTGCGATTGATACGAGGGCGGAGAAGTGGACGTAGACCGATGGTGGTTGATGAAGAGACTGAGGTGTGTCGAGCACGCAGGTCGTGGCCAGTGCAGTACAAGCTCGACATCCTGGCGGAGATCGACGAGGCAAAGGCCCGCGGTGAGCCGGGAGCAGTCGGTGCCATCTGTCGGCGCGAGGGTCTGTACTCGTCTCTGATCACCAGGTGGCGCCAGCAGCGTGACGATGGGGCGCGCCGTGCCCTCGTCGAGCGGCCGCCGGGACCACGAGCGCCCAACCGGCTGACCCTTGAGCGCGACCGCTACCGGCAGCGGGCGATGCTTGCCGAGCAGCAGCTGGAGACGGCAGAGGAGCTGATCGAGGCACAGGGAAAAGCCTTGGCGCTCTTGCAAAGATTTGCCCGCAAGAGCGCGTCGCAGCGGCGACCGAGTGGCCAGAACGGGTAGCGCCGACCCGAGCCGAGTGGCCAGCGCAGGCATACGCCAACTGGCGGGCGCAGATGCTCGCCGCTGTGGACGCATGGGCCCAGCGGGTTGGCCGTGCCCGCGCCTGTCGGGCCTTCGGATACTCAGAGCGGACCGACCGCAGCCGCCGCCAGGCGGCCGCCGGCCGGCTACACAGGCGGCCGTCACAGGCGAAACCGCGCGAGCAGCACCAGCCGCAGCCGTCACGCATCCCCGACCAGCTGCGCGATCACATCGCCGAGCTGCTGTGCTCACCACGCTTTCGTGACCAGGCGCCCGCCCAGGTCTACTATCAGCTGCTGGACGAGGGCTCGTACGTCTGCTCGATCCGCCAGATGTACCGCATCCTCGAGGAACGCGGCCTGGTCAGAGAACGGCGTCGCGGTCACCGACGCACGACCCACCATGCACCCCAGGTGCAGGCGAGCGGCCCGAACGAGGTCTGGTCGTGGGACATCTCGCGGCTCCGCGGCCCTCACCACCGCAGCTGGTTCTATCTCTACGTGGTGATCGACATCTTCAGTCGCAAGATCGTCGCCTGGACGGTCGACACGGCGGAGTCGACCGAGGTTGCCAGGACGCTGGTGGGCACCGCCTGCGACCGCAACGGGATCTCGCCGCAGCAACTGACGCTGCACTCAGACCGTGGCGCCCAGATGACGTCGACAAGCCTGGCGGAGTTGCTCGAAGACCTCGCTGTCACGCGCAGCCTCTCGCGCCCGCGCGTGAGCAACGACAACCCCTACTCCGAGGCCGGCTTCAAGACCGTCAAGTACCGCCACGACTACCCCGACCGCTTCCACTCGCTGGAGGAGGTGCGGAGCTGGATGGCGCCGTTTGTCGACTGGTACAACCGCGAGCACTACCACTCCGGTGTCGGCTACCAGCACCCCGCCACGCTCCACGGCGGGCAAGCCCTGGAGACCGTGCAGGCGCGTCAGGAGACCCTGGATGCCGCCTACAGCGTCTGGCCCGAGCGGTTCCGCAACGGACCGCCGCGGGTCGCCAGACCCCCGAAGGAGGCGTGGATCAACAAACCAGTCATTGCAACAACCCCCTGACCTCGACCGGCATGGAGAGGTTGACAGCTTCCGAACGCCCGGTCAACGCCCTCGATTGTGACTTCCGACGGGCGGCCGCAGGAGGTTGAGTTTGTCGCGGGGACTCCGGCCTCCCCGACCAATCCGCACCGAGGCATGAGGAGCGACTGGCAGGGCTCCTGACGCTATTGCCAAAGCCCGCGCCCCCCTACCTTCTCGTCGCGGGCTCGGTAGTTTCTGAGCTCAGGAAGCCCGGCAGTGCCGGCATGGCTTCGTCCACCGCCTCATCCGCGAGTGCCGCCATCAGCCAATCAGAGAGTGCGCTGATCGCGCCTATTACGCCCGGATCAGGATCTCGTATCGAGATGAAGGATTCCTTCTCCCCCGAATCAGCCTCAGGAAGCAGCGACCGGATCTGCACGTCGAACTCGTGGCCGAGTTCGTCGCCACCGAGCGCCTCAAGGTACGGACCGATGAACCCGCGGCAGAGATGGACGAGAGTGGTGGTGACCTGCATCACGTTTCGCCGTGGTCTTGAGTTCGCTGGGTCGAAGTCGAGAGAGATTACCCCCCGGATGGCTCTCATCCGCAAGAGGTCGTCCAACCCAGTTCTCAATGATCTGTCGGGTGGTCCGGGGAGGACCACGGTGGTCAGGGAGAGTGGTCCGTCTTGAGCCGCTCCGCGAGCGGCGTAGACGGGGATTCGAGCCGACATTCGGGGGTGGCGACCACGGGGGCTCGCGCGGCGCTTACATTGGGGGGGTGAGCCAGAAGTTCACACTTGCAGAGGCACGTCAGGTGCTCGCCGCCCTGCGCGCGATGGCGCCGGATGGGCTGACAGCGCCGCTCTCCAGGGCAGACCTTGGGGCTCTGCTCGCCGCAGGCATCGAGGTGAAGAGTATCGAGCAAGGGCTCATCGACTTCCCGACAGTGATCGGAGACGAGCCCGCATACTGGTGCTGGCAGGCCGGCGAGCAGGAGATCGAGTGGTGGCACCTGCGCGACGCGGGATTCGCGGGACGCAGGCGCGTCGACTAGCCGCGACCCGGCTCCCGCGGCCGGCCGGGCGGCCAGAGAAGAGAGGGTGGGAGCTACGATGCGCATTGGGATCATCGGCAGTGGACGGATCGGTGGGACGCTCGCACGGCTCCTCGTGCAGGTGGGCCACGAAGTCAGAGTCAGCAACTCCAGGGGGCCAGAGACGCTGTCGGAACTCGCCGCCGAGCTGGGCGAACACGGCGGCGCGGTCACAGCAGCCGAAGCGGCGGTCTTTGGTGAGGTGGTGGTTGTCTCGGTGCCGCTGGGTCGCTATCGCGAGGTGCCGAGGGAAGGGGTGGCAGGCAAGGTCGTGATCGACACCAACAACTACTACCCGGGGCGCGACGGTCAGTTCGAAGAGCTGGATTCCGGCCGGACCACCTCGAGCGAGTTGCTGCAGGCACACCTCCCCGGTGCCCGGGTGGTCAAGGCGTTCAACGGGATCAACTGGGAACGGCTGCGTGACCGCGGCCGGTCGGCTGGCGATCCCGATCGCCGGGGCATCCCGATCTCAGGGGATGACGCCGACGCGAAGGATGAGGTCGCGCGGCTGGTCGACCAGATTGGTTTCGACGCAGTGGACGCGGGCGCTCTGTCTGAGGGCGGACGGGCGCACCAGCCGGGCACTCCCGTCTATGGCGCTGACCTGCCCACCGAGGAGGTACGAGTGCGGTTGGGAGTCGCCTAGCCCGAAGCGTCAATCTGACAGCTTCCCAGACCGCGGACGAGTAGGATGCGGTGCGTCCCACGAGCGCGCGTTGACAGCGAACCGGTAGGCGCCGAATTGCGCTCGGCTCGACTATCGGCAACGCGACCAGAGTCGTGAGGTCGCCCGAGAGCCGGTGGGGCGTCGGCGAGTCTATCCTCACCCCTGACCGATCATCTACGACCGACGCCGCCTGGGGCCGACGAGCGCGCGGAGGAACGATGAGCCAGCCAGCCGCGATGACCATCTTGCTCAGCGAAACGTTCCACGAGCGCTATGGCGAACGCCTCGCGGCCACCGCATCGGAGGCCGGGCTGCGGCTCACGCCCCTGGTTCTGCCGGAGCGCAGCATACTCCCCGACCATGCGCTGCAGGAGGTGGAGCTCGCACACTTCTCGCGGGACCGTTATGCCGCGGGCGCCGCGCCGTTCTTTAGGGCGCTCCCTCGAGCGCCACGGCTGCGGTGGCTGCACGTCTTCCATGCCGGGATGAACGGCCCCCACTACGCCGCGCTGCTCGCACGAGGCGTGCTGCTGAGCAACTCCTCCGGATCGCATGCTGAACCGATCGCACAGACGGCGATCGGCGCGCTGCTCTGGTTCGCGCGCGGCTTCTCGCATTGGCAGGAGGCGCAGCGGTTGCGCCGTTGGGAACCAGTACGTGCCCCTGATGAGCCGCGCGACCTCCGCGGTCAGACGATCGTCGTCGTGGGCACGGGCGCGATCGGGAGCCACGTCTGCCGGCTCGCCCAGTCCCTGGGGTTGCATGTGGTCGGCGTCAGGAGATCGCCAGCCCAGGCCGGCGAACCGATCGACGAGCTCCGCACCCCGGCCGAGCTCGGGTCACTGCTCCCGCGGGCCGACTGGCTGGTGCTGGCCTGTCCGCTGACCGATGAGACGCGGGGCCTGATCGACGCCACCGCCCTGGCGCGGCTGCCGCGCCATGCGCGGATCCTGAACGTCGCGCGCGGGGCCGTCGTGGATCAGCCGTCCCTCGTTCAGGCACTCATCGAGGGCACGATCGCCGGCGCCTACCTGGACGTTTTCGATCGCGAACCGCTGCCTTCCGACTCGCCGCTCTGGGGGCTCCCGAACGTGCTGGTGACGCCGCACAATTCGGCCGTCTCGAGCGGAAACGACGATCGCGCAACGGCGATTTTCTTCGAGAACCTCGGCCGCTGGGCTCGCGGCGAACGGCTCGTGAACGAGGTCACCGTGGTCGATTGACCGGCCGTCAGGAGCGCGGTGCGCAACCCGTCGGCGTGCTGAGCCCGGGAGGCGGCGCGGGTCTCCCCTTCTCACAGGCGTCGATCCCGGGACGCGGACGCACTGGTCTGGTAGCGGACCGCCGCGGCTCGCGCCGGGAAGGCGATAGGGTCGAGATCGGCTGGGGGGGAACGGATGACCGGCGCGGCAGCACCGCTCGTTGAGGGCTTGGCGGTGGTGGAGTATGGCGTCTTCGTGGCCGGACCCTACGCGGCTGAGCTCTTCGCGCACGGCGGAGCGGACGTGATCAAGGTCGAACCGACCGAGGGCGATGCGACCCGGTTCAACAGCCCGACCATCCCCGGCGAAGGTCGGCAGTACATCATCAAGGCGAGGGGGAAGCGCGGAATCCCACTCGACCTGTCGCATCCTGAGGGGCAGGCGATCGCGCGTCGGCTCGCCCTGCGCTCAGATGTCGTCGTCTCGAATATGCGCCGCGGCGCCCTCTCCGACTACGGCCTCGACTACGAGAACCTGAGCGAAGAGAATCCTCGCGTCATCGTCGCCGGGATCTGGGCGTTCGGCCGCCTCGGTCCCAACGGAGGACTGCCCGGCGCCGACTTTCAGGCGCAGGCTGCCTCCGGGCTGCTGCTCTCGGCCGCGTCCTTCGACGGCGATGAACCGCGCCACTCCGACGGCCACCTGACCGACTACATGGCCGGTACCCTGCTCACCTTCGGGATCGCGTCTGCGCTGTGGCGACGCGAGCGGACCGGACTCGGTCAGCAGGTCGGTACGACGCTCTTCCAGGCCGGGCGTTGCCGCTCGACGACCGGAGCTCCCAGCTGACGGCACCGCAGCGTCGGCGCCCGGTGGTGTCCACGAAGAGCTCAGCTACCACTACCTCCCGCCGATCTCTCGGATCCCGCACCCGGTCGCGCCGGCTCTCGGGCTCGGCGAGTGGACGATGACCGTCGACCTCGAACGAGGCGACGCCGGGGAGCAGGGCATACTCTTCGCCAAGGGCACGCAGAACGCTGGCATCGCCTTCTATCTCGAGGACAACCGGCTCTGCTTCGACTACAACGTCTACATCGACATCCTGCGCTGCCAGAGCGATCGGGAGGTACCGGTCGGGCGCGTCGTGGTCGAGGTCAGCATGGAGGGGGAGGGGATCGGCGGTCGTGGTCGTATCTCCTTCTCGATCGCCGGTGAGCCCGCCGGAGAGAGCGAGCTGCCGTTCATCATGCGAGGTGTCGGCGTGGGCAGCGCGCGCATCGGCCGCGATTCGCAGTCGCCGCCGAGCGACAGCTACCAGCCCCCCTTCAGAGTTCGCCGGGTCGATTCACGCGGTTGATATCGAGGTCAGGAATTACGCATCGGGGCAGCGTCTGGTCAGGCGGCACGGACAGCAGAATATCTACAGCGCGAGTCTCTAGTCGGTTCTGGATCAGGGTGCTGAGGCCGGCGGCGCTGCGGGTGTTCGCCGGGGGTACCCGGGCGACGACCGTCACGCGGGCACGGCTGCCGTGTGCCCGTGACCACGAGATTGCGTGGGGCGGATGGTCCGGTAGCATCGATTCGGCCGAGGATGACCGGGCAGCCAACACATCAGGAGGTGAACGGATGATCTGGGATGTTCACTGTCACTTCCCACGGAACTGGCAAGATCCGGACAACTTCGACAGTGCCAGGGAGATCGATGCCCGCGCAGATGCGTTGCGGGCCGCCGGCGTCACCCGTGCCTCGTTGCTCTGTGGCGGTCGCTTCGGCCTCAGCTACGAAGAGGTGCTGCCTTACGCCAGGCGTCACGAGGACCTCTTCCTCCCGTCGGCGATGGTTGACCCGGAGGAGATCAACCATCGCGATATCCGGCGGCTTCACGAACTCGGCTATCGTGGGCTCAAGATGATCGGCGTCCGCAGGCCCTACGACGACTACGCCTATTTCGGCCTCTACCAGGCGGCCGAGGAGCTCGGCATGCCGATTCTGATGCACATGGGGGTGATCGGCGGGGGTATCGACTACTCGGTCACCCATCCACGCCGCGACCCGGCGGCCGCCGAACGCTACCGCGAGATGCGGAATGGCCCGCGAGCCCGTGGCCGCGACGTTTCGGCATTGCGGATGCGTCCGTTCCACATGGATACGATCGCCAACAACTTCCCCGATCTCCGGATGATCGGGGCGCATATGGGTGGGACCGGGAACTACGATGAGGCTGCCTCGGTGACCCGCTGGCGGCACAACGTCTACCTGGACCTCTCCGGGGGGGATACGATCGAGCGACACGCCGTCGAGCGGCGTCTGGTCGGCTACGAGATCGGCGTTGAGAAGCTGACCTGGGGTTCCGACTGTGGAAACGATGAGATCGCGAGCCATGTCGCAAACCTCGAGCAGATCTTCGATCAGGTCGGCTTGAGCGAAGACGAGCGCGATCGCATCCGCTACCGCAATGCCGCCGAGATCTTCGGCGAGGCGGAGCCCACCTTCGCAGCCGAGTAGCCGTCGACGGATGGCAGGTGCGCCGTGAGCGAAGACCGTGAGCAGACCGCTCCCGATGATCACCTCGCAGCCACTGCTGCGGCTGATGCTGCCGATCCTGACGCCGCTGCGGCCCCGGATCTCACGAGTACACCAGTCGTCTCCGTGGAGACCACCATCCCCGGGCCCGCCGATGAAGAGGATCTCCCGCCGCCGATCGCTGGCGCGCCACCGACGCGCTGGCCCAACGCCCGTGAGCCCGAACTTTCCTCCGTCCGCTGGTGGCAGGGCGGGCGGATCACGGTGCCCCTCCTGCTGCTCTCGCTGCTGCTGACCGGGACCTTCGTGATGTTGGTGGCGGTTGAACCGACACCGCGCTGGCTCGTCTTCCTGGTCGCGGCGACCGCCGTGCTCGGTACGGACGGCGTTCTCCGCACGGCCTGGCCGGCGACCTTCCCACGCGGGCGCGGGGGCACTGACACTGCGCCGTACCTTTTTCTGCCGGCGCTGGTGGCGATCTCCATCCCGCTTCTCATCGAACACAACCTGAGCGGCGGCTGGGTGGTGGTGGCGGCACTGGGCGGCGGCGTCGCATTCGCACTGGTGCTCGTTGCACAGGTCAGCTCGCTCGCGGTCTCGATGCCGATCTACCCGGTGGCGCGGCTGATGTCGACCGCGGCCTGCTACTTCGCGGCTTTCTCACTGCTCGCGCTCACCTATGTGCTCGACTTCAGTCTCGGGTCGGCCCTGTTCGCCTCCGGGATGGTCGGGACGATGCTGGCCGTCGAGGTGCTCAGGGAGGGGCAGGTCGACTCGACCGAGACCCTGATCCTGGCTGGGGTGACGGGGCTTGCGCTCACGGAGGTGCGCTGGACCCTGCACTTCATCCCGGTCGACGGCTATCTGGCGGGCCTGGTCCTGCTCCTCGCGTTCTTCCTGGTGAGTGGCCTCCTGCAGGCACACGTGACACGGCACCTCAACGCGATGGTCGTCGCGGAGTTCGTGGCGATCGCTGCGGCCGGGATGGCCCTCGTCACCCTCGCCAGCCAGGCGGGACTCGGCTAGCGGCCCGGAGCTGGGGGCGGATCGATCTCGGTGGTCGAGTCCGAGACGGGCGGTCCGCTGACACCGGCAGTCCGCTGAGGTGGGCGGGCGCGTCGGCTAGTGGCTGAGGCGTCTGCCGAGCCGCTCCATCCACAGTTCGGAGCGGGCGAGTTGGTCGAGTTCGATGTACTCATTTGGTCCATGCGCCTGCTCGATCGATCCGGGGCCGCAGACGACCGCAGGGATCCCCGCCGCCTGGAAGAGGCCAGCTTCGGTCGCGTAGGAGACCTGCCCGGTATCGATCGGACCGAGGCCATCTGAGAGTGCCAGCGCCTCGGCGACGACCGCATGGTGGCGGTCGGTGTTGAGCCCGCGGGTCGAAGAGAGCTCCTCGAAGGTGATCGACGATCCGTCATAGATCCGATGCATCTCGGGCAGCAGCTGCTCACGGGCGTACTGCTCGATCTCGCCAAGGATCGCCTCGGGGTTGTCGTCGCCGACGGTCCGCACCTCAAAGTCGAAGTAGGCGTCACGCGGGACGATGTTGAAGGCGGTCCCGCCGTGCAGGAGGCCGGTGTGCAGCGTGGTGTGCGCGACCGGGTAGCGCTCGTCGAACGGGCCGCCGTCGGCCTTGCGCCGCGCGATCTCGGTGATCCGTGCCACAATCCGGGCCGCATACTCGACGGCGTTGACCGCCAGCGGTGCGAAGGACGAGTGGGCCTCGATGCCCCTCACACGGCAACGGCGCGCGTAGTGGCCCTTGTGGGCAAGGACCACCTGCATCGAGGTCGGCTCACCGACGATCGCGAAGTCGGGCCGGTTCGGATCCTGACGGAGCTCTTCGAGCAGCGGCAGGATGCCGACGCATCCGACCTCCTCATCCGGCGAGCAGACGAGCCGCAGCGGGACGGCGAGATCCGATTCGACGAGGCCGGGCAGGGCCGCCAGCACAACCGCCAGGAACCCCTTCATGTCGGCCGTGCCACGACCGTAGAGGCGGTCGTCTCGCCGGGTCAGGACCCAGGGATCGGTGTCCCAGTCCTGGCCATCGACGGGCACCACATCGGTGTGTGCTGAGACGGCGATACCCGGGAGCTCGGCTGGCCCCACCGTCGCGATCAGGTTCGCCTTTCGGCCATCCTCATACCAGACGCGCCGAGATTCGATGCCGAGGTCGGCGAGAAAGTCCTCAACGAACTGGATCAGGGGCAGGTTCGATTTGCGGCTGGTCGTGTCGATCGCAACCAGCTCCCGCAGCAGATCCACGGTGGCTCGTGAGGGTTGCATCGCCGTAGGCTACCCCAACTCAGAGGCGGCGGGAACTCGTTCGAGCGTCGCCTACCGGGCGCAGGCGACCGTGCCGCACGATGGGGCCGGGACGTCCGTTGCACGGGTCAGTCGAGGCACGGACGGGCTGCTCCCTCGGACGAGGTTGTGACCCGGATCTCAGTGCCGGGCCGAGCACCGCCGCCGGCGCGCCGGCTACCTGAACCGGGCACGTCTCCCGCTAGTGTGTCCCCTCGGAGACCAGCACGGTCGGCATCCCCTGCATGCCGCGCAGTGTGTTGATCTCGCCGCGGTGGCCGTTGAAGTGGCCGAGCATGTGGAGCCCAATCGCTTCACCGATCGTCTCGCTGCCGTTGCGAGCCGGCACCTCCCGCTCGAGATCCTCATCGCTCGCGCCGGCGAGGAATTCCGCGCTGCTCGCCCAGACGGTGTCCTGATACTCGACGAAGGCACTGATGTCGTCGATGTGGATCTGCTGAGCGTCATCGTCGGACATCCCGGTGCCGTAGCCATCGTAGGGGAGCCCGGTACGGGCGGCCCAGTCCTCGTTCCAGATCGGCGCTCCACCGTGGACGCGGAGGTTGATGATCAAGTCCTCAACGCGCGTGGTGTGCCAGAGGCACCACGCGATCGAGTGGCTGCCGTCGTTCGGCACGAAGTGGACCTGTTTGTCGGTGCCGTTGGTGGCATCGCGGAGCGCTCGGTGTGCGAAGTCCAGATTGCGCTTGATGAAGTCGACCGTGCTCATCGTTTCCTCACTTGCTGGGGGCGGCTCGTGTTCTCCTCAGCCTATCTCACGGGCTACGGCTTGCGCCCGGTCTGGAGGAATTGCACGGTGAAGCCGAGCCCCTGCCAGAAGCGCTGCGCGGGCCGGTTGCCGACCAGGATGTCGGCCTCCATTTCGTCGGTGCCCCGCCGGCGGTGTTCGGCCAGGAGCAGCTTCACCGCGGCGGTGCCGACTCCGCTGCGGCGGAAGGAGGGAGCGATGTAGAACTCGGCGATCGAGGCGATCGTCCGTTCTGTATCGGGCCAGTCCGCCAGCACGCGAACCACGAGGAAGCCGGCCCGGCGGCCCGCGCTCGTGATCCAGCGGACCTCGCGTCCGGTCGCGTCGTCCAGCATCTCCGGCCAGACCAACTCGAGGTAGCGGTCGGGGTCCTCACCGCCGGGTTCATAGCTGCTGAGCTCCCGGAAGTAGCTGCGCATCATCTCGAGCAGGGCCGCCTGCTCGCCCACAGAGACCGGGGCCAGCGAGACCGGGGCGCTCACGGGAGCTCGAGCTCTGCCAGTGATGAGATCACGGGCGCCTCGATCGGGGGACGCTCGACCTGTCCCGCACGGTCGATCAGGACTGCCGCCATCCCCAGCGCTCGCGCCCCGAGCACGTCGTCCCGGTAGGAGTCGCCGACCATCAGTACCTCACGGGCATCGCAGCCGACCAGGCCGAGGGCGGCCTCGTAGATGCGACGATGGGGCTTGCGGACGCCAACGCGGGCGCTCGTCAAGACGGCCTCGAAGCGCGAGCTGATCCCCATCGATCGGATGATCTCCGGAAGGCGCCAGACGTGGTTGGAGACGACGAGCGACACGACGCCCCGGCGGGAGAGGCGCTCGAGGGCACGGGGCGTGTCCGGGTAGAGCTCGTACTGCGCGGGGTCACCCTCCAGCTCGGCGACACGCGCCCCGATCAGCTCGAGTGTCTCGGGGTCGGCAAGCGTGCCGGCCGCCACCAGCCGGCTGCGCGCGATCTCACCTCTCAGTCGGGCGTAGGTCTCCTCGTCCCCCGACCAGTCCCGATGGTCGGGGCCCTCTCCGGTCCGCCAGCGCGCCCAGGCATCGTCGAGCGGTGCGGCGGCCAGCTCCTCTTCGCTGACCCGGATCCCGTGGTCCCGGGCGGCCTGGACGTAGATGCCGAGGTGGGAGCGGGCCCTCCCGAGCGTTCGATCGAAGTCAAAGAAGACCGCACGAACCGTATCGCCGCCTGCCCGCGGTCCGCTCGCTGGCGACCCACTCACCGGGCGGCCTGCCTACCGGCGCCCGGCGGTCGCCACCGCGGCCGGCTTGACCGCGGGCGGCCCCGCCTCCTCGCCGGCAAGGAGCCGGAGCAGTGCCTCAAGTGGACCGAGCCAGGCGCTGCCGAGGGCACGCCGCTCGAGCCGGAGCTGCGTGGCGCCACGCCGTACGCCCTCCGGGAGGGCCGGCATCGCCCGCCGGGAGAAGGGGCGTCCGGCCGACGCGATGAGGAGGTCTGGGCCGTCAAAGCGCACGAGCGCGATCCCGGCGGCACGGGCGGCAATGCGGATCCGCACGAGGGTCAGGAGCTGCGCGAGTGGGTCGGGCAGTTCGCCGAAGCGGTCGCTCGTCTCCTGCCCGAGCGACGCCACCTCGTCACTCGTCGTGAGCGCGGAGATCCGCTGGTAGAGCGCGAGGCGACCATCGATCTCGGTGATGTAGGACTCGGGGATGAAGGCCGCCACCGGCAGGTTGATCACGACCGAACGCTGCGCCTGCTGCCGCTGGTGGGGCAGCTCTTCGGGTTCGCGGCGCTCTTGCGAGGCCTTCATCTCCTCGACCGCCTCGGCGAGCATCTGGGTATAGAGATCGAATCCGACTGCGGCGATGCTGCCGCTCTGCTCAGCGCCGAGCAGGTTTCCGGCACCGCGGATCTCGAGGTCGCGCAACGCCACCTGGAAGCCGGCGCCGAGGTCGCTCGCCTCGAAGATCGTGGACAGACGCTGCTGCGCCACCTCGCTGAGGACGAGATCCTTGGGGTGCGTCAGGTAGGCATGCGCCTGGTTCTGCGAACGTCCGACGCGGCCACGCAGCTGATAGAGCTGGGCGAGGCCGAGACGGTCCGCCCGATCGACGATCAGCGTGTTGACGTTCGGGATGTCGATCCCCGATTCGATGATGGTCGTGCAGACCAGCACATCGAAGGCGCCCTCTGCAAACTTCGCCATCACCTGTTCGAGCAGGGACTCGGGCATCTGGCCGTGCGCCACCACCACCGTGGCCTCGGGTACCAGCTCGCGCAGCTGGTCGGCCACGCGATCGATGCTGACGACCCGGTTGTGGACGAGGTAGACCTGACCGCCGCGTTCAACCTCATGGAGGACGGCCTCGCGCACGAGCGCCAGGTCCCACTCGGTGACGAAGGTCTGGATCGCCTGGCGACCGTCCGGGGGGCTCTCGATCGTCGACATGTCGCGGATGCCGCTGAGCGCCATGTGCATCGTCCGGGGAATCGGCGTCGCCGACAGGGTGAGCACGTCGACCTCGAGCCGCATGTGCTTCAGGCGCTCCTTGTGCGCCACGCCGAAGCGCTGCTCCTCGTCGATGATCACGAGCCCGAGGTTGGCGAACTGGACGGCGCTGTCGAGCATCCGGTGGGTGCCGATCAGGATGTCGACATCCCCCTCGCCGGTGCGCCTGATCACCTCCCGCGCGTCGCGGTCTGAGCGGAATCGCGACAGCGTGTCGACCGTCACGGGGAAGCCGGAGAGACGCGTGCGGAAGGTCCTGGCGTGCTGCTGCGCGAGGACCGTGGTGGGGACGAGCACCGCCACCTGGTAACCGTCCTGCAGTGCCTTGAAGGCCGCCCGGATCGCCACCTCGGTCTTCCCGAACCCGACATCACCGCAGATCACGCGGTCCATCGGTCGCTCTGACTCCATGTCGGCCTTGACGCGGCGAATCGCCTCGAGCTGGTCGGGGGTCTCCTCGTAGGGGAACGACGACTCGAGCTCGAGCTGCCACGCCGTGTCCTCGTTGAAGGCGTGCCCGCGGAGCAGCTGACGGGCGGCGTAGAGCCGGACCAGATCGGCCGCCACGAGCGAAACGGCCGTCCGCACCTTCGCCCGCGCCCGGTTCCATTCCTGACTGCCCAGGCGCGTCAGCTTCGGGGCCTGCCCGGACGGGCCGCTGTAACGGGAGACCCGGTCGACCTGATCGACCGGGATGTAGAGCCGGTCCCCGGCCGCGTAGCGAAGCTGCAGGTAGTCGCGTTCCTCTCCGTCGACCGGCCGCCGCACGATTCCGCCGAAGCGGGCGATGCCGTGATCGGCGTGGACGACGAAGTCGCCGGGCTGCACCTCGGCGAGGAACTGCGAGCGGTGTGAGCTCCTGCTCCGCAGTCGCCGCCGCTGCTTGACGAAGCCGAAGAGTTCACGGTCGGTCGCCAGGTTGACGGTGCCGGTGGGCGTGGCAACGCCCCAGCCCTCGGGGATCGCACCCTGCAGCAGGGTCACCGAACCGGGCGCCGGCGGGCCGTCGAGTTCGGTCGTGACCCGGGCGGATACGCCCTGCTCGGCCAGCACTTCGGCGTATCGCTGCGCCTGCTGGGTGACGACGATTACCCGATCGCCGCGGGCCTGCTGACGGGCCTGGTCGCCGGCGGCGGCGGCGAGCCGGCCGGCGTAGGCGTCGGCGGGGACGAAGGGGAGGCGGAAGGTGCCCGGTTCGCGGCCGGTGGCCCAGCGAGCGAGGTCGACGCGGCGGAAGTCAGAGCCGAGCGCCGCGAGGAACTCAGAGCGGGTCTGGTGGGGGAGCGGAGCCCGAGCGTCGAGGTCGTCGTGACCGGCGAGGTCGCTCCGCCGCTCGCGCGAGAGGTTGTCCTGGTCGCTGGCGGCCGCCTCGAGGACCTCTCGTTCATCGAGGACGACGAGCGCCTCTCTTTCAAGGTGAGCGAGCAGTGTCGCTCCCGAGGCGAGCGGCCCGTAGCGCGCTGGCGCGGCCAGTTCACCGCGCCGCAGCAGGGAGAGTTCGGCCTCGGCATCCTCACCGCTCACCTGGTCGAGCTGGGCAGCCAACCGTGTCAGGTCGCCGGGCCGGGCGAACCACTCGCTGGCAGCGCCGACCACAACGCGCGCGATCTGTTCGATCGTGCGCTGGGTGTCGGGGTCGAAGACCCGGATCGACTCGATCTGGTCCCCGAAGAACTCGACCCGCACCGGGAAGGGCGCGCCGGGCGGGAAGATGTCGACCAGCCCGCCCCGTCTCGCCGCCTGTCCCGGTCCTTCGACGAGCGGGCCGATCTCATATCCGCCGTCCACCAGGTCGAGTGCGAGCTGGTCGAGTGAGCGCCGGTCGCCCGTTCGAATCTGGCCCGGCCCACGCGAGAGATCGGCCGGCGCGATGGTGTGGCTCGTGACCGAGGCGATCGAGGCGACGACCAGCGGAGGGGGTGTGCCGGCGGCGCCGACCAGGGCCCGCAAGACGTGCAGGCGAGCGGCAACCAGCTCGCGGTCGGGGGACTCACGCTGGTAGGGGAGCGTACCGGGAGCGGGGAAGAGCAACGCCTGGGGACCGGCCCAGGCGGCCAGCTGTTCTGCGTAGGACTGGGCGTCGGTCTCGCGCGAGACGACGAGTACGGTCGGTCGCCGATGGCGACGCCAGAGGAGGGCGGCGGTGACCGCCTTCGCGCCGTCAGGGACGCCGAGTGTCACGCGCTCGGAGGCGTCGAGGCGTGTGTAGACCTCCGTCAGGGGTGGGACGGCCCCGAGAAGCGGTAGCGTGAGGCTGAGATCCACGAGCGTTGTAGGTCCTCAGGTGGATGGTCTGCGCCGGAGCGCGACCCGGTTTTCCTCAGTAGCAGTGTAGCGCCCGAGGGCTCCGGTGCAGATCCCGCGGGCAGTTCCCTCAGTCGGCGCCCGTTCGGTCTTCTCCGGGCAGCGTGCGATTGAACTCGGCCATCGCCGTCTCCAGGCCTTCACGCACGGCGAGCTGGACCGCCTCTGCGGCGCGTTCAACGGCACCGTCGAGGAGGAGTCGCTCCGCCGCGGCCGGCCTAGACAGTACCCAGCGGGCGATCTGCTCGGGGTCGCGCACGCCCCGGCCGTCTTCGTACGGACGGTCGATCCCGATCCGCGCTCGGCCGAACTCGCCGGTGCCCAGGGCTGAGATCAGCGACCGCATGCCGTTGTTCCCGCCATGGCTCCCGGCCCGACGGAGCCGGAGCCGTCCGACCGGCAGGTCGAGATCGTCGTAGATCACGAGGAGCGAGTCCGCCGTCAGTCCGAGTCGCCGCAACTCCCGGGCGACCGGCGGACCGCAGGCGTTCATGAAGGCTCGTGGCCGGGCGAGCACCACCCGCTGCCCGTCGATCACGAGGCTCGCTCGGTCGATCTGGCCGTGGCGTTCGAGCTGGACGCCGTGCTGCCGCGCGAGGAGATTGACCGTCCAGACGCCGACGTTGTGTCGCGTGTTGCCGTAGCGGCTCCCCGGATTGCCCAGCCCGACGATCAGCCGGGGGCCGGGGTGATCACGACCGGGATCCCCGCTGTTTGCCGGGCTCGTCTCCGCTCCCGAGGTGGTCATGCCCGTGCGTGGTCCCGGGAAGGGATCTGGGGGGCCGCGCCCAGCGTGTGCCGGCCAGGGGACATCGGGCCAGCAGCTGCGGGGGAGAGTTGGTCGGTCAGCACGCGAGCCCTCCGGCTCGATCATACAAGTCCCCTCCGACGATCCAGACGCCGCGCCCGCGGCCAGAGCCGGTCGAGGCGAGCGCTGTCCTGGCCCGCCGGGGGCCGGGACTGGCCCGCATCCCTGCTTCATTGCCCGTGATCTGGAGGCGACATATGCTTGGGTCCCGAATCGCGTGTGCATACGGAGATCACGAGAGTCACCTGCTGCCTGATTGCCCGCAGGTCACCTCGAAATGGAGTGCTGCATGAACGACCTGATCGCCCTGGCACGGTCGCGCGGCCGCTCCCAGCTCACCGAGGTCGAGGCCAAACAGCTGCTGTCGGCGGCCGGCGTGCCGGTGGCGGAGACGAGGCTCGCGACGACCGCCGATGAGGCTGTCAGCGCAGCAGATACGATCGGCTATCCGGTCGTGATGAAGATCGTCTCCCCGGAGATCGCGCACAAGTCCGACATCGGCGGTGTGGTGCTCGGCGTGGCCAATGCCGCGGCCGTTCGTGCGAGCTTCGCGGAGATCTCAGAGGCGGTGAGCGCCGCCGCCCCCGACGCCGAGATCGACGGGATCGCCGTCCAGAGAATGGTGCCGCTCGGGACTGAGGTGATCGTCGGCGCGACCACCGATCCACAGTTCGGACCGGTCATGATGTTCGGCCTCGGCGGCGTCTTCGTCGAGATCCTGGAGGACGTTGCCTTCCGGATCGTGCCGCTCGAGGAGCGTGACGCCCGCGACCTGATCCGCGAGATCCGTGGCTTCCCGCTGCTCGACGGTGCGCGGGGCCAGGAGAAGGCGGACGTGGCCGCACTTGAGCAGCTCGTGCTGCAGGTCTCGGCGGTGATGGAGGAGCATCCAGAGATCGCCGAACTCGACCTCAACCCCGTCTTCGCCTACGCCTCGGGCGCGGTCGCGGTCGATGCCCACGTCGTGCTCGCCGCGGAGTCGGCCGACGTGGGACCGAGCTGATGGTGATCGACCAGTCGCGTCTCCATCGCGCGCTCAACCCCCGCACCCTCGCCGTCGTCGGTGACAAGGGGCCGCAGTACCAGTGGCTGACCAACCAGAAGGACTTCCCCGGTGATCTCTACTCCGTCCAGCTCGACCCCAAGGAGATCCCCGGGATCGAGGCCAAGGGCATCCCCAATTTCCTCTCGCTCCGTGAGATCCCGGGCGAGGTTGATCTCGTGATCTGCGCCGTTCCCCGGCGCGTGACGCCGCTGGTGGTCGCCGACGCCATCGCGAAGGGCGTGGGCGGCATCAGCATGTTCACATCGGGCTTCGCCGAGACCAAGGAGCCCGAGGGGATCGAACTCCAGGCGAAGCTGGTTGAGCTCTGCCAGGGAGCGGGCATGCCGCTCGTCGGGCCCAACTGCATGGGGGTCTACAACCGACACCTCGCGGTCAAGTTCGGCGGTGGACTCGAGCATGGGAGCGGCGGCGACGTCTCGGTCATCGCGCAGAGCGGCACGCACGGGATCGGCATGACGAACGGCGCTCAGGCGACCGGGGCCAAGGTGCGCCGCACGATCTCGATCGGCAATTCGATCATCCTCAACGAATCTGACTACCTTGAGTACCTCGTCAACGATCCGGAGACGCCAGCGATCGCGATGTACCTTGAGGGCACCAAGGACGGGCGACGCTTCTTCGAGACACTCCGCTGGGCTGCCAGCCAGAAGCCGGTGATCGTCTGGAAGGGTGGCCGCGGCACCGCCGGCGCCCGGGCGGTCAACTCGCACACCGGATCGCTCGCCTCCGTGCAGGCGGTCTGGGACGCCATGCTCAGACAGACCGGCGCCATCGCCACGAGCTCGATTGAGGAGACCGTCGATGCGATCGCCGCCCTCGTCCACACCGACCAGCCGATCGGTCGGAACATCGCCCTGATCGCCATGACCGGCGGTCAATCGGTGGCGATCACCGACCAGTTCGAGCGCTACGGCTTCAACGTGCCCGAGCTCGGAGATGCCTCCTACCAGCGTCTCGCCGAGTTCTTCACGACGATCGGCGGCTCCTACCGGAACCCCTTCGATGCGGCGTCGACGATTCGCAGCGAGGCGGAGAACCTCCAGAAGATCCTGGAGATCCTGGCCGATGAGTCGATCATCGACGGCGGTGTGGCGCTCGAGTTCCGCTCGCGTGGATACGAAGAGGGCGACCTCGAGGCGATCCTTGACCTCCTCGACGCCTACCGGACGAAGACCGGCCAGCCGGTGATCCTGCTCATGCCCGTGCACGGGGTGATGACCGGTGACGCCGGGGAGGCGGGCCGCGTCCGAGACCAGGTCGCCGAGCGTGGCTTCGCGGTCTACCCCTCGTTCGCACGAGGCGCCCAGGCGCTGGGCCGAGTCGTGGACTTCCACGCCCGCCCCGTCTAGACACCCCCAAGGCGGCACCCGGAGAGGGAGCGCCGATGACTCGGAGGAACCGCGCAGTGCCCCCGCGGATCAGGGTCGGAGCGGATCGACAGCGGGCCCCACCGAGCGCGAACGGCGGGCCCTGGGCGACCTCTACGCCCTCAGCGGTGGGGCGCCACCAGCCCTCGATCGCCCGCACGTCGAAGGTCCCGAGCATCCCCTCCCATCAGCCTTCGCGGTGACGAGCGCGGCCGCGATCTCCGTGGCCGCGTCGATGTCGGCAGCTGCCGATCTGCTGCGAGCGCGCGGCGGGCCCGAACAGGACGTGACGGTCGACCGTACCCACGCCGTCGCCGCCTTCTCGATCGAGCGGCTGCTGCGGGTGGACGGCCAACCGGTCCCGATCTGGGGTGAGCTCTCGGGGGCCTATCGGACGGCAGATGAGCGCTACATCCAGCTGCACTGCAACTTCCCGCACCACGCGGCCGGTGTCGCCGGCGTGCTCGGGGTTGGGGAACGGCGGGCGGACTTCGAGCGGGCGATCGGCGGCTGGAACGGTCTCGCTCTCGAGTAGGCGCTGATCGAGGCTGGCCTGGTCGGCGCCCTCTACCGGACAGACGAGGAATGGCGGCGCCACCCGCACGCGCAGGCCACCGGACAGCTCCCGCCCCTCTCGCTGGGGATGGTCGGTCCCGCTGCGCCCCGCCCGCTCGGGCCGGCCGATCGCCCTCTTGCGGGGGGTGCGCGTGCTCGAATGTTCGCGCTTGCTGGCGGGGCCCGTCGCCGGGATGACGCTCGCCTCCCACGGGGCCGAGACCTTGCGGGTCGGGGCGGACCAGCTGCCGACCGTCGCGAACGCCCTGATCGCGACCGGCTTCGGCAAGCGCAGGGTCCAGATCGATCTGCGCCCGGACCGCGGTCGCGAGACCTTCACCGAACTCCTCAAGACCGCCGATGTGCTGATCGACGCATTCCGGGCGGGAGCACTTGAGGCTCTCGGTTTCGGAGAGCGGTCGGTCGTGGCGATCAGCCCGGGGATCACGCTCGTCCAGCTCTCCGCCTTCGACTGGGATGGCCCGTGGGGTGGACGGCGCGGGTTCGACTCGATCGTGCAGTCGACGACCGGCATCCATCTGGCGGCCGCCGGTCGAGACGGTGTCCCCGTCCATCTCCCCGTGCAGGCGCTCGACCGCGCGACCGGCTACCTCGCGGCCTTCGCCCCGATGCGAGCGCTCACGCACCGCCAGGCCGATGGTGGGAGCTGGGTCGCTCGCTGTCGCTGCTCCGGACACGGAACTGGCTGGTTGGGCTGGGCGATGGTGGTGCACCGGACCCTGTGGCGGACCTCACCTCCTATACGCACGAGGTCGAGTCCGACTTCGGTCTCCTGACCGCGGTCCGGGCGGCTCGGGGGCTACCGGACAGTCCCCCTCGCTGGGATCTCGCGCCAGCTGCGGGAGGCTCTCATGCAACCGGGTGGGGCAAGCTCTCGCCTCCCGGTCATGTTTCCCCGCTTCGGATGGTCGCACGCCTTTCGCGATCAGCGGCACAACGGCCGCCACGCCAGCGAACCAGCCGCTATGGCCGAGAGGGCCACGACACACCGGCGCTCCGTGCAGCTGACGAGATCCCGCGGTTCCCCCTCCCTCGGAGATGACCGAGCCGGGGCCCCGATCTCACCCCGGAGACCCGCTGGCCACGGCTGCGGCGTGTCCTCAGCCAGCGCAGAGTGGGCGCCGATCCCCGGCTCCGCCGCTGTGACGCCGCCGGACGAACGGCCCCTCGGATCGCCACCGTGCCGCAGCCTGCCTCTGAGAGGCGTTGACCGGCCGGGGCACGGTGGCTACCGTTCCCCCATGGCCCCCGACCGCCCACGGATCTACCTCGACAACGCTGCATCGACCCCGGTGCGCCCCGAGGCGTTGGCGGCGATGTTGCCGCTCTTCTCCTCGGACTTCGCCAACCCGTCCGCCCACCACGCCGGCGGCCGGCGTGCCGCGCAGGCTCTCGACCTGGCTCGAGAGCAGACCGCTCGGACGCTCGGTGCCCGCGGCGAGGAGATCGTCTTCACCTCCGGCGGCACGGAGAGCATTAACGCCGCCCTCAAGGGTGTCGCGTTCGCACAGGCCGACGCCGGAGCCGGGCGGCATGTGGTCACCACCGAGGTCGAGCATCATGCGGTACTCCATTCCGCCAATTTCCTCGAGCGGTTCGGCTTCGAGGCCGACCTCCTGCCCGTCGATGAGCATGGTCAGGTCAGCCCGCGGGCTGTTGCCGATGCCGTCCGGAACGACACGATCCTGGTCTCGGTCGGATACGCCAACAACGAGGTGGGGACCGTCCAGCGGCTGGCCGAGATCGCCGGGGCCGTGCGCGCCCGCGCCCGCGAATTCGGCCACGCGATCCCCGTCCACACCGACGCCGTGCAGGCGGCATCGTCACTGCCACTCAACGTCGATCTGCTCCAGGTAGACCTGCTCTCCCTCTCTGGCCACAAGTTCGGTGGCCCGAAGGGCACAGGCGTCCTCTACATCCGACGCGGGGTCCCATTCCTGGAGCAGGCCTCGGGGGGCGGACAGGAGCGCCAACGCCGCTCCGGGACTGAGAACGTCGCTGGTGTGGTCGGGATGGCCGAGGCGCTGCGCCTCGCCCAGGCGGAACGGAATCGGTTCCACGAGCAGACGGGTGCGCTCCGCGATCGGCTCGATGAGCAGCTGCGCCGATCCTGCCCGGATGCGCGCCTGAACGGGCATCCGAGCGAGCGGCTCCCGCACAACCTCCATCTCTGCTTCCCCGGTGTGGAGGGCGAGGCGTTGGTCGAGGCGCTTGATGAGCGAGGAATCGAGTGCTCCGCTGGTGCGGCATGCACCTCGGCGACCTGGGAGCCAAGCCACGTCCTGCTGGCGATGAACGTCCCGCTGGCACTGGCGATCGGGTCCCTGCGGATGACGCTCTCCCCAGAAGTCACCAAGGCGGATGTGGATTTCGTCGCCACCGAGCTGCCCCGTGCCGTCGCGGGGCTGCGGGAGCACGCGACGCCGCTGCTCAGGAGCTGAGCCGACGCGGCCGATCCCTGCCGTTCCCGCTGACTCCTGCCGTCCCGCTGACCCCTGCCGTCTCCCGCCCGACCCGGCCGCCATCCGAGCGGTCGCCGCGATCGGATCAACCCCGATCCGGCATCTAAGTTAAATAGAGAGCCCCGTTGGGCCCGGTGTTTACTGGGCATATGATGGTTATTGCTTCACGAAAACCATCACCAACGAGGTGTAGACATCATGCCACAAGGCCCCTTGCCGATCGAGTACAGCGAAGTCTCGCGTTGCGGCGGAGCGGCGGCCGAGGCGGGGATGGTTCCCTACCTCGATCTGATCGAAGCATCAGGGCTACGCCAGTCGATGCGACGGCATGTTGGCCTGAAGGAGGGCGGGCGGTCGTGGACGGACGACCAGTTCCTCACGTCACTGCTGCTCCTGAACCTCGCTGGCGGGGAGTCGGTCGACGATCTGCGGGTGCTGGAGGGGGACGAGGGACTGGGCCGGATGCTGCGGAGAGCGGAGCACCACGGGCTGCACCGCCGGAAGCGTGAGGCGCTGGGGCGACGGTGGCGCCGCTCGCGGACGCGCAATGTGCCGTCGCCGACGGCAGTGCGGCGGTACCTGGAGCGGTTCCACGACGCGGCGGAGGAGGAGCGTCGCGAGCCACATCGCGCCTTCATCCCGGCACCCGGGGCGGCGCTGCGTGGCCTCGGGCGCGTCAACGCCGACCTGCTGGCCTTTGCCCAGCGCACGACCGGCAGCGGCAGGCGACGCTGGACATGGACGCGACGCTGATCGGGAGCGGCAAGCGACAGGCGCTCTACAGCTACAAGCACACGCGAGGCTACCAGCCATTGACAACCTACTGGCGGGAAACCGATACGGTGTTGCACTGTGAGTTCCGCGACGGCAATGTCCCGGCCGGGTTCGAGCAGCTGCGCGTGCTCCAGGAGGCGCTGGAGTTGCTGCCGGCGGGAGTCGAGCGGGTGCTGATGCGGTCAGATACCGCGGGCTATCAGCAGGAGCTGCTGCGCTACTGTGCGGAGGGCCGGGATGCCCGTTTCGGGGTGATCGAATTTGCTGTTGGAGCGCCGCTGAACGGCGAGTTTCGGCGGGCGGTGCGGCGGGTGCCGGAGGGGGAGTGGCGGACGCTGCCAGCGCGGAACGAGGAGTCGGCGGAGAGCGATCAGCAGTACGCCGAGGTGAACTACGTCCCAAGCTGGATCGGGAATCATCACCTCGGTCCGGAGTACCGGTTCATCGCGACGCGGGAGGTATACCGGAACCCGCCACTGCCAGGGCTGCTCACGGACGAGGAGTTACCGAGCAGGGCCGAGGAGCTGCGCGGTCAGTGGTACCGGGTGTTTGCGATGGTGACCAACCGCACAGGTGATGCCAGGGAGCTGATTCACTGGTCGCGGGAGCGGTGCGGCAAGGGCGAAGAGATCCACAGCGCGCTCAAGGGCGACTTCGCCGGTGGTCGTCTGCCATCGGGGCTGTTCGGCGCCAACGCGGCGTGGTGGGCGATGGTGGTGCTGGCGTCCAATCTCAACGCGACGTTCAAGCGGCTGCTGCTCCCGGCAGAGTGGGCCAGTCGACGGTACAAGGCGGTGCGCTTCTCCCTGATCGGCATTGCCGGACGCGTGGTCAGGCGATCGCGAACACTCCAGATCCAGCTCCGCGCCGGCCATCCGGCGTATCCGCTGCTGGTCGGGGCGCGCCAGCGGCTGCTGACGCTCGCCAACGCACCACCGTAGGCCCCGGCGACCGCGCTCTGCCCCCAGTTCGTCGCGATCCGAGCGGATGGCTGGCTCCGCTGTGCCCGCTCCCGTCCGCTCACACCCCCGGTGCCGTCCCAACTGCCCGGCTGTGCCGTGCGTCGCTCAGACCTTGTCGTCCGCTCTTCCAAATACCGCCCCGCCACCACCATCAGCCCCCCAGCACTACTCCTGGCACTCGCAGGTGCCGGATCTTGGATCAAGAGGGCTCGCGCAACCGGCGATTTTGCATATACAATTGTCCTCTTGCCGAGTCATCCAATGCCGCGCACAAGCGCTTCAGCATTTGGCGACTGCCTGCCAAGCCGACATCCTGCTCCCCCAGGGGCAGCGAGAACGGCAGGTGCGTGGCAAGAGGAATCAGGACGCCGTGACCAACTCCCCGTTCGATAGCTACCTCGACCTCGTTGAAGCCGCGCGAGAGCTGCGGATCCATCCGCAGAGTCTGCGCCGCCTGATCAAGCAGGGCCGCGTGCCGGCGACGCTCTTTGCCGGGAAGTACCTGCTGGAACGAGACCAGCTGCGCCTCTTCAAGTCGAGCTATGACCCACGTCCGGGGCGTAAGCCAATCCGTCGCCTGATCTGAGCGTCGTCCAAGGTTCCCTGACCATGACCCGGCCGGCACGGTGGGTGTACCCGTGTGAGCGGCGTCGGGGCGATCGCCCGTCGACGGCACTGTGACCCGGGCCCGGCCGCCGGAGAGCCTGCCGAACGCCCGACGAGACTCATCGTGAGGGCCCCCGCGGCGCACCTCGGGCGCGGCCTGCTGATGGGTCTGGCGGACCTCGTCCCCGGCGTATCCGGGGGCACGATCGCGCTCGTTCTGGGCATCTACCCGCGCCTCGTTCACTCGATCCGCTCGGGCAGCAGCGCGCTCGGCTGCTTCGTTCGTGGCGACGTGCAGGCGGGAATCGGTTGGCTCGGCCGTGTCGAGTGGCTCCTCCTCGTTCCGTTATCGGCCGGGATCTTGCTCGCGGTCGTGCTGTTGGCCGGCACGATCGAGCAGCTGCTTCACGACCACCCGACCCCGGTCGCCGCCCTCTTCGGTGGGCTCGTGGCCGGATCGGTGCTGGTCGCCTGGCGCATGCTCGAGCGCCGCGACCTCAAGGTTCACGTGACGGCGGTGGCCTCGGCCGCGACGTTCTTCATCCTGCTGGGCGTGAGAGAGGGGCTGACGGAGGAGACCGTAACGCAGGCGTCGGAGGTGACGGCGCTGGCCTTCTTCCTCTCCGGGGCGGTGGCGGTCTGTGCGATGATCCTGCCCGGTATCTCGGGCTCACTGATTCTGGTCCTGCTCGGCATGTATGGACCGGTGCTCGCCGCGGTCGATGACCGCGAACTCGGATCGCTCGCTTTCCTCCTCGCGGGCGCGACACTCGGCCTCGCCCTCTTCTCGCAGCTGCTCGATCGGGCGCTCAGTCGCTATCACGACCAGGTGCTCGCGGTGCTGATCGGGTTGATGGCGGGATCGCTGCGGGTGCTCTGGCCCTGGCCGAGTGGACTGGAGGGAGCGACCTTGGGGGCGCCCGACCATGATCGGATCTGGGCCGTGACGCTCGCTCTCCTCGGCATCGGCGTGGTCGTCGGGCTGAACCGCCTCGCCTCCCGGGCCGACTCGCGGTGACGGGCGAGCGCGACACGCCGTTCCCGGGAGGATCCCCGGGGCCGATGCGGCCGACCTACTCCCCTGCCGAGGGCGGCCGGCCTACTCCCGCGAGGAGGGTGGCCGCCCAGCTCCCGGGGGACCGGCGAAGGCCTGAGCGACCTCGAGGAACTCCCGGGCGGCAGCCCCGCCGGTGACGAGCGCCGTGTCTGTGTAGTGGATTCGTTGCGTCACGACCCGGCAGAAGTCGCCGGCCGTACCCGTCACCCGGGCGGTCGCCTCTTCAGGACCCCAGACCCAGCGGGCGCCAGAGGGCGCCGCCAACTCCACGCGCAGCGGCTCATCGTTCGGCTCGAGCCCACGGTTTCGGTAGGCGAAGTCGCGCGTCACGCATCCGAGATGGGCGATATTCTGCAGTCGATCGGTGTCGACCGGCTCGACGCCCTCGGCCTCCAGCGCGTCGAGCCCGTGGGACCACGCCTCCATCAACCTCGCCGTTGCGAACGAGCGCACGCTCATCGTGTTCCCGGCCCAGGGCAGCCGATCTCGCATGCCCAGTGGGCGCAGGCCGCGATCGAGCCGCGCGGCAGTCACGCCACCAGCCGAGCAGGTCGGAGATGCTCAGGCCGCGCGCCTCGACCTGTCCGGCGCTGAGCACGCCAGAGCTCTCGCGCCTGGGGCGGTCGGGGTAGCGCCGGAGCTCGGCGATGTCGGACGCGACGCAGTCGAGCTCGGCGAGGTGGGCGATACAGTCTCGCATCAGCCAGCCCTCGGCCGGGCTCGGCTGTTCCCAGCGCTCGACCGCCACGTCGCGGATCGCCGCATCGAGATAGTCCTGTTCGGCCACCAGGTCGTCCAGGAGTTCACTCACGGCACACCTCTCCACTCCCCCGAGGGCGCCGGCCTGTCGCGGCCGGCCGAGAGCGCCCGCTTGGGAGCTGTCCGCGCGAGCTGAAGTCGGATCAGAACTCGCCCTCGCGCTGGAAGTAACTTTGCGCGCGCTCGAAATCCTCGTCTGTGATGTGGCGACTGGAGTGCAGGTACTCGACCACGATGTCGAGCGTGAGGATGGGATGGAGCCGCACGCCCATCATGCGCAGCCGGCCGGCTGCGCCCTGCTCGCGGTCGAACAGCGCCACCGCGTCGTGCACGCGCAGTCCGGTCTCGCGTAGCCGCTCGACCGTCTCGACGAGCGACCCGCCTCCGGTCGCCAGGTCATCGATCACGACCGCGGTCTGACCGGGACGGTAGATGCCCTCGATCTGCGCGGATGGCTCGATCTGCCCGACTCGCGGTGGCCGGATGTAAAGCAGCGGCTGATTGAGTTCCAGCGAGAGTGCGGTGGCGAGATGGAGGCCACCCATCGGGACGCCAGCGATCACGTCGAACGGGTCGATCTGGCGATTGCGCATCGCCAGGCCCATCTCGAGCTCCTCGGCGATCAGCTGGGTCGTCCGCCTGAGGTCGGCGGGACGCGAGATCAGGAGCCTCGGGTTGAGATAGACGGGAGAGTTGCGAGCGGTGCGGCCGAGCGTGAAGTCGCCGAAGGAGATGCCGCCGAGGCGCCACAGCGCCTCGGCCACCCAGAGCCGTCCGCCGAATTGCTCGCGCTTGCTCGACCGTTCGGTCATCCGGATCTCCCCGGCGCTGGATCAGAACCTGGTGGGTGACGTCGCCGGTGTGAGGTGAGACCGGTCATCGGCGGTGGCTGACGGCCAGTGTCAAGATACACAGGATGACCTCCCTGGCGCGTGCCCGGCACCGTGGCGGCCGCCCCGCCAGCGTGTGCCGGCGGGACCGGTCCGGTGCCCAAGACGGCCTCCGCCGCTCTGTTATTCTCGACGCCAACCCTAGCCGGGAGCACTGAGCCCGGTCCTGTGAGCCGACCTCGGAGGTACAAGGTGGCGGTCAAGAACGACGACGAACCCTTCACTCGAATCGACGTAGACGAGGCCAAGGAGATGATCGACGGTGGCGGCGTTCAGGTCATCGATTCGCGCGAGATGCACGAGCACGCTGATGGCCACGTCCCCGGCTCGCTGAACATCCCGCACATGGCGACCCTCGCGCGGGTTGCCGATATCGCCGATGACCAGCCGGTCCTCTTCATCTGCAAGTCGGGCCAACGATCCGCCGTCGCGGCGGAGTTTGCAGCCTCGATGGGTCGGACCGACCTCTACAACGTCGAAGGCGGGCACGACGACTGGGCGGCTGCTGGCTACCCGATGGAGAGCTGATCCCGCTGAGGAGATGGGCCCAGCGCGCCGGCGTCGGCAGAGCCGGGGGCGCCTCGGGTGAGACTGCTCGCCGTTTCGCCCGGAGTTCCGGCCTAGTTGAGTCGCTCCGGGCCACCGAAACGCTGGGCGACTGATGAACGGGCCTCGCGCTCGGCCGACTCGATGACGGGTGCCAGCAGTGCGATTGCAGCCTCGAGGCGCTCGCCGAGATCGAAGGCTTCGATCACCCGCTGGAGTTCGCTGTTCTCGACGGTCCCCTGCGCTGAGGCGGCGATCCGGTCGGCCAGCACACCTGGCTGGGCCGGTGCTCGCACCTCAAGCCGGAAGGCGCCCTCTGAGATCGCCCGCAATCTGCCCAGTCTCGTGTATCCCGCCAGAGCCCGCTCGACGAGGTCAGGGGGGACGTCGCCCCCTTCGTCCCCGGGGTACTCGACGGTTGCGCTCGGGTAGGGACCTTCGTGACGCATCTCGAGGATCCGGAAACGTCGTTCACCGGAGATGGCGATCAACAGCTTGCCGTCGACGCTCGGGGTGTGATTCAGGATGCGGGCAGTGCAGCCGACCGAGTAGGGAGTGCTCTCCTCGTCGCCAACCTCCACCCCCTCACGGATCAGCGCGACGCCGAACGGCTGGTCTCGGGCGATGCAGTCGGCGACGAGTTGGCGGTAGCGACGCTCGAAGACGCGGAGCGGCAGTGCCATGCCGGGGAAGAGCACGGTGTTGAGGAGGAACAGCGGCAGTTCGGTCATCTGTCGCGGCCGTGCTGCCTGCCGGCGTTCTGCTCACTCATGGTCGGCAGGATATCATCGGCCAGCGCGTCTGACCGGCGCCGGATCGCCCCCAATTGCCCGGCCTGCGCCGTGCCCGATCGGTGTCTTGCCGGGAGGGATCGCGCGCGGCCGCTCTAGGCCGGCTGCAGGGCCCGCAGGCGCAGTCGAGTCGGCGAAGCAGTCGCCTCCAGCGGCAGGAGCGCCATCAACGCGCCACCGGCGTAGTAGTGGGGCACGTAGACAGAGCCGGGCGCGATGCCGTCGTCCAGCTGCACCCTGATCGCGAGCTCCTGGTCGCCAGTGGAGAGGACCACCTCATCACCGTTGCGCGCGCCCGCGGCCTCGGCATCTTCGGGGTGGACCAGCGCGGTCTCCTCGCGCTGGAGGCGGTCCGCCTGGTCAGAGCCCGCTGACGCGCCGGCCCACGACGTGTAGAGGGGACGACCGCTGATGAGCGCGAGGCCATCGCCATTGCTCGCCGGCGGGGTTACCGGCTGCGGTGTGGCGGTGAATGCCTGAGAGTCGGGGAGCGCCCGCGCCCGACCGGCTCGGCGGGTGAGCTCCGCGTAGGGACGGTAGCCAGGGAAGCTCACGCCGTCCTCTGCCATCTCCTGCATCACGTCGGCGGGCAGGTGACTGCCCAGATCGCTCCCCAGCGCCTCGGCCAATGCGCCGATGATCGCCAGTCCTGAACGCTCGTCGCGGCGTGCGATGGCGGCCGGTCGCTGGCGGATGATGCGGCGATCGGCCGAGGTGAGCGTGCCGTCTTCGGCGTGGAAGGGGAGCTCGGCCAGCACGACGGTGGCATGCTCGGCGGTGCTCGAGCGCAGCGAGTCGATCACGATCAGGGCCTCGAGGTTCGAGAGGGCGCTCTCGATCTCCGGGCGGCCGGGTGAGTTGAGGAGCGGGTTATCGGCGTGGATCACGAGCGCGCGGACCGACCCGTCGCCGGCGCCCTGGATGATCTCGGGGAAGGAGCGTCCGCCCGCGTCGGGCGAGATACCGGCATCTGTGATGCCGAGCACGTTGGCGTCGGTCGGCAGGTAGTGTAGGTGCTGCGCGGCGCCCTCACCGCGAGCGGCGATCGCCAGGTTGACCGCGGCGGCCGCTTCGGCGGCGGCGCGGAGCGCGCCGTGAGCAGCGGTCGGCGCGAAGACGACCGCGAGGCGCGAGTCTTGATCCTCCTGGGCGGCACGCACCGCGGCGGCGGCCGCTGCCACGGTCTCCGGGGCGACGCCGGAGACATCGCCGGTGGCGCCTCCGGCCACCGCGGTGGCCACGACCTGAGCGGCCTGTGCCTCGTGCCCGGGCGTCGGCCTGAGCCAGGCGTCGGAGAAGCGGACGAGTTCGCTCCAGCGGGGCG
The DNA here is from genome assembly GCA_965249675.1 of Dehalococcoidia bacterium. Classification (GTDB taxonomy): domain Bacteria; phylum Chloroflexota; class Dehalococcoidia; order UBA2979; family UBA2979. Next base: position 1,449,514 of record OZ252250.1, read on the forward strand.
AGACCAGGATCAGCCGGGCGTCGTTCCTGGTGACGGCGTCCTTGATGCGGAGCGAGACCACCTGGTGGGATTCCTCAAGGTCGCCGGCGATGGCGACGATCGTGTCTGCGTGCTCGATGTCGGTGAGGTCGGCCGGCAGCCGATCCGTCCCGAGGGCTGCGCGGAAGACGCCGGCGACCGCCCGGTGCAGTGGCCCGTGGGAGAAGTCGACATTTGACGTTCCCAGGCCTTCGCGGGCGAGCCGCGCCAGGAGGCGAGCCTCCTCGGTGGTGGCGAGCGGCGATCCCAGGACCGCGATCGCATCGGACCCGGCGCTCGCGCGAACCTCGCTGAGCGCGCGGCTCGCGCGGTCGAGCGCCGCCTCCGGGTTGGCCGGGAGCAGGCGGTCGCCCTGGCGTACGAGCGAACGGCTGAGCAGCTCGCGGTCGCTCAGGTCGGTGTAGCCGAAGCGGCCGCGTACGCAGATCTGGTCGCGACTGACCGGATTGATTCGATCGGGGCGGACGATCACCGGTTGGTCAGAGGTCGTGCCGTAGGAGATCGTGCAGCCGACCGAACAGCTGTTGCAGGCCGAGTTGGTCCAGTCTTCGGAGAGCCCGCGCCACTTGTTCGGCTTCTCCATCAGGGTTGCTGTCGGGCAGACATCGATGCAGGCGCCGCAGAAGTCGCAGTCGGACTCGTGGATCTGTCCACCGGTGCCGAAGGCGATCTCCGTGGCGTGGCCCTTGCCGCTGAGCGTGAGGGCGCCGGTGTGCCGGATCTCATCGCAGGCGCGGACGCAGCGCGTGCAGATGATGCACATCTGCGGATCGAACTCGAGGTAGGGGTTGCCGCGGTCGGGCTCGGGAGGTGGCGTCTCATAGTAGGAGCGGCTCTCCCCGACCCACGGCTCGGCGAAGTCGCCCATGTCGACGATCTCGCACGAGGTTTGCAGCTCGCAGCGGTAGTTCTTCGAGCAGGTCAGGCAGCGGTGCGTGACGACATCGTCGCGCAGGCAGATGTCTCCGGGCATGCAGTGAACCCGACGGTGGCAGGTGAGGCAGCGGTCCGGGTGGTTCGCCAGGATCATCGACATCACGCCCTGGCGCTGCCTGAGGATCGCCTCGCTGTCGGTCGTCACGACCATGCCATCGGAGATGACCGATGTGCAGGAGAGCTGCAGGGGGGTCGGCCGGGCACCCTCGATCTCAACGATGCAGGTGCGGCATCCGGCGTATGGCGGAAGGCCGTCGATGTAGCAGAGATTGGTGATCGTGATGCCCTGCTCTTTGATCACCTCGATCAGCGGGCGTCCCGCCTCGACGTCGATCTCCGAGTCGTTCAACGTGATCGTGGCCACGCTGCTCCCCTCCTGTCTTCGTTCGCCTGTGCGTCTACGCGCCGCCGGGAAGCTCGTCCCGGCAACGCCCCTCCCTCGGGGTTCTCCCTACTGCGACGCCCCGCCCCCCTGAGGGCGTCCACGCGACGGGAGGTGCTGCGGACCGATCGGCCCACCCGCACCTGCGATATCGACCCGCGAACGAGCGGTCGGCAGGGCGGTTCTGAGCGGGTTCTCATCCTGGCGCTGGCCGTTGGGGTAGAGGCCGCCCGTGCCCTTGAGGTACTGCTGCGCCTCGGCCGTCAGCGCCGGGCGGTCGCGATACATGTCCTCGAAGATGTAGACGGCATCGTTGTAGCGGCCGCCGGACTGGATCGCCTGGTACGGGCAGGCCTCGGTGCAGAGTCCGCAGTACATGCAGATCCGGAAGTCGATCTCGTAGCGCTCGATCTCAAGGGTGCCGTCCGGGCGCGGCGCGGTCTGCACCAGGATGCAGCCATCGGGGCACGCCTGGGCACAGGTCGAGCAGCCCGTGCAGCGTTCTTCGAACCAGAGCAGGTTGGTGCGGGCACGGGCGGGCACCGCCCGCTGGTACTCGGGGTAGTTGACGGTGATCGGCGGCCTGAAGACGTGCCGCAGCGTCAGCAGCATTCCCTTGACTACGCCCATGCCGTAGGCCATGCGACCCGCCTTCGATCGGCCACCTCTGCGCACCAGCAAGCGCCGGTGCTCGTTGGCCGGGCGCGTGAATCCTAGCACAATGTAGGAGACGGCCGAGAGGTTCGGGCTTCGCCGAAACGGTCGCAATTGTGGCTCGAGCGATACGACCCGGGGGTGGGATAGTGTGCAGGTGAGCAGCGAGACCGATCGGAGCGTGCGCCACTGGCAACCGGGTGAGACGGTGGTCCTCCGCTACCTGACGCGGGACGGGCGCCCCGGCATGTCCTGGCCCTTCACCGTGGTCGTCGATCGACCGGATCTGGTCGCCCTCTACATCCCGGCCGGCGCCCGCTATCGGCAGTTCCGCCGACTACCGGTGAGCGAGGCGCGCGAGCGCGGTTACGACCGCGTGCTGGACCTCGCTCGCTGGCGACGCGACACGCTACGACTGATGGTCCCCGGCGCCGCCCACTCGGTCTGGGTGTTCTGGGAGCAGGAGCAGGGCGAGCGCCGCCACAGCGCCTACTACGTCAACATGGAGGAACCATTCCGGCGCTCGGAGATCGGCTTCGACACGAACGACCACACCCTCGACATCGTCGTCACCCCCGACCTCAGTTGGCGCTGGAAGGACGACGCGGAGCTCGCCGAGCGCGTCGCGCTCGGCGTCTACCCGGTGAACTTCGCCGCCTTCGTGCGGGCGGAGGGCGAGCGGGTGATCGAGCAGATCGAGGGACGGCTCCCCCCGTTCAGCGACGGATGGGGCGAGTGGCAGCCGGATCCGACGTGGCCGGTGCCCGAGCTCCCGTCGAACTGGGAAGAGGCGCCGGTCGTGCTGTGGGACGGTCGGCACTGGGCCTACGGGGCGATCGCCGCGGGGACGTGAGTGCCCCCGCTCTCGGGCTTCTGGTCGCGAGTTCCTCGTTGGGGCTAGTAGTCACGCATCTCGACGAGGACGACCTGTCCGCCGACCTCGGCCGTGCCGGCCGGGCCGAGGCGAGCGTCGAGCCGGCAACCGTCACCCTGGGTGATCACGAGGTGCCGCCCGAGCCGGCTCGCCAGCGAGACCGCGGCCGAGCCGGTCGCTGGATCCTCGGAGATGCCGAGCGAGGCGATGAAGTTGCGTGAACGAACGAGACCGGCCGCCTCGTCCTCCCAGGCCCAGTAGTAGCCGTCGTCCCTCCCCGACGGCGGGGCTCGCAGCGCCGCCACCTCGTCGGCCGAATCGAGCTGGTGGAACGAGAACGGGGGGCTCCACTCGGGTCGGCCCCGGATCCAGGTCAGGCCGCCCTCAACCCAGGTCCGGACCTCCCCGACCGGCGGCCGCAGCGAGCTGATCTCCCGTTCGAGCTCCCTGCTCAGCAGCCACGAGCTGCCGACGAGCGGGTGACCGGCGAAGGCGAGCCGGTGGAGGGGCGTGTAGATCTCAATTCGACCGCTCAGCTGGTCGTCCACGAAGACGGTCTCGCTGTAGCCGAGGTCGGCGGCGACCGACTGCCGCTGATCTTGAGGGACCGCGTCTCCGTCGAGGAAGACGCCGAGCGGGTTCCCGACGCTTCCGTCCGCTGCGGTGAAGACCCTAAGCAGGTGGAGCGTGGTCACAGAGCCTCCAGCTGCTCGAAGAGGGCGCGGGCGGCCGCCACGTCTTCCGGGCGGTCGAGGTCGATCGCGACCAGTGGCTGGTCGTCCATCACAAGGCGTCTCGGAGGAAAGCGAGAGAGGATCGCGCGGAGCCCCATCGTCTGTTCATCGACGCGGAGGAGTGCCGGCAGGAGGTGTCCACCGATGACGACCGGATGGGCGCCGTGACCCCGGTAGGAGGGCTGGACGCCATCACCCCCCAGGCTCTGGAGGTTCCGCACCAGCTCGTCGATGATCTCCGGCGTGGTCGGCTGATCGACATTCTGGATCAGGACGGCCTCGGGAGATGTTCGGCCGCCGCCGCACAGCGCCCGAGCGCCCCTGGCGAGGGAGGTTGAGCGGCCCTGGGGCCACCTCTGATTGAAGACGCAGTGGCGGGCGTGCTCACCGAGTGAGCGGCGCACGGCGTCGGCATACCTGCCTAGGACGACGACGATCTCATCGACCGTCTCTGAGGCGGCGAGCTGGTCGATCTCCCAAGAGAGGAGCGTGCGCTTCCCCCACAGGAGGAGCGGTTTGGGCGTTCCCATGCGCGCCGATGCGCCGCCGGCGAGCAGGATCGCCGCGACGCTCACAGCTGATCGCTGCTGGCTGCCGGGACGGCCTGATCGCGTCGCCCCGCGTCCCGTCGCCACGCGGCGATCGCGTTGCGGATCGCGGCGGCGGCGATCACCGAGCAGTGGACCTTGGACGGCGGCAGGCCGCCGACGGCGGCCGCGAGCTGCTCGCGGGTGATCGAGCTGGCCTGGTCGAGCGTCTGTCCGGTGACCAGCTCGGTCGCGACCGAGGCGGTCGCGATCGATGCCGGTCCGCCGCTCGTCTGGAAGGAGGCGCGGATGATCCGCTCCCCCTCGATCCGCAGGAAGAGGCGCATCGAGTCTCCGGAGATCGGGTTGGTCACCCAGTAGTCGACGCTGGCGTCGACCATCTCCCCGGCGTTTCGCGGGTGGGCGAAGTGCTCGAGCACCGTCTCTGAGTAGTGAACTGCTGGCTCGGCCATCGCGATCATTCTCGCACGGGTTGGGGGCCGCCGGGAGATGCGGCGTTCGCCGGAGCGGCGGCGGCAGGCTGGAGGCAGCGGAGTCCATCGATCGGCGCCGAACGGGCGAGCACCAGCACGCGCACGCGGCCGAGACCCTCCATGTCGGTCAGGGTCGCTGCCGCGCGCCGCGACTCAGCGAAGCGGGCGAGGTCGCTCGCGGCACGCTCGGCCGCCCCCCTCAGCGCCTCGGGCAGGCCGAGCGCGAAGAGTGCTTCGGTCTGGCTGACCGTGGGCGCCGACCGCCACCCCTCCCCGCCGTCCAGCGCCGCCGCCTCGAGCGAGGTGAAGTCGACGTGCGCTGTCAGGTCCTGCAGCCCCGGCGCGTGCAGGGGATCGGGCTGCGGGCTGTGATTTCTGAAGGCCATGAGGGTGCCCATCCGTCGCCACGGGACGTAGAGCCGCCGGGCCGGATAGCCGTAGTCGATCGATATCTGGTAACCGCGCTCCATGCGCCTGGCGATCTGCGCCATCAACCGGGAGGCCGCGAGCGACACCTCGGCACGGCATCCCTCACCGGGCCAGAGCTCCAGCCGTCGAAAGGTGTCCGGCAGCGCCTGGGTGCTGACCTCGCCGAGCTTGAGCACGAACCCGCTGGCATCGCGAGCGACATGCCACTCACGCAGCTCGTCGTCCCGTCGCTCGACGAGGTGAACGGGGAGGGCATCCCAGAACTCGTTGCTGATGATGATCCCCGTGACCGGGCGCTCATCTCGGAGCCACTCTCCGAGTAGCCGGTGTTGCGCGCGGTGGCCCCGGGCCTCCAGGTAGCGGCGCTGGGCCTCGAGACGGCGGCGGTGCCCGTCGATGACGGTCACGCGCATCGCCTGGTGGCAGGTGGGGGCGCGTTCCCGGAGCCAGGTCATGATCGAGGCGCAAAAGGCGCCGGAGCCGCCCCCGATCTCCAAGAGCTCGAAGGGGGTCGGCGATCCCATTCGCTCCCAGCACTCCACGATCTGGCGTGCCCAGAGGTAGCCGAAGACGGGGTGGACCTCAGGTGATGTCTCGAAGTCGCCGTCGCGGCCCCAGGCGAATTCCGGACGACAGTAATAGCCGTAGAGCGGATGGCCGAGCGCCAGGTCCATGAAGCGCTCGAACGTGATTGGGCCGCAGTCCTCGATCTCAGTGCGGATCACCCGGGCGAGGGGGGTGTCGGCCGCCGCCAGGGAAAAATCGTCTCCCGCCGGAACCCGGCCGCGCATCTCGGTCATGGCGCGAACACTAAGGACGCTCTGAACTGGCCGCGAAATGCGGCCGATCAGGCTCTTCTGGGGCGTTCAATCGCTTGATGGTCAGGAATGCGGCCTGATCGGGGCTCGCGAGCGGCTCTGCGAGTGCCGTTTGGCGCTCGCTGCGGGATTCTGGGCGCACTGCGCCGTTGTTACGCAGCAAGTTGGCGCTCCGCTCGAACCATGTTGGCCAGCCCCAACAGCAACGCGAGCCGCTGCGTGTTCTTGAACAATCCGCGGTAGCGGACCTTGGCGTAGCCGAAGCGCACCTTCACGATCTGGAACGGATGCTCGACCTTCGCACGCACGGAGGCCTTGCGCTTCTCTTCGAGCCACTCCTCACCCTCCCGGTCGAGCAGTCGCCGCTTGCCCGGTCGCATGGCAACCTGCCACTGCACCGCACGCTCGCGCTGCTCCAGACGTTTTCCGATGCCCTGGTAGCCCGCATCGCCACAGACCAGCCTTTCGTTGCCGTGCAGCAGGTCGGGCGCCGCGGTGATGTCGCTCACGTTCGCCGCCGTCGTGTGGAGGCTGTGCACGATGCCGCTCTCAGAGTCCACCCCGATGTGCAACTTCATCCCGAAGTACCACTGGTTTCCCTTGCGCGTCTGGTGCATCTCGGGATCCCGTGCTCTGGCCCGATTCCTGGTCGACGAGGGGGCGCTGATGATACTGGCATCAACCACAGTCCCCTGTCTCAACTGCAGTCCTTCCGCCTCCAGATGGCGGTTGATCTCCTCGAGCAACCCCCTCCCCAGCGCGGCCGCCTCCAGCCGGTGGCGGAAGTTGAGAATCGTCGTCTCATCGGGGATCGCGTCCGATAGCCTGAGCCCCACGAAGCGCTGCACGGTGAGATTCTCGTACAGCGCGTCCTCCATCGCCGGGTCGCTGAGGTTGTCGACCAGTTGCACGATGTGCACCCGCAGCATCAGTGACAGTGGGTAGGGCTGGCGCCCCCGTCCCGGCATCGGGTAGTGGGGCGCAATGCGCTGCTCGAGTTGCCGCCACGGAACCAGCCGATCGAGTCGTTCCAGAAACCGCTCCCGGCGAGTCGTTCGCTTCTTCGCGTCGTAGTACAGCTCCGCGAACGTTGCCTCGCCCATCGCGCTCACCTCGTCATCTGGTCGAATGCCATACCATCCCGTGTAGGCATCTTAACAGATCATGCAGGTCTGTTCAGAGCGTCCCTAACTGTTCAGAGCGCGTTGAGCACGGCCAGGTGGTTGCTGCCAATTGCGTCAATGCCCCAGGCCGCGAGGTCGAGCCCGCGGTCCGGGTCGTCGACCGCCCAGGCAGCGACGGAACCGGCCGCCGCGGCGAGCGATCGCACATCGGCAGGCGAGCGGATCAACTCCTCGCGGACCGAGACGGAGATCCCTTCTGTGCCACGGCTCGTGCCGCGGTCGATGAATCGCTCGAGGGCCGATGCCTGCCGGATCGAGTATGCGACGGCGAGGTCGGGTAGCCAGGCCCGCAGCCGCTCGGCGACCGCCCACGAATCGCAGCTGACGGTCAGCCCGTGGTGGTCGGGGAGCTCGAGCAACCGCCGGGCGACGTCCGGTGCCGGATCTGCCCAGGATGGCCCGAGCTCAAGGACGAGGCCGGTCTCGGCACTGGCCGCGAAGACGACCCGGACCAGCTCGTCGAGGGCCGTCCGTTCACCGGATCGACCGATGCGGTCCGAGGCGAAGCGGGGGAGGGGGAGGCGCGGCCGTCGCCGGCCTGAGGCGGTGACCACTCGCGCGTTCCGGACCTCGACCTCGACGCTGATCGCATCGACCGTGGGGTGGCCGACCAGCGCCGTCAGGGTCGAGAGGTCGCCCCTCCGCTGGAGGGTACGGACGAGTGACACCGTTTCTCCCGGGACCGCGTTAGTGGGGGCGGTCCTGCGGGCGCGGCCCGCCGGCGCTACCCGCCCCGTCCGTCAGCCGACGCAGTGAACGCAGCGACTCTCGGATGGTCCCGACGTCGCGGCCCTCGGGCCGGAACACTACATAACGTTCGAGATCCTCGAGGGCGAGCTGGTAGTCGCCCAGGCGCTCGCGGAGCATGCCGCGGTCGCGGATCTCGTCGAGATCCCAGGGGAAGAGCGCCAGCTTGAGTTCGATCACGCGCGCCACGCGATGCTCGTCGCCGCTCCTCAGGTAGGTGACCTTGAGGTTGTGCAGGAGTCGCTGCAGCAGCTGCCGCGGCGTCAACGTGGTCAGGAAGTGAGGCTGGAAGGGCTGGCCGTCGCCGAACGTGTTCTTGACCAGTACCTGGCAGTCGCGCTCGCTCAGGATCCGGCCGGTATTGAAGACGTCGAGCAGGACGCTGTCGCTCTGCTCTGTGCTCCACGACGGCTGGTAGCGACAGATCACGTGACCGGGCAGGCCGACCGGCCGAACGTCGATACCGGCCTCCTGACAGACGGTGGCGTAGAGCAACGCGATCGTGACCGGGATTCCGATGCGCTCGTCGATCACGTAGTTGAGGTAGAGGTTGCGGGGATCGCGGTAGGCGGCGTCGTTGCCACGGAAGCCCAGCTCGCGGTAGAGGAGTCGATTGACGGCGAGCGGGATGTGCCGCGGCGTGCGTACGTCGCCGGCGACCTTGAGCGCCTCGCTCAGCTGAGCCGCGATCCCCTGGATCCGCTCCTCGTAGGCCTCGATCTCAAGCCCCGGATACTCGCTCTGCGCGATCAGCAGCGCGGAACGAGCCATCGGCACCTCGTCTGCTGGACCGCTGGCCGCCTCGGCCAGCCGCTCGGCGATCAGGTCGATGGCGGTCATCGGTCGAGCCTCGATTGAGCGGGCGTGAAGCCCTCGAACTTGATGATCTTGAGTGATGCCGCCGACTCGAGCAGGACCACACCTGTGATCACGGTGGCGTCGAGGCCCAGCAGATAGGCGAGCAACGGCACGATCATGAGGCCGACGATGCCGCCGAGCCGTCGCGATCCGGTCAGGGACCACAGGACGATCGCGACCCCGATTGCCGGCGCGGCCGCGATCGGGGCGAGCGCCAGGACCCCACCGGCGGCCGTCGCCATGCCGTTCCCGCCATGCAGACGGAGGAAGACCGAGTAGTCATGGCCGAGCATCGCGACGAGCCCTGCCAGCACGGCCCCGGAGTCTCCGGTGCCGAGGACGTAGGCGATCGCCACTGCCGCCATGCCCTTCCCGGCGTCGCCGAGACCGACGGCGATCGCGGTTCGGAAGCCGACGTTGTCCCAGACGTTCATCATGCCGGGATTGCCGTCGCCAAGCTCGCGAATGTCGCGGCCGGTGAGACAATGCACGACGACCAACGAGGTCGGGAAGGAGCCCAGCACGTAGGCGATGACCAGGACCAGGACGAGCGTCACCCAAGCCTCCCGATATGATGCCGAGCCTACCAGAACTCACCGGAGATCTCGGGCCCGGGGCCGCGGCCGGCTACTCGCCCCTCCGGGCAGTGCAGCGGCCTGATCCGGTTCTCCCGCCCCCGGCTCGAGCCTCATCGCGGCGTCGACCAGCGGTCGTGCCCGCGGGAACCCGCGCGCGCGCCCACGCGGTCGGTCAGAGAGGGCGGACCGGGGAGGCCGGTGCGGCGGGCCAGAGACCCGAGCCGGCGCGCGTTTAGCTCAGACCCCGGTCTGGCTGTGAGCTCTTGAAGGGCGTGAAACCTCGAGTCAGCGCCTCGCGTATCTGGTCGACCTCGGCATCGCCGTTCGGGGCGTTCTCAGAGGTCCAGACGGTTGGGCCCGCTCCGGGCATTCGCTCCCTCGTGGTCGGGGAGGAGGGCGGCACCGCGAGTGGCGGCCCAGATAAGGTCGCTATCGAGTCGTTGGGTGAGGGTTGTGGCCGAGATCCCGGTGCGGTGCGGTCGGTCGGGGCCGTCGGCTCGATCGGAGGCGCGGAGGGCTCTCGGCCCTCGGTGACCTGACCCTCGAGCGTCTGCTCCGCCGCCTGTGCGGCCCGGGAGGGTGGCTCGCTCTCCTGGGACTGGCCGCCAGGCTCCTCCCTTTCGTCCCCGGCCATCGACCAGATCGAGGTCGGCTCCGCTGAGCCGGGGTCCGAGTCCAGTTCGATCCCGAAGAGGTCCAGTGCTCGCCGCTCGAACTCACCGCGCAGCCGGTCGAGGTCGCCCCCCAGTGCGCCGACCGTGAGATTCGTCGTGAAGGCGGCAAGCCAGGCCGGGATGCGCAGCCAGGACCACGGCGGCTCGCTAATGCGGAACCCGGCGATCACGCCGGGCACGATCTCCTGAGGGCGAAGGTTCAACTCGAAGCCCCCCTCGAACGGGTCGCGGCCGGCCTCGGCACGGGCGCGTAGCTGGGCAGCCAACCGACCGAGCAACGAGCCGAGGATGGCGGCGAGCGCGATGATGAGGAGCGTGCGCAGGCGAGCGGTCATCGAGGTTCCTTACCACCGTTCCCGTTGACCCCGCGACCTGCGAAGCATAGCGACCCTCCGGCGGCGGTAGCAAACGAGGTCAGATCCCGCGATTCCTGGCCTGCTCGCTTCGTCCCCGCTCACCCGTGCGTCGCCGGGTTTCGCCACCGGTTGGGACATCGCTAGCGGCAGAGTGACCCGATCTCGTGGGTCGGGTTGGCCGAGCCATAGTCCCAGATGTCGGCGTGGTAGGTAACCAGCCCACTCAGGTAGCTCTCTGTTGCGGCGCAGGCCGCGCCGGGCGAGTCACCGGCCTCCAGCACCTCAAGGTAGGCGGCCGCCGCCAGGCCGTGCAGGGAGTTGGTGTGGTCGGTCGCGGCCCGCGTGAGCAGCCTCATCGCCTCGGTGCTGTCGCCGCGACGCTGGGTCGCGAGAGCGGCGCGGAGGAGCGAGTAGGGCCGCAGTTCAAGACGACCGGCCCGCTGTCCCTGCTCCTGCTTCCAATCGCGCAGCTGTAGGTCCTGTGAGGCCTCGAGGTAGAGCTCGATGGCACGGTCCAGGTCCCCGGACCGGAAGGCGGTGTCTGCATCTGCCACCAGGTGGAAGAGGTACTCGGGATCGTCTGAGGTCTCGCTGGCACGGAAACGCAGGCCGGTCCAGGCCACGACCAGGGCGCCCGACCGCTGTGGCCCGGCCTCGGGATCGTTGTCCGCGAGCTCCCGCTCGATGACGAGGTCGAGCAGCCCGTCCTCGGTCTGATCGGCGATCAGCAGGGTCTGGTCGGGGCCCAGGGAGGGATCGCCCGGGGCGAGATCCTCAATATCGAATCCGCGGTGGAGGCTGGCGACCACAAGGCGGGACGTACACCCCTCTGGATCGCACATCTGAGAGGTGATCACCGCTTCCGGCGCCTGGTCGCCCGTCAGGTCGACCAGGGCATGGAGCCGCACGCCGACCAGCGCGGCATTGGCCGCCGCTCGGGCGGAGCTGAGCAGGCGGTAGGACTCACTGGCGTCCTCGAAGAACCAGACATCGCCCGGTGTTGGTCTCTCGCCCGCGGTCGAGACCACGAAGACCAGCTCGTCGCGGTCGTCGCCATCGATGTCCCCGGCAAGGCAGCGTTCGCCGTCGGTCGGCCCGAGGCCCCATGCGGCGACGAGCCGGGGCAGGCATCCGTCGATGTCGGCGAGGCCACCGCCGAGGTACGGGGGTACGAGCAGCCCTCCGGCGACCGGGTTCTGCGGGGCGGCCGGGAGCTCGACCGGTACCACCCGTGTCGCATCGGGGGTTGGGTCAGTCGGAATCCTGCTCCCGGGGTCGCTCGGAGTGGCGGTGACGGGCTGGCCGGTGGAACGTACGACCACCTCGGGCGGTCCACTGCCGCATCCGGCTGCGAGCAGGGCAGCCGCGACCAGGGCGCCGAGGAGGAGGACGGCGGCGAGCAGCGCGGTACCCGAGGTCTGCTGTTTCGAGAGCAATCGATACCCGCTGATCTATTATCGAGGGAGCACTGGGAGTTTCATTGTACGAGGCCCGGTCTGCCGGGCGGTCAGAGGAGGGTCAGATGCCAATGGTTGAGCCACGCAAGCTCGTGGCAGAGTCGCTGGGCGCGTTCGGGCTAGTGTTTATCGGTGCCGGGTCGATCATCGTGGGGACCGGCGGTCTGATCGGGGTCGCGCTCGCCCACGGCCTGGCGATCGCGCTGCTCGTCTCCGCCCTCGGGCACATCTCCGGAGGGCTCTTCAACCCCGCTCTGACGATCGGGTTCTGGGTCACCAAGCAGCTCGATACCGTGCATACCGTCGCGTACATCATCTCCCAGCTGATTGGCGGCGTTCTCGGTGCCGTCGCGCTCTTGCTGCTCTTTCCCGAGGCGATGCGGGAGGCTTCGGCACTCGGCACGCCGCTCCTGACACCGGGCGTCACGGTCGTCCAGGGCGTCGGAATCGAGGCAATCCTCACCGCCTTCCTGATGCTCGCCGTCTTCGGTACCGCCGTCGACAAGAGGGGGCCGGCGGTCGGCGGCTTCGGCATCGGCCTCGTGATCACGATGGACATCCTGGCTGGCGGCCCCCTGACCGGGGCGGCCATGAACCCCGCCCGCGCTCTCGGTCCAGCACTGATCAGCGGCGAGTGGACAAACCACCTCGTCTACTGGATCGGCCCGATCATCGGAGCGGTGCTGGCGGCCCTGCTCTACACACAGGTGCTGGCCGACCCGGATTCCGGCGAGGAGATGGATGCCACCGAGGAGTCGGAGGCCGCCGAGGACATGGCGTAGCTGATGGGGCGTGGGCACTGGCGACGGCCCTCGGCGCGCCCGCCGGGCGACCTGGGCCGCTCGCCCGGCCCTCGCCGGCCAGCGGCGCAGCGGGAGCGCCGGCGCCGCTGCTGCCGGGCTGCCGCGCCGAGAGAGCCCCGCGATAGCGAGGCGAGAGAACCGAGGTCGCGCCGTGTCCCAAACTGATTCCACGATCTCCAGCCCACCAATCCCGCCGACGACCGGCGTACGTCTCGCCGGCAAGCGGGCGATCGTGACCGGTGCTGGCTCTCGCGCTGCCGGAATCGGGAACGGGCGGGCTGCGGCGGTGCTGTTCGCACTCGAGGGCGCGCGCGTTCTGCTCGTCGACCAGAACGCCTCGGCCGCGGAAGAGACCAGGGAGATGATCCTGACGGCCAGACCGGAGGCAGAGATCGACGTCTTTGAGGGCGACGTGACCGACCAGGAGTCCTGCCAGGCGATGGTCCGGAGTGCCGTCTCCCGTTGGCAGGGACTGGACATCCTCCACAACAACGTGGGAGTTGGGATGTCGCGTGGCACGGTCGTCGACTCGGATCTCGACCAGTGGGATGCGGTCCAACAGATCAACGTGCGCAGCATGGTGCTGACCGCGCGGGCGGCCGTGCCGGCGATGGCCGCCTCCGGCGGCGGGGCGATCGTCAACGTCTCATCGATCGCCGCGCTGCGCCCGCGCGGCATGACGGCCTACTCGACCTCGAAGGGTGCGGTGATCGCGCTCTCGCAGTCAATGGCGGTCGACCATGCGGTCGACGGTATTCGGGTCAACTGCATCGCACCGGGGCCGATCTACACGCCCATGGTCTATGCGCGCGGGATGCCGGACTCCCTGCGCACTGCCCGCCGCGAAGCGTCGGTGCTCGGGCTGGAGGGTACCGGCTGGGACATCGGTCAGGCGGCGCTCTTCCTGGTCTCAGACGAAGCGCGCTACATTACCGGTGTGGTCTTGCCGGTCGATGGCGGCGTGCTGCTTCGCGGTCCCGCCCGCTAGGGACGCTCTGAACAGACCCGCATGATCTGTTAAGATGCCTACACGGGATGGTATGGCATTCGACCAGATGACGAGGTGAGCGCGATGGGCGAGGCAACGTTCGCGGAGCTGTACTACGACGCGAAGAAGCGAACGACTCGCCGGGAGCGGTTTCTGGAACGACTCGATCGGCTGGTTCCGTGGCGGCAACTCGAGCAGCGCATTGCGCCCCACTACCCGATGCCGGGACGGGGGCGCCAGCCCTACCCACTGTCACTGATGCTGCGGGTGCACATCGTGCAACTGGTCGACAACCTCAGCGACCCGGCGATGGAGGACGCGCTGTACGAGAATCTCACCGTGCAGCGCTTCGTGGGGCTCAGGCTATCGGACGCGATCCCCGATGAGACGATGATTCTCAACTTCCGCCACCGGCTGGAGGCGGCCGCGCTGGGGAGGGGGTTGCTCGAGGAGATCAACCGCCATCTGGAGGCGGAAGGACTGCAGTTGAGACAGGGGACTGTGGTTGATGCCAGTATCATCAGCGCCCCCTCGTCGACCAGGAATCGGGCCAGAGCACGGGATCCCGAGATGCACCAGACGCGCAAGGGAAACCAGTGGTACTTCGGGATGAAGTTGCACATCGGGGTGGACTCTGAGAGCGGCATCGTGCACAGCCTCCACACGACGGCGGCGAACGTGAGCGACATCACCGCGGCGCCCGACCTGCTGCACGGCAACGAAAGGCTGGTCTGTGGCGATGCGGGCTACCAGGGCATCGGAAAACGTCTGGAACAGCGCGAGCGTGCGGTGCAGTGGCAGGTTGCCATGCGACCGGGCAAGCGGCGACTGCTCGACCGGGAGGGTGAGGAGTGGCTCGAAGAGAAGCGCAAGGCCTCCGTGCGTGCGAAGGTCGAGCATCCGTTCCAGATCGTGAAGGTGCGCTTCGGCTACGCCAAGGTCCGCTACCGCGGATTGTTCAAGAACACGCAGCGGCTCGCGTTGCTGTTGGGGCTGGCCAACATGGTTCGAGCGGAGCGCCAACTTGCTGCGTAACAACGGCGCAGTGCGCCCAGAATCCCGCAGCGAGCGCCAAACGGCACTCGCAGAGCCGCTCGCGAGCCCCGATCAGGCCGCATTCCTGACCATCAAGCGATTGAACGCCCCAGAAGAGCCTGATCGGCCGCATTTCGCGGCCAGTTCAGAGCGTCCCTAGTGGGAGTCGTACCAAGACCCTGGAGCGATCTGGGAGACTTGGTGCCGGACCCGCCAGCAGCGGATCGGGATCCCTGACGGCGACGCCGCGCGGCCCCTAACGCTCTTCGCGCTGCGCCAGGATCTCGGTCGGGGTGGACTCCAGCACGCCGCTCGCGTGCAACCTCGCGATCTCCTCGGGTGACTTCCCGAGCAGTTCCTTGAGGATGTAGTCCGTGTGCTGGCCGAGTTCAGGTGCTGCACGCCTGATCGCTGCGGGAGTGCGACTGAAGCGCCAGGCCGGGCCCGCGACGACGTGGCCGCCGACCGAACGATGGTCGACGATCGGGAAGAACCCACGCGCATTGAGGTGAGGGTCTTCGATCACGCGGCGGTTGGGGGAGACGACGCCGGCGGCCAGGCCGGCCCCCTGCAACTCGGACATCGCCTGGTCGGCGCCGCGCCCTGAGCACCAGCTGTTGATCGCCTGATCGAGCTC
This sequence comes from Dehalococcoidia bacterium, assembly GCA_965249675.1. Taxonomy (GTDB): domain Bacteria; phylum Chloroflexota; class Dehalococcoidia; order UBA2979; family UBA2979. The sequence continues at coordinate 1,464,718 of OZ252250.1, forward strand.
GTCGTGGCGAGCGCGCCGACCGGCCAGACTCCCGAGTTCGGGGTCGGCTGCGAGGTCGTTCCGCTCGATCGCCTCGGCGAGAGCAGCCCACTCCTCGTTGTTGCCGCAGGCCAGAGCGATCCAGTCATCATCGCCCTGGCAGCGGTATGCACCCGCTGGCGCCATGAACTCGTCGCGGTTGCCGATCCGTACAGGTTCGCGGCCGGTGAGGTCGTATTCGACCACTTCGTCACCGAGCCAGCAGATCGCCGCCTCGCGCTGAGAGAGGTCGATATAGGAGCCGCGACCGGTGCGCCGGCGGTGGTGCAGAGCGATCATGATGTACCCCATCGCGTGGATGCCGGCGACCGGGTCTCCGTAGTTGATCCCGCTCTTGATCGGTATGCCATCTGGGTAGCCCGTCCGTCCGACGATCCCACCGAGCTGCTCGATCGCGACGCCGTAGCCGACGTAGTTCGCCTCCGGCCCGCCGTTACCTCCCGGCGGCATGGAGATGAAGACGACGCCGGGATTGAGCTCCTCGAGCACCCGGCGCCCGTAGCCCATCCGCTCGAAGACGCCTCCGCCGAAGTTCTCAATCACGACGTCGGCGAGTGAGATCAGCTCGTGCAGAACCTCGCGGCCTGCCGACTCGACGATGTTCATGCAGAGGTCGAGCTTCCCGCGGTTGAGCTTGTTGAAGTAGCCCGAGCGGTTCCAGGGCTCCTCGGCCGGGTCGTTCGCGGCGTAGATGCCGATGCCCCCGATCGGAGCGGGAATCGCTGGTCCCCTCACCGAGTCCATATGGCTGTTGACCTCGACCTTGATCACGGTGGCCCCGAGATCGGTCATCAGCTTCGTGGCGTAGGGACCGGCCCAGACCATCGAGAGGTCGAGCACGGTGATGTCGTCGAGTGGACCAGCGCGCGTCATGTCCTCGTTGAATGGCCCGGTCCGCTCCACGAACGCGGGGAACATGCCCGGCCTCTGCCCGGTCGGCGTGATCACGGGCTGCCTGGCTGGCCGCGGCAGTGGCTCTCCTGCCGGTGTTCCACCGGACGCCGGTCCATCGGCTGGTGGCGTGGGAGCTGGGTTGCCGGCGCCAGGGCGGCCGAGCAATCCGCTCAGGATCTCGTCCTGGTGCTCGCCGAGGAGCGGGGCACGTCCGAGCTGCCAGAGGCCGTCCGTGAAGCGGGCAGCGATCGTCGGATAGCGAGCAGGACCGACGTGCGGGTGGTCGATCTCTTCGAAGAACTCGCGGTAGGCGAGCTGCTCCGACTTGAAGAAGTCGGCCGGGGTCGCCACGAACCCGAATGGCATGCCGAGTTCCTGGGCGCGACGGTAGATCTCCTCCTTGGGGTGGGTGATGAGGAAGGGCAGCATCAGCGCGTCGATCTCATCGCGGAGCACGTTCTGGGCGCCGGGTTGTCTGAACCGTTCGTCCGCGAGCTCCTCGCTCTCGACCAGCTTGGGGATCATCGCCCAGCGGCGCGGCGGACCGGAGACGACGCCGACATATCCGTCGGCGGCCGGGTAGACACCCCAGGCCGCACGCGATCCGTTACCGGTGCGAGGCCACACCTCGCCCCGGTAGACCCAGAACATGTCGGTGAACTCGAGCAGCGAGCCGACCGACTCGATCACCGAGATGTCGAGCTGCTGACCAAGGCCCGACCGTTCGCGCTCCCAGAGCGCGACGAGCGTCGCGTCGAAGGCGTTGTGGCCGGTTCCGTACTGGCCGAGGTAGCCGCCGTTTTTCAGCGGCTCGCGGTCGGCTTCGCCTGTGATGTACATCATGCCGCTCAGCGCGTAGGTCGTGATCTCCCAGGCCGCGAAGTCACGGTAGGGACCGTCCTGTCCGAAGCTCGTGATCGAGACGTAGATGAGGCCGGGGTTGGTGGCTGCCAGCTCGTGGTATCCGAACCCCCAGCGCTCCATCGTGCCGGGTCGGTATCCCTCGACCAGGACGTCGGCCCAGTCGATCAGTTCGGCCAGCGCCTCGCGGCCCGCCGTGCTCTTCAGATCGAGGACCACCGATCGCTTGCCCTGGTTGAGATAGAGGTGCATGGCGCCGGCCTCGGGGGAGGCGTCATCGTCGGGGAAGGGCCCCCAGTGCCGGATCGGGTCTCCGCCGGGGCGCTCTACCTTCACGACGTCGGCGCCGAAGCCGGCGAGCAGCCGGGTGCAGAATGGGCCGGCGATGTAACCGCTGAGGTCGAGCACGTGAAGTCCGGCCAATGGTCCCTGCACCGCTCCGCTCCTCTCGCCGGGTCGCCCCGGCCGCTCCGCTCAGTCGCCCACACAGCCCCTAGGGACGCTCTGAACTGGCCGCGAAATGCGGCCGATCAGGCTCTTCTGGGGCGTTCAATCGCTTGATGGTCAGGAATGCGGCCTGATCGGGGCTCGCGAGCGGCTCTGCGAGTGCCGTTTGGCGCTCGCTGCGGGATTCTGGGCGCACTGCGCCGTTGTTACGCAGCAAGTTGGCGCTCCGCTCGAACCATGTTGGCCAGCCCCAACAGCAACGCGAGCCGCTGCGTGTTCTTGAACAATCCGCGGTAGCGGACCTTGGCGTAGCCGAAGCGCACCTTCACGATCTGGAACGGATGCTCGACCTTCGCACGCACGGAGGCCTTGCGCTTCTCTTCGAGCCACTCCTCACCCTCCCGGTCGAGCAGTCGCCGCTTGCCCGGTCGCATGGCAACCTGCCACTGCACCGCACGCTCGCGCTGCTCCAGACGTTTTCCGATGCCCTGGTAGCCCGCATCGCCACAGACCAGCCTTTCGTTGCCGTGCAGCAGGTCGGGCGCCGCGGTGATGTCGCTCACGTTCGCCGCCGTCGTGTGGAGGCTGTGCACGATGCCGCTCTCAGAGTCCACCCCGATGTGCAACTTCATCCCGAAGTACCACTGGTTTCCCTTGCGCGTCTGGTGCATCTTGGGATCCCGTGCTCTGGCCCGATTCCTGGTCGACGAGGGGGCGCTGATGATACTGGCATCAACCACAGTCCCCTGTCTCAACTGCAGTCCTTCCGCCTCCAGATGGCGGTTGATCTCCTCGAGCAACCCCCTCCCCAGCGCGGCCGCCTCCAGCCGGTGGCGGAAGTTGAGAATCGTCGTCTCATCGGGGATCGCGTCCGATAGCCTGAGCCCCACGAAGCGCTGCACGGTGAGATTCTCGTACAGCGCGTCCTCCATCGCCGGGTCGCTGAGGTTGTCGACCAGTTGCACGATGTGCACCCGCAGCATCAGTGACAGTGGGTAGGGCTGGCGCCCCCGTCCCGGCATCGGGTAGTGGGGCGCAATGCGCTGCTCGAGTTGCCGCCACGGAACCAGCCGATCGAGTCGTTCCAGAAACCGCTCCCGGCGAGTCGTTCGCTTCTTCGCGTCGTAGTACAGCTCCGCGAACGTTGCCTCGCCCATCGCGCTCACCTCGTCATCTGGTCGAATGCCATACCATCCCGTGTAGGCATCTTAACAGATCATGCGGGTCTGTTCAGAGCGTCCCTAGTGTTCGACCAGGGTTCCCCCGTTGATGTTGATCGACTGGCCCTGAATCCACGAGGCCGCGTGCGTACACAGGTAGGCGATGAAGTCGCCGACCTCCTCGTCCGTGCCGTTGCGTCCGATCGGCGTTCGCTCGGCCATTCGCTGCCAGGTCTCGCTGCGCCCGAGGTCGTCCATGCGGTGAGTATCGACGGCTCCGGGACAGACGCAATTGACGTTGATGCCCTGGGGGCCGAGCTCACGGGCGAGCCCCTGGGTCATGCCGACCACGGCGAAGTTGGCGGCGTTGTAGGCGAGCGTATTCGCGCTCCCGCGCTTGCCGGCGGAGGAGGAGATGTTGACGATCTTGCCGCCTTCCCCCTGCGCGACGACCTGCTCGACGAACCACTTGGTCATCAGGTAGCTGCCGGTCACCTTGATGTCCAGGACCCGCTGGAAGACCTCGGGGTCGAGGTCAAGAAGCGGCACGCGGTCGGGTCCGCGCGCGGCGGCTGCGTTGTTGATAAGGATGTCGACCCGACCGAATTCCTCGACCGCCCTCCGGACCGTCTGCTGGGCGTCCTCGATGTTCCGAGCGTCGGCGATCAGGGGCAGTGCCCGCACGCCGAGCGCTCGCACCTCATCAGCGGTGCTCTCGATATCGCGCCAGCCGACCGCCTGCTCGTCGGGCGGGAACGTGGCCGGGTCGCGACCGGTGCCGGTGACCACGACGTCGGCGCCGAGCCGGGCGAAGGCGACCGCGGCGGCGCGGCCGATCCCACGTAGCCGTCCGGCCCCCGTCACGATCGCTACTTTCCCGGCGAGTTCGGGGGTGTCCATCGATTGCTCCTCTCGGCGCCCGGCGCCCTCCCGGTCTGCGATCGGTTCTGCCGGGGAAGGTAGCGCGATCGGCTGACCGGTGTCGCTAATGGGAGTCGTACGAGGACCGTGGAGCGATCTGGGAGACTTGGTGCCGGAGCCTCCAGCCGGTGAGCACTGTTGGTCGCTGAGACCTTCGGATATCTGAGCATCGACCGGCGCCCCGGCTGGTTTGTCTCGGGGCAACCGGGGCTCGCCCGCAGCGAACCGAAGGCCCACTGGTGCGTCGCGTCAGAGAGCCGACGATTGCGGATGAAGCGTGTCTTCGCCGTGGGTGTCTATGCTGTCACGGACGAGGCGGGCGCCGGGCCCCTCGCATAACGACCCGGGCCCGCGGCCGGCAGCCTACGAGGAGGAGCAGCAGATGTTCAAGGGAATCGATCACGTCGTGATCTCCGTGAAGGACATGCCTGACGGGCGCGCCAAGTACAACGCGATCTTCGGACGCGACGTTGACCGCACCGGGGAGGCGCCGGGCTTCCTGACGGCCCACTTCGACTTCGAATCGACCACCGTTGAGTTGGTACAGCCAACCGATGAGACCGGTCCCGTCGCCAAGCACGTCGATCGCACGGGTGGCGGCGTCTATCTCTTGGCGATGGCGGTCGCCGACATGTCCGCCACCATCGACGAACTGCGCGCCAAGGGAGTCCGGCTGATCGGGGATCCCGGAGAGGGGAACCCGGTGACGGGCCAGGTCTTCATCCACCCCCGAGACACAGGCGGCGTTCTCATGCAGATCGTTCCGGAACGCTAGGTCAGGTCCTCGGCCGCGAGCGGCACGAAGGCGCACAGGCCGCCCTCGCGGATCGTCGAGGTGTGCCCGTGACCGGTCGTGTCCTCGGCACGGAGCACGTCGCCTGCCTCCATCAGGATCGAGCTACCGTCGCCGAGTCCGACCTCTACGCTGGCCGTCAGGTAAAGGACGTACTGCAGCTGAGGAGCGGGGTGGTAGTCGATGAAGCCACCCTCGGGGCGTTGGGTGAAGGTGACGCCGCTGGCCACCTCGAGGGCAGTCCGGGTGCCGTTACGCTCGGAGAATGAGGGCTGGAGGATCTCGACGTGTGACTCGCCGTCATCGCCGGTGTAGACGCGTACGAACTTCATAGGGCCTCCCAATCAAATGCGCCGCCAGGCGAGCTTACGAGAATCTCCCCGGGCGGTGCAGCATGAGACCGAATGTCGAGCGAGCGGCGGCTGACCGGCCTGTTGGCTGAGGCGCGGTGGGCAGAGGCACGGTGGGCAGAGGCACGGTGGGCAGAGGCGCGGTGGGCAGAGGCGCGGTGGGCAGAGGCACGGTGGGAACACTCTCGACGATTACACATCTGGAGTGCTCGATCTGCGGGCGCTACCACGACCCGGATGTCCCGCAGACGATCTGCGGCGGTTGCGGTCGCGCACTGCTCGTCCGCTACGACCTTGGCACGGCGGGCCGCACGTTCACGCCAGATGCTCTCCGCCGGCGCGTCTCCTCGATGTGGCGCTATGAGGAGCTGCTCCCGGTTCGGGCCAGCGAGCATGTCTACTCGCTCGGTGAGGGGATGACGGCGCTGCTACCGGCGCCCCGGCTCGCGCTCGCGGTCGGCGCGGCCGACCTCTGGGTCAAGGATGAGAGCTCAAATCCGACCGGAACCTTCAAGGCCCGCGGCATTTCGGCGGCGCTGTCCCGCGCGGTCGAGCTCGGCATTCGCGAGGTGGGCATGCCGACCGCCGGTAACGCCGGTTCCGCGACCGCGGCCTACGCCGCCCGCGCGGGCGTCCGGGCGCACGTCGCGATGCCGGCAGATACGCCGGTCGCGATGGCCGACGAGGTTCGCACATACGGCGGCACGCTCAAGCTCGTTGATGGCCTGATCTCAGACGCCGGCGCATGGATCGCCGAACAGTCAACCCGCCATGGGTGGTTCCCGATGGCGACGCTCAAGGAGCCCTATCGTGTCGAGGGCAAGAAGACGATGGGCCTTGAGCTCTGGGAGCAGTTCGACGGCGCGCTGCCGGACGCGATCCTCTACCCGACCGGGGGCGGCACCGGGTTGATCGGCATGTGGAAGGCCTTCGAGGAGCTCGAAGCCCTGGGGCAGATCGGCAGCGAGCGGCCCCGCATGATCGTCGTGCAGGCCGAGGGATGTGCGCCGCTGGTCGAGGCATTCGAGGCCGGGGCAGAGCGGGCCCAACCGTGGCCCCAGGCGACGACCATCGCTCCGGGAATCCGCGTGCCGGCCGCCTTCGCCGACGACCTCATCCTGCAGGCGGTGCGCCGCTCGGGAGGCGACGCGATCGCCGTCTCCGACGAGGAGATTCGGCAGTCGATCGGAGAGTTCACCCGTACTGAGGGCATCGATGTTTGCCCGGAGGGTGCGGCGACGCTTGCCGGGCTGCGCAGGCTCTTGGCAGAAGAGCGGCTCGACCCGGCGACGCGGATAGTCCTCTTCAACACGGGAACCGGTCTCAAGCACCCCGAGCTGCGCGCGCCCGCCTGAGGAGGCGCGTGCCGATCGCGGCGCGCAGCGGCCGCTGCGTCGCCACGGCGGCGGCGATCGTCGCGCCGGCGAGGCCGAGGGCCATGTCGAACAGTGTGTCCTGGTATGCGGTCGCGAACTCCGGCGAGTTGCGGATGAATGCGAGGTACTCGGCCAGCTCCCAGACGATCGCGGCCGCCGCGCCGAAGCCGATCACCTGGCCGGCAAGAGCCAGAGATGGGAGGCGCGTCGGCAGGAGCAGCGCACCCACACCGCCTGAGAGCAGCGCCCAGTTGACGAGGTGGTTGAGGTCGTCCCACCAGTCGACCGTGTCATAGAGGTCGAGGGCGTTCCCTGCGACATCAACGAGAAAGGGCGCGCCGATCAGGAGGTCGGCGAGGTAGGGATAGTGGTGCTGGCGCCAGAAGATTGCCCACGCGGCGGGGATCACCGCGATGGCGATCGGGTAGACCCCTAGGCGGCCGCCGAACGCCTTCCCCTCGAACTGCTGAAGTCCCGAGAAGGCGCCGAAGACAAGGAGACCGACCAGCGTCGCCTTGAGCAGGATGTTCAGCCAGAAGATCGGCGGGTGACGCCGCATGCGCAGATGCTAAGGGCGCCCCGCGAGCGTCGCAAGATTGGCGCGCACTCCGGCCCTCCCCGTAGGGTGATGCCGCGCTCACCGGCCGGCGTGCTCGGGGCGCCCGCGCCGCTCCGTGTGATCGGTTGAACCCCACGCAGGTCTGCTGGGTGGCGCGCGCCACCCAGCAGTGCCGAGGGCGAGAGCGGGGAGGGGATGCCATGATTGAGGTCACGAACGACCGAGGATTGAGCGCGCTGCTTCGCTCTGCCGAGGCGGAGCGCCTCTGCACGGGATTCGGCTTCACCGAGGGGCCGATCTGGGTCGGGTCTGACCGCTGTCTACTCTTCAGCGATATCCCCGGCTCTCGCATCCATCGCTGGCGTCCGGGGCAGGATCGGGCGGAGGTCTATCGGGATCCGAGCCGCCATTCGAACGGCCTGACGCTCGACGCCTCAGGCGCCGTCATCGCCTGTGAACACTCCGGCCGGTGTGTCTCACGAGGGGCCTACAACGAGCCCACCGAAACTCTGGTCGGGCGCTATCAGGGCTCGCTCTTCAACAGCCCCAACGACGTTGTCGTGCACAGCTCAGGCGCCATCTATTTCACCGATCCGACCTACGGACTGATGCCGCCTCGCCCCGGGCGCGGACCGCTCGGGGATCCGGAGGCGATCCAGGAGCTCGACCACCGTGGCGTCTACCGGATCACGCCGGGCGGGGAGAGCTTGACGCTCCTCGCCGATCAGTTCGATCAGCCCAACGGACTTGCCTTCTCGCCCGATGAGTCGATGCTCTACGTCGGCGACTCCGGCGCGGGGATCATCCGGCGGTTCACCGTCACAGACGAGGGCACGCTCACCGGCAGCGAACTGTGGGTCGACATGCGGGCGGACGGCCGCGTGGGGGTACCCGACGGGATGAAGGTGGACACGGCCGGCCGCCTCTGGACGACCGGAGCTGGCGGCGTCTGGGTCGTGGAGGACGATGGGACGGTGCTCGGCCAGTTCGAGACGACCGAGCATGCGGCCAACCTGACCTTCGGCGGCGACGATTACTCGGCGCTCTTCCTGACCGCGCAGACCAGCGTCTATCGAGTCGAGACGGCGGTGCGCGGCATCGTGCCCGGCTCGCGCTGATAGAGGGTCACCCCACTTCCGACTCAGAAGTGGTAAGGGAAGCCTGAGAAGTCCTGCGGGCGCTTTTCCAGGAAGGCGTCGCGCCCCTCCTGTGCCTCGTCTGTGGCGTAGCCAAGGCGCGTCGCCTCTCCGGCAAAGATCTGCTGACCGACCAACCCGTCATCGACGAGGTTGAAGGCGAACTTCAGCATGCGCTGGGCGGTCGGGCTCTTGCGGTTGATCACGTCGGCCCACTCAAGCGCCGTCTCCTCGAGCTCGGCATGGGGAACGGCACGGTTGATCGCGCCCCAGCGCTCGGCGTCTTCGGCGCTGTAGTCGGCGCCGAGGAAGAAGATCTCGCGGGCCCGCTTCTGTCCCACCTGCCGTGCCAGATAGGCGCTGCCGAACCCTGCGTCGAAGCTCGCCACATCCGCGTCGGTCTGCTTGAAGACCGCGTGCTCCTGCGAAGCGAGGGTCAGGTCGCAGACGACATGTAGGCTGTGACCGCCGCCGGCTGCCCAACCGGGGACGACCGCGATCACGACCTTTGGCATGAACCGGATCAGCCGCTGGACCTCAAGGATGTGCAGGCGCCCGACTCGTGCCGGGTCGATCGCCTCAGCGGTCTCCCCCTCGGCATACTTGTAGCCGTCCTTGCCGCGGATCCGCTGGTCCCCACCAGAGCAGAATGCCCATCCGCCGTCCTTCGGTGAGGGCCCGTTACCGGTGAGTAACACCGTCCCCACGTCGGTGGTCTGGCGAGCGTGGTCAAGCGCCCGGTAGAGTTCGTCAACGGTGTGGGGGCGGAAGGCGTTTCTGACCTCGGGGCGGTTGAAGGCGACGCGCACGGTCCGCTGCCCGAGCGCTCGGTGGTAGGTGATGTCGGTGAAGTGAAAGCCCTCGAGCTCTCGCCAACGGGTCGCGTCGAACAGCTCGGAAACCAAGGGCTACCTCCATGGGTGCAGGGTTCGGGGCGGGACTGCTGGTATCTTACCGGCTATCCGGCCTTGACTGGTCCGGCCGGAGACCACGACGATGCCGGCTGTCTGAGAGTCAGCGCCGACTGCCTGAGAACGAGCGCCCGACTGCGAAACCCGGTCGGCGAGCAGTAACCGCGGCGGCTCGGCCCGAGGCCGATCGCACCGTGTGTGAGGACGAACCTGCCGTGATGCGAGTCGGTCTCATCAGCGACACCCATCTGCCCTCTCTTATCCGCTCCCTGGACGAGCTGGGGCCGCAGGTCGGAGACTTCCTCTCAGGAGTCGACCTGATCCTGCACGGCGGGGACATCTCGCGACCGTCTGTCCTTGACTGGATGGAAGGGTTCGCACCGATCTGTGCGGCCCGCGGCAACCACGACGTCTTCGAGGACCCACGCGTCAAGGATCGTCAGGTGCTCCGTCTGGAAGGCTGGCTCATCGGGATGGCCCACGATCTCAGGCGCGAAGACCGGCCGATGTCGGAGATCGTTGACCGCGACTTCCGAGGCCTCGCCCCCGATATCGTGATCGGCGGTGACACCCACGTCGAACGGCTTGAGTACCGTGATGGGGTGGTGTTGATCAACTCCGGTAGCCCGAATCTGCTCCACCACAAGGAGACGCGGCTGGGCACCGTTGCCTTGCTTGAGCTTGAGCCGGGACACCTGCGCGCGGAGATCATGCCGCTCGGGCAGACGGTCGGCGCCCCCAACCCGGGGACAGCACATGAGCTGGAGGTCGTGGCCGGTCAACTGGTGAGCGCGTCACGCGGTGGTGAGCCCCTTCCGATCGTCGCCTCGGGCGGCGGGTAGCGGGGTCGCCTCCGAAACCACGGACGCGTCCGTGAGCCGAACAGCCGATCCGATCGCCCGCCGCGGGCGGTTGACGCCTCGCGCGAAGCGGGTGGTAACATGTGCGACGTTCAATGTCGCGCCGGGACAACTCTCAGAAGGGCTGCGTTCGGCGGGTCTTGTCAGGGCGTTCATGTGAGCTCCTCCCGGGGTCGAGGAATTCTGTTTGCAAGTAGGAGAGCAGTGAATGTTCGGGTTGAGACGACTGGGCGTCGTCGCGCTCGCTGCGGTGATCGCGGTGGCGCTGGCGGCATGTGGCGATGACGAGGGTGGCAACACCAACGGCAACACGCTCGATGACGTGATTGACCGGGGCACGCTGGTCTGTGGTGTCAAGGCAGATACCCCGGGCTTCGGCGTGATCAACCCGGACGGCTCGGTGGTCGGCAACGATGCCGAGTACTGTCGCGCCGTCGCGGCAGCAGTCTTCGGGGACAGCACAAAGGTCGACTTCAAGGAAGCGACCTCGGCGAACCGCTTTGAGTTGCTGGCGGCAGAAGAGATTGACGTCCTGATCCGGACGACGACGTGGACGGCGAGCCGTGACGCCGACCTCGGCGTGGCCTTCGCGCCCACCACCTTCTATGACGGCGCTGGCGTCATGGTGAAGGCGAGCTCTCGGGCATCGAGCGTCCGCGACCTGGACGGCGCCACGATCTGCATCCTGGACGGCACGAGCACACAGGGAGCGGTCTCCGACTTCTTCGCCGAAGGGGGACTGAGCTACACGGAGTTGACCCTCCAGGCCAACCCGGAAATCAAGGCCGCGTTCCTCAGCAACCAGTGCGACGGGTGGTCGTCTGACAAGTCGCAGCTCGGCGGCATCCAGTTCGGCCTCAAGGCTGATGATGGCGTCGACGCGGTCGTGCTTCCCGAGACCCTGTCGAAGGAGCCGCTCGGGCCGAGCGTCCGCGACTACGACAGTGAGTGGGAAGACGTCGTTCGCTGGATCGTCAACGGCATGATCATCGCCGAGGAGCAGGGCGTCACCTCCCAGAACGTTGCTGAGATGGCCGCGAACCCGCCGAACAACACCATCGCCCGTCTGCTTGGAGTCGGGTTCGCCGGTGGTGCGCCGTCTGAGCTCGGCATCGGCGGCGGCAAGATCGACATCACGTTCATGCAGGACGTGATCACCCAGGTCGGGAACTACGGCGAGGCGTATGAGGCGACGCTGGCCCAGGTCGGTCTGACGCGTGAGGGTTCGCTGAACGACTCCTACCTCGACGGCGGTCTGATCTACGCACCACCGATGCGTTGACATAGGAACGTCTTCAACCAGAGGGGCAGGAGAGCCAGAGCTCTCCTGCCCCTCTGCCGTTCTGCTACATTCTCAATCTCCCGGGTCGGAATGGAGCTGCGTAATCTCGATGCCCACGCAGCTCAGGCACCTGTGGAACCAGCGTCACATTCGGCACCTGATCATCAATCTCGTCGTCGGCGGCGCCGCCGGCACCGTGGCCATCTACGTCGTTGCGACGCTGCTCATCAACTTCCTCGATATCGACTTCCTGAGGGCTCCGTACGGGAGCCCCGACGGGAGCGCGATCCTCCCTGAGCTCTATATCGACGCAGCCGACACCCGGTGGCTGGGGATCCTCAAGGGGGCAGGGAACACGCTGTCGGTCGTCCTGCTGGCGATCGCGCTGGCCTCAGTTCTCGGCTTGTTCATCGGTGTGGCGCGGCTGACGGGTAACCCGATCGTGAGCCTCACCGGCAAGCTCTACGTTGAGACGTTCCGGAACCTGCCCCTGCTCCTCATCATGTTCTTCTTTGCCTTCGCCGCGTTTCGGGAACTCCCGCAGATCGAGGCGGGCGCCGGATGGTCGGGGGTCGCCTACATCAGCAACCGCGGATTGGCCGCGCCCTGGCCCCACACGGCCAACCAGCTGTGGTGGGTGTGGGTGCTGGTGCTGGCGGCAGCGGTGGTTGCCGGCTGGGTCGTCAGGTCGAGGCGTCTGCTCCGCGAGGAGGAGACCGGCGAGTCGCTCCATCACAACTCATGGGGAGCTGCCGTCTTCTTGGGCATTGCCCTGGTCAGCTACGTGGTGCTGCTCTTCCCGGTCAGGCTGAGCTTTCCAGAGATCACGCAGACGGACACGGGCTTCTTTGGCTATGAGGGTGGGAACATCCTGAGGCTGGGATACTTCAGCGCCCTGATCTCGCTCTCCCTCTACTTCGCCGCATTTATTGCCGAGATCGTGCGTGGCTCGATTCAGGCGATCCCGCCCGGTCAGCGGGAGGCGTCGTCCGCTCTTGGCCTCTCGCCCTACCAGCAGTTGACGCTCGTGATCCTGCCTCAGGCCTTGCGCATCATGATCCCGTCTCTGAACAACGAATATCAGAACACCAACAAGGACTCCACACTCGCTCACACGATAGCGTACGGCGAGATCGTCTTGATCTCCAACCGGATTGTGAACAACGCCGGCAACCTCTTGCAGACGTACTTCTTCATCTTCGCGATGTTTGCCATCACCAACATCACGATCTCGATCGTGATGAACCAGATCAACCGTCGGGTTCAAGTCAAATGAGCGCGATCACGGCTGAGGCCAGCGTGATCTCCCAGAAGATCGACTGGGCGCGCGATCACCTCTTCAACTCGCGAGGGAACACGATCCTCAGTATCGCCGGCCTCGCGCTCTGGGCGGCCTTCGCGTTCTTGATCATCAAGTTCGTCTTCTTCGACGCCAACTGGGGGCTGATAGCGCTCAACCGGCGCCTCTTCTTCGTCGGGAGCTATCCCTCCGACGAGCTGTGGCGCATCTGGATCCCGGTCTTTCTGACCGCGGCGCTGGCCGCCTTCTCCTACGGGGTGTGGGGAGGAAGCCTGAGACCGTACTTCATCTCGGTGGGGGCGGCCGCATTCTTGCTGCTCGTGCTCGGGCTGGGGTCGGATGCACAGATCACCGAGACGCCGTTTACCGATACGATCAGGGCGTCCGACGGCAGTACGACCGTCGTCAGCGGGCTCGACAAGGACCTGGTTCTCGAAACGGGCTGGGCGCCCAGATGGCTCTACGCCCTCTCCTTCGGCCTCGCTCTGCCCTTCGGCGCCAGCTGGCTGCTGCTGGCGGGCGTCTTCGGGACGCTTGGTGGAGCGGCAGTGCTGGGGAGGCGGGTCGCCTCCTGGGGCGGGAGCCCCGTTGTCCCGCAGGCGGTCGGCGCCGGTTGGGTGCTCCTCATCCCATTCGCGCTGCTCCTGCAGTACGGCGTGCCGACGATCCAGCTGGAGAGCGCGTTCCTCGATGTGCTCGTCTTCGCCGTCGGCGGCTTCTTCTCGTTCTTCATCGGGCTCGTGTTGGCGCTTGCGCGTATCTCGCCCTACCGCGCCGTGCGTCTCACCGCGGTTGGCTACATTGAGGTAGTGCGAGCCGGACCGCTCCTCGTCTGGCTGCTCTTCGCCACCTTCCTCAAGGACGAACTGGGCCCGGTTGGCGAGGCGTTCAGCAGTATCTCGCTGGTCTTCCGCATCATGATCGTCTTCGCCTTCTTTGGCGGTGCATATATCGCGGAGGTGATCAGGGGAGGCCTGCAGTCGATACCAAACGGCCAGTACGAGGGCTCCGAGGCGCTGGGCCTGTCCGCATTCGGAAAGTACCGCTACATCATCCTCCCGCAGGCGCTTGCCGCCGTCATCCCGGCGATCATCGGACGATTCATCGCCCTGTGGAAGGACACGGCTCTGCTCGCGGCGATCTCGATGGTGAACACCCTGGAAAAGGGCAAGAAGGTCCTCGCCGGCCAGAGTGACCTGGCCGACGGGTCGTTCTTCGAGATCTACGTCATCGTCGGCCTAGTCTACTGGACGGTCTCATACCTTCTGTCGCGGCTCGGTGGAGCGGCAGAGCAGAAGCTCGCCCCGGTCGATCGCTAGGCAGGCTGCCCGCTGGCCGGCGGATCCTGACCGACGAGGACTGCCGCGCGTTGGCCCATCCCCTGATCTGGGGGCGAATCCCGCGAGGTCGTGGTCGTCGACGGACTACCCGATGGGCGGCAACTCTCTGGCACGCCGGACATCGTTAATCGTCTCCATCACACGTTGGCGGAAGGGGGCGTACTCGACCTCGAACTCCTCAAGTAGCCGCGAGTTGTCCATCAGGTAGAGGCCAGAGGCTTCCCGGCCACCGACCTCCCGCTCGAAGACGATCTCAGCGTCCGGTAGGAACTCTCTGACGAGGCTCGCAAGCCCGGCGAGACTCATCGATTCGCCACCTGAGTTGTAGATCGAGTAGCGAGTCTCCGGTGCGAGCGTGACGCGCACGAACACCTCAGAGATGTCTTCGACGTGGAGCGGCAGCGTCATCGTGTCCCCGTAGGGGAACTGGGCGCGCTCTCCCATCGCCGGCAGGACCTGGCAGACCACATGGTTGGTCGAGCCTCGCACCTTGTCCGGCCCGGTGATGTTCGCCGGGCGGATCCCCGTGATGGCCATACCGAACGCGCGGTTGTACCAGTCGGCCTGGTGCTCATTGAACGTCTTGGAGACCGCGTAGAGGCTGGTCCCCAGCCGGGCGTCGTCCTCGACGACCGAGCGCTCGCCGTGGAGGCTCTGGTTGCCGTAGACGGCCAGCGAACTGGCGTAGATCACGCGCCTGATGCCGAGCAGACGCGCGGCTTCAAAGCAGTTGTCCATCCCCAGGATGTTGAGTCGGATCTGGGGATGGGGGTCGCCCTCGCCAGCGCCGAGAGCGTACGCGAGGTTGAGGACTCGGTCGGGCTGACTCTCCGTCATCGCCTCCATCACGTCATCCATCAATGTGATGTCGCCACGGGAGATGGCGATCTCGTCGCGAATGGCCGCCAGCTGCGGCGACTCGGGCGAGATGTCCATGCAGTGGACTTCGTGCCCGCGCTCAATCAGCCGTCGCATCACGCGCGGCCCGATGAAGCCGCTCCCGCCGAGTACCAGGATTCGCATCGCCCTCTCGCCCTCTCCGTGTTCGGCCCGCCCGTTGTGGCATGGTCGATCGACACGGCCCGCCGAGCGTAGCAGCGGGGTCGCCCGGGCGAAGGGGGCGGTGCGGCGGCCGGTTCGAGCTGGCGAGCTACACGGCACCGACTGCTCCGTTCTCGCATCCGTTCACGGGGTTGGACCGGCGGGCCTCGCGGGTGGTTCCGGATCGGAAGGTGCGCTCCCCGCTACCTGACATTGCAGTTTCGACCCGCCGATCTGCGTATATTGGAAGCCGAGAGATACCGCTCGCGGCATCCGGCAAGACTGCCGAGCTCTGTGGCGATCAGAGGAATAGCAAGGCAGGTATCAGGCCGCGCGGAGGTAGACATGGGACTCGGCGATAAGGTGATGCGGATGCTGACCGGGCGGCAGGATCCACAGGCGCCGCCTCCGGAGCCGCTCAACTACCCGGCAAGACTCGAGCTGAACGGTCAGACGATCGAGCTGCGGCCGATGACGGCGCAACATGCCGAGGGGATGCTCGCGTTCGCACGCGGGCTACCACCGCATGACCTGCTCTTCCTCCCACGCGACATCACGCGGCCGGAAGTAGTGTCCGAGTGGGTGGAGGATCTGGAAGCCGACCGCTACGTGACGATCCTGGCCCTCCGTGGGAAAGAGATCATTGGCTACACCACGGTCGCGTCTGAGGGCCTCGACTGGACGCGCCACGTCGCGGAGCTGCGGGTGCTCGTGTCGCCATCGGCCCGGGGGCTCAGACTCGGCCGCGTGCTCACGGAGCAGGCGTTCGCGCTCGCTGGCCAGCGTGGCGTGCGCAAGATGCTCGCCCAGATGACGACCGACCAGCACGCGGCGATCCGCGTCTTCGACCACCTCGGCTTCGTCAAGGAAGGGCGGCTGCGGAACCAGCTGATCGACCGCGACGGGCAGCTCCACGACCTCCAAATCATGAGTCTGGACGTAGACGAGTTCCGGGCGAAGTCCGACGCGGTCGCTACGGAATAGAGAGTTGGTGCGGCGGACCCGGCAGCGGCGGGCCCGTTTCCCGGGTAACCGATGGTGAACTAGGAGAACCGCGGCGCGCGCTTCTCTCGGAAGGCAGTGCCGCCCTCCTTCGCATCGGTGTGGTGGTCAGTGATCGCCGCCTTCGTTGCAATGTCGTCGAAGGCTTGCTCCATCGACAGCTCGGCCGCCTGGTAGATCGAACGTTTCAGCAGTCGGATCGCCACCTGCGGGCCCTCGGCGAATTCGCGGGCGAGCGCCACCGCTGAATCGAGCAGCTGGTCATTCGGAACGACCTCGTGAACGAGGCCCAGTTCGAGGGCCTCAGCGGCCGTCACAATCCGTTTCCGGAGCATGAAGTCGAGCGCACGTGGGAGCCCCAGCGCCTGCACGAGCAGGAAGTGGCCGCCCTCGTCCGGTAGTAGCCCGAAACGGAGGGTCGCGCTGCCCAGTCTGGCGTCCTCCGAGGCGATCCTGAAGTCGCAGGCGAGTGCGAGTGATAGTCCGGTCTGGATCGCGAAACCGTTGACCGCGGCGATTGTGATCTTGTCGAGGTTACGGATCGCGAGGTTCACCTGCTGGGAGAGATGGCGGAGCGCGTCATAGGTGCCCACCGGCGTGTCGTGTCCCCGGTCGACGGTGGGGACGAGTGTCGGCTGAAGCTCGCCGCCGCCCTGGGACATATCGTCGCCGGCCGCAAATGCCCGACCGCTGCCCGTGATGACGACGGCGCGCACGTCATCGCTCATCTGTGCCTGCAAGAGGATCTCGGTCAGGTCACGCTTCATCGCCTGCGTGGTGCTGTTCATCCGGGCGGGCTCGTCGAACGTGACGATGCAGACGCCGCGCTCTTCAAGCTGGACGTTGAATCCCTGGAACTGGCCAGTTCTCATGGTGCCTCCACACGACCCGGGACCCGCGGGCGCGTCCGCGATCCTCTGCCGGATGACCAAGTCTGCGTGTCTGCTGCATTATGCGCCGACTCGGGCAGGGGACGAGCATAGGGCGATTCAGTGCGATCGTTTCGGGCGCGGCCAGCGGCAGCGCGTCCCAGATGCCGCACAGACTACCCCTGCGGATAGCCGCCGAGGAGGTCCAGGATCGTCCAGGTTTCAGAGGGGAGAGCACGTAGGCCATTGCGACTGGTCACGTGGAATGTCCAGCGACGCCCAGGTAGTGGCGAGCCCCAGAGATCCTGCGGCGCATCGATCACCATGCTCCGGAGATCGTCTGTCTGACGGAGACTGACATCGGACTGCTTCCCCGACTACGGGTACGAGAACAAGGGGTCTTGCCGCAAGGTGATGCTCTGGTCAAGAGAGCCATGGCATCGAGTTGATGACCGGGGGCTTGAGTCGATGCCGCCGGGACGATGGGTCTCTGGCGTGACAGCCACCTCGGTGGGCGAGGTCACGGTCATCGGCATGACTGCTCGCCTGTCACAAACGGCGGTTCGGAATGGAGGACGGAGATGGAGGGCCAGTGATCCCGGCGCAGCGCATCGAGCCGTTCCCAGCTGAAGCGGTCCCGCTGCGACCTCCGACGGAGGACACGCATCCAGAGCCGCCTCAGGAACCACACGAACTGCATCAGCGACCCGGCGAAGCACGGTCAATGTGGCAAGGCCCCAGGGCAACCCACGAATATCAGAGTGACACGTTCGTCGCAGCAGCGCCCTCGCTCGTCCATCTCCCCCCGCTCCGGAGTCGGACCACCACGACCGCCGCCGGTGCTGCTTGACAACCGGTCACTCCATATCAGAGGACTACCAGCGCCGCCCAGATCGTCCCGACAAGGGCGGAAGCGTAGCAGACCATTGCCAGCGGCGTGGACACCGAGCGCAGCCCGAGGTCCTTCAGCGTGTGGCGGACGCGGTGCGCGGCGTGGAAGAACGACAGGAACGCCACGCCGAACACGATCAGTCGCACGAGCGGGTTGTTGAACAGCGTGTCGAGCTGGTCGAATTCGACA
This sequence comes from Dehalococcoidia bacterium, assembly GCA_965249675.1. Classification (GTDB taxonomy): domain Bacteria; phylum Chloroflexota; class Dehalococcoidia; order UBA2979; family UBA2979. The sequence continues at coordinate 1,482,940 of OZ252250.1, forward strand.
CCCCCGGCGGGGACGACGAAGCCGGTGATGATGATCAGCACCGGCAGCAGCAGCGCAACGACCATCCCGCCCGCGGAGAAGATCGCCCAGAAGAACGGCTCGTTCGAGGGTCGCACGGGGCTTCTCCTACAGCTCGATCAGGAAGGCCGCGAGCACGACGATGGAGACGCCGGCCCAGATCACGTAGTTGCCGAGGATGACCAACTCCGGCGGCACCGGCTTGCCGCCCAGCTTGAGCGCCAACGCCTTCGGGGTTAGTCGGAACCACGTCGACGTGTGCAGTTGCGCGAAGCCGAGGATCACCGCGTGGATGATCCAGAACAGCGGGCTCTTCAGCACGTCGAGGTAGTCGTTGAATGCGCCTTCGCCCGCGCGGACCTGCGAGACCAGCACGAGTAGGAGCACGATGTAGGCCGCAACGAAAACGGAGGACAGCTCGCGCAGCAGGATCAGCCGGTACGCCCAGCTGCGGTTCCACCACCCGTTGGACTTCGCTCGCGGCAGCGGTCCGGGCACGGCTAGCGACCCATCCCCGGGGGCGTGAACGGCAGGAGCGAGATGAAGAAGTTGTTCGTCGCCTCGATCTTGGCCTGCTGGATCGCGGCGGCCGGGTCGACGTGCTTCGGGCAGACGCTGCTGCACTCCCCGACGAAGGTGCAGTCCCAGATGCCGTCGTCCGCCCAGATCAGCTCCTGGCGCTGCGCGTTGCCCTGGTCTCTCGAGTCACGGTTGTAGCGCTGCGCAAGGGCGAGCACGGCCGGGCCGATGAATTCGTCCTCGTGCTCGTACACGGGGCACGCCGCGTAGCAGAGCATGCAGTTGATGCACATGCTGAACTGTTTGAAGTCCGCCAGCTGCGACGGCGTCTGGAGGTACTCGCCTTCCTCGACGGGCTGCTCGACCTCGCGGATGATCCACGGCTTCACGTCGGTCAGCTTGTCCATGAAGTCGTCGAGGACGGTCACCATGTCGCGCTCGACGGGGAAGCCGCGCAGCGGCTCGACGCGGATCGGGCCGGGCAGGAACTCGCGCAGGAAGGCGTTGCAGGTCAGGCGCGGGTATCCGTTGACCATCATCCCGCAGCTGCCGCAGACGCCCATGCGGCACGACCAGCGATAGCTGAGCGTGCCGTCGACCTCGTCCTTGAGCCAGTTGAGCGCGTCGAGGACGACCCACTCATCGCGGTATGGCACGTCGTACGTCTGGTACGAGGGTGCGTCGTCGGTGTCCGGGTGATAGCGGAACACCTCAAGGGTGACGGTCTGCTGGGTCTTCATCGCTGGGCTGGTCACGACACCTCCCGTGCTAGTTCCCGTAGGTCCGCTCGGCGGGCGGCCACTTCGTGATCGTCACGTCCGAGTACTCCACGCGCGGCGCGCCGTCGGTGTGGTACGCGAGCGAGTGCGTCAGGAACTGTTCGTCGTCGCGGTCCGGGTAGTCGATGCGCTGATGCGAGCCGCGCGACTCGGTGCGCTGCAGCGCCGAGTGCGCGACCGCCTCGCCGACCTCAAGCAGGAAACCAAGTTCGAGCACCGCCGTGAGTTCGGTGTTGAAGCTCTTGCTGTGGTCGTCGATGGCGACGTTGGTGTAGCGCTCCTTGAGTTCGGCCACCTTCTCGGTCGTGGCCTGCAGGCGGGCCTCCTCGCGGTAGACGCCGGCGCCGTCCTCCATCGTCGCGTTGAGGTCGCGGCGGATGGTGGCGAGACGCTCGCCGCCGTCGCGCGGCGTGCGGAAGCGCGCGGCGATGCCCAACTCCTCGTCGGCGCGCTGCGCCTCGAGGGCGTCCATGTCGAGGTCGGTGTGCTCGCGCGCGAACTCGGCGGCGGAGATGCCGGCACGGCGCCCGAACACGAGCAGCTCGGTCAGCGAGTTGGAGCCAAGGCGGTTCGCCCCGTTGATGCTGACGCAGGCGCACTCGCCGGCGGCGAAGAGACCGGGCAGGCTCGTCGCGCCGCTGGTGTCCGTGTCGATGCCGCCCATCATGTAGTGCACGACGGGCCGTACAGGGATCGGCTCATGCACCGGGTCGATGCCGGCGTAGTTCTTCGCCAACTCGCGCACGAACGGGATGCGCTCCTCGATCAGCTGCTCGCCGAGGTGACGCACGTCGAGGTGGGTGTACGTGCCGTACTCACCTTCGAAGACGCGGCCCGCGTCCTGTTCCTCCATGAACGCCTGCGAGAGCTTGTCGCGCGGCCCGAGCTCCATGGTGCGGAGCTGCGGGTGGCGCGGGTCGGTGATCTCGACGGGCTCGCCGAGGTTGTAGTCCGCGAGGTAGCGGCGGCCCTCGGTGTTGACGAGGATGCCGCCCTCGCCGCGGGCGGCCTCGGTGATGAGGATGCCGGTGCCGGGCAGGCCCGTCGGGTGGTACTGGACGAACTCCATGTCCTTGAGCGCGACGCCCGCGCGGTAGGCCATGGCCATGCCGTCGCCGGTGTTGATCGCGGCGTTGGTGGTGAACGGGAAGACGCGGCCGCCACCGCCGGTGCACATGATCACAGAGCGGGCACGGATGGCATGGACCTCGCCGGTCCGCATCTCGATGGCGATCACGCCCTGGCAGCGCCCGTTCTCGACGAGCAGGCGCGTCGCGAACCACTCGTCGTAGCGCTTCACGGCCCTGTGTTTCAGCGAGGTCTGGAACAGCGCGTGGAGCATATGGAAGCCGGTCTTGTCGGCGGCGTACCACGTGCGGCGGATACGCATCCCTCCGAAGGGGCGGACGGCGACGCTGCCGTCCGCCTCGCGGCTCCACGGGCACCCCCAGTGCTCGAGCTGGATCATCTCGCGTGGCGCCTCGTTGACGAACAGCTCGACGGCGTCCTGGTCGGCGAGCCAGTCGGCACCGCTGATCGTGTCGTGGATGTGATCGTCGATGCTGTCGTCTTCCTTGATCACTGCCGCGGCGCCGCCTTCGGCGGAGACCGTGTGGCTGCGCATCGGGTAGACCTTGGAGACCATCGCGATATCGAGATCCGGGTGGGCTTCGGCGGCCGCGATCACGGCGCGAAGACCGGCGCCGCCGCCGCCGACGATAAGGATGTCGTGTTGCAGGTTGTCTGCCACGGCCGCCCCTCTACCCCACACCCGCCGAGGCCTCGTGTCGCCTGCGACGGTACCGGTGACTATGGCCGCGGGGGGAGTCATGGTCAAGCGGGCGCGGCTGGCTCCGGCACGCTCCGGGGCGACCCTCCGACGCGCCCAATCGTAGCCGCGCATTGACTTGCCAAGAACGAGATGGAGATCCTGATCCAGCGAAACACCAGGTTTGAGGTGTTGGAGCGAACCACGTCCGGGAACCAGAAGCGCATGACGCTGCGGGTGGTGGACCAGGCGACGCCCCCGTGATTGTGCTAGAGTCCGGGGTGAGATGACTAGAGATCCATCGGACACCATGCCGATCCTGCCCGACCGCATGGCGCGGTACACGCAGGAGTGGGGCGATGCCCCGTCGGACTTCATCCCCGAGGACGGCGCCGTCGTCCAGCACGTGCACGACGGGCCGGACGGGCTGATCGCGGTCGTTCACGAGCACCCGGTCTACCACCGCTCCATGCACGAGCACGATGAGAACGGCGTGGCGTACGAGCCGAATGTCCCCTCCTAAGACCATCGAGCAGGTGCTGGCCCTGCCGATCTTCGATCCCGACAAGTTCAAGAAGGCACAGAGACACGCCGTGGGCGTGGCCTCCATCCGCGCACTGCAGGGCCTGCGTAAGCGCACGCCGGTCGCCACGGGCCAGACGCGCGGCCGTGTGGGGTTCCGCATCAGCACGGAGACCACGCGAGAATCGCGGCGCGGTTCAACGAGCGAAAGGAATCGGACCTCATGACGTACACGGTCCTCGCCAGCAACCCCGACACCAACGAGATCGGGATCGCTTCGACCACGATGACGATCAACTTCTCGAGAACGTTCCCCGTGCACCGCCATCTCGTGCCGGAGCTGAGCGACCAGGGAATCATCGTCGCGCCGATGGCGACGATCCACCCCCAGAACGGTCACAAGCTCTGCGACCTGCGTGACGCCGGCGTCAGCTGGGACGACATGGAGGGCGAGCTCGAGAAGCAGGACGAGAACTGGACCTGGCGCCAGATCGGAGCGGTTACAACAACCGGCGAGACCTGGGTGCGCACTGGCTCAGACGTCTGGAACCACGCGAGCCACATCGTCGACGACGGCTCGATCGCGATGGGCAACTACATGGCCGGGCCGGAGCCCGTCAAGCAGATGGCCAAGGCGCTCAAAGAGAACAAAGGCGAGTCGATGGACGAACGGCTCCTGCGCGCGCTCGAGGCGGGCAAGGCTGCAGGCGGCCAGGGTCAGCGTAGATCCGTCCCTGAGGCGTGGGCGATGATCCAGGTCTTCAACGGCAAGCAGCCCTGGCCGGCGGTCGACGTGCGCGTCGACTTCGACGTCGATCCGGTGCCGAAGCTGCGCCGCCTCGTCAAACAGCTGAAGAAGATGGACGACGTCTTCTACACGATGTCGTACGACCCCTCCAAGTCGTTGCACGTCTACGGCGTGGTCCTCGACATGTACAACGCGCAGGTGTAGGGCTCCGGCAGATGCCCGCGTTGTTGACGAGGATATCGAGGCCGCCAAACTCGGCGAGTGCCTGCTTGACCATCTCGGCAAAGGCGTCGAAGTCGGAGACATCCGAGTAGTTCGCCACTGCGCGACCACCGCTGGCCACGATCTCTTCTAGGATCTCCTGCGCCGGAGCTTGGTCGGCCCCCTCACCATCAGTCGATCCGCCAAGGTCGTTGACGACGACCGCCGCGCCTTCGGCCGCCAGCGCCAGCGCTTCGCCGCGGCCTATGCCTCGGCCCGCCCCAGTGACGATCGCGGTCTTGCCATCCAGTCGGGCTGCCATGTTCGAGCCCTCCTCCGCTGGCGCGCGCCTCGAACGCTCGGCGGGGTTGAGGCGCGGCGCGCTACTTGGCTGCCTCCCCTCCATATCATTCCCATCGTTCACGGTCCCACATTGGTTGATGACGTTCGGCAAGTGCCGTCAGCATTCTTCCGGCTGGTGGCCAGCCACGTTCGTAGTGGGAGCCGACGACTTCCTCGCCGTTTAGGCGGGCCGAACCGCGCGGTGTCGAGTGCCTCCTGGCCGCGCCATCATCCACTCAGCCTCGTAGGATGCGCACCACCTTGGCTCGTAGGATGCGCACCACCTTGGCAAGGTACGCAGCGAGCGAGCCGCGTGAGGGAGAGCGAACCGATGTTGCAGCATTACCGGGTCGTCGACCTGACCGACAACGAGAGCATGATCGCGGGGATGGTCCTTGCGGACCTTGGCGCGGACGTGATCGCGGTCGAACCACCCGAGGGCAGTCCGGCACGGACGCGCGGTCCGTTCGCCGGCGACGAGCCGGGGCCGGATACATCGCTGCCGTGGGCGGCCTGGGCCCGCAACAAGCGTTCGGTCACCGCAGACCTCGACAGCGACGAGGGGCGGGAGCGGCTGCGTCGGCTGGCGGCCACGGCGGACGTGTTGATCGAGTCTGCGACGCCCGGCGTGTTAGCCGCGCAGGGTCTCGGCTCCGACGACCTTGCGGAGCTGAATCCGGCCTTGGTCTATGTCTCGATCACGCCATTTGGATCGGACGGTCCGAAGGCCGGCTACGCCGCAACGGATCTGACGGTCGCCGCCGCCTCGGGCGCGATGGCGTTGACGGGCGACGATGACCGCGCGCCGCTGCGCATCGGCATCCCGCAGGCCGCACTGCACGGCGGCGTCGAGGCGGCACAGGCGGTGTTGATTGCGCTGCGAGAGCGGAAGCACTCCGGGGTCGGTCAGCATGTCGACGTGTCGCTTCAGACGGCGCTGATGCAGGCCACAGAATCAAACGTGCTCGCGGCGGCGTGTGGCGGGATCCAGTCGGAGCGCTTCCGCGGGGGCGTGTTGCGGAGCGGCCTGCCGATTCCGCTGATCTGGAAGACGGCGGACGGCTACGCCTCCCTGACGTTCCTGTTCGGCCCAGGGATTGGCCCGTTCTCGCGTCGCCTGATGGAGTGGGTGCACGAGGAGGGTGGCTGCGACGAGGCGACGCGAGACAAGGACTGGATCGGCTACCAGGCCTTGCTGGCCAGCGGCGAGGAGCCGATCGAGGAGTACCAACGCGTCCTAGCGGAGCTCGCGGCATTCTTCCTCACCAAGACCAAGGCAGAGCTGCTCGCCAAGGCAATGGAGCGCCGCCTGTTGATCGTGCCAGCCTCCTCGATCGAGGACCTGCACAACTCGCCGCAGTTCGCGGCCCGCGACTACTGGTGGGACGCCGACGCGAGCGAGCATGGCGTCGCTGGGCGCTACCCCGGAGCCATCGCCCGGTTGAGCCGCACGCCGATCGAGCGCGGACGAGCCGCGCCAGGCATCGCCGCCGCCGCCGCCGACCTCGCCGGGATGCTGGAACGCAGGCCCCGCGTCGAGCGGGTGGCTGGCGCCATCGAGGGTCTGCCGCTGAGCGAAGTGAAGGTGCTCGACCTGATGTGGGTGATGGCCGGCCCTGCAGCGACCCGCGTGATGGCCGACTATGGCGCGACGATCGTCAAAATCGAATCGACCACCCGCATCGACACCGCGCGTGGCGTCGGACCGTGGATCGGCGATGAGCCTGGGCCCGAGGCCTCCTCGCTGTACCACAACATGAACGCCGGCAAGCTTGGGATGACACTCGATATCTCGAGCGAGCAGGGGCGCGAGATCATCCTCGACCTCGTGCGCTGGGCCGACTTGGTAAGCGAGTCATTTTCGCCAAAGGCGATGCCGGGCTGGGGGCTCGACTAGGAGACACTGCGCGAGGTCAATCCCAGCATCATCATGGTCAGCAGCTCGCTGTTCGGGCAGTCGGGGCCGCATTCGAGCATCGCAGGCTTCGGCACGATGGGCGCTGCAGCGGCCGGGTTCAACAGCATCGTGGGCTGGGGCGACCGCGACCCGGCCGTGGTGGTGTCTACCGACTACGTCGCACCATGGCTGACGCTCGCGGTCTTGCTGGCGGCCCTCGATCATCGCGACCGCACCGGCGAGGGACAGTACATCGACTTCTCGCAGGCCGAGGCCTGCGTGCACCTCCTCGCGCCCGCGATCCTCGATTACTCCATCAACGGCCGCGAGTTCGAACGCATCGGCAACGCCGACGCCCAGATCGCTCCCCACGCCGTCTTTCCCGCTGCAGGAGACGACCGCTGGGTGGCGATCGCGACGCCGTCCGAGGAGCAGTGGCGCGCACTGGCCGCGGCGATCGGTCGCACCGATCTGGCGGACGCGCACCCCGATCTCGCCTCGCGACAGGCCCACCTCGATGCTATCGACGCCGCGATCGGCGCGTGGACTTCCGAACGCGAGATGTTCGATGTGCAGGACGAGCTGCAGGCAGCCGGCGTACCAGCCCACGCGGTCCAGAACAGCGCCGAGGCGGTGCTCGATCCGCAGCTGCAACACCGCGGCCACTTCGTCACGCTGGAGCACGACACCGTCGGTACGACGACCGTCGAGGGCTCGCGCTTCCGGCTGAGCCGCACGCCTGCGCAGATCGGGCGCGCCGCGCCGAGCTTCGGACGGGACAACTTCCACGTGCTCACGGAGCTCCTTGGTTACGACGCGGAGCGCGTGGTAGAGCTGGCTGCCGCGGCCATCCTGGAGTAACGCGTTCGCTACTATGACGCAGGCTAGACTGCCCGCGGGCGCGGGAGGCACACGTCGGGCTGTGAGCTACTGATCTGCACGCGCAAGGGCCTGGTGATCGGTCGCAGCGAGGACCGAGTCATGGTCGCTGAGTGAGCCGAGTTTCCTCGGCGACCAGGTGGACTACGCCATCCGCGATCCTCGTGACGGCCGGATCTGGGTCTCGACGGCGCACATGCAGTGGGGCCCGCACCTCTTCGTCTCCGACGACAACGGCGCGACCTGGAATGAATCGCCCGCGCCCGCGTTCGCCCTCGGCGAGACGTACCGGGCGAGCCCCGCCGACCTGGCGGTGCGCAGCAGCTCAGCCTTGATGAGGAGCGGGGCGAGTCGTCGCCACGGTTCGAGGCGACGGCGAGCCTCGAACGAATTTGGACGATCGTGCCCGGCGCCGCGTCGCAGCCGGGCCGGCTCTACATCGGGTCGCGCCTGCGGGATTGTTCAGCTCAGACGGCGGTGGGGAGAGCTGGGAGCTGAACCGCCCGCTCTGGGGGCATCCGACGCGAGGGCTCTGGATGATGGCGGTCACGAGCGTGACCGAGAGTGTCTTCGGTGGGGCCCCCGCCTGCGACGACCTGAGGATCGACCCTAGCGATCCCGACCACATGGTCGCGGTGGTGCAAAGCGCCGGACTCTTCGAGACCAACGACGGCGGCGCCCTTCAGCGCGGGCGCTGACCTCAAGGAGATCGAGGGGAGACGGGAACGTCGTCCACTCTGGGTGATGCTGGACATGGTCGTTGCGGTACCCGTGCAGCGGGATGAACTGGACGCCCATGCTGCCGGCGAGCACCCCGATGGTCATCGAGAACTCACTGTGCTCTCTCGCGGTGACGGTACCCGCCTCGACGGCGCGCCGGAAGTTCGGCGCGGTGCCTCGACCGAAGAGCCGGAATCCCCAGAAGTGCATGTCGCGGACGCAGCCGGCGCCGATCAGCATGTCAGCCTCGAGGTTGCCCATCGCCGAGTAGAGCGTGAGGTCGCGTTTGCCCTGGCGTACCAGCTCGCGAACCGTCGCCATCGGCACCAGCGCGGTCGGGTTGACGGCGGGCGAGGCGATCGCCAACGAACTTCCGTCCTCGACCAGCGCCACAGCCTGCTCGAGCGTGGTGAGCTTGTCCTCCAAGGTCCCGACCTCCCGTCCCGCGTCGCTGGCGCCCGCCCGGCGGCCGTCGCCGCCGGTGACCTATGCGATCGCCCGGCGCTCCGACAGCGCCTCGACCTCCTCCGCGCTGTAGCCGAGCTGTGCGAGGATCTGACCGGTGTGTTCCCCCGTCGCCGGTCCGGTCGCTCGAGGGTTGCCCGGCGTATCGCTGAGCTGAGGCGCGACCCCGATCTGACGCACAGTGCCGACCGGTGAGTCCAGCTCGACCACCATCTCGCGGGCGCGTACCTGCGCGTCCTCCGGGATCTCGCGCAACTCGAGGACCGGAACCGCCGGGACATCGTAGCCGGGCATGATCTGCATCCACTCGTCGGCGGAGCGTTGCGCCACCGCCTGGGCGAAGCTGGCGCGCATCGCCTCATGGCGGTCCTCGTCGAACTGATGGTCGAGCCACTCGGGCAACCCCAGGGCGTGGCAGAGGCCGGCGTAGAAGTGGCCCTCGATCGCCCCGACCGAAAGGCGCCGACCGTCGGCGCACTCGTACGTGTCGTACCAGGGCACGCCGCCGTTGAGGAAGTACTGCTGCGGCACGATCTCCTCGCCGTCAGCAAAGTAGCCGCGGAACGCTCCCGTCAGCAGCGAGAGCACCCCATCGCTCATCGCCATGTCGATGTACTGCCCTCGACCGGTGCGCTCGCGGGCTTCGAGGGCCACGAGGATGGAGAACGCCGCGTAGAGCGCGCCGCCCGCGAAGTCCGCCCCGAAGTTGATCGGGATCGTCGGAGGCGCCCCCGCGCGCCGGGTCACGCCCAGCAGTCCTCCCTGCGCGATGTAGTTGATGTCGTGGCCCGGAAGGTCGCGGTACGGACCGGTTTGCCCGAACCCAGAGAGCGAGCAATAGACGAGCCGTGGATTTGCCTCGGACAGTGTTGCGTAGTCGGCGCCGAGGCGCTCGACCACGCCCGGCCGGAACGACTCGAGAACGACATCGGCGGTGCGCGCGAGGGTTTTGAGGATCGCGCTCGCATCGGCGTCCTTCAGGTTCAGTGCGATCGACCGCTGGCCTCTGTGGAACGCATTGAACGAAGCGCTGCGAGCCGGATCCGCATCGCCGCCCGGCATGAACCGGCTGCCAGATGTCATCCGCGGGCGAATACCGGGCACCGCCGTCACCCGGATGGTGTCGGCGCCGAAGTCAGTGAGCAGCATCGACGCGAACGCGCCGATGTCCGACAAGTCGAGGATGTGCAGGCCGTCGAGCGCGCCAACCGGTGCGTCCGAGGTTGTCGTCGGCGACCGTTCCGGCCAGTCCGCTTCTGGCGCCACTTCCGACTCCTGCTACGGGCGCGCCGACCGCTCGCCCGGGCCGGGCGCCGGACCGCGTCATCGGCCCAGGGTCGAGCTTCATCGAGCGGCACGCCAATTTGACGAAGCGACGAGTAGTCGCGTGTTCCGCGCGGGTCGATGATCTCCTCGACACGCATCGGATCCGGGCACGGTCAACTTCCACTCCCTGCGGCACACGGCGGCGAGCCAATGGATCAAGGCTGGTGTCGACCTACTGACGGTTTCGCGGCGGCTCGGGCACGGCTCCGCATCGTTCACCGGGGACGTTTACGGCCATCTCTTGAGCGGGCAGCAGCACACCGCCGCCGAGGCACTTGATCACTTGCTCGGGTGAATGGCCCCAAGATGGCCCCATTGGCGCCGTCTGACGTGGTCACTCACCACGAAATGTCCTTTGTTTTGCTGGCGACCCCGATCGGATTCGAACCGACGATCTCCACCGTGACAGGGTGGCGTGTTGGACCGCTACACTACGGGGCCACATGCTGGTGGAACAAGTTAATAGCGATACGGCTTAGCGGTCAAAGGAGCGACCGGGAGGCCAGACCTCGCAGCCGGCACTGGAGGAGGACTCATGCCTCGCACGCCACGTCGCCGCGCGCCACGGCGTCGCCTGCCCCCCCGTCCGACCTACTCGGGCGCTCCACGGATCGCCGAGGAGGCAGCCCCCACGCCGACGCGCCGCGACGATCGACCGCGACGGCACATCGCGCGTGAGTCGCCGCTGATCGTGGCTGAACTCAGGAGAGTCTTGGCGGTGACCGTTGTCACCTTCGGCCTGCTGGTCGTTCTCACCGTGATGGATCGACTGAGCTAGCTGCCGCGCCGCGGGTCTGCCGCCATCCCCTGTCCATCACCTCTAATGCAGTCGTTGCCAGGCGACGCTGACGGCGATGATCCCGGCCAGCGGCCCGACCAGGTCACGCATCACCAGCTCCAAGGAGATCTCACCGCCCAGGGCGAGCCGTACCGCCAGCAGCGCCACAACGCCGACGGCTGCGATCAGCTGCATCCCGGTCCCGCGCTTGCCGCCGGTGACCCGCAGGATGGCTGCGCCAAACAGCGAGCCGATGCCGCTGCCAGCGAAGAGCCCGATCAGGAGACCGAACAGCCCCAGCCGCCCCGGGGGGACCAACACGGCACCCACGACGCCGAGCAGCAGGGAGAGGATCCCGACCGTGCCGGCAGCCAGCGCGTAGTGTGACCAGCCGACCTGGTACATCGGTGGTCGCCTCAGCCGCGCACATGGCTGGCAGCGGATGCCACCCGGTGTATGGACGAGGCAGGCCGGGCAGATCGTCGCCGTGCAGCGCCCGCACTCCAGCGCACTGTCCCGATGCCAGGATGACCGGCACGTGAAAACCGACGGTTCAATCGTCGGCTGGACAAGGTCTCCGTCGTTCATCGGGCAACGCTACTTGAGAACTGTCCGCCGGTCGCGCTTGGCGGTGGCCGCGCGCGAGGCGGCGCGGGACTGGACCGAGCAGCGCGCCGAGACGGCGCTCGCTCCTAGTGAGCCACCGATGTGGCACGCGTCTCGCGGATCACGGTGACCTTGATCTGGCCGGGGTATTGAACGGACTCTTCGATCTTGCGCGACACGTTCCGCGCGAGGCGGGCGGCCTGGAGATCGTCGATCGAGTCCGGCTGAACGATGATCCGAACCTCGCGGCCGGCCTGGATCGCAAACGACTCCGAGACGCCGTCGAAGGAGTTGGCGATCGCCTCGAGCGTCTCCAACCGCCGGATGTATTGGTCCGCCGACTCCCGTCGGGCTCCCGGCCGGCTCCCGGACATCGCATCGGCGCAGATCACGATCAGCGCCTCAACGGTCTCCGGCTTCACCTCCTCGTGGTGGGCCTCGATGCAATGCACAACATCACCCTGCACCCCGAATCTCCTGGCGATGTCAGCGCCGATCAGCGCATGCGTCCCTTCCATCTCGCGGTCAACCGCCTTGCCCAGGTCGTGCAGGAGGCCGCCCATGCGAGCAACCTCGACGTCGGCCCCGAGTTCGTGCGCGAGCGCGGTCGCCAGCCAGGAGGTCTCGAGCACGTGCCTGAGCTGGTTCTGACCGTAGGAGTAGCGGAACTTGAGGCGGCCGAGGGTCTTGACGACCTCGGGGTGAAGACCGGCAACACCGGCCTCGACCACCAGCTGTTCACCGGCCGCCTGGATAGCCTGGCCAATCTCCTTGCGGGCCCGCTCGACCGACTCCTCAATCCGTACTGGCTGGATTCGACCGTCCTGCACGAGTCGCGAGAGCGCCAGGCGGGCGATCTCGCGCCGTACCGGATCGAATCCAGCGACGGTCACCGATCCAGGCGTGTCGTCGATGATCACGTCGCATCCGGTAGCCGCCTCGAACGCGCGGATGTTTCGACCCTCACGACCGATGATGCGGCCCTTCAGATCGTCGGATGTCAGCGGGATCGAGCTGACCGTGGTCTCGGCGGTGAGCTCTGAGGTCATCCGTTGCATGACGGTGGCGAGCATCTTACGGGCGCGTCGGTCGCCCTCGAGCTTGGCCGACGCCTCCATTGCTCGGACCTGACGAGCGCTCTCGTCGCGCAGTTCCAGGTCAAGTCGCTCCAGCAGCTGGTCCCGGGCGGCCTGCGTCGTGAGCTGAGCGATCTCCTCGAGGTTGGTGGTGATCTGAGATGCTCGCTCGTCGAGTGTCCGCTTCTCCATCTCGAGGTTCGCGGCCCGGTCCTGAACCGCCTGCTCGGCGAGCTCCAGCTTGGCGGTGCGCCGATCAACCCCCTCGTCGCGCTGTTGCAGGCGGCGCTCGGCATGGGCCAGCTCGCGCCGAGCGAGGCGCCCCTCCGTGTCGACCTCGCGGCGCCGCTCGAGCGCCTCGCGTTCCGCCACCAGGGTCAACTCACGCACCTCACGGCGAGCGTCGACGGCGAGCTGGTCGGCCTCGTCTCGTGCGCGCCGCATCTGGCCACGTGCCATCACTTGAAGTGCGAGAAAGGTCGCGGCAGCGCCGATCGCGCAGCCGCCGATGGCGAGGATCGCCACGACAATCGGGTCCATATCGTCTCCGTCTGGCCGCCCCGGCGCGCCGCGGTGGGCGTCGCGCTCGGCGGGCGGGCGGATCTTGTCACTCGCTGCAGTCTAGCAGCGGGCCCGGAGGGCTTGCGATCGCCTCAGTCCCGGGGCGTCGTTGAGTCGGTCACCTGGGCCATCGCCGCCCGGGCGGTCTCGGGGTCGAACCCGCGGCGACAGAGGAATGCGTAGAGTCGCTGGTCACGCTTCGCTGGCGTCAGGTGCCTGAGTAGTCGCAGGCGCTGGCGTGCGGCGGCTAGCGCCTGGTAGCGATCGTCGTGTTCTGCCAGTGCCTGCTCGCGGACCTCGCGCACGATACCTCGCCGGCTGAGTTCGTGGGCGAGCAGTGAGCGCCCACGCCCGCGCGAGCGGGCGACGTAGTCCTGGGCCCAGGACTGATCGTCAAGATAGCCGAGCTCGACAAGCCGCGTGAGTGCCGACTCCACCTCCGGCCCTGTGAACGAGCGGGAAAGCTCGCGGCAGAGCTCGTCGCGTGTTCGCGCCCGGCGGGCGATGAGGCGCAGTGCGCGGGCAATGGCGAATCGATGGCGGGCCGTCCGGTGGATCGCCGCCCAGTGCGCTTCGGTCAGCTGGCGTCCAATCTCGAGCCCGTGCTCAGCTATCGACTCCATTCCGACGATCACTGGCGGCTGGCCGTCGCCGGTGACGGCGTAGCTGTGAGCGTTGTGGCGCTCGATCGAGCGAATGACCGCCATCACGCTAGCGCTCGGCGAGCAGCTCCAGCGGAGCCGGACTCTCGGGGATCGGCTCTGGCGGGGCGCTGCTCGTGAGCGGGGGGGCGGCGGGCAGGCCGGCTTCGCTGCGGACGAGCTGTTCGATCTCGCTGGCAAGCTCGTCGTTGCCGCGCAGGTAGTTGGTGGCGTTCATCCGCCCCTGGCCGAGGCGAAGGTCGCCGTAGGAGTAGAAGGAGCCGAGCTTCTTGATGATCTCGAAGGAGACCGCGAGGTCGAGGATATCGCCGTGGCTGTTGATGCCGTGCTGGTCGCCGGTGAAGAGGATGTCGAACTCGGCCTGGCGGAACGGTGGTGCGACCTTGTTCTTGACGACCTTGCACCGGACTCGGTTGCCGATAAAGGTCTGTCCGTCCTTGAGCGACTCGATGCGTCGGATGTCGATTCGGACTGACGAGTAGAACTTGAGGGCACGTCCCCCGGGGGTCGTTTCGGGGCTGCCGAACATGACGCCGATCTTCTCGCGAAGCTGGTTAATGAAGATCAGGGAGGTGTTGTTTCGCGACACAACGGAGGTGAGCTTGCGCATCGCCTGGGACATCAACCGCGCCTGAAGGCCCGGGAGGGAGTCACCCATGTCCCCCTCGATCTCGGCTCGGGGCACCAGCGCGGCGACCGAGTCGACGACGACGAGATCGATTGCACCGGAACGGATCAGCGCCTCACAGATCTCCAGTGCCTGTTCCCCCGTATCCGGCTGGGAGATCAGGAGCTCATCGATGTTGATCCCGCAGGCGGCCGCGTATTGGGGGTCGAGCGCATGCTCGACATCGATGTAGGCGGCCGTACCGCCACGTTTCTGGGCCTCGGCGAGGATGTGCTGGGCGAGTGTGGACTTGCCGGCGGACTCGGGGCCAAAGATCTCGGTGACGCGGCCGCGCGGCACACCGCCGATGCCGAGAGCGAGGTCCAAGGAGAGTGCGCCGGTCGGGATCGACTGCACGTTGATCGCCGCCTGGGTGTCACCGAGGCGCATGATCGAGCCCTTGCCGTGGTCTTTGATGATCTGGGCGATCGCCCGGTTGAGCTCGGTCGTCGGGGTCGTCTCAGCGGGCTTGTTCGCCTTCTTGACCATCTCTCGCCACCTCTCATCTCAGCGCAGGGCGGGGATTATCCCGCCAGATCTGTCGAACGGATGTGCCGGACACTAATAGAACACTCGTTCTATGTCAAGCGGTCGACGGGGGCCGCCACAGCTGCCAGTGTAAGGAGCGATCGGGGGCGGTGTGACGACAGGGCCAGGGGGCAGCGGTGGGCGGCGGGATGAACGAGTGCACCTCGTCGTGCGCCTCGTGCCCGGTGCCTCGAGGGAGGCGGTCGGCGCGGTAATCGGCGGGGAGCTGATCGTGCGGGTGACGGCGCCGCCGCACGAAGGGCAGGCGAATGCCGCCCTGATCCGTCTCCTGGCCAAGCGTCTGCGGGTCGGCCGCCGCAGCGTGGCGATCACACGGGGGCTGCACAGCCGCAGGAAGGTCGTCTCCGTATCGGGTGTGACCGAGGCGGAGGCCGCGGTTCGGCTCGGTGGTGAGGCCGCTACAGGCCGGACAGGGCGCCTCCGATCACCATCAGGAGGAAGAACGCAATCATCGGGGTGATGTCGATCGTGCCGAGTGGCGGGATGACGCGCCGCAGAGGGACGAGGACTGGGTCGGTCACATCCTCGAGTGCCCGCACGATCGGGCCATCGCGGTCGATCGGGAACCAGCTGAGGATGGCCCGCGCGAAGATCAGGAAGCCCATCAACTGGATCAAGAGGCCAAGCAGCTGAAAGATCGTCATCTCGTGCTCCGATCAGGCGCATCGTTTCGCTTGGCAAGTAGCCGTGCCCGCGCGTAGGCGGCCTCGATCGCTCGGTCAAAGCTCGCCCGAAATCCGCTGGCCTCGAGCGCCTGGAGCGCCGCGGCCGTGGTTCCGCCCGGCGATGTCACCTGATTGCGGAGCTCCGCTGGGTGGCTGCCGGTTTCGCTAGCGTACCGCGCAGACCCCACCACCGTTGCGAGCGTGAGCGCCAGGGCATCGGGCCGCTTCATGCCGAGCCGTACCGCGGCGTCGACCATGGACTCGATCATCAGGAAGACGTAGGCCGGTCCCGAGCCGTGGAGTGCGGTCGCCAGGTCGACCGCCTCGTCGCTCTGTACCTCGATCGCGACCAGCGCGACCGCCGCCAGCACGCGGCGCAGCTGCTCGCGCTGGCCGGGGGAGACGGCCCCGTCCAGCAGGTAGGCAGCTGCGCCCTCACCGAGCGCGGCAGGGAGGTTCGGCATCACTCGGGCAACCGCCCGATGGCCGAGCGCCTGCTGGACGTCGGCGAGCGGGACGCCGGCGGCGATCGAGACCACGAGCAGCTCCGGTGGTAGCTGCCCTTTCAGCGTCAGCGTCGCCTCGAGGTCCTGTGGCTTGAGGGCAAGGAGCACGACCTCGGCGCCCAGACAGGCGCTGGCCAGATCGTCGGTGAGGCGAACGCCGTACTCCGCCAGCGCCGCCCGCCGCTCGCTGTCGATCTCGGCCACGGTGATCTGGTCCGGCCCGGTGACGGCAGCGCTGAGCAGCCCGCGCAGGAACGCCGTGCCCATGAAGCCGCCCCCGAGAATTGCTATGCGCATCGCTCGTGCACCTATCCGTCAGCCCCGGCGGTCGCCGAAGATCGCTCGCCCGATCCGGACCACCGTCGCGCCTTCCTCGATGGCAACCCGGTAGTCCTCGGTCATCCCCATCGATAGTCCCGCGAGACCGTGTGCCTGGGCGAGGTCGCGCAGCGCGCGGAAGATCGGACGGATGGAGTCAGGATCCCCGGTCCGTGGGGCCACGGTCATGAGCCCCACCACCCGCAGCGCCTCGCTGCCGCCGGCGAGCCGCAGCAGCGTGGGGAGTTGGGCTACCGTGCTGCCGTGCTTCTGGGCTTCGCCGGAAACGTTGACCTCGACGTAGCAGTCCACAGGCCTCCCCGAAGGGGGACGGAGGCCGGCCTGCCAGCGTCGCGTGGTCTCTTCGATCAGCCCCGGGGAATCGAGAGAGTGCAGGACGCTCACTGCAGGCAGTACCTGGCGCACCTTGTTGCGCTGCAGATGACCGATGAAGTGCCACCGAACGGGTAGTCCCGCCGCCGCCGCGCCGGCCGCCTTCGGCACGAACTCCTGGGCGCGGTTCTCGCCGAAGTCGGTGAGGCCGGCCGCGACTCCGAGGCCGACGACCTCAAGCGGGTGCGTCTTGGAGACGCCGATGACCGTCACCTCCCGGGGATCCCGCCCGACCCGCCGGCAGGCCGCCGCCACCTCGGCGTTGACCCGAGCCAGCTGCCTCGAGATCTCGCCCCGAGGATCGGCGCCGACGGCTCCCGTTGCGCCCGCTCCGCTAGTCACGATGGATCGCGGCCGCATCCCGCTCGGCTTGCCGACGCTCGCGCCGCAGCAGCCAGAAGACCACGGCCGCAATCGGCAGGAGCGGGACCACTCCGAGCAGCCAGTGGATACCGACCAGGACGATCTCGAGCACGATCAAGACGATCACCCCGACCATCGCCCCGATGAACGGCGCGAGCATCCCGAAGACCATCCGCGTGATCAGGAAGATCTCACGCCAGCTGCCGCCCTCATCCTGGCGTGGGGGTTCGTAGCCATAGCTCATCTGGTGCCGCGCTCTATCCGCTACTCGTCTTCATCGGGGCAGTGTACGCGCCCCCGCCCGTCTCGATCGCGACCGGAGGGAGATGGGAACCGGGGCGCTCGCCGCCAAAGGTCGGGCGGCGGCTCGCCGAAGGCTCCGGTGGCCAATCCGGTCGTGGATGACGCGAGCTACTCAATCCCGACTTGCTCAACCGCGGCTCGGTCGACCCGCACCACGTAGGTGCCGGCGAGCTTGTCGTGCCAGGTCTGACCGGACGGTTCCCATGCCGCTGAGAAGAATCCAAATCCAAGCGCGCCCCAGCTGATCCAGGCGCCGAAGGTGCGCCTTAATCCGCGGCCGATTCCAGGGGGCCTGCCGCGTCGGTCCACGATCCGCAGGCCCAGCAGGCGCTTGCCGATCGTCTGACCGCGCACGTTGAACCACAGGGTGAAGCCGAACCAGGTCGGCAGGAAGAGCGTCCACCAGGCGATTGTGACCGACAGTGCGTCCTCGTCACTGATCGGTTCCGCTGCTGGCGTACCCGAGGAGACGACGTAGACGAGCGATGAGAACAGGAGGAGTGTCGTGCCGAGCGCCCACGTGCATGCCAGGTCGATGCCCAGTCCGGCGAGCCGCCTTCGGAATGTGGCGGGGAGGGGGCTTCCGGGTTCGGTTGGCCGGGGCGTGGCGGTCGGGCGACCGCGCCCACTCCAGCTGATACCGGGGGCACCGACGGGTCGGAGCCCATCATGCGGCGCGCCGGTTGCCGGGCTCGAGCGGCCGGCTCGGTCGCGAGCGGCCCGCGGCTCACCACACTCAGGACCGGCCGCGGTCTCCCCCTCGATCGGGGCCGCCTCGCCGGGCCGGGCGGAAGAGGCTCGCTCCCGCCTGCGGCTCATCAACCCTGACGGGCGGACTGTCGTCCCGGCTCGCTCTGATCCGCTCCCTCGCTGGATGGCGCCTCGCCGGATGTCCCCTCACTGGACCGCTCGTGCGCGGTCGTCGCTGGGCGATGATCGTGGAGCCGCAGCGGAACGGGCTCGGCGAGGTACTGGTCCTCATCGGCGGTGTCGAACAGGCGAGCCTGCTCCGGCGGTGGCAGGTTGGGGTCGAGCGCGATCCGCTGCAGCTCTTCCAGCATGTGCTCGAGCGAGACGAACTGGTGGTAAATCGAGGCGTAGCGGATGTAGGCGATCGGGTCGAGCTGCTTGAGCCTCGTGATCACGAGCTCGCCGAGGACACGGCTGCCGATCTCCCCACGTGCCGTCCCCATCAGGCGTTGTTCGATGTCGTCGGCGATCGCCTCGAGCGATCCCTCGGGCAGTGGTCGCTTGCGTGCAGCGATCCGCAGGCTGGCGAGGAGCTTCTGCCGCTGGTAGGCCTCGCGGCGCGCATCCCGCTTGACGACCATCACGAGCGCACGCTGCACCTCCTCGTAGGTCGTGAAGGGCTGGTCGCAGGCCGGGCAGCGCCGGCGGCGGAAGAGCCCGGAGTCGGACTCCCGCTGGTGGACGACCGTCTGGTCGCTGCTGGATTCGTTTCCACAGAACGGACAGTTCATCGAGGGCAATGCCTTACTGGAGAGGAGTGAGGTTGGTCCGATGTTCGCATCGGCGTTCTGGGAGTAGAGCACGCGCCGGGGGGCAGGAACAGGCCGCCCGTCCACAGGCTGTGCGGGATTCGTCCCCACTGGCCGGCGAGCCGGGGATCTTTCGTGGATGAGTGGTTGTCGATAGCCGTCGCCCGGTCCGCATCGGCCCGCGGTGGATACTCCGCAGCCCGTCGCGGTTGGCGTGGACTGTGGCGCCCACGGGCCCCTCGCCCCCCCGGCCGGCCCCGGGGGACGGGACCGGCCGGCGTCAGCTGCTCGCTCGCGGAACGCTCAGCGACTGGGGAATGAGCGACGGAGGAAGGTCGGCAGGTCGGCCTCATCCAGGGTCGCCAGGCCCGGATCGGGCTTGATCTCGCCGAGCTTGACCGGCGCCGGCTCCTGCCACCTCTCGATCTCCTCGATGGTGTGCCGCATGGTCGGTGCGCGGTTGCCGCTGAAGCCAGTGGCGATCACCGTGATCCGCACCTCGTCCGTGAGCTCCCCATCGACACTGGTGCCGAAGATGATCTCCGCCTCGGGGTCGACCACCTCGGCGATCACGCGGGCGGCCGCGTCGAGCTCGCGGAGGCCGAGGTTCTTGGGCCCGGTGACGTTGAACAGGACGCCCGTCGCCCCGGTGATGTCCACCTCGAGCAGCGGGCTCGAGATCGCCTCTCTGGCAGCCTGGACGGCCCGCTGCTCGCCGCGGCCGTGGCCGATTGCCATCAGCGCTGGCCCGGCATCGGTCATCACTTTGCGCACGTCGGCGAAGTCCAGGTTGACCATCCCGGGCACGGTGATCAGTTCGCTGATGCCCTGGATCCCCTGGCGCAGCACGTCATCGGCCGCGCGGAAGGCATCCTCGATCGAGAGATCGTCTCCCTGGAGCTGGAGCAGCCGGTCGTTCGGGATCACGATCAGTGTGTCGACCTTGTCTTGGAGATCACGCACGCCGTCCTCGGCCTGCTGCCGCCGCATCGCGCCCTCGAAGCTGAAGGGCTTGGTCACAACGCCGATCGTCAGCGCTCCCATCTCACGGGCGACCTCCGCCACGATCGGCGCCGCTCCGGTGCCGGTGCCGCCGCCGAGGCAGGCTGTCACGAAGGCCATCTCCGCGCCCTTCAGCGCATCGGCGATCAGTTCACGGGATTCCTCTGCGGCCCGGTGGCCCCGCAGCGGGTCGCTGCCGGCGCCGAGGCCGCGGGTGAGCCGATCTCCGATGCGCACGCGCAGCTGCGCGCCGCAGGCGTCGAGCGCCTGCAGGTCGGTGTTCACGGCGACGTACTCCACACCGGGGAGTCGAGAGGAGATCATGCGGTTGACGGCATTCGAACCGCCGCCTCCCACCCCGATCACCTTGATCGGTGGCAGTCCGTCGAGGTCGCGATCGCCCCAGGTATTCGGCTCGGTCGATTCGTTCATGGCTGGTTCCCTCTCCGGCTCAACGCCGCTCATCTCCATCTGTTCCTCACGCACGCCGGCCGCCGCCCGATCCCGGTCCGCGGCGGCGACCGCCACCTCGCCCCCCTCCGGCGCAGAGAGCTGAGCTGCACTGGCGAGCGGTGGCTCGGTGACTGCCGCCCTGGCAGCCGTGGGCTCATCTGCTGCCCGTTCGTCGGCTGCGGGTTCGGCGAGCGCCAGGGCGGGTTGTTCGGTGGGGGCCGGCGTCACGCGCTCGAGGCTGTCCGGCGTTCTCTCCTCATCGTCCCGCTGCTCGGCCACCCGGGCCGCTGCTAGGTACTCGAAGAGCCTGCTGCCCGAGACGGCGGGCTGCTCCCCCTGCGGCTGTTGGTCCTGGCTCCAGGCCTCGTTCGTCATGGCAATCCCCTCACTGGTTGGCCACTTGTTGCTGCTGGTTGGCTCGTTCATCGCAGTCCCTCCGTCGTCGTCTGCCGGGGCGCCGGTGATGGACGCCGCTCACTGGGCCGCTCAGTGGGGCAGCACCACGCGCAGGAGATGCGTCAGGCGGCGCATCAGGCCACGCAGCGGCCGCGCCTGCGGCGTCGTTGAGCGGAACATCACTTCCTGCTCGCGCAGCGCCCAGCGGAGCAACCCGACGGACGTGGCGTAGGCGGGGTGGTCGAGGATGTCTGAGAGACCGGCGAGGTGGACCGGCCGCCCGACCCTGGCCGGCAGCATCATGACCTCCTCGGCGAGGAGGTCGATTCCCGGCAGCGCGGCAGCGCCTCCGGTCAGGACCACACCGGCAGAGAGCAGTTCGGGCTCGGTTCCGCGCCGGATCTCGGCGAGCGCCATCTCGAACAACTCCTCGGCCCGCGCCTGCAGCACCCCTGCAATCGCGCGCCGCTGCACGGTGCGGCTTCCACGCGACCCGAAGGAGACGAGCTGGACCTCATCCTGTTCGTCGACGAGCGATGGGATTGCGTGGCCGTGCTCGCGCTTGGCCTGCTCGGCCGCCGCCTGCGGCACCCGCAGGGCCACCACCAGATCGCGGGTCATATGGAATCCACCGACCGGGATGACCGCCGTGTGCACGACCGCGCCGTCGCGGTAGACGCTGATGTCGGTGGCACCGCCCCCGATGTCGAGCAGCGCGACGCCGTCGGCCAGTTCGGCCGGGTTTGACACGGCCTCGAACGAGGCGAGCGGCTGCAGGATCATCGACTCGACGTCGACCCCGGCCCCTTCGACGCAACGCACGAGGTTCTGCACCGCCGTCGAGGAGCAGGTGACGACGTGGGTCTCCACGTCGAGCCGTGAGCCGAACATGCCGACTGGGTCGGAGACGTGGTCGTGACCGTCGACGACGTAGAAGCGGGGGACGACGTGGATCACGTCGCGATTGGTCGGCACGTTGAAGATGCGGGCGCTCTCCAGGGCGCGCTGGACGTCGCCCTCGGTGATCGCGTTGCGGGGGTCTGCGACGGCCACGATGCCGCGCGAGTTGCGCGAGGAGACATGGGTCCCCGAGATGCCGAGATGGGCGGAGACGATCTTGGTGCCGGAGGCGCGCTCGGCGCGTTCGACCGATGAGGCGATCGCCTCGATCGCGGCCTGCACGTTGTCCACCATGCCCCGCGCCAGCCCGCCCGTGGGTCCGATGCCGACACCGAGGATCCGCAGCTGATGGTGCGAGGTGACCTCCGCCACGATCGTGCAGATCTTGGTGCTACCGACGTCGATCGCTGCCAGGGTGAGCGGGGCCATCAGCGCATCACCACGTTGGCACCGAAGCGCAGGTCGATCTCGGATACGGATACGGAGACGGGGTTGGCGGTGAGTTCGAGCAGGAGCTGCTGCCAGGCCTCCATCTTGAATTCGTAGTTCGTCGAGTCACCGAAGACGGTGTCCGGTCTGTCCTTGACGAGGATCACCAAACCCCGATCGCGGCGGAAGACGAACAGTGGTGGTTCCGGACTGATCTCGCTGAGGCGCTCGTCGCTCTGCAGGCGTCGCACGAGCCCGACCGCGTCCCGGTCGACTTCGATCGTGAGCGGCGGCTGCCCCGGCGCACCGACATCGATGATCGTTGGCGCATCAAGCGGAGCGGGACGGGCCAGGTCGAGCAACCGGCCCCGCTCATCCAACAGCACCCGTCGGTCGCCTCCCTGCCAGTAGCCCCAACCACGGTGCTCGACGACCGTCGCGACGAGGCCGTGGGGCCACGATCTCGTCACCTGCACACTGACGACGCCGGGGAGGGCCGAGACTCGCGCCTCGGCCGCCTCCAGGTCCACGATCAGGAGCGACTCTCCATGGAGGTCGACGGCCGCCACCACCGCCCCCTGAGGCACGACCTCGCTGCCCACCACCTCGATCTGCTGCACGCGTAGCGTGTCGCCGAGCACCACCCACGCCGAACCCGAGACCAGGCCGGCGAGCACCGTCACCCGACCGCTCCAGAGGAGAATGGGCCTCCAGGGGATGCGGCGGCGAGGAGCCGGTATGCGGGCACGGCTGAGCGCAAAGCGGCTGGGCGGCGGGGACGGCTGAGCCCGCGGGCCGCGGCGGCGGCCGACCCTGGGGGCGCGGTGCCGGGCCAAGATCGGGGGCAGGCGCCAGCGCGGCATCACCGCACCCCCTCTCCGACGTTGCCCGCGCGTTCGCTCGTCAGACGGTGCCGTTCCCAGGCCAGCTCGACGAGGCGCGAGATCAGGTCACTGTAGCTGACCCCCTCCTCCTGCCAGAGGCGCGGGAACATCGAGATCGGTGTGAAGCCGGGGAGCGTGTTGATCTCGATCACCAGGGGTGGCTTCCCCTCGCTGGCGAAGAAGTCGACCCGCGCCATGCCGGCGCAGTCGACGGCGCGGAACGCGCGCAGAGCGAGCATCCGCACCCGTTCGGCGAGTTCTGGCGAGATCGGCGCTGGCACGAGGAGACGGGCGCTGTCGTCCAGGTACTTCGCCTCGTAGCTGTAGAAGCCGTCGCCGGTGACGATCTCGGCAACACCGGAGGCGCGCGGCTCGCTGTTCCCGAGGACGGCGCACTCCACCTCGTGGCCGGACATCTCGACCTCGAGCAGCACCTTGCGGTCGTGCTTCGCCGCCGTGGCCACGGCCAGGTCGAGGTCCTCGCGAGAGCGCACCCGACTTACCCCGACCGATGAGCCGCCGTTGCATGGCTTGACGAAACAGGGGTAGCCGATCTCTGACTCGACGCGACGGATAGTTGCGGGCGCGAGGTCGGAGAGCTCGCGATCGGCCAGCACCAGGTGGGACGGCTGTGGGATCGCGGCATCGGCAAAGACACGTCTCATCAGCTCCTTGTCCATGCCCACGGCGCTGCCCGCCACGCCGGAGCCGACGTAGGGTAGTTCGGCGAGCTCGAGGAGACCCTGTAGCGAACCGTCCTCGCCGGAGGTGCCATGCACGATCGGGAAGACCACATCGCACTCGGTCAGCAGCGCCAGCACCTCGGGGTAGTGGAGGATGCCTGATCCCCGCTCATCGCCGATGTCGGGGCGTTCGCCCGCCGCCACCCGTTCGAGTCGCCGGGCGGTCTCCTCGGGCGTCAGCCAGGCGCCGCCACGGGTCACCCCGAATGGGACGACCTCGAACTGCTCAGGCGCGGCCTCGCGGATCACCGATCGCCCCGACGAGACCGACACGTCGTGCTCGGTCGAGCGTCCGCCGACGATCACGGCCAGCCGCTGTCGCCCGCTCATCGCTGGTCCCTCAGGAGGCGCAGCACTGCCGGTGCCACCGCCGTCACGTTGCCGGCACCGAGCGTGAGCAGCACGTCGCCCGGCTCAAGCTCGGCGGCGATGCGGATCGCCGCCGAGTCGACCGATGCGACGTTCACCGGCGTTGGCGATGTGATCGCCTCGGCCAGGGCTGAGGCGTCCAGCCCGGCGTCCCGGGTCTCGCGGGCGGCGTAGGTGCTGAGCATGTAGAGCGCATCGAGCGACTCGAAGCAGGTCCGCCACTGCTCGAGGAGGTAGCTCGACCGCGAGTAGGTGTGTGGCTGGAAGCAGCCGACCAGTCGCCGGCCGCTGTAGCGCTGGCGCGCGGCGGCCACGGTGGCTCGCACCTCGGTCGGATGGTGGGCGTAGTCGTCGACAACGGTGATCGGCCGACCGTCGCGCATTGACGTGCCGATCACCTCGAAGTGCCGTCGTGCTCCCCGGAAGTCGGCGGCGGCCTGCGCCGCGCGATGGAAGTCGACGCCGGCCCGCATCGCCACGGCCAGGGCGCCCAGCGCGTTGGCGACGTTATGCCGACCGGGCACGGCGAGTGAGAGCCGGCCGAGCTCGCTGCCGTCGAGTTCGACCGCCGCGTCGAGTCCGCCCCGCTCGTTCGCGCGCAACCCGCGCGCGCGCCACGTGGCCGTGTCGGAGTCGAGGCTGTAGGTCTCGACGCGTTGGCCCGAGGCGCGGCACTCCTCGCCGAGTGCCAGTGAGGCGGGCGAGTCCGCACAGACGATCAGGGTCCCCTCGGGGACGACGCGGCGGGCGAAACGGGCGAAGGCGTCGTGCAGCCGCTCGACCGTGCCGTAGTAGTCGAGGTGATCGGCCTCGATGTTGGTGATCAGTGCGATGTGCGGACGGTACTGGAGGAACGCCTCGGCATACTCATCGGCCTCGACGACGGCGTGACGGCCGCTGCCCGATCGCACGTTACCGCCGAGGTCTGGAGAGTCGCCGCCCAGCAGCACGAGCGGATCGAGCGCCCCACGTTCGACCATCAGCGCGAGGATGTTGGTGGTGGTCGTCTTGCCATGGCTGCCTGCGACGGCGAGTAGTTCACGGTCGGCGACCAGCCGTTGCACCATCTCGGCGCGCAGCATCACCGGGATGCGCCGGGCACGTGCGCCCACGAGCTCGGGATTGTCCCGCTTGATTGCGGCCGTCGCGACGACCAGCTGTGCGGCTCCCAGGTTCTCCGCCTGATGTCCGTGGATGATGATCGCGCCGAGCTGCTCAAGGCGTCTCGTGTAGTCGGACGGTTCAAGGTCGGAGCCGGTCACCTGGTGCCCACGCTCGAGCAGGATCTGGCCGATCGCCGACATGTGAACGCCGCCCGCGCCGATCAGGTGGACGCGTTCGGGGATGCCGCCCCCCGGGGACTTCTGGCGGCCTCTGAGCCCGATCATGAAGCGGCCTCCCGGACGAGCCCGGCGAGACGGGCGGCCGCATCGGGGCGGGCCAGGTCGCTGGCGGCCCGACCCATCTCCTCGATCCGTGGCTGGTCGTCGAGCAGCTCAGAGACCAGATCGACCAGATCGCCGATCTCGGAGGGGGCGAGTGTGACCGCCGCCCCGTGGTCGCTCAGGTAGGCGGCGTTGGCCTGCTGATCGGAGAACTCCCCGGGAATCACGATGGCCGGCAGGCCGCGGATCGGCAGCTCACCGAGCGTGGAGGCGCCGGCCCGGGTCACGGCGAGATCGGCCGCGGCCATGGCGTAGGCCATCCGCTCAGTGTACGCGTGCACCCGGTAACGCTGCTGCTGCCAGTCCGGGAGCTGCTGGCGCGCCCTCTCCAGCCACTGATACTCGGCGCGGCCGGTGATGTGTACGATCTGCATCTGCGCGAGCAGACGCTGGAGAGCGTTGTGCACGACGATGTTGATCTGGTGTGCGCCCAGCGATCCACCGGCGATCAGCAGTGTCTGCACACCGCGCTGGAGTTCGAAGTGGTTGATTCCCTCCTCGCGCGTCGCCTCGTGGAACTGTCGGCGCACGGGGTAGCCGGTGACCACGCTCTTCCCGGCTGGCAGGTAGCTGAGGGACTGCGGGACGGAACAGGCCACGACCGTGGCATACCGCTGGAGCAGCCGCACCGCCCAGCCCGGCCGCACATCGGGCAGGAAGACGACGAGCGGGATCCCGAGGCGGGCGGCGGCACGCCCGATCGGCGCCGCGGCGTAGCCGCCGGTCGCGAAGACGGCGTCGGGGTCATCGTCACTGAGCCGTTCGGCGGCCGTGCGGCTGCCCCGCCAGAAACGGTAGAGCCCGCTGGCGACAGTGACCGGCGACCGTCCGCGCACGGCAGAGGCGGGCACCACCCGGTAGGGGATCTCGTGCCCCTCGGCGACCTGCCGCTCAGGGCCGCCGGCGGTTCCGTAGTAGACCAACTCGCTGTCGCCAGCGCGGCACAGCTCTTCCGCCACCGCCATTGCCGGGTAGGCATGGCCCCCGGTGCCGCCGCCGGCGAGGATCACCTTCACGGGGCACCGCCGCTGGTGAGCGTCGAGCCGTCTCGGCGCTGGACGCCGCGCGGTCGTTCCGATGGCGGCGTCACCACCGCGTAGCGGCTGACGGAGAGCAGCACACCGGCCGCGATCAGCGTGACGAACAGGGACGAGCCCCCGGCCGAGAGGAAGGGGAGCGGGATGCCGGTCAGCGGGATCAGCCGTGTCACGCCGCCGACATTGATCAGGAGCTGGAAGGCGAACCAGGTGACGACGCCGGCGGCCAAGAGTGATCCGAATGGATCGGCGGCGCGCCGCATGATCACCCAGCCCCGACAGAAGAGGACGAGGAAGAGCGTGAGCACGCCCATCACGCCGACCAGGCCGAGCTCCTCGCCGATGATCGCGAGCACGCCGTCGGTGTGTGAACCGGGGATGTAGAAGAATTTCTGCCGGGAGACTCCGAGGCCCATCCCCCACAGCCCACCCGAGCCGAACGCCACGAGCAGCTGCAGCGTCTGGAAGCCGAGGCCGGTCGGATCGTCCTCCGCCGAGGTGAAGGAGAGGACGCGCCCGACCCGGTAGCCACCGGCCAGGATCAACAGTCCGGCGGCCAGGAGGCCCCCGGCTGCGACCGCGCTCACGTGGATCAGGCGAGCGCCGGCGACAAAGAAGAGGACCCCGGTGACGAGCGCGACCAGGACCGAGGTGCCGAGGTCCGGTTCGAGCATGATCAGAGCGCCGACCAGCGCGACGATGCCGACGAAGGGGATCACGCCAAGCATGAACTCGCGGAGCGTCTCGCCTCTGGAGACGAGCCACGCCGACATGTAGATCAGGACCGCCAGCTTCGCGAACTCACTGGGCTGCACGGCCGGCAGCGATCCCACCTGGATCCAGCGCAACGCTCCGTTCGACTCGACACCGAGCCCGGGCACCAGCACGGCAGCGAGGCCGACTAGCGCGAGGAGCATGATCGGCAGGCTGAGCGGGCGCAGGTGGCGGTAGTCCAGCTGCATCATCGCAACCATGCCGACCAGCCCGAACGCGCCGAAGAGCGCCTGACGCTTGATGAAGTGGTTGGGGTCCCCGTACTGGACCTCGGCGAAGACGTAGGAGGACGAGTAGACGAAGATCAAGCCGACGATCAGCAGCATCAGGACGGTGGTGAGCAGGCCGTAGTCGGGCGCGTGTCCGAGCACCGGAAGGGGATTGCGGCGGCTCATGGCGCACCGCCCAGCTCGGCAACCGCACGGCGGAATTCTTGGCCGCGCGCTTCGAAGGTTCGGTAGGCGTCGAACGAGGTCCCGGCCGGAGCGAACAGCACGATGTCGCCGGCCCGGGCGTGGGCCTGGGCGCGGCTGACGGCGTCGGCCACGTCCCCGGCCTCGTCGATCAGGGCCCCTTCCGAAGGGGCGGCCGGGCCCTCCGAAGCGGCCGCGTGAACCGCAGCGGCGAAGAGTCCGCCGGCCTCCCCGAAGGTGATCACGGCCCGGCAGCGCCCGGCGGCGAAGAGCGCCAGCTCCCGGAGCGGGAGGTGTTTGTCGCGCCCCCCGAGCAGCAAGACGATCGGCTGATCGAAGCTGCGCAGTCCCGCCAGGGTGCGTTCCGGCGTGGTCGCGATCGAGTCGTTGATATAGAGGACGCCGGCCACACGTCGAACCGGCTCGAGGCGGTGTGGCACACCCGCAAAGGAGCGCGCGATCTCCGTGATGGCGGCATCAGGGGCACCGAGCTCGGCGGCCACGGCCGCCGCCTGCAGGACGTTCGCCAGGTTGTGCTCGCCACGGAGCGAGACCTCGTCCCGCCGCAGCAGGCGGTGGATCTCACCGCCGGAACGCCGCACCAGCCAGTCGTCCTCGAGCGTCGCACCGTCGCCGGGGATCTCAGCCTCGATCGAGGTGAAGGCGACGCGACCCCGGGCACGTCGGGAGAAGTCCAGGCATCGCTCGTCGTCGGCGTTCAGGATGGCCAGGTCCCCCAGACCCTGGAAATCGATGATCCGCCGCTTCAGCGCGACGTAACGCTCCCACGGGTAGCGGTCGAGGTGGTTGGGCGTAACGTTGGTGACGCACGCCAGGGCAGGGCTGCGGTCGAGGGTTTCGAGCTGGGTGTGCGAGAGCTCGATCACGACCCGGGTGTCCGGCGTGATCTGCTTGAGAAGCGCGAGCAGCCCGATCCCGATGTTACCGCCGACGACGTGGTCGATCTCGGCTCGCTCGAGCATCCCGGCCGTGAGCGCGGTGGTCGTCGTCTTGCCGGACGAGCCCGTGATACCGGCAATGGGCGCCGGGCAGCGCTCGAAGAAGAGCTGCGACATCGAGGAGAGGGGGACACCCCGCTCACGAGCCACCCGGAGCGCGGGCAGGTCGCGAGGCACTCCCTGCGAGACGAAGACCGCATCGGCCGAGGTCATGTCCACGATGCGGTTGTCGCCGAGCGAGAGCGTCGGGTTGCAGTCGGCGATCGATTCGAGCTGCGCGGCCAGCGCCTCGGCAGGGCGGCTGTCGGAGACGGTGACCACGGCCCCCTCGGCCGTCAGGTAACGCACGAGATCCACACCCTCGATGCCGAGGCCGAGTACGGTCACTCGATCGCCCATCAGGCCGCCGGCGCCCGTTGCGCCTCCGTGAGCATCCCGGTCTCTCATACCGACAGCGCCAGGGCCGTGCCGACCATTGCGCCGGCAAACCCGAACAGCCAGAAGCGCATCACGACCTGTGGTTCGCTCCAGCCGATCAGTTCGAAGTGGTGGTGGATCGGCGTCATGCGGAAGAGCCGCCGGCCCCCGGTGGTCTGGAAGTAGGCGATCTGGATCAGGGCAGAGAGGGCCTCGGCGACGAAGACGATGCCGATCACCGGCAGAAGCAGCCAGTGGCCGGTCATCAGGGCGATGGTGGCGAGCGAGGCGCCGAGTGGCAGGGCGCCTGTGTCCCCCATGAAGACCTGGGCGGGGTGGGCGTTGTACCAGAGGAAGCCGAGCAGGCCGCCGACCACGGTGAACGAGAAGGTGGCGAGGAACTCCTGCCCTTGGATGTAGGCGATCACGGCGTAGGCCGCGAAGGCGATCGCGGCCGTGCCACCGAGGAGCCCGTCGAGCCCATCGGTGATTGAGACGGCGCTCGTCGTCGCCACCACGGTGACGATCGCGATCGCGATGTAGGCATAGCCGAGTTCGTAGCGGCCGAGCCAGGGGATGTTGACGCTGCGGGCCTCGAGTCCGAAGAAGAGGACGCAGGCCACGATCGCCCCGAGCACCGTGATCATGGAGAGCTTGAGCCGCCAGCTGAGTGGCCGGCGCCCGGTCACGGAGACGAGCGTGCCGAAGTCGTCCCAGAACCCGATTGCCACCGTCACCAGGACGACCGCCAGTGGCAACAAAATGGAGCGGCGTTCGAACGTCACCTGCCCGTCCTCGTAGCCGAAGAGGTTGGTCAGTACGGTCACGAGGGCCACCGTGCCGTAGACCACGAGGCCGCCCATCGTGGTCGTCCCGGCCTTGACGGTGTGGGTGGTCGGCCCCTCCTCCGAGATCGCCTTGCCGATTCCCAGCGTCGCCAGCGCGCTGACGATGAAACGCCCACCGACCAGGGCCAGGACGAAGGCAGCGCCCCCCACCAGCAGCGAATAGATCATCGTTCGCTCTCCGGGTGCGTCGCGCCGCCAATCCGCCCGGGGCCGCAGGGCCGCGCCGTGCTGGTCAACCGCTCGCGTAGCTCGGCGACGACCCGCTCGAGGTGCAGCGCGTGCGATCCCTTAACCAGCAGTACATCCCCCGGCCGCAGCCGCTGCTCGAGCACAGCGACCGCCTCCTCGCCTCCGGAGAGCGCCTGCACGTCGGGGGCGCCGTGCGCCAGGGCAGACCGGGCAATCTCCTCCCCGAGGGCGCCCACAGTCAGCAGTACGTCCACCTCCGCCGCGGCACGCTCACCAACCTCGCGGTGTGCGGGATCGGTCTCTGTACCCAGCTCGAGCATGTCGCCGAGGAGTGCCAGGTGGCGTCCGGGGAGCTCCCGCAGAAGGTCGAGGGCGGCGCGCATCGAGTCCGGGTTGGCGTTGTAGGTGTCATCGAGAAGCGTGATCGGTCCGGGGAGCTCGGAGAGGTTGAGTCGCAGCGGGACGGCGATCCGCTCCACGCGCCGCACGATCTCATCGAGACCGAGCCCCTCGGAGAGGGCGACGGCGATCGCGGCGAGCAGGTTCGTCAGGAGATGGCTGCCGGGGAGCGGCACCGTCAGCTGGCGCTCGTCGTCGCCGACCTCGAGGACGAAGCTGAAGCCGCCGCCCCCGATGCTGTTCAGGTGCCTACCGCGCACGTGGGCACGCTCGCTGGTTCCGAAGAGCACGACCGGTGCCCGGCTGTGCTCGGCCATCCCCAGCACCCGCGGGTCGTCGGCGTTGAGGACCGCCACCCCGTCGGCCGGCAGCGCCTCGACCAGCTCGCGCTTGGCCGCAGTGATCGCGTCGATCGAGCCCGCGCGCTCGAGGTGGACGGCGCCGACATTGAGCACGACGCCGGTCTGTGGCTTCGCCCAGCGGCAGAGGAGAGCGATCTCGCCGGTCGTGTACATCCCGAGTTCGAGCACCGAACGCTCGGTGTCGGTCCTCAGCTCGAGGAGACAGAGGGGCACGCCGATCTCGTTGTTGTAGTTGAGCGGGCTGGCCTGCACCCGGTAGCGGTCCCCGAGGAGTTGGGCGAGCAGCAGCTTGGTCGTCGTCTTCCCAACGCTGCCCGTGATCCCGATCAGCCGCAGATCGGGTAGCGCGGCGCGCCAGGCGGCGGCGAGCTGCTGGAGCGCCGTCAGCGTGTCGGGGACGTAGAACCGCGTGGCGCGGTCCGTCCCGGCAACGGGCTGACGGAGAATGCAGCCCGAGGCGCCGGCCGCGACAGCGGCGGCCGCGTGCCGGTGACCGTCGGTCTGTTCCCCCGGAAGTGCGACGAAGAGGTCGCCGCTCTCAACCAGCCGTGAATCGATCACCGCGCGGGCGAATGTCTGGTTGCACTCGTCGGGCGGCACGGGCCGATCGCCGAGAGCGCTGGCGACAAAGCGCGCGTCGAGAGCGAGCGGCACCGTCGTCACGGTCGGGACACCAGGTCGGAGCGGGGCGCGATCCGCAGGTAGTCCATGACCTGCTCGGCGACCTTGGCGAAGACCGGTGCGGCGACCTGCCCACCAAGCCGGAGCTCGCCTTCCGGTGTGTCGATCTTGACCAGCACCGAGATCTGCGGGTCCTCGTAGGGGAGGAAGCCGACGAAGGAGGCGATCGTCGTGTCGAACTCGTACCCGGTCGGGATTGAAACGATCGTGGTGCCGGTCTTGCCGGCCACCGTGTAGTCGCTGAGCCGCGCGCGGTGGATCGCTGTGCCGTTCACGACGTCTCGCATGAGGTCGGCCATCTGGGCGGCGGTCTGGGGCGAGACCACCTGCCGCACCATGACCGGGGAGAACTCGCGGACGCTGTCGTGGGCGACGATCCGTGAGACGACGTAGGGGCGCATCAGCTGCCCGCCGTTGGCGAAGGCGTTGACGGCGGTCAGGACCTGCAGCGGCGTTGCCGCGAGACCCTGACCGTAGGAGTTGGTCGCGAGGTCAACGGGGTACCACTCGCGATCGCTCGGCACGCGCATCAGCCCCTCGGCCTCGCCGCTCAACGAGATGTGCGTCGACTCCCCGAGGCCGAAGGCCGACAGGTAGCGATAGAAGTCACTGGCGCCGATCTCGCTGGCCAGCCAGATTGCTCCGGTGTTGAGGGAGCGCTGCAGGTACTCCCGGACCGTCACTTCGCCGTAGGCCTGGAAGTCCCAGTTGCGGATCACCTGTCCGCCGATCTCCACCTCACCCTCGTCGGTGTAGGTCGTCTCCGCTGTGACGATCCCGAGGTCGACGGCGATCGCGGTCGTCAGCGTCTTGATCACGGATCCCGGCTCGTAGAGGTCGGTCATCGGCCGGTTGCGGACGAGCGCGGGGAGCTGGGGCTCATTCAGTGCCTCGGGCGTGATCGCCGTTGAAGGCATGGAGGCCATGGCGAGAACGGCACCGCTCCTGGGATCCATGACGAGGATCGAGCCGCTCGGTGATTCGAAGCGCTCGAGGGCGGCTGCCAGCTCGCGCTCGGCGATCGCCTGGATGAAGCGATCGATGGTGAGCTGGACCTCGGCGCCCGGAACGGCGCGGTCTTCGGCGTGGGGCGTGAAGGCGATCGGGCGGCCGAGCGCGCTGCGCTCCCTTCCCATCTGGCCGGGCTTCCCCCGCAACAGGTCGTCGTAGTCGGCCTCCACTCCCCACAGGCCGCGGCCGCCGATCCCGACGTGGCCGACGATCTTCCGGCCGAGGTCGCCCTCCGGGTAGAGCCGCACCGCCGACGGCAGGAGCCGCACACCCCACAGGCCGAGCTCGCTCAGCCGCAGCCCCGACTCGTAGCTGAGGTCCCGTTCGACGAGGTAGTCGCCACTGTCGGCCTCGATGCCGCGGGCGTAGAGGAGATGGGGGTCGCGGCCGAGTACGTCGGCGAGCTCGCCTGCCGCCACCGAAGCGCGCGCATGGTCGCGCCATCGGAAGCGGTCGATGTAGAGGTCCCAGGTATCGACCGACGTTGCCAGCGGATAGCCGGTTGCGTCGGTGATCGCTCCGCGCGGGGCCGGGAGCGCGGCCGTGCCGTAGCGGGTAACCAGCGCCTCCCGGAGGTAGCGTTCATGCTCGACCACCTGGAGCCGATAGAGCCTCACGGTGACGAGCACGAAGGCGCCGAGCACGAAGACGGCGATCATCAAATGGCGCCCGGTCACGTGGTCCGGTTGCTTCACCGAGGTGGTCCATCCTGCGCGGCCCTCGGTCTCGGCCAGGCCAAGGAGCGCGTGCCTTAGGTTGCCCGGCCCTGGGGCGTGCTTCGCTTGGGCCTATTTGATGGTGGGGAGCCGTTCCACCAGCGGTTCCCACCAGGCCGCCGGTCCTGCTTCGATCGGTTCAATTGGGCTGACGTAGCGTCTGGGTAGCGGTGTCAGCACCGGCGCCGGCCGGTTCACCGAGATCCGCATCTGTTGCTCGGGCTCGACCATCCCCAGCCGGGTCACCGCCTGGTCGCGTACCCAGTCGAGGCGCAGCTTCCCGGCGAGCTCCGCCTCGCTGAGTCTGATCTCCGAGACCAGTGCTGCGCGCTCGGCGTGCAGCTGGTTGAGTTCAAATCCGGCTGTCGCCAGATCGCTGGTCTGCATCACCTGCAGCAGGCCGAAGACGCCGACGGTGAGCAGGATCAGCCCGGACATCAAGACCGGCGGTAGGCGCCACAGTGCTCGCCCGGGACGGACGGCGACGTTCTCAGCCACAGCCGGCAGGCGGCGAAGCTGTCCACGAGCGGGCGCCGCAGCGCCGCTGAGCGCGGCCATCAGGCCGCCACCGTCAGGGGGATCGCCTCAGCGACCCGCAGTCGAGCCGATCGGGCGCGCGGGTTGCGGGCGAGCTCGGCCGGGCCAGGCCGCCGCACCCGTCGCGTGATCCGCTTCCACTCCGGCCGGGGCGGGGGCGCCGGATCCCATCGCTCGCGCGGTCGCGCACTGCTGTGGTCACGCAGGTAGTGCTTGACCAGGCGGTCCTCCAGCGAGTGGAAGGAGACGACGACGAGGCGGCCGCCGGTGACTTCGAGCAGGCGGTGGGCCGACGCGAGTGCGGCGTCCAGGTGCGAGAGCTCCTGGTTGACCGCGATTCGCAAAGCCTGGAAGGACAACGTGGCGGGGTGTATTTTGCTGCCTGATCCCCGGCTCCGTCCCACAGCCTGCTCGATGACACCGGCCAGCTCGCCGGTCGTGGCGATTGGTCTGCGTCTGACAATTGCACGTGCGATCCGGCGGCTACGGCGTTCTTCGCCGTAGCGCCAGATGATCGATGCGAGCTCCTCCTCATCGGTCTCGTTGACGAACTCCAGGGCACCGCCCGCCTGGTCGGGGTCCATACGCATATCGAGCGGCTCGTCCCGTTGAAAGGAGAATCCGCGCCCAACCTGCTCGAGCTGGAGCGACGAGACCCCGAGGTCGAGGAGCAGCCCATCGACCGGGCCGCAGTCCAGCCGCCGGCAGATCGAGACGACCTCGGCGTAGTTGCCCCGGACCAGCATCACGCGGTCGCCGAACGAGGCGAGTCGCTCCGCCGCTCGCTCGAGCGCGTGCGGATCGCGATCGATCCCGAGCAGCCGCCCGCATGGCCCCGAGGCCGTGAGGATCGCCCGGGCGTGACCGCCAAGCCCGACGGTTCCGTCGACGTAGCGACCGCCGGGGCGCACCGCGAGGCCAGCGAGCACCTCTGGAACCATTACCGGGAGATGCTCAGGTGGGTGCGAGGCCGCGATCACTCTGGCTCCTCAGATGCATCACGTGTGACCGTCTGAAGCTCCTCGGACCAGCGGCCCGGGTTCCAAACCTCGATGTAGTCGCCGCAGCCGACGAGGGCGCAGCGCCCCTCGAGGTCGGCCCCCTCTCGCAGCTGTGGCGGTAGGAGTACTCGTCCCTGACGGTCGAGATCGAGCGAGTAGGCGTCGTGCATGAAGCCGCGCCGAGTGCGCCGCGCCGACCGTCGGCGGTTACCGTTCTCTGAGCCGAGTCGGCGCTCGGCTTCGCTGTCGAATGTCTCCTGCGTGTAGATCTCCAGTGCGCCATCCGGGCCAGGCCGGACGACTCCACCCTCGGCGAACGCGTGACGGTAGCGGGCGGGGATCGCTAGCCGCCCGCGCTCGTCGAGGGTGTGCTCGAAGGTGCCGAAGAAGAACATCTCTCAGCCCCCGAAGCGTCTGGTGCCAGAAGGAGTGCGGGCAGGGATGCACCCCCATATCGCTCCATAACGCTCCCGAAACAATAACAATTGCCCCATCGCAAGACAACAGAACATATGGTCGTAATGTCCGTGCGATAGGTGCGGGCCTAGACACGCGTTCTGCCTGACGTCTGAATTGCGCGATCAACCGCCCGTGCGATCCCCCACTGCTACGATCCACTCGCGCTCAAAAGGAGCGCGCGCTGGTCCGGACCGGCCGACCCGGGATCGGCGATCGACCGGCGCGACCACTGGCTCCCGGCTGCCTCGGAGGAGGCCGATGCGCTTCGATGTTCTGACCCTCTTTCCCGGGATGTTCGCCGGGCCGCTTGACGAGTCCGTGCTCAGGCGCGCCCGCGAGGCGGGTCTCCTCGACGTCGTGGTGCACCAGCTCCGAGACTGGGCCGCCGATCGGCACCGCACGGTCGATGACTACGCGTTCGGTGGCGGTCCGGGGATGGTGATGAAGCCCGAACCGCTCTTCCAGGCGGTCGAGGCAATCCAGGGTCAGGCCGAGCCTCGTGCCGAGGTCGTCCTGTTGACACCGCAGGGTCGTCCCCTCGATCTCGATCTCGTGGCGGAGCTGGCGAGCCTCCCCCGGCTACTCCTGATCTGCGGACGCTACGAGGGCGTCGACGAGCGGGTCAGGGCGCATCTCGCCGATCGCGAGGTCAGCATCGGCGACTTCGTGCTCTCGGGCGGGGAGCTTCCCGCGCTCGTCGTGATCGACGCCCTCGCCCGGCGGATCCCCGGTGTGCTGGGAGCCCGCGACGCGCTCCTGGAGGAGTCCTTCGATGAGCGCCTCCTCGAGTACCCGCAGTACACGAGACCGGCCGAGTTTCGCGGCCTTCGGGTGCCCGACGTGCTGCTCTCCGGGGACCACGCTCGCGTCGATCGCTGGAGATATCGGCAACGGATCCTGCGCACCGCCCGTCGCCGCCCCGATCTCCTGGCTGGCGCCGACCTCAGTACGGAGGACCGGGTCTGGCTGGCCGCGCAGTCGTCTGAGGTCGAGGCGGAGCAACCGAACGACGCCTGAGCAGCCGCCGTGGGCGATCGGGTTCGACCGAAGGGCGGCACCACCCCTACACTGTGTCCCGCGAGACCGCTTGCTCCCAGCCGACCGGCCTGTCCAGCAGGTCCCCGACCCGGATGATGACGATGGCAGTAGACCTACGCATGTTCGTGCAGCCACCCAAGGCCGAGTCCCCCACTTTTGGTGCAGGCGACACGGTGCGCGTCCAGGTGCGCGTGATCGAGGGCACTCGCGAGCGTCTGCAGGCGTTCGAGGGCACGGTCATCCGCGTCAAGGGCGGAGCCGCCGCCAACTTCACGGTGCGTCGCCTGACCGGCGGGATCGGCGTCGAGCGGACCTTCCCATTCAGCAGTCCCCGGGTCGAGGGCATCGAGGTGACGCGTCGCGGCCGTGTCCGCCGCTCGCGCCTCTACTACCTGAGAGGTCGCACCGGTCGTGCCGCCCGGATCAAGGAAGCGCGCCGTTAGCAGGGTCGAGCAGAGACCGATGGTCTCGGGCTGGCCGCCGCAGGGTGGCAAGGCGCGTGTGCGGTCGAGCGTGAGCCGGGCGACCGCGACCGGGCCGGCGTGACCCGGCCAGCATGAGCGGGCCCCCTCCCATCCCCCAGAGCCGCGACCGCTACGTGCAGGTGGCGGTGAACACCGGCCGACCGACCTTCCTTCGCTTCTCCTACTCCGTCCCGGTCGACCGCGAAATCGTGCCAGGGGAGGTCGTGCGGGCCCCGTTCGGCAGGCAGACCCTCCAGGGGATCGTCGTCGATGGCCCGTTCGACACCCCCGGCTTCGATCGCGCCCGCGTCCGTCCGCTCGAGTCACCGGTCGAGGGCGCTCCACACGTTTCACCGGAGCGGATGGAGCTGGCGGCGTGGCTCGAGGACTATTACCAGGCGGCGCCGTGGGAGTCCTGCGCGCTCTTCCTCCCGCCCGGTGCCGGCGAGCGCTCGCAGACGTTCCTCTCGCGCCCTCCCGGGACCGCGGGCGAGCCGGAGCCGGGCGCGCTCTCCGAGCGGCAACAACGACTCTACGATGCCCTGACCGAGCAGCCACGAGAGCTCACCATGGTGCGCCGACAGTTCGGCACCGGTTTTTCTGCCGGCGCGTTCGACGCCGCGCTGCGCGTGCTCCTTCGCCGCGGGCTGGCGCGGCGTGACTACGTCCTGCAGCGCCCGCGTGGGCGCGCCCGCGTCGCCGAGGTCGTGGGACTCGCGGTTGCAGCGGCTGCAGCGCGGTCGGCCGGCGCGGCGATCGAAGGCAGGGGACGCCCGCCCCCGTGGCGCGCGATCGAGGCGTTGCTCACCGCGTCCGGGCCGCTGTCTGCCGGTCGTCTGGCCGAGCTCGCCCGCGATCCCCTGGTCGTTCCGATGCTGATTGAAGAGGGCGCGGCGGTTGAGGCGGATGGTGCTCTTACGCTCGGCGGGAACGGGGATCAGGCGCGGGCACTGCAGCGCCGGTTGAGCCGCGGCCGGGTCGAGCGGGTTGCCGCCGCGATTCTCGACCGCCTGCTCGGGGCGCCCGGCCCGACAGCCCCACTGCGCGAGCTCTCGCGGGAGCTCGGTCCCGAGACGCGGCGGGCCGTTGCCCGGCTCGAGGAGCTGGGACTGGTCACGGTCAAGGAGGTGCTTGAGCGACGTGACCCCCTCCGTGATCTGCAGGTGATCCGGCGGCCGCCGGTGACGCTGATCGGCGCACAGCGGCAGGCGGCCGAGCCGATCCGGGAGGCAATCGATCGGGCCGACGGCTCCGCCTTCCTCCTCTACGGCGTAACCGGTAGCGGGAAGACCGAGGTCTACCTCGACGCTCTGCGCCACACGGTTGAGCAGGGACGGCGCGCGATCGTGCTCGTCCCGGAGATCGCCCTGACGCCCCAGACCGTGCGCCGGTTTGCCGAGCGGTTTCCCGGGCGGGTCGGTGCGCTCCACTCCGGCCTCACCATCGGTGAGGCATTCGACGAGTGGCATGCCAGCCGAGATGGACGCTACGACGTGGTGATCGGTTCGCGGTCGGCGATCTTTGCGCCGCAGCCCGAACTCGGCCTGATTGTGGTCGACGAAGCGCACGAGTGGACCTACAAGCAGTCCGATCCGTCCCCGCGCTACGACGCGCGGCGAGTGGCGCTGGAGCTGGCACGCCAGAGCGGCGCCGCGCTGGTCCTGGGAACTGCGACGCCGAGCGCCGAGCAGTGGGTCGACACCGAGCGTGGGGGCCTGCAGCGACTCGACCTCCCACACCGGATCAGGCCGATCGCCCAGCCCGACGGTGAGCCGCAGCTGTGGCCGGTGGAAGAGCTGCGGCAGACCGAGGTGGTGGACATGCGCGGCTCGCGTGAACTGCTCTCTCCACAGCTGCTCGATGCGCTCGGCGACTCGCTTGACCGCGACGAGCAGGCGATCCTCTTCCTCAATCGTCGCGGCTACTCGGCCTTCCTGCTCTGTCGCCACGGTCACTCGCCCCGTTGCCACTCCTGTGACGTCGCGCTGTCGGTTCATCGCACGCCCGAGGGCGGGGAGCGGCTGGTCTGCAACCAGTGCGGACGCCCGCGCCGGGCCCGGACACGCTGCGAGGAGGGTGGCTGCGGAGAAGCGCTGAGGCCGGTCGGCGCCGGCACGCAGCAGGTGGAGGATGAGGTCCGGTGGCACTTCCCGGCCGCCCGCGTGGTGCGGTGGGACCGCGACAGCGCCGGCACCGTGGCCGACCACGAACGGCTCCTGCGCCAGTTTCTCGACGACGAGGCCGACGTGCTGGTTGGTACCCAGATGGTGGCCAAGGGACTCGACTTTCCGCGCGTCACGACGGTCGGCGTGGTGCTCGCGGACTACTCGTTGCGCGAGGCCGACTTCCGAGCGTCCGAACGCACCTTCCAACTGCTCGTGCAGGTCGCCGGGCGGGCCGGACGGGGTGTTCGCGAGGAACGAGGCGTGGGAGGCCGCGACGGGCGGGTCGTGATCCAGACACTGCAACCCGACCATCCGGCGATCATCGCCGCCGCCAATCAGGATCCAGACGACTTCTTTGAGGAGGAGCTGAGGTGGCGGGCCGAACATGCATATCCGCCGTACCAGCGACTGGTGCGCCTGCTCTTCGCTCACACCAACCTGCGCTTCGTTGCCGAAGAGGCGCATCGCCTGCACGGGGAGATCTTGCGACGGGCGCCCTCCTATCCGAACGTCGTCGTCAGCGGTCCGACGCCGCCGGTCCCGGGCCGCCTGCGCGGTCGTCACCGTCTTCAGATCCTGGTCTTTGGGGACCGCCCGTCCGAGCTGGTGAAGAGCCTGCGGCCGGAGCTCCCCCTGGGCTGGACGGTCGACGTCGATCCGATGACGTTCGGCTAGAACGGGCGATTGTGCCCCGGAGGGCCTCTGTGGAGACCCCGCGGCGCGCCCGTGCGCGGTGCCCCGAAGCCCGATACGATCGATTGCTGAGGCTCTGTCGACACCTGTGCCCGCCGACGGCCGCTCGCGGCCACCGGGCGCGGCCCCGCCGCGGCATGACATCTCTCGGAGGGCTCTCGCTCGATGTTCTCTCTGACCCGGACATGGATGTCGGGCCTGCGCCAGCCGCTCGGGCTCTTCACTGCCCTCGCCGAGGCGCATCGCGGTCTCTCGGGCCTCTGGTGGGCGCTGCTCCTGGCCCGGGCCGTGTTGCCGCCGCTCTTCACGATCGCCACCGGGATCCTGGTCGCGGCGGTCCACCAGGGAGACGACCTGACCTGGCCGCTGGTCGCGGTGGGCACGTCGATCGTGCTCGTGCTGTCGCTGGGACCGCTTCACGAGGCAACCGGGGAGGTCCTGGGGCACTTCGCATCGGGCTGGATGCGGGGGCAGCTGACCGTCGCCAGCATTGAGCCCGAGGGGATCGGGCATCTCGAGGATCCCGAGCTCAAGAGCGATGTGACCGTCGCGCAGGATATGGATCGCGGGATCACCGGTCCGCCGCTCTCGATCTCGCTGAACTTCCTCGCCGGCGGGCTGGCGGCTGTGCTCTCCGGCGTCATCTCCACCGCGATCCTCGTGGGCTACAGCTGGTGGGCACCGCTGCTACTGGCCGCCGGCTGGCTCGCGAGCCAGTGGCTCTTGCGCGATAGCGCCCACTGGCGAGACCGCCTCGGTCAGGAGGTGCGCGAGGCCGAGCGGCTCTCCGACTACACCTACCGCCTCGCCGTCGACGCTGCGCCGAGCAAGGAGATGAGGCTCTTCGGGCTCTCGAACTGGGCCCTCGCGCGCTTCGGAGAGCGCCGCCGCCGCCTCTTCGACCTGCGCTGGCAGGCCACGCGGATGCGCGAGCGACCGGCCGCCTGGAGCGTCCTCGTCGGCGTCTCGGTCAACGTCGCCTTCTTCTGGAGCCTGGCCGCCCGGCTGAACGACGGGGCGATCGGCCTCGGGGAGGCCGCCATCTACGCGCAGAGCGCGATCGCCGCCTCGGCGCTCGCGTTCGGTGACTTCCTGTGGGTGCTCGACGGCGCGGCGGCGCCGGCCAATGCCGTTCTGCGGCTGCGCGGGACGCTGCCTCTGGCCGGCGGGCTGTCGCGTGGCTGGGACCCCGCCGTCGGCCTGCCGCGACGGGAGATCCGGTTCAGAGACGTCACCTTCACCTATCCATCAGGTGACCGGCCGGTGCTCCGGGGTTTCAACCTCGTGATCCCGGCCGGCGCCTCCCTCGCGATCGTCGGCCAGAACGGTGCCGGGAAGACGACGCTGGCGAAGCTACTCTGCCGCTTCTACGATCCTCAGGGGGGGACGATCGAGGTCGATGGCGTCGACCTGCGCGAGCTCGATCTGGAGGCGTGGCGCGGCCGGTTGGCGGCCGTCTTCCAGGATTTCGTCCGCTTCGAGCTGCCGCTGCGCGACAACGTGAGCCCCCTCGCCGATGAGGCTCAGATCGCACGAGCCCTCAGGGCGGCGGGCGCCGCCGACCTCGCCGGGCTCGACACGGTCCTCTCGCGTGCCTATGCCGGAGGCACCGACCTCTCCGGCGGGCAGTGGCAGCGGGTCGCTCTGGCCCGTGCCGTCTGCGCCGTCGAGATGGGTGCCGGTGTCGTGCTGCTCGACGAGCCGACGGCCCAACTCGACGTCCGCGGCGAGACGGAGATCTTCGAGCGGATTCTGGCCGCAACCAGCGGCGCCACCACGATCCTGGTCTCCCACCGCTTCTCGACGGTTCGTCACGCCGACCGCATCTGTGTCGTCGAGGACGGGCGCGTGATCGAGCAAGGCTCGCACGAAGAGCTGGTTGCCCGGGGCGGCCGTTACTTCACGATGTTCAGCCTGCAGGCCAGCCGTTTCGCCGAGCACGACGGACAGGGGGTCGCCTATGACGTTCTCTCCTGATCGACCGGCACCGCCAGAGGACCTCCCGCCCGCACTGCCGGCGATGTGGCGGATGTTCCAGATCGGCTTCCGGGCACAGCCTCGGCTGCTCGCAGTCGCCTTCACGCTGACCGTGCTGGCGGCCTTCCCCGAGGCGTTACTCGCGCTCTGGCTGAAGCTGCTCGGCGATGGGCTCGTTGAAGATGATCGCGGTCTCGTTCGCATCGCCGCGATGGGACTCGCGCTGGCGGCGGTCGGAAGCTGGTTCCTGATGACCGTCAGTGCGCGCATCCAGCGCCGCTTCCGCGACCGCATGACGATCGTGCTGGAATCCCACGTGGCGGAGCTCCAGGTTCGCGCGACCAGCATCGAACTACACGAACGTCCCGAGTACCTCGACCGGCTTGAGGTACTGCGTAGCCAGGTCTTCGTCCTCGATCACCTGTACATGTCGATCTTCACGACCATCGGCTGGGTGCTGCGGCTGGCGATCACGACGGGCCTCCTCGTTTCGATTCATCCCGCCCTCCTCCTGGTCGGCGTTGCCGCTCTGCCGACCGTCCTCGCCGCCAGCTGGCGCCCGGCCGTCGAGCAACGGGCAAATGAACGCGCCGCCGCCGATGCCCGCTTCTCACGGCACGTCTTCGAGCTCTCTCTGGACGTGGCCGCGAGCAAGGAGATCCGTGTCATGGGCACGGGGGAGTACCTCGAGCGGCTCAGGGATCGCGCCTGGCGGCGCTGGCATGCCGTCGTCTCGCGTGCCCGCTGGGTCAGCTCGCTCTGGTACACGGGAGGCTGGATCGTCTTCGCGCTCGGCTATGTGGGCGGCGTCATCTTCGTTGCGAGCGGTCCCCAGTCGAGCCCCGGCACCGTGCTGCTGGTGCTCGCCGCAGGCGCCCAGCTCTCCCGCTACATCGGTGCGGCGATGGGTGAGATCGGCTTCCTTCG
This sequence comes from Dehalococcoidia bacterium, assembly GCA_965249675.1. Taxonomy (GTDB): domain Bacteria; phylum Chloroflexota; class Dehalococcoidia; order UBA2979; family UBA2979. The sequence goes on from OZ252250.1 coordinate 1,525,758, forward strand.
TGGTATCTGGCTCGATGGGTCGCGCCGCCTCGTCTGGCTCGAGCGCTACGTTGCCGCGCAGGAGGCGGTCGACGATCTGCCGGCGCCTGATCGACTGCACGAGGGGATTCGTCTCGACCACGTCTCCTTCGCCTACCCCGGGACCGACCGGCTCGTGCTGGAGGACATCAATCTCGTGATTCCGGCCGGCTCGGTCACGGCCGTGGTCGGCGAGAACGGCGCTGGGAAGAGCACGCTGGTGAAGCTGCTCGGGCGGCTCTACGAACCGACGACGGGGACGATCATGGTCGATGGGACCCGGCTCTCGCAGATCTCGGCGACCTCGTGGCGCGAGCGCCTGGCCGGAGCGTTCCAGGACTTCTTCCGCTTCGAGCTCCCGGCGCAGGAGACGGTCGGCGTGGGTGATGTCGGACGCATCAACGACCGCTCGGCCGTTGAGACTGCACTCGAACGGGCCGATGCAGGCGATGTCGTGGTCTCCCTGCCAGCGGGCCTCGAGACGCAGCTCGGACCCGATTGGCCGGCGGGCGTTGGTGTCTCCTTCGGTCAGTGGCAGAAGCTTGCGCTCGCCCGCGGTCTGATGCGTGATGAGCCGCTCCTCCTCGTCCTCGATGAGCCGACCGCCGCGCTCGACGCGGAGACAGAGCACTCGCTCTTCGAGAGATTCGCGCGGGTAGCGGCGGAGGATCCGCCAGCGGAGGAGGATCCGACTGCCGGAGAGTTCGCCACCGCGAGCAACGGGCGCATCACACTGCTCATCTCACATCGGTTCTCGACCGTGCGGATGGCCGACCGGATCGTCGTACTGGACGGCAGCCGTCTCGTCGAGGTCGGCACGCACAGAGAGCTGATGGAGGCCGGTGGGAAGTACGCCGAGCTGCACGATCTGCAGGCGGCGGGCTATCGCTGACGGGCGACGGGTCGCCGGCCCCGGCTCACACAGATGACGCTGCTATCATTCGGCACGATCAATCACACAGACACAGTTCCGAGGAGTTGCTCATGTCTCTGGAAGGCCGTGTCGCCCTCGTCGCGGGCGCAAGCCGCGGCATCGGTGCGGACATTGCTCGCTATCTCGCCGCCGCCGGCGCGAAGGTCGCCGTGGCGGCCCGCACGGTCGAGCAACGGGACCCCCGTCTGCCCGGGACGATCCACTCGGTCGTAGGGGAGATCGAGGAGGCTGGCGGCGAGGCCTTGCCGGTCGTCATCAACATGCGCGACCCCGAGAGCATCAAGGCCTGCGTCGCCGACGTGGTCGAACAGTGTGGACATCTCGACATCCTGGTCAACAACGCGGCGATCTTCGTGCCCGGAAACCTGGAGACGGTCCAGGAGCGCCACATCGATCTCTCGATCGACGTCAACTTCCGTTCCTACATCCTGACGATGCGTGCCGTCGTTCTGCACATGCGAGCGGCCGGTGGTGGCCATATCGTCAACATCTCCTCGGTTGGTGCGATCCCGCTCGGTCCGGGCCCCTACAGCGAGGCCCAGCAGAGCCGCGCCGGGGACATCTTCTACGGAGGCGAGAAGATCGGCCTTGAGCACATCTCGCAGCGCCAGGCGGCAATGCTGCAGCAGGACCAGATCTCCGTGAACGTGCTCTCGCCGCTCGGCGGTGTGCGGACGCCGGGCAACAAGTTCGCGGCGAACGACCGCGACGACCCCGATCTCACCTTCGAGGTCGCCGATGACATGGGCCAGGCTGCGGTCTGGATCTGCAAGCAGCCGGCGCTCTACACCGGGAACGTCCTCTTCGATAAGCCCCTCCTCGAGGAGCAGGGGATCGAGCTGAAGGGCCCCTTCCGCTAACGGTCGACGCGACCGGGTCTCTGAGAGGGGCTGCGCCCAGGGCTCCCCGTCGGCCGGCGCGTCGGCAGGGCTGGGGGTAGGCCCGTCGGCAGGGTGCCGGTTGGCCAGCAGGTGCGCGAGTGGGTTCGCTGCGGCTGTGCGCCCCAGAGCGACTACCGCGCTATCCGCCGAGTTCCGATTCCGCCCGCTGTACGAAGTCGATGACCTGTGGCGCGACCAGCTCGACCGCGTCGGCGGCGCCGCCGTGATCGGCGCCCTCGATGGCGAAGAAGGTCGCATCGGAGCTGCGGGTGATGGCGGCAGGCATGTCCCGGGCTGCCCCGTTCGGATCGTCGGTTCCTGCGAAGAGCAGCAGTGGCAACCGGGCCGTCCGTAGCGCCTGCACCGCGCCACCCCAGCGTCGCAGTTCGTTCAGACAGTGCCGCATCGCCTCCGGCTGCTCGGCCAGCGCTCGAGCGTAGGCGGGGTTGGCGAGGACCGGTGCCTGCTCGAGATCGGCGAAGCTCACGCTCGGGCCGTGGTACGGGCTGAAGCCGCCGAGGATCAGCGAGCGAAACCGCTGCGGCATGTAGATCAGGGCGCCGTAGCCGAGCCAGCACCCCATCGAATAGCCCAGGTAGTGCGCCCGTCCGACGCCGAGCGTGTCCAGGACCGATGCGACGTCTGCGACCCGCTGGCGCAGCTCGTAGGCATCCTGCTCGACGGGCTTGTCACTCTCGCCGTGACCGCGCGAGTCGATCAGAATCAGTTGGAAGTGCGGACTCAGTCGCTTGACATAACCACGTCCACGCCAGGACTCGATGCTCGACAGGAGGCCGTGCTGCAGCACCAGCGGCGGGCCGGCGCCCTCGGTCTGGTAGTGGATCCGGATCCCGTCCGCTGCAGTGGTGAAGGGCATTCGCGATTCCTTTCGGTCCGGCGCATAATACGCGCGAACCGCCGCCCTGCGGGCCTGGAGGGTGGTGCCTGTGACTGTGATGCCCTGTGACTGTGATGCCCTGTGACTGTGATGCCCGGTGACTGTGATGCCCGGTGACTGAGGCGGCGGGACCTCCCACCTGCTCGACCTGCGGTGCGATCCGTCCGCGCGCGCTCGACTACTGCAGTGCCTGCGGCACACCGTGGGGTGCAGAGCCGCAGATTGATCACATGGAGGAGGCCGTATCGCTCCTCGATCTGATCGATCTCTGGCTCGCGGAAGGACTGATCGACGGCACCTCGTTCGCACGCCTGCGGAACCACTACGAACGGGTCGCTGAGCAGCGCCGCGCCCCGTCGCCCGCCGCCCGGGCGGTAGCATCCGGCCAGGAGCCGCTCGGCCCACGGGAGCCGCCGGCCGCCTCGGAGGCGGCGGCTCCGCCTGCCAGCCGGCCACCGAGTTTCTCGATCGGCGAGTGGGCGGCCAGGCGGCAGGCCGATGTCCTCCTCTACGTCGGGGCCTTCCTGCTCGTGGTCTCCGCCCTGATCTTCGTGAGTAGCCAGGGCGAGCAGCTGACCGCCGGGTGGCGCCTCGTCATCCTTGGTGCCTACACCGCGGCGTTCGTCGGTGGCGGCCTGCTCCTTCGCCGCTGGCAGCGGGTGCGGGAGGCGGGTCCGGTCTTCCTGGCGATCGGCGCACTGCTGACGCCGCTCAACTTCGTCGCCCTCGCTCAGTTGCTGGAGCCGTCTGACGTGCCCGGCTCGGTCGTCTGGTTCTTCGCCGCTTCTTACAGCTCGGTCTTCTACGGATTCCTCGCCTGGCGAGGCGCCGGCCGCCTCTACGTTGTCCCTGCTGCCTTCGCCCTCCTCAACGCCTGGGGTGCCGCCGCCGTCGCGCTCGATCTGCCCGGACAATGGTACGCGGCGTGGTGGATGGGGTTCGCCCTGGCCGCGCTGGGGGCACTTGTTGCGAGCGGGCGGGCCAGCCGGCTGACCATGGTGCCTGTCATCGTGATCGCCTCCCTCTCGCTCGCACTGGCCCACGTGATCGCCACCTTCACAGAGGTCTCACCGCACCGCTGGCAGCTGCCCGCCACCGATGCGCTGGCGCTCGTCGGAGTCGTCTGGTCTGGCCGTCTGTGGCGGCGTGATGTGGCGCTGCCGCTCTCCGCCGTGCTGGCTCCGGCCGCGGCGATCGCCTGTCTGTGGGCGGCCGACCTGTCGCCCCAGTGGGCGACGGTTCCACCCCTCGCGGCGACGGCAACCCTCCTACTCACGAGAGACAGGTGGGGTGGCTGGGGCGCCCCACTGGCGCATCTCGGGTGGGTGCTGACCGCTGCCGGTCTCCTCGTACCGTGGCTTCTGGTCGGTGACCAGCTGGATGGTGGGAGCTGGGTCGCCTCGGCGATCTTCGCCTCAACCGCTGCGCTCGGCATGGCGGCTGGCTGGCGCAACACCGCCGACGGCATCGCCTCAGTCCCCTGGACCGAGCGCGCGGAGACGCTGCCGCTGGAGCGTCTGCTCTTCGGCTGGCTTGGGGCCGGAGCCGCGCTCGTCGCGGTCGGGTTCGCGCAGCGGGCGATCGGGGTCGGGCGGATCGACAGTGGCTGGGCGTTCGCCGCCCTTGCCGCCGCGGCGTCGGTCACCCTGGTCCTGTGGTCCAGGCGGAGGATGGCCCGGACGCTGCCTCTCCTACCCCCCGTTCTACTGCCGGCAGTGCTGCCCGTCGTGCTGGTGGCCACCGCCGTCTCGATCCAACCGCTGCGTTCGGCGGCCGGCCACAATGCCCTGCTGCTGATTCTGCCGTCGCTACACCTGCTGGTCGCCTCCGTGCTCCTGCGCCGCTGGAGCCTGGCCGCCATCGCCGTCGCGATGGCGATGGCGGCGGCAGCGGCGCTTTGGGAGTGGCAGGGGTGGCCCTGGTGGCGTTTCGCCGCGGCGGCGGCGGCAGCGGCACTCGCGCTCTCCCTCCTGCTCGCACCCAGGCGGCACTACCGCCAGCTGCTCTGGGCCCCGACCGAAACGCAGGTGGGTGTGCAGGCGATCTCGTGGCTGCCGTTCGTGGCTGCCATCGCGACCGCCTGTGCCGCGCTCGCCGCCAGGAGCGACGGGGGCGTGTCGGTGGTCAGTCTGGTCGAGTACCGGACGCTCGTGCTCGTGGCTCTGGCACTCGTGCCGGCGCTCGCCTGGGATGCACGGAGCCAGCGACGCTGGGAGCCGGCGCTGGCCGCATGGGCGCTTTCGCTCGCGGGCCTGGCCGCCCTCTGGCCGATCGCTGGCTGGTCGACATGGACTCTCGCCCTCGCCTACTCCGCGCTGGGGAGCGCGGCGTGGGGTGCGCTCCGAGGTAGGCGCCGTGCCGGCTGGGACTGGCCCCAGGTTGCCGTCCAGACGATCTCCTGGAGCGGGCTCCTGCTCGCACCGCTCGCGGCCCTGGCGGCACTCGATGCGCGCCTGCTGCTGGTCTCGGGCTCGCCTGTGACGCTCGTCGAGTTCCGTGCGTTAGCCCTGACCTTCCTGCCGCTGGCTGCCCTGGTGGCAGGAGAGGCCCGACACCGGGCGCTGGGATGGATCTTCTTGCCAGCCTCGGCGCTCGCGATGGTCGCAGTGGAACTCGGAATCGCCACGCTGGAGCCCGGCAATGTCCAGGCTCACACCGTGCCCGCCGCGTTCTACGTCGCCTCAGTCGGTCTGCTGACCCGTAGTGCAGAGCCCCTGACCAGGCAGCTCGGCTGGCATGAACTCCTGCAGGTCGTGGCGGCGGCGATGCTCTTCCTGCCGCAGGCACAACAGGGCTTCGCTTCCGGGGGCGCCGGGTGGGGACTCATCTTGGTCGCCGAGGGAATCTTGCTCTTGGGGGCCGCGATCGTGTTGGGCGCACGCTGGCTGGTGGTGTCAGCTGTGGTCACGCTCTCCGGGGTGGCGCTCCGCTTCCTCTTTGAGGGACGCGACAGCGTGCCGTACTGGTCGATCCTGGGTGCGGCGGGCCTGCTGCTCATGGCCGTCGGCCTCGTCGTCTTGATGCAGCGAGAGTGGTGGGAGCGGACGCGCCGGGCTCTTGAGCAGTGGTGGCATCAACACGGTGGCGTGGCGCGGGGCGGGGAGCGCACGCTCCCGGCGCTGGCACTCCTGAGTGCACTGCTGCCACTGGGGACGATCCTCTTGCTGGCTGACCTGAGGTAACGCCGGCCGACTGGTGAACCACCGGAGTCGCCGGGCGTTGCGTTCGCTGGCCTGACGCAGAGGGACGCTGACCGGGCCCTCAGATACACTCGGCAACGGCAAATTGGCGACGGCGACAGAGCGCTGCCGCCCGCGCTCAGCCGACTTGGTGACCCATGACTGTGCGCCCGATTCGCTATCTCGGTGATCCCGTGCTCCGTCGGCGGGCGAAGCGTGTGAGCCGCGTCGACGATTCGATCCGTCAGCTGATTGCCGACATGACGGCTTCCATGATCGAGGCGCAGGGTGTCGGCATCGCGGCACCGCAGATCGGCGTCGGACTTCGGATCGTCGTGATCAGGATGCCGGACGAGGAGCCCTTCGGGCTGATCAACCCCGAGGTGATCAAGCGATCCGGCGAGCGTCAGTTGGAGGAGAGCTGTCTCTCCGTGCCCGGCTACCGGGGAGTCGTCACGCGCTCAGAGCGGGTCACGGTCAAGGCGCTCGACGAGCGTGGTCGTGAGGTCCGTGTCAGGGCTGAGTCCGATCTCCTGGCCCAGGCGCTGGAACACGAGGTCGACCATGTCAACGGCACGCTCTACGTTGATCGGGTGGCCTCGCCCGAGAACCTTGTGAAGATCGGCGAGGCCGACCCGACGCTCGCCGAGCAGCGGCGCGCTCAGGCCGAGGCCGCGCCCCAGCAGCTAGAGAGGGGCTGACCAGACCGTGGAATTCGTGCTGCTCCCGCTGGCGATCGTGGTGCTCTTCTACCTGATCCTGCTCCGTCCGCTGCTGAAGGCACAGAAGCGGCGAGGACGACACATTGCGATGTTGCGGGTGGGTGATGAGGTCCTCACCAGCGGTGGGTTCTACGCGATCGTGAGGAGGATCGAGTCCCGCGAGGACGGTCCGCCGACGATCTTCTTCGAGTTCGCCCCGGGAGCGGAGGTTGAGGGCACGGCAGACGCGATTGAGTCCGTCAATCCACGTGGTGAGCCGCTCACCGACGGCGGCCCCGGTCGCCCCGGAGATCCGGCCGAGTGATCGCCCGGCACCTGATCGCGCTCGGGTTAGTGGCATTGCTGACCGCAGCGGCGCTCTATGTGATCTGGCCGAGCGAGCCTGAGAAGTTCCTCCCCCGCAACGTGCCCTGGCCGGCTGGCAGCGGCCTATCGATTGGCGGGTTCGAGCGGGAGACGATGCGCCTCGGCCTCGACCTGCAGGGCGGCACGCGCCTGCTGCTGCAGGCGACGCCGGCCGATGACTTCGAGGGCAACCTCGACGACGCGCTGGAGGGGACGGTGCGCGTCCTCAGGCGCCGGGTCGACGCCACCGGCGTGGCCGAGGCCGAGATCACCCGCCAGGGCGCCAATGGCATCTCGATCCAGCTGCCCGGTCTCACTACGACAGAGGCCCGAGACCTCCTCGGCCGTACCGCCCAGCTTCGCTTCTGCGAGCCCGCGACCGAACGGCTTGCGGAGGTCGGCGCCTGCGATCAGACAGGCCAGTGGCAGCAGGCGACCGCTGCCGTTGCCGGGCGCGAGTTCGCCCTGACGGGCCGCTTCCTCAAGGCCAACGCCTATACGTCGGCCGACCCACTCGGGAACCCCGCCGTCAGCTTCGAGTTCCAAAACGAGGGGCCTGAGCTCTTTGAGCAGGTGACGACTCGGCTGATCGGGCAGCGGCTGGCGATCTTCCTCGACGACGAGCTGCTCTCAACCCCGGTGGTCAACTCGGTGATCCGCGATCAGGGCCAGATCACCGGACTCTCGCTCGAGCGCGCGATCGATCTGGTGATCCAGCTGAACTCGGGCGCGCTGCCGCTCGAACTGAGCGTCCTCCAGGAACAGAGCGTCGATGCGACCCTCGGCGAGCAGTCGGTCGAGCGGTCGGTGCTGGCCGGTGAGATCGGGCTGATGCTCGTCGCCCTCTTCATGATCCTCTACTACCGTCTGCTGGGCGTGGTCGCCGCGCTCGCGCTCGCCGTCTACGCGATCCTCACGCTGGCCGTCTTCAAGCTGGTACCGGTGACCCTCACCCTGGCGGGGATTGGTGCCTTCGTGCTGTCGGTCGGCATGGCGGTCGACGCCAACATCCTGATCTTTGAGCGGATGAAGGAGGAGCTGCGAGCGGGGCGCTCCTACGCGGCCTCGCTCCAGTCCGGATTTGAGCGGGCCTGGCCCTCAATCCGCGACTCGAACGTCACGACGCTGATCACCTGCGGCATCCTCTTCGTGTTGGGCGGGGGCGTTGAGGTGCCCGGTCTCGGCACATTCGATGCGCCACTGGTGCAGGGCTTCGCGGTGACCTTGGCAGTCGGCGTGCTCGTGTCGATGTTCAGCGCGCTCACGGTCACCCGTGTGATGCTCCGTTCGATCTCGGGTACACCGCTGGCGCGCCGCAACGACCTCCTCGTGCCGGGCTTGGCGGCCCCAGCAGCCGGCACTCCAGCAGCCGGCACTCCAGCAGCCGGCACTCCAGCAGCCGGCACTCCAGCAAACGGCACTCCAGCAAACGGCACTCCAGCAAACGGCGCTCCAGCAGCTGGCACTCCAGCAGCTGGCACCTCTGCTACAGAGCTGCCTGGCCGTGAGGAGAGCGGGTCGTGAGAATCGATCTCATCCACCATCGCGGCTGGCTCTTCGGCGGCAGTGCAGTCGCCATTCTCGTCTCCCTGGTGCTGCTCGCGATTCCGCCGGCCCTCGTGCCAGGTATTGAATTCACCTCGGGAACGACCGCGCTCTATCGCTTCGAGCGAGGGGTCAGCGCCGATGAGATTCGCGCCGCGTACCAGAGCGTGGGACACCCTGAGGCCCGCGTCCAGACGTCAGGCCCCGGGGAGTTCCTGATCCGGACCGACGAACTCGATGTCCCGGTGGGTGGATTCAGCGAGGTCGCACCGGCCCCCGAGAGCGACTTCCAGGTGGTTGGCCCCGGCCAACTCGAGCCGCTCGCGACGCTTCGGCTCGCCGGTGATTCCGCCGAGATTCTGCTCCGAAACCCCTTCAAGGACGATCCCTGCACTTTCGGCAACGTCGCCGGTCGCTTCCCCTCGGGCACGGAGGCGACGGTCGTGCGGATCGAGGAACAATGTCTCGCCGACACCGTCTACCGGGTGCAGGTGGGAGATGTGCTTGGCTACGTCGCCCGGGGCGACACGTCGGACTTCGCCGAGGTCGAACCGCCGCCACCGGACCCCGAGCAGCTGGGCGAACGGCTGATCGTCGAGGAGGAGCTCGGGGCGCGTTTCGGCTCGTTTGAGGTGCTGGAGTTTGCGACCGTCTCACCGGTCGTCTCGCGCGTCGCCGTCCGCAACGCGACGATCGCCGTGGCCGTGGCGTCACTCTTCATCATGGCCTACGTCGCCTTCGCATTCTCGACCGTCCCCAAGCCGTTCCGGTACGCCACCTGCGCGATCATCGCGCTCGCCCACGATGTCGTGATCGTGCTTGGCGCCTTCTCGCTGTTCGGGAAGTTGTTCGGGCTCGAGATCAACCTGATGTTCGTGACGGCGCTGTTGACGGTGGTTGGCTTCTCGGTGCACGACTCGATTGTCGTCTTCGATCGGATCCGCGAGAACGTGCGGCGTTCCCCGCACTCAGAGCTCGCCGACAACGTCAACGCGGCGCTGCTGCAGACCCTCTCCCGCTCGCTCAACACCTCGGTCACGCTGCTGCTCACCGTGACCGCCATGCTGCTCCTCGGCGGCGACACCATTCGAGCGTTCCTGCTCACGATCCTGGTCGGGGTGATCGTCGGTACCTACTCCTCGATCGGCCTCGCGGCTCAGCTGCTGGTGGCCTGGGAGGGCGGCGATCTAGGGCGCTGGCTGCGCTCGGTGCGGCGAGGCCGCGCAGAGGAACTCGCCTCGCCGCCAGCGAGCTGAGCCAGCCCGGCCAGCGCCAGGGCAGCAGGCTACGTTCCGGGATCTCCCGTTGCCCCGCCACCCGCAGTCGGCCTGCCGGCGACCCGACGCTCACCGAGGCGCCTCGTCACACCGCGGCGGTCGAGCTCTTCGAGGAGCGCCTGCGCCACCCGCCGGTTCGTGGCGAGCGCGTCTCTCGTTCCGGCCAGGGTCACCTCGCCGTTGGTCACCAGCAGCTGTTCGACCAGCGCCTGGGCACGGCCGAACGCACCGGATGCGAGCACCACGCCATTCCCGCAGTCGACGACGCGCCCCAGGGCATTGAGATGGGCGACAATCTCAGGGTCGCAATCGGGCCGCGGCGGTTGGAACCCTGCGGCCTCGAGCGCCCCCTCGAGTCCAGCGATGATCTCCCGTTCGGCGTCGCTGACGTTTGGCGACCACCCGTCCTCGGCGACCCCGTCTGCGGCCGTCGTGACAGATGGAGCGAGGGCGGCGAGGACGGCCCCGAACTGACGCTGTTCGAGCGCAAGCCGGCTGCGCAGCTCTTCGCGTGGCATGGTCAGCCGGAGCGGGAACGTCGCGTGGTAGGTAGACAACGCCGCGCGCGCGCCCGCAGCGAGCTGCTCGAGCCGATCGGAGGTGATGTAGAGCGGGCCGCCATCGGCGGGGAGTGTTCGCGCCGTCCCGGCGTCTTCGAGGGAGACCATGGCGTCGGCGAAGGCCTCTGGATCGAGTTCGGCCGCCTCCAGGAGCCTATCCCGACCGCCGAGTTCGAGCCGCTCGAGGATGGCGAGGACGATGCTCTCGGGCGTTCCCGTTGCGAGCTGCTCGAGCCGTTCGATCGTCTCGGGATCGCGCCTGCGGTGACGCGGCGGATTGAGGGCGACGATGCGTCCGCCTGCCAGCGTCTCGTCTGAGACCCGCAGAACGACGAGATCACCGGCGATGCAGGCCACTGGTGATCTCAGCACGACCTGCGCCCAGCCACGCTCGCCGGCCGCAATCTCGTCTCCGGCGAGGATCCGCACCCGGCCCTGCGCCTCGGATGCGCCGGTGTGTACCGAGACGCGCAGGTTGTGTGGCAGTGGCCTCTGTCTGAGGACACGGAGCGCTACGTCGAAGGCCGTCACCGCGGTCAGTCGGCCGGGCGGACCGAGCACCTGCCCGCGATCGATCCGCTCTCTCGTGAGACCTGAGAGGTTGACCGCGACACGGGTGCCCGGTGAGGCCGCGCTGACCTCCTGGCGGTGGGTCTGCAGGCCGCGAACGCGGGCCGAGATGCCAGCCGGTACCAGCTCCAGTGTGTCGCCGATCCGCAGCGACCCGCCGAGCAGCGTGCCCGTGACCACGGTGCCGAACCCGGTCATCGTGAAGACGCGGTCGATCCCGAGCCGAGGCCGCCCGATGTCTGCCGGTGGCGCGACCGAATCGAGCGCCCGGTCGAGAGCCTGCTGGAGGAGGTCCAGTCCTTCGCCCGTCTCTGCCGAGACCCGCACGATCGGGACGTTGCCGAGCGAGGTGGTGAGGAGCTGCTCGCGCACCTCCTCCTCGACGAGGTCGACCCAGTCGGACTCGACGAGATCGAGTTTGGTGAGGGCGACGACCGCGTGCTCGACCTCCAGCAGGTCGAGGATGTCCAGATGCTCCTGCGTCTGCGGCATCACGCCCTCATCAGCCGCGATCACGACCAGCGCCAGGTCGACGGCGCCGATGCCAGCCAGCATGTGGCGCACGAAACGCACGTGCCCCGGCACGTCGACGATCGAGACCTCTCGCCCCGACGGGAGCGTCATCCAGGCAAACCCGAGCTCGATCGTCAGTCCGCGCTCCTGCTCCTCGCGGAGCCGGTCGGGGTTGATGCCTGTGAGCGCTCGAATCAGCGACGATTTGCCGTGATCGACGTGTCCAGCGGTGCCGATCACATACATCGCGCGAGTGTAGCGGGCATCTCTCGCGGCGCGGAGAGCGGGGCGTTACCGCCGGGGCGGTACCACGGCTACTCGAGAACTCGCATCGCCTTCCAGTCTGTCTTCATGCAGGCCGGGCAGCGTTCGGGCAGCTCCTCCCGGGGTACGAGTTGCCGCGTTGCAGAGAGGCCGACCCAGATGTCGTCACGCAGGCGCGAGCTCAGGTCGGAACGGCCGCGTGGGCCGTGTTCAGTCGGTTCGAATTCCTCCCGCACGCGCCGCGCGATCTCCTCTTCAGTGAGAGGGCCGGGCTGCCGCACCAAGACCTCACGTCCGCAGGCGGTGCAGCGGAAGACGCCGACGGCCACGACTAGCTGCCGGCTTCCGATTGGCCCAACAGGTCGACGAACACCTCGTTCGCCAGGAGGAGGCCGCGCTGAGAGAGACGCATCCGCCCGTCCGCGCGCTTCAGCAACCCGTACCCGAGATGCTTGTCGAGCGCCGGGCCGAAGGCCTCGTCGAGCGTCGCGCCGAAGCGGCGGGTGAAGGCGTTCTCGTCGATTCCCTCGAGGAGCCGCAGCCCCAGGATCGCCACATCCGCTCGCGCGGTTTCGGCGTCCGGCGTCTCGCCGCCGGCAATCTGTCTGAGCGTCGCCCGGCCGCTCTCCGTGCGTTCGGCGTGCGAGGCGTCAACCGCCTCGACGTAGCGGACTGGCGAGTCCACGTTGGCGAAGCGCTGGCCCCGGAAGTAGGAGTGGGCCCCAGCGCCGAGCCCGAGGTAGGGCTCACCGCGCCAGTAGACGAGGTTGTGGGCGCAGCGCCGTCCCGGCTTCGCCCAGTTCGAGATCTCGTACTGCTCGTAGCCGGCCCGGGCCAGCCGCGCCTGCGTCCACTCGTACTGATCGGCGGCGACATCCGGGTCCGGCTCGGGCAGGATCCCCTTCTCGACGCGGTAGTAGAGCGCCGTTCCCGGCTCGACGGTCAGGGCGTAGCAGGAGAGGTGCTCGGGCGAGAGGGCGAGGGTCCGTTCGAGTGTCTCCTGCCAGCGTTCCAGCGGCTGCTCGATCAGGCCGAAGATCAGGTCCAGATTGAGGTTGTCGAAGCCGGCGGCACGGGCGGCTCCGACGGCCTCGGTGACGCGCTCGGCCGTGTGCAGCCGGTCGAGGAGGCGCAGCTCGTCATCGTGTAGCGATTGCACGCCGATCGAGAGCCGGTTGATGCCGAGTTCGCGCATCCCTCGGAGATGCTCCGAGGTCAGCTCGGTCGGGTTCGCCTCCAGGGTCCACTCCGCATCGGGGGCGACCTGGTAGCACTGTCGCACCCGGGCGACGATCGCCTCGAGGTCCGCAAGCGACGTCAGGCTCGGGGTCCCCCCTCCGAAGAAGACCGAGTGGACACGGGAGCGGCCGGTGGCCGGCGACCAGAGCTCGATCTCACGCAGCAGCGAGGGCGTGTAGGACGGTACGAGGTGGTCGAGTTGCTCGTAGGAATTGAAGTCGCAGTAGCCGCACTTGGCCGTGCAGAAGGGGATGTGCAGGTAGAGCGCGAGCCGCTCCGGGGCGGGCTCGGGAGCCGGCTGCCCGGCGAGCTCGACTGGACTTGGCATCATCGGCCCAGCCTATCAGCGTTGGCTCCTGCACCCCTTCCCCGGGAGCCTCTCCGGTCCGATCGTGCGACACTGGCCCAGCGGCGGAGGGGGAGAGCGCTCTCGTGTTGAAGACTCATGGCTGTGGTGAAGTGGGCTTGACGGACGTCGGCAGGTCGGTGGTACTCGCCGGCTGGGTACATCGTCGCCGCGATCACGGTGGCCTGGTCTTCCTGGACCTCCGTGACTCGACCGGCATCGTCCAGGTCGTCTGCCATCCCGACGAAGCGGCAGCGGCCAGTGCCACCGCCGCGACGGTGCGAGACGAGTATGTGATTGAGGTGAGCGGCGAAGTGGCTCGCCGACGCAGCGGCACGGAGAATGCCGCCCTCGAGACCGGCCAGATCGAGGTGCAGGCGTGGGCCGTGCGGGTGCTCAACCCCGCCAAGACGCCGCCCTTCCCGATCAACCAGGAGGCGAGCGTCGGCGACGCGACACGTCTCCGCTACCGCTACCTCGATCTCCGCCGCGAGCGGATGGCGCGCAACCTGCGCATCCGCCACCAGATCACGAAGCGGATCCGCGATTTCCATGACGCACGGGGGTTCCTCGAGGTCGAGACGCCGGTGCTCGGTCTGGCGACACCTGAAGGGGCCCGTGACTATCTCGTCCCCTCGCGGGTGAACCCCGGGAGCTTCTACGCGCTGCCTCAGTCACCGCAGCAGTGGAAGCAGCTTCTGATGGTGGCGGGCATCGACCGCTACTTCCAGATCGTTCGCTGCTTCCGCGACGAGGACCTGCGGGCCGACCGACAGCCCGAGTTCACGCAGCTCGACGTCGAGATGGCGTTTGTCGACGAGGAGGCGGTGCTTCAGCTGAACGAGGATCTGCTCGCAGATCTTGCCAGCACCTTCGCTCCGGGGCGCCCGTTTGAGCTCCCCTTTCCGCGGATGACGTTCGCCGAGGCGATGGAACGCTTCGGCACAGACCGACCGGACACGCGCTTCGGACTCGAGCTCCAGGACGTCTCCAGGGATCTGCGCGACTCGGAGTTCGGCGTCTTTCGGCGGGCGATCGCGGAGGGTGGTCGGGTTCGTGGCTTCGCCGTGCCCGGCGGCGCCCAGCGCTCACGCCGGCAGGTCGATGCACTCACAGCGATCGCTCGTGAGGCCGGGGCAGGTGGGCTGATCTGGATCCAGTTCGCCGGCCAGGGTGCGCTGGAAGAGATCGCCGCTGATGACGTCAAGTCTCCGGTCTCACGTTTCTTCTCGCTGCCCCAGCTCGTCCAGCTCGGAAGGCGCCTCGGGGCGACCCGCGGCGACATGCTGCTCCTCGCTGCCGGACCCGATGCGCTAACCTCGCGGGTGCTCGACGTGCTTCGCCGGCACGTCGCGACAGAGCAGGGGCTCGCCGACCCGGACAGATTCGCCTTCCTCTGGGTGACCGAGTTTCCGCTGTTTGAGTGGGACGACGCCGAGGAGCGCTGGTCGGCGACTCACCATCTCTTCACTGCCCCCCTTGAGGAGGATGTCGAACTCCTCCGCTCCGATCCCGGTCAAGTCCGATCACGTTCCTATGACATCGTCTGCAACGGACAGGAGCTCGGCGGTGGGTCGATCCGGATTCACAGACGCGAAGTGCAGCTTGAGGTGATGGGACTGATCGGACTCTCCCTCGAGCAGGCCGAGGCGAAGTTCTCACACATGCTCGACGCCTTCGAATACGGAGCGCCACCTCATGGCGGCATCGCCTGGGGGCTGGACCGGACCGTCGCCCTGTTGGCCGGAGAGAGCGACATTCGCGAGGTGATCGCCTTCCCCAAGACCAAGTCGGCCGTTGACGTGTTGACCGGTGCTCCTGCCCCGGTCCCCACCGACCAGCTTGACGAGGTCCACGTGGCGTTGACGCCAGCTGCCCGAGAACATCTCCTGGCCAGGGACCATCGGCCGGAGGATGCTGCCGATCGCGATTAGCCCAGCGGCCGAGGCCCGAGCGCGGGGGTACTGTTTGGAGTTCGGAGTTCACCGGATCACGGTATGATCACGGGATGGACATCCTCGGTCGGGGCGGTGGAACAGTGATTCTGGCCACAGACAGGAGCAGCGGGCGATGAGCACCAACCGGTTGCTGGCCGTTCTGCTCGGCGTACTGGCCCTGCTCGTGGTAGTCGTCGCTGCGCTCTCAATCACGCTCTCCGGGCGCGGGCCAGAGGACGAGGGACCGTCGCCGGCCAGTCCCCTCACCACCGATGTCGGGGGAACTAACCAGGGCGCCGACGGCGCAGGTGCCAGCGGTGTACTGCGGATCGGCGGCAGCGAGCCGGTGACGCTGGATCCCCATCTCTCGGGTGATGCCGGTTCGGCAGAGTACGTCGTCGAGATCTATTCCGGTCTCGTGACGATCTCGCCCGACGTCGAGATCGCGCTCGACCTCGCGGCCTCCGTGGACATCAGCGATGACGGCTCGGTCTACACCTTCGTGTTGCGAGACGACATCTTCTTCCACACCGGCCGCCGCGTGACGGCTGAGGATGTGGTCTGGTCGCTCGAGCGGGCGGCCTCGCGCGAGCTGCAGTCGCCGCTTGCGCTCGCCTTCCTCGGAAACATCGTCGGTGCTCGCGAGTACAACGCGGGACTGGCCGAGAACATCAGCGGCCTCGAACTCGTAGATGAGCGGACAGTCCGGATGACGCTCAACGCCCCGACACCGGTCTTCCTCGCCAAGCTCAGCTACCCGACAGCCTTCGTCGTCGATCGACAGCAGATTGAGGCGAACCCACGCAACTGGACGCGCAACCCGAACGGCACCGGACCCTACCGCCTGGCCGAGTGGCGACTCGGTGAGCGCATCGTGCTGGAGAGCAACCCGCGCTACCACCTGGGCGAACCCCCACTGGGCGAGGTCTTCTACTCGCTCTCGGGTGGTTCCCAGCTCACCCGCTTTGAGAACGGTGAACTGGATGTCTCTCCGATTGGTGTTAACGACATCGACCGCGCCCGTGATCCCAACAGCGACCTCAATGCTCTCTACAGCGTCTGGCCGGAGTTGACCGTCTGGTATCTGGCCTTCAACGCTGAGACCCCGCCCTTCGACGACCGGAACTTCCGTCGAGCCCTGGGCCTCGCCATCGATCGCGCGACGATCACCGAGGTGACGTTCAACAACATGCTGCTACCGGCGACCGGGATCTTGATGCCGGGCCTGCCGGGATTCGCCGAGGGCGACAAGACGCTGCCCTTCGACCCCGACGGCGCTCGCGCCGCGCTCGCTGAGTCGAAGTACACCGTCGAGGATGGGAAGGTGATCGATGCCGATGGCACAGTCGTGCCGGTGGTGATCACCGAGGTCGGTGGCGGTGCGCAGGCGGGGACAGACACGCAGGCCTATCTCGAGCAGTGGCGCACAGAACTCGGGATCGCGATTGAGATCCGCCAGACCGACTCGGCGACCTACCTCGCAGAGCTCGATGCGCGGAACATTCAGATGTACAACGCCGGGTGGATCATGGACTACCCCGACCCAGAAGACATCCTCGACCTCAAACTGCACTCGCGCTCGACCCTGAACAACACCGCCTACTCCAACCCGGAGGTCGACGCGCTGCTCGAGCAGGCGCGCACCGAATTGGACGCCGAGGCCCGGTTCGAGCTCTACCGCGAGGCTGAGGTGCTGCTGCTCGAAGATGCCGCATGGCTGCCGCTCTACTTCTCGCAGAAGCACGTCGTGGTCAGCGATGATGTGGTGGGTTGGTTCGAGCCGCCGATGGTGATCCCGCGGCTGCGCTTCATGGAGGTGAGTCGGTAGCCGGACGGAAGCCGGCGGACGCGGAGTAGGCAATGGCTCCCTACGTGATCAGACGTCTTGTCTGGCTGCCGGTGATTCTGCTGGCCGTCTCGTTCATGACATTCGCGATCGCTCGGTTCGGGCCGGGGGACCCCGTATCGGTCGCGGCCGGCCAGGTTCGCGACCAAGCAGTGCTCGACCAGATTCGGACGGACCGCGGGCTCGACCGTCCGATCCCCGAGCAGTACGTTCTCTGGCTCCGCGGGGCAGTCCAGGGTGACTTTGGCGAGTCATTCCAGCAGCGCGGATTCACGGTCTCGGAGATCATCTTTCCTCGCATGTGGGTCTCCGCCCAGCTCGGCATGATCTCGCTCGCCCTGGTCTTCGGTCTCGGTATCCCGCTCGGGCTGTTGGCCGCGCGCCTGCATGGCACCTGGCTCGACCCGATGATCATCAGCACGCTCCTGTTCCTGCAGGCGATCCCGATCCTCGTCGTGATCCCGCCCCTGCTATGGCTGTTTGCCGTTCGCCTCGGGTGGTTGCCCGTGGGCGGATGGGACGGAATCTTCGATGTCTGGTGGATCGGGGGCGTGATCGCGGTGCCGATTCCCGACCCGCACCTCTACATCCCGCTCCTCGCGTTCTCCCTCCCCGGCTTCGCCGGCGTTGCGCGACTGATGCGGATCTCAGCACTCGAGGTGCAGAGGGAGGACTACATTCGCACCGCTCGCAGCAAGGGTCTTCCCGAGCACCAGATCTCCTTCCGGCACGTGCTGCCGAACTCACTCCTGCCGATCGTGACCGTGGTGGGCTTCGCCCTCGCGGGCATCATCGAGGGGGCCTTCTTCGTCGAGACGCTGCTCGGCATTCCCGGGATCGGTCGCTTTGTCTTCAGCGCCGTGGGCAGCCGCGACTACGACGTGATCCTCGCCACCACGGTCGTCTTCTCGACCGTCTTTGTGATCATGAACCTCCTGGTTGAGCTGACCTACGGCTTCATCGATCCGCGCGTGCGCGTCGGTGCGTCCCGGTGAATCGGGCATTGAGGTGACCGAACAGGGTCCGGGCGATGCCCGCGACGTCTACAGCGTGCAGGGGCAGAGCGAGTGGGCGCTCGTCTGGGTGCGCCTCCGCAAGAAGCGGGTCGCGATGGTCTCGCTCGTCGTCATCGCGACCATCTACGGGGCTGGATTGTTTGCGCCGATCGTCGCTCCCTACACCTACAGCGAGACCAACCTGGAACGCGGCCTTGAGGGACCGAGCCTCGACCACTGGCTCGGTACCGACCGCATCGGGCGAGACATGCTCAGCCGCGCGATCTACTCAGCCCGCACGACACTGATCGTGACGACGGCGGTCGTGATCAGCGGCGGCCTGATCATCGGCAACGGGCTCGGCCTGCTCGCCGGCTACCGTGGCGGCTGGATCGACAATGTGATCATGCGTGTCGGGGAGGTCTTCTCGTCGCTGCCGGGCCTCGTGATGCTGATCTTGATCAACGCGACGCTCGGCGACCGCGTGATCGAAGGGGTGCGCTGGGTTGAGGACCATAGTTTCATCACCGGGCTCATCGCGTCGGGGTTCGCTTCCTACCTCACCGTCTTCGTCGCGCTCTCGCTCTTCTTCTGGGTGGGCACCGCTCGACTGATCCGTGCACAGGTACTCCAGCTCCGTGAGCGCGAGTTCATCACTGCGGCCGAGGCGCTCGGAGCGACGCCGAGTCGCATCATCTGGCGTCATCTGCTTCCCGGCGTGACCTTCCTCGTGGTGCTGCAGGTCTCGGCGACGCTCGGCGGAATCGCTGGTTCGGAGATCTTCCTCTCCTGGTTCGGCGTCGGGGTGCAGCCGCCGGCGGCGTCGTTCG
Organism: Dehalococcoidia bacterium; assembly: GCA_965249675.1. GTDB lineage: Bacteria > Chloroflexota > Dehalococcoidia > UBA2979 > UBA2979. The sequence goes on from OZ252250.1 coordinate 1,544,657, forward strand.
GTGCCATGCTGTTCGAGGGCTCCGGCGCACGCACGTTCCAGTCGAATCCACATCTCCTGCTCGTCCCGGGGGTGATCGTCACCATGCTGCTCTTCTCCTTCGCACTGCTCGGCGACGCACTCAACGACGCCATTCGGAGCCGTTGACGGGACGAGTCGCGGCGGGCTCGGCGGAACGCAGGTGGCCGATAGTGGGCGACCGAGTACGAGGTCGGCTACGCTCCGCGGTGTGCGGGCGACAGCACCTCCGCGGAGCGTGGTTTCCGGGAGCCGGGTGCTACACTGTCCAGTAGTCGTTGCCCCGTTACCTATCGCATGTAGAACAAGGATCACGTCATCGAACGAGGGCGTTACGGGTGAAGGTGTACTGAGTGAACGTCACAAAGGAGCGACTTGAGCGATCTCGAGTCGCGCTTGAGATCACGGTCGACCAAGATCGTGTCGATGGTGCGATGAAGAAGGCCGCCGACCGCATCTCCCTACAGGTGCGGATTCCCGGATTCCGACCTGGCAAGGCACCGCGCCCGATCCTCGAGCGGCATGTTGGCAAGGGCGCGATCCTCGAGGCGGCCCTCGACGCGCTGCTGCCAGATGTCTACGCCGAGGCCGTGGCCGCTGAGGAAGTCGCGGCGATCGACAGCCCCGAGATCGAGCTCACATCGGCAGAGCCGCTGGTCTTCCGCGCGACCGTGCCTGTGGCACCTGAAGTCGAACTCAACAACTATCAGGAGATCCGGATTCCCGTGCCCGAGATCAGTGTGAGCGACGAGGAACGCGAGAACGGACTGCTCGAACTCCGCCGCCAGCACGCCGTGCTCGAGCCCGTTGATCGCGGCATCACCTGGGGCGACACCGTTCGCGTCGACGTCTCGGTCCAGCTCGAGGGCGAAGATGAACCGCACGTGGAGAGCGACGCCGAGTTCTCGCTGCAGGAGGGGGCGATCATCTCGCTTCCCGGCTTCGCCGAGGAGTTGATCGGGCTCGAGAGAGGCGGTCCGTATGACTTCACGATCACGCTCGATCAGGACTTCGCCGTCGAGGCACTGCGCGACAAGACTGCCTCCTACTCCACCACCGTTAAGGAGGTGAAACAGGAGCTACTTCCCGAGCTCGATGAAGAGTTCCTGCAGGCCGTTGGCGATGGCTTCGACGACCTCGATCAGCTCAACGAACACATCGTTGCCGAACTCGTTCAGGCGAAGGAAGCGGCGCAGCGCGATGAGTATCGTGCCGAGGTGGTCGACACGGCAGTCGCCCTGGCCACGCTCGACTACCCACAGCTGCTGGTGGAACGCGAGATCGACCGCATGATCGATACCCAGTCCAACCACGCCTCCCACACGGAGGAGGGGCTGAACCAGTGGCTGAGCGCGACCGGGCAGACGCTCGGCGAAGTGCGGGAACAGCTTGAGGCGAATGCCGACGCCGGTGTACGCCGCATGCTCGTGTTCGGACACCTCGCGACGGTTGAGGAGATCGAGGTTAGCGACGAGCTGGTCGAGGAGGAGCTCGATCGAGTCGTCGCGTCGACGGCTGGACCGGAAGCACCCCCCGAACAGCGCGATGTCTTCCGCAGCATGATCGATACCGAGCATGGCCGAGCCTCGATTCGCGACACACTGCTCTCCCGCCTCGTGTTGGAGCGGCTCGAAGAGATCGCCTCGCAACCGGAGCTGGTCGAAGCGCCCCGGGTCGAGCGTGGTCGTCGGCGTGGCCGACGACGCAGCGGGTCCGGTGATGGTGACGGGAGTCCCCAGACCGAGATGCCTGAAGACGAGATGCCTGAAGACGAGATGCCTGAAACTGAAGAGAAGCAGGACGCCTGACCGAGTCGAGTGTGGGAACTTCCACGCCGGGTCGGGCATCCGATCGCCTGCCTGTGAACCGAAAGCGAGTCCCGATGACCTATCGTGCCCCGGGCCCGAACGACTTCGCCCCCGGCTTCCTCAGGCCGGAGAACATCGTTCCAATGGTGGTGGAGACCAGTGCGCGCGGGGAGCGGGCATACGACATCTACTCACTGCTCCTCAAGGAACGAATCGTCTTCCTTGGCACGGGGATCGACGAGCACGTCGCCAACACGATCGTCGCGCAGCTCCTCTACCTTGACCGGGAGGAGCCGGATCGAGATATCTCCATGTACATCCATTCCCCCGGTGGAATGGTCTACGCCGGCCTCGCCATCTACGACACCATGAACTTGATCAGGGCCGATGTGTCGACGATCGCGATCGGGGTCACGGCCTCGATGGGGACGGTGTTGCTGGCCGCCGGTGATAATGGCAAGCGATTCGCTCTGCCGAACTCGACGATCCACATGCACCAGGCCCTGGGCGGCGGCTCGGGCCAGGCGAGCGACGTGCAGATCCAGGCACAGGAGCTGATGCGGAACAATCTGAAGATCCGTGAGATCCTGGCCAACGCGACTGCGCAGCCGATGGAGCGGATCGAGAGAGACACCGACCGAGACTTCTATATGTCCGCCGATGAGGCCAAGGCGTATGGTCTGGTTGACGAGGTACTGTCCAAGCAGATGGGCTGAGTGCGCCCGGCGCGCGGCTCGGTAGGGCGGTGAGCGATGGCTGGGTCCACCCGCGGTAGTCGTGCTCAATACAACTGCTCCTTCTGTGGGAAGGCCCAGGATCAGGTCAAGCGGCTGATCGCCGGGCCAGGCTCGGTCTACATCTGCAACGAGTGCGTCGACCTCTGCCAGGAGATCATCTCCGAGGAGACGCAGACCTGGAAGGGAAAACCGACTCAACGGAAGAACCGTGTCCCGCACGAGATGGTCAGCCTGCTCGACGAGTACATTGTTGGCCAGACACACACCAAGCGCATGCTCGCCGTCGCCGTCTACAACCACTTCAAGCGCATCGATGCACCGGCTCAGTCCGATGTCACGCTTGAGAAGTCGAACATCCTGCTGATCGGTCCGACCGGTACCGGCAAGACCGAGTTTGCCCGCACCCTGGCGAAGGTCCTCGACGTCCCCTTCTCGATCGCCGACGCGACCGCCCTGACTGAGGCCGGATACGTGGGCGAGGATGTCGAGAACATCCTCCTCCACCTCATCCAGGCCGCCGATTTCGACATCCAGCGGGCAGAACGGGGCATCGTCTACATCGATGAGATCGACAAGATCTCCCGCAAGAGCGACAACCCCTCGATCACCCGAGATGTCTCGGGCGAGGGCGTTCAACAGGCCCTCCTCAAGATCATCGAAGGTTCGATCGCCTCGGTGCCACCGCAGGGCGGTCGTAAGCACCCCCACCAGGACTTCATCCAGATCGACACGTCGAACATCCTCTTCATCTGCGGTGGGGCGTTCGAGGGGCTTGAGAAGGTGGTTGGCAAGCGGACCGGCAAGGGCACTCGGTCACTGGGGTTTGCCGCCGTCGGCCAGTCGCCCCCTGAGATCGACGCGGCGCGGCAGGAGATCATCAAGGATGTCACCCACGATGACCTCCTGCAGTACGGGCTGATCCCGGAGTTCGTCGGCCGGCTCCCGATCGTCTCGGTGCTCGATTCACTGGATATCGACATGATGATGATGATCCTGACCGAGCCGCGGAACGCAGTGGCGCGGCAATTCCAACGGCTGTTCGAGCTCGATGGCGTTGAGCTCGTCTTCCAGGAGGGGGCGAGGCGCGCGATCGCAGAGGAGGCTCTCGTGCACAAGACCGGCGCTCGGGGTCTTCGGACGGTGGTCGAAGAGCTCCTACTCGATGCGATGTTCGACCTGCCCTCCCGCCACGATGTTCGACGCTGCGTCATCTCAGAGGAGACCGTGACCCAGCGCCGCTCGCCGCTCCTCTTGACCGAGTCAGGCCTGCCTGCAACGTCATACGACCCGGAAACGACGGTCGCGGAGTCGGCCTGAGTGGAGCGCCCTTCGGGATCGCCGGCAAGCGGCACCGTTCGCTCTTGGCGCTGATCTCGAGGAGGAGGAGAGTGCGATGCCTCCAGCGAACCGCCAGGCATCACCCGCGCCGTCGGGCACGGGGAAGAGGCGTCTCGACCAGCTGGTGGTCGATCGGGGTCTGGTTGCAAGTCGCGAACGCGCCCGCGCGCTGATCCTTGCCAGGCAGGTGATGGTGGGCGGGCAGGTCGCCCTGAGAGCAGCCGCACCGACCGGTGCTGACGCCGAGATCACACTCAAGGAGCGCCCACGGTTCGTGAGCCGGGGCGGAGACAAGCTCGATCACGCCCTGCGACGAACCGGTCTCCCGGTGACCGGGCGCCGCTGTCTCGATGTTGGCGCCTCAACCGGGGGCTTCACCGACTGCCTGCTCCAGTACGGTGCCGCGCACGTGACGGCGGTCGATGTCGGCTACGGGCAGATCGTCCCGGAGCTCCGCCGTCACCACCAGGTGACGGTGCGGGAACGCACGAACGCGCGCGACCTGGAGCCGCTCAGCGTGCCGGCAAGTCTGCTCGTGATGGACGTCTCGTTCATCTCGCCGCGCACCGTGCTCCCGGCCGTGCTGCGGTCTCTCGAGCCAGGGGCCGACCTCCTGGTCCTCGTGAAGCCGCAGTTCGAGGCGGGCCGCGAACATGTCGAACGCGGTGGGGTGGTCCACGACGCGGTCGTTCATGCCCGAACGATTGCGCGCCTTGCCAGGTGGGCTGGCGATCGCGGCCTGCGCGTCGGTGGTGTCGTCCGCTCGCCGCTGACAGGTGCCGCTGGCAACCGTGAGTTCTTTCTCTGGCTGCGCCTGCCGGGGCGGTTGACGGCATGAGCGGCTGGGGCCCACCGAGCCGCATCGGCGTCTGCTTCAATCCGCAGATTGCCGGTGCCCGCGAGGTTGCGGCCGCCGTCGAGCGCCGCTGCCGGGATGCTGGCCGCGACGCCTGGTTGCTCCCGCTCCCCGACCCGCTCACCGGCGACAATGGTGTCTTCGGCGAGCTGGTGGGCTCCTCTGACCTCCTGATCTGCGTGGGCGGCGACGGGACGATGTTGCACGCCTCGCACGAAGCAGCACCGCGCGGCACGCCGATCCTCGGCGTGCGGATGGGACGTCTCGGGTTCCTCAGCGAGGTGACCGAAGGTGAGGTGGCCCTTGAGCTCGAGCGCGTGCTTGCCGGCGAGGGCCGCATCGAACGACGAGCAACTGCCGCCGCGCGCCTGAACGGGGAAGAACCGTACTACGCGCTCAACGACGTCGTAATCGGCCGCTCGACGCTCGGTCGCACGATCTCGGTCGGCGCTCGCGTGGACGGCGTGCTGATCGCCGAGTATCGGGCTGACGCGGTCGTAGTTGCCACTGCCACCGGCTCCACCGGCTACTCGCTCTCCGTTGGCGGGCCGATCCTCCCACCGAACTCCTCCGAGCTGATCTTGGTGGCCGTCGCACCACACCTGACGGCCGCCAACCCACTGGTGCTTCTGCCGACATCAGAGGTCCATCTCTACGTGGAGCGTGGCTACGAGGCGATGATCAGCGTCGACGGGTTGCGCGAGTGGCCCCTTGAGTCCGGTGCCTCGGTGGTCGTCTCGCATGGAGGGCCGGACGTCGACTTTCTGCGCCTCGGCCCCCCGAGCCAGTTTTATTCGAACCTCGCCGAACGCCTCGGCTGGCTCCGTCGCGACCATGTGCTCGGTCACACCGACCAGTCGGGGCCTCGCGGCTGACACGGCGGTGGTTAGCGCGCTATTGTGGTCGGATGACGACCTCCCCCTTGCCTGCGCCCACCCAAACTTCCGCCGACCAGGTACGCGCCGTTCCGGCGACCGTGCAGGATGCCCCCGGCATCCAGCAGCTGATCAGCCACTGGGCCGCACAGGGTCAGATGCTGCCCCGCACTCTCGCTGAGACCTACGAGAACCTCAGGGACTTCTTCGTGATCCGCCAGGGAGACGAGGTGATCGCCTGCGCCGCGCTTCACATCATGTGGTCCGACATGGCAGAACTGAAGTCGTTGGCGGTAGACCCCAACCGGCAGTCCGGTGGCCACGGCAGCCTGCTGGTCGCGGCATGCGTCGAGGAGGGGAAGCGGCTCGGCATGCAGCAGCTCTTCGCCCTCAGCTACCGGCCCGGGTTCTTCGAACGGCTCGGCTGGCAACAGGCCGACGTGATGAGCCTTCCCCGGAAGGTCTGGAACGAGTGCTACCGCTGCCCCAAGTTCCCTGGCTGCGATGAGATCGCGCTGACCTACGATCTCCGGCAGTGATCGTTCGCCTTCAGTGAACGGGCGGCCGGAGCCGTCGATTCCGGACACCATCTCCTCCGACCTCGTTCTCAACGCCAATCCCTTCAACATCGAGCGCGCGACGATCCGCTTCCACGACGGGCGGGAGGCGGAACGAATGGTTGTCCGGCATCCTGGAGCGGTCGCCCTCGTCGTCCTCGACGCCGATCAGCACTGGCTGCTCGTTGAGCAGTATCGACATCCGACCGGCAAGCAGCTGCTGGAGATTCCGGCCGGTACCCGCGAGCCTGGCGAGTCACCTGAGGTGACGGCGGCGAGAGAGGTTCGCGAAGAGACCGGCTACGCCGCCGGTTCGCTCACCCACCTCGGTGGGACCTGGATGGCGCCGGGTTTCTGCGATGAGTTCATCGACTACTATCTGGCAACAGATCTCCGGCCTGACCCCCTGCCTCAGGATCAGGATGAGTACATCGGGGAGCCCGTGCGGCTGACCCTGGATGAGCTGGAACGCGCCATTGCGAGCGGGCGCGTGGCCGACGCCAAGACGATCACGTCGATCACGCTCTACCGCCTGTCGCTGGCCACAGGGTCGTCTGCATGACGCCGACTCGCGGCCTCTGCGAGACCCCGTTGACGTGGCGAGGGCTCAACAGGCCGCTCCCGAGCGCCCGAACGGTCCTGCGGATCGGCTCTGATTGACCGGACTCGGATGGAACGCGACAGTCGCGTAGACTCGGCCGGTCTAGCGCGGCCGGCGTTGGAATGGGGCATTGATGGCGCAGAGCATGGCACAGCCGATCGAGGCACTCCGGCACCGTTACGGCCTGACCGGACGCGTGGATCGCTGGTGGGTCGAGCCCCTGATGACCGGCGGCGGGCTCCTCGCCTTCATCATCTACACCGGGATCTCGGCGACGGTGGGGAGCAGTTGGGCGTTCGAGACTGAGCATCATCTCTACCTGTCGCCGCTGTTCGAGCCGTTGATCACGCCGGGATGGCTCCCGGTCTGGGTGTCACCGGCGCTCCTGATCCTGTGGGCGCCGCTAGGGTTCCGCACCACCTGCTACTACTACCGACGGGCCTACTACCGCGCCTACTTTCTCAGTCCGCCGGCCTGTGCCGTGGCCGAGCCGGCCGCCCAATACAGCGGAGAGGGACGCTTCCCGCTGATCCTCCAGAACTCTCATCGCTACTTCATGTATGTGGCGATCGTCTTCATCCCGATCCTCTGGACGGGCGCGATCAAGTCATTCCACCTCCCCGGCGAGGGCTTCGGCGTCGGCGTCGGGTCGGTGGTGCTGACACTCAACGCCTTCTTCCTGATGATGTACCTGGTGGGCTGCCATTCGCTTCGGCACTGGGTCGCCGGTGGCCTCAATCAGTTCTCCCGGACACCGCTGAGACGTCTGCGGCGCCGCGCGTGGGAGCTCTTCACCGTCGCCAACGAACACCACGAGGGCTGGGCCTGGACGAGCCTGATCTGGGTCGCCGTCACCGACCTCTACATCCACCTCGTGGCGGGTGGCGTGGTGACCGACCTGAACACCTTCTCCGCTCCCATCTAGCCGGCGCCCGCGGGGGCCCCGCACTCAGAGGACGGCGACCATGCCCGAGTACGACACACAGGAGCACGATGTCCTCGTGATCGGTGCCGGCGGCGCCGGTATGCGGGCTGCCATCGAGGCCTCGTCGCGAGGGCTGAGCACGGCCCTCGTCTGCAAGTCACTGCTTGGCAAAGCCCACACCGTGATGGCCGAGGGGGGCATGGCAGCGGCGATGGGCAACGTCTGGCCGGAGGACAGCTGGCAGGTGCACTTCCGCGACACGATGCGCGGCGGCAGGATGCTGAACAACTGGCGGATGGCCCAGATCCATGCCCAGGAGTCGCCCGATCGCGTCGCCGAGTTGGAGGAGTGGGGCGCGCTGTTCGACCGCACCAAGGACGGCAAGATCTCTCAGCGCGATTTCGGCGGCCACCGTTACGCGCGGCTCGCCCATGTCGCCGACCGGACCGGGCTTGAGATGATTCGCACGCTACAGCAGCACGCCGTGCATCAGGGCATCGACGTCTATCAGGAGTGCACCATCAACCGGCTGCAGCAGGATGCAGATGGCCGGGTCGGCGGCGCAGTCGGCTACCGGCGCGAGAGTGGCCGCTCTGTGCTCTTCCGCGCGAGGGCCGTGGTGCTCGCCACCGGTGGACTGGGCAGGATCTGGCCGATCACCTCCAACTCGTGGGAAGGAACCGGCGATGGGCACGCCCTCGCCATGTACGCCGGCGCCGACATGGTCGATATGGAGTTCGTGCAGTTTCATCCGACCGGAATGGTGTGGCCGCCGAGCGCGCGCGGGATCCTGGTCACCGAGGGTGTGCGCCGGGACGGTGGGACCCTTCGAAACTCGGACGGCGACCGCTTCATGTTCAACTACATCCCGCCGATGTTCGCCGCCGAGACCGCAGATACCGAGGTGGAGGCGGACCGCTGGTATGACGACAAGACCGTGCGGCGTCCCCCGGATCTCCTCCCCTGTGATGAGGTGGCGCGCGCGATCAACTCCGAGGTGAAGGCCGGCCGAGGAAGCCCGCACGGCGGCGTCTTCCTCGACATCGCGTCGCGGCGGAGCGGCGAATACATCCACCGTCGACTCCCGTCGATGCACCACCAATTCATGCAGCTCGCCGGTGTCGACATCACCACTGAGTCGATGGAAGTCGGTCCGACGGCACACTATGCGATGGGCGGCGCGCGCGTTGATCCAGAGACCGCCGCCACCAGCGTCCCGGGCCTCTTTGCCGCCGGTGAGGTGGCCGGCGGGATGCACGGCTCAGATCGGCTCGGCGGGAACTCCCTCTCGGACCTCGTCGTCTTCGGCCGCCGGGCGGGGATCGGTGCTGCCGACTACGCCGAGGCGACAGAGGCGCTGCCCGAGGTCGACGGGCCCGCCGTCAGCCAGCGAATCGACGAGATGCACGGCCTCTTCGGTGGGTCGGGCAGGGAGAATCCCTACGCGCTTCACCGTGACCTCCAGGACACGATGCAGCTCAACGTCGGGCTCATCCGCTCCGAGGAGGAGATGCAGACGGCCCTGGCAGACATTGCCGAGCTCAAGGAGCGAGCCACCGCGATGCGGGTGGAAGGCAACCTTCAATACAACCCCGGTTGGCACCTTGCCCTGGACCTGGAGCACATGCTGACCGTGGCCGAGGCGACAACTCGTGCTGCTCTCGAGCGGCAGGAGAGCCGCGGCGGCCATACCCGCGAGGACTTCCCCGGTCCATCAGATGAATTCGGTGGCGTGAACGTGGTCGTTAACTCGAGCGATGGCGGCATCACCGTCAGGCAGGATGCGATCGCCGAGATGCCACCTGAACTCAGCCAGCTCCTTGAGGAGGCCTAGTCATGCCCAACGCTCACCTCCGCGTCTGGCGAGGAGATCAGGAAGGCGACTATCAGGAGTACGACGTTGAATACGAAGAGGGCATGGTGGTGCTCGACGTGGTCCACCAGCTGCAGGCCACACAGACGCCTGACCTGGCCGTCCGTTGGAACTGCAAGGCCGGCAAGTGCGGCTCCTGCAGCGCCGAGATCAACGGCGTACCGAAGCTGCAGTGCATGCAGCGGATGGAGCTCTACCCACCTGGCGAGACGATCTCGATCGCTCCGCTGAAGACCTTCCCACTGATCCGCGACCTCGTCACGGACGTGAGCTGGAACTACGAGAAGGCGAAGACCTTGCCCGAGATCAAGCTGCAGCCGCGTGAGGCCGACGGCGCCCACCGCATGGCGCAGATCGATGTCGATCGGGGACAAGAGTTCCGCAAGTGCATCGAGTGCTTCATCTGTCAGGATGTCTGTCACGTGATCCGCGAACATGCCGAGAACATGGACAACTTCGCTGGCCCACGGTCCTTTGTGCGCCTCGCCGAGATCTCGATGCATCCCCTGGACACGAACCCCAAGGAATCGACGGTCGACCATGGCTTTGGGCTGGAATACTGCAACATCACCAAGTGCTGCACCGATGTCTGCCCCGAGGGGATCCACATCACCGACAACGCCATCATCCCACTCAAGGAACGGCGGGCCGACATCCACTACGATCCACTGCGCGCGATCGCCCGCAGGCTGTTCGGTGGCGGCCAGCCCTAGACGGTAGTTGCGCGCTTCGTCGGGACCGGTCAGCCCAAGGAGGTGGGCGATCCGGGGTGGCGTCAGACCGGTGCCGCGAGTTCCGGAGCCTCGATCGGGTCATTAGCCCGGATCCAGAGCGCCAAGCTAACTCGTGCTGGGGAGGAGGTGAAAGTCCCCTGCGGCAAAGGAACAAGCCATTCCATGCCGTTCCGCGAGCCGTGCGCGGGTCACCGAGGTGCCCCGTGAACGTGAAGACCGTATGGATGCCTCCAGACCCGGACGACCGGTGTCGGTGATTGTTCCGAGTGCAGACTGGGAACGGAAGCCGGAACCGGACATGGATGGATTTGGGGGTATCGAGCGTGGAGGAGGGAAAAACGGCGTACGTGGGGCTTGATGTGCACGCGCGGACGATCGCGGTGGCGTTTCTGCGGGAGCGTGAGCAGGCCGAGCAGTGGCAGCTGGAGAACGAACCGCGCGCCGTGGCGAACCTCGCCCGCCGGTTCCGCCGTGAGGGCGCGGAGGGGCTCGTGTGTTGCTACGAGGCGGGTCCGACGGGGTTCGCGCTGCAGCGGAATCTACAGTCGAAGGGCATTGACTGTCGCGTGATCGCGCCGGCGCTGGTACCGGTGAGACCGGGTCAAGACGGACCGCCGCGACGCGAAGAGACTGGCCGAGCTGCTGCGGGCAGGATTGCTGACGGAGGTCCCCAGCCGAGCGTGGCCGAGGAGGCGGTGCGGGACCTGTCGTGGGCGCGGGCGAGCAGATGACGGGTCACGCGGTCGAGCTGGCGAACGTGTCCCCAGCGGAAGCTGCGCAAGAACGTGCCCAGGGTGGACGGCGCCTCGACGGTGCAGCCGAGCACACGGGCCGTGCCGCCGGCGCGCAATGCATCGCTGTCGTCGATACAGTCACCGCCGGCGAGGGCGGAGGCGACCAGGGTGAGCAGCTTGTCACCCGCGTTGGCCCGACCCGGCGCATCGCCGAGGTCGAGGTGGTCGTCGACAGCTGCTGGAGGCCAAGGTGTCGGGCCAGTGTGGCCGGGAGGAGGAGTCCCGCGTCGCCCACCAGGCGGTCGTTGTCGAAGGCGGTGCGGAGTTGGTCGAGGTTGTGTGATGATGGCATCTAACAGGTGCTCTCTTTGCTTCTGGGTCGGCGTGCTCTTCACACACACTATCCCAGTTGCAGAGGGGCATCTGTTGCCGCTTCTCGCACAACATCGCCTCGGTCTTCGGTGGATCCGGGCTTAGGGCCCGGTCATCTCCTCCGGTCGCACCGCCGCAGTGAACTCCTCGTCGGTCATCAGGCCGAGCGCGAGGCATGCCTCGCGGAGCGTGCTGTTGTCCTCATGGGCCTTCTTGGCGATACGGGCCGCGTTGTCGTACCCAATATGAGGGTTGAGAGCCGTGACCAGCATCAGCGACGACTCCATCAGCTCCCGGATCCGCGCGCGGTTGGGCTCAATGCCAATGACGCAGTTGAGTGTGAACGAGCGGGCCGCGTCGGCGAGCAGCCGGATACTCTGCAGGTTGTTATAGGCGATCACCGGCTTGAACACGTTCAGCTCGAAATGGCCAGTGGCGCCGCCGAGGGTGACCGCGCCGTCGTTGCCGATCACCTGTGCGCAGACCATCGTGAGTGCCTCTGACTGGGTCGGGTTGACCTTGCCAGGCATGATCGATGACCCGGGCTCGTTGGCGGGGAGGATCAGTTCCCCCAGTCCGGCGCGTGGACCAGAGCCGAGCATGCGCAGATCGTTCGCGATCTTCATCAGGGAGCTGGCCACCACCTTCAGCTGACCGGAGAGTTCGACCTGCGCATCGTGCGCCGCCAGCGCTTCGAACTTGTTGGGCGCGGTCACGAACGGCAATCCGGTGTAGTCGGCGATCGCGTCGGCCACCCTGTCTGCGAACTCCGGATGAGAGTTGAGGCCGGTGCCGACGGCGGTCCCGCCGAGAGCGAGCTCGTAGAGACGTGGCAGCACTCCCTCGAGCCGGGCGATCCCGTTGGTCACCTGGTGGGCATAGCCCGAGAACTCCTGACCGAGCGTGAGCGGCACGGCATCCATCAGGTGTGTGCGGCCGATCTTCACGACGTCATCCCAGGCTGACGCCTTCTGAGCCAGCTCGTCGCGTAGCTCGAGGAGTGCGGGGAGGAGACGATGGACCACCTCCTCGGCGGTCGAGACGCTCATCGCCCCGGGAAAGGTGTCGTTCGACGACTGCGACATGTTGACGTGGTCGTTGGGGTGGATCGGATTCTTCGATCCCATCTCGCCGCCGAGCAGCTCGATCCCGCGATTCGAGATCACCTCGTTCGTGTTCATGTTGGTCTGCGTGCCCGAACCGGTCTGCCAGACGACGAGCGGAAAGTGGTCGTCGAGTGTGCCGTCAATCACCTCTGACGCCGCCTCTCGGATCACGCTCCCGAGACCGGCGTCGAGCTTGGCGAGGTCCTCGTTCACCTGGCTTGAGGCGTGCTTGACGATCCCGAAGCCCCGGATCAGCGGGCGTGGCATCCGCTCGCTGCCGATCTTGAAGTTCTCGAGGGAGCGCTGCGTCTGCGCCCCCCAGTAGCGATCGCTCGCTACCTCAACGGTCCCCATGCTGTCTGACTCGGTACGAGTCTCGGCGTCGGTCATCACGGTCCTCCCGGCGATGGCACGGCTGGTTTGCTGCGAATGGTCACCATCAGCAGCTCACACGGCGAGTGAGGCAACACCTCGGCCTGGCGCTCTTGGGGCGGCCTGGTCGAGCTAGAGCGACTGGGTCATGGCGGCCAGCTGCCTGACCGCCACCGCGGCATCGCGCAGGCCGGCCAGCTCGCCGTCGGAGAGTGGGATCTCGTGGATCTCCTGGACACCACCTGCCCCGAGTTGCAACGGGACACCAACGTAGGCGCCTGTGATGCCGTACTGACCCGTGAGCAGGGCACAGCAGGGCATGATTCGCCTTTCGTCGAGCAAGATTGCCTCGACCATCTCGATGGTGGCCGCGGCTGGTGCGACGAAGGCGCTGCCGGTCTTCAGGAGGTCGACGATCTCGGCGCCACCTCGGGTCGTCCGTTCGACGACCTGACGCGTGCGCTCCTGTCCCAACAACTGCTCGAGCGGGACGCCGCCAACGGTGGCATTTGAGACCACCGGCACCATCGTCGCCTCGGTGTGGCCGCCGAGTACCCAGGCGCTGACGTCCTTCACCGATGCACCGCTCTCCATCGAGATGAAGGTTCGGTAGCGCCCACTATCGAGCATTCCACCCTGACCGAGGACGCGGGTGGCATCGAGTCCGCTCGCCTCCAGGGCGACGTGGCACATGGCGTCCATCGGGTTGGCGAAGATCACGAACGTCGCGTCCGCGGAGTGCTCGACCGCGCTCGTGACCACGCTGCGCACGATCCCGGCGTTGATGCTGAGCAGGTCCTCGCGGGTCATGCCGGGCTTGCGGGCGACGCCCGAGGTGATCACCACGACCTCGGATCCGGCCGTATCCGCCCAATCGTTGGTGCCGTGGATGCTGCTGCTGAAGCGGCCCCACGGAGCGGACTCAGCGATGTCGAGGGCCTTGCCCTGTGGCAGGCCCTCGACGATGTCGATCAGCGTGATGTCGGCATAGCCGCGACCCGCCAGGATCTCTGTCATGGTGGCCCCGGTGTTTCCGGCACCGACGATTGTCACCTTCTTGCGCACGTGTACTCCTGCCCTGCCCGTGAGTGTCGCTGCCCTCTGGTTAGCTCATTCGTGCCTGGAGGCCCGCGTCGAGCTGCTCCAGGAACTGATTTGTCGTGAGCCACGGCTGATCCGGGCCGACGAGCAGCGCCAGGTCCTTGGTCATGTGCCCCGCTTCGACGGTCTGCACGCAGACCTCCTCGACCGCCGTCGCGAAGGCTGAGAGTTCGTCCTGCTCGTCGAGCAGCGCCCGGTGCATCAACCCCCGCGTCCAGGCGAAGATCGAGGCGATCGGGTTGGTCGACGTCTCCAGCCCCTGCTGGTGTTGTCGGTAGTGGCGCGTGACCGTGCCGTGCGCGGCCTCCGCCTCGACGGATTGTCCATCAGACGTCAGCAACACCGAGGTCATCAGGCCGAGCGACCCGAAGCCCTGGGCAACGGTGTCGGACTGCACGTCACCGTCGTAGTTCTTGCATGCCCAGACGATGCCCCCCGTGCCCTTCAGTACCTGAGCCACCATGTCGTCGATCAGGCGATGCTCGTAGGTGAGTCCAAGTTCGGCGAAGCGGGACTGGAACTCCTCCTCGAAGACCTCCTGAAAGATGTCCATGAAGCGGCCGTCATAGGTCTTGAGGATGGTGTTCTTGGTCGACAGGTAGACCGGGTAGCCGGACTGGATCCCATAGTTGAACGAGGACCTGGCGAAGCTCCGAATCGAATCGTCGAGGTTGTGCATCGCCATCGCCACCCCGGCTCCGGGGAACTGGATGACTTCGTACTCGGTGGCCTCGCCGCCACCGTCGGGCTCGAACCGCATGGTCAGCCGTCCCGAGGTCGGGATCCGGACATCGGTTGCCCGGTACTGGTCGCCGTAGACATGGCGACCGATGACGATCGGCTGTTCCCAGTTCTCAACGATCTTCGGGATGTTCTTGCAGATGATCGGCTGCCGGAAGACCGTGCCGCCAAGGATGTTTCGGATCGTGCCGTTCGGCGAGCGCCACATCTCCTTCAGTCGAAACTCCTCGACACGCGCCTGATCGGGCGTGATCGTTGCGCACTTGACGCCGACACCGTGTCGCTGAATCGCACGTGCAGCATCGATCGTGATCTGGTCGTCGGTGGCGTCCCGTGCCTCGATGCCGAGGTCGTAGTAGTCAAGCTCGATGTCGAGGTAGGGGAGGATCAGCCGTTCGCGGATGAAGCCCCAGATGATCCTCGTCATCTCGTCGCCATCGAGTTCGGCGATCGGATTTGCTACCTTGATCTTCGCCATTAGCTACCCTCCGATGCTCCCGGCGCGCCGATCCGGCATGCGCATGGCGCCGCGCTCATGCGGTCCTCTTGAGGGGCGTGGAACCCTCGAAATTATACGCGGCCCCCAGCTTGTGCGCGCCCGGGCGCGGCGGCCCTTGGACCACCGTCAGGTGCCCGAAGCCTCGAAGATGCTCTCGATCGATGTCGCCAGCGTGGAGTCGAACTCCTCGTCGGATTGTCCGACGCTGAGCCCCTCTGCGAGCGCGCGAGAGAAGCTCGCGACGACCCCCTCGGCCAACGCCAATCGCCGATTGGCCTCGGTACGCGAGTAGCCGCCGGAGAGTGCCACGACCTTGAGCACGCGGCGATGCTCGGTGAGTTCGCGGTACTGAGTCGGGTCTTCGGGAAGGGTCAGTTTCAGCATCACCGACTGGTCGGGACCCAGTCGCTCGAGTTGCTCAACGATCGCGCGGGTGACGAGCTGCTCGGACTGGGCCTTGTCTGGGCTGGCAATGTCGACCTCTGGCTCAATGATCGGCACGAGCCCGCCAGCGAGGATCGTGCGGCCCACCGTGAACTGCTGTGCAACCAGCGCTTCCACCCCCTGAGGATCAGCCCGCTTCACCACCGAGCGCATCTTAGTCCCGAAGACGCCTGCCGCGGTGGCGCGATCGAGCATCTCAGTGAGGCCCGGCATCGGCTTCATCAGCTGGACGCCGTCCTGCTCCGCCTCAAGACCCTTGTCGACCTTGAGGAATGGGACGATCTGCTTTCGCTCCCAGAGATATCGCGCGGTCGGTTGGCCCGCGATCTCCCGATCCATCGTGTCTTCGAAGAGGATCGCGCCGAGGATGTGGTCACCGGTGAAGGCCGGGCTGGTCATGATCCGAGTCCGCATCGCATGGACGAGGTCGAACATCTCGGTGTCACTGCTGTAGCTGTCGGGCTCAATCCCGTAGAGCCTGAGCGCCCCGGGCGTGCTACCGCCGCTCTGATCGAGCGCGGCGAGGAACCCTGGCGCGCTCTGCATCTTGTCTCTCTGCTGGCTGTCTGTCATCGGCTCCACCGGATCTGCACTGTCACCCGCTACTGGACGAATTCTACCGCGGTCGCAAGCCGCGCACGGCACGTACGCCCTCTGGGGGCTCGGATTGCCGGGCACCGAGCGAGGCCGGCCATGCTCGTCATCTGTGAACTCGTGCTGTGAACCGAAGGCCTCGCCAGCTGGACGGATCAGCCGCGCGCAGCCGTCTCACGGAGGGGCAGCCCCGCGCCGCGAGCGGCCCGGCCGGAAGGCTCGTGGGCAGGTCAAGCGCGCCGCTTGAAGAGGGGGCGCCCAGGGGCGCCCCTAGGAATCTGGTGTGAAACGCGGTCGGTGTCGTCCGTGGCTGATGCGAGAGGGAAGTAAGTCGACGGATGGCCCGGGGGCGGGAAGCTGTGGCTGTCAGGGTGGTCGGTCGAGCCTGCGCAGGCCCCTGCGCCGGCCGGGCACAGGCTGCTCCACGCGGGTCCCCGGCTAGTCGGGCGCTGTGACCGCCCACCGGGTTGGTGTGGCATGCAGGCCCAGCGTCGCCAGTCGCGCCAGGTTGACGGCAGCAGCGAGCAGGTTGTGGTCGGCGTCGACCTTGAGACGTCCGCGCACGCGGGCGACCCGGCCCCCATGCCTGCGACGGGCGTATGCGCCACCTTGCGCTCGACGATCGAGCGGACAGTCCGGTAGTGGGCGAGCCACCCGGGGGACTCCTGACGCGCCCGGGCGGCCGCGAGGCTGGCCTCGTGGATTCCCACCTCGACGGTGCGCCCGTCGGGTGAAGTGGTGCAGCGGGCGCGAAGCGGACAGCCGCCGCAGGCGCTCTGGAAGTAGGCAGTCCCCGAGCCACCGGAGCGACGGCGAATCGGCACGGTCACCTCGTTGGGGCAGGTGACGGTGCCACCCTCCAGGTCGATGGCGAACCGCTCCTTGCTGAAGCGGTTGTGCGGGATGGTCGGTCTCTGGGTGCGGCAGCAGGACTCGATGCCGTGCGCCGCCAGCAGCTCCTGGAACGCGCCGGAGCCGTAGGCCGAATCGCCATAGACGGACGGCGGCGGGGAGGCGCCGTCCTCCCGCCGTCTTCTAGCAGATCGGTGATCAGCTCCTCGGCGACGGCCCCGTCGGCCACGTTGCCCGCGGTCACGATCGTGTTGGTGATGAGCTCCGACTCCGGGTCGACCGCCAGATGTCCCTTGTAGCCGTCGAATGCGCGCGCCGCCGTCTTCCGTCCGTGACGGGCCTCGTGATCCACCGTCGAGATGATGCGGTCCTTCGCCACCCGCCGTGCGATCACAAAGCGGTCGTCCTCGTCCTGCCTGAGGTCCTGCCCCACCACCGCCGCACGCAGCTCGCCCGCTCGCGCGACGCCACTATCCAGTGCTCGGCCCTCCAGCACCCGAAGACAGCTCATAACATCGGTCGCCAGCTCGTCGATCAGCGCCCGAGACGCCTCCCGGTCCTCCCAGTCGCACCTCGGCTTGCCCGCGGCGTGGTAGTCGTCATCCCGCCTCAGCACCGCCCGCAGCTCCGCCACCAGGCCGGACGCATCGACAGACTCCGCCTCGCGCAGGAGCCTGCGCAGCGACGACCGGAGCAACGTGACCGTGTCCTGCGTCGCCACCGCGTCGTAGAGCGGCGTCGAGTCCAGCACCCGCCGCTCAGAGAGCAGCTGTGCCTCGCGCGCCACCTGCACCGTGGCCTCGAAGATGCGCCGCGGTCGCTCGGAGCGGGCGAGACGAGCCCGCATCGAGACCAGCACCGTGTGTGCAAACCCCGCCGTGTCGTAGTCCAGGCCCCCGCAGGCGAACTTCCAGCGGGCGTCCCACTCGAACGCCGCCACCGCCTCGCGGTCCGACATCCCGTGCAGGCGTTGCAGCACCATCACCGTGGCGACGACCCGTGGCGGGACACTCCGCCGGCCTCGCGGGGAGAAGAGGTCGGCGAACATCTCGTCGGGGAAGAGGCGCTCCCCGTGGTGGGCGAGAACCGCCCAGATGGAGTTCTCCGGCACCCTCTCTGCAACGTAGGCGGTGCTCTTGAACAGGTCGGGCTGTCTGGAGGGCGCTCCCTCGGTCATGGTGTCGTTCCCTGCTGCGAACAGAACTGATCACCTAAATGATCGCATTGCCTGATCTAGCCCGCAACAGTCCGCAACCTCCGGGCCGCCACTCGTCACACGCGAAAAACACCAGCTTCCTAGAGGGGGATGCTCCCGTGTTTCTTGGGCGGGAGCGAATCGGCTTTGCTCTTGAGCATTTCAAGCGCCCTCGCCACCTTGATGCGCGTGTCACGCGGGTCAATGACATCGTCGATGTAGCCGCTTGCGGCCGCGATGAATGGGTGCTCCAGATCGTCTTGATAGGCTGCGATCAATCGCTGACGTTCGGTCTCCTCGTCTGCCGCCGCCTGGAGTTCGCGCCGGTTGATGATGTTGACGGCCTGCGTCCCCGCCATCACCGCCACTGCGGCACCATCCCAGGCGTAGTTGACGTCGGCGCCGAGGTGCTTTGAGCCCATCGCGTCGTAGGCGCCGCCGAAGGCCTTGCGCAGGATCACCGTCACCTTGGGAACGGTCGCCTCGCCGTAGGCGAAGACGAGCTTGGCTCCATGGCTGATGATCCCGCCGTACTCCTGCGAGACGCCGGGCAGGAACCCGGGAACATCGACCAGCGTCACCAGCGGGATATTGAACGCGTCGCAGAACCGGACGAAGCGTGCGCCCTTCCGGGAGGAGTCGATGTCCAGAACGCCAGCGAGGTAGAGCGGTTGATTGGCGATCACCCCGACGCTGTCCCCACCGATCCTGGCGAAACCGACCACGATGTTCTGGGCAAACAGCTCGTGGATCTCCAGGAAGTCCCCATTGTCGACCAATCGTTCGATCACGTCCCGCACGTCGTACGGGTTCTGCGCCCCGTCGGGGAGGATGGAGAGGATGTCGTCCATCCGTCGATCGACGGGGTCGCCGGTGTCCATGGTGGGCGCGTCATCGACGTTGTTGCTCGGGAGGTAGGAGAGCAGCCGCCTGACCATCTCCAGGCAGGTCACCTCGTCGGGGGCTGAGAAGTGGGCAACACCAGACTTGCTCGCGTGCGAGTTGGCACCGCCCAGTTCTTCCAGCGTCGTTATCTCACCGGTGACGCTTGCGATCACATCCGGTCCTGTGAGGAACATCTGCGAACTGCCCTCGACCATGAACACGAAGTCGGTCAGGGCCGGGGAGTAGACGGCGCCGCCGGCGCACGGCCCGAGGATCACACTCAGCTGGGGGATCACGCCCGAAGCGCGCACGTTGCGGTGGAAGATCCCGCCGTAAGCGGCCAGCGACCCGACCCCTTCCTGGATGCGCGCACCGCCCGAGTCGTTGAGCCCGATCATCGGGATCCCGGTCTTCGTCGCGAGGTCCATGGCCTTGGCGATCTTGTCGCCCACGACCTCACCGACCGATCCGCCGAACACCGTGAAGTCCTGGGCGAAGAGGCCGACCGAGCGACCGTCGATCTGCCCCCAGCCGGTCACGACCGCGTCGCCGTAGAGGCGCTCGCCCTCTCCGTTGTCGAGGCGGACCGCCAACGCGTCGAGCTCTTCGAAGGAGCCGGGGTCGAGCAGCGTGTCGATGCGCTCACGAGCGGTCAGCTTCCCGCGGGCATGCTGAGCGTCGATGCGCGCCTGGCCGCCACCGAGCAGGGCGCGCGCTTTAAGAACTCCCAGAGCCTCCAGGCTCTCCTTGATCGCCATGGTCTCGTGCCTCCGATGCCCGGGCGGGGTCTTGCCCACCAAGACGGTGCCCGGAAGAGAAGGATTCGCCGGGTCGGGATCGTACCCGGTCAGGGACTTGGGATCAGCAGTTCCTGACCAACCGAGAGTATCCCAAGCTGATCGACTGACATTCCGTTCGCCGCAGCGAGTTGCTCAAGTGTGATGTCGAACTCCACGGCGATGGCGGAGCCTGAATCGCCCGCCTGGACGATGTAGACCTGGTTCTCGCCGGAGCTGGTCGTCGCAGTTGCTGTCGCAGGCGCCTCGCCGGCGGCCGGGATGACCAGCTCCTGCCCCACGAAGATGATCGTGCCCTCAAGATCGTTGGCAGCCTGGATGGCGCTGACGGTCGTGCCGTATGTGCCGGCAAGCTGGGACAGCGTGTCGCCCGCAACGACCGTGTGGCTCCCGCCCGTAGCCGCCGTCGCGGTGGCGGTACTCGTTGCGGTGGCGGTGGGGAGCTCGACGATCGTCGTCGTCGGGAGGACCGGGAACGGGGTGGCAGTCTCGATCACCGGGGCGGCCGCCTCGGTGGCAGTGGGATCCGGCTCGACGA
This sequence comes from Dehalococcoidia bacterium, assembly GCA_965249675.1. GTDB lineage: Bacteria > Chloroflexota > Dehalococcoidia > UBA2979 > UBA2979. The sequence continues at coordinate 1,565,208 of OZ252250.1, forward strand.
GCTCATCGTCCCCGCCACAGGCGACGGCGCCGAGGGCGACAACAGTCAGCACCGCGACGGCGATCGCGCGCTGCATCGGCCTCAGCACCATTACGCCTCCCGTCTGTGTTCCAGTTAGCTGATCTCCTAGTGATCCACCTTAGCGTATTTGCGCATGCGCGTGCGCGCTTAACAGCGCCGATCACACGGGGATTTCTGCACTGGGCCAGCGAGCAGTCGGGGAGGTGTGGTGCCCGGAGTCAGTGACGCCTTCTACGGCGAAGCCACCAGACCTTGATCTGCTCGAGCAGGGTCGGGTATTGCTGTGGCGCCGGCTCGATCGCGCGCCCGCGCCAGCGCTCGGGTCGGCGCCGTCTCGAAGGCGGGCGCCGGGAGAAGAGCATGATCGCGAAGGAGGCGACGAAGAGGGCAACGCCTGCCCACAGCACCCACTGGACCATCGGGCCGAGACGGCGGAAGAAGAGGGCACCGAACACGATCAGGAGCGAGGCCAGCATGATCTGGGAGACGGAGATCCGGCCGAGCTGACTGGCAATCGCGCGTTGCTGGGCCGCAATCGCGCTCCCGAAGCGTCGCAGGAGTCTTCGCCGGGCCCGCTTCTGCCGTTCCGCGGGGCCCGGGAACTGCTCGAACTTGTCGAGGATCTCCTCGATCTCACGCTCAAGTCGGTCCGACATATCGCCACCGTTCGTGTCGCTGTCGTTGGCATCCAGTATAGCGAGCACCCAACGGAAACGTGAGAACGTAGTGTCTACGGAGACCTCGGGGTCAGAGCGAGCTTGCCGGACCCCACCCGCCGCCACCGGGTGACTCGATGCGTACGCGGTCGCCCGGTCCGACATCGACCTGCGCTCGCGCGCCCAGGTCACGTTCACTGCCGTCGGCGCGGATCAGCGTGTTCCGCCCTGCCGCGCCGGCCTCGCCACCCGCGAGTCCCCAGGGGCGAAAGCGCCGGCGCTCGGTCACGAGCGACACGGTCGCGTTGTCTCCGAAGAGGTATTCGCGGAGTATGCCGTCGCCGCCCGCGTGCCAGCCCGCGCCGCCGCTAGCGGGACGTAACTCATAGCGCTCGACCGTGAAGGGGTAGGAGAGCGGCAGTGCCTCGATCGGCGTGTTCATCGTATTCGTCATGTGCGTGTGGACGCCCGATCGGCCGACACGCCGTGGGCCGCCCCCGGCGCCCCCGGCGATGGTCTCGTAGTAGGCGTACGGCCGTTGCCGCGCCCGGTCGAATCCACCGATCGTGACGTTGTTCATGGTGCCGCTTGAGGCTGCCGGGATGCGGTCGGGAAGCGCGAGCGCGAGCGCCCTGAGTGCGACATCGGTGATGCGCTGGCTCGTCTCCACGTTGCCCGCGGAGACGGCTCGAGGCGGGCCCGCGGCCACCAGCGAGCGCTCCGGTAGCGTGAACGTGATCGGTCGATAGCAGCCCTCGTTGCGCGGCGCATCGTGGCCGGCGAGGCAACGGATCGTGTAGTAGCAGGCCGACTGCGTGACCGCCGCCACGGCGTTGATCGACGCCTCTTCAGTTTCCCGGTCTGTGCCGCTGAAGTCGAAGTGCGCCTCGTCACCGCGGATCGTGAGCATGAGGCGGATCTTCAGCCCCTCTGGCCCGACCTCCATCCGATCCTCCGAGTGGTACTGACCGTCAGGGATTCCTGAGATGACCTGCCGTACCACGCGATCTCCGTGATCGAGGAGTGCTGCGAAGCGAGCGAGGAGCCCATCCCGGCCGAACCGTTCTGCCGCCGCTTCGAGCCGACGTACGCCGACGACAGTTGCCGCCATCTGAGCCCGCAGGTCGCCGCGGCGCTCCTCCGGCGCGCGGGAGTTGCGCACGATCAGGGCGAATGCTGCCTCGTTCGGTCTGTCGGCATCGACCAGCCGAATGGGAGGGATCACCAGTCCCTCTTGCAGGAGTTCCCGCGCAACCGGCATTGACCCCGGTGCCATCCCGCCGATATCGGCATGATGTGCGCGGGTCGCCGCAAACCCGACAAGCTGGTCGCCCGAGAAGACGGGGCTCACCGTAGTCAGGTCGGGCAGATGTGTACCGCCACGGAAGGGGTCGTTGAGGGCAAGCACGTCGCCGGGAGCGAATGGTGCGAGCTCCATGACCTGACGCACGGCTGTCGGCATGGCGCCGAGGTGAACTGGCATGTGGGCCGCCTGCGCCACCATCTGGCCGTCCCCATTGAAGATCGCGCAGGAGAAGTCGCGGCGCTCCTTGATGTTTGGCGAGTAGGCCGTCCGGCCGAGCGCCTCTCCCATCTCTCCGGCGATTGAACTGAGGACGGCGTCGGCGATGGCGAGATCGGCAGCGCCCAGCTCGGGGTGTCCCAGCTCCCCAGCACCTGTCCCCGTGGACCCGCTCACTGGCTCGCGCTCCAGAACCAGATTGGCCGTGGCATCGACCTCGGCGCTCCATCCGGGCGGCAGCAGCGTGGTCGTGTCGAGCTGCTCGACGAGAGCGGGTCCGAAGAGCTGATCGCCGGGGATCAGATCCGAGCGTTCATAGACTGCGGCCTCCACCCGCTCTCCACCGAACCAGACAGATCGCCACCGCGGCTCTGGTCCCGGGGAGGTCCGCGGGGGGAGCGGCGAGCTGCTAGCGGCGAGGGGGGTGCCTCTCACCGTGGCCGTCGCCCGCACGTTTACGACCTCGACGGCCGCCTCTGAGTCACTGTGCGCGAACCGCCGCTCGTGCACTTCGTGGAAGGTGAGGAGCGCCGCGTCGATCTGGTCGGGGGTGACATCGACCGAGAGTTCGTAGGATTGCCCCTGGTAGCGCAGGTCAAGGGCGTAGCGCAACGACCCGGTGGCCAGGCCAGGTTCGGCCTGTACCTCCCGTCCGGCTGCGAGCAAGGCCTCGCGCAGCGCGCGAAAGTTCCGGGGTTCGAGGAGCCTGAGCACGGAGCGGGAGTGGGTGGCCGTGACATCGCTCCCCGCCGCTCCCTGGGCTGCCAGCACCCCTGGCAGCAGCGGGACGAGGACGCGGGGTAGCTCCAGCGCCTCGGCGAGCGCGCAGGCGTGAAGCGGTCCCGCGCCGCCGAAGGCGACGAGTGTGAATTCACGCGGGTCGTGCCCGCGCTGGACGGAGACGACCCGAACGGCGCCCTCCATATTGGCCGTCGCCACGGCGATCACCGCCTCAGCGGCACGCTCTACATCCCTGAAGGACCCACCCATTCGCTCGGCCGCCGCTCTCGCCCGGCCGCGGTCCAGGGCGATCGATCCGCCGAGCAGGGCATCCCCACCCAGTCGTCCGAGCACCACCTGCGCGTCGGTGACGGTGAGGGCGTCGCCGGTGCCATAGCTGGCCGGTCCGGGCGAGGCGCCAGCCGACTGCGGGCCCACCCGCAGCGCGCCGCCGGTATCGATGCGGGCGATCGAACCTCCGCCGGCCCCGACCGTGAAGACATCGACGACCGGCGTTCTCGCCGCCAGTCCCCCGACTACGACGTCGGGGCGTGTTGGGATCGCCCCGTCGCAGAGTGCGACATCGGTCGAGGTCCCACCCATATCGAAGGTGATGATTCGCCCATAGCCCGCTTCTCTGGCGATCTCGAACGCGCCGGCGACACCGGCTGACGGCCCCGAGAGGAGTGTCGATACCGGTCTCCGCGCGGCCCGCTCCGCATCGGCGGATCCACCGTCTGACTGCACGATCCGCAGCGGCCCGCAGCCGCGCTCGAGGAGACCTGTCGAGAGCCGCTCGAGATAACGCGACATCGCGGGGCCGACGTAGGCGTTAAGGACGGTCGTCTGCGTGCGTTCCACCTCCCGGTACTCAGGCGAGACCACCGCCGACAGCGAGAGGTAGATGTTGTGGTCGCCCGGCAACAGATCGGCGAACTGCTGCTCGAGCTCCGGGTTGAAGTAGGCGTAGAGGAGCGAGACCGCCAGCGCCTCGGTACCCTGTTCGGTGAGTGCCGAGATCACGTCCCTGGCCTGTTCAACATCCAGTGCACGGGCGACGCTGCCGTCGGGGTTGAGCTGGCCGGTCAGCTCGAACCGCAGTTCCGGAGCGACGAGTGGTTCCGGCGTCTCCGGTTCGAGATCGTAGATGTCGGGTCGCGACTGCCTGCCGATCTGGAGCAGGTCACGCATACCATTGGTCGCGACGAGCGCGGTGCGGGCCCCTCGCCGTTCCAGCACGGCGTTGGTGGCGACCGTCGATCCGTGGACGACGAGCTCGGGCTTGACGCCCAGTTCATCGATTCCCTCAAGCACCGCGCGTGATGGGTCGTCGGGCGTCGAGGGCCGCTTGTGCGCACGCACGAGGCCGTCCTCCGAGAGCAGGAAGTCCGTGAAGGTTCCGCCGACGTCGACGCCGAGGACAGAGGTCATGGGGTCCATGCTAATGGGCGCGGCGTTCACCGGCGAGGGTCTGCGTGACGGCGACCCAGGGTTGGCGGTCCCTCTGGCCAGAAGCTGCGTCTTGACCGTGCTTCATCCCCGTTGCTAGCGTCGATCGGAGCGCCCACCGCGCCTCCCTCTCTCACCTACAGGAGTTGCGACGATGTCTGAGCAGTACCTGGTCGATGTGCGCGCCGTGACGGGCAAGGCCGTCCGCCGCCTGCGCCGCGAGGGAACAATCCCAGCCAACATCTATGGGCGCGGCCTCGACTCCGTCGCCGTGCAGCTCCCCTGGCTGCGGGCCCGCCAGATGTTGAACGCCCACGGGCGCAACACACTGATCGAGGTCCAGGTCGCGAGCGAGGAACGGCCGCGGCCGGTCGTGATCCGCGAGATCGGGCGCGATCCCGTCTCCGGCGCCGTCGAGCACATCGACTTCTTCCAGGTCGACCTCGCGCGCACGATCCAGGCCGACGTGTCGATCCATCTGGTCGACGAGGCGCCCGCGGTGCACACCTACGGTGGGATCCTGGTGCAGTCACTCGAATCGCTACATATCGAAGCTCTCCCCAACGCGCTCCCGGAGTCGATCGAAGTCTCGGTCACAGGCCTGACCGAACTCGATCAGTCCCTCACCGTCGCCGATGTCGTCCCCCCACCGGGCGTCTCGATTCTGACCGCGCCGGAGGTTGGTCTGGCGCAGATCGCCCGACCGCGTGTCGTGGCGGATGCCGATGAGGAGCTGCCCGAGGGCGAGGTGCCGGCGGAGACAGGCACATCGGATGAGCCCACCGAGGACGCTACCTAAGCGTGATCGGCAGGTCGCCGGGCGACGCGGACGACTCGCCGTTGACCTCGCGCCCTCAGCGGATCGTCGTCGGGGTCCCCGTCGTTGAGCCCAGGACATCAGTGCGTAGTTGCCCGCAGGCCGCGGCGATCTCTACGCCGCGCTCCACCCGGACGGTCGCGTTGATGCCGCCGGCCCGCAGCACCTGGCGGAAGCGCTCGACCCGTCCGTCGGTCGGTCGGCGCAGATCGGCACCGGCCGTTGGGTTGTAGGGCACGAGATTGACGTGCTGGCCGCGCCCCCGCAGGCGACCCACCAGCTCCTCGGCGTGCTCGAGCCGGTCGTTGACCTCCTCAAGCAGTGCGTAGGCGAAGGTGACACGCCGACCAGTGGCCTTATGGTAGTGGACGCCCGCCTCAATCAGCGCGTCGATCGTCGTCGTGCCCGATGTCGGGACAAGACGTCGACGCAGCTCATCGTTCGGAGCATGCAGGGAGATCGTCAACCCGATCTGGAGCCGCTCCTCGGCCAGTCGTGCGATCGGGCGCAGCAGCCCGACGGTCGAGATCGTCACCCCACGCTGCCTCATTCCCAATCCGCGCGGGTCGGTGAGCCAGTGGATCGCCCGCAGCGTCGCATCGAAGTTCGCCAGCGGTTCCCCCATCCCCATGAAGACGACGTTCGTGATCGTTCGCTCACGAGCGAAGCGGAGAACCTGTGCGACCACCTCAGACGGCGAGAGGTTGCGCGTGAAACCCTGTTGTCCTGTGGCGCAGAAGATGCACGCCATCGCACAGCCAGCCTGTGTGGAGACGCAGACGGTGGCCCGTGATCGGCCGCGGCCGCCCTCGCGCTCAGGGTCGTAGTCCATGAGGACGCTCTCGACTGCCTCACCGGCCCCCAGGTCGAGCAGCACCTTGGTGGTCGAGCCATCGTCGGTGGTGCACCGGGTGAGGATCTCTGGCGCATCGATCCGGAAGACCGTGGCCAGCTCGCGGCGGAGCGCGAGCGGCAGGTTCGTGATCTGCTCGAATGAGGTCGCGCCCTGGCGCATCACCTGCCCGAGCAGCTGGCCCGCTCGATACGGGGCAACTCCCCAACCGACGAGACGCTGCTCGATCTCCTCGGCCGACAGGTCGAGCAGGTGTGGTCTAGAGTTCCCCATCACTTCCAGTCTAGGCTGTCCCTTCGCCGAGTCTTCCCTGGCACCGAGTCTCGCTGCGCGCCGGCATCCGTTGGGGTCACTGTGACGGCCGCGACGCTCGGCCAGCCGACCCCGTCGCGCGATCTACCCGAGGCGGCTGCCGACCAGCTGGGGGTCGCCGTTGAGGTAGGTGACGATCGGCTGTGCCTGTCGCCCGGCGCGTTGTACCTGCAGCAAGGCGAGCCCTCCGGAACCGCACGAGACGATCGGAAGAGGACCGCGGTCAGGGACCGGCAGGCTCTGTCCCAGCCAATCGGGGAGCAGCTGGCGATCACCGGCGACGACCCGGCCGTGCTGGGCCGCTGCCTGGAACTCGGGCAGTGGCCACGCGGCGAGGATGTTGAAGGGGTCTCCTCGGTGACGAGAGGTGGCGAGCGGCCATGGCTGGAAGGCGCGGACCTGCCGCGCGATCAGGTTGGCCGAACAGGCCCAGTCGATCACACCGTCCGTCTTGGTCAGCCGCGGGGCGAACGTGGCCTCCGCGGCGTCCTGTAGAGCTGCGGGCGCATCGCCTCGCACCCAGCGTGGGAGAAGCCGGGCGAGCAGATCAGCCCCGAGGTGGGAGATCCGCTCGGTCAGCTCGGCGGTCGTCTCCAGTGGGCCGATCGGCGTGCGCACCTGGCCGACGATCGGACCGGCGTCCACCTCCCGCACGACCTGCATGATCGTCGCTCCGCTGTGGTCGTCACCGGCCAGGATCGAGGCCGCCACCGCCGAAGCGCCACGGTGCCGTGGCAACAGGGAGCCGTGCACATTCAGGAGATGGTGGGGAAAGATCTCCAGCAGGTGACTCGGCAGGATGTGCCCCGAGGCCGCGACCACGCCGACGTCGGGTTGGAGGCGGGCGATCTGCTGTGTCGTCTCTCGGTCTGCCCGCGCGGGCTGCAGGATCGGGTGGATTCCCGCCTCGCGAGCCATTCTCTTCACCGGGGTCTCTACCGTGCGCCCGCCGCGGCCGCGTCGGCGATCAGGCTGCGTGACGACGGCGACGACCTCGGCATCGGGGAGTTCGAGACAACGATGGAGAGAGGGCAGGCCAAAGGCGGGAGATCCGAAGAAGACGATGCGCACGCCATGATCGTAGCAAGGGCCCGCTCAGGACTCGGCGGAGGCATGGAGTCGCCAGAGATGGATGTCACGAAACCGATCGCTCGGTGAGAAGAGCAGGCCTGTCTCAAACCCGCTGAGCGTCGCAGGCTGGACGTAGCGCCGGGTGGGGTAGAGCAGGACAACGCTCGCCGCCTGCTCGATGAAGCGGGTCTCGAAGACCGCGTAGAGCGCGCGGCGCTCGCCACCGTCGACGGTTAGGCGCGCCGCTTCCAGAACGGCGTCTGCGGTCTGGTCCTGGAAGCCGGCTATGTTGCCGCCCACCTCTGAGATCTGCGAGGTGTGCCACCCCAGATAGGGATCGGGGTCGATGTTCGCTTCCCAGCCGAAGAGCGCGAGCTGGTAATCGCGCGGGATCAACTGTCTCGAGAGCAGCTCTGTGGCCGGTAGAGGCGTGACCATGACGAGCGCGCCCCAGCTTCGCAGCTGATCGGCGATCGCCTCGGCCAGTCTCACTCGCTGGGGGTCGGTGTTCGTCATCAGTGTGAGCGAAAGCGCGACGCCCGAGCGCTCAAGTTGTCCGTCGCGGTTGAGCCGGTAGCCCGCGTCCAGCCAGGCCTGAACCGGCTCCGGACGGGGTGCGCTCGGCGCCTCCTGGGCGACCCACGACCCCGCGACCAGTACTCCGCCTGCCCGAGTGCCGCTGCTCTCGGCTTCTGTGAGCAGTCGGTCGATGTCAAGCGATGCCGCCACCGCTCGTCTCAGCGAGACGTCATGCAGGGGGGCCTTCTGGTTATTGAAGTAGAGGAGGGTCAAGGCGTGGCGCGTCAGTTCGACCGGGCGCAGGTCGGAGCGTTCCATCAGCAGTTCGCGTTCGCTCGGACTCGACTGTTCTCCCCGCAGCGCGGCTCCGATCGCGCCACGGCTGAGGGCATCGAGCTGCTCGGTGGCGCTCGAGAAGAAGTGCAGCTCGATGCGGGCAATCGATGGCGCGCCGCGGTGGTAGCTGGTGTTGCGCTCGAGGACGGCCCGGTCGGCACCGAGCGAGAGCAGTCGGAAGGGCCCGGTGCCGACCGGCGCCCGGTTGAAGTCGGCCGTGGCGAGGAGCGGCCAGGAGAGATCCCCGAGGAGGTGGGCGGGGAGGATTGCCACGGCGAGTCGCGAGATGAAATCGACCGACGGGTCGGCAAGCCGGAGGAGCACCGTCCGCCGGTCGATCACGAAGAGGTCCACCGAGCGCCACTGCGCGGCCAGCGAGGCCGGTCCGGGGAAGTCGAGGTCGTGGAGCAGCCCGATGGTGAAGGCGACATCGGCCGCGGTCACCGGCTGGCCATCGTGCCAGAAGACATCGTCTCGCAGGACGAAGGTGTAGGTCCGTCCGTCGGGTGTGAGCTCCCAGCGTTCGGCGAGATCGGGAAGCGCTTGCCCGCTTCCGTCGACGCGCATCAGTCCGTTGAACAGCAGTGCCGAGACGTCAGCATCGCTGCTTCCGGGGATCGCGAGCAAGGGATTGATCCGCTCGGGCGGCGCTCCGACGACGCCCTCCACCCAGATCGCCGGCTCATCGGTCTGCTCGGCGTCGGCGAGGAGAACGAACACGACGAGCGCGGCGCCGGCAAGGACGAGCAGGGAGAGATGAACCGAGCCAGCGAGCGGAGGCGGGCGCAGCCGAGCGAAGGTCACGTCAGGAAGCCGCGACGCTCCAGGCGGATACCGAGAGGAAGACGGCGACCACGACGATGGTGAGCCGGTGCAGGGACCGCTGCAGGCCGCGTTTGGTCCGGAAGTTCTGATCCTGACCGCCGAGCGCCGCGCCGAAGCCGGTCCCCCGTACCTGCATCAGTACCAGCACGATGAGGAGGCCGGAGATCAGGATCTGGGCGAAGTTCAGATAGCTTCGAAGTTCCATCTGAGGAGGCTACGAGCGGAGCCAGACAGCGGCAACCGCCGCCCACCGGGGGCGGCCAGGTGGCTGGGCGGCGGCCGGTGGCGGGAGCAGCCGGTTCGCGATCAGCTGAGTGACCTACCGCTCACCGGCGCCTGCTGCTCCCTGAGGTCTCGTTCGTAGTAGAGCCGCATCACCGAGCGCGCCAGTGCCTCGGCGTTGTGCCGATACCTCTGGTCACGATCGACGATGTCGAGTAGCACCAGTCGGGCGTCGCCGTAGTCCCCGTCGCGCGGCGCGGTCACCGCGGTGGAATGCCACTCTTCGGGTAGGTGGTCACTCGGCAGGTCGCTGTTCGCCAGCACTACGTCGACGATGTCGTCGCCGCCCAGGTGTTGCCTCAGCACCCGGTAGTGATCCGCGGCGGTGTAGGAGTCGGTCTCGCCCGGTTCGGTGGCGACGTTACTCACATAGATCCGGTGGCCCGTGGCTGTGAGCAGGGCTTCACCGACGCCACCGACCAGCAGATTGGGCAGGACCGACGTGTAGAGACTGCCCGGGCCAAGCACGATCAGGTCGGCCTCGCGCAACGCCTGGACGGCTCTCGGATGAGCCTCGGCGTCGCTCGGCTCGAGGAAGACCTCAGACGGCGGGATGCCGCGTTCGCGGACGCGAGACTCACCCTGGATCTCGGTGCCGTCGGGGAAGCGTGCCACGAGGGCCACGTCGGCGAGAGAGGACGGGACGATTTCACCGCGCACGTTGAGGACGCGCGAAGTCTCGGAGATCGCGAGTTCGACCGATCCCGTGACGTCGGCCATGGCCGTGATGAAGAGATTGCCGAAGGCGTGGCCGCCGATGTCGTCGCCGACCCGCTCGGCGAAGCGGTGCTGGAAGAGTTCGGTCACCAGCGGCTCGGCCTCAGCCAGGGCGGCGATGCAGTTGCGGATGTCCCCTGGTGGGATCAGCATCCGGCCCTTGCGCAGGCGCCCACTCGAGCCGCCGTCATCGGCGACCGTGACGATCGCTGTGAGGTTGCTCGTGTACTGCTTGAGGCCGCGCAGCAGGTTCGCCAGGCCACTGCCACCGCCGATGGCGACGATGTTCGGCCCGCGGCTCAGCGAACGTCGCTGGTAGACGAGCTCCACGATGTTCGACTCATCGCCGGGGCTCACGAGCGCCGTTGCCAGTGAGCGATTGAGCCGCCAGCTCGCGAAGATCGTCACGACCGAGGCGATTAAGATGAACAGCAACCCTCGTAGCGCCCTGGGGATGAACTGGAGCGTGGCGTAGTAGGTCCACTCCGGGAAGCTGTAGGTCAGGTAGAACTCACGGAGGAGGTAGGCGAAGCCGAGTCCCATCACGGCGACGCCGATCAATAGCAGCACGAGCCAGCGCTTGATGTGCAGCCCGACGTAGAGCCACTTGCTCAGACCGTTCCAGCTCACCGGTAGCCTCTTGTTCCACCGACCCGATGGTTCGCCTGACCAGTATGCCGTCCAGGCGGAGAACGATCCGGTGCTCCCGGGGCCGCTGCTGCCCGCGGTCAGTCCCCTGCCGGACCGTCCGCTGGGAGTGACCCCTCGCGCGGCGACCCCTCGCGCGGCAACTCCGCCGCGGGCGGCCACGATGATGGCGATGCGTGTTCGGTCGCCGTCGTCGCTCCCAGGTCTCTCGGACTGGCAATGTAGTAGCGATTTCCGTCCACCTGGGGGGGACGGTGCCGCTGGTCGGGGACGACGCCTTCCTCGAAGTCGTGTGCGTACTGGTACCCGCGGCCGTAGCCCAGATCCTTCATCAGCTCGGTGGCAGCGTTGCGGAGCGCCAGTGGGACAGCCTCGTTGCGGGTGCGCTCGGCGTCGGCAAGCGCCCGCGTGTAGGCGGCGTAGGCCGAGTTCGACTTGGGAGCCCGCGCGAGGTAGATTGTCGTCTCGGCCAGGGGGAGCCGCGCCTCGGGCATCCCGAGGAAGTGCGTCGCCTGCTGACAGGCGACCGCCAGCGGCAATGCGCCCGGATCGGCCAGTCCGACATCTTCTGCGGCCAATACGACGAGTCGGCGGGCGACGAAGAGCGGATCCTCTCCGGCTTCGAGCATGCGCGCGAGCCAGTAGAGCGCACCGTCCGGATCTGAGTCGCGCACCGTCTTGATGAAGGCCGAGATCGTGTCGTAGTGGGCATCGCCCTGGCGGTCGTAGAGCATCGTCGGGTGTTGTGCCACACGCTCGATCGTCTCCCTGGTGATTGTGAAGCCAGCTTCCGAGCCGGCAGGGTCCCCGCCTGGATCCGCAGCCTGGGCCCCGTCGGACGTCCCCGACTGACTGATGCCTGCCGCCATCTCAACGAGGTTGAGCGCCGTACGCGCGTCGCCCGCGGCGAGCTGCGGGATGGAGGAGAGCGCGGCGGGGTCGATCGAGATGTCCAGAAGACCCAGCCCCCGCTCTGGATCGGCCAGCGCCCGTGTCACGATGGCGATGATGTCTTCGGGATCGAGGAGTTCGAGGCGGAAGACTCGGGAGCGCGAGAGCAGCGGGCTCACCACGTAGAACGACGGGTTTTCGGTGGTGGCGCCGATCAGCGTCACGGTACCGTTCTCGATGTCGGGGAGCAGCGCGTCTTGCTGGGCGCGGTTGAAGCGGTGGAGTTCGTCGATGAAGAGGATGGTGTGGCGACCGGAGATCCGCTTGCGGTCACGGGCCTCTGCGATCAACCGACGGACATCGGCTACGCCGGAGCTGACCGCGCTCAACTCGGCGAAGTAGCGCCGGGTCTGTGTGGCGACGATGTTGGCCAGTGTGGTCTTCCCGGCGCCCGGGGGGCCCCAGAGGATGATCGATGTCAGGAGGTCGCCATCGATCATTCGCCGCAGGGGCGCGTCGGGGCCGACAACCTCCAGCTGTCCTTGGAACTCATCCAGCGAGACGGGGCGCATCCGGGCGGCGAGCGGTGCAGTGGAGGGGAGCGACGGCCGGCGTTCGACGGCGGCGAACATCCCACGCTGGACGCCTGGCGGGAGCTGTTGGCGGGGAGCGCGTGAGCGCGGTGGGACAGCCATGGCGAGAGTGTAGCCCCTGTGCGGGTTGCCGTTGGCCCCCTGGTATGCACAGACGGCACGCACCGTCCGTGGTCCACTGTCTTCGTGCGGTGATACCGTCGTCAGGACGCACCGGGACGGGCGTTCGGTCCTAAGGCGCCCGGGATGTCGTCCGGAGCAGTAGGCAAGGATTGAGGGTAGATATGACCACCACCGCCGGGGCCGGAGCGGATTATGAGGCGGTGATCGGTCTCGAAGTGCACTGCCAGCTGCGGACGCGGTCAAAGATGTTCTCTGACTGCCCCCGCGACTATTTCGATCGCGAGCCCAATACCCTCATCGACCCGGTCACACTTGGCCTCCCCGGGACGCTTCCCGTGATCAACGATCAGGCTGTCGCGCTGACGATCCTCGCGGGGCTGGCTCTGGACTGCACGATCCCCGAGCACGCCAAGTTCGATCGCAAGAACTACCCCTATCCCGACCTACCCAAGGGGTACCAGATCACGCAGTACGACATGCCCTTCTGCGTTGGCGGTGAACTCGAAGTTGAGACCGCGGAGGGTTCACGGACGGTCCGGCTTGAGCGAATCCATCTCGAGGAGGACACCGGTCGACTCCTCCACCGTGAGAGCGGTGGGACCGCGTACTCGTTGATCGATTTCAACCGCGCGGGCGTGCCGCTGATGGAACTGGTCTCCAAACCCGACATCCGCTCGGCGGAGGAAGCGGCGACGTTCCTGCGGCAGCTCCGCCAGATCTTCCGCTACACCGGGGTCTCCGACGCGGATATGGAGAAGGGCTCCTTCCGCTGCGATGCGAACATCTCGCTGCGTGTCTGGGGGACCGAGGCGCTCGGTCGTAAAGTTGAGATCAAGAACATGAACTCGTTCCGCTCCGTCCAGCGGGCGATCGAGTTTGAGATCACGAGGCAGGCAGCGACCCTCGACCGTGGCGAACGGATCGTGCAGGAGACGCGCGGCTGGGACGACGCGGCAAACCGAACCGTGTCGCAACGGTCCAAGGAGGAGGCCAACGACTACCGTTACTTTCCCGAGCCCGACCTGCCCCCACTGGTGATCTCCCGGGAGATGGTCCAGGAACTACGTCAGCGGCTGCCCGAACTCCCTCGCGCTCGCGCCGAGCGGATCGCAGCAGCGTTCGGTCTGACCCCGGAGGAGGCACGCCAGATCGTCGTCACGCGGCAACGGGCCGATGACTATGAGCAGGCGGTTGCGGCTGCTGGCGGACCGTTGGTGGCGCGCTCGGTCGCGCACTGGTTCATCGGGGACGTGGCCGCACGCATCAACGAGCAGGGTCGCGCCGATGCCGAACTATCAGACACCGGGATTACCCCCGAGCACGTCGCGCAGCTCGCCGCCCTGGTCGAGGCGAACACCATCACCGCGAGCACGGCCAAGGATGTGCTCGCCTACGCGTTTGAGAGCGGTGAACTCCCGGACTCGATCGTTGAGCAGCGCGGGCTCAGGCAGGTCACCGACCCCGATGCGATCGAAGGCGTCGTCTCGGCGGTGATCGCGGCGAACCCCCGGGCCGTCGCCGACTATCGCGGTGGGAAGAGCGCCGCCGTGAAGTTCCTCGTTGGCCAGGTGATGCGTCAGACACGCGGCCGCACCGACCCGAACCTTGCGGCAGAACGGATCACGGAGGCACTCGATGCAACCGAGTAGCCTGCCTCCCTGCAGCGATCGGGCTGCGGTCGAGTGAGCCTTCGCGTTGCGCGCCTGACCCGACCGATCACGCCCGCTCGCTAACCGCAGCGGCGCGCCCGACATCGTTCCAGCCGCCGCTCGCCTGGGAGCACCTCGCCGCTGTTGCCTCCCAGTCGCTCGTGTCCGCGCCGCCTCAGCAGGGGGAAGGGCGGTCGGCTCGCGCTGCTATGCTCGGGGCCGTGCGGGAGGCGCCCAGTGACTCAAGACCCGAGAACCCCAACGAGCGCGGCCGACTACGCCGCCTACAAGCAGCGCTTCAGTAACTGGGGTCGCTGGGGCGACGACGACCAGCGAGGCACGCTCAACCACATCACCCCCGAGGTGCGGCGCCACGCGATCGCCACCGTGACCGAGGGCCGTACGGTCTCCCTCGCCAATCCGCTCGCCACCGAGCAGGTCGCCAGCGGACCGCGCAACCCGAGACCAGCCGACCACCGCATGATGGTGGGTCCGACTGCCTCGGGTGACTACGTTGGTGTGGCGTACCACGGGTTCATCAATACCCACATCGACTCGCTCTGCCACATCTTCACGGGGGAGCGGGGGAGGCTCTACAACGGCTTCGACGCTTCGCTTGTCACCAACGAGGGAGCTCTGGCGAACTCGGTCGACCGCTTTAGTGCCGGGATCGTGACCCGTGGCGTGCTCTATGACATCCCCAAGCTGCGCCGCCAAGACCACGTCACACTCGACCGGCCGGTCGAGGCGTGGGATCTCGAGGACTGGGCGAGCGATCGGGGGATCGACGCCCGCGACGGCGATGCCGTGTTGGTCCGCTCGGGCGCCGAGCCCTTCTTCGCGAACAACCCTGACCACGAGTTCGTCGGTATTCCGCCCAGCACGCCCGGCGTTGCCGTCTCCGTCTTGGAGTATCTCCATGGGCACAACGCCAGCCTGCTGGGGTGGGATCTCCAGGAGGCGGCCGGCCAGGAGTACCTGCCGGCTCGCATCCCCCTTCACGAGGTGGCGATCCCGCACATGGGGCTCCCGCTGCTCGACAATGCCAACTTCGAACAGCTCTCAGATGAGTGTGAGCGGCAGGGCCGCTACACGTTCATGCTGACAATCGCACCTCTGGTCGTGCTCGGGGGCACCGGCTCTCCGGTCAACCCGATCGCGATCTTCTGACGGTCCGCATGATGATGGGCCTGCTAACTGCCGGGTTGACGGCGGGCGCGCCGTCGATGCCGACTGAGGACCGACGCAAGTCGGGTCGGTCAGCGAGAACGGTGGGATGACTGCAGCGGGCGCCGGCGCCCACGACCCCCACTGACTCACCGGTCGCCGGACGGATCACGCCCCTCGGCCGGCCGCTTGACGGGCTGCGCGTGCTCTCGATGGAGCAGGCCGCTGCTCTGCCCTTTGCGACCCGTCATCTTGCCGATCTCGGCGCCGAGGTCATTCGTGTTGAGGCGTCGGCGCGTTGCGCTCGACCTCTCGCAGCCGACCGGCAGGGAGGCGTTCCGGCGGATCGCCGTCACCTGCCAGATCGTCGCCCACGACTTCACGCCGCGCGTGATGCGCAAGTTCGGGATCGACTACGAATCGATCAGCGCATACTGCCGAGGTCGCTCGCGAGTGGCTCGCGGGCTGAGCGAGAGCGTCAGAGAAGGAGTGCCGTTGTGATCACAGCCAGCCGCTACGCCGAGAACGTCGTGACGGCATTCCTCGACGGCCCTGACGACCCCAACATTCCCAACGCGATCCACTCGACCGAGGGTGCCAAGGCGTACGGTTACCGGGCGGAGCTCGTCGGCGGCGTCACGGTCTGGGGCTGGGCGACCCCGACGATCCTGGAGGCGCTCGGCGAGCGCTGGCTCGAGGTCGGCTGGGCGCGGGTCCGTTTCCGACGGCCGACCTATCCGGGTGACCGACTGACGGTTCGCGTCGAGCCCGCATCCGACGACTCCTACACCTTCCGCATGACCAAGCCGGATGGCGACGACGTGCTGGCCGGTGAGGTCGGCCTGGGCCGGGCGCCGTGGCTTGACGAGCTGGCCCGCTCACGGCGGCTCGATGCCGAGGAGGGCCCCCCGCAACTCCCCCAGATGACGCTCGAGCTGACGCGTGAGGCCGGGGAGATCCGAGCGATGGCCACCGAGGACGGTTGCCGACGCGCTCGAGTACGCCCTCGAAAAGCAACGCACCGAGCTGCCGCTCTTCGTCAACGATCGCCCCCGCGTGCACCCCGGCTGGATTGCCGGCCAGATGATCAGGCTGCTTCATCACACGTTCGACTATGGCCCGGCGATCCACGCCGGCAGCCACATCCAGTTCCTGGCGCCGCTCGAGGCGGGGCAGACCATCACACAGGCGGCCAAGATCGTGGACGTCTACGAACGCAAGGGGCACCATTACGCAGTCGTGGACGGGACGTTCCTCAGTGAGGACGGCCGCGAGCTGGTGCGGATCCGTCACACGACGATCTTCCAGGTCGCGAAGCGCGCGTCGGCCGACTGGCTGTCCCCGGCGTCCCGCGCCGTCGCCCGCACAGCGCATGGGCAGGTAGGAGTGGCCGTGTCCGCTGACCGTGTCGATCCGCCGGCGGCGGCGCTCGACGACCTCACCGTCCTCGATCTCTCAGACTCCGTAGCCGGTGCCTGGTGCTCGCGGCTCTTTGCCGACTTCGGTGCAGACGTGACAATCGTCGAGCCCCCGGACGGCCATCCGGTCCGCCGCGAGGCGCCCTTCGACCGGGAAGGGGAGAGCCTCCCCGCTGCGCACGTGCTCGCCAACAAGAGCTCGCTCGCGCTCGATCTGCAGACAGGGCCCGGTCGCGAGCTTCTGCGCGAACTCCTCTCTGGCGTCGACCTCGTGATCGAGAGCTTTCCGCCCGGGCAGCTCGACGCCTGGGGGCTCAGCTTCAAGGCGATCGAGGAGGCGGCACCCGGGGTCGTGCTCGTTTCGGTGACGCCCTACGGGCACAGCGGCGCCTACGCCCGCTACCCGAGCAATGAGCTGACCGTCTCGGCGCGATCGGGATGGGCCTCGATCAACGGCATCGCCGGTCGCCCGCCGCTGCAGCCCAGTGCCTTCCAGCCGTCGTACTGCGCCGGAGCCCTCGCCTACGCTGCAGCGCTCGCTGCCGTCCACGAGCGAGAGAGCGGACGCGCGACGCACGGCGGCCGGGGCCAACATGTCGACATCTCAGAATTCGAGGTGATGGCCTCGACCTTCGCTCCGGCGGCGCTGCGCGCTCAGTACGGTGGAGCCGCGACGCCGCAGAAGGAGACGATGGATGTCCTCAGCGGTCCGGTGCCGGTGCGCGACGGGCACTTCGCCCTGACGCTCAGCCGAGCTCACTTCTTTCGCGACGCGATGAGCGTGCTTGGTCTTGAGGATCTCGCCGAGAACGAGCAACTCCACGAGGGCTGGTATCGGCGGCAACACCGCGAGCTCTGGGTCGACCGCGTCCATGGCGCGATGGGTGGATGGGGACGACGGGAACTCTTCGACGAGCTGGCCCTGCGCCGAGTGGTGGCCGGGCCCGTCTTCGAGATGTCGGAACTCTCGGCGAACGAGCACCTTGAGGCCCGTGCCTTCTGGAGTCGGCCGGCCAATCAGCCCACCGCTCCCCGGCGAAGTGGAGCGCCGTTCGGACTGACGGCGACACCATGGCGGCTTGAGCGAGGCGCCCCTGGTGTCGGCCAGCAGTCGATCGAGGTGCTCGCCCGGTCCGGCATTACCGTAGAGCGCACCCGGGGGGCGCTGGCATCAGGTGTGGTCGTCGCCGAACCGCGGCTGGCGGCGGGGGGGGGGGGGGGCGCCGATGAGTGGACCCCTGGACGGTATCCGCGGGATCGTGCTCACCCAGGCCTGGGCGGGCACCTACTGCACCGAGCTCTTGGCGATGGCCGGCGCCGATGTGATCCAGCTCGAGGTGCGGAAGAGGCCGGATTCGTGGCGGGGGAGCTACACGGCTCCGATGGCCTTGGCGGTGGGGGCCGTTGAAACGGCCGAGCATCCGTGGAACGTGGCGGCGGCCTTCAATTCGGTCAACCTCGGCAAGCGCTCCTTCACCGTGGACCTCTCGCAGCCGGAGGGTCTTGAGATCTTCCGTGCACTCGTCGCCTACGCCGACGTCGTCGCCGAGAACTTCTCCCCGCGCGTGATGGGGAATCTCGGGCTCTCCTATCGCGAACTCACCGAGATCAAGCCCGACCTGATCATGGCCAGCCTCTCCGCCTACGGGCACGACGGACCGTGGGCGAACGTGCCCGGGATCGGCGGCACGATCGAGCCGACCTCGGGCATGTCGGCGCTGCTCGGCTACGAGGATGGTCCGCCGCTCAACTCCGGCCAGATGTATCCGGACGCCGTCGCCGGACTCTACGGATTTGCCGCGATCGTGACGGCGCTGCACCATCGCGACCGCACCGGCCAGGGGCAGTACATCGACGTCTCCATGCAGGAGGCGAACCTGGCCCACATCGGAGATTCGGCCCTGCAGTACCAGGTCACCGGCAGCCAGCGCCCCAGGGGTGGTAACCGTCATCTCACCTTTGCTCCTCATGGGGTGTACCCGGCCAGGGACTCGGCCGCCGGCCAGCGGCGCTGGGTGGCGATTGCCGCTGAGAGCAGCGAGCAGTGGCAGGCGCTCTGTCTCGCCGCCGGCCTGGGCTGGGATCGCGACGCTCGCTTCTCCAGCAATCGCGCCCGCAAGGAGAACGAGGATCTCCTCGATCGGGCGATCGCCTCCTGGACGGCAGAGCAGGAGCGCGACTCGCTGGCGACAGGGCTGAGTGCTGCGGGTGTGATCTCCGCTCCGGTGCTCGACTCGCTTGAGCTCTCGGCCGACCCGGTGCTCCGGGAGCGGGGGGCAATCGTCGAGCTCGATCACCCCGAGGCGGGCCAGTGGCCACAGGTCGGCGCTCCCTTTCACTTTTCACGGACGCCGACCGACGTCACGAGGCCGCCGCCGCTGCAGGGGCAGCACTCATTTGAAATCTTTGCCGAACTGCTGGGGATGAGCGAAGAGTGCTACCTGGGTCTGGTCCGCAGGAACATCACTGGAGAGGGGCCGCCGCAATGAGCGAGTTCGAGCAGGTTCGCTACGAGGTCGAGGGGCATGTCGCGCGGGTGGTTCTGAACCGCCCCGGCCAGCGCAACGCCCAGAGCCGGTTGCTCCGCGAGGAGATGGAGCAGGCCTTCGACCGTGCCGTGGCCGACCGCGACGTACGGGTGATCGTCCTGAGCGGCGCCGGACACTCCTTCTCGGCCGGACACGACCTCGGCACCGCCGAGGAGCGCGCCGATCAGCTGAGGCGTCCCTACGAGGAGGGGATCAGGGGGCTCTACGAGCGTTCCGCTTCGATGAACGTCGAGAACACCCTGCGCTGGCGCAACCTGCCCAAGCCGACCATCGCGATCGTCCAAGGCTACTGCATCTTCGGCGGATGGATGATCGCCTCGGCGATGGACCTCATCTTCGCCGCCGACGATGCGATGTTCCTCGGCACCAATTTCCAGTACTTCTCTCCGCCGTGGGACATCCATCCCCGCAAGGTCAAGGAGATCTTCTTCGAGAGCCGCTTCATCGACGGCGCCGAGGCGGCGGAGCTCGGGCTCGTCAATCGCTCCTATCCGGCCGATCGTCTGGAGGCTGAGGCGATGGCCTATGCCCGTCGCGTGGCCGAGAACGATCCATTCCAGCTTCGCATGATGAAACTGGCGGTCAATCATGCGCAGGACAACCAGGGCTTCACCGATCACATCAACGCCGCACACCTGATGTACCTGATGAGCTCACAGGGCGAGCGAGACCCGGCCTACGCGCTGGAGAAGCCCGAGGTGAAGCGACGGCCGATGGTGCAGCGCGCCATCGACAACTACGCCCGGCACAAGGCCGAACAGGGCTGATGGGCCTGTCCCGCGGCTCGGAGCGGGGCGCGAGGAGCGCGAGCAGTCGCCCCGTCGCGCGAGACGTGTGGAGAGCGCTCGCCGTGTCAGTGGTTCGTCGGGGCCGCTCGCCACGGGGAGCTCGTCACCAGGACCAGCCCCGCTGGGGGACCATCGCGGCCACGGCACAGAGGACCGCGACCTCGGTCAGCTGCTCGGCTGCACCGACTACATCGCCGCTCACACCGCCGAATACGCGCCGCGCGAGGAGGGTGAGCCCCAGCACCGCGAGCGCGGCGGCCGTCACCGCCAGCGCGCCGGCCGGGCTGGGGAGGCCGACCGCGAGCACCGTCGCGGCGCCGGCGGCGGCCGTGGTGCGGCGAGGTAGGTGCTCTCTGAAGTCGACGCCGAGGCCATCTCTGCGGCTACCCGGCGTCCACAGCAGTACGAGCAGCGAGATCCCCCGGCCGAGCCCGTGGGCGGCGAGGAGGGCGATCGCGCCGGTCCCCCCGCCGAGCGCCGCCAGCGCGGTCGAGCGAAGGGCCACCGTCAGGACCAGCGCCAGGCCACCGAAGGTGCCGATCCGGCTGTCGCGCATGATCGCCAGCCGTTGCTCGCGCGTCGA
This sequence comes from Dehalococcoidia bacterium, assembly GCA_965249675.1. Classification (GTDB taxonomy): domain Bacteria; phylum Chloroflexota; class Dehalococcoidia; order UBA2979; family UBA2979. The sequence continues at coordinate 1,585,717 of OZ252250.1, forward strand.
TCCGCCGAGGGCGTCGGCAGTGTCGGCGAGGCCATCCTCGTGAAAGGCGCCCGAGGCGACCACGCCGGCGGCGACCGCCAGCAGCGCGGCCGGAAGTGACGGCAGAAGCATGTTTCCGGCCAGCCAGACGAGAGCGCTGATCGCGCCGACCACGAGCCCCACCGCCGGAAACCACGGGGTCGCCGACGCCAGCTCAGAGGACGACGGCGGATGGGCCCCTCCGGGGAGCCGCGTCAGGAATGCCAACGCGTAGCGGGCCCTCTTCACGCCAGCCCCCGCTCCTCGAAGGTGGCGACATCGGAGACCGCGACCAGCGCGATGCGCAGCAGCGGGAGCGCGGCCAGGGCACCCGTGCCCTCGCCCAGGCTTAGGCCGAGATCGAGCAGGGGCGCCTTGTCGAGGTGGGCGAGCAGGGAGGCGTGTCCGGGTTCACCGGAGCGGTGCCCGGCGATGCAGTGGTCGAGCGCGCCCGGCTGCTCTGCCTCAAGAGGCAACGCCGCCGCCGTGGCGATGAACCCGTCGAGCAGCACGGGGATCGACAGCTGCCGGGCTCGCACGATCGCGGCGGCGATGGCGACGAGTTCACTCCCGCCGAGGCGGCGCAGCTGTTCGAGGGGAGGCGCATCGCCGACGCGTGAGACGGCGTCGCGGACCACCTCACGCTTGTTTGCAAGGGCGGCGCCGGAGACGCCCGAACCGGGCCCCACCCAGCTCGCGGCATCTCCACCGAGGATGGCCATCGCCACCGCCGCTGCCGCGGTCGTGTTCCCGATCCCCATCTCCCCGAAGATGAGCAGGTCGGCACCACTGGCACTGACGGCAGCCGTGCCGGCTTCGACCGCTTCGCGGTAGCGGCGAGGCGAGAGCGCATCCTCGTGCCGGATGTTCCCGGTCGGCCGGCCGACACCGACATCGACGAGCTGCACCTCGGCACCGACGGCGCGGGCGATCGCCGTCGAGGTGGCGACCCCGCTCCGGATCGCCTCTGCCATGTGGGTCGTGATCGCGGCCGGGTAGGCACTGACGCTTTCCCGCGCCACTCCGTGATCTGCCGCAAAGAGGATCGCGACCGCTCGATCGATGTGCGGGGCTGCGGTGCGCTGCCACCCGGCCAGCGCCGCTGCCACCTGATCGAGTCGGTCGAACGCGCCGGCCGGGCGCAGGACCTGTGCGGCGCGGGCGGCGACGGTGGTGCGTGCCCCCTCGTCTGGCTGTGGGAGCGTCGCGAGGGCGCCTGCCAGGTCAGACATCAAGCCGGCCCAGGAGAGTGGTCCAGGGCTCAGGGGTCAGGTCGATGGCTCGCCCGGCGACGATCAGCGCCGCCCGATCGGCCTCTCGTACCAGCCGCTGGTTGACAGCGCCTAGGAGGTCCCGATAGCGGCGGGTGATCGCATCAGCCGGGACGATCCCAAAACCGACCTCGTTGGTCACGACCACGGTCAGACCCTGGCGGTCGGCTGCCGCGCGCGCGATCTCGGCGGCGGCAGAGAGGATCTGGGCGTCGTCGTCACCGAGGCGATTGGCGACCCAGATGGTGATGCAGTCGATGATTGCCGTGTCCGCCGATGGCACCGCTCGCAGGGCGTGAGCCGGGTCGTTGGGCTCCTCGATCAGTCCCCAGGCGGTCGGCCGCTCGGCCTGATGGGCCGCGATACGGTCGCTCATCTCCTGGTCGCCCGGGGTGGCCGTGGCGATGAAGGTGACCGCCCCGGAGCGCGCCCGTGCCAGCGCTAGTGCCGCGGTTGACTTTCCGCTGCGGGCGCCGCCCGTGAGGACAACTAGCATCGCCGCGGCCTCAGTAGTCCAGTCCCTTGATCGCGCGGATCCCGCGATCGAAGGCGTGGGAGACCTTGCGCATCTCGGTCACGGTGTCGGCCAGGGAGACGATCTCGTCCGGTGCGTTGCGGCCGGTGACCACGATGTTCACATGGCTCGGACGACCCTCGATCGCGGCGATTACCTCCTGGAGGGATATCCACTCCCAGCTGATCGCGTATGTCAGTTCGTCGAGGATCACCAGGCGGTGTTCCCCGGCTTCGATGCGGCTCCGCGCCAGCTGCCACGCGGATTCCGCGATCTTCTGGGACCGCTCGAGGTCGTTGGAGAGCCAGGTGAACCCGTCGCTAACGGTGTCCCAGTCGGCACCGATCAAGCGAGCCACCCGTTCTTCGCCGACCTGCCAGCGCCCCGACTTGACGAACTGCACCACGCAGACGGGCCAGTCCCGGCCACGGGCACGCATCAGCATCCCGAACGCAGCCGTCGACTTCCCCTTGCCGTCACCGGTGTTGACGATCACGATCGAGGGGGCACCGTCGGTTGCCCACCGGGAGCGGGTCGTCGGAGGCTCGGCCGTCACTGTCATACTCCTCTTCGTTCGGGTCCCGTGCCGTGGTCGGGTTCGCCTGAGTCCCGCTCAGGCGCCGCGCGGCCGATCGGCGATCAAGCCCCCGTCCTCCATGGCGTCGATCTCAGCGGTGCTCAAGCCGGCAAGGTCGGCGAGCACGTTGCGGTTGTGCTCGCCGAAACACGGCGCCGGTGCGAGGCGAGTGATCGGGCGACGCGCCATTCGCCAGACCGGCCTGGTCGTCAGGTGCCGGCCGACGACGGGGTGATCGATCGTCAGGAAGGCCTCTCGGGCGGCGAGATGCGGATCGTACTTGAGCATGCGGGCGGTCAGCACGGATGAGGCGGCAACCCCCGCCGCCTGAAGCCGCTCTGCGGCCTCTTCGCTGTCCCGCTGGCGAGCCCAATCGCCGATCACCCGATCTATCAGATCCTGGCCTGCCCGGCGCCCGATCAGGGTCGAGTACCGCTCGTGGTCGAGCCGTGGATCGTCGACGACCGAGACGAGTCCCGCCCAGGCTTCGCCATCGTCAACCGCGATTGCGAGGTAGCTGTCGACGATCTCCTTGGCGGGCAGCCCATCAAGGTCGAGCTGGACCCGCGGGCTCGTGTCCCGACAGCGGTAGACACCGTGCGGCGCCATCAGCAGGTCGCGGTTGCCGATGCGCACGGCGATCGGTGAGCCGATCGCCTCGGCCAGCAGGTACTCGCCAATCAGCCCGATGATGCCGTCGCGCTGCGGGACGACGACGTAGCAGCCCTCACCTGTTCGCTCGCGGCGGTGGAGAGCGACCGCGACTGCCCCGGCGGCCGCGGTGCCCGAGACGGGATCGCCGTAGGAGATGCCGCTCTTCTGCGGCGGGCCGCCCTCGTAACCCTGCAGCGCGACGAGCCCGCCCATCTGTTCGATTGTCGGCCCGTAGCCGACGCGCGCGGCATCGGGCCCCTCGTGCCCGAATCCGGGCATCGACACATAGACCAGCCGCGGGTTGATCGCGCGCAGTTCCTCGTGGCCGAGCCCCAGTCGATCGGCGACCCCCGAACTCCAGTTCTCGACGAAGACGTCGGCGTGAGCCGCGATCCGCCGCAGCGCCTCAGCGGCCCGTTGCTGGAGGTCGATCGCGAGCCCCCGCTTGCTGCGGTTGTACTCGTTGAAGTAGAAGCTGCGATTGATCCCCTCGACCGTGAATGCACCGCCGAGACCGCGCACCGAGTCGGGGAAGCCCGGGCCCTCGACCTTGATCACGTCGGCTCCCATGTCGCCGAGGTACCGACAGGCGTAGGGCCCGGCCCACACCTGCGTCACGTCGATCACGCGCAGGCCCTCGAGTGGCAGCGGTGCCTCGCCTCGGGCGGCACCGGCCGGGGAAGTCGCTGGACGATGCTCGCTGCGGATCTCACGGGAGTGTTCCCCGACCAGCGGGGCACGCCGCTGCCGGCCGCGCTCATGGTCGAAGCTGATCGGACCGGACGGCAGGGCGTGGCGGCCGAGCACCGGATGCTCGACCTCATGCCAGAAGTTGGTCTCGACGAGCCCCGGCCACCTGAGCAGCTCGCCCGGCGTCGGGATCATCGCGAAGGGGGTTCGGAAGCGGGTAGCGAGCTCGAAGATCTCCCTCGAGGTGAACTGCCTGGTCCATTCGGGGATCAGCCTGAGCAGCAACTCGTTGGTCTCAGGCGCCCAGCTGTTGGCGAACAGCGGATGCTTCTTCAGCTCGGGGTGCCCGATGCAGTCGTAGATGGAGGCGGCCTGTCGAGGCATACCGGCGAGGCCGACGTAGCCGTCGGCACTGGGGTGAACGCCCCAGGTGGCCCGTGCCGAGTTCCCGCCCCGAGTCGCCTCGCTGTCCCTGGTGAGCGCAGAAGGACCAGCACCTTCCAGCGTGGCGTTCTGGATCTCCTGCAGCGAGAGGTCGAGCCGATCTCCGGTGCCGGACCGTCGGGCCGCGAGCAGGGCCATCGCGGTGGCCGAGAAACCGTGGAGCCCCCCCTGGTAGTACGCCTGGTGGCCCGCCGTCTTGAGCGGCTCAAGGTCCGGCTCGCCGCACAGGGCCATCTCGCCGCCGGCGGCCGCGGCGGTCAGGGAGGTGGCTCGCCATTGCGCGCGCGGGCCGTCCTGGCCGTAAGGCGTGATCGAGCAGACCACGAGGTGGCGCTGCCGTTCGATCAGTTGATCGAGATCGAGGCCGAGCGGCGCGAGCGAGCCCGGAGCGTGCGTCTCGATGACGGCGTCTGCGCCCTCGATCAGCCCGACCGCAACGGCCAGATCGTCAGCCCGCCCGAGGTCGAGCTCGATCGAGCGCTTCCCCGAGTGGAGGTACGCGGCCAGAACGCTGGCGTCGGGGTTGCTGGCATCGGCGCCGGCCCAGGGGGGCATCGCGCGGATGGCGTGCCCGCCTGGCGGTTCGACGACGATCACCTCGGCGCCGTAGACCGCCAACAGCCGGGTGGCGAAGGCGCCGGCGACGTCGGTGCTGAGATCGATGACCCGCAGGCCCTCAAGCATCGCCGCTCCCCGCCTACTGACGCCCGTCGCGACAGCAGATGTTAGCAGCCGGTCTGACTGGCGGTGATGGCGCCGGCCCCGCGGCGGCCCGCTACGGCAGCTTGGAGGCGTTGTCGATGAAGACCTGCAGGCTCGGGTTGTAGCGGAAGAACATGTCTGCCTTGAGGCCGTCCTCCATCAGGTTCTTGTGGATCTCCTCATCGAGCCGCAGGTCGAGCGTGTTCAGCGTCCACTGGCCGACGGCGTGACCGTTCTCGCGAATGTTGGCGAGCATCTGGTCCCAGATCTCGACCGGCATCTCGACCACGATGTCCACGTCGCGCAGATCCTCGTCGCTAATCTGCTTGATGTCACGGATCGCCAGGACATCGAAGGTGCAACTGATGTTGGTGTCTCCGTAGCGGAAGGCGATCACCGCGTTGAGGCGGCCGAACTTGAGATAGGCCGGGTCCTCGACCGTGATCGCGGCCAGCTGCTCAAACCATTCGACGGACGGGAACGTGGCGGTAGTGGTGGTCATCTCGGTGGTCCTCCGGGCTGGCGCTCGTCTGTGACTGGGTGGCTAGGGACAGGTTGGTCGCGAACGGGCTGAGTGCCGAACGGGCTGGCTAGAAGTCGATCGGCGCTCCGGGATCGTCGACGACGTCGAAGGGGGTCATCTTCGCAAGGTGCCGCATCGGCTCGGCCTCGGGTGTCTGGGCCATCTGGTCGGCGACCATGCGTTTGTACATCGGATCGAGCGAACGCAGGGCGTCCAGCTCACTGTGGGCCAGCCTGAACGCGGTCGGGACCCGTCGGATCTCTTCCTCCCCGCACTCACGGCAGACCGTCGGCTCAGGCGTCTGGTTGGGGCGGACCAATGCCTCGAACCTGGCCTCGCAGCTATCGCACTGGTAGGCGTACAACGGCATCAGGCAGCGTTCTGGCCGGCCGGGTCGAGCATCATCTTGAAGGCAGCGTGCAGCCGCTGGCTGCGGTCAACACCGGCGGTCTTGGTGTAGCGCAGGTAGTCGCGGATCCAGTCGTGCTGGAGACGCCTGACAATCTCCATCCCCTCGTCGATCTGCCGAACCCCGCCGCCGAAGACGACGGCCAGCGCCTCCCAGATGACCGGATCCTGGGCCTCGGCGAGCTGCACGAACTCGACCCGCTCGAGCCATTCGCTGAAGGTGCGACGGAGCGGCGGCTTCTGGCTGATCGAGAAGCGGACGTGGTCCATCGCGTAAGCGGCGGAGCGCGCGCGGTCGGGCACGAGCCGCCAGGCGAGCGTACGGTCGGCCTCACTCGGGCCATAGGCTGCGAGGTAGCGGAGAATCGTTCGCTGGAGCGAGCCGCGCATGACGTACTGCGTGAGCACGGTCTCCGACCAGCCGGCGTAGGTCTCCAGGATCTGGCGGTTCATGCGGCCGGGGCTCTCCAGCAGCATTCCGCCCCCGTTGAGCATCGCGCGCTTGCGATAGCCCTCGAACAACCGAGCCGCATCGTAGACCGCGGTTGAGAGATAGAGCTTGACCTCGTGGTAGCCCGGGCTCAGGTTCTGCAACCAGCCCGAGATCACTTCGGTCTCGATCGACGCCTGTTGGCAGAGCTCGGTCGCGATCTGGCAGATGGCGATCTCGACATCGTCCGGGATGCCCTGAGCGGTTCCCCACGGTACGTCGGTGGCGGTAGACCAGCGGCGATTGATCCCCTCTTCGTAGAGTTGAGCGGCGAGGTCGGACCACTGCTCGTACTTGTCCTGCAGGTAGTAGCCGCCGATGTTGCCGGCCTCGGGCGCCGGCCATGCGCCGCGCGGGCAGCGGTTGCGGTAGGGGATGTGATCTGGGATGTCGGCGTAGACACCGATGTTCAGGGCGCCGATCGTCAGCCCGCCACCATTGGGCTCAGGCCGGGCTCGTGTCCCCCAGCCGAGGGTCTTGTCCATCCAGCTGAGGTCGACCTCCAGCTCTTCAGCCTCGTCGATCAGCGCTCGCTCTTGCACCATCTCGCTGTCTGTCCCTCTGCGCCGAGTGGCGCATTCGCTCCCGTTGCCCGCGGGCCGTATGCCCGCTCTAGGCGGCGACGTACTGCGCGAGGGCGGAGTTGGCGCGACCGTTCTCGAAGCGGTCCCCGAAACCGGCGACCCGCACCCGCTGGATGTATTCCTTGATCTGGCGCTGCCGCACCGCCAGGGAGATCTGCTCTCCCTCGCGCACCGACGCCGGATCGCTCCCGCCACCAAGCAGAATCGCCAGTGCCACGCTGCTCGGCGTCCCGCGGGTCGCTGGGTTCTGCCCACCGAATCCGAGCACGAGCCCGAGCTCGATCTCGTCGAGGTAGCTGTGGATCTCAGCCTTCCGTTCCGGGTCGGTCTGCGCGACGTACTGCAGGTGCATCACGCCGAAGGCGACGTGTCGCGACTCATCGGACGCGGCCAGACGGTAGATCGCCTTCTCCGCGTCGTTGTAGCTCATCAGCTCACCCATGCGGAAGATCGAGAGTACGAGCCCCTCACCCGAGATGTGCAGGCGTGCCGACATCTCGGTGAAGTCGCGAGCGGAGTCGATCGTGCCGCCGGCCAGCGCTGAATTGTTGAGCTGACCCATCAGGCCGCCGCCGTTCGCCAGCGCGCGCTTGCGGAAGACATCGAGGTGTCGAGCCTCATCCATGATCTGCGAGATGAGGAACATCCTCGGCTCGTAGTAGTCAGGAGTCGTGTAGGCGATCCACTTGCCGGGGACATCACCGGCGACGAACTCGACCTCGGTCAGGAATGTAGCCAGTCCGCACTGCGCGCGCTCGATCTCATCGGGCAGCTCTTCCAGCGAGTGCCAGGGGATATCGACGGCCGAGGACCACTGGCGCTGCACCGCCTCCTCGTAGAGCTGTGAGCCGTTTCGCAGCCAGACGTCGGCCTTCGTGCGCAGCGGGTAGTTCCCAACTCGCGGTGCGTTCGGCCGCACGATCGCGCCCCGCGGACGCCCGGTCATGTTGTCGCTGGTCACGGGAGCAATCGCGAACTCAGCGACATCGCTGTTCTGGAGCAGCAGTCCACCGCGCTCTGTGTCAAAGTCCGCTCCGAGGCCAAGCGTGGGGCCTGGCCGCAGCCAGTCGAGCTTGTAGCCGCGCTCTCGCCCATAGTTGAGCAGCGCCTGGTATTCGCTGCCGGTCTCCTCGACGTTTCCTGCCTGGGAACGGGTCTCGGTCGTCATCGCGTGCCCCCTGACGGTCGACGGACTGGCCACTCTCGAGTGGACGAGCAGCCGATTTGTCGGGGTAGATCCCCCGTCCGCGCCCGATCATACAGAGTGTATGTGAGCCTTGACAACAGACGTCGACCTTCGGGTTTCGGTTCTACCTGTAGCGGGCTGTGGGGCCTGTGGGTCCGGCCGAACCGGGCGACGGGGCACCGAACTGGCCGTTGCCATTGCTGGCTGCCACGCGCCGCAGTGGTGCCGGGGGTGGGACTCGAACCCACACGCCTAGTCGGCCACGAGGTTTAAGCTCGCTGCGTCTGCCGTTCCGCCACCCCGGCCCGCGTTCATCTGCGATTGTGCGTAAAGTGCGGCCGGGATGTCCCGGTGATCCGCGGGCTCTCTCAAGTGTAGAGTGAACGAGCGGCACCGTTCGCTCTCCCCTGGCTGGCAGCGGCGATCACCTGTGGCGGAGGTTGGGAACGCGGTGGCCAAGCCCTCAACCAGGGAGCAGCAACCCGAGTCCCGGAGCCGAGATCTCGCCGCGCTCGCGGCCGCGGCGACCACGCCCGCGCGGCGGCAGTATCTGACGCTCAAGGCACAGCAGCCCGACGCCCTCTTGCTCATTCGAATCGGCGACTTCTACGAGACGTTCGACGCCGACGCGGAGCTTGCGGCGACCGAACTGGGGATCGCGCTCACGTCGAAACTGATGGGTAAGAGCGAGGGACGAGTGCCGCTGGCGGGCGTTCCCCACCACCAGCTTGACCGCTGCGTCGATCGCCTCGTTTCGGCTGGCCACCGCGTGGCGATCGCCGAGCAGATTGGGGAGCCCGGTAAGGGGCTCGTCGACCGTCGAATCGTCCGCGTGGTGACCCCCGGTACCGTGGAGAGTGGGTCGCTCGTCTCGCCCGACGCACACAACTGGCTGGTGGCGTTGGCGCCGGCACAGCTGTCTGCGGACGGTGAGGCGCGCTGGGGGCTCGCCGCCTGCGACGCGACGACTGGTGAGCTGGAGCTCCAGTCCCTCTGCACCAGCGAACTTCCCGGCGAGTGGCTGCGCCTGGAGCCGCGCGAGCTCCTGCTGCCAGCCGCCTCCGCGCCCCCCCGGGATTCGCTCCCCGAGGGCGCCCTTGTCACAGAGCGGCCCCGTCGGACCTTTGATAGCGACCGGGCCAACCGACGCCTCTGCGACCAGCTCGGGGTGGCAACGCTCGACGGTTTCGGGGTCGAGGTGGTCGGCTCGGCGCTAGGAGCGGCCGGCGCCCTCCTTGCCTACCTCTCTGAGTCCTGGCCCGGAGCGATGGCGCACCTTCGACCGCCGAGAGTGGTGCGCGCGAGCGGGCACATGATGCTCGATGCCCAGACACGCCGGAACCTCGAGCTCTTCAGCCCCAATCGCGGCGGCCCCGGCGGCAGCTCGCTCGTGGACGCCCTGGACGAGACTCGGACGGCGATGGGGGCGCGGCTCTTGCGCGCGCGCATCGGCCGCCCCCTGCGAGACCGCCAGGCGATCGAACGACGGCTCGACGAGGTTGAGACATTCCACGGCGCCGATGAGCCGCGGCAGGCGGTCCGCGGCGCGCTTCGCGGTCTCCCGGATATCGAACGGCTTCTCGGGAGGGTGCGTGCCCGGACCGCGTCGGCCCGCCACCTGATCCAGCTCAAGGTGGCGCTGGGGCGGCTACCAGCGCTCGATCAGGCCGCTCGTCGCGCTGGTGCGGCCGCCGCCGCCCGCACGCGAGGGACGCTCGCCGCGGCGGAGGAGCCCGCGGGCGCGATCGAGGCGGTCCTGAGCGATGATCCACCGATCGACATTGCCGACGGCAACACGGTGCGAGCGGGATTCGACCCCGAGGTCGATCGGCTCCGAGACCTGGCCAGCGGCGCTCGCAAGCAGCTCGTCTCGCTCGAGCTCGCCGAGCGGGAACGCACGGGTGTCTCCTCGCTGCGAGTTGGCTACAACCGGGTCTTCGGGTACTACCTGGAACTCCCGCGCAGCCAGCTGGACCGTGCGCCCGAGGACTACCAGGCGCGCCAGACGCTGGCCTCGGTGCAGAGGTTCCGCTACGCCCCGCTGGTCGAGCTTGAACGGGAGATCCTCGCGGCTCGCGACCTCCTCATGGCGGCCGAGCGTGCCGTACTCGATCGACTGCTCGAGCAGGTGGCGGCCGCCGGCCCGGCGCTCGTGCGCGCGGCTCAGGCGGTGGCGGCGCTTGACGTGGCGCAGTCCTTGGCGACGGTGGCCCTCGACTACCGCTACACGCGACCGGTGCTGGCCGACGATGGCCCGCTTGAGATCGAGGATGGACGCCACCCGGTGGTCGAACGCCACATGGCGGCCGGCACGTTCGTGCCGAACGACGTGGTGCTCGGTGGCGACGTCGACCTTCTACTGCTGACCGGGCCGAACATGGGCGGCAAGTCCACCTACCTCCGTCAGACCGCCTTGATCGCGCTGCTGGCGCACTGTGGAAGCTTCATTCCCGCTAGCCGGGCGCGCGTCCCCCTGATCGACCGCATCTTCTCCCGCGTCGGCGCCCAGGATGACCTGGCGGCCGGGCAGTCGACCTTCATGGTGGAGATGGCCGAGACGGCTGCGATCCTGCATGAGGCAACGGCCCGCTCGCTCGTGATCTTCGATGAGGTCGGGCGTGGCACCTCGACGCACGACGGGCTCGCGATCGCCCGCGCGATCGTTGAGCACCTCCATCATCGCACCGAGGGCACGCCACGAACCCTGTTCGCGACGCACTATCACGAGCTGACCGCTCTCGAAGAGTCGCTGCCACGGGTCGCCAACCGGTCGGTGGCCGTCAGTGAGGAAGGGGGCGAGGTCGTCTTTCTCCACCAGATCGTCGACGGTGGCGCGGACCGCTCCTATGGCGTTCACGTCGCCGCGCTGGCCGGCCTGCCGCGCCCGGTCCTGGCTCGCGCGAGAGAGCTGCTCGACGCGCTGGAGGCGAGCCCCCCAGCGGCCAGGCAGCTGCGACTTGAGGAACCCGCGCTGCAGGCGCCCCGGCAGCACCCGCTCGACCCGCTGCTCGATCAGCTGGAGGCGCTTGATCCGGACGCCCTGACGCCGCTCGAGGCGTTGCAACGACTCTACGAGCTGCGCACACTGTTGGAAGACGGCCGGCCGGCCTGAGGGGGAGGCCCTCTCCGCGTCAATTCTCCGCCAGGCCGGAGGCAGTCTGCTGGTCGCCGACGGTGGCGCCGGGCGTGTTCAGGCGATAGAGCGGCCTTGAGATCGCCTCGTTGATCTCAAGCACGGCGGTCGTTCCCTGCGACGGCGGCTGCGCCGACTTGAGGAGTAGCGCGGTGAGCAATGGTGGGTCGATTCCCGGGTGCTGCGAGCGCAGCAGCGCCGCCGCGCCGGCGACCAGCGCCGCGGCGAAGGAGCTCCCGCTGGTCAGCGTGTAGGGGCCATCGCCACAGGCCCACAGCGGCGTGTCGCAGAGCGCCGGCGGCAGCGGCCCGGCAATCAGGTAGCCAGGGGCGATCAGGTCGAGCAGCGGGCCGCTCCCCGAGAAGCGGGTGATCCGCAGATAGTCGGGGTCGCTGCCCACGGCCACGTAGCCGCTCGCTCCGACCGACAGGACGCCCGGATAGGCGCCGGGGTAAGTGACGACGCCAGGCTGGTTGCCGGCGCTGGCGACGATCAGGGCACCGCGTGCCTGGGCGGTCAGCACCGCCTCCCTCAGCACTCGTGAATCGGTGGCACTGCCGAGGGAGATATTGATGATGTGGGCGCCACGCTCCGCCGCATAGCGGATCCCGGCAGCGGCCGTCGAGATTCGTCCGACCCCGGTGCAGTCGAGCACCTTCACCGGGAGCAGTCGGGCATGCCAGGACATCCCGGCGATGCCGGCCCCATCGTCGCCGGACGCCGCCGCCACTCCGGCCACAACGGTGCCGTGACCGGCATCGTCCCAGGCGGCCCAGTTCGGGGCGGCGCGGGTATAGTTGCACTCCGCATCGGAGTTGGACTCGGAGACGAAGTTGCAGCCGGCAATGTCGTCGATGCAGCCGTTCTCGTCGTTGTCGAGCCCGTCACCGAAGATCTCCTGGCTGTTGATCGCCAGGCGACCGCGGAATTCCGGATGGTCGTAGTCGATCCCGCTATCGACCAGCGCGATCACGGTGTGTCGGTCTCCGGTCGTCTGGTCCCAGGCAGCGGGAGCGCCGATCACCTCGAGATAGGTGAGCTGTTGGCTGACTTGCTCGCCTGCGGCAACGCGTGCCGTCGTCAGCAGCCCGTCGGCCTCGATCCCGCTGGCGATCCCGCTCCCGGCGATCGTGGCGGCCACCTCCTGGGGGTCGAGATCGGACGTGATCCGGACTCGCACGACGCCAGCGGCCTCCCCGCCGTCGATCAGCTGGTAGCCGAGTTCGGTCAGTGCTGCCCCGAGGGCGCCGAGAGTGACGCCGGAGGTGGGGTGCACGAGCAGCACGTCGCTGCTGGTCGTCACCGAGATGGCCGCAGCCGGAGCGGGGCGGGTGGGGCTGATGAGTAGCACCGCTGCCGCGCAGATGAAGAGCAGCAGCGCCCGACTCGGAGCGCCCGGGGCGGAACGGGGATGCGAGGGAAGGCGCACGGCCAGGTTGTTTCCCGTCAGTTCGCGTGCGAGGGCATGCTGCATGCTACGAACGACGATGCGAGGTGGGCAATGATGGTTGCGGTCCGGCGGTGACGAAAGAGCGCCCACGCATCGTCGTTCTGTCCCCCGAGATCGCCGCACAGATCGCCGCCGGCGAGGTGATCGAGCGCCCGGCCAGCATCGTCAAGGAGCTGATCGAGAACTCACTCGACGCCCGTGCCAGCCAGATCGATGTCGTGATCGAGGAGGGCGGCATCTCGCTGATCCGGGTGCGTGATGACGGGATCGGCATTCCCTCAGATCAACTCGCCGACGCCTTCGCGCGCCACGCGACGTCGAAGATTCGCTCTGCCGCCGAGCTTCACGCCGTCGAAACCCTGGGCTTCCGCGGCGAGGCGCTCGCCTCGATCGCAGCCGCCGCCGATGTTGAGATGACGTCGCGGCCGGCTGCCGTGACCGCGGCCTGGGGGGTGGTGTTCAGCGGCGGGCAGCTCGTCCAAGAGGGCGCCCGTGCGGCCGCCCCGGGGACGACCATCCAGGTTGAGGATCTCTTTGCATCTCTCCCGGTGCGGCGCCGGTTCCTACGCTCGACCGCGGCCGAGGCCCGTGCAGTCGCCCGCATCGTGGCGGACTACTCGCTCGCCTACCCGGCGGTTGCCTTCCAGCTCACGAGTAATGGCCGCCGATCCTTGCGAGCCCCGGGGAGCGGGTCACTGCGGGATGCAGTGGCGGCGGTACACGACGTGACGACCGCTTCACAGCTGCTCGATCTGAGCTGGGAGGCCCACGCTGAGGCTGGTCCCCGGGGAGAGGGCACCGGGGACGATGACGGGCGAGCGCGAGGCTGGGTCCGGGGCCTCGTCGGCCCTCCGGCGCTTCATCGCGGGAACCGAAACTACCTCCATCTCTTTGTCAACGGACGGGCGATCGGTTCGCGCCCGCTCGTGGCGGTGGTGGAGCAGAGCTACGCGGGCTTGATCCCGGCTGGTCGGCACCCGGTGGGGGTGATACTCCTTGAGGTGCCCGGACCGCAGGTCGACGTCAACGTGCATCCGACGAAGTCGGAGGTTCGCCTGCTCCACGAGCGGATTGTCCTCGCGGCCGTGCGGCGCGGCGTCGTGGCGGCGCTCTCAGCGACCGGCGCGATCTCGAGCGAGCTGCCGAGCCACCTGTTCGAGCCCCCCTCGCTCTCACGCCGCTCCGAGGGGCTCGCCCTGCTGAGGGGCGCCCGCCCCGCGAGCATCGTGCGGCCGGCGGAGCACGATCGCGGGGGTATCGACCGCCCGTTCGATCAGCGGCCAGATCGGGGACGCTCGGCCGGGGCTGACGAGCGCGAGGCGGCGACACCGGCACCGCTGCCGGCGCTGCGCACGCTCGGCCAGGTCGACCAGACCTACCTCGTCACCGAGGGACCCGACGGCCTCTATCTGATCGATCAGCATGCCGCCCACGAGCGCGTGCTGTACGAGCTGGTACGCAGAACCCGCGCCGGCCGCGAGGCGCTGAGCCAGCCCTTGCTGCAGGCAGTCCTGGTCGAGCTCTCGCCGGCGCAGGCCGCGCTCGCCGATGAGGTGGCCGCTGACCTCGTCGCGGTCGGCTGGGAGATCGCCGAGACCGATCACAGCGCGCGGCTCGTGTCCGCCGTGCCGTCCTCGTTCCATGGCGATAGCGTGCGTCGCCGCGAGTCGCTCGATGTTGCGCGGCTGCTGGTCGAGCAGCTCGACGCCGTCGAGGCCGAGGAACGGTTGACCGGGCCTGACCGGGTCGCCGCCAGCCTCGCCTGCCGCGCCGCCGTGCGTGCTGGCGATGTACTGTCTGGCGAGCAGCAGCGCGCACTCGTGGAGGCGCTGGAACGCACCGACACGCCGCAGAGCTGTCCGCACGGTCGGCCGACGATGCTCCATCTCGGACGGGCCGCGCTCGAACGAGCGTTCGGGAGGCGTTGACTAGTGCCAGCAAGGGATCGTCGATGATCGAGGAGCCGATGGCCGCGCGTGGGGAGGGCTGGGATCCGGGTCAGTACGGACAGTTCGAGCAGGAGCGCAGCCGTCCCTTCTACGACCTCGTCTCGCTCGTCGAACGGCGCGAAGCGATGCGAGTGCTCGACCTCGGCTGCGGCACCGGGAAACTGACCGCCTGGCTGCACCGAGCGCTCGAGGCCGGCGAAACGCTCGGGATCGATCGCGCCCAGTCGATGCTCGATCGGGCCCCCAGCCCGCTCCCCCAGGGACTCCGCTTCGAGCGGCACACGATCGAAGACGTGCTCGCCGCCGAGCGACCCGGCCGCTGGGATCTCGTTTTCTCCAACGCGGCGCTGCAGTGGTTGCCGGGCCATGACCGGCTGGTTCCGGCCGTCGCCCGGCTGGTCGGTCCGGGCGGACAGCTGGCGATTCAGGTGCCGGCGAACACCGGCCATCTCTCCCACCAGATCGCTCGCTCACTGGCCACAGACCCTCGCTTCGCCGGTCCGTTGGATGGTTACGAACGAGAGGACACGGTGCGCTCGCCAGAGTGGTACGCCGAACAGCTCTATGCCCTCGGTTTTGAGTCACAGCAGGTGCGACTCCAGATCTACGGCCACGTGCTGCCGTCGACGCGATCAGTCAGCGACTGGGTGCAGGGTTCGTTGCTGACGCCCTACCGAGAGCGCCTGGGCCCGGCGCTGTATCAGACGTTCCTGGCCATCTATGAAGAGCGGGTCGCGGCGCAGCTCGGTGAGAGCTCACCGTACTTCTACCCGTTCAAGCGGCTGCTCATCTGGGCCAGACGACCACCCGCACGCTAGGGACCCTGAGCATTGGTCGGGGCCGCGCTGCCCCGTACCGGTTCCGCTTGCCACCTGTGGGCCGTTCGATACGCTAAGGCGGTGCCGAGGTAGCTCAGTCGGTAGAGCACGCGACTGAAAATCGCGGTGTCGCCAGTTCGATTCTGGCCCTCGGCACCAGCCGAACGCGACGAGCCCGCCGCCGGCGGGCTCGTTCTCACCGCCTCACAGAAGAGGCGGTGCCTCAGCTGGCAGCCACCCATGGGCCGTACACGGGGAACTGGCTGCAGATCATCTCGAGGTAGGCTGGTCGGCCCTCGGCGTTGCACGCGAGCGCTCGCTCAAGCG
This sequence comes from Dehalococcoidia bacterium, assembly GCA_965249675.1. GTDB lineage: Bacteria > Chloroflexota > Dehalococcoidia > UBA2979 > UBA2979. The sequence continues at coordinate 1,601,455 of OZ252250.1, forward strand.
CGGGCCGGACCTCGGCCGGGTCTGAGATCCGTTCGGCGTGGTAGCCGATCTGCGCCGCAGTGTCCGCCATGTTGATCTGGTCGACGCCGCTCACCTCATGGGTGTACGGGTCGTGTCCTGCGCCCCAGAACCCCGGCCCGTATCCGGCGAAGCCATTGTTGGCGATGTGAACGACCGTCAGGCCCAGCTGATAGCGGATCGCGACCTCGAGGTTCCCCAGCATGTAGCCGATCCCGGCGTCGCCGCTGACCGCGACGCACTGCCGGTCGGGGTAGGCGAGCTTGGCCGCGACGAGCGCGCCGAAGCTGAAGCCGAGCGTGGAGACGTTCCCCCACCCCAGGAATCCGCGGGGGATGGTGGCGCGGTAGGTCGTCGACAGCTGATCTCGGGTGTTTCCCGACTCGTGCGTGACGAAGGAACGCTCGGGGTCGAGCACGGCCTGCAACTCACCGTAGACGCGGTAGGGGTTGATCGGCGTTTCATCGGAGCACAGATGCGGACCGTACTGAGCGTCGAAGTCGGCCTTGTGCCGCGCGATCTCCACCGAGAGCTCCGGGTCGTGCTGGTGGCCCGGCTCGGCACCGAGCTGATCGACCAGCGCCGCGAGCGAGAGCTTTGCATCGCCGAGCACCGCGTGGTCGGTCGGGCTCATCTTGTTGAGGTCCCATTCGTCGACGACGATCTGCACGATCTGCTTGTCCGCGGCATTGGGCACGCCATGACTGAAGCGCCCGGGCGAGAGACTCGCGCCAACGGCGATCAGCACGTCACAGCTGTTGAGGAAGTGTGAGGCTGGGCTCCCACGGACGCCGATCGAGAGGGGGTGGTTCTCTGGGAAGGCACCCTTGCCCTTGAGCGTTGTGAGCACGGGCGCCTCGGCCAGCTCGGCGAGCGCGAGTAGTTCGGCGCTGGCGTCGGCATAGAGCACGCCCTCTCCTGCGAAGATCAGTGGCCGCCTGGCCTGGCGGAGGATCCGGGCCGCACTCGCCACGTCCGCCGGGTCCGGCGCCGACCGCCAGCCCTTGACGGGCCGGTAGGGGCGGGCGTCTTCATCGTACTGACCCATGCCCCGCGGGACGGCCAGGAACACGGGCCCCGGCCGGCCGCTGCGAAGCAGCGTGAAGGCGCGCCGCAGGAACTGCGGTGTCGCCTCCGGCGCGTCGATGCGGGCCGACCACTTGGTGACGTGGTTGAGCGCCGCGACCGGGTCGAAGAACGAATTCTGCGTCTGGCCGGTGGGCACGCCGTCGGCGAGCACGAGGATCGGGGAGCCGTCCTCGTAGGCCTGCGCAATCCCAGCGTAGGAGACCTGGAGCCCGGCGGAGTTGACGCCGCCCATCACCGTGGCCACTCCGATCTTGCGTCCGCTGGTGACCCGGGCGTAGCCGTCGGCCATCGCGATCGCGTAGCGGTCGTCGCGCATCATGACGAGGGGGACCCCGGCCGGGCCGAGCGCGTTGTTGACTCCGTTGGTGGGGAAGGTCGAGACGAACTCCACGCCTTCAGCCTTGAGGATGTTGGCGATCCCCTGTTCCGGGGTGACCTGGTTCATGCACTGGTCCTCTCACAGTGGCGGCCGAGGCTGGACAGCCCGCAGTCTACACGTCGGGTTGGCGCCGGATCGGCCGCGGCCCCAGCTGTCATGGCGGACAAATCGGACAGACGGTAGGCTGCGGGCGGTCCTCCTCGGAGTTCCCGGGAGCGGCGATCCAAGATGGACCAGACAGGGTGGTTTCAATGTCGCTGATCCTCGTGGCAGGACATGAGAGCGGTGTGGGCGCGACCACCGTCGCCGTCGGGCTGGCATCGGTCATCGGCGGAGCAGGCCGGGCGGTCCGTTGCGAGCGGCTCGCCGGCGACGAGCGGGCTGAGAGCGACGCCGAGGTCTTCGGCGAGCTCGATGTCGGATCCGGGAGCGGCGAGCCGCTCGCCGCCCGCGAGGCGGCGGCCGGCGACGAGGTCCTGATCCTCGAGGCCCCGGGTGGGTCCGCGGCCGCAGAGCTTGCGACCGAGCTCGGCGCCGCACTGGTGTTCGTCCGGCTCGCAGGTAGCGCCGCCGAAGCGCCGGACGGCGCTACCGTGATCGAGACGCGGGCGCTCAGAGCGGGCCCCGGTGCACTGCCTGAAGACCGGACCTTGGCGGCCCCGCGGGTGGCCGAGTTGATCGCGGCCAGCGGCGCCGAGGTGTTGACCCGTTCGGAGACCGGAGACCGCGCGGTCTGTGATCACGTCTTGGTTGGCGCCATCTCGCACGACCCGGCCGACGACTACTTCGGACGCTTCCCGCGCAACGCCGTGGTCACGAGGAACGGCCGCGTCGACCTGGCGCTGGCAGCGATGCTGACCGGGACCGAGTGCCTGATCCTGAGCGGCGGGGGCGAGCCGAGCGCCTATCTGCTCGACCGTGCCGCAGCGAGCCGCGAGGTGACGCTGCTGGTGACCGGCGGGACGACGGTTGAGACGGTGCGCGACATCGAGGGCTGTTTTGGGACCTCACCCTTCTCCGGTCGGTCCAAAGTCGAGCGCGCCGCCGAGTTGATGGCGACGGCGATCGACCGTGACACGGTCCGCTCCCTCGTCGGATAGCTCATCATCGTCTGAGCGAGTGCCCCATGGGGCAGACTCTGGAGTGTCATGAGCACCCGAATCGGACGGCCGACGGTCACCATCGTCCTGAGCGACGAGGAGCGTGAGACGCTGGAGCGGTGGGCGCGCCGGCCGACATCGGCCCAGGCGCTGGCGCTGCGCTGTCGCATCGTCCTGGCAGCGGCCGAGGGGACATCGAATAGGGCGATCGCCCGGGCGCTCGATTGCCATCCGGTCACCGTCGGCAAGTGGCGCCGGCGCTTTGCGCAGTGGCGGCTCGATGGGCTACAGGATGAGCCGCGCCCCGGGGCGCCGCGCACGATCACCGATGCACAGGTGGAAGCGGTGATCGTCAAGACGCTGGAGGAGCAGCCTTCCGACGCGACGCACTGGTCGACCCGATCGATGGCAGCCGCGCTCGGGATGTCGCAGTCGGCGATCGTCAGGATCTGGAGCGCCTTCGGCCTGAAGCCGCACCTCGTGGAGAGCTTCAAGCTGTCGCCCGACCCGCAGTTCATCGACAAGGTGCGCGACGTGGCCGGACTCTATCTCAACCCGCCCGACGCGGCCGTTGTGCTGTGTGTGGACGAGAAGACCCAGGTCCAGGCACTCGACCGCACCGCTCCGATGTTGCCGATGATGCCCAACGTCCCTGCGGAAGCTGTCAACCTCTCCATGCCGGTCGAGGTCAGGGGGTTGTTGCAATGACGGGTTTGTTGATCCACGCCTCCTTCGGGGGTCTGGCGGCCCGCGGCGGTCCGTTGCGGAACCGCTCGGGCCAGACGCTGTAGGCGGCATCCAGGGTCTCCTGACGCGCCTGCACGGTCTCCAGGGCTTGCCCGCCGTGGAGCGTGGCGGGGTGCTGGTAGCCGACACCGGAGTGGTAGTGCTCGCGGTTGTACCAGTCGACAAACGGCGCCATCCAGCTCCGCACCTCCTCCAGCGAGTGGAAGCGGTCGGGGTAGTCGTGGCGGTACTTGACGGTCTTGAAGCCGGCCTCGGAGTAGGGGTTGTCGTTGCTCACGCGCGGGCGCGAGAGGCTGCGCGTGACAGCGAGGTCTTCGAGCAACTCCGCCAGGCTTGTCGACGTCATCTGGGCGCCACGGTCTGAGTGCAGCGTCAGTTGCTGCGGCGAGATCCCGTTGCGGTCGCAGGCGGTGCCCACCAGCGTCCTGGCAACCTCGGTCGACTCCGCCGTGTCGACCGTCCAGGCGACGATCTTGCGACTGAAGATGTCGATCACCACGTAGAGATAGAACCAGCTGCGGTGGTGAGGGCCGCGGAGCCGCGAGATGTCCCACGACCAGACCTCGTTCGGGCCGCTCGCCTGCACCTGGGGTGCATGGTGGGTCGTGCGTCGGTGACCGCGACGCCGTTCTCTGACCAGGCCGCGTTCCTCGAGGATGCGGTACATCTGGCGGATCGAGCAGACGTACGAGCCTTCGTCCAGCAGCTGATAGTAGACCTGGGCGGGCGCCTGGTCACGAAAGCGTGGTGAGCACAGCAGCTCGGCGATGTGATCGCGCAGCTGGTCGGGGATGCGTGACGGCTGCGGCTGGTGCTGCTCGCGCGGTTTCGCCTGTGACGGCCGCCTGTGTAGCCGGCCGGCGGCCGCCTGGCGGCGGCTGCGGTCGGTCCGCTCTGAGTATCCGAAGGCCCGACAGGCGCGGGCACGGCCAACCCGCTGGGCCCATGCGTCCACAGCGGCGAGCATCTGCGCCCGCCAGTTGGCGTATGCCTGCGCTGGCCACTCGGCTCGGGTCGGCGCTACCCGTTCTGGCCACTCGGTCGCCGCTGCGACGCGCTCTTGCGGGCAAATCTTTGCAAGAGCGCCAAGGCTTTTCCCTGGGCCTCGATCAGCTCCTCTGCCGTCTCCAGCTGCTGCTCGGCAAGCATCGCCCGCTCCCGGTAGCGGTCGCGCTCAAGGGTCAGCCGGTTGGGCGCTCGTGGTCCCGGCGGCCGCTCGACGAGGGCACGGCGCGCCCCATCGTCACGCTGCTGGCGCCACCTGGCGATCAGAGAGGAGTACAGACCCTCGCGCCGACAGATGGCGCCGACTGCTCCCGGCTCTCCGCGGGCCTTTGCCTCGTCGATCTCAGCCAGGATGTCGAGCTTGTACTGCACTGGCCACGACCTGCGTGCTCGACGCACCTCAGTCTCTTCATCAACCACCATCGGTCTACGTCCACTTCTCCGCCCTCGTATCAATCGCACTATATTCGGCAGAGATGAGGTTGGCAGCTAGGGCTGCCCGCCAGACGCACGACTACATCCGTCACGGCACGACGAACCTCTACGCAGCGCTCGATGTCGCCTCGGGACACATGATCACGGAGATGACCCCCAGGCACCGCGCGCGGGAGTTCCAGCGGTTCCTCACCCTCATCGACCGCAGCGTTCCCCGTGAGCTGGTGGTGCATGTCGTGCTCGACAACGTCTCCACGCACCGCACGCCCGCCATCCAGCGCTGGCTCCAGCGCCATCCCCGCTTCACCTTCCATTTCACGCCGACCTACAGCTCCTGGATGAACCTCGTGGAGCGCTGGTTTGCAGAGCTCACCAGCAAGTGGCTCCGGCGCGGCACGCACCACAGCGTCCCTGATTTGATCCGCTCAGTGGAGATGTGGGTCGCCAGCTGGAACGAGAATCCGAGGCCCTTCATCTGGCACAAGACCGCGGACCAGATCCTGGACAACCTCGCCGGCTAGCTAGAGCGTAGTCCTGACTCGGGACACTAGCTGCTCAGTGCGCTTCGGCGGATCCAGCGACGATGACGACGGCCCCGCTGCGCTGAAGCCGCCGATCGCGACGATCCCCACCGCGTTGATGCCGCCGAACCCTAATGCGTTTCCGGGGGCGAATGCGACCAACCCCATCGCGTGCAGGAGGCTGATTGCGACGAGACCGATGGAATTCCAAGTGCCGGCCGCGACGACGCCAAGGGCGTTGCCACTAGCGGCGAGCGTGTCGACGGTGAACCACCTGGCGATCGGTGAATCTGACTCTGGCATGGTTGCCTCCGAGGGCATCACAGTCCGACGAGGTGGTGTGCTCGTGCCTTGCCCAGGCCCGAATCCTCCGACGGGCGGGGCCGAGCGAGCCGTCTCGCACGACGCCACGGTCTGATCGGGCGCGGTGTGACTGGAGACGAGGGCAGCGTGAGCAGCGGGCGGTTGGGCGTGCCGGCAGCCGAGGAGTGGGCGCTCGAGGCGCTGCGCGCCAGGCGTGGGGGCCGCCAGGGACGCCCCGGGGGGAGGCCGGCGGGTCCGGCACCAGTTCCCTGAGATCGCTCTCGAGTCCTGCTGGGACTCCCGCGAGTCACCCCATGTCAGCTCTCTGCTGCGCGCAACGGTGCGAAGGAGAGGAAGAGCTTTTTGACGCCGAGCCCCTCGAAGGCGACCGTCAGCTTCTGGTCACCGGGGACGATCTCACAGCTGATCACGACGCCCGGGCCGAACATCGTGTGGTTGACACGGTCTCCCGGCGTGTAGGCCGGCGTGGTCGACTGGGCCTGCTCGACGTAGTCGGCCTGGCGGGTGGCAGCCGCTCCCCGGAGGCCACGGTCACGCTGGGCGGCAGCGCGCCATCCGGCGCCGACCGGGACACGGAGGTCCTCCTCGGACAGATCGGCGAAGTAGCGCGAGGGCGGGTTTGCGCGCTGCGTGCCGAACAGGAAACGACGGCGCGCGCGGGTCAGGTAGAGGCGCTTCTCGGCTCTGGTCATCCCGACGTAGCAGAGCCGCCGCTCCTCCTCGAGCTGCACCGGATCGTCAAGCGAGCGGATGTGTGGCAGCAGTCCCTCCTCGAGGCCCGGTATGAAGACCACCGGGTACTCCAGGCCCTTGGCAGCGTGGAGTGTTGTCAGCGTCACCGCGTTCGACCCACCCGCCTCGGGGTCGTCGATGTCGGCGACCAGTGCGACCTCTTCGAGGAAGGTTGCCAGCGAAGCATCTGGCGCCTCCTCCTCGTACTGGGCGACCAGGGATCGGAGCTCCTGCACGTTCTCCCAGCGGGTCTCCGCGTGTTCTCGGTCGCTGCTCTCGAGGTGAGCGCGGTAGTTCACGCTTGCGATCACCAGGTCCAGCAGTTCGGCGATGGTGAGCCGTTCGCGGTCGAGCGCGATGCGGTCGATCAGCGTGACGAATCGGCCGAGCGCCGCCGCGATGTTGGCGCGGAAGCGGGGCAGCTCGGGGTCTTCGGTGGTGCCGGCGACGATGCGGCCGGCTGCGCTGAGCGGCGACAGGCCGAGTCTGACCGCGGCGAGCAGCAGATTGGCGGCGGACCTCGTGCCGATCCCGCGTCCCGGTACGTTCACGATCCGGCCGAACGCCACGGTGTCGAACTCGTTGTGGATGAGGCGGAGGTAGGCGGTCAGATCGCGAATCTCGCGGCGGTCGTAGAAGCGGGTGCCGCCAACGATGCGGTAGGGGATGCCCCGGTGGATCAGGGCCTCCTCGATCGCACGGGACTGGAAATTGGTGCGGTACATCACGGCGAAGTCGGCGAGGCGGTGGCCGGCGGTGGCCATCAGCCGCTGTACCTCGCTGGCGATGAAGATGGCCTCTTCCTCCTGATACGGCGCCTCGTACTCGATCACGCGCTCACCGGCTGGATTCTCGGTCCACAGCCGCTTCTCCGGCCGGTCGCTGGCACGGTTGATCACCGCGTGGGCGGCGCTCAGGATGTGCCCGGTGCTGCGATAGTTCTGCTCGAGCAGCACCCGCTCGGCGCCGGCAAAGTCACGTTCGAAGTTCTGAATGTTACGCATATCGGCGGCGCGCCAGGAGTAGATCGACTGGTCCGGGTCGCCGACCACGGTGATGTTGCGATGCACCGAGGCGAGATGCCGCGTCAGCTCGTACTGGACGAGGTTGGTGTCCTGAAACTCGTCCACGAGGCTGTGCAGGTAGCGATCGGCATACCGCTCCCGGACCGCAGGTCTGGTCTCGAACAGCATCAATGTGTGGCCCAGCAGATCGTCAAAGTCGACGGCACCGCTGCGCGTCAGTGCCTCCTGATACCTGACGAAGGCGCGGGCTACGATCTCCTCGAAGTAGCTGCCGACGCTGCGACCGTAGGCGGCGCTGTCCCGCCGCTCGTTCTTGGCGCCAGAGATTGCCGAGAGGATCTGCCTCGGCGGGTACTGCTTGAGGTCGATGCGGGCGGTCGGCGCGATTGCGCGGATCACCGCCTGCTGATCATCTGTGTCGTAGATCGCAAAATCGCGCCGGAGGCCGATCTCCGGCCCGTCTCGCCTCAGGATGCGCGCGCAGATCGAGTGAAACGTTCCCATCGACAGCTCGTAGGCTCGCTCGCCAAGCAGCTCGCGTACGCGCTCACGCATCTCATGAGCCGCCTTGTTGGTGAAGGTCACTGCGAGGATTCGCCAGGTCGGGACCCCGGCCTCGTTGACCAGGTAGGCGATGCGGTGCGAGATCACGCGCGTCTTGCCCGACCCGGGGCCGGCGAGCACGAGGAGTGGCCCCCCGGGCAGCTCCGCGGCAAGCCGCTGGGCTGGATTGAGTGTCTCGAGTGGTGTGGGCATCAGGCTCCGATTCTAAAGTCCAGTGCGGCGGATGCGGAGTGGGCGGCAGCCCGATCGCCCGTGATAGCCTTACGCGCAGGCGAGCGCAAGCCCGGAGGTGCCGGTTTGGACGTGCTGATTGGCTGGCCAGGCGGCGACTGGCAGGCGACGGTACGCCTCGTTGCCACCGTGGTCGGCGGGTACCTCTTCGTGCTGTGGGCGACCTCGGTGCTCTGGGTCTATCGTGATATCCGCTCGCGCACTCGAGACCCGATCTCGCAGCTGACGGCGGTCGTGATCACGGTTGCATTTCCGTTGGTGAGCCTTCCCGTCTACGTGGCGCTCAGGCCGACAGAGACCCTCCAGGACTCTTATCTCCGGCTCCTTGAACGGGAGGTCTTGCTCTCCGAGCTCGGGGCGATGCAGGAGGGTACGGTGTCGCGTCCGCAGGCCGCCCCGAGCGCAGGAGCCGCGCCCCCAGCGCAGGCCGCCTCGAGCGCAGGGGCCGCGCCCCGAGCGCAGGCTATGCCGAGCGCTGCGGCCGAGTCCCGAGGGTCGGCCGGGTCGGTGGCCCCTCGTGTTGAACCGAGGCAGGCCGGGGCTCCATCGCCCGCTGGTGACCGGCCCGCTGGCCCCGCGCCAGCGCCGCCCCCTCAGGCGGCGACTTCCGCTTCGCCCGCGTCGACGGGCCGCCCGGTCACCGCCGCGGAGGAACGCTCCAACCAGCCGGCAACGTAGACCGAAGAACCCGCTGAGCGGGCCGAGCACCGTCGGCTCAGCACATGCTGGCAGCCGCAGGAGACGCCGTCACGTGACAAGGCCGCCCCCCTTTGGGGGGCGGCCTCTTCTGATACCGGTCAGCCGGCGCAGGAGGCTGACCTAGTTCAGCGCCTCCTCGAGCAGTGCAATCAGCTCCTTCACCTGGGCGTGGCGCCAGCCGTCGGCCAGCTTCCAGGTCTCGTCCAGGTAGCGGGCGCGAGCGTCGTCCCACTCGGCGGTGCCTCGCTCCTTGCCCGCCATCATGTCGCGCAGCGATGACATCTCGTCATTCGCCTGATCGGCCCGCTCGATCCAGTGTCCGAGATAGTTGTTGTCCCCGTCATAGAGCACGATCGTCGGGACCGACTCGAACTCGCCGTCCTTGAGGAACTCAGCCATGATGTCTGAGTTCTCGTCGCGCTCGAAGATGCGCAGCTCCATGCCGCTGGCATCGGCGATCTTGCAGGCGACGGGGAGACCGCGCCAGACATCGGGGCACCAGTCGGTTCCGAGCAGAAGCGCCTTGACCCCGTGGTTCTCGACGAAGCTCTTGAGCGCCGCGATGTCCTCGGGAACTGGCGCGTACTCGTCGTGGTGGCGCTGGAAGAGATCGGCGTTCTTCTCGATCGACGCCATCCACTCGGCAAAGGAGGTCATCCCCGTCGAGAAGCGCTCGGGCGAGACTACCGACTCGCTGGTGGCAGGTGCGTCCTTGCGGGTCAGTGTTGAAGTTGCTGTGGTCATCGAGTGTCCTCCGCCTTGAAGTCAGGGTGCTGCCCGGGGTGCCCGCGGGCTGGCGTGCAGCATAACACGCAGCGTGCCACCGGCTGCTCCGCCCGGCAGGCCGAGTGACCACCAGGTGGAGGATCCCGCGGCCCCGGATCGAGCTCTCAGCACCCCGTCGGAACCCACGCCGCTGCCAAGTATACTGGGCGGGTGCTCGTCCTCCGCTGGATTGCCACCGCCCTCTTTGTCGTCTCGGTGCCGGTACTGCTTGTGCTGACCAACGTACGGATCGCCACCACCGAGCAGCGGACCTACGACTACTCGTTCTCCCAATACGATGTCGATGCGGTGACCGGTGTCGACCGCCGGCAGCTCGACGCTGCCGCGCTCACCATCATCGACTACTTCCGAACCGGTGAGGCCGAGGACCTGCTCGATGTGCGGGTCTTTGTCGGTGACCGTGAGGAGTCGCTCTTCAACCAGCGGGAGATCTTGCACATGCGGGATGTCAAGGACCTCGTACAGCTGGCCTTCCGCGTGCAAGAGGTCACCTTCATCTATGTGCTCTGCTACGTGACGTTCGTCTTCCTCTGGGCGCGCGAGCGCACGTTGCGCGCCCTCGCTGCACAGGCCGTAGCCGCCGGCGTTGTGACGGTCGCGCTGCTCGGCGCTCTTGCCATCGGCGTCACCACGGGGTTCGAGGATCTGTTCGAGCAGTTCCACCTGCTGTCGTTCAATAACGATCTCTGGCTCCTGAACCCTGCAACCGACCGGCTACTGCAGATGTTCCCCGAGGGGTTCTGGTTCGACGTGACGCTCGGTGTTGGTCTCCTGACCATGATCGAAGGCGGGCTCCTTGCCCTCGTGGGGGTCGCCGGCCTGCTCTGGCCCGCCCCCCGGGTGGCGGTGGGATCCCGCCCCCGAAGCCCCCAAGCCAGCGGGTTCACCGACGCGGCTCGCCCTTGACCCTATGGCGGGGGACCACTCCACTCGCTCGGGGCTCTGTGTCTCCCCCTACTACGGACAATTCCGTCTGCTGATACACGTCACCGACGGCCAGCGCCATCTGCTCTGTCACCGACGGGCTGGCCCACTGTCGACCGGGACTCGGCGAGCGCCCGGCTGCGCAGGCTTCGGGCCTCAGTCCTGGGGGTGACCGAGTGAACTCACGACTTGGCGGATGGTGCTTCCGGCATCCCGGGCGCGTACTGGTGGTTGGGTCTCGGTGATCGCGTTGCTCATCGCTGGCTCAACTGTGATCGGTCCGGCCTTCGACAGCACCTTCGACCCCCCATCGTCGGAGAGCGGCGAAGGCTTCGACGCCTTGGACGACTACTTCGGCGGACTCGGAAGCGGCTTCGGCGGTTCGATCGTCTTCCGCTATGCCCCGGGTGTCGACGACCCCGCGTGTCCGCCCGGCGATGGAAGCGATGATCGCTCGAGTGGCGGCGATCCCCGACCTGACCGTGACAAGCCCCTACGACGGACGGGCGGCGAACGGCCAGGTGAGCGCCGATCGACAGGTCGCCTTCGCTTCGATCGCCATTTCGAGCGAGGTCGACCGGACCGATTCGGTTGCGATCGGCGAGGACATCTGGGCGATGATTCCGCAGATCGACGGGCTGCAGGTAGAGATCGGCGGCGCGTCTCTCGGTCCGTTCGAACCACCCGAGTCCGAGTTCATCGGGCTGGCCTTCGCCGTTGTCGTGCTGATCCTCGCCTTCGGATCGGTACTGGCAATGGTGCTGCCCATCAGCGTCGCCGTGGCCGGTGTCGGCGCCGGCGTGCTGGTGACGCTGCTCCTCACCAACCTGATCGGCATCCCGGACTTCGCGACGACCCTGGGGGCGATGATCGGGCTCGGTGTCGGCATCGACTACGCCCTGATCATCGTCACGAGGTACCGCGAGGGGCTGCGGGCGGGGCTCTCCCCCCCGTCCTCGACGGAGACGGCGATGAACACTGCCGGGCGTTCGGTCCTGTTCGCCGGTCTGACCGTCGTGATCTCCCTCCTGGGCATGTTGCTGATCGGCCTGAGCTTCGTCTCCGGACTGGCAACCGCCGCTGCCATCACCGTTGCACTGACGATGGCCGCGTCGCTGACGCTGCTCCCCGCCCTGCTCGCCATCCTTGGTCACCGTCTCGGGCGGACGAGCTGGGGGGCGCTGGGCGGTGCCGCGCTGATCGCCGTGGGACTGCTCGGCGTCGGCGTCGGGGTTCGGGAGCTGGCCCTGGCCGCATTCCCGGCCGCGCTGCTCTTGCTCGTCGTCAGCCGCTTCATCCCGGGAGCGCGGTCGGCCGTGGCGTAGCGCGCTCAGCGTCCGACCCACGAGGGCGTTCCCTATCGCTGGTTCGGGTCGTGCAGGCCCACCTCTGGCTTGCGCTCGCGGTCGGTTCGGGGATTCTGCTGCTCCTGGCCGCACCGACGCTGTCGCTTCGGCTGGGCTTCTCCGACGAGGGGAACTACCGTGAGGGGACGACCACCAGGAGGGCCTACGACCTGCTGGCCGAGGGGTTTGGCCCGGGCGTGAACGGCCCCTTCGTCGTGACGACGGTGCTGGGGTCCCCGGCCGACCTTCCGGCGGTCGATTCACTGTTCTCGGCACTCGCTGCTGACCCGGATGTTGCGGCCGTGGCGCCCCCGTTCCCGAGCAACCCCCGTGACCCGGCGTCCTCCGACGCCTTCCTGATCCGGCTCACGCGGACGACAGCGCCTCAGGATGCCGAGACGAACGAGCTCGTCGAGCGGCTGCGTCGCGAGGTGATCCCGACGGCCGTCGCCGGTTCGTCCCTCGCGGTGAGCGTCACGGGCACAGTTGCCCTCCAGATCGACTTCGCCACCTACCTGGCGACCCGGATCCCGATCTTCTTCGGAGCGGTGTTGGCGCTCTCCTTCGTACTGCTGATGGTCGTCTTCCGGTCTCTGCTCGTACCGCTCAAGGCGGTTCTGATGAACGGCATCTCGCTTGCGGCCGCCTACGGGGTGGTCGTCGCGATCTTCCAGTGGGGGTGGCTCGGCTCCCTGTTCGGGATCGCCGGTGCGCCGATCGAGCCACAGATCCCGATGATGATGTTCGCGATCGTCTTCGGTCTCTCGATGGACTACGAGGTCTTCCTGCTCTCGCGGGTCAAGGAGGCCTACGACCAGAGTGGTGACGCGGTCGAGTCCGTCGCCGACGGGCTAGCCTCGACCGCGCAGGTGATCACCGCCGCGGCCGCGATCATGGTGGTGGTGTTCGGCAGCTTCGCGTTCGAGGACAATCGCGTCGTCAAGCTCTTCGGAGTTGGCCTTGCGGCGGCGGTCCTGCTCGACGCCACGGTCGTCAGGCTGCTCTCGTGCCTGCCGCGATGGAGCTGCTCGGAGCGCGGAACTGGTGGCTCCCCAGGTGGCTTGACGCCCGGTTACCAGTATTCGCCCTCGAGGCGGCGACGGCGGACGGCGGCCAAGGGTCCACTACGCCCGGCCCCTCGTAGCGTCGCCACTCGCGCGGCACCTGCAGGCGGAGGTGATGGCGGCTTGGCCGGAACGATCCCGCATGGCTGTGCGGATGACAGAGCCCTGGCATTGATCGAGGTCTCGGGCACTGGCGACGCTCGCGGCAGGGGCCGGGGGCGCGGTGGCGCGATCGCCGGGCAACGACCGGTGCCGAGAAGTTGCTGTCCTCCCCCTAGAAGCCGAAGTCATCGTCGTAGTCGTCGGGGAAGTCTTCCATCTCTGTGTCACCGGAGACGATGTCGGGCTCGGAGCGGCCCGCGATCGCGAACGATTGGAACTTGACGCGCTCGGTCTCCGTGCTCCCGCACTTGGGGCAGGGTGCTTCGGCGTCGCGTTCGGCGACCTGACGGATCAGTTCAAATCGTTCGGGGCACTCCGACTGCCGGGGCCCGCCGTGTCGGTACTCGTAGAGCATTGGTCGTCTCCTCGATGGTCAGATCAACGGTTGATGAGGTGTCCCTGGGAACGCATTCCCGCTCGAAACCCCAGTGTTGCCCAAGCAATGCGCTCGTGCAATCTGCTGTGGACCGGGGCAGGCGTGGATCCCACAGTGGTGCCTCACGGGCCGGGATCGTCCTTCCGGCGACCGCGGGCGACCTGGAGCTCACGATTGAGAGCCCGCTGCCGCTCGACGGTCTCGGCGAGCTGGTCGCCCAGACCGCCGAGCTCGTCCGGTCCCGGATCTCCTGAGCTCTCACCTTCCGGGTTCTGGTCGTCTGTGTCGGGTCCCGCTCGCCCCATCCGTGCCGCTCGGAGCGCCTCTGCCTGATCGAGTGCTGCTGCCTGGACGCGCTCTTGGCGACGCCGCATCCTGAGCGCCGCGGCCATCGCCGCCACCATCTCCGTAAGCTGGGCCGGTGGATAGTCGGGCAGGGCCGCAGCCTCGAGCTCGTGGCGCCGCTCGCGCAGCGCATCGTCGATCTCGTCGGGTTGCGACTCGTCATCGAGCGGCTGCTGCTCTCGCCAGTGTTCCCACAGTGCCCGGTTGAGCGGGTCCTCGAAGAGGCTGCCGTCGAGCGCCTCGCCGGCATCGCGGCATTCGGGGCGCTGGAACAACAGCTGGAGAATCTGCGACTCGCCGTCGGCCACCACCGGACGTGTCCGCCTGGCCTGACTGACTTCGGTGCGGGTCGCCACCGGCCGCGGACGGCCCGCACCACCACGGGTGACGAGCTGCAGGGCCATCCGTTCGTCGATTCCGCCGAGTCGGGCGAGCCGCTGGACGTAGTGCGACTGGACGACCGGGTCGATGATCGCGGCCACGGTCGGGGCGAGCGAGCGGACTGCCTCTGACCGCGCGCGGGGGTTGCCGGGATCGATCTGGTCACCGATCGAAGCGAAGAGATGGTCTGTCACCGATCGTGCTCCGGCGAGGAGCGCGCGGAAGCCATCGGCGTCCCGTCGGATCAGCGAGTCGGGATCGTCGCCCGCATCGAGCGAGCTGACGCGGATATCGGCCTTGAGCGCGTCCTGATAGGAGACGAGGCCGCGCCAGTCGACGACCGGCACCCGCTCATGGTCGGCGGCGCTCGCCGCGATCTGCACGCCACGCAGGGTCGCCTCCGAACCGGCCTCGTCGGCGTCGAGCGCGAGCACGAAGTTGACCGTGAACCGCTTGAGGAGCTGCATCTGCTTCTCGGTCAGGGCGGTGCCCATCGATGCGACGGTGTTGGTGAATCCGAACTGGTGGGCCGCGATCACGTCCATGTACCCCTCGACCACGACCGCCTGGTCCTCGCGCCGTACCGCCTCCCACGCGAGGTCGATGCCGTACAGCGCCCCGCTCTTGTCGAAGAGCGCGGTTCGCGGCGTGTTCAGGTACTTCGGCTCATCGCCCGGGCGCAGCGCGCGAGCGCCAAACCCGACCAGTCGCCGCCGCTGGTCCCGAGTGGGGAAGATCAGGCGATGACGGAAGCGGTCGTACGGTCCACGGTCGCCCTCGACCGTGAGGCCGGCGGCCAGCAGGTCGGCCGCTGTGAAGCCACGCGCGGTCAGATGATCGACGAGCACGCTCCAGCCATCGGGGGCGTACCCGATCTGCCAGCGCTCGATGGTGGCATCGTCGAGACCGCGGCCGGCGACGTAGCGGCGAGCGTCGTTGCCCGCGGTACCGTCGAGCTGGGCGCGGAAGAAGACCGCAGCCGCCTCGTTCGCGCTGAGCAGTCGCTCGTGCTCCTCGCGCTCGACCCGCTCTCGGGCGGACGGGGCGCGCAGTTCGACGCCGGCGCGCTGGGCACAGAGCCGCAGCGCCTCGCGGAAGTCAAGACCCTCGACGCGTCGGACGAACTCGATCACATCGCCGCCAGTCGCACAGGCGCCGAAGCAGTGCCAGGAACCGCGAGCCGGATCAACGACGAACGATGGCGTGCGTTCCTGGTGAAAGGGGCAACGGGCCTTCCAGCTTCGTCCCAGCTGGCGGAGCTCGGGTACGTAGCTGCTGATGGTCTCGACGATGTCGAGACGAGTCTTGACGTCCTCGATCGCGGTCATGAGTTGCTTACCTTCCCTCGCACCGGGCGGCTCTGCAGCCAGGCGGTGAGAGTGCGCTCACGCTCGATGATGGTCTCGACCCAGCCGATCGCGTCCTCCGGGTCGGCCGTTCCCCGCAGGCGAGTCAGAGTGTGGTAGCGGGCGCGCGCGAGGTCGTGCATCGCCTGCGGTGGCAGGGGGTGTTCCGGCACGTCATCGGTCCCCTCCCGCTCGTTCAGGGCGAGCCGGGCGAGCGCGTGCACCAGAGACTCGCGACCATAGTCACCACCGAGGGCGCGATGGAAGTCGCTCTCGGTGCGCTGCGCGATCGCCTCAAGCAGCCGCTCTCGGGATTCGGCGAGCTGATCGAGGAGGGCGCCGTGTCTGCTCATGTTGCTCATCACCTGCGCGGGAAGACGTTGTTGCTGGTGTCGGCATCGTCGATCGCCAGCGAGCTCATCAGGGCCTCGATGTTCACGAGGTTGACGCGAGCCCCGAGGGGGAAATCGACCTCCAGCGTCTCCCCGGGGTCGAGCGCGACCAGCGGGCGCACGGTCCCGAGCTCGGCACGCGCACCGGAGCGTTCACGCGCGCTCAGGGTGACGATGCCGGTGATCGGGATCGGGCTGTTGTTGCGTACCGTAATCCGCAGCGCGCCGTTTGGGCCATCGTGCGAGATGGTCTGGATGGCGAGGTCGTTGGGTTGATCCGGTCTGACGATCGCCTCGACCGTGTTGTTCTCGGTCGGTTCGCCTGCCGCTGGCGGCGATGTGGAGACCTCGACACGAACCGATGCACGCCGCTGGACGTATTCGGACTCGAGCACGATCTCAAGCCGCTCGTCTGGACGTAACCGCTCGCCCAGCTGCCCGTCGGCCGGGATCGGCTCCTGGCCATCGACGGAGACCAAGATCGTACCGACGAAGTCGGCCTCCCCGCGGTTCACCACGATCACCGCGAGGCGATTGCCTCTGGCGAGGACGGTGTCGATCGTCAGATCTGCGAGGTCCGGCGTGAAGGTGGGGACGGCCGGAACGCTTCCGGCGTCGGTCACCGGTCTGCGCACCGGCGGGGCGACGACGACCACGATCTGGTCGGGCGAGAAGCCGTGATCGACCGCATCAGCCGGTACCCAGCCGTCCGTCGTTGGATCGCCAGCGGCGTAGACGAGCAACCAGTCGCCGGCCCCGGTGCGCCCGCGGAGCACGACTTCGTCGCCGGGCTCCAGGTGGCCGACGATCGCGGTCAGCGAGTCTGGAGCCGACCGGATGGCCAACGGCCGCGTTGCGAGGGCCCGGCGGCCCTCACCCGTCGATGGGACGGACTCCCGGTCGCGGCTCACGATCGTCGCCAGGATGAGGCCGGTCGACGCCACCATGATCGCCACCAGAGCCACGCCACCAGTCCACAGGAGCAGACGCTGCCGCCGACCGACCATGGCGGGCAGTCCGCCGACGCCGCGCAGCCCGCCAGATCGCGGTGGCTGCTGGGTCATGATGGACTCGTCGGGACGAGGAAGACCCGCGTGGCATTGTTGAACTCGCTGAGCTCCTCGATGCGATCGAGGCGATCGAGTTCAATCGCATAATTTCCCGCCGAGCGGATGACGACGCCCGTATCGACCGTTGCCGCACGCTGGGGCAGCAGGACCGTCTCCTGGATGTCGAGGACACCGAGCAGTTCGCCACCGGCCGAGGTGACCTGCAACCCGATTGTCCCGGAGAAGCGGCCAGTCCCGATGTTTTCGACCACCACCGTCAGGCTGCCGTTGGGCAGGAGGTAGGCGTCAGCAAGCGAGAGGTCGGGTAGCGGATCAGCTGCATCCTGGGTGCCCACGGTTCCATTGGTCGCTCCCGTACCGCTGGCGGAGGCGATGGCGACCGCATCGACGTTCCCGGCGAGGACATCGAAGTTGGTCGTGGCCGCCCAGCCACCCAGCTGTGAGGTCGGCGGATAGATGACACGCAGCCATCGCTTGTCGGCGCTGCGGGCAGCGACGACAACGACTTCACCGGTCGGCACGATCGCCACGATCTCCGATTGCCGGCCAGGAGCGACCCTGAGATTGGTCGTGACGGTGGCGCGGGCTACGACTCCGTCGGGCAACGCGGCGCTGGTCGCGGTCGCCACAGCTTGCCGCGCCGGGTGTGACTCCTCAGCCCGCTCGCTCGCGACGATTGTGACGACCACCGTTGCGGCGACGACGATGATCGCAAGCCCGGTGAGCAGTGGCGCACGCAGATGGCGGTTCGTGGTGCCCTCCCCGCGGCCGGTTGCAGGACGGCCCTCGGAGTGGAATTGTACAACCTCTCGATCGGCTCGCGCCTGTGCCTCAGGCGAGTAATCCGAGCAGAGACGCTCTCTTCAGCGCGTAGTGGTCGGTCATTCCGGAAACGAAGTCCGCGGCACGCCGCTCCACCGGATCGCCTGGCAGCGACCAGCCGGTGATCTGTTCCGGATGGTCGCGATAATGTCGGAAGAGCTCACGGATCACGCGCTGCCCGTGTTCGGCCTGCGTGAGCGTGCGCTCGTGGAGGTAGACCCGTTCGAACATGAAGTTCCGGAGTTCCTCGGTGGCCTCGAGCGTCTCACCGTCGAGCGCGATCTCAGGGTCCGGTCCGGCGAAGGTGGCGGCTGATGAATAGACGCAGGACGTCACCAGATGGTTGATGCGCGCCGAGTGGTCCTCACCGAGTGTCGATCGCGCGGCGCGCGGGAGATCGCGCTCGGCGATCAGCCCCGCTCGGATCGCGTCCTGGATGTCGTGGTTGAGGTAGGCGATCGAGTCGGACAGCTTGACGATCTCGCCCTCAAGCGTCGCCGGTCGACCCCACCCTTCCTCGCTGCGTATCGATGCCCGCCCCTTCGAGTGGCGGAGGATGCCGTCCTCGGTCTCGAACATCAGGTTGAGGCCCTGGCCGTCACGCTCAAGGCGCCGGACGATGCGCAGCGACTGCTCGTTATGGCGGAATCCGTCCGGGAGCAGGCTCGCCAGTTCGTTTTCACCGGCGTGGCCGAAGGGCGTGTGGCCGAGATCGTGTCCGAGCGCGATCGCTTCGGTCAGGTCCTCGTTCAATGCCAGCGCACGCGCGATCGTGCGGGCGATCTGTTGCACCTCGACGGTGTGGGTCATGCGGGTCACGACGTGGTCTGAGTCGGGCGCGATGAAGACCTGCGTCTTGTGCTTGAGGCGACGGAAGGCGCGCGAGTGGATGATGCGATCGCGGTCGACCTGGTAGGCGAGCCTCAGCGCCTGTTCGGGCTCTGGGCGCGCACGCCCACGCGATCGCGTCTCGTGCGCGGCCTGCTCGGACAGCAGGGATTCGCGTGCCTGCAATCTCTGCCGCACACTAGTGGGGTCGCTCATCGAGGTGGGCGCAGCTTCCGGCATCGCTCCATGAGTGTGTGAGCGGCCGTGGGCAGTGTCCACCGCCAGCCGAGAGCGACAGTCTCACGCGCTCCCCTATAATTCGGGTCGATAGCAGGCTCGTTGTGGTCAGGGTATCGGCATAGACCTAGAGACCGCGGGCCGGCTCGAATGGGCCGGGTCAGGGAGTTCCGTATGACGTCAGTCGCCGACGTGCAGGCGGACCAAGCCACCACCGGGAGGCTGGTCTATCCCTTCGGGGGTGCACAGTCCGTCGATTACGATCAGCTGCGCAACCTGCTCGGCGGCAAGGGTGCTGGCCTCGCGGAGATGAGTTCGCTGGGGATCCCGGTCCCGCCGGGGTTCACGCTCACGACCGACGTCTGCAACGCCTACTATCGGCTCGGGCGAACCTATCCCGAGGGGCTGGCCGGCGACGTGAGCGAGGGCATCGCTCACGTCGAAGCCCTGGTCGGGACCCGCTTCGGCGACAGCGATAACCCACTCCTCGTTTCGGTGCGTTCCGGTGCGCGCGTCTCGATGCCGGGCATGATGGACACCATCCTCAACCTCGGTCTCAACGACGAGACCGCAGCCGGCCTCGCCCGCCGTTCCGGGAACGCCCGCTTCGCCTATGACTCCTACCGCCGCTTCGTCCAGATGTACGGAGAGGTGGCCCTGGGGGTCGGCCGCCGCTCAGACACCGATGCCGATCCCTACGAGGAGCTGCTCGAGGCGAAGAAGCGCTCACGCGGTGTGACCGCAGACACAGCACTCGATGCCGAGGCGCTTGGGGAGCTCGTCGCCGAGTACAAGACGCTGATCCGGCAGCGCGGATGCGATTTCCCGGAGGATCCCTGGGACCAACTGTGGGGTGCGATCGGTGCCGTCTTCGAGAGCTGGCAGAACCCGCGCGCGGTCGTCTATCGCGAACGGTACGGATACTCGTCCAGCTGGGGGACCGCGGTCAACGTCCAGGCGATGGTCTTCGGGAATCTCGGCGAGGACTGCGCGACCGGCGTGCTCTTCACACGCCACCCCTCGACCGGCCAGCGCGTGCTGTTCGGTGAGTTCCTCGTGAACGCCCAGGGCGAGGACGTGGTGGCCGGTAGGCGCACCCCGCAACCACTCCTCGCCGCCGACCGCGGCGATGGGTCGCCCTCGCTTGAGGAGGCGATGCCCGGGGCCTTTCAGGATCTGGTGACCGCCTGCGATCGACTCGAAGGCCATTTCCGCGACATGCAGGACATCGAGTTCACCGTGCAGCAGGGAACGCTCTGGATCCTCCAGACCCGCAGCGGGAAGCGCGCCGGACCGGCGATGCTGAAGATCGCCGTCGATTCGGTCGCTGAGGGGCTGATCTCCGAACAGGAGGCGATCCGTCGGCTCGAGCCCGAACAGCTGAACGAGCTGCTCCACCCGCTCTTCGACCCCGATGCCCCACGCCAGGTGATTGCCCGCGGGCTCGCAGCATCCCCGGGTGCCGCCGTCGGGCGGGTCGTCTTCCGACCGCGCGACGTGCTCGAGCAGGTCGAGCACGGCGAGACGGTGATCCTCGTTCGCGATGAGACCAGCCCCGAGGACATCGAAGGGATGGTCGAGGCCGAGGGCATCCTGACTGCCCGCGGCGGCATGACCTCGCACGCGGCGGTGGTCGCTCGGGGGATGGGGAAGTGCTGTATCACCGGATGCAGTGAACTCGAGATCGACTACGCCAACCGGCAGTTCAGCATCGCCGGTCCGGGCGGCCGGCTGACGGTGCGTGAAGGAGACGTCATCTCGCTGGACGGCACCACTGGCGAGGTGATGTTGGGTCGGTTGCCGCTCTCCGATGCGCAGTTCCCTCCGGAGTTCGACCAGGTGATGGAGTGGGTAGACGCGACCCGTCGGATGCAGGTCCGCGCGAACGCCGACACGCCCGAAGATGCCGTGCGCGCCCGTGCCTTCGGAGCCGAGGGGATCGGCCTCTGCCGTACCGAGCACATGTTCTTCGGTCAGGACCGCATCTCCGCCGTACGCCAGATGATCTTGGCGCACGACCTGACGGCGCGACGCGACGCGCTGGCCAAGATTCTGCCGATGCAGCGCGAGGACTTCGCCGGCATCCTGCGGGCGATGGCGCCCTACCCCGTGACGATTCGCCTGCTCGACCCGCCCCTCCACGAATTCCTTCCCTCCGAACGCAGGGAGATGAAGCAGATCTCAAGGGCGCTCGGCGTCCCAAGGGCGGAGATCGAGCGGCGCGTCGATGCGCTCCGTGAACAGAACCCGATGCTCGGGCACCGTGGCGTGCGGCTCGGGGTGACCTCACCTGAGATCTACGAGGTGCAGGTCGAGGCGATCATGGAAGCGGCCTGTCAGCTCATCTCCGATGGGGTGGACGTCGCCCCTGAGATCATGATCCCGCTGGTCGGGATCCCCTCGGAGCTTGAGCTGTTGCGGCAGCGCGTGATCGCCGTCGCCGAGCGGGTGATTGCTCAGCGCGGCACGCCCGTGCCCTACACGATCGGGACGATGATCGAGCTGCCCCGGGCGTGCGTTGTCGCCGATCAGATCGCCGAGCACGCCGACTTCTTCTCCTTCGGCACCAATGACCTCACCCAGACGACGTTCGGGTTCTCGAGGGACGACGCCGGACGCTTCCTGCCGTCATACCTCGATCAGCACCTGCTCGCGCGAGACCCGTTCGTCGAGCTCGATCGCGACGGTGTCGGCGGCCTTGTCCGGATCGGGATCGAGCGTGGTCGGTCCCGGCGCCCGGACCTCAAGATCGGAATCTGCGGTGAGCATGGTGGCAACCCGGCGTCGGTGCGGTTCTTCGAGGAGCTGGGCTTCGACTACGTCTCCTGTTCCCCCTTCCGCGTCCCGATCGCCCGGCTCGCGGCTGCGCAGGCGGCGCAGGAGCACGAGGCGGCACGCAGCCGTCTGTGACGGGCTCCCGGGAGGGGGGTCGCGCGGACGGAGGCCGAGGTGGCTGCCGGGGGGTGGCGGCCGGCTGGGGCCTTACTCGACTGTCACGGTCTTGGCTAGGTTGCGCGGCTGATCGACATCCGCGCCACGATTGACCGCGATGTAGTAGGCCAAGAGCTGCAGCGGGACGACCGCCACCAGTGGCATGAGCAAGGGGTCGATCGGCGGCAGCCGGATCACATCGGACGCCAGCTCGTCCAGCGCCCGGTCGCCGTCTGAGACGATGGCGATTACCTCGCCGTGACGGGCGCGGACCTGTTCGATGTTCGACCGCATCTTGCTCCACACCGAGTCTCTGGGCGCGATCGCCACCGTCGGTGTTCGGGGCCCGATCAGCGCGATTGGGCCGTGCTTCATCTCGCCGGCGGCGTATCCCTCGGCGTGGATGTAGGAGACCTCCTTGAGCTTGAGGGCACCCTCAAGCGCCATCGCGACTCCCAGACCGCGGCCGAGGAAGAGGAAGTCGTCGTAACCGGCGTACCGGCTCGCCAGCTCTTCGATCTGCGGCGCGAGTTCGAGGGCTCGGCCAATCGCGACGGGAAGATGCAGGGCGGCCTCGACCTGGCGAGCCTCAAGCCCTGGGTCGAGCACGCCCCGTTTGTGACCGATGTGGAGCGCCAGCGCGTGCAGGAGCAGCATCGAAGCGGACAGCGTCTTGGTGCTCGCGACCGCTACCTCAGGGCCGCTGCGCAGGTAGAGCGTGCCGTCGGCCATGCGCGTGGTCTGGGCGCCCGGCGTATTGCAGAGTGTGATCTGCAGGCAACCGGCACGGTCCGCCTCCTCCATCGCCGCCAGCGTGTCGACGGTCTCTCCCGACTGGGCCACCGAGACGACCAGCGTCCGGCCGTCCAGGACCGGCTGGCGGTAGCGAAACTCCGAGGCGTTGTCGGTCTCGGTCGGGATGCGAGCGAAGCGCTCGAAGTAATGGCGGCCGACCAGCGTCGAATGTGCCGACGTGCCCATGCCGACGAGCACCACGCGTCTGATGCTCTCGATCTGCTCACGGCTGTAGGGGACATCAGGGAGGGAGACGCGGGCATCGTGGCTCTGATAGCGCCCGCGCAGTGCGTCGAGCGCGGCGCGGGGTTGCTCGTGGATCTCCTTCAGCATGAAGTGCCGGTAACGCCCGCGGGCCGCCGTGATGTAGTCGTCGGGAGCCCGCTGGGGATGTTTCTCGATCGGATCCCCCTCCCGATCTGAGTAGCTGACGCCCGAAGCGTCGAGGTCGGCGAACTCGCCGGGTTCGAGGAAGGCGATCTCCCGGGTGTGGGTGAGCAGGGGGCCGAGGTCTGAGGCGATCAGAGACTCACCATCGCCGTAACCGATGACCAGCCCGCCGGCGTTCCCGACCCGTGAGGCGACCAGTCGTCCGGGCTGATCGGCGCTTGTGACCACGAGCGAGTAGGCTCCCTCGGCCTCGGCCACCACGGTTCGCAGCGCCCCGAGCAGGTCAGCCCCGGCGGCGACTTCGGCTGCGATCAGGTGCGCCAGTACCTCGCTGTCGGTCTCTGAGCTGAAGCTCTCTGGATCGAAGCGTCGGCGCAGTTCGTCGAAGTTCTCGACGATGCCGTTGTGGACGATCACGATCCGCCCGGTCGGGTCCACGTGCGGGTGTGCATTGCGTTCACTCGGCTCCCCGTGTGTCGCCCAGCGGGTATGGCCGATCGCACAGGCGGCCTCCGGAAGCTCACCTTCGGAACGATCGATTAGCACCTGGAGCTTGCCGGTAGCACGGGCGAGGGTCAGCCGGCCGTCGTCCTCGACGAGGGCGATACCGGCTGAGTCGTACCCGCGGTACTCGAGCTTCCGCAGCCCGTCCAGCACGATCGGTCCCGCCGCCTGCCGTCCGGTATAGCCGACGATTCCGCACATGGTGCGCTAGCTCCGGTCCCGTGACCGGCCCTTGGCGGGGCGCTGGCTGGGAGTCGCTCGGGCAACGACGATCGTTCCCTCTGAGTGCTCGCCGTAGGCACCGCGGTGGGCCGGCGAGAGGAGCGCTGCGATCTTGCGCATCAGGAAGTCGGTCGCCTCCATTGCCGACTGGGCGTTCGCCTCCGTGCGCTCCAGGCGGAACGGCTCACCGAACTCGACCCGGACCGGGGGTCGGCGCCCGACGATCCAGAGGAATAGGAGGCTCTTCCAGCGGACGGCATGGCTCCCCTCGATCGCGACCGGAACGATCTGTGTGTCGGTGAGCATCGCGACCATCGCCGCACCGGGCAGCGCGGGGATCAGCCCCTTCCCGTGGTTGCGCGTGCCTTCGGGGTACATCAGCACAACGCGGCCACCGCGCAGGTAGTTGCGGGCGACCCGCAGGGCACCGAGGTCCCCGGAGAACCGGCGGACCGGGAATGCGCCGATCGTCCAGAAGACCCAGCCGATCAACGGTGTCTCGAACAGCTCGCGCTTGGCCATCGTGTGGACATAGCGGGGTGCCAGCGAGCCGATCACCGGCGGATCGAGGAGATGCGAGTGGTTGCAGACGAGGACGACTGGCCCCTCCCGAGGGACGCGATCGGCGCCGACCACCTCGAGCCGTAGCAACAGGCGCGCGAGGGCACGGATTGTGGTGGTCAGCGAGTAGTAGAGCCGGTCTGCAAGGAATTGGCGCATGGTCAGCGGCCTCCCTGGCAACCGTAGGCAGAGACACAGGCCGCGACCACCTGGTCGACCTCCCGGGCGTCGGTCTCGATCACGATCGCGTCGGAGGCCGCCTGTTCGCGGTGTAGGGCGCGGGCGCCGGAGTTGTCGAGCGTATCGCGTCTGAGCGTGGCCGCCAGGACCTCCTCGAACGAGCTCTCACGCCCCGCGCGGATCTCATCGGCGAGGCGGCGCTGGGCGCGGATCTCGGCCGAGGCTTCGAGGAAGAGCTTGGTTTCGGCCTCCACAAGCACGCGCGTGCCGATATCCCGTCCGGCCATGACGACCGGCTGGCGCGATGCGATCGCCCGCTGGCGGCGGACCAGCTCATCTCGCACCTCGGGGATTCGCGAGACGAGGGAGACCTGCTGCTCGACATCGGGTTCACGCAGGAACGGTGTCACGTCCTCACCTGCCAGGTAGACGCGCGGAGTGGCCGGAGCGGGCCACCTCATGTCGAGATCGATGCCCATGACGATCGGGATCACGACCGCGGGCTGCTCTGGGTCGGCACCGGCGCGCAGCACCGCCAGAGTACAGGCGCGGTAGATCATCCCGGTGTCGAGGAAGCCGATCCCGAGGCGCTCCGCAACCTCTCGCCCGACGACGGTCTTGCCCGAGGCGGTCGGGCCGTCAATGGCGATCGAACAGGCCAGTGACTGGGCAGTGATGACTGGCCTCCGCGCCGCGATGGTCGGGATTCGCCGGATCATATCGATCGGGCGATCGGGGCGTCTAGCGACTCGGGAGCGGTGGTTCGCCGCTCCCGAGTCCAACGAGCCGGCGCAACTGCCCGAGTTCGACGCTGGTGAGCGGTCGCGACGCGCCGCGTCCGAGCCGACCGAGGGAGACCGGTCCCACCGCCTCGCGGCGTAGCCGGTGGACCTCGTGGCCGACCGCAGAGAACATGCGGCGAATCTGACGGTTCCGACCCTCGTGGATGGTCAGCCGGACGACGGTCTCTCGCTCGCTCCGCTCGACCACCTCGAGGCGCGCCGGAGCGGTCGGACGGTCAGATAGCGCGACTCCGGAACGCAGTGCCTGCTGCGTGCTGCGCGCCAGATCTCCCCCGACCACCGCCAGGTAGACCTTGTCGACCCGGTAGCTGGGGTGCGTGAGACGGTGCACCAGCTCACCGTCCGTGCTGAAGAGCAGTAGCCCCTCGCTGTTGGCGTCGAGCCGGCCGACATAGCGGATCTGCGGCGGCGCGTCAGTGAGCAGTTCGTAGACGCTCGGCAGTTCCTGTTCGGGACGGGAACTCACGACATAACCAGATGGTTTGTTGAGCATCAGGGTGGTATTGCCTCGCGGCAGCGTGAGCTGCTGTCCGTCGACGTCGATGCGCTGGCGAGAGGCGTCTGCTCGCTCCCCGAGCGTGGCGACGCGCCCATCCACGGTCACGCGGCCGGCCACGATCAGCGCCTCGCAGGAGCGTCGACTGCCGTGGCCGGCGCGTGCCAGGATCCTCTGCAGGCGGTCGCCGCGGACGGACGGGGAGATGTCTCCCTGCTCTCTCAACGCGACCGCCGGGTTCGCTCGATGGTGAGCCACTCGGTGATCACGGTGCGGTGGCTGTCGTTCGATGCCGTCTCGCCTCTCCGCCCGACGGTTCCCGTGATCCGCTCGGCAAGGATGCGCACGGCGCGCTCGGCGGTGAGCACGGTGGCGGCGACCGCGAGGGAGGCGGTGACGGTCGGCAGGGCGTGGCGTGCGATGGCGACGAGGGGGCCGGCCGCGCTCCGGCCGGCCGGGAGTCCGGCCCGTCGCTTGACCCGGAGCTCGCGTCTTTCCATCTGCCGCCGCTCTCTCACCGCCGGGGCCCGGGTTCACCGGGCCCCGGCCCAGCCTGGGATCTCGGTCCGCTGGCGAGCGACCCTTGCACTACGTGACTATACGCCGCTCGCCGAGCCAGGCCTCGGTCTCGCCGGTCAGGTCGACGGGTCCGGGGTGGACGCCCGCACCTCCCACCGCATCGCCAGTGATCGCGGCGCGCCCACCGGCGCAAGCCTCGAGGACTTCGATCAGGAATGGCGCCTCGCGGCGGACGCCTGCCTCTCTGATCAGTCGAAAGAGACCGCTCGACTCGATCTCGCTGTCCGTGAGCCTCGCCGGGTCGTGGAGCTCCGCTCGAGCGAGTGAGAACTGGGGGCCAGCGAGCGGAAAGCGGGCGTAGGCAAGCACCGGGCCGAGGTCGACCTCTCCGATCGCCTGGTGGACCATCATGCCGCTCTCGCGGGCATCGGAACGAATCAACTCGACGATCACCTCGCTCCATCTCCCGATCGGACCCCCAGGGAGGGCCGGATGGAGGTTGAGCAGAGGGAAGCGTTCGACGAAGGGCGCGGTGAATATCAGGAGGTAGCCGGCGAGGACGCCGACATCCCACTGATACGCCCCGAGCCGGTCGGCGACGAACTCGTCGTAGTCGGCCCGCCAGGGGGGGAGTGGCTCGCCCTGGGTCGATCGAGCGCCCCCGACCTGTCTGCGGTAGGCGACCGAGGAGAGGGTCTCAAGCGGGATTCCGTCGGCGATCACCCGTTCGAAGAAGGAGTCGGTTACGGGGTCGTCGCCCGGCTCGCGGTTGGAGAAGACGAAGGCCAGGCTGGCGTCCAGCCTTCCGTCCAGAATCGCCTGTTGGACCGCCTCGTAGATCGCCCGTGAACTGGCGCCGCGTGTGGTGAACCAGCCGACCCGAATCGTCATGGCTGAGGGTCGCCATTCGCGCGTTCACGCAGCATCTCGATGCGTTCTTCGACATCGCTGAGGAGCGCCTGACAGCGCTCGGCCAGGGTCATGCCCTCTTCGTACAGCGCCACCGATGCCTCAAGGCTGAGCGCGCCCTCTTCGAGCTGACCGGCGATCGCCGACAGGCGCTCGAAGATCGTCTCGAAGCTCTCAGCGCTCTGCGCGGCCGGAACACCCCCATCGGGGGAGCCCCCGATGGGGGTGGGACACGACGGCGGGGTCGTCTCTGGCTTCATCTCGGGGACTCTACACGGGCCCCGCGGCTACCGTCCCGCCACCGCAACTCCACCCGGTCTCCGGTCTGCAGGTCGACGGCGCGGACGACCGGAATGCCACCGGGGCGGGAGACGAGCGCATAGCCGCGGTCGAGCGTGGCGAGGGGCGAGAGCGCATCAATCCGGCTGCTCAGCGCGATCGTCTGCTCTCTTGCGCCGGCCGTCGCCCTGGTTAGCAGACGACGCATCAGATCGGCGTGGTCTCCGACGGCCCGGCGCCGGGCATCGAGGTCAGGCAGGGATCGCCCGAGGCGAGCGGCCTGTTCACCGATCCGGGAGCGGATGGCGGCCAACCGCCCGGTCAGTTCCAGCTCACCTCGCACCAGCAGCCCACTCACCTGGCGCTGCACCTCAGCGCGGTCGGGTGCGGCGCGCTCAGCGGCGGCCGATGGCGTCGCCGCGCGAACATCGGCGACGAGGTCTGAGAGGGTGATGTCGGTCTCGTGGCCGATCGCCGAGATCACCGGCACGGGGGAGCCGAAGATCGCCCGCACGACCGTCTCGTCGTTGAAGGCCCATAGGTCCTCGGCGGCCCCGCCGCCCCGCGTCACGATCAGGACGTCCGGCCGCCGTTCCCCCGATTCCTCGGTAGCCTGGCGGATCGCCTGGGCAATGGAGGTGGCCGCGAACTCGCCCTGGACCAGGGCCGGGGCGACGACCAGCTGGGCAAGCGGCCAGCGCCGACCGAGCACGCTGCGCACATCGTGGAGGGCCGCCCCGTCCGGGGAGGTGACGACGGCGATCCGCTCGGGGAAGCGGGGCAGTGGCCGCTTGCGCTCGGGGGCGAAGAGACCTTCCGCCTCGTAGAGCGCACGGCGACGCTCAAACTCTGCCTGCAGGGCGCCTACGCCGGCCGGTTGGACGAAGTCGACGATCAACTGGAGCTCGCCACGCTGCTGGTAGACGCCGACGCTGCCGTGGACCGCGAGCTCGTCACCGGCCGTGATCTGCTGCTGACCGATGTTCTGGCTCCGGAAGAAAGCACAGCGGATCTGTGCGCGCTCATCCTTGAGGGTGAAGTAGATGTGTCCCGAACGCGCGTGGGTCAGGTTTGAGACCTCGCCGCCGATCCATACGCTCTGCAGTCGCCGATCCCGCTCGAGCAGATCGCCGAGATAGCGGACGAGCTGCCAGACCGAGCGGATCTCGGGCGGCATCAGGCGGTGGCCACCCGCTCGAGATAGGCGCCCGTCTGGGTCGAGACCTTGATCGTGTCACCGGGGTTAATGAAGAGCGGGACGTTGACGACCAGCCCGGTCTCCATTCTTGCTGGCTTGGTCGCGCCGGTTGCCGTGTCGCCCTTGATACCGGGGTCTGCCTCGGTAATCACGAGCGTGACGGCGGCCGGTACCTCGATCGAGAGCGCCTCCTCGCCGTAGAGCACGAGCTGGGTCTTGTCGCCCTCGCGCAGATACGGGAGTGCGTCGACGATGATCCGTTCGGGGACCTCGACCTGATCGTAGGTCTCTGTGTTCATGAACGTGTGGCTGTAGCCGTCGCCGTAGAGGTACTGCATCTCGCGTCGCTCGACTCGAGCCGCCGCGAGCTTCTCACCGGCATTGAATGACCGTTCGATGATGTGGCCGCCCCTGAGATCGCGCAGCTTGACGCGGTAGACGGCGGACTTCTTGGTCTTGACGTGGTGCACGTCCACGATCTGGTAGAGGGTGCTGTCGACCTCGACCGAGAGCCCCTTCTTCAGGTCTGAGGTACCGATCACGTTGTTGCTCCTATCTCCAGGTCGAGCTTCGGTGCCTGGGAGAGCGGCCGCGCGCGTCCTCCCTCCATCACACACTGGTCTTCGATGCGGACGCCTCCCCAGCCCGGGATGTAGATCCCCGGTTCGATCGTGAAGACCTGACCGTCTTCCAGTATCGCCTCTGAGCCCGGTGCCAGTCGCGGCGCCTCGTGGATGTCGAGACCGACGCCGTGGCCGAGCCCGTGGCCGAAGTACTCTCCGTACCCCGCCTCCTCGATCACGGCGGCGGCGATCGCATGCGCCTCCTGGCCGCTCATGCCGGCCTCGACGCGCTCACAGGCCACTGCTTGTGCGGTCAGCACGGTGTCGTAGACACGGATGAAGCGCTCGTCCGGACGGCCCAGCACCAGGGTGCGGGTCAGGTCGGAACAGTACCCGTCGACCACGACTCCCATGTCGATCACGACGCCATGGCCGGCCGCGAGTGGCACGTCCCGTGGGTAGGCGTGTGGCGCTGCGCCCCACTCGCCCCCGGCGATGATCGTGCTGAAGGAGAGCCCGTCGGCACCCTGCTCCATCACATAGCGCTGGATCTCCCAGGCGAGCTGCCGTTCGCTCATGCCCGGCTCGATGATGGAGATGGCGTGGGCCATGCCCATGTCACCGAGTTCGACGGCGCGCGTGAGCGCCGCCAGTTCACCGGCATCCTTGATCTGGCGAAGCGGCTCGATCGCCCCGGGCGCGGCGACCAGCTGGGGTCGCTGCGCCCCGGGGAGAGCGGCGATCGCATCGGTCCACTGCTGGTACGTGGCCATCGTCAGGTGGGTGGGTTCGTAGCCGATGCGCAGGCCGCCCGTTCCCTCAAGGAGCTCGGGAGCCACTTCGGTGGTGGCGCCAGTCACCCTTCGGAGCTCGAAGAGCGGTGCCTGTCGGGCGACCTGCTCCCAGTAGCGGGAGTCTGTCGCGATCAGCGCGCGTTCCGCCGAGATCAGGAGCACGCCGGCGGACCCGGTGAAGCCCGAGATCCAGCGGCGGTTACTCGGCGTGGTGACGAGGAGCGCGTCCACGGCCAGGGGTGCCAGCCGCTCTCGTACTCGCCTGAGCCGCTCGACGCTCATCGGGCTCTCTCAGCCGAGAGCCGGCGGTGGAGCAGGTCGAGGGCCGCCAGATAACCATCGAAGCCGAAGCCCATGATCACGCCCCAACTCACCGGGGAGAGGTAGGAGTGGTGACGCCAGCTCTCCGGCCGGGCGTGGACATTGCTGAGGTGGACCTCGACGGTCGGCAGGCGTGCCGAGCTGATGGCGTCGGCCAGGGCCGTCGAGCTGTGGGTCAGTGCCGCGCCGTTGAGGAGCAGCCCGTCCCAGTGTCGATGAGCATGGATCAGGTCGATCAGTTCACCCTCGTGGTTCGACTGGAAGATCGCGAGCTCTATGCCGAGCTCACCGCCGCGCCGCTGCAGCAGTTCCTCGAGGTCAGCCAGCGTCTGGGAACCGTAGATCTCCGGTTCACGCTCGCCGAGCAGGTTGAGGTTTGGTCCGTTCAAGACCAGAATGCGCATCGCTCACCCCATCTTCGCGGCGCGGGACCTTGGCGGCACTGGATCTTCGCGGCGCTTCCCCACCCGCTTCGACCGTGGATGCTACCGTTCGGCGGCCTCAGAATCTCTTGCGCGTTCAAGCGCGGATGCGATCAGTTCCGTGCGCTGACGGTGTGCGACCGCAGTGTAGATCTGTGTCGTGTCGGCCGAGCTGTGTCCGAGCAGGTGCTGGACGACACGGAGGTCCGCGTTGCGATCCAGCATATGCGTGGCGAAGGTGTGGCGCAGCAAGTGGGGATGGACGGGCTGGCTGATCGCGGCGCCGCGACCGTGGCGTCGGGTCAGTCGCTGGATCGAGCGCACGCTCAGACGCCCACCACGGCGGTTGATGAAGAGCGCCGGCTCAGACCCTGCCGCAATGGTTGGGCGGACCTCCTCGAGATAGGTCCTCAGCGCCCGGGCGGCGGCGGTACCGAAGAGGGCTACCCGTGGCCGGTCGCCTTTCCCTGTGACCTGGAGTTGGCGGTTGGTCAGATCGATGTCTCGGCAGTTGAGCCCGGCGAGCTCGGAGACCCGGAGACCCGCGGCGTAGAGCAGCTCGAGAATCGCTCGGTCACGCTGGTCGGTCTCGCTCTCACCGCTCGGTCCGGAGACGAGCCGCTCCATCTCCTCCTCGGAGAGGAAGTGCGGGAGGCGGCGGGTCGCCTTCGGATAGCGGAGCCGCAACAGCGAGTCGCCCGCAGGGGGCTTCAGTTCGATCCCGTCTCGGTCCAGCCAGCGGTAGAACGCGGCGATCGTGGTCGCTCGGCGCTTGACCGAGCTGTCGGCCACATTGGCCGCCCGGAGCTCGGCGAGGTGGGCGCGAGCGATCCTCCGGCCAGCCTCCTCAAACGGGACGTCGAGGGCGTTGAGGAATGCCAGGAAGGCCGAGACATCTGACTGGTAGTTGCGCAGCGTGTACGCAGAGCGTCGGCGCACGTCTCGCAGATAGGCGAGGTAGCGGCCAAGGGCGTCGATCGCAGCTTGCGTGGGGACGCGCCGCCGGGCACGGTCGGGGCACACAGGTCACATCCCGATTCCACCCCGCCTCTGATGTTAACAGGGTGCCTCTGACCCGGCGACCCACTTGGAGGGTCTCCCGAGCTTCCTGCCGGGGCCCAGGTGTGGTCATCTCAGATGACAGTGACATCGAGTGTGAGCGTTCCGTTGCCGCTGGCGGACCCGGGGCTGGAATCTGTTGGCGGACTTGAGTCCGACCTGTCGGCGTGCGCCACGCTCGGCGATACTGACTGCCCGACCTGACTGTGCCCCCTCCCTCCCGATCGGCACCAACGGATGTGATCCCCACGATGTCCCATGGCGAGTCCCCGCCAGCAGCACCCCGGGTACCGAACGACGACCATCCGCGCGGACGGCTGGCGACCCTGACCTACCCGGACTTCCGCTGGCTGCTCTTCATGCAGTTCACCGCGACCATGGGCCAGCCGATGGTCTTTCTGACCCAGGCATGGTACGTCGCCGTGACGGCACCCGAGGGGCAGCGCGTCTTCTCTCTGGGCGTCCTGTCGGCCCTGCGCGGGACGGCGTTCCTCGGTTATGCACTGTTCGGCGGGACCTTTGCCGACCGGTTCCCACGCACGACCGTGCTTGCGATCAGCCATATCGCGGCGCTGGCAAGCGTGCTGCTGGTCGGCAGCCTGTTGTTCGTGCCGGCTGTTCTTCAAGGTGAAGGCCCCTGGTTGTGGGTGATGCTGCTGCTCTTCAGTAGCTTCGGACTCATCGACGGTCAGGATCAGCCGACGCGCACGGCGATGATCCGCGACACGGTCCCTGCCTCACTTCTCGGGCGCGCCGTTACGCAGCACCAGTTTGTGCAGTCACTCGCGCTCCTCTCGTCGGCCCCGTTAGTCGGCCTGTCGATCGATCTGCTCGGGTTCGGTCCCGCATACCTGTTGGCCAGTGTCGGCCACGTCTCGGTGCTGCTGGCAATCACGCGGATGTCGGCGACTCCCGCTGCTGATCCCGAGGCCTCCTCGCAGTCGGTGCTCAGCAACCTGCGAGACGGGATCGGCGTGATGCGCGCAGACCGAGTGGTGCGCTGGACGATCCTCAGCTTCTGGATCGTGATGGCACTGGGCCTGAGCGTCATGGTCGGCCTGATCGCCGTCTGGGCCCGCGAGGTCCTCGACCTCGGTGCATCGGGCTGGGGGATCATGATCGTGTTCTGGGGAGCCGGCGGTATCCTCGCGTCGGTCTGGCTCAACTGGCGCGCCGATCTCACCCGAACCGGGGCCTGGTACCTGGCCTCCTGCGCCCTGATGGGCCTCGCAGTGCTCAGCTTCGGCCTCAGCCGTGTCGTGATCGTGGCGTTCCTGTTCAACGGACTGGTGGGACTGTCACAGCAGCTGGTTCTGATCCTGAGTCTGACGCTCGTACAGCGACGGGTACCGAACCGAGTGATGGGGCGCGTCACCGGGTTGCTGATGCTCGCCGGCGGCATGATGCAACTCGCCGCCCTGATCGTTGGCGGCATCGCACAGGTCGTTGGGATCGAGCTCGTCTATCCGGCCGCCGGGGTCGCCATTCTGATACTCACGGCGCTCGTGGTCCTCAGGCAGCGACCGCTCTGGGCCAGCCCGCGCGGCGTCACCAGCGCCGAGACTGCCGCAGAGCGTCCGTGATCCGAGACCCAGCCCTCGGCGGGGTTGAGCTCAGGCCGAGCGCCGCGTGCTGCCGCGACCGGTAGTGCTTCGGCGCGGGGCACTTCGCGGCCCGCGCGAGCTCCTCCGTCTACCGCTGGCGCGGGCGGGAGGCCGCTTCGCCGCCCTCGGATCTTTCCCCTCGGACCTCAACCGCTCCTCGCGCGCGGCGATCAGGTTGAGCGCATCCTCAAGGTCGATGTTCTTGGGGTCACGCGAGCGCGGCACCGAGGCGTTGACCGTTCCGTCTGTGACGTAGGGGCCGAAGCGTCCGTTGCGCACGGTGACGGCCGCCCCGCTATCGGGATGCGGGCCGAGCGTGGCGATCATCTGCTGGGAGCGTCGGCCGCGCC
Organism: Dehalococcoidia bacterium; assembly: GCA_965249675.1. Lineage (GTDB taxonomy): Bacteria > Chloroflexota > Dehalococcoidia > UBA2979 > UBA2979. The sequence goes on from OZ252250.1 coordinate 1,635,303, forward strand.
TCGGCTCGGCGAGCAGTGCCACCGCCTCATTGAGCCCGATCGAGCGCATCTGGTCGATGTCTTCGAGGCTCCTGGAGTCGGTGCCGGATCGCAGATAGGGGCCGTTCGGGCCGTTCTGGGCGGTGATCTCGTTCCCGGTGGTCGGATGGATCCCGACGACGCGTGGGTAGGAGAGCAGTTCGAGCGCCTGCTCAAGCGTGACCGTCTCCATCGTCATTCCCGGCCAGAGGCTGCGTCGTTCTGGCCGCGGCGCGTCCTTCGGGATCCGTCCCTTCTCATCGCGCACGGGATCTTCCCCGACCTGGATGTACGGGCCATAGCGGCCGGTCTTGATGTAGGCTGGCTCCCCGGATCTGGGCTCGATCCCCAGCGGTGCGCCGCCCAGCGCCGCCTGCCGCAGCACCTCGAGCGCGAATTCGACGGTGACCTCGTCAGGCGGGATGTCCTCGGCGATCTCGGCGCGCTGGGCTTCGTCGCCGGCCTGCACGTAGGGCCCATAGCGGCCGACGCGGACTGCCAGCTCTCGGCCCTCAGGGTCGGGGCCGAGGACGACCGATGAGACGGCACGGGCGTCGATGTCCTCCCAACCCGAGCCGATCGTGCCGTGCAGCCCCCGGCTGGTCATCGTCTCCACCTCATCCGGGGCATTGCTGCCTGGGGACTCGCCGAAATAGAAGCGGCGCAGCCACGGGCGACCCTCAAGGTCGCCGCTGGCGATATCGTCGAGGCTCGCCTCCATTCGTGCTGTGAACTCGTAGTCGACGAGGTCCGGGAAGTGGAGGGTGAGGAGCTGAGTCACTGCGAACGCCATGAAGGTCGGGATCAGGGAGGTCCCCTTCTTCCACACGTACCCACGGTCCTGGATCGTCTGCAGGATCGAGGCGTAGGTGGACGGGCGACCGATGCCGCGCATCTCGAGTTCACGGATCAGGCTCGCCTCGGTCCAGCGCCCCGGCGGCTGCGTCTCGTGTCCCTGTGGCTCGACGAGACGCGGGTCGAGCGTCTGCCCGACCTGCAGTGGCGGTAGGATCCGCTCCTGGTCGTCGAGTGCCTGCTCGGGGTCGTCAGAGCCCTCTACGTAGGCCCGCAGGAACCCGGGGAAGGTGATCACCTGCCCGGAGCACTGGAAGTCGGCTCGACGCCTGGCATCCCGTGCCTCTTCGCTGTGAGGACCGACCGGCGCGTCCAGCCGCACCGTGGTGCCAACGACTGTTGCGTCGCTCATCTGCGAGGCGAGCGTGCGCATCCAGACGAGCTCGTAGAGGCGCAGCGCGTCCGCGTCGATCTGGCCGCGGAGCGAATCTGGCGTCCGGAAGATCTCACCGGCCGGTCGGATCGCTTCGTGCGCCTCCTGGGCACCCTTCCCGGTCGACCGGTAACGCCTCGGCTGCGGGGGGATGTAGTCGCGTCCGAATAGCTCGCTGGCCTGCCTCCTCGCGGCCGTCAGCGCCTGCTCAGAGAGGGCCGTCGAGTCGGTCCGCATGTAGGTGATGTAGCCGTTCTCGTAGAGGCGCTGCGCGACCTGCATCGTGCGCTGCGCGCTGTAGCGGAGCTTGCGTCCGGCCTCCTGCTGCAGGGTCGAGGTGATGAACGGTGTCGGCGGCCGCTTGTGGGAGGGTCGCTCCTGCACATCGGTCACGGTAAAGGTCGCCGATTGGAGTTGCCCCGCGAGATCTTCGGCCTGCTCCTGGTCGAGCAGCTCGACGGCGCCGCGGTTGGCCAGCCTACCGGTGTCGGGGTCGAAATCCCGGCCGCTGGCGAGACGCCGTCCGTCGAGCGCGATCAGCTGCGTCGCGACCTCCTCGTCGCGACCGTCGCGGGTCCGGAGCGTGGCCCAGACGTCCCAGTAACTGCCTGCATGGAAGCTCATCCGCTGGCGTTCTCGCTCGACGATCAGGCGCACGCTGACCGATTGCACGCGCCCGGCCGAGAGGCGCGGCTTGACCTTGCGCCAGAGCACCGGCGAGACCTCGTACCCGACCAGACGGTCGAGGAGCCGGCGCGTCTCCTGCGCTTCGACGAGCTCGTAGTCGACGTCACGGGGATGCGCCAGTGCCGCCTCGATCGCTTCGCGGGTGATCTCGTGGAAGATCATCCGGTAGACCGGGACCTTGGGCTTCAGCACCTGGAGCAGGTGCCAGGCGATCGCCTCCCCCTCGCGGTCCTCATCGGTGGCGAGATAGAGCTCATCGACCCCCGCCAGGGTCTTCCTCAGGGCGGCGACCAGCTTGGCCTTGTCGGGCGGAACCACATAGAGGGGCTCGAAGTTTCGCTCGATGTTGATCCCCAGTCGCGCCCACGGCTCCTTCTTGTGTCTCTTCGGTACCTGGGCGGCAGAGGAGGGGAGGTCGCGGATGTGACCGATCGAGGACTCGACGATGTAGTCGGGCCCGAGAAACTGACTGATCGTCCGCGCTTTTGCGGGCGACTCGACGATCACGAGCCGTTTGCGGCGCTGTCCCGGAGGCGGGTCGTCGGCCGCTTCTCGTCGGGTGTCGGTTGTCAAAGCAGCACTCGCTCTCGTCGGATCCACGGTCTCAGGATCGGTCGCTCCGGGGACCTGTCGGCTCTGTGCGCTGCCGAACGTAACACTATGTCCCGGTAGCAGGCGTCGGTTGGACCTTGCTCGCGGCTGCCAGCCCCAGCGATCCGAACCGCTCAAGCGCCTTCCGCGAGCCGGTCAGGGAAGGGTGCGGCCTCGCTCAGACGGCCGCCGCTTCCGATGGCTCGGCGCTGCTGGCTGCCCTGAGGACGCGCACGCGCTTGATGCGTCGCCCTAGGACGGAGAGCACGCGGAGCCGCAGCCCCTCGGGGTCGTCCTCGCCCGTTGAGGTGAGCGTCACGACCTCATCTCCTGGCATCGCCAGACGGCCCAGCAGCGTGAAGATCAAACCGCCGACGGTATCGAAGTCGTCGGACTCGACCGAGGCGCTGAAGAGTTCGTTCAGCTCGTCGATGGTCATCCGGGCATCGACGAATGCCTCCCCGTCGGTGATCTGCACGAGCTCCACCTGCCCGGTGTCGTACTCATCGCTGATCTCGCCGACGATCTCCTCGATCAGGTCCTCGACGGAGACCACGCCGGCTGTTCCCCCGTACTCGTCCACCACGATCGCCAGGTGGACGTGGTCGCGCCGCAGGTCGGCGAGCAGTTCGTCTGCACGCTTGGTCTCGGGCACGAAGTAGGCCGATCGGCAGATGTCCCCGAGTCTGGGGGTGACGTCCCCGGTCCGCAGGTAAGCCAGGAGGTCCTTGGCGTAGACGACGCCAACGATCGTGTCGAGCGACCCGCTGAAGAGCGGGATTCTGCTGTAGCCGGACTCACTGATGACCCGCATCGCGTCGCCGATCGAGGCGTCGGTAGAGACGCCGACCAGGTCGGTTCTGGGCGTCATCAGCTCTCGCACCGTCTGGTTGCTCATGTCGAGGACGCCGCGCATCATCCGACGCTGCTCGGCGACCGCAGGCTCTTCGCCCGGCTCGCTCAGTTCGAGCAGTCCGACAAGCTCCTTGACGGGATCGACCTCACCCAGTGCGTCGCTGCGTCCGGCGAGGCGCAGGATCAGGTTCAGCGGCAGGTTGGCGAGCCAGACCAGAGGCGCGAAGCCCAGTCGCAGCGCGCGGATCGAGGGACCGAGCCGTAGTGCCCAGTGCTCGGGGTCGCGCAACACGATCGACCTCGTGGTCTGGCCGACGAAGGTGAGCAGGAGGAAGGACCCGACCGCGGCGAGCAACACGAGCGCGCCCGAGGCCGAACGATCGCCAAGTATGACCCACGAGAACGCGGCGGTGCCGACTACCATCACGGCGGTGGTGGCGACGCTTAACGCGCGCAGGAGCTGCTGGCGGCCGCGCACATGGCGCAGCAGCATCAGGCCTGGGCCGTTGGGGTGTGCCGACCGGATCCGGCCTGGCGATAGGGCACTGATCGCGGCCACGGACGCTGCGACCAGAACGGCGAGCGCGATCGTTGCGGTGAGGACCACAGCGATGAGGGTCGAGTTGGTATCCAAGAGTGCTCAGGCACCGCGGGTGGGTCAGGCGGTGCCCGTTTCGCCTCCCTTTCCGGAACGGATGCGCGCCGGGACCCCCAGCACCTCCGCGCCGCGCGGAACGTCGTGGGTCACGACTGAGCCTGCCGCGGTGCGGGCGCCCGCTCCAACCACTAGCGGCGCGATCAAGATGGAGTCCACCCCGATGAACGCGCCCTCACCGACTCGCGTCCGGTGTTTGTGCTCCCCATCGTAGTTTGCGGTGACGGTTCCTGCACCAATATTCACCGCGCGCCCGATCTCCGAATCCCCGAGATATGCAAAATGGCCGACCCGGGCGTCCGCTCCGATGCGGGATGCCTTGACCTCGACGTAGTTGCCCAGCCGCACGCCGCGCTCGAGCACCGTTCCCGGGCGGAGGTGGCAGTATGGGCCGATCGTCACCTCATCCCCGAGCTGCGCCCCCTCGACCGTCGAGCTCGCGATCTGCGTCCGGTCTCCCACCACGCTGTCGCGTATGAGCGCGCCCGGTCCGATCTGGCAGTCGTTGCCGACCCGGGTGTTCCCCAGCAGATGCACACCGGGTTCGATCGTGGTGTCGGCGCCGACCGCGACCGAGGCGTCGACCCAGGTCGAGGTCGGGTCTCGGAAGGTGACGCCGCTCAACATCAGCCTGCGCACGACGCGCTGCCTCATCAGCTGTTCGGCGGCGGCGAGTTCGACGCGGTCGTTGACCTGTCGTACCTCGTCCGCGTCGCCGATCGCGTAGCCGGCCACCGGACCTCCGGCGGCGCCGGCTCGGGCGACGATCTCGGTCAGGTAGCGCTCGCCACCGGCGCCGGACTCAAGCCCCTCCAACGTTGACCACAGCCAGTCGGCCCGGGCGCAGTAGACGCCGACGTTGACCTCCTGCAGGAGGCGCACCTCGGGGGTGGCGTCGTTCTCCTCGACGATCCCGCGGATCTCTCCACCCTCGCGCCAGATCCGCCCGTAGCCGTATGGCTCATCGACTGTGGCGGTCGCGACGGTGACCAGTGCCCCCGCCTCGACGTGTGCCCGCGCCGCCGCCCGCAGCGTCGCCCCGGTGACGAGCGGCAGATCGCCGTTGATGATCGCGACGTGGCGGGCACCGCGGGCGGCCGCTCTCGCCGCGAGTGCCGCGTGGCCGGTGCCCAGCGGCTGATCCTGGAGAGCGGTCGCCACCTCCGTGCCGGTCGCCTCGGCGACGCCGCTCGCATCGGGACTGAGGACGATCACCTGGTGCCGGAAGCCGGCCGCCGAGGCGGCTTCAGAGACGTGCCGAATCAGGGGCACCCCGGCGAGGCGGTGGAGCGCCTTGGGCACCTTCGAGCGCATCCTCGTGCCGCGACCGGCAGCGAGCACTACGATCGCCCAGTCGTCGAGCGGGAGGCCCCCGCGGGGCTCACCAGTGGAGATCACGCCGAACTCACTCACTGCCTGGCTGGCGGTCGAAAAAATTGACCACCCATCGTGATGCATCCTACTCTAGCCCCGTGCCCGCTGACCGGCGCGTGCCTGGCGCGTCCGCTGCCGGGCCGCTCCGATCCGGCCGGGTCGGGCGACCAGAGCCCGGGCGGCGATCCGGCACGAGCGCGCGAGGGCGGGATCCTTGACGGTTGATGAGCTCCGGCGTGCCTTTATCGCCTTCTTCGAGGAGCGCGAGCACCGGCTGATCCCCTCCGCATCGCTGGTGCCGCACGGCGATCCGACGCTGATGTTCACGACCGCCGGGATGGTTCAGTTCAAGCCGTACTTCTTGGGACTCGAGGAGCCACCGGCGCCGCGGCTCACCTCAATCCAGCGCTGTTTCCGGACGACCGACATCGAGGAAGTGGGCGACGAGAGTCACCTCACGGCGTTTGAGATGCTCGGCAACTTCTCAGTCGGCGACTACTTCAAGGCAGAGGCCGTCGACTGGGCCTGGGGCTTCCTCACCGAGGTGCTCGGCCTCGAGCAGGACCGCCTCTGGGCGACGGTCTTCACCGACGACGATGAGGCCTTCGATCTGTGGCTGGCGAAGGGGCTGCCGCCCGAGCGCATCCTCAGGTACAGCGCCGAGCAGGGAAACTACTGGGGTCCACCCGGTGACAGCGGGCCCTGCGGGCCCTGCTCGGAGCTCCATTACGACCTCGGCACCCCGGCCGACTCACCTCCGAACTACGACCCCGTGGCCGACCATCCGGCACTCGACAGCGGGCGCTTCGTCGAGATCTGGAACCTGGTCTTCATGACCTACTACCAGAGCGAGGACGGCACGAGGGAGCCCTTGCCGGCGGCCAACATCGACACCGGCGCTGGCCTCGAGCGGCTCGCGGCCGTGCTGCAGGACGTCCGCAGCGTCTACGAGACCGACGAGCTTCGCGCCGTGATCGCAGCGGCTGAGTCCGCGGCCGATCGCTGGTACGACCCGGCCCGCGACCCTCAGGCGACCAGGGCACTGCGCGTGATCGCCGAACACGCGCGGGCGATCGCCTTCCTCGTCACTGATGGCGTGCTGCCGAGCAATGAGGGGCGGGGCTACGTGCTCCGCCGCGTGCTCCGGCGGGCGGTCTACTTTGGTTACCAGCTGGGTATCACCAGGCCCTTCCTCGCAGACGTGGTCGCTGCGGCCGTCGCGGCCTCGTCCCACGCAAACGCCGAGCTCGCCGAGCAGCGTGACTTCCTGGTGCGCGTCACGCAGGTTGAGGAGGCTCGTTTCCAGCAGACTCTCTCGCGCGGCCTCGACATGCTGACCGTGCTGATCGAGCGCGAGAGAACGAGCGGGCGCCTCCCCGGCCGTGACATGTTCGTCCTCTCCGACACCCACGGTCTGCCGCCCGAGCTGACCCGCGAGGTGGCGGCGCAGCACGGTCTCACTGTCGATGAGGACGGCTTCCGCGAGGAGCTCGCGGCACAGCGAGAGCGATCCCGTGGCGAGGATCGGTTCGTCGCGGCGGAAGACCAGCGGGCCGCCCGCTACGCGGCACTGGGGGCCAGCTCGCACTTCAGTGGCTATGAGTCGCTGACCGGCCGTTCGAAGGTGGCCCTCCTGATGCGTGATGGCACGCTTGTCGAGCGGATTGCCACTGGCCAGGCGGCGGAGCTCGTGCTCGACGCGAGTTCCTTCTATCCCGAGGGTGGTGGCCAGATCGGTGACCGCGGTGAGGTGGTGACCGAGCACGGACGATTCCGGGTCCACGACACCAGACGATTCGGCGAGGCGATCGTGCACATCGGGGAGGTCGACGAGGGAGCGATCACGACCGGGGAACCCGCCGAGTCCCGAGTTGATCCGCAGTTCCGCCAGGGGTCGATGCGGAACCACACCGCCACCCATCTGCTACACGCGGCGCTACGCCAGAGGCTTGGCACGCATGTCCGTCAGGCTGGCTCGTACGTCGGACCCGACCGGCTGCGCTTCGACTACACACATCCCGAGGCACCCGGGCTCGAAGAGCTCCGCGAGATCGAGCGTCTCGTCAACAGCAAGGTCCGCGAGGACATCACCCGCGAGACGCTGGTCCTGCCGTACGAGGAGGCGGTTGAGCGAGGTGCGATCGCCTTCTTCGAGGACAGGTACACCGACGAGGTCAGGGTCGTCGAGTACTGCGTCGCGGCCGGTCACCACGGCCACGGTGACCACACGACCGGCTGCTTCAGTCGGGAGTTCTGTGGTGGGACCCACCTCCATACGACCGGGCAGATCGGCCACATGCGGATCGTCTCCGACTCGAGCATCGGTGCCGGGCTGAGGCGGATCGAGGCGGTGACCGGGCCGGAGGCCGACCGCTTCGTCGAGGAGAGTCTGGAGGCGGTCGATGAACTGGCGCAGCGCTTCAAGGTTCCGGTCGGTGAGGTCGTTGGCCGGGTGGAGGCCCTGGAGGAACAGCTGGCCGACGAACGTAGGCGGGTCGAAAGCGTGCTGCAGCAGCGCTCGGCTGATCGGGCCGACCAGCTCGCCGCTGAAGCGGTGATGGTTGGCGACGCCGCGATCGTGATCGCGCGCGTCGAGAGCGATACGAGCGAAGGGCTCCGTCCGCTAGTCGACCGGCTGAGGCAACGCCTACCGAGCGTCTTCGTTACGCTCGCAGCCGAGATCGACGGTCGCCCAGTGTTCATCTCCGCATCGACCGACGATCTGGTAGAGCGTGGATTGCGTGCCGACGAAGTCGTCCGGGTAGCCGCCCGCCTGACCGGTGGCGGTGGTGGTGGTCGACCCCAGCTCGCGCAGGCGGGTGGTCGCGATCCGGCGGCGATCGACAGGGCTCTGGACGCGGCACGGGCCGCTGCCCGGGAGCGACTGGGCGGGGAGTAGCGGGTGCACGAGCTTCGCCAGCGAGCGGAGCGACTGGTCCTCGCTCTCGCACCCATGGTTCGCCGCGTCCGCGATCGCCTGATCGGGCTCGCGCGCGCCCTCAGCGAGGGCGCGCGTCGCGTCCCCGTCGGCGCGCTCCGCCGCCCCTTCCGACGGATCGGCCGTCTCCGCCTGCGCCTCCCAGTCGGTCGTCTGCTCAGGCCGCTTCGCTCTCTCCTCAGGCCCCGACGTCCTCGCCTGCCGGGTGCGGGCCGCCGGCGCAGCCAGCTGCGGACGGAGGCGCCGATCGCCACCGCCGGCGCCGTCGTGCTGATCCGCGCGACGGCGAGGGACGACACGCTCTCGATCGTCAGCCGCATTGCCGCCGCGGTGGAGAGTACCGAGGCAACACAGGTGATCCTGAGGGTTCCTGGTTCGGCCCGAGCCCTCCGCAATCCCGTGGCCTGGCCCCACATTGCCGCTGCCGCCAAGCGACAGGGCGCCGCCCTCGGGGTCGTCTCGTCGCACGGTGGTGTCCGCAACCACGCGCGAGAAAACGGCCTGCGGGTCGCATACACGGTCCGTGGCGTCAGGCGCCCGCCGCATCACCGCCTTCGCCTCGGGTCACGGGTCTTCTACCTGCCCCGCGCACCGCTGGGCTTCCTGTTCAGAGCGGCGGTGCTGGCGGCGGCGAGCTACGGCCTGGTCATTCTCGGCTGCACGGTCATCCCCTCCGCTGAGATCGTGATCGAGCCCGCCACGACGGAGATCGTCCGCACGGTGCGGGTGCGACTCAACTCAGGCATCGAGAATCCCGACGTCGACCTCGGCCACGCCCCTGCGGTCAACTTCCGTCACACCTTCACCGTCGCGCTGGCCACGATCACGACTGAGGAGGCCGACCGGCCGGACGAGCGCGCGGCGGCCGCGCTCCGCTTCTCAAACCCCGGCGACTCGGAGGTCGTCGTCGACGCCGGACAGCTGGTTGAGGATGAGGATGGCGTGACCTTTGCCACAGATAAGACGCTCACGGTTGCGGCTGGCTCCAGTGCACGCGTGTCGGCAACTGCCGTCTTCCCGGGGAGTGCCAGCAACGTCGGGGCCGGAACGCTCACCGAAGCCGATGACCTGCCCGAGGGCGTGACGGTGACGAACCCGGATCCGGCGACCGGAGGGACAGAACGAACGGTGCCCGTGGTCGGCCAGGAAGACATCACCCGGATCCAGGCGATCGCTCGTGCCGTCCTCAGGCGTCAGGGTGAGCGCGAGGTCCTGGAGGCGATCGGGGGCGATACGGCCGTTCCTGAGACGCTCGCCGTCGAGCAGTTGAGCCAGAGGCCGCAGTCCAATCTCCACGACCCGGCCGAGGTCTTGGTCGTCGACCTGACGGCGATCGCGACGGTCCTTGCGCTCACGCAGGAGGAGGCCACGCGCTACGGAGCCGCGCTGCTCGGCTCCGAACTCAGCGGTGGCCTGGAGCTGCTGCCCGGGAGCACGGAGGTGACGGTGAGTGATCCGCGCGTCGAGGGAGGGACCGTCACCGTTCGGCTCGCCGCCCGCGGTCTCGCCGCCCGCCCCCCCGATACCGCACTGCTCGGGGAGGCCGTGGCCGGCATGGAGCCCGAAGAGGCGGGCCGCGAGGTTCAGAGACGCCTCGACCTCGCCGGCACGCCTACCATCAACCTCAGTCCGCCGTACGTGCCCTGGCGCTGGCTGCCCCGCAACCCGGATCGCATCAGCGTGACGCTGGTCGGGCCGGCCGGGGAGGGTCGGGAGTCCGGAGAAGGTCAGCCCCCGGATCAGGAGTCCCCAGACGATACTGACTCATCCGAAGATGACGAGCCGGCGAGTGACGCCAGCGGAACGGCGACCCCATAGATGCGCTGGCTCGCGATCGATCCCGGTCGCAGCAGGGTTGGCCTGGCGATCTGCGATGCCGAGGAGCGTCTCTCGGTCCCACTCGAGGTGGTACCGAGGAAGGTAGCAGTCCCGGCGATCCGCGCGATCGTGGCCCGTGAACGGGTCGGCGGCGTCGTGCTGGGCCTGCCGCTGCTACCCAGTGGCGCGGAAGGGGAGGCTGCACAGATGGCGCGGAAACTCGGTGACCGTCTCACCCGGGTCCTGGGCGTGCCCCTCCTCTATGAGGATGAGCGACTGACGAGCGTCCAGGCTCGTGAACTGCGCCGCGAAGCCCGAGGGCCAACCGGTGCTGCGGTGGACGACCTGGCCGCCCAGCTCTTGCTCGAGCAGTTCCTCTCCAGGCGACGCCCTCATGGGTCTGGGCGACAGGACAGCGATGCGACTGCGTGACCCCCTGCTCCTGACTGTCCTGCTGCTCGGCGTCTTCACGGTGGCCGTCCTGCAGGTGATGGCCGGATGGCTGGTTGGCACCACCGAAGGGATCGGCAGCGACGTTCGAGCGCTTCCAGCGCCTCCTCGCGCGGTGCCCTCGAGTGAGCTGACCGCGCTTGAGATTCCTGAAGGCGCCCCCGCTGATGACATTCGGAGGCTCTTGCTTGAGCTCGACGTGCTGGTCGATGCCAGCAGCTTCGACACGCTGCTGGCTTTCAGCGGTGTCGGTACCGAGCTCCAAGCTGGCCGCTATGAGATCCCCCAGTCGCTCGCAGCCTCCGAGGTGATCCGCCGGCTCCGTGAGGGCGGGGTGACGACCGAGCTCGTGCGCTTTCCCGAGGGGCTACGGGTGGAAGAGGTCGGGGCGCTTCTGGCCGATGCCGGGATCGTCACGCTGGCTGAGTGGACGGCAGCGACCCAGTTGCCGATCCGTCATCCCGTGTTGCTTGGGCGACCCGAGGACGCAGACCTGACGGGCTACCTCCTGCCGGCGAGCTATCCCTTCCGCGACACGACCACCGCTGAGGACGCGATCGTGGCGATGCTCGACGCCTTCGCCGAACAGGTGACACCGCAGTTGATCGCTCAGGCGGAGGACAAGGGTCTGACCGTCCACGACCTCGTCACCCTTGCAGCGATCGTCGAGCGCGAGGCGGCGCTCCGAGAGGAGCAGCCGCTGATCGCCTCGGTATTCCTCAACCGTCTGGACCAGGAGATACCGCTCTCGGCCGATCCAACGGTCCAGTTTGCGATCGCAACACCGGCCAGCGTCGAGGAGTTCGGGTGGTGGAAGGCGGAACTCGAGCAGACCGATCTGTCGGTTGACTCGGAGTACAACACCTACCGCAACCTCGGACTGCCGCTGGGTCCGATCGCCAACCCGGGGATTGCCGCAATCGAAGCGGTTGCCCAGCCCGCCGAGGGCAACTTCCTCTTCTTCGTCGCGGCGCCTGAGTGTGACGGTTCGCACCGCTTCGCAGCTGACTACAGCGATCACGTGGCGAACGTGGGAGCTCTGCGACTCTCAGGTTGCGGCGTCAGCCAGTGACCGACGCGACGATCGCCCTGATGGGTCATCCGGTTCGCCATTCGATCTCACCGCCGATGCAGCAGGCCGCTCTCGACGCGGCCGGCCTGCGTACGACCTACGAGGCGTGGGACGTCCGCCCCGAGGACCTTCCCGCTGCGATCGAGCGCCTGAGGAGTGCCAGCGTGCTAGGTGCAAACATCACCGTGCCACACAAGGTTGCGGTGCTCGGCATGGTTGATGAGCGAGACCGACTGTGCGAGTTGGTCGGTGCGACCAACACGATCGTGAGTCGAGACGGGCGCCTTCTCGCGACCAACACCGATGTCGACGGAATCAGCCGCACGCTGTCGGCGGCTGCTGTCCCACTGGCCGGCGGTCGGGTCGTCGTTCTCGGAGCGGGCGGTGCCGCCCGAGCAGCCGTCGTGGCGATGCAGCAGGCAGGCGTCCGAGACCTCACGGTGGCTAATCGCAGCCCCGAGCGGGCGCGAGAGCTCGCCCAGTCGATCGGGGCCCAGTCGATCGGGGCCCAGTCGCTCGGGGCCCAGTCGCTCGGGACCCAGTCGCTCGGGACCCAGTCGATCGCCGTCTGCGCGCTAGATGTCGGGTCAGAGGCGCTGCGCGCGGCACTCGCTGTCGCCGATCTCGTGATTCAGACCACTTCACTGGGAATGCTGCACGGACCGGACGAGGCCGCCTCCCCGATTCCGGCGGAGTTGCTCCGGCGCGGGCAGGTGGCCTTCGATCTCGTCTACCGGCCGGAGCGAACCCCCTTCCTCGTGGAGGCGGCCCGCGCGGGTGCGCGGCCGATCGGAGGCGTCGAAATGCTGATCGAGCAGGGTGCCGCTTCGTTCCATCGGTGGACGGGGCAGGAGCCGTCTCGCGAGGCCATGGCGCGCGCCGCCCGCCAGGCCCTGGAGGCCGGGTGAGTTCTGACTGAGTGCCGCAGATGCGATAGCGTGAGATCGCATCGGGCGTCGGCGCTGAGGGGGCGACGGATGGGTCTCGGTCTTGCGCTGGTGGCGTGCCTGCTGATCTTCGCCCTGGTCGGATTCATGGTGGTGCAGGCAATGTTTGCTGCGAGGCGATGGCGCGCCGTGATCCGCGGTGGTGATCGCGGCGCACTCTTGCAGCTGCTGGAGATGACGCTCGAGGAATGGCGCGACAGCCGTCCTCCGAAGGGGACCCCACCGGCCGACTGGCGGGCGCTCCACACCGCGTCGCTGGTTGCCGCCGACCGCGACCGCGCGCGCGTGTCGCTCCTGGTGGAGCCCGACGTGCGGGTGGTAGGCGGGCAGCGCAGCGAGTTGGCGAGCGCCTCGGCGGTCGCACGACGCGCGGCAGTCCGGATGGTCGAACGACTCCTCTATGAGGTGCCCCACACCCACTTCCTTGAGGTACAGGTCGATGTCAATCGGGAGTTCCGGAACGTGGACGGCTCGACCGGAGCCGAGTGTCTGCTCTCGACGCGGGCGATGCGCGATCGGGCGTCGCTCTCCGACTGGGACGAGGGGGTGCCCGAGGCACTCCTCGCCGACTGGGAGACGGCCGATGCTGAACGCGGTCCCCCACCCGATCCCGACCTTGACCCCTTGATTACCCCGGAAGAGCCGCAGATCGTTGGGTCCCAGGCGGCGAAGCGACCGGGGTCGACACGATGAGCGCGTTTCGCTGGCTGACGGCCGGCGAGTCGCATGGGCGCGGCCTGACGGCGATCGTCGATGGTGTGCCGGCCGGACTGCCGCTCAGCGCTGACCAGATCGCTTCGGACCTGACCCGTCGCCAGGGTGGCTACGGACGCGGTAAGCGCCAGCAGATCGAGCGCGATCGAGCGGAGATCATGTCCGGAGTGCGGCACGGCCTGACGATAGGGTCGCCGATCGCCCTGACGATGGTCAACCGGGACCACCAGAACGCGAACTGGCAGGTCCGCATGGCGACCGAGCCGGTCGACGTCCCTGTCGAGCGGGTGACCCTGCTGCGTCCCGGGCACGCGGACCTGGTCGGTACCCAGAAGTACGGATTCGACGACGTTCGCCCGGTCCTGGAGCGGTCGAGTGCCAGGGAGACGGCGGCGCGAGTGGCGGTCGGTGCGATCGCCCGTGCCCTGCTCACCGAGCTCGGTGTGACGGTTCGTTCTCACACCATCTCGATTGGCAGCGTCTCCAGCTCGGCCACGGACCGCATCGACTGGTCCGCCGTAGAGGCGTCGCCGGTGAGGGTCGCCGATCGCGCGGTCGAGCAGGCGATGATGGAGGAGATCGACCGCACGCAGGCGGCTCTGGACACGCTCGGCGGCGTCTTTGAGGTGCGAGCGAGTGGTGTCCCGATGGGCCTCGGCAGTCATGTGCAATGGGACCGCAAGCTCGATGGACGGCTCGCCCAGGCGGTGATGTCGATCAACGCTGTGAAGGCGGTCGAGGTGGGCGACGGATTCGACGGCGCCTTCCGCCCGGGCTCAGAGGTGATGGACGTGATTCTCCCCGCCGATGCCTGGGAGCGACGGCCATGGGAACGGGCGTCGAACCGAGCGGGCGGTCTTGAGGCCGGCATCACGAACGGCGAGGACGTGGTCGTGCGGGGCTATCTCAAGCCGATCTCCACTGTGCCGAGACGGATGCCGACTGCAGATCTCCTGACCGGTGAGGAGACCTCGTCCTTCTACGAGCGGTCAGATGTCTGTGTGGTTCCGGCTGGCGGCGTCGTTGGCGAGGCGATGGTGGCGATCGTGCTGGCCGATGCGGTCTTCGAGAAGTTCGGCGGAGACCACCTGGAGGAGCTCCGCCGGAACGTGGACGGGTTCCGGGCGACCGTCGGGCCGAGGGAAGGACGCTGAGTGGGTCAGATACGTCAGATCGTTCTGATCGGTCTCTCCGGTGTGGGCAAGAGCACCGTCGGTTCGATGCTCGCCGAACGGCTCAGCTGGGAGTTCATCGACACCGATCTGCTCATCACCGAGCGGGAAGGTCGCACTCCGGCCGAACTGATTGACGGTGCCGGCGAGCCGGCCTTCCGCGCGATCGAAGAGCGGGCAGTGGCGGCCGCTGCCGGCCGGGAGCCTGCGGTGATCGCTACCGGCGGCGGCGCTTTCCTCGCGGCGAGCAGCCGACGGGTGCTGGGCGAGCGTGGGTTCATCTGCTTCCTCGATGCGACACCGACGGCGATCGCTGAGCATCTGAGGGCCACAGAGGATGACGAGCGGCGACCGATGCTCGGCGATGACCCGGCCCTGCTCGAGTCTCGTCTGGCAGAGCTCGATCGTGAACGCCGTCACTTCTATCACCATGCTGACCTCTGGGTGCCCATGCAGCCGCCGCCCCGCGGCACGGGCGATCCGGAGGCGCTGGCCGGCGAGGCAGTGGCGCGAATCCTGAGGTCGTGGGCGACCGAGGCCGAACGGCTGATCGGGCTGCCTCGCCGCCTCGAGCGACTCGCTTCCGAGGCGCCGGCGACCGGCCCGGCCGCGATCGTCGACACCGGCCGGGACCGCTACCCGATCTGGGTCGGTGCCGGGGAGCTGGGGCGCCTCCCCCGGCGCCTCGAGCAGCTGGAGTTGACCGGCCGGCGGGTCTTCCTGATCTCAGACACAGAGGTGATTGAGCGTCACGGCCGCCCCGTGGCGGAGGCCCTCGACGAGGCCGGGATCGCGGGCGCCTCGTACGTCGTGCCCTCGGGTGAGCAATCCAAGCAGCTGCAGGTCGCCCGCGAGATCTACGGCTGGCTGGCCGAGCAGCGCGCCGAGCGCCGGGACCTGGTGATGGCACTTGGTGGGGGCGTCGTCGGCGATCTTGCCGGCTACGTGGCGGCCACCTACCTGCGGGGTGTGCCGTTCATCCAGTTGCCGACCACGGTGCTGGCGATGAACGATGCGGCCATTGGCGGCAAGGTGGCCGTCGACCTGCCGTCCGGGAAGAACCTGGTCGGCGCCTTCTATCAGCCGCGAGCCGTGCTCTCCGATGTCTCAACGCTGACCACGCTGCCGGGGCGCTCTTTTAACGAGGGATTCGGCGAGGTGATCAAGCACGGGCTGATTCTCGATCCGGAGCTACTGAGCACGCTCGAGGAGCGACCGGACGCCTTCACCACGCATGCCGACCTCGACCTCCTGGCGGATGTCACCGCACGCTCCTCCCGCCTCAAGGCGCTGGTGGTCTCCAGCGATCCCGAGGAGCGCGGATTGCGAGCGATCCTCAACTACGGTCACACCGTGGGCCACGCCTTAGAGGCGGTGACCGGCTTCGGTCAGTACCTGCACGGCGAGGCCGTGGCAATCGGGATGATGGCGGCCGCGCGCATCGGACATGGCCTCGGTCTGGTCAATGACGAGTTGCTGGCCCGCCACGGCGACATTCTGCGCTCGTTCCGCCTCCCCACCGCTGCGCCCGAGATGGACGTGGATCAGGTGCTGGGCGCGATGATGATGGACAAGAAGGTGGTACAGGGCCGCCTCCGGTTCGTCTTGCTGGAGGGCGTCGGTCGACCGGTCGTCGAGAGCGCCGTGCCAGAGCGTCTTGTCCGGCACGTGCTCCGTGATCTCGCGAGCGGGTAGCCGCCGATGACCGGGGCGAAGGAACGTCGGATCGTTGCCGTCGCGAGCGGCCACGTGCAGGGTGTTGGCTATCGAGCGTTCTGCGCCGACCACGCCCTGCGCCTACTGGTGCGGGGCTACGTCCGGAACCTCTCCGACGGCCGCGTCGAGCTCGTCGGCGAGTCGGACCATGGAACGCTCCGCCAGCTGGTGAAGTTGATGTGGGAGGGGCCATCCTTCGCACAGGTCCACGATGTCTCCTTCCGCTGGGAGCCACCGACTGGTCAGTACGCAGGTTTCGAGGCCGTGATTTAGGGTTGCACGCGGCCTCGGCATCGGATCGCTTCAGTTGGGCGGCGTCTGTCAGCGCAGCACCTGCTCTCGCGATGTTCTTGTGAGAAACGCGAGCACAAGGCCGATCGCGCCGAAGACCGTCACCAGCAGGAACGCCGTCCGCCAACCATCGATGAAGGCGGTAGAGGCGCCGCTCGTGGCGGCGATCTCGCTGAGCGGAACATCGAACCCACCAGCGGCCATCACCGCCACGATGATCGCCGCCGCGAGCGCCTGCCCGGTGACGTTACCGACGTTCCGGGTGAGGTTCGTGAAGGCCCCGACGACCCCCAGCGAGAAGGAGGGGACGGCGCCCATGATCTGGCTGTTGTTGGGCACATTCCACAGACCCATGGCCAGTCCATTGATGAACAGGATCAACGCGACGATCCAGAGGGCGGTGGTGCCCGTCACCAGCACCATCGAGACCGAAGTACAGATCAGCACCACGAATCCGGCGACTGAGAACCGTCGAGCGCCGAACCGGTCGGTGAGCCGTCCCGCCGTCTGTGCGGCGATTGCCATCCCGAGCGATGTGAGGAAGAGCATGATCCCGGCGGCGCCCTCGGTGAGCTCGCGGAGGCTGATCAGGTAGATCGGTGCGAGGAAGCGGAACGCGGTCGTCCCCATGAAGCCGACCAGCCTAGTCGCTATTCCCAGGCTGAAGACGGCGCTGCGGAACATGCTCAGATCGATCATCGGAGCGGAGCTCCGCATCTCCCAGCGAACGAACCAGGCCAGCAGCCCCGCTACGACAACCGTGCCACTGAGGATCGGCAGAGAGAGCCAGCTCAGGTTGAGTGGGTTGGTGATCGTGATGACGAGCACGATCACGGCGATCGCCGAGATGATGGCCCCGCCCCAGTCGAATGGCCGCTGCCCGGTCTCATGCAGCTGGCTGACGCGCCGCTCATCGAGGATGAAGTAGGCCGCGACGAAGGCGATTGCGATCGGGACCGTGATCATCCAGAAGAGCGCCTGCCAGGGCAGGAACTGCAGAACGATCCCAGCGAAGATTGGCCCGGAGGCGCCACCGACGGCGACGGTCGTGGTCTGGCTGCCGATCGCCATCCCGCGCTCCCGTTGGGGGAAGACGGAGACCACCATCGCCGTGCCGACGGATTGCCCCATCGAGTTTCCGATCGCCATCACCACGCGGGCGGCGATCAGGAGGTTGAAGGTGGGGGCGAGCGCCACCAGCATTGCCCCGCCACCAAAGCAGGCCAGCCCGATCAGGTGGATGCGGCGCCGTCCGACCATGTCGGCGAGCCGGCCCATCGGCATCATCAGGGCGCTGATCGTGAGCGCCTGGGCGATCACGACCCAGCTGACAGCTCGCAGCGTGACGCCGAAGTCGTCGGCGATCGAGGAGAGGGCAACGAAGACCATCGACATGCTCATCACCTGCGTGAAGAACGAGACGCCGATCGCCGCGAAGGCTTTCCACTTGTAGTTGCCAACCGGTGGCAGCGGAGCGTTCGCGCTCCCAGGAGGCTGGCGGGTTGTGACGCTCAACGATGGTCACCCAAGGCAGGTCTCCAGTCGATGTCTTTTGTGACCTTGAACGTCCGCTGCGGGACTGTCCGGTGCGGCTGCCCGAACCGTCCCTGATGGTAAATCGATTGTCACCGCAGATGCATCCCGGTCGATGACGCTCGTCCGGGACAGGCGACAGCACGGGCTCAGCACTCCGCGAGGCCAGCGCGGGGCCGCGCGCCAGCCTCCTCAGCTCGCCGCCTGCGGACGGGTGGGCGTGATCGATGTGAGGCGAGGCCGTATTCTCACCACGCTTAGTTGGCCCCGTCTGACATCGGGACCACGAGGCGGTCGACTGCTGGCTGCCTGCTTGGGAGCCGGAGGGATTGCCGTGCTGCACGCACCCGCGAACCAGCCTCCCTCGCTCACCAGGCGAGGCCCGATCTTCTACGGCTACTACATCGTCGGCATCGCCTTCCTCGCGCAGATGATCTCGGCCGGGTCGCAGACCTATGTCGCTGGCGTCTTCCTCAAGCCGATGACCGACGATCTCGACTGGACTCGTTTCGAATTCACCACCGCTCAGACGGTGGGACGCTTCATCATGGCCTTCTTCGGGATCTTCGTCGGGACGATGCTCGACCGCGGGTACGCCCGCCGGCTGATGTTCGTCGGGACGACGATCCTCGGAAGCGGCTTGCTGTTGACGAGCTTTGTGACCGAGCTGTGGCAGTGGGTGCTGCTGCGCGGGCTGCTCTTCACGGTCGGAGCGGCGATGATCGGGAACCTGGTCGTGAACGTGACCGTCTCGAAGTGGTGGGTGCAGCGTCGAGGGCGAATGATCGGCATCGCGGCGATGGGCGTCTCCAGTGCCGGGGTGATCCTGCCGCTCCTACTCACCCCGATCGTCGACCAGTACGGCTGGCGGGTCGGCTGGCAGGTGTTGGCGCTGATCGCCTGCGCCACCATCTACCCCGTCTCGTTCTTCATGCGCAGCACCCCTGAGGAGTACGGACTCCACCCCGACGGGAGGTCAGCTGCTGAGGTGGAGACGCCAGCTGGCGACCGAGCGCGGGAGGACTTCGCCAACTCGCTCACTCGCGGGCAGGCGCTGAGGACGCCGACGATGTATCAGATCGTTGTCGCCTTCGGTGTCTCGGGCGTTGGCCTCGGGACGATGCTCTTCACGACGATTCCCTTTACTACTGACGCCGGCTTCAGCCAGGCGACCGCCTCGTTCATGCTTGCCTTCGCGGTTGCGCTCCCGGCTGCGCTGAGCAAGCCCCTCTGGGGCCTTGGCCTCGATCTCGTGATGCCGCGTCTCCTGGCTTTAGCGTTGCCGCGGTAGGGATGGTCGTGATCGTGCTTGCGGCGCAGGCACAGACCCAGGCTCTGCTGGCCCTCGGCTTCGTGATGGTCGGCATCGGGCTGGGGGGCCAGATCCCGATACAGGAGACGATCTGGGCCTCCTACTTCGGTCGTCGGCATCTCGGGTCGGTGCGAAGCGCGGCGATGCCACTCACCCTCTTCTTTGGAGCCGGCGGCCCCCTTCTCGTCCAGGTCTACTTCGATCGCGTCGGAAACTATGACGGCGCCTTCTACGCGGTCGGGGTGGCCTGGCTACTGGCGGCGGGGCTGGTGCTGCTGATCCGCGCGCCGAAGATCGCACTCAGGCCGGTCGACGAGAACGAGGGTTGATTCACTGCACCTGTGCATATCGCACCGAACCGCGACGCGGGGCGCTGGCCTCCGGGCCCGGAAGCGGTCCCGCCGGGCACCGGGAGTGGGGTGAGCGACTAGAGGCCGATCCCGGGCAGGTCGAGCAGCGCACGGATCTCCTGGATTTCGCCGATGTGACCGAGCGAGTGGGGGAGTCCCTGCTGGCCGAGCAGTGTGAGCTTGGTCATCTCACCGACCGGCTTGAGCATGACGACCTTCTGATAGTCACGCTCGTCGTTCCACCCGTCCAGGAACTCTGTCGTGCGTGCCCGCACCGCCTTCGCGTACTCCTTGAAGCCTTCGACATCAAGGATCTTGAGGCTCTGGGCGTCCTCTCGCGGCATGCCGGTGCCCTGCGCGACGGGCGGCAGCCCGAGTCGTTCAGACCAGTTGCCGTCCATCCAGACGGTCGGTCGACGCTCCCGGATGATCCAGTTGATCACGTTGTCCTCGGTCCGCAGGAGGTGCCAGGCAATGAAGGCGATCGTGTTGCTCGTGGGGCTCGGGACCCAGTGGAATTGCTCGTCGGTGAGCGGGTCGAGCGCGCGGCTGACGTGCCCGTCGAGACGGCGTCCCATGATGTTCCAGTACTCGTGCAAAGCCTCGTGGGCCATCTGACCTCTCCCTTAGCCGCTGCCTCGGGGCGCTCCGCTGCGGGCGCCCGATGAGGCATCTCGCTCAGTGCAAGTCAACCGTAGATTCGTGAGCGTGCGATGATCCGCCAGTCGCCGCCGTGGGACGTGATCAGAAAGAGACCGTGCTCGCGCCTGCCGTCGGCGAGATCAGCGGAGACGGAGACGTTGACGCCCGTTCGGCCGACCTGGATCGCTCGCAGCTCGCGTCCGGCGGTTGCCGACCACCGCTGCAGTGCCAGGACAGATTGATAGCTCGCGCGATCCCCGTAGCGTGCCCGCTCGCCCGGGACCAGTTGGGCCCGAGCGCCGATGTCGGTCAGAGGATAGGCGGCGAGAGCGGAGCAGGCGCTGAAGTCTGCCGTATCCCAGGCATCAAGGTGGCGGCGGACGACGTCAAGGGCCGCCTCGGCCGACGTGGAGTTGTCCTCGCCTTCCTGGAAGCTATCGGTGCCGAAACGGGCGCGGATCCCCCATCCCGAGTCCGCGCGGGCGAGGACGTAGGTCACGCGGTTTGAGAGGATCGGCCGATCGTTGGCGTCGTAGCGGGTCCAGCCGCCTGCGAGGTGGACCTTGTCGCCGGACTCGTGCACCCGCACCGGCGCTACGCTCTGCGTGCGAACCCAGCCGTCAGCCTTGAAGCGATCCCAGGATGCGTGCGCGGCATACTCCTCGGCGGTCTCGAAGTAGCCAGCCCAGCTCGTGCCGGCGGAGATCCGGATGTGGGGGTAGTGCATGACGCCCGCCCAGGCCTCGGCATCTTCGGCGTTGAAGGTGGAGAAGAAGGCGTCGTAGGCAGCTTCCGGTGTCTCGTAGGGCATGACAGCACTCCTCTCACGGGTCACTCAGTCTAGCCGCCCCGCTCCTGACACGACTTCCCGAGCGCCATCGCCCGACCGGATGGTGGGGGATGGCGGACGAGCGCGCACGCCTGTGGCGGCCGGTCTGTGTGCTGCGGCCGGCGCTGTGTATCGGGCCCGGTGCGTTCGACCTGTGTGCTCGACCCGGTACGGCTGCCTGCAGTCTCACTCAGTTGCGAGGTCGTCGGCGGATATTGATGCGCACGGAGCGCGGGAAGCCGATTCCCTTGAGCTGCTCGACCATGCTCAGCACCGGCCGGGCGATCATGTCCTGAACGAAGCCGTACGCCTCAATCGGTTGCTCGTCGACGGTGAGTTGCATCGAGACATCTGCCTCCCCCGCGAGCAGTCGCCGCTCGACCAGTTCGGCAAGTCCTCCCGTCTCGCCCGGTCCGAAACTCGCAAAGGCACCACCGATCGCCTGCGAAGTGACGACGGCGAGCAGATCGTCTGCGGCGGTCGCCACGACCGGGTCGCCGGGTGGCAGGAGTTCAATTGCAGGATACCCATCATCATCGAAGCCCTCGGCCAGGAGGAGATCGACCGATGGATCGATGGCGGCAACGACGGACCTGAGGCCGGGCAGAGGCATCACCCGCTCGATCGTGACCCGACCACCGCTCGAGAGGACGAGCACCGTTGCGGTCGCTCCGGCGTCGAGCTGACGGGCGACGTCCTCGTCCAGCAGCGGGGCGTCAACCGCCTCCCGCTTCACTGCCGTGGCGACCCGGTGGCCGCGGGAGCGGAGCTCCTCGACGAGCGACACGATCAGGAGGGTCTTCCCAGATCCGGGGGGACCGACTACTCGTACGACGTTGGCCACGCTTTGCTCCTTCACGACGCTGTTGCTGGTTCGCGGCGCACCAGCGCGGCCCGGTTGGTTAATAGCGGCGGGTGGGTGCGGCGGTGCTCGTCCCGTACTGCGTCTGTTCTCGATCCGCCAGGATCACGTCGCACTGCTCCCCTGGCTCGATCGCCGCGACATCCTCGGGACAGATGGCGAAGGCCGTCGCGAGCGACATCGACGTGAGGACCCCCGAGCTCTGTGGCCCGGTCAGCGAGACGGTCGGCTCGCTCTCATCCTCTGACAGGATCACGCGGGCGTAGAACCGCCGCCCATCGGTGTTGCGGATCCGCTCTGCGGCGGTGGCACGGATCAGGGGCCGTGGCCAGGCATGCTCCTTGCCGAGCATCTTGAAGATCGCGGCGCGGCCGAACAGCTCGAAGGTCAACATCGCGCTGACGGGGTTCCCCGGCAGGCCGAGATGGGGCACGTCTCGGCCCGCCGGGCCGCGCAGCGTGCCAAATGCGAGTGGCTTGCCGGGCTTCATCCGGACGGTCCACAGGCCGATCGTGCCCTCGTTGGCTAGTACCGTCTTGACGACATCGAAGTCGCCGCGGGAGACACCCGCCGAGGTAACCAGCAGGTCAGCATCCCGGACCCCCTCGCGGATTCTCGCTGTCAGTGCCTCAACGGTGTCCCGGGCGACCTCGAGGATGCGAGGTAGACCACCGAAGCTTTGCACCTGGGCGGCCAGCGAGAAGGCGTTCGAGTCGTAGATCTTCCCCGGCTCGAGTGGTTGACCGGGTCTCAGCAACTCATCGCCGGTCGAGAGGATGGCGACGCGCGGGCGGCGGTAGACGGCCACGTGAGCGAGTCCCAGCGAGGCGAGGACGCCGATCTGGGCGGGGCCGATCACGGCACCCTCGGATAGCACGGTCTGTCCGCTGGTGATGTCCTCGCCGGCGGCGCGGATGTTCGCGCCCGGGCGCGCTTCGACGTCGATGCGGACGCGCACACGATCGGTGGCCGGCGAGTGGCTCTGTGGTTCCTCGGTGTACTCGTCGGTCTCCTCGAAGGGCACGATCGCGTCGGCACCGGGCGGGATCGGGGCCCCGGTCATGATCCGGACCGACTGCCCCGGGCCGACCTGACCGGAGAAGACCTCACCGGCCGGGAGATAGCCGATCACGTCCAGCTCCAGCGGGCTGTCGTAGGTTACGCCCCCCGTGTCCTCTGCGCGCACCGCGTACCCGTCCATCGCGGTGTTGGCCAGGGGTGGGATGTTGAAGGACGCGATGATCGGTATGGCGAGGACCTGCCCGACGGCATCGAGTAGCGGAACCTCCACCGGGTCGAGTCGCGAGAACTTCTGGAGGATGCGCGCTCGGGCCTCTTCGACCGAGATCATGTCCGCGGGCAGGATACTGCGGGTGTTGGTAGTCGAGGCGTTGTAGGTGTGTTCGTCGCTCACGCGCGACCCTTTCGTCTGAATCCCGGCCGCTTCGCACCATAGTACCGGCCGGATGACACGCCCCCGGCTGTCCGGTGTCTCTCCCGGGCCAGGAGGCGGCGGGAAACACGCGGGCAGCGCCGGATAGAGATGGTTCGCGGTGAGGCCGCCCCGCCTCGGAGCTAGAGGTTCACCGAGAGACAAGTGGTCGTGCGCTCGACGCCCTCGACCGTCTGCAGGTCCTCGGTGATGGCCTTGCCGAGCCTGTCGAGGTCATCCGCCTCGATCTGTACGATCACATCGAATGGCCCCGTCACGGTGTCGACCGAGATGATGGTGGCGAGCTGTGGCGTGATCTGGCGGATCGCGCGGCCAACGGCGAGGGTGTGTCCGACCGCAGTCTCGACGAGCACGTAACCGCGAATACTCATCCTGGCACTCCTCTTCCGGCGGCCTGGCTGATCGGAGGCGACCGGGCTGGCATTGTGCTGCGATGGCGTGAGCGATGTCAACGTCAGATCGACGGCGCCACTGGCGCGCCGAGCGGCGTCGCGCGGGCGCCGAAACCGGCGGCCCTCGGAAGGGATCAACCGCCTCCACCGGGAGCCTGACAGGCCGTCTCCGCGGTTTCCCGCTACTACCGCGCTCGCTACACTCGGGGCGATGAGCACTTCACAGGACGGGACGGGGCTCGCGCAACTCGCCGATCTGGCAGACGAGGCGCGCGTCTCATTGGCCGCTGCCGGCGATGCTCCGGCACTCGAACAGTGGCGCACCGAGACGCTCGGGCGCAGTGGTCGGTTGACGTCGGTCCTGAGGGCCATCGGGGATCTCGAGGTCGAGCAACGGCGTGCGGTTGGACAGGCCGCAAACGTGCTGAAGCAAGAACTCACTGCGCTGCTCGAGGAGCGACACGCCGCCCTGCGGCAGGCGAGACTGGCCAGCACCGAGGCGATCGACGTGACGCTGCCCGGGCGCGCCCGACGGGTCGGCCGACTTCATCCCGTCACGCAGATGCTGCGCCAGATCTTGGACACGCTGCAGCGGCTCGGGTTCGCCGTGGTCGAGGGGCCGGAGGTTGAGCTCGATGAGTTCAACTTCGACCGGCTGCGTATCCCGGCCGATCACCCGGCGCGCGACATGTGGGACACCTTCTGGTTGGCGCCGCGCCAGGGGATGAACGAGGCGCGCCAGACGTTGCTGCGTACACACACGAGTCCGATGCAGGTTCGCTTCATGGAGGAGCACGATCCCCCGATTCGGGTTGCAGTACCGGGTCGTTGCTACCGGTACGAGGCGACCGATGCCACGCATGAGTGG
The DNA here is from genome assembly GCA_965249675.1 of Dehalococcoidia bacterium. GTDB lineage: Bacteria > Chloroflexota > Dehalococcoidia > UBA2979 > UBA2979. Next base: position 1,660,070 of record OZ252250.1, read on the forward strand.
ATGCTCCACCAGGTGGAGCTACTCGCGATCGATGAGGGAGTCTCGCTGGCCGATCTGAAAGGGACGCTGCACGAGTTTGCGCGGCAGATCTTCGGGTCGGATACTGATGTGCTGCTGCGCAACAGCTACTTTCCATTCGTCGAGCCAGGCGTTGAACTGGCGGTCAAATTTCGAGGGCGTTGGCTCGAGATCATGGGCGCCGGGATGGTCCACCCCGAGATCATTGAGGACGCCGGCTACGACCCCACGCGATACTCGGGATTCGCGGCCGGAATGGGGGTCGAGCGGGTGGCGATGGCCGTCTACGAGGTGGACGACATCCGTAACTTTTTCGCCAACGACCTGCGGTTCCTCTCCCAGTTCTGAACATGGCGGTGCCAGGAGTGCGGCCCGACGGAACGGCTCGAGCGCTGGATGAACGAGATATGCCAGAGCGCCAGTCAAGCTCACCGCGGCCGGTACCTCGCAAGTTGACGCACGCCGAGGTGGTCGAGGGGTTGCGACGGAGCCGCGGGTTCGCCGTCGATCGGCCCTCGGAAGCCGAGCCACCATCGCCACACTATGAGCGGCCTGGCAGAAGAGAGTAGCGCGATGGCCAAGGCACAATCCTTCGACATCACCACGGGCTGCGACCCGCAGGAGGTTGACAACGCCCTGAACCAGGCACGGCGCGAGATCACCAATCGCTATGACTTCAAGGGCCTGCTTGCCGACATCTCCTACGACCGCCAGGCGGGGACGATCAGCATCCACACCACCGACCAGTTCAAGCTCGATGCCATCTGGCAGGTGTTGGTGGGGCGTTTTGTGGCCCGCGATGTGCCGGTTGAGAACGTCCGTCCGGAAGCGGTCGAGGAGGCCAGCGGCAGTACGGTGCGACAGGTCTTGACGCTCGTGCAGTCCATCGACCAGGACACGGCCCGCCGCATCAATCGCTTCATCCGAGATCAGCGGATCAAGCGGGTCTCCTCGCAAGTCCAGAACGATGCGGTGCGCGTGACCGGGCCCAGTCGCGACGAACTACAGGCGCTGATCAGGTTGCTACGGGCCGAAGAATGGGGCATGCAACTGCAGTACGGGAACTACCGCTAGAGTCCGCCTGCCTGGAGGGCTTGGATGGGCTGTTGATCCACCCTTACTTGGAGCAGCAGCGGCCGCAACGGGCAGCAGGCCGCGATCGCGAGAGAGGGCACCGCTCGCCCGTGCCGTGCCGACCGTGTCGAACCCGAGGTGTGCCGTGCTCGTCTCTCTGAAGTGGCTCCGTGACTATGTGGATCTGCCTCCGGACCTTGACGTCGAGCGATTCGCCGAACAGCTGACGATGGCGACGGCCGAGGTGGACGGGGTCGAACTGATCGGCGGCGAGTGGGATCGCGAGCTGATTACCGTTGGCGAGGTGCTCTCCGTTGCACCGCACCCCGACGCCGACCGCCTGCGGCTGGCCGTCGTCGACTACGGTGGCGCCGATCCACAGCAGGTCGTCTGCGGCGCGCCGAACCTCGCGGTAGGCCAGCGAGTGGCCTTCGCACGTCCCGGGGCGCAGCTCACCGATCCCCGAAGCGGGCGCCGCCGGCGGCTCAAGGCGAGCACCATTCGCGGCGTGGCCTCGGCGGGGATGGTGCTCTCAGAGGCGGAGCTTGGGATCTCAGAATCCCACGAGGGGATCATTGAGCTTCCGCTCGATGCGCCGATCGGCACGCCGCTGTCGGACCACCTCGGCGATGTGGTCCTCGACGTGCACATCTGGCCGAATCGCGCCGACCTGATGGCGATCGTCGGTGTGGCACGCGAGGTTGCTGCGATTCTCGGCACGAAGGTGCGGGAACCGGACGTGCGCTATCCCGAGGCAGGTGGCCCGGTCGCCGAGGCCGCCAGCGTCCAGATCGCAGAGCCGTCGCTCTGTTCGCGGTACGTCGCCACGGTGATTGAGGGCGTCCGGGTGGCTCCGTCTCCCGCATGGCTGCAGGAGCGAGTGCTGAAGGCCGGTCAGCGGCCGATCAACAACGTGGTCGACATCACCAACTTCGTGATGTTTGAACTCGGGCAGCCGCTGCACGCCTTCGACCTCGATGCGGTGCAGGGCCCGGTCGTGGTGCGAACCGCCCGAGCGGGTGAGCTGCTTCGCACGATCGACGGTGTTGAGCGGACCCTGTCGCCCGACAACCTGCTGATCACCTGCGACTCCGGTCCGATTGGACTCGCTGGGGTGATGGGTGGCGAGAACAGCGAAGTCAGCGAGTCGACGACACGGATCTTGCTCGAGGCCGCCAGGTTCGACCCGGTGAACATTCGCCGCACGTCAACCCGCCTCGCGGTTCGCTCGGAGGCCTCCTCGCGCTTCGAGCGCGGGCTCTCGCCTGACCTGGCGATCGAGGCGGCCCGCCGGGCCACCAAGCTTCTGGTTGAAGTATGTGGCGGGGCTGCGCGCAGGGGCGTGATCGACGAGTACCCGCAGCAGGATGAGCCCGTCGAGGTGGAGATCACCAGATCGTGGCTCGACCGCCTGATCGGCTTCTCGGTACCGACCGCCGAGGTCGTCCAATCGCTGAGTGCGCTCGGTTTCCAGATGCTCGAGACCGATGGCGGCGACAGAGATGGCCGCTTCCTGGTGCGCGTGCCGTGGTGGCGAACAGATGTCGCGATCGCGGCTGACCTGGCTGAGGAGGTGATTCGGCTGGCGGGATACGACCGACTGCCGACATCGACGATCGACGGCCGGACACCGGCCTGGGCGCCCACGCCGACCCGTTCGCTGCGCGATCGTCTCAGAGATGCGCTGGTCGATGCCGGTTGGCAGGAGGTGATCACCTACTCCCTGACGACCGACGAGGTGCTCGCCCGCGTCGTCGATCCCGAGGAACTGCGGCGCATCGACCCACTGCGGCTCGAGAACACGCTCTCCTCCGACCGTGAGGTGCTGCGCCCGACCCTCCGTCACGCCGTCCTTGAGGTCGTAGAACGGAACATCCGCTCGGGGGCGCCCGAGATCGCGGTATTCGAGGCGGCACAGGTCTATCTCCCGCAGCCGGGCCAACCGCTGCCGCAGGAGAGAGCAATGGTGGCCGGCGCGCTGAGCGGCCGCGAACTCGATCGCTGGGGGCGCCCGTTGCCCCGCGCGCTCGATTTCTTCGACGCCAAGGGCGCCCTCGATCCGGCCCTCCGCTCGCTCGACCTTGAGGTCAGCTACGAAGCGGTTGCCGAGCACGGGATGATGCCGGGACGGACCGCACGCCTGACCGTGGATGGCATGGCGATTGGGCTTCTCGCGGAGGTGCACTCGGACACGCTCGCCGAGTTCGGGATTGACCGGGCGGTCGTGCTCTTCGAGCTGGATCTCGCGACCATGCTGCCGCTCGTACCGTCGCAGAAGGCCCTCGCCCGAGTAGCTCGCTTCCCGGCCGTCGAGCAAGATGTCGCCGTTGTCGTCCCAGAGGATGTTCCGGCTGGCGAGGTGCAATCCGCATTCGAGGGCTCGCCGCTGGTCGCCAGCGCGACCCCCTTCGACGTCTACCGTGGCGAGCAGCTCGACCCGGGCAAGAAGTCGGTGGCGCTGTCGATCCGTTACCAGGCGCCCGACCGGACGCTCACGCAAGCAGAGGCGGACCGCGAACAGGAGAAGGTCATGCGCCTTCTCAAGCGGCGTCATAGCGCGGAGCTTCGCTCCTGAGTTGAGCGCTTGCTTATGGGCCACCCCCCGACGGGCCGTCCTGGCGACCTGGTGGGAAGGTGCCCGCAACCGGCAGCGAAGGACCCGCCCCTGTGCGCCGCGCCGATAGCGACGACCAGAGATCAGAACTCCAAGGCGCTCCACGGCGCGCGATCCGTGCGGAACATCGCGCTCCCCCGCTGAAGAGCGGACGGATCGTGCACCTGGACGCGCCCGGCGCGGGCCAGGGTCAGGAGATCGACCCCGCCGAGGTAGGCACGCGCCAGCGAGTCGACAGCGAGTTCGATGTCCGGTCGACCCTCATGCCTGGAGCAGCTCGCGATACCGTCCTCGCCAGCTTCGAGCAGGTAGGTTCCGTCGTTCCATGGACAGAAGTCATCGTGCACGCGGAGCACGACGCGCCCGGTCGAATACCGGCGCGCCGCCAGCGCCGACTCGACATCGACAAGACGCAGCCAGATCAGGTCAACAGCCTTGCGCTGTAGCTGCCGCCAGTCATCGAGCATCCACGGAAGCGCATCGTCGACTGCGCGGTGCGGAGCCCGAATTCGATCAACCAGGTCGATACCGGCGACGAACCGCCAAAGGGCCTCGTGAGCCCGAGCTGTCGCAGCGTAGAGCGACCGCACGATCAGTTCGCGAGTACCCCCACCGCTATCGGTGACCTGATAGGTCGCGAATCCCTCATCTACTCCATCACGCTCGAATCGCACGAGGAACGGTTCTCGCTTCTCCGCGCTACCCGCCCACGGGCCATCACCGTACTGGGGCATCCACCAAACTGAGGGCGGCTGCATCATCCCCGGTGTCGACCGGGCAACTCGCTCATACGTTGATGGGAAGCGCTCGAGCGCCTCCCGACGATCGACCAAGTGCACGCGGTTGCCAGCGTCGGTATCAGGGGCTGCGAACGCCGGATGGGCGCCCTCAAGGAGCCAGTCATCACCATGGACGCTGAGCCCATAGCCGTACCGCCCATAGATGGTGCTTTCAGACGTCCAGAGCGCCGCTAGGGATTCACCGGTCTCGTGCAGATTGGCCAGCTGCCGGCCCATCATCGTGCTGAGGACGCCGCGTCGCCGGTGCGTCGGCAGGACTGCAACCGCCGTCACCGCCGCAGTAGGGACCATTCCCCCGCCCGGTACGTGTGTCAGAAACGGGCAGCTGGACGTCGTTCCCACAATCGTGCCGCCCTCGAAGGCGGCCACTGTCCGATCGAACCAGGTCCGTGCTCGCCAGACAGGTAGCTCGTCTGGTTCGGGGATGTTGCTGAATCCTGCGTACTGTACGCGGTTCCACGCGATCCGCTCGTCCTCAGCGATCGCCCGGAGCTCGTCAACCATTGGTCGCCCTGCCCGCCTCGAGTCGCCGGCGGCAGAGTCGCCGCGACAACTCATGCTCGAGCATCCAGCCAGGCGTCTCTATTTGGAACCGCGGTGACACGACTCGCCCCTGCGGTAGCCACCGTCGTGCCTCGATCGGCCCCTGCGGCGGGTCCGGCCGAGGGGCCTGCACGCACGTGAGACGTCGCTCTGCGAGCCCACCCGGATGATCGGGACGCGGAGTCGCCTGATCCCGATCTCCGATCCGGGGCGGGAGCGCCGAACAACGAATGCCATCTCGCAGTTTCGCTGTGATCATCGCCCTGAACTCTATGACATATCGGAGGGCATCGGGGCTCTGTGCTGATCGCCGTGCCTCGCATTCGGCGTCCCGCTGAACTGACGCACCGCGCCGGTCAAGCGGAGAATAGCGTCACGATCGGCGTAGCCCGGTTAACGAGGACAACCCGGTGGCTACGGGCCAGGAACACGTGAAGATCTCCGTACACATCTTCGTCCCCTCGGGTCGGGCTCTCGCTCGCCCTCCGCTGCTTGATGACCACGTCGCGTCACAGGCGATCGGTCTTACTATCGCCGGTGGTAAGGTGACCGCTGATGAGCCGTCTCACCAACCATGGTCGAGCAGCAGGACTCTGGCACACTGCTCGATGCATGGGGAGCTTCCTGAGCTTGACCGGGTGCCCGGTGTGAGCGAGATGACTACAGATCCACCGCAAATCGTCGCATGTCCGTCTTGCAGTAGGCCGGCCCCGGTGGGTCGATTACGCTGTTGGACCTGCCTGACCGATCTCCGTGGACAGCCACGGGTGAGTGTCTCCGAGCTCGAGCTGATGCTTGCACGTTCGGTGCTCGAGAGCAACGAGCAGGCCCGACGGCGACGTATCGCGGGAAGGCGGCGAAGGCTGGCACTTCTGGCGGTTGCGCTCGTGGTGACGGCGTTCGTTGGTCTAATTGGATTTCGACGATTCATCGTCGATCCGCGACCGCTGCCCTTACCCACCTCCGCGGTGCGTACGATCAGTGCTGGCGAGCTGGCGTGGCCATCGGACGGCGGCAATCTCGGTCGCACCCGCAGCACCCGCGGCCCTGCCTCGTTCCAGGCACGATCGGCGTGGGACCGAGACCTCGGGGCACCGGCGTCCGCCGGACTCGTGTCGGACGCATCCGCCGTGTACGTCTCGCTCGCAGACCGGAGGTTGATCGCGCTGGCCGCGGACAGTGGGCGCGAAGCATGGTCGATCACTCTCGATTCGGCGGTCAACTTCACGCCACTCCTCGCCGGTGATCGACTCTACGCGACCCTACCGGGCGGCAACCTCCTCGCCATCGCCACTGCGACTGGGGAGATCGTCTGGGACGTGCAGTTTGATCGCTCGCTATCGGCCTCACCACTGATCGCTGCGGGGACGCTGTATCTCCTCGCCGGTGGCAGCATCATCGGCCTCGAGGCCGAGAACGGCGCCGAGTTGTGGCGGCGACAGGTCGACGTCGATCTCACGCTCACAAACCCTGCGATCGAGGATGACATTCTGGTCGTCTCGACGACCGACCGGATCGTCCTGTTCGATCGACTGACCGGGAGCCAGATCTACTGGTACGTGTTGCCACCGGTCATTGAGGGGATCGCGATCGTCGATCGCACCGTATTCGCCTCGGCATCTGCGACTATCGTCGCGATCAGCGTCGACTCCCGCCGACCGTGGTGGGAGCCATTCCGCGCCATCTGGTTCCAGTTCTGGATCTGGGGTTCTGCACCTCAGACGCCTGGCCCTCCGTCGGATTGGGTGGCTCGCGCCCGACACGACTCGAGTCCGGCCGTGGCCGCTGGGAAGATCGCCGTCGCCTCCCGCGGCGGGCGGGTCACGGTGCGCTCCACCGAGAACGGCGCGGAGCTCTGGAGCCGTCAATTCGGCGAACTTGCCGAGGGGCCGATATTCACGGTCGGCGGGCTGCTGGTCACACGGCCCACCGCGATTCTCCTGCTCAATCCGGAGGATGGGAGCACGCTGTACGAGCACACGATGTTCGAGGAGATCTCGGAGATCGCTGTCACGGGAGAGGCGATCTACACGGCGTCCCCAGCAGGCACGCTTCGTGCGCTCCGATGAGCGTCCGGCCCACGGAGCGGAGGAGTGGCACCCCCCCGCTCCTAAATCTCCTTGGACCGCTCAGTCGAGCAGGACACAACCGGGGGCCCCCGCGAGGGCGGCCTGCGAGGCCGGAGGCAAGGTCTTCCTGGCCTCCTTGACAGCTGCCAGGATCGCTTGGACTGCAGTCACGGTACGAGCGTTGACGTTAGCAAGCTCCTCGGCGGTGCGGGCGGCCTGCACCGCACTGCCGCCCTGTTCGTAGACCATGGCGAGGTCGTCGAACGCGGCACTGAGTTCGCGCTGGTAGCCAGCAGCGCCCGCTCGGCGCGGCGAAACGTCTCGTAGCCCCACTGCCACGCGCCGCGCTGCCTCAACGATCTTCGGTACGGCGATCATCGAGTCCTTCTTCCGCTCCTCAACCGTCAGATCTGCCGAGGCGATCCCGTAGGGCTCGCCGTACACGAAGGAATCCAGGAACGCTTGAGTCGTCGTACAGATCTCGACTGCCCATTCATCGGCGATCGGGGTCGGCGACACCGACGCGCGGGGCACCGTCGTGGGTGTTGGGCTTGCCGTCTGCGTATCGACCGCCGAAGCCGCACCGGGCAGACCGACTGACGTGCCGCACCCGACGGCTGCCGCCGAGATCAACGCGACGATCGCGAGGAGACCCTGTTCACCCCGAGGCAGCCGAAGACTCCCGGCGCGCCGTCTCCGGGCGGCTGGTCGCACCGCATCTACCACGCCGACTAGCTGATGTTGCGTATTCGCGGATCGAGTGCGAATCGCAGTCCGTCTCCAACGAGGTTGAAACAGAGCGCCGTGATGCCGATGACGACTCCCGGCACCGTCGCTACATGTGGTGCCACGCCCAGCACCTGGCGCCCTTCGGAGACCATGAGGCCCCAATCCGGAGTCGGAGGTTGCAGTCCGAGGCCGAGAAAGCTCAGGCCTGCGACGAAGACCACCATCAACCCGACCAGCGTCGAGGCATACACCAGTACCGACGGGAACGCGTTCGGCGCGATGTGTCGGAACATCATTCGAAGCGGGGAAGCGCCAAGCGCCCTTGCCGCCTCGACGTACTCTTCTGCGAGCTGCTCTCGTACTGCAACGTAGGCAACGCGTGTCATCGGAGCGAGGAGCACGATCGTGACGGCGATCAGGACGCTGGTGTGGCTGTTACCCAGGAAGGCTGCGATCACGATCGCGAGAACGACCGTCGGGAACGCGAACAGCACGTCGACCACCCTCATCAGGACGTTCTCTATCCAGCCACCGTAGTGTCCAGCAAACAGCGCCGCTGCCATGCTGACCGCCATCGCGATCAGGACGGGCGTTACGGCGAGCGGCAGCGACACTCGCCCGCCCCAGATCACTCGGCTCAGCACGTCGCGGCCGGCGCTGTCCAGTCCAAGCAGATGTCCTTCGGTCCCCGGGCCCTTGATTCGGATCGTTGGGTCGGACTCGTAGGGATCGAAGGGCGAGACCAACGGCGCTGCAATCGTCATGCCGACGATCACGATAAGAAGCGCTCCTGCGAACAAGGCGAATCGATCTTTTCGGAATGCTCGAAACGTGATGCGGAGCCACGAATCGTCACGACGCGTGGAGCCAATATCTTGGATAGTATTAATATCTTCTAACGTGGCCACGGCGACGCTGCCTTCCTTCTCTGCACTATCAGACCGCTACCCTAACCGAACCCGGGGATCGAGCAGGCTGTGGGACACATCCGCAGCAAAATTCGCCGAGATGAAGATGATCGCAGTCATGAGTGTAATGATCTGGATCACCGCCGCATCGCGAGCACCAATCGAACTGTACAATTGGGATCCCATTCCAGGCCATGAGAAGATGATTTCTGCGAAGATTGACCCGCCAAGTAGGAACCCAAGCTGCAACGTCACGATACTGATCGTCGTGGGTGCGGCGTTCGGGAGCGCGTGCCGCAACACAACCATGCGCTCACGTAGTCCCTTCGCCCGTGCAGTCCGGACATAGTCGAGGTGCATCACCTCGATCACAGCAGATCTCACCAGGCGAGAGATCACGGCCGTCGGAACAGCGGCGATCGTTACTGCCGGCATCGCCATGTGTTTGAGCAGATCTGGAAAGCCTCCTGGGTCCCTGGCATCATACATCCCCGTGGTTGGCAACCATCCGAGCGATAATGCGAACAGGAACATCAACATCAATCCGAGCCAGTAGCCCGGGACACTAGCCGCCACGATGGAAACGGTCGTCAACGAGCGATCGAGCATGGTATTCGGTCTAGTGCCGGCAATGACACCAACAGACACACCGATCGCTGTACTGAGCACGAATGCCCCCGAAGCAAGGATTAGCGTGTTCCTGAGCTTCGGCCAGATCACCTCTTCTACCGGTCGTCGGTACTGATTTGAATACCCAAGATTCCCGGTTGCCGTATTGCTGATCCAGACGAAGTACTGCTCGTGCCAGGGTCTATCTAGTCCGAGTTCACTCCTGAGAGCAGCGATCTCTGCAGGATCGGCTCCGGAGCCGAGGATGTAGTTGGCGATATCGCCAGGTAAGATTCTGACGAGAAGAAATACGACAACGGTCACGCCCCAGATGACCGGCAACGTAAATCCGAGTCGTTTCAACACGAACCTTGTCATGACGGTCCACCTTTGGCCGCGAGATCACACCAAACGAGCCCGAGTGCAGAGGGATGCACTCGAGCTCGTCGTTGGGATGATTCCGAGTTACGTGTCGAGCCAGACACCTCGGAAATCGTAGGTCTCCTCCGTTGCATGGACGAAACCCTGGACCTCCTCCTTCATTGCCACCGGTGCTGAATCGTGAACGATCGGGATCCACCAGGCGGCGTCCATGACCAGGCTGTTCACCTCGCGGTAGAGCTCGATCGCGCCTTCGGCGTCGGTCTCCACCTCGGCCTTGTCGAGAGTGCTGGCGACCTGGTTTGAGGTCGCGCTGTCGAACTCCCACCACCAGGTGCCGGGGAACTCTGGGGTGCGCCACTTCTGGTGCGCCATGATGTTGAGCCAGAAGTTGTTCGACATCCCCCAGGACATCTGGTAGGCAGCCGTGTCCTCCTGCTTGAGGAGGTCGTTCAAGGCCCCGAGGTAGGCGATCCACTCCTGGGCCGTGATCTGCATCGTCACGTCGATCTCAGCAAGGTCACGCTGGATCCATTCAGCCATCTGGACGGGCAGGATGTTGCCCGACCCGGCGGCTGCGAACCACCAGTTGAACTCCATCTGGTCGTGACCGGCCGCCGACAGCATCTTCTTCGCCTCGGCCGGGTCGTAGCTGTAGCGCTGGTATGACTGATCATGCGCTGGAGCGCCCGGGGCATGCATCTGATGAGCCGGCGTGACCGAGTCCCGCAGCAAATCAGTCGCCATGCCTTCCTTGTTGATCGCCATACTTAGCGCCTGGCGCACGCGTATGTCTCGCATCAGCGGGTTCAGCTGATTCGGGTTCATGTACCAGATATGCGGCGTCGGCCCGAGTGCGACCTTGAATCCCCCATCAAGCAGTTGCTGGATGGTGTCCGGTGGCGGGACGAAGATCAGGTCCGTCTCGCCCGTCTGCAACGAGGTCACACGTGACACCGGTTCGGCCAGCGGCCGCCAGATGATCTGATCGAGATAGGCGTTCTCGCCCCAGTAGTCCTCGTTTCGCTCGAACACGATCCGCTGGCCCTCTTCGCGTTCCTTGAACTTGAAGGGTCCAGTGCCGATCGGGTGTGTTGGGAAGCCGTCGTTGCCGAGCTTCTCGACCTGGGTCGGGCTGACCATCGCCGGGTTGAAGTACCCGCGCATCATCTCAAGGAAGTCCCCGAACGGGCGGTTGTTTATGAACTTGATCGTGAGATTGTCGATCACCTCCCAGCTCTCCAGGTACTGGTTCATGTATCGATGCCGTCGACCCGCCCGGTTGTAGTAGAACTCGTAGTCCTTGTCGAAGAAGCGAGACCAGTTCAGCGCAACGGCTTCGGCGTTGAAATCGGTCCCGTCGTGGAATCGCACGTTCGGGCGGAGCTTGAATACGTAGTCCAGTCCGTCGGGGCTCCGCTCCACGCTCTCCGCAAGCTTGTTGATGTCGGGTTGCTCGCCGCCGCCCGTGTCGACCGACAGGTCCTTCGCCACAAGCGTCTCGCCGAGCTGGTAGTTAACGCGCCACGTTGCCCACGAATTGACCGTGTGCGGGTCAATCGGGTCAATGTCCGTCTCCATGCCCCAGATCAGCGTGCCACCCGACTTCGGTCCGGTGGCGGCTACCACCGTCGCGGCCTCCGTCGTCGCCACCGCCGCTCTAGTCGCTGCAGGGGCGGCTGTTTCATCATCGCCGTCATCGCCACAACCGATCAGCGTGGCCCCTGCGATCCCGGCAACGCCGATCGCGCCGCCACGCAGCGCACTTCGGCGGCTGATCCGAGTCCGAGTCCAATAGTTTCCTTCGCGCTCTTCCATCGACTCTCTCCCCCCCCGCCCCTAGGCGGCAGATCTCATCACTGAGTGCATGAGGTTGTATCACGTTTGCGCTGGAATCACAATTGTGGTAACCGGACCCGGCCACGGACCGTCGACAGCCGTGTGGGGTGGGCGCGGTCCCGACCGACTGCCAGGGGCTGCGTCCCATCGGCCATGACGATGGCCCTCGCCTCGGTCCGCCACAGAAGGGTCCGACTCATGCCCCCCTGAGGTCGATGTACGGGAGGTCGGCGGCCTGGGCGACTGCCTCGACGACGATCCGTCCGGCGTGGACATTGAGGCCGGAGCGCAATGTCGACTGTTCTGACACCAGCGCGTCCACGCCGCCTCGTGCAAGCTCGCGCACATACGGCGTGGTGGCGTTGGTCAGTGCCGTGGTCGAGGTCTGCGGCACGAGCGCAGGAATGTTCGGCACCGCGTAGTGCACGACCCCTTCCTCGACGTAGGTCGGTTCGTCGTGCGACGTGACTCGCGAGGTCTCCGCGCAGCCGCCCTGATCGATCGCGACGTCGACGAACACCGATCGAGCAGGCATGAGCTGCAGGGCTTCTCGCGTGATCACACGTGGCGCCGCTGCACCGGGCACGAGCACGGCGCCGATCAGTAGGTCGGTCTCCGGCAACCGAGCCCTGATGGTAGAGGGACTCGAGAGGATGGTCTCCGCCTGTCCGCCGAAGAGCTCGCCCACGTGTTGAAGCTGACTGATGCTGATGTCCAGCACCGCGACATTCGCGCCCAGCCCAAGCGCAACCGTGGCGGCATTGATCCCGACCGTCCCCGCTCCGATGATCGTGACTCGTCCACGTGCCACACCTGGCACGCCGCCCAGGAGCTTGCCCGCTCCACCGTTCGACGCCTCCAGCCAATGTGCTCCCAGCTGGATCGACAGCCGTCCGGCGATCGCGCTCATCGGGGCCAGCAACGGGAGTTGCCCGTCAGCGGCCCGAATCATCTCGTAGCCGATCGCCGTCACGCCCCGGTCCACGAGCGCGCGAGTCAGCGCGGGCTCACTGGCGAGATGGAGGAACGTGAACAGGAGCTGACCGGCTCGCAGCATCGGCAATTCCGTCGGTTGAGGTTCCTTGACCTTCACGATCAGGTCTGCGGCATCGAAGAGGTCGCGCACATTGTCGATGACCGCTGCGCCAACCGCCTCGTACTCGCTGTCCTCGTAGCCGCTGAGCCGCCCGGCGCCAGCCTCGACGAGGACCTGGTGGCCGTCGCCAATCAGCGCCGCCACGTTGGGCGGTCCGAGCCCGACTCGCGTTTCGTGAGCCTTCACCTCGAGCGGAATGCCAAGGATCATCTGATGCTCCGAGGTCCCCGCGCATGGCCAGCGCGTCCCGCCGGCCGCCAGCGCGGAATGCCTACGCTATCAACTGCGGCGCGGGACCGTGGCGGTTCACCCGCCGCCGTCCTCGCCCAGTCAGTCACCGCCGATCAGGTGAGCCCGAACTCCCGCTCGAGGTTCCCAATTGCGCCGTCCAGCATGTCGACGAGCTCGTCGACCTGCTCTCGGTTGATCACGAGTGGCGGCGCGACCGCGATCGAACTCCCCGCTCGCGCGAGCAAGCCCTGCTCAGCCAGGAGACCCCCGAGAACCTCGCCGACGTTGTCCTCGTCCGCGAACTCCTCGTTGGCCTCGGGATTCTTCTGAAGCTCAACCGTGTGCATCAGGCCGATCCCGCGCGTCGCCGAGATGCTCCTGTGGCGGGTCTTCAGCTCCGCCAGCTGCTCGGCGACATAGCCGCCGACGGCTGCCGAGTTCTGGACGAGCCGCTCTCGCTCGATGATCTCAATGTTGGCCAGCGCGACCGCAGTCGCGACCGGGTGCGCGCCGAACGTGATCCCGCCCATCAGCGCCTGCTTTCGCGTTCCGAGGAATGCATCGGCGACCTGCTGCGAGGCCATCGCTGCCGAGATCGGCTGGTAGCCCGACGAGAGGCCCTTTGCCACCGTCATGATGTCCGGTTGAATCGGGAAGTGCTGGATACCGAACCATTCGCCGGTGCGCCCGAACCCGTCGATCACTTCGTCGGCGATCAGCAGAATTCCGTGCCGATCGCAGATCTCTCGAATCTTCGTCCAGTACTCGACCGGCGGTACGTAGCAGCCGTTCGCCGTCGAGATCGGCTCGGCGATGATCGCCGCCACGGTGTCGGGGTTTTGGAACTTGATCTCGTCTTCGATCGTTCGCGCGCAGAAGACATCGCACTCCGGGAAGGTCTTTTCGAACGGACACGCGTCGCAGTTGATGCCCTGGACGTGGACTGAGCCGGGGATCAGTGGCTCAAACGGGGCGCGGTTGGCATAGGTCGCGCCGTTGACGCTCAGCGCGCCGGCCGTGATCCCGTGGTACGACTTCACGCGGGAGATAATCTTGTAGCGCTTCTGATCGCCGCGGTTGTAGTGGTACTGCTTCGCCATCCGGATCGCGGTCTCAACCGCCTCCGACCCGGAGTTCACGAAGTAGCTGCGCGTGATGTTCCCCGGCGTCAGCTCCGCCAGCTTCGTCGCCAGATCGATCGCTGGCTCAGTCGCGTAGGCGAAGCTGTTCGCATAGGCCAGCCGGTTCATCTGCTCCTGCGCTACCTCGGCCAGTTCGGATCGCCCGTGACCGACCGCCACAACCCACAGCCCGGACATCGCGTCGATGAAGCGGCGCCCCTTGATGTCTTTGAGATAGATGCCGTCGCCCGAGGTGATGACGGTCAGCCCGTCATCCTTCGCCAGGTCGTTGTACTGGCTCGTGTGGACCCACAGATGCGCCAGCCCCCGCTCGAGGTAGCCCTGAGTCCTGCTCTCGATAGCCGTGGTTGTCGTCACGTTCCTGTCCTCTCGGCCGCAGTCACTCCGATTCCGGTCACTGATGTTGATGGCGCGGAGATTGCGTTGGCGTCCAACCCCACGTCCTTCGCTGATTACCGATCAGGGTTGATTCCGTTCCACGCGCCCGAAGGCGTCGAACAGCCGACGTCCGTCGACCCAGGTCTGTTCGACGCTGATCTGCCGGATCGCGGTCGGTTCGACCGACGCGGGGTCGTGACTCAGCACCACGAGGTCGGCACGCTTGCCGAGTTCGATCGAGCCCGCCTCGGCCTCCCGGTGCATCGCTCGCGCGCCGCTCAGTGTGTAGACGCCGATCGCCTCTTCGGCGCTGATCGCCTCTTCCGGAGCGATCGCCTCGAATCCATCCCGCGATCGCCGGCTCACCAGCGAGTAGATGCCCTGCAGCGGTGGCAGCGGGCCGCAAGGGAAGTCCGACGAGGCTGCGAGCGGCACACCCTCATCGAGCATCGTGCGGTACGGGGCGGGCGGCATGTCGATTCCGGCCTCGCGGAGGGAGCTCGCAGCTCGATCACCGAAGCTGTAGAAGAAGGATGGCTGATGGACCACGGTTGCCTGTAGCTCGGCGGCTCGGCCGATCTGCTCACGGGTCGGCGACGAGAAGTGCTCGATCCGGTGCCGGGAATCGACGCGTGACGACTCCGGAATTGCGCGCGCGAGCGACGCCAGTCCTTGCTCGATCGCCCACGTCCCGAGGCAGTGAATCGCCACCTGCAGGCCCTGTCGCGCGCCCCCAAGCGCCAGTTCGTCGGCGGCCTCTTGCGAGTAGTAGGGCCGCCCAAGGTACTCACGGCGACCGTCGGCGTGAACATGCACCCCGGCCGACGTCGGGAATACGGGATCCATGAACATCTTCATCGTCCCGCCGCGCAGCCGGTCTGAGATCGCCACGTCCGAGATGCCTTCGCGGGCGACCTGCTCCGGAGCGGCGAAGAAGCCAGGGCCGGCGCGCATCTGGTGCAAGGTGATCGGGAGAGCGCCCTGCCCGTCCGCGATCCGGTAGAGGCGGGCGGCGTCAGGCCCGACGGCGGCGTCCGCCACGCTGGTGATCCCGTGCGCCAGATGGCGCATCGCGTTCTGCCGGACCAGATCGGAGACGAATGCGTCGCCGTAGTGCTCGATCAGCGCGGCGAGGGAGACGCCGTAGACGCCGTCCATCGCCCGCTCCCATAACCACCCTGTTGCTTCGCCGTCCTCGTCCCGGACGATCTCGCCTCCGTCCGGGCTCGCCGTCTCCCGGTGGATGCGCGCGAGTGTAAGCGCGGCCGAGTTCGCGTAGCAGCAATGCACCGATGAATCGATGATGCACACCGGGTTGTCCGGTACCGCGGCGTCGAGATCACCCTTCGTCAGTGGGCTCGGCTGATCGCCTCGGCGCGAACTGTATCCCAGGCCCCAGATCCACTGCCCCAGGGGTGTCTCGGCTGCCGCCGCTGCGAGCGCGTCGAGCACCGCCTGCTTCCCGGCCAGCGGTGGGACGCGACAGTCGACCGCCACCGGCTCGAAGACGGTCATGTGGAAGTGGGTGTGTGGATCGACGAAGCCCGGGATCACCGTTCGCCCCGCCAGGTGCACAACCTCGGTGTCGGCGTCGATGAGCGTCCCAACCTCGGCGCTGGTCCCGATCGCGACGATCTTCCGATCCTGAATCGCGATCGCCTGTGCCCGTCGCCCCCCGGGTGCCATGGTCAGGACCTGGCCGCCCAACATCACGAGATCCACGGTCGACCCCCAAATCTCTCGCGAGGCTGAACGCCCGTGACGAGCCAGCTCGCGCGGCTGACGCGGCCCGGAGCTGGCGGCATCAGCTCAGCCAAGGAAGTACCGGCGGCTCAGCGAGACCACCTCGATTGGCTCGCAGGTCAGCTCACGGCCATCGAGCGAGACTCGGCCATCCGACGGATCGACCTGGATGTCGGGCACAGCGCCGTTCAGCACAAGGTCGCCCTTCCCGATCCCCCGTGCTCGCGTCACCGGGACGAGCTGTCGCTGGCTGCGTAACTTCTGCGCGAGCCCGCTGTCGATCGCGCCGGCTGCCGCAAACGTGACGGCGACGCGGCTGGGCACGGCCCCGCTCGATCCCCAGGCCGGGCCGTAGGTCACGGGCTCGACCCGTGAGATCGAGGCGTTGCCGTCGCCCGCCAGTCCCCACGCCTGAACGCCGCCCTTGATCACTGCTTCGGGCTTCGCGCCGAAGAAGGCGGGGCTCCAGAGCACGATATCGGCCAGGCGTCCCGGTTCGAGTGTGCCGACGTGCTCCGAGATTCCGTGGGTTCGCGCCGGATTGACCGTGTACTTGGCGAGATAGCGCAGCACCCGTTCGTTGTCGTCAACACCGTCGCTCTCGTCGTTGTCGACCTCGCGACCACTCGCTTGGTACTCGCGCTGTTTGTTGGCGTCTGCCAGCTGCCACGTCCGCCGAATCGTTTCGCCGATGCGCCCCATGCCCTGGGAATCGGAGTTGATGATCGAGATCGCTCCCATGTCGTGCAGCAGATCCTCCGCCGCCATCGTGGTCGCGCGAACCCGTTCGGCGGCCGCTTCGAGATCCTCCGCGATGGCGTGGTTCATGCCGTGTACGGACATGATCATGTCGAGGTGCTCTGCCATCGCATTCGCTGCGTACGGCACGGTGGGAGTGGTCGAGGAGGGGATGACGTTCGGCTCTCGGACGAGCATCAGCACGTCCGGCACGTGGCCACCCCCGGCCCCCTCGACGTGGTAGGCGTGGACGGTGCGTCCGGCGATCGCCGAGACGGTCTCGTCGACCTCCATCGACTCGTTTAACCCGTCGGTGTGCAGCGCGACCGAGGCGTCATGGTTGTCGGCGACGCTGAGCGCGGCATCGATCACCGGGGGATAGGCTCCGTAGTCCTCGTGGACCTTGAATCCGCTCGCCCCGGCGAGCAACAGCTCCTCGAGGATCGCTGTGTTCGACGAAGCGGCTCGTGCCTGGAGCCCAACGTTCAGCGGGAAGTCGTCCAGCGCCTCGAGCGCCCGCTGGAGGTTGAAGGCCGGGTTGTGATTCAGCCCGGCGCCGATCAGCGTCGTCACTCCGGCCGACAGGGCGGCCGGAATCAGTTTCGGTCCAATGAAGTGGACGTGGCTGTCCACCGCACCGGCGGTGGCGATCAGCCCAAAACCAGGAATGGCGTTGGTGCCCGGGCCAATTTCGACGTTCACGCCGTCGACGATGTCCGGATTCCCGGCGGTTCCGATCGAGACGATGCGGCCTCCCTTGATCCCGATGCTGCCTTTGAACACGCCCAGGACCGGGTCGAGGATGACCGCGCCGACGATCACGAGATCGAGTTCGCTCTCCGTCGCCGGGCGGCTGGCGAGCATCATCCCGCTCCGCATGTTCTTCCCGTACCCCCACAGTGGCTCATCGCCGTAGGTCGTGAGATCTCGCTCGATGCGCAGCCACAGGGAGGTGTCGCCGAGCCGTACTCGATCGCCGGTGGTTGGTCCGTACAGGGTGGCGTAGTCGGCTCGCGACAGTTCACGCGGCATCAGTCACCAGCCTCCCGGACTCGCGACAGGCCGCTGAAACCCTCGGCTCTGCCTCGCCCGGCATAGGGAACCAGGTCGACCGTCAGCGCCTGGCCGGGGGCGAACCGGACGGAGCGGCCGGCCGGCAGATCAAGGTGCAGGCCGTACGCGGCATCTCGATCGAAGTCGAGTCGCCGGTTCGTTTCGAAGAAGTGGAAGTGAGAGGAGACCTGCACGGTGTGGTCGGACGTGTTCGTCACCTGCAGCTGGGTCACGGGCCGGCCCGCGTTCACGACGATCGGCCCGGGCCCGAAGGATCGCTGTCCTGGCTTCATGGCCATCTCAATTCGCGTCCGCGAATGGCTGGCGCACGATGACCAGTCTGGGCCCGTCGTCGAACCAGCACTCGAGCCGAATCGCCCCGACAAGCTCCGGCACACCGTCGAGGACGTCGTCGCGTTCGAGGATCGTCGAGCCTGCTGTCTTGACCTGGTCGTAGCTGGCGCCGTCTCGTGCCAACTCCATCAGTTCGTCCGAGATCACTGCGACGGCTTCCGGATGGCTGAGCTTGACGCCGCGCGAGCGGCGCCGACGGGCGAGTTCTGCTGTCGAGAACAGGAGCACGCGGTCGACCTCGGTCGGCGTCAGTCTCATCAGATGGGCATCCCTTCCCGTGCGGCGTCGCGACCGCGCTACATCAGCTGATGTCGATCCCTGGTGGTGGCTGGGCGCTCCAGCCACTGAGTTGTTCGAGGGCGTGCGCGACGCGGAGGACGCGCTGCTCATCGAACGCTGGGCCCGATATCTGGACGCCGATCGGCAGTCCCGCTCGGCTGAGACCGACCGGGACCGTGATCGTCGGCAGTCCGTAGGCGTCGAATGGCGAAGTGTTGCGCAGCGTACGGATGCCGACCTCTCCCGCCTCCTCAACCTCGGCGAAGGTGGGGGCGGGACTCACGGTCGTTGGCGTGATCAGTACATCTACTTGATCGAAAATCGCTTCGACTTCGTGGCGCACGCGGTCGAGTTCACGTCGCGCAAGAATGTAGGTGGCGGCAGAAATGCTGGCACCGCGCCTGACCCGCGAGAGCGTGTCTGGGTCGAATCGGTCCGCTCGGTTTGCCAGGTTGTCCTCGTGATAGGCGTGCGCCTCGGCGAGGAGTACGGGCCCGCTGATCGCGGACAGCTCCTGCAGGTCTGTGATCGGCAGCGCGACATCGGTCCTGGATGCGGTCAGGCCGTCGAGGATCGACATCGCTGCTTCGGTGGCGGCGGCCACGTCGGGATCGAGATCGGCAAAGAACCCCTCGCGCGGCACGCCAAGGCGCAGCTCGGAGATGCCAGCCTCGAGGTCACCTGAATAGTCGGGGACCAAACGGTTCGCTGAACCGGGGTCCGCGGGATCGTGACCGGCGATCACCTGGAGCATTGCAGCGGCGTCGGCAACCGTCCGCGTCATCGGACCGACGTGATCGAGTGACCATGAGAGCGGGACGATGCCACGCAGGGAGACACGTCCCCAAGTGGGCTTCAGCCCGGCGAGGCCGCACAACGCGGAGGGCTGGCGGATCGATCCGCCTGTGTCTGAGCCAAGCGCCCCGAAACAGAGCCTCGCTGCGACAGCGGCGCTTGACCCACCGGATGAGCCCCCTGCGATGTGGTCGAGGTTCCATGGATTGAGCGGCGCGCCGTAGTGCGAGATATGGCTGGTACCGCCGTAAGCGAACTCGTGCATGTTGAGCTTGCCGAGCGAGATCGCGCCCGCCTGGTTGAGGCGGCGAACGACCTCCGCGTCTTCCTCTGGGACTCGATCGTGGTACACACCGCTTCCCGCTGTGGTGAGCACGCCGGCGGTATCCACGAGGTCCTTGAGGGCGATCGGAACGCCGTGGAGGGGGCTGCGGTACCGACCGTCGCTGATCTCTTGGTCGGCGGCGGCAGCGGCCTCGAGCGCCGAGTCGGCCGTGACCGTGATGAAGGCATTGAACCGTGGGTTGTGCCGTTCGATGCGCTCGAGGCAGACCGTCGTCAGTTCCGTCGAGGAAGCACGGCGATCGCGCAAGGCTGCCGCCGCTCCGACGAGGGTGAGCTTCGCTAGGTCGTCAGCCGTCATCCGGATCCTCCCCTGTCCTGTCGTGCGAGAGCGCGCGGCTGGCCTCGCATCACGGTCTGCCGCGGCAATTACGATCGTGATGGATTCACACATTACGGACGCAAACTCAGATCCGCCATCGAGTGTCCGGGAACTGCGCCGACTCGGCAGCCGTCTGAACCCCGTGACCCTCCGCGGCCGGGAGCCGTAACGCGCGGTGAAGGCGTCTAGCTGCCGGTGAAGACCGGATCGCGACGCTCGACGAAGGACCGCACTCCCTCGGCACCATCGTCTGTATCGAAGAGTTTGTTGACGATCATGCCGGTCATATCCTGGACCCGGGTCAGATCGTCGTCTTCGATCATGTAGACGAGCCGCTTGTGGCCGGCGGCGCTGAGAGGTGGGCCGGCTGCGACCGTCTCCGCGATCTCCACGGCGCGAGACATGAGCTGCTCGGGTGGCACGACTTCGAGCAGGGCGCCGTAGGACAGCGCCTCAGCGGCCGTCACCTGCCGCCCGCTGAACATCAGCTCGAGAGCGCGTTGTGAGCCGACCGCGCGAGGGAGGAAGTAGCTGAGTCCGGCGTCGGCAACGATGCCGCGTCTGGTCTGGGCGACCTGGAAGATCGCATCCTCCGCCGCGACCCTGAGATCGCATGCGAGCGCGACCGACCAGCCCATCCCGACGGCGTAGCCATTGATCGCGCCGACGATCGGGATGTCGCAGTGTCTCATGGCGTTGACGACCTGCAGGTGCGAATGAGGCGGGTGCCAGGTCCGGTTCGCTCGTTTGGGGTCGGCCGCCGGGAAGCCTCGCACGTCGCCGCCGGCCGAAAAGGCGCGGCCCTCCCCGGTGAGCACGATCGCGCGGACGTCGTAGCTCCCGCTGTTCAAGGAGATCAGGTAGTGGGTGAGGTCATCGGACATCGACCCACCCCAGGAATTGAGCTTGTCGGGACGATTCAGCCTGACCACCGCGACGGGGCCACATCGCTCGATCAACAGGTCCTGGTATTCGGTGGTCATGGGAGTCTCCTCGAAGGTGACCAGAGCGGGCTGGTGGGGGCATCGTACACACCGACCTTCGCCTTGGCCGCCCGCTACGTCGGGCTCGGGCGTGGTCGTGGGAGAGGCCCGCTGGTTGGCGCTCAGTCCCACGAGCGGGCCGTGGCGGGGGTGGCCGGCCTTACCGATGAGTGGTCGGCAGACACGCGCGTCGTCGACACTGATTCGCCCGGGCCAGGCACTCGACGAGATCCGGCCCGGGCCGCATGTGACTCGCCGTCTGTGCTCAAAGACGCGCCGTGTCGTTGCAGACGGGCGAGGGAGTACGACCAGGGTCAGCGGGAGCCGAGACTACCCCGGAGCGGCGCGCGCTGAGGTCGGGAGCCGTGGGCCATCGCCCGGGTTCGGACGCTGGCGATGTGCGAGAGTGCTAGGGACGCTCTGAACAGACCCGCATGATCTGTTAAGATGCCTACACGGGATGGTATGGCATTCGACCAGATGACGAGGTGAGCGCGATGGGCGAGGCAACGTTCGCGGAGCTGTACTACGACGCGAAGAAGCGAACGACTCGCCGGGAGCGGTTTCTGGAACGACTCGATCGGCTGGTTCCGTGGCGGCAACTCGAGCAGCGCATTGCGCCCCACTACCCGATGCCGGGACGGGGGCGCCAGCCCTACCCACTGTCACTGATGCTGCGGGTGCACATCGTGCAACTGGTCGACAACCTCAGCGACCCGGCGATGGAGGACGCGCTGTACGAGAATCTCACCGTGCAGCGCTTCGTGGGGCTCAGGCTATCGGACGCGATCCCCGATGAGACGACGATTCTCAACTTCCGCCACCGGCTGGAGGCGGCCGCGCTGGGGAGGGGGTTGCTCGAGGAGATCAACCGCCATCTGGAGGCGGAAGGACTGCAGTTGAGACAGGGGACTGTGGTTGATGCCAGTATCATCAGCGCCCCCTCGTCGACCAGGAATCGGGCCAGAGCACGGGATCCCGAGATGCACCAGACGCGCAAGGGAAACCAGTGGTACTTCGGGATGAAGTTGCACATCGGGGTGGACTCTGAGAGCGGCATCGTGCACAGCCTCCACACGACGGCGGCGAACGTGAGCGACATCACCGCGGCGCCCGACCTGCTGCACGGCAACGAAAGGCTGGTCTGTGGCGATGCGGGCTACCAGGGCATCGGAAAACGTCTGGAGCAGCGCGAGCGTGCGGTGCAGTGGCAGGTTGCCATGCGACCGGGCAAGCGGCGACTGCTCGACCGGGAGGGTGAGGAGTGGCTCGAAGAGAAGCGCAAGGCCTCCGTGCGTGCGAAGGTCGAGCATCCGTTCCAGATCGTGAAGGTGCGCTTCGGCTACGCCAAGGTCCGCTACCGCGGATTGTTCAAGAACACGCAGCGGCTCGCGTTGCTGTTGGGGCTGGCCAACATGGTTCGAGCGGAGCGCCAACTTGCTGCGTAACAACGGCGCAGTGCGCCCAGAATCCCGCAGCGAGCGCCAAACGGCACTCGCAGAGCCGCTCGCGAGCCCCGATCAGGCCGCATTCCTGACCATCAAGCGATTGAACGCCCCAGAAGAGCCTGATCGGCCGCATTTCGCGGCCAGTTCAGAGCGTCCCTAGGCAGCTCTGGCGGCCGACAGGGCTGCCCGAGCCTGCTCGGCGACCGCGGCGAAGCCTGCCGGGTTCTTCACGGCGAGGTCGGCAAGCATCTTTCGGTTGATCTCGATGCCGGCCTTGTTCAGCCCGTCGATCAGCTGGCCGTACTTCAGGCCGTTGATCCGCGCGGCCGCGTTGATTCGGACGATCCACAGTCTCCGGAAGTCGCCCTTGCGATCACGACGGTGGTCGGTCGAATACCGCAGCGCATGGAGCATCGACTCGTGGGCGACCTTGATGTTGGTCCGGCGCTTCCCTCGATGTCCCTTGGTGAGCTCGAGGACCTTCTTGTGGCGTCGTCGGGTCTGGACGCGGTTCCGGGTTCTGGGCATCAGCTGATCCTGAACGATGATGGCGGCCGCTGGTCGCCAGCCTGGGTTGATCGATCTCTGTGCCGCTAGGCGTAAGGGAGGTTCTTGCGGATTGCTCGTGTGACGGTGGAATGGGCTTCCACGTCGCCCCTCAGCTCGTAGAGCGTTCGCCGTGGCTTGCGCATTCGCTTGGGCACGGCCTTCCGGAGCATGACCTTCCCGGAGCCGGTGATCTTGACCCGCTTCTGCGTGCCCTTGTGGGTCTTCATCTTCGGCACGGGCTCTACCTGCTTCCGGCGGGTGCGCCTGTCGGCTGCCCGCTCTCTGTCGCCTGATCTGCGGAGCGACTCCTTGCCGCTCGTTCCCGCGACGCCTCCGACCTGCGCTGTGCCGCCTGCTTCGCAGCACCCTTCTTCGATGGGTCGAGGATCATGCTCATGAATCGACCCTCCAACGCCGGCCTGCGCTCGACCGCAGCGGTATCTTCCAGCTCGGCCGCAAATCCGTCGAGCAGCTCCCGCGCCACCTCGGGGTGGGTGATCTCGCGCGCCCGAAACATCACAGAGACCTTTACCTTGTCTCCGCCGAGGAGCAACTTGCGAGCGGTACGGATCTTGAAGTCGCGATCGTGCTTGCCGATCTTCACCCGCATCCGGACTTCACGCAACTCGACCTGCTTCGAGCCACGTCGTGCTTCGCGATCCCGCTTGGACTGCTCGTACTTGAACTTGCCGTAGTCCATGATGCGGGCAACCGGCGGGTCGACCTTGGGGGCGATCTCGACGAGGTCGAGGTTGGCATCCGCTGCGACCTGCAGGGCCTCCTCGATGGAGACGATACCAAGCTGTTCACCGTCGCGAACGAGCCTCACCGTCGGTACACGGATCTGCTCGTTCATGCGCATTTCTCTGGCGATGGTTCACCCTTCCACTGGGCACGCGAGCCCGGCGGGGATCGCCGAGCGCCGAGCGGATTCTAGCAGTTTCGCGGAGACGCGAACAATTCGCACGGGAGAACGCTCGCGCGCGGTGGACCGTGGCAGGATGCGATGAGCCGGCCCCCGGACAGTCAGTCGGTGGCGTCATACTCCAAGAGCAGGTCGCCCTTCTCCACGCGTGATCCGGGAGTGAAGTGCAGCGCCGTCACGATGCCACCGTGCGGTGCCTGGAGCTCGTTCTGCATCTTCATTGCCTCGACGATCAGGACGGGCTGGCTCTCGCGGATCGTATCGCCCACCGCAACGCGGCACTCGACCAATACCCCGGCGAGAGGTGCAGAGATGTGACCGATCGGGTCGCTCGCGCCTCCGACGGCGCTGCGCCCCCGCTTGCCGCCACCGGCCGCCGCCACGAGGAACGTGCGGTCACCGACCGTTACTCGGTAGTCGCGCCCATCGCGGGCGACGAAGGCGCGCTCGGGGTGCCCGTCAATGACGATCGAGACCTGCCCGGGGATGCCGGAGAGCGTCACATCCGCAACGATCGGTTCATCGTCGTCGACGACCAGCCGTGTCAGCCCGTCTTGCTCTGATACGAGGACACGGCGGTCTTCGCCGTTCAGTTCGAAGCGATGCCGCGGTGCCATCCGCCACCTCCCACCCGCAGGCCCATCGCCTGCGAACGTCCCGCACGCATCCACTTGGACGGACCGGGGATCCGGGTCTGCCTGCTGCCGCCACCGACACTTGCGGCGATCGCGGCGGCAAGCAGCGCTGTCTTCTCGCGGGGGTCGTCAGCGGGCGGGGGTGGCATCGTGAATGACTCCTCCAGCCAGCCGGTGTGGAAGCTGCCCGAGCCGAAGTCGGGATGTTCGATCAGAGCGAGGTGGAAGGGAATGTTGGTGTCGATGCCGACGATCACCAGATCGTTGAGGGCGCGGCGGAGTCGACGAACCGCCAGCTCGCGTGTCTCGGCCCAGACGATCAGCTTGCCGAGGAGCGAGTCGTAGAAGGGCGGAACGTCGAGACCGTCAAAGAGCATGCTGTCGAAGCGGACGCCGGGCCCGAGTGGGTGCTCAACGTGCTGAACCAACCCGAGCGATGGGGTGAAGCCGTTGTATGCGTCCTCTCCGTTGATCCTCGCCTCGATCGACCAGCCGCGAGGCTCTCGTGACCGCCCCTCCTCAGCGAGGCGCTCGCCGGCGGCGACCCGCAGCTGCAGGGCGACCAGATCGACGCCGTAGACCAGTTCGCTGACCGGGTGTTCGACCTGCAGCCGCGCGTTCATCTCCAGGAAGTAGAAGCCACCGTTCTCGTCCATCAGGAATTCCACGGTGCCGGCGTTGCGGTAGCCGCAGCTCCGGGCTGCAGCGATCGCCGCCTGCGAGAGCTGCTCCCGGATCTCGGTCGTCACGACAGGTGATGGGGCCTCCTCCAACACCTTCTGGTGCCGCCGCTGAATCGAGCACTCCCGTTCGCCGAAGGTGGTGACGGTGCCGTGACTGTCAGCGATGATCTGGACTTCGATGTGGCGGGCCGGAGAGATGTACCGCTCCAAGAAGATGGTTGGGTTGCCGAAGGACGACTGTGCTTCCGACGCCGCCTGACGCATTCCCTCCTCGAGATCACCTGCCTCGGCGACCAGTCGAATCCCGCGGCCGCCGCCGCCCGCTGACGCCTTCACCATCAACGGAAAGCCGATGCGTTCGGCCTCTGTGAGCGCGAACGCGAGGTTGGTGGGGTCGATCTCATTGGCGCCGGGGACCACCGGCACACCTGCCGCCTCCATCAGACCGCGGGCGGACACCTTGTCACCGATCGCCCTGGTCGCAGAGCCCGGTGGTCCGATGAAGGTGATGCCTGCGGCCTCGCAGCGGTCGGCGAACTCAGCGTTCTCAGAGAGGAAGCCGTAGCCAGGGTGAATCGCCTCGGCACCGGTCTCTCTGGCGGCATCGATGATCTTGTCGATCACCAGGTACGACTCGAGGGCCGGGCCGGGGCCGATACAGATGACCTGGTCCGCGCCTCGCACGTGGAGCGCGTTTCGATCGGGCTCGGAGTAGACCGCGACGGTCTCAACGCCGAGTTCGCGGCAGGTGCGCTGTACGCGCAGGGCGATCTCGCCGCGGTTGGCGATCAGGACGCGCTTGAACATCAGATGTCTCTCTGTTGGCTGATTGGCTCCATCGAAGCGTGGCGCAAGCGTGGCAAATCGACCGCATCGGGGCAAGCCACCGGCGATCTCAGCGCGGCCCCTAGGCTGACGTCTCCTGCCCGCGTCGATCCCGTTCGGCTGCCAGCTCTGAGGCAATCGACTCGATCGAGTGGGTTCCGTGGTTCGTACCGCTACGATCGCGAACGGAGACCGAGCGGGCCTCCACCTCGCGGTCGCCGATGACGAGCATGTACGGGGTCTTCTGGAGCTGGGCACGACGGATCATGTTGCCCATCCGTTCGCCGGACAGGTCGACGGCGACGCGCAGGTCACTCTTCGCGAGCTCACCTCGCACCTCCTGCGCGAAGTCGATGTGCCTGTCGGCAATCGGGATCACGATCGCCTGAACGGGGGCCAGCCACAGCGGGAATGCTCCCCCGTAGTGCTCGATCAGGATCCCGAAGAAGCGTTCAATCGAGCCAAGCAGCGCTCGATGAACCATGAAGGGGCGATGCTCGGCGCCATCATCTCCGATGTAGCTCATCCCGAACCGTTCGGGCAGGTTGAAGTCGAACTGGACGGTCGAGCACTGCCAGCGGCGTCCGAGCGTGTCGCGGAGATGGATGTCGATCTTCGGCCCGTAGAAGGCACCCCCGCCCTCGTCTAGCGAGTAGGTGACCTGTGCGCGGTCGAGCGCCCGGCTGAGCGCCTCTTCCGCCTGCAGCCAGTGACTGCTCTCGCCGACCGACTTTGCGGGCCTAGTGGAGAGGTTCGCCTCGAAGTCCTCGAAGCCGAACAGGCGCAGCAGGCGTAGCACGAACTCGACCACCGAAACGATCTCGTCCTCGACCTGATCGGCGGTGCAGATGATGTGGGCGTCGTCCTGTGTGAACCCCCGGACGCGCATCAGCCCGTGGAGGACGCCGGAACGCTCATTGCGATAGACCGTGCCGAGCTCTGCCAGCCGCATCGGGAGTTCGCGGTAGGAGCGCCGCGTGTTCTTGAAGATCTGCACGTGGAAGGGGCAGTTCATGGGCTTGAGGTAGTAGTCGTCCCCGTCGATGTCCATCGGGCTGTACATGCCCTCGGCATAGAAGTCGAGGTGCCCGCTGGTCTCCCACAGCTCGGCCCTGCCGATGTGCGGCGTGAAGACGATCTCATAGCCGGCTTGGAGGTGCTCTTGGCGCCACGCCTCCTCGATCTCCAGCCGCGTGCGCGCACCTCGCGGATGCCAGTAGATCAGCCCCGGCCCATATTCCTCATGCGTCGAATAGAGATCGAGCTCGCGTCCGAGACGCCGATGGTCGCGGCGCTCAGCCTCCTCCCTGGCTGCGATGTAGGTGTCGAGTTCTTCCTCTTCCGGGAAGAGGAGCCCGTAGATCCGCTGCAGCATCGGCCGCGTCTCGTCGCCTCGCCAGTATGCCCCGGCGACGTGGCTCAGCTTGAAGGCGCCGAGCTGTCCGGTGCGCTCGGTGTGGCCGCCGCGGCAGAGGTCGTCGAATTTGGCGTGGCGAAAGTGGCCGACGGACTGACCATCGATCTCGTCGATCAACTCTAGCTTGTAGGGCTGGTCGGCGAAGATCTCGCGCGCTTGCTCCTTCGGGATCCACTCCCCGGTAATCGGCACATTGCGCCGCGCGGTGCGCCGCATCCGCCGTTCGAGATGGGTGAGATCATCGGGATTGAGTGGTCTGGGCAGTTCAAAGTCGTAGTAGAAGCCGTTCTCGATCGGTGGGCCGATCGCGTACTTCGCCTCCGGGAATCGCTCGAGGACCGCCTCGGCAAGTACGTGCGCCGCCGAGTGCCGCATGCGGCGCAGCTGTTCGGCGGGACCGAGCTCACTGAACGGCGGCTCGTCCTCGCTCTCGGGGCCCTGGGCCTGCCGCTCAGACATAACGGGTCGGACCTCTCTGCCTGGCCGGAGTGCAATCGGGCAGCCAGGCGGACGATGGAGCGGGTGCTCTTGGGAGAGTGGAGCGTCATGCCGACATCCACCATGCTACCAAGGCATCGAGGCGAGGTGATCAGGCGGCAGTCGCGGGTACGGTGGCGTCCCTAGCACCGACAAACGGGCGTTGGGGTCCTGGTGGGCCTAAGCCTACTGTACTGCGAACTTTCCGCTGGTCGGTCTCGATCTGAGCACGGCGCGCCGGTATGGAGAATTGGATGCCGAACCCCAAGATCCGGCACCTGGCGGCGGCGGGAGCGGCGCTGGGGGCTGATCGCGGTGTTGGGGCGGCATTTGAGGCGAACGGGCGCCGATGCCCGAGCAACAGCGACGAGGTCGTGGCGACGTGTCGTGCAGCGAGGCAGTAGAGACGGTGCCGAGGGGTGGGCGGGACGAGTGCCGGCACGGCGAGGTTGGCCATCCGGTCGGATCGCAACAAAGTGACGGGGCGAGCGGCGTCTGTGGGGGCCTACGGCGGTGCGTTGGCGAGCACTCGCAGCCGCTGGGGTGCCCCCACCAGCAACGCGTAGGCCGGATGGCCGGCGCGGAGCTGGACCTGGAGCCTCCGCGAGCGCTTGACCACCCGTCCGGCAATACCGATCAGGGAGAAGCGAACCGCCTTGTGCCGTTTGCCCGCCCACTCCGCTGGGAGCAGCAGTCGCTTGAACGTCGCGTTGAGATTCGACGCCAGCACCACCATCGCCCACCACGCCGCGTTGGCGCCGAACAGCCCCGACGGGGGATCCCGCCCCTCCGCGCAGTAGCGCAGCAGCTCCTGCTGGTAGCCGGCAGTGTCTGAGCGCATGTACACCCGCTCGACACCCGGCGGGAGCATCTGCATGGCCTCCTGCATCACACGCAACTGCTCGTACCCGGCAGGGACGTTGCCGTCTCGGAACTCCGAATGCAGCACCACGTCCGCCTCCGCCCAGTAGGTGGTCAGTGGCTGGTAGGCCGGTGTCTGCTGGTAGCTGTACAACGCCTGCCGCTTGCCCGTCTCGATCAGTGTCGCGTCCATATCCAGCGTCGCCTCTTGCTGCCGCTCGTGCCGCTGGGCAAACGCCAACAGGTCGCCGTTGACCCGGCCCAGCCCGCGCAGCGCCTCAGACGGCCTCGGGATGAAGGCGCGATGTGGTTCGCGGCGCTCTTCCTCCTCCCGATCGTGGAAACGCTCCAGGTAGCGCCGCAGCGCCGTTGGCGACGGCACGCTGCGCACACGCGAGCGCCGCCAACTCCGCGCCAGCGTCTGCCGCTTCCTGACGTGCAGTCCGTGCCGCTCCGCAACCTACGTGCCCCTTCACGAGCGTGTGAACACCCACGGGTTCGCGCTCCTCCTGCCCAACGGGACACCCGACGGCGAGGGAAACCGCTTCTGGAACCCCACCGACCAGTGCTGCGACCTCGGGAAGACCGGCGAGGATGACGTCGCTTATCTGACTGAGCTCGTCGCGAGAGCAAGGACAGTGAGGGACTTCGGACCGGTGTACTTCTTCGGCTACTCGAGCGGCGGGTTTATGTCGTACCACATGGCCTGCAAGAGTCTGCCCGGCCTTCGTGCCATGGCCAGCCTTGCCGGTACGAGCTACGTCGAGGACTCCAGCTGCGAGGGCGACGAAATCGAGCGGAATGCGACGGGCGACGGCGAACCGGCGTTCTACGCTGGGGCTCGGGACATGGTGATGCGCTGGAGCCGGCGGGCCGGCTGCGACTGGCCCGAATACCCCCAGCCCGATGCCACCCTCGATCTGGACCGATACGTGCCGGGCCCCGACTCCAGGCATTCCGCCTGGAGTCGGGCTGCGCGGAGGGAACCACTCTCGAGCTCTGGATGGGCGCGGGCAGCAGCCATTCACCAGGCTACGGCGACACCTTCGTGGACGCGCTGGCAGGCTGGCTGCTGTCACAAGAGTGACTACGTTGTTGCATGACTTCCGCCGGTCTACTGCAGACCGCGGATCTCCTCCCGGCTGGTGTTGCTACTGGCAGGGGAGTGGCTACCTGCCTCGCCCTTACAGGCGAAGCCATTGCGCATGACGCTGGTCGAGGTTGTTCGGGCTGGTGGGCGGTACTGGACTCGAACCAGTGACCTCAGCGATGTCAACGCTGCGCTCTAGCCAGCTGAGCTAACCGCCCGTGACGACGGGAGGCTACCGCCGGGCGCCGGAAGGCGTCAAAGGGCGGTGTGGAGGGAAGGCCAGGAGGCCTCACGGTCGCCGTGCGTTCGTTGACATGCCGAGATTTCTCGCGCTACCGTCCAGCCGGGCCTCTAGCTCAATGGCAGAGCAGTTGACTCTTAATCAACCGGTTCGGGGTTCGAATCCCCGGGGGCTCACCAGAGACTCGCGCATCAGGTTGTGATTCGGTGCCGAGGATGTCCCTAGGCCTGTAGAACTTCGGGGTGCGACCATCTATGGGGCGATGGTCGAAGTGTGCCTCCCTGCGGTTTTCAGGTCGAGTGCCTGACGCAACGCCGCGAGGTGCAGGTGGCCGTTGACGCGGCGGAATTGCTGCTCGGCCTTCAGCATGCCGGCGGCGCAGCAGCGCAATGCCATCTGCCCATTCCGCCACCGCTTCACGTTCCCAGTGCTGTCGCGGCAGATCGAGATCATCGACTCGATGGGATTGGTCGAGTGCAGGGTAGGCGCCAGCGTCGGCGGAATCGCGAGCGCAGTCACGGTGAGCGTCTCCTCAAGCCCCTCGCGCAGGCTGGCGGCGGCTCCCGGGTCGGTCTTGGCCAGTTCCGTGCCGAGAGCCTCAAGCGCGGCTTCAGCCGCAATCGTGCTCTCGGCGTGGTAGGCCGCACGCATCCGCCGCGCGGTGACGTTCCGCAGCTGCTGAGGCAGCCTGTCCCGCACGTTCCGGATCTTGTGTTCCTGACAGCGCTGGATGATGGGCTGGTCGAACACATCGTCCACGGCGCTGCGGAGCTCCTTCGCTCCGTCGATCACGACCAGAATCGGGCCTGTGACGTCCAGACCGCGTTCACAGAGGCCGGCCAGCAGTTCACGCACCACGGTGGCGTTCTCCGTGGCGCCCTCCACGATTGCCAGCCGGTGCTTGACCCCCGTGATGTCGATTGCGAGCGCCACCAGGCAGGTCTGTTCGCCGCAATGCACGCCGCCACCATCAGCGCGACCAGGTCCACCCGCGACCAGGTCCACCTCGTTCAGCGGGCGAGCGAGGAGCTCTGCCAGCGCCGTCGCCGTCGGGGCGATAAAGCGACGAGAGAGCGAGGACTTCCCCGTACCGACAGCGCGTTCCTCCACCTCCGCACCGACCGGCTCCAGACCGGACCGGTCGTTCCGCGTGGAGAGTCCCGCGATCATGCGCTCCAGCGCCATTCGCCCCAGGAGGTCGGTGCCCCGCAGTTCCTCGTAGCTGTCCACTTCGAGTTCCCCGGCAACTCGCCCGAGCCATCCGCTGAGCGCACACGCGCTCTCGTGATGGGGATCCGGCGTCCGCCCAGTCCAACGATTCCGTCCGTTCGGCCGTTCAGGTAGCCCTGGCGGTCCGAGTTGTCTTTCCCCGACAGACCACAGAGGCGATCGACATCCTGATTGAACAGCGCCTGCATCACTCCCAGGCCGCTCTGGACCGCCAGCGCAAGCAGTCCCTCGCGCCTGTCGGCCATCACATCCGCCAGGCTTGCCGCAGGGCCGCCTCCGCCGCACTGACCTCCGACCGGCTCGTCTGGCGTCGCCTCTTCTGATAATTCTTCTTCACGGTGGCTCCTCTTCCTGTCGGTTGATTCGACCCACCTGACACCTACCACACGGTAGGCTCAGGCGGGGGAGCCGCCCCCTTCAAGTTCTACATTCCCCGGGACATCCTCTCGGCGCCCCTTCTCGTGTACAGTGGCGACGCGTGGAAGCGCGTCGCGTCGGGGAAGTGTCGGAACTGGCAGACGAGCGTGATTTAGGTTCACGTGCCGCGAGGCGTAGGAGTTCGAATCTCCTCTTCCCCACCAATCGCGGCGGGGTACTGAGGGCGATTCGCGAAGGACTAGTTGGGGGCTCCATGGAGAGACTGCTGGAAGTCAAGAACCTCAAGACGCACTTCTTCACAGAAGAGGGGGTGGTCCGGGCGGTTGATGGCGTCACGTGGCACCTCGATGAGGGTGAAACGCTTGCGCTCGTGGGTGAGTCCGGCTGTGGCAAGTCAGTGACCGCCATGTCGATCCTGAGGCTGATCCCGGATCCGCCCGGACGGATCGTCGACGGCGAGATCATCTTTGAGGGTCAGGACCTGCTGGAAGTGTCGGACGCCGAGATGCGCAGCATCCGCGGCAACCGCATCGCGATGGTCTTCCAGGAGCCGATGACCTCGCTCAATCCGGTGTTGACGATCGGACAGCAGATTCGAGAGTCGATCGTCTTGCACATGGGGCTGGGCCAGGAGGAGTCGACGGCACGCGCCGTCGAGTTGCTCGAACTCGTCGGGATTCCCGAGGCGGCTGGACGAATCGGCGACTATCCGCACCAGTTCTCGGGCGGCATGCGTCAGCGCGTGATGATCGCGATGGCACTCTCGTGTAATCCGAAGCTCTTGATCGCGGACGAGCCCACCACTGCACTCGATGTCACCATCCAGGCGCAGATCCTTGAGATCATGGCCGACCTCTGCCGCGAGCTGGAATCAGCGGTGCTCGTGATCACCCACAACCTCGGGGTGGTCGCGCGCTACGCCGACCGGGTGAACGTCATGTACGCGGGGATCATCGTCGAGAGCGGTACCGCAGTCGACGTCTTCAAGCGGGCCGCCCATCCCTACACGGTCGGCCTGCTGGAGTCCGTGCCGCGGCTTGATGAGACCGATCACAAGCGGCTGTCCACCATTGAGGGGCAGCCACCCCTGCTGGTGGACCCGATCCCGGGTTGCCCCTTCGAGCCTCGCTGCGCGTGGGCGATCGAGAAGTGTCAGACCGAGCGACCGATGCTTGAAGAGAAGGCTGACGGGCACGCGGCCGCCTGCTGGCGGAACCCGAACACGGACGAGAAGACGCGGATCGAGGTCGACCTGCATACCCGCCTCGCTGCTGCCAGCGCGGAAGGATAGCCACCGATGACTACTGAAGTGATGCCTGAGCCCCGGGCCACGATGACGTCAGAGAATCGTCTTCTCGAGGTCGAGAACCTCAAGATGTACTTCCCGGTGACCTCCGGACTGTTCATCCAGCGCAAGGTCGCTGATGTTCGCGCCGTCGACGGTCTCGACTTCCACGTCGACCGACGGGAGACGCTCGGTCTGGTCGGTGAGTCTGGCTGCGGCAAGTCGACGACCGGTCGTGCGATCCTGCAGCTCTACAGACCGACTGAAGGTCGGGTCAGGTTCGACGGTACGGAGCTGACTGAACTGAAGGGGAGCGATCTCCGCCGCTTCCGCCGGAAGATGCAGATGATCTTCCAGGACCCCTTCTCAAGCCTCAATCCGCGCATGAGCGTCAATCAGATCGTCGGTGAGCCGATGGCGATCCACGGTCTCTACAAGGGACAGGAGCGGCGTGACCGCATCGAGTTCATCATGAACGCGGTGGGCCTCAACCCGCTGTTCGCCAAGCGCTACCCGCACGAGTTCTCAGGTGGACAGCGACAGCGCATCGGGATCGCACGGGCGCTCGCGGTGGAGCCAGACTTCATCGTCGCGGACGAGCCGGTATCGGCCCTCGACGTGTCGATTCAGGCTCAGATCATCAACCTGATGGAGGATCTCCAGTCGGAGTTCGACCTCACCTACCTGTTCATCGCCCACGACCTCGCGGTCGTCCGGCACATCTCCGACCGGGTAGCGGTGATGTACCTCGGCAAGATGATGGAGTTGTCGGAATCGAACGAGCTCTACCAGGTGCCGCTGCACCCCTACACCCAGGCGCTGCTCTCGGCCGTCCCGATCACCGACCCCGAGCTCGAGCGTTCGCGAGAACGGATCGTGCTGGAAGGTGACGTGCCATCGCCGCTGCGACCGCCGCCCGGGTGTGTCTTCCACACCCGCTGCCCGATCGCGGAGGAGGTCTGCCGTAACGACCTGCCGGAGTGGCGTGAAGTGATCCCCGATCACTGGGTCGCCTGCCATTTGGCCCGGCCGCCGGAGAACGTCGCCTAGCCAGCAGCTGCCGGAAGCGGAGTCGCGCAGCGTTCTCCGGCCAGACCAGCAACCAGCGAGCGGGTCCCCAGCGGGGCCCGCTCGCTCGATCTGTGCCCCTCGCCCACCCATAGCTACCGAAGAGGCTACGATCAGGCCGTGGACTACGAGCACATTCGCAACTTCTCGATCATCGCGCACATCGACCACGGCAAGTCGACGCTCGCTGATCGCATGCTCGAAGCGACCGACCAGGTTCAGCAGCGCGACATGCAGCAGCAGCTGCTTGACTCGATGGACCTGGAGCGCGAGAAGGGGATCACCATCAAGGCCCAGGCCGTGCGCATGGGCTTCCGGGGCGGTGACGGCGGTGCCTACGAGCTCAACCTGATCGATACACCCGGGCACGTCGACTTCGCCTACGAGGTCTCGCGAGCGCTGGCCGCCTGCGATGGTGCGATCCTGGTGGTCGACGCGACGCAGGGGATTCAGGCGCAGACGCTCGCGAATGTCTACCTCGCGCTAGACATGAATCTCAGGCTGATCCCGATCGTCAACAAGATCGATCTGCCCTCCGCCGAGCCCGAGCGGGTCGCGATGGAGCTGGTCGACGTGATCGGCTTCGACGACGACGAGATCCTGTTCGCCTCGGCCAAGACGGGCGAGGGCATCGAGGAGATCTTGCAGGCCATCATCGATCGGATCCCGCCACCCGGGGGCGATCCGCGAGCGCCGTTGCGGGCCGCCGTTTTCGACGCGAAGTACGACAGCTACAAGGGCGTTCTCGTCTACGTGCGGGTGGTCGACGGCCGGATCGACGGGCGGGAGCCCTTGCGGCTGATGCAGCAGGGGCGTCGCTTCGAGCCGATCGAGGTCGGTTACTTCGCGCCGGACCTCGTTCCGGCCGGGATGCTCGAGGCAGGACAGGTCGGCTATGTCGCGACCGGACTGAAGGGCGTCCAGGACAGTCGGGTCGGGGACACGGTGACGGTTGACCGCGCTCCCGCCGATGAGCCGCTGGCCGGGTACCGGCCGGCCCAGTCGATGGTCTACGCTGGCATCTACCCGACCGATCCCGATCGCTATCCCGAACTCCGCGAAGCGCTGGAACGTCTCACGCTGAACGACGCCTCGCTGCACTGGCAGCCTGAGACATCGGGTGCCCTCGGCTTTGGCTTCCGATGCGGCTTCCTGGGGCTGCTGCACATGGAGATCATCCAGGAGCGCTTGGAACGGGAATTCGACCTCGAGCTGATCGCGACCGCACCGTCGGTCGAGTACCAGGTGACCAGGACGAACGGGCAAGAGGTGCTAGTGGACTCCCCGGCCGCGCTGCCGCCGACGCAGGAGATTGTCGAGATCCGCGAGCCGTGGGTGAAGCTCTCGGTGACGGTGCCGGCGCGATATATCGGGGCGATCATGGGCCTTGTTGATGAGCGACGCGGCGAGTTTGACCAGCTCGACTACCTCGATCATGCCGACGATGAGGGAGACTCGCGTGTGCTCGCGAGCTACCGGGTGCCGCTCTCTGAGATCCTGGTCGAGTTCTACGATCAGCTGAAGTCCCGCACGCAGGGCTATGCCGCGTTGGACTATCAGCTCGAGGGCTACCGGCCGGCCCGTGTGCAGAAGCTGGCGATCCTCGTCAACGGTGAGCCGGTGGACGCCCTGTCCACGATCGTGCCGCTTGAGCATGCCGCGAGACAGGGGCGCGGGCTGGTCGCATCGCTGAAGAAGCTGATCCCGCGACAGATGTTCGATGTACCGATCCAGGCGGCGGTCGGCGGCAAGATCGTCGCCCGCGAGACCGTACGAGCGATGCGGAAGAACGTGCTGGCCAAGTGCTACGGGGGAGATGTCACGCGCAAGCGGAAGCTGCTGGAGAAGCAGAAGGCGGGCAAGAAGCGGATGAAGATGGTGGGTGCGGTCGAGGTCCCTCAGGAGGCGTTTATGGCCGTGCTGAAACTCCGCGAATGAGGTACTTGGGGCACGGCCGGAAGTACCCCCACCGGCTCGATAGCGGGGGTGTGGGGCCCACAGAGGGCCCGAGAGTGCAGTAGGAGGACGAATGGCGGAGTTGGTGGTCGAGCCGCGAATCCGAGGCTTCATCTCCCTCACGGCGCACCCGGAGGGCTGCGCCGAGATGGTACGTCGTCAGGCAGAGGTCGCCGCGGGCGGTACTCCAGGCGAGGGACTGGGGAACGTACTGGTGATCGGCGGCAGCCAGGGCTACGGGCTATCCAGTCTCCTCACGGCGCTCTTCGGATACGGGGCCGATAGCCTCGCCATCTGCTTCGAGAAGGAGCCGACCACTCGTCGAACGGCCACCGCCGGCTGGTACAACCTGGCCGAGGCGGGCCGACTGGCTGCCCGCTCTGAGCGGAAGCTCAAGGTGATCAACGGCGATGCCTTCTCGCGCCAGGTGAAAGAGGCCGCCGTGCGGGTCTTGCGCGAGGAATTCGGCCCCCTCGACCTGCTCGTCTACAGCCTGGCAGCTCCACGCCGCGTCGATGCGGCGGGAACCGTGTGGCACAGCGCGCTCAAGCCGATCGGCGAGCCGTACACCGGCAAGGGGTTCGACCTCCGCCAGCACCAGGTGACCGCCGCGGCGATCGATCCGGCGACGGAGGAGGAGATCGAGAGTACGCGCAAGGTGATGGGCGGCGAAGACTGGCAGGAGTGGACTGAGGTGCTCAATGGTGCCGGCCTGCTTGCGCCGGGGTTCCGCACCGTCGCCTTTTCCTACATCGGGCCCGAGGTTTCCGCCGCGATCTACCGCCGTGGCACCATCGGCAAGGCCAAGGAGCACCTCGAGGAGACGGCACTACGACTGCACACAGCGCTCAGCGCCCGGGGGGGCGGTGCCTGGGTGAGTATCAACAAGGGTGTGGTGACCCAGGCATCGAGCGCGATTCCGGCCGTGCCGCTCTACATGAGCGTGCTCTTCAAGGTGATGAAAGAGCGGGAACTGCACGAGGGCACGATCGAACAGGCGGCCAGGCTATTCCGTGACCACCTCGCTCCGGGCAGGCAGCCGCTCACCGACGACGAACACCGGATCAGGCTCGACGACCTGGAGATGCTCCCCGAGGTTCAGCGGGAGGTGGCCGACCGGTGGCCACGTGTGACCGACGAGACGCTCGATGAGCTGACCGACTACGCAGGCTTCCGTCGAGACTTCCAGCAGCTCTTCGGATTCGCGGTCGATGGCGTCGACTACGCGGCGCCGACCGAGGTCGACCGTCCGATCGCGCTGGTCGAGCTCGGCTGAAGGTCCCGGGCGGCTCGCCCGGCTCACGCAGATTCTTGCTCGGCGTCATCGGGAGGCGCGAGGAGATCCGAGAGGCCCACGACGCCATCGGTGCTCCTGAGGCGGCCGCGAATTGCCGCTCGGACCTGATCGTCGAGGCCGTCGAGCACCAGGCAAGCGGCTTCGAACAACTCGCTCGCCCTGACGACGGCGTAGCCGACCGATTCGGCAGCAGTTGCAAGGGGCGGTGCGACCTGCCTGAGTCGTTCCTCGGGTCTGGTCAGGCGCTGGCCGTTGGCCACGATCAGGCCCCGCGCTGCGGGCAGGCCGCGCTCGATGATCGAGTCGAGGCGGGAGCGCAGTCGATAGTGCGCGGCCATGCCCACCGCTTCCTCAGAGCCGGCCACGACGAGGTGGAGCTCCCGTTCGCCGTCGACCAGGATCGGCTCGCCCGCGGCATTCGTCTTCATCTCGAACCCGAGATGAGCGGCACAGGCCGCGACGGCGGGGAGCAGCCCGTGCTGGCCCGTGCGCCAGAGTGCATCGCGGACCAGGTGGTGTTGCTCGTTGGCTGTGCGAGCCGCCGTCAGCTCGCGCTCCGCCTCTTCGGCGGCCGCCTCGCGGCGCCGCTGTTCGGCCGCCAGCACATCGCCTCCGGGAACGGCCATCGCCGCGATCCAGGAGGGGTCGGGGTCGTCGGAACGGCCGAGGAGCTCGTCGAATGCGGTCAGGATCGCCTTGCTCTCGTTCTGGATGAGCCACCGAGCGCCGGGCTCACGTGGCGTCGGCAGGAAGATCACTCGCCCCCCGAACACCTTGAACTCGGCTGCGATTGGAGCGCCGCCAGCGGAGCGGGCGATCACCCGGGCGTTGCCTGCAAATCCGGGTGCGCGGTCGTTGAAATAGGCACGGTAGAGGATGTCGCGGCGGTAAGACTCGATCACGTCGATGGTGGGATGGTCGGGCTCGCTGATCGAGAGCGTACGGCCCTCACCGCCGCGGATCGTCGTGCTGTTCCAGGCCAGCCCTCCCGGGGCCGGCAGGAAGAAATAGCGCTCAAGCCCCTGATTGCCGGAGACCCCCGCGATCTGGCCGCCCCGGTCCATGAAGACGATCACGGTGGCGCCTCGTTCGAGGGCGAGACGGATCTCCTCCGCGCGCCGCGAGAGCGTTTCGGCGATTCCGGCCACGCCGTCGACGGACTCGCCGTTGACGATTGGCAGGTTGGCGTAGCTCTGGTAGGCGGCGCTCGCATCGACCGCGGTCCGCACCGTCTCAGCGACGCCGCCGACGTCGACGACGATCGCCTCGTAATCGAGCACAGCGGGGGCGCTGAAGATGTTGTAGTTGTCGATCCGCGGATTCATCAAGCGGTGACTGAGCGACAAGATCTGCACTGGCGCGCCTCGCTTCAGCCCGTACCGGCTCCCTGGGGACACCGGTCAGTGTAGCCCACGACCCCGCTCCCGATGCCCAGGGCGCCCGCCCGAGGTGCCCCCGCCGTCGGCCCGGAACGTCGCCCGGGCCCGGTGGGACTGCTACGATCAGGCTGGTCGTGCTAGGTGGGGAGCTAGCGGTGCCCTCTACCCGCAATCCGCTCTAGCGGGACTGAATGCCCGCCCGAGGGTCTTGCGTCGTGGAAACTGCGAGCGCTGGAGGCGTTGAGAATTCGGTCCTGCGCGGCGATGCCCGGCCAACCCCGTCAGGTCCGGAAGGAAGCAGCGGCACGTCGGTTCCATCGGGTGCCGTAGGGTCGCCGGGTTTGAGTCGACGGCGTGAGTAAGGCCATGATGCGGTTCGACGGCGGGGCACGACCACCCCTTCTCTCCGACCCTTGCCGCGGTGCGTTACGCCAGCATGCGTAGCTCGCGGCGGGCATCGGGAAGAGCTGCGCTCCCGCCCTATCTCGCGAAGCTGGGTCTCCGCCCTCACAAGGCGCTCGGCCAGAACTTCCTGATCGATGAGGTCGCCCTCGACGCCGTCGCCCGAGCGACGCGGCTCGACGGGGTCCCAACCGTGCTGGAGATCGGCGCTGGACCCGGCGGCCTGACCGAGGAGCTCGCACGCCACTTCGAGACCGTGGTGGCGATCGAGATCGACGAGGAACTCTGCGAACTGACGCGCCGACGCCTGGCCGGCTACGGCGGTCTGTCGGTGATCGCGGCCGACATCCTGCAGTTTCACGCTCGTGAACTGCTCGCTGAGGCAGGTGCCGCTCCCCCCTACGTCGTTGCCGGGAATCTGCCCTACTACATCACTCAGCCGATCGTCAGGATGCTGCTCGAGAGCGATCCGCCTCCCGAGCGGGTGGTCGTGATGGTGCAGCGCGAGGTAGCGCGGCGGATGGTCGGCGGTGCCAGGCGGGAATCTCTGCTCTCGATGTCGATTAAGTTCTCGGCCAGCCCACGGCTCCTGTTCGACGTGCCGGCGACCTCCTTCTGGCCCCAGCCGAAGGTCGACTCGGCGGTGGTCGTGATCGATCGCCTCTCGGAGCCCGCGCTGTCGGTGATGGGGGTTGAACGGGAACGGTTCTTCGAGTTGATGCGGGCGGGGTTCTCAGCGCCGCGGAAGCAGCTGCACAACGTACTCCCCGGGGCGCTCGGGTTGTCGGCGGCGGCCGTGTCAGAGGCCCTGGAAGCGAGCGCACTCGACCCCAGACTGCGTGCGCAGCACCTCGGCCTCGCCGACTGGGAGCGCCTCTTCGAGACGATCGTCAGGCGACACCCGGGCACGCTCACGCAGCGTGGCGATCGGCCTGCCGGAGGGCACCGGCCGGCGAGCCGGCCTTGAGCGGCGAGGTCGGGCAGGCGCGCGCCCTGCGCCTGGCGGCGCCGGCCAAGCTCAATCTGGCGCTGGAGCTGCTGGGCCGGCGTGACGACGGCTACCACGAGGTCGACACGGTCATGACGACGATCAGCCTCGGCGACCGGATCACCGTTCGCGAGGCGGGCCAGCTCCAGGTCCAGCTGAGCGGCGACTTCGCCACCGAGATCGACCCCACCGACGACCTCTGCGGTCGTGCGGCGAGGGTGCTGGCGGCGACCGTCGACCGCGAACCAGCGGTCGCGATCGAGGTGGTGAAGCGGATCCCGTCACCGGCCGGCCTCGGCGGCGGCTCGTCCGACGCGGCAGCGGTGCTACGCGGCCTGAATCGTCTGTGGGGGCTCGACTGGTCGACGGAGCGGTTGGCCGCGGTCGGCGCACAGATCGGGTCCGACGTGCCGTTCTTTGTCCACGGCGGTGTTGCCCGCTGTACCGGGCGCGGTGAATCGGTCGAGCCGCTGCCCGATCTCCGCGAGCAGCGGGCACTGGTGTTGCTGCCGCCGGTCCCGTCCGAGCCGGGCAAGACGCAGCGACGCTACCAGGCGCTTCACGCCCACGACTTCAGCAGCGGCGAGCGCTCCCGCCGCCTGTCAATGCGAATCGCTCGTGGGGCACCGCCGCCGACGGCCGACCTCCGGAACGGGTTTGAGGCCGTGGTCGAGCGGACCGAACCTGAGCTCGTTGCACACTATGCGACGTACACGCAGGTCGGTGCACCGCGTCTCCACCTCTGCGGAAGCGGGCCCGCCGTCTATCTCTTCGTCAGGGAGAGCGCCAAACTGGCGAGGCTGCGGCGTGACTTTGAGCAGGTCGGTGCGACCGTGTTCTCAGTCCAGACCATCGGGCGCGACGCGGCCGTGGCCATGGAGGAGGTCGGATGACGATCGACGGACAGGTGGGCGCGGCGCTCCTGGCTGGCCTGGTCTCGGGCGCCCTGGTGGCGCTCGTCATCACCGCGATCCTGCTCGTTGCCCTCTCCCGCGATCTCGGCTGGCGGGCTCGCTTCGGGGAGACCACGTTGCGACTGCCGCTGGTCGGTGTACTGGCGGTCAATGCCCTGATGCTCCTCCTCACGTTGGCAGGCCTGCTGTTCGGCGCGTTCTATCTGGCGGCTGGACAACCGGCCTTCTCCGTTACGGTGGTCGCCCTCCACGCGCTGGCACTCGTTGCCTGGACGGTCGCCCTGGGCCGACCAGGGTGGCCACTGCTCGCCGCCGCCGGGTCGGCGCTCGCGGCCTTTTCGCTGCTCCTCCCGGCACTCGCATCGAGCGTCTGAGACCAGCCGCGAGCCCGCTGCTAGCCCGCGGGCAGGAGTGCGGTTACTCTCAAGCCCCCCAGCGTGTGCCGTCGAGATGTGGCGCACCGCGTTGAAGGCGAGTGCACCCTGACGCTGCTGGAACCCTTCTCCGGGACGAGAATGGACGTACACGTCCACACCGCTCCCGCCTCTTCAGACTCGATGCTCGAACCGGATGAACTGGTCAGGCAGGCGCTTGGGAATGGCCTGACCGCGGTGTCGATGACCGAGCATGACTTCACGCTCGAGTCTCACCGGCAGGCGGAGTTCCGGGGCCAATATCCCGATATCTTCATCAACTTTGGGATGGAGGTCTCGACCGACCTCGGCCACATGCTGGCCTTCGGTTTGCCCGGCTACCTGCCGGGTATCCGGCGCCTCGAGAAGCTTCGTGAGACGGCCGACCGGCACGGTGGATTCGTCGTGGTTGCGCACCCCTTCCGACGCCTCTTCGATCCGGTCACGGCGATGCGCACCGGTGAGAAGTTCGAGTTGAGTGCCGAGGAGGCCGCAGAGCAGATGGAGGTGTTCAAGCACGTCCATGCGATCGAGGTGGCGAACGGGGCGAACACGCCTGAGGAGAACTACTTTGCCCTGAGCGTCGCGGAGATCCTCGGGATCCCAACGACCGGCGGGAGCGACGCACACTCGACCTCCGGAATCGGTACGTTTGCCACGGCCTTCGAGGATACGGTGAGCACGCCGGGCGAGATGCTGGAGGCACTCCACGCAGGCGCCTTCCACGCCGTACACAAGACAAAGGATGGGCGCTGGGTACGCTTCATGGCGGGGAGCATTGAGGCGGCTGAGATCAGCCGCTAGCGATCGCCGCCGCTGCTGCTCTGTCCGGGCAGTGCTCGTGGCACGTATCCTCCACCCTGGCTCGCGCACCATCGCCGGGTTCGCAGGTCACGAAGGCGGCAGTCTTGCCTGACCAGTTCGTTGCGCTCGACCTGGAGACCACCGGTCTCAATCCAGACGTCGATCAGATCACCGAGATCGGGGCGGTCCGTTTCACACGCCAGGGCGGCGGGGAGACGTTCCAGACCCTGGTCAGGCCCAATCGCGCCATTCCCGCCGAGATCGAGGAGCTGACGGGGATCACGAACGAGCAGGTCGCCGCGGCACCGCGCTTCGACGAGGTTGCCTCAGAGTTGGCGAGCTTCGTCGGCGATCTCCCGATCGTGGGACAGAACATCAGCTTCGATCGCGCCTTTCTCGCCAGGGCCGGCGTGGATTTCCCGGGCGTCTCCTACGACACCTGGGAGATTTCCTCGGTCCTGCTGCCCCGCGCCAGCAGACTCAATCTCGGATCGCTGGCCCGGTTACTCGGTGTCGACCTGGGGAACGCGCATCGGGCGCTGGCCGACGCCGAGGCGACCCGGGATGTCTTCCTGGCACTGCTCGGACGGTTCGAAACGATGCCACCGTCGCTGCTGCTCGAGCTGCGTGGCTTCGCCGCAACATCCGGGTGGGCGGTTGCCGACCTGATCGCAGAAGCGATCGATCGTGCCCGGCCGGTCGGCCGCGCTCCTGACCCGGATGAGGCGGCGCGGATCGCCGAGCGGCTGCGTCAACCACTTCCCTCGCGGGTGGCTGAACGGCTCGAGCCGCGCGAGAACCGGCTGGACGTCCGGCCAGATCAGGTGATGGCGGTCTTCGCCGAGGCCGAGCAGCGCTCCGACCTCTTCCCCGGCTATGAGACGAGGCGGGGCCAGCTGGAGATGGCGGCCGCGGTGGCCGAGCACCTCTCGCGCGGTGGCCAGCTTGCCGTCGAGGCGGGGACGGGTACCGGGAAGTCGCTCGGCTACCTCGTGCCAGCGGCGCTGCATGCGAGAGCCAACCACGACCGCGTCGTGGTCTCCACGCACACACTCAATCTGCAAGATCAGCTGGCGCAGCACGACCTGCCACTCGCTGCCCGCCTGATCGAGGCGACCACCGGTGAGGAGGCTGAGGGACTGCGCGTGGTGGTGCAGAAGGGGCGCTCGAACTACCTGTGCCTGGAGCGCTGGAGCGAGGTTCGCCTTGAGGGGCAGCCTCGCGATGAGGCCGAGGCGCGCCTCTTTGGCCGCATCGCCAACTGGTTGCCGACGACGGAGACCGGCGACCTCTCCGAGCTCTACATGACCTCCGCCGAGCGTTCCTCGTGGGATCGGCTCTCGGCTGAAGGGACCGACTGTCTGCAGCGCCGCTGCCCGTTCGTGCAGGACGGGCGCTGCTTTGTCGTGCGGTCACGCCAGCGCGCCGCAGCCGCACACGTCGTCGTGGTGAACCACGCGTTGCTCTTGGCCAACGCCGCGCGCGGTGACAGCCTGCTGCCCGAGTTCAATCAGCTGATCATCGATGAGGCGCATCGTCTCGAGGATGTGGCCACGCAGCAGTTCGGGGGCGCCTTCGACGCGCGCGCGATCCGCGATCTCTTCGAGCTGGCCGGGCCGAACGAACGACACGGTGAACCGGGGCTGGTGTGGCGGCTGCGGCACGGGCAGGGAGCGGGCGAGGGCGGCTCCCTTGCGCCCGCCGCCGAGCTGGCCCGAGAGGCCGACCAGCTGGACCCCGTGGTGGTCCGTGGCCGTCTCGTCTTCCACGAGCTGACCGGGCGGCTACGACGGTTCGCCCGCGAGCAGTGGGCGGGTGATCGGCCGCCGCGCCGGGTCGAACTGGTACTCAGCCGGGGGGTCCGCTCCCAGGCTGGCTGGGAAGAGGTCGAGGAGACCGCCCTCGAGGCCGATCTGGCGCTGGAGCTTCTCGCCAACAGGCTTACGTCGCTGGCCGAGACCATCGGCGGCCTCGGGCCGGTGGCGGAGCGATCGCGCACCCTGGCGATCGAGGTCGGTCGGCTCCGGATCGCCGCGGAGCAGGCGCGCGCGATGCTCAGGCGGACGGCGCTCCAGCCCGCGCCGACCGAGGTCGTCTGGCTCGTGGTCGGCGACGGGGAGTTGCGTCTCAACATGGCTCCGCTCGATGTCGCTTCACAGCTCGATGAGAGCCTCTTCTTATCCCGAGAGTCGGTACTGGCCACCAGCGCGACGCTGCAGACGCAGGGCTCGTTCTCTCACAGTACCGAACGGCTGGGGTTGGCCGAGGCAGAGACGCTGCTCGTCGAGTCACCCTTTGACTATCGGAACGCCGTGCTGACGCTGCTGGT
This sequence comes from Dehalococcoidia bacterium, assembly GCA_965249675.1. GTDB lineage: Bacteria > Chloroflexota > Dehalococcoidia > UBA2979 > UBA2979. The sequence continues at coordinate 1,704,704 of OZ252250.1, forward strand.
CGATGACCTGCCCGATCCGGACCGGCCGGGGCATGCGGCGGCGCTCCACGAGCTGATTGCCGAGACCACGCTTGCCGCCGGCGGCCGCACGCTGGTGCTCTTCACCTCGCACAGCGCCGTGCGGGCAGCAGCGCAGGAACTGCATGATGACCTTGATCCACGCGAGATCCGGGTGCTGGCGCAGCGCCTCGACGGCTCCCCGGCGCGGCTGCTGCGGATGCTGCAGGATCGCCCGCAGTCGCTGCTCCTCGGTACCGCCGCGTTCTGGGAGGGCGTTGACGTGCCGGGTGATGCGCTGTCTCAGATCGTGGTCGCCAGACTCCCGTTCCCGGTACCCACAGACCCGGTGACGGCCGGACGGGCCGAGCAGTATGCCGACCCCTTCGGCGGATACCTCCTGCCTCAGGCGACGCTCCGATTCCGTCAGGGGTTCGGCCGGCTGATCCGTCGTATGACCGATCGTGGTGTGTTCGTCGTCGCCGACAGCCGGATGGCGCATCGCCGCTACGGTGCTGCGTTTCGCGAGGTGCTCCCCGAGACCGAATGGCGGCGTCTCGGCGCCGACGAGGTCGCGCAGGCAACCAGTCGCTGGCTTCAGCGGTGAGCGAGATCTGGGCTTCGATGGGCCCAGTCAGCCTGGTCGCCGCTGGTCCAGAGGCGGTCGAATCCTCGGGGCTGCGGCAGGCGATTCGCGAGGGCCTGGGTCGTGGCTTTCGCGACGAGCTCCCGGTGTTGCCACCCGATGCGCAGCTCTACGCCGTCCAGAGGGCCGGTGACACGGTAGGTCTGGTCGCGATCGGTTCTGTCGCTTCCGACGGGGGTGAGGCACGCGTGCTCATGGTGGTGATTGATCCCCGAGCGCGCGGATGCGCCTCGGGGACGAGGGCCCTGCTCGCAGCGGAGCAACGGCTCCTAGCCGATGGCGCATCGCGCGTGCTGGTACGTGTACCCGGCACCAACGGCCGCGGGCTCTACTTCATGCTCAGGGCAGGTTTCACGCCGGTGCCGGGCACCGAAGACTGTGGTGTCACCTGGTTCGTCCGCGGCGGTCGCTCCTAGTCGGCTGGGCGCTCGCCAGGGTGGGCCATTTGCGCGACAGCCGACGGGCGGGCCGTCAGTCGGCCCCCTCGTCCCGGCCCCGCCGGCGCGCGATGGCCCGGCGCGCGAAGGCCCGATAGGCCCGTGCGACCAGGAACGCGATCCCCACGGCCACCGCGAGGTGGAAGAGCTCCAGCCCTCGGCCCGGCAGTCCGAGCGCCGCACGCTCGACGATGGTCCCCGCCAGGAGGGCGAGCACCACGGTCGCGCGTCCGTACCCCGAGCCCCCGGGAGCCCGGTCGTGGCCGGGCCCGCTCACTGGCCGTCAATCCGTCGATACCGCCGGCGTTCGGCCGGCCTGCGTTTGCGCCGTGGCGGTGGAGGCGCCGGTTCCGGAGCTGCCGTTGGGTGCGGGGGAGTTGGCACGGGCGGGAGAGGCTGGAAGAGCTGATCGACACCCGAGAGGCGGTCAAGCACGGCCCGCGGGTCGTCGAGCCCGGCAGCTCGCTCGGCCTCCTCGCGCCCGGTCAGGCAGGGGTTGCACCAGAACTCGACGCCCATGCTCTGGCCGAGCATGGCGTCACCGCAGTCTAAGTGGTCCCCCGAATTGTAGGGGTTGAGGTGGAAGGGCCTGGCACAGTTGACGCACTCTGAGAGGAGTCGCGGATCCGGCGAATGTTCTCCACAAACCGAGCAGGGCGTTGGGGTCGGCGTGGTCACGGCTGGCTCCTTGGTCTTCGCCACTCTCGCCTGGTCAAGGCGCGTGCTTCGGCCGCGCTCTTGAGCGTGCCGAGGTATCGCGCTCGGCGCAAGGTAGCGAGTGCGAGCCCTAAGGTGGGACCGGGCGGGACGCCCAGCCCGAGCAGCTGGCCGGACCCAAGGTGTGGGCGCGTCCGCTCCCAACGAGCGAGCTCCCGTTGCAGCTCCTGCTGCTCTTTGGAACCGAGCCAGAGCGCGGCGCGACGTGCTTCCCCCGTTGTGCGACTGAGCGATTCGAGGCACTCCGGGGTTGTCCCCGCGTCGGTCCCGGCCGACCGGGCGGCGGCGAGAAGCCGCCGTGCCCCCTCGCTCGCCGACCGGGCGGTGGCCGGTGCGTCCAGTCGGTCGAGCACCGCTAGGGCCCGCTCCCTCGGGAGGGGAGCGGTCAGCGTGGCGAGCAGTCGTTCCGGTGGGTGCGGCCGCCACCGATGGCGCAGCGCATTGCGGGCGGCAGGTGCCAGTGCGAGCGCCGCCTCCACGCCGCGGAGCACTCCCCAGCGCTCCAGGAGCGTCATCGTGCGGCCGGCGTGGCCCCTGCTGGCGATCAGCGAGAACTCGGTCCAGAGGCGATGACCCGAGATCGGAGCGAGCCAGCCGCTGCTCTCCAGGATCGTCCGCTCGGTCGAGCAACTGGGTAGGAGCGATCGGGTCACCGTCAGCCGAGCCGCCCGCACTAGGCGCGTCGCGTCATCCTCAAAGGAACGCCCGTGGAGCACCGCAAACCGACCGGCCGCAAGGTCGGCGAGTCCGCCACAGGGGTCGAGCAGCTGACTCGCCCGCGGGCCAGTCAGGGCGAGCGCCATCGCGTTGACGGTGAAATCGCGTCGCTGCAGATCCTGCTCGATCGGCGCGCCCCAGCTGACCTCGGGCAGAGCGCCCGGCGCGGGGTAACGTTCGCTCCGCAGCGAGGCCAGGTCCACTCGCTCTCCCTCCCAGCGCAGGCTGGCCGTGCCGAAGTGCCCCTCCGCCGAGACCTCGGCGGAGGGGAGTCGCGCCGCGACGGCAGAGGCGAGAGCAACGCTGTCACCGGAGACGGCGAGGTCGATGTCGACCGGGTGCCGGCCCATCAGAGCATCCCGGACCGTTCCGCCGACCGCCCAGATCGCGGTATCGCTGCGCTCCGCTTCGGCGATTGTGGCCTGGAAGAGGGTCCGTTGCGCCGGCGTCAGTGCGGTCTGCAGCAAGTCAGCGTTCGCCTGCATAGGCGGCTTAACTGTTGTTGACACGGCGCGGACCAGTTTCTACGATGAACTACTCAGTTGGCCTGCGAGGATCGGAGGTCTAGCGTCTCTATCGTACCGAGGGCGGGCGTCCACACGACACCACGGGCGTGATGCCAACTCGCAGTCAAGCCGTTGCTCATCAGAGGCTGAAGCCGTGACTGCCGACGCCAGTAGCGGGCTCAACACCGATCTCCGTCCCGCGACGGCGCTTCAGTCGCAGATCGAGGTCGTCTTCGACGATCCAACGCTGCTCCGCGCTGCCCTCACCCACCCGTCTTATGCCAACGAGCACGCGGAGGAGCAGACCGAACATAACGAGCGACTGGAGTTCCTCGGAGACTCTGTGCTGGGCATGGTCGTGACCGGCACGCTCTTCGGGAGGTTTCCAGCGGTGCCGGAGGGACGACTGACCGAGTGGCGTTCCCATCTCGTCTGCGGACCGACCTTGTCGCGGGTGGCGGCGGGACTGGGCCTCGGAGAGTGGCTACGCCTCGGGCGCGGCGAGGAGCGGACTGGCGGCCGCGAGCGAGAAGGAAACCTGGAGCGAGCCTACGAGGCCCTGGTCGGGGCGATCTTCCTCGATCAGGGATTGCCTGCCGCACGGGCCTTCATCGACCGCACGCTCGGCGCGGAGTTCGAGCTCCTAGAGCATGAGACCGATCTGCTGAACCCCAAGGGCTCGCTGCAGGAGTTGGCTCAGCAGCTGTTGAGGGAGACCTCTGAGCTTGGTGGTCGCCCAGACTATGTGCTGGTCTCCGAGTATGGCCCCGATCACGCTCGGTCCTTCGAGGTCGAGGTCAGGTTGGGCGGCGAGTCGCTCGGGCGCGGCCAGGGGCAGAGCAAGCGGCAGGCCGAGAAGGCGGCCGCGACCGAGGCGCTGGCCATTCTGCGCCGCCGTGGTCGTGCTGGTGGGGACCTGACCGCTGAACCCGGGGGTGCGTAGTGTACCTGCGGCGACTGGAAGTCGATGGGTTCAAGGCCTTCGCCGAGCGTCAGCGCTTCGAGTTTGGCCCCGGGATCAGTGTCATCGTCGGTCCGAACGGCTCCGGGAAGTCGAATGTGGCGGACGCGATCCGCTGGGCTCTGGGCGAGCAGTCGACGAGACAGCTCAGAGCCCGCAGGACAGAGGATGTGATCTTCTCCGGTTCCAGCAAACGACGACAGCTGGGCATGGCGGAGGTGACTCTCACGCTCGACAACTCCGAGGGATGGATGCCGATCGCCTTCAACGAGGTGGCGGTCACGAGGCGAGCGCACCGCTCGGGGCAGAACGAGTACCGGATCAATGGCCAGCAGGTCAGACGAGCCGATGTCGTTGACCTCTTCCGGCGCGCACAGGTCGGCCAGAACTCCTACGCACACATGTCCCAGGGCCTGGTCGATGAGGTGCTCGCGCTGCGACCGACGGAACGCCGCATCCTGATCGAGGAGGCGGCGGAGCTGGGTCGCCACCGCCAACAGCTGACCTTGGCGGAACGCCGGCTGGTCGAGGCTCGGGACAACCTCGGCCACGTGCGGATCCTATTTGCAGAGCTCGAGCCGAGGCTGAAGCAACTCGAGCGTCAGTCACGCAAGGCGGAGAGACACCAGACCCTCCACTCCGAGCTGTCCTGGACCCTGCAGCAATACCTCTCGCGCGAGATCGCGGGCGCGCGTGAGGGGCAGCGGGTGACCGAGGAGGTGCGCGATCAGAGCACGCGCGAGGTGTCGGTCGCGCGATCGGCCGCGGCCGTGCTCGCGGAACGCCTCGGCCAGATGTCCGGGCTGATCGCCGAGCAGCGCGCCTCGCTCGAGCGAGCCAGGCAACGGGAGCGTGAGCTTGCGGAGGAGCGCCTGCGGCTCCAGCAGACGGTGGCGCTGGCTGAGCAGCGGCTGGAGTTAATCGCCGAGCGCCGCAGCGAGCTCGAGGCCTCCCTCGCCAGCGCTTCTTCCGCCGCGGTAGCGGAGCGCCCTGATGATGGCTCCCTGGCGTCCCTCACCGCACTGGCGGAGGCGGGCCGTGAGGAGTTGGTCAGGCAGCGCGAGGCACTGGCGGCCGCCGACGGGGCGACACACACAGTTCTGCGTGAGCTGGCTGAGCTCGAGGCACGGCGCGCGCGACTGGAAGGCGATCGAGACAACTCTGAGCGCCGCATCGCCGAACAGGCTGACGAGCGTGCTGAGGAGGAACAGCAACGAACAGCCGCCGCCGAGCGCTTCGTGCAGCTGGCGGGTGAAGTGCGTGCCTATCGTGGCCGATCGCCCCGCCGCCGCGGCTTGATGCTGCGCCTGGCGGGACGGCAGCGAGAGCAGCGTGTACGGCGAGACGCCGCCGAAGCGGCACTCGACGAAGCGCACGTCCAGCAGGAACGGGCGGCGCATCAGCTCCGCGAGCGCGCCACTCGTCTGACGGCGCTGGGGGAGCGACAGAGGCTCCTTGAGCAGCTCACCGAGCGTCTGGAGAGCGCCCAGGGCGGGGCCCGGAGCGTAGTCGAGGCGGCGGACTCGCGACCGACCGAGTCGCGCCCGCTCGACGCGGGCCGTCCCGCCGAGGCCGGTCAGCCAGAGGCCAGTCTGACCGGCATTGTCGGACTGTTATCGCGACTGATCCAGGTGCCTGATGGCATGGAGGCCGCGATCGAGGCAGCCCTCGCCGAGCAGGTCGGCGCCGTCGTGGTCGAACGCGAAGCTGATGCACTCGCCGCACTCGAGTATCTTCGCCGTCAGGACGGTGGATCGGCCACGATCTACCCGCTCGATGGCCTCGAGCACGTCCGCTCCTTGAACATCTTCGGCGAACGGGGTGTGGTCGGCGTGGCGGCGCGGCTGGTACGCACGGAGACGCGCTATCGCCCGCTCGTCGACACGCTGCTCGGCCGGGTGATCGTCGTTCGAGACCTGAACACGGCGCATCGGATGATCCGTCGTGGTCTCGGTTCGGTGGTGACGCGCGATGGCCTCCTGCTGCGGGCCGACGGCTCTCTCTACGGCGGGCGCGGCACCGGTCCGGCGGAGCAGTTCGCTCTACGCCGAGAGCTGGATGCACTGCCCGAGGAGCACGAAGCTGCTGCCGCGGCTCACGCTGAGGCACGCACCGATCACGAGCGACGCGAACAGGCGGTCAAGGAGGCTCGAGTACGGGTGGCCTCCGCCCGGGCCGCTGTCGAGCAGGCCGACGCCTCCGTGAGGGCGGCCGAACAGGAGCGGGGCCGCGAGCGCCGGATCTTCGGTCAGGCGCTGGCTGAACTCCGTTCACTGCGGCCACTCCTCGATGAGGGGGGTGGGGACGAGGCGCGGGCCTCGCTGAATCACGTGCGGCTTGCAGATGCACTCGCATCGCTGAGCAGTGTCGAGGAATCGATTGAGCGACTGCGTGACCGTGCGAACTCGGTAACCGCCGAACGAGATGCGGCGGCCGGCCGCGTCGAGGAGGTGACGACCGCGCTGTTCGCCGGCCGAGCTGAACTTCATGCGGCCGAGTCCAGACAGCGACAGGACGAAGAGGAACGCGCCCGCGAGGCCGAACGGGTCGGGCGAGAGTGCACTCAGCGTGATGCCCTGGTGCGGGAGCAGCAGGACCTCGAGCTATCACTCGAGGACTACCGCCAGCGCCTGGCGAGCAGGATCGGTGCGTTGAGCCTCGCCCAGGAGGCGGTCGAGCCGGCGCGATCGGCTCTGGCTGACCACGAGCGGGAGCAACGCGAGCTGACCGACTCACGCGACCAGATGCAGCCGACGCTACTCGCCGCAGAGCGGGGGCTGCTCGCCCGCGAATCCGCCGCCCGTGAACAGCAGCAGCGCCTCAGGCGGCTGCTCGCCCAACTCGAAGAGGAAGAGATGGTGCTGCTCGCCGATGGCCGCGTCGTGCCGTCGGGTGGTGCGTCGGCAGGTGACGCTCCGACGGGTCACGTTACCGGGGATGACCCAGCAGCCCTTGACCCATCCGAGCCCGCTGCTCATGAGGGCGCCAGCCTTCCCCATGGCGAGGCGCTGTGGGCCCGCGTCGCCGAACTCAAGGCGTCGATTCGTGCGCTCGGAGCGGTCAACCTCGAGGCGCTGGCCGACCTCGACGAGCAGGGTCAACGCCACGAGTTTCTGACCGACCAGATGGCCGACCTCAGGGACTCGGAAGCGGAGCTGCGGGAGGCGATCCGCGAGCTTCGCCAGCGCATCCGAGAGCGGTTCATCGAGACCTTTGAGCTGGTCAATGGCCACTTCAAGGAATACTTCGCCCGCTTCTTTGGCGGCGGTCGCGCCGAGCTCACGCTCCTCGTCGATGACGAGGAGCCCGAAGGGGAGCCGGGGGTCGAGATCGTCGCGCAGCCACCAGGGAAACGCGTCGCCAACCTCAATGTGCTCTCCGGAGGCGAGCGATCGATGACGTCGGTCGCCCTGCTGTTCTCGCTGCTCGCGGTCAACCCCGCGCCGATGGTCGTGCTCGATGAGGTCGATGCAGCGCTGGACGACACCAACGTTGGACGGTTCGTCGAGACGTTGAAGGAGCTCAGCGAGCGCAGCCAGTTCGTCGTGATCTCCCACAACCGCACGACCATCGAGGCTGGCGATGCGATCTACGGCGTCTCGATGGGCGAGGACTCGACCTCCCAGGTTCTCTCGCTGCAGCTGGCGACGGCCGCATCGTAGCGCCGCATCGCCCGCGCCCCTCCCGTGCCCGGGTATCCCGGGGAGGAACCTCACCGGTCCTGCGCTTACGATCGCGAGGATCGCCAGGCTAGCCACTGCCGGCCTCCGAATGGCGGAGGCTGGCCGTATGCGTGACCACCGCCGGGCAGGGTGAGGGGCACCTCGGTGAGACTGTTCGGCCGGAGCAAGGAGACCGACGCCGCCACCGAGCAGGCGTTGGAACGAACGCGCCGCTCATTCCTCGGTCGGCTGGGCGGGCGACTCCGCGGATCAGACATCACTCCTGAGCTGTGGCAGTCACTGGAAGAGGTGTTGATCGGCACCGACGCCGGGCTCCCGACCACGACCGACGTACTGCAGCGGGTGCGAGCGGGGCGGCCCGCCACAGCTGATGACGTGCGGGCGCTGCTGCGGGATGAGCTCGTCTCCATCTTGCGCACTGCGGAGGGAGGGAGCGACGGGCGGCTATGGGGGACTGCGGAGGCGGCGGAGGAGCTGCGACCGTGGGTGGTGCTCGTCGTCGGCGTGAACGGAAGTGGGAAGACGACCGCGATCGGTCGATTGGCCCATGCCTACAGGGAGCAGGGTCGCCTGGTGATCGCCGCCGCTGGCGACACCTTCCGGGCGGCAGCGATCGAGCAGCTCCGCCAGTGGGGGGAGCGCTCCTCATTCGATGTCATCGCGCACCAGACTGGTGCCGATCCGGCTGCAATCGCCTTCGATACGATCGCGGCTGCGCGGGCACGCGGGCATGACCTCGTGCTGATCGACACGGCGGGGAGGCTGCAGAGCAAGAAGAACCTGATGGCTGAACTGGCAAAGGTCCGCCGTGTCATCGAGCGTCAGATCGGCCGTAGTCCTGATGAGGTGCTGCTGGTGCTGGACGCGACGACCGGACAGAACGGGTTGTCACAGGCCAGCGCGTTCGCAGAGAGCGCAGGCGTGACGAGTGTCATGCTGACAAAGCTCGACGGGTCTGCGCGCGGCGGCATCGTCTTCGCGATCGCCAGCGAATTCGGCCTGCCGGTGCGGTTTGTCGGAGTCGGCCAGGAGCCGGCCGATCTCGCTCCCTTCGATCCAGCCGGATTCGTCGATGCCCTGCTTGAGAGCGGTGAGGCGCTCCCGTCCGCCGAGGCCGCGGCTGAGCAGTCCGCGCGCACTCGAACGCGCGGCAGCCGCAGGAGGCGAACCGCGGTGGACAGGCAGACTGACGGTGTCTGAAGCACTGCGCTGGTATCTCGTGATGCTCACCATCGGTGGCCTGGGCCTCCTCCCGGCTGCCGCACTCTTCGGTCAGCTCCGCTCAGGTGGCGTGCTCTATGCGAGGCCACTCTCGCTCCTGCTGCTCTCCCTCGTCGCCTGGTGGCTGGGCTGGAGCGCGGTGCTGCCGTATGGGATGGCGGTCCTGCTCGTGGCGCTCGGTGGGCTGGCCCTTGGCAGTGCAGCGCTGGGCTGGTCGCGTCCCGATCTGCTGCGCGGGGTGCGAGAGCGTTGGCGGCTCCTACTCACGGGAGAGCTCGTTTCAGCAATGGTGTTCGGAACGGTGGCCTTGGCCCGTGCCCAGGCGCCCGACGCGCAGCACACCGAGAAGCCGATGGACCTGATGCTGCTCATGGCGGTCCATCGTGCCGACTTTCTGCCGCCGCCCGATCCATGGCTCAGTGGGGAACTGGTCTCCTACTACCACCTCGGCCACCTGGGCGTGGATGCGGTCGGACGGCTCTCGGCTGTCGCCCCCGAATATGGATTCAACCTCGGTGTGGCGATGATCGCGGCGATGGCGGGAGCCGCCGTCTTCGGGCTGGTTGGGGACCTGCTCGCCCTCAGCGGTGTACGTCGGCGTCGCAGTTGGCTGGCCGCTGGCGCGGCCGGTGTCGTTGCCCTGCTCTGGACGGCGCCGGTGGCTGGACTGTTCGACCTCGCGCGGCTGGACTGGGGCAGCGGCGGCCGGCTGACGGTGCTCAGCGACTGGTGGTGGTGGTGGTCGGCGACACGCGTGCTGGACGGTCCGATCACCGAGTTCCCGGCCTTCTCGCTGCTCCTCGGTGATCTTCATGCCCATCTGATGGCGCTCCCGATCTCGTTGCTTGCCCTCGCGCTGGCAGTCATGACGTTCTGGGGGCGAACACCGCTGACATGGCGCAGTTGGCTGCGGCACCCGCTGCAGCTGATCCTGAGCGCGGCCATCTTCGCCGCGCTCTTCATGACCAACCCCTGGGATGTGATCACCTTCGGCCTGATGTGGTACGCGGCGGGGGTGGTCGCCTTCCGTCGCGTCGGCTGGAACTGGCTGCTCGCGTTGTTCGCGAGCGCTCGCCACCTTGCGCTCCCGGTCGGGGCGGCCCTGGCCCTGGCATGGCCCTTCCTCGACAGCTTGGAGTCTCCACCGGTCGGACTGGGACTGGTCACCTCTGAGGAGACCGGTCCCATCGACTGGATCAGCATCTGGCTGCTCCCGCTCCTGCCGGTCGTGGTCGCTGCGGCTCTGCTCCCGGTCGCCGGCCGCCTGCGCCACAGCGCCACGGCGGTTGCGCTGCCGGCCCTGGCTGTGCTGCTGTGGGCGGTTGCCACCCTCTCGTCGGGTGGCATGTCAGCGCTCAGCGATCGCGGCAGTGGTTGGGTCGTACTCGTGGGTCTGTCAGTCGCGATCGGTGTCGGTGCCGCTGCCGCCGCTCGTGCCGAAAGCGAGCGCGACCTCGCCCGTGCAGCATGGCTCGGTCTGGCGACTGCGGCCGGGGCGATCATGCTCGGCACCGAACTCGTGAACATCGAGACGGCGTTGTCCGGGCGCCTCAACGCCGTCTTCAAGCTCTGGTATCACCTCTGGACGCTGATCGCCGTCTCGGCGGCGTTGGCGATGGCGCTCCTAGTCGATCGGCTCAACTGGCCGGGCTGGGGAGCGCTCCTCGCGACCCGGCGCGCACGCGCCGCGACTTCCGTGCTGGCGCTGTCGGGACTGTTCTACCTGGCGGGGATGCTCTACGCACCGGCGATGGCGCTCTCGCGTGGGCAGGAAGGGCAGAGGGTGGGATTGGACTCGCTCGCCTATCTTGGGCGAACCGACCCGGGCCTGGCCGGCGCCGTCGCATTCGCCCGGCGCGAGCTGGACCCGACGAGGGCAGTGCTGCTGGAAGCGGTCAGCGCCCCATATGGCTCAGGCGGCTATCTGTCTGCGGCCAGCGCCGTGCCGACCTTACTTAACTGGCCGGCCCACGAGGGGCAATGGCGCGGCCCGGAGGCCCCGTTGACCGAACGGATCGACGCCGTCAACGAGATCTATCGTCTCGGAGCGAGCCCGGGAGCGGACGTCTACGCGCGCCAATGGGGCGTCGACTACATCTACGTCGGTCGGCTCGAGCGGCGGCAGTTCGGGGCGGACGTGGCGCTTCGCTTCGCGCCCTGGCCGGTCGTGTGGGCTGGAGACGGCTCAGTCATCTATGAGGTCCCGAGATGATGCTGAGGGCGCCGCGAGCGCTCGTGCGAGGCTGGCTCCCGTCAACCGTGCTCATGCTGGTCGTGCTGGCGGCTGCCCTGCGCATGGTCGATCTGACGGCCGGGCCATGCACCACGATGAGTCACTCCACGGCTACTTCGCCTGGCTCTTCGCGAACGGCGGCGGCTATGTTCACAATCCGCTGATGCACGGTCCCTTCCAATTCCATGTGATCGCCGGATTCTTCAAGGTCTTCGGGGACTCCGAGGCCGTCTCCCGACTGCCCGCTGCGATCTGCGGGGCGGCTCTCGTCGCGACCCCCTTGCTCCTGCGGCGGCAGCTCGGCTCGATCGGCGTCGTCTGGGCGTCGGCGCTGCTCGTCATCTCCCCGTCGCTGCTCTACTACTCTCGCTTCTCACGCAACGATCTCTTCGTGGCGGCCTGGACCGTTCTCTTGATCGCTGCCCTCTGGCGCTATCTGGAAGACGGGAGGCTGCGCTGGCTGCTGTTGGTCTCGGCGGTGCTCTCACTCGCCTTCTCCAGCAAGGAGACGGCATACCTGACGGCTGCGCTGCTCCTCATCTATCTCAGCGTTGCGGCCGCGCTGCGCCTAGCGAGTTACTCGCTTCCCGACCGCGAGTCGGCCGGCCGCCGGATCTGGTGGACGATCGGCCTCACACCCTTCGCCTGGCTCATCGCCGCCACATGGCCGCTACTGGGGCGGCTGCGTTCCCGCCTCGGGTGGGCGGAACGGCCCCGGGAGGTGGATCTTCTGGTGTTGATGGGGACGCTCACCGGCTCGCAGCTCGCCGCGGCGGTGCAGCTGCCTGCTGCACTGCTGGCCTCGCCCCTCACGAGCGAGCAGGAACTGATCGCGGGGGGAGCCGCCGTCACCGCGCTGCTGATGGGCGGAGCAGTGGTTGGCTGCGGCTGGAACTGGCGCTGGTGGCTTCCCTGCGCGGCACTGTTCGCCGCCATCTACGCGACGCTCTTCACGACCGGCTTCACAAACCTCGACGGGATCGGCAGTGGCCTCTGGGGGCAGCTCGACTACTGGATCGCGCAACAGGATGTGCGCCGTGGCGAGCAGCCCTGGTTCTACTACTTCATGATGGTGCCGATCTATGAACTGCTGGGACTCGCCGTGGGGGTCGTCGGTGGGCTCTGGCTGGTCGGCCGAGGCGACCGGCTGAGCCTGCTCTTCCTCTGGTGGTTTCTCGCTACCTTCATCATGCTGTCGCTGGCAGGTGAGAAGATGCCGTGGCTGACGGTTCACCTGGCACTCCCGCTGATCTTCCTCAGCGGTCGCGTCGCTGGTCTGCTGCTCCCGTGGGCCTGGCTGAAGATCAGGGAACCTCAGGGGATCACCGTCCATGGGGTGGGACTCGCTCTCGCCACCGGCGTGATGCTCGTGCTGGTGGTCTACACGGTGCAGTCGGCCTGCGCGGTCTCGTTCAACCACCCCGATACGCCGATCGAGCCCCTCATCTACACCCAGACGTCACCCGATGTGCCGCCACTCTCGGAGCGCATCCACCAGCTGGCGTGGAATCGTCCCGAGGCCGGCCAGCGGTCCATCTATGTGGAAACGACCCAGTCGCTCTCCTGGCCATGGGCCTGGTACCTGCGCGATCTCGCCGTTGAGTACGTCCCGCGAGAGAGGCTGCGAGAGGAGGGCTTAGACAGCGGCGCGATCCTCGTCACGAGACCCGATACGATCGTGCCCACGAGCCTGCTTCGCTCCGAAGTGGAGGAGACGGTTCCCTACCACCATCGCTGGTGGTTCGGAGAAGGCGGCTACAAGAGCGCGACCTGGCAATTGCTGGGCCAGGAACTCGTGGACGGCTCCCTCGCCGCCGATTGGTTGAGCTTCATGGTCTCGCGCGTTCCCGAGTCGACGATTGGTTCATTCGATGGCGAAGTGCTGTTCCCGCGATAGTGGACTCCCCCGGTCCCCCGCCGGATCGACCAACGGCCGGCTCGGGTGATGCCGTGATCGGCCGCTCTACGCTGCAGACGACGGCGGGACTGGCAGTCAGCCTGCTCTTCCTCCTCCTGCTGCTGCGCGAGGTCGAGTTCCAAGACATCTCGGCGGCGCTGTCCGATCTGCAGGGCTGGTGGCTCGTGGCTGCCGCTGCGCCGTTTGCGGGAGGGTTGTGGCTGCGCGCGCTCAGGTGGCGGCTGGTACTGGGCCGCTCACCAGAGATCGGGCAGACGGAGGCGACCAGACTGGTGGTGATCGGCTACGCCGCGAACAACCTGCTGCCGGTGCGTGCCGGTGAGCTCCTGCGTGCCGTGCTGGTTGAGCAGCAGTACGGCGGCTCGCGGCTGCGGGTCCTCGGCACGATCGTCGTCGAGCGGGTCTTCGATGGACTCGTGCTGGCGCTGCCGCTCATGCTCGTGCTCGCGACCGCCGGTGGCAGCGGCCGACTGCGGCTCCTGGCCGCCCTGATGGCGCTAGGCTTTCTCGCCGCGACGGGGCTCGTCGCCTGGGTTGCCACGGCTCCGGAGACGGTTGAGCGGCTCGTGATCGAGCTTGTACGGCTCATCCGCCGCCGCCCATGGCCGCTGGTTGAGCGCTGGGTGGTGAGCTTCAGCCGGGGCCTCGGACAGCTCCGGGGTCTCCGCGGCTGGGCCCTCGTCCTCGCTACGTCGGCGGGGTCATGGGGGCTTGAGGCGACCGCCTACTGGCTCGTTGGAGAGGCGTTCGGGCTCGGTCTGGCGCCTTGGTTCTACATCGCGGTGGCCGGCGCAGCCAACCTCGCCGTCGCCGCGCCGAGTACCGCCGGCGGGATCGGCCCCTTCGAGTTCTTCGCTCGAGAGGTGCTGGTCGTCTTTGGTATCGGCGGTTCGGTTGCGACCACGTACTCGCTGGTCCTGCACGCGCTCGTGCTGCTACCGGTTGTCGTGGCCGGACTGTTGCTCCTCTGGCAGCGCCAGCTCGGCTTCGCCGCGATGCGCCGACCCGAACGGCTGCTTGCGCAAGAGCCGGAGTCGACGCCGTGAACGCCGTCGTCATCGGCGGTGGCGTGGCCGGGCTGGCGGCGGGATATGAGCTCTCCCGACTGGGCTACACGGTCCAGCTCTTCGAGGCTGGATCGATCCTCGGCGGCCAGGTGCGGACGTTCGAGATCGGCGGCGGCCGGATCGAGGGCTTCTATCACCACATCTTCCGTTCCGACACCGAGATCATCGCGTTGATTGAAGAGCTCGGACTTGCTGATGATCTCGACTGGATCGAGTCCCGAGTTGCAATGAATGCGGGGGAGCGCAACTACCCCTTCGTCGGGCCGGTCGATCTCCTGAGGTTCGATCGCGTCTCGTTCGTGACGCGGGTGCGGCTTGGACTGGCGGCGCTCTGGCTCAGGCGAAACAAGCACTGGGAGGGATACGAGGGGCGCCGGGCCAGTGAGTGGATCCGGCGTTACGTCGGCGAGGAGGGCTACGAGCGGGTCTGGGCCCCCCTGTTGCGGGCGAAGTTTGGGCCCTTCGCCGACGACATCTCGATGGCGTGGTTCTGGGGCAAGATCTATCTCCGGTTCGCCTCTCGTGAGGGTGGTCTGTTCACAAAGGAGCAGCTCGGATATCTCCGGGGCTCGTTCGGACGGCTCGTCGACGCCCTGGCTGAGGCGATCCGGGACCGTGGCGGTGACCTCGTGACGTCGGCACCCGTGGAGCGCGTGCTGGTCGAGCAGGGCCGGGCGGTGGGGGTCGCGCTGCCCGCTGAGGGGGGCGTGCGCGAGGTTCCGGCCGACCTCGTCCTGGCGATGGTGCCATCACAGATCTTCGAGCGGATCGTGCCAGAGCTCCCCTCGTTCGACCCCCACTATGCCGAGCTGCTCGGCGCTACTCACTACCAGTGGGCGAGCGTGCTCGTCCTGGCGATGGATCGGCCGCTCAGCGAACACTACTGGCTGACGATGACGGATCCGGACTGCCCCTTCGTCGTCGCTGTCGAGCAGACGAACTTCGTCTCACCGGCTACCTATGGTGGGCAGCACGTGCTCTACCTCTCCAACTACACGAGCCCTGACGACCCGATCATCGCGGCGGCTGCCCACGAGGTCTTCGAACAGTATCTGCCCTACCTGAGGCGCATCAATCCAGAGTTCGACCCCTCGTGGGTCAGTGAACGCTGGCTCTTCGTCGATCGCGCAGGGCAGCCCGTCGTTCATTCGCGATACCATGAGGGGCTCTTGCCCCACCGCACACCGATCGAGGGGCTCTACCTCGGGAATACGACGCAGATCTATCCAGAAGATCGAGGCCAGAACTACTCGATCCGGATGGGCCGCCGGGTGGCTCGCCTGGCGGACATCAACGCCGCCGACTCCGCGCCTGCCGAGGCCCCCGCTTCTTGAACAGGAGGGGTGCGGTGCCTATAGTGCCGGGGGACCGATCTGGCGAGGTCGGCACGCCCAGCCCCGGTCGGGGCGTGGTGCTGATGCCCCCGTCAAGGTCGGTCCGGTATTGCCCGCTCAGCGTGAGGTGGCGAGATGCCGTTGGAGACTGAGGCGCGAGCGGAGTTGCGCGCCCTGGTTGCAGATCTGATGCCGGACGACGGCAAGTTGATGGCTGCGCTGCATCGCGTCCATCACCGCTACGGCTATCTCTCGCGTGAGGCGCTCGAGGTCGTGGCAGAGCAGTTGGACATGTATCCGGCCCACGTCTACGGGGCGGCGTCGTTCTACGACGAGTTCCGCATGGAGCCGCCACCGGAGACCACGCTTCGCTGGTGTTCGGGGCCCGCCTGCCGCCTGCTCAACGCAAACGGGATCCGAGATGCGATGCTCGCGACGCTGGGGCTCGGCGACCTCGGGGAGCGGACGTCGGACGGTCGCATCCAGATCGTCAACGGGCAGTGCAACGGCACCTGTGAGCAGGCCCCGATGGTCTGGGTTGAGGCACCGCGCGAGCATCAGCGAAGAGCAGTCGGGAAGCTGACCGCCGCCAGTGCGATTCGCATGACGCGTGCGATTCGCGACGGCGAGGCATTCGAGGGAGGACACGAAACTGTCTTCTGACCTGTCGCAGATCGAAGCAAATTATCAGGCGATCCGTGAGCCTGCGACCGCCAAATATCTCTCCTGGCGGATGCCCGTGCGGCCGCGCATCGACGTGGCGATCGACACGTCCTCGCTGGCCAGCGGCGCATTGGTCACGCAGCGAGCGATTGAGCAGCTCCGCCGTGACCGCGGAGCTGCCGTCGACCTTGGACAGAACCACGGCTATGGCATGCAGTGGCTTCAGCCGCTGGTGACGATCACCTGGCCCGATGGAACGAGCGTGATCTACGGTCCGGTCACGCCCGCCGAGGCCGTGGCGATCGTTGATGAGGCGACGGGGCGCGAGGGTGCTGCTCAGGCGCTGGCGCTCGGCGTCCTTGCTGGCACCCGCGAGGGGATCCCGAGCATCCGCGATCACCCCTTCTTCGCCGAGGAGCCTCGCGAGCGGCGCCTGATTGCCCGGATCGGCCTGACGGATCCGGAGTCAATGGAACACTACATCGGCAGCGGCGGCTGGTCGGCGTTCGCACGGGTGCTCTACCGAGGAATGGAGCCTGGCGGTGTCAGGCAGGAGCTGATCGACGGTGCCCACGGTGGACGCGGGGGCGGCGGATTCCCTGCTGGCGTTAAGTGGAACTTCCTCGCTGGCGCCCCGACCCCCGAGCGCTACATGATCTGCAACGCCGACGAAGGCGACCCGGGCGCCTGGGTGAACCGGGTTGTGATGGAAGGCGATCCCCACCTGTTGGTGGAAGGCGTCGCCCTCGGCGGATTCGCCACATCTGCCCAACGAGGATTCATCTACATCCGCGAGGAGTACCCGCTCGCGGTCGAACGAGTCGAGCAGGCGATCGAGCAGGCCGAGCAAGCAGGTCTCCTCGGTGACAACATCCTGGGCAGTGGGTTCTCGTTCCAGGTGGAGGTGGTCAAGGGCGCCGGCTCCTACGTCTGCGGCGAGGAGACGGGGTTGATCGCGTCGATCCAGGGCGAGCGCGGCCAGCCGCGGATCAGGCCGCCGTTCCCCGCGGCTGTCGGTGTGTTCATGAAGCCGTCGAATGTCAGCAATGTCGAGTCTTTCGCCCACGTGCCGCTCCTAATGCGCTTCGGCCACGAGTGGTACCGGGAGTACGGGACCGAGCAGATGACCGGCACCCGGCTCTACTCCTTCTCCGGTGACATTCCCTACACAGGCTTCATGGAGCTCCCCTTCGGTGCACCGATGAGGGAGCTGCTCGACGCCTGTGGCGGCATCACAGGAGGGGCTGCCCTCAAGGCGATCCATTCCGGTGGCCCGCTGGGCAGTCTTGTCCCTGCGTCCTCCCTGCCGACCCTGACACTTGAGAACTCGTCATTCGCTCCCTACGACGCGATCATGGGATCGGGCGGGATCGTCTGGGTCTCCGACCAGACTCATCTGGTGGTGATCAACGAGTTCCTCTCGGTCTTCGTCGAAGAGGAGTCATGCGGGCGCTGCACGACCTGCCACGGTGGCAATCAGCGGATGACGGAGATCTTCCGCCGGGTGATGGCCGGGAACGGCCGACGTGAGGACGCGATCAACCTCAAGCTGATTGACGACACCCTGCAGCAGTCGAACTGCGTGCATGGCCAGTTCAGCCCGAAGCCGATGCGGAACCTGCTGCAGTACTTCCGTGAGGACTTCGACTCGCTCGCCCTCGAGCGGCGTGATCCGACGATGACCATTCCGGCGATGGCGTCCTACCGGGTGGCGAACCCGCTGGACCGGCGAGTTGAGGACGCGGTCGCGATCTGTCCGGTCGACGCGTTTCGGGGTGTCGTCGGAGCCCGCACCATCGATGATGAGCGTTGTATCCGCTGCAATGCCTGCGCGGAGGTCGCTGCTGGGGCGATCGTGCGCGAGGCCAAGCTGCTGCAGGCGGCGCCCCTCACTTAGCCGCTAGCGGCCGATCACTTCTGCTCCAGGGATTGCAGAGCACTCTCGGAGAGATGCCAGGTCGGGCCGCCGATCGCCTCGGGAGGCATCGAGCGAGGTGCCGTACACGGATCGCCATGCGCGGCGCCGCGCATCTCGCTGTGACCGGGCTCTCCGGGGAGACGAAACGATCGAGAGCGCCGCCGCTAGGGACGCTCTGAACAGACCCGCATGATCTGTTAAGATGCCTACACGGGATGGTATGGCATTCGACCAGATGACGAGGTGAGCGCGATGGGCGAGGCAACGTTCGCGGAGCTGTACTACGACGCGAAGAAGCGAACGACTCGCCGGGAGCGGTTTCTGGAACGACTCGATCGGCTGGTTCCGTGGCGGCAACTCGAGCAGCGCATTGCGCCCCACTACCCGATGCCGGGACGGGGGCGCCAGCCCTACCCACTGTCACTGATGCTGCGGGTGCACATCGTGCAACTGGTCGACAACCTCAGCGACCCGGCGATGGAGGACGCGCTGTACGAGAATCTCACCGTGCAGCGCTTCGTGGGGCTCAGGCTATCGGACGCGATCCCCGATGAGACGACGATTCTCAACTTCCGCCACCGGCTCGGAAGCTGTCAACCTCTCCATGCCGGTCGAGGTCAGGGGGTTGTTGCAATGACGGGTTTGTTGATCCACGCCTCCTTCGGGGGTCTGGCGGCCCGCGGCGGTCCGTTGCGGAACCGCTCGGGCCAGACGCTGTAGGCGGCATCCAGGGTCTCCTGACGCGCCTGCACGGTCTCCAGGGCTTGCCCGCCGTGGAGCGTGGCGGGGTGCTGGTAGCCGACACCGGAGTGGTAGTGCTCGCGGTTGTACCAGTCGACAAACGGCGCCATCCAGCTCCGCACCTCCTCCAGCGAGTGGAAGCGGTCGGGGTAGTCGTGGCGGTACTTGACGGTCTTGAAGCCGGCCTCGGAGTAGGGGTTGTCGTTGCTCACGCGCGGGCGCGAGAGGCTGCGCGTGACAGCGAGGTCTTCGAGCAACTCCGCCAGGCTTGTCGACGTCATCTGGGCGCCACGGTCTGAGTGCAGCGTCAGTTGCTGCGGCGAGATCCCGTTGCGGTCGCAGGCGGTGCCCACCAGCGTCCTGGCAACCTCGGTCGACTCCGCCGTGTCGACCGTCCAGGCGACGATCTTGCGACTGAAGATGTCGATCACCACGTAGAGATAGAACCAGCTGCGGTGGTGAGGGCCGCGGAGCCGCGAGATGTCCCACGACCAGACCTCGTTCGGGCCGCTCGCCTGCACCTGGGGTGCATGGTGGGTCGTGCGTCGGTGACCGCGACGCCGTTCTCTGACCAGGCCGCGTTCCTCGAGGATGCGGTACATCTGGCGGATCGAGCAGACGTACGAGCCTTCGTCCAGCAGCTGATAGTAGACCTGGGCGGGCGCCTGGTCACGAAAGCGTGGTGAGCACAGCAGCTCGGCGATGTGATCGCGCAGCTGGTCGGGGATGCGTGACGGCTGCGGCTGGTGCTGCTCGCGCGGTTTCGCCTGTGACGGCCGCCTGTGTAGCCGGCCGGCGGCCGCCTGGCGGCGGCTGCGGTCGGTCCGCTCTGAGTATCCGAAGGCCCGACAGGCGCGGGCACGGCCAACCCGCTGGGCCCATGCGTCCACAGCGGCGAGCATCTGCGCCCGCCAGTTGGCGTATGCCTGCGCTGGCCACTCGGCTCGGGTCGGCGCTACCCGTTCTGGCCACTCGGTCGCCGCTGCGACGCGCTCTTGCGGGCAAATCTTTGCAAGAGCGCCAAGGCTTTTCCCTGGGCCTCGATCAGCTCCTCTGCCGTCTCCAGCTGCTGCTCGGCAAGCATCGCCCGCTCCCGGTAGCGGTCGCGCTCAAGGGTCAGCCGGTTGGGCGCTCGTGGTCCCGGCGGCCGCTCGACGAGGGCACGGCGCGCCCCATCGTCACGCTGCTGGCGCCACCTGGCGATCAGAGAGGAGTACAGACCCTCGCGCCGACAGATGGCGCCGACTGCTCCCGGCTCACCGCGGGCCTTTGCCTCGTCGATCTCAGCCAGGATGTCGAGCTTGTACTGCACTGGCCACGACCTGCGTGCTCGACGCACCTCAGTCTCTTCATCAACCACCATCGTTCTACGTCCACTTCTCCGCCCTCGTATCAATCGCACTATATTCGGCAGAGATGAGGTTGGCAGCTAGGGGCTGGAGGCGGCCGCGCTGGGGAGGGGGTTGCTCGAGGAGATCAACCGCCATCTGGAGGCGGAAGGACTGCAGTTGAGACAGGGGACTGTGGTTGATGCCAGTATCATCAGCGCCCCCTCGTCGACCAGGAATCGGGCCAGAGCACGGGCTCCCGAGATGCACCAGACGCGCAAGGGAAACCAGTGGTACTTCGGGATGAAGTTGCACATCGGGGTGGACTCTGAGAGCGGCATCGTGCACAGCCTCCACACGACGGCGGCGAACGTGAGCGACATCACCGCGGCGCCCGACCTGCTGCACGGCAACGAAAGGCTGGTCTGTGGCGATGCGGGCTACCAGGGCATCGGAAAACGTCTGGAGCAGCGCGAGCGTGCGGTGCAGTGGCAGGTTGCCATGCGACCGGGCAAGCGGCGACTGCTCGACCGGGAGGGTGAGGAGTGGCTCGAAGAGAAGCGCAAGGCCTCCGTGCGTGCGAAGGTCGAGCATCCGTTCCAGATCGTGAAGGTGCGCTTCGGCTACGCCAAGGTCCGCTACCGCGGATTGTTCAAGAACACGCAGCGGCTCGCGTTGCTGTTGGGGCTGGCCAACATGGTTCGAGCGGAGCGCCAACTTGCTGCGTAACAACGGCGCAGTGCGCCCAGAATCCCGCAGCGAGCGCCAAACGGCACTCGCAGAGCCGCTCGCGAGCCCCGATCAGGCCGCATTCCTGACCATCAAGCGATTGAACGCCCCAGAAGAGCCTGATCGGCCGCATTTCGCGGCCAGTTCAGAGCGTCCCTAGAGGATCTGGCTGAGGAAGAGCTTCGTTCGATCCTCTCGGGGGTTCGTGAAGAAGTGCTCGGGGGTGCCTTCCTCGACGATCGAACCTTCGTCGAAGAAGAGGAAGCGATCCGCCACCTCGCGAGCGAAACCCATCTCATGGGTGACAACCACCATGGTCATACCGCTGCGGGCGAGCTCGATCATGACATCGAGCACTTCCTTGATCATCTCGGGATCGAGTGCCGACGTCGGCTCGTCCAAGAGCATGATGCGGGGCTGCATCGCCAGTGCTCGGGCGATTGCCACCCGCTGTTGCTGCCCACCTGAGAGCTGACCGGGCAGCTTGTCCGCTTGCTCCGGAATGCCCACACGCTCAAGCAGCGACATCGCGAGTTCCTCGGCCTTGCGGCGCCGCATCCCACGCACCTTCTGCGGTGCCAGCGTGATGTTGCGAAGCACCGTCAGGTGGGGGAAGAGGTTGAACTGCTGGAAGACCATGCCGACTTCGGAACGGATCTTCTCGAGATTGCGGAGGTCGTCGTTGAGCTCGATGCCCTCGACGAAGATGCGGCCGGCGTCGTGCGCCTCCAGTCGGTTGATAGTCCGGATGAAAGTGGACTTGCCAGAACCGGACGGTCCCAGAACCACCACCACTTCGCGCTCAGCGATGCTGGTGGTGATCCCCTTCAGCGCCTGGAACTCGCCGTACCACTTCTCAACGCCCTCAGTGACGATGATCGGATCGCCGATGCTGTGCGGCTCTCGAACGACGCTGCTCTCTGTCATCTTCGCGAGTGTAGCGGAGGCGGCAGGGCGCGGGAAGGCCACTCCCTGAGGGGGCGCCGAATCACGGGTGCCCCGGAACCCGGCCAGACCAGACCGCGGGCTGAGCAGAAACTCACAGGGACCGGACGCCCGGTGAGACCTCCGGAGGAATCGCCGTTAGGCGCCGACCCTCTTCCAGAGGAGAACACGCTGCGACTTGTCCGACCATGACGAGCGGACGCGGATGCCGGCCTCTTTGCTCGCCTGGGTGAGCAGTCGCTTGACCGTCGAAGGGCGCTCATTCCGATCCAGCATGATGCGTCCCGCTTCGCTGCTCGAGACTGCCTCAATGTAGGCCTTTCGAGCGTCTGCTGCTGCGCGGCCACGACCGATCACAATGTCTTGCGGGTTCATGCGTTCAAACTTGGGCATTTGCCTGTGCCTCCCGGCCGCTCATTCAGCAACCACCAGTGCCAGATTGACTCCGGTACCTTTCCTCTCGCTTCACTATTTCCCCGAGAAAACTGCCACCAAGGTGCCCCAGATCGAACCCGAGCAGTTCACCATCCAGATTGCTCGGACTGAAGACTCGAGCAGTGTCCCTACTGAGCTAGACGGTACAGAAGAGATCGTGCCATTGATCGGAATAGTAGACTCAGAGTATCGAGCATGTCAACGTGATACACGTATGCACGTTGAGTGCCGCACTATTGGTGCGGAAGGTTGGCGTCTCGGCGCCCACGGTCCTGCCCTGGTTCTGACCGCCGCTCTCGCAGTTGTGCCCGGCGGGTTCCGGCCTGCGGCAAGTTGAGGGGGCGGAGCTCTGCCCGGTTGCAGGGCGGAGTCGTTTCACCGTGATGTCCTCCTCTGCCCACCCTCGCGGGCCAAAGGACTCTCATCAACAGCGGTCCCGTTTCAGGGGGTCGGGTCAACATCCTGGCGATCAAGCAGGCCCGGCCGTGGGTCTTCGGCGTGGTGACCACCACCACTACCCCGACCGGCCTCGGCGGCGGTGGCGGTGGTGGTGGCGGCCCCAGCCCAAGCGAGATCGAGTTCGAGTGGAACGTCGAGCGCGACATCGAGCAGCTCGACAGCGGCCACGACGCCCCAACCGGCGCCTGGTCCGACGGCGACGTCATGTACGTCGTCGATGCGAGCGACGGCAAGGTCTACACCTACAACATGCCCGACGCCATCGATGCGCGCCTCGCCTCGCTCACGTTGAGCGGCATCGACATCGGGGAGTTCGTAAGCGACCGACCCGAGTACACGGGCGTCGTGGGCGACGGCGTCACGGAGGCGACGGTCGAGGCGGACGCGGCGCAGCGCGGGGTGACGGTCGCGATCGAGCCGTCCGATGCCGACGAGGCGGCGGACGGGCACCAGGTGGCGCTCGAGGGAGTCCGCGAGATCACGGCGACGGTGACCTCGGCGGACGGCAGCCGCATGCGCGTCTACCACGTCGGGTTCGAGGAGTCGGGGCCGGCGCCCGACTGCCTGCGGGGCGCCGTGGCGGTGGGCTTCAGCATCCTCATCTATGAGGGGGGAAGCGTCGGCGACCTGGTCGGCTGCGCGGAGAGCCGGCACGTCACGGCGCTCTATGCGCTCGATGGCGGCGCCTACGTCTCCTACATCCTCGGGACGCCGGAGTTCGTGAACCGCTCCTTCCTCGAGCTGTACGCGGAGGGCGTCCCGGCCACGACGCTCGTGATCGCCCGGAGCGACGGACCGCCGACGGCCGACCCGTCGCGCGACGACGTGGCGGTGCAGTCCTGGCCGGAGTGCCTGCGCGGCGACATCTCCCCGGGTTGCAGCCTCGTCCTCTACGAGGGCGGGAGCGTCGAGGAGCTCGGCTCGTGCCGCGCAGGACCGTCACGTCGCGGCTCTCTACACCCTCGAGGGCGGTGTCTATGCGGCGTACATCCTCGGGGCGCCGGAGTTCGTGAACGCTGGCTTCCGTGAAGTGTTCCCGGACGGGCTCCCGGCCGCCACGCCGTTGATCGCCAAGAGCGAGGAAGGGTCAACCAGCTGATCGCCCGCTCGCAAGCACCCGTCAGTGGCGCCTGACACCTGTCGCGACTGCTCGGTGATGCGACATGCGGCGACATGGGCGACACCTGCCGCCCCCGTGCACGCACGCTCTGACGGGCCGGCCCCACCGCACCGGCGGCGCCGATGGTGGCCTCCACAGCGGGATTCGTCACCTGGCGTCGCAACACGCTCGTCGCCTGCGCGTCCTGCCACGCCGCGTTCTACGTGGCACTGTCGTTCTGAGGGTAGACAGGCTCCCTGACGACGAAGGGACTCGGGGACGGTCGCTGAACCGACAACCCGGCGAGGGTCAGACAGTTCGAGTTTCGGCTATGGCCGGACCACTACCCTGTCGCTGATACCTGACCGCGAGGGATCCGATATGTCGATGCGAGACTGGACCCGGCGTGCTGCTCGACGCGCGCCGGCCGTGGGAGCGCTGCTCGTCGCAGCCACGCTGTTGGCGTCCTGCGAAGTAGCCGACACCGATCGGGTGGCCGCCGTGGACCTCGAGGCGGCCACCATCCTGACCGAGCACACCGACAGCGGTACGGCCACGCTCGAGGACGGCGAGCTCCGGGCGCCGGTCGCGCCCGGCTCGGCCAGCGAACTCGTGATCCGCCTCAGCCAGTGGACCCTTGGCGACCTCGACGGCGACGGCCTCGCGGACGCCGCCGCCATCACGATCGAGTACCTGGGCGGCAGCGGGAACTTCCGCTACCTGCACGCGATTCTGAACGAGGAGGGCGAACTCCACGACGTCGACACCGTCTTCATCGGCGACCGGATACGCGTTGCGGGCCTCTCGATCCACGAAGGCATCATCACGGTCGCGGTCATCGAGAGGCCGCCCGACGCGCCGTACTCCGAGACCCCCTCGATCCTCGTCATTCGCCGGTTCCGCCTCGCGGGCGAGGCACTGGAGGAGATCGCGGGCATCAGCGGTGCTGACGCGTTCGCGTGTGGCGACAGCCTCCCCGACGCCGCGCTCGTGGTCGTGAGCTCGCCTACGGGCGGCGAGGAGGTCGCGAACGGGTTCACGGTCCGCGGCTGCTCGCGCACGTTCGAGTCGAACGTGCAGTGGCGACTCCTTGGCCGCACGGGCGAGGAACTGGCGAGCGGCTTCGCGATGGGCGGCGGAGTGGATGGCCCCGCGCCCTTCGTCTTCGCGGTTGAGTACGAAGCAGCCG
This sequence comes from Dehalococcoidia bacterium, assembly GCA_965249675.1. Lineage (GTDB taxonomy): Bacteria > Chloroflexota > Dehalococcoidia > UBA2979 > UBA2979. The sequence continues at coordinate 1,729,647 of OZ252250.1, forward strand.
AGCGCCAGCTCGCGCACCTTGAGGTGTTCGAGGAGGACGCGTCCGGGGGTGAGGGCTTCCCGCCGCCTCGCGCCGTCGTGCCGCTGGTGATCGCTTCCACCGAGTGATCCCGCTTGAGCGACCCAGTCGCTTGAACCACGCCTGTGCACTCGGTGGGTTGCAGGCTCCCTGTTCCTCCGCGCCGGTCTCGGCGAGCGCTCTTAGCACTTCCACGAGTTGGATGACGTTCAGTCGATCACCAGGGTGTCGATAGTGGTGCCGAAGGTACAGCTTCAGCCGCCGTTGCACCTGTTCCTCACGCGCTACGTCGAGGGGAAGCGGGTAACCGAGATCGCCGGCGAGCTGGGCGTCAGCCGCGAATGGTGCTCACGGGCGTACCGCAAGCAGGCGCTGAAGCTCACCGGGACGCAGTTCTTGCGGCTGGCGGCCTCCGGGTCGAGGAATGGCAGCCGCTGATGCCCGCCGTCGCCCCGCTGGTATTCGGGGTCACGTCCCGCAAGGTGGTGTCGCAGTGCACCATCCTTATCAATTGTTAGCCGGCAGCCTGCAGCAGCACCTCCTTGCCTGAGGTGAGCTCACTCCCCGGCGGGGAGAGCAGCGTCATCATCGTCATGTAGCGCCGCCCCACGGCCCACTGGTAGAGGCGCGTCGTGTTGTTGTGGGCGCCGCAGTGGGCCGCACAGCTCGCGCCGCCGCGAATCGGCGCCATGGCGCGTCGCGACGGGCGAGCCACTGGCAACGCGGACCGCGGCCGCCAGTCGGTGCTGCTGCACCGGAGCGGATCCGCAGACACCGACGCTCTTCAGCACGACCTGTCGCCGCCGGGTCGAATGCGAGGCCGAACTCCACCGCGAGATGGTGCCGACGGGCACGAGTCCACCCATTTTGGTCCGATTCGCGGGTGCCAACGGGTGCCAATTGGGTGCCAACTGGGCAGGCTACTGATCGTTTCCGGGGCGATTTCAGGTTGAAGATTTGGAGGCCACGGCGGGAATCGAACCCGCGATAAGGGTTTTGCAGACCCCTGCCTTACCACTTGGCGACGTGGCCGCGCCTGTCCGCTCCGATTCTGCCGCCTTCCTCGCTCACAGGCGACTGGGGCGACGCCGGAAGACCGGCGGATCCGGCATCGCTTTCTCCCGCGTCGGTGCGCTCTCACCGGGTCCCCGGCGAGAGTGCGCGCGCATCAGGGGATCTGTGCGATGCAGTAGCGGGCGATATCGGCGTGGGTTGCGAACCAGACATCATCGTGGCTTCGGATGTATCTAATCAGTTCGTCGAGCATACGGATTCGAGAACGGTGGCCGATCACGTGTGGATGCATGGTGAGGACGAAGAGGCCGCCCTCGGCATAGCAGCCGTCGAACTCGCCTTTCCACACTTCCAGTACCGAAGACGGTGGAGTGTGTGGGCGGAGTCCCCGAGATCGATCCATGTTGAAGTAGGGGAAATCATCGCGAATCCACTCAGGGGGCAGCTCGACGATGCCGGTCGGCTGCCCGTTCTCAAGCAGTTCATACGGGTCGTCATCAGCCATCAGCGATGAGTCGTAGACCAGCCCGAGTTCACGGATCAGCGAGAGCGTGTGCTCGCTGAAGTCCCAAGATGGGGTGCGGATGCCGACGGGAGGCACCCCCGTGATCTCCTCAAGTGCGTCACGAGCGCGCACCATCAAGAGTCGTTCAGTATCACGATCGAGCTCGCTGTTTCGCTCGTGGATCCAGCCATGGATTGCGACTTCGTGGCCGGCCGCGACCGCCTCCCGCTGCTGCTCGGGATAGAGGTGGGCAACGACGGCGGGGACGAAGAAGCTCGCCGGGATCTCGTGTCGGGCCAGCAGTTCCATGATCCGCGGAACGGCGCGGCGAGCGCCGTACTCGCCCTGCGAGAGCGGGCCCGGCGAGCGCTCGTCATTGCGCAACGAGGATGACTCGTGATCACTGTCAAAGGAGAGCGCTACCGCGACGCGGGAGCGATGCTGCCAGGTCTCGGGTCTGAGCGATCGTCCCGCCCGGACCCTCCCAACGATCGACCGCCAGGTCTCCTCCGGCCACTGCCACGGCAAGGGGCTTGGGTTTTCGCTCATCGGCTCACTCCCGGTTGATGTGCTGGGCCGTGGGTCAGCGGGCAGGCAACAACGCGGCTCGTCATCGCGCGCCACGACCTGCGCGCGTTGTCGGGGGGTTGAGCGAGGTTCGTGGAAATGGTCCTGGAGCGGAAGACGAGATTCGAACTCGCGACCCCCTCCTTGGCAAGGAGGTGCTCTACCACTGAGCTACTTCCGCTCGAACGACATATTGCCCGCACACGATGCCTGACCAGATTGGTTGGTGCCCAGGATGAGATTCGAACTCATACGCCCTTACGAGCACTGCCCCCTCAAGACAGCGTGTCTGCCAATTCCACCACCTGGGCCCGTGCTGGCAGGAGTGGAGGGACTCGAACCCCCGGCCGGCGGTTTTGGAGACCGCTGCTCTGCCAACTGAGCTACACTCCTCCGGCGGTCACTCAGTGTAGCAAGCTCTGGCACCCAATCAATCGCGGCCGATCACCGGCAGATCGCCTGCCGATCATCGACCGAGGGCTGGCTCCCGGGTTGTCGACAGCTGCTGGCCCGAGCGCGATCCGCCCCGGGGGAGCGCCTCTCAGCGGCGGAAGGCGACCAGCCGGTACCCCAGGTAGTTCCAGACCGTCGAGGTAGAGAGAGCGCCCAACTTGATGGCGTTCAATGCCACAACGGTCTGCGGGTCGAGCGTTTGCCTGAGCAACAGCAAGGTCACGTTGTGTAGCACGAGGCCGCCGACTGTCACCGCGGTGTAGCGGCCGAGGGCCGCCGGTGAGCGTCTCGCCTTGAAGGTGAAGCGGGCATTGAGCCGGTAGCTCGTCTGGGTCGCAACGGTGAAGCCGATGGTGGCCGCCACCAAGAGGTGGGTCGTCGACGGGTCGCTGCGTCCGCCCAGCAGGCTGTTGAAGATCGCGAAGTCGACCGCGGTGGCCAGCGCGCCAACGAGCGCGAAGCGGACGAACGATGGCGCGAGTCGAAACGCTCCATCGCGGGTTGGACGAGTGCACACCGAATCGTGCTACTGATCTCCGCGTTGGTCCTTGAGGAAGCGTTCGAGATCGCCCAGCAGGTCGGCGGCGTCGGGGAGTTCGCGGCGAGGGACCGGAGGTCGGGTCGTATCGAACTGCTCCTCGAGTTGTCGAACGTAGGCGGCCGCCTCGTCGGACTCAGCGAGCACCGATCGAACCTGCTCGGCGAACTGCTCAGCCTCCTGGCGCAGAGAGGAGATGTTGGTGTCGGTGCCGAAGCTCCGATCGATCAGTTCGATGATTGAGATCGCCACGTTGGGGTTCGGCCCGGCGCTGATGTAGTGGGGAACCATCGCCCACAGCGATGCATTCCGCCAGCCGCGCGCACGCAGTGCCAGGTTGAGGACCGCCACGATTCCCGTCTGGCCCTGGTAGCGCGAGCTTGGTGCGGTGAGCTGAAAGAGCTCCTCGAATGAGGGGTGCGATGCGGAGAGAGAGAGTGGCACCGGGCGCGTGTGAGGGACGCTTGAGGGCTGGGCGCCGACGGTGATGCTCAGCTCGCAGCCCAGCTCGCCGACAAAGTCGGCGATCAGCTGCGTGAACTGCCGCCAGCGCAGGTGGGGCTCCACTCCGGAGAGCAGGATGAAGTCTCGTTCGGCCCCGGCCGGTCTGGCAACGTAGAAGCGGTTCTCAGGCCAGGTGATCGTCCGTTCCCCGTCGACGAGGCCGACGCGCGGTCGCTGCACCGTGAAGTCGAAGAAGTGCTCCGCGTCGATCTCGGCCAAGGGCCTGGCGTCCCACTCCTCGACGATATGGTCGATCGCGGTGGCAGCAGCTCCGGTTGTGTCCGTGAAGCCCCCAAGTGCCGCCAGGAGGACTGGGTTGTCGAGCGGGCGAACCTCACCCAGCGGGCGCAATGCCTCGTGCATCCACACCCTCCTTCACTCCGTCAAGGGCACTGCGGTCGACCGCTGGGCTTCGGCCGAACCGGGTCCCGACTAGATTAGAGAGTACCCGGATCCGGGGCGGGCGGCGTCCACGCCGGTGCCCCGGGCCTCATCAATCCAGCCGAATTCCTTCAGGATCTGCTGGCTGTAGGTGACCCGACCGTTGACCCGTTCGGCACGCTCGCGCGCCAGCAAGAGGCTGGCTCTGGCCATGTACTCGGGCCGCTCACCCCGGGGGTCGTCCATCCCGTCCATCAGTTTGTGGTAAACCGTGCCCGGTGTCGGCACGGTCTGAGACGGTGAAAGCGCCGACACCGCAATGTTGTGGGCCGCTACCTCCTGGGCGAGACCCTGGGTGAAGCGTTCCAGCGCGGCCTTGGAGGCTCCGTACATCGTGCCGCCGCGTACGGCGAGGTCTTCATAGGGGCCGCGCCCCGGGCCGATGGCCGCCCCGGACGAGATGTTTACGATCGCTCCCCGGCCTCCCTCGATCATGCCCGGCAGCACCAGCTGGGAGAGCATGAAGGGCCCGTGCACGTTCACGGCAAAGGATCGGATCCAGCGGCTCGGCGGGTAGTCAACGATCGGGATGTAGTAGTTCAGAGCGGCGTTATTGACCAGGATGTCGGGCGGGCCAAAGGCTTCTCTCGCACCGGCAACGAGCGCCTCGCAGTCTTCTTGCTGAGACACATTCGCCTGGACCATCGCTGCTGAGCCACCGGCATCCCGGATGTTCTGAACGGTCCGGTTCAGGGAACCCTCAAGCAGCGGGTGATCGCCCTCAGCAATCGTTCGCGCAGCGCAGACGACGGCGGCGCCTTCGGCGGCAAACAGCTCTGCAATCGCCTGACCGATACCGCGGCTGGCGCCGGTGACAATGGCGATGCGACCATCGAGCTTACCCATCGGGACACCCCTAGGCTCTGTCCATGAGAGGCCACCGGATGGCTCTCACCGGTGACTCATGCTGGCGCAGTGTAGGTGAGAGTCGCGCTGAATGCCTGCCTGAGGGTTCGGTCGCTGGTGCGAAGGGGCGGCAGATGAAGCAGCGCTCGGGCCGCGGTACGCTCACCGGGCGGAAGGGATGTTGTCCATGCCGATGATTCTCGGAGTCACAGGATCGATTGCCACGGGCAAAAGTGGTCTCTGCCAGCATCTGGTGGAGGAATACGCCGTCACACACGGGGACGCCGACAAGATCGTGCACCGCATGTTCGACCCCGGCCGCGAGGGCTTCGACAACGCTGTGGCCGAGTTCGGCTCAGAGATCATCGGCCCCGACGGACTCATCGACCGCAAGAAGATCGGCAATCTGGTGTTCGGCAATCCCGACGCGATGGGCCGCTGGATGCGAGCGATCGGCAACATTGAGGATGAGATGCGGGCGACGGTCGAGCATTGGCGGGCGACCCTTGGAGACGACGACGTTGCGGTACTTGAGGCGGTTAATCTCATCGAGGCGGACTACTCGCAGTGGTGCGACGCGACGTGGCTCGTTGCGGCCGAGGATGAGATCGCTCGGCCACGACTGATCGCCCGAAACAGCTTCAGCGAAGCAGAGGCCCAGCAGCGCCTCGATGCCCAGCGCAAGTGGACTGAGCGCGCGCCGGCAGCGGACCACGTCTTCCATAACAACGGCGCGTACGGTGACTTCATCGATGAGGTAGACCGAACGTTCCGTGAGACCCGTGAGAGCTATTCTCAGGGTGAACTGGAACGCTCCAGCTGGTTTGCCTGGCGGGAAGCGAGTCCGAAACGGGCCCGCTAGCGGGAGTCGTACCACGAACCTACGGCGAAAGCAGTCCCACCAAGGGGACTACCGTTTACGGAAGATACCACTGAGCCGTTCAGAGGTATCTCTCACTTTGTTTTCGCGGAATCAAGCTGTCGTCGGGCATCGGGACGGTGTAGCGGACGACGGCGTTGTCGGGCAGGAGCTCGATCTCTTTCACGAAGGTCTCGATGAAGGCCCTGCGCTCGGTCAGCTCGCTCTCTTGCAGGAACCTGCTCATGTCCTTGGCGTAGGCCGTGATCGTATTCACGTCGTCGAGGACCGCCCTGCGCTGCGCCAGGATAGCCCTCGATCCCTCTGCGGCGGACTCAATGCGCTCCTGCCGCTCCTTGTGGTCTCGGATGCGGCGGGCGAAGTCGGCCGTGTTGAACTCAGTCATCGCCTCCACCAGGTCGTAGAGCCGGTCGAGCCTGCGCCGCACGTCGGCAAGCTCCGACTCGATGGTCTCCAGCCGCTTGCGCTCGTCGCCGGCCACGTCGTCCATCTGCTCGTCCACGACATTGACCAGGCTCCGAATGTTGCCTTCGGTCAGGATGTTGGAACGAATCAGGCCGACGACCAACTCTTCGAACTGCCGTGCGTCCACCCCGGGCGAATCGCAGGACCCGGGGACGCGCTTTACGAAGGAATGGCAGACGTAGTAGGGGAACGTGCCCCTGCTGGAGTACCGGCCTGAGAGCGCCCTCTTGCACCTGTAGCACTTGACCAGGCCGCTCAGCAGGAAGGTGCTTCCGACCCTGTGGGGGTGGGGCATCTTGGGCGCGCGGGAGCGCATTATCCTGTTCACCCGGTCGAACTGGGCCTTGGTGACGGTGGCGGGGAACGCCTTTTCCACCCGCACGAGGTCGGCATTGTCCTTGGCGTTGTTGCCCCAGACGAGGTTGCCCAAGTACGCCTCGTTGTTGAGGATGTTGTGGACGGTGGGCTTGTTCCAGAGTTTACGCCTGGGGCTGGCGATCCCATCGTCGTTGAGGATGCGGGCGATTATCAGCATCCCCATTCGGGCCTCGGCGAGGTCGAAGATGCGCTTGACGATTGGGGTCGTTTCAGGGTCCGGTTCCAGGGTGGGCCTTTCCTCGGTCATGAGATTGACGACGCCCTACTCACCGGACCGGAGGAAGACATTGGGCACGACCGCAGTGTACGGCTTGCTGTTCGACCTCGATAACACCTTGCTCGACAGGGAGGCAACCTTCATCAGAGTTGCCGAGGACTTCTACGACGAGCACCTCAGCGCCACAGCGTCCATGACACGGGACGATGCGGTCACGATGATGGTTCGGTGGGACGGTGACGGCTACGCCAATCGCGATGCGATGTTTACGCGGTGGCTTAGCGAGTGGCCCGAGGCGGGCCTGAGTATGGCCTCGCTGAGGAGGTGGTACCGCTCCGCGATGCAGCGACAAGTGGAGCCGGACGTGGAGGTCAACGGATTCCTGGCCAAACTCAACGACCGACACTTGCCGTGGGGCATCGTCACCAACGGCACGACGAGTCAGCGCGGCAAATGCAGGGCGGCGGGCCTGGAGCAACTCGCGCCGTTCATCATTGTCTCCGAAGAGGCTGGGTACGAGAAACCTGATCCGAGGATCTTCCGAGATGCTCTCGTAGCAACTGGACTCGCAACTCCCGAGCAGGCCATGTTCATAGGGGATAACCCGCTAGGGACGCTCTGAACTGGCCGCGAAATGCGGCCGATCAGGCTCTTCTGGGGCGTTCAATCGCTTGATGGTCAGGAATGCGGCCTGATCGGGGCTCGCGAGCGGCTCTGCGAGTGCCGTTTGGCGCTCGCTGCGGGATTCTGGGCGCACTGCGCCGTTGTTACGCAGCAAGTTGGCGCTCCGCTCGAACCATGTTGGCCAGCCCCAACAGCAACGCGAGCCGCTGCGTGTTCTTGAACAATCCGCGGTAGCGGACCTTGGCGTAGCCGAAGCGCACCTTCACGATCTGGAACGGATGCTCGACCTTCGCACGCACGGAGGCCTTGCGCTTCTCTTCGAGCCACTCCTCACCCTCCCGGTCGAGCAGTCGCCGCTTGCCCGGTCGCATGGCAACCTGCCACTGCACCGCACGCTCGCGCTGCTCCAGACGTTTTCCGATGCCCTGGTAGCCCGCATCGCCACAGACCAGCCTTTCGTTGCCGTGCAGCAGGTCGGGCGCCGCGGTGATGTCGCTCACGTTCGCCGCCGTCGTGTGGAGGCTGTGCACGATGCCGCTCTCAGAGTCCACCCCGATGTGCAACTTCATCCCGAAGTACCACTGGTTTCCCTTGCGCGTCTGGTGCATCTCGGGAGCCCGTGCTCTGGCCCGATTCCTGGTCGACGAGGGGGCGCTGATGATACTGGCATCAACCACAGTCCCCTGTCTCAACTGCAGTCCTTCCGCCTCCAGATGGCGGTTGATCTCCTCGAGCAACCCCCTCCCCAGCGCGGCCGCCTCCAGCCGGTGGCGGAAGTTGAGAATCGTCGTCTCATCGGGGATCGCGTCCGATAGCCTGAGCCCCACGAAGCGCTGCACGGTGAGATTCTCGTACAGCGCGTCCTCCATCGCCGGGTCGCTGAGGTTGTCGACCAGTTGCACGATGTGCACCCGCAGCATCAGTGACAGTGGGTAGGGCTGGCGCCCCCGTCCCGGCATCGGGTAGTGGGGCGCAATGCGCTGCTCGAGTTGCCGCCACGGAACCAGCCGATCGAGTCGTTCCAGAAACCGCTCCCGGCGAGTCGTTCGCTTCTTCGCGTCGTAGTACAGCTCCGCGAACGTTGCCTCGCCCATCGCGCTCACCTCGTCATCTGGTCGAATGCCATACCATCCCGTGTAGGCATCTTAACAGATCATGCGGGTCTGTTCAGAGCGTCCCTAGGCGACATAGACGGGGCCAAGCGCTTTGGAATGCAGGCCGCCTGGATCAGGCGTGGTCGGCAGTATCCGGCAGGCCTCCATTCCCCAGAACACATCATCGATCTCGTCACCGAAGTTGGAGACATCGTCAGCGTCACCCCATGACCGCCGTGCCTGAGGACCACTGGCGTGAGGCGAGAAACCTGAGCATGTTGACCACGCCTGGAACCAAGAGTGCGCGGCTCAGTATTCGTCCCGCCGGAGACAGCGATCTCGGAGCGCTGGCCGCTGCACTTGCAAAGAAGCACCCTCCGATGATGCTGACGACGGACCTCTCATTGCGGGTGGACGCGATCGCGCGCCGCTGTCGAAGCGCTTCGCTGCTGTGGCAAGACTCCATCCCCGATGTGGACTACGAGTTGACCGAGGAGGACGAGATCGCCGATCTCAAAGCGGAGCTCCTCGCCTCGAGATGACGGTCCTCGTTGGCGGCATGCGCGTCCTGAATGCGAACACCGGGCAGTTCGAGCATGAGGTGTTCACCGATCGGCCAGGGACGCTGACCAACGACTTCATTCTGAAGGTGCTCGGCGTGAACACCGAGTGGCACGCGTCTTCTGCATCTCACGACCTGTTCGAGGGACGCGACCGCCGCCCCGGTGATCTGAGGTGGACTGCCACCAGGGTGGACCTCGTCCGCAGATCAAACTCCGAGCTCCGAGCCATCGCGGAGGTCTACGGACCCGACAACGCGCAGCAGGTGTTCGTGCGTGACTTCGTTGGCGCGCGGGACAAGGCGGCGGGGAAGCCCTGGAGACCGTGCGGGCGCGTCAGGAGACCCTGGATGCCGCCTACAGCGTCTGGCCCGAGCGGGTTCCGCAACGGACCGCCGCGGGCCGCCAGACCCCCGAAGGAGGCGTGGATCAACAAACCCGTCATTGCAACAACCCCCTGACCTCGACCGGCATGGAGAGGTTGACAGCTTCCGCCTGTGCGCTTAGGGATGCTCTGCAAAGGTAGGGTATCGGGCCGGTTCGAGCCGATCTGCATGCTGATCGGCGATGAGGGGACCGATGACGGCGGATTGAGGGTCGATTCCGTCACGTTCTGGCTCCGGAGCCGGTCCGGAGAGCGATGCGGGCACACGGATCCGCTGATCACGCGAGGTGAGGCGCTGCTCGCAGCAGGTTCGCGAAGCCCAGTAGCAACGCGAGGCGCTGGCGGTTCTTCTCAAGCCCCCGGTAGCGCACCCTGGCGTATCCGAAGTGCCGCTTCACGTAGAGGTACGGGTGCTCCGCCTTCGCCCGCACCGAGGCCTTGCGCCGCTCCACCTGCGCCGCCTGGCTCCCGGGAGCAAGCTGACGCCTGAGCCCCGGTCGCATCGCCACCTGCCAGCGCACCGCCGATCCCCGATGCTCCGGCCGCTTCTCCACTCCCTGGTAACCGGCGTCGCCCCACGCCTCTACCTCGCCACCGTCCACGAGGCGATGTGCCTCGGTCACGTCGTCGTGTGCACGCTGTGCACCAGCCCCGACCGCGCGTCCGTGCCGGTGTGCAGCTTCATCCCGAAGTACCACTGTCGGCCCTTCCTGGTCTGATGCATCTCCGGGTCGCGAGCTCTCTCGCGGTTCTTCGTTGAGGAGGGCGCGCTGATGATGGTCGAGTCCACGATCGTCCCCTCGCGCACCAGCAGCCCCCGCTCGGCGAGGTGGGCGTTGATGGTCGCAAAGAGCTCCGTTCCCAGCTGATGGCGCTCAAGCAGGTGCCGGAAGTGGAGGATGGTCGTCTCATCGGGAATCGGCTCGGTGAGGGTGAGGCCGGCGAACTCGAGCATCGAGCGGGAGTCGTAGAGCTCCTGCTCCATGCCGGGGTCGCTGAGGTTGAACCAGAGCTGCAGGCAGTGGATGCGCAGTATCACCGGCAGCGGGTAGGGCCGCCGTCCACGACCCGGCTTCGGGTAGACGGGCGCGATGCGCCCCTCCAACTCCTCCCACGGGACCAGCTGCTCCATGCGCTCGAGGAACCGTTGGCGCCTCGTCTTGACCTTCTTGTTCTCGTACTCAAGGCTGCCGAACGAACGCCGCTGCATGGGGCACCCCTCTCCAGCTCCGTGCCCGATGATCGCATCTGATCACTCACCCTCGCGAGTTGTTCAGCCCATCCTTAGCCCGGATCCACCGATCGGAGCTTGACGACGACGCACCTCAGTCTCTTCATCAACCACCATCGGTCTACGTCCACTTCTCCGCCCTCGTATCAATCGCACTATATTCGGCAGAGATGAGGTTGGCAGCTAGGGCAGATGATCAGGCGGATGGGCATGGCGGTTGTAGGCGTGGCCGTCCTCGTGTCTATAGCAGCGTGCGGAGCCGGTAGCCCAACCCCTACGCTCACTCCGTCTCCCCCCGAGGCCACCCCCACGCCAACAGCCGTGGCTCCAACGGCAACGCTCACACCGACAGTAGTAGCCCCTGCGGTGACCCCTACGGCAAACGCCCCCGATTCGGCTCAGGCGGCCCTCCTGCAGGCGCAGGAACGGTGGGAGCACTCCAGCATCGCTTACTACTCCTACACCGGCGCTTGGACGTGCTTCTGCCCTGAGGAATATCGGGCGGACACGCAGATAACCGTGGATGGCGGCAAGGTAACCACCGTGAGTTCAGCTGCTCCGAACGTGGGAACAATTCCCGCGCCGGAGCGTTTCCTTGTCATAGAGGGCCTGTTCGCGCTCATCCAAAACGCCATTACGCAGAACGCCGCCCGCATCGAAGTCTCTTACGACGAAACGTATGGCTACCCTGCGGAATTGTTCATCGACTACGACGAACGCATGGCGGAGGAAGAAGACAGGTTCACGATCAGCAGCTTCACGCCTCGGTAACCGCCGCTCACGCCGAACACGGTGCTTCGGGCGCCTGGCGGCACCTGGGACTCACAATGCCAGCTCGCGCCAAGACCCGGCGAGACACAGGCGTTCGCTGATAACCCAGGTGCCTGGCCGTCCCCGTGGGGCGGCATCATCGGACAGCTCGAATTCTTCCCATCACGAACTCAAGACTGCCGGGGGTGCGTGCATGCACCCCCTTCCAAGGGGGTTGGCTGGGGACCAGGGAGTCGAACCCCGACTTACGGAACCAGAATCCGCTGTCCTACCATTAGACGAGTCCCCAGCGCGATCGGACTCGATCGTAGCAAAGGGACGGCGCTGTCGCGACGAGTGAGCGAGCGGGGCTGGTGGCTATCCAGCCCGACTGAGCAGCGCAGCAGCAGCCTCGACACGATCGACAGTGAGACCCTGTCCGACGATCTCCATCGTTTCGAAGAGAGGCGGCGAGACCCGGTTCCCGGTCACGGCCAGCCGACTGAGAGCGAAGAAGTCACCGGCTCTCACTCCCACCTCTTCCGCAGCCGAGCGCAGGGCGTTCTCAATGTCCTCGCTGCGCCAGCTCTCAAGCGCCTCCAGACAGCGCGCGGTCGTGTCGAGGGCGCTCGCGGCCGCCGCCCCGCGGTCACGCCATCGCCTGACGAGGAACTCGTCGGCGTGAGCTGTGGTGCTCTCGCTCCGGAAGAAGAACTCAACCATTGGTGAGAGTTCGGAAAGGAGCTTGATGCGCTCTCGGACCAAGGGTGTGAACGCCTCGACGAGTGCGCGATCGAGCGGCCGGCCGATGTCGGCCGGCAGGTCGCGCTCCAGACGGCGCGCGAACCGCTCGACCAGCTGGTCGTCGGGCATCTCCCGCAGGTAGACGCCGTTCATCCACTCCAGCTTCTGCGTGTCGAAGCCTGAGGGATTCTTGCTGAGGTCGGCGAGGTCGAAGACCGTGGTGAGCTGGCTGAGGCTGAAGATCTCGGTGTGATCGTCGAGCGCCCATCCGGTGATCGCCAGGAAGTTGGCGAGGGCTTCGGGTAGATAGCCTTCCTCTTCATACTCGAGCACGAACTTCGCGCCGTGACGCTTTGAGAGCTTGCCGCCGTCGGGGCCGAGTATCACTGGCGCATGTACCCAGATCGGCTGCTTCAGACCGAGTGCATCGAAAACCTGGACATGTCGTGGCGTCGAGGGAATCCACTCCTCTCCGCGGGTGATGTGTGAGATCTGCATCGCCGCATCGTCGACAACATGGGCGAGGTGATAGGTCGGGAACCCATCGGACTTCAGGAGCACGAAGTCGTCGAGCGCCTGATTCTGGAAGCTGATCTCACCGCGCAGGAGGTCGGTGAACGTGGTGGTCCCGAGTTGCGGCATGGCGAAACGGATCACATGGTCTTCGCCGGCAGCTGCTCGGGCTTCGGCCTGATCACGCGGGTAGTCGCGATAGCGTCCGTCGTAGCGGGGCGGGAGCTTCTGCGCCTGCTGCTGTGCCCGCATCTCCGTGAGTTCGCCCGCCGTCGCGAAGCAACGGTAGGCGTGCCCACTCGCCAACAGCCGATCGGCTGCCTCCCGATAGAGCGTCTTGCGCTCTGACTGGAAGTACGGTCCATAGGCGCCGCCGACGTCGGGACCCTCGTCCCAGTCGATACCGAGCCAGCGCAGCGACTCGGCGATGCGCTCGACGGTACCTGGGACGTACCGACTGCGGTCGGTGTCTTCAATGCGGAGCACAAACGTCCCGCCGTAGTGGCGGGCATAGAGCCAGGTCCAGAGCGCCTGACGGAGGCCGCCCACGTGCAGGTCGCCGGTCGGGCTGGGTGCGAAACGCAGGCGAACAGCGGCGGATGGAGGCTGACGGCTGGTCATCGGGCGCACTCCTTGGCGGGCTCGACCATCAGTCGAGTGCCGGTGCGTGAGTGGGCTCTGAGCGTCTGGTTCGCCACGGTGGGGCAGAAGCAGGTTCTCGGGCTTGTGTCGCGGACTCAGCTCTCATGACGCTCCTCCTGTGCGAGTTCCACCTCAGGCGTGACCTGGTGTCGCCGCCGCAGGACCTCGAGTGCCTCCCGGAAGTCGACGGGGACGGGTGCTTCGAATATTCGCCACTGCCCCGTCGACGGCAAGTTGAAGCCGAGCTGTCCCGCATGGAGCGCCTGGCGGTCGATGAGGTCGGACGACCTGCCATAGAGACGGTCGCCGAGCACCGGGTGTCCGAGAGCGGACAGGTGGACTCGGATCTGATGGGTCCGTCCCGTGTAGATCGTCACATCGAGCAGCGCCGCCTGGTCACCGTATTGCTCAAGGAGTCGTACCTCGGTGCGAGCCGTGCGGCCACGCTCGACGACCGCCTGCCGCCCGGGGTAGGTGGGATCCGGACCAAGCTGAGTCTCGATCAGCCCCTCTGGAGGTTCAGTCGCGGCCTCGACGATCGCGACGTAGCGCTTCAAGGTCTCGCGATCACGCCACTGTTGCTTGAGTGCGAACTGTGCCGTCTGCGTTTTTGCCAGCGCGATCACGCCAGTCGTGTCGCGGTCGAGCCGATGGACAACTCCGCCGCGCCCGGTGTCATCGATGTCCCGTACCTCCGGGTAGCGGGCACGAACCGCATTGATCAGCGTGATGTCGTCTGAGTTTGGCGTCGGGTGAACCAGGATCCCCTTCGGCTTGTCGAGCACGAGCGTCTCTTCGTCCTCGAAGATCACGGTGAGTGGCACGTCGCTCGCTCGCCAGTCGAGGCTTGGCACGACCGGTTCGGCGACCATGACGACCGCGCCCGGTCGCACGGTAAGACCGGGCTTGCTGGCGACCGCGCCCGCGATCTCTACCCGGCCTGCCTCGATCAGGCGACGGACCTGAGAGCGAGAGAGCTCGGGCATGGCGTCCACGACCGCGCGATCGAGCCGCTGATGGGATGCCGACACGAAACGGCGAACCCCGGTCACGACAGGCCACCAGTCATCGCCTGATCATCCCCGGAGGGTTCGCCCGACCGGCGACTGTCCTCCCAGAGCGTGCGAATCACGAGGCTGGCAACGCCGATCACAATTGCGGAATCGGCAACATTGAACGCCGGGTAGTGGGTAGGGTCGATGAAGTCGGTGACCGACCCACGAGCGAGGCGGTCGAGCAGGTTGCCGATGGCGCCACCAAGAACGCTGGCGAGTCCGATTGAGAACCAGCGCGGGTAGCTGTTGGTTCGGAAAATCAGCAGGCTGATGACGACAATCGCGACAAGCGTGACCGCAACGAACAGTGGGGCCGTGCCCTGTAGCACGCCGAAGGCGGCGCCGCGGTTCTCGACATGGGTCAGTCGAATCAGCTCCACTCCCGCAGGCCAACGCTCCCCGAGCTCGAGCCAGCTCCGGATCCAGAACTTCGTGATCTGGTCGAGGGTGACGATCAGGCCGACGACCAGCAAGATTGGGACCACTCGGGTGAGCAGGCTCTCCCCCGCGGCCGGCGTCGGTGTGTGCAGACAGTCGTCGGTCGGGTGCTCCATCTGATGGCCAGCGTAGCCTACCGTGAGCCAGCGATCTGCTGTGACTGTTAGAGTTGACTACTGGTCAATGTCGAATCAGCGAAGGCGGGTCCCGTGGCGTCCAGTCTCTTTCGTCGGAATCCCAAGGTCTTTGAGGCCCTGCCTGATGGTCGCCCGCGGCTCCCCCCGGGGCAGCGTCTGGTCGAGAGCTGGCCGGTGCTGCACTACGGCGGGATCCCGAGGGTCGAGCGCGAGTCGTGGGAGCTCAGGATCCTCGGGCTGGTTCCAGAGGAGTTGACGCTCAACTGGGAGGGCGTGATGGCGCTCCCCCAGACCAGTCTGCGCACCGATATCCACTGCGTGACGACGTGGAGCCGGTACGACAACGACTGGGAGGGGGTGCAGTTCAGCGAGCTGTTGAGGCTTGCCAACCCCCTTGCCGAGGCCAGGCACGTGATCTTCCATAGCTACGGTGGATACACCACGAACCTGCCGATCGCCGAACTGGATCGCCCCGACGTGTTGTTGGTCCACAGCCACGACGGGCAACCTCTCACTCGCGAGCACGGTGCGCCGATGCGCATGATGGTGCCTCACCTCTACTTCTGGAAGAGTGCGAAGTGGCTTCGCGCGATCGAGTTCGTGGACGGCGACCGGCCCGGGTTCTGGGAGATGTACGGGTATCACATGCGTGGAGACCCGTGGACCGAGCAGCGGTACGGGTAGGTTCGCGCCGTAGCTCGGTCGATCGGATCGAAGAGCCTGGCTTCCCGATCGGTCGGCTTGGGTCAAACGCAGCTCCCTGACGGCTTCGCTGAGCGTAGGCGCTGTCTGGCGGAAGTCCGCTAGACGTAGATGCGTGGGCCGAGTTCGCGCGTCTCCGCTGACCGTGCCGCCTCGGCACGGACCGCCGCAGCCACCCGCTCGACAACTTCAACGTTGAAGACCGAGGGCAGGATGTACTCTTCGCTGAGCTGATCGTCGGGGATGACCTCGGCGATCGCCCTGGCGGCGACAATCTTCATCTCCTCGGTGATGTTCCGCACGCGCGCATCCAGGGCGCCGCGGAAGAGGCCGGGGAAGCAGAGGACGTTGTTAATCTGGTTGGGGTAGTCGGAGCGGCCCGTTGCGACGACCCGAGCGGCGCCATCGGGAACTTCCTCAGGCAAGATCTCGGGGATCGGGTTCGCCAGGGCGAAGACGATCGCGTCCTTCGCCATCCTGGTCAACCACTCTGACTCGATCAGGCGTGGTCCCGACAGCCCGAGGAAGAGGTCAGCATCGACGAGCGCCTCTGCCACACTCCCGTCAAAGCCTTCTCGGTTGGTGTTCTCGGCGAACCACTCCTTCGCCGGGTTGAGGTTCGTGCGGCCCTGATAGACGGCGCCGCTGCGATCGAAGCCGATCACGTGCTTCACACCGAAGTTCATCATGATCTTCGAGCAGGCGACGCCAGATGCGCCGACGCCCAGCACGACGACCTTGAGATCCTCGGGCCGCTTGTTGACGATCTTGAGGCTGTTCATCAGCGCTGCGAGGACGACCACAGCCGTGCCGTGCTGATCGTCATGGAAGACGGGGATGTCGAGTTCCTGCAGGCGTTCTTCGATCTCGAAGCATCTTGGCGCGGAGATATCCTCAAGGAGGATGCCGCCGAAGGTGGGCGCGACCGCCTTGCAGACCTTCACGATCTCATCGGGATCCTTGGTGTCCAGGCAGAGCGGCCAGGCATCGATGCCTGCGAACGACTTGAAGAGCATCGCCTTGCCCTCCATCACCGGCATCGCCGCCTCCGGTCCGATGTCGCCCAGACCTAGGACCGCGGTGCCGTCACTGACGATCGCGACGGTGTTCGACTTGATCGTGAGCGCCCAGACCGCGTCCGGGTTGTCATTGATCGCCATCGAGACCCGCCCGACGCCGGGTGTGTAGACATGGGCGAGCTCGGCGTTGGTACGGATGTTCACCTTGTTCTGGATGGCGATCTTTCCGCGGCGGTGGAGCTGGAACGTGCGGTCAGAGGCGAGCTGCAGCTCAACACCCTCGATGTTGGACACCGCGTTTGCGACCTGGCTGGCATGGTCCTCGTTCTCGCAGAGCACGCGGATGTCCCGGACCATTCGATCGGCGTGTGCCTCGCGGATGTCGATGTCCATGATGTTGGCGCCGGCGTCACCGAGCGCGGTTGTGATGCGGCCCAGCATCCCTGGTCGCTGGATAGTGGCGATTCTCAGCAGCAGCTGATAGCCGGTGCTCGAATATCCCTGAACAGGGTTCAGGTAATCCTCGACAATATTTTGCTGATCTCGCTGAGGGCTGTCCGGGGACTCCGTTATCGTCATACCTGTTTCTCCAAGCAGGGAGCGGATGGCTGCGCTTGATGATAGCGATCAATCGGCTAGGGGGCAGGGGTGTCACGCCGGTGCTGGGGCAGAAACGGCGCTCTCGGGCGCCGCGAACGCGGTTGAGCACGACCAAGCCCTCGCTGGGTGTCCCCGTGAATCACAAGGCCTATGTGCCAGCGGATGGGAAGACAGCAGGGTCGTTCGGACACTTGTCCAGAGTTATTCGAACATCGGTGGGGGTCGTTCGAATACGGTGCCAGGGTCTGTCGAACATCTGGCAGGGTACTCCCGAACACGGCGCCAGGTCGTCCAGACCATCTCACCCCCGATCCGGCATCTAAGTTAAATAGAGAGCCCCGTTGGGCCCGGTGTTTACTGGGGCATATGATGGTTATTGCTTCACGAAAACCATCACCAACGAGGTGTAGACATCCCTAGCTGCCAACCTCATCTCTGCCGAATATAGTGCGATTGATACGAGGGCGGAGAAGTGGACGTAGACCGATGGTGGTTGATGAAGAGACTGAGGTGCGTCGAGCACGCAGGTCGTGGCCAGTGCAGTACAAGCTCGACATCCTGGCTGAGATCGACGAGGCAAAGGCCCGCGGAGAGCCGGGAGCAGTCGGCGCCATCTGTCGGCGCGAGGGTCTGTACTCCTCTCTGATCGCCAGGTGGCGCCAGCAGCGTGACGATGGGGCGCGCCGTGCCCTCGTCGAGCGGCCGCCGGGACCACGAGCGCCCAACCGGCTGACCCTTGAGCGCGACCGCTACCGGGAGCGGGCGATGCTTGCCGAGCAGCAGCTGGAGACGGCAGAGGAGCTGATCGAGGCCCAGGGAAAAGCCTTGGCGCTCTTGCAAAGATTTGCCCGCAAGAGCGCGTCGCAGCGGCGACCGAGTGGCCAGAACGGGTAGCGCCGACCCGAGCCGAGTGGCCAGCGCAGGCATACGCCAACTGGCGGGCGCAGATGCTCGCCGCTGTGGACGCATGGGCCCAGCGGGTTGGCCGTGCCCGCGCCTGTCGAGCCTTCGGATACTCAGAGCGGACCGACCGCAGCCGCCGCCAGGCGGCCGCCGGCCGGCTACACAGGCGGCCGTCACAGGCGAAACCGCGCGAGCAGCACCAGCCGCAGCCGTCACGCATCCCCGACCAGCTGCGCGATCACATCGCCGAGCTGCTGTGCTCACCACGCTTTCGTGACCAGGCGCCCGCCCAGGTCTACTATCAGCTGCTGGACGAAGGCTCGTACGTCTGCTCGATCCGCCAGATGTACCGCATCCTCGAGGAACGCGGCCTGGTCAGAGAACGCCGTCGCGGTCACCGACGTACGATCCACCATGCACCCCAGGTGCAGGCGAGCGGCCCGAACGAGGTCTGGTCGTGGGACATCTCGCGGCTCCGCGGCCCTCACCACCGCGGCTGGTTCTATCTCTACGTGGTGATCGACATCTTCAGTCGCAAGATCGTCGCCTGGACGGTCGACACGGCGGAGTCGACCGAGGTTGCCAGGACGCTGGTGGGCACCGCCTGCGACCGCAACGGGATCTCGCCGCAGCAACTGACGCTGCACTCAGACCGTGGCGCCCAGATGACGTCGACAAGCCTGGCGGAACTGCTCGAAGACCTCGCTGTCACGCGCAGCCTCTCGCGCCCGCGCGTGAGCAACGACAACCCCTACTCCGAGGCCGGCTTCAAGACCGTCAAGTACCGCCACGACTACCCCGACCGCTTCCACTCGCTGGAGGAGGTGCGGAGCTGGATGGCGCCGTTTGTCGACTGGTACAACCGCGAGCACTACCACTCCGGTGTCGGCTACCAGCACCCCGCCACGCTCCACGGCGGGCAAGCCCTGGAGACCGTGCAGGCGCGTCAGGAGACCCTGGATGCCGCCTACAGCGTCTGGCCCGAGCGGTTCCGCAACGGACCGCCGCGGGCCGCCAGACCCCCGAAGGAGGCGTGGATCAACAAACCCGTCATTGCAACAACCCCCTGACCTCGACCGGCATGGAGAGGTTGACAGCTTCCGACATCATGCCACAAGGCCCCTTGCCGATCGAGTACAGCGAAGTCTCGCGTTGCGGCGGAGCGACGGCCGAGGCGGGGATGGTTCCCTACCTCGATCTGATCGAAGCATCAGGGCTACGCCAGTCGATGCGACGGCATGTTGGCCTGAAGGAGGGCGGGCGGTCGTGGACGGACGACCAGTTCCTCACGTCACTGCTGCTCCTGAACCTCGCTGGCGGGGAGTCGGTCGACGATCTGCGGGTGCTGGAGGGGGACGAGGGACTGGGCCGGATGCTGCGGAGAGCGGAGCACCACGGGCTGCACCGCCGGAAGCGTGAGGCGCTGGGGCGACGGTGGCGCCGCTCGCGGACGCGCAATGTGCCGTCGCCGACGGCAGTGCGGCGGTACCTGGAGCGGTTCCACGACGCGGCGGAGGAGGAGCGTCGCGAGCCACATCGCGCCTTCATCCCGGCACCCGGGGCGGCGCTGCGTGGCCTCGGGCGCGTAAACGCCGACCTGCTGGCCTTTGCCCAGCGTCACGACCGGCAGCGGCAGGCGACGCTGGACATGGACGCGACGCTGATCGGGAGCGGCAAGCGACAGGCGCTCTACAGCTACAAGCACACGCGGGGCTACCAGCCATTGACAACCTACTGGCGGGAAACCGATACGGTGTTGCACTGTGAGTTCCGCGACGGCAATGTCCCGGCCGGGTTCGAGCAGCTGCGCGTGCTCCAGGAGGCGCTGGAGTTGCTGCCGGCGGGAGTCGAGCGGGTGCTGATGCGGTCAGATACCGCGGGCTATCAGCAGGAGCTGCTGCGCTACTGTGCGGAGGGCCGGGATGCCCGTTTCGGGGTGATCGAATTTGCTGTTGGAGCGCCGCTGAACGGCGAGTTTCGGCGGGCGGTGCGGCGGGTGCCGGAGGGGGAGTGGCGGACGCTGCCAGCGCGGAACGAGGAGTCGGCGGAGAGCGATCAGCAGTACGCCGAGGTGAACTACGTCCCAAGCTGGATCGGGAATCATCACCTCGGTCCGGAGTACCGGTTCATCGCGACGCGGGAGGTATACCGGAACCCGCCACTGCCAGGGCTGCTCACGGACGAGGAGTTACCGAGCAGGGCCGAGGAGCTGCGCGGTCAGTGGTACCGGGTGTTTGCGATGGTGACCAACCGCACAGGTGATGCCAGGGAGCTGATTCACTGGTCGCGGGAGCGGTGCGGCAAGGGCGAAGAGATCCACAGCGCGATCAAGGGTGACTTCGCCGGTGGTCGTCTGCCATCGGGGCTGTTCGGCGCCAACGCGGCGTGGTGGGCGATGGTGGTGCTGGCGTCCAATCTCAACGCGACGTTCAAGCGGCTGCTGCTCCCGGCAGAGTGGGCCAGTCGACGGTACAAGGCGGTGCGCTTCTCCCTGATCGGCATTGCCGGACGCGTGGTCAGGCGATCGCGAACACTCCAGATCCAGCTCCGCGCCGGCCATCCGGCGTATCCGCTGCTGGTCGGGGCGCGCCAGCGGCTGCTGACGCTCGCCAACGCACCACCGTAGGCCCCGGCGACCGCGCTCTGCCCCCCAGTTCGTCGCGATCCGAGCGGATGGCTGGCTCCGCTGTGCCCGCTCCCGTCCGCTCACACCCCCGGTGCCGTCCCAACTGCCCGGCTGTGCCGTGCGTCGCTCAGACCTTGTCGTCCGCTCTTCCAAATACCGCCCCGCCACCACCATCAGCCCCCCAGCACTACTCCTGGCACTCGCAGGTGCCGGATCTTGGGGGGCCTCGTCTTGCAAGGAATGCGTACATATGTTCTACCTGTCTGGCAGAACACGAGCGGAGGGACCGCGGGTGGCGTCACTCAATTCCGTCCAGACCGAGCGGCGCCTGGCGCTCCCCCGCATCGATCTCCGCATGGCCGTCGGTTTCGCGCTCGTCCTCGTCTCGGTGCTCGGCGGACTCTTGCTCTGGCAGCGCGCGCAGACCACGACGCCGGTCGTGGTGGCGACCCGGGACATCGCGCGCGGCGAGGTGATCGCCAGGGAGGCCGTCGGGCTCTCCGAGGCCCGGCTGGAGGGGAGCCTCGCCCTGCTGGCGCTGGGCGAGGGGTCGCTGGAGTGGGTCGTCGGGCGATCGTCTGAGGGACCGATTCCGGCCGGGGCGATGATCCTGCGCCCGACCCTCGGCACTGGCCCCGTGATCACCCCCGACGAGGCGGCGGTCACCTTCCCGGTCGAGGCTGACGAGGTCTACCGATTGCGGCGCGGTGACGAGGTCGCGGTGGTGGCGACCAGCACCCTGGACCCACGGCAACTCGTCACGGAGCTACTGCTCGACCGCGCGGTCGTCTTCGCCGTCGGCGCCGAGACCGAGCGCCTCTCGCTCGGGGGCGACGGCGAGTCAGCCGGCGGCGGCCGCCTCACCAGCGTCACGCTGTTGATCCCGAGGGCCAAGAGCGAGCGGGTCTCACAGGCGATCGTCTCGGGACAGTTGACGCTCCTCCTGCTCGCGCCTGTATCCACGCTGGCATCCACGCCTGTATCCACGCCTGTATCCACGCCGGCATCAGCGCCCACACCGGAGCCCTGGGAACCCGGCCGATGAGCACCGCCGAGCAGCTCGCCGTCCGCCTCCTTCTGGCCGTCGGCAACCGCGACGTGGAGCGGCGGTTGACCTCCGAACTGGCCGCCCAGGGGATCGCGATCGCGGCACGCTGCCTGGACGGGCCGACGCTGCTTGAGCGGGCGCTGGGCGGTGGGATCGACGTCGTGCTGGCCTCAAGTGACCTGCACCGACTGACCCGCCAGTCCCTCGCCGCCCTGCTCGAGGGCGGCCTTGCGGTGGTGGTGCTGGCCCGCGACGCCGACGAGGCCGCCGGTCTCGCCGAGCTCGTCGGCGTCCTGCCCGCGGCGGCCAGCGGCCAGGTCGTGGCCCGAGCGCTGAGACAGGCGCTCGATGCGGCTTCCCGGGCCCACTCGCTGCAGCTCCCGCCGGGGGCGACCGCTCCCCGAGCCGGTGGACAGCCCGAGAGCGGAGCGGTGACCATCGGGGCTCCGCACCCCGCTGCCGTGCCCTCGAGCGCGGCAGCGGCCGCGGGCGCCCCCGACCGGCCGGGGGCTGACCCCGGCGAGGAGCGCGGGCAGGGTCATCGCGCACCTTACCGGGGCGTCGATCCCGACATCCACGCCGCCACCCGCCGCGCACGGGGCTGCCTCGTCGCGCTCACGAGCGGCAAGGGTGCACCGGGCAAGACGACGATGGCGATCGCCCTGGCGGCGCTGCTGGGCGCCCGCGGACACGACCTGGTGCTGCTCGATGCCGACCTGCGCGGCGGCAACGTCGCCCCCTACCTGGACCTCGATCCGAGGCGCGGGCTCGTCGGGCTCTCCCAGCCCGATGCCCCGCTCGCAGACGAGCCGGACTCGAGCGTCCCGAGCTCAGCGCGGGAATGGGCGAGGAGGTGCTGCCCCGGGTGGTGGCGCAGCTGCGCGAACGATTCGACCTGATCGTGGCCGATCTCGGGGCACCGCCCGACCGCCAGCTGCTGGCCCAGGCCGAGTGGGTGCTGGTCGTGACCGGGCCCGACCTCGTGTCGATCTGGAACGCGCGCATCGCGGTGCCGGCCATCAGCGACGGTGCCAGGGGCACGGTGACGAGCGTGATCGTCAACCGGCGCGAGGGGCGAGACCACCACGAGGCCGCCGAGATCGAGCGCGCCCTCGGCATTCCCGTCGGCGCCGTGGTGCGCGAGGAGCGGGCGGCGGCGCGGCGGACGGTTGCCGACCAGCGTCCGCTCCTCGCCCGCGCCCCTCGCATCGCTTCCGACCTGAGGCGCCTGAGCGCCGGGATCGCCTCCCGGCTCGGGGCCTACCCCGTTGGCGCCTCCGCCTCGACGACCCGCGGAGGCGACTAGTGGTTGCCCCGGGAGCGGGCCAGCGCGAGCGGCAGATCCGCCTCGACGTGCAGGCAGAGCTGCGCCGCGTGCTCGATGTCGATTCTCTGGTCGCACCGGGCGCCGCCGAGCACGAGACGGCCGAGCTGCTGATCGCGAGCGAGATCGCCGCCGCCGACCGGCGCGCCGCCGCTCTCGGTGATGAGCCGCTCGCCGATGCGGCCGGCCTGACCCGGCGGATCCTCGACGACCTGCTCGGCCTCGGTCCTCTGCAGCCCCTGCTCGATGACCCGGCCGTTGAGGAGATCATCGTCAACGGCCCGAGCCGGGTCTTCACGATCTCAGGCGGCCGCAAGCGGCTCACCGACCTCGTCTTTGAGGACGATCAACAGCTCCTGCAGCTGCTCCGCCGGGCGATTGGCGCGGGCGGGCGGCGGCTCGACGAGACGACGCCGATGGTCGATGCCCGCCTCGCCGACGGCTCGCGGCTGAACGCCGTGATCTCGCCCCTCGCCCTCGGCGGCACCCACGCCACGATCCGAAAGTTCCTGCTCAGGGCGAAGACGCTGGCCGATCTCGTGGAGCTCGGCACGGCCACGGCCGAGGCCGCGGCCTTCCTTGAGGCCGCCGTACGTGGTGGGCTCAACATGCTGATCGCCGGCGGCACGGGCAGCGGCAAGACGACCGCGTTGAACGCCCTCGGGGCGGCAATCTACGGGCTCGAGGAGCGGGTCGTGACGATCGAGCAGACGGCCGAACTCCACCTCGAACCGGTGCTGCCCGACTGCGTCTCCCTGCAGTCGCGACCGGGCAACGCCGATGGCGCCGGTGAGGTCTCGATCCGCTCGCTGGTCGTCAACGCGCTGCGCATGCGGCCGACCCGGATCGTGATCGGGGAGGTCCGCGGCGCCGAGGCGCTGGACATGCTGACGGCGATGACCTCGGGCCACGAGGGGTCGATGTGCACGATCCATGCCAACGGGCCGCGCGAGGCGCTCAACAAGCTCCGCACCTACGCGCTGATGGCCGACGAGGCGCTGCCCGCCCAGGCCGTGACCGAGATGATCGGCGAGGCGATCGAACTCGTCGTCCACCTGCGCCTGGGCGCCGACGGACAGCGGCGCATCTCCAGCATCTACGAGGTGACCGGTCTCGAGGGCGATGGTCTGGTCGGCTCAGAGCTCTTTGGCCTCGAGGACGGCGTGCTCCGCTGGAGCGGGATCCGCCCCAGGCGGGAGGGGCGGCTGCTGGCCACCGGCTACCCCGGCCTCGGTCAGGACGAGACGGTCGCTACCGCGGGCCGGCGTCAGCCCTGGGCGGGCCGCTGATGGTCGCCCACTACCTAGCGGGAGACCGACAGCAGGGAGGCTCGTCGTGCCGCTCTTGCTGAGTCTTGGCTTCGGCGGAGGGATGCTCCTCATCTACCTTACGGTCAGCGGGAGGCCGGGGGGCACCGGCGCCGCGGGCGGACCTGCGCTCCTCGACCGCATCGCCGCCCGCTCTCCGGCCCCCGAAGTCGGCCTTCCGGCGCTGCTCGCAGCGTCGGGCGCGGCTGCCGGGATCTGTGCGGTCGTCGCCCAGCTCTCGCTTGGCTGGCCGGTGGTCACCCTGTCGGCCGGGACGGTCGGGTTGATGCTCCCGTCATGAGATCACGGTCCCCCTCAACCGGCTGATCGGCGACCTGACGGCCGGCGTGCGCGAGCAGCGGGTGCGACCTCGCCGACGCCCGATCGCTGCCGCGCGACCTGGGCCGCGATCTGTGCGGTCGTCGCCCAGCTCTCGCTTGGCTGGCCGGTGGTCACCCTGTCGGCCGGGACGGTCGGGTTGATGCTCCCGTCGGGCCTACGCCTGCCTGCGGGCGGGTGGGCTCGATGGGCAACTCTTCATCGCCTCGGGATCGGGCGGTCGCGCCAGACGGGTCCAGGCGCGTCCGGCTCTGGAACTGGCTGCGCGAGCGCTCCGCCTCCAGCTTGTGGTGGCACTCGGTTGGCCGAACCGGAACAGCTGCGCCGTGCGGGCAACCGGCTGAGCGGGGCACCCAGGAAGCCGGTCGTGCGGTCGCCCAGCGACCACTCCGCGAGGCTGACACCGATCATCGCCCGGGGCAGATTCATCACGTACGTGTTATGGTTGGGGCGCCTCGCGGGGCGCGTTCCACGCCCGGGGGCTTCGTGGAGTGATGGAGGGCAGTGATGGCCGAGATGGCGGAGAACGGCAACGGGTCTGAGGGCATGGACGAGGGAGACGGCGGTCTCCTCGCCCCGCTCGCGAGCACTGGCTACCTGGTGGCCGCGCTGCTGGCGGCGGTCGTCGCCGGAGCAGTCCTCTACTGGTTTGCCTCCTGGACGATCGTCGACTTCAGGCCATCGTTCGAGGACGTGCTGGGCCGCGCTCTGCTTGAGACCAGCAACGGCGTCTTCATTGGCGCAGGCCTGATTGGTGCTCTCGCGGCGCTCCGGCTCCTGCAGGTGATCGAGCGAAAGCTGATAGAGCCCCGCTACCGCCGGTAGCCCCCAGACCGTGCGAAGCGCGGGGAAGGACGGCCTGAGTCGTTCGACCCGCTCGGGATGATGCACGACTGCCGGACGAAGCGGAACGGGCGTTTCGCGGCGAAGCACGTGCGCCGCACGCTGACGCCGTCACGGCCGCATCGCGACGGCGCGCGCTCACCGGGGTGGTGATGGCGGGTCGATGGCTCGCGCGGGTATCGCGGGGCGTGGCCGGGCCACAGGCATTGCCCGGCCTGCCACAGCACGACTTCCTCGGCGTCGGCCTCACCGACTGCCCCACGACAGCGGGAGCAGAGTCGCGCTAGTCGATCGGACGGGAGCGCACTCGAGCCCTGGCTTGAGTGCACGTCCCCCCCCCCCCCAGAGGGAGGTCAGCAGACGGCCTCATCCGAGCCCCCGGTTCGTGACGAATCGCGAAGCGGCAGGCGCTAGTCCTCCCCCATCGCCTCGATGCGCTTCATGACTTCGTCCATCTCCACGTCCTCAACGTGGCTCGCGATCGACCACCGGTTGCCACCGGGGTCGGAGACGCGCGCGATGCGGTCGCCATAGAACTGGTCCGCTGGCTCCTCCACCGCGCTGGCGCCGGCACTCACCGCTCGAGCGTAGGCGCCGTCGACATCCTCGACGTAGAGGTGGAGCTGTGACTTGGTGGGGGGGAAGTCAGGCGGGGCAGTGTCGGAGACCATGACGATGGCACCGTTGATCTCAACCTCGGCGTGACCGATGCCACCCTCCGGCATCGACATGCGCATCCGCTCGGTGGCGCCGAACGCGTTCGCGAGAAAGTCGAGAAACCCGCTGGCGTCCTCAACAACGAGGTAGGGCGTAATGCTGCTGTAGCCATCGGGGATGGCTCTGAGGTCGGACATGGAATCTCCAGACTCGAGCGAAATCGATATTCGGCCACCAGCGCGACCAGGAGCCGATTATGCCGCCAATCACGGCCCCGGCGCGACCGCCGTGACGCCGAGTTCACGGGACAGCCGCGCCGGCTGCTTTGCCGGCTGCTTTGCCGGCTGCTTTGCTAGGCTCGGGTCGCCGCCCGCCACGGCCACAGCCACGGCGGGCGGGAGGGCGAAGGCATGAATGATCTCGTCATCCACACCGACGGCCTGACCAAGCGCTACGGCAGGAACGCGGCCGTGGACGGGCTGTCGATGGAGGTGCACCGGGGACACGTCTACGGTCTCCTCGGGCCCAATGGATCGGGCAAGACGACGACGATGGGCATGTTGCTCGGGCTCGTCAGGCCGACCTCCGGCAGCTTCAGCCTGTTCGGCTCGCCGGGCGGTGGCGGGGACACTCTCAACCGGGTCGGCGCCGTCGTCGAGACCCCGTGCTTCTATCCATACCTGTCGGGGCGACAGAACCTCTCCTACTTCCAGGGCATTTCGGCGCGAGGTTCGGGCTCAGAGCTAGCGGCGATACTCGACCGGGTCGGTCTTCTGGCTCGTGCCGACGATCGCTTCCACACCTACTCCCTCGGGATGAAGCAGCGTCTCGGCATCGCACACGCCCTGCTCGGCGATCCGGACCTCCTGTTTCTGGATGAGCCGACCAACGGCATGGATCCCGAGGGCATGGCCGAGATCCGGGAGCTGATACGCGGCCTTGGGACAGACGGCAGAACGGTGCTCCTCTCGAGTCATCTCCTGAACGAGGTCGAGCAGGTCTGTGACAGCGTCACGATCCTCACCAGGGGGAAGCTGATCGCTCAGGGCGATGTCGCCGAGCTCACCCGATCGCGGGGACGTGAGCAGGTGCGGACCAGGACGACCGACGACGCTGCGGCCCTCCAGATCCTGTCGGCTCTTGACTGGGTCGACGAGGTGACATCCGGGGAGGGCGTGCTGCTCGTCTCCGCACCGCACGCACGTTCGTGGGAGCTGACGGCGACGCTGAGCCGGGAGGGCGTCTATGTCTCCGAGATCACCCCGATCCAGACCTCTCTCGAGGAGTACTTCCTGGAGGTGACCGGAGACGACGGCGAGGAAGAGGCGTGATCGGTCAGGTCGGGCGGCTCACATCGTGGGAGTGGTACAAGCTCAGGCGCCGCTGGATGCCCTGGGTGTTGCTCGCGGTCGCCGTTGCCCTTGCGCAGCTAGGCCCCTGGTTCTCCTACGTCGCCTATCACAACGAGGCCCTGCAGGAGATCGCCTCGGGAGGGTCGTCCTCGATGGGCATGACGGTCGAGCAGGACGGCGAGCTCATCTCTCTTGAGATCTCGTGTGCCGAACTCGTGAACGGGCAGCTTCCCGCCGGCCTTGAGCGGCTCTCCGAGTCCCAGCGGCAGGAGTTCCTCGCGGACGCGGAGCGATTCCGCGCAGGCAGCTGCTCGGGGACCGCGTCGCGCGACACGTTGCGCGAGGGGTTTGCGCTGCCGAGCGCCATTCCTAACGCCATCTCAGGGCTCTTCACCATCGTCACCTTCTTCATGCTGACCCTCACTGCCTCGGCGATTGGGAATGAGTACGGCTGGGGAACCCTCCGGACCGCCCTGACAGGGGGGAGCCGACGCTGGGCGCTCCTCCTCTCCAAGCTGCTGCTGCTCCTGCTCCTCGGCGCCGCCGGCTTCCTGATCATGGGAACCACGGTCGCCCTCTCAAGTTTCCTCACCTCGGTCGTGCCCCCGGCCGAACCGGGAGGGTTCATGGGCTCCGGCGAGTGGGCAGATGCCGCGATCGTGTTCGCGAAGGCCGTCTACGGCCTCGTCCCCTACATCGCCCTCGCCGCCCTCCTGACCGTGCTCACCCGCTCCTCGGGGTCGGCCATGGGAATCGGCATGGGGTATTTCGTCATCGAGTTGATCGTGGGTCCCGTGCTCAGGAATTTCGAGCGGCTCAGCGATCTGTCGGAGATGCTGCTCGGCACGCACGTGGGCAGGTGGATGGAGGCCGTGGTCGTTGAGGTGAGCGTGTCGGGAGATGGCGCCGCAGCAGACCAGGTGCCGCCCGACGCACTGCAGGTCTTCCTCGTCCTCCTCGCATACACCGGGGTCTTCCTGGCGCTTGCCCTCTGGGTCTTCCAGCGCCGGGACGTGACGGGCGCCACCGGAAGCTAGTCGGTTGCTGATGCCGGACCGCCCCCTGGTCGGAGCAGCGCACTCACTTCCCCCGCAGACCACCTCAGATGCCGGCAGCCGTGCGGGAACGGGCGGCCCGAACCTCTCCCTGCCACGCGGCGCGGGGTCCCGGTTGCGCTCAGCGACCTCGCCCACCTGCGTCAGCTGTAGCTCGATGGCAACCGCCTGAGCGGGGAGATGCCGGTTGAGCTCGGCGACCTCGCCGACCTCCTGAAGCTGGGGCTCGGCAGGAACGATCCGAGCGGATGCACCCCGCGGGCGCTCCTGACCGTGCGGGGATCGACCTCTGCGAGATCGGCCTGGCCCTCTGCCCCCGTAGCGGCGCTCCGCGTAGAGCCGCCCGACCTCCTGTCGTAGCTGGGGATCGTCTCCCGTGGCATGGCGTTGACGCGACCACGCTCCGCGGCGGTCGGCTCTGAGGTCGCCCGGGTGAGCATCTGGTCGCATCAGCAGCGCCGACCTCGGCCCCCCGCCGCCCGACCGGCAGGTCTGCCTGCGCCGGATCACCCCGAACGGGAGCTCCCGGACCGAACTGGGAGCGATCGGGGAGACGGGGGAGCGTTCGGGGTGCCGGGCCGGAACGCGCTGAGAACGTGCCCCCGCAGCATCAAGTCGTGGGAGGAGCCGCGAGATGTCCCAGACGAATCCCCGCTCCCCGTCTGCTCGCGGCTCCTCCTACGCCAACCACCCCGCAATCGCAGGCGATGCGCGCCACCCGGGGGAGCAGCCGGGCGCAGCCATCGAGATCGGGCAGATCGGACGAGGAGAGAGAGGACAGCGAGATGGGGAAGCAGCTGTGGAGCGCCGTTCGGGCGATCCATCGAGACAGCGCCGGTGCGGCGATGGTCGAATACGCGATCGTCACGGCCGTGATTGCGGTGGTGGCGCTGACGGCGGCACAGGCGATCGGCACCAACGTGGCGGCCGTCTTCAAGGACATCTCAGACGCCCTCGGCGGGATCTAGCCCGGGGCCGAGCGGCGTGACCGATCGCCTGAGACGCGGCCGTGGTGAGTCGGGGCAGGCCGCGGTCGAGCTGGCGCTCGTCCTGCCGCTCGTCCTGACGGTGCTGCTCGCGGCGGTTCAGTTCGCACTCGTCCACCACGCGCAGAACGTGGTGGAGACGGCGAGCGCCGAGGGGACGAGGCTGGCCGCCACCGCCTCCCACTCGCTGGGCGATGGTGCCACCCGCTCGCGCGAGATCCTGACGGTCGGCCTCGGCGCCAGCGGCGCCTCCTTCGATATCGAGATCGGGCAGGACCGGGACCTCGTGGTGACCGAAGTGCGGGGCAGCTATCGGCTCTTCATCCCCTGGGTGCGGGATCTTGAGATCCCGCTGCGGGCTCGATCAGAGGTGCGCCGCGAGGGTCTCCGCCGTGGCCCGTGAGCGCGGGAGCCCCCACCAGCACTTCGCCTGCGAGGAACGGGGGAGCATCCTCGTCGAGGCGGCGCTCGTGATCCCGGTCGTCCTGCTGCTCGCCCTGGGCGTCGTGATGAGTGGCCGGCTGGTGCGCGCCGAGGTGGCCGTGGAGGCCGTTGCCCGCGAAGCCGGGCGGTCGCTCGCGACCGCGTCGTCCGAGGCCGTCGGTATCCGCGAGGCGAGGGAGCGCGGTCTGGCGGTGGCGCGGGCCTCAGGGCTCGACCTCGCCCGTCTCACGCTCGTGCTCGACGCCGCCTCCTTCGCCCGTGGCGGCACCGTCCGGGCCCGCGTCACCTATCGTGTCGAGCTCGGCGATCTGCCGCTCCTGGGCCGGGTGGCGGTGACGGTCCAGAGCTCGCACCGTGAGCAGGTCGAGCGCTATCGCAGCCGGGCGCAGGTGAGGCCATGACGACCGTCGGGCGCGCCCTCGGGGTCGACCAGGGTGGCGCCGTGACGGTGCTGGTAGCCGGCGTGCTGCTGGCGCTCGTCGCAACCGCCGGCCTCGTCACCGACGGCGGGGCCGTGCTGGTACAGCGGCGAGGTCTCCAGGGCGTCGCCGACGCGGCGGCGCTCGCCGGCGCGATGCAGCTCGATGAGGCCACCTATCGGAGTTCTGGAGGCCGCACGGTCTGGCTCGACCGAGCCCGCGCCCGCGCCGCCGCCAGCGGGCTGGCGGCCGCTGCCGGCCTCGCCCACGAGGTGGTGGCGACGAGGTACCGGGTCCAGGTCTCGGTCAGCCGACCGGCCACGACCATCTTCCTCGCCGCGCTCGGTTTCCGAGAGGTCCTGATCACCGCCCGCGCCGAGGCGGTGCCCCGCTACGGCACGGCCGGAGGGCCATAGCGGGGGCGCTCTCCGCTGGGGCCTCGCGGCACTCCCCGTCGCTGCCGCCCTGCTCCTGCTCTGGCAGCTGGTAGGCGCCGCACCCCCGACCCAGCCCGCCCCGGCGCCTCTGGCCTCGCCGACCGGATCGCCCGGGGCGGCGGTTGCGATCCCGATCGGCGGCAGCACGGCGGACGTGGATGATGCGGCGCCGGAGGTCCCCGAGCCCGGGACGCGACCGGTCGAATTAGAGGTACTTGAGGCCTACCTCGCCTACTGGCGGGCCTACAGCGATGCCGTGCTCTACCTGGACTTTGCGCTGGTGGAACCCTGGCTGGCTGGCCGGGAGGCACTCGATGTCGAGCGCGAGATCGAACGGCTGCGGGCCGAGGGGTTGGCCCTGCGCATCTCGGTCGAGCACGACCCGCAGGCGATCTTGATGTCGCGGTCGGAGGCGCGCGTGGTCGACCGGCTGACCAGCCGGAGCTTCTACGTCGATGCCGGGAGCCTTGAGCCCGCCGAGCGCGAGATCGAGGGCGAACTCCTCTTCGAGACGACGACCATGGAACTCACAGGCGAGCGCTGGCGGGTCGTCGGGAGCGCCCGCTCCGCTCTCCCGTGAACCGCCGGGCCCTGGGTAGGCCCCGTGGGTAGGCCCTGCCGGGCGGCCCTGCTCAGGACCGGGTCAGTCGCCGGAGCCGAGCGCGCGAGCGCGCCTGTTTCCAGCTCTGCTGCGTGTCGCGGAGCCGCTCGTAGTAGGACAGCACCTGCTGGGTGACGCGCGGCCACGAGTAGTGCTCGACCCGGGCGCGGCCGCCCGAGGCGAGCCGGCGGCGCTCGCGCTCATCCCGCACCAACTCCGTCAGGCAATTGGCGAGTTCGAGGGTGTCCTTCGGACGGACGAGCATGCCGTCCAGCCCGTGCGTCACGACCGAGGCGTAGCCCTCGATGTTCGAGGCGACGACCGGCACGCCGCCGGCCATCGCCTCCAGGATGACATAACCCTGTGACTCGTTGCCGAGCGCCGGCGAGCAGAAGATGTCGGCGGTGCGGTGATAGCGCGGCAGCTCGGCGTCTGAGGGGGCGCCCACGAAGTGGATGTTCTGCTGGCCGCTCGATCGGACGCGCGCCTCGAAGCGACGGCGCAGTCGCGAGTCCGGCCCGACCACGAGCAGCCTGGTTGCCGGGTTACGGGCGTTGACGACGCCGAAGGCGCGGATCAGGTAGGCTAGTCCCTTGCGCTTCTCGGCACGACCGACGTAGAGAATGTTGACGGTCGTGTCGTCGAACTCCGCGATCGGCTCGAGCTCCGGGTTGTCGAAACGGCCGATGTCGATCCCGTTGGGGATGATGTTGTAGAAACCGGGGAAGTAGCGCCCCACGTACTGCGCGGCCGGCGGTGAGACGGCGATCTTGCCGTCGAGCTCGCGGAACCAGCGCTTGAGCAGGTGCCGCCCGTAGCCGTAGAGCCGGTTGCCCCCGTCCTTGCGGGCGTGGAAGGTGCCGATGTTGACGACGTGCTCGTTCGCCGCCCGGGAGTGGCGCAGCACCTGGATCGGCAGCACCGGCATCAGGGGCTCGTGGACGTGCACGACGTCGAACTTCTGCTCGTGGAGGAACTGGCCGACGCGGCGGCCGAGCCTCGGGTTGAGGGAGATGCGAGCCGTTGAGCCGGAGGCCGGCACCGAGATCGGGCGTCCCATCACGGAGACCTGGGGATCGTCGACCGGGCCGATCGCCGGCGCCAGCACGTGCACCTCGTGGCCCCGCCCCTCGAACTCGAGTGCGATGCGGCCGACGTGCTGGTTGACGCCTCCCGGAGTCCGCCAGTCGTACGGTGAGACGAGGGCGATTTTCACTGTGGCTGTCCCCCCGCCCGCCGCTCCCGCGCCTCGGGTTCGCTCGTCGGATCATCTGCGGATGCGGCCTCGGGTCTCCGGGGCATTGTAGCGAGCCCGCCGCTCCTGCCCGGCGCTCAGCCGCCTCCATCGCCTTCCCGCACACTCGCCCGTCAGCTGGCCCCATCACCCGACGGGCCACCCGCGGGGCCAGCCGCGGGGCCCTCTGGCCGGCCGGCGCCCCAGATCGGCTGGAGCGGGAACCACTGAGCGGGACTGCGCGCGATCTGTGCCTCAACCCGGGCCAGCACCGTCGCCATCGCCACCTCGCGATCGACCGACCGGTCGCCTGAGCCCTGCCCGCGGCGCGGAACCGAGACCTCCTCGAGCACCACCCGGTAGCGGCCGCCCCTGATCCTCGTGACGAAGCCGACGACGAGTGCCGCACCGGTGCTCCAGGCGAGGTCGACGGCGCCGGTCGGCATCGGCGCGCGCTCGCCGAAGAAGGGGAAGGGCGGCGCCTGGCCGAGCACGTCGCGGTCGATGAGGATCCCGAGGACGCCGCCTGAGCGCAGCTGCGCGACCGCGCTCCGCAGCGCCCCGGCGCCGAGGGGAAGGAAGCGAACGCCCGAGCGGCCGCGCACGCCGTGGACGAGCTGGTGCAGGGCCGGGGGCTCGAGCGGTTCGGTGAGGATCGCGAGGTCGAAGAAGGGCCTGAGTGCCTGTCCCATGAACTCGGGGTTACCGAGGTGTGCGGAGGCGAGCACGACGCCGCAGCCGCGGTCGTAGGCCCGGAAGAGCTCGGGCACCCCCCGGATCTCCGCGACCTGCTGCCAGATGTCGGCCGGCTCGAGCGTCGCGTAGCGGGCGAAGTCGACGTAGTAGCGCGCGGCGCTGGCGACCGATCCCCGGGCGGCCCGGTCGACGGCCGAGGGGCACGCGTGGATCGGCAGCGCGTGCCGCATGTGATCGCGGGTGACCGCCCGCAGGCGACCGGAGGTGAGCCAGGCCAGGGAGGCGACACGGTCGGCCACGGCGTAGCTCCAGCCGAGGGGTACGCGGGGCACGATCACGAGCAACAGGCGCAGCAGCCAGAGGGTGGTCACCGTCCGGCGCCCCCGCCTGCCGGCGCCGCTGGCCCCGTGGTCGCTGGCCCCGTGGTCGCTGGCCCCGTGGTCGGCTCCACGGCCAGCGGCAGGCGGCGGAAGATGTACCACTGCTCGGGGGCGCGCCGTACCAGCCCCTCGAGCCGCCGGAAGATCTCCTGCGTGAGCCGACCGGCGTCCTCCTCGGTCTGACCCGACGGCGTGAAGGCGATCGGCTCGATCCATGCCTCGACCACTTCGCTCCACGGCCGCCGCCTCGGCAGCAGCGCCACCACCACCGGCGCGCCGGCGTGGAGGGCGAGCCTGGCCGCCCCATCGGGAACGAGCAGGCGCGCGCCGCAAAAGTCGACGGCCACGCCCTGGCCCTCGGCCGGCGGCACGTCGGCCAGCGACGCCAGCGCGTCGTTGCGGCGGAGCGCACGCAGGACACCCGGCCCGACCCGCCCGCTCGGGATCACGGTCATGCCGAGATGCCGGCGTGAACGCTGCACGAGCTCGTTCAGGGCCGGCGATCCGAACTGGTCGGCGACGACGCTCACGCCGAAGCCGGCGAGCGCCAGGGCCGCCGCCCCGAGCTCCCAGTTGCCGAAGTGCATGGTGACGAAGACGATCCCGTTCCCCGAGCGGAGGTCGTGGATCCGCTGCCACTCGCTGAAGCGGAGGCGGGCGGCCGTCTCGTCGGGTGAGGCGGTCAGCTGGCGCAGGAAGTCGACGAGGAAGAGCCCATAGTTGCCGAAGGATCGTCGGGCGGCGCGCCGCGCTGCCCGACGGTCCCCCGAGCAGACCCTGAGCATGTGTTCCTGGCAGCGGCGGCGTCCGCCCGGCCAGAGCCAGTAGGCGACGTTGCCGCCGCCGCGGGCGATCGCGTAGCTCACCTTGAGAGGCAGGCGGCGCGCCGCCAGGGCGCCTGCCCGGAGCAGGGCCGCCTGGGCGCCCGTCCCGATCGCCCCGGCCCGCGGCAGGCGGCGTAAGATGTCGGTCATGCCGGGCATCAGAGCCCCCCGTCTCACCGCGCTCGGCGCCGCGCCCGGCCGAGATCCCGGAGATCGCGGGTGTGGTGAGCGGTCGCCCTCCCGACACCCGGGTTGCCTCGCCGCCAGGTCGCTGCTCCCCATTGTGGGGGCCGGGCCCGGTCCGATCCAGATCGAGCCCCGCTACCGGCGCGCTCCCGGGGGCCCGTGTTCGTCCGTCCGCCGCCGCCCCGTTCCAGCCGCGTTCCCTGCCAGTGCCAGCGGCTGAGGGCGTCCCCCCTCCGATCACCGGCCTCCGGGTTCGGCACCAGCCCGTCAACCACCGGGGCGACTGGCTCTTACTCACCCTGACGGACGAAGAGGGCCGGGAGGGTCTCGGCGAGGCGTCCCATAGCGGCCGGGACGACGAGGTGATCGGCCTCCTCCGCCGCGAGGTCGGCGCACGGGTGGTGGGTGTGGCCTGGCCGGAGCCGGCAGCCGCCTGGGCGGCGTTGCGATCCGGGCTCGCCGCGGAGACCGCCCCCCGGGTCGCCTCCACGGCCGCCAGCGCCGTCGAGCAGGCGCTCTGGGATCTTGAGGCGCAGCGAGCGGGGCAGCCGCTCTCCGTTCATCTCGGCGCCGACCCCGGGGCCCGCCTGGTGCCGCTCTACGCCAACATCAATCGGGCGACGGTCGACCGCACGCCTGAGGGCTTTGCCCGGAGCGCGCGGGCGGCGGTCAGAGACGGCTTTCGCGCGATCAAGCTCGCCCCCTTCGACGAGGTTGTCCCAGGCGCCGTGGCGGGGGACCACGAGCGGCTCGCCCGGGCCGGCATCGAGCGGGTGGCGGCGGTCAGGGAGGCGATCGGCCCCGCGATCGGACTGCAGGTCGACTGCCACTGGCGGTTTACCGTCGAGAGCGCCCTCGGGGTGGCCGCGGCGCTCGAGCCGCTGGCGCTCGGCTGGCTTGAGGATCCCGTTCCTTACGAGCACGGCCCCGGAGAGACGGCGGCGGTGCGGCGCGGCGCTCCGATGCCGATTGCCACCGGGGAGCGGTTGATCGGCGCCGGCGCGTTCACGCCCTTCATCGAGGCCGGTGCTGCCGATTTCTACCTGCCGGACATCAAGCACATCGGCGGCGTCGGCCAGCTGCTGGCACTGGCCCATGCCAGCCGGGCGAGCGGTGCCCGCATCACCCCCCACAACCCGAGCGGCCCGGTCAGCACGCTGGTGAGCGCCCAGGTGCTGGCGGCGATCCGCCACGCCGGGCCCCTCGAGTTCGCCTGGGGCGAGGTGGCGTGGCGACCGGAGGTCTTGAGTCCGCCCGAGCAGATTGCAGGTGGTGCGCTCGTCCTGCCCGGGCGGCGGTCGGGGCTGGGAGCTCGCCTCGCGACCGGTTCCGGCGGCGCCGATTCCTGATCCGGGGTGCGGCCGGCGCGGAGCACCGGACGGAGAGCGTGCGAGCGGCTCGCGCGGGGACAAGATACCCCAGGCGCGGCACTCGCACGACGATGCTTGAGACTGTCCCGGGCTACCCCGGAAGCCCGCGCTACATTCCGCTCCGGGCTCCCGAGGAACCCGGAGCCTTCGTCCCGTCCCGACCCTCGCTCCTACTTCAGGCTGAACGGCGGGTAGCGGTCGGTCAGCAGCAGGAGCGCGTATGACTGCGCTCTGAGCGCCTATCTTGAGTAGCCGAGCACGAAGTCGAAGAGCGGCCTGGGGTAGCTGCCTGTGATCAGGATCGCGACCCACGAGATCAGAACGGCGATGGCGACAAACGGGAAGAGCACGGCAATGATGATCCAGTGCGGGATCGCCAGCGCCCACTTGACGAGTGGTAGCAAGCGGTTCAGATCTTCCTCGACCATCGGGTAGTCGAGCTCAAGCGCCACCGTCTGCTGGTCCTCCGTCGAGGGGTACTGATCGGTCATCAGCGTCAGGTAGGCCCAGATGCGGGTGTTGAGCCTGGCAAACTCGCGGGCGAAGTCGAACCACCAGCGTGGGTAGCGCTGCCGGAAGACGATCATCAGCACGGTCGCCAGGAAGAGCCCGCCGACGATACCGAGGCCCCCGGCCTCGGCCTCCGAGGAACCGGCGCTCGCCCCGCTGAGCAGGGCGACGACGACGATAATGGGAATCGCCCAGAGCGGGCGCAGGAGCGTGGTCAGGCGGTTGAGCGCTTCGGGGTACTCGATCTCCAGTCGAGCTGCATACTGGCCGGATTGCTGGTCCATCGGGCACCCCTTTCACATACGTGATGCACGCCTACCTTACGTCACCGGCACGAGCCATGTCGCGAAGGAGGCGGCGCGGAGTCGAGGGGCTCGGCGCGATCAGCTCTCGGGGCTGAGGACGTTTGCGACGGGCGTGTCCATCTGCTCGCCGGCGATGAACGCCTCGACCCCGAGGCGGGCCTCCTCGTCCCGAATCTGCACGGGCGGCGACTTCATGAAATAGGCCGAGGCCTCGAGCAACGGGCCAGAGAGCCCGCGGTCGAGGCCAATCTTCGCCATGCGGATGGCGTCGATCACGACGCCGGCCGAGTTCGGGCTGTCCCACACCTCGAGCTTGGTCTCCAGGTTGAGCGGCACGTTCCCGAAGGTCGTCCCCTCCACCCGGATGTGGCACCACTTGCGATCCTCAAGCCACGGCACATGGTCCGAGGGGCCAACGTGCACGGCGGCGCCCGGCAGGTCGTACTCGATCTGCGAGGTGACGGCGTTGGTCTTCGAGATCTTCTTCGACTCGAGCCGCTCGCGCTCGAGCATGTTCAGGAAGTCGGTGTTGCCACCGAAGTTGAGCTGGTAGGTGCGGTCGATCTGCACGCCCCGGTCCTGGAAGAGCCGCACCAGCAGCCGGTGCAGGATGGTCGCCCCGACCTGCGACTTGATGTCATCGCCGATGATCGGCAGCCCCGCCCGGCGGAAGCGCTGCGCCCAGTAGTCCTCGCTCGCGATGAAGACCGGGATGCAGTTGATGAAGGCGCAGCCGGCCTGCAGGATCTGCTCGACGTACCACTTGGTGGCCTCCTCGGAGCCGACCGGCAGGTAGCTGACGACGACGTCGGTCTCGGTGTCGCGGAGGATGCCGACGATGTCGGCGGTCGACCCCGGCGCCGCCGTGATCACCTCGGAGAGGTACTTGCCGAGGCCGTCGTGGGTCATCCCTCGCTCGACCCGGACGCCGGCAGGCGGCACCTCGCTGAAGCGGTAGGTGTTGTTCTGCCCGCTGAAGACCGCCTCAGAGAGGTCCTTGCCGACCTTCTCCGAGTCGATGTCGAAGGCCGCCGTGAAGTTGATGTCGCTGATGTGGTAGTCGCCGAGCACCGGGTGCATCAGCCCGGGGATCTGATCCTCGGCTCCGGCATCGCGGTAGAACTCCACGCCCTGCACGAGCGAGGAGGCGCAGTTGCCGACCCCGATGATCGCGACGTTGATCGGATTTGCCATGTTGTCTCTGCTCTCCTCGTCGCCACGCCGTCGCCGGCTGGTGATACGCGGCACATTCATTTATAAAGTGAATCACAAGCGATGGTCCAATAGGAATAGACGATATCAATGCTCCCCAACCTGACGCTCCAGCAGCTCGCCTACCTCAGGGAGTACCACCGTCATGGCAACGTCACGGCAGCGGCCCGGGAGCTGGGCGTGGCCCAGCCGACGCTCTCCCAGGCGCTCGCCGAGATCGAGCGGCGGCTCGGACTCGGTCTCTTCGAGCGCCGGGGGCGGCGCCCCCACTTCAACGAGGCGGGCCTGCGCACGGTCTCCTTCGCCGAGGAGGTACTGGGCCGCGCCGAGTCGCTCGGCCGCTGGCTCCGGGACTACCGCGAAGGCCGATCGGGCGCCCTCAATGTCGGGATGATCGACGCCGCCAGCCTCTACGTCCTGCCGGCGGCCGTCGAGAGCTTCCGGGCGCGCTACCCCGAGGTCGAGCTCCACCTCACGGTCGACCGCACGGCGGTGCTGCTCGATGGGCTGCGCAGCTCGGCGCTCGACCTCGCCTTCGTGGTCGGACCGGTCTCAGAGGAGTTCCGGGCGGTCGTCCTGCGCGAGGAGCCGCTCTACCTCTACGGTCCGCCGGATGGACGCGACCCGGCCGCGGTCGACTGGCTGCTCTACCGTAGCGGCCGTCAGACCAGGGCCCTGATCGATTCGGGCCTGGCGCGGCTGGGCATCCGCCCGCGCGTGGCGCTCGAGAGCGACAGCCCGGAGGTCCTGCGCCAGCTGGTCGCGCTGGGGCTCGGCGCCAGCGTCCTGCCCGAGGGGGTGGCGGAGGCCGGCGCCACACCACTTCGTCGCCACCGACCCGAGCCCGTCGCGCACCGGACGCTGCTGGCGCTGAACCGCACGGACGCCGGGCCCGACCGGCGCGCCGAGGCCTTTCTCGTGCTGGCGCTGGCCAGCGGTGAGGGAGGCGACTAGTCGCCCGGGCAGCCTGACCGGGCGAGAGGCGACCGCAGTGGGGTCCGGATTCTCCGCCCCCGGGGGAGTGCCATCGGGCGACTGCCGGCGGTGGCAACCGCGCCCGGGGCCGGCGCGGCGTCAGCCCGCCGCGATCACGCGGTAAGGGTGCCAGCTGCCGATCGCCGGGCCCTGCTCGAGGAGTGCCACGAGGTGCCCGCCCGGCCCGTAGCAGCGGGCACGCTGCGCCTCGCCCTCGGGGAGGAGCGGCGCGCGGTAGCCCGGGCGAGGGCGGGCGATGATGTCTCGCCCCTGGCGCACCTCGGCCTGGTCCTGACGCCCCACGATTACGGCCGGCCAGCCGGTCAGCACCGAATCGATCGCATGTAGGAGGTCCTCGGTCTCGCCGCGGCGCAGGAGTTCGCAGGCGAGATCGAGTGGCACGGCCCTCGAGACCTCGAAATCCCCGACGGCGGTGCGGCAGAGCCCGGCGAGGTGGGCGCCCGTGCCGAGCGCCTGGCCGAGATCGTGGGCGAGCGCCCGCACGTAGAAGCCGCGGCTGCAATGGACGTCGATCTCCAGCTCAGGATGCGGGGGGTCAGAGCGGTCGAGCGGGCTTGCAGAGAGCCCGTAGATCGTGACCGGCCGGGGCTCCAGCCTGAGCGGGTGGCCGCTGCGGGCCGCGCGGTAGGCCGGTACGCCCCGGCGCTTGACGGCGCTGAAGGGCGGCGGTACCTGCATGATCTCGCCGTCGAGTGCATCCAGCTGCCGCCGCAGCGCCGCATCTGTCAGCCCCGATGCGTCCTGGCAGCGCGTCACCTCGCCATCGGCGTCGTAGGTGTCGGTGGTGATGCCGAAGCGCACCCGGGCCAGGTAGCGCTTCGGGGCCCCGACCAGCATCCCGACCAGCCTCGTGGCGTCGCCAAGCGCCAGGGGCAGCACCCCGGTCGCCGCCGGGTCGAGCGTTCCGGCGTGCCCGACCTTGCGGATCTGGGCGGCGCGCCGGATCTCGCGGACCACGTCGAAGGAGGTGATGCCAGCCGGCTTGTCGATGTTCAGGAAGCCGCGGAGCGCCACCGCTCAGGGTTCCCGGCCCTCGGCGCGCGCCAGCTCGTGCATCACGCCGCTCAGCCGCTCGGCCTCGGCCATCGAGCGATCCTCGTGGAAGTCGAGTCGGGGGATCCGCCTCGTGTGCAGCTGGGAGGCGAGCTGGCGATGGAGGAAGGACTCGCTGTGGGCAAGCGCCTCAAGCGCGGCCTCCCGCTCCTCCTCAGAGCCGAGCACGCTCACCCAGACACGCGCCCTGGCCAGGTCGGGGGAGACCGCGACCCGCGTGATCGAGATGATCGGACCGGTCAGCGCCGGGTGCTTGAGGCGCCTCGCGATCAGCTCGGCGAGGAGCGACTGCACGAGGTCGCCGAGCTGCTCGGTACGCCTGCTCATCGGGCGAGAAGGTGCGCTGCGCCCCGGGGCCGCTAGCGCGTGCGTTCCAGGTGATAGGCGAGGACCACGTCACCCTCTTCGAAGTCGGTGAAGCCCCCGATCTGCAGACCACACTCCATCCCGGTGGCGACCTCACGCACGTCGTCGTCGAAGCGGCGCAGGCTGGAGATAGCGCCGTCGAAGATCACCTCGCCGTCGCGAACCACGCGAGCCTTGTTGGAGCGCAGGATCGTGCCCTCGCGCACGTATGAACCGGCGATCGCGTTGCGGCGGCTGATCCGGAAGATCTGCCGCACCTCGATCTCGCCGTCCTTGCGCTCCTCGTAGATCGGCTTGAGCATGCCGGTGATCGCCTGCTCCACATCGCGCACGATGTCGTAGATGATCTGGTACTCGCGGATCTCCACCCGCTCCTGGTCGGCGAGCCGTCTGGCGCCCGGCTCGGGCTGCACGTTGAAGCCGATGATCACGCCCGATGAGGCGACCGCGAGCTGCACGTCCGACTCGTTGACCGTGCCGACGGCGGCATGGATCACGCGCGCGTTGACCTCCTCGACGCTGAGGCTCTCGAGCGCCTCTACCAGCGGTTCGAGCGACCCCTGGACGTCGACCTTGAGGACGATGTTCATGTCCTGCACGTTGCCGCGGTGGATCTCGCCGAAGAGCGAGTCGAGCGTGACGGCCTCGCGATCGCCGCCCGCGGCCAGCCGTGCTCGCCGCCGCTGCTCGGCCTCGCGCTTGGCCACCTTCTCAGAGCGGCGCACCTCGAAGCGCTCGCCGGCCGGCGGCACCTCGTTCAGGCCCATCACCTCGACCGGCGTGGACGGCCCGGCCGAGCTGATGCGGTTGCCCTCGTGGTCGGCCATCGCCCGGATGCGGCCGGAGGCCAGTCCGCAGATCACGGCGTCACCCTGGTGGAGGGTGCCGGTCTGGACCAGCAGCGTCGCCACCACCCCGCGCTGTCGATCGCTGGCCGCCTCGATCACGATGCCGACCGCCGTCCGCTCGGGGTTTGCCCGGGGCTCGCCCAGGTCTGAGACGAGCAGCACGTTCTCCAGGAGCTCGTCGATCCCCTGACCCTGCAGGGCGGAGATCGGCACCACCACCTGCTCGCCGCCGTACTCCTCGGGGACGAGCCCGATCTCGGTCAGCTGCGTCTTCGCGCGGTCGACGTCCGCATTGGGTACGTCGACCTTGTTGATCGCCACCACCATCGGCATGCCGGCCGCCTTGACGTGGTCGATCGCCTCGCGCGACTGCGGCATCAGTCCGTCGTCGGCCGCGACCACGACGATCGCGACATCGGCCACCTGGGCGCCGCGCGCTCGCATCTGCGCGAAGGCCTCGTGGCCCGGGGTGTCGATGAAGGTGACCAGGCGCCCCTCTCCGGTCGTCGTCTGATAGGCGCCGATGTGCTGGGTGATCCCGCCGGCCTCGGAATCGACGACGCTGGCCCGTCGGATCGTGTCGAGCAGCGTCGTCTTGCCGTGGTCGACGTGGCCGAGGACGGTCACGACCGGGGCGCGCGCAACGAGCGTCCCGTCGTCCTCCTCCTCAAATCGCAGCGAGGTCGACGGCTGGACGCCTGCCTCCTCACCCGGGGGTTCGGGGGACGGGGGCTCGCTCTCCTCCTCCTCCGGATTCCATCCGAAGTCGGCGGCGACGGTGGCGGCGGTGTCGAAGTCCACGACCTGGTTGATCGTGGCCATCACGCCGTTCTTCATCAGCTCTTTGATCACATCGACCGGTGTCACGCCCAGGACGGTGGCGAGTTCACCGACGACGATCGCCTGCGGCAGCCGGACCGTCGTCGTCTCTTGCGTCATCTCGCTCGCTCTCCCCGTCGCGGTCTAGCAGCCGACTGCCGACGGCTAGTCCTCGTCCAGCTTCTCTTCGTAGTTCTCGTAGTAGTCCTCGCCGTGCAGGGCGGCCTCGATTTCATCCTCGTCGTACTCGAAGTCCTGGCGACCACGCCGGCGCTCGGGCCGCGGCTGCGTGGCGCCGCCGCGGCGGCGGCCGCGCCGCCGTTCGCGTTCGCGTTCGCGCTCCTCTTCCTCGGCCAGTCGCAACTCGCGGACCTCGTCCGCGAAGCGGAGGACGCTGGGCGCCTCCCGCTCCGACGGCGGGGCGACGACACGCTCCGCTGGCGGCTCGGCCACCGTCGTCTCAGCGACGGGCTCCTCCTGCTCGGCAAATTCGGCGATCAGCTCCTGCTCGGGAGTCAGCTTTATCTCGGGGACCGCGGGCTCGGGCTCGACCCCTGCCGGCACTGCCTCTGGCGGTTGGGCCGGCGCCACACCGGCGGGCGCGGGCGCCACGGCGACGGCCGGGGCCGGGGGCGCCTGCGGGATCGACTCCATGTTCGGCTCGGGCGGCGGGTACAGATCCTCACCAGCTGAGATCATCTGTCCCTCGCCGCGGATATCAATGCGCAGCCCGGTTAGCCGCGCGGCCAGCCGCGCGTTCTGTCCCTCCTTGCCGATCGCCAGGCTGAGCTGGCGATCGGGGACGGCCACGTAGGCGGTGTTCGACTCCGCGTCGATGCGGATCGAGACGACCTCGGCCGGACTGAGCGCGTTTGCAGCGAAGGCGAGGGCATTCGGGTCCCAGCGGATCACGTCGACGCGCTCGCCGCTGAGCTCGTTGACGACGTTCTGGATGCGGGCGCCACGGACGCCGACGACGGCGCCGATCGGGTCCACGCCGTCCTGGCGGGAGATCACGGCGGCCTTGGTGCGGAACCCCGGATCGCGGGCGACGCCCATGATCTCGACGATCCCGCGGGCGATCTCCGGCACCTCGAGCTCGAGCAGCCGCTTGAGGAGGTCGGGCGCGGCGCGTGAGACCAGTACCTGCGGCCCACGGGTCGCTCGGTAGACCTCCTTGACGTAGACGCGCAGCCTCTGGTCGACGCGGTAGTGCTCGACGCGGATCTGTTCAGAATAGGGCAGCACCGCCTCGGTGCGCCCGAGGTCGAGGATCACCTGCTGGCGTCCGCGCTCGACGCGCAGCACCGTCCCCGAGACGATCTCGCCCTCCTTGCCGGTGAAGTCCTCGAAGACCGAGTCGCGCTCGGCCTCGCGCAGCCGCTGTAGCACCACCTGCTTGGCGGTCTGGGCGGCGATGCGACCGGTCTCACGCGTCGTCTCGAGCGGGCGACGAACGATCTGGCCGAGCTCGACATTGCCGAAGCCGAGCGCGCGCGCGCGTTCCGGCGAGAGCTCGATCTCGTCGTCCTCGATCTCGTCGTCATCGACGATCGACCAGGTCTGCCAGGCCTCGACGTCGCCGGTCTGACGGTCGATGCGGGTCTCCACGTTGGCGTACTGCAAGAGATCGTTCTTGAAGGAGGAGGCCATCGCCGCCTCAACGGCGGCGAAGACCGTATCGGCGTTGAGGTTCTTCTCAGCCGAGAGCTGCGTGATGGCGGTGACGAATTCGTTCTTCATGGGCTCCTGCAAGGTTGACCCCGCTGTGGCCGAAGCCGGGGAGGCGAACACGAGTCAGCCGGGTTCAATAAAAAACGTGGGCAGCGCGCCCACGTCTCTCAGTGAGGCCGTGCCGGGCTGATCTTATCACCGGGCTCGCCCGGCTCTCAAGGAAGGGACCCCCGGGAGACGTATTCCGTGACGAGGGCGCCCGCAGGGGAGGGGAGGTCAGGAGAGAGGCACGAGCAGCTCGCGGCGGATCTCCAGGATGCGCGCAGTCAGCTCGGCCGGGGTGAGATGCTCGGCCTCGGCCGAGTCGCGTCGCTTCAGCTCGACCAGACCCCGTTCGTGATTACGCGATGAGACCGTCAGCCGGATCGGGATCCCGAGCAGGTCGGCGTCGTTGAACTTGACGCCGGGCCGCTCGTCGCGGTCGTCCAGGAGCACCTCGAGACCTGAGCCGGTGAGCTCTCGGTAGAGCGCTTCGGCCTCGGCCGCCACCTCGCGGTCGCGGTCGATCCCGAGCGCCACCAGCGAGAGATCGTAGGGGGCGATGGCCGCCGGCCAGATGATGCCGCGCGCGTCGTGGTGAGCCTCGACGGCCGCTGCGAAGATCCGGCCGACGCCGATCCCGTAGCAGCCCATCACCGGGACCACCGGCTCGCCCCCCTCGCCCTGCACCGTCACCCCGAAGGCGTTGCTGTAGGTCTGGCCGAGCCGGAAGACGTGGCCCATCTCGATGCCGCGCCGGGAGCGCAGCCGGCCTGCGCGCTCGTCCGGGCAGCGTGCACACCGCTCACCATCGGTCGCGA
Source organism: Dehalococcoidia bacterium (assembly GCA_965249675.1). Lineage (GTDB taxonomy): Bacteria > Chloroflexota > Dehalococcoidia > UBA2979 > UBA2979. The sequence continues at coordinate 1,774,641 of OZ252250.1, forward strand.
GCGCGATGTCGGCCACGACCGATGCCTCCCAGTCGCGGCCGTAGTTCGTGCGCTCGAGGTGCCAGCCCGCCACGTTGGCACCGCCGACGAGGTTCGGCGAGCGCTCGACCGAGCGATCGGCGACGACCGTGAGCGGCCCCTCGAGTGCGATCGGCGAGGCGGAGCCTCCAACCAGTCCGAAAGAGGCGAGCTCGGCCGCGGTCATGGGGACCACTTCGCGGGTGTCGAGGACGTTTGCGAGCTTGATCGGGTTGAGCTCATGGTCCCCACGGACGACTGCGAAAACGCCTACGGGGTCGCCGCCTTGCCTTGGTGTGGCCATCATGAAGACGGCCTTGGCGGTCTGGCGAGCCTCGATGCCGAGGAAGCTCGCCAGCGCCTCGATCGTCTCGACGCCCGGCGTCTCGACGCGCGCCATCGGCAGCGGCTCACCCGGGAACGGCGGCTCGGGCACGAACTCGGCCTTCTCCTGGTTTGCGGCATAGCCGCAGCGATCGCACTGGAGGATCGTGTCCTCCCCCGTGGGCGTGAGAAAGATGAACTCCTGCGATCCCTTGCCGCCGATCGCGCCGGAGTCTGCCTCGACCGGCACGGTCGGGATCTGGCAGCGCTCGTAGATTCTGGCGTAGGCCTGGAACATGTCGTCGTAGGAGCGATCGAGGCCCGCCTCATCGGCATCGAAGCTATAGGCGTCCTTCATCGTGAACTCGCGGACGCGCACGAGCCCGCCGCGCGGCCTGGTCTCGTCGCGGAACTTCGTCTGGATCTGGTAGAGGGTGACGGGCAGGTCGCGGTAGGAGCGAGCGTGGTCCTGGAAGAGGCGGGTCACGACCTCCTCGTGGGTCGGCCCGAGCACCAGCGGCCGCTGCCGCCTGTCCTCGAGCCGGAAGAGGACGTCGCCCATTCCCGCCGCGCGCCCCGATCGCTCCCACAGCTCGGCCGGCTGGATCGTCGGCAGCATCACCTCCTGGCCGCCGGCGCGGTCCATCTCCTCGCGGATTACCTGCTCGACGCGTCGCTTCACGCGCAGGCCGAGCGGCAGGTAGGAGTAGACGCCGCTGAAGAGCTGGTCGATGAAGCCGGCGCGCAGGAGCAGCTGGTGTCCCACTGTCTCCGCCTCGGCCGGGGCCTGGCGCAGGGTTGAGCCGAAGTGCCTGGACATTCGCATAGGGAGTCAGGGTAGGAGGAAGGCGTGGCCCGGGGAAGAGCGGCGCGGCTTGAACTGCTCTCGAAACTGGGCGATCGCCGGGAGGTTGGGGCCGGGAGAGACACCGTCCGCGTCTCAACTGGTCACATTGATCGGAGAGAGCACGACCATGATCACGGAGAGGCGCGACGGATTCCGCACCATGAAGGCGTCCGAGTTCAAGGCCCGGTGCCTCGCCCTGATGGACGAGATCGCCATGAGCGGCGAGGAGATCATCGTCACGAAGCGCGGCAAGCCCGTCGCTAGGCTCGCGCCCTGCGAGCGCACGCCGAGAACGCTCTTCGGCGCGGGCGGCGAGATCGCCATGCACGACGACCTCATCGAGCCCGTCGATGTGGAGTGGGAGGCGGAGACCGACCCTGACCGCGTGCTCAATCCATGATCCTGCTGGACACGCACGTCCTGATCTGGTTCTGGCATGGTCGCGCCCAGCTCGGTTGCCATGCCCGCGAGATCATCGAGCGCGAGTGGCAGGCAAGAGACGCCGCCGTCTCCGCCATCACCTTCTGGGAGGTGGGCATGCTGCAGGAGAAGGGGCGAATCGAACTGCCGGCCGACCTCTCCGCCTGGCGCGCCTCGCTGCTGCGGGCGGGCCTCGTCGAGGTCCCTGTTGACGGCGCCATCGCCGCCCGCGCGGGCCCCTGCGCAACCTTTCCGGCGACCCTGGCGACCGCCTCATCCTCGCCACGGCCCTCGAAGGCCACCGGCTTATCACCGCCGACGCCCGCCTGCTCGACTGGCCCGGTGAGATAGCTTGACTGGACGCCCGCGAGTGACCACCGTCCCGCGCGTCGCACGCGATGAACCAACGGCGGCGGGCTACATTCCGATCGGAAGAAGCACGTGGGAGGGCACCGTGACGGGTGGTGAGCTGATCTACCTGCTGGGCGAGGATGGCGCGCCCGAGCCGCTGGCCGAGACCGCGCCCACGGATGAGGCCGCGCTGCAGCAGCTGATCGCTGACCATCCCACCCTGCTCGCGGGCGAGCAGATTACACCCGACGCCCCGAGGGAGCGGTCCGCACTGCGGCGCGACTGCTCATCGAACGAGCGCGCGCGGCTGGGGCCACGTTCGAGCCGGGATCGCGCGGCACCAGCATCCGCGGTCGCTGCCGGCTCTGGGGCCAGCCTGTCACGGTGGCCTGGCTCTTCCCCTCCGAGATCGGCTGGATGCGCACCCGGCACTTCGCGTTCGGTGCGGGCATCGTCGAGGGATATGATCCTCCTCCCCCGCCTGCGCTATTGGAGACGCTGCTCAGATACGCCGAGCAGTTCGAGCATGACCCGTACACGCACGACGCGTCGGGGCGGGGCGTCGCTGCGTGGTACGTCGAGCCTCGCGATGCGGCGCAGCACATCGCAGTGCTCGCCGGACGCGTCGAGGCGGTGCTGCGGGAACTGGCGGAGCTCTAGCCGGCTGCCGTGACGTTGGCGGGGGAGCGGCGCGCTCCGGTGGGCTCAGGCACAGCCGACGGTGTCTTGGGACGGTGTCTCCCTCGCGGCACAGGTCCCCGTTCAGCGTTGTCCAACACCAGGGGCGTCATCGGGAGCCCGTAGCGACACTAGGAGCCGGCGGCAGAGGTGGCCGGTGGCCCCACCGTTCCGTCCGCGATCAGATCATCGAGCAGCAACCGCACCTCACCGAGCACGCTCTCGTACGGGAAGTGGCCGACTAGCGTCTCGCCACGCTTGAGGTTTACGCCCAGTGGGCCGCACCACATGCCGATATCGGCGTCGTCGGTCTCGCCGGGTCCGTTCACACGGCAGCCCATCACGGCGATCGTGACGTCGTGGTCGGCGGCGTAGGCCGTCATCTCCTTGACGTCCTGTGCAAGTTCGATGAACTTCTCGTTCTCAACCCGCGAGCAGGACGGGCAGCTGATGATGTTGAGCCCGTGATCGAGTGAGGTCGGGACCGATCGGAATCGCCCCTGGGCGATGTCGGCCAGGATCTGACGCCCGACCGATACCTCCTGCCCCTTCTCCTCGAAAGGCAGCGTCAGGGAGACACGGATCGTGTCGCCGATCCCCTCTGAGATCAGCTGCTCGAAGGCGACGCGCGTCTTGATGATGCCGTCCGGCGGCATGCCGGCCTCGGTCACCCCGAGGTGGAGGGGGACCTCCGGCCGCTCGATCGCGAAACGTCGGTTGCCTTCGACCACCTTGCGCCAGTCTGAGTCCTTCATGGAGACGACATAACGCGTGAATCCGAGATCGTCGAGCAGGCGTGAGTGCTCGAGGGCGCTCTCCACCATCGCGCCGACATCGTCCTTGCCGAAACGGGCCTTGAGGAGTGGGTCGACCGAGCCGCAGTTAACGCCGACGCGCAGCGCCACGTCGTGGCGGGCGGCCGTCTCGGCGATGAAGGAGACCTTGTCTGCTGTGGACTTGGTCTTCTCGTGGTGATGGAGGTGGCCGGGGTTGTAGCGGACCTTGTCGACCAGGGGCGCGACATCGGAGACGAGCCGGTAGCTCTCCTGCAGGTCGACCGAGAGGTTGGCACCGAGATGGCGCGTCCGCGCGCGCACCTCGGCCAGGGCAGCTACATCCGCCCTGGAGTCGACGGCGATGCGTACGAGGTCCGCACCGGCCGCCTGGATCAGCTCGACCTGGCGCACCGTCGCCTCGATATCACGGGTGCGAGTGGCCGCCATCGACTGGACGGCGATCGGCGCGCCACCGCCGACCTCGATCGTGCCGATTTGGACCGCTCGAGTCGGATTCCGCTTGCCCACGTTTCACCATCACCGACGGGCGAAGACACCGTTGCCTGGCGCCACTCTATCACCCAGGGCCCGGATCAATCCGGCCCCCTGAGGGTCGATCGAGGGTGGCCGCCCGCGTGGTTCCTCTCAGCCCCCGGGGTTGGCGTCGGTGGGGCCGGGGCGAGGGCGCCGGAGAATCGGTCTCAAGCCGTCCGTTCGTTCAGGATCGAGATCGCGCCGACCATCAGTGCGAGCGCGGCGGGTAGGTAGTAGAGGCCGATCGAGAACCCCGCCACGAAGCACGGCACCGGGAGCACGATCGCCCGGCTCCAGAGTAGTAGCGATGGCGCCGGCGCATCGCCCCGCCTCGGAGAGGAGAGACGAAGTCCTCAGGAGCGCGGGGTCCGGATCGCATCACAACCCCTGTTACCGAAATCACTGCGCCCACTTGCATCCGGTGCCGTCGCCGCTGCGTCGCTCGGTGCCCACCAGTCGTGAGATAGGCTGGCAGCGATGGACCGTCCGCAGGCCCTCACGCGTTACCTGGTCGGTCTGCTCGCGATCGGCTGGGCTCGCCCTATAGCCTTCGCGCTGGCGGCCCTCGGGGTCGCTGCGGCTGGTGGGTGTGAGATGAGCGGCGGGACGCCGAGCGCAGCGCCATCGGTAGCGCCTACCGTAGCCGCGATAGCGGAGCGTACGGAGCCGACGCCCAGCCCTGCACCGTCTGACTTCGCCGTGACTGTGGACGGGCGCGCAACCGACTGGAAGACCAGCACTCACGCTCCTGGGGAGTCAACGGACTTCGCCCACGGCATCTTGTTCGTGGACATCGAGACGGGTGCTGGGGAGCGCTGGTGGGCTTCAGGCGAACCGGTTCCTACTGAGTACACGGTGTCACCGAATGGACGATGGTTGTCGGCGACGACGATCTGGACGGGGACCCAACGAGTCTTGGATCGGGACTCGGCGAGGAGCTTCAGCTGGTCGACCCGGGCGCAACGAGCTGTCGAGTCGCCCGTGGACGGCGGTCGACTCCTGGTACGGTCGCAAAGAAACGGATGTACGTTCGCACTCATCGACCTTGGTGGGGGCGAGCCTGAGATTGTTGCGTTCGATGTTCCCCCCGATGACCGCACGTGCGGATCGACGTCCGGAGTGGTGGACTCGTACGGCCGCGGCGCGTTTCTCATGGTGAATAGCGACGGACCTGGCGCCCGGCTCTTTCATGTGGACTCGGATGGTGCGCTCAGCGAGGTACCGCTCGCCCCCGCTCAGTGGCGCCGCCTGTCGCTGGGCGCTGACGGAGAAAGCGTAGCGACGGTGGCGATGAGCGGGGACGGCGGAGTTGGGGCGCTTCGTCTCGATATCCTGTCGTGGAGAGATCGGATCACCCGCTCCGTGTCATTCGGCCAGGTACCACTTCCCGAGAAGATCGGACCTGTACTGCTTTCGCCGGACCTGGGAAGTGTCGCCTGGCGCGCACGAATACCGCTCCCAACGGTGCAGGGTGCCGGAGGCGAGGAGATGTGGCCAGCCGTGGTGCTAGCCGATCTCGCGTCAAGCTCTGTTCGATACAGAGCTGTCCGGGCGACGCTCAGTAACGGTCTACGTTCCTTCGGTTGGATCGCTGATGGTTCCGCTGTGGTCGTGGGCACCGAGATGGGGTACGCGTTGCTCTCGCTGGACGGGGAAATCGCCGATCTGCCGTTCGGCCCCGTGGGCCACTTCGCGCCGATTCCTCTCCCGTCGCCGGACGACCCAGCCGTCTTCCTGTACGACGGTGCCGTAGTGCGGGTCGATGGGGCGAGCGGGGGTGCTACGACCCCTACCGGCGGCGCGTGGTGGCGTCGGTCAAGCTATAACTGGGGTACTACGAGTCGCGAGTTGCGAATAGAGAGGTGGGACGCTGTCGGTCGCGACTTCGGCCCCGGCGGCGTGGCCGCTCTCGGACTCCCGGCTTTCGTAGAACATCCGCCGTTCGAGAACGCGGTCCGCCTTCGCAGCGACCGCGACGCACCGATCGCGTTGCGAGCCGCCGCGGAACCCGGCAGCGCGATCGAAGCGATGGTTGCACCGGGCGAGGAAGTCATCGTAGTCGGGTGCGCTGCATGCAACACGGCCGCAGCCGCAGCGTTCAAAGACGACGGAAAACGGGTGGATCCACGTGGCTACAGCGATGGGCGAGACGGGCTGGCTACCAGCCCGCGCAGTGACTTGGGGCGCTGCGAGTCCGCGTGACTAGAGCTGCCGCAGGGCGCCGTCACTCGCGGCCCCCTTTGCGTCAGTCTGGCTTTCGGTCAGGGGAGTTATGAGTATCGAGCAGCGGCCTCAGTGTCATCTACTTATGAGTCACTACGCCCTCGCATGGACGGACAGCTAGGGACGCTCTGAACAGACCCGCATGATCTGTTAAGATGCCTACACGGGATGGTATGGCATTCGACCAGATGACGAGGTGAGCGCGATGGGCGAGGCAACGTTCGCGGAGCTGTACTACGACGCGAAGAAGCGAACGACTCGCCGGGAGCGGTTTCTGGAACGACTCGATCGGCTGGTTCCGTGGCGGCAACTCGAGCAGCGCATTGCGCCCCACTACCCGATGCCGGGACGGGGGCGCCAGCCCTACCCACTGTCACTGATGCTGCGGGTGCACATCGTGCAACTGGTCGACAACCTCAGCGACCCGGCGATGGAGGACGCGCTGTACGAGAATCTCACCGTGCAGCGCTTCGTGGGGCTCAGGCTATCGGACGCGATCCCCGATGAGACGACGATTCTCAACTTCCGCCACCGGCTGGAGGCGGCCGCGCTGGGGAGGGGGTTGCTCGAGGAGATCAACCGCCATCTGGAGGCGGAAGGACTGCAGTTGAGACAGGGGACTGTGGTTGATGCCAGTATCATCAGCGCCCCCTCGTCGACCAGGAATCGGGCCAGAGCACGGGATCCCGAGATGCACCAGACGCGCAAGGGAAACCAGTGGTACTTCGGGATGAAGTTGCACATCGGGGTGGACTCTGAGAGCGGCATCGTGCACAGCCTCCACACGACGGCGGCGAACGTGAGCGACATCACCGCGGCGCCCGACCTGCTGCACGGCAACGAAAGGCTGGTCTGTGGCGATGCGGGCTACCAGGGCATCGGAAAACGTCTGGAGCAGCGCGAGCGTGCGGTGCAGTGGCAGGTTGCCATGCGACCGGGCAAGCGGCGACTGCTCGACCGGGAGGGTGAGGAGTGGCTCGAAGAGAAGCGCAAGGCCTCCGTGCGTGCGAAGGTCGAGCATCCGTTCCAGATCGTGAAGGTGCGCTTCGGCTACGCCAAGGTCCGCTACCGCGGATTGTTCAAGAACACGCAGCGGCTCGCGTTGCTGTTGGGGCTGGCCAACATGGTTCGAGCGGAGCGCCAACTTGCTGCGTAACAACGGCGCAGTGCGCCCAGAATCCCGCAGCGAGCGCCAAACGGCACTCGCAGAGCCGCTCGCGAGCCCCGATCAGGCCGCATTCCTGACCATCAAGCGATTGAACGCCCCAGAAGAGCCTGATCGGCCGCATTTCGCGGCCAGTTCAGAGCGTCCCTAATGGCGCGGCGACTTCCTGACGCCGCGCACCGTGCCATCTCGCATGGCACCCCCTCGTCCCAACATCGATACTCGACCTTGTAACAGTGGCTCAGAAACGCACGTTCGCTCAACGGATCGCGGCTGCGGCGCACGCTTTCGCCCGTTGGTCAGTTGGGCTGGCGGGCCTCGTCGGGTTCGCGTGGGCTTTCGGCATCAGCGTCTTCGCGTGGGCAGATGTCCGCGCTGGGTCAGCCCTGATTGGCAGTGCGCTCGTCCTCGCCATCACAGCGGCCGTCTGGCGTCCATCAAAATCATGTTACCGAATGGCGACCGGTGGGGATGGTCACTCCGGGGCTGCGGCAATGAACCTGCGGCTAGTCCGACCAGCCCAATGGCTCCCCGTCGTGGTCGCGGTGACCCTCGCTTTTGCCTGCACTCCGGACGACGCACCATCGCCCGCTGAGGCGTTTTACGCCGAGGTCGCGGTCGAGGTAGATCCGTCGCCCTCAGACACGCTCGCTCGCGTCGGGTTGGGCGACATCCGGAGCATCGTCCGCTGGTGGTACGCCGGCGATCCGGTGCGCTGGCGCTGGGAAGTCGAAACCGTCGGCACCATCATCGACGACGGCGTGAGCCTGTGGGTCGGCGACGGCATCGACTCCTGGACGTATGACGATCGCTCGAACACCTACCAGCGCCAGACCGTCGAGGGCATGCCGGTCGGGCTAGCGTCTCCCCTGTCCTTCAGCACACCCGTCGGCCCGGCCAACGTCGAGAGCATCGACGCCTTCATCGAGCAGTGGCGCGAGCGCGGCGGCGACCCCGAAGTCGCCGGCGAGGCCACGGTGCTTGGCCGGTCCACGCAGATCGTCGAGCTCCGCTACTCTGCCGAGGGCCGCTTCCGCGCCTTCATCGACCCGGAGCGCATGTTCATCATGCGCTGGGCCGTCGACGGTGAAGTAGGCGGCCAGTCCTACCGCGCCGAGGTCACGGTGCTCGACTACGACACCGACATCGACGCTGGCCGCTTCACCTTCGAGCCTCCGCACGACGCCCGCGAAACCGAGGCTCTGGGTAACCAGTCGTGCTCCAGTTCCTCTGGACCCCTTGGCACAGGCGCGGCCTTCCCTCGCGAGCCCGGCTTCCTGACACCGTTGTATGCACCATCCGGCTATCACTCGACCGCGGCCGGTAGAGAAGGCAGCGCGTTCGTCTGCGAGGCGGCCGTCTGGTCTCTGCTCGAAGGCGCCGAGGGCGGCTACATTCTCCTCCGCCAGCGCGAACGCGCTGGCGGCATCCCACAGTCGGTCCGCTCGTGGCAAACCGTCGACTCGAACCTCGACAGCGCCTACCGCCACTCCGCGAACGGCGTCGTCAGCCTGCTGTGGCGCGAGGGCGATATCGTCGCCCTCCTCGACACCGACTCCGTCTCGTTCGAGGAACTCCTGCGCATCGCCGAATCGGCCACGCCGTAGTCGCTCCCCAGCCGACGACTCGTCTCCGGCATGCCGGGGACCGCGTTGACCAGCGGCCCCTCTCGGCCCTCGCTGCGAGCCGTCGCGAGCGAGGGCCGAGCAGCCCCTATCACAAGCCGGACATGGGCGAGGAACGGCGGGACCCCGATCGCGATGGTCTCGCGCGACGCTGCGCTGGCGACCATCGCGACGGATGCGCGAAGACGCGGCAGTAGCGGTGAGCGAGACCATCGCGATCATGCTACAAGATCCGAATCCCAGAACATGGAACCTCGGTAGCAGCTTCTGATGCATTGCGCGGTGAGTGCGGCGGGCGCTGCGAACGGGCGCGTGGGTCCGCCTCCTCGCGGCCGTCGTCGTCGGCATCCCGGCGCAAGACTGAGCCGCAGCCTCTTCGCCGCTGCGGCTGAGGCATAAGTCCAGCAGATGGGCGCGCGACCGAGTTACTTGCCGCTGCCCCGGAGCGACCATCCCCCGTGGTCGAGACCGTGCATAGGCTTCGCTGGCCGACTTCGGTAACAGGGCTCTGACGCACACGGGCGCAGCCCGGCACCACGTACCACCACAGCCTTCACGTCCAGCCTCAGTGCCCGTAGGGAGCCCTGCGGAAGCGCGCTACATCACGAGATGTGGTTCATGAGACCGGGATCTGTCGGTAACCGAGTTGTGATGCTCAGAGACAGGATCTGGGTAACACCTACTTTTGATGCACTGCGGGGTCCGGAATGCGGTCCAGTGCGCGGTTCTCGCGCGGGGCGTCGGGGGAGCATGGATCGACCTTGCGGCCGGGTCCCAGAACCCTCCGGCGTCTCCCCTCACCGGGCAGGGCTTGAGGAGAACACGCCCTGTCCGGTGAGGACCACCCGCTCCAGGCAGCCCCGCCCGACGCCGGCCCATCTGTGCCCCGCCGGACGATCCGTCGCAGCGGCTCGCCAGGCCGCGTCGCGGCCTGGCGCGTGGTAGGTTCGAATCGGATGAACGGCCACCTTGCCGCCTCTGCTGCACTGCTGCTGATTGGTCTCAGCGTCGGCGGCTGCGACCGCGGCAGCGACTCCGGGCCTGAGCCGGTCGCAGTCGCAACCTCCCCGTCCGCGCCGACGATGGCGCCGGCCTCTGCGCGCCCTCCGCCTGCGCCCCCGGCGAGCGCGCAGCCGACCTCGACAGCCACGCCCCCGGCGAGCCCGGCGCCGGAGCCGACACTCCGCGCGGAGGAACTCGCCGAGCAGGCGGCCGATCTCGTCTCGATCGTGCTCAGGGCGATTACCGAGGAGTTCGGCGAGAACGAGCTCGACGCAGTCGCACTGGACCTCGGTCTCCGGGACGCAGATGGCACGTACTGGGCCACGATCACTGACGGGCCCCAGCCGTTCTACCAGAACCGCAACGGCGACCCCGTCAATTTCTTCCACATCGTCGCGGTCCACCGGCTCAACAACGACAATTCGTGGTCTCAGGAGATCGACCGGATCAGCATCGACACCGCGCCGCAGCGCACGGGCGATGCCGAGGTCGTCGGTCTCGACGTGGCACCCGGCAGCGCCTGGATCGTGATTCGTGGCCCGACCGGAGCGCACGCCGGGACGCTGGACGTGATCCGTTTCGACGGCAGCCTCTCGACCGCGCTCTCGCACCTCAGCTCGCGGCCGAAGGCCGGGGAGGTCATCGACCTCGACGGGGACGGCCTGCCCGAGTTCGTGCTGAACGACTCGAACCCGTACGTCTTCTGCTACGCCTGCGCCGTCGAGGAGGCCGCGGTCCGCATCCACCGCTGGAGCGGTAGTGGATTGAGCGAGGTCGAGCTCACGGTTCCCCTGGGCCTCCCAGAGGATGCGACGGCGGATGCGCGACGGGTTGTTGCCCTGGCCGAGGCCGACCTCTGGCGTGAGGCGGCGGCGCTCGCCGTCGAGACCGCGAGCGTGTCGCCAGACCACGACGGCCTGCGCTGGCTCTCGATCCTCGTGAACCAGATGGCGGCGCGGCGGCTTGGCAACGCCGGCTCGCCGGGCCAGCCGCTGCTGACGAACCTCTTCGCCGGCGAGTACGGCGCGGCACTCGAGCAGATGCGGGCCCACGCGCCGAGCGAGGTGTTCGCCCTCGACGGCCCGCTGATCAGCGGCACCGCCGCCGAGACCGACCTCGCCACGATGGCCGTGACGATCCTCGACTACAGCGAGCGCGCGCTCGGACAACGGCCCGACGACGCGGCGATCCGGGCGATCCGCGCGCTCGGCTTCGCGCTCGCTTCGCCGGACCAGCTCGATCGAGCGCGTGAGGCGGCCGGACGCGCGCTCGAACTCGATCCGGCGGACGCGTTCCTCCAGGAGGTGGCGGCGTTCCTCGATTCGGCGGAGACCGCCCCCGGTCTGCCGCCGGATGCGCCCGGCCCCGAGGAGCTGCTGCCGGGGCCGACGACGGAGCGGTTCACCGGGGGGCTCACGCTCGGGGCAGGGGATCGCGGCCGCTTCGTGCGCGCGCTTCAGCAGCGGCTCGCGCGCGTCCGAGGGCTAGCCTTCCTCGATCCCGGCCGCTACTACGACGTCTACGATCGGGCGACGCGCGAGGCGGTGATCCGTGTCCAGCAGCAGGCCGACCTGGAGCCGACGGGTGTTGTCGACGGCGCAACCTGGGACGCCCTCGCGGCCCTCTGGCAACAACCCGACCCCGTGAGCCGGGCCCCTGACCAGGTGGACCCGGCCCAGCCGACGGCGCACGACAGCGTGGGGGCGCCACTGGCCTACCTGACCTTCGACGACGGGCCACATCCCGCCTGGACACCGCAGGTGCTCGATCTGCTCTCGAGCTACGACGTGACGGCGACCTTCTTCGTGCTGGGCTCCAACGTCTCCAGATTTCCACAGATCATCGAGCGCATGGTCGACGCCGGACACGAGGCAGAGAACCATACCTTCGATCACATCTGGCTGAGCAAGGCCGAGCGCGCGGATATCGTCTCTCAGGTGCGGCGCACGGATGAGGCCCTGCACGCGGTTGCGGGCTCGCGGGTCGACCCGATCGCATGCCTGCGGCCCCCCTACGCCGCAACGAACGAGCGCGCTATCCGTGTCGCCGGCGAACTCGGCAAGGCGATCGTCCTCTGGTCCATCGACCCGCAGGACTGGCGACGACCCGGCGCCGATCAGATCGCCTCGCACATTCTTGCGAACGTGTACCCGGGCGCGATCATCCTGATGCACGACGGTGGCGGCGAGCGCGCCCAGACCGTTGCCGCCCTTGAGATCGTGCTCGACGGCCTCGTCGGCCGCGGCTATGCCTTCGCTGTCATCTGCCGGTGAGACGCGCCCCGCCCACAGGCCGCCTCGCTGGTCATGAGTGGGGGCGATGCTGCTGTCCGTTCCCGTCGCGAACCAGATGACCTGTGACAGCCAGTAGCGACCGCGGCGTACGCGACTTCCCGTGGGGACGCACGGCAGCCAGGCCAGCATGACCGGGTCCTGTGGGTGCCGGCGCAGTCTGGATCGAGTAGGTCTCAGAGCGTGCGTTCGCTCTGGGCGGAGACGGCGGCAACAGTGAGTGCGAGCGCGGCAGGCAGGAAGTAGAGGCCGATCGAGAACCCCGCCAGGAGGCTGAGCTCGAGAAGCAGCATGGCCATGCTCCAGAGCGTGACCCGTCGCAGCCGTGGGCTCTTGCCCGCGAGCAGAGCAGCGGCGAACGCGATGGCGGGGACTCATGCTCCAACAAGACATCGAGGAGACCCCTGATGAGGAGCTGCAGCGTTGTGATCCGCTGTTGGCCGTCGATGACGGCACGCATGTCGATTCCACCGGCAGGCGACGGCAACTGATCAAGAACGACCGCCCCGAGAAAGTGCGGCGAGACGTCCCTCTCAGCCTCGGCCGCGGTTCGCCCCTCCTGGGCAGCGAGGCGCCGTGCTTCTCCAAGCCGTTGGGCGATTGCATCGAGGTCGTCAAAGAGCAGTTCCCACTGGCCGTCCTTCGTCCACTCGTAGTCACGCTGGAACGTGGGAATGACGTATCGCCGCTCCAGCGTGAGGATCTGCTTCAGCGGGTAGGGGTTGGCGTCCATTTTCACCTCCGTTTCTTCGAGAGGTCTTGAGCCGCCTACGTTCAAGCCGCCGATGGGCGCGTCGCCGTCACGCGATGCTCAGAGCTCATCTTGCGAGGGGCAGCGCTGGACCCCGGTATTCCGTGACTGCGAACGGGTGGGAATGACAACCCGTTCTGGCCCCACCTTGATCCTCTGAACTGGCCCCACCCCCGGGATGTGGTCAGCTGGTCGGAGCACCTCCCTTCGAGGCGGTGGTGACCCGCAGGCGATAGGACTCGCTGCCGGTCTCGATGATGTGGGCGCGGAACGTGAGCCGGTCGACGACCGCGGCGGCGAGGCGGGGGTCGGGGAAGGTGCGGCCCCACTCCGAGAACGGCGCGTTGGAGGCGACTGCCACCGAGGCCCGCTCCTCGCGCTCGGTGAGGACCTGGAAGAGCAATTCGGCTCCGCGCGGGTCGAGGTGGACGTAGCCGAACTCGTCGAGGCAGAGCAGGTCGAGCCGGCCGTAGCGGGCGACCAGGCGTGAGAGCGTGCGCTCGTCGGCGGCTTCGGCCAGTTCGTTCACGAGCTGTGCCGCCGTCGTGTAGCGCACCCGCAGCCCGCGCTGGCAGGCGGCCATGCCGAGCCCGATCAGCAGGTGCGACTTGCCGGTGCCGCTGTCTCCGAGCAGCACGACGGGCTGGCCCGAGGCGATCCACTCGCCGCGCTCGAGCGTGGCGAGCATGGTCGGGTCGACCGTGGGGGCCGCCGCCAGGTCGAAGTCGGCGAGGTGCTTGAGCCGGGGGAAACGGGCCTCGTGGATGCGGCGCTCACGGCGGCGCGCATCGCGGTCGTCGAGCTCGGATTGGAGCACCTCGGCGAGGTAGGCGAGATGGGTGAGCCGGTCGCGCAGCGCGGCCTCGGCGAGCGCGCCGGCCTGCTGACGGACCGTGGGGAGGTGCAGCGCACGGCTGGTCGCCTCGACCTGAAGCGCCGCCGCCTGCTCGGTCACAGGTGTGCTCATCGCGTGCTCGCGGCGAGCAGCGCGTCGTAGCCGGCCAGGCTCGGCGCCGGGCGTTCGAAGCGCCTGAGCGCCGGCCGCTCCACGACGGCGGTCTCGCGGCGGCCGTCGGCGACGCGGCGCGCCTCGATGGCGACCAGCGCCGGGTCCACCGCGCCGATTCGCTCCACCGCATCGAGGGCGGCGTGCACGGCCACGAAGGGCAGGCTGCGGTGCAGCAGCAGCACCTCGATCAGGGCCCGCGTCCCGGCGCCGTCACCGAGCTTGCGGCGGGCGCGCTGCCAGTAGCGTTCGTGCGCGGCGGTGAAGCCACCGCCTGAGCGCGCCTGCGCGAGCGCGATCGAGCCGGGCAGCGCCCCGGGCTTGCGGGACAGCACCTCGAGGAAGTGGTCCAGCACGAGGACCTCGGATCCCTTGTGCGCGCTGCGCTCGTGGCGGGCAACCACCCGGCCCGCGACGAGGGCGGTCACGGTCCCGCCGCCCAGGCGGACGTCCACCGTGCGGCCCGCGAACGCCGCGGGGACCGAGTAGCGCGAGCCACGCACGGAGATGCGCGCCTTGCGGTCGGCCTTCGCTTGCAGTGCGACCGTGGGGTCGAAGGGTTCGGCGGGGAGGGGCCGCAGCGCGGGCCGCTCTGCCTCCGCCGTCTGGCCGACGGTGGCGAGCCGGCCAGCGATGTGGCGGGCTCCGTCTGCGCGGTCGGCCGCCTCGAGCAGCGCGTTCAGCTCGGCCAGGCTCTCGCCGCGCGGGACCGGCACGAGGTGGCGCCGGCGGAAGCGCCCGACCTCGCCCTCCACGCCCCCCTTCTCGTGCGCGCCCGCGATGCCGGGCTCGCAGAAGAAGCTGTCGAAGCCGTAGTGCGAGCGCAACGCGACGAAACGGTCGCTCTCGACGCGGTCGCGGCCGCGCAGCACGCGCGTGACGGCCGAGCTCAGATTGTCGTAGCGGATCCGCCGCGGCACCCCGCCGAGGCGCTCGAGGGCGAGCGTGTGGCCCTCGAGGAACGCCTCCTGGCCCTCGCCCGGGAAGCACACGTGGACCGCCCGCCCCGAGTGCGAGAGCCGCAGCACGAACATCGACAGCTCGGTCAGCACGCCGTCCAGCCAGACGCTGACCCCGCCGAAGTCGACCTCCGCCTCCTCGCCCGGCGGATGCAACTGGGGGATCGTCACGACTGAGCGACCGGACTCCAGCTCGCGGCGCACGCGGCCGACGTAGGCGCGCACCGTCGCCTCGGCGACCGTCGCGCCGTACTCATCGACGAGGCGCTCCCAGACCCGCCGCGCCGTGTGCCGCTGCTTGCGCGGCGCGCTCAGGTCGGCGACGAGCCACTCCCGGATGATCTCTACGTACGGACCGAGCTTCGGCGCCGCTCGAGACGCCTGCTTGCGTTGTGGCGGCAGCGCCGACTGCAGCGCCTGCCGTACCGTGCGCCGGTGCACGTGGTGGCGGCGCGCCAGCTCGCGTATGGGCAGCCCCTCCTCTCGCCATGCCCGTCGGATATCCTCGAACAACTCCACCCTCGACACACTCCTCTTCTTTCGCTCGGGGAGGTCTCAGTTGCCCGAGCGTAGCTGCTGGATGGGTCGGGGGTGGGGCCAGTTCAGAGGATCAAAACGGCTCCAGATGGGGCCAAATCAGAGTAGCGTTCCCAAACGGGCCTACGCGCACCGCTTGGGCGCCGCCGCGGTACGATAGCACGAAGGTCCAGCCGGAGAGCCAGCCATGACCACAACTGTCAAGGCCACTTACGCCAACGGCGTGCTCACGCCCTCAGAGCCCCTCGACATTGAGGAAGGCGAGGAGGTGACGCTGTCGATCGAGGGCTCGCAACCGCCCGGCGCTCCCCAGGAATCTCTCGTGGAGATGTTCGACAGGCTGAAGGAGTCCGTTCCTTCGGATGCGTGGGACGATATGCCGACCGATGGGGCCAAGAACTATAGGCATTACCTGTACGGACATCCGAGGGTCGAAGATTAGTGGACGTGGTGTTCGCTGATGCGGGGTACTTCATAGCGAATCTGGACAGCAGAGACCCGCTGCACGAACGGGCCAGAACGGTCACCGCGGGTCGGGGGCTGTTTAGCACCGTGACGACCCAGATGGTCATAGCCGAGGTGCTCAACTACGTGTCACGTGGAGGCGATTACCTCCGGGGCCTTGCTGTGGCGCTGGTTCGGGACCTGGAAGCCAGACCCGACGTGGAGATCGTCCCGCAGACGGATGCCTAGTTCAGGGCGGCCATCGACCGGTACGCCAATCGGCCCGACCAGACTTGGAGCCTTACGGACTGCGCGAGCTTCCTCGTCATGGAAGAGCGGGACATCACCGAGGCGCTCGCCTACGATCGGGACTTCGAACAGGCGGGCTTCATCGCCCTGCTCCGATAGGCCGGGCAGGAGTCGCGTGTGATCCAGCCTCGCGGTGTAACCCCTTGAACATCCTCCACGCCTTGACCGATCCGGACCTCCTGACCCGTCTGCGCGGCATGCTGGACAGCTCGGCCCGCGCCGACATCGCCGTCGGCTACTTCTTCATCTCCGGGTTCGGTCCCGTCAGCGAGGAGTTGTCGAAGCTGGAGAGGGTCCGCATCCTCGTCGGCCGTGCCGATCGCCCCGTGCTCGAAGCGGTGGCCGCCGGGCTCCAGCAGCCCGACGCGCTGCGCTCGCGCCTCGAAGCGGACGCCCTGGTACAGCGCCGCGAGCGCGCAGCGGTCGCCCAGGACGCGGTAGAGCACATTGCCGACGGTGTGGCGCTCCTGCCCCAGACGAATGACTCGGAGCATGCGGTCGAGGCCCTCCGCGAGATGGTCGCCTCGGGGCGCGCGGAGGTGCGGGCCTACCGGCGCAGCCCGCTGCACGCCAAGGCGTACCTCTGCTGGTACGACGACCACGCCGAGCCCGGTGCTGCCGTCGTCGGCTCCTCGAACCTGACCCTGGCCGGGTTCAGCGGCAACACCGAGCTCAACGTCCGCGTCACCGGCGACGCCGAGATGGCGGCGCTCCGTGAGTGGTTCGACGCCCTGTGGGAGGACTCGGAGGACATCGGCGAGGAGCTGCAGCTCAGGCTGGACCTCTCCTGGGCGCTGGCCGAGACGCCGCCGTACCACGTCTACCTGAAGGCGCTCTACGAGCTCTACCACGGCGGCACGGGCGCCGAAGAGTTGCCGTTGCCGCCTCGTGACGAGGAGCTTGCAAACTTCCAGCTGGCCGCGGTGCGGAGTGGCCTAGCGATGATCGACGTCCACGGCGGCTGCTACATCGGCGACGTCGTTGGCCTCGGCAAGACCTTTATCGGCGCCGCGCTGCTCCGCCAACTCCGATTCAGCTATCCGCACGACGGCCCACCCCTCATCCTCTGCCCGGCCGGACTCATCCCGATGTGGCAGTCGTTCAACGAGCGTTTTGGGCTGGGCGCTGCGATCGTCTCGCACAGCATGATCGCCGCGGCGGGTGAGCCGGGGTTCGACGAGGAAGTCGGCCGTTACGTGGACGCTGCTCCGCCTGAGCGCGGCATCGTGCTCGCCCCGCAGTACCCCAACCGCGGCCCGGTCCTAGTGGACGAAGCCCACAACTTCCGCAACCGGAACCGTCGTTCGGAGGGGCTGCGTGAGTACCTGGCGACGGGCGACCACAAGGTGGTGCTGCTCAGCGCCACCCCGCAGAACCTGGGGCCGATGGACATCTACCGTCAGCTCAGCCTGTTCCTCGACGACACCGAGCACGGCCTGCCACTCGAGCCTCTCAACCTTGAGGCGTACTTCTCGAACGCGCAGAATTGGAGCGAGTATCGGGTAGCGTTTGAGAACTACCGGGTCGAACAGGAGGGATGGAACCGCCACCGACCGACGCCAACACCACCTGTGCCGCCGCCCGAACCGACCGTGCCCCAGGAGGCTGAGCGCGAGAAGCAGCATGGCCAGGCTCCAGAGCGTGACCCGTCGCAGCCGTGGGCTCTTGCCCGCGAGCAGAGCAGCGGCGAACGCGATGGCGGTCATGACCACAGGGACCAGCAACAGCCAGAGCACCCAGTGGCCATTGACCTCAACGAGCGTTGCCGAGGTGCTGGTGACCTGGCGCCCCCCGTCGGGCGCCGCGGTCTCCGAGCTGCCGCGATATGTCGGTACGAAGCAGAGGAACAGCGCGGCGCCCCAGGCCCAGAGGTAAGCGGCGAACGCCGAGAGGGGAGCGACCCCGACAGACTTCAACTGCCACCCCCCAGAATCCCGGCTTCATCGTCCCCGATCGCTCATATGGCGGCCCAGGCGACCGCGCCGGGCGCCGGCTCCTAGCGAAAGAGCGACTCGCCCGAGGCGATCCGCGAGATGTCGAAGAAGGTGATGACGAGGGCGAGGCTGAGGAAGACCACGAAGCCGATCATGTGCACGAAAGCCTCCTTCTCAGGGGCGATCCGCCGGCCACGGCGGACCACCTCGATCAGGAGGAAGAGGACGCGTCCGCCGTCGAGCATCGGCAGCGGCAGAAGGTTGAGCACGCCGAGATTGATCGACAGTAGAGCTGCGATCTGGAGCAGCGGCGCGACGGCCGCGCTCGCCGTCTCCTGCTGCCGCGCCACCTCGCCGACCGTCTGCCCGATGCCGACCGGCCCGGCGAACTGCGGTGACGCCGAGCCCCCGAACCAGGAGATGATCTCGTTGCGGGCGAGGATCATCGTGTCCCAGGTCTCGCGAACGCCCTGTGGGATCGACTCCCAGGGAGGGAGCGCCTCCCGTTCGGTGAAGGCGCGTCCATCGGGCGCCACCACCTCCGGCGCGATCGCGATCCCGGTCGGGCCCTGGCCGGCCGGCGGGCTGCGCCGCGCCAGGACCCCGAGGGTGATGAATTCGCCCTCCCGCCTCAGCCGGATGTCGATCTCGCGCCCGACGGAGAGGCGGATGTAGCGCGCGGCGAGCGGGATGTTGGTGGCGTCGCGGCCGTTCACCTCGTAGATGACGTCTCCCACCAGGAACCCCGCCCCCTCGGCCGGTGCTCCGGGGACGACCTCGGTGATCTCGGCTCGCCCGATCGGGACCTCGTGGGGCCAGCTCAGCGCCGCCGCGAAGAGGAAGACCGGCAGGAGCAGGTTGACCACGGCACCCGAGGTCAGGACGATCAGCCGCTGCCAGCGCGGCCTGGCGCCGAGCGCCCGAGGGTGGTCGCCGTGCTCCTCGCCCTCGAGGCGGACGAACCCCCCGATCGGCAGCCAGTTCACCGAGTACTCGGTCTCGCCGTAGCGGAAGGCGGCGATCCGCGGCGGGAAGCCGAGACCGAACTCGTGCACCTGGACGCCGAACGCCTTGGCCGTCAGGAAGTGCCCGGCCTCGTGGGCCATCACCAGGCCGAGCAGGATCAGGAGGAAGAGGAGGCCCGAGCTGAGAGCGTCGCGGTAAAAGACCACGGCGGCAGCGAACCCGGCTGCGACGATGGCGACCGTGATCAGCCGCTGGAGCAGGCGCCCCTCCGGGGGCATCTCGCCGGGCTCGGCCCGACCGTCCCGGGCTGCGACAGCCTCCGGCCCGTCGTCTCCCCGCGGATCGGCATCTGGCTGATCCCGATCTGGCTGATCCCGATCTGGCTGGTCCTGCTCGGGCGAGCCGCCGCGCCCCGGCCAATGCTCGGTCACGGCGCGCCCTGTCCCACAGACCGGTCGACCAGGGCGCGGCCCCAGGCCTCGGCCGCGAGCAGCGCGCCCAGGTCTGGCTCTGCGGTCGGCTCGTGCTGCTGGAGCGTCCGCTCGAGCAGCCTCGGGATGTCGGTGAAGCCCATGCGACCGGCCAGGAAGTGGCCGACCGCCGCCGCGTCGGCGCCTGAGACCGCGGCGGCGCTCGTATCCTCGCGCCGCCCCGCCTCCAGCGCGACGGCCAGCGCCGGGTAACGCTCCAGATCGACCGGGCCGAAGTGCAGTGCGCCACGCGCGGCGAGGTCGAGCGGCGGCGCCGGCTCGGCACGGCCGCGGCCGGGATAGGCGAGCGCCACCTGGATCGGCAGCCGCATGTCGGGCTCGCCGAGCTGGGCCTTCACCGACCCGTCGACGAAGGTGACCATGCTGTGGATGACGCTCTCTCGGTGCATGAGGATGTCGATGCGGTCGAGCGGGATATCGAAGAGCCAGCGCGCCTCGAGCGCCTCCAGTCCCTTGTTGAAGAGGGTGCCGCTGTCGACGGTCACCTTCGGGCCCATCTCCCAGGTCGGGTGCTTGAGCGCCCGCTCGGGCGTCACCCCCGACAGTTCGCCCAGGCTGAGGTCCCGGAAGGCGCCGCCGGAGGCGGTCAGTGTGAGCCGCGCCACATCCTCGGGCGGCTCGCCCCAGAGGCACTGCCAGATCGCCGAGTGCTCCGAATCGACCGGCCGCAGCTCGGCCCCCAGCCCGCGGCCCCGCTCGAGCGCCTGGCGCACGAGCCGTCCGCCGACGATCAGGGACTCCTTGTTGGCGACCGCCACCTTCTTGCCGGCCTCGAGCGCGGCGAGCGTCGCCGGCAGCGCGGCCAGGCCGCTGCTGGCCACCAGCACGACATCGACCTGAGGGTCGGTGGCGATCTCCTCAAGCGGTTGCCACGAGACCCGCGGGAAGCGGGCCCGGAGCTCGCGCGCGGCGTCGCCGGGAAGGACGCAGGCGGTTGCCGGCGAAAACTCGGCCAGCTGCCGGCCGAGCGCCTCGGTGTTGCTCCCGGCCGCCAGGGCGCCGACCCGGAAGCGCCCGGGCAGGCTCCGCACGACGTCGAGCGCCTGCCTTCCGACCGAGCCGGTGGAGCCTAGGATCGCCACAGTGGTCAGGTTAGCCATCGCACCATCCAATATAGCGACGGCCCGGCGACGAGCAGCGAATCGAGACGGTCGAGCAGACCGCCGTGCCCGGGCAGGAGCTCTGAGAAGTCCTTGACACCGGCCCGCCGCTTGAGCCCCGACCCAAGGAGGTCACCGGCGATCGCCGCCAGCGGCGCTCCGGCGGCGACCGCCGGCAGGGCGGTGGCGGACGGCGAGAGGCCGGCCAGGGGGACCACCACGAGCGCCGCCACGGCGCCTGCCAGGAGACCACCGGCCGCTCCCTCCCAGGTCTTGGCCGGTGAGAGCCGGGGCCAGAGCAGGTGACGCCCGAGGAGCCGACCGCTCGCATAGGCCGCGGTGTCGGTTGCGAAGACCGTGACGACGAGCACGACCAGCCACCGCTGGCCGTCTCCGCTGCCGCGCAGGAGCACGAGGTGGACGCCCAAAACGGCCGTGTAGAGGACGGCCGCAAGCCACCAGCCGGCGCTCTGCCCGGAACGGGGGATGCGACCGCTCAGGACGAGTGCGAGAGCCACAGCCGTCGCCGCGAGCAGGGACCACAGCACCGTCCCCTCCAGCGAACAGAAGAGGGGTCCGCAATCGTAGTAGTAAGCGCTGACCTCGGGGGTCCCCACGCCCAAGCGGATGAGGGCCACCACGAGCGCCGTTGCGGCGGCCGCCGAGACGGGGAGAGTCAGCTTCCCCTCGGCGGAACGCGCGCTGCGCACCATCTCGAAGGCGGCGAGGGCGAGCAGGGCCTCCAGTGCGCCCGCGAAGACGGGCTCGGGCGCCGCCAACAGCGCCGCCAGCAGCGGCAGCCCGACGGCGGCGACGGTCAGTCGCTCTCTCAGCACCCGGGGCCCCGGCCTAGTCCTGGTCCGCGCCGTCGTCGTCTCGGACCAGGCCGAAGCGGCGCTGGCGCCGGCCGAACTCCAGCAGCGCCGCATCGAGCCCCCCCGGACCAAAGTCCGGCCATAGCGTCTCTGTGAAGTAGTACTCGGCATAGGCGCTCTGCCAGACCATGAAGTTGGAGATACGCGCCTCGCCGCCGGTCCGGATCAGGAGGTCGGGCTCGGGCAGGTCGGAGGCGGCCACGCGGTCGCTGATCGACTGCTCGGTCACCTCATCAGGGTGCAGCCCCTCGGCGACGAGCTGCCGCACGGCCCGGACGATGTCGTCCCGGCCGCCGTAGTTGAAGGCCAGGTTGACGACGAGGCGCTCGTTGTGGCGGGTCCGCTCGACCGCCCGGTCGACGCGCCGGCGCAGCCAGGCGGGGAGCCGCCCCTGGTCGCCGAGGTGACGGAGCTGGATGCCGGCCTCGTCGAGCTCGCCCAGGTGGCGGTCGATGAAGTCGCCGGAGAGCCGCAGGAGGGCCTGCACCTCGGGCCGCGGCCGTCCCCAGTTCTCAGTAGAGAAGCCGAAGAGCGTGACGACCCCGATACCGTGCTCCCCGCAGCGCTCGAGGACGGGACGGATGTTCTCCGCTCCGGCGCGGTGCCCGTCGCTGCGGCGCAGCCCGCGCTCACGCGCCCAACGGCCGTTGCCGTCCATGATCAGGGCGACGTGCCTGGGGATGACGGCGAGGGCCGGTCGGTCGGGCACGAGGGCTGCCGGGTCGACTACCACTGGGGCCTTCCCGTCGGCGGCCTGAACTCTGGCGGTCACGCTCTCACCGGCCCCTGCTCGCGCGGGCCGAAGAGTGGGGTGGCCCGCGTCAGACGGCGAGCAGTTCCTGCTCTTTCTGTTGGCCCAGCCGGTCGAGTCGTTCGACGTGCTCCTGCGTGGCCTTGTCGATCTCGCCGTGGGCGTGGCGCTCCTCATCTTCTGAGACCTCGTGGCCGCGCAGCGCCTTTCGGAGTTCGTCCATGCCGCCTCGTCGGGCGTTACGCACGGAGACCCTGGCATCTTCGGTCTTCTGGTGAAGCTGGCGCACCATCTCGCGCCGCCGCTCCTCGGTCAGGGACGGGATCGGGAGGCGGATCATCTGGCCGTCGTCCTGCGGCATGATCCCCAGATCGCTCGTCTGGATGGCGCGAATGATGGCGTTCGCCGCCCCGCGATCCCAGGGCTGGATCGTGATCAGCTGCGCCTCGGGCGCTCCCAGCGTGGCCAGCTGGTTGAGGGGCATCCGCTGACCGTAGTGCTCGACGGGCAGCTGCTCGACGAGGCGCGTGCTGGCGCGGCCGGTGCGCACGCCCTGCAGCTGTCCCTCGTAGGCGGCGATGGCCCGGTCCATACGGTCTTCGACTTCCAGGAGGAGTTCATCGACGTCGATCACCTGTGTTCCTCCGTCCCGCCGGTCCTGTGCCTCATCCTAGCTGAGCCGGGAGCGGGGTCAGCCGCCCAGCTCGAAGCGGCTGAATCTCGCCACCCGGATGTTCTCCCCGGTCTGGCCGATCGCCGCCTGTACGAGGCCTGCGATCGTCTGGCTGCCGTCCTTGATGAACGTCTGGTCGAGCAGCGCGTGGTCCTCGCGCTGACCGGGGGCGTCCGCCGGCACCTGATCGGCGGTGAGCGCCAGCGGGTTCATCGCCGCCACCTGCATCGCGACGTCCCTGGCCAGCTCGCGGAAGGTGTCGGTGCGCGCCACGAAGTCGGTCTCGCACTGCACCTCGACGAGCGCCCCGATGCGCCCGGCGCCATGGATGTAGGACTCCACCAGGCCCTGGCTGGTCTCACGGTCGGCGCGCTTGGCTGCGGCCCGGATGCCCTGTTCGCGGATCAGTTCGCGTGCCTGCTCGAAGTCGCCGCCGGACTGCTCCAGCGCTCGCTTGCTGTCCATCACGCCGGCGCCGGTGACCTCGCGCAGGCGCTTGATCTCCTCAGTCGTAACCACGGTGCTCCTCGTCTGGTCTGGACCGCACGCCAGGTGCGGGCCCACTTGCTTGAGGCCGCGGCGGGCGGCCGAATCGGTTCTTGCTGATGGCCGCTGCGCGGCCGACTGGCTGCCCCTTCGGGCCGCGCCGCTGGCTGCCGGCCGTCCTACTGCTGGGCCGCCGGCTGCTGCGCTGCCGGCGGGCTCACCGGTTGGGCGCCATCGGGGGCGTCCTCGCCCTCGGGCACCACCAGCGTCTGCTGGAACGCCTGCTCGACCTCGCCGACGGCGACGCCCTCACGCACCGCCCGCGCCACCAGTCCGGTCATCAGCCCGATCGCCCGGATCGCGTCGTCGTTCGACGGCACCGGGAAATCGATCACGTCGGGGTTGGCGTTGGTGTCGCACATCGCGATGATCGGGATGCGCGCGCGGTTGGCCTCGCGCACCGCGATGTCCTCCATCGCCGGGTCGACGATGAAGACCGCGCCGGGTGGGCGCTCCATGCTGCGTAACCCGGCAAACGATCGGGTCAGCCGCTCGTACTCCTTCTGCAGCATCAGGCGTTCGCGTTTGGTCTGGCGCAGCGATCCACCGGAGTCCTCGAGTTCGATCTCCTCGCTGTCGGCGAAGCGGGTGCTCAGCTCGTTGTAGTAGCGAATGCGGCCTGAGAGCGTCTGAAAGTTGGTGAGGGTGCCACCCAGCCAACGGGTGTTGACGTAGGGCATGCCGATCCCGTTGGCCTCACGCTCGATGATCGCGCGCGCCTGCTTCTTGGTGCCGACGAACAGCACCTTGTCGCCGGCCGCTGAGACCTCGCGGATCTTCCCCAGCGCGGCATCGAGCCTGGGCACCGTCTGGGCGAGATCGAGAATGTGGATACCGTTGCGCTCGCCCCAGATGAACGGGCGCATGTTCGGGTTCCAGCGGCGTGTCTGGTGGCCGAAGTGGACTCCGGCCTCAAGCAGCTGCCGCATGGTGGTAGCAGAAGCCACCTCAGCCTCCTCTGTTGGCGTCCGGCGCATAGATTTATCCCCGCTGGCTGCGTGGACAGGCGTCGGCTGTTCTGTGTTCGGCTCCACCGGCCCATCTCACCCGGCGCTGAGCCACGGCGGTGACGGGTGCGGGAGGCGCCCTGTGCGAACAGCCAGTATAGGTCCGAGTGTTGCGATCGGTCACGATCTATACCAAGTGATCGGCTTAGAACTGAACCACCCAGAGGCGAGCCCGCCTGCGCGGACGCTGCCTGCACGCCATCGAGCACGTCTCCGCGCACCTGACGGCCGAGGCACGCTTCGAACGCGCGATCGCCACCATCCACCTGGCGCTCGGCGTCGAGGGGCTGCGCGAGAGCGCGATGACCGCCCTGATAGAGGCGCACATGGCCGAGGGCAACAAGATCGAGGCCGTGGCCCGCTATCTCGACTACTACAAGCGGCTCGCGGCCGCGCTGGGAGTGGAGCCGTCACGCCGCCTGCGTGAACTCATGGCGCGCCTCCTCGACGAGGGGGAAGCGGAGGGGAGTGACGCACGCGGTGCTCGCGGAGGTGCTGGAGGCGGCAGCGGCGGCAACTCAGCGAGCGTGACGTGGAAGCCCAGCCGACCGCGACCCCTCAGCCGACGCCCCGGCCCCCTCGCAACAGGGGCCGGACGTCACGTCCGCCGAGGCCGAGCGCATCGTCCGGGGGTGGTGGCCTCCATCCCGCCCAGATCGGCCCCCGCCGGCTGCACCGTGAGAGCCGGCAGGTCACGCCCAATATCCCCACACCGCGAAGAAGAGCATCAGTCCGCCGGTCCAGACGGCATGGCTCCAGATATGGGTCCGCAGCCGAGACCATGCGGCGACTGAGAGGAGCGAGACGACAGCCAGGACAGCGAGCGTGTCGTACCCCAGGCCAACCCTGCCCTGAAAGTCGGGGTCCAGCCACTGTGGGGACGCGAGAGTGGCGATGCTCAGGAGGATCGGTGACGCCATGGCACCCGCCATCGCCGCGGTCAGCCGCGGATACAGGACCGCCCCCGCGTACGCAACGGACGCAAGGAGGACCGCGCCCAGGAGGCGCTTCAGCACGGCGGCGCCCGTCCACTCATCAATCTTAGGGATGACCCACGCCGAGGCGAGATACCACGCCAGGGCCACGAGGATGACCGAGCAGAGAAACGGGAGCCAGGACGCACCGCGCCCGGAGGCGAGTGCCGCGAACCGTCCAAGTCGAGGGCGCGTCAGCAAGCCGACGACCGCGCCCAGCGGGAAGAGTGCCAGTTCGATTCCCTCCCGTCCTACTGGATAAACGTAGGCAATCTGCGGGAACACCCTCGGAGCGACGGAGTTCGGTCGCCTGGGTGTGGGTGGTCGAGTAGACCCGGTGCCCCCGTCCAGTCACTCCTGCTCTGCCCGCCGCCTTCCCGAGCCGCGGCAACTGGACCCGAACCGCGACCGGCACGCGCTCGATCTTGTCGTTTCTGAACAGTGAGGCCGATGTTCGTGGCTTGGGCCTAGGGCGGCGCGCACCTGTCGCAGCACTCGAGAACAAGACAGCCCAGGTCCCCAGTGTCGGTTCCCCGCCCACTCACGTCGTTGTCCCTGATTAGACCGGACTCACGTCAATGGCGATGACAGAGATCTTGCTGGTCTCGCCCGTCGTGAGAGCTTCTGCAAGGCGCCGCTCCAGCTCGGCGGGCGTGGCGGGACGGACCCCGTGTGGGGGTGCTTGGAGGTCACCCCGGCCGAACCAGAACACCAGGTAGATCCCATAGCCCGACGTCTCGGCATCGCGCGCGTAGTGCTTGATCAACTGGTCCCGGATGGCGCTCCACACATCCCGGTGTGCGTCCTTCTTGATCTCCACGGGGACGTTGAAGCCGTCGCACGAGACGCGGATATCGGACCGCCGGTCCCCCGCGTACTGCCCCTCGGGTTGAGCGTCCACGCCGTCCGGGAGCCTGGCTCGCAGCTGGGAGAGCAGGGCGTCCCTGCACGAGTCCTCGTGCTTGGGGCGGTGCGGGCGGCCGTGGGAATCCTCGTTCCAGTACTGACGCCAGTCGTCGCTGTTGCCGGTCTGGATCGTCTTGACGATGTCCTCCAGCCGATCGAGCAGGAGTGCGGCCAGGTCGGCCGGATTCGCCGGCTGCTCGTCCGCGAGCGCGCGATGTAGCTGGTCGAGATTCGGGTGGCGGTACGCGGCGTCGCGGTGGAGGAGTCGTTGGTCGTCGCGGGCTCGCTCGAGCCGGGCGTGCCAGCGCGCGAGATCAGGGTCGGACACCAGCGCGCGCAATGCCTGCATGGCGTCGTCGCCGGGTAGGGCACTCAAGCGCCGTATCAGGCGGTCGACCCTCTCGGATGCGGCGTCGATCATTGACCATTCGGTTGGCTCGGTCGGCGCGAACGATCGGCCCATCAATGCAATGAGGGTTCTGAGCGCCGGCGCGCACTTCTGGTAGTCCGGTTGAGCGAGACGGTCGCCAGAGTCGCCGCGGCCGAAGAACGAGCCGAGTGCCCGCACGCGGCGCTCCCGCCCACGGACGTATTCGTCGAGGCGCTCCGTGTACGCCTTCGGTGAGGCGGCGACGCCCGCAGCCAGCCAGCGGACTCGCTGGGCCACTTCCATGCTCTGTAGCGAGAGCTTCGCTTCGATCAGGTCGAGCAGGAGTGACCGGTCCGGGTAGTCGAGGGCGCGCCAGAGCAGGCGATCGAGCGTGTCCAGCTTCTTGAGGCCGGCTCTGGCTGGGAACTGGCGGAGTACGCCGAGCGTCGTCTCGTGCGCCAGGTCCGGTGCCTCGATCAGGTTGATGGCGTCGAGCGCCGGGGAGTAACTATTGCCGCCGCGGATCGCGGACACGAGGCATCGGGCCGCCACGTCTGCTACGACCTCGGGGGAGCGGGCCGCCCACACGCTGTGCCAGTCCGGGAACCCGTCGAAGCCCGGCGCATTGCAGTAGAAGAACGCCAGCCCCGTCCGGACCTGACTTTCGGTCAAGTCCTCCAGCCGTCCCGGGGGCTCTCGCTCGAGAATGTCCAGTCCGGCAAGGAACGGAAGGGCGGAGTAGTGCATCCGGGATCGCCGCTCCAACCGAATGATCTCCTCCACGCTCGGGACTTCGCTCCGCCAGATCGTTCCGCGCAGCCCGGCCAGGGCGGCACTGATCAGGCCGTCGTCATCCCCAAGGAGTTCCGAGAGTCGCTCGCCCGGGAGCGGGTGGTCGGTCCAGTTCGTCCCGTGCAGGAAGTAGGCCCGGCCGAGATTGTGGAGCAGTGCAAGCGGAGCCCGGTTCTCGCGCAAGGCTTCGGCGTGGGAACGGACGTGACTGATTCCCTCGTCGCGAGCGTGCGCCTTCTGATCCGCCGCTTCACTGACCCGAGCCGTCCTACGTGTTGCGGACTCGTCGCGGCGTTCGGCGCGCTCACGCAGTAGCGAGAAGTGCCTCTCCAGGACCTCGTGTCCGCGGATGCGGTCCACCAGTACATCGAGCGACAGGCCCCGATCGTAGACGTGGTGCACAACTCCGCCGTAGGCGCGGTCCACCAGTTCTTCCGCGGCCATCGGGTGGATGGGGGCGAGTGCGACGGCCTGCTCCAGGCACCACAGCCCATAGTCGGGCGGGAAGGCGCTCCCGTGCAGAGCCCGCCCGACCTCCAGGACATCGAGCCGGAAGCTGTCACTGCCACGGCAGCGTTCCAGCCCCTCGAGGATCACCGCCTTCTGGACGTCAGGCCGCTGCTGGAGCCACTCGCGAACCTGCAGCAGCGACTCGTCCTGGGAATCGGAGTGCTGCCCGAGCGGAAAGACGGCCGAGTGCAGCCAGTTGTAGAGGTGCGGCGTCGTGAGTTGGTCACCGTACGCCGCGAGCCCGCGGGCAAGCAGTTGTAGCGGGATCGAGTCGGCCCGCTGGGACTCGAGGGCCGCCCGCGCTTCCGGGAGGTGTTGTGACAGGCGGTCGAGGAGCTCCGCTATGTCGCCATCCGATGACTCGGAGAGCAGGTGAAGCCGCCAGAACCTCCAGTAGCTTCCAATGAGGTGTGAGTTTCCGCCCTCCGCCAGATACTCCCAGACCTTCTTGGGGCCGAGCGTCTGCGGGTACAGGCGAGACAGCAGTGCTCCGCGCATTTCGTGGTCCGGGTCGGCGATGGATCCCTCACGGACCTCCTCAAGAAGGCGCACGAGGTCGCTCGACCGGTCGTCACCCTCGGTGGCGTGGAGCATCGCATCGAGGGCCAATTCGCTGACCTCCGGCGGCCAGGTAGCGTCGCGCACCACCGCGAGCAGGGTCGGGATCAGATCGCGGCGGCGCGGCCCTTGCCCGAGCAGTGCAAGCACGAACTGGACGAGTCGCTTTTGGTGGGGATCGCGAGACGGGCTCGATAGGAGCTCAGCAAGCGCCTGCTCCGTATCGGGCGCTGTGAGCGCCCCGAGGGTGCTCGCAGCGCCGATCCACGGCACTTCTCGCCAGAGCAGGTTGAGCGCCTCGCTTCGACCCAGTGCACGTAGGAGCTTGCTCCGCTCGTCGGTCGAGAAGTCACCGAGGTCGCCGTAAAGCCCAGCCCCGAGAGGATCCCTGGTGATGAGGAGGTCGCGTGCCTCACTGCGGTGGGCCGCCAGCCAACCCGAGAGGCCCCGCATCTCGGTGACGACGGCCCCGTCGGCGCCGCTGATCTGCGCGAGCACCCGCCGCGCGGGGAGCCCGTCCCTGATGCGCCGCGCGAGATACCGGGCGCCCAGGAACTCCGCGACGTGGCGGTGGACAGGCGTGAGCCGGCTGCCGCCGACGGCCCCGAACAACTTCGTCCCCAGAGCGTGATCGAGCGCGGAGGAATCGGGGTAGTCGCAATCACCCAGGGCGATGAAGTCGGGGCCGGCCGCGCCGCTTCGGCGAGAGTGTCCTGCCGCGCCCGTCACGAGCTGGGCGGTGCACAGATAGCCGGCAGCGTCCAGCAGCTGGTCAAGCGGCGGTCGGGGGCTCGCCAGGGTGTGCTCGTCGTTGTGCTCCGTGGCCATCTGGCGGCACGCCATCTCAAACGTCTTGAGACGGGTCTCCGGCCAGTCCGCCTGCGTGCCGACCACGTCGGCGAGCATGTTGAGGGTCTGGGGGTTGGAGAGCAGCACCTCGACGCCGCGCTTGCGCGCCCGCTCCACGAAGGCGTGCGCGTCGTCGATGCCGGGGTGGCTGCCCAGGATCTGCTCGATGTCCGGGGGGCTGAGTGGGTCAAGCCGCAGGGTCACGACGGCCGCACCGCGAGCCACGGTGTCCAACCTGGACCGATCACTCTCGCCCAGCCAGTCCGCTTCCCGGCACGAGATACGAACGGACGGGGGCCTGAGGGCATCGAGGCGACTACGGATCCTGTCGAGGGGCGTGTGCATGTCGGAGGAGCCCGCCCGCACCTCGTCGAGGCCGTCGATGAAGAGCGTCTTGCCTTGCCACTCCGGGTGTTGGGTCAGGTCCAGCGCCAGGAAATCGCGGGCATCGAGCAGCACCGCGGCGTCGCCGAGCTCCTCGCGCTCACGCCGGAAGGCGGTGGTCTTACCCGAGCCCGGGTCGCCGAGGAGGACGTATGCGAGTTCCGACCGAAATGCGCTCAGGGGCTCGGATCCGGGCTCCGAGTCGCGTCTCTCTGCAGGCCGGCGGATTTCAGTGCAGGTGCGCTCGACGATGCGCGTCATGGCTCGCCGAACCATTCGTGTGCCGGGGTCGAAAGAAACTCGTTGAGCGCTACTCCGCCCTCGCCGACCAGGAGCGAGCGTGTCGCCTGAAAGCGCGCTTCGAACCCCCGCATGGCGCGCTCATTGGCGCGGCCGTCGCCACTCTTGACCTCGATCCCCATGACCCGTGAGCCTCGCCGAAGGACGAAGTCGACCTCATCCGAACCGTCCCGCCAGTAGGACAGGGCGACATCCGGCCGGGCCGTGTTGAACAGGTGCGCCCCCACCGCGCTCTCGACGAGTCTTCCCCAGAAGGTGCGGTCGGCCTTCGCCTCAGCAAAGGAGTATCCGGACGCGGCCGTCATGAGCGCGGTGTTGAGGACGTTGAGCTTGGGGCTCGACGCCCTGCGGC
This sequence comes from Dehalococcoidia bacterium, assembly GCA_965249675.1. Lineage (GTDB taxonomy): Bacteria > Chloroflexota > Dehalococcoidia > UBA2979 > UBA2979. The sequence continues at coordinate 1,805,239 of OZ252250.1, forward strand.
GCTGCGAGCTCCCTGAGTGCTTCGGCAGTCCCGTGAGCAAACCAGCCGTCGACAGCAGGTGGAGATAGCGAGCCAGCGTTGTCGTGTTGCCGGCATCGAGGAGCTGTCCGAGCATCTTGTTGTAGGAGAGGATCTGCCCGGAGTAGGACGCCCCCAACTCGAACAGATTCTTGAGCAACGCCGGCTTGTCCACTCGGGTCATCGCGAGGAGGTCACGCTCGAGATGGGGCTCGACCAGCGCGTGCAGGATGTAGTCGCGCCACCGCTCCTCATCCCGGATGAGGGTGACGGCGCCCGGGTAGCCGCCGAAGTAGATGTACTCGTCGAGGGTCAGGTCGAACGCCGCCGACATCTCCAGGAACGCCCAGTGCGTGATCCGGATCGGTTCGAACCGGCCGGCCAGACTCTCGCTCAGCCCTGACTGCATCTGGAGCGGGGCCGAGCCGAGGACCACTACGTGCAGGGGCACGCTCCTGGCGCGGTCGGAATCCCAGAGCCCCTTGATGGTGTCGGACCAGTCCGGGATCTTCTGGATCTCATCGAGTACGAGCACAAAGCCCCGGGGCGACTCCTGTGCCTGTTGCCTGGCGTGTTCCCAGGTGCGAACGAGCCACGCTCTGTCGCGCTCATCTGTGAGTGGGGCAGTGTCCTCGACCGGCGCAGCGACAGAGATGCCTGGAGCCGATGGCGCCGGCTCGTCGACCGCGAGATACTGGTTCGGTCGGTCGGCCTGGGCAAGCGCCTGGTGCACCATCGTGGTCTTGCCGGTCTGGCGAGGCCCGAAGATCGCGATCAGCCTGCTCGGCGACTCCTCGAGCCGCGAGACGAGGGTTGCTACACTCTCTCGCTGGAAGCGGTCCATGGAGCAATGGTACGACACTGAGTAAAACTACTCAATAACGGTACTGACGAGCATTCGCTTGCCCGAGAACGCCTCTTGACCCGTGGCAGAGGCACCCGAACTACCACCGGCACGCGCTCGATCTGTCGTTTCTGAAGAGTCACGGCCCTGTTCGTCGCCTGCGGTTAGGAAGCCCAGCACCTGTCGCGGCGATTCAGAGGGACCATAGAAGTACGGCGTGAGGGGTGAGACCAGAGGCGGGGAAATGAGCAACAGCGTCAGCGCGAGCATGATGGCGAACACCACCGCGATGAGCAGGATCAGTCCCAACTGCTGAACGGTGGGGTTCAGAGCGAAGGATTCGTTCATCTCTCCGCTCCCGTGGCTCCACCCAGTGGAAGAGGTACTGCCCGGCGTAGCCCGCGTACCAGCGATCCAGCCGCGAAGGCCGGGGAGGTGTGCTCGGTAGCCGTAGCCGGTCTTCTCGATGAGGACGATGCAATCCCGATCACAGGCCCCCTCCCTTGCCTCCTAGCTGCTTCAGGATGCTGCCCGCATTGCCGGCTGGGCGGCCTGCCGCTTGCCGTCTAGGTCCGCGCGCGCGAACATCTCCCGGACCAGCTCGTCTCTCGCAATCGGTGTGCGCACCAGGGGAGGTCCAGTGCCGACCTATGACTACCGCTGCCTCAGTGGTCATCAGTATGAGAAGAAGCAGCCCTTCGGCTCGCCCGCGCAGCACCCCTGTGAGGAGTGCGGTGAAGAGGCGCAGCGACTGCTCTCGGTGCCGGCGCTGGCCTTCAAGGGCACGGGGTTCTACACCACCGACTCACGCAAGTCCGACGACGACTCGAAGGAGTCGGCCCGTCGCTCGGCCGGGGAGAAGGCGCCTGAGGAGAGCGTGCCTGCGACCGTGGCCGAGCAGGCCAACGGCTCCCAGCCCGCCTCCGCCGACGCGCCTGCGCCGAGCACGGGATCGGGCGGGAGCGCAGATGGCGGCGGCGCGACCGCAGAGAGCAGCCCATCGCCCACGGCGGCCGCCAGCAGGTGATGGTAACGGGCGGGTCCTGAGCAGGCGAGGGGGTTTCGGGGGTGCGCGCTGTTGTGCAGCGTGTCGCTTCCGTCCGGGTCACGAGCGAGGGTGAGGAGCTCGGCGCAATCGGGCCGGGTCTCCTCGTCTACGTCGCGGTCGGCCCCGGTGACGGCGGCGGGGAGGTCGGCTGGCTCGCCCACCAGCTCGCGACGCTCCGTCTCTTTCCGGACGCGTCCGGACGCCCCGATCGCTCGCTGCTCGATGTCTCTGGCGAGGCGCTGCTCGTCTCCCAGTTCACGCTCTATGCCGACACGAGACGCGGCCGGCGCGTCCTTCACCGGGGCGGCCGGGCCGGATGTGGCGGAGCCGCTGATCAGAGAGCTCGCGGCGGAGTTGAGACGCCTCGGCATCAGCGTCGCGAGTGGCCGCTTCGGCGCCGACATGCAGGTCGCCTCGATCAACGATGGCCCGATCACCATCCTCCTCGACTCGGAGGATGCCCGGCGTTCGAGGCGCGGCTGAGCCCGCCCCACCCGGCGGCGCGACCCGATCAGTCGCCCCGAGGCAGGTCTCGGAACTCCACGTGCCCCACTCCCTGGGCCAGGTGGCCGAGGCCCGAGCTGCCGAGGTGTGAGGCGATCACGAGTTCGCCCGAACCGAGCAGCCTCGGGATCAGCTCGTGGCGGGTCTGGGCCGCGCGCTCGTGGTCCGCATCGAACCGGGTCGGCCAGTCCGGTTCGGCCAGGCTGATCGCGTGGACGACGGCGTCGCCGAGCACGAAGGCTCGCTCACCCTGGGAGCTGATCTCGATGCTCGTGTGGCCGGGCGTGTGGCCGGGCGTGTGCACGAGTCCGAGGGAGGGCGTGAGCTGCCGGGGCGGGCGGAAGAGCTCGAGGACGCCGGCTGTCTGGAGGGGCTCAAGCAGCCTGCCCCAGCTCTCGACGTTCCTCCGCCGCGTCGTCTCCCAGTCGAGCTCGGAGATCAGGTAGGTGGCGTTGGGGAAGGTTGGCCGGCCGCTCCCCGGGTCGATGTTGAGGCCGATGTGGTCGCCATGGAGGTGCGTGAAGACGACGATCTCGACATCTGCAGGAGAGACGCCGACGGCCGCCAGCTCATCGAGTAGATGGCTGCCCGCGGGCCCGTTGCCGGTATCGACGAGCACGGTCCGCCCGTCCGCCCGCAGCAGCGCGCAGCCGCAGATCATCTGGATGTTGCCAGCCTCGAGCAGATCTGCGTATCGCTCGAGCTCCGGCCCGGCGGATTCGTAGACCGCGGCGGCCGGGAAGCGGATGTGACTGTCGGTGAGTGCGGCGATAGCGACAGCGCCCACGGTCGTCTCTTGCATCGGGAGTCCTCCTTCGGATTGGTTCGTTCACGGTGCCCCCGCCCCCGGGGGCACGGGAGCTACATCAGGCCGCGGTCGGCCAGGACCTGCTGCATCGTGGAGCCGATCTGGGATGGGATCTCGACAACGGCGGCGCCCGCCGCCCGCAGCGCCTGCTGCTTGGCCCGCGCCGTCCCGGCCTCGCCGGCGATGATCGCGCCGGCGTGGCCCATGCGCCGCCCGGACGGAGCCGATCCACCGGCGATGAAGGCGACCACGGGTTTGCTCATCTGGCTGATGTAATCGGCGGCCTCCTGCTCGGCCGTGCCGCCGATCTCGCCGATCAGGACGACCGCCGCGGTGTCGGCGTCCTCCTCGAAGAGTTCGAGCGCCTCGCGCTGCGACGTCCCGATCACGGGGTCGCCTCCCACCCCGACGCTGCCGCTCTGGCCGATGCCGAGCCTGGTCAGCTGGTCGACGCCCTCGTAGACGAGCGTGCCGGAGCGAGAGATCACGCCCACGTTGCCAGGTATGTAGACATCGACCGGCATGATGCCGGCGCGTGCTCGCTCGGCGACCGCGATCACGCCGGGACAGTTGGGGCCGATCAGGCGGGTGGCCGACTGCTCGAGGTAGGCCTTGACCCGCACCATGTCGAGCACGGGGATGCCCTCGGTGATGCAGATCGCCGTCGGGATGCCGGCGTTGGCCGCCTCGATGATCGCATCGGTGGCGAAGGCCGCCGGAACGAAGATCAGCGAGATGTTGGCGCCAAAGCGTTCAACCCCCTCGCGCACCGTGTTGAGAACAGGTAGCCCGCCGATCTCCTGCCCGCCGCGGCCGGGCGTGACGCCGCAGACCACCTGTGTGCCGTAGGCGAGGGACGTCGCGGCCTCGCGCTGGCCGGCACCGCCGAATCCCTGCACCAGGACGCGACTCCCCTCGTTCATCAGTACCGCCATCGCCCTACCCCTCGCCCTGCGTGCTGGCCGCCTCGACCGCCATCTGCGCCGCCTCGGCGAAGCCATCGGCGCGAATCACCGCGAGCCCCGAGTCGTCCAGAATCTTGAGTCCGAGCTCGACGTTCGTGCCGGCCAGCCGCACGACCACCGGCTGGGTCAGCACGCCGCTCCGGACCGCCTCAACAACGCCCTCGGCGATCACGTCGGTGCGCGCCAGGCCACCGAAGACATTGACCAGGACCGCCCGGACCTCGGTGTCTTCGGCGATGATCCGCAGGGCCGTGGTCACGGCCTCGGGGTTGTTGGCCGTGCCAATGTCGAGGAAGTTGGCCGGAGAGCCGCCCTGGGCCTTGATGGCGTCCAGCGTCGCCATCGCCAGGCCGGCGCCATTGACCAGGCAGCCGATGTCGCCGTCCAGCTTGATGTAGTTCTCGATGCCGGCCTCACGGGCCTCGACCTCGCGCGCCTCCTCCTGCGTCGTGTCGCGCATCGAGACGAGGTCGCCCTGGCGGAAGTCGGCGTTGTCGTCGGTCGAGAACTTGGCGTCGGCCGCAACCAGCCGCCCATCGGCCGTGACGACCAGCGGGTTGATCTCGACGATCGAGCCGTCTGACTCCTCAAACGCCTTGACCATGGCGGTCATCAGGGCGGTCGCTGGCCGCAGCAGATCGCCGTCGAGCCCGATGGCGAAGGCGATCGCCCGCCCCTGGAACGGCTGGAAACCACAGTGCGGGTAGATCAGCTGGCGGTGAATCGCCTCGGGCGTCTCGGCCGCGACCTGCTCGATGTCCATGCCGCCGGCGGCCGAGGCGATCAGGAGCGGCTTCCCCGCCGAGTTGTCGATGGCGACGCTCAGGTAGAGCTCGTGTGCGATGTCGATCTGCTCCTCAACGAGCACCTGGGCGACGGGTAACCCGCCGGGCCCGGTCTGCGCGGTGACCAGCTGCATGCCGATGATCTCGGCGGCCGCCTGGCGGGCCTCGGCCGGAGTCGAGGCGAGGCGGACGCCGCCCCCCTTGCCGCGGCCGCCGGTGTGGGCCTGGGCCTTGACAACGACCCCGCCGCCCAGCTCCTCCGCGATCGTCTCCGCCTCGCGGGCGCTAGTGGCGACGCGCCCACGGGGGACGGGCACGCCGTAGCGGGCGAGCAGCTCCTTCGCCTGAAACTCATGCAACTTCATCGGTGCCTACTTCACTGTCTGCTGTTCTGGGTCTCGGGAGTAGCCGCTCGGGCGGATCGAGCTCCGCCCGCGGCCGGTCTCGCCCGAATGTAGCACCCACCCGGGTTGGGTCACAGAAGCCCGTCCCCCGCGCTGAGGTGCCTAGATAGTGGAGTTCGTGGGATGATTGGATCACCTCGTCGGAGTTGCTGTCTCTGACCCAACCCGGGACACGAGACAGTGGTCGGCCTACGGCATTGTTTGGCAACTGAGGTGAATCGGCTCCCGTAATACAAGGACGGCGAACGGGCGGCGCATGGCTCGCCGGCGTCCTAGATTCGCGCGTCTTTCGCATCCGACAGAGCGCCGGCGTTGTCGAGTACCGCGTGTTGGGGCACGGACGGCGCGTTGCACGATATCGACCTCAGCGAGACCGTCCAACACCATGTTCGGCTCGACAAGGTTGGCGTCCTGCGGGCTCGCTTGGCGAACGGAGTGAGCGCAGGAGGCTAGTCGGGTGCTGGCCGGGCCGCGACGGGAACAACGGTGCCCCCCGCGATCCTGGGGAATGTATGGACAGAGCGCAACCCCAGATCCACTCTAGGACAGTGTCCATCACATCCTTGCATCCCCAGGTGCCGAGGAATCCCGCGAAGAGTTGCCCTTCCACGTGGCCGATCAGCACAAGAGAGCTCGGGCCGTCCCACGAGTACGCCCCGACGATTCCGCCCTGGTCGCTCAGGTGGAGGAACAAGTCTCGCCCCCCTGGCTCCTCGTGCCAGACGCTGCGAAACGTGACCTTGCTCCACAGCAGTGAGCCGTCAGGCAGGGGGATCGGGAGCGAGAAGCCGGGAGGCCTGGGAAGAACATCACCGGAAGCAGACACGGCGACGGTGCCGTCGCCGTCCTCCCAGATGGGCTGAGGAGCGTCTCCGTCTGTTAGCCACCCCAGGATGCGTGGGCTGGCAATGTCCTCCGGAGGTTCCAGTTCCTCCCCTGAGCGGAACCACCACGCCCGGTACGCGTCAGTTGCGTCCGAGGGCGAGAAGACGGCGACATCGTCCTCCGTCACGACCGAGACCCACCCAACCCGCACCCCCTCCGGGAAGTCGCCCCACCTCTCCCACGTCTCGCCCCCATCGACAGACGCCCAGACCCCCTTCTCACCCGGCGGTTGATTCGTCGACAACGACTGACAGACTCCTCGTTCGCAGACCCGGGCCACCAGGGTTTGGCCGCTTGGGCTCACGCCACCCAAGCTCGCCTCCCAATCCTCGTTGTCACTCGGACGAGGCAGCTCTGCGAGCGGGTCTTCCCACACCAGCTCGCCCTCTTCCGTGGCTATGGCTCTGTGCCAGTCACGGGGTCCATGGCATCCCCAGTACCTCCGCGAATCAGAGCGCAGTCCCTGCTGGGAGCGTTCGCGGCTCCCCCATGGTGACGGGCGCGAACTGAATGGTCGGTGACGGCGTGGCTGACGGCGTCGATGACGGTGTGGGTGACGGCGTGGGCGTCGGTGACGGTGTGGGTGACGGCGTCGGTGACGGCGCGGGTGACGGCTGCGACATTGGTGTCTGGGAGGGCGCCGGCGTGCGGGTCTGCGTGGGCGAGGGAGTCGAGGTCAGGGTCGAGGTGTCTTCGGCGCTTGCGGCTGGGGTCCCGGCTGGCCGCGTGGAGAATGCTGCCGTCGGCGTCGCAGCCGGTGCTGCCGCTGTCGGGACTGGCCGTGACTCCGGAGCCACTTCGCCACCGTCACAGCCGACAAGTGCACCGATGACACACAACGTCACAGCCGTAAGCAGCACTCTCACGCGGCCAGTGTAGAAGAATCTCCCCACTGGGCATGATCCTCAGGCTTGACCCCACCGTGATCGTTTGATCTGGCCCCGCCACCCAGTCGTCGGGTCAGTTCCCGCTGGAGCCTCCCTCGCAGACTTGATGAGACGCAGGCGATACTCGGCCGTCCGCTCCACCGGCGCAACGTGCTGCGCTGGTTCCAGGGCGTGCTGCGCCGCGAGGGACTGCCTGTCCGCGGCATCAAGAAACTCCGGCATACTGCCGCCTCGCTTCTCCACGCGCAGGGGCTCTTGCCCCGTGAGCTCATGGAGATGCTCGGGCACTACGGACGTGCGGATCACCACGCTCGGGCTAGTACACCCTCGGCACGATGCGGTAGGGGACCTGCTCCAGGTACTCGGCCCACTTCTCCTCGCCGTATCTCCCGGCGCACCCCAGAGTGGGACCGCCCAGCGGAAAGACCGCCACGTCGGTCTTGCATCTAACTCGACCCTCATAGAAGTACGTGTGGCAACGACCCACGTGCCCCACTCATCTGGGAGGCGGACGGAGAGGAATGGAGCTCCACCGGGGCTGATGCGGGAGATCACCTCCCCAGGCGACGGGAGAGCCCCTGTCGGCTCCGCGTGAGGGTCCGTCGTTATGGCAGACCCCGGACGGGAGCACGCTTCCTGCGCTCGCGGGGATCAGGCGCTCCGTCGCGGTCCGGGATTGGATCGATCTGCACCACGTCGTCGAGGCGTTGCGCGGTGGTGAGTGGACCTCATACGGGGACCTGGCCGACGCGATAGGCAGTTCGGCACGAGCGGTGGGTGTTCACATTCCCCCCTGCCCGAAGTGCGTCACCGCGTACCGTGTGTTGACCGTCGAGGGGCGCTTGTCCGACGGCTTCCGGTGGAGGGACCCGTCCGACACGGCGATCCCGTCGAACTGCTCCGCCGCGAGGGTGTCGAGTTCCGCGACGGGCGCGCTGACCCGGCGCGGCGCATCCGCGGCGAAACCCTCAGGGAGCGACTGTTCGCCGGCGTCGACTGAGACAGAGCGAAGAGCCCGCCAACGGCGCGGCGTTGTCTTGGCCTGCAGGGCCCACCTCATCCGGCTACCGGGCCCGGCGGTGGTGCATGATTCCGCGCAATCTGCGAGTAGGACTTGCAGATTGTGCGATTGGGCTGGAGCGGACTGCACCGGATGAGGACCTCCCGCTTCCTCTGTGTAGTCTGGGACCGTGAGCCCGCTAACGATCGTTCGTGGCCCGGCCGGGAGCGGCAAGACTGAACACCTCGTTGCACTCCTGGCCGAGCGCTACCAGCGGGATCCGTTCACGCCCGCCCTCGTGCTTGTCCCCTCTACCGCTCACGCCGACCAGTTCCGCCGCCGCCTGGTTGAGCGCTGCGGCGTTGCCCTCGCGCTCGACGTCAAGACGCCCTCCGCCTACGCCCGCGACATCGTCGGTGCCGGCCAGTTCGTGCCCGTCGACGTCAGCCGAGAGCTCCTGCGCCGGGTCTCCGATCGCGAGATTCGTAGCGGGCGGGCGGACTACTTCCGACCGATCGCCTCGACGAGCGGCCTCACCGACCTGATCGCCGAGGCGGTTGCTGCCCTGCTTTCCGACCAGGTCCGGGCGGCCGAGCTCGCCCGAGCGGCCGAGACCTCGGGGGATCCCTCCCTGGGCGCGCTGGCGAGGATCTACCGGGCCTATCGGCGCGAGCTGCGGGTCAGGGCCGCCCGTTCGGGCCGCGGCTGGGTCGATCCACAGGCGCTGCCCGCGGCCGCGGCCGCGGCCCTGCGCGCAGGGGCCGACGCGGGTCCGCCCACCGTCGTGATCTGGGATGGCTTCCGGACGATTCGCGCGGGCGATCGGGAGCTGATCGCGGCGCAGGCAGAGACGACGGACGTCGTCGTCGCCCTGGACCCATCGGCCAGCCGCGCCGCCGAGCACGGCGAGCGGGCGCTTCGAATCCGCATCCCCGGCGCCGACGAGGTCTCGCTCGACCGCCCACCGCCCGGCGTCGAGCGGGTCGCCCGCACGCTTCCCGACGTCGAGGCGCAGCTGCGCGCGATCGCGCGCGAGATCAAGCACGAGCTGGCCAGGCGGCCTGACCTCCGCCCCAGCGACTTCGCCGTCACCTTCAGGCAGATCTCCGGAGTACGGAGCCTCGCCCAGCAGGTCTTCGCCGAGTACGAGCTGCCCCTCGACTCGGCATCGGCGGAGCCCCTCTCGCACACGCCGCTCGGCACCTGGCTCCGGCGTCTCCTCGCTCTCCCCGTGGGCGGCTGGCGGCTCAGGGATGTCCTCTGGGTGCTCTCGAGCCCGCTCGTCGACAGGCGCCGCCTGGCGTTGACCAGCAACGCTCTCGATCTGGTCGGACGCCGAGCCCGTGCCCGGCGGCTCTGGTCCGGCGCGGAGGCGCTGGGGCGGATCGGCGATCTCCTGCGCGCGGAGGGCCGGGAACACTCCGAGCGGACCGGGCGGGTGTTCGGCGAGGCGGCGGACGCCTTCGAGCGGGCCCTGGGCGCGCTCTCCGAGCTGCTCGAGGCGGGCCCAGCGGAGAGCCCGGGCACGCGCGCCCGCCGCCTCGACGAGGCGCTCTTCGGCCCCGCCGCACTCCTCCTCGCGGAGGATGGGACACGGGGAGAGCAGGTCTCCTCGGCGCTGCGTCGGCAGCTCGGGGCCCTGACCGCGACCGAGGAGTGGCTCGAGCCGCGCGCGGTCTCCTGGGAGACCTTCGTCGCCGAGATCGAGGGCCGACTGGAGCGGGCCGGCGTGCGGCTCGGTGTCGCCGGCGGAGTCTTCCTCGCGCCCGCAGAGAAGCTCTACGGCCTGCGCTGGGCGCAGCTCGCTGTCGGCGGGCTGATCGAGGGCGAGTTTCCCAGGCCGTGGCGGGCTCGCGGCCTGCTGGATGACCGCGCCCGCACGAAGCTGGCCGCCCACGGGCTGGAGCTGGCACCACCCGAAGCCTCTGAGGATGAGCTCTGGGAGAGCGTGGTCAGCCGCCCGGGCGAGCGCCTCAGCCTCTGGCGACCGCGGGTCGACGACCGCGGTCGACCCCATGCCCCCTCCTACTACTTCCAGCCGGCCGCAGGTCAGCAGGTGCTCCAGGCCGACGGCATCACGCCAGAGCAGTCGGCCTCTTCGCGCGAACTGGCCGTGGCGATCACGTCGGGCTGGCGGCAGGGCGAGCGGCGCCGGCCTCCCGCCTATCCCGCCTGGGAGACGGTCCGGAGCGCTGTCGTCCACGAGCAGCAGCGGCGCTCATTCGGGGGCGCCGGACGCTTCGAGGGCGTTCTGCCGGCCGGCGTCCTGCCCCGCCTGACCGGCCCCGACGCCGTCTGGAGCGCGAGCCGCCTCGAGACCTACCTGAGCTGCCCCTTCCGCTTCTTCGCCGGCTACGGGCTCAGGCTGCGTGAGCCGGATGAGGAGATGGAGTCGGCCGACGCCGCGACTCGCGGGACGATCGTCCACGAGATCCTGGAGGACGCGCTCTCTGAGCTGACCCCGGGCGGTGAGCCCCTCGTCCCCGCCACGATCGACCGGGTCGTCCGGGCGCTCAGGGCGCGCGGTCCCGATCTGTGGCGCGCGGCACCGGAGCGACACGGCTTCGGGCGCGCCGCCCTCTGGCAGTTCGAGGGCCCGGGGACGCTCGACATGATCGAATCGCTCCTGCGCGATGAGGCCCGGCAGAACGCCGAGCTCGCTGTCACCGCCACGCTGGGCACCGAGGTGGAGCTCTCCGGCGAGGTCCCGGCCGAGCCCTACCCGATCCGGCTCACGGCGAAGATCGACCGCCTCGATCGCGGCCAGGAGCTCTTGCAGGTCGTCGACTACAAGTCGGGCCGGACGATCTCACGCGGGATGCTCGAAATCGATCTCCGCGTCCAGCTCCAGCTCTACGCCTACCTCGCCGGTGAGCAGTATGCCGGGGAGCGCACGGTCGCCCGCTACGCCTACCTCGATCCGAGCGGGAGGCCGTGGCAGCTCGACACGGAGCAGCCCGGGGATCGAGACCTGATCGAGACGGCGCTCGCACGCGTGCGAGCGGTGAGGGCGGACGTCGAGGGAGGTGATCTCAGGGTCTCACCCCGCGAGCGCGAGTGCCCCAGCTACTGCGATGCCAGGACGATCTGCCGTGTCAACGAGTTCTCGAGGCGCAAGCGATGGTCCTGACCGCGGAGCAGCAGGCCGTTATCGGGAGCGGGGCGCGGGACATCGCCGTCTCGGCCGGCGCCGGTACCGGCAAGACGCGCGTCCTGGTCGAGCGCTTCATCGGGCTCCTCCGGGCCAGCCGGATCCCGGAGATCGTGGCGGTCACCTTCACCGAGGCGGCCGCCACCGAGATGCGGAACCGCGTGCGCGCCGTGGTGATGGCGCGCGACGACCTGAGGGACCATCGCGGCGACCTCGACTCGGCCGTGATCGGCACGATCCACGGGCTCTGCCTGGAGATCCTCAGGCGCTATCCCGTCGAGGCCGGCATCGATCCGCGCCGCCGCGTCCTGGCCGAGGATGAGAGCGAACTGCTGCTCCTCGCCGCCGCGACCGAGGCGCTGGAGGCGGCGGCCAGCGATCCCGAGCGCCCGGGAGCACTGGCCCTCGGGGAGCTCGGCATCTTCCAGCTGCGCGCGCTCCTGCCCCAGATGCTGGCCCGTCGCGACGACGTCGAGGCCGCCCTCGGGGCGATCCCCGGCGACGACCTGCCGGCCTGGCGCGAGGGGGTCCAGGATCTCCTGGCCGGCGGCCAGCAGGGCCCGCTGGAGGCCGCCCGCGCGCCCGTGCGGCGCGCGCTCGACTGGCTCACGGACCGGCGTCAGCCGGCCGCCGCCGATGCGCTTTCCCGGCAGCTCGATGAGCTCCTCCCCCGGCTCGGCGATCCGCTGGCCGGCGACTGGCAGGACTGGGGCGAGCGGCTGGCCGCTGCCCGCTCGCTGCGAGTGGCGGGCGGGAGCAAAGGGGCATGGTCTGCCGATCCGGCAGAGGTGCGTGACCAGCTGCGTGCGATCCGGGAGGCGGCGCGTGAGATCGCCTCTCTGCCGGCCTGGAACGAGCACGACGACCTCGCCCTGCGGGTGGTCTGGGAGCTCGGCGCGATCTTCCGGGACGCCTGCGAGCGCTACGGCGAGGCAAAACGGCAGCAGCGCGCCCTGGACTTCCTCGACCTCGAGATCGAGGCGGTGCGGCTGCTTCGGGACCACCCGCGCGTGGCCCTCGACCTGCGCCAGGGGATCCGCCACCTGATGGTCGATGAGGTGCAGGACACGAACCCGCTGCAGGCCCTGCTGATCGAGCTCCTCATCGGCGATGCGGCCCACCCGGATTCGCCTCATCTCTTCCTGGTCGGTGACGCGAAGCAGTCGATCTACCGCTTCCGCGGCGCCGACGTCGGGCAGTTCAACCGGCTGCGAGCACAGATCGTCGGCCGCGGCGGGGACCTCCTCTCGCTCAGCCGCTCCTTCCGGGCACACGATGCCCTGGTGGGGCGCCTGAACCAGATCTTCACGCCCCTCTTCCGGCAGTCGGGGACGGCCATGGAAGAGATGGCCGGCCGGGGCGGCGACTCGCCGCCGGGGCCCCACCTCACCATCCGTGAGGTGGCGAAGAAGCTGGTGGACGGGACGACCACCGTCGGGGGCGAGCGACGCCGCACCGAGGCAGACCTGGTGGCCGGTGAGATCGAGTCGCTGCTCGCCGGGCGACAGACGGTCTGGGCCGCGGACGAACAGCGCTACCGCGAGCTCAGGCCGAGCGACGTGGCGATCCTGCTCAGGCGGCTCGCCAACCTTCACACCTTTGAGCAGTCGCTCGAGCTGCTCGGCATCCCCTACCAGACGCCCCGCGGCGCCGGCTTCTTCACGAGGCCCGAGGTGATGGACCTCACCAACCTCCTCGCCTGGCTCGCCGAGCCTGAGGACGAGATGGCGCTGGCGGGCGCCCTGCGTTCACCGCTCTTCATGGTCGACGACCCGACGCTGCTGCGGCTGCGCGAGGGACACCGCTCGATCGCGGCCGGGCTGGCAGCTCCCCCCGATCCCGCCGCACCCACCGACTCGGAGCGACACCGCCGCCACGCCTGGCGGGTCCTCTCCCGGCTCCGGCAGGAGGCCGGGCGCGAGCCGGTCGCCGAGCTGCTGGAGCGGGCGCTGGTCGAGAGCGGTGTCGAGGCGGCCTGGGCGCCCCTCGCCGGCGGCGACCAGGCGCTCGCCAACATCCGCAAGCTCGCGGCGATGGCCCGCACGCTCGGCGAGTACTCGCTCGCCGAGTTCGCCGCCTATCTCGTCGGGCGACGCGACGAGCAGGAGGCGCGCGAGGGGCTGGCCGGTCTCGACCGCTCGGACGCCGTCCAGCTGATGACCGTCCATGCCGCCAAGGGGCTGGAGTTCCCGGTCGTCTTCGTGCCCGAAGCGCACCTCGTCGCGCGTCCCCGCAGCGAGGCGATCAGCTGGCGTCGCCGGGAGGGGATCTCCGTGACGCTCAGCCGCGAGCGCGGGCAGGGAGCGCGGAGGAGGCCCGGCTTCTACGGCTACCTCGCCGAGCTCGACGCCGAGGAGGAGCGAGAAGAGCACGGGCGCCTCCTCTACGTGGCGGCGACGCGCGCCGCCGACTACCTCTTCGTCTCGGGAGACGAGGGCGGCACAGGGGGGTGGATCGAGTCGATTCGAGGGGGTCTGCCGCCAGCCGAAGCCCGGGACGGAGAGGTCAGGTGGCCAGCTCCCCGGCAGGTCGACCGGGAGGAGCCCATCGGCCAGCCGGCAGCTCCACCGGTGGTGCCGCCCGAGCGCGCCCGGGAGCGCGACTACCGCTCGCCGCTGATGTCACGCCCGCCTGTGATCCCACTGCGCATGAGCACGCCCGTGACGGCGCTCGCGCCGCCCAGGGAGGGAGCCCCCGCGGGCGGAGGCCGCCATCAGGATGGGCTCGGCGCCCTCCGCGGCAGCGTGGCGCACCTGGCGATCGAGGAGTCCTTTGCGCTTGCTCGGCAGACGCCTCTCCCCGATCTCGTGCGCGAGCTGGCCGCACAGCCGCTCAGCGACGAGGTTGTCTCGGAGGTGGCCCGTGATGTCCAGGAGCTCCTTGAGCGCTTCTGGCCGTCCGAGCTGGCCCGGACCCTGCGTGACCCCGACACCCGGGCCTACTTCGAGCTCCCGGTCGCCTGGGACTGGCAGGGGGTCCCGGTCCACGGCACGATCGACCTGGCCTACCTGCGCGCGGGCCGCTGGCACGTCGTCGACTTCAAGAGTGATCGTGTCCGGGGGCGGAGCGCCGAAGAGCGGGTCTCGGCCTACCGCCCTCAGCTCGGGCTCTACGGTCTCGCGCTTGAGCAGGCGGTCGGCCAGCATCCCGAGCTGGCGCTCCTCTCGCGGCCGGCCCCGCTCGCAGGCATCTCGGGCGCGCGCGTAGTCTCGCTCTCAGGGAGGCCCGGTGATGGTCGTGGTGGTGCTAGGTGGCGTGAACATGGACTTCATCGTCCACTCGAGGCGGCTGGCAGCGCCGGGAGAGACCCGTGAGGGTGAGCGCTTCGATACGACGCCCGGTGGTAAGGGCGCCAACCAGGCGGTCGCCGCGGCACGCATCCTTGAGGGGCGCGTCCCGGTCGAGATGGCCGGACTGCTCGGGGAGGACCCCTACTCGCCTCGGCTGCGCGGCTATCTCCGCTCGGCCGGCATCGGCACCTCCCAGCTCGCAACGGCCCCGGGGGCGCACTGCGGGATCGCCGTAATCCTGATCGACAGCTCGGGCGAGAACCGGGTGAACGCCGTCTACGGCGCGAACCTGCTGGTCCGGCCAGAGCACGGCGTCGCGGCCTCGCGGCTCCTGCCCTCTGGGGTGACGGAGCCAGCGGCGGTTCTGCTCGTCCAGCACGAGGTCCCGCTCGAGGCGACGCGGGCGGCGATGACCGAGGCCCGCCTCCGCGGCGCCGCCGTGATCCTGGATCCGGCGCCGAGCCGCCCCGGTACCGAGGAGCTGCTCACCCTCGCCAGCATCGTCACCCCCAACCAGCACGAGGCCGAGGACCTGACGGGAATCACGGTGAGCGATCCCGATTCGGCCAGGGCGGCCGCCCGCGCCATCCTGGCGAGGGGCCCTGAGACCGTGATCGTGACGATCGGCAAGAGCGGCGCCTGGCTGGAGAGCGGTCGGCTCTCGGTGCACGTTCCGGCGGCGGCTGTCACGCCGGTGGCGACGGTCGGTGCCGGCGACGCCTTCAACGGGGGCCTTGCGGCCGGTCTCGTGCTTGGCGAGGAGCTGGCAGCGGCGGCCCGCCGCGGCGCCGCCACCGCTGCGCTCTGCGTCACACGCCCCGGCGTGCAGGAGGCGATGCCCAGCCGCCTCGAGGTGGAAGCGCTCCTCGCTCAGGGCTGGAGCAGCTGACAGGTCCAGGGGGCGCCCGGGTGCTCGCGGTTGAAGTTCAGACGCTCGTGGGCGCGGTCGTCCTGGTGGGTCCAGAACTCGATCCGCGCGGGGATCAGCCGGTAGCCGCCCCAGTGGGTGGGCCGCTCCACCTCGCCCGGACCCCACAGCCGATCTTCCCGGGCCCAGCGCTCCAGGAGCTCGGCACGCGAGCCCATCGGCTCGGACTGCTCTGAACTCCGTGCGCTCAGCCGGCTGCCGCGCGGGCGGCCGAACCAGTAGCGGTCGGACTCCTCGGCAGAGAGCCGCTCCACCGTGCCCTCCACGCGCACCTGCCGGCCGAGCGACCGCCAGTGGTAGGTGAGCGCCGCCCGAGGGTTGTGGGCGAGCTCACGTCCCTTCTGGGAGTGGTAGTCGGTATGGAACTCAAATCCGGCCCCGGTGACCCGCCTGACGAGCACGATCCGGGCCGAGGGTTGCCCCCCCGGGCCGACCGTCGCGAGCGTCGCCGCATCGGGCACCCCGGGCTCCGACCCGGCGGCCTCCGTGAACCACCCCCTGAAGATCTCCAGGGGATCTGATGGAGGCATCGGTCAGCCCTTCCTCTCACCCGGCCGAATCGTGGCCGAAGGGCCTCTGGTTAGCCTTCCGGCCTGAGCTCCAGCTCCGCCTCGGCGTTGGCGCGGATGTCGTCCCACTCGACGAAGAGGGGGTGGTACTCCATCGTCCGCCACCGCTCGAGGTTGTCCTGGTAGTGGGGCGATCCGGGCTGCCCGCTGTTGCCCGGGGGGATCACGATGCGGGCGGCGTTGAGGTCGCCCAGGTCGAGGATCTGCCGGTAGCTGACGCCGTGCGTCCCGGTCGCGCCGAGCGGCGTGCCGGAGTTCCGCACGGTGTTGCGGTCGCCGCTCAGGGGCTGCGGCGCCAGGTCGAAGATCGGCTTGAGCTCGGGGTTGCGACCGAGGTTGTGGTTCCAGGCGATCTGGTGGTCTGAGCCCCAGCGCCAGCCTGCGGGATCGTCACCCTGCCGCTCGCTGAGCGATGCGGCGCCAGCGAGCAGGGCCCGCTCCATCGCCTCCTCCCACGAGCCGAAGTCGCCCAGCATGACAGGCGATCGACTGTCCAGCTGGGTGAGCAGCACCGGGTGCGATCCCGGTGCCTGTGGCCCGAGGCCGGGGACCTGGTCGTAGTAGGCCTCGACCGTGAGCCTGGCCAGCTGGTCGCGCACCTCGTTGGCGAGGGCGGCCTCGGCGCTGTCGGCCTCCATCCGCCCGTCCCATGAGCCGAGCATCTCCTGCAGCTGGCGCGCGCGTTCGTCACCGGCCTCGAACGAGGTGAGGTGCCCGACCGCCTCGAGGTGTGGGTGGCTGACGACGTCGCCCTGGAGCTCGGGCATCAGCTCGAGCGAAAACTCCTCGGTGTCGTCCATCAGCTCACGCAGCCGGTCGGCTCGAAAGCGGGTGGCGCCGAAGCTCAGGTAGTGCGGGTAGTCGGGCGTCGTCGTGCGGTTGTTGGCCGTGATGATGAAGCCGTTGGGCGGGTTCTCATCGGTCGGCAGTTCATCCTTCGGGATATCGCCCTGCCACTCGTGGTCGCCGTCCCAGCCCGGCACCGGCAGCAGCCAGGCCGGCCGCTTCGGGATCCGCCCGACGTACTGGTAGCCGATGTCGCCGGCCTGGTCGGCGAAGCAGTAGTTTCCGCTGATCGAGTCGTAGGTGCGGAAGGCCTCGCGCACGTCGCGGTTGTCGCGTGCGGTCACGGCGCCCCAGAGGGCGTCCATGTCGTGGGCCGGCTCGGCGAGGCCCCAGGCGGCCGCAACCACCTCATCGTCCTGCTCGGGGTCGCCGGCGATCACCGGCCCGTGGCGCGTCTCCCAGAAGGTCTCCTGGGCATCGTCCTGGCCGCGCACCCGGAAGCGCTCAGTGCGCCTGGTGAGCGGCTCCCAGTCGGAGCCGAACTGGGCCTCGGGACCGCGCTCACCCTGCTGGATGCGCTCGCGGAAGAGGTCCCAGCGGTCGCCGCCGGAGTGGGTCATGGTCCAGGCGACGCGGGTGTTGTGTCCGTAATAGACCGGGCCCGGGTAGCCGGGCGAGCAGGGTCCCGCGGCCGTGAACTCGGGGCACTCCATGTGCATCACGTACCACTGCGCCGGGATGCCGATCGCCAGGTGCGGGTCGCCGACCACGATCGGGCGCCCGGTGGCGCTCTTCGAGCCGTGTACGACCCAGCAGTTCGAGCCGCCGCCGGCGGCGACGATCCCGTCCGGCTCGCCCGCTGCCAGCTCGATGTCCTCGGCGAAGGGGTGACTCTGGCGCGTCCAGCGCGCACCGGATGGCGCGATCAGTGCGGCACCCTCGGGGATGTCGGGGACGATCGCCGAGACCGCCTCGGGGCCCAGCCCGGCCGCGATCTTGGCGTGGCTGAGACGGCTCGCCCACTGGGCGCCGGCCGAGACCATCTTCAAGACGGCGAGGGAGTCTGAGCCGTGCCAGGGCTCCATCTCGTGCGGCTCGCGCCGATCGTCGAGGAGGTGAAACTCCAGCGGCGCCGGGTTGGTCTGGATGGCGGCGTTGATGCCGTCCGCGTAGGCCGTCAGGATCAGCCGGGCCTGTGGGCTCTGCGCCTCCCACTCGCTGTCGGCGTAGCGGCTGAAGCCGAGCCGCCGGTTCTGCTGGTCGCGGCGCAGGAGGCCGCGCCCGAGCAGCTCGGCGCCGCGACCGCGCGCCATCTTGCGGTAGAGCTCGAGCTGCCAGAGCCGATCCTGGCCGAGGCAGTAACCCTGCGCGAAGAAGGCGTCGCGGGCGCTCCCGGCCCTGGCATGGGGGATTCCCCAGCGGTCGCGGATGATCTGGATCGGGCCGTCGGGGCCTGAGACGGTGACAGAGCCTGAGTGGACGGCCAGGCAGTCTTCAGGTCGGAGTTCGGTCTGGGGCATCTTTGCTCCTCCACGCGGCAGGGTTCCCTGAGATGGTACCTGAGCGGGCAGATGGGGCCGCGAGGCTGGCTGATCACCCCTGCGCGCCATCGAGATCTGCCATCGACACTCAGGCGCGGGCTGATGCCGTGATCACGGTGGAGAGAGCCGCTGCCTTCGGGCCTGTTCAGCCGTCCGAAGCGGGTTCACTGGTGGCCGTCAGCTGACCCTCGAGTTCGCGGAGCCGGCGGCGAGCGGATCGCTGCTCTTCCCAGCGTTCGCGGATGTCGCGCGCGGTGGCGAGGGCGCCCTGCGCCTCACCGTCTGCCGAGAGCACGACGGCGAAGCTGAGCTCGACCATGAACTCCTCGCCGCTCTGGTGGAGAGCCCGGGTCGGCAACGACTGCCCGACGTACTTGGTGACGCCGTCGGCGGCCGCCCGCTCCCAGGCCGTCCAGTGCCGCTCGCGGAAGCCCTCGGGGATGATGATGTCGAGCGGCTGGCCGATCGCCTCTTCGGCCGGGAAACCGAAGATGCGCGTGGCCGCGGCGTTCCAGCTTCGGATCACGCCTGAGGCGTCGGCGTAGATGATGGCATCGGGGGCCTGCTCGAGCAGCGCCCGGGCTTCCAGTGACTGGAGCTCACCCATGCCGCGGATTCTACCCGATGGCGGATGGCCCCGGCACTAGCCCCGGACGCGCTCGTCTACCAGGACCCGCTCGATCGTGCGCCGCGCCTGCCCGGCCAGAGTGAGGTTTGAAGTCCGGTAGTAGGGGAGCGCGACGAGGGCCGTGGAGAGCGCCCAGGCGCGCCCGCGCTGCCACATCGCAGGGTCTGCGGCCGCCCGGCGGAACCGCTCACGCGCGCGGCCGCCGAAGAGGGTCCAGGCCGGCATCAGGTCGACCGCCGGATCGGCAACGGCGAGCCCCCCGAAGTCGATCACGGCCGACAGCCGGCCGCCTCGGACGAGCAGGTTGCCGGGCTGCAGGTCGCCGTGGATCCAGCGCCCCGGACCCGTCCACGGCGCCAGCTCGAGCGCCGCCTCCCAGATCTTCCGCGCGCCACGCTGGTCGACCGCGTCCCCGAGCTCGGCGATGGCCCCGAGTGTCGCCTCCGATCTGTCGACCAGCGGGACGCCGCGGTAGAAGTTGTGCGCCCCCGGGGGCGGTCCCCCGGCCGGGTCGATGGCCCGGAGGGCCGCGGCGAAGCTGGCCAGACCCTGGGCGATCGCGACCGGGTCGACGTCCCCCTGGGCCAGGTCCCGACTGGCCAGTCAGGACCTGGCCAGGTCGTCGCCGGGGAGCCAGCGGTAAACCGACCAGCTCCACGGGTAGCCGGCGCCGGCGACACCGCGTGCCAGGGGCACTGGGATCGACAGCGGCAGGGCGGGAGTGAGCGTGGGCAGCCAGCGCTGCTCCTTCTCGACTTGACGTTCGACGCGAGCGATCCGCGGCAGCCGTACGACCAGGTCCTGCCCGAGCCGGTAGAGCGCGTGATCGGTGCCGGCGGAGCGGACGACTCCGAGCGGCAGGTCAGCCCAGTCGGGGAACTGCGTCGAGACGAGTTCCCGGGCGAGCGCGGCGTCGATCGGAAACTCGTCGGCGTGCATCCGGTGCCCGGTCACGCCACCCGCCCGCTGCCCCTCGGGCCGGATCCTCGGGCGGGCCCGGTTTCGCCCGTCTCACCGGCCGGGGCGGCCGGTACCGCTGAGGATGAACCCGAGACGGTCAGATCCGTGGCCGGGAAGCGACGGGGAATCGGCGGCGCGAGCGACCCCGTCAGGGGTGAGTGACGGCCACGGCCGCGATCGAGAGTTCGATGTCCTGGATCGCCTTGGAGACCGCCCGACCGATCAGGTCGAGCCTGCGCACCTGGTCGATGCGCCCGGCGACGGCGTCTAGTTCGCGACCGGACAGGAGGTGCTTGAAGATGCCACAGGCGTCGGCCAGGCAGATGATCACGACGTCGCGCGGGTCCGGGATGTGGTCGTCGAACAGCACGCTCATGATCCGCAGCTTGACCTCACGCTCGGCCTGGCCATCGATCATCGGGTAGCGCCTCGACTGGAAGACCCAGAGGAACCGCTCGTCGCGGGCCTCCAGGATTCCATGGTCGACCAGCCGCGAGAGCGCCTGTTGGCGGATCTCCTCCCCTCGCCCGGCCAGCGCCTCGAGCCAGAACTCGACGTGATGTTCCGCGCCGGCCGCAATCTCGGCCAACGCCGAGTCCAGCAGACCGTCGCCCAGTGGGGTGTCGTCGACCACGAAGAGCCGGTCGGGGTCGGTGTCGATACGGTTCTCCAGCGCGAGGTCGAACAGGACGCCGCCGGCGAGAGCGTAGTGGAGGGACCAGGTCGGGACGCGGGCGAACGCGCCATTCTGGTCGTCGAGCAGGAGCAGGACAACTTCCTCAGCGAATCTCAGCGTCATGGTGTCGCTTCCCTCATTGCCCGGCTGCTCCCGGCGAGCAGCGCCTGGTTCGATCGCCGCCGCTAGCGACTCTCGCGTCAGTCTATCCCACCGATCGGACGGTGGCCCGCGCGCGATCGCGCCTGGCCGGCAGCACGTCGGGCGCTCAGATCCGCTCGAAGTAGCGTTCGCGTTCCCAGTCGGTGACCGCGAGCCGATAGCTCTCGGCCTCTCCGCGATAGAAGTGGGCATAGTGGTCGACGACATCGCGGCCGAACGCCTCGCGGGCGAACTCGCTCCGCTCGAAGAGCCCGACCGCCTCCTCGAGCGTTCGCGGGAGGAGCTCTGAGCCGCTCGCGGAGTAAACGTCCCCCACGAAGGCGGGCGGAGGCTCGATCTGTTGTTCGATGCCGGCCAGTCCCGATGCCAGCACGGCGGCGTAGGCGAGGTAGGGGTTCACGTCGGCGCCGGGGATGCGGCACTCGATCCGCAGGGCAGCGCCCTGTCCGACGATGCGGAACCCGGCGGTGCGGTTATCGGGCGACCAGGCGAGCGCCGTCGGCGCCCAGCTCTGGGCCGCGAATCGCTTGTAGGAGTTGACGGTCGGCGCGTACCAGACCATCAGCTCCGCCGCGTAGCGCATCCAGCCGCCGAGGAACCAGCGAAACTCTGGAGAGCAGGCGATGCCGGCGAGCTCGCCCTGGCCGGGGAAGGCGTTCTGCGCCTCGGCGCCCACTTCGGATGCCATGCGCCAGAGACTGACATGCAGGTGAGAGCTCGAGCCCGCCTGCTCGGCGTCAGGCTTCGCCATGAAGGTGACGCTCGCTCCCTGGCGATCGGCGATCTCCTTCACCGCCTGCTTGATCAGGAGGTGCCGATCGGCCATCTCCAGGACCGGGGCGTAACGGACGTTGAGCTCGTGCTGACCGCGCCCGAATTCCCCCTTGGTCGATTCGATGGGGACACCCGATTGCGCCAGGTGGCGCCGGAACGTCCCGTTCAGATCCTCCGTACGGGTCCCCTGCAGGAGGTGGTAGTCCTCGATGTACCAGCCGGCCGCTTCAAGCCGCCGGTAGCCGCGCCGGGCGGCGGTCCGGTAGGACGTACGGAAGAGGTAGTACTCAAGCTCAGAGCCGGCCATCGCGCTGAATCCGGCCATCTGCGCCCGCTCGACCTGCCCGCGGAGCAGCGTCCTGGGCGCCATACGGACCGGCTCGTGCCGGCCGTCCGCGAACTCCTGGGCCGCGTCACAGAAGACCAGCGCCGTGCGGTCCTGCCAGTCGAGCTGGCGCATCGTGGCGAGGTCGGGCAGGAGGTGCATATCGCCGTAGCCCAGTCCCCAGTTGGCGAATTCGTAGCCCGGGACAGGTGTCATCTCCATGTCGGTCGTCAGGAGATAGTCACAGACGTGCGTCCCGCCGGCGACATCGTCCAGGAAGAAGCGGGCATCGAGCCGCTTGCCGAGCAACCGCCCGTAGTGATCGGGGAAGGCCAGCATCACCGTGTCGATCGTGCCGCGGCCGACTGCAGCACGAAGCTCGGCGAGGTCCAGCATTCCCGCTGAGTCCGCCATCCGGGCCTCCCGACCACGAGCTTAGTGCCTGCGCGAGGCTCGGGCACTTTGCCGCAGAGGTCCCGGCAGTCGCCGCCCGAGACGGAGGTCACCCGTCGCCGTCCAGGAGGGCGGAATCGAGCCCGCAGCCAGAGCGTTCGCCCTCGATCGACGCCACCGGCCTCACCCCCCGGGGCCGGGTCCGGGCTGCGGATCTCCGCCCGGTGGTCACGGCCGGCAGGTAGGGTGTCCACGGAAGGTGACCGTGAGCGCAACACACCGGCAGTCACCCTTCGCAGGCGAGCTGCGCGCGATGACGATCGGTCTCGTGCTCGTCATCACTCTGGTGGCGTTCGAGACGCTCGCCGTTGCGACCGTGTTGCCGCTCGTCGAGGAGGAACTGGGCGGCCTACGGATCTACGGCTGGGCCTTCAGCGGGTTCTTCCTGGCGAGCCTCGTGGGCATCTCGTGGGCAGGGGGGCAGTGCGACACGCACGGCGTCGTGCGACCGTTCGTCGTGGGCCTCGCGCTCTTCGCGGCCGGGCTGCTCGTGGCTGCCGCTGCGCCCTCGATGTCGATCCTGGTGGCCGGCCGCTGCATCCAGGGATTGGGCGCGGGCGCCGTCCCGGCGGTGGTCTACGCCGTGATCGCAAGGGCCTACGAGGACTCGACGCGCCCACGGCTCTTCGCTCTGATGTCGACCGCCTGGGTGGTCCCCGGACTGATCGGACCGGTCCTGGCGGGCGTCGTTGCCGAGTACCTCCACTGGCGACTGGTCTTCGCCGGCCTGCTGCCGCTACTCGTGGCGGCGGCCGTGCTCACCCTGCCGGCCTTGCGGCGGGTCCCCCACGACCTGAGTCCGGGCAGGGAGTCGGGAACGGCCCGCGCCGTCCAGCTCGCGCTGGGCGCCGGCCTCCTGCTGGCCGGGATCACAAGCGGCCAGCGACTGGTCGCGGCCGGCGGTCTGGTCGTGGGCGCGGCGATCGCGATGCCGGCGCTCCGCGCACTCTTGCCCCGGGGGACGCTCCGCTCAGCGCGGGGGATGCCGACGGGCATCCTCGGGATCGGGCTGCTCACCCTCGGCTTCTTCGGCGCAGACGCCTTCGTCCCGTTCATGCTGATCGACGTTCGCGGGCAATCGACCCTGCTGGTCGGGCTAGTCCTGGGCGCGACGACCCTGACCTGGACGGCTGGCAGCTGGGTGCTGGATCGCTACGCCGGACGGATCGAGCGTCGGGTCTTCGTCGCGGCGGGCGTCTCGGCGGTGGCACTCGGTGTGGTGGCATTCATTCCGATCCTGAGCGACCAGGTTCCGGTCTGGTGGGCGGTGGTCGCCTGGGCGATCGCGGGCTTTGGGATGGGGATGGCCTACCCGGGCTACTCGCTGACGGTGCTGGCGGCCGCGCCGCGGGGGGAGGAGGGCTCGGCCGCCGCTTCGCTCAAGCTGAACGAGGTGCTGGGTACGGCGTTCGGTGCCGGGATCGTCGGCGCACTCGTCGCCGCCGGTGATGCCGGTGGGTGGCAGGTCGGGTCACTCGCGCTCTCGTTCGCCCTGATGGCCGGGGTACTGCTGGTCGCCCTTGCGACGTCGGCACGGCTGGGGAGCGACGATGAGCATCGGGGGAGATCCGGTTGAACGAGAAGCCCTGGTCCTCGATCGCCTCGCCGGGACCGGCGGGCGTGCCCGGGCGGCCGATCACGGGTCGTTGCGTTCTGCTTGCTCGATGCTGCCGGCGCTCCGGCAGAGGGCCGGGCCCCTGAACGGGCCCCTGAGCTAACCGCGCCCGATGAAGGGCATCTTGGTCGCCATCACGGTCAGGAACTGCACGTTCGCATCGAGCGGCAACCCGGCCATGTAGACGATCGCATCGGCGACGTACCGGACGTCCATCCGAGGCTCCACCGCCAGCTCGCCCCACGGCTGAGGCACGCCCTGCCGCACTCTGGCGGTCATCTCCGTCGCCGCGTTGCCGATGTCGATCTGCCCGCAGGCGATGTCGTAGCGGCGTCCGTCGAGCGATGTCGATTTGGTGAGGCCCGTGATGGCGTGCTTCGTGGCGGTGTAGGGCGCCGAGTTCGGACGCGGGCGGTCGGCGGAGAGCGAGCCGTTGTTGATAATCCGCCCACCCATCGGCGACTGGCGTTTCATGATCCGGAAGGCCTCCTGTGTGCAGAGGAAGGAGCCGGTCAGATTGACGTCGACCACGGCCTGCCACTGCTCCAGGCTGAGCTCCTCGAGCGGCACGGGCGGCGCCCCACTTCCGGCATTGTTGAAGAGGAGATCCAGGCGACCAAACTCGGCAACGACCGCGTCGAACAGCCGCGCGACCGACCGGGGTTCTGTGACATCCGAGACGATCGGACGCGCGTTCGCTCCCAGGTCGCCGGCCAGTGCCCGGGTCTCGGCGAGCGCTTCGGCGCGCCGACCTGCCACGGCGACCGCGTATCCGGCCTCGAGCAGTGCGAGCGCCGCGGCACGCCCGATGCCCGTGCCACCCCCCGTGACATTCGCCACCCGCTGGTCGATCGCAGGCACCATCGCGATCCCCTCACTCGCCCCGTCGGCTGCCGAGCCCGTAGCCGGCCGCCCAGCCGAGCCCGTCGCTGCCGGGCGCGGGCGCAAATTCGCAGCCGACCCAGCCCTCAAACCCGAGCTCGTCGATCAGCGCAAGAAGGTACGGGTAGTTGATCTCCTGCCGATCATCCGGCTCACCGCGCCCCGGCACCCCTCCGATCTGGATGTGGCCGATCACCTCCAGCTGTGCGCGTAGCGACCTGGTCAGCGAGCCCTCCATGATCTGGATGTGGTAGGCGTCCCACTGCATTCCCAGCTCGGCACTGCCGACCGCATCGATGATCCGCCGCGCCTGATCGCTCCCGGTCAGGAAGTATCCGGGGTTGTCGCTGGAATTGAGCGGCTCGATCAGCAGCCGCACCGACTGGGCCCGGGCAGCCGCTGCGGCCCAGCGCAGGTTGGAGACCATCGTCGCCTCGGCGCCGGGGTCGGCCGTTGCTCCGGCCGGGCAGTGCAGCTGGCGGCAGCCCATCGCCTCGGCGTAGTGGAGTGCATGCCGGAGCGCCTCGCGGAACTCGGCCTCGCGACCGGGTACCGCCGCGACGCCCGGCGCCACGTTGAGGAGCACCGCCTCGAGGTCGTTGCGGGCGAGCTGGGCGGCGAGCGCCCGGGGCGACTCTCCGTAGGGGTTCTGGATCTCGACGGCCCGAAAGCCCGACGCGGCGGCTCGCTCGAACCGCTCGAGTAGCGGCACCTCCTGGAACAGCCACGACAGGCTCGCAGCAAACTTCGGCATGCCCGCCATCCTAGACATAGACTGGTGCCAGTAGGACTCTCGGGGGCTCGTGGCAAACAATGGTCCTGATTCGCCCCGCAGACACCGGTGATGCCGCCGGCATCGGCAAGGTACACGCCCGGAGCTGGCAGACCAGCTACCGCGGCATCGTTTCGGACGAGTACCTGGACGCGATCGACGTTGATGAGTGGTCTGAGCGACAGCGGCGGCACCTGGCCGAAGCCTCGGATGGCCTGGTCTCGCTGGTCGCGGAGATCGACGGACAGATCGTCGGGTGGGCCGTGGGCGGACCGAACCGCGAACCTGTACCGGATTACGCCGGGGAACTCTATGCGATCTATCTGCTCGCCGAGCATCAGCGCAGGGGAGTCGGCCTCAAGCTAACGGTGGCGACGGCCTGCTGGCTGTTGGCAGCGGGTATGGGTTCGATGATCGTCTGGGTGTTGGAGGCGAACCACCGGGCCCGCCGGTTCTACGAAGCGTTGGGCGCCAGGTACTGCCTGGAACGCGAGGTGGAGATAGGCGGTACCCACCTGTCCGAGGTCTCCTACGGTTGGTCGGACCTCAGTCACCTCTGCACCCCGAGCGAACCGGTGGAGTGAAATCCCGCTCCTCCTGAACCCGGGCGGCCCGAGCCACGTTCCCCTCCCCGCTGGCCGACCGGTCAGTCGTTGGCCGCGGCGTAACCGGCGCGGAACCCGGGCCCCAGCGGTCGTGCGATCGCCGGCTCCGGGATCGCCAGCGAGATCTCCTCGCTCCATCTCCGGTACGAGTTGATCAGCCGATCCTCGGCCTCATAGGCGTAGGGATTCGGTACGAGGGTGTCCAGCTGGCCCTCATCGAGCTCGCTCCGATGCTCCACCAGCCAGCGCGCGGTGGAGCGGATCCCCTCGGCCGGTTCTACCTGGTCGCGGTAGCCGAGCGCCCGCAGCCCGGCGGTGTCGTACTGCTCGCTGCGAGCGGCATAGCTCGCCGCCAGCTGGCCTGCCCGCGGGTGGGCGATCGGAATGACTTCCCACTGGTGATCCAGCGCCTCCCCGACCAGCCGAACCACGTCCACGAGGCTGTGGGTCTCCGCGTCGACGGCGTAGAAGGAACGTCCCGACGATTCGTCACGATCGGCGAGCGTGAGCACCTGTTGCGCCGCGTTTTCGATGTAGCACGAGGGCCGGAGCTGACTGCCGTCGCCCGGCACGATCACGTGCGGCCGGCCGTCCAGCACCCGCCGCACGAGGGGCCACAGCCACTGGCGCGGCACACGCGGCCCGTACAGATCGGTGTACCGCAGGACGCTCGCACGGAAGTCTCCGGCCGCGTGATGCGTGAACACGTCTCGCTCGGTCTGGGCGACTGCCCATCCGACGCCCCGCCCGCGATCCTCGACCCGCGGATAGGTTTCACCGCGAGGGAAGGCGCGCCCTTCGGGGAACGGCAGCGCTTCGAGCGGCATGTTCCCGCCCCTCCCGCCGATCGCGATGAAGCGCTCGCAGCGCCCGGCCATCACCTCGGCGATATAGCGCAGTCGTCCGTACATCGACACGACGAGGTCCCAGCTGCTGTCCGAGAAGTCGGCGCGGAGCGACTCCGGGTCGTCGGGGTTGCCATGCAGGTGCTGGTGAACCCGGGGCAGGGCATCGGTCTCATGCGTCCCACGATGGTAGATCGCCACCTCATAGCCACGATCGACCAGGCCGCGAACGATGCTCGGGCCCGACGGGCCGGTGCCACCAATCACAAGCGCCCTCATCACACGACCTCCTCCACCATCGATGGGATTGTAGGGCCACCGATGCCTCCGAACTCCGTTCCGGCGTCGGGCGCCTGCCTCACCGGGATATCCTGCTCCCGCGTCCTCCACCGGGGAACGCCCCGGGCCCGCGGTGATCGGGCTGGTGTACGGCAGTGGCCCAGTCAGAGTCAGAGTGAGCGTCACCAGCCCCTTCATGTCGAGCGCAGGAGCGAAAGTGGGATACGGCAGCACCCACCTCGTGCCCGGCCTCGTGCCCGGCGCTAAACCTGCCGGCGGCTTTCAGGCATCTACGCCCGGGTGCCGCCCCGACCATCGGTCCGTTCGGCCCAGCGTGTCGCTCCCTTGAGCCGGGGGCGGCTCCGTCATCTCGACATCACATGGTGGCGACATCATGATGTCGCCATGAGAACGACACCTACCCTGGACGACGATGTCGCGGACTCCCTCAGGGAGCGGGCAAGGCTTCTGGACCTGCCCTTGAGGCAGGTGGTGAACGACGCGTTACGCCGGGCGCTCTCCCCCGCGACTGAGGAAGATCCCTCCGTCCTCCGGGTAGCGCCACTCGATCTGAACCTGCCGGTCTACGCTTGCAGCGGATGACGTCACCCGGCACGGACGTGGTCGAGAGATACCACGGGCTTGATGGGCTCAGGGGATATTCGCGATGCTGCTCGGCATCGTTCTCCACGGCTCTTTGCCCTATTTCTCGCGGACGATCGGGATCGAGTCGATCTGGCCGGCGGACGACGACCAGACGCTTCTGCTGTTCGTGGTGTTCGCATTCATCCACAGCTGGCGGATGCCGGTCTTCTTCCTGCTGGCCGGCTTCTTCGCTCACCTGGTGCTGGCGCGCCGCTCCGATCGGGCGTTCGCCCTCGATCGCCTGACAAGGATCGGCGTGCCACTGGTGCTCTTCGGGGCGCTGATGGCGCTCGTCATTCCGCCGATCTGGATCTACGGCTGGACGGGTGAGTTCTCTCTCGCGCTGCTTGCGGAGGTGCTGGCCGAGCGGCCGGATCTCGACTCCAGCGGCGACATCGTCGCCCACCTCTGGTTCCTCTACCACCTGCTGCTGATGTACGGGGCGCTGCTCGCCCTTCGGCTCCTGGCAAGGGTCGCAAGGAGGCGGGGGGGCGGCCGCGTCTCTCCCTCCGCCGCCATGCCTTCCCGGGGCCGGCGCCTCGGCGATCTGGTCTACACGCGCATCCCGCTCTTGCTGGCGCTGGGAGCGACGGCGCTGCTCATCCTCCGGGCGGGGGATGAGTCGAAGCCGATCTGGCCCCTCAACGTGCCGGATGTGCTCTACGGGCTTCTCTTCTTCGCCTACGGGTATGGGCTCTACTCCCGGCGGGAGCTGATCGGCCGGCTGCAGGGGAGCGGAACGCTGCTCGTCCTGTGGGCCGTCGCGTCCCTCCTGTTCTTCTGCTACCTCGTGCTGCTCGGCGTGCTCGATGAGCTATCCAGGGGTGAGGCAGAGGCCGGGGCGGTGGAGTTCGTCTGGTTCGTCACCGTCGTCTGTTGGGGCACGTCGGGCGTCCTCTTCAGCGCCGGCTTCGTCGGGCTCTTCGAGCAAGTCCTGAGATCGGCACAGCCATGGATTCGGTTCCTCGCGGACTCCCCGTACTGGACCTACATCATCCATCTGCCGCTCGTGGCCTTGCTGACATTTGCTCTCGCCCACCTCGACCGGCAGGGCCGACTCGAGGGCGTGACCGGGTTCACCTGGAGTGCCGAGCTCAAGTTCTCGGTTGCCTGCCTGGCGACGGGCGGAGTCGGGATTGTGACCTATCGCTACCTCGTGAGAGGCACACCGCTCGGGCGGTTACTCAATGGGAAGAGGCCGGCGAGTTCACGCCGGTCGTAGTGGCGCCACCCGAGCTGTTCCCGTCCCGGACAACCGGCACCGGGCCATCCTCGGCGCCGAGTCAGTCCAGGGAAGCGTCGCTGGTTGTCGGTGAATCCTGATCAGCCGGTTCGTCCGCTTGACTCGCTGCAGATGCCGCGCAGACGGGGCATTCGGGAAGATTGACAGCGATCGGACAATTCACGATAATTTCAGTCAACTTTGTCAAGATTCTACCAATGGGGGCCGAAGGATGACTACGACCGACGAGCTGCTCCAGAACAGCGCGATGTACGAAGGCGCCTTCGACAAGGGCGACCTGCCAATGCCTCCGGGCAAGCAGGTGGCCGTCGTCGCGTGCATGGACGCCCGACTGAACGTCTACGGGGTGTTGGGCCTTGTCGAAGGTGACGCGCACGTCATTCGCAACGCCGGTGGGGTCGTCACCGACGATGTGTTGCGCTCCCTCCTGATCTCGCAGCGGCTGCTTGGCACAGAAGAGATCATTCTGATCCACCACACGGACTGCGGGATGCTGACCTTCACCGACGACGACGTGAAGCGCGACGTCACGAACGACATCGGTATCCGCCCTCACTTCGCACTCGAGTCCTTCCCCGACCTGGAAGACGACGTGCGGCAGTCGCTCGCACGAATCCAGGCGAGCCCGTTCGTGCCCAGGAAGCTCGCGGCGAGGGGCTTTGTCTTCGACGTGAAGAGCGGTGCACTGGTCGAAGTGAGCTAGTCGGCGAAAGGCGCCTTAGCGGTGCGCGCCGTCGGCAGTCGCAACAATGCCGTGAGCGACTCCACGTCGGCTGCCGCCCCAGACGCCCTTGCCGCGCGGAGAACATGGCACGGCACCGCTCGGGTGCGGTAACCGCCCACCTGGCGCGAGCCTGAACCGCCGATCGGGCCAGGGGTTTCCTCGGTTGCCAGGGGTTTCCTCGGTTGACTGACCGGCGGGGCACCGCCGGCGTGGTTGGTCGCGTGAGCGGTCGCGCGCTCTACGCCGGCTTGAGCGCCCGGACATCCGCTGAGACGAGGCTGAGTTCATCCTCTCGGTAGTCCGCGCCCACCTCGACAAACCCGGCGGCCTCAATCGCCTCCAGATACTCGCTGAGCGGCAGCGCTCCGGCGACACAGGCCACCCACGCCTCCGCATCACCACGCTCCTCCAGCGCCACGTCGCGTGTCCACACCATGTCAGAAACACGCAGCCGGCCGCCGGGCTTCAGCACGCGGAAGGCCTCGCGAAACACCTGCGCCTTGTCCGGCGAGAGGTTGATCACGCAGTTCGAGATGATCGCGTCGAAGTGGTTCTCCGCGAAGGGGATGTCTTCGATCTCACCGAGCCGGAAGCGAACGTTCGTGACGTCCATCTTCTCGGCATTGCGGCGTGCCAGACGAACCATCGAGGGGGTCATGTCGAGTCCCCACACCTCGCCACCTACTCCCACCTGCCGAGCGGACAGGAGGCAATCGATACCACCACCCGAACCCAGGTCCAGCACCCGCTCGCCGGGGTTCAGCTCCGCGATGGCGACCGGATTGCCACACCCCAGCGAGGCGGTGATCGCACCCCGCGGTAGTAGGTCGGACTCGCCCTGCGAATAGAACTGCGATCCGTCCTCGATCCCCTCGTTGCGAGTTCCCTCCACGCCCGATGGCTCGGTCGTCGGACCACAGCAGGGGTCGCTGCCGAATGCGATCGTCGCAACAACACCCGCACCGGCCGCGCAACAGCCCGCTTCGACGTTCTCGACCGGGAGGTCTCCCCACGCCGTGGGGCCGTCTTCGCCCAACTCGGCGAGCACACGCTCGGCGATCGCGCCATAGCGCTCATTGACCGTCTGCTTGATTCCGTCGCCCAGTTGCGGTCGCTGCTCCGAGGTCATTGCCCGATCTCCTTCTGCGCGAGGAACATTGGCGGTTCGGGGAGGCGGCATCGTCGGTCAAAGCCTCGCGATGCGCTCAGGCGCCGCCCTCAGACGAGGCGCCCGCGGCCGGCAGGGTAGTGTCGGCCAGCGTGCTGAGTCTCCCCGACCGCGACAGTCAATCTCTTCACTATCTGTACGAGTCAACCACGTCAACCAGCGGAGTGCCACACCCCGCCGGCGCCGACGCGGCCGAACTACGATAGGAGCGGTGATAGAGTTCGCGCCACGACGATGGGCCGAAGGAGGCACGATGGGCTGGTCGGTGACGCAGCAGTTTGGACTGACACATCATCGGCCGCAGCACAGCTTCAAGGGCTATACGCTCGTGGTGCCCTCGGGTGGCGACTCCGTCTACCTCGTCGACATGCAGGGCCGGTTCGTACATCGCTGGTCGTTCGTCGACTTCGTGCCCGCCAAGTCGGAGCTGCTCGCCAACGGCAACCTGCTCGTCATGGCCGTCGACAAGGCGCTCAAGCCCGGACCGCGCCCCGAGCTCGGCGATCCGCCTGAACCGTTTCAGACCCGGATACGACGGCTCGGTGCCAACTCGTCCAGACTGCTCGAGGTGACCTGGGAGGGCGAAGTCGTCTGGGATTACGAGAACACCACCATCCACCACGACTGGAAGCGGCTCCCCAACGGCAACACGATCTTCCCGGCGTGGGTCGAGATGCCCGAGGAGCTGACGAAACGCGTCAAGGGCGGCGCGCGTCGCCGGCGCGAACGGCTGCCGGCTCAGATGCTGGGGGACGACCTGGTCGAGATCGACCCCGAGGGGCGCGAGGTGCGCCGGGTCGAGACCTGGCGGCTGTTCGACCCGCGCAGGGACCCGATCTGTCCGCTCGAGGGGCGGATCGAGTGGACGCACATCAACAGCATCGATGTGAACGAGGGGGGTGAGATCGCGATCTCCTGTCGCAACAACAGCCGCGTCGCGATCATTAGCCCAGAGGGCGAGATGACGTGGAAATACGGTGCTCCGGACACGGCCCACCAGCACCACGCCACCTGGGTCGAGGGCGACCACCTGCAGATCTTCGACAACGGCATGCATCGCCCGCACGGCCAATCGACGTCCCGCGTGATCGAGGTCGACCCCCAGACAAATGAGGTCGTCTGGAGCTATCAGGGCGATCCGCCGGCGCAGTTCTTCAGCGGCCACATCTCCGGCGCCAGCCGGCTGCCAAACGGCAATACGCTGATCTGCGAGGGCACATCGGGACGACTCCTTGAGGTGACGCGTGGTGGTGAGGTGGTGTGGGAGTGGTGGAACCCGGTCTACAACGAGCGCGGCGAAGGTACCCACATCGGTTGGCTGTTCCGCGCCTACCGCTATTCCCCTGACCACCCAGGGCTGGCCGGGCGCGACCTCGACCCGGAGCGGCTGCGAGATCTGAACCGGCTCTACCATCTGCTGTGACCCCGGGGCTAGGAACAGCTGCGGTGCCGCTGCTGATTGACAGCTCGCTGGCGCACTGGCGGTGTCGAGGCCACGGGTTCTAGTCGCGCTGAGGGCAAACACTATCAGCGGCGACGTCTTTGAGGATGAACTCGCGGCGGCGCACTTCCTCCGGGTGGCGCGGGACGAGGTCAGCCGTGCAGGGGTTGAGGTGCCACTGTGGGTGTCGTACCGTCGGCTGCTCGGCCGAGCCGGAGCGCTAGGTCAGGCTTGGTTGAGGCGCCACGGTTCACACCCGACCCTCGTCGCATGACCATCTACTGCCCGCCCCTCACGTAGCCGTGGGAATCGACGTTCATGTACTCCCTGAAACTATGGTCCTCGCCGTTGGCGTCGATCACTGTGAACCCCCGCCCGGCCTCATGCTGAACGTCGAAGTGGAAGCCGGGAGAGAGGTGATACGTGAACTTCCATCGGCGGTTCTCGGGTGCGACACCATGTTCCGGGCCGCCGGAGTCGAAGAGCTGGCCGCGCTCATCTCTCCAACGGCCTTGCCTTCGATGAGCTTCTTCAAACGTGTCGATCTCGCTCTGTGCACGGTCGACGGCACGCGGAGTTTCGGCTCGCTGGGCTGTGGTCCAGGGATCCCGGCGGGATGCGAACGTCCCGCGCGGCAGGATGAGGGCGTGACGTCGATCAGGGGGTCGCACGCTCTCGCGCCATGAGTCCTCGACCAGCAGCTTCTCCTTGATCTGGGCCCACCAGTCATCACGACCCTCTCCGGAGAGGCGCGAGTGATCGAGCCAGACCAAACGGTGCCGGAACCTGACCTTCTCTTCGTAGCGGCTGCGTCCACTCAGTGCCTTGTCGTACGCCAGAATGTGAACTCCGGATGTATCCGACGCGTCGGCGATATCCATGACGTCGTCCCAGACGGTCCGCAATCCCGCCTGGTTCTTCCGGGACGGCAGCCACGTCAGTCCCCACGCTCCGTACGTCGATCTACCGTCGATGCGACGCTTGAACTCACGGGCCTTGTTGTTCGGCATCCCGGCGATGACGGCCAGAGGCATCGCTAGCCTGACGGACCCTGCTGTCGCCGGGAGACATAGCGCTCAACAGCCGAGACGGGTATGCGAATGGAGCCAGCCTCCTCATCCGTCATGACGTCAACCAGATCGTGGAGGAGTCGCCTCGATCGCCCACGGCGCCCGCGAGCCGATTCGCCGCGGCGGAACCATGCCGTCTTAATCTCCAAATCTTGAGAGGTGGCCCACTCACGGACCTTCTCACTCAGTGCCTCGTATCGGAACCGCTCCCACTCAGCCGTAAGCCTAGTGCGCGATACGGATCCGCGGAATCGCGCGAGCGATCCTTCCTGCCCATCAAGCATGGAGAGCAGTTCGCTACTACTCGGCTCTCCGACCTGCTCGGCAAACCCTCGCCGCATCTCGACCAAGTCGCTCTCTCGAACCTCCGGACATGCCACACCGCCCTCGCCGGGCTGACCTCGCCGGAACTCATCTCTCGCCGGGTGACACCAGTAAGCAACGCCGAACCTCGTGAACGCCGCATAGACATCCGGCCGCAGTGACGGCGACCCCTCGGCGGGCGTGGGCGGTAGGGACCCCTCGAGCCCAATCAACACGTCGAGCCCGGTGTCAGCGTCGCGAACGACTCGGACGCCCGCGATCTGCTCCACGAGCTAAACGAATCGGACTCCCTGGTGCTTCATCTCCGCACGCAGCAGGTCCCCGTGCTCTTCGCGCACAAGCGCGCCGAGGCGGGCCCCGAGGATCATCGTCCGGTCGGCGCCCTCTCGCCGCAGGATGCAGACGATGGCATCGGAGAACTTTGATATGTCGATCTGCAAGGTTGGAATCCGAGATGAGAGAAGGGGCGCAGATCGCGCCCCTTCTCTTTGAATTTGCAACTTTCGTTGCTTCACTGCCCTTCGAAGCCTAGGTCACATGGAAGGCGGGCACCTTTCGCGCGGGCTGACCCCATGCCCTAGCTGCCAACCTCATCTCTGCCGAATATAGTGCGATTGATACGAGGGCGGAGAAGTGGACGTAGACCGATGGTGGTTGATGAAGAGACTGAGGTGCGTCGAGCACGCAGGTCGTGGCCAGTGCAGTACAAGCTCGACATCCTGGCTGAGATCGACGAGGCAAAGGCCCGCGGAGAGCCGGGAGCAGTCGGCGCCATCTGTCGGCGCGAGGGTCTGTACTCCTCTCTGATCGCCAGGTGGCGCCAGCAGCGTGACGATGGGGCGCGCCGTGCCCTCGTCGAGCGGCCGCCGGGACCACGAGCGCCCAACCGGCTGACCCTTGAGCGCGACCGCTACCGGCAGCAGGCGATGCTTGCCGAGCAACAGCTGAAGACGGCAGAGGAGTTGATTGAGACACAGGGAAAAGCCTTGGCGCTCTTGCAAAGATTTGCTCGCAAGAGCGCGTCGCAGCGGCGACCGAGCAGCCAGAACGGGTAGCGCCGACCCGAGCTGAGTGGCCAGCACAGGCATACGCCAACTGGCGGGCGCAGATGCTCGCCGCTGTGGACGCATGGGCCCAGCGGGTTGGCCGTGCCCGCGCCTGTCGGGCCTTCGGATACTCAGAGCGGACCGACCGCAGCCGCCGCCAGGCGGCCGCCGGCCGGCTACACAGGCGGCCGTCACAGGCGAAACCGCGCGAGCAGCACCAGCCGCAGCCGTCACGCATCCCCGACCAGCTGCGCGATCACATCGCCGAGCTGCTGTGCTCACCACGCTTTCGTGACCAGGCGCCCGCCCAGGTCTACTATCAGCTGCTGGACGAGGGCTCGTACGTCTGCTCGATCCGCCAGATGTACCGCATCCTCGAGGAACGCGGCCTGGTCAGAGAACGGCGTCGCGGTCACCGACGCACGACCCACCATGCACCCCAGGTGCAGGCGAGCGGCCCGAACGAGGTCTGGTCGTGGGACATCTCGCGGCTCCGCGGCCCTCACCACCGCAGCTGGTTCTATCTCTACGTGGTGATCGACATCTTCAGTCGCAAGATCGTCGCCTGGACGGTCGACACGGCGGAGTCGACCGAGGTTGCCAGGACGCTGGTGGGCACCGCCTGCGACCGCAACGGGATCTCGCCGCAGCAACTGACGCTGCACTCAGACCGTGGCGCCCAGATGACGTCGACAAGCCTGGCGGAGTTGCTCGAAGACCTCGGTGTCACGCGCAGCCTCTCGCGCCCGCGCGTGAGCAACGACAACCCCTACTCCGAGGCCGGCTTCAAGACCGTCAAGTACCGCCACGACTACCCCGACCGCTTCCACTCGCTGGAGGAGGTGCGGAGCTGGATGGCGCCGTTTGTCGACTGGTACAACCGCGAGCACTACCACTCCGGTGTCGGCTACCAGCACCCCGCCACGCTCCACGGCGGGCAAGCCCTGGAGACCGTGCAGGCGCGTCAGGAGACCCTGGATGCCGCCTACAGCGTCTGGCCCGAGCGGTTCCGCAACGGACCGCCGCGGGCCGCCAGACCCCCGAAGGAGGCGTGGATCAACAAACCCGTCATTGCAACAACCCCCTGACCTCGACCGGCATGGAGAGGTTGACAGCTTCCGAGGTGCCCGCCTTCTCCTGAAGCCCCGGGTGTTGTCGCGAGCAGAGTACCGCGAGACGACAACCATCCTGATCTTGGCGATTCAAGCAGTCCGATGTCAAGCGTCGGGCCGAGCCTCGGCCGGGAACGAGTTGCACAACTCAGGACACCAGCCTGTCGTATTACCCAGAGAGATGACATGAGGGTCGGTCCCCTCCTCAGAGGGGATACTTCCCCTCCAGGCACGGGCTCACGTGGTGGCCCAGGAGAACGACTCAGGCGAGCCGAGAGAGGTAGGAGACCGACCGTGGCACAGGGTACAGCAGATGTCACAGAGAGCAGGAAGGTGGGGGATGTGGAGCTCGTGCCTGTCGGCATCGACGTCAGCGACCGCTACAGCCACCTCTGCGTCCTCGATGGCGACGGGGAGATCGTGCGGGAGGAGCGAGTCCGCACCACGACCGCGGCGCTCACACGGGCGCTCGCCGGGATGACGGGCGCGCGGGTGGTGATGGAGGTGGGGCCGCGGTCCCCGTGGCCAGGCAGGATGTTCGCGGAGCTCGGTCACGACGTCATCGTTGCCAACGCGAGGCAGGTCAGGTTGATCGCGCGCAGCCAGCGCAAGACCGACCGCTCCGATGCCGAGCACCTCGCACGGCTCGGCCGATTCGACCCGGCGCTCCTCTTCCGCATCCGGCACCGCAGCGCCATGATGCAGGCGGACCTCCAGGTGCTCCGCAGCCGTGAGGCGCGGGTCCGGGCGCGCACGATGTTCATCAACCACGTCCGGGGGCGCTGTGAAGGCGTGGGGCGCGGCGCTTCCGAGCTGCACGGCGCCGGCCTTCCACCGCGCGGTCAGAGAGCACATCCCCGAGAAGCTGGGCCCGGCGCTGCTGCCGATGCTCCACCAGATCGAGCACCTGCCCGGGGAGATACGCCAGGCCGACAAGGAGATCGCCGCGATGTGTGAGCGCTACCCCGAGACCGGGGTGCTGCAGCAGATCGTGGGCGTCGGCCCGATCACCTCGCTCACGTTCGTCCTCACCATCGAGGACCCGAACCGCTTCCCGAAGAACAGGGAGGTGGGGCCCTACCTCGGGCTGGTGCCCCGGAGCCGCGATTCCGGTGACGGTCGACCCGGCGCTGCTCGCCGCGCTCGAGCGCGGCGAGTGGGTCGAACGGGGCGAGCCCGTGGTGCTGCTCGGCGACAGCGGCACCGGCAGCCGCCTACCAGCGCGGGCTGCGCGTGCGCCACACGACGGCTGCACAGCTTGGTAAACGAGTTCGCTGAGGGGCGAGGCCGCACGGCGTGAGGGCCTGCGGCGCGCTTGTCCAGTCCTTCACTCGGTATCGCCTTGGTTCTAGCGGCGACGGCGGGGCCGCTAGTCAACGCCCTCCTCCATCCGCCGACGTCCGTTCATCCAGCGACTGACCCTCGTAGTGCCAGTAGAGTGGCCCTTGAGCGGTCCACGCAATCCCACGCTCCTGCATGATCGAGGTTGCGGCTGCGGAGAGCGAGGTCTCTTGGCCATCGAACCTGATCGTGTTCCTCGAAACCACCTCGGCAACGAAGGGCTCCCCGTTGTTGGAGATGTCCCTGTAGTGGAATCGAAGCTCGGCTCCGGGTTCGAGGCCAACCATTTCGAAATTGAATTTCTCACGCTTCTTTCGCGCTTTGTCGAGGGCAATCTGCGTCTCTTCGTCCTCGACGACATCGGACTCGGGGGTAACGTCGCGACCTCGTGTGAGACGTAACGCGGCGGCGACGCGCTCGGGATTGACCTCGAAGAACTCGCGGCTGCGGCGGACGCGGTGATCGCTGAACACATCGTGAAGCAGTTGCTCGGCCTCCGTGTCGTCGTCGACCTCCATCGCCACGACGCACACAAACGGGAGCGGAACGCTCGTATTGTCGAGTGAGCGAGCCGCTGCTCGATGTCTTGCGTCCTGCCAATCTTCACGAGGCCCGGCATCGCCGGGTTCTCAAGGCAGTAGACGATCCCGGTCATGTCCCTCTCCACCGCTCGGCTCGGTCGGATCGTTAGTATACGTGCCCGTCTGCCCCGCCACGGATGCTGCTCAACCACCCGCATCCGCTTCGTGGTGCTCCTCCATCTGCCCAGCGATTGATCATTTCGATCCGTTCGCCCCAGGTCGCACTCTGACTGATCGGGCATAGCGGGCAGCTTCCCTGCCGGGGCGCGCGGACAGGCCGCGCGAGGCTACCGCCCGCTCGTCCCCGTGTTGGGGGGAGCCGTGGCGGCCTCGATGGTGAGCCGCGGCAGGACGCGCTCGAGCCAGTTCGGCACCCACCAGTTGCGCGCGCCCAGCAGCTCCATCGCCGCGGGGACCAGCAGCAGCCGAACCACGGTCGCATCGAGCATGATCGCGACGGCGAGGCCGAGGCCGAACATTTTGATGGCGCGGTTGTCCTCGAACACAAAGCTCCCGAAGACTACAACCATGATCGCCGCAGCCGCCGTGATCACGTGCGCCGTCGATGCCAGTCCGTCGGCCACCGAGCCGACGGGATCGCCGCTGCGGTCGTACTCCTCGCGCACGCGCGTGAGCAGAAAGACCTCGTAGTCCATGGAGAGCCCGAAGATGATGGCAAAGAGCATCATCGGGATGAACGGCTCGATGGGGCCGGCGTCGACGCCGACCGCCGAGCCGAGCCAGCCCTGCTGGAACACCGCCACCACGACGCCGTAGGCAGCGGCAATCGAGAGCAGGTTCATCACCACGGCCTTGAGCGGCACCAGCACCGAGCGGAACACGATCAGCAGCAGGATGAACGAGACCAGGAGCACCGCCGCGAAGAACAGCGGGGTACGTCCGGACAGGTAGGTGGTGAAGTCGACGCCGAGCGCCACGATGCCGGTGACGTTGACGTCCATCGTGGTCCCGCCGACTGCTGCGGGGATCACCTCGCTGCGTAGCCGATCCACGAGTTCGGCGGTCGCAGGGTCCTGCGGCGAAGTCGCCGGGTAGACCTGCACGAGATAGGCCGACGCGTTCTCCGGGTTCAGGAGGTCGTTCGGGAGCGGGCCGTTCACCGAGACGACGCCTTCGGCAGACCCCAGTGCCGCGAGGAGCGGCCCGACGGCGGCGCGATCCTGCGCCGCCGCGGGCACGGCGGTCACGATCAGTGGGCCGTTGAAACCCGGTCCGAAGCCCTCGGCGAGTAGGTCGTAGGCGCGGCGGGTCGTCGTGTCTTCGGGGAAGTTCCCCTCGTCGGCGAAGCCCAGCTGCAGCGAGAGCAGGGGAGCTGCCATCACGAGCAGCAGCACAGCCCCGGCGAAGAGCGCAATCCACGGGTGCGCCTGCACCACGCGGCTCCAGCGCCAGGCGATCGTTTGCCGCAGTGGCGTGCGCGGACGCCTCGGCACGATCCCCCGCAGCGGCCGCACCACGTACCCGGCGAGGAACATGAGCAGGCCGAGCGGCGCCCCGAGCAGTAGCGGTCGGAACCCCAGACCGAGGCCGAGGAGCGCCACGGCAAGGCACGCGGCAGCGACGAGCCCACGCCAGCGGGTGACCTCGATCCGGTCGCGCACCAGCCCGATCAGGGCGGGGAGCAACGTGACGGAGGCAATCATCGTCGCCGCCACGGTGAGTGCCGCCGCAACCGCGAGCCCGGTGATGAACGGGAGCCCCATGAGCAACATCCCGAGCAGCGAGACCACCACCGTCACCCCGGCGAAGATCACGGCCCGCCCGGCCGTGTCGAAGGCGACGAAGGCCGCCCGCTCCACGGCGTTGTCGTCGGCGAGGCCGTCGCGGTAGCGGGTGACGATGAATAGCGCGTAATCGATGCCGACGCCGATGCCGACCATCGCGCCGATCGTGGTCGCGAACTCGGGGATCGAGAGGACGTTGGAGAGCACCACCGTCAGCGCCAGCCCAACGCCCACACCGGCAACTGCCACCGCGATGGGCAACCCCATCGCCATCACCGACCCGAACGCGAGAATCAACACGATCACCGCGAAAGCGAGGCCGATGAATTCGGACTGCGGCGGCTCAAACTCGCTCAGCGATTCGCCGCCGATCTCCACCTGCAGGCCGGGCAGGTCCGGGATCGCTCGTGCGACTTCGGCGCCGAGGGCGGACGAGTCGTTGAAGTCCAGCTCCGGGTCGAGGTCAATGCGTGCAAACGCGACGAAGCCGTCGGCGCTGACCTGCGGACGCCCGGGCATGTGTGGTGCACGCCGCGTCGGGGTTTCGGGGACAGGAATCGCTACGAGGTAGGGGTTGGCCAGGGTGACACCGTCGTGTGACAGCACCTCCTCGAACATCTCCTCCATGGCGGCTCGCACCGCCGGGTCATCGACGCCGGACTTGGAGCGGAAGACGATCGAGCCGCTGAGGCCGCTGCCGACACCGCCGAAGTGCTCCTCAAGCAGCTCGAAGCCGCGTCGGCTGTCCGACTCCGGTGGCTGGAGCTCCGCCAGGAATGAGGGGCCCACGGCAGCAGCGGCGGCAAGAGCGACGCCCACGACCACCACCCAGGCCGCCACCGTCTTGCGCGGGTTGCGAAAGCACCATGCACCGATCCGAGCGAGCATCCCGT
Organism: Dehalococcoidia bacterium; assembly: GCA_965249675.1. GTDB lineage: Bacteria > Chloroflexota > Dehalococcoidia > UBA2979 > UBA2979. The sequence goes on from OZ252250.1 coordinate 1,845,961, forward strand.
CTCCCCCGCTTGGCGCATGCGGACCGCGCGCGCCGGTAGGCGCCCCTGCCCAGAACCGTGATAGCTGTGCGCCGCGACGCTAACAGTCCGACCTACAATGGCCAACGCTCCGTGCAGACACCGACCATCGCTCGCCACGCACGGTGACACCCCCACAACCAGCGCCGCCATCTGGTACCGACGCCGTGCGCGGAGAACCGGGCGCGCCCGACCGATGAACGCGACCGCCGTAACGGCGCGTTCATCGGTGAGGATCTCGCTGTAGGCGAGGCGTGAGCGGTCGTCCACGGCGGAGTGGATGAGGCGTAGCCGGCGCCGCTGTGTGGTGCGTGGCCCCGCCCTGGGCCCGCCAGACGCCGCCTGGGGGCATGCACGCCCGCTTCTTCAGGTCGACGTGTAGCAAGTCGCCGGGGCCGGGATGCTTGTTGCTGCGGATGAGTCGCCCAGGCGGGCACAGCACGCGGACGGTCGAGGCGTGCATCCCGAAGCGGGCGGCGATGCGCGCTGGTCCAAGCTTCTGGCCGCGGCGCATGCGCTCGGTCTCGCGTTCGCGTCTCGGGGGGAACGCGAGCGGGGGAGCGGTGCGGCCGGTCGGGGCGGTCTTGGAGATTGGCCCAGCCCTCGACCGCCAGCGGCGCCACCGCTAGTGCGCGGTCTGCCGCGAGGCGCCCATCTCGGCAGCGACATGCGCGACCGGTCTCCCCGCCGCGATGCGATCGACGAGCATGCGGCGACGATGAGTTTGGCATCACGATGAATCCGAGCCTCCAGCTGCAAGGTGCGGGTTCGTTACGCACACCTTCTCCTGGAGGCTCCCTGCTGCCCCAGCTCCGACGGGCGTCAACAACGTCTGTGGACGTTACACCTAGCGAGCGCCTTTGACCTCGACGGTGACGATGTCGATTTCGTAGTACTTGCGGTGTTGCACGGACGACGCATAGTGCCGCAGCAGGCGGAACGAGAGTTCGCGGTCGTCGAGGATCTCGGGCTGTTCGCTGAGGTACGCCAGCCTGTCCTCCAGGTTCTCACCCTGCCCGGAGGTCGCGACGAACTCCATCTTGATCCCTCCGTCGGTGCTGATGGTGCTGACGATCAGGGGCTGGGGGTGGTCGCCGGATGTGTCATGCTCCAGGGGCAACAGACTCGACAGCGTTTCTTCCCCCGCCGAGCGCAGCCGCTCGGTCGAGGGATCGTCCCAGTGGGACTTCGTGGCGATCTCGCGCAGGAATGCGTCAATCACGGGCAGAGCGGATATATCCAACTCCGTCCTCAGGCGCTGAGGGCGCCGGCTGGTCAGGTTCAGCATCATGCTGAGCAGGATTACGGACAGGGCGCCGGTCGTCAGACCGTTGCCCAGCAACGTCTCCAACGTCCCGCCCAGGATGTCCGCGAAGATCAGATCATTCTGGAATCCCACTCCCAGCCAGAACGAGACTCCGACCACCGCGGCCTTCCGCGTATCGAGACCATCCTGGACAACGATCTTCATGCCCTGCGCGAAGAGCATCGCGAGCGCGACAATGATGTACGCCCCGAACACCGGCCGGGGAACCGCGGCCAGCAGCGCGATCACCTTGGGTAGGAACGCCGCCGCTATCAGGATGCCCCCGCCGTAGACACCCATGCGACGCGCGGCGACGCCGGTGAGGAGCACACGTGACGAATTCGAGGAGATGATCGTATTGGGCAATCCCGCCAGGAACGCGGCTAGGAGGTTGGTCAGCACGATGAGGTTCAGCGCGCCCTGGACTACGCGGAAATCCGTGGCTCGTGGCCTGCGCCAGGCGACCTGCTGAAGCGCAACCACGTCGCTGATCGCGTAGATCGTGGCCGCCAGGGTGACGATCACGAAGCCCGGCAGGAGCGCCCAGAAGTCCGCGCCGAGATTCGGCTCCAGACCTGGCCACGAACTCCGGGGAATGCCCACCCAGGGCGCGTCGATCAACGGCCGGAGGTCAAACAGGCCGAACGGCACCGCCACCACGCAGCCCGTCACGATTCCGATCACCGGCGACCACTGCGGCCAACCCCCCGAAGCGAACATCCTCAGTCCCATGATCACCGAGAACGTGACCCCGGCGATCACGGGAGCGGCAGACGGCGACGAACCCTCGGGCGTGGCCGACAACCTGCTGAGTAGGATCGACATGACCGTTGCCGCAAGCAACATAAGCACCGTGCCGGAAACCAGCGGCGTGATAATCCGGCGCAACAGCGAGAGCCGCGCAATCAGCACGGCCTGAAGCAGCGCGGAGACGACGATCAGGCTCGACAGCATCCCGGGCCCACCCGCAGCCAGCGCAGTGATGCACACCGCAACGAAGGCAGTGTGGGTAGTTACACCGAGCGGATACCCGGAGCCGAACCGCCAGGCCCGGAACGTCTGGGAGATGGTGCCGATTCCGGCGACCAGTAACGCCGCGAACAGGATCCACGACAGGTAGCTCTCCGACTGACCGCTCGCCTGGGCAATGATGGCCGTCGAAGCCGCCAACGCCGTCAGGCGAACCATCACACTCTGGAAGCCGAGGCCGAGAGAAGCCAGATGAGGCGGCTTCTCATCTGGCTGATAGAGAAGGTCGTTGTTGATGTGCGCCGCTGCCAAGCCAGCCCCCGCTCACCAGCACTGTTTCCTGCGCGGCGGATCCGCGCCGACGGCGCGTCCAGCGAATCATACATCGCGCACCCGTGCCCGGCCGGAAGCCCACAGCGAGCATCATCCGCCCATGTGAGCTGTCAGGACCTGGCATGTCCAGAACCCCGCCGACCGGCTGCCGACGGCGAGCGTCCACATGCGTCTGGAGGTCGATAGGCGATACACCGCGGGTGTGCCGCAAATTGTGTGAGAAATCACCGCCGTTGTATCGGTCGCGCTCCCAGCGGCAAGAGATCACTCACGCGGAGGTGCACAGGTCCGACAGCCGGACCGTGGGTGGTTTCCGCCTGGATCGGAGGAGCCGCGCCAGAGTCGAGGCGCGGGGAGGGCGAGTCGTATTCGCGGGCAGATGGCGCGATCGTGCCTACGCGGCTGCCTCGGCGTGCTGACGGTGTCTCCAGGTGGTGGTCTCGTTGTAACGGGCCCTTCCACGTCGCGATCTCGATCTGAGCCTAGCGGGTCCCGGCGGGTCATGGGTTCGCTGGCGTCGGGGGACGCGTCGAGCCCCGGGGAGCCACGACTCTCCGATCCAGGCTCACGAGGGGCGCTTCTCCAAGCTGGGCGGGGTTGGTCCGAGACCTCGTTCATCTGTTCGGTCGGGCCGCCGGCGTTCAGGGCGCCGAACTCCCTCGGTTCAGATGATCTGGATGGGGCCGGGGTAGCGCCCGACGATCTCGTCTGCCGTAAACAGCGTCATCGCCTCAATCTGTGCCTGCGCCACGAGGAGGCGGTCGAAGGGGTCGCCGTGAATCGGCGGCAACAGATCTACGGCCACGGCGTGCGCGCCCGTGATCGCCAGTTCCGCATGGTCGTGCTCCAACAACGCCCGACGCAGCAGGCGCGGATCAACGGCGAAGTCCCGGCGCCCCAGGGCGTTCTTGATGGCAACCTCCCACAGCGATGCGGCACTGAAGTACAGCTCGTTCTCTGGATCCTCAATGAGCGCGCGCGTGTCTGGTCGCAGACGTTCAGGCGTGCCGGCAACCCACAACAGGACCTGCGTGTCCAGCAGGATCCTCACTGACGTCCCTCGAAGACCGACTCGATCTCCCCGGCGCCCATACGGTCGAAGTCGGGCGGTACCGCGATACCCGGCAGGAATCCGGTCCGGCGCCCGTCGGTCGTCGGCGCCTCGAGCGACACGACCTTGACCAATGGCGTGCCGGCGCGCGCGATGATGAAGGGCTCCCCGTCGACTGCGGCCTGCACGAGCTTAGACAGCTGCGACTTCGCCTCATGCATGTTGACGACGCGCATGGCGGCCTCCCCTTCTCGTAGTCCGATCCACTGGACTTAGTCTAGCTCAGCCTTCTCCAACAACGTGACCGCCACCACCGCTCCGCGCGGAAACGGCGATTCCAGGACGTACAAGAGTGCCGGTGGCGACGACGGTGCGGGACCATCTACCAGCAGCCCTCGGCGGCCGAGGTGCACGCCCAACACGCGCGCGTCGTTGAGCAGCTGCAGGAGCGCTTCCGGGACGCCGCGGCCGGGCTCTCAGGGGCCGCAGTGGAGCCCCTGGCGTTCACCGCATTCCCGATCGCCGTCAGATCTGGTCGAACAACCCGCGAGAGCGCCTCAACAAGGAGATCCGCCGCCGCACCAACGTCGTCGGCATCTTCCCCAACCGCTCGGCAGTCATCCGCCCGCTCGATGCGCTGCTCGCCGAACAGACCGACGAGTGGGCCATCGGACGACGCTACATGACGATGGTGACCTGCTCTCCCCGCCCGCACACGAACTCACCTCAGGCGAGGAGGCGATGCTGGAAGCGGCCGGCTGAGGCAACGATGCAATGGCACGTGGACATGGGCGCCGACGAGAAGCCGTTCGGGATGAGCGCCACTGCCCACCGCTCGTACCGCACCAGTTCCTAATGGGAGTCGTACCACAACCCTGACCCAGGGGGATTCGCCGGCGCGGTTGTGACCGCTCTAAATCCGACCACCCGGGATACCCTTCCTCGTAGTCATGGAGCAGCGAGGCCCTGAGCGGCCAGGCACCCACGCGATCGAGACGGGAGACGCCGTCCGCACGCCCGTCGCGGAGTTGCGGAGCGGTTGGCTGTGGAACCTCACGAGTGCCCGCAGCACCAGGCTCGTGTTTGCCTCAGGCGTCATCCGCATGACGAGCGCCGGCGGGCGTGCCGATGCCGCCGTCGGCGCGATCGACACGATCACGATGCGGCGCTCGTGGAGGGGAGCGAAGCTGACCCTCCGGACCAGCGACGGCATTGAGCACGAGGCCGGTGGACTCGACTCGACCATGGCGCAGCGTTTCATCGCGCAGGTGACCGCCCAGGCTGTGCTCCAGGCGCGCGCCCTCCGCCCGGAGCTCCTGCAGGTCGAGGGCTCGACGAGGGAGCTGCTGAACGGCTCTGGCCCTCTGCGCTACTCGGAGTACCAAGCGAACGCCGAGCAACTCGCCCGGATCGTCGGGCACTGCGCCGGCCAGTTGGTGCGAACGGCACTGCCTCCCGATGCCGCAGCCGCACTCGCGCTGCTGGCGCCGCTGTCGGTCGCGGGCGGATTCGCACGCGGCGTGGACGAGGCCAACGACCGCTATGCCGAGGGCCGGCTCGGTGATGCGCAGTCCCAGGCCCGACGGGTGCTGGGCCGTGAACTGACGGACGAGCAGGCCCTGGCGGTCGCCACCCCCGGTGACGTCACGCTTGTCCTGGCCGGCGCAGGTTCCGGCAAGACCGCGGTGATCATCGCCCGCATCGCGCACCTCGTTCGAAACGAGGGCGCCGACCCGGCACAGTTGCTCGTCCTGGCCTTCAACCGCGACGCCGCACGGGCGATCCACGAACGCCTGCCTCGCGATCTCGCCGGGGTGGAGGTCCAGACTTTCCATGCCTTCGCCTACCGCGTCACGGCCCGGGCGGACGGTGAGGCGCCGGATGTCTCCCGGCTCGCAACCGATCGCCGTGCCTACGCCCAGGCGATCTCCTCCATCCTCGGCGAGATGCTGGACGACCGCGACTGGTCAGGGGCGATCACGGAGTTCGTTGCGTACCACGGAGCCGGCTGGCGCACCCCGTTCGATTTCCGCAATCCGGGCGAGTACTACGCGTGGGTGCGCACCTGTGAACTGCGCACGTTCAGCGGGGATCTCGTCAAGAGCTACGAGGAACTCACGATCGCGAACTTCCTCACGCTCCACGGCGTCCGCTTTGAGTACGAGGCGGCATATGCGGTACGGACCGCGTCGGTGGATTACCGCCAGTACCGACCCGACTTCCACCTGCCGGACCAGGGCATCTACATCGAGCATTTTGCTCTCAACGAGCAGGGTCAGGCGCCACCCGGCTGGCGCGGATACACCGATGGCGTGGCCTGGAAGCGCTCGATCCATGCGGAGAACGAGACACACCTGATCGAGAGCTACAGCTGGGAGCATGGCCGGGGCGTGTTGCTGGATCGCCTGCGTCAGCGGTTGGCGGCGGCGGGGGTGCACTTCGTGCCGATCCCGGAGGGCGAGGCCGTGCGTCGGCTGGCCAAGACACAGATCTCCGCTCTGGCGCAGCTCCTCGGGATGGCGCTTCACCACGTCGCAACATCCGGTGCGCCCGATACCGTCCGGCGGGGCCGGTTGCATGATCGGGCATCGAGCGAGCGGGCCAGGCGCTTCATGGCGATCCTGGGCGAGGTGCGTAGTCGGTACCTGCGACGCCTGCGCGATGCGGGAGAGGTGGACTTCCACGACCTGATCGCGCGGGCAACCGATGCGCTGGCGCGGGGAGAACAGCAAGGACACTACCGCCACGTGCTGGTCGACGAGTTCCAGGACATCTCCCGCGATCGCATGCGACTGCTCGAGGCACTGAACGGGGACCCAGGTGGCGTCTCCTTCTTCCTCGTCGGTGACGACTGGCAGTCGATCTACCGCTTCGCCGGGTCCGACGTCGGGCTCGTGCGCCGCTGCGGCACCCTTCTCGGGCACGTCCGCGAGCGCGTCCTCGGGCAGACCTTCCGCTACGGCCCGGACATTCTCCGGGCGAGCAGCTCCTTTGTTCAGAGCAACCCGGAGCAGATCAGCCGGCCGCTCCGTTCGGCTCTGTCGGAGTCTTCGGGCATCACGGTCGTCGCGGCAAGTGATCCTGCGCAAGGTCTTCGGCGAGCGCTCACGGACATCGTGGCCGCCCGGGCGAAGCGCGGCCGGTCGACAGGCGAGGTGATGGTGCTTGGCCGCTACCGCCACAGCCGCACCCTGCTCCCACGCCATGCCCCCGGCAACCTCCGTCTGCGCTTCGCCACCGTCCACGCAGCGAAGGGGCTTGAGGCCGACGATGTCGTCGTCCTGGATCTGGTGGACCGGCAGCTCGGCTTCCCGGCGCAGATCGAGGATGATCCGCTGCTGGCGCTGCTCACCGCCGGGCAGCGGGCAGGCTACCCGCATGCGGAAGAGCGACGGCTCCTCTATGTGGCGATGACCAGAGCGCGGCAGGGTGTCTGGCTCCTCGCCGATGCGCGCAGACCTTCGGTCTTCGTTACCGAGCTCGTGAAGCGGCACGGTGTTGGCCGGGTACTGGGCCAGCTCGAGTCCGTGGAGGCACCACCCTGCCGACGCTGCCGCGGTGGGCATCTCATCGCCACTTCAGGCGGCGGGATGGCCTGTTCGAACCGCCCGCTCTGTCGCTACCGCCCGCTGCCCTAGCTGCCGACGCGGTGTCGCGCTTGAGCGGGCGGGACGCCTTCGTTGCTCGAACGGTAGCTGTACCGCCGGCCTCGAGGGCTGCCCTGGATGCGGGATCGTCGTGCTGACGCTGCGGAGAGCGCGGCGCGGCAGCTTCTACGGCTGCAGCGAGTACGCGTCCGAGCAGCCCTGCACCTATACGGCGAGCCTTACCAGCGACGGTCGGAGCCGCGCCTCAGGGCGCGCCAGACGCCGCTCGCAGAAGGCATGATGCCACCCCACCTGGGGCGCGCCAGCTCGGCCGCGATGCGCGCCGGTCCGAAGCCGGAGTGCCCCAGAGCGAAGGTCGAGTGATGGATGCCCATCATGCGGCAGGCGGCGCGAGGGCTGCCCACCTCCTCGGCGAGCGCGATCGCACGCTAGCGGAAGCGATGCAGTTGGTCGTCAGGGGCCACGGCGGTACTCCTCTCTGTGCCTCGACACAGCCAAGATGTAAAACCGCCTGGCCCCTACGACCTCAGAGACCAGTACCCGTCGCTACTACTCGGAGATGCGACATCCTAGACGTCTTCCAGGGCCTCCATCACCTTCTCCGCAACGTCGGCGGGTATCCAGCTCGACCAGACGTCCTGGTTGTTTTGCAGGAACCAGACGGCCGCGTCGCGCGCCTCGATGCCGGGGTTCTCCGCTATGTGCTTCGCGACACCCTTGTAGATGTCGATCGTGAAGCCCCAGTTCCGAAGGAAGTCGACCACGTCCGGTGCACTCGTGACCAGGCTCGGGTGCACGGCGATGATGATCGTCGCGTCCTTGTAGCCACAGGCCTTGGTGGTGAACCAGCACTCATCGGAGTAGGGAGGCTCTTCCAGGCGCACGAGGTCGAGCACCAGCGCGGGGTCGGCGGTCCCCCACATGTAGCCGAGCCACGGCTCCTGCCTGTCGTAGCGCCCCTGGAGGTCGGAGAACAGCGCCTCCTGGGAGCCCGGGCTGATCACTTCCACGTGGTCATTGAGCCCGTAGGCGTCGATCTGGGCGATGTTCACGACCTCGCAGGACCAGCCCACCACGCAGCCCACGATGCGGGCCTTGCCACGGCTGTCGGTGGTGGCGAAGAGGGCCTTGTACTCATCGCTCGCGAGCTGATCGACGGAGGTGAGTCCGGGGTTCTGATCGGCCACGTACTTGGGAATGACAAAGGCGCTCTGCCAGTCCTCGCCGAGGCTCTTCCCGATCGGGACGACCTGGCCGTTGGCCACGGCCGGGTCCCACTGCTCGACCTGGTTGGGGAGCCAGACTTCCATGTCAACGTGGATGTCCCCGTTGAGCAGGCCCTGGAAGTTGGGCAGCGTTCCGCCCAGGATGGCGTCGGTCTCGTACCCGTAGCCGTTTTCGATTATGAACTGCGCGATCCGGTTCTGGACCTGCGCGCTCGTCCAGTTCAGATCCGAGAAGACGATCGTTGGCTTGTCGGCGCCGTCTCCGTCGTCACCGCACGATGTCGCGAAAACGGATACGGCAAGCAACGCACACAGCGCGAACATTGCTCTTGTGATGCGCGATCTGGTCATAGACACACTTCCAATCACATATAGGTCTGTAACGACACCGTCCTGCGTTGTCGCGGACGGACGTTGCTACAGCGCCACCTCACGTACCGGCGGTCCGATCTCGATGGCTCTCTTTCGTCTCTCATGCTCGCCGGTGATCCCCGGCGCGGTCCGACCTATCCCGACAGCGCCTCCTCCCTCGCCTTGCCGAGTGCCTGGGTGATCCGGTCGGTGATGACCGCGAGGATGATGATCGCCAGTCCACCGATGAGAGCGTTGCCGGGCTCCTGTCGCCCGAGCGCCCTGAGCACCACCTCGCCGAGCCCGCCGGCCCCGACGAGGGAGGCGATCACGACCATCGAGAGCGCGAGCATCGTCGTCTGGTTCACGCCGGCCATGATCGTCGGCGTGGCCATCGGTATCTGGACCTTCACCAGGAGCTGCATGCGGGTGGCGCCGAAGGAGCGGGCCGCCTCGACGGTCTCGGGTGACACCTGCCGGATGCCGAGGTTCGTGAGTCGGATGACGGGGGGGACCGCGTAGATCACCGTGGCGATGGCGGCCGGGACGGGGCCCAGACCGAAGAAGAGCAGCGCGGGCACCAGGTAGACGAAGCTCGGCATGGTCTGCGCGCCGTCCAGAAGGGGCCGGCTGAGGTTGTCGACCCACCGGCTCTGGGCACCCAGTATCCCGGCGGGGATCCCCGCTACGAGGGAGATGAGGACGGAGACGATGATCAGGGCGAGCGTCGTCATGGAGGCTTCCCAGAGCGTGTCCGGGTTGTCGGGAAGGCGGCCCATGAGCCCGATGCCGAGGAGTGCGACGGCCGCGAAGGCCGCGAGCGCGAGACCCGAGGCCCTCCACGACAGCAGGAAGACGGCCAGCATCGTGGCGGGCCAGGGTACCCAGAGGAGGAAGTCCTCGATCCACACGAGGAGCTGCAGGATGGCGTTGCTGAAGCCGTCGAAGAGCCAGTCCATGTTGGTGGTGAGCCAGTCGACGAAGGCGTCGACGCGGAAGGCTATCGGGTGGCTCCAGGCAACGGGGAAGCCCATCCCCGTCCCCCAGACGGCCGCGCTGACGAATCCGACGGCCACCACGGAGACGACGAGGATGCCGAACCACGCGCCCAGACCAACGGCGGCGAGGTCGGGGATCCGCCCCGTCAGACGCGTAGCGAACGCGGCGGCGCCGCGCGGTGCAACCCCCGTCACCGGCCCACCGTCACCCGGGACGGCCCTATCCACGTGCCTGCATCCCTGCCTCCCGGTCCTCGCGCTCCGATGACCAACGCGCGGCGATCCCTCCAGCGCTAGTCGGTCGCCGATATCGTCTCCGCCAGCGTGCTCCTGTCGACGACGCCGCGCAGCCTGCCGGCCGGACCCACGACCGGGACGGGGTGCTCACTCGCCATCGAGATCGGGATGAGCTCTTCTAGCGTGAGGGTGAGGGCAACGGGTTCCGGACCGTCGCCGGGATAGCGGTCGACGTGATCGCCGAGCTCGCCGTCGCCGGCTTCACGGGCCGTCCGCGCCCGCTCCGCGGTCAGGAGCCCGACGTAGCTCCGATCGCGGTCGAGCACCATCGCGATGTCCGCACCGCCGCGCTCCATCACCGCGCAACACTCCTCGGGCTCCCAGTCGGCGAAGACCACGGCGGGAGCGTCGACCATCACGTGGCGCGCCGTCAGGATCGACTCCCGGCGGACGTCCCGCGTGAACTCGGCGACGTAGTCGTCCTCGGGCCGGAGCACGATGTCCTCAGGCTCCCCGATCTGCACGATCGATCCGTCGCGCATGATCGCGATGCGGTCGCCGAGCCGGACGGCTTCGGCGAGGTCGTGCGTGATGAAGACGATGGTCTTGTGGAGCTCCTGCTGGATGCGGATCAGCTCGTCCTGCATGTGCCGACGGATGAGCGGGTCGAGCCCGCTGAACGGCTCGTCGAGCAGCAGGATCTCGGGATCTACTGCGAGGGCGCGGGCCAATCCCACCCGTTGCTGCATGCCGCCGCTCAGCTCCCGGGGGTAGGCGCCCTCCCAGCCGTCCAGACCCACCATGTCGAGCATCTCCTGCGTGCGGGCGTAGCGCTCTTCCTTTGGGATGCCGCCGACCTCGAGGCCCCACGAGGCGTTGTCCATCACCGTGCGGTGCGGCAGGAGCCCGTACTGCTGGAAGACCATCGCGATCTTGCTTCGCCTGAACTCCCGTAGGCCGTCGCGGTCCGCCTCGATGATGTCGGTCCCGTCCACGACGACGACGCCGGCGGTCGGCTCGATCAGCCGGATCAGGCAACGGACCAGCGTGGACTTCCCGCTCCCGGAGAGCCCCATGACCACGAACGTCTCGCCGCGACTGACGTCGAAGCTCACGTCGTGCAGGCCGGCTACCAGCCCCAGGCTCTCCTGGAGCTCCTGCTTTCCGAGCCGGGCGTTCTCGTCGGCGAGCGCGCGGGTGGGGTTCTTGCCGAAGACCTTCCAAAGATTCCGGACCGAGATGACGGCCTGGCCGGGACCACCGCCATTGCTGTCGGATGGGGTGCCTGTACCCGCGATTGCTTCCATAAGCGCGTACGCTCCGGCGTGCCGCCTTGTCCTCCGCTCTGCCCGAAATCACGCGAGCGGTACGCGGCGACATCGCGCAGGAGTGTCGGTGGCGTGGCCCAAACCCTAGCACAGGATCGGACCCGCTTGCCCGCACACATCCGGGCCGCCGCACTCCGTTCGTACGCCCGCTCGGGGGAGCTTTGCGCGCCATTCCATCGGCTCGCCCGCATCGGGACTTTGCTTTCTCCCCCCTCTTGGCATGACGCCCCAACATGTATCGCGCCAGATTGGTGTCAACTGATCACCGAGTCAGCGGAAAAGAACCGAAACGGGATGCCTTGGGGACCACGAAACCCCTCGTCCGTCAAGGGTTTTCTGGCGGAGGAGGTGGGATTCGAACCCACGGTACGCCGAAACGCACGACGGTTTTCAAGACCGCTCCCTTAAACCACTCGGGCACTCCTCCACCACGAATTCTAGGCGCACGGGGTGGGGGTGTCCCCCGCGTCGCCCGCCGCCGGCGTTCGATGGAAGCCGGGGCCTCCGGCTACCGGGCACTCGAGCAGGCGGCTCAGCCTAGCAGCCGGTAGAATGCCGGCTGCATGTCCCCCTATGTTGACGAGGGCGAGGGCTCGCCCATCGTCTTCGTGCACGGCAATCCAACATGGTCGTTTGAGTTCCGCCACCTCGTCGGAGGCCTCCGCGATGAGTTCCGCTGCGTGGCCCTCGACCACATCGGCTTCGGGCTGTCGTCGCGCAGCACCCGCCACGAGGATTATCATCCGGCCGCTCACGCCGAGCGGTTCGCGGCGCTGCTCGAACACCTCGACGTGCGCGACGCAACGCTGTTTCTGACGAACTGGGGCGGTCCGATCGGACTCGCCTTCGCACGCAGACATCCGGACCAGGTCGCGCGGCTCGTCCTCGCGAACACTTGGTGCTGGCCGGTCTCGGGCGACCGGCACTTCCGCATGTTCAGCCTCATGATGCGGAGCTGGGTGGGTCAGGTTCTCATCGGGCGGTTCAACTTCTTCGTGAACCAGGTGATGCCTCGGGCCGTCGGAGACAGGGCTGTCCTGACGCCCGAGGTCATGCCTCACTAGCGCACGCCGCGCAGCCGCCGGGCGCCCGTGCGGCGTGCGCTGTGCTGCCGGGTCACATCGTCGGCGCGAGCGACTGGCTCGGCTCGATCTGGGACGACCAAGCCACCTTCGCCGGAAAGCCGGCGCTGGCCCTCTGGGGACTGCGCGACATCGCCTTCTGGAGGCAGGAACTCGAACGGTGGCAGTCGGCGCTCGCCGATGTCGAGGTGCACGAGTTCGAGGACTGCCGTCACTTCCTCGGAGAGGAAGCTCCCGACGAGATCCTGCACCTGCTCCGCAACTTCATGCGTCGCGCGTAACCCCCGAAGCCTTCGGCGATGGCGGCCCCGTCGAGGGAGTCGTGCAGCCGCTGCAGCTCGGCGAGCACCTCCTTGAGCGGCCCGATGATCGGCGGCCTCCGTCGCCGGTCCAACGCGCGTCCATGAACAGATCGGTTGAGACGGGCGTGTCTTGAGGCGTGCCGCCACTGATTCGCGATCGAAGAAGGGGATGTGCCTGGACCTAGGACCTGGACTCAGGACCTGGACCTACGACGTGGACCTACGACGTGGACCTACGACGTGGACCCGCGAGGCGGTCGCGCCGGCTCCGATGCCCGGAAGATTCACCTACGATGTCGGAAGCGTTGCAGCGATCACCAAGGGGGCGGAGATGCCGAAGCAGATCCCGGTGCCTGACGACTTCAACCGACCCTTCTGGGACGCGCTGAACGAGCACAGACTCGTCGTACAGAATTGCACGGATTGCAGTCTCCTTCACTACCCACCGAAAGAGCGCTGCGACAGCTGCAACTCCGGCGCTCACATGGAGTGGAAGGAGGTTGCTGGCAAGGGGCACATCCTCGAGTACTTCGTCATCCGCGACACGCGTATCAGAAGACTGATGCCCGATCAGCCGCTGAACTTTGCGGTGATCACGCTGGACGAAGACCCCGGTCTCAACTTCCTGTCGAATCTTCCGGGCACACCGGTCGGCGAGGTCCCGATTGGCGCACCGGTCGAGGTCGTGTTCGAAGAGGTCGGACCCGGTCAGCTTATTTGCGAATGGCGCGTTCCGGGCGCCTGGACCGGCGGCGCGACGGGCTAGCGGAGGACGGGCGACGATGGTGGACGCGGTGGACCGGGGCTGGCAGCGCGACCGCGAGGGGCTGGGGATCTGGGAGCACCGGGGAAAGGTGGCCGTGGCTGGCTGGGGCAACTCCCCGATCGACCGTCGCTGGGACGGCACGAGCATGGACAGGACGATGGGCGCCTACGCGATGATCGCGGTCCAACGCGCACTCGATGACGCGGGCCTCACGCTCGACGACGTCGACGGCCTGATCACCAGCCCTGAGACGCGCGTCGGCGACACCTGGGCGCCGCGCCCGTTCTTCGACCCGCCCTACGACACGGAGGACGGCCTGACCTGGGTCTCGGGGGGGTGGCTGAGACAGCAGATGGGCTTGCCGACCGTCACCTACATCGAGTCCGGTGCCCGCCACATCGGCCACATGATGGGGCAGGCGGCGCAGGCGGTGGGGGATGGCCGCGCCCGAGTGCTGGTCGCGTACTACCCGATGGGGAACATCGAAGGTCGTTACGAACAGGGCGGCCAGAACGCCACGGACTACGCCCGCGGGAGCAGTGCATTCACGGCACCATGGGGCTACCAGAGCGGCGCCATGTTCAACAGTCTCATGGTCTTCGAGCAGTACTGCCGCAGGTACGGGAAGCAACGTGATGGCGGCCTGGCGAGACTGGCCGTCAACCAGCGCCGCAACGGGCTGATGACCCCGTGGGGCTTCTACACCCAGCACGAGCCCCACCAGATCACGGTCGAGGACTACATGGCCTCGCGATACGTGATGGAACCGCTCCGCCTGCTCGACTGTGACCGGCCGGTCAACTCATGTGCCGCCTTCGTCTTCACGACGTCGGATCGAGCGAAGGACATGAGGCAGCCGCCCGTCTACGTGCTGAACCACGCACAGTCCACACCGCCGGCGCGGAGCACGATCGGCACCCTGGACGAGCACCAGGAGTGGTGCCGCAGCCTGGCGCGGAACATGTGGGAGGGGTCTGGATTGGGACCTGATGATGTCGATGTCTTCAACCCCTATGACGGCTATCTGACCTTCGTCCAGCAATTCCTGGAGGGCTTCGGCTGGCACGGGGTGGGCGAGGGCGAAGCGATGGATTTCTACCAGGGCGATCTCCGCGTCGAGGGTCCGCACCCGTTCCTCTCAAGCGGGGGGAATAGCGGCACCGGCCGGACCCGCTCGGCGCTGCACAGCGACTGCATCGAGCAATTGCGGGGTAGCGCCGGTGAACGCCAGATTCAGATCCGCTGTGAGACGGGGCTCGCCGGCAGCAACCAGCCAGGTGATGCGGGATTCGTGATGTATGCCCGGAGCCCGGACTAGGCGGGAAGAGAGCGGCCCCCGTAGTTGCGCGAGCGCGCCCGGGCCGCACTGTGCCCGCGGCCACTCTGCCTCCGACCGCAGAGCGGTCGGCGTGCTCCAGACGAGGAGGAAGAGCGATGAAGGCAGCATATATCGAGGCCTGTGGTGGGCCGGAGGTGCTCCGCTACGGCGACGTGCCGGATCCGTCGCCCGGCCCGGGCGAGATCGTCGTCGACATCCACGCGGCGAGCGTCAACGCAGCCGATTGGAAGGTTCGCGCCGGCATTGACCGGCCCGCACTCGATTTCCCCTACGTGCTCGGCCGAGATTTCTCGGGCGTCGTCAGCGAGGTGGGAGAGGGCGTGGCCGACCTCGTGGCCGGCGACGCCGTCTTCGGAGTCTGTGATGCCGGTCAGGAGGGTGCCTACGCGGAGTGGATCGCGATCAGGGCGGAGATCGTCGCGCGCAAGCCCGACACCGTGACGCACGTCGATCTCTGTGCACTCGCACTGACCGGTCTCACCGCGCTTGTCTCGATCGAGGACACGCTCAGACTGAGGGCGGGCGAGACGATCCTGATCCAGGGTGGCGCCGGTGGCGTCGCCGGCTTCGCGGTCGAGCTGGCGAAACACATCGGCGCCCGCGTCGTCACGACGGCCAGTCCCGAGAACCATGAATATCTGCGGGCCCTCGGCGCCGATCAGGTCATCGACTACCACAGAGAGGACTTCACCCGGATCGTGTCGGACTGTGACGCGGTGTTCGACACCGTCGGTGGCGACGTCGCGGAGCGCTCGTTCCAGGTGATCCGACCGGGCGGCCGGATCGCCTTCGTCGCATCGGGCCCCGGGCTCGCATCGCCACGCGCCGATGTCACCTCGCTGCGCCCGCGCGTCGATCGAGACCGCCCCCATCTTGAGCGCGTGGTGGCACTTGTCGAGGCGGGCATCGTGCACGCTCCCCCGATCACCCGCTACTCGTTGGCGGAGGCGGCCGCCGCTCATCGTGTGAGCGAAGGGCGGCACCTGCGAGGCAAGCTCGTCTTCGTCGTGCGCTAGCCGATCGGTCGGTCGGTCCCGAGGGTCGCCGAGACGAGAGTGACGGAGTCCCTCGCTGTCGCAGGCCGCATCGCTCTGCCACGATAGCGGCAGTCGATCGGGTCGTTGTGAGGGGGTTCGGTGCAGACGGCGGATCACACGCTCGTCACAGAGATCCCGGCAAACGGTCTCCGCTTTCGCGTGCGCCGGAGCGACCCGGCGGGAGGCGCGGACGCCGAGGGAGTGATCCTCCTGCACGGCTTTCCCGAGACATCCCACATGTGGATCCCCCTCCTCGAGCGGCTGGCCGGCGAGGGCTATCGCGCGGTCGCCCCCGACCAGCGCGGCTACTCGCCCGGGGCACGCCCACCTGAGGTCGCCGACTATGTCTACGAGCAGCTGGTCGAGGACGTGGTGGCGATCGCCGATGCGTCCGGGTTCGACCGCTTCCATCTGGTCGGCCATGACCACGGCGCCGGCGTCAGCTGGATGACCGCCCACCTCCACCCCGAGCGCCTGCTGTCGCACACGGCGCTTTCGGTCCCCCATCCCCGAGCCTTCGGCGAGGCGATCGACGGGGACCCCGATCAGCGCCAGCGCAGCAAGTACATTGCGCTCTTCAACACGCCGGGGGAGGCCGAGGAGGCCCTCAGGGGCCGGATGTCCAGCATGTGGCAGGACAGCAGCCCAGAACAGGTGGCCGACTACCGCGGTCTTCGGGGAAGCGGGCGCGCTCACCGGCGCTCTCAACTGGTACCGCTCCTCCCTTCACTACGATGGCTCTCCCGACGCGACCGACCGGGTGGGAGTGATCCGCGTGCCGACGGTCCTCATCTGGGGAAACGGCGACAATGCGATCGGGCGCGCCGGAGTGGATGGGACGCCTCCCTACATGGAGGCCGAGTACCGCCTGGTCGAGCTCGATGCCGGTCACTGGTTGATCCAGCAGGAGCCCGAGCGGGTGATCAACGAGGTGATGGCGCACATCAGGGCGCATCCGGCGGGCTGAGCGGGCGGAGTGCCGGCACGGTCGTCGGCGAGTAGGGGAGAACCACCGTGAAACTTGGCCTGTTTGTTGGCGCGCGGCCCACGGGCAAGACGCTGTCGACCCAGATCGCCGACATCCAGGAGGCCGAGCGGCGGGGCTTCGACAGCTACTGGTACGCCCAGACCGGTGAGAGCGACGTGCTGACCACGCTCGCGCTCGCCGCACGTGAGACCGAGCGCATCGAGCTCGGCAGCGGCGTCGTTCCCACCTACACGCGCCACCCCAACGTGCTCGCCCAGCAGGCGGCCACCGTCTCGGCCGCGGCACCCGGTCGCTTCACGCTCGGCATCGGGCCGTCGCACCGCCCGGTGATCGAGCGACTCGGCATGGCCTACGACCGCCCGGCGCTGCAGCTCCGTGAGTACGTCCAGATCGTCCGCGCGCTCACGACGGAGGGAACCGTCGACTGGGAGGGCGAGTACTACCAGATGTCGACCGGCTTCAGGCTGGAGGGCGCCTCGCCCTTCCCGATCGTCGTGTCGGCGCTGGCCCCCCTGATGCTTCGCCTTGCCGGTGAAGTGGCGGACGGGACGGTCACCTGGATGGCGGGTGTGACCGCGCTTCGCCGACACGTCGTGCCACGCCTGAGGGAGGCCGCGTCGGCAGCCGGCCGACCGGAGCCGCGGGTGGTCGTCGGCGTGCCGGTCGCCGTCACCGACGACGGAGCCGTGGGCCGCGGCGTCGCCGCAGAGATCTTTCGGATATACGGACGTCTTGAGAACTACCGGCGAGTGCTCGATCGTGGCGAGGCGCCGGGTCCGGCCGACGTGGCGGCCGTCGGTACAGAGACCGAGGTCGCCGAACAGCTGGCGGCCTACGCCGATGCCGGCACCACCGAACTGGTGGCTGTGGTCTACCCGGTCGGCCCCGACCCCGAGCGGTCGGTGGCCCGCACGATGGATCTGCTGGCGGGGCTGACCGGCACCGTCTGACGTTCCGAATCGACCGGTCGGGAGGCTGGACGCCGGATCATCCGGCCCCGCAGCGGGAAGAGCGCGATGCCCGATCGCGAGCGAGCTGCCCCCTCGCCGTCCTCCGGGGGGAGTAGTCTCGGCGGGGACATCCGCTCGGGCACCCCGGGCGACCTGAGTTTGGGGAGGAATCCGATGGTCAGCATCATCCGCGGTCTGTTCGGCGCGAAGCGGGAGATCGACCCGGTCTGTGGCATGGAGGTTGACCCGAGGAACCCGCCCGGCGGTAGCGGCGAGCACGAGGGCAAGCTGTACTACTTCTGCGGGACCGGTTGCCGACTCGAGTTCGCCGAGGACCCGGTCGGCTACCTCTCCGGCGAGAAAGAGATGGAGATGTGACGGGCGACCGCGACAGCCAGGAGGCCTTCGGCCCGGCCTGAGGCTGGTCGGGCGTGGCGGAGCTGCGGCTCGAGAGGCTCGCCCCGGCCTGCCTCAGGTGGTCCCTCGCGATCGCCGTCAGCCTGGCCGCCGCCTGCAGCGGCGACTCTGAGCGCTGCGCCCCGCTGGCCGTGCCCGAAGAGCTCACCTGGCAGTTTGCAGACGCCGTCCGGCAGATCGACTGGGAACCAGAGCCTCCCTGCGCCCTTCGCCCCGGGTTCGCGATCGCCGGTATCACGGTCGACCGCTCAGACCGCGAGCCGCGTCTCAACTTCTTCGTCTCCCACCGCGGTGATCGCAGCTTCAGCTTCAGCCAGACCAGGTCAGAGCTCCCCTTCCGGGCGATCCCCCAGGGGACCCATCGCATCAACGTGGGCGAGGGTGGACCGGTCCTGGGTAGCGGATTCGCCGGTCCCTCGGGAGGCGGCGAATCGATCGGCTACCTGAGGTGGCGGAGCGGGGGCATCACCTTCGAGCTCGCGGCCACCTTCTCCCCCTCGCTGGGAGAGGCGGAGATGATCAGCACGGCTGCCGCCCTGATCGCAGCGCGGCACTGAGCTCTGGCGGGGAGGGTTCTGGCAGCGCGGGTCCGGGAGGGAGACTAGAGGGGCGGGCGGCAGGGGAGGCGGCTCAGCCGCTCCGCTCGGCCTCCATCTCGGCGCGCGCCCGCGCCGACAGCGTCTTCGGCGCGACCGCGCAGTAGCTCTCGACGATCAGGTCGAGCAGGAGGTCCAGCGGCACGTCCTCGGGGTCCCCGAAGCGCATCGTCACCCAGCCACTACGGCCCAGCCCGTGGCTACTGGGCGTGGCCCAGGGCTCGAGCAGCATCGCCTCCGCGCTCTCGGGGAGCTTCACGCCCAGCGCCGTACAGGCGTCCGTCGACTCGCTGAGGAAGGCGAAGATCTTCTTGCGAACCTTGACCACCCGGTCCACGCCCCAGGGGCGATCGAGCCAGGCCTCGGGGAAGGAGAGCGTGAACTCCTCCAGCGCCTCTTCGATCTCCCGGCACCCCTGGTCGCTCATCGGCTCGCGCCGTTCCTCTCGCCGCCGTCGCTGCGGGGCGACCAGGGCCCCCAGAGCCCGGGCTCCGGGTCCGGCAGGTCGGTGCTGACCCTGCCCGTGAATGCGGCGGGGCGCTGCTCGAGGAAGGATCGCACGCCCTCGCGTCCGTCGTCTGAGGCGCGGGTGATGCTCGTCATGGCCGACTCGAGCCGGACCGTGTGCTCAGGATCAGAGGCCCCCAGCCCCTGCCACACGAGCCGGCGGATCACGGCGGTCGAGACGGCGGAGGTCTCAGAGGCGATCTGCTGTGCAATCTCGTGGGCCCGCGGCAGGAGGTCCTCGGGGTCGACGACCTCGCTGACGAGGCCCCCGGCCAGCGCCTCGTCGGCGTCGAAGACGCGGCCCGAGTAGAGCCAGCGCAGCGCCTGCTCGAGGCCGACCACGCGCGGGAGGAACCAGCTTGAGCCGGACTCGGGCGAGAGGCCGCGCTGGGAGTAGACGAACCCGAATCGGCCGGCCGTCGAAGAGATCCGGATGTCCATCGCCAGGGTCGAGGAGACCCCGAATCCGACGGCGGCGCCGTTGATGGCGGCGATCACGGGTTTGGGGAAGTCGAAGAGCTCAAGCGTGATCGAGCTCTGCGCGCCGCGGGGCGGCGGGTCTTCGGGGGGTGGGGTCGATCGTGCTCCACGGGAGAGGTCGGAGCCCGCGCAGAAGGCGCGCCCGGCGCCGGTCACGATCACGGCCCGCACGCGGTCGTCCCGGCCGGCCAGGCGAAGCGCCTGGCGGAGTTCGGTGGTCATCTGTGCCGTCTGCGCGTTCAGGACTTCCGGTCGGTGGAGCGTGATCGTCGCCACGCGGTCCTCGCGCTCGTAGAGGATTTCCTCAAAGGGCATCACGTTCCTCCCGACCGCCAGTGGTGTTCCGCCGCGTCCCGTCACTCGACGAACCGGTCACTCGACGAAGATGTCACTCGACGAACCCGTCACTCGACGAAGATGTCGACCGAGGGGCGAACCTCGGCGCAGGCCGAGATGGCGGCGTGGATGCGGTGACTTCTGAAGTCGTCGAGCAGATCGCGGTCGAGGTCGTCGCGCTCATCGACCGCGACGTAGGCCTCCTGACGCAGCTGGTAGTCGAAGCGTGGGGCCCACTTGCGGCTGCCGAGACGGGCCGTGCGTGAGCAGTTGTCGACCATGTAGGAGACGCCGCGCGCATGCATGTAGGGGTTGAGGGAGTCGACTGCCTCGATCACCGACTCGTTGGCGATCTCCGAGTAGGGGTGACCGGCGTCCATGAGCACATCGATCTGGGCCATCATCGTTGCCACGTAGACGCCGGCCGTGAAGGGGTCCATCGGGATGGCGTCGGGATCGCGCACGGCGCGCACACTGGTGCCGGTCTGCCACATCTCGGTGCGATCGATCGTCCCCATCTCGGCCCGCTTGAGCCGCTCGCCGGCGAGGTTGACGCTCCGGATCTCATTGCCCGAGGAGACCTCGTCGTAGATCTCCTGGAGGATCGTGCGCGAGGAGGGGTAGGCGGCCATGTAGGCCTGCTCGAAGAGCGGGCGCTCGTCGGCGCCCATCTGCTCGTAGACGGCGAGGATGCCCCGCCTGGAGATCGTGCGTGAAATCGGCCCGGTGATCGCCTCGGTCGAGTGCTCAAACGCCTGCTCGTGCGACATGCCGGACTCGATGTAGCGACGGTAGAGGCTCTCGGCGATGCCGTGGACGGCGCCGAGCAGGATGCCGCGTTCGCCGAAGATGTCGGACTTGAACTCGGACTCGAGCGTCGTCTGGAAGGAGTAGGGGGAGCCGAGGGCGACCGACCAGCCGAGCGCGTGGTCGGTTGCGCGGCCGTCGACGTCCTGCTCGATGGCGAAGGAGGCGTTGATGCCGGCGCCGTTGATCTGCTCGCCCTGGACGTAGAGGCGGCGGACCGACGGCCCCATTCCCTTCGGGCATACGCCGACGACGTTGATGTGCTCAGGGAAGCTCGCCCCGACATTGGTCAGGTGTCCGAGCAGATAGCCATGCGAGAGGCCGAGCGTCGCTCCCGGCCGCATCGAGCGGAAGACCTCGCCGAAGAGCTCTGACTGGGCGGCGTCCGAGATCAGGAGCAGCACCATGTCGGATTCGGCGATCACCTCGAACATCTCGCCGAGCGTCCCGTCCGCTTCCGTGAAGCCCTCGGCCTCTGCCAGCGCCATCGAGGAGGAGCCTGAGCGCAGCCCGACCTTGACCCGGATGTCGCTGCCGCTCAGCGAGTCGCGGAGGTTCATCGCCTGCGCCGGTCCCTGCGAGCCCCAGCCGATCACGCCGATCTGGGAGATGCCCGCGAGCGCCCGGGGCACGAGCGGCAGCAGGTGCCGCCCGCCGCGCACGATCTGTTCAGTGACGCCACCTCCGAGATCCAGCATCTCGACCGGGAAGACCTTCGAGCGGAAGCTCAGCTGGCTGGTCATCGTGGGGCTCCTCGGCTCTCATGCGGGCGATCGAGCGGTCATTCTCTGACCCGGGCGGGCCTGAGGCTGGCGCTCCCGCAGGCTCGCTCCTCGGGCCCGGCCGGTCGGCCTCGTGCCGCCATCACCTGCTGGGAATGCTGCCCTCAGTTGTATTGCGGGCCGGGCCTTTGGTCCAACGCGCCCCGCTTCGATTGGGGCGGGGCTGTCTCCGTCAGGCAGTCGCGGGGGCGCCGCCGACTGGGCTTAGGTAACGACATAACCAGTACGGCGGACAGCCTGCTACGGCTGAACTCGGGAATCGGCGGCACCTGCCGCCTGGCCCGTCCGCGGGGAGCGCCCGCTGCGAAACGCCACGCGGAAGAGCAACGTCGCCGCCAGCAGCAGGAGGGCAGCTCCGCCGTAGACGCCACGCAACGTGGCGAGGCTGGCGAACGAGAGCCCGATCAGGGGTCCGAGGGAACTCCCCAGGTCGAGGAAGGTGGCGTAGGTGCTGACGACGGCGCTCCGTCGGTCGGGTGGGGCGAGGTCGCCGGCCGTCGCGTTGAGTGTCACGGTCAAGACCATCGACGCGACGAAGGCGGCGAGTACTGCGGGCAGCATCAGCCAGACCGACTCGGCGAGCGCGAGGACGAGCAGCCCGACGGCGCCCACCGCGAACCCGACGGTGGCGATCGGGATGCGGCCGAACCGGTCGGAGAGGTGGCCGAGCAGGGGCGCCAGCGGCAGCCCCAGGCTCCACTGCACGCCGAGCAGGACTCCGGTCGCGCTCGTGACGCCGACGGCGGTGCCGAGGATCGCGATCCGCGGGCCGAAGTGGGCGCTCAGGTAAAAGCCGAGCGAGGCCGTGACCAGCCCCGAGAAGACGAGCCCGGTGATCAGGATTCCGCAGCCGGTGACGAGCAGGCGCCGGTCTCTGAGCACGCCTCGGAGATCACCGCCTTCGTCACGCTGCCGCCGTGGCTCCTCGCGCTTCGCCCGGGCGTGGGTGGAGACGATCCAGGTGGCTGCCGTCGCCACCATCACCGCGGCGAACAGCGTCAGCGTCAGACGGTGTCCGAAGGCGTCGGTCAGGGCGGCGCCGACCAGGGCGCCGCCCACCGACCCCATGCGCACGATCGCCTGGTAGGCGCCCATCAGGAACCCGCGGTTGTCGTCTCTCGCCTCCGTCAGGATGGTCCAGAAGGCGCCGAGGCGGAGGGTCGACCAGCAGAGCCCCCAGCCCATCCGCGCCACGAGCAGCACCGTAAAGGACGTGATCCAGCCATAGGAGAGCGTCACGACCACGCTGAGGATCAGCGCGGCGATGAAGGGGCCACGCCGGCCGAAGTGCTGGAAGAGCACGGCGGCCACCGAGTTTGTGACGAGCCGCACGAGCCGGTTGACGGAGAGCAGGATGCCGACCGCCGGTATCGAGAGCGCCCAGGCCTCGGGTTGAGACGGCATCACGGCGTAGAGCATTGAGTCACCAAGCAGGGTCGCCCCGACGGCCAGTGCCACCGCGATCACGGGGAGCGGGATGCCGCGGAATGATCGCGTCTCGGCGGGGGCGCTGCTCATCGGGGCACGGTAGCAGCACTCAAGAGCACTGCAGCGTGCTCAGAGGACGATCGCCGCTTCGCTCCCCGCCCTGCCGACTCCCCGACGTTGTGGTCTGAGGGCCGGCGTCCCTCGGGGGCCGCCACTGAGGTCTGCCTCGAGATCAGCTCTCCTCACGTTCCCTGGATGAACGCCCGGAAGGATGAGCCCCCACGACGGCGCGCTCGCCCTCAGCAGGCCCGGGATCCAGGCCACCCGAACTCACGCCATAGCCGCGAGTGGTGGCATAGTGCAGTGGAGTGCCGGCCCCTGAGATGTCTGCCGAGAGACCGCCCGACCAGGTGAGGAGCCCCCGATGATGACCGACCTCGACCAGACCGCGCAGAGTCCGCTACTGGTGACGACCAGCTGGTTGGCCGCGCGTCTCGAGGCGCCCGAGTTCGTGCTGATCGATGCCGGTGAGACCCTCGCCTACCGCCGTGTCCACATCCCGGGAGCGGTCGGCGTGCCGCACCCCTACCTCAAGGGCCGAGGCAGCAAGCTCGTCATGGGATCCGCGGAGTTCGAACCCCTGGCGCGCCGCTGGGGCATCTGGAACGACACGCCCGTCGTGATCTATGACGACAACGCCTCTCTGCATGCCGCCCGTGTCTGGTGGGTCTTCCGTTATCACGGGCACCGCGATGTGCGGGTGGTCGACGGTGGCCTGAACGCCTGGCTGGACGAGGGGCGTCCGCTGACCTCACGGGCTCCGCGACCACAACCGGGCGACTTCGTCTCCGAGATCGACAGCTCGCAAGTCACGCTGCTCGAGGAGCTGCAAGAGCAGGTGGCCTCGGGCGACGGCCCACAGATCTGGGACACCCGCAGCCTGGATGAGTGGACGGGCGCCGAGGATCGCGGGAACCGGCGAGCCGGGCGGGTGCCAGGCGCCGTGCACCTTGAGTGGCGCGGTCTGATGCAGGGTCCGCCGGCCCGCCGCTTCCGCCCGCTCGAGGAGATTCGCTCGAGCCTCAAGGAGGCCGGCCTCGACCCGGACGCCCCGGCGGTCACCTACTGCCAGGCGGGAATCCGCGGCGCCTTCGCGCCCTTCGTGCTCGCTCTCCTGGGGAACGAGCAGGCGAGGAACTACGACGGATCGATGGGCGAGTGGGCCAATCTGGACGACACGCCGCTCGAGCTGTAGCGACTCGGAGCGTCGTCAGGATTTCCGGGGCGGGACAAGAGCCGGGCAAGCGGCCTAAGCTTGCTGACAGGCGGGAGTAGCTCAGGGGTAGAGCATCTGCTTCCCAAGCAGAGGGTCGAGGGTTCGAATCCCTTCTCCCGCTCCAATCACCCACACTTCTAATCAGGGGCTGGCATTCGGATCCAAGCGTCTGGGGCGCTCAGCGGTGCCTGCAGCTACATCGAGCCCGGCGCGCCGTGGGAGAACCCATACGTCGAGTCGTTGAACGGCCGGTTGCGCGACGAGTTCCTGGCCGTCGAGCATTTCGACAGCCTGCTCGAGGCGCAGGTGCTGCTCGAGGACTGGCGGATCGAGTACAACACGAAGCGCCCGCACAGCAGCCTGGGCTGGCTCGCCCCGGCTGCCTACGCCGAGCGCTGAGAGGCTCAGCTACACGCTGGACTCTCATCAACGGTGGTCCCGTTTCAGGGGGTCAGGTCACTTCGACCTGCGCTGCCTAATGAGGTCGGGGCTGAGGCCGAGGTTGATCGTCGGGAAGCCGATCGTGCGGCCGCGCTCCTCGCCGTGGACGATCGGGCCGCGCAGCGCGAAGGGGCGGCCGAGCAGGTCCGCCGCCTCCGCCATCGAGCCGGCCGCGGTGGACCCCGTCGAAGACGCCAAGCGTCAGGGCGTGCGCACCCGGCGTCGTGGCGGCCGGCCCGCGTGTCGGGCTCGGCTCTTCCACGTCCAGTACCCGCCCCACGCCGTGCGGTGCCAGCGGATGACCGTCTCGGGCTGCACCATCACCAGGGTGGAACGCCAGCCGGGCCAATACCGGGAGAGCCACGACCAGAAGAGACGGTCGGCTGGCTTCGTTGGAGTGCGAGCGCGCTGACGGGTCAGCACGGCGAGCTGCTGCCGAAGGCCAGGTTCTCGAGCATCAGGTCGTGCTTTGATCGCAGTGCGCTTCGAACCGCGTTCGTCAGTACCCCAGGGTACGTTCGCATGGCGGAGCCGCCTGCCCACGCAGGAGGCAGCCTTCAGATGGACGCCCGCGGGGTCAACTCAACGCCAGGATGACGTTTTCTGGTGCACACCACCCCGTGGGACGGCAAAACCTCATGCGGCCCACCGATACTCATGATGCAAACCTCCTAGCACCGGCTTGCTGTCGACTCGCTGGCTCGGCATCCGCTGCACCGGCTTGCGTCCCTCCGGAGAGTCGAGCGCCAATGACCGATGCGGCCGCATCGCGTTGTAGTGCTGGACGTACTCACCAAGCACCCGCCTCAGATGCCGTTCGTTGACGGCGATGACGTGATCGAGGCACTCGCGCCGGAGCGTCCCGATCACCCGCTCGGCGATGGCGTTGGCGTTCGGCGCGCGCAGCGGAGTGAGAATCGTCTCGATCCCGATCCGTCGAGCGCGTGCGATGAAGTCCCCGCCATAGCTACGGTCGCGGTCTCGGATGAGGAACCCTGGCTGCTGACCCCAGGCGGTCGCCTCGATCATCTGCCTCCAGATCCAGGGCGCGATCGGGTGCTCCGTGACGTTCCAGTGCCGGATGCGGCGCCGGCCGTGGTCGATCACGACGAACACGTAGAGCGTGCGGAAGGTGAGGGTCTGCACCGTGCACAGGTCAGCAGCCCAGATGCTGGACGCGTGGTTGCGCAGAAACGTGCGCCACGACTGACTCGGCGGTCGCCGGAGCGCCTGCTGACGGTAGCGGCTCACGGTGCGAGCGCTCACCTCGAAGCCAAGCGCACGCAGCTCACCAACGATGCGGACGGCGCCGCACCGTGGATTCTCAGTGGCGATGCGCAGGATCAGCCGCTGCCACTCGGCGGGAATGTGGGGACGCCCAGGTCCGCGACGACTCTTCCAGCGCCAGTAGGCGTGCCAAGCAGAACGCTGCCACCGCACAACCGTGTCCGGCTCGACCATCACGAGCGTGCCTCGCCAGCCGGACCAACCGCGTGCCAGTAGTGACCAGAATCGGCGGTCGTGGCGACGGAGCCGCGGTCGACGACGGCCCCGGGTGTAGACGGCGAGCTGATGCTGCAGCGCTAAGTTCTCGAGGACGAGATCTCGGCGGGCGCGGACCGCAGCGAAGAGTGCTGCGACAAGCAGACGGAGGTAGAGCACAGACGAGCCTCTCGTGGCTCGCCGATACTCTGCTATCTCAGGACAGAGCTGCACCTATCAGGTTTTGCCGTCCCACGGGAGGGCGCGCGCGAGGCAGAGGCGCATGCGGAGGCGATCCTCGACGCGAGAATCACGTCCGGCGGGGATGGGACCGATCGTCGAGGCGGGTCCGTCGTGTCGTCGCGGTCGATTGCAGTGCGGGCAGGTCATCGCCATCTCCTCGTCGCTCCGCGGACGAGGCTACGCGATGCTCCTCGAGCCCTGAATCTTGACGGCGCCGCATCGCTCACGCCGCCAGAGTTGTCCACCTCTCGGTCTTCGACCTCGGCGGCTCGCGCAGTGCTAGTCGCCTGAGGACTCCGCGGTTTCGCCGCCACCGTCCGGCTCGATCGGGTCGTCGCCCGAACCGTCTGTAGTGACGACTTGCTGGAGGTTCTTCAAGGTCCCAAGGATGTCGATTCCGGTGAGGCTCTCGATGACCGCGGGAAGTTGCGCCACGACCTTGGTCACGTCGCCGGTGAGCCGGCTCGCGCCCACGCCGTCTCCGCCGCCGCCGATCATGACGATGCGTTCGGTCTTCGCCAGGGGCGCCGAGACGGCTGCGGCTACTTCCGGCAGTGACGCCAGCAGCTTGTCGAGCACCGCCGCTTGGCCGTACTGCTTCCAGGCGGCGGCCTTGTTCTGCATCGCCTCGGCCTCGGCCAACCCCTGCGCCCGAATCGCGTCGGCCTCGGCCTCCCCGCGGGCGCGGATCGCCTGGGCATCGCCCTCGCCTTGCAGCCTGATCGTCTCCGAGTCGGCCTCGGCTCCCGCCACGGTCTGGGCCTTCTCGCCAGCGGCAACGGTCTCCAATCGGAACCGCTCGGCCTCGGCGGGCCGCCGTACCGAGCCGTCCAGCTCCCGTTCGCGGCGGGTGATCTCTTGCACCTCGATCTCGATCTGCTTGGTGCGCTCGACGACCTCCACCTGCAGTTCCTGCTCGCGGATCTCCTGGCGGGTCCTCGCCTCCTGGAGCTGATACGCGAGCTCGGCTTCGGCGCGACGCGCGTTTGTCTCCCGGTCGTACGCCGCCTTCTGGACGCTGAAATCGCGCTCGGATTCGGCGATCTGCGTGTCCGCTTCGAACCTGACCGCCTCCCGGGCACGGTTCGCCTGAGCCTGAGCGATGCCCGAGTCCCGCTCCGCCTCGGCCTTTCGGATGTTCGAGTCGCGCGTGGCCTCAGCCTCGCCGATCTCCGCGTCGCGCCTGACCTCAGCGGTCCGCGCGCGGCCCAGCGCCTCGAGGTATCCCTGCTCGTCCTGGATGTCCCGGAGCGTGAAGCTGACGATCTCGAGGCCCATGTTCGCCATGTCGGGGCCGGCCACCTCCCGCACCCGCTGGGCGAAGGCCTCCCGGTCCTGGTAGATCTGCTCCACCGTCAAGGTGCCGAGCACGGCGCGCTGGTTCCCCTCGAGGGTCTGAAGCGCGATCTGTGCGATCTCATCGGCGCCCTTCCCGAGGAACTGCTGCGACGAGGTCCTGATCGCGTCCTCGCTGCGGGCAACCTTCACCTGCGCTACTCCGTCGACGGAGATGGCGACGCCTTCGCTTGTGTAGACGTTCGAAGTGACCACCTGCAGCGTCATCACCTCCAGCGACAGGCGCTGCGCCTTGTGGACGATCGGGAACGCTATCATCCTGCCCCCGACCTTCACCTTCGGCTGCGCGCCGCCTCCTGACCGAAGCAACGCTTCATTCGGGCCTGCCAACTTGATGATGAATGCCATCGTCTACCTCCTGACGGAACCCACGCTGCTTACGCCTCCGGTCGGCCGGCCTCGCGCGTGAGTCTGCTCCACAGCTTCCCCAGCGGGGAGATCAGTATACTTCGTGGCTCTGCGGCGGGTCCTGACGCAATGCTGGATACCTTCAGGAGCCTGCCAGCGTACACGCCCACCACCTGCACCTCGTCTCCCTCGCGCACGTGTTCCCCGGGGTCGGTGGTGGCAGTCCACTCCTCTTCCCGGACACGGACGCTCCCCGAGGGCTCGAGCGCGGAGAGCGCGACACCGCGCTGACCCACCAGCGCAGCCTCGGTGGCGGAGACGTACCCGGTGGGAGCACCGCCCTCTCTCGCCAGGAAGAAGAGCGACAGCACCGCCACGGCCGCTGCCATCGCCATCGCTCCGATCAGCCACCGATTCACTCCCACCGTCGGCTCAGGGATCTCGGACGAGTCGAAGAAGCCGCCGAACAACAGGAATCCCCCAACGAGGAGCGTCACGAGGCCGCTGATCCCGAATACGCCAATGCCCGGAGCCTGCATCTCGAAGAAGAAGAGCACCATCGAGAAGAGGATGAGGGCTACACCCACCCAGTTCACCGGCAGCTGTCCGAACGCTGCGAACGCGAGCAGCAGCGCAAGCACGCCCACCACGCCCGGCCCGAAGAATCCCGGCGTGAAGAACTCGGCGAGTAGCGCCAGGCTGCCAATCGAGAGCAACAAGAACGCGATGTTCGGATCCGCAATGACCGTCAGGAAGCTCTCCAGCAGCGTCTTCTCTATCTCGCGCACCTCGACGTTCTTCGTGTCAAGAACGACGCTGCCCGCAGCCGTTTCCGCGCTCCGGCCGTCGAGCTGAGCCAGGAGATCCGCCGTATCGTTGGCGACGAGGTCAACGATCCCGAGGTCGATCGCCTCGCTCGCTGAGTAGGCCCGAGCCTGCGTGACCGTTCCCTCGAGCGCCTCGGCGTTCCGACCGCGCCGCTCCGCGATCCCTCGGATGAAGGCTTGCGTGTCCTCGTTGATCTTTCGCGCCAGCGTCTCGGGCAAGTCCTCGCCCGAGGAGCTGATCGGCGACGCCGCGCCGATGTTCGTGGCCGGTGCCATCGCCGCGAAGTTGGCCGCCGCGGTGATGAAGGTGCCCGCCGACGCCGCCTGCGCCCCCGCGGGCGAGACGTAGACGGCTACCGGCATGCGGGCGCCGAGGATGTCCTGCACCATGTCGCGCGTGGAGTCCAGGCGCCCCCCGGGCGTGTCGAGCTCCAAGACGATGAGCACCGCTCCGTCGTCCGTTGCCTTGCCAATCGCCCTGGACAGAAAGCGGGCGCTGATCGGGTCGATCGCCCCGTCGATTCTGAGGACGGCCACATGGGGACCATCCGCGCTGGCCGGCGACAGCCCCCACGCGAGGACCAGCCCGCCCAGGCCAAGTGCGAGCAGTGCGATACCGACTCCGCGGAGGACTCGCTCTGCCACGGCGCCCCTCCGGCGAAACGCTCCGGCGGGAGTATCTCGACGGCGCCGACAACTGTCAACGAGTGCACAGCTCGCTTGGATACCGGCCGCCGGCGCCGCAGGCAACACCAGAACCGCTCACGCCTGGACGGCTCGCACCCGCCCTGCGCGATGAGCGAGCCCCTGCGGCGTGGGCCTCGAATGCGGCTGGATCGCCCGGGACGGGGTGGTACGCTCGGCTCGTGAGGGCGTGCCCGGCGGCATTTCCCTGGCCGCGTGACGCGCGTTCGGGAGCACTCCATGGAGCATCGATCTGCGGCCGAGGCGACGCGGGCCGCGAGGGCGCGCTACGAACTCGAGGTCCGGCGGGGAGCAGAGCGACTGCATCAAGGCGAATTTGTGGCGATCGACGTCGACAGCGGACTCGTTGCGCGGATTGCCCCCTGGCGCATCTGTGCGAGACAGGCAGCGTGTCGCGGCGTCAGGGTAGGATCTAATGGCAAGGCTGCCGCTGTGCATGGCCGCCTACCCCACACGCCCGATGTCCGGCCTCCGGCGCAGCTGACGACGGCGCTGGTGGCGAGTCGAGCGCTGGGCCGCGCGTGAGCTGGCGCCAGAGCTTGCGTGCGCCGTAGACCCCGAAGTGCTCGGCGTGGACCTGTCTCAGCTTCACCTGCAGCGCCTCGTCCCGTATGCGACGGGCCGATCGCGGGCGCTGCCGTGCCGCGTAGTACGTCGACGGGGCGACCTGCAGTTCGCGACAGATCGGCTCGACCCCGAAGCGCTCGCGGTGGGTCTCGATGAAGCGGGTCATTACGGCAGTCGCGGGTCGAGCTCCCGTGCGAAAAAAACCGAGGCCCCCTTCAGAATCTCGTTGGCGCGGCGCAACTCGCGATTCTCGCGCTCGAGCTGCCGCAGCCGCTCCCGTTCCCCGGTCGTCAGCCCCGCTCGTGCACCTGCATCGACCTCAGCACGCCGCACCCACGTTCGTAACGTCTCGGCGGTCATCCCGAACTTCGAGGCGATCGAGGTAATCGTTGCCCACTGCGACACATGCTCGGCTTGATGCTCGAACACCACCCGCACGGCCTGCTCGCGGATCTCTACTGGGTACTTGCCTCGTCGTGTCTTCGCCCCATCCTCTCAGGAGTTGGAGCCTCCAACATTCCCGGGCATCCCTCAGGAGTCGTCACCGATGGCGCCAAGGGCAGGGGCAGGCAGTCGACCGGCTTCACGTAGTTCAATGCTCCGCATTCGCGACGAGGTCGAGCGTGAACCGGCTAGTTCGTACTCCCCTTCCTCGCGGCGAGCCACGATGAGGACCGGGGAGCTCCCCACCAGGTTCGGCTCGCGGGCCAACGACTTCATCGTTCGTTCGTCGGTTGTGCTTCGATCTGAGGCATTTGGGTGACTGTGCCACTCCCCCACGTACCCGAGCCGGCCATCGCCCTCCCGAAGCCGATCAACGGCCGCCTGCGTCTTTCCCGGCGGTAGCCGATAGGACGCCGGCGAAGGCGGTGCGGACTCCAGCTCCACCGCCTCCACAATCCAAGGCTCTCCGCTCTCGGTTGTTAGGCCCACGAGGACCCCCCCCGGTCTCGTTCGGGTAGGCGAGGGCGGCCCGCTTGCGGATAGTCGTGCTGGCTTCGCTGGTCAGGTAGGCGGCCGGAGGGAGGTCGGGTTGGGCCACCCGTCCCACCTTGTCGAACGGGGCCTCAGCAAGAGGCCGGAGCACTTCAACGACCTCGTCTGGTCCCTCATGCCGGTCTGCCAGCACATCAACGGCGGTGTTCGCTGCGAGCAAGGCTGCCGCCGATACGGCGCCGGGTGGTGCGTTGCTCACTGGCGCAGTGCAGCCGACCTCGAGACCGACATTCTCGTCCTCGCCGCCGGGGGGGATGACCGGATAGCGCCAGTGATCGCCCCGGGAGCCAATCGGGTAGTCGTCGGGGAGTTGGCGGCGGACCCGGGTGACGCGTCCACCCCTGTAGAGGGCCAAGGAAACCAGAGCTTTCCCCTGTTCCGAGCAGACCTTCGCCAGGTGGGTCGCAAAGGCCCCATTTCCCGTTGCGTCGATCACGAGATCGACGTCGCCGACGTGTTCCCGGAGCCGACCGACTGCCCACGGGGACTCAAGGATCGCCTCGCAGCGGACCCATGGGCAACGGTTCTCAAGCAGCACCTTCATCGCGGCCACCTTGGGTCGACCTTCGAAGAAGCCTGGAGCCGCGTGGCGGACCAGGTTGACCGGCAGCAGTAGGTCGCCGTCGATCAGCCGAAGGAATCCGCAGCCGCTACTCGCCAGGGTGGTCGCGATCGCACGCTTGACCGGCTACGCCGCGGCGGCGCCCGCAGGCGCACCAGCGCCGGCCCAGCCTGCGGCAACCCCGGAGCCGCCGGCCGGCCGTGCGCGGGCGAAGGCGCCGTCCGCGCCTCCCGCAGAGACGGCGCTCACGGACGCCCGGCTCGGGATCCGCGGCAACGAGCTCGCCTGCTACGAGGCGCTCGGTATCGCGACCGTCGACGACCTGCTCATCCACTACCCGTTCCGCTACCACGACTTCTCGGCCACGCGCAGTGTCCGTGAGCTCCTGGTTGGCGAGGAGGGAGCCGTCAGCGGCGTGGTCGTGTCCGTCACCGCCGAGCGCGCTGGCGCGGCCGCATGCACGGCGCCTGCAAGGCAGAGGTACGCGACGCCTTCGGCAACATGCTGGCCGTCACCTGGTTCAACCAGCCCGGGCTCGCAACGCGCCTGCCGAGGGGCTCCGGAATCGCCCTCGCCGGCAAGGTCGGCTTCAACGACCGCCGCGGCGAGGTCACGATGGCGAACCCGGAGTTCTACCTGTTCGACGCCCGCGAGGAGTATCGCGGCCGCCTCGTGCCGGTCTACCGCAGCACCCGGGGCCTCTCCCAGACCAAGCTCCGGCGCCACATCGAGAAGGCGATCGAGCGCTACGCCGAGGCGATCGAGGTGCGGCGGGTGCAGTTCACGCGCCGCGCCCTGACCGACCGCTTCCAGGCGCTCGTCAGCCATTACTGCGTCGAGCCCTGCTTCGCGCGCCCCGGCGAGGGGCACGACAAGGGCGGCGTGGAGTCCCGTGGCAGGGGCGTGCGGCTCCAGGTGCTCACGCCGATCCCCCGCGGAGACTCGCTGCAGGAGCTCTCGGAGGAGATGCAGGGGGAGGTCGACCGCCTTGCCGCCCAGCAGGTGTGGGAGCGCTTCGCCGTGGAGGAGCCGCTGCTGCGCTCCCTGCCGGAGGTGGCGTTCGAGGCGCGGCGGATGCAGCCGGTCTCGGTCAGCCGCAGCGCGCTGGTGCGCCTGGAGGGCGCCTGGTACTCGGTGCCGGAGCGCTGGGCGGGCCTCCCGATCACGGCCTGGGTGGGCGTGGCGGAGGTGACGCTCTGCCTCGCGGACGAGCAGGTGAGCCACCCCCGGCAGCGCTTCGGCGGCCGGCGGGTGAGTTACCGCCACTATCTCGGCGAGCTCTCGCGGAAGCCACAGGCGGTGCGGCAGGTGGCCCCGGAGCTGCTCGCGGAAATGGGGGAGCCCTACGGGCGCCTGTGGGCGCAGCTGGAGGGCGAGCGCGGCGGCCATGAGGCGGGTCGCGCGCTGGCACGGCTGCTGCGGGCGGTGGCGGAGCACGGCGAGGAGCACGTGCGCGAGGCGCTTGAGGCGTGCCTCGAGAGTGACGGCCACTTCGACGAGCTGGCCCTTCGGCGCTCACTGGCCGAGGCCTGGGAGAGCAGGGAGGTCGCGGTGCCCGAGGCGCTGCGGGGCTACCACGTGGAGAGCGCGTCGGCGCGCGACTACGACCGCTTGCTCCCGGGTGGTGTGCTGTGAGCGACGCGGCGCGCACGGCCGTGCTCGAGGCGCACTGCCGGGAGCTGAAGCTGCCCTCGGTCCGTCGCCACTACCCCGAGCTCGTGCGCCAGGCGACGCACGACGGCTGGAACTACGAGGAGTTCCTGCTGCAGCTGCTCGAGTCCGAGGTGCTGGCCCGCCGCGACGGCGCGGTGGCGCGCCTGCTGCGCCAGGCGCGATTCCCCGACCCCAAGACCCTCGAGCAGCTCGACTGGGAGGCGCTGCAGGGCGTCGAGCGGCCGCAGCTCGCCCAGCTCGCAACCTGCGAGTACCTGGAGCGTGCCGAGGACATCGTCATCGCGGGACCGATCGGCACCGGCAAGACGCACCTCGCGATCGCGCTCGGCGTCGAGGCCGCCCGCCGGCGCCACCGCGTCGCCTTCATCCGCGCGGCCGACCTCGTGCGCGAGCTCGTGGAGGCGCGCGACGAGCTCACGCTCTCGCGGCTGCATCAACGCTACCTGCGCGTGGCGCTCCTGGTGGTCGACGAACTCGGCTTCGTCCCCTTCGAGCGCACCGGGGGCGAGCGGCTCTTCAACCTCCTCGCCGACCGCTACGAGCGGCGCTCGACGATCGTCACCACCAACCTCGCCTTCGGGGAGTGGGTGCGCGTCTTCGGCGACGAGAAACTCACCACAGCGCTCCTCGACCGCCTCGGGCATCACTCCCACATCCTGACCACGCGCGGCCAGTCCTACCGCACGCGGAACACGAATCGCGCGCGCCAAAACCTGGTGCACAAGGCGGGAGGTGGTGCCTAGGTACCGTTCGCAGGGACCAGAGTATCCCTGGAGGTGGCCTACCCTAAGAGCGATCACTTGGTCTAGATCTAGAGCGATCGCAACACGTGCCGTGCTCGCCAATCGAGGCTTCGAACCTGATCGGACAGCACGACGCCAGTGACAGGGCTGCCGGCAGGAAGTACGACCTCGAACGCGTACCCCGTGACCCGGGATGTGACCGGGCACAGCAGTGCGACGCTGGAATGCTCGTTGTACAGGCGGGGACTGACGACGAGGGCCGGCCGGCGGCCCGCCTGCTCGCGACCGGCCTTCGGTGAGAACTCAAGCCAGACGAAGTCGCCGCGCTCTGGCAGGTACGGTTCGTCTACCACGCCTCATCACCCTGAGGGGCACCCCAGTCCGTCTCCGAATGAGCGTTCTCGGGGTTCATCCCGGCCACAAGCTCGGCGAGGTTGTACCTGCGCCTCCGCAGTACGATGTCGCCACCTTCAGCGAAGAGTTCGATGGCCGAACCCTCCTCGACGCCCCACTGCTCGGCGAGAGCCTTGGGGATGCGGACGGCGAGACTCGAACCCCAGCGTGATACGTGCGACGTTGCGCCCATGGCACCTCCCCGTAGATATATTGTATATCCCAGAAGGGGTGCTCGTCTCAAACCTGCCGCACTCCTAGAGACGAATGCAGGCGCCCCATCCTGGTTGCCAGTTGCCGCGAGCCCGAACCCCCGACACCCAGTTGCTCCTCAGAGTTGGCGTGCCTGGGAAGGGCGGTATCGCGCTTCGAACAGGTGTGGTGCCAGTGCAGGTGCCCAACGTGCTCAGGCACCAAATTGACGAGGGCACGGGAGCGCGGGTCAAACCCGAGGCCGCGGCCTACCTCGGGCTCCGTCTGTCCCTGCCATGGGGTGATCATCGCGGCGACGGTTGTGATCGCGGTGTCGGCCCTTGCGTTGCTCGGGCGGAGCTGGGCGCCGAGTGCTGACAAACAAGCTCCCAGTCCACGATCTAAGCCTCCTCAAACTGCTGCCGGACCTTGCCGGTCCCGACCAGTTGCGAGAGGAGCCGGTAGTTGCCGGTCTCGTGTCGGATCCTCCCGGCGACGATGGCGGGGTGGACTCCCAGGATGTTCGCGAAGTAGATCACGCTCAGGGTCGCCGGCTCCACCCAGATCATGCTCTTGTCCCACTCATCGCGCGGGATCAGCGCTTCCTGCGCCCACTCGTCGGCCTCGGCTTCTCGTACGTCGTCGCCGGGCAGGTCCAGATCGTCGACGAAGCCGTCGGGGCGACCATCAAAGTGGCGGCCGACGTGCGCCAGCTCGTGCAGGAGGCAGAACCAGAAATTGTCGATGCGATCGTAGCGCAGGGTGAGGCCGATGACCGACGGCCTCCCCGGGAGCCGAAAGGCGGCGCCGTCCAGGTGCGTCTTCGGGAGGTGGCGTTCCACCCTCAGGGCGATCCCGTGGTCGGCTAGGAAGTCCCGCGCCTGCACCGGGCCGTCTTCCGACAGGCTCAGCCGCGCGACTTCGCCAAGGAACTCTTGGGTGACAGTCCCAGGCCTGTACGGAGCGGGGGGAGGGTCGTCGTTCGCTGACGCGAGCACCTGCCAGCACCAGGCGCGCAGGGCGTAGGGTTCCGTCTTGGCGTTGATGCGCTGGTGGTCGTTCTTGCGGTACATCGGAACCGCTTCGAGGGCATCGGTGCCGCCAGCACGTCCGAGGAGCCCCGCAACCAGCTCGCTTGCCCGTCCCTTCAGGTCGGGAACGTCCGGAATCCAGCCGCGTTTTACCATCTCCTTCAAGGGGAAGCGGTCGGCATCAAGGCCGGTGAGCGACGTGTCGTCAGCCGGCGCCGGGTTCTGCAGGAGTACCCCGGCGGGGATGCCGAGGTGGTCGTGCAGGGCACGCGCCATGGACATCGTGATCGCACGCTTCCCCGAGAGCACCTCGGAGACCCGGGCGCGGCTCCCGATGTAGGGAACGAGGTCACGCGGGGCCAGGCCTTGCTGCTCCATGCAGAATTCGATCGCGGCGATCGGGTCGGGGTAGCCCATAGGGAAGTGCTTGTCCTCGTAGACCTCGACAAGGTCGACGAGGACATCGAGCTCCTCCCCCTCGGAGGTCCCTTCGCGGGCGTCCATGAGCTCCGCGACACGCGCTAGGGCGGCTTCGTAGTCGGCTTCGGTGCGGATGGGCCTCACATTGACCATTGCTACACCTCCCGTGCATCGATGCGGTCGTACTCGGTGTGCGTCCCCACGAAGCGGACATACACGGTCCGGTACGAATAGTTGATCTCGACGATTAGGCGGTAGTCGTTTCCTCTAATGTCGAAGACGGCCCGGTTGCCGCCAACGATGCTGGCCTTGGGGAACCTCGCCTTTAGCTTTGCCGGGGTGTCCCAGTCTTCCCCCTTGACGGTGCGGTACCAGGAGCGCAGCGGTTCTTCAGCGTTCGGGTGGCTCTCCCAGTAGTCTCGCAGCGTTCGTTTGGCGATAATGCGCACGTGTGAACCGCCTCGGTCCCATTATGGGACCTATAGTAATGAAACTCAAGGGAGTCTAAGCACTTTGCTCCCGATATCAGGCCCTAAGGCAACAGGAGAGCGGACTCCTCCGATCGTGAACTGCTCCGCGATCCCTCGGAAGGCCTGCATTCCGTTAGAACAGGGCGTTGCCGATCGCATCGATGACGACACGTACGACGAGGACGGCGGCCACGACGATCACCACCCACATACGCCGTATTCGGCGGCTGCGGCCGGCTCTCCGAGTCCCGCGGCGCAACGCCGGCACCGGCCAGCCGGCGCGGCGGCGGCCGTATCGCCAAGGGATGGGCGTGACGCCCGTGATCTCCGCGAAGCGCGGCGAGTGCTGGTCGCGAAGCGACTTCATCGCCGCTTCGAACGCGGCGGTGTCCCTGCGGGTGGCAAGCGGTCCGGATGTCCAGACGAGAGCGGGGTTGCCTCCAGCCGTCGATTCGACCTCATCGCCACGGTGTTGGCGGAGCCGTGCCCCCACATGCGCGGTGTGGCCGACGTAGTGGCCATAGTTAGACGTAGAACCGCCGGTTGGGGTCGGCGGCGTCACGGCGAGCCTGCTCGCGCCCCAGGTCCTCAGGCTCGTAGTACTTGCGACGCCGCCTCATAGAAGGGAACTATGTCAAATAGAAGGGGAAGTATGCCAACCCCGTTGCTCGCGGGGAGGAGCAGACCGACCGCTACGGCCGCGGAGCGCCGCCACAGGTTGCCGAAACCCGCCGGACCGTGTGTTATGAGGGCCCGATGAGCGAGCTCGAAGTCGCAGTCGCGCGGGTCGCCTCGAACACGAGCCTCCTCACGAGCAGTGAGGAGGCTACACGGCCAGGGCGTCATTCTTCCCGTGCTAGCCGCGCTCGGCTGGCAATGGCACGACATTGATGAGGTCGTGCCGGAGTACGGAGCGGGCAGCGGGCGAGTCGACTACTGCCTGCGGGTCCGCGGATACAGCGCCGTTTTTCTCGAAGTCAAGAGAGCGGAAACCGACCTTCAGCCGCACCAAGAGCAACTTCTTCGCTACGCATTCGAGGAGGGTGTGGGACTGGCCGCCCTGACGGACGGCCTCGTGTGGTGGCTGTACCTCCCGACCGCTGAGGGCAGCTGGGAGCAGCGGCGGTTCTTCAGCCTCGACGTCCGGAGAGTCGCCTACGAGCGGAGCGCCGCTGTACTCGCCGCATTCCTCGCTCGGGAAGCGGTCCTGTCCCGTGACGCTCTGGAACGAGCACGAGCCGAATTCGAAGGTCTCACGTCCGCCACGATCCAGGTACCCGCCCAGTATGCCGCCGCTCCTACGATCAGGACGACGACCAGTCCCCCCACCAAATAGAGAGTACTGGTCAGCAACCCCGTGAGGCCAGAGTCCTGATGCGCCGTGGGAACGCTACTCTGAACTCGTCGCGGAGCCGGCCGTTGAACGACTCCACGTACGGGTTCTCCCACGGCGCACCGGGCTCGATGTAGCTGCTGCCCGTGCCGGAGAACCGGCACCAGTCGCGCAGGGCGTTGGCCGTGAGCTCGGGACCGTTGAGTTCCTAAAACGGATGTCAGGATGGGTGGGGGCGGAAGGCGTACGAGCCGTCGATGATGGTCGCGCTCGTGCTCTATGCCTACTGCGAGGGCGAGCGCTCGAGCCGCCAGATCGAACGGCGCTGCCGCGAGGACATCGCCTTCCGCGTGCTGACCGCGAACCAGCAGCCCGACCACGCCACGATCTGCTGCTTCCGCCAGCAGCACGAGGGGGCGCTCTCGGGACTAGACTGGCTGTTCCCCGCTCGCGATTCTGCGTCGACGACGGTGCCGAGATGATGGTCGCGTCCACGATGCTGCCCTCGCTCAGCCTCAATCCCTCGCTCGCGAGGTGCTCGTTGATGACTTCGAGGATCCTGCTTCTCAGGGAGTGGTGCTCGAGCAGGTGGCGGAAGTTGAGGATGGTCGTCTCGTCGGGGATGGGCTCGCTGAGCGTGAGGAAGCAGAAGGCTCGCACCGACTCGGCCTCGTGGAGGAGGTCCTCCGTGCCGGGGTCGCTGAGGTTGTAGCAGAGCTGCACGGTGTGGATGCGCAGCATCACGGAGAGGGGGTAGGGCCTCCGCCCGCGGCCGGGCTTGGAGTAGTGGGGCTCGATGGCTGCTTCGTGCTTCTCCCACGGCACGAGGCCATCCAGCCGTTCGAGGAACTTCTGGCGGCGCATCGTGTAGCGGTCCTGCGCGAACTCGACTCCGGCGAATGTCGGCTGATGCATGGCACACTTCCCTTCCCGGTTGGGTGCCATGATCTCATCATGATCATCCGAGTGTGCAAGTGCGAGTCTCGCGCCAAAATTCCCCATCTACGCCGCCGAGGGCCTCGTGAAGCGGTCTCGGGGGCCGGATCAGCACAGCACAGGGGCGATTGTCGGCGCTGTGAGTCGCGTGTGGGTTGAGCGCTGCGCATGTGGAGGCTCTTCGGCGGCCTCGGACCGACGAGGAGGGTGTGCGGTGCCATTATTCCGTCCGCGCCCAGTGTGACGTGATCGGAGCGACGCTCGACCCTCCCGAGGTGGTGGGAGGGCGCGATGCTGCTGGTGCTCAACTACGTACTGCGGCTCCGGGGCGGGATCGCCCGTGACCGACGCGACCTCGTGCTCGAGAACATCGCGCTCCGCCACCAGGTCGACGTCCTGACGCGGACCCGACGGCGCCCGGCATTGCTGCTCGGCGACCGTCTCCTCTGGTTGTCACTGTCACGGACGTGGCCGGCCTGGCGGAAGCACCTCGTGATCGTCCAGCCCGACACTGTCGTGCGCTGGCACCGTGCCGGGTGGCGGCGCTACTGGCGCTGGCGCAGCCGTCCTGGTCGGCGAGGCCGCCCGCGGATCGACCCGGCTATCGCCGTCGAGATTCGACGGATGACGGAGGAGAATCCGCGCTGGGGACACATGCGCGTGCTTGGCGAGCTCCGCAAGCTCGGCTTCCGCGTCAGTCTGCAGACGATCCGCCGCTACCGCACAGATGTCCCGCGTGCCCCGTCACCCGGTTGGCGCACCGAGGAGGCGGTCGGCGAGGCGGTCGAGACGCTGCGTGACGCCGTGCGCATCGGGCTCGGGGGCGAGAGGCATCTGCGGCGGGTGCTGCGAGAGTACGTCAGCTACTATAACGAGACGCGACCGCATCGCTCGTTAGAGCTGGAGCCACCGGCGGGCGCTCGCGAACTCCCGCCATCGTCAACTCGCTGCCGTGTCGTCGCAGAGCCGATTCTCGGCGGCCTACACCACCGTTACCGGTGGGCGGCCGGACACTGATGACGTTTTCGTGCCCCACAACGCTGTAGCTCGAACCTCCTTGGCGGCGTGCGTGCGCCAAGAAGAGGGGTCGGGACCGGTGATCGATCCGCTGGGGCCGTGACGTCTACGCAGCGGCGGAGTAACAGCGGGGGCCAGACGGCTAGCGTTTGTCGACCGGCACCTCGATCCCGAGGAAGCGAGCTCCGTTCAGGCCGAGCACTGCGGCGCGCTCGCCGTCCGTGAGCCCGCCCATGGTGCGCTCGATGGCGGCAGCCGAGTGCGGCCACGTGCCCTCCTGGTGGGGGTAGTCGTTCGCCCACATGTAGTTCTTCGTGAGATCGAACTCCCGTGCCAGTGCCAGCCCAGGCGGATCCTCGCCGAAGCTCGCGTAGAAACTGCGGCGGTAGTGCTCACTCGGCAGCAGATCGAGCTTGGGGAACGCCCACATGTGGTGCTTGTGGTAGGCCTCGTCCATCGCCGTCAGCGCCCACGGCACCCAACCGATTCCCGCCTCAATCGTGGCGATGCGCAGCTTCGGGAAGCGGTCCAGCACCCCGGAACTGCAGAAGTTGGCGACTGGCTCCAGGGACTGGCCGAGCGCGTGCACCGCGTAGTTGATCACGGCACCGCCGTTGCCGCGGGCGCCCCGCGGGTCCTTGCCCGTGGAGATGTGCAGCGTGATCGGGAGGTCGACCTCCTCGATCGCGGCCCACAGCGGATCGAAGTCGGGCAGGTTGTAGTTCAGCTCGCTGCCGTCGCCCGGGCCCCACACCGGACGGTTGGGCAGCGTGAGACAGCGATGGCCCATGGCCGCCACGCGCTGCACCTCCGCGATCGCCCCTTCCAGGTCGCCTGGCGCGATGGCGGCTGCTGGCACCATGCGGTCGGGATGGCCGCCGTACTGCTCCATCGACCAGTCGTTCCACACGCGGCACATCGCCTGCGAAAAGACAGGGTCGGGCGTCGCCCACGCCGACACGCCCTTGTTGGGGAACGACAGCTCCACGTCAATGCCGTCGCGATCCATGTCGCGCAGCCGCTCGTCCACTTCATAGCCCGCGCCGTTCCGCTCCTTGTCCTCACCCTCGAGCTTGAGGTCGCGGATCTTCACGGGGCGGTGGCCCTCGGTGACCTGCCACTTCACCCCGTCCGAGTCCACCTCCTGCCGAGGAATACGGTGGCGGTACTCGGGCTCGATGCGTTTGGCCCAGAGGTCCGCCGGCTCCTGCCCGTGGCAGTCGGCGGAGAGCATGAAGTATTTGTTGGGGTCGTCGGGCCGCGCGGAACGCGCCCAGCCCTCGTGACCGGGCGTCTCTGCTCTCCAGGCGTTCGGGTTGGTGTCGATAGCGACCATTCGGTCCTCCCTCAGGATGCTTCGGCGGCGAGGAGACTGAACGCCTGCTGGCGCTCGAAGGGAGCTTCCGCGGCTTCGACCGGCCCGGCCGGCACCGGGATCAGATCGGCGTACTCCGCTGCCAGCCCCTCATTGGGCCAGCGGCGCACGCGCATCCCCGTCGCGTCCGGCGGGACGGTGTGCGCAGTCGACGCGGCACCGCGTCCGCTGTGGAACCACGCTCCCTCGGCACCCTCGTCGCCGACGAGCCACGCGCCGAACCACCGCATCGGGGTGCCATCCTCATTCACCACGTCGGGCCAATCGATCGCCAGCTCACGGTTCTCGGGCATCGCGCTCCCCAATAAGACGCTAGCGCATCGCGCGGCCCCTGAACAGCCCGGCCGCGACCGCACCGCCACCATCAGGATGATCAACGGACTGATAAGCCGTCGGTCGCCGGTTCAAATCCGGCCCCTGCTACCACCCTCAGACCTCATACGCCTCGGAATGTTGGTCTCGCCAGGGCACTGGCGCTGACGCATCGCCGTCTAACGGCTCCGGCTAGTCGAGCAGTCCGGGCAGGTCGAACGGCCCGATGCCGAGGTAGCCGAGCACCACGACGAGCCCAGCAGCGAAACCAATCACTCCCGTCAGCCTGAACGCGCTCGTCCGTGGTAGCGGAATCGGCGAGGCGCGAATCAATGCCTGAATCAACGATGTCCTATCAGGACTCTCGGCTTGATGTCGGTGCTCCGCCTTCGCGCGGATCAGTTCTGTCGTCGGGAAGCTCGGCGATCCCGGTACGTAGCGCGTAGAGAACGGCCTGTGTTCTATCGTGCACCTGCAACTTCGAGAAGATGTTCCCTATTCGGTTCTTCCGTTTTCTCGCTAAGCACCAGGCTGGCAGCGATCTGCTTGTTGCTCCGGCCCTCCGCTGCGAGGCGGAGGACCTCGGTTTCTCTCGGCGTGAGCGCTTCGTAGGGCGCTTCCGTCTGCGGTGGCGAGGCCTGAGGACGCGCGCGAGTCCGGCGGGCGCAGGGTCGAGCGCCAGATCGCCGGCACCAGGGTTTGGAGGTGTCCGCCCGGCAGCCAGCGCGGCGAGCGGTAGGCCTCGAAGGGTCGCTCCGTGGACTGACGCAGCATCTACCGCTCCGAGACCTCGTTCTCCAGGGGTTCATCCCGCACCCAGCGTTCGAGGTTGCGCAGAAAGATGTCGAGCGCCCGCGCCATGTTTCCGGTCGAGGACGCGGAGTTGTGCGGCGTCACGATCACGTTCGGCAGGTCCCATAGCGGCGACGAGGGCGGCAGCGGCTCCTCGGCGAAGACATCGAGGTAAGCGCCCGCCAGCGCACCGCTGCGCAGCGCGGCGATCATCGCGGGCTCGTCGAGCACCTCGCCGCGGGCCACGTTCAGCAGCCGCGCCCCGGGCGGCAGCGCCGCGAACGCCGAGGCGTCGATCAGGCCTCTCGTGTCGTCGGTCAGCGGCACGGTCAGGGCGAGCCAGTCCGCGCGCGGCAGCACGCTCGCGAACCCCTGAGGCGTCACCAGTTCGTCGACGCTGTCGTCGTCACGTCGAGGGCTGCGGCGCACGCCGATCACGTGCAGCCCCAGCGCCTGCGCGAGGCGCGCGATGTGCCCGCCGATCGCACCGAGGCCGACGACGACGATCGTCTGCCCGCGCAACTCCGGCGTCTGGCCCTCGTGCCGGCGCCATTCGTGTGCGCGCTGGCCTTCGGCCCATGCTGGGAACCCCCGCGCGAGGCTCAGCAGACCGCCGATCGCCGTCTGCGCAATCGGCTCGGCGCTGCCGGAGGAGTTGCTGATGCGCACCCCCTGGTCCAGTGCGCGCAGGCGCTGGTAGAATGCCCTGTCGGTGCCGGCGCTCGAGGTGTGGAGCCAGCGCAACTCCCCCGCCTCGGCCAACGACAACAGCGTTTCTCGTTCCGAGCCGACATCTTCGGACTTGAACGCCACCTCGATACCCTCCGCCGACGGCGTGATCGATCCGTCGGGGTGCAGCGACGCCACCTCGATCGCGGCGTCGAGGTCGCGAATGCGGTCCGCGAACGCTTCGGCGATGGCGGCGCTGACGAGGATCATCATTGGCTGTTGATCGGCTGCTGTCGTGCCTGCAAGCGCCGCACGGAGGCGCCCGACAAATTCCACGGACTGTCGCGCAAGCCTCACCTCACAGGACTTTCTGGCGGAGGGGGTGGGATTCGAACCCACGGTACGCCGAAACGCACGACGGTTTTCAAGACCTAAGCCCTCGTGGCCCCCAATAGTATCGCGGTGTTCCCAGCGCACTACTGAGCCGGATCGTGGCCGCCCTAGTAGCGCGCAGTGGAGCCCATATGTATCGAGCGGCACCCTCTGCGGTGCCAATCGGGTGCCAACTACACCCTCGGATGTCCGATCGTTTGTCGCCAACCCTCGCGCCAGCACGGGAAGGACGCACCTGGCCTTCGTAGCGCCGAGCCCCTCACGCGCGCTGAGGGATGTCGAGGATCACGTCGAGGGCATCGGCAGCGTCACGCTGCATGTCGGGGAGCACGTGGCTGTCCGTCTGTAGCGTGATGTTGACGTTGGCGTGCCCGAGACGCTCGCTGACCACTTTCGGATGCACGCCGGCGCGGAGAGCCAGCGTCGCCATCGTGTGGCGAAGATCGTGGAACCTAAACCCCTGAAAGCCGCGGCGCGTGCTTGGCGCATGATTCTCTCAGACACCTTGTAGGGACGCGCCGGACCGCCCAGATCGTCTGCGAAGATCAGATCCAAGTCCGTATAGACCGAGCCTAGCTTCAAACGATGCTCGGCCTGCGCGGCGCGATGCTCGCGCAGCGTACGGACCGTGGAGTCAGAGAGCGCCACGGAGCGCCGACCAGAAAA
This sequence comes from Dehalococcoidia bacterium, assembly GCA_965249675.1. Lineage (GTDB taxonomy): Bacteria > Chloroflexota > Dehalococcoidia > UBA2979 > UBA2979. The sequence continues at coordinate 1,890,422 of OZ252250.1, forward strand.
TCTGATCGCACGTCCAAGCCACCGGCAAGTCGGTATGACGCGCGGCGTCGGCCTGGCTGTTCGCGGTGGCGCCCCTCCGAGCATCGGGCGTTTGAAAAACGGGCCGCCGGGAGGAGCTGGGAGGAGTTGGTATGACGCGCGGCGTCGGCCTGGCTGCTCGCGGTGGCACCCCTCCGAGCATCGGGCGTTTGAAAAACGGGTCGTCAGGCGGGCTGGGAGGCGCCGCCTCGGCGAAGCGCCGAAGACCAGCACCGCCAAACGCGTCCGCTTCTCGCCAAAGGGGGTGAAGGCCGACCGCAAGCGCTTGGGCCTGTCCGGCGAGGACTACGGCCTCCTCGTCGGTGTCACCGGGCAGACGATCTACAACTGGGAGAGCGGCACGACAGAGCCCGGTGCAACGGCCGTGGCTGGGTGGGCAAGGGGTGCGCGGCATCGGGAAACGGGAGGCGCTCAGGCGGTTGGCGTTGCGGGAGGGGTGACCGCACCCACGAAGCCGACCAGGATGCGGCCGCGAGTGAGCCGGTAGACGGTGACGTGGAAGAGAAGGAAGAAGCGGACCCGCTACTGCAGCACGCTCGCCGCGGCGAGCTCGGCGACGCGCTCGGCGTCGTAGCCAAGGATTTCCGTGAGCACCTCGAAATTATCGCGCCCGAAGCTGGGGGCGGCACGTTCGATCTGGGCCGGCGTGCGGCTCAGCTTGAAGCGCGAACCCTCCACGATCGTTTCGCCGATCACATCGTGCTCGAGTGTCACGAAGTGGCCGCGATGCAGCAGCTGGGGGTCGACGACCGCCTCGCTGCTGTTCTGTACGGCGTGGGCTGCCACGCCCTGCGCCTGCAGCTCGTGCTCCACGTTGAACATATCGCGCCCGCTGGTCCACGCCGAGATCGCGGCGTCGATCGCCTCGAGGTTCGCGAGGCGCGACGCGAGGTCAGAGTGCGCCTCGGCGAGTTCCGGCCGACCGATAACCCTCGCAAGTGCCTGCCACTGCTCCTCGGTGGGCGTCGCGATGGCGACCCAGCGATCCTCGCCGGCCGCCGGATAGACCGCGTGCGGCGCGACGTGTGGGTCGAAGTTGCCCACCCGCTCAAACTCGTGGCCGTTGACCGAATAGTCGAGAATCGCGGGCGCCAGGAAGTGGATACACGCCTCCGCCTGCGAGAGGTCGATGTACTGCCCCTCGCCCGTGCGGTCGCGATGCTCGAGGGCGGCCAGCAGCGTGGCGAGGGTGAAGCGCGGCGCGACGTAGTCGCTGTACGCAGCGACCGCGGCCGGATCGCGGTCGCCCCAGCCCACGATGCTATTGAACCCGGCAGCCGCCGCGCCCATCGGGCCGAACCCGGCGATGCCCGAGTGGGGGCCGCTCTGGCCGAAGAGCGAGCTGCTGAGCATGATGATGCCCGGATTCACCTCGCGCAGACGCTCGTAGCTCAGCCCCCAGTCGCGCATCGCCTTCGGTGAGAACGCCTCGGTGATGACATCGGCCCAGCGCACCAGGTCGAGAATCACCTCGTGGCCAGCTGCACTCGAGATGTCGAGTGTCATCCCGAGCTTGCCGGTGTTCATGTTCTGGTAGAGCGCGGAGTGCTCGGGCCCGGCGGTGCCGCCGTTCCAGGGTCCGACGCTGCGCGCGGTATCGACTCGCGTGGTCGACTCGATCTTGAGGATGGTCGCGCCGTAGTCGGCCATCACCCGTGTCGCGGCGGGGCCTGCCATCACCCACATCAGGTCGAGCACCTTGACGTCGCTCAGCGGCCGGCCGTCGCTGGCAGCGTCCAGCCGCTCGACCTCGCTCGTCCGCCCGAGGATCGCCTCGAGGTCATCGTCGTGCGCGCCGACAGCCGGCGCCGGCCCGCCCTGCTCGATCGGCGTGCCGACGAGGTGGGCGAAGGGGCCGGGGTAGCGACCAGCGACCGGCCAGTCCGCCCCTTCGCGCCAGTAGTCGCGGTCCGCGAACTGCGGCGAGTCGTGCAGGTCGCCGATCGACGATGCCGGGACGATCAGCAGTCGTTTCTCCATCGCGGCGGCGAGCAGCTCTGCCTTCGTCTTCGTCTGGAAGAACGCCGCGAGCACACCAAGCACGCGAAGGTACTCCTCGATCGGCTCCTCGCCGCTCGCCAGGAGACCCCGGTAGCCGATCCAGTCCTTGTCCCGGGTCTCCTCGTCGCAGCCGCCCTCCTCGCACACCCACTCCATCAGCCGCCGAGAGAATGGTCCGATCGCCACGCCGAAGGCGAACGTGACGGAAGCGTAGCCGTCGGCGGCCTGCCAGATCAGCGGCGACGGTCGCCCGCTCATCTTCACGCCGCCCCTGAAGCGGGCGGGATCGATGTCGCCCACCGCGGCGGCGAGGATGTAGGACTGCATCGCCTGCGCCAGCGCGGCCTGCGCGGATACGTCGACGTGCTGTCCGAGGCCAGAGCGTTTCCGCTCGCGGAGCGCGATCAGCACAGCCTGGGCTGCCTCGGCGCCGGCGTGCAGCCGCGCCTGCGGGATCGCCAGGCGAAGCGGCGCTCGGTCGTCGTCGCCGGTGATCGACATCTCGCCCGCGGCTGCCGCGATCGTGAGGTCGGTGGCCGCGTACCCCGCCTTCGGGCCGTCCTGGCCGAACGCCGTGACCGAGACGTAGACGAGCGCTGGATTGAGTGCCGTGAGATCGTCGAAGCCGAGGCCCCGAGCGGCCATCACGCCGGGTGTCGTCGACTCGATCAGCACATCCGCGGTGGTGGCCAGCTGGCGCAGCCGCTGCCGGCCCGCGTCGGCCTCGAGGTCAGCCGTCACCGAGCGCTTATTGCGCGCCCACGCGGCCCACGGCAGCGACCGATCTGGGCCGGGCTCGTTGCCGGCAAAGGGGCCTCGCTGGCGGGCGGCGTTGCCCTGCGGCGGTTCCACGGCGATCACGTCGGCGCCGAGGTCGGCGAGGATCATCCCGGCGATCATGCTCTCGTCGTCGGTCAAGTCGAGTACGCGGTAGTGCTGCAGCATCAGTGTGGGCTCCGCTCTCGCCCCACGATTCGCGCTAACGACCGGGCTCGGCCGAGACGATAGACAACAAACGTGGTGGTGAACAACCCGCTAGTCGTGAACGCGTCTGGCTAGTCGCAGGGTGGCATGATTCTATCCGGCCAGCGTGGCCGTTTCTCGTGCGTTTGAAGGGCGTCCCATGGTCTTGATGCTCAACGGACTCATAAGCCGTCAGTCATCGTGTTCGACGACATCGCACCGTCAGGAAAAGCCGCTGAGCCACGGTCGCTCGGCGAACGGGACAAGGAAGCGCCCGGTTCCGGGCGTCAGCACTGGTCGGATGGGATTTTGCCGCCCCACGGGACTCTCGGGCAGACGTTCCGGTTTGCCCGCGGCATCCTCGAGCCCTCGACGGCCTTCGTGGTGCGCAATCCGGCGCAGACGCAGCGCGCGCTCAGGCCCGCTCCAGGCGTGCCCGACGGGGGCGTCACCGTCGTCGCCGCCGAGGGAGACGCGCGTGGCCTCGAGCAAGCGCTCCGCGACATCGAGAAGCGGGAGGGCAAGGAGGATCCGCCCCTGTCCGTGCTCGTCCTCGGGCGGTACCGCGACAGCGGCGCCGCGGTCTCGTCGCGGCGCCGGGGCAGGCTCCGGCTCGAGTTCAGCACCGTTCACGCGGCGAAGGGCCACCAGGCCGACTACGCGGTCGTGCTCGACCTGAGGAACGCCCGGCGCGGCTTCCCCTCCCAGCTCGAAGACCCGCTGCTCGACCTGGTACTGCCCCCGCCGCTGGGCGGGCGGTACGCCCACGACGAGGAGCGCCGACTCCTCTACGTCGCGATGACGCGGGGCCGGCGCGGAGCCTACCTGGTCGCCGACGCGCTGCGCCCCTCCGCTTTCGTGGAGGAATGCTGTGCGAGTCCCCCGACCCGCACCGGCTCGGCGAGTTCAGGAGTGAGAGAGCACCCGCGTGCCCGCGCTGCCGGACAGGCAGCCTCGCCGCGGCGGGAAACGGCCGCGTGATGGGGTGCCTCAACTTTCCACTCTGCCGCTACCGGGCGCCGCGCTGCGAGCGCTGCCGGCGCGGCTTCGTGGTGTTCGACGGCGCCCGATCCCGCTGCACCGAGGGCTCGTGCGACGCGCACCCTCCGGTCTGCGAGTCGTGCGGGGCCGGCGTGATGGTCACCCGCAGAGCCCGCCGGGGGTGGTTCCTGGGTTGTTCGGAGTACGCCTCGGACCGACCCTGCACCCACACCCGGCGCCTGCCGGCCCGCCGGTAGCGCGCCTCTGTACGGGCCGGGGCAGACCGGAGATCGTTAGCGGCGACGTCCCCGCGCCAATCCCGCAACTGCGTGTAACCGGTCCCCCAATGCTCAACTGCGTCTCGTCGTGACGGCGGGCTCCGCTGGCCCAAGCGCGGACATGACGGCTAGACCCGCCGGTAGCGGTTCGTGGCCACAGCAGCGGCGAGCAGCGTGAGCACCACCGTCCACGCGAGCGTTTGCCAGAGATCCGACGTGTCCACGGCACCGGCCGACAACCCGCGGACCGCATCGATGGCGATCGTCACCGGGTTTCTCTCGGCGAAGCCTTGTACCCAGGGATGCATCGACTCCACGGGAACGAACGCGGAGCTGATGAAAGTGAGCGGGAAGATCCACAGGAAGCCGGCGCTTTGCATCGTTTCGACGTTGCGGATCCAGACGCCGAGGAATGCCGACACCCACAGGAACGGGATGCTGAAGAGCACGGTGAACACCGGGACGCCCATCGACTCGATCAGCGTTCCGTGGAGACGGAATCCGACGGCGTACCCGACCACAAGCATGATCGCGACGGTGATGGCGATGATTGCCAGATCTGCAAGAATGCGTCCGGCTACCACTGCCACTCTTGACATGGGCAACGACCGGTAGCGGTCGATCATCCCGTGCGTGAGGTCCTCTGCCAGTCCGATGCCCGTGTTCATCGCGCTAAAGAGCACCGTCTGCACGAGCACGCCGGGGATCAGGAAGTCCGCGTAGTTCTCTGTGGGCGTGGCGATCGCTCCCCCGAAGACATAGTTGAACAGGAGGATGAACATGACCGGCTGGATCGTCACGAAGACGACGTAGTCGAGCCTACGGCTCATGCGCAGGACATTGCGCCTCGCCATCAACAGGGAATCGGACACCGCCCAGCGGATGGTGCTCAACGCGACAGCCGTGGTGGGAGCGACGGTGCTGGCGAACGTCACGCACGTCCTCCATCACCGGCGGACTCGCGACGTGCCGCCCCGCCACCATTCGCCGGTTGCTCGGCGTGGTGGCCCGTGAGGACCATGAACACCTCGTCCAACGTCGGCTGGCGCAGCCCGATGTCGGCCACATCCACGCCGGCCGCCTCCAGTTCACGTACCGCACGGACGATCAGCGACGACCCCTGGGACGTACGAACCGAGACCCGCCTTCTGCCCCGTTCGATCTCCGGGTCTTGCTCCGACAGGCGTCGAATCACCGCCACCGCATCCGCCAGCTGCTCCGGCTGCTCGACGTGCACGGCAAGCACCGCCTGCGCGCTCTGCTGCTTCAGATCGTCCGCCGTCCCTTCCGCCAGCACGCGACCGTGGTCGATCACCGTGATGCGGTCGGCCAGCTCATCGGCTTCCTCGAGGTACTGCGTCGTCAGCAGCACGCTCGTGCCTTCGCTGACCAGTCCCTTGATGACCTCCCATAGACCGGCGCGGCTACGCGGATCGAGGCCAGCCGTCGGTTCGTCCAGGAACAGGACCTGCGGTTGTGAGATGAGGCTGGCGGCCAGATCAAGGCGGCGGCGCATCCCGCCTGAGTATGTGCGGGCCTGCCGGCCGCCAGCGTCGACGAGATCGAAACGCTCGAGGAGATCGTCGGCGCGCCGCCGCGCCTCACGCCTAGGGCAGTGATAGAGACGAGCGACGAACTCCAGGTTTTCGCGCCCGGTGAGGTAGTCGTCCACGGCGGCGCTCTGCCCGGCCAATCCGATCACGTGACGGAGGGCGGAAGCGCCGCGAACAACGTCGTAGCCCGCAACGACGGCTCGCCCCGAGTCCGCCGCCAGAAGTGTCGTGAGGATGCGGACGAGCGTCGTCTTGCCAGCGCCGTTCGGCCCCAGCAAACCGAGCACGGATCCCCGACCGACACGGAGATCGACGCCGTCAAGAGCGACGACGTCTCCGAACCGCTTCGCGAGGCCCTCGACTATGACGGCGGCATCATCCTCGGCCACAGCAGGAGAATCCGTGGCTTGCCCCCTGTTCGGGGGCGCGGCGCTCTGGATCATCGCCCCCACGACTGTCCGCCAAGAATATCACGACAGCCGGAGGGTCTGTCATGCGGTAACGCCCCCACACCTCGGCCCTCTCCAGCACGCGGAAGAACCGCGGGCGGCTGCTCGAGGCGGACGTGGCGCGCGCACCTAGCGCCACTCGCCCTCAGCTATCGACTCTCGAGGGCAACACGTTGCGCGCTCGCCACCTCGAGCCATGGCGACCGATGCGGGGTCGGGTCGATCTCTATCCACCAATCCCACCTCGCCCGCGGGCTGAATGTGTTCAGGTACCGGCCGGCACCGTCGCAGTGTTGGCACTCGTCTCTCTCACTCAGCGAGCAGTAGCACTCTTCCCAGAGCCACGCGACGGGGAGATCCTCATCGTATGGGTCCAGCATCTCGCTGGCCCTGGCCACAGGGTCGTCGCGGTTGAGGTGCGCACCGCCCGACCATCACCGTCACCACGAAGTGCAGCGCCAGCACCCAATCCCCCTGGACCCACGGTCGCGAGAACCTGTTCAACTCAGCCGAGCAGGGTTCGGGCCTTCGCCAGGACTTCGGCTACTACGGGCCGAGGGGCCCGGCCCGCAAACTGGGCGTGCCGTGCTCGCCAATCGAGGCTTCGAACCTGATCGGACAGCACGACGCCAGTGACAGGGCTGCCGGCAGGAAGTACGACCTCGAACGCGTACCCCGTGACCCGGGATGTGACCGGGCACAGCAGTGCGACGCTGGAATGCTCGTTGTACAGGCGGGGACTGACGACGAGGGCCGGCCGGCGGCCCGCCTGCTCGCGACCGGCCTTCGGTGAGAACTCAAGCCAGACGAAGTCGCCGCGCTCTGGCAGGTACGGTTCGTCTACCACGCCTCATCACCCTGAGGGGCACCCCAGTCCGTCTCCGAATGAGCGTTCTCGGGGTTCATCCCGGCCACAAGCTCGGCGAGGTTGTACCTGCGCCTCCGCAGTACGATGTCGCCACCTTCAGCGAAGAGTTCGATGGCCGAACCCTCCTCGACGCCCCACTGCTCGGCGAGAGCCTTGGGGATGCGGACGGCGAGACTCGAACCCCAGCGTGATACGTGCGACGTTGCGCCCATGGCACCTCCCCGTAGATATATTGTATATCCCAGAAGGGGTGCTCGTCTCAAACCTGCCGCACTCCTAGAGACGAATGCAGGCGCCCCATCCTGGTTGCCAGTTGCCGCGAGCCCGAACCCCCGACACCCAGTTGCTCCTCAGAGTTGGCGTGCCTGGGAAGGGCGGTATCGCGCTTCGAACAGGTGTGGTGCCAGTGCAGGTGCCCAACGTGCTCAGGCACCAAATTGACGAGGGCACGGGAGCGCGGGTCAAACCCGAGGCCGCGGCCTACCTCGGGCTCCGTCTGTCCCTGCCATGGGGTGATCATCGCGGCGACGGTTGTGATCGCGGTGTCGGCCCTTGCGTTGCTCGGGCGGAGCTGGGCGCCGAGTGCTGACAAACAAGCTCCCAGTCCACGATCTAAGCCTCCTCAAACTGCTGCCGGACCTTGCCGGTCCCGACCAGTTGCGAGAGGAGCCGGTAGTTGCCGGTCTCGTGTCGGATCCTCCCGGCGACGATGGCGGGGTGGACTCCCAGGATGTTCGCGAAGTAGATCACGCTCAGGGTCGCCGGCTCCACCCAGATCATGCTCTTGTCCCACTCATCGCGCGGGATCAGCGCTTCCTGCGCCCACTCGTCGGCCTCGGCTTCTCGTACGTCGTCGCCGGGCAGGTCCAGATCGTCGACGAAGCCGTCGGGGCGACCATCAAAGTGGCGGCCGACGTGCGCCAGCTCGTGCAGGAGGCAGAACCAGAAATTGTCGATGCGATCGTAGCGCAGGGTGAGGCCGATGACCGACGGCCTCCCCGGGAGCCGAAAGGCGGCGCCGTCCAGGTGCGTCTTCGGGAGGTGGCGTTCCACCCTCAGGGCGATCCCGTGGTCGGCTAGGAAGTCCCGCGCCTGCACCGGGCCGTCTTCCGACAGGCTCAGCCGCGCGACTTCGCCAAGGAACTCTTGGGTGACAGTCCCAGGCCTGTACGGAGCGGGGGGAGGGTCGTCGTTCGCTGACGCGAGCACCTGCCAGCACCAGGCGCGCAGGGCGTAGGGTTCCGTCTTGGCGTTGATGCGCTGGTGGTCGTTCTTGCGGTACATCGGAACCGCTTCGAGGGCATCGGTGCCGCCAGCACGTCCGAGGAGCCCCGCAACCAGCTCGCTTGCCCGTCCCTTCAGGTCGGGAACGTCCGGAATCCAGCCGCGTTTTACCATCTCCTTCAAGGGGAAGCGGTCGGCATCAAGGCCGGTGAGCGACGTGTCGTCAGCCGGCGCCGGGTTCTGCAGGAGTACCCCGGCGGGGATGCCGAGGTGGTCGTGCAGGGCACGCGCCATGGACATCGTGATCGCACGCTTCCCCGAGAGCACCTCGGAGACCCGGGCGCGGCTCCCGATGTAGGGAACGAGGTCACGCGGGGCCAGGCCTTGCTGCTCCATGCAGAATTCGATCGCGGCGATCGGGTCGGGGTAGCCCATAGGGAAGTGCTTGTCCTCGTAGACCTCGACAAGGTCGACGAGGACATCGAGCTCCTCCCCCTCGGAGGTCCCTTCGCGGGCGTCCATGAGCTCCGCGACACGCGCTAGGGCGGCTTCGTAGTCGGCTTCGGTGCGGATGGGCCTCACATTGACCATTGCTACACCTCCCGTGCATCGATGCGGTCGTACTCGGTATGCGTCCCCACGAAGCGGACATACACGGTCCGGTACGAATAGTTGATCTCGACGATTAGGCGGTAGTCGTTTCCTCTAAGGACGCTCTGAACTGGCCGCGAAATGCGGCCGATCAGGCTCTTCTGGGGCGTTCAATCGCTTGATGGTCAGGAATGCGGCCTGATCGGGGCTCGCGAGCGGCTCTGCGAGTGCCGTTTGGCGCTCGCTGCGGGATTCTGGGCGCACTGCGCCGTTGTTACGCAGCAAGTTGGCGCTCCGCTCGAACCATGTTGGCCAGCCCCAACAGCAACGCGAGCCGCTGCGTGTTCTTGAACAATCCGCGGTAGCGGACCTTGGCGTAGCCGAAGCGCACCTTCACGATCTGGAACGGATGCTCGACCTTCGCACGCACGGAGGCCTTGCGCTTCTCTTCGAGCCACTCCTCACCCTCCCGGTCGAGCAGTCGCCGCTTGCCCGGTCGCATGGCAACCTGCCACTGCACCGCACGCTCGCGCTGCTCCAGACGTTTTCCGATGCCCTGGTAGCCCGCATCGCCACAGACCAGCCTTTCGTTGCCGTGCAGCAGGTCGGGCGCCGCGGTGATGTCGCTCACGTTCGCCGCCGTCGTGTGGAGGCTGTGCACGATGCCGCTCTCAGAGTCCACCCCGATGTGCAACTTCATCCCGAAGTACCACTGGTTTCCCTTGCGCGTCTGGTGCATCTCGGGATCCCGTGCTCTGGCCCGATTCCTGGTCGACGAGGGGGCGCTGATGATACTGGCATCAACCACAGTCCCCTGTCTCAACTGCAGTCCTTCCGCCTCCAGATGGCGGTTGATCTCCTCGAGCAATCCCCTCCTCAGCGCGGCCGCCTCCAGCCGGTGGCGGAAGTTGAGAATCGTCGTCTCATCGGGGATCGCGTCCGATAGCCTGAGCCCCACGAAGCGCTGCACGGTGAGATTCTCGTACAGCGCGTCCTCCATCGCCGGGTCGCTGAGGTTGTCGACCAGTTGCACGATGTGCACCCGCAGCATCAGTGACAGTGGGTAGGGCTGGCGCCCCCGTCCCGGCATCGGGTAGTGGGGCGCAATGCGCTGCTCGAGTTGCCGCCACGGAACCAGCCGATCGAGTCGTTCCAGAAACCGCTCCCGGCGAGTCGTTCGCTTCTTCGCGTCGTAGTACAGCTCCGCGAACGTTGCCTCGCCCATCGCGCTCACCTCGTCATCTGGTCGAATGCCATACCATCCCGTGTAGGCATCTTAACAGATCATGCGGGTCTGTTCAGAGCGTCCCTAGGCGATGCTGCGGATCTCGCGCTCGTCTGGAGGGTGTTGCCACCGGCGCTGCTCGGTGCGCGAACCCTTGATGGGGACATGCGGCCTGATCGCTGATTCGTAAGGTGGATGACGCGAGCGTACCTGCGGCCTTCCGGACGAGGGGGAAGCAACCGAAGGGAGCCACAGTGAGTACGCCCGACGACATCGACGTGTGGATCGGCCTCGACATCGGGAAGGCGGAGCACTTCGCCGACGTGCTGGACGCCGCGGGCTCGCCGCTCTTCTCGAGAGCCGTCGCCAACGACGAGGCGGACATAGAGGTCCTGCTCGACCGCGCGACGTCGATCGGCAGCCCGGCACTGGTCGTGGACCAGCCCGGCTCGCTCGCGAGCCTCGTGCTCGCGGTCGCTACTCGCCGGGGCGTTCCGGTTGCCTACGTGCCCGGACTGGTGATGCGCCGCGCCGCCGACCTCTACCCGGGCGAGGCCAAGACCGACCGCCGCGACGCCTTCGTGCTCGCCGACACCGGCCGCACCCGGCGCCACCAAGTGCACTGGCTCGACGCCCGCGACGACGAGCTGCTCGCGCAACTGCGCGTCCTCAACGGCTACGACGCCGACCTTGCGGCCGACGCCACACGGCTCTCGAACCGGCTTCGTGACGCACTGACGGGCGTTTCCCCGGCCCTGGAGCGCGTTCTGGGGCCCAGGCTGCACCATCCGGGTGTCCGCGACCTCCTCGCCCGCCACCCCGTGCCCGAAGTGCTGGCCCAGGCCGGCCGCGGCCGCATCGCCCGCATCATCCGGAAGCGCTCCCCGCGCCTCGCCAAGACCCTTGCCGCAGCTGTAGCCGAAGCCCTCGACGCGCAGACCGTCGTCGTGCCCGTCGAGACCGTCATGGGGCGTGTGATCGCCGAGGTAGTCGTCGAATTCGACCGCACGCTTGAGCGCCGCAAGCGGCTCGGGACCGAGATCGAGGAGCTCTTCGGCGTCCACCCTTTCGGGCGCATCCTCGGCACGCTTCCGGGCATCGGTCCGCGGACCGGGTCGAGGATCCTCGCTGAGATCGGCGACGGCTCCCGCTTTGCGAACGGCTCGAGGCTCGCCAGCTACGCCGGACTCGCGCCCGTGACCCGTCAGTCCGGCTCCAGCCTCCGCGGCGAGGGCCGCAGCCGGCGCGGCAACCACCGGCTCAAGAACGCGATCTTCCTCGCCGCCTTCGCCTCGCCGCGACCCCGCCTCGAGAGCCTTCTACGACCGCAAGCGCGCCGAGGGGAAGCAGCACAACGCGGCTGTCATCTGCCTCGCACGCTGACGCTGCGACGTCATCCTCGCCATGCTCCGCTCGCGCCGTCGTACCGGGCCGCAGTCCCGCACCGCCAGCCGGTGGCCGCCTGATGGTGCCCCCTCGCCCGGCTTCACCGGCCCGCGACCCTTGACAAAGAAGATAGGGACACCTCCCCACGTGCGCGGTGTGACCAACGTAGTGGCGCGGTCAGTCTTAAGGACGTAAACGTAGAACCGCCGGTTGGGATAGGCGGCGTCACGAAGAGACTGCTCGCGCCCGAGATTCTCCGGCTCGTGGTACCTGCGGCGGCGCATAGAAAACGCAGTATGCCAATCCCGTCGCCCCAGCGCTCGAGAAAGGGAGCGGATCTTCTTTCTAACGCTACGCCCAGTTAGCCAAACTGAAGCTCATGTGTGAGGGCACACTGGCGCACGGCCACATACCATAGCCGGGGTCGTGAGCTCGGCACAATGCCGCTCTCCCACGAAGCCGCAGGCGATGCGCCAGATCTGCTGCGTTTGGTTCCAGCGGGCACGGTGCGCGATGGAGGGGCAATGAGCCTATTGGACGAAATCCGCTCCGAATTAGTTAATGAATCCGCTGACATCGCCAACACTCTGCGAAAAGCAAAGATACTCGCGAGCGCGATAGGACTACCAGAATTCCAAGAGTGGGTCGATTCTGAGCTGAGCGGATATACAGACAGAACGAAGGTGCCTAACTACAGACGGTTCCGTCCTACCAACCTCGGCACTCTTGCTGGCCCCTTCCACAGCATCGTCAAGAATATGGTGTTGCCCACTGTCAACTTGCCGGACAACGTTAGAGATTTTGCAGAGAACATGATATTCTTTGAAGGAGTCGGCGCGTTGAGCGCACAGAAGTCCAGCGGTGGCGAAATCAGATGGCCACAAGAAATGATATTGCTTGCGCGAGAAACGCTAACAATGAGCAACGGTATGGTCCTAGTCGATGCACACCAACCAGTGCCATCTTACCTCATTTCCGGGATTCTTGATGAAATTAAGAACAAGCTCTTGGATTTCATACTAGGTCTCCAAGCAAGTAACGTCACTTCGGAGGACCTCAGCAATAGAACCGTCTCAACCGACATTGTGCGAAATCTCTTCTATATCAACATTTACGGCGACCGCAACGTCGTTGCTAGTGGAGAACATGTGACGCAGAATCTTAACCAGGTCGTAGCGGGCGACATTGACTCGCTAATGCGCTTTTTTTGCGAACTTGACATCGGAAGTGAAGAGCTCCGTGAACTCAGAGCGGCCGTCTTGTCGGAGCCAAGCGTCGAACCCGGACGTTATGGACCCAAGGTGGGAGCCTGGTTGGGAAAGATGATATCAAGAGCGGCCTCCCGGACATGGGACATCGGTGTCGAAGCCGCTTCAAGACTATTAACAGAAGCAATAAACAACTACTACGGCGTGAGTTGAGAGAAGAAAACTCCCACTCACGCAGCTCGTCGACAATGCCTGGCTCACTTCACGAGCGGTGTTTGCACTCGGGAACCTCCTGTTCCCGTTTGCCCTGCTTCACCCGGACGGAACGGAAGATCCTGAGGTCAGGATGAGAGCAACCGCAGCATCGATCTACTGGCGCCCGACCAGACCGGGCGAACTGTTGTTGTCGAACTGAAACGTGACTGCCGTGAAGGCATCTCGGGAGCCGATGACGATCGGCTCAGTCGGCTGCGAACTGCTCGAATTCGTCGTGACCGTCCCTCGCCAGCCGATCGGCTACCTGCCGAGCACGGAACCGCAGAGCTGGAACCTCGACGGCCCGGCTGATGATCATTCGAGCTGGGTCTAGGTACTGCCCATGCCATCCTCTTTCGTTTTGGTCGACCACAACGAGGACATCCAACGCCATCGCGGGATCGTCCTCGGCGGCCGCGGCTACTCGCTCCACGCTCAGGTCAGAGTCGAAGTTGTGCAGATTGAACTGGGCTTCCGCGTGAGCGCGAGAGACAATTCGGGCTTGAGCAAATCTGGCAACTCGCAGCTCCACGTGGCTTCACCCAGGAGGTCTCACGACTCATCTACGAGTGCCGCACTGCCGGAGCCGAACCGCTCGCCGGCATCCGCTACCACTCTCGCCTCGACGACGGTACATCCAACTGGGCGGTCTTCGAAGCGGCGTCAGACTCGCCCGAACCGCTACACGTGCTCGATGCCGACCGGTCCAGCCTGACGATCGCCACGTGATTCCCGCGCTCGCGGGTCTTGGGGCTACGAGTCGCGTGACCAACTGAGTCCAGGATCACCGCCACTGTACGTCTCGACGAGAGCGTTGCCGCCTACCCCCGATTGCTCTCGTCCGCATCTAGGTGTGGTAGCCAGGCTCGGAACGACACATAAGGTGGTGGAATGCTCGCGTCATAAGTCTACGTCATCACTTCGAAGCGGTTGGTCGCCTCGTCCCAGCGATGCAGCAGCCTCGCCTCGCGGTCCGGGCGCAGCTGGTACAGCGCCGCGACCACGCGCCGGGTCGGCTCACGCCAGTCGCCGAGGCTGCGGATGTGGACGGCGTAGTCGATCAGCCCGGCCTGCTCGTCCGGCACGCCGTTCGCCGCGATCTTGCCGAAGGCCTCCTCCAGGGAGTCGGCGTGCGTGGCCGCCGCCAGCGATAGGCCCCCGGTCGCCAGCGCATCGAACACGCGTCGCACCGGCTCGCCCCAGATGTAGGTCGGGAAGACCGGCGTCTCCGCGAACTCGTGCACGAGCAGGTAGCCGCCGTCCGGCTGCGCCGGGATGCCGAGGTCCGGCTCGTCGGCCGAGACCTCGTGGACCGGCGTGCCATCGGGCATGTACGCGAGGGTCGCGCGCAGCGTCGTCGTCTTGCCCGCGAGCCGCGGCCCGGCGAAGAACAGAAGCGAGGACCGCGACCGGGCGGCCACCATGAGCGTGTCCGCCATCTCTGGAGACATCGTGCCGTTGTGCACCAGCTGGGTCAGAGTGAGTTCCACCGCCATCGGTTCCTCCCGAGACTCGCACGACCACGCCACGATCGAGGCGACCTGCCGGGCGCTGCGCCTCCCCACCGTGCGCGAGCAGGCTGCCCCGCTCGCCGAGGCCGCGTTGCGCGACCGGCTCAGCCACCGCGCCTACCTCGCCGAGCTGCTCTCAGCCGAGCTCGACGACCGCGGGGCCCGACGCCGCGAGCGCCGCATCGCCGAGGCTCGCTTCCCGCGGCTCAAGCACCTCGCCGGCTTCGACCTGGAGGCGGCACCCACCGTCGACCCGACGCAACCCACCCGGAACGTGGTCAGAACTGGTGCCGCACCCGGTCCCAAAATGCCCGATAGATCTCGCGCCGTCCATCGGCGGCCTGCCAGAGTTCGCGGGAGTACGTGCCCGTCTGATTGTCGGCCGCAACCGAGGGACCGTGAAGAGCCACAGCGACACGCCTTCCCGCTTCGCGAGTTCGACGGCGGGGACGAGGTCTCCATCGCCTGCGACCAATGTCGCGCGGGTGATCTGCTGCTTGCCGGTTAAGAGCGCGATATCCAGACCGAGGAGCAGGTCAACCCGCTTCTGGCCGAAGATTGAGCTTCCGTCGAATCGCGTTCCTTGGTGCTGCAGCCTCCCGAGGCGAACCTCGAAACGGGAAGTGCTCGTGAGGGTGCCCCGCCCAACTGGGCCTGATCGTCCATAGAACCCGCAACATCGGCATCGGGATCCAAACCAGACATCCTGCATCCAAACTGGAAGGACGTGCCTGAGCCGACCCTCTGCCTCGACCGTGCAGCGGGTGCGAAATGGGCGATTTTGAACCTGAGCGGAGCGTTTTTGGGGGCACGAAGACGTGCTCACTTCCCAGGCAGAGGGTCGTGGGTTCGAATCCCATCTCCCGCTCCATTCTTCGCGCTCGCCCTGCGAACGTGGGTGCTCGAGGTGCGCGGCAGCCACGGCCCCCTCACCGGGGGAAGTGGGCCTGCACGCGCTGCTGATCGGGAGTGACGGCCGTGGACCTCACCCCACCAGACCACCGGAGCAGACGATGCGGATCACTCCGCCTGCCGGGGTGCGCCCCGGTCTGAGTTCTCCTGCAGGCGGAGGCGATAGCGTTCGCGCACGGCCTCCAGTCGGTTCCGCCGCACCGGGCCTTCCAGCCGCAGTTTCTCGAATCCGCCGAGAGCGTTCTCGACCCGCGTGGGCAGATCTCCACCAGGGACTCGACGAACCAGATCGAGCGGCCGTATCTCGGTCTCATCATCCGTAGCCTCCCGTGCGACGTTGAGCTGCCGCGGCACGTAGCGACGTGCCGTCGTGTTGCGCGATCTCCGGATCGCGGCCGCCGAGGTTCAACTGCCGGGAAGTACTCGATGATCGTTTCCGCCTCGGAGAAGATGAGCACCTGCCCCGCTCAGACGGCGGGCCGGTCGAGAAAATCCCGCAGCAAGGCCCGCAACAGGTCGTCACTATCGGGAGTGATGTCCCGCGCCCGCTCCGCGAATCCGGGGAACAGATCACGGTCTGCGTCGAGGTCGGCAACGCCAACATTGCCGCCAGTGGGACCGCGGCGAGCCTCGGTGCGAGTCCCAGAGGTCTCGTGCAGGCCGTCGACTCCCGGCCATTGCGGCGATTCAGGACGTAATAACTATCTCACCGAACAGACAGGAGCCTGTGACCGTGAGCCTGGCTCGCGGTTCGGATGGTTCCGCACGTCTGGATTGGATGCTTCCGAAGGTCGCGGATGAGCGCACATCGACCGCCCAGTCGGACGGAATCCGGAGGTCGATGCGGCCGAATAGCGCTGTCGCGTTGACTGCGGCGACACCGTCGACCACGGTGGCCGCGCGGAGATCGAGTTCCGCGTTGCCGAAGGTGGCGGAGACGTTGCTGCCACGGAAGTGGTCGCCGGCGGCGATCTGGTTGCTACGGGAGAAGAGGGAGGCGACGTTGAGCCCGTCACCGGTACCGACGCGCCAGTAGCCGAAGATGATGGCCGCACCGATGGCGATGAGCGCTAGCGGCCAGAGGGATGAGGCGTCGAGTCTGACAATGCCCAGGTTATCCACCAGAAAGGCGGCCGCTACGGCGATGGCTATGAGGCCGCCCCAGAGATTGCCGTTGAGGGCGGTGGCGAGGCCGGCGATTGCAAGGAATAGTGGCCACCATTGGTCGAGCGGCAATTCGACGCTGCTCACGCGTGGCAACAGGAACAATACCCCCAGCAAGACGAGAGCAATCCCGACGAATCTGTCGTTGGCCATGGCAGAACCCCGCATCCGATGTGCCGTACCGAGCATAGCCCCGAAGACTGATGGTCGTGGGTCGGGCGAAGACCCGGTTGACGAGTCCGGTGCTGATGAGAGGCCGCCAGCATTACTGCCCCCGAGCCGGTCTCGGTGCCGGTCTCGGTGCCGGTCGCCTGCAAGGCGCGGGCACCCGCGAGGGCGGCTGCGAACTCGCGTTCCTCTGGGCACCGAGCTTCGGCAGGGCGCGGCGCCGCGCGGGCGGCCGGCGCACAAGAGGGGAGGTCCCGCCACGTCGGGTCTGTGGGGGCCGAGTGCCTCAGGCACCTCCCCATCCGACGGTGCTGGCCCAACCCGCTCAGGCCTTCCTGTGCGTGGTCGATCGCCTGAGCGGGCCCGTTCTCGCCCGCCCCGCTACGACGATCCCGCGACGCTCACCGTCACGATGTCGACGCCGTGATAGCGGTGGTGCTGGACCCGAGAGGCGTAGTGCCAGAGCAGGCGGAATGAGACTTCCCGCTCATCCGGCGCCGCAGGGAGTCCGTTGAGATAGGAGAGATGGTCCTCCATGTTGTCGCCGGCCAGGACCGTCGCGAACTCCATCTCGGCGTGACCGCCGTCCAGGCGCGCGGCGACCACGAGGCGGCGGTGCGTGTTCGTGCGAGCACGGTGCTGCGTCTGCTCCTGCACCAGGATGGCGAGCGTCTCCTCGCCGGCGGAGGCCAACCGCTCCTCTGAGTCGGTGTCCCATTTCGCCTGCGCCGCGAAGGCGCGGAGGAAGCGATCAAGTTCCACGAGCGACTCCGTCCCGAGCGCGATCTCGAGCCGTCTCTTGCGGGGGGCGGTCAGCTCGAGAAAGATCACCATCACGACGGCCACCAGGGTGCCGGCGGTCATGCCGTTCCCGAGCAGCACCTCGAGGAACCCTCCGCCCAGCAGGTCGGGGAAGATCCACTGGTTCTGAAAGCCGGTGCCGAGCCAGAAGGAGACGCCGACCACGGCGGCCTTGCGGTGATCGAGGCCGTCTTCGATGACCAGCTTCATCCCCTGTACGAAGAGAAGGCCGATCAGGACCGTGATGTATGCCCCGACGACCGGTGCCGGGATCGCGATCAGCAGCGCCGTGAGCTTGGGGAAGAACGCGACCACCACGAAAGTGGCGCCGATGACGACGCCGACCCGTCTCGCGGCGACCCCGGTCACCTCGGCGATCGAGATGCTCGATGAGTAGGTCGTGTTCGGCAAGGTGCCGAGGATGCCCGAGAGGAGGTTGCCGACGCCGTCGGCGTTGAGCGCTCCCTGCACGACCCGGAAATCTGTCGCCCGCGGCCGCCGGCGGGAGACCCGCTGAATCGCGATCCCATCTCCGATGGTCTCCACCGCGCCCACGATCGTGACGACGATGAAGGCCGGGAGCAGCGCCAGGAACTGGGTGTTGGGTGTGAAATCGAATCCCGGCCAGGAGCTCGCTGGGACGCCCACCCAGGCCGCCTCCGCTACCAGCTCTGTGTCGTAGATCCCGAAGGGCGCGCCCACGGCGCAACCGACGATGATGCCGATCACCGGTGACCAGAGCCGCCACGCGGGAGGGGCGCGGAGCACGAGGGCGGCGACGGTCGCGAGCGTGGCGAGCGCGGTCACCGGGGCAGCGGCACCGGCCGCACCCTCGGGTACGTCGGTCAGGGTGCCGAAGATCACCGGCATGACCGTGACGGCGATCAGCATCACAACGGTGCCGGAGACGACGGGTGTGAAGATCCGGCGTAACAGCGACAGCCGCGCCGCGAGGGCGAACTGGACCAGCGAGGAGACGACGATCAGGGAGGCCATCAGGGCGGGGCCGCCCTCGACCATGGCCGCCACACAGACGCCGATGAATGCGCCCGGCGTGCCCATGATCAGCACGTGGCCGGCGCCAACGCGACCGACGCGGGTGGCCTGCAGGATGGTCGAGAGGCCGCTGACCACGAGCGCCGCAAAGGTCGCCCACGAGATGTAGGAGTCGGGCTGTTCGGCAATCCTGGCGACGATCACGACGGTCAGGACCACCGGTGCGACGATCACGGCGGCCGCCTGCAGCCCGCCCCCCACGGTGACGAGTCGTGGCGGCGTCTCGTCCGGCTCGTAGCGAACGTGGTCGTTTTCGCGGTTGAGAGAGACCAGCCATCGCCCCCGGTCGTTCAGCTGTTGGTTCGGACAAGAGCGCGCCCCGACCACCCGAGCAACGGGGTGCCGGCACAGATGCTAACCCGAAACTGGCCCGACCTCGGAGCGCCGGCTGACCCGGGAGACGGGATTCCCGGCCAGGGAGAGCGGCTATCGGGAGCGCTCCCGGGTTGCGCAACCCACGCTGTCGCCGGTCTCGACCATCCCCGAGGTGATCGGAGACTGGCAGGCCGAGGCTAGGCACCGCTCGGTCGACGTGGAGCGCCCCCAGGGCAGCCGCTTCGGGACGCCCAACACCTCCGTTCGCATCCGGGGGGCGGATCTGTCGCTGCGGCGCTCGGCGCCGCAGCTGGGCGCCGATCTCGAGGCCGTGCCGGCAGAGGCCGCGGTCGGTCCCGACGAGGCCGCCGAGCTGGCCGCCGGGAGCGCCTTCGGCTAACCGGCGGTCCCCCGGATAGGGTTCCGGGGCCCGGCCCCAGTAGCCGCCGCCGCTGGCCCGGCCCGTCCCGTCCTTGCCCGCCCTCTTGCGGCTTCCTACCATCGGTGAGCCCGCAGTTCCGGAGGGGTCGCATAGTGGCCTAGTGCGGGCGCCTGCTAAGCGCTTATCCCTTCACGGGGATCGAGGGTTCGAATCCCTCCCCCTCCGCCAGACCCTCCCGGGGAGTCAATATGGCTACCTTCCACATCCAGACGCTCGGCTGCCAGATGAACCAGGCCGACTCCCTCAAGCTGGCGGCCGGCCTCGAGGAGCTGGGCTACCGGGCGACAGCGGATCCCGAGCACGCCGATCTCTTCGTGATCAACACCTGCTCGGTGCGTCAACACGCCGAGGACCGCGCCTACTCGCGCATCGGCGTGCTGCGCAAGCGACGCGAGCGGGGGGAGGACTTCCAGCTGGCCGTGATGGGCTGCATGGTGGGGCCCAGGACAGCGGATCTCGAGCGACGCTTCCCCGCCGTTGACGTCTGGGCCAGGCCCCAGGAGTTCGACCCGATCCTGCGCCTGGCGACGGGTGGTCGCGACGTCTCGGAGGGTGAGCTCGGCAGTGCACAGCTCGTCGAGTGGAAGAGCACCTACGGCAGGCCGACCGGCCCGACCGCTTTCGTTCCGGTAATCCACGGCTGCGACAAGTTCTGCACCTACTGCATCGTGCCGCTCAGGCGCGGGCGCGAGGAGTCCAGGCCGAGCGCGGAGATCCTCGCCGAGGTCGGCTTCCTCGCCGATAGCGGCGTACGCGAGGTGACGCTGCTCGGGCAGACGGTCGAGGCCTACGGGCACGACCTCTCCGAAGATGCCGACCTGGCGACGCTCTTCGAGAGGATCGAGGAGATCCCGGGCATCGACCGCGTGCGCTTCCTCACCTCCTACCCGAAGGACATGACCGACCGCATCATCGACGCGGTGGCCGACCTGCCGAAGGTCTGCGAGCACTTCAATATTCCGGTCCAGTCCGGCTCAGACACGATGCTCGGGCGGATGCGGCGCGGCTACCGGGTGGCCGAGTTCGAAGAGCGGGTCGAGCGCATCCGCCGGCGCATGCCGGACGCCGCGATCGCCACCGATGTGATCGTCGGCTGCCCCGGTGAGACCGAGGCCGAGTTCCAGGCGACCCTCGACCTCCTCAAGCGCACCGAGTTCTCGGTGATCCACGTCGCCGCCTATTCGCCCCGCCCGGGCACCTACGCCTACCGGCGCCTGACCGACGACGTCCCGCGCGAGGTCAAGAAGGAGCGGCTCCAGGCCGTCGAGGCGATCCACGCCGCCTCATCGGAGCGCCTCAACGCCCGCCTCCTCAACGAGACGGTCGAGGTGCTCGTCGAGCGCGAGTCGGCCGGGCGTCTGACCGGGCGGACCCGCGCCGGGCAGCTCGTCCACTTCGATGGCGAGGGCGCGCTCGGGGAGCTGCTAGACGTCACGATCGACGAGGTGACGGCCTGGTCCCTGCGCGGCCGCCGCGCCCAGACGTTGCTGCTGCCTGTGCTCTGAGCCCTGGCGCCGGTCTTCTGCGCCCGGAACGCTTACGCCAGGGCTGCTCGCGCCAGACTCCAGGTGCATGGCGCGGTCAGGGCGCCTGACGGCCGGGAGCCAGGCGACCGGCCCGTTCCGCCTCTTCCCCCGACCGTGGGGAGAGCTGCTCTCTCAGGCGGTAGCGGCGGAAGGAGATCCAGCCGAGTAGCAGCAGCGCGCCTGCCACGGGGCCGACCAGGCGGATGCCGAGCGGGTGTTCGGCGCTGTCGCCGGCGAGGAGGACGAGCGAGAAGAGCAGGGGCGCGGATGCCGAGGCGCTCTTCTCAACGAGGTTCTGTGTCCCGTAGAACATCCCCTCGCGCCGGGTCCCGGTGCGCCTGGCGTCGTCGTCGACGATGTCGGCGATCAGGATGCCGGGCAGCATGAAGACCCCGGCCAGCGGCAGCGCCGCCCCGAAGACCGAGACGATCGTCTGCGCGACCGTCGGGATGCCCGGTACGAACCCCGAGAAGAAGAGCGCGAAGAGCATCACCGAGCCCGACAGCATCGAGATCCGGAAGGCGCTCGCCTTGCCCAGGCGGCGAGCGAGCGGCGTGAAGACCGCGATCCCGCAGAGGATGCCGGCGATCACGAGCACGGTCAGGGCGGAGGTAAAGAGCCCGGAGTCCGCGGCGCCGCTGCGGCCCAGCACGGTCATGTCTCTGAGCACGGTCGCGACGTAGAAGGGCAGCCAGGCGGTCAGCATCAGCTGTCCGAGGCGGAAGAGGACCGAGCTCGGGAGGAAGGCCAGGAAGTTGGGATTGGAAAAGGTCTCCCTGACCGAGCGGATGAGGCCGCCCGTCGCCGGGCGGTCGTCGGTCCGGGCTTGCTGCCAGCAGCCGGCCAGCGCCAGATAGCGCCCGACGAGCGCGACGGTGGCCATGACGGCGGCCATCATCGGGAAGCCGAGGCTGCCGACCAGCAGCGAGCTGATCGTCAGCCCGATGAAGGCGCCGGCCACCCCGAAGATGAGCTGGAGAGCGCCCACCGTCACACGATCCTGGTGGCTGCGGGCGATGTGTGGCAGTAGCGCCTCGAGGGGCGCACCCGAGAAGTTGCTGGCCAGCCAGTACCCCTCGACCACGACGATGAGCCAGAGGATGTTGCCGGCGCTCTCGCCGGCGAAGGGCGGCAGGAAGAGCGCCACGAACAGCAGCGCCCACCAGGGACTGGCCAGCACGATGTAGGGGATGCGGCGCCCCCAGCGAGAACTCGTGCGATCGGTGAGATAGCCGATCACGGGATCATCGATCGAATCCAGGATGCGCATCAGCGTGAGCGCCAGGCCGAGCAGCACGCGGGGTGACAGTTCGTCAGGCAGGGAGAAGAATCCGAGATCGAGAGCGGGCAGCCCGAGCGCCGGGAGGAAGGCGCCGCGCTCCTCATCGGACGGCGGCGCGTAGAAGAAGATGATCCAGAGCGCGAACGCCTGCGAGAGGACCTGCGAGGGGAGACTCGACAGCGAGTAGATGACCTTGACCCGAAGGGGCCTCTCCTCGGTCTCGACCACGCATTCGCCCTCCCCTGGCATCCTACGCAGTCCCCGGCGTGCAGGCTCTCCCGGAGAGTCCTGCCAGGTGGGGGCTTACATACGGTAGTGCCCGTCATGACGGGCGGCCCGTACTTGTTCGTGCCGGTGATGCGGGACGTGGTCCCCACCGGCTCACGACGACAGCCCCTGCCGCCGATCCGCCTCGAGTTGCGGATACGCCCGCGCACGGATGTTGAGTGCGGCGTTGAGGTCCGCGTTGGACCTCAGGCCGCACTCCGGGCATGAGAAGTCCGCTTGGGTCTCGCGGATCCCCGGTGCCCCACACCCGTGGCAGGTCAGCGATGTGCCCGCAGCGGGGACGCGCTGGAACGCCACGCCTCTGCGCAGGCACGCTTGCTCGATGAAGCTGTGCAACTCGGCCAGGCCGGCTCGCGACAGTGACCGGTTGAGCCCAGTCTTCGCGCGCACGTGGCTGCCCGGCTGCTGCCGGGTGCCCTTCGCCGAGCGCAGCATGTTGCGCAGGCTGAGGTCCTCGACCGCCACGGCGCGGATGCCACGGGTGGACGCGATCGCCTTCGCGAGGTGGCGGCGGGCGTTACGACGCCGGTGCGCGCGGCGTCGCTGCATGGTGGCGAGGCGGCGGCCGCGTTTTGCGTGGCGCCGCGAGCCGCGGGCACATCTGGCCCGGCGTCGCTGAGCATCCTTGATGGTGGCGGTTGCCAGCGATTCGTCGGGCATGTGCTGTGTTGAACCGTCCGAACCGTAGGCAGTCACAACCACGCCGACGTCGATGCCGAGCACGCCCTCGAGCTGGGCGGGCTCGTCTGGCTCCGGCACGGTCGCACGGAGAATCACGCGCGCGATGTAGCTGCGGTGCTCCGGGCTGGTACGGCGGGTGACGCGGCCTTTGCGATCCGAGATATCGACCAGCTGAACCGCGCCGGTCCACTCCCAGCCGTCTGGCGCAGCGAATGGCTCCGCCGGCGCCAGGCGCCCCGCGCGGACGGGAGGATGATCATGCCGGCAGCGAGTCGTGCGGAGCCGGAGCAGATCAGTGCCGGGCCAGCGCTGCGCCGGATGCGCTTGAGTGACCGGTAGAGCCGGCGCTGGCTGGCCGCGTTGTGACGTTCGAGGCGCTTCGTCGCCCGCGCGGCTTTGCGCAGCGCCCGCGGCGCCTCGTCGCGCAGCGCGCGTTCCGTCCAGTACGCCTGGTCACGCTCACACTCGCGGCGCGCCCGGCGCCACTTGCGCACCGCGTCAACGCCGGCAGCTACGCCGGCGCGCTGCAGAGCGAGTCCGTGGCGAGGCAGCGCACCGTCAGCGCGCCATGCAGTGAGCCGTTTCCAGTCCGTGAAAGGCGTCGGGACGGGCTTGTCCTGCTCCTGTGCGCGGGCCAGCTCGACGCCCATGTTGTCGGCGCAACCGCCAGAGCACCTTGCGGTCGCTCGTCGAGAGCCGCTGATGCGCCGGCTTCGAGCTATACAGCCACTCCAAGCCATCCTGCGTACCGCACGGGCGTGCTGCGCATCACGATGGGCACTTTCGTATGTAAGCCCCGGTACTGTCGCCTGAGATTGACGCGTACGACTGCATGCGCGAGGGACTCGAAACTGATCACTCTGGCGAGTGGGTGGCAGCGCATGGCCGGGAGATCGCTGGAACCTACGAGGACTTTCAGGAAGACGCCTGCGACGCTGTCAGGCGCTTCGGACAGCTGCGGCTCGACCGACGGCGCGGGTGCATACTGGACACGACCCGATCGGGTGTCGTGATGGCGCCCAGAGGAGGCGCGACATGCCGTTGCGCACAGGACTCGAACGCCGGGCGGCGGCATGGGTGGACGCCGGGATCCTCTCCGCCGATCAGCGGCAGGAGATCCTCGAGTTCGAAGAGGCGGCCGCCGGCCGGGGCCGTAGACACAGGCCGATCACGATCCTGGCGGTCCTCGGGGCCGCACTCGTCTTCCTCGGGCTCGTGCTCGTGATCTCGCAAAACTGGGATCAGATCGGGAAGCTGCCGAAGCTGATCGTGGGGATCGCGCTGCTGATCGCCTGCTACAGCGGCGGGTACTGGCTACGCAACGGGCCGCTCGGGCTCGTGCGCACCGGCGAGGCGGTGCTGCTGCTCGGCACGGGCGTCCTGCTCGGCAACCTCGCGCTGATCAGCCAGCAGTACCACTTCGCACTCAATCCCGCCCCGCTGCTGTTGCCCGTGCTCGTCTCTGCGATCGCGTTCGCCTTCCTCTTCGCCTCGCGCAGCTTCGCCTTCGTCGCGGCCGTGCTGCTCGTGCTCTGGCTGATCCTGGAGAGCCAGCGAGGCGGCTCCCCGCTCGAAGCCGAGGCCGAGACGATCCTGCTGCTGCTGGTCGGGGCCGGCGCGTGGCTGGTCGCCCTGGGCGCACTGCAGCGGGGCCGCGCGTCCGCGCCGCTCTCGCCACCGATCGAACTCGTCGGCGGGATCCTGATCGCCGGCGCCGTCTATCTGCTCGGCTTCTACCGCCACCTCGGGATCGACGACGCCGTGCCCATCGTCCCCGCGGGCCTGCTTCTCATTGCGCCGATGGTCCTCGTGGTTGCGGCGCTGTTTGCGACCGTCGTCCGGGCCGAGGCGCGCCTCGGCTGGCCCCCGGTCCCCGATTCGCTGCGCTCGCCGCTGCTGCTGGGTCAGCTCACGCTGCTGCTGCTGCTCGCCTGGACGCTCGTGGTGGCGCTCAACCCACGGGGCGACGGCGAGGACACGTTCATCCTCACCACGCTCGGGTACTGGCTGGGGGCGTGCCTGCTGACCGGCTCGATCGTCTGGCTCGGACTCGCATTGCGGCGGGAGTCCTGGGTCAACAGCGCGCTCGTCTTCCTCGGCCTGTTCATCGTGTCGAGGTACTTCGATCTCTTCAGCGACTACGCCCAGACCGGGGCACTCTTCGCGGGAGCCGGCCTGCTTTGCCTCGTGCTCGCCTTCCTGCTTGAGCTGAGCCGGCGCCGGCTCAGCCGCGGCATGGATGCGCCGACGGGCGGCGCCCGGGTGGGTGGCTGAGATGCGTGCACTGATCAGGCGGCACCGGCTCGCGATCTTCGCGCTCATCGTCGGGCTGCAGGTGCTGCTGCTGCTCGGGATCATCGTCAGCGAGGAACGACGCCAGGCGGGCATCGAGATCGTGCTCGAGTCCGCGCCGGTCGACCCGCGCGATCCGCTGCGCGGCGACTACGTGATCCTGCGCTACCGCGCCGAGCAACTGGATGAGCTGCCCGGCCCCCAGCCGCGATCCGGCCAGCAGGTCTATGTGACCTTCGAGGATCGGGGCCGCTACTGGGAGCCGACCGCCGTGAGTACCCGGAACCTGGACCCGGACGAGTGGGGCCGGGGGCGAGTCGCGATCCGCGCTCGCGTCGTGAGCGACGCGCCGCTCCGCGTCGAGTACCCGGATCTGGGCGAGTACTTCGTGCCCCAGGGCACGGGGGTGCTACCGCGGCCGCCGGACGTCCACATCGCGGTCTCCCGGGACGGCGTCGCGCGCATCAAGTATCTCGAGGTCGACGGGGAGCGCTGGCCGCCGAACTGACACGGCTGGAGTGCGCTGGCCCAGTTCCGCCATGTGCGCCCCCCTGCGGCGTACAGTGCCGCTGGAAAAGGTAGGAGCCCAGTCGAGCTGCACTGCGCTGCACGAGCCGCTCAACTGCTGTGCGGCATGGTCGCGCCGGAGGATGACACGACACCGTGAGCAGGCAATCCGACACAGCCACCGCGCCGCGCGGCGTCGTCCACTGCGCCGACGGAGTGGCGGTCGCTCGCACCCTCGAGGACGAGAGCGTCGACTTCGTGTATCTCGACCCGCCGTTCAAAACGGGGCGGCGGCAGACGCGCGAGCAGTTGCGCACGCGGCGCGTCGGGGACGGCGATGGCGACCGCACCGGCTTCGGCGGTCGGAGCTACGAGACGGAGCGGCTGGGCAGCCGCTCGTTCGAGGACTCCTACGACGACTATCTCGGCTTTCTCGAGCCGTTCATCGTCGAGGCGCAGCGACTGCTTGCGCCCTCGGGCGGCGGCTCGCCCCCAACCCGGCGACACCGCTGCGCTGTGACCCACGATCCCGCAGCACATCGAGCTGACTGATCACCACCGCCACGAAAAGGTTCACAGTCACGAGGCGTCGGGACGGGCTTGTCCTGCTCCTGTGCGAGGGCCAGCTCGACGCCCATGTTGAATGCTTGGTCCTGTTGCCGGCGCAACCGCCAGAGCGCCTTGCGGTCGCTCGTCGAGAGCCTCAGCCGCACCGGCTTCGAGCTATAGAGCCACTCCAAGCCATCCAGCGTACCGCACGGGCGTTCTGCGCATCACGATGGGCACTTTCGTATGTAAGCCCCGCCAGGTGGCAGCCGGGACGGTCCGCGTCGTACTGTCAGAGGCGATGGATCTCTCGCCGACCGTCGCCACGATCGTAGCTATTTTTGCGGTCGCTGGCGGACGCCTCGAGGTCCTGCTCGTCCTGCGCACGGGTCCGCCTGAGGCCGGGACCTGGGCCCTCCCCGGGGGCCTGTGGGGCTGCGAGGAGTCCCTCAACGAGTCGGCGACCCGCAAGCTGGTCGAGGAGACCGGCGCCCGCGATGTCTACCTGGAGCAGCTCTTCACGACCGCCGGACTGGATAGTAGCCGACCGGCCGTCGCCGTCGCCTACTTCGCCCTGGTCGAGGCGAGCAGCGTCCGCCTGCGCGAGGAGGAGGCGTGGCGTCCGGCCTGGTGGGCCGTCGACGAACTGCCCCGGCTCGCCTTCAACAACAACCGGCTGATCGACCAGGCGGTCGACCGGATCCGGGCCAAGCTCGAGTACACCAACATCGCCTACGGGCTGATGCCCCCCGACTTCACGCTGCGCGAGTTGCATGCCACCTACGAGGCGATCCGTGGTGAGCCACCCGACCGGCGCAACTTCCGCAAACGGATGATCTCGACCGGCCTGATCGAACCGACCGGGCAGGCCAGGCGGCTCGGCGCGCACCGCCCCGCGCAGCTCTATCGCTTCACATCCAGAGAGCCCGTGCTGCTCTGAGTCGGCGAGGGCCGGACGGTCCGCCGGGGCGTGTTCGGTTGCGAACCGCTAGAGGCGGCCTGACCCGGGCGAGCATCTCGGATCTGTGCCCGGTCCGAACGGGCGAGACACGGTCGGGCCGGCTCGACAGTGGGCCGAGCAGCGGGCAGCAAGGGGTTGCCGCCCGTCGTGCTGGGCGGGGAATCGACCGCTGGCCACCTGATCGCGGCAGGGAGGCGTTCCGATGGACAGGCTGATCCGGGCGTTCGCAGCACGGCTGACGCCGGCTTGACTCGCGCTTCCGACGCCGTCACCTGGGTTGCCCTGCCCGGCGGAGCCAGTCCCGGCGAGTTCCTGGCAGGAGTGCGGACGGCGGAGGCCCTCGGGTTCGACTCGGTGTGGGTCGGGGATCACGTGCTCTGGCACGTCTTCTGGCCGGAGCCGCTGTCGATGCTGGCCGCCGCCAGCGCCGTCACCGAGCGGGTCGGCCTGGGCAGCGGCGTGCTGCTGGCCGCCCTCCGCAGACCGGCCCCGCTGGCCAAGCAGACGGCGACCCTGCAGTGGCTGGCCGGTGGCCGCTTCCACCTCGGCGTCGGCGCCAGCGGAGAGTTTGCAGGTGAGTTCGAAGCGTCCGGGGTGCCCCTCAGCCGGCGCGGCGCTGCCCTCGACCAGACGCTGGAGGCGCTGCGGGCGCTGTGGACGGGCGCCCCGGTCACGCTGCACAACGATGTCGTGCAGCTCGATGACGCCGTCCTCGACGTGGTCCCCGATCCCGCCATCCCGATCTGGGTCGGTGGTCGTTCGCCCGGCGCCCAGCGCCGCGCCGCCCGCTACGGCGACGCCTGGATGCCGTTCGTGGTCACGCCCGAGCGGTTCCGTGAAGGCTGGGCGGCGGTCCGTGCGCAGGCCGAGGCCTTCGATCGCGATCCCGACCAGCTGCTCCCGGCGCTGCAGCTGTGGTGTCAGTTCGACGACGATCTGACAGTGGCCCTGCCCACGATCGCCTCCCGCATCGAGCAGACCTATCAGACGCCCTTCGAGCGCTTTGAGCGCTATACCGTCTACGGTGATGCCGAGATGTGGACAGAGCGGCTCGGCCAGTTCGCCGAGGCCGGCGTCCGTCACTTCAACCTGGTCTTCGCCGGCGGGGATCGCCTCTCGCAACTGGCCCGGATCAGCCAGGAGGTGGTGCCGGCGATCGCCCGGCGCCTGTCGGGCAGCTGACGCGGCCCTGACGCGGCCCTGACGCGGCCCCGAGGCGGGTAACGACCGGACGACCCCGCTCTCTGCCTCGCCCGCCCCGCTCCGCACGGGGCCCTCACCCCGAGCGCCGCGCGGTGCCCGACGGTCGGCTGGAGCCCGCTCGCCCTGGCCGGAGTGCGAGAGGCCACGCCGACGATCCCCTCTGCCATCGCTACCGACCGCTGCCGGCAATCGGCCGGCAAGGAGTTCGCGGTCGCCCTGCCCCGGCGCCGCGTTGACAGCAGCGACGCCGTTTCGTACCTTGCGTGACACGGTACTTTGTGTACTGATTACACAAAGTCCCCCGATGTCGTGTCGCGAGCCTGGTCTCTGGCCATGCGGAAGGCGACACGGGACATCGTTATGGACTCGGCACCCCGGCGGGACCGCCGCCAGGAGCCGCCGCGGGATCGGACGATTGAAGTGACCAGCCCTGCCACCCGACTGCAGTCGCAAAACCCCTACATCGAGATCGAGCAGGTGCTCGCGCAGTTCACCACAGCGCAGCTGCAGTGCGAGACCGACAGTGGCATCGAGACGATCCCGCTGGCCGACGAGGTCAGCTTCAGCTCCTGGCAACCAGATATCCCGGAGGAGTACTGGCGGCTCGATGCCGAGACGCTGGCCAGCCGCATCCGCGCCGCCCGCAGCCGTCTCGGCGAGCAGCTGGTCGTGCTCGGTCACCACTACCAGCGCGAGGACATCATCCAGTTCGCCGACACCCGCGGCGACTCCTTCGCACTCGCCCAGTACGCCGCCGAGCACCCCGAGTCGCCCTACATCCTCTTCTGCGGTGTCCACTTCATGGCCGAGGCAGCGGACATCTTGGTCCAGCCCGGCCAGTCGGTGGTGCTGCCCAATCTTGAGGCCGGCTGCTCGATGGCCGACATGGCGGCCGCCCCCGATGTCTACGCGGCCTGGCGCGAGCTCGCCGAGCACTTCGGCGATACCCGGGACATCATCCCGGTCACCTACATGAACTCGGCGGCCTCGTTGAAGGCCTTCTGCGGCGAGCGCGGCGGCGTCGTCTGCACGAGTTCAAATGCCACGCGAGTGCTCGACTGGGCCTTTGAGCAGGGGCGCCGCGTCTTCTTCTTCCCAGACCAGCACCTCGGGCGGAACACCGGCCACCAGATGGGGATCGGGCTCTCCGAGATGGCGCTGTGGAACTGGCGTCTGGCGCCCGGCAGCCGCGGCGGCCTGAGCACCCAAGAGCTCGAGCGGTCGCGCATCATCCTCTGGCAGGGTCACTGCTCGGTGCACCAGCGATTCTCCCTGACGCAGATCGAGCAGGCCCGCGAGCGCTTTCCCGGGGCCCAGATCGTGGTCCACCCGGAGTGTCGCTACGAGGTCGTGGAGGCGGCGGACGCCTCGGGTTCGACCGCCTTCATCGCAGACTACGTGGCAAAGGCAGCGGCCGGTTCGGTGATCGGCGTGGGCACGGAGATCAACCTCGTCTCACGCCTCGCCAAGGAGAATCCGGACAAGACCGTCTTCTGCCTGGACCCGGTCGTCTGCCCGTGCAGCACGATGTACCGGGTTCACCCCGCCTACCTGGCCTGGGTGATCGAATCGCTCGAGCGAGGGCAGGTGGTCAACCAGATCCGGGTCGATCCCAAGATCAAGGCCAACGCGCGCGTGGCCCTTGAGCGCATGCTGGCGCTCAGGTAGCCGGGCACGAGAGCGCCCCTCCTGATGTCCGCCCGGACAGGCGGCGAGTACCGGTTCTCGCAGCGCCTGCCGCTGCGGCACACCGACAGCTTCGGCGGGACCCCGTTCGTCCACGGCGGCGTGCTGCTGGCGCTGACCGAGATCGCCCTCAGCTCCTACGACCTGGAGGCCGGTATCCCCGAGCACCGCGATGTGCTGCGCATGCAGAGCCACAGCCAGATCCGTTACCGCGCACCGCTGCGCTGGGACGATCAGGCGACCGTCTCGCTGCGGTGCAGCGAGGTGCGCCCCGGTCGCCTGACCTTCGAGGCGCTGGTGGAGTCGCAGGCCGGAGTGGTGATCGCCGAGTTCACGCACCGATACGCCTACATCAACGCACGAACCGGCCGGCCGGAGACGCCAGGCGACTGGGAGGCGATCGCCAAGGCGATCGCACGCTACGAACCGGCCCTGGTTCTCGACCCTGCCGTGGTGGAGCACGCCACCCGAGCGGAACCCCCCCGAGCGGAACCCACGGCATGAGCGCCCTCGCGGCCGAGCGATTCGACCTGCTGGTGGTCGGCTCGGGTATCGCCGGGCTCTACGCCGCGATCCGTGCCACCGAGGGCTCGGCCCGTGTGCTGCTCGTCACCAAGGGAGGGATCGAGGAGGCGAGCACGCGCTACGCGCAGGGCGGAATCGCGGCCGCCGTCGGACGAGGGGATAGCCCCGAGGCACACCTCAGGGACACGATCGCGGCCGGGGCCGGGCTGGTCGACCGAGAGGCCGCTCGCATCCTGGTGGAGGGGGCGGCGGAGCGGGTGGCCGACCTGGTGCGCTACGGCGTGCAGTTCGACGCCGCCGATGGGGCGGTCGCCCTGACTCGCGAGGCGGCGCACTCGGCGCCGCGCATCCTGCACGCCCGCGGGGACCAGACCGGGCTTGAGGTCGAGCTCTCGCTGTCGGCGCTGGCCAGGCGCGCCGAGGTCACGATCCTCGAACACACCCTGGCCGATCGCGTGCTCGTCGAGGATGGCCGGGTGACCGGTCTTGAGGTGCTCGATGTCGCGAGCGGAGAGCATCGCCGCTACCTGGGTGAGCGGGTCGTGCTCGCCACCGGCGGCGCCGGCCAGATCTACCGCGTCACCACCAACCCGCCGGTCTCCACCGGCGACGGCATCGCCCTGGCCTACGACTCGGGCGCCGAGGTGATGGACATGGAATTCACGCAGTTCCATCCGACCGCGCTCAACCTCCCGGGTGCACCCGTCTTCCTCATCTCAGAGGCGGTGCGCGGGGAGGGGGCGCTTCTCCTGAACGTCCACGGGGAGCGCTACATGCCCCGCTATCACGAGGCGGCGGAGCTGGCACCTCGCGACGTCGTCGCCCGCGCCACCCACCGCGAGATGCGCGAGAGCGGCTCAGGCCACGTGCTCCTCGACATCACCGGGAAGAGCGATTCGTGGCTGGCCGCGCGCTTCCCGAACATCTATCAGACCTGCCTGGACCACGGCGTCGACATGTCCCGTGACCGCATCCCGGTCTCGCCGGCCGCCCACTACACGATGGGCGGCGTGCGCACCAACACCTGGGGCGAGACGACACTACCCGGTCTCTTCGCTGTCGGCGAGGTGGCCTGTACCGGGGTACACGGAGCCAATCGACTGGCCAGCAATTCGCTGCTGGAGACGGTCGTCTTCGCCAACCGAACCGTCAATCGCCTCTTCGAGATGACAGGTGACCCGCCGCCACCGCCGGCGCGCTCGCCGGTCGCCATCTCGCTCTCGGAGGCCCGCCCAGCGGGCGGGACGGTCGGCATCTCGACCGTACGGGAACTCCTCTGGGACCGGGTCGGGATCGAGCGCGACGCCGCTGGCCTGTCCGCTGCCTGGGCTGCGCTGGAGGGCTGGGCCGGGGCACTGCCGCCGCCGCGCGATCGCGCCGACTACGAGGTGCGCTCGGCCGTGACCTGCGGCCGGCTGGCGGTCCATGCCGCGCTCGCCCGCGAGGAGTCGCGAGGCGCTCACTACCGCACAGATTTCACAGAGAGCCGCCCCGAATGGCAGCGCCACCTCGTATTCCGTCGTCAGGTGCCGAGCAACATGGCCCCCGGCGGACGGGGTGAGGTGGCCCGCCGGGCAGCCGGCAAGCTGGCTCGCAAACCGGCCGGAGAGGTCGTGGGGCTGTGACCTCCGGGGATGGGACGGCGCCCGCGCACGGCGCGGAGGGCGCGACAGCGGGGACGCTCGATGCCGCCATCGTCACCGAATGCGTCGCCCGGGCGCTCGACGAGGACCGCGCCGCATTCGACGTCACGACCGGGGCGACGGTGCCGCCCTGGCAGCAGGGGCGAGGCCTCTTCCTCTTCCGCGAGCCCGGCATTCTCTGTGGTCTTGCGCTGGTCTGTGAAGCCTTCGAGCAGACATCGCCTGAGCTGTCCTTCGAGGCGAAGGCCAGTGATGGGGCGGAGGTCGCTCCCGCTGAGGTCGTGGCCACGGTCAGAGGCCCTCTCGCCGCGATCCTCTCGGCGGAGCGGGTCGCTCTCAACTTCCTGCAACGGCTCTCCGGTATCGCCACCGTCTCACGTCGCTACGTCCG
Organism: Dehalococcoidia bacterium; assembly: GCA_965249675.1. Classification (GTDB taxonomy): domain Bacteria; phylum Chloroflexota; class Dehalococcoidia; order UBA2979; family UBA2979. The sequence goes on from OZ252250.1 coordinate 1,923,343, forward strand.
AGAGGCCGCCGCGGGCGGCCCGGCGCGGGTCGTCGATACCCGGAAGACGACGCCGGGGCTGAGGGCGCTTGAGCGCTACGCGGTCCGTACCGGAGGCGCTCACAATCATCGCAACACGCTGGAGGACGGCGTCCTGATCAAGGACAACCACCTCGCGGCCGCGGCCGCCCGTGGGCTGGGCATCCGGGCGCTGGTGGCGAACGTGCGCGGCCGGGTGCCCCACACGCTTCGCATCGAGGTCGAGGCCGACACCCCCGAGCAGGCGCTCGAGGCGGCGCGGGCCGGCGCCGACATCGTGCTGCTCGACAACATGGATCCCGAGGCCATGAGCGGGATCGTCTCCCGGGCGGGCCCCGCTGTCCTCTTTGAGGCGAGCGGCGGCGTTCGGCTGGAGACGATCCGGGCGATTGCCGCTTCGGGCGTGCAGCTCGTCTCGGTCGGGGCGCTCACCCACTCGGCCCCGGCGCTCGACATCTCGCTCGACCTTGAACCGGCCGCCGCTCCCGAGGCCGCATCCTGAGCCCGTGCCCCGCGCCCCCGGCCCGGCAGATCGCGAAGGACCGCCCGTGAACCAGATCATCCTCCTCTCAGGTCCCCCCGGCGCCGGGAAGACGACGGTCGCCGAGGCGCTCTGCGAGCGCTTCGACCGGATGCTGCTGGTCGAGGTCGATGGGCTGCGACAGATGGTGCGCGCCGGCTACCGCCACCCCTGGGCCGGGGACTCGCAGGCCCGTGAGCAGCTGCGGCTGGGCGCGCGCAACGCCGCCGCCATCGCCCGCGAGAGCATCGGGGCGCGCTACTCGGTGGTGATCACAGACGTCGTCACGGCCGAGGCCGCCGGCTGGTACCGCGAGGTGTTCTCGGGGAGTGGGGTGACCGCCCAGCTCGTGACGCTGCTGCCGACCCTCCGGGAGACGCTGCGCCGCGATGCCGGGCGCCCGGAGACGCTCCCCTCGCGGGCGCGCTCGCTGCACGGGCAGCTCGCTGCGGAGTGGGAGGCCGGTCGGCTGCCCGGCGCCCTGCTCGACAGCTCACCCGACGCCGATGGCCGGGTCACCGCTGACCGCGTACAGGACCTGATCTCGCGCGGCCGGGCGCTGCTCCCCGCGCCCGCTGTTCCGCCCGGCGACGAGCCTGCAATGGGGCATGACGGGGGCCGGGTCCCGGGCGACTGAGCGGCCTTGGACCGGGACGCCAGTGTGACCCTGCAGGGGTTCGTGGGGAGCGCCTGAGCGGCCCCTCACGTACGATACGGCTGCTCATTGGTACCCGGGCCCCGCGGGACGAAAGAGGCGGACCGACTTGGCGCAACCGGCGATCCCGCAACCGCGCCGTGTGATCCCGACCCAGCGCGCCTGGTACAACCAGCGCACCTTCGCCGCCTTCGATTTTGTGCCCTTCCGCTGGTACATGGGCGCCACGATCTGGTGGAACGCCGCCATGAGCATGCAGATGATCGTGCGTGGCTACCTGGCCTACAGTCTGACCGGGAACTTCTCCGCTCTGGGGATCGTCGGGCTCGGCTCGGCCGTACCGATGCTGCTCGTCTCTCCGCTCGGCGGCGTCGTTGCCGACCGCACGTCCCGGCGGCTGGTGCTGCAGCTCGGGCAGTCCTTCAGCTGCGTGCTGGCGGTCGCGATGGCGACGCTGCTCCTCCTCGACATCCTCGTCTTCTGGCATCTCATCGCCGCCTCGGTTGCGCAGGGGCTGATGATGGCGATGGTGATGCCGTCCCGGCAGTCCTACCTCCCCGAGGTGGTCGGCCTCAGGCGGCTGATGAATGCGATTCCGCTGCAGACGGCCGGTATGAACCTGATGCAGATTCTCGGCCCCGCCGTGGGCGGCCCCCTGATCGACATTCTCGGGCCCGGCTACGTCTACGTGATCATGACGGTGATCTACATGATGTCGGTCGTGATGCTCTTCCCGGTGCGCTCATTGAGCCCTGAGGAGATGGCGGCGAGCCGGACCCGGGGCATGGGGGCCGGGCGGGCCGGTCCGCTGGGCGGACGTCGCCGCGGCGCGCTCGGGGAGCTCAAGGCCGGGTTTCAGTACGCCCTCCGCGACCGTACGATCCTGGTGATCCTCTCCTTCGCATTCCTGGGGTCTCTGCTCGGGATGCCGATACGCATGCTGCTTCCGGGATACGTCGCCGAGGTCTACGGGGATAGCGGCACGACGCTCGGGATCATGCAGATGGGGATGGGGCTGGGGGCGCTCAGCGGCGCGCTCTGGCTGGCCTCGGTGGGCATGCGGCAGCGCCGTGGGCTGCTCTTCGCCGGTAGCGCCGTGCTGATGGGGATCTTCATGCTCGCCTTCTCGGCCACCGGCAGCCAGGTGCTGGGCTGGCTGGCGCTGATGATGGTCGGTGTCGGATCCGCGGGTAGGCAGACCCTCAGCCAGATCCTCGCGCAGGAGTACGTCGAGGAGGACTACCGCGGACGAGTGATGTCGCTCTACCAGATGCAGTTCAGCCTGATGTCGTTCGGTACCTTCTTCGTCGCGCTCTACATGGACTGGGTTGGCCCGCAGTTCGCGATCGGCTCGCTCGGGATCACCCTGATTGCGGCGACCGGGCTGTACCTGCTGATGGTCCCCCGATTCCGCAGGCTCTCCTGAGGACGAGCCTGCGCTCGGGGCGGATCGCACACGATCGGGGTCAGGCACCCGAGGATCGCCGCCGATCCGGGGTGACTCGTAGCCACCAGATGGGGTCCTCCTCAGCCTGCGACCGAGGTGATGCAGCCGCTCGCAGATGCCTGGCGGAGCCCGGCAGGATCGAATCGAATCTCCCAACGCTGGCAGTCCCGGCACCAGGCGGGAGGACGGGCGACGGCTCGTGCCGAGGCGAATCTGCGTCGCCACGGCTGACGACGCCGATGGGGACCGGGCCTCCCGATTCCTGCCGCAGCTCTCCGGCCCAGGGAGCAGAGCCGGAACTACCTCACCCCTCCGGCTCGCCTCCGGCAGGCGAAGAGTGCGAGCAGTGATGCCAGCGCGACAGCCGTAAAGGAGAGGCCTCTCCCGAGCGGACCGACCAGTGTCTGGGGGCCGTCGCCGGGCCCCGTGCCGGGACCGGCGCTACCGGTCTCAGCCGGCTGGACCCGCTGGCCTCCGACAGTACGCGCGAAGAGTCGCTGCGGCTCGGCGCTCGTCAGCTCGAGATCCCAGACCAGCGTACCGTCCTCGATCCGGTCGGCGTTGTGCTCGACCAGGTCGCCGGGGAGGTCGAGGCGAACCCGGAACCAGGCATCAGCCAGTATCGCTTCGAGTAGCGCCGCTGCCTCGCCGGAGGGGGGCGCACCCGCTGCGGCGGGGTCCTCGAACGGGCCGAACAGGAGGTTGACGTACCAGCCGGAGTCGGTCTCCTCGAGTACGAAGTCGGTGGACGGTCCCTGGCCCGTGTCGGTGAGGCTGCCGACCAGTGCGAGTAGCTGCGAGGGCGAGCCGAATGGGACCGAGACCCTGAAGCCGCTGAAGCCGTCCTCGCTGACCTCCTCCATGGTGATGCCGGGCGGCACATCGCCGTCGTCGAAGATCCCGTCGTCGAAGATCCCCGCGGGGCTCTCACCCGTGGTCTCTGAGAAGGCGTCGCTGATGGTCAGGAGCTGCGTCAGCGAGCCGCTCCCGTCGGCTGCCACCTTGATGGAGAGCTCCTGGCGGATGCAGCCAGTCATCAAGAGCGCTGCGAGCGAGAGCATCAGTAGGAGGTATCGCATCTGTCGCTCCAAAGATTCCCATGCCCTGCGGCTCGCCGTGCCGCCGCTCGCTCGACGGTACTCCGACCGTCGGGATCGCGCCTGTCGGATACCACGATCGGGAGAGTGGGCGGCACCTCTGACTCGAAGTTCGGCGCTGTCGTTGTGGACTGAGAGCCCGGCGCCCCGGCCAGGCGTGAGTGAGGGTGAACTATCGGCACAGACTGAGAGCGTCAGAGCCGCGCACGGGGACGCCGCGCGCGATAGCGAGCCTGCTCGCCCCGGGTTGGGACTTCCGGGTAGACCGAGGCCGGTCGTCTGGTAGAATCGACCCACGCAGCACCGGTGGAGGCCAGCGTTCGCAGACGCTTCCCGGTGATCCAACGCGACGCACAGACTCCGTCCTCGTAGGTGGACCGCCTCATCCAGCCTGCTCCGCGCGCACTGCTCGCCGAGTTGTGGCAACGCGCGGGCGGCTCGTTGCTGCCCTTTGGCAGCACGGGTGTTCCGTGCGACACAAACGATCGACCGTTGCTCCGGCGACGGTCACTGGTAGGAGCAAGATTGACCCCCACTTTCGCTGACCTCGGTATCCCCCAGGGTCTCACCGACTTCCTCGCAGAACTCGGCTATGCCATTCCCTTCGAGGTGCAGACCATCACCATCCCCGATGCGCTGGCCGGCCGCGACATCGCCGCCCGCGCCCCCACCGGCTCCGGCAAGACGCTCGCCTTCGGGCTGCCCCTCCTGATGGCCGTCGAGGACGCCCGACCGCGCCGTCCACGCGGCCTCGTGCTCGCGCCGACCCGCGAACTCGCCGATCAGATCAAGCGGGAGCTTGAGCCGATCGCCCGCGCCGGCGGCCGCCGAGTGATCGCCGTCTACGGTGGCGTCGGCTACGAGCCTCAGAAGCGCGCGCTCGCCCGCGGCGTCGACGTCCTCGTGGCCTGCCCCGGACGCCTCGCCGACCTGATCGGCCAGGGCGAGGTCAGCCTCTCCGACGCCGATGTCGTCGTCATCGATGAGGCCGACCGCATGTCCGACATGGGCTTCCTGCCCGAGGTGCGGCGGCTCCTTGATCGCACCCCGCCCGACCGTCAGACACTGCTCTTCTCGGCAACCCTCGATGGTGATGTCGGCGTACTGGCCCGCAACTACCAGCAAGACCCGGTGCTCCACGAGGTCGGTGAGATGGAGCCGAACATCGAGGAGATGCGACACCTCTTCTGGAGGCTCGAGACCGCGAAGCGCGTCGACGTTGCCTCGAACCTGATCCAGGCGGCCGGCCCGACGATCGTCTTCTGTCGCACCCGCCGCGGCGCCGACCGGGTCGCCAAGCAGCTCGAACGGGCCGGCGCCACGTCTGCGGCCATCCACGGCTCGCGTTCCCAGAGTCAGCGCAACCGAGCCCTCGATTCCTTCGCCCGAGGGAAGGTCGAGGCGCTGGTCGCTACCGATGTCGCCGCCCGCGGCATCCACGTCGACGGGGTTGCCTGCGTTCTCCACTTCGACCCGCCGATTGACGACAAGACCTACGTCCACCGCTCGGGGCGAACGGCGCGCGCCGGCGCCGAGGGCGTCGTCGTCTCCTTTGTCGCCGATCACGAGCTGCGCGATACCGATCGCATGGTTCGCAACCTGCGCCTGCGCGCCGACCTCAACACGCCGGCGCCGTCCTCGCTGCAGGGCGCGCGCGAGCGGCTGAACGCCGAAGCCGACGAGAGCTTCGCCGACCGGCGCCTCGCCGAGGCCAGCCCTGCCGCCGAGAGCCGGACTCGATCGCGCCCAGAGCGAACCACCAGCGGTGGCGGCGGTGTCTCCCGGCCACGCTCGGGTGGCCAGCGTGCCGGTGGCCAGCGTGCCGGCCGTCAGCGCGCCCGTGGCTCCGTCGACGGGCGCCGCACGGCCAGCCCTGGTGGCCGTCAGTTCGAAGGTGACACCGCGCCCCGCGCCGAGCGTCCGAACAGTCGCCGCCGGTCACGCTCCCGGACGTTCTAGGAGAAAAGACGTCCCGGGAGGGGAGGGCGATACTCAGGAAGGTACCGTCCTCTCCCTCGACCCGGGCGGGGCTCTCCATCACCCGTCGCCTGAGATGCCCGGCCGGGCAACCGCCCGCGACCGTTCGCCGTCCCTTCAGGCCCGAGCGGCGGTGCTAGCATGACCTCGCATTCTCGTGAACGGCAGCGAAGGGAGCGCCCCCATGCCCGTCGAGTTCATCGGCATGATCAGTCCCCGCCTGCGCTCGGAGCTGAGCGGGCCGATTGGCGGTCCGCCGATCGATCGCACCCACCTCGATCGCCACATCCGTGTGCACGAGGAGGGGGAGTTCGATCGCGTCCTGATCGGCTACTTCGCCGGCGCCCCCGATGGCTGGGCGATCGCCTCCTACGCCGCCAGCATGACCGACCGTCTCAGCTTCCTGCTGGCGCACCGCCCAGGCTTCGTCTTCCCGACCGTTGCGGCCCGGCAGGCGGCGACGGTCGACTTCCTCAGCGGCGGCCGATTCGCGCTCCACATCATCACCGGTGGGAACGACCTCGACCAGCAACGCGACGGCGACTACCTGCCCAAGGCGGAGCGCTACGCCAGGACCAGCGAGTTTCTGGACATCGTTCGTCAGGACTGGGCGAGCGATGAGCCCTTCGACTACCAGGGGCGCTACTACCAGGTGACCGGCGCATTCTCGACGATCAAGTCGATCCAACCGCAGATCCCGATCTACTTCGGCGGCTCCTCGGATGAGGGGCTGGCGGTGGCTGCCAGGCACGCAGACGTCTGGGCCACCTGGGGGGAACCCCTCGCCGAGGTCGAGGCACAGATCGCCGACCTCCATCGCCGCGCCGAGCCCTACGGCCGCCGGCCCGCCGTCTCGATCTCGTTCCGCCCGATCATGGCCTCGACCGAGGAGAAGGCCTGGGATCGGGCTCACCAGATCCTCGAGCGAACGAAGTTCGCGCGCGGCGGAGCGCCGCCGCCGACCCCGGCCAACGCCGGGTCACAGCGGCTGCTCGACGCCGCGAAGGGTGGCGATGTCGCAGACGAGCGGCTCTACACGGCGATCGCGGAGGCGACCGGTGCCCGCGGTAACACGACCTCGCTCGTCGGGACGCCCGAGCAGGTCGCCGAGGCGATGCTCAAGTACTACGACATCGGTTGCACGACGATCCTGATCCGCGGCTACAACCCGATGCAGGACGCGATCGACTACGGACACGACCTCCTGCCGATCGTCCGAGAAGAGGTCAGGCTGCGCGACCTGCGCGCTCAGAACGAGGCCTCGCGGGCGGAGGCGGAGGCCGCCGCTCGCGCACGAGCAGCGAGTCCGAACGGCGCTGCGGCGCCAGTGCCGGCCGGTGCCCTCGCCGAATCGTGGTCGGAGCTCTGATCGCCCCCGGATGCGGCCAACTGAGATGTGGCAAGCCAGCCGGTTCCTGAGCGCCCCGCTGTGAGTGAGCAGCCAGCGCCTGAGCCGGAGTTGCGTTATCTGACGCTCGCCGATGCGCGGTCCCTTGAGTGCAATGGCTGCGGCGACTGCTGTGACTCCCGACGCAGCGATGGCTACTGGGCCTGGGGGAGCCTGCCACCGGGCCAGTTCCGAGAACTCAACGGCGGAGCACCTCTGATCATCCCGCTCGAGCGCACCGGCGACGGTCTGACCGCGGAAGGTTGGCGCGACCGGCCCCGTACGCCTGAAGACGGTTCGGAGCTCTTCCCGACCCGTTTCCGTTGCCGGGCCTTCCGTCCCCAGCCCGACGGCCGGGGGCTCTGCGGTCACCACGACCGCGAGCGCCCGGACCGCTGCGGTGAATACCCCGTCCACATGCCTCACATCGAGTCCGAGCTCGCCGAGCTCGGCGAGGTGGTCCTCAACACGAGCGCCTTCGCGCGCTGCACCTGGTACCGGATGGTAGTCGTCCCGGTTGACGACCTCCGCCTCAGTCGGGCCGACCAGGGGACCGCTGCTCGCTGACGGGCCGGTCCCGTCCTGTCGTCCTCGCTCCCTCCCGCAGTGGTATCAAGGGGTGGGGCGGGTCAGCCTGCGGTTGGCGGGTCCAGGTCGAAGCGGTTCTGCCCGGTACTGCTCGCATCTCAGAAGGAACCGGGTCCGAGGGTGGGTCGATGGGCAAGCACAGAATCGCGGTGATCAGAGGTGACGGGATCGGCGTCGAGGTGGTCGGCGAGGCGTTGAAGGTCCTCTCGTCGGCCGGCGAGAAGCACGGGATCGAGTGGAGCTTCGACGAGTTTCCGTGGGGGTCTGACTACTACCTCGAGACTGGCCGGATGATGCCAGAGGACGGCCTCGAGCAGCTCCGTGCCTACGACGCCATATTCCTCGGTGCCGTCGGCCATCCAGCGATCCAGGATCACATCACGCTGGAGGGGCTGCTCCTGCCGATCCGACGGACGTTCGACCAGTTCGTCTGCGAGCGACCGTCGGTGTTGCTCCCCGGCGTCACCTCGCCCCTCTCCGGGAAGAAGCCGTACGACATCGACCTGGTCGTGATCCGGGAGAATACCGAGGGCGAATACACCAACATGGGTGGCTTCATGTACGAGGGCCATCCCAACGAGGTCGCGGTGCAGTCGTCGGCGTTCAGCCGCCAGGGCTGCGAGCGAGTGATGAGGTATTCCTTTGAACTGGCCCGCCGCCGGAACAAGAAGAACCACGTCACGTCGATCACGAAGTCGAACGCGATGGGCTACGGCATGGTGCTCTGGGACCGGACGTTTCAGGCGGTCGCCGCCGAGTACCCGGACATCACGACCCACTCGCTGCTGATTGACGCCGCCTGTATGGACTTCATTCGCAGGCCCGAGACGTTCGACGTCGTCGTCGCGAGCAACCTGTTCGGCGACATCCTGACCGACATCGGCGCCGTGATCACCGGGAGCATGGGGCTGGCGGCGAGCGCCAACTTCGACCCGACCGGCAAGAATCCCTCCATGTTCGAGCCGACACACGGGAGCGCGCCCGACATCGCCGGGCAGGGCATCGCGAATCCGATGGCCCAGATCCTGACCGGGGCGATGATGGTCCGCCATCTTGGCGACGAGCAGGCTGCCCGGGCGATCGAAGCGAGTGTGCGAGGTGTGCTCGCGGCCGGGGAGGCGCTGACGCCGGACCTGGGCGGGAGCGCGACGACGACGGCGGTGGGGGACGCGATCGTGGCCAACCTCCGATGATCCGGCGATGAGGGGCCAGCGGCCCCCGGTCAGGAGCGATCAGTGAATCCCTTTGAGATGGTCCCGGTCGGTGAACGGGGAGTTGAGGTGACACGGCTCGGTCTGGGCGGGGTCTTCATCTCCGGGCGGGGTCCCGTGGACGGGTCGTACCCGACGCCCGCCTACGAGACGGCGCTGGCGACGATCGCTGCGGCGCATGAGGTCGGCATTCGGTACTTCGACACGGCACCGCTCTACGGTAACGGCCGCAGTGAGAGTCGCCTGGGGAAGGTGCTCGGCGAATACCCGCGCGACTCGTTTGTGCTCTCGACCAAGGTGGGACGGGTGCTCGTGCCCGATCTCGACCAGCCCGGCGAGTGGGCTGAAGACGGCATCCCGCACCTGACCGCCCGCTTTGACCTGTCGCGTGACGGGATCATGCGGGCGTTTGAAGAGGGCCTGGAGCGGCACGGGCTGGGCAGCGTCGAGATCCTCTACCTCCACGACCCTGACGTCGAAGACATGGAGGACGAAGCGATCGCGACGGCCTTCCCGGCGATGCTCGAGCTACGCGATCAGGGGGTCGTGAAGGCGATCGGCTGCGGAATGAACCAGTGGGAGATGCCGGCGCGATTCATCGAACGATTCGACCTGGACGTCGTCCTGCTGGCCGGCCGCTACACGCTGCTTGACCAGGCCGCATACCCGGACTTCCTGCCGCTCTGCCTGGAGAGAAACGTCACGGTAGTCGTCGGTGGGCCCTATAACTCGGGCATTCTTGCCGCCCGGGATTTCGACGGTCCGCTCTCGTTCAACTACCAGCAGGCGTTGCCCGAGTGGACAGAGCGGGCACGCCGACTGAAGCGGCTCTGCGACCGCCATGGGGTGGATCTGCGAGCCGCCGCTCTCCAGTTCCCGCTCGCTCATCCCGCCGTTGCGGCCGTGATTCCCGGTGCGGCGACACCGGATCAGGTGCTGCAGAACGTCGACTTGATCGGCGCTGAGCTACCAGCTGACCTCTGGTCTGAGATGAAGGCGGAGGGGTTGATCCCGGCCAACGCGCCCACGCCATAGGCCGGTTCCGCCGGGCACGCTGGTCAGCCCACGAGCAGCCCTCTTCTGCGCCCTGCCCGACGCGGGCCTCGACGCTCCCGGGAGCGGGCCCTTGGGTCGGGGTTAGCGCCTGCCCACGTATCCCGGACCGCGACCCGGCTCCCAGACGTGTGCGCGCGCCACCTCCTCGTCGAGGTCGACGCCCCAGCCGGGGCGATCGGGGATGGCCAGCTCCCCCTCCTCGAAGGTGAGGGCGCCCCGGGTCAGGTCGTCCTTCCAGGGCACGTCATCGATGTCGATCTCCATGATGCGGACGTTGGGCACGGTCGCGCAGAAGTTCAGGGCGATGTGCGTCGCCAGGTGGGAGTAGTAGTTGTGCGGAGCCACGTTCAGCTCGTAACTCTCCGCGAGCATCGCCACGTCCCGCGAGCGTGCGAAGCCGTTCCAGGGGATATCCACCATCACGTTGTCCATCGAGCGCGCCTCGAAGTATGGCCGGTAGTCGCGGATGCCGTAGAGGTTCTCGCCGGAGGTGATGGGTACGGACGTTCCGTCCTTGATCTGGCGCAGGCCGCCGGGCTCGTACATGTCGATCTCAACCCAGAGCATCGTGAACTGTTCTGCGACGCGGCAGATCTTCGCCGCCGCTTCCGGCTTGTAGTGGAAGTTCAGATCGAGAGCGAGTTCGACATCGGGTCCGGCACCTTCTGTGAACGCCGCGAGCTGGCGCTCGATCGCCCGAAGGATCTCCAGCGGAACGTTCTGGTCGGTGGGGCCGCCGCCAAAGCCGAAGCCGTAGCTCTGTGCCGGCGTCCCGGGGATGACGACGTTGGTCTTGAGCGCAGTGAATCCTCGTTCCACCACCTCCTGCCCGAGGCGTCTGATCGCTTCGTAGGAGTCGATCGGCGGTACGCCGATCAGCTCGGCATTGCGCGCCCGTGAGCTCCCGCAATGCGACCAGTAGACACGCTGTCGTTCGCGGGTCGGTCCCCCGAAGAGGGAGTGGACCGGGACGCCGAGCGCCTTGCCCTTGAGGTCCCAGAGTGCCAGCTCGACGCCCGCCATCGCCTTCGCGGCGATGCCGCCGGGGCTCTGCCGCAAGACGCGGTACATGTCCCAGTAGATCGCCTCGACCGCGTTCGGATCGCGTCCGAGGAGGATCGGCTCGAGGTCCCTGACGGTGCCGACGATCCCGTAGGGGCTGCGTCCGTCAGAGCACTCTCCGTAGCCGGTGAGCCCCTCGTCGCTGCGGATGGCGACGAACTGCCATGGCCTCCAGCCCGCGTCCACGACGAACGTCTCGATCTCCGTGATCTGCATCTACTGCCGCTCCCTTCCCGTCGCTCAGGGCTTCCTTCCGGCGCGCGCACGCTCGCGCGGCCCAGCAGGGGTCATGGCGCCCGCCGCGCGGGTGCCTACTCGACCGTCGCGACGTGTTCCCGGCGCGCCAGCTCCCAGTCAATCTCGTAGCCCAGTCCCGGACGCGTCGGCGCGTGCACGACACCGCCGTCGAGGTCGATGTCCTCCACCAGTCCATAGAGATTGGCGCCGGTCGCGGGGAAGAACTCGAAGAACTCACAGTTGGGGACGGCCATGGTCACGTGGAGATTCGCCACGTTGTTCAGCGAGTTGCCGCCGTGGTGGATCTCGCACCTCATCTTGAAGCCCTCGGCGAGGTGGCATAGTCGGACCAGTGGCGTGATGCCGCCCGTGACGGCCACGTCGCCACGGAGGATGTCTGTGGCGTACTGCGTGATCCACTGGGTCATCCCGTAGTAGCGCCCCGGGGCGTACTCGGTCGACATGATCGGGATGTCGAGCTTCTGGTGCAGCTTGACGTAGCTGTAGAGGTCTTCCTCGACCAGCGGGTCCTCATACCAGTAGTAGTCGAGCTCCTCGATCGCCCGGCCGACGCGCACCGCGTCCTCATACTGGTAGGCCCACATCGAGTCGAGCATGAGCTTCATCTCATCACCGACGGCCGCACGCACCGCCCGCGAGATCTCGATGTCGGCCCCGGGGTCGCCGTGGGGGTGGATCTTGTGCGCGGTCCAGCCCATTTCCTTGAAGCGCACGGCCTCCTCGGCGTACTCCTCCGCGGTCTCGTGGTAGGCGCTGCTCGCGTAGACGGGCACGGTCTCCTTGCAGGTACCGAGCAGCCAGTGGACTGGTTGCCCGGCAACCCTGCCGTTGATGTCCCAGAGGCAGATGTCGATCGCCCCGATCGCCTGGGTCGGGACTGCCCGATTGAGGCGCCAGAGCTCCTGCCAGATGGCACCGATGTCCAGGGGGTTCCGACCCATCACCCGAGGCTTCAGCTGCTCGATGAGCAGGCCGGCCATGTGTTGCGGGCGCCCGAGGAAGGCGTTCCCGCTGACGCCCTCGTCGGTCTCGACGGTGACGATCCCGAGCTGTTGCTGGCCCCCGAAGGACATCCGCGCCCCGACCTGCCATGGATCGGTCGGCCAGTTCAGCACATCGACCTTGACGTTCGTGATCTTCACCGTGTCCCCCCACCCCCCGGCGGTGCCGCCCCGACCGTTCTCGATCCGCGGGTGCCTGCGCCTCTTCCGACCCCGACAGCCGTCGGCACCTCCGCTGGCAGGAGAGGTCGACCGTCATCTGCCCGACCCGCAGCTGAGTGCGGTGAGGCGTCTCCCGCGAGCCGGTGCCCGATCGCCCTCGCCGGCGGCCGGTCTTGAGCGTGCAGGCTCCCGGGTCGCTCGTTGGAGGTCGCCGGGCGATCGCCTGCCCTCAGTTCACCCGGGGAACTGCCAGAGCTCTCCATCTGGCTCCTCGCCGCTGAGGCGGAAGCGAGGCAGGGCCATGTTGTCCCCCAGCGGTGCGAACTCGATCTCGACCCGCGCCCCGATTGCGACGTTCGCCTCGAGCTCGGGGTTCCCCTCGCCGTCGACGAGGCTGGAGATCAGGCGCAGGCCGTCGTCGGCCGTCGGGTACTCGCGTTGCTCGTCGAGCTCGACGAGCACGATCGGGTAGGGCGCGCGCTGCCGGTATGCCGGGTGGATCGGGTGGAGGACCATCTCGTAGGAGTAGATCGTCCCCTTGCCGGAGACGTCAGCCCACTGCCAGCCGAGCGATGTGCAGAAGGGGCAGGCGTTCCCGACCGGGTAGCGCAGCTTCTCGCAGTCCGTGCACTGCTGCAGTGCGAGTCGCCCCTCTGCGGCCGCCTCCAGCCACTGGCGGTGTTCGGGATCGTTGGGGGCGATGTTGACGTCGACACCGAGATAGGTAGCTCGTTCGTTGGTCACCTGAGTGCTCCCTATGGCCTGCGCATGATCAGAGAGGAGCCGGTCGGCGGGTTGGCCCAGCCGAGGTTCATCGTGATCTCGACGTCCCTGGCCTGGCGGCAGCCACCCTCGCTGTAGTCGTAGCTGTGCTCGCCCTGCTGCCAGTTCGGGCAGTAGTCGTCGGCCTGGTGGCGTAGCTGGCGTACGTTCTCGGCGACCAGCGCGATCCCGTGCGTATAGCCCTCGCAGAGATGTCCGCCGCTCGTGTTGTTCGGTCTGGCCCCGCCGAGCTCGATGATGCCACTGGAGACGTAGTCGCCGCCCTCGCCGATCTTGCAGAAGCCGTAGGCCTCAAGCTGCAGCATCGAGGTGAAGGTGAAGGCGTCGTAGGCGCCTGTGACATCCACGTCCTCGGGCGTGATGTCTGCCTGCGGGAAGACGATGTCCTTGACGTAGTGCCCGGCCACCAGCGAGATCGGGCCGCGCGTCCAGTGGTAGCCGACCTGCGGCTTGCTGACGCGGCCAGCCACGCCCATGATCACGGCCGGCGTCTGCCGGAGATCGCGAGCGCGCTCGATGCTGGTGACGATGATCGCGCTGCCGTTGTCGGTCTCGACGCAGCAGTCGAGCAGATGGAGCGGCTTGGTGATCCAGCGCGAATCGAGCACGTCCTGCACGGTCAGGCGCTGCGGATAGTAGGCCTTGGGGTTGTTCGAGGCGTGCTTGCTGTGCGCCACCTTGACCGCCGCCACCTGTGCGCTCGTTGTGCCGTATTCCCTCATGTGGCGCATGAAGGTGGGTGCGAAGCTCTGGCCCGCCGAGTTCATGCCGTAGATGCCCTGGTCGAGCGCGCGCGCCCCGAAGACCGGCGTCTGCCGCCCGGTGCCACCGATGCGGGCCTCGGTGTAACCGTTCATCGCCCGGAAGATGGCGACGGTCTTGCACATCCCGACCTCGATCGCACCCATCGCGAGGCCGACCAGCGCCTCGGTGCTCGAGCCGCCGCCGCTGCAGTCCATATAGAAGTTGAGGCGCAACCCGAGGTCGCTGGCGATGGTCGGCGAGTCGGTCGAGTCGTTGCCCGAGTAGGAGAGCATGCCGTCGACCTCATCGTTGCCGAGGCCGGCATCCTCCATCGCCATCTTGATCGCTTCGACGCCGAGGGCCCGTGTCGTTCGTCCTGAGTCCTTGGAGAACTCGGTCTGCCCGATTCCGACGATCGCGTACTTGTCCAACAGTCGACCGGCCACGCTGCCTCCTCACTGCGCCCGTAGCATACGGGAGCGCTGGCAGGGCAATCGTCGCAGCCGGCTCACTCCCCGGCCAGGGCACCTCCCGAATCGGCATGCTGCGGGCGGAGGGAGCGATGTGGGCCCAGCGCCTTCTTCAAGCGCCGGAGGGTCGTATTGACCACCCGGAGACGGATCGAGCCGGGAGCGACCGAGGGCCGCTGCGCGACCACGAGCGGATCGCTGTCTGACCCGGCCCGGCCCCAGGATGGCTGTCCCCTGCGGGTCGCCACGTCCGCGCGGACAGGCACCATCAACCGATCGCGATTTCCGGCTCGTGGGGCCCCATGAGCGACCAGCATTGCGGTCCAATGTCGGGTGTCATTCCCACGAGAGCGCCGGGGCAATCGCCGGGCGCTATGGATGCGGCAGGATCCAGTCCTTCGCGCCGATTCCCTGCCGTTCCTGGGCGAGATCAACCTCTGAGTCGATGAACCGCGCGTACGGGCGGCCGTTGAAGGAAACGAAGGCGTCGGCGCGCACTTCGACAGTGAGGCCGCGAGCGGCGTAGTCGTCGCGGATGAAGTGCGACGTGGCCAGGATCAGATCGGGCTGGGTGGTCATGCGTTCGCGCTGGAGTGAGCTGAGATAGTCCGCCGGGTCAACCAGCCACGTCCGCTCGGCCAGCGGATCGGTCACACGGTACTCGACCGCTCCGACCTTCTCCGTCAGGAGTACGCGCCAGCTGAATCGGTAACCTTCCTCATTCCAGCGCACCACGCCGGGATAGACGTAGTGCCGTAGAGGCACAGCGATCTGAACGAGGACGATAGAGACGGCGACCAGCGCGGCGGCGCGGCTCCAGCGGCTTGGAGAACCCGGTACGGAGTTCGGGCCCAGAGCAGGACGAGCGCGGGTGATGCCAAACAGGCGGGCCAGTCGCCTGGAGCACCGGCGTGGCCAGTCGGGAGCGAAGAAGACCAGTGCCGCCGCGCTCATCAGCCAGGGGAAGACGCCGATCATGAACAGCTGCCCGGTGACGAGGTGGAAGCACAGCAGGGCGACGAACGCGAGGGGCCGCGAACGTCGCCACAGCAGCCACGCGACGATGGTGAGATCGAAGGCGGCGCCGGCCCAGCTGAAGGCATACGCCACCCACAGCTCATCCAGCAGCACGCCGACGAGTGGCCAATCGCTGTGCTGTGGGAGCCAGAACCTGAGAGGCGCCGCACCGAACAGCCAGTCGGGGTTGAGCTTGGCCAGGCCCGCGAAGATGTAGACGGGAGCGAGCTGAGCACGCAGCGCCCAGATCGCCCAGGCGGGCACTGAAGCGGGGTCGGGGGAGCGGCGGGCGTCGAGCGACCAGGCCCGGTCTGTCGGCAGCAGGCAGAGGAGCAGCCCGGCAAGACTGAGAAAGTAATAGTGATTGAGATAGGCGGTCTTGTCGACCAGCTCGAGCCAGATGAAGCCCACAGTGAAGAGCAGCGCCGAGGGGCGGTAGCGCCAGCCGAGAGTGATCGCGAGCGCCAGTACGCCGAGCGCGGCGACGTGTAGCTGCATCCATGGCGCTGGCCAGGGGCGTACCCACCCAAAACCCACGTAGGTGAAGTGGTGCACCGGCTCTAGATAGAGCTGCTCGACCCACCCGTAGGCAAACAGGCGGACCACCGCGATCAGCGCGACTAGGCCGAAGGCGATGCGGAAAACGGCGGCCGAAGAGCCGTCGACTGGCTCTGACGCGCGGCGTACGAGCGCGTCAACCGGCGACCAGGGACTTACCCGCGTTGTCTCTTCCTGCGTCGAGCCGGATGCGACGGTTGGAGTTCGCTCGGCGCCCGACATCCCTAGCTGTCGCCGTCGTTGTCGCTGAAGCCGACACTGACTCCGAGCAGGCTTACGACCTCCGTAGCGAGCACCCGCTGAAGATGCTTGATGGCGTCACGCACCGCCCCCACCATGTTCGGATGTTCGACGACTGCTGCTTTCAGCGGCAGGTCCAACGCCGTCAGGCGGTCCAGTGCGGTGAAGGCCGAACCGAACGCCTCTCGCATCCGCTGGTCGGTGTCTCCGGAGTGGGCACTCACCAGATCGGTGAGGCCGCGGCCCTCCGTCGCGCCGAGATAGAGATCTTGCATGCCGAGCAGATCCTGGCGGAGATCTTCCAGTGCCTGTTCAGCCGAGCCTCCGGGGATTGCCTGCGGGTCCGGCTCACCGCCGAGCGCACCGAGGGCGCCCCCGAGCCGAATATCTCCCACCGTCTCGGTGAGGAAGACGGAGAAGCGGACGACATCTGCCAGGGCGAACGCCTCGGCAACGACGCGCCCGTCGCCCCCGGCGAAGCGGTCGCCGTAGCTTCCGCTCCACTCTGCCGAGACCGCCGCGATCTCATCGGCAATCACTCCGGTCAACGCCACCAGGTAGGAGCTCAGGACCTCGTCCTGGAGCTGACGCAGGAGATCATCCCCAGGCTGGAAGATCAGATGCTCCAGCGCCGAGAAGCCGCGTTGGGTTGAGGCGAACCGCTCGCGCGTCTCCTCCGCGGTCACGACGCTGGCCTGGCCGAGTCGCGATTCGATCCGCTCGCGATCGATGGGCCACCATCCGACGAGGGAGCGCGAACGGCGGTCCGTCACCGGACCGAACCACATCGCCTCCGTTCGCGACCACGCTGCACGCGCGTCACGCCAGGCATCACGCGCCCCCCGCAGGGTCTCTGGCGAGGGCGAGGTCGCGAGCACCGCGATGCTCTCGTGGAGTGTTCTGCTGGCTGTTCCGGCGGCCGCGAAGCGAGGCGTGATGACGTCGTCGGCCAGGCTGGCAAGGACGTCGTGGCGGGAGATGTCCTGGCCGCCACAACCGGCAGTCAGGGTCGCGGTGCCGGCCAGCGCCACGGCGAGGCCGAGGACGAGCCATGGGATCAGCGGCGACAGTCGATGGCTGGGGTTGAAGCGGATCATGGCCGGTCCTGCAAGCTAGGCGGCGTACTGGGTGGGCTAGCGTGACCTGATGAAGTCGATCAACGCCTGGCGCTCCTCCGCCGACAGCTCGCGAAAGGCCTCACGTGCACCGTTCGCCTCGCCACCGTGCCAGAGCACCGCCTCAGCGACTCCGCGCGCGCGTCCGTCGTGGAGGAGTCGAGTATGACCGCTCACGGTGACGAGCAGACCGATCCCCCAGAGCGGCGGGGTGCGCCATTCGCTCCCCGAAGCGTCGAACACCGGCCGTCCGTCTGCGAGACCCTCTCCCATGTCGTGCAGCAGGAGGTCGGTGTACGGCCAGATCGTCTGCCCACTGAGCGCCGCGATCGGATGCGGCCCGGTCTCAAAGCTCGGCGTGTGGCAGCTGTGACAGCCGGCGGCCAGGAAGAGCGCCGCGCCGCGCTCGTGTTCGGAGGGTTCGCGAGCGGCGGGCGGGGCGAGGGTGCGATTGTAGAATGCGACCTTGTCGAGCCGGTCGTCTGGAATCTCCACTTCACCGGCGGCATCTGCGCCGGTCGGTGCACCAGCACAGGCCGCCTGGGCTGGAGGACAGTTCTCGGCGGCGAAGAGGCTGGAAGTAATCCCGATGTCGGCATGAAACGCCGCCGCCGCCTGTTGCCGGACGCTGGGCGTCGATGCCTTCCAGCCGAAGCGCCCCAGCGAGAACGTGCCCGTTGCCTCGTCCCAGACGTTGTTCGTCCGTCCCGAGACGCCGTCGCCCTCCGCGTCGTCTGGGTCGGCGCCGGCGCGGATGTCCGCCTCCGCGATCGCTTCCAGCAGGCCAGCGCCGAAGACAGTGGGAGCAATTCGCGGCGAAGTCAAGACTGCGTCGTGGAGTGGTCCGAAGGCGAGGTCGACGGCTTCGTAAGTGGGTTGTAGCAGCGTGTACGGCTCGCCGTCGCCGTATACGCCCTGGACTTCGGTGTACCGGACCCGCAGGGCACCTTCAGCCAGCTGGCCCTGAATGGCACGATCCTGGAGTTGAGTGCCGTAGACGGGCTCGGGTATGGGAGAACCCGGCGGCTGATCGGGGGCGTAGCGGCTGCGGAACTCTTCGGGCAGGCTGAGCTGGAGGAGCAGGCCGCGCTCGGGATCATTCGCGTCAAGGGGGGGCCGAGCACGCCCGTCTCGTGCGTGGCAGCTTGAGCAGGACTGCGCGTTGAAGGTCGGGCCAAGCCCGTCGCGAGCAGTGGTACTGGCAGGGGCGCTGACCCAGTTCTGCGTGAAGAACGAATCACCCACCTGGAAGGTACGGCGCTCGGTGGTGGAGAGGTTGCGCAGCGGCAGCGAGAAGGCGTTGCGGGTGGTATTGAAGGCGGTGGTTTCGCCGCCGGACGCGATCGCCGTCAGGTCCGCGGGCGCCAGCTCGCCAGTCGTCGAGCGACCGGTGCGAAGGGCCGTCGATAGAGCGACGAGAGCCAAGACGACGAGCACGGCGGTGCCGGCAATGAGCCGGGCCGCCGTGCTCGATTCCGAACGCATGCGCCAGTGCAGGGGCCGGCGCGGTTCCACCTAGCTCACGCTGATTGTCACGCCGATGGCCTGCGCGGCGGCCACGATCGTGTCGGTCTGCAGTTCGAGGGATTCGATCGTGGTGAGCACCGCACGCCGTCCATGGTCGCTGTCGGGCAGGTCGCTGAGCAGATGCCTGTCGAAGGGGGCCGGGATCAGCATGGCGTTGGCGACGCTGACCGCGATCTCGTCAGTCAGTTGCCTGGCCAGGGCCCCATCTACGGTGGCGACGAGGTCGACGAGACCCGGCCCGCGCACGACGCCGTAGTCGCCGAGCCAGACCTGTTGGATGCCGCGCGCATTGCCGATGATGTCCTTCACCGTGTTGTCTGAGAAGCAGGAGTGCTCATCCTCCTGCGAGCGCTCTTCGTAGGCGACGGTCATGCGTTCACCGGCCAGTTCGCCGCGACTGAGCTCGCCGATCCCAGTGATCATGTTCGTCAGGGCTTCGTTCCTGTCCATCGCCAGGAATTCGGCGCGATAGTTGCCGCCGACCCCGGGCGCCCAGGCGTCAACCATGCTCCGCAGATCGTCGACCAGCAGCTGAGTCACGACGTGGAGGTAGTCAGCTCGACGCTCGGCGTTGGGGTGAGTGGTGAAGTCCGACACGGGACGCGCGCCAGGGCCGAGCGGATTCAAATCTTGTCCCCAGAGCAGGAACTCGACCGCGTGCCAGCCGGTAGAAACATTCGTCTCTCCGCCGGCCTCGTTGAGCTCGATCAGTAGATCCGTGGTGATCTCGGGGTACTTCGCGACCATGTTGATAATGCCGCTGTCCGCTGCGCCCTCGACGTAGTCGATGTAGCCCTCGTCCATCGGCCAGGCGTTGATCTGGCCCTCCGGGCCGTTCTCTTCGTTGTCGATGGGACCGCCATAGAAGCGGTAGGCCTCCGTCGGGCCATAGTCGTCGCGCGCGTTGAGCCATGCTCGTTTCGCTGCTTCGAGGGTGGCCGGCTCGGGGTTCGCCAAGAAGGTGCGGATCGCGACCTGCATCACCTCGGCTGACTCAAGACTGCGCCCATAGGAGGCGTGGACGCCGTCGGCGTAGTGCTCGACCACTTCGGCGACCAGCTCGTCGGGGGCCCCGTCATCGGTGCTCCCGCACGCGGCGGCGAGCAGGGCCGAGCTGAACAGCGCGACCACGACGAGCGCGACCCCTGGTGAGCGTAGGCGAGCGGGGAATCTGAATTGCATGGACACGGATCTCCGTTCTTGCGTTCGTCTGTCCGGTGCCGTGGACTTAGGAGTGCACCCGATCAGATATTCGTTGATACATCCTTTGTAACACACTACATACATCATGTGAAACACATCATGCACATACTTTGTCTCGTAATACCAGCAGCGTCCTGTGCGCAGGCACGCGTGCATCGCCAAGGGTCCTCGGGGCTCGCTCTCGACCACTCTTGGCGACTCAACGTCCTGCAGTGCGCCTCGGGACCACTTCGCAACGGCGCCGGACGCGGCGCGATGCCTCCCACGGATGCGCCGCTCTGAGCCAGTGGATCGAGTGCAGGCACCCCAGACCGACCGCCCGCCGAATCGTCAACCTCTCTGGGGCGGTGAGTTGACATCTCGGCGACCCTGGGTCGCTCCCGGGGCTGGCCGTCTGGCCGAAACCGGCTGGCGAGCGGGTGCCTCAAGCTGTTCTCGCGATCGGATCCGCGAGTTCAGGGGCAGGCCGGAAGGAGGAACAGCCGGCTCGATCAAGGCGAGGAGTGGGTCGGTGCCGACTACCCCTGCCGCTCGAAGATGACCCCGGCGGCGACCAGTTCGGCGACCGCGTCGGGAGTGAGACCGGCCTCGATGAGGACCTCTGCGGAGTGTTCCCCGAGAGCGGGCGCGGCACGTTGCACGCGCGTCGGCGTGGCCGACATGGTGACGGCCGGAGAGACCACCCGCTGTGGACCGCTGACGGTGTGCACCTGCTCGGTGATCATCCCGTCGGCCAGGACCTGCTCATTCTCAGACATCTCCTCAGGCAGGTGCACCGGGGCGACCGGGACGCCCGCCTCGTCGAAGAGGCGCACCCACTCCAGGGCGCTCTTCTTGAGGAAGAGTTCACGGAAGTGCTGCTTCCATCGTACGGCCTGCCGCTGGCTCTCGGGGTCGTAGCTGTCGTAACCCTCGCTGTCTGAGTTCTCCGCCTCGGCGCCGAGCACCCGGCGCATCTGGTCGCGATTGGCGGGGGTGAGCGCCCCGAGCACGACGCCGCCGTCCCGTGCGCGGTAGCCGCCGTAGTAGAGCCGAAATGCCGAACGCTGCGCCTCCAGTGTGCCGCGCGCCTCGAGGATCTCGCCGTATGACCCGCCGCGCTTGCGGACGGCCCGGACGTTTTCGAGCATCCGGTCTCGCAGCACGGCGTCGTGCACCGGCTCTCGCATCACGCTTGCGCCCATCATGAAGAGCGATGTCCTGAGGAGCGAGGTGCCGAGGCGCTGCCCCTCGCCCGTCAACGCGCGGTGGTAGAGGGCGGCCGAGATCCCCATGGCGGCTGCAAAGCCAGACATAATGTCGGAGACCGGGCTCGAGATCAGGTCCGGTGCGCCGTCCCCGGTGGTCTTGCCGTCGAGGGCCATCAGCCCTGAGTAGGCCTGGGCGACGATGTCGGAGCCGGCGCGGTAGGCGTCGGGCCCGCTCTCGCCGAAACCTGTGTTCTGCCAGTAGATGAGGTCGGGGCGGACCTGGCGGAGAGACTCATAGTCGATCCCGAGCCGCTCGGCGACGCCGAGGCGGTAGTTGATGAGGACGACGTCGATGTCGCGGACGATCTGCTGGATGGCGCCGACCCCTCTCGGATCGTGCAGGTCGATCACGAGGCCGCGCTTGCCGCGGTTGAGCGCCTGGTAGCCCTTGCTCTCCGGAGGGAGCACCGCCCCGAGACGGCGGGCCGCCTCGCCGCCCGGCGGTTCGACTTTGATCACGTCGGCGCCGAGATCGGCGAGGTTCATCCCGGCCACCGGCCCGGCGACGATCTGGGAGAACTCAAGGACGCGCACGCCGCCGAGCGGACCGGGCCGCGCATCTCCCGCTGGCCCCCGGCCGGCTTCGGGCATCCCGGCTTCGGGCATCTGGGCCTCCTCGCCTGTTCCGCTGCCAGCCGCTCTCGCCGCAGGCGCGCTACGCGCGCACTGTAGCGCATGCGACCCTCCCGAGCGGTGCCGCGGGGGGGCGCGGATGGGCTCCTCGCGCCGTCGAGACAGCGCCGGTCGCGGGCAGGGGAGCGGCCGGCAGGAGCTGATCGGCGGCCGCTCCTCTGCCCACCTCCCCGACACCGCTATTGTTGACCTTATCGGTCATGTAACTCATGATTAGGGGTATGACGGCAACGACCGGGCCGATGATCCGGCAGATCGACCGCCAGACGGCGGCCGGTTTCGCCGTGATTGCGGCGATCGCTGTGATCTATCTGGTGACCCTGCGCGGTGACGGGGCGCTGCCCGTCTTCTGGATCCTCGGTATCGCCTTCGGGTTCATCGTGCAGCGCAGCCGGTTCTGTTTCGTGGCCGGCTTCCGAGACCTCTTCCTGATGCACCAGGGGCGGATGCTGCGCGGCATCCTGGCCGGCCTGGCCGTGGCCACCCTGGGTTTCACGATGGTGATGGCGACCGTGGTGCCCAATCCCGCCGCGGGCGTCGTGCCGAGCGACGCGCACATCCTGCCGCTCGGACTCGCGACGGTCGCGGGCGGCGTGATGTTTGGCATCGGCATGGTCCTGGCCGGTGGCTGCGTCTCCGGTGGTCTCTACCGCATGGGCGAGGGCTACGTCGGTTCGTGGGTCGCCATCGGCGGCGTGATGGTTGGCCTCTACGCCGTCAACCGCACCTGGAACTGGTGGTGGGACTTCTCGATCGCCACCGACCCCTTCGTCTGGTTCCCGAACAGCCTGAGCTACACCGGCGCCCTGGTCCTGACCTTCGCGCTGCTCGCCCTCTCGCTCCTCGCCGTCGGCTGGTGGGAGAAGCGCTCGCCCTACGCCGGCCTCGCGATCCCGATCACGGTGCGCCGCTCACAGGCCGAGCCGGAGCCGCCCACCAACGACCTCGTTCGGCTCTACCGCCTGTTGGTGCGGACCGAGTGGAGCCCGATCACCGGCGGCGTGCTGCTCGCCCTCGTGAACGTCCTGCTCTTCGTGCGCTATCGGCCACTCGGCGTCGTCGGCGAGCTCTCGAGGTGGTCCTCAGACATCGCCGACTCAGCCGGCGCCGGCGTCGGCACCCTCAAGGGGCTCGACGGGCTTGCCGGCTGTGTCGCGAGGCTGAGCGAGGGGACCTGGTTCACCGACGCCTTCATGCTCAACACCGGGATCGTGGCGGGCGCATTCGCAGCGGCGTTGCTCTCGCGAGAATTCAGGCTCCGCGTGCCCCGCCAGCCACGTCGCTACGTGCAATCGCTGGGCGGCGGCGTGGTCATGGGCTACGGCGCCGGGCTCGGGCTGGGCTGCACGATCGGCGCCTTCTTCTCCGCGATCCCGTCTCTCGCGCTCAACGGCTGGATCTATGCCGGCTCACTCGCAGTTGGCGCCTACCTGGGCGTCGTCGTGATCAGGAGATTCCCATGACCCCGCCAGAGACCGCCGAGCTCCTGGACCTGCGCGGTCAACCAGTGCCCGAACAGATGCAGGAGGCGCAGTCGGCGATCGAGCGCGCTTCAGAACATCCGGTGACGGTGCTCACCGATGTGGAGGTCCTGCCGAAGTTCCTGCTGCCGGCCTCGGCCGAGCGGGGGCTGCGCTGCCGCCTTGAGCCGCCGGCCGACGGCGATTGGCGGATCACGCTCGGCTCGATCACCAATGCGGGTACCACTGAGCGAGGAGGAAGCCTATGACGCAACAAGATGGCCAGGTGCCGGTGCTCGATGTGCGGGGCGAGATCTGTCCCTACCCGATGCTGCGCACCACGCGCGAGCTGGACGACGTACAGCCGGGCGTGGGACGGCTGTACGTCGTCACCGACCACCCGCCGGCGCTCGCCACCATCCCGCCCGAGGCGATGAAGCGAGGCTACGGCTGTGAGATCGAGGAGCTCAAGCCGGGCGAGTGGCGGATCGACATCTTCAAGGGCGAGTGACGCCCACAAGAGTAGAGAGAGTGCTCCTGAAAGGAGTTCCACATGTCAGTTAGTGCAAGATTGGATAAAGCCAGGCCTTACCTCTGGATCATCGTCCCGGTGGCGGTGCTGGTCGTGGCCGGCCTTGTCGTCGGCCTTCGCGCCTACAACTCGTCGGGCGGTGTTGAGGTGGCAGCAGAGCTCGATTCTCGCGGCTACGCGAGCATCGACCGGCTGGTTACGACGCAGTGGCTCGCCGATCACCTCGACGACCCGGACGTCCTGATCATCGACCTCCGCAAGGAGGAGGACTACGCGGCCGGGCACGTCCCGGGTGCCATACGGATCACCCCCAACCAGGTCTTCCAGGCTGAGATCAACGGCGTGAAAGGGATGCTGCCGCCGGGTGAGTCGCTGGCTGCCAGCCTCTCTCAGCTGGGCGCCACGTCCGACACGGCCATCGTCTTCTACGACAGCAATGCCAGCCTCTGGGCGTCGCGGGCGATCTGGGCGCTGGCCGTCTATGGCCACGAGGACGTGCGCACGCTGGACGGGGCCTGGGGCCTGTGGGAGTCCGAGGGGCGTCAGGTGAGCACGGTCCCGGTCGCGCCGGTGGCGTCTGTGTACGAGTTCGCAGGTGAGCCGAACGTGGCTCTGATCGCGAGCTGGGAGGAGATCATCGCCTCGGTCACAGACCCCTCCGTCCTCGTCTGTGACGCGCGCTCGCCCGAGGAGTACTCGGGCAAGCGGGTGCTCGCCGACCGCGGTGGCCACATCCCTGAATCGGTCAACGTGAACTGGAACCGGGCGGTCGATTCCGAGGGCCGCTTCCTGCCGGCCTCCGAGCTCCGCATCCTGTACGAGGGTGAGGGCGTGGTCGCCGGGAAGACGATCTACACGCTCTGCCAGACCGCCGTGCGGGCCACTCACACCTGGTTCGTGCTGAGCGATCTGCTCGGCTACGAAGACGTGCGAGTCTACGACGGCTCGTGGATTGAGTACGGGAACCGGCCCGACTCACCGATCGTGAACTGAGCGCGGGCCGCACCCCCCAGGGCGGTTTGCGCCCAGTCCCCCGCTCCGCCCCTGGGCCGCGGCTTCGTCCGGTCGGGGGCGGAGCGGGGAATCTCGCGTCGCCATCGGGACACAGCCGCCTGCTCCGCCAGTGCCCACGGTCGTGAGCAGCGCCCGCCGGGCGTGGCACGCGCAGTCTGCCTGGCGCCTGGCCTTGCTGCCGGCTGCCCCACTGTCATCCGCCCTGCTATTGGCTGCCCTGCTGCTCCTCGCGGCCACCGTGCTGCTCACGGGCTGCTCTGGCGAGCGGCCCACCTCCCCGGCCCCGGAGGGGCCCGTCGAGATCCACGTGCGCTGGGTGACCGATTCGTTACCTTACGGCACGACGGTCGAGATCTTCGAGCCGCTTCCCGCCGACCGGATGGGGGAGACCGCCAGCTACCGGGCCGGAGCCCTGGTGCCGACGGGCGCGCCGCTGGCCGATGGCGTCCTGCACACTCGATGGGATGAGCCCAGGCGCTTTGTGATCGTGCTCCGCACCCGGAGCCCGGAGGCGTTCAGGTTCTGGGTGGCGCCGCACCTGGCGCTGCCGATTGAGGCCGAGTCCGATCTCGTGATCACCTGCCTCTGCACCGGGGAACTCTACGAAGTGCCGGCCGGCGGTAGCTGGCGGCGAGTCGTCGAGTACGGCCTGAGCCGCCGCTCCCCGGTGCGAGGGCCGCTCTCGATCACCCACGTCTTCACGCGTGGGGAGCTGCCGCTGGCGGGGGACTAGGGATGCGGGGCGCCCGGACACGGCGGGAGAGCCCCGGAGGGGTCCAGAATCGGCCCCCAAAGTGAGGCCGCACACGCCCTCTTGACGGTGATTCGCTCCGTGGCCGCGCCAAAAGGGGGGCTTTTCCCCAGCCCTGCTAGGCTCCGCCAACCATCGCCATGAAGTCTGTCTCACCCACGATCCTAATCGGGATGCCTCTCTCAATCAGCCCCTCGGCCTTGCGATGCTTGGAGCTCTTGTCGTGTCCCGCGAGCCTACTGATATCGCTATCTCCCACGACAAGAACGGTGGTCTTCCTCGTGACGCTCTTTTCAACGTTGCAGCCAGCGGATGCAGCCAAGTTGGCTGCCTCTGACCGAACCACAGTCAAAGCCCCGGTGAACACTATCGTCTCTCCGAACAGGACCCCCTCCCGATTGCCTTCTCTGGGAGGATCTTGGGGTGTGAGACGTGCATCTGATCGCCCAATGAGATCAGGGAGAGTGAGGCCGGTACTCTCCATCGCCGCGAGGAGCACTTGTCCTGCTGCCTTTGCATCCTCAAGGGCATCATGATGGTCGAAGTCATGTCCAATCAGCTCACACACATTCCGCAGTCCGTATCCGCGTCGCGAGACTTCCGTCCATGCCCGGCGTGCAACCTGGGCGGAGTCAAGCCAAGTGCAGCTATGGAGGTCAACGTCCCAACGCTGAGCCGCCTGTGCCATCGCCACGCGATCGAAGTGCGTGTGGTGTACGACCACGCAGCCCGCCAGCATGTCGCGAAGCTCGTGCAGCGCATCTGAAAACGCTCTAGCACCCCTTACGTCGGCCTCGCGGATTCCGTGTATCGCCGTGTTGATCGGTGAGAACCAATCGTGAGGGTTGATGAGCGAGTACCACTCCTCGGCCAACCTGCCATCCTCGAATCTCGCCGCTCCGATAGAGCAGATCGATGACATGTCGGGATTCGCTGTCTCAACATCGATCGCGGTGAACATGCTCGTCACGATATCCTAATCGTGCGCTCTATAGTCCGAGTTCGGCAACAGGTCTCTGCCGTGCTGAGGATTCAGATGAGAGAGTAGAGATTCGCCCTCGCGGCTCACACTAAGTCCGGCTGCCGCATCTGTCCCGATCACTCGAAGAGCGGACTGCGTACACCCAGCCAAACTCTGCTGGAGCGATGGAGCGAGTAGCGCCTATGTGTCGAAGGCAGCGCTCACAGTGCACGAGAATCCTGGCAAGACATCGCCACCGTCGATCGTCTCGTCCTCCACGAGCGTGACGACCGTGCCGTCCTCGCGGTGCGCATCCACGGTTCGCGTGTCCGGGTGCACAACCCAGACCAGACGAACGCCGTGGCGCAGCCACATCTGCGCCTTGTCGTAGACGGCCCGGCGACCATCGGACGGCGACTCCACCTCGACAACCAGATCAGGAGCGACTTCCGCGTAGCCGGGGATGTCGGCGTCCAGCGGGATCTTCTCTGCCGAAGTGAATGCGATATCAGGTTCGCGTACGGTGTCTGGGTCGCGCTCCAGCCAGACGCCCGAATCGGAAGCGACGATCCACCCGAGTCGCTTCGGCTTGACGAAGGACCGCAGCTCTCCGACCAGGTTCGCCACGATCGCGCCGTGCCTGTGTCCTGTTGGCATGGTCTCGCAGAGCACCCCCCGGATCAGTTCACCGCGCACGCCCTCCCCGTCCAGGCGCAGCAGGTCAGCAGCAGTCAACAGCCGTGTCTCGCGCCGCGCTTCGGTCGTTGTCATGCCTATCGCTCCCGCTCGGTCACATCGTAGCGTGGGAATTGCGGCCTCGCACGGGCCTTCCGTCCTGTAACCTCGCCACTAGCAATGGCCAATATAGCCCGTTTGAGCCTGCCCTAAGACCCCGCCCGTGAGAGATTGAGCGCCAGCAGCCGCCCCAGTAGTTCCTCCTCACGCAGCTCCCTCGGCGCCTCGTCCTCGTCTGTGACGCGCGCTCGCCCGAGGAGTACTCGGGCAGGCGGGTGCTCGCCGACCGCGGTGGCCACATCCCTGAATCGATCGACGTGAACTGGAACCGGGCGGTCGACTCCGAGGGCCGCTTCCTGCCGGCCTCCGAGTTCCGCGTCAGTTACGAGGGTGAGGGCGTGGTCGCCGGGAAGACGATCTACACGCTCTGCCAGACCGCCGTGCGGGCCACTCACACCTGGTTCGTGCTGAGCGATCTGCTCGGCTACGAAGACGTGCGAGTCTACGACGGCTCGTGGATTGAGTACGGGAACCGGCCCGACTCACCGATCGTGAACTGAGCGCGGGCCGCACCCCCCAGGGCGGTTTGCGCCCAGTCCCCCGCTCCGCCCCTGGGCCGCGGCTTCGTCCGGCCGGGGGCGGAGCGGGAAACCTCGCGTCGCCATCGCGACACAGCCGCCTGCTCCGCCAGTGCCCACCGTCGTGACCAGCGCCCGCCGGGCGTGGCACCCGCAGTCTGCCTGGCGCCTGGCCTTGCTGCCGGCTGCCCCACTGTCATCCGTCCTGCTATTGGCTGCCCTGCTGCTCCTCGCGGCCACCGTGCTGCTCACGGGCTGCTCTCGGGAGCGCACCACCTCCCCGGCCCCGGAGGGGCCCGTCGAGATCCACGTGCGCTGGGTGACCGATTCGTTACCTGCCGGCACCACGGTCGAGATCTTCGAGCCGCTTCCCGCCGACCGGATGGGGGAGACCGCCAGCTACCGGGCCGGAGCCCTGGTGCCGATCGGTGCGCCGCTGGCCGATGGCGTCCTGCACACTCGATGGGATGAGCCCAGGCGCTTTGTGATCGTGCTCCGCACCCGGAGCCCGGAGGCGTTCAGGTTCTGGGTGGCGCCGCACCTGGCGCTGCCGATTGAGGCCGAGTCCGATCTCGTGATCACCTGCCTCTGCACGGGGGAACTCTACGAAGTGCCGGCCGGCGGTAGCTGGCGGCGAGTCGTCGAGTACGGCCTGAGCCGCCGCTCCCCGGTGCGAGGGCCACTCTCGATCACCCACGTCTTCACGCGTGGGGAGCTGCCGCTGGCGGGGGACTAGACGAATTTGGGTTCTGGTGCCGCCCGGATGAGCGGTCTGACGGCCGACCGGCGGTGCCCTGAGGAAGATCGACCCCGACCCGGGGTCGGGCTCGGGTCAGGCTCAGCTACCGGGAAGCGCGCCGCCGTGCTCAACTGGTAGGAGCGCTCTCCCCTCCCCCCTGAGCCGGATCACAGTTCGGAGCTCCCAAATTCACGCATCCCTCCCCGCCGTGGCGAAAGCCGCCCCGGGCGCATCTGCCGTACGCCGCGACCTCCGCAACGTCGCCATCATTGCCCACGTCGACCATGGCAAGACGACCCTCGTGGACGCCATGCTCTACCAGTCCGGCCAGCTCGATCCGAGAGTGGAGCCGGTCGATCGGGTGATGGACTCGGGCGACCTCGAACGGGAGAAAGGAATCACGATCCTCGCCAAGAACACCGCGGTACGGGTCGGGGAGGTCAAGGTCAACATCATCGACACGCCCGGCCACGCCGACTTCGGCGGCGAGGTCGAGCGCGGGCTGACGATGGTGGATGGGGCGCTGCTGCTGGTCGACGCCTCGGAGGGACCGCTCCCGCAGACACGCTTCGTACTGCGCAAGGCGCTTGAGCGCCAGCTCCCGATCATCTTGGTGATCAACAAGGTCGATCGACCAGATTCCCGCATCGCTGAGGTTGTGGACGAGGTCTACGAGCTCTTTCTGGACCTCGGAGCCACCTCCGATCAGATCGATTTCCCGATCGTCTACTGCAACGCCAGAGCCGGGCAGGCCTCGCTTGAGCCCGGGCAGCCGGGTCAGGACCTCGCTCCGCTCACCGCCCTCTTGATCGAGCACATCCCGCCACCCCGCTACGAGCCCGGTCACCCGCTGCAGGCGCTCGTCACCAACCTTGACGCCTCACCCTACGTCGGGCGGCTGGCGCTCTGCCGTGTGCTGAACGGTCAGATCCATCGCGGGCAGCAGGTCGCCTGGTGCCGCAGCGACGGCACCCTGGAGCGGGCGACGCTCAGCCAGCTCTACGTCACCGAAGCGCTCGATCGGGTCGACGTCACCGACGCCGGACCCGGCGAGATCGTGGCCATCGCCGGGATTCCCGACATCACCATCGGTGAGACCCTGGCAGACCCCGAGGATCCCAGGCCGCTGCCCGTCTTCACCGTCGATGAGCCGAGCCTCTCGATGCTCGTGGGCATCAACACGTCACCGCTCACCGGCCGCGACGGTACGCTGCTGACGGCCCGCCTCCTGCGCAACCGGCTCGACGCCGAGCTCGTCGGCAACGTCTCGCTGCGCGTCGAGGACTGCGGCAGGCCTGACGCCTGGGTGGTGCAGGGACGCGGTGAGCTGCAGCTGGCGATCCTGGTGGAGACACTGAGGCGCGAGGGCTTCGAGCTGACGGTCGGTCGTCCCCAGGTCGTGACCCGTGAGGTGGACGGACGGGTTCACGAGCCGGTCGAGGCGCTGGCGGTTGACATCCCCGAGGACTACCTGGGGGCCGTCACGCAGCTTGTGGCGCCGCGCAAGGGACGGATGCAACAGACGGTGAATCACGGCGGCGGGCGCGTCCGCATCGACTATCTCGTGCCCGCGCGTGGACTGGTCGGCTTCCACACGCAGTTCCTCACCGAGACGCGGGGAACGGGCATCGCCCACCACGTCTTCCACGGCTATGAACCCTGGCACGGCGAGCTCCGGGGGCGCCCGGGCGGGAGCCTCGTCGCCGATCGTCGTGGCGAGACCAGGGCTTTCGCGCTGATGAGCCTGCAGGAACGCGGCCTGCTCTTCGTCGGCCCCGGAGTCGAGGTCTACGAGGGGATGATCGTCGGCGAGAACTCACGCCCCGGCGACCTCGACGTCAACCCGACCAAGGAGAAGAAGCTGACGAACATGCGCGCCGCCGCCGCCGACCAGACCGAGAGGCTGGTGCCGGCGCGACCGCTCTCCCTGGAGCTCGCGCTCGAACTCCTGCGCGATGACGAGTGCCTCGAGGTAACGCCGAACGCGCTGCGCCCGCGCAAGGTGATCCTTGAGCGACACGCCCGCGCCCGCCGGAGCAAGGACTCCCGGCCCAGGTAGCTCGCTGACGCTGTGCCTCTCGTCTGCGGCCCCCCCCCTGGCCGAAGAGGCCCGACCGAAGAGCGGTGCTCAGATCAGCAGGGCTCGGCCATGCGCGCAGGCTCCCGGAGCAGGGGGCTCCCCGCCCCCTCCGCCAGTCGCCCTCGAGAGGGTACGAGCGCCCCACCCCAGGAGACCGACCGCAGCTCCCGCCGCTGGCCGGTGGAAGGTCTCCTGGGAACGCCGTCTTGCGAGACCCGACCCGCCGGAGTAGCTTCCCGGAAAGTCATGTCATGAACGGGGTGAGCGATGGATGTCGAGGCCAGTGGTCTTCAGTCGGGGTTCGTACTCGGCATCGTGATCGCCTCGATGCTGCTCGCCCACCGGCTGGGCGGCACCACGATCCTGGCGCTGAGATTTGCTCAGCTCACGTTGGCGCTCGTGTTGACGATGCTGGTGTTCAGCGCGACCACGACGGTCGATGGGTTACTCGGGATCCAGTTCGAGGTGTCCGACAACATGTTCGAGACCGGCGGTCCGGATCCGGGGCTCGCCGGGCACAATTCGGTCGTGGATACCGTGCACATGGCGTTGGCGATCCTCCTCGTCGCGGGAGGAGCCGCCATCTTACGGCGCTGGGGCGCGATCGCCCCCGGGTTCCTCCTCGCCGGTGTCTTGTTGATGCTGTTCGCTGGGTCTCCGGCCGGCCCCCTCGGCGGTGTCTATCAGATGATCGGGCTCCTCCTGCCGCGAGATCTGGCTGATGCCGGAGATGCACGAAACATTGCCCGCGTCCTCGTTCTCCTGGTTGGTGCCCTGCTCCTCGTCTGGACCATCTACCGCGAGTGGGAGCGCGACAACGGCGACGATGCCGAGGAAGCGGTCTGAGTCAGCCGTGTCCGCAAACGGCCACGGCCGGAGGCAGGCCCCGACCGGGGGACCGGCCCAGCGCGCCGGAGAGCCGGGAGTCCCGGGCACGAGAGGAATGCCGTGCGTCTTTCTGGGAAGGTAGCGATCGTCTCGGGGGCGGGTAGCGGTATGGGCGCCGCGGTCGCGCGCCTCTTCGCCGGGGAGGGCGCCAGCCTTCTGGTCGGCGACATCTACCGGGAGGGCGGGCAGGAGACGGCCCGGCCGATCGCGGCCGACGGCGGGCAGGCGCAGTTCATCGAGACCGATGTCACCGGCGAAGCCGACTGGGCGCAGCTGGTGGCGGCCGCCGAGGAGCGCCCAGGCGGACTCGACATCCTGGTCAATAACGCCGGTTTCAGCTCGAGCTCGTTCGAAGACCCCTTCGACCGTGATGGCTGGGACGCGATCATCTCGGTCAGCGCCAGAGGGGTCTACCCGGGGACGCGCGCGGCCATTCCGGCGATGCTCCGCCGCCGCGGCGGAGCATCGTCAACATGTCGTCGATCCCGGGCCTTGTCGGCGCCGACGGCGGCCACCCGGCCTACCAGGCGTCGAAGGGCGCCGTCAGGCTCCTGACCAAGGCGTCGGCGACCCGCTCGGGTCCCCCGGGCATCCGTGCCAACTCGGTCCATCCCGCCGCCAGGGCGCTCGGGCGCCCCGAGCGCCCTGGTCACCAGGGAGCAGGCCGTCAAGGTGACGCCCCTGCGCCGCACCGGCGAACCGATCGAGGTCGCCTACGGCGTGCTCTTCCTGGCCTCAGACGAGGCATCCTTCGTTGAGGGCCCGGAGCCTGTGATCGACGGCGGCTACATCGCTCGCTGACCGGCCGGCCGTCGTCAGCTCGAGAGGCCGAAGGTCTCGCTCGCCAGTTCGGCGATATGGCCGCCGATCGCCAGCGATGACGTTGCGCCCGGCGAGGGGGCATTGAGCACGTGGACGGCGCGTTCTGAACGCTCGATCGCGAAGTCGTCGAGTAGCGTGCCGTCGCGGCGCACCGCCTGGGCGCGCACGCCCGAGCCGCCGGCGGCGAGGTCCTCGCTCTGGACCGCGGGGACCATCTGCTGCAGGTCTCGGGTGAAGATGGACTTGCGCAGCGAGCGGTTGATCTCCCCGAGGCCGGTGCGCCACTCCCTCGCCGCCACCCGCCAGAAGCCGGGGAAGCGCAGCGTCTCGAGCAGGTCCGCGAGGTTGAGGTCGCGCTTGCGGTAACCCTCGCGCGCCGTCGCCAGCACGGCGTTTGGCCCGGCCTCCACGTAGCCCCCGATGTTGCGGGTGAAGTGCACGCCGAGGAAGGGCAGCTCGGGGTCGGGGACGGGATAGATGAGCCCGCGGACGAGGTCCTCGCGCTCGGGCCTGAGCGTGTAGTACTCCCCCCGGAAGGGGAGGATCTGGAGGTCCAGCGGGACGCCCATCAGCCGCGCGATGCGGTCGGAGTGGAGCCCGGCGCAGTTGATCAGGTGGCCGGCCCGGCGGTCGCCGCGGTCGGTCTCGATGGTCAGACCGCCCGCCCGCTCGTGGATGCCTCGCACCTCGGTCTCGAGCTCGAGGGTGCCGCCGGCCTCCCGGAAGAGCCGCGCGTAGACCTCTGTGACCGCGGCGAAGTCGACGATCGCCGTGGTCGGTGACCAGAGCGCCTGGATCGCCCGGACGTGTGGCTCGATCTCGGCGATGCGCTCGGGCCCGACCAGTTCGAGCCCCTCGACGCCGTTCGCCACGCCGCGTTCGTAGAGCGTCTCGAGACCGATCAGCTCGCGAGGGTGACTCGCCACGATCAGCTTGCCGCAGCGCTCGTAGGGGATCTCGTGCCGATCACAGAACTCGGTGATGGAGCGGCGGCCCTCGACGCAGAAGCGGGCCTTGAGCGACCCCGGCCGGTAGTAGATGCCGGAGTGGATCACACCGCTGTTGTGGCCGGTCTGACCGCTCGCCACGGTCGCGGCCTTCTCGATCACGCCGATGCGCAGCTGGGGGTGGCGGGCGAGCAGATGCCGGGCGCTCGAGAGGCCGAGGATCCCGCCCCCCACGATCGCGATGTCGTACTCGGTCTCCATCTGAGGGGTCTCCCGGGCCCCGGGGCCGGCTAGCCGCCCTCGCCCTGGGGGTGGATACGGGCCGATCCGTGGCGCCGTAGGGTCCCACGCCCTCCTATTGCATGCTCAACGGGCGAGGTCGCGGCTTCTGCCGCAGTGCACGCAGTTCGACGAACACGGCTGCGCTCAGGGCGTCCGTTGCGGGTGCAGAAGAGTTGCCGACGAACGTCGGCACGAAAGCGCCGGAGCTTGCCGACATCGCCGTAAGCCTGGTCGCGGTCCGTACGTCCGCCGCGAGCTCGGCGAGCTCTTCGTCGGTGAACACATCGGGCTGGTGAATCTGCGCGGCCGTGACGGCTGCGCTCAGGTCGCGGTGGATGCGTTCCGTCTCCGTCAGGTGCGTCGTCGTCATCGATGCCCTCCTAACTCTCCGGGGTGTTGGGGGGTTCGGTCCTGTTCCATCATCATACCTGCTCCGATTCTGGTTCTTCTCCTGGTTTCCCGATCGTTCCCGATCCGTTCCCCGTCCCTGCTCCGTTCCCTCCCGTTCCCCCGATCGGCGGATCCTGCGAGGAACGAGGAGCGGAACTGGAGTCCCCGGCGGCCGTCCCGCCTGGTGAAGATCCAGAGCGTCTGAAAGCTGTTGTACTCCCGACCGTCGGCATGCCGGCACGACTCGGTCAGTGCGAATTGCACCTTGTCCCGACTCACCCGGACGGCCTCGAGCGAGGCGTTCCGGGTGTGATCCAGCCCTCCTCGCGCAGCTGCTCGGTGAGGCGATCCTCGGAGGCGATCAGCTCCTCGGGCGTCGCCCACTGGAGGAAGCGGTTGTCGCTCCAAAGGCGGACGTGCGGGAAGTGCATCTCGGCCGCCTCGGCCTCGTGGTCGCGGGCGTTCAGGGCCGCGTGCCAACCGCCAGTGTCGCGCGAGCCTCTGACACCGGATCGCTCATCTCTGCTCCCCCTCGCGCCCCGGCTATCCTGCCTTAACCCCGCTCGTCCGCACGACACCCGCCTCGAGGAGTTCCGGGAAGCGCTCGCCGAGGCCGATCTCCTCGAGGATCTCCTGCCCGTCGGAGCCGGGCGTGGGCGCCGGTCGCCCGGGCACGAGCGGCGTCCGGGAGAGCCTGGCCGCCGGGCCGGTCGTCGTCACCGGGCCCCGGTCCTGGTGCTCGCGGGTGATGCTCAGCCCATGCGAGCGGACCCATGGGTCCGCCATCAGATCGCCCACGCTCTCGACGACCTGGTGGGCGCCGGCACCGGCCCCGAGCAGGCGCCCGACCCACTCTCCGGTGGTGCCACCGGCGATCGCGCGGGCCAGGCAGTCCGCCAGCTCATCGCCCTCCAAGGACTCGCTGCCCCGGAGCCCGGGCAGCTCTGCCAGCCGCGCCCGGCTGGCGCGACCGGCGCCCAGGAAGAGCCAGCCGTCACTCGCCTGGTAGGCGCGCTGCAGCGGGCCGTCGCCGAGCGCCCCCTGGCCGCGCGGTTCGTCCCAGCTGTGCCCTGGGTGGCCGATCAGGTAGCGCGACTGGAGCGCGACTGCGGTGTAGGCGAGCGAGCCGTCGATGTGCTGCCCCTGCCCGCTGCGGTCGCGGTACCAGAGGGCCAGCGCCACGCCGTAGGCGCCCATGAAGCCCGTGCCGTAGTCGTTGATGGCGTTGGTCTGCAGCGCCGGCCGATCATCGCCTCCGAAGCGCAGCTGCATGCCGCTCGTGGCCTGGGCGAGCTGTTCGTGCCCGGGCCTGCGCGCCCACGGCCCGAGATGACCGAAGGCGTTCATCGACCCGTAGATGATCTCCGGCTTGCGGGCACGCACCGACTCGTAGTCGATGCCGAGTCGCTCGGCGGCGCCGTGGCGGTAGTTCTGGATGATGACGTCGGCACTCTCGACGAGCTCCCAGAAGACCTCGAGCCCGGCCGCCGTCTTGAGGTCGAGGAGGAGGCTCCGCTTGGCCCGGCTGACGTCTGAGAAGAAGATGATCTGGTCTGAGCGCCGGGGTGCGTCGATCTTGATGACGTCGGCGCCGTACTCGGCGAGGGTCCGCCCCGCGGTCGGCCCCGCCAGCACGATGCAGAGGTCGAGCACCCGCACACCGGCGAGCGCGGAGCGAAGCCCCGCCTGCGGGGATCCCGCTGCCGCCCGCGGGGTCGGCGCGGCAGCCAGTTCCGCGAGGATCGTCTGGCGATCGGCATCGGGCCGGCGGCGCGGTCCGATCGCACCGGGCGTCTCCGACATGCGCACGGTCAGGCCGGGCTGCTCGGTCTGGCCGAGGATCGGGTCTGGCACGGTGACCACGGCCATCGATTCCCGGGCGTGGGGGTGGGCCATCCACTCCTCGGTGGTCCGGCAGACCGTGCACTCCGAGCCCGCCAGGGCGACCAGCTCCTCCCACTCCTCGGCCGTGCGCGTGCCGAAGAGCGCCTCTTCGGCGGCCCTCAGCTCGTCTGCACGGTCGGGGCCGAGGAGGCCCTCCTCGGCCCACTGGCTGATCCCGGCCAGCTCCATGAAGCGTGCGACGTTCTGGTTGCCGGTGTGGAACATGATCCAGCGCCCATCGGAGCAGCGGTACTGGGTGGTGCGCATCCCTGCCGGGAACCTCAACGTCTGGGGGTGCTGGCCACGGTAGCCGAGCGCCCCGAAGGCGGCGTCGAAGAGTGGGACCTCGATGCGCTGGCCCTGGCCCTGGCGTTGCCGGGCCACGAGCGCCATCAAGATCGCGACGGCGGCCTGGAAGGCGGCGTAGCTCGAGACGACGGGCAACGCCGTGTAGACCGGCCGGAAGTCCTCGCCCTCCGGCGTCTGGCGAGCGGTATAGACCGCCGTGGCCGCTGAGACGACCCCCTCCCAGGCGGGCGTGTCACGCCTCGGGTCGTCCGCGGCAAAGCCGGGCAGGCTGGTGTAGATGAGCCGGGGGTTGTCGCCGCTCATCGCCTCGGCGCCCAGCCCCCAGCCAGCCATCACGCCGGGGCGGAAGTTCTCGACGACGACATCGGCTCGGGCGATCAGCTGCCGCGCCGTCTCCTGGTCCCGGGGCTGCCTGAGATCGAGCGCGATGCGCTCCTTCCCGCAGTTCCAGGTGGCGTTGGCCGGCACCTGCCAGCTGGGCCCGCCGGGCGGGTCCACCTTGACCACCTCGGCCCCCTGGTCGGCGAGCAACATCCCGGTCATCGGCCCGGCGATGTACTGCCCGAAGTCGATCACGCGAACGCCGTCGAGTGCACCCATTACCCACCTCCGGGGCCCGCGGGGATCTCTTCCCACGCGACGCAGGCTACCAGCCCCGCCGCCGGCTCTCCCGACGGACACTGCGGAGCCGCCGGGCCGGGCCCGGCCGGAGCCTCAGGAGAGGGGCGAGCAGTTGACCGGCGGACGCCGGGCGGCGGCCCCGACGGGGGTGCCTCGACGGGGGTGATGGTCCAGATGGCGGGGCCCAATCAGCAGCAGGCTCGCAGGCGACGCCGCTCAGACCGGGGCACCGGACCGCGCGGCCGCGCCGGCGGTGACGCGCAGGGGCAGGTCGTTCATGCCGCGCAGCACGATGTGATCCTTGAAGCGGGGGCGTGCTGCGAGCTCGAAGGAGTCGTAGCGCTCGAGCAGCCTGGTGAAGGCGACCTCCGCCTCCATCCTCGCCAGGGGCGCGCCGAGGCAGTGGTGGATCCCGCGCCCAAACGACATATGCCGCTTGCTGCCCCGCTCGAGATCGAGGCGATCGGGGTCCGGGAACTCCTCCGGATCACGATTGGCCGAGCCGAGCAGCAGCACGATTGGGTCACCACGCTTGATGCGCACGCCGTCCCAATCCACCTCCTCAAGCGCGATGCGCCGGTCGGTCTGGACGGGGCTGTCCCAGCGCAGGAGCTCCTCGATCGCCGAATCGATCAGCTCCGGCTCGCGTCGCAGCCGGTCCAGCTGGTCGGGGTGTTCGACGAGCGCCAGCATGCCGTTGGCGATCAGGTTGGTGGTGGTCTCGTTCCCGGCTACCAGGATCAGCTGCAGCGTCACCAGCACCTCCTCGTGGGTGAGCTTGTCGCCCTCCTCCTCGGCCTCGATCAGGGCGCTGATCAGGTCGTCTTGGGGTTCGGCCCGCCGCTCGTTGACGATCACCTCGAAGTAGTCCTTGAGCTCCGCACTGGAGCGGCCGGCGGCCTCCACCTGGGCGGCCGTGATCGTCGGCTCAAGCGTGCGCGCGACGTCGTCTGACCAGTCCTTGAACTGCTCGAGGTCCCGTGGTGGGACGCCCAGCATGAGCGCGATCGCCATCGTCGGCAGTGGCACGGCGAGAGCGGAGAGGACATCGATCTCAGGCCGACCGGCTGCCTCGTCCAGGAGCCGATCGACGATCTCCTCGATCGGGCGGCGCCAGCCCCTCAGGGCCCCGGGGGTGAAGGTCGGGCTGACCAGTGCCCGCAGGCGAGTGTGGTCGGGCGGATCGAGTCGGAGCATCGAGGGGGTCTGCTGAAGCTGCACCCCGCTCACCGCCACTTCCGCGTTCCGCTTCCGCTGGTCGTTCGAGAAGCGTCGGTGATCGCGCAGGATCGCGTCGCAGTCGGCGTGGCGCGAGAAGACCCATCCCGAGATCAGCTCCGAGCGATGGATCGGGTCCCGTTCGCGGAGCCGCTGG
Source organism: Dehalococcoidia bacterium (assembly GCA_965249675.1). GTDB lineage: Bacteria > Chloroflexota > Dehalococcoidia > UBA2979 > UBA2979. The sequence continues at coordinate 1,961,690 of OZ252250.1, forward strand.
TAGCCGGGATAGGGGTCCTGATGGAAGCCCGAGTCGAGGGGGTTCCAGACGACTCCGCTGCGCACCCGCTCCTTGAGGAGCAATCCACGCACCACGAGCGACTGCACGCCCCTACGGAACACAGCCACGGCGACACCTCCCCAGCGGGCCCGAGTGCGGGCTCTGTCCAGTCTAGACGCATCCAGATTCTGGGCCGACCCCTGCCTGTGCGCGCAGCCCGTGACCTGCCCCCTGGGTGCCCCCGGCCCCGGTGCCATCGATCCGGGTGCCATCGATCCGGAGGAGGAGGCTAGCCGTCCAGTACGCGGGTCTCTGAGCCGACCGGCGTGATCGACAGGTGGGACATTGGTGACCCCGTGTCGTGGGCGCCGTGCCAGTGCTCAACCCCCCCGGGGACCACCGCGCAATCGCCGGCGGTGAGTTGCTGCTCCCCCTCGCGGTCGCCGACCTTGCCGATGCCGGAGACGACGTAGAGCACCTGGTCGTGACTGTGCGTGTGCCAGCCGGCGCGCGCTCCCGGGGCGAAGTGCACGACCGAGACGTTGGTGTGCTGGCTGAGACCGGCCGAGAGGCCGCGGCCCCAGACCTGGCCGCCCTCAAAGATGGCCGCATCGGTCCGCTCGGCCGTCTCGCCGTCTCCCGCCTTGACCACATCTACCTGCATCTCGTCTCTCCTCACTCGCCCAGCAGCGACGCCGGGTTCGACTGCACCATCTGCCTGACCTCGGCCTCTGTGAACCCGCCCCCGAGGAACTGCTCGATCCACAGGCCGAAACCGACGGCCGGCGGCGGATTGGCGGCCTGGCCGAGGTCGGTCGAGAGTACGACGTGGGACGGACCGAGCTGCCGCACGTCTGCCTGGATCGCCCGTGAGGACTCCCGGCCGCCGGAGCGGAAGGTCGTGTTCCCGACCTGCTCGATGAGCGCGCCGCGGGCAGCCAGCGCCTCCTGCACCTCGATCGGGATCCCGAAGGTGGTGGCGTGCGTGACGAGCGAGCGCACGCCACGCCTGCGGGACTCGCTGACGAGCGCCAGCGTCTCAGGCGGTGACAGGTGGCCGCTGCAGAGCAGCGCGTCGTGGCTGACCATCAGGTCGAGCAGGTCGTGGCAGACGGGCAGGAGCGCCCCCGCCTCGTCTGTGACCGTGATCGCCGCCGCCCGGGCGTTCCAGCGTCCGAAGGTCTCCCGCGACCAGCGGGAGTCAAAGGTCGGCCACCAGACCACGCGCGTTCCGATGCGGAGCGCCGTCTCCAGCGCATCGGGGTTGAGGCCGCCGACCGCATGGTCGAGCGCGATCGCGCCGTAGATGCCGAGGTCGGGGAATTCGGGCGCGAGCGCCCAGGCCAGCGGCTGGGTCGGGTACTCGTGGCTCTTCAGCACGATCGCCGACATTCCCGCGCCCCGGGCGGCACGGGCAGTCTCTCGGGCGTCCATCTTTCGCTCGGCGAAGGGGTCGGGCGCGGCGTGGACGTGCAGGTCGACCGCGCCCCGAAGCAGCGCCCGCGCCTGATCGCCCAGCTCACCGAGTCGTTCGGCTCTCCGCTCCGAGTCGTGGTCGCTGTCCATCGGGGAGAGCTCCGTTCCCAGCCCCTGTGTTCTACAGGAACTCCCGGTTGCTGCGTACCGTGCACGGGGATCTGCCGTGGCGTCCAGACCGGCCGGGCGGCGCGCTGGGCCCGCGGTCTGCCGCCGCCGACCAGGTGAGAGGCCCGGTACGCCCGGGTCCCTCAGAGAGGAGCTGAGGCATCGTTCGAAGAGCCCGCGAGAGCCTCTCCGATCGGGGCTGGGGCCGAGATGTGGACGGTTGGCAACGGCCCGTCTAGGATCGGGCCGTCCTCTCGCAGGTGCCGCCCGGCCGGAGTGGCGGTGCTGTCGTCTGGAAGTCGGGCCGCATGACCTTCGTCATCACCTCTCTTTGCCTGGGAACCCAGGATCGCTCCTGCGTCGACGCTTGCCCGGTGGACTGTATCCACTTTGAGGCCGGCGTCGACGCGATGCTCTACATCGATCCGATCGACTGCATCGACTGCGGCGCCTGCCAGCCGGCCTGCCCGGTCACTGCGATCTTCCCCGAGGGTGAGGTCCCAGAGGCCGAGGCGCGTTTCACCCAGATCAACGCGCTCTGGTTCGACGACCGGGGCGCCGCCCGCGCCGAGCTCGCGACCGACATCGCTCCTGTGGTCACGGCCGATGATGTCGCCGTCCCCGGCTCGGACGGCTCGGACGGTGCCGCGACGGATGCCGGCGCGCTGCCCTACCGCCAGGTGGCGGCTGCCGCCGATCACCAGCCGGCCCCCGTACACCAGCGCGGGCCATCGCCCGCCGGGTTTGTCTCGCTCACGCTCTTCGCGCTCTCCTTCATCGCCATGGTGCTCTTTCCGGGGCCGAACCTGATCGAGCCGGCCGGGACCGACTTCGGGATCGGCGCGACGATCGTGCTGCTCGCGCCGCTGGCCGTGATCTTCGCGCTGATCTTCATCCGCAGTCAGTGGATGACGCTCGCCTCCTTCTCCGCCGCCGGTGGGCGGCGCGAGGCGAAGTGGCGGAGCCAGGTCTCCGAGTGGCGCCGCAGCGAAGAGTCGCGCTCGGCCGACCTGAGCGGCATCGTCCAGTCGATCGCTCGCGACCGTTTCCCCTACCCGAGCGAGGAACACCCCGAGCTGCGCACCTACGTCAACCTGCCCGAGCCGCAGCTCGCGATCGAGGTACAGGGCGACATCGAGAAGCTCCTGCCCGACATCGTCGTCCTCGATCGCCCCGGCGGACGACCGAGGCTGGTCGCGCAGGTCGAATCGCGCGAGACCCTCTCACGCGAGCAGGCCGAGCACGTCTGGGCCAGACTGCAGCTGGCCGATGCGCCGCTGCTGCTCTACGTGCCGGCGGGGCTGGCAGCGCAGGCCAAGGACTACGCTCGCCTCGCCGGGATCAAAGATGCCCGGATTCGCACCTGGCGTCGCCATCCAACGGGCGTACGCGTCCGCGAGGTCCGCTAGGGCCGGTGATCGAGGCTCGGCTGAGACCGTCCATCGGGACCGGGGCCGATCACATCGTTGGTTAGCTCCGAGACGCCGCTATTGGGCTCTTGATCCGAACGCCAGCTCCCCGCCGGGTGCGGGACTTCGGGCGGTGGGTGGCCGCCCCCGCCGCGGGCGCGAGCTCAGTCGTCCGGGAGGCCTTGCTCTTCGATGCCGGGCATCAGCCACGTCTCCACGCGCGGCCGCTCGGCTGGCGGCGGGACCCACCTTACGCCGGGCGGGCCGCTGACCAGCACCTCAGTCTCCCCCTGATACTCGATCTCGCCATCCCGAACCCGGAACGGCAGATCGTGTCCCGGATAGATCAGTGACCCCGAATCGACGACCCGCTTGATCGAGGCGTTGGCCTGCTCCTCGTTCCAGAAGACCAGCGGCGACCTGCCGGCGAGAGCCACGCCGGCGTTATGGAGCGCGTCCCCGACCAGCATGCAGAGACCGTCGGGGGTCTCGACCTCGAGCCCGATGCTGCCCGGTGAGTGGCCCGGGAGTTCGATCACGCGGCAGCCGGGCATCACCTCGTAGCCCTCGCCGACCTCCGTCAGGCCGGGGATGGTGTCCAGGATCGCGCCCGTCCACTGGGGGGTCGCCCAGTCGTTGCGGTGCGGCCGGTGAGCATAGCGGATCTCGTCGCGATGCATGAGGAGCGGGGCGTGATCGAAGACATCGATGTTCTGAACGTGATCCCAGTGGGCGTGGCTGACGACGTGGACGTCGATGTCACGGGGCGTGAGGCCCCGCGCCTCGAGCTGCGCCCACAGATAGGTGCGGCGGCCGACGTGGGCCGAGTCGAAGACGACGCGCTGCTCGCCCTCGACGAGGAGGATGCTCGAGAAGGCGATCACGCCCACCGGCGAACTGGGGCCGACTCCGTGCATGAGGGGGGTGATTCTGGGCACGGCACTCTCCCTTTCGGTGACGATCGCTTGCCGCCCGATGGTATCCGGAGCGCAGGGGCAGCGGCCGAGCCTGCTCGCGGGCCACAGGCCCCAGCTGCAGCTGGCTGCTCAGCCGCACGCGGGCCCGGGGGATGCCCGGCGGACGATCGGTCAGGCCATCGCCTGGCGGACGTAGCGGGTCGCAGCGACCGCTGCCGTCGCGCCGTCGCCGGCGCAGCTGACGAGGAGGCGCACCGAACCGGCACGGAGGTCGCCGGCGACGAAGAGGCCCGGCCGCCCGGTGGCCATCATCGAATCGACCTGGACGTGCCCGCCGCCGTCGAGTGGAACGAGACCCTCGAGGAGCGAGATGTTGGGGACGAGGCCGGTGTAGACGAAGAGACCGGAGACGCCGAGGTGCTCCGAGGCCCCCCCGGCGGTCGTGATCGTGATCCCCTCGAGCGCTCCCGCGCCGTGCAGTTCGGTGACGGTGGCGCCGGTCCTGATCTCGACGTTGGGGAGGGCCCGCACGCGATCGGCGGTCTGGCGGGCGCCCCGCAGCGGGCCGCGGCTGACCAGCATCACCCGGCGCGCCACCGGGGAGAGGACCAGCGTCTCATCGAGCGCGGAATCGCCGCCCCCGGCCACGGCCACATCCTGATCGCGGAAAAACTCGGCGTCGCAGGTGGCGCAGTAGGAGATGCCGCGGCCGTGGAGCTCCTCCTCGCCCGCCAACCCGAGCGTCGCCAGGGTCGATCCGGCGCTGACGATCACGGCCGTGGCCGAGACCGGACCACGGTCGGTCTCCAGCCGCCAGTCGCCGTCGCCGGGGGCGAGTGAGTGCACCTCGGCGTAGTCGATCCGAACGCCCGCGTCGATCGCCTGCTGGGCCAGCGCCGGGCCCAGCTCGTAGCCGGCGACGCCGGCCGGGAACCCCGGGTAGTTCTCGACGCGGTCGACGTTGATCAGCTGACCGCCCGGCCCCATCCGGTCGAAGATGGTGACGCCGAGGCCTTCGCGTGCGGCGACCAGGCCGGCCGTCAGGCCGGCCACGCCGCCGCCGACGATCACCAGGTCGCGGGTCGGGTCAGCCACCCCCGGCCGGCCCTTATCCGGCAGCTTCGGCAGCGGCGGCCCGACCGAGCAGGATCGGCAGCGCCTGCTGGTAGGCGTCCTCGGCTCGCTCGCGCAACTCCTCGAGCGAGCGGCTCCCGATCGGGTGCTGGACGAAGGCCGAGACATAGTCGGGCAGCCCCATGGTGTGGGCGGTCGCCCGGCTCGTCGGGGTGAAGGGGGTGGTGCAGATCACGAGCGCCGGCTTGCCCAGCTGCTCGAAGGAGATGCCGTCGTGCACACTGCACGTTGAGCAGCTGCCTCAGTCACCGACCGCAGTCACCATGAAGTCGACATCGGCGGCGGCGATGCGGTGCAGCATCTCGGGGGGCGCGGGACGGGAGGCGCCCCGCTTGTCCTCCTCCATGACCACGCGGCAGCCGTGCCGCTCGGTGAAGATCCGCCCGACCTCGCGCAGGAGCAGGTCGGCCTTCACCTTGCCGTTGCTGAGGAGCGCGATCGTGCGCCCTTCGAGGCTGGTCAGGCGGGGGGCAGCCATCGCCTCGGGCACCTTCAGGTCGTCGACCGTCGGGTCGTAGAGCGCAAGCGTCATCCGATCACTCCTTCGCGGCTTCGCGAATCATCTCGGTCTGCATCAGTGAGTTGCGGCCCCGGCTCCACGACGGCAGGAAGGCGGAGTGCCCGCCGGCTTCGCCGCCGGCGACCGTCACCAGGATGTCATCGGGCGAGAGTCCACGGTGGAAGCGAGGGGAGTCGGGCACACCGCCCTCCTCGATCGGGTCGCCCGCCGTGCCGCCGGTCTTGCCGACCGCGACGACATCGCTGGTGGGGCGGCTGGCGTGCTCGTAGAGGAAGGCCTGGACGTCCTCGCGGGAGCGGCCCTCCGAGGCGATGATCTGGGCGTGTTCGGGCGAGAGCACCACGACCGATTGCCCGCGCGTCAGTGACCCGAGGCTGACCATCGAGTCGGCGACGGTACGCAGGATGCCGTCGCCCGTGCTCGAGTAGTGGTTCTCAACGTTGTGGAAGGCGCTGGCGGCGTGCACCCAGACCGCCGAGCTGCCGGGCGGGAGGCCGCCAGCCTCGGCCAGGGACGGCCACGGATTGAACTGTTGGCTCTCGGCGACGCAGAGGCTGTACTTGCCCGGGTTGCCCTGGGTCGAGCGGTCGGTCACACCGGGCACCATCTTGAAGACGTTGAGGTGGATGAGACGGATCGTGCGGCCGATCGTGGCGTTCGCGCGGTTCCCCGAGCCGAAGACGTTGACGCCCGAGTTCATGCCGATCTGGTCGACGATCGGCCCGCTCACCAGCACCATCGGCGCCGATCCGCCGGTGCTCGCCGTCGAGGCGTGGTAGTTGTGGCCGTCTTTGTCCATCGCCCGCAGCGCCGCCGCGATCACGGGGAAGTACTCGGGCAGGCAGCCGGCCATCACCGCGTTGACGGCCGCCGTGTGCGCCGTGCAGTGGCGTCCGGTCGGGCGATGGCTGGCCAGCACGGTGAGGGGCTCCTCGCCACCGCCGGCGAGCATCGCCTCGACCCGTTCAACGGTCGGCGGGACGACCGGCAGGCCATCCGTCCAGCCCTGCTCGTAGCAGTAATCGATGGCGGAGGCCTCATCGGCCAGCTGGATCGGGTTGGCGCGTGCCTCGGTGGTGGTGGTCATCTCACTCCCGCTCAGGCCGCCCGTGGCGCCGTGAATATAGCAAATCTCCCGGCGCCACCCCTCCGCTGACCGCCTCAGGCGTACTCGCCCAGGAACATGCCGCCGAGGATGTGGACGTGTGCGTGATCCTGCGACTGCATCCCGTCGTAGCCGAAGTTCGAGAGCAGCCGAAACCCATTCGGGCAGTTCTCCGTCGCCACCCGGACCGCCACCTCCCCGACCCGCCCCATCTCGCGCCACAGCTCGGCCTGCGTACCGTGCTGCTTGGGCATGGCGAGCAGCATCACCGGCACCCAGCGCAGCCGGTTGCGGAAGACCATCACCTCGTCGTCCTCAAAGAGGATGTCCGCCTCCTCGCGGTGGGCGGCGATCTCGCAGAAGACGCAGTATCGGAACACAGGCACCCCGCTTGCTGGCGCGTGCTGGGCAGAGTGGATAGGTTCGTCACCCGACCGCGCCGCTGGCTGCGAGCCGGGCATTGCCACGACAGCGGGTGACTGCCGACCGACGCACACCAGCCAGCACGGCCGCCAGTCTAGGGCCATGGCCGGTCACGTCATAGCCCGCCGGGGGAAGGAGCGAGTCCCATCACCGAGATCCGCCCGTTCCGAGGGCTGCGCTACGACCCGGGGCGCGTTCGCCCCGATGACGTGATCGCCCCGCCCTACGATGTCGTCGGCCCCGAGGCGGAGGCCCGGCTGCTGGCGCGCTCGCCGCACAACTGCGCTCACATCGAGCTCGCACCGGGCCCCGAGGCTGGCCGTTTCGAGCGGGCCGCTCGGCGCTTCGCCGAGTTGCAGGCCGAGGGGATCCTCGTCCGCGAGGCCGAGCCGGCCTTCTACCTCTACGAGCAGGAGGCCACGATCGAGTCAGAACGCCGGCTCAGGCGCTGCTTCTTCGCGGCGGTCCGGCTGTCGCCGCCCGAGGATGGCCTGATCCGACCGCACGAGTCGACGATGGCCGGCCCGCGGGCAGAGCGGCTCGCGCTGATGCACGCCACCGCCGCCAACATCAGCCCGATCTTCGCGATGTTCGATGACCCCGATGGTCGCGCCCGTGAGGTACTCGCCCGGGTGGCCGCGGCCCCGCCGGTATTCAGGGCGACCGACGAACTCGGGGACGACCATCGCCTCTGGCCGATCGCAGCTGCCGCCGACATCCGGGCGCTGCGCGAGACCGTCGCCGGCTCGACCGTCACGATCGCCGACGGTCACCACCGCACCACCACCGCCCTCGACTACCAGGCCGAGCAACGTGCCGCCCAGGGGAGCGCCTGGCAGCCCCAGGGCGCCGTCAACTATGTGCTGGCCGGGCTGATCGACGCTGGCGAAGAGGGACTCGTGATCCTGCCCAACCACCGTCTCCTGCGGGCGCCGGTACCGCCCGGCTTCGAGCGGGATCTTGGGGCTCACTTCCAGCTGAGTGATCTCTCGGCCGAACTCTCGGCGGACCCGGCCGGTGCCCGCAAGCTCCTCGCCCGTGTACGCGAGCACGCCGCAGCGCCCACCACCTTCGGCGTCATCCTCGATGGTGGCCAAAGGTTCCTGCTGGCGGCCGCCCGGAGCGAGCGGGAGCTCGCGGCGAGCATGACCCCCGCGGTACCCGACGCCCTCAGACGGCTCGACGCCCTGGTGCTCACCGAGCTTGTCCTCGGGCCGCTCTTCGGGATCGACGGGGCCCGGCTGAGCGCCGGTGCGGTCGACTTCACGGCCGACGCCGGTGAAGCCCATGACCTGGTGGCCGCGGGGTCGCACAGCGTCGCCTTCCTCCTCAACGGCACGCCCGTCGAGCAGGTCGTGGCCGTCGCCGACGCCGGTGAGGTGATGCCCCAGAAGACCACCTACTTCTACCCGAAACTGGCGACCGGGATGGTCTTCAACCTGCTCGACGAGCTGAGCCTGGGCCTCCCCTCCACTCCCTGACCGCGCCCTTGAGCGTGATCGGCGGTGCGGAGAGGCAGCGACGTGCCTATACTGACTGCTCTCCCTAGTCGGCACGATCCCCGGAGCACGCCCGTGCTGGGCCGCGATTGCACCTCGATTCTCGATCTCTCGCCCGCCGATCTCAGGCGGCTGCTCGATCTCGCCCTCGGCATGAAGCGGGACGGCGCTGGTCCCTTGCTCCAGGGCAAGACGCTGGCGTTGATCTTCGAGAAGCCTTCGCTGCGCACCCGCGTCTCCTTCGAGGTGGCGATGAAGCGGCTCGGCGGCGATGCGATCGCGCTCTCGGCCTTTGAGATCAGGATGGGCGAGCGCGAGCCGGCGAAGGATGTCGCCCGTGTGCTCTCGCGGATGGTCGACGGCATCGGTATCCGGACCTTCGCCCACCAGACCGTCACCGAGCTGGCCGATCACGCCACCGTTCCGGTCGTCAACGCCCTCTCCGACGACGAGCACCCCTGTCAGGCCTTCGCCGACCTGCTCACCGTGCGCGAGCACCTCGGCCACCTGGACGGGGTCTCCTGGACCTACCTCGGTGAGGGCAACAACGTGGCGCGTTCCCTCGCCTTCGCCTCGGTGATGAGCGGGATGCACCTGACCGTCGCTTCGCCCGACGGTTTCGGCCTGCCCGGGGAGACGCTGTCGCGGGCGCGCGAGCTGCCCGGGGGCGGGAGCGTGATGCAGGTCACTGACCCCGCTCAGGCGGTTTGCGCGGCCCAGGTGATCTACACCGATGTCTGGGCGTCGATGGGCTATGAGCAGGAGCTTGCGGCCCGCATGGAGATCTTCCAGCCCTACCAGGTGAACGGGGCACTGCTCGCGCAGGCGCCGGCCGACGCTCTGGTCATGCACGATCTCCCCGCGCACCGCGGCCAGGAGATCACCGATCACGTGATCGAGTCCGATCGATCAATCGTCTTCGACCAGGCCGAGAACCGGATGCATGCCCAGCAGGCACTGCTGGCGCTCCTGCTCAGCGAGGCGGGGTTCGACGACTGCTGAACCGTCGCCGGACACTCGTGCCGGCGGGGGCCAGCCGTGCTCAACGAGCCGGCGGCCGTCGGGCGCACTTCCGGTCCGGTGGTCGGCCGTGTCCCGGTGGCCCGCTCAGGCGGTGGTGGCACTTGAGAATGGAGCCTGAGCCGTGCCCGATGTGGTGAACGATGTCGCGACGCGGATCGATGGCGCCGCAATCGTCGACATCTTGGTGGTCTCGGCAGCGATCTACTGGCTGCTCCTGCTCGTCCACCACACGACGGCCATGACCGTGCTGCGCGGCGCCGCCGTCCTCCTGATCACGGCCTTCGCACTGAGCCAGCTGTTCGAGCTCAGGATGCTCAACTGGATCCTCCGCAACTCCCTGGCCGGGCTCGTGATCGGTGCCCTCGTCGTCTTCAACCCGGAGATCCGCCGGGCCCTTGAGCGGCTCGGGCGAACCGGCCTGCCGCCGGCGCTGAGGCGACGGGAGTACCGCGACACTATCGACGTGGTCGTGCGGACGGTGACCGATCTCGGGCGGCAGCGGGTCGGCGCGCTGATCGTGCTTGAGCGTGAGACCGGGCTGCAGGAGGTGATCGACACCGGGGTGCCGGTCGACGCCACGCTCTCGATGGCGCTGCTGGAGTCGATCTTCCACACCAGCTCTCCCCTGCACGATGGCGCCGTGGTGATCCGCCGCGATCGCGTGGTCGCTGCCGGCTGCACGCTGACGCTCTCCGACGCCCCGCTCCCGGCCGGCTTCGGGATGCGGCATCGCTCGGCGCTCGGGGTCGTTGAACAGTCCGATGCCGTGGCGGTCGTGGTCTCTGAGGAGCGGGGGACTATCTCACTCGCCTCCAACGGGCGGATGGCGCCGTCGCTCGACGGAGGGCGGCTGACCAGCTCACTGCTTCGCCTCTTCGGGGTCGATGAGGAGTCGGTCGGCTCGGGCTCCCGACCGGTCCCGCTGCCCGGTCGCCGGGCCGACGGTGAGCGTCTGTGACGAACCCGCTGGATCGCACGAGGTCCACGCTCAGCCTCTCCTGGGAGTTGCTGGTCCGCAGCTGGGGAGCGGTACGGGGAACACCGGGGCTGCTCCTCCTCTCGGTGCTGCTCGGCACGGCGCTCTGGGTCTTTGTCACCGAGGAGGAAAACCCGACCAAGATCGAGACCCTGACGGCGCCCCTGCCCGTGGTGCCCTTCAACGTGGAGCCCGGCCTCGCGATCGCCAGCTCACTCGGGACCGTCGAGGTGTGGCTGGCGGCTCCTGACGATCGCTGGGAGGAGATCCGCCTCGGCGCGGGCTCGTTCGTTGCCTTCGTCGACCTGAACGGCCGGACCGGCCGCGAGGAACAGGTTCCGGTGCAGGTCGAGATCATGGGCCTGTCGGGAATCCGCGTGGCCGAGACGATTCCCGACACGATCACGGTCAATCTTGAGGACCTGGTATCGCTCGAGGTACCGGTGCGAGTGCGGCCGGTCGGCACGATCCCGCTCGGCTACGAGCTGGGGAGCGCCAGTGCGGCGCAGCCGACGGTGACGGTGACGGGTCCTGAGTCTCTGGTCCGCCGCATCAACGACGCCGTCGCGGACCTCAACATCACCGGCCTCACACTACCGGTCGAGCAGGAGGTGATCCTGGTGCCGCGGGCCACCGGCGGTGGCGAGATTCGCGGGATCAGCCTCGACCCGCCGACCCTGCTCGTCAGCATCGAGATCCGCCAGAACACACTCACCCGTGCGCTCCCGCTGCGCGCCTCCACGGTAGGTGCACCCGCTCCCGGCTATCGCATCTCGGCCGTCGCCGTCTCCCCGGCGACGATCAACGTGGAGGGGTCGCTGGAGGACCTCCAGCAGCTGGACTCGATCGTGCTTGAGCCGATCGACACGAGTGGCGCACAGACGACGGTCGCTCGCGCCGTCGAGCTGGAGTTACCCGAAGGCCTCTCCAGCTCGGACCCGCACCTCGTGACGGTGGCCGTCGAGGTGACGGCCATCGATGGCGTGAGCACCTTCGCGGTGGAGCCGAGTTTCGCCGACCTCTCACCAGACCTCCGGGTCCGCTCGGCGCTGCGGGTGGTCGAGGTAACCCTGGCCGGCCCGCTCCCCGTGCTGAACAGCCTCACCACCGACGAGATCCGGCTGACCGTCCCGGTTGGCGGTCTGAACCCCGGTGGCTACGAGCTCGAGCTTGAGGTGGATCTCCCCGTCGGCGTTGAGCTCGAGTCACTGCGTCCCGCCGCAGTCTTCGTTACGCTGAGCCCCCAATAAGGACCCTTCATGAGCGAGCAGCCCCCGATCGCCCAGCGCCGCCGCCAGGGCGCGCCCGCCGCGCCGGCTGGCGCGCCGCCGGTGGCTGACGCCCCGGTGACCGCCCCACTGGTGGCGATCGTCGGGCGGCCCAACGTCGGCAAGTCGGCGCTCTTCAACCGGCTCACCAGGTCACGTGGGGCGCTCGTCGAGGATCTGCCGGGCACGACGCGCGACCGCAACTACGGCGAGCTCGAGTGGCGCGGGCGACTGCTCCGCGTCGTCGACACGGGCGGACTGCTGGGGAGCGAACCCGACCAGCTTGGGCCCCTGATCCACCAGGCGGTCGAGCGGGCGATCTCAGAGGCAGACCTGCTGCTCTTCATCGTCGACGGACAGGACGGCGCGACCGATCCCGATCACCGGATCGCCGGGTTGCTGCGGCGCGCCCGCCAGCCCGTGCTGCTGGTCGCCAACAAGAGCGATGTCCGCCAGGCGCGCGAGCGTCTCCCCGAGCTCTACGCGCTGGGCTTCGGAGAGCCGCACGCGGTCTCTGCGATCCATGGCCAGGGGGCGGCCGATCTGCTCGACGAGGTGCTGCCACTCGTCGCGGATGTCCGCGCTCCCACCGGCGAGCGGGCCGAGGTGACGCGCATCGCGATCGTCGGCCGGCCGAACGTCGGCAAGTCGTCGCTCGTCAACGCCATCCTCGGTGAGGAGCGGACGATCGTCTCACCGGTGCCCGGGACCACCCGCGACGCGGTCGACACGCCGCTCAAGTTCGAGGGCCGCGAGATGCTGCTCGTGGACACGGCCGGCATCCGCCGCCGCGGCCGGATCGCCGCTGGAGTGGAGCGCCACTCGGTGCAGCGCGCCGAGCGCGCGATCGATCGCGCCGACATCGTCTTCCTGGTGATCGACCAGAGCGAGCTCCTGACCGCCCAGGACACGCACATCGCCGGCTATGTCCGTGAGCGCGCTCGCGGTCTCGTGCTGGTCGTCAACAAGTGGGATCTAGCTGAGGACCGCTCGGTGCGCCCCGATGTCGCCCGCCAGGTCGACCACCGCTACCGTTTCGTGCCATGGGCGCCGGTGCTCTTCAGCTCGGCGCTCTCCGGTGAGGGCGTGCGTGACCTCCTGGAGCTCGCGATCCACATCGCCGCGGTCCGTCAGCGCCGGGTGCCGACGGCCGAGCTGAATCGCGTGATCCAGAAGGCGCTGACGGACCATGGACCACCGACCGTCCATCACCGACGACTGAAGGTGATGTACGCGACGCAGGCCGAGGTCTCGCCCCCGACCTTCGTGCTCTTCGTCAACGACCCGGCGCTCGTCCACTTCTCGTATCGTCGCTACCTGGAGAACCGGCTGCGGTCGGTCTTCGACTTCGAGGGGACCGGTATCGCTCTCGTCTTTCGCAAGAGAAGCCAGGATCGACATGAGGAGGGTGCATGACGATTGCATCCGCGATCGCCGTGGCCGGCATTGCCGGTTACCTGTTCGGGTCGGTGCCGACGGGCCTGCTGGTGGGACGACTCGCCGGCGTTTCGGATCTGCGTGGTTACGGATCGGGTAAGACGGGCTTCACCAACTCGCTGCGCACGATCGGGATCCGCTGGGCGCTGCTCGTGTTGCTGGTCGACGCGGCAAAGGGGGCGGCGCCCGTCGTGATCGGACAGCTCCTGTTCGATGAACCGTGGGCTGCTGCTGCGGGTGGCATCGCCGCCGTCGTCGGTCATACCTGGCCGGTCTTCGCCGGGTTCCGGGGCGGGCGCGGCGTGGCGACCGCGTTCGGGGCGTTCCTGGTCGTCTCGCCCGCGGCGGCGCTCGCCGTTGTCGCGGTCGCGCTCGTCTCGCTGGCGCTCTTCCGTTACGTGTCGTTGATGTCGATGGTGGGCGTGGTGATCGGCTGCGCGACCATCGTCTGGCTCGTCCTCAGCGACGAGATGGCCGCTCCCTACCTCTGGTTCGGGCTCGTCGTCACAGCGGCGATCGTCTTCAACCACCAGGGCAACATCCGGCGCCTGCTGGCCGGCACGGAGCCGAAGATCGGCCAGGGTGGCGAGCGCCGGCTGAACGGTAGCTAGGGTGTCTAGGGACCGGGTTGCAATCGACCGGGCAGCGATCGAGCGGGCTGCCGTCGTTGGGACGACTGCCTGGGGGACGACCCTGGCGGTTCAGCTCGCGCGCGGGGGCCTGCCGGTCGGTCTGGTCGCACGGACCTCGGCCGAGGCCGCCCTGCTCGAGCGAGCCCGCGAGCATGCGGGACGGCTCCCGGGGACGACCTTCCCTCCGTCCCTCTCTGTTGCCACGGGGCCTGAGATCCTGCCCGGGGCCGACCTCGTCTGCTTCGCCGTCCCCTCGGGGACCCTGCGCGAGAACGCCCGTGCGGCGGCCGACCACCTGGCCCCCGGGGCCTCACTCCTCTCCGCCACCAAGGGCCTCGTCCTGGAGACCGGTCAGCGGATGTCCGAGCTCCTGCGAGAGGAGCTTCCGGGCCACCCGGTGGCGGTGCTCTCCGGGCCGAACCTCTCCCGAGAGGTGGCGGCGGGCCATCCCGCCAGTACGGTCATCGCCTCAACCGACGCACCGCTCGATCGGCTGCGCGACGCCTTCCACAGCCAGACCTTCAGGGTCTACACGAGCCGTGACACGGTCGGGGTTGAGTTCGGCGGTGCCCTCAAGAACGTCCTCGCGATCGCCGCCGGCATCGTCGACGAACTGGGTTTCGGCAACAACACCAAGGCCGCCTTGATGGCGCGCGGTCTGGCCGAGATCACGCGTCTTGCGGTGGCGCTGGGAGCGGATCCACTCACGCTTCAGGGGCTCTCGGGGATGGGAGACATGCTGGCGACCGCCTACAGCCCGCTCTCGCGGAACCATCGGCTTGGCGAGATGCTGGCGCGCGGCCAGAGCCTCGAGGGGGCGCTTGAGGCTCTCGGCGAGACGGCCGAAGGTGCCGCGACGATCCCCGCGGCGCTGGCGCTGGCCGCCCGCCACGGCCTCGAGCTGCCGATTGCCCGGGCTCTCAACCAGGTGCTGTTCGAGGGGGCCAGTGCCAGCGCCGCCGTGCATGAGCTGATGTCCCGCCGCCCCACCTCGGAGGCTGGTTAGAGGAGCCTCGGGCCGAGAGGCCGGTACACTGGCTCTGTGACCCCGGAGCAACCCCCGCCGCCTCAGCCCGATGGAAGCCTGCCCGAGGAGCGGGGCTGGGATGATCCCCTGGCGCCGGACGAACCCCCCCGCGACGGTCCCTCGGCCAGCGAGGTCGTCGCCCGGATCGCCTCGGGAGATGCACCTGAGTACTCATCGCTGCGCGCGCTCTCGGCGATCGACGATCGGTCGCTGGAGGAGCTGAGGACGCTCTGGCCCGAGCTGGAGGCAGAGCGGCGTCGCGAGCTGCTGGCCAGCCTCTCGCAGCTCGGTTCGGAGGAGGCACTGCTCGATTTCCAGCGTATCCACCTCTCGGCGCTCCTCGATCCGGACACGGCCACCCGCATCCTCGCCGTCCGCGGGATCGCGGTCGAGGAAGATCCCCGCTACCTCGGCCTGCTCTGTTCGCAGCTCGGCTCCGATCCGGTGCCGGCAGTCCGCGCCGAGATCGCCGACGCGCTCGGCGGCTGGGTGATCTCGATGGAGTTCGGCCTGCTCTCGGAGGAGGACGCCGAGGAGCTGCAGGTGGTTCTGACCGACCGTGTCACCGACATCGAGGAGGAGACCGAGGTGCGGGCACGATCGATGGAGGCGCTCGGGGCCTGCTCCGACGAGACGGTCGGCGAGCTGATTGGGGAGACCTACGAGATCGGCTCCGAGCGGCTGCGCGTCGCCGCCATCTGTGCCATGGGCCGCAGTGCCCAGGAGACGTGGCTGCCCATCCTCGTTTTCAGCTTCGATGACGAAGACCCCGAGATCCGCAGCACCGCGGCGACGGCGGCCGGGCTGATGCTCGCCGAGGGGGCGGTTGCGCCGCTCAGCCTGCTGCTCGATGACCCCGAACTCGATGTCCAGCTGGCGGCGATCGCCGCGCTTGGCGAGATCGCCAACGAGGAGGGCGAGCGGATCTTGACGCGGCTGGTCAGGGAGTCGAGCGTCGGCGAGGTGCGCGAAGCCGCCGAGGAAGCCCTCCAGCACGCCTCGCCCTTCGCCCCCGGGGGCCCCGAATGGCCGACAGGCGATCCGGACGGGGCCGAAGCCGCCCCGACGGGGATGGATCTCGACGGACCAGACGCCGAGGAGAGCGGGGACGGGTGGTCTCGGTGAGCGGCGAGGGCGAATTTCCCACTGGATTTGTGCGCGCCGTCTCCGCCGGCGGCGTCGTCTTCCGGCAGCGCGGCCCGGCGATCGAGATCGTGCTGGTGTCGCGGCGCGAGGAGCGGCTCTGGGCGCTCCCCAAGGGCACCCCCGAGCCGGGCGAATCGCTCGAGGAGACCGCCTTGCGGGAGGTCTGCGAGGAGACCGGGCTCGAGGTCACCATCGCAGCACCGCTCGGCCTGGTCCGCTACTCGTTTAGCAGCCGGGCGGGGACGCCCGTCCGCAAGGTCGTTCACTACTACCTGATGGAGGCGGTCGGCGGCAGCATCGAGCACCACGACGAGGAGTTCGACGACGTTGCCTGGTATGACCTCCACGAAGCCCAGCGTCGGCTCACGCACACCAACCAGCTGCACATCCTGGACGAGGCGGCAGAGCTGATCGCTGCCGGTGCTCGCGCCGGCTAGCCTGAGCGCAGATCGCGACCCGACCGGATCACCCCATCACGCAGGGCGGCCCCCTGCTGGCCGTCCGCCCGGTCGAGGCCGCGCGCGATCTTGATTGCGGCGTCGATGTTCTCGTCCTGCGGGTTCGGATGCTGGCCCTCAGCCACCGACTCAACGCCCGTCGCCTCTGCGGCAGACCGCGACCAGGGCTGTCTCAGCCGCACCACCGTCCGGTCGTCGTCCATCGCCAGCGTGCAGGTCAGCGCGGCCGTCGCAGCCGCCTGCCGAGGGGGCCGCGCGGTCACCCGGATCGGGTCTGGCCGTCACGGTAACTCGCTCGCCGCTTGGATGACTTGTAGGTGCTGGGCCGACCTGCCCATTCCGGTGGGACACCCTTGTCGGGCAGCAGGTCGCAGGCTTGCTCGCGGTCGCCGTCGCGGAGGAGGTCTGTGCCGGGCCATCGCCCGGACGTGTCTCTCAGCAGCCGGGCTGATCGGCGCCTGAGACCTCCCCTGCAGCGGTCAATGGCGGGGGGGGCGAGGTGTTACTATGCGCGCCGTGGTCAAGAGTTCAGCGGTGATTGCTACCGGCCGCCTCGTCCGCCTGCGCGACAAGCAGATTGACGACGCCGAAAACGACTACGCGTGGCGGCGCGATCCGGAACTAGCCGCCTACGATGCGGCGCGGCCACTGCGCTCATCCTTCAAGATCTTCTCTGCCTCGATGCTCGAGGAGCTCCGCTACCCGGCGCCGCATCGCCGTACCTACGCGATCGAAGACCGGGAGAGCGGCCGCCACATCGGCAACGTCATGTACTACGGCTACCAGCGCCGCACGGGCGAGGCCGAGCTCGGCATCACGATCGGCGATCGCGCCTGCTGGTCTCAGGGCTACGGCACCGACACCGTCCGCGCGTTCCTCGCCCACCTCTTCTGCGAGGTCGGGCTGCGGCGCGTCTACCTGCACACGCTGTCGTGGAACCACCGCGCCCAGCGGTGCTTCGAACGCGCCGGGTTCCAGCGAGGCGGGCCGGTGCGTCGCGACCAGAAAGACTTCATCTACATGGAGATCGACTGGGAGCAGTTTCGCCACGGCCGGGGCCGCGCCGAAGACGAGGCGTGGGATCCCGACGGATGCGGGGAGACGCCGACCTGATGGGTCGATACCAGGAATCTGGACCGGCGGGGGCCGGCGGCGAATCTGTCGTTCCCACGCCGGTCGGGAGCGAGTAGCGGACAAAGAGAAGGGCGGTCACCTCCGGGGTGACCGCCCTTCTGGCCTGACTTCCTCTGGACGCTAGCCGGCGACCGGCCGACCGGGGAGGTCCAGGTCGGGCGGCGGCGGCGCCGGGTTGCGCAGGCCACTCATCAGCTGGCCGGGCACGAGGTCCCGCAACTCCTCGAAGGTCCAGCGACCGGGCTTGGCGATCGAGCGCAGCGGCGCGATCTCGTGCGAGAGCGCGACCTGGCCGCCGGTCACGTTGAACGTGTGACCGTTCACGTCCCAGGCCTGGTCGGTCATCAGGTAGACGACCGTCGGGGCGACGTAGCTGGCCTCGCGCAGTGCCGTCACACCGCTCTCGCGGCGCGGGGCCGCCTCGATGCCACCCTGTGCGCGCAGCTGGCGCGCCGCATCCGGGACCGTCTGGGTCATGCGCGTGGCCGCGCCCGGAGCGATCGTGTTCGCCGTCACGCCGTAGCGACCGAGGTCGCGGGCGAGGCAGCGGTTCATGCCGGCGATGCCCGCCTTGGCGGCGCCGTAGTTCGCCTGGCCGGTGTTGCCGCTGAGGCCCGACCCGGACGAGAAGCCGACCAGTCGGCCGAAGCGCTGCTGGCGCATCAGCACCGACGCCGGCTTGGCGACGTTGAAGTAGCCGGTCAGGTGCACGGCGACGACGTCGTCCCACTCCTGCTCGGTCATGTTGAAGATCATCCGGTCGCGGAGGATGCCGGCGACGTGGATGACGCCGTCGATGCGCCCGTAGGTGTCGACGGCCTGGCGGATCATGTTCTCGCCACCCTCTTCGGTGGCGACCGAGTCAAAGTTCGCCGACGCCGTGCCACCGGCGGCGACGATCTCGTCGGCGATCGACTGGGCGGGGCCCGCATCCTGCCCCGAGCCGTCCACGTTGACCCCGGGGTCGTTTACGATCACGTTCGCGCCGAGCTTGCCGGCGAGCTTGGCGACCTCGCTACCGATGCCACGGCCCGAGCCGGTGACGACGATGGTTCGTCCGTTCAGTGGTGTTGCCATCTCTCTCTCCTTCCGTCTCTGGCTAGCTGAGGGGCTGCCCGGGAATGTCGCGGCCGATCAGCTCGAAGTCCTCGCGTGCCGGCGCCGGGTTCGGGCGATCCTTGAGCAACACGTTGTGCACCGCGTCATCGAGCTCGCTCATCGTCCAGTGGCCGTTCTTGAAGACGGTGCGCTCGGCGGTCGGGTGCTGCATCAGGCCGACGCTGCCACCGCTCGTGAGAAAGATCTGGCCGTTGATGTTCCAGGCGTCGTCGGACGCCAGGTAGAGCGCCATCGGGGCGACATCGTCGGGCTCGCGCCGCGTGAACGGGCTGGATTCCGACTGCGTGCCGCTGGCTGCGCCCTGGACGCCGGCCTGCGAGCGGAGCTGGCGGGCGGCGTCTGGCACCGTCTGGGTCATGCGGGTCGCCGCGCCCGGGGAGATCGAGTTGCACGTGACGCCGTAGCGACCGAGGTCCTTGGAGACCACGCGGGTGATGCCGGCAATGCCAGCCTTGGCGGCACCGTAGTTCACCTGGCCGGTGTTGCCGACGAGGCCGGACGTCGAGCTGAAGTTGATGATCCGACCGAACCGCTGCTGGCGCATCAGGACCGAGGCCGGCTTGATCGTGTTGTAGTGCCCCTTGAGGTGCACCGCGATCACGTCGTCCCACTCCTGGTGGGTCATGTTGAAGACCATCCGGTCGCGCAGGATGCCGGCCGGGTTGACGAGGATGTCGATGCGGCCATAGGTGTCGACCGCCTGTTTGATCATGTTCTCGCCGCCACTGAACTCGGCGACGGAGTCGAAGTTCGCGCTCGCCTCACCACCGGCCGCCTTGATCTCGGCGACGACCTGTGCGGCCGGGCCCTCGTCGTGCCCGGACCCGTCCACGGCAACGCCGGGGTCGTTGACGATGACGCTCGCCCCTTCGGCCGCGTAGAGCATCGCGATACCGCGACCAATCCCGCGTCCGGATCCGGTGACGACGGCCACTCGACCGTCTAGCACACCCATCGTGCTGTCCTTCCTCTGTCGCGGGCACCGAGGCGGTGCGCCGCCGACTGTTCACGTTCCCAGACCCGATCGGCAGACCTCGGCCGCCGGGCCGCGTTCGATCGCTTCTCTCCCACGTCAGCTCTGCTCGAGAGCTCGTTGGGGCTGGGCTCCACCGGTCAGCGGCCTCGCAAGCGAGGCGCCCCGGTGGAGACTCGACTGTTAGGGGTCCTCGACTGTTAGGGGTCTACGACCGCGCTGACGATATCTGTCAGTGTGATCTAATCTGTCAGTGTGATCTAGTGTCAATTCTGAGTCCGGCACCTCTGCGAGCAGGCATTGTTCCGGCTGCCCGAGTCCCCGCTGCTAGTGGGGTTGGGCCCTGAGGAGTGCCTCTCGGGCGGCCGCCTGCGCCTCCCAGCGGGCGTGTAGGTCGCTCGGCACATCGTGAAAGTCGGGGTTGCTCGTCAGTTCACCGCGGGTCAGGTCGAGCGGCCAGTATCGGCCAGACTTCAGCGCCCCGATCAGTTCGGCCTCGGTCCTGATGTCGCACTCGAAATACGTGGCGGCGCGGCCCATGTGCTGCTCGCGCTCATCGAACTGGTGGCTGTCGCTCGCCGCCGTCGCCGGCAGCGCCAGCCGTTCGCCCACGCGGGTCGCGAACTCGTTCTCGTCGAGCTTGCCACGCCCGTTCAGGATCTCAACGCCTGAGACCCAGCGGTAGGCGGGATTGCGCTCGGCGCGGCTGAGGGCCTGCTCGTACTCCTCTTCGTCATCGGGCTTCCAGGGCATCTGTCGCCGATAGGGGTGGGCTGCCAGCATCACCCCGTCGACCTCCCGGACGAAGGAGGCGAGCTCATGGCTGCGGTGCATGCCGAAGCGATACTCGTGCAGGCCAAACACCAGGATGTGGCCGTCTTCGGTGTTGATCTCCATCGCCCGGATCACCGTGAAGTCGTGGCGCCTGGCGAGGTCACGTACGTCGTCCTCATCCCACGCCCAGTCGTGCTCGGCCAGCACCATCGCATCGAGTCCGGCCTCACGGGCGCGATCAACCATCTCGTCGGGTGTGAGGAACGAATCCCAGGAACGGGGCTTTGTGTGCGTATGCAGGTCGATCAGCATCCGCTGGTCCCGTCCGCTCTCGTCGGCTGTGGGCTCAATCGCTGTGGGCGCCTGAGGGGGTGATGATCAACGGGCGCAGGTGGGGCTACCGCCCCACCTGCGCCCGTCACGAAAGCGACTCCGACTCTAGGCGTCGGCGGTCATGACGAGCGTGCCCGTCACAGAGAGGCTGCCGCCGGTCCCGTTGACGACGACCGACTTGGCGTCGGTCTGCTTGCCCGGGAGTCCGTGGACACCATCCTCGGCCGTGCCGGACATCTGCCGGTAGGCCTCGACCAGGAGCATCATCCCGTACATGCCGGAGTGGCTGAACGAGAGGCCGCCGCCGTTGGTGTTGACCGGGAAGCTGCCGCCCGGGCTGGCCTTGCCGTCCGCCCAGAGCGAGGGGCCCTCGCCGCGCGGCGTGAGGCCGAGCATCTCGGCGGTGATGCCGGCGGTGATCGTGAACGAGTCGTAGATCATCGCCATCTCCATGTCGGAGGGGCCCATGCCGGCCATGCGATAGGCGGCCTGGCTCGACGCCGCCGCCGACGTGGCAGTGAAGTCACCCATCTCGAGCATGTCCTGGTGGCTCATGCTCTCGCCGGCGCCGGCCAGCCAGACCGGGGCGGTGTTGAACGATCGGGCCTTCTCGGCCGAGGCGATCAGGACGGCGCCGCCGTGGTCGGTGACGAGGCAGATGTCGAGCAGGTTGAGCGGCCAGACGATCATGCGCGAGTCGAGCACGTCCTGCACGGTGATCGGCCCACCGTTGGGGTGGGTCTCCTTCGAGTGCATGACGGCACGGGGGTTCAGGGTCGCCCAGTCGCGCGTGACGACGGCGATGTTCGCGAAGTCCTCCTTGGTCGAGCCCCACTGGTGCATGTGGCGGGTCATCGAGTGGGAGTAGGCCGACGGGGCGCCCCAGGTGCCGTAGGGGCTGCCGCCGAACTGCGTGGAGGGGGTCCAGGGGTCGCCGCCGCCGCCGCGCAGGCCGCCGTTGCCGCGGTTCTTGCGGTTCGAGTAGCCGCTCTCACCGTGGCTGACCACGGCGATGTCGATGATCCCTGAGTTGATCGCGGCCAGGGCGTGGTGGACGTGCATCTGGAACGAGCAGCCGCCGACCGAGGTGGTGTCGATGTACTTGGGGTGGATCCCGAGGTACTCGGCGAGCAGCGCCGAGTGTGAGGGCGAGAAGACACCCTCGATCTCCGAGGGCTTGATGCCGGCGGCGGCGCAGACGTTGCGGATCGCCTCAATGTGCAGCATCAGGGCGGTCGTGCCCTCTTCGATATATCCGATCTTGTCCGATTCAGCGGCCGCCACGATGGCGGCGCTCATGGAGGGGTTGCTGGGCATTCGCTAGCTCCTGTTCGTCGCTCGGTTAGTCGACGACGCGCCAGTAGGGGACGTAGGTGTCCTCGTTGGCCATGTCGAACTCGATCTTGACGCGGGCACCGATCTGGATGGTCTCGGGGTGCTCAGCGTCGACGCCTCGCAGCGCCGTGAACATCCGATCGCCCTCCTTGAGGTCGATGTACGCCGTCGCGTACGGCGTCTCCTCGCCCCAGGCACCGAAGGCGCGGTTCTGGACGGCGTAGGTGTGGATGAATCCCTCACCGCTGGCCTCGAACCACTCGATCGCGGAGCTGTGGCAGAACGGGCACAGAATCCGGGGGTACCAGTGCACCTTGTTACAGGAGGTGCAACGGGGCAGCATCAGCTTCCCCTCCTTGGCACCGTCCCAGAACGGCTTGTTGACATAGGGATCTACGCTCGGGATGGGCTTGTTGTACTCAGCCACACCGTCTCCTTTCTAAGCACCTACAGGGCGACCCCGTGGGGGTGCCCCGCTTTTGACCTAACTGTCCGACTGGAGGACCAGCGTGCCCGTGACCGACAGCATGCCGCCGGTCCCGTTCACGACCGCGGTCCTCGCGTCGGTCTGCTTGCCGGGGAGTCCGTGGACGCCGTCCTCCGCCGTCTGTGAGAGCTGCCGGTAGGCCTCGACCAGGAGCATCATCCCGTACATGCCGGAGTGGCTGAACGAGAGGCCGCCGCCGTTGGTGTTCACCGGGAAGCTGCCGCCGGGGCTGGCCTTGCCATCCGCCCAGAGCGAGGGGCCCTCGCCGCGCCGCGTGAGGCCGAGCATCTCGGCGGTGATACCGGCCGTCACCGTGAACGAGTCGTAGATCATCGCCATCTCCATGTCGGAGGGGCCCATGCCGGCCATGCGGTAGGCGGTCTGGCTCGACGCGGCGGCCGACGTGGCCGTGAAGTCGCCCATCTCCAGCATGTCGCCGACCTGGTGACTCATGCTCTCGCCGGCGCCGGCCAACCAGACCGGGGCGGTCTTGAACGATCGCGCCTTCTGGGCCGAGGCGATCAGGACGGCGCCGCCGTGGTCGGTGACGAGGCAGATGTCGAGCAGGTTGAGCGGCCAGACGATCATGCGCGAACCCAGCACCGTGTCGGTGGTGATTGGTCCGCCGTGCGGGCTGGTCTCGGTCGAGTGCATGACGGCCCTCGGGTTGAGCGTGGCCCACTCACGTGTGACGACGGCGATGTTCGCAAAGTCTTCCTTGGTCGAGCCCCACTGGTGCATGTGGCGGGTCATCGCGTGGGCGTAGGCCGAAGGTGGCCCCCAGACGCCGTAAGGACTGCCGCCGAATTGCGCCGTTGGCATCCAGGGATCGCCCGCGCCGCCGCCCCCGAAGGTCCCCTTGCCCTGGTTCTTGCGTGCAGAGAACCCACTCTCACCGTGGCTCACCAGGGCGAGGTCGACGACGCCGGCGCTGATCGCGAGCAACGCGTGGTGAACGTGCATCTGGAATGAACAGCCGCCGACCGAGGTGGTGTCGATGTACTTGGGGTGAATCCCCAGGTACTCGGCGAGCAGTGGGCTCTCGCCAGCCGCAAAGATGCCGTCGATCTCAGAGGGCTCGACGCCGGCCGCGTCGCAGACGTTGCGGATCGCCTCAATGTGCAGCATCAGGGAGGTCGTGCCGTCGGCGATGTAGCCGATCTGGTTGGACTCGGCGGCGGCCACGATCGCGGCGCTCATTGAAGGATTCGTGGCCACTGATTCTGCTCCCGTCCAAGCTTCTGTGGCCCGCCAGCTCGTTCGGGGCCGCCGGATCCCCTCTGGGATCGACCGGTCTGACGTCGCGGCGAGTACGCCGCCTGAGCCCATCTGATCCCGGCCCGGCGTCTACCCGGCGGGACGTCCAGGGGGGTCTGGTTCGCCCCCGACGGTTGTCTCGGGGTAGCCCGGGCGAACTCTATCTGTCCGCCGATCGACGGTCAACATGAGGACGGCCTGAAGCCGGGCAGGCCGTGGATCGGCTCCGGCGACTTCCGCACCATCGCGCGCGCTCTGGTCGAGACGACCGAGGTGACCGACGAGGCCGCGCTGTTGGCCCATTGCCACGACACCGCCAGCGCCTTGATGCGGGCCGAACACGCCGCTGCCGCCCTCGGCCGCGATCGGGAGCAGTTCACGCATCTCTACCTGGTCGACGGGCCGGCCAGCCCCCGGCCCAGCCACCGCCGTCCGCTCTAAAGCGCGTTATCGCCGATTCGTGCCGAACGAACTCCGCCACCGCTGCGGCGGGGAGGCTTGCTGCGGATGGTGTCTTCGTGCCCCAAACAGCTTCGTCGCGCTGGGTTGCTCAACGAGGAACGGTTGGCCACCGGAGCTCTGGGCGCTCCTCGAGTAGCGTTTGGTCAGGCGTGTATGATTCGCCGGGGACCGGAGGTGGAGCATGAGAGTGGGCGGAGGGTTCCACGGCCTCGGAATCCGCGGCCGCGTGCCCCGCGACGCCCGCACGTTCAATGAGGAACGGTTGCCGGACGCAGTCTTGCGGAACATACCCAGGCTGCTTGCGTCCGCTGAGTCACCCTGGGTCGGGATCACAACAGACGGAACGGCGAAGCCAGGTCTGTTCTCGCTTGAGCCGACCGGGATCCCAACCACCCCCATCACCGAGGCCGCGAACCGCTTCCTCGCCGCCCTGACCGCAAGCCAACGGATCGCTGCGACTCGGCCGATCGACTCGCGGGACTGGCGTACATGGCACAATTCCCAGATGTTTCTGTTCCGCCACGGCGTACTGCTTGAGGAACTCGAGGAGGTCCAACGCGAGGCGGCTTACGGTCTCCTCAGCTCCAGCCTCAGCGCCTTCGGATTCGAGACCGCTCGCAACATCATGAGACTGAACGATTTCCTGCGCGAGATCACAGGGTTCTCGGAGAGCGTGGGTGAACACCTCTACTGGCTGAACGTCTTCGGAACCCCTTCCGACGAAGAGCCGTGGGGCTGGCAGATCGATGGCCACCACCTGAACGTCAGCTACTTCGTGGTCGGCGACCAAGTGGTGATGTCACCGGTCTTCATGGGCGGCGAGCCCGTCTACGCCGACACCGGTCAGTACGCCGGTATCTCGATCTTCGAGGCGGAGCAGCGCAACGGTCTGGAGCTCATTCGCAGCCTCTCGACGGCGCAGCGAGACGAGGCGATTCTCTACCCCACGATGCTCTCCAGCGAGCTCCCGCCAGAACGCGCCCACCGCAGCGAGGGGCGCCAGAAATCGACCGCATTCCGGGACAACGCCGTGATCCCCTACGAAGGCATCGCCGCGAAGGAGCTCACTTCGGGCCAACAGGAACTGCTCCTCAGCGTCGTCGGTGCGTACATCGGCTACCTGCGACCCGGTCACAACGGCCTGCGGATGGGAGAGATCGAGCAGCAGCTGGACGCGACTCACTTCGCCTGGATCGGCGGCATCGGAGGAGACGACACGTTCTACTACAAGGTGCATAGCCCCGTCGTCATCATTGAGTTCGACATGCACTCGGGGGTCTTCCTGGACAACGACGAGCCGGAGAAGCTCCACATTCACACGATGCTGCGCACGCCCAACGGCAACGACTACGGGAAGGATCTGCTGCGTCAGTCTCGGGCGGACCGGCCCATGGGCGGGCGCGTTGGCTAGTCAACCGACAGCGAGGCCGGCAGCACGCCTCGACCAACACACCGTCGGGGCCCGGGGCAGCTCGATCCTGGACCTCGAACGCCCTGGGCTGGCCGCTTCTTTGAACCCAATCGAGACTGTCAGTCGGAGACAGGGTGGATCCAAGAGGGCCGCCCATGCATGTCGAAGAGTCGGCGTCACCTGATTGAGAGACGCCGCTGCTGATCATGCCGGGCAGCGACGCCTTCCCTCCGACCGGAATCGCAAACCCGACCTTGTGCAAGCGTGCCGGGCGCGGTGCCCCGACGTGGACGTCCGCTCTGACGCGAAGTGAGCAGAGCGACTATCAACGGCCGCCCGGCGGACCGCTTTTACGAGACGCACGACCCATGGGGGACCACCGACGGCAGCGCCGTCCTTGGCTCGCCGGTCGGCCGAATCCAGCGAACCCCAGCGTGCTCGCTGACCATAACGTCGTGCTACTCCCCCGGTTACAGCGTGCTGATCGGAGCGCGCTCTTGAGAGGGCGGGGTTGCTGGATTCACGGCGTGGAGATGTGCCGCGATGAACTGTCTGACCATCTCATGCGCACGGTCGGTCTGCGGGCCGGGCTCCAGCACCCACATGTGATCGCTGCCGTCAAAGATCTCCACCCGGCATTCACCGCCGGCCGCCCGGTAAGCCTCCCCGAACTTGATCTGAAGCGCGGGCAGCACGTTGTCATCGAGCGCCCCTTGCATGATCAGCATTGGTGGCAGATTCACAGGCTCGCCGCGTTCAAGAATCAGCTGCGGGTTGCCTTCCTCGATGTCATCGAATGGATCGAAGTACACGTGGTGTCGCTCGACCATGTCGGATCGTCCCTTGGCAACGGCATTGTCATAGCGCGCCAGCGGATCGCTGATGGGGGAGCGCGTCGCGACGTAGTTCACCTGCGCATCAATCTCCGGATGACCTTCGAGGGGTAACGCGTTGTAGCGCGCATCAGTAGGCCGCATCCCGAGCAGCTGGGCGACGTGACCGCCACTCGAGCTACCGAGTACTCCCAACGTCGCTGGGTCACCATTCCAGCCCGGCGCTCTGGCCTTCAGCCAGCGTATGCCGTAGTTGGCATCTTGCAGCGACGCAGGATAGGGAGCCTCGCCGCCAAGACGCAGGTCCGGTGACACCGTAAGGATCCCACTTCGCGCGATGTCCTCGGCCATGTCGACATTGGCCATCCGGTCCTTGGAGGTCCAGGCGCCGCCATGCAGATCGAGCAGGACTGGGAAGGGACCGTCTCCGATCGGTCGGTAGACGCGCGCGATCAGCGTGCGCGCCTCGGTCTCTCGGAACGGCTCTTCCCAGATCTTCACTTCGTAACGCGCGGAAGGATCGTATGAAGCGGACACGGCGGTCGTCTCCTCACGGCGGCGCTGCGGCATCGTTGGTTCGGCGGATGATCCGCGACCGCGAACCATGCCGCGCCATTGTAGGGCAAGCGAGGTAGTCCGCGTGGCCCCCTGGGCATGTCGACCTGTTTGACGTGGGGCTGATCTGGGCGCCCCCAGGTCGGAGCCCGTAGGATCGCTCCCGAACTCAGAGATCAGAGGACCGTGCAGTTTTCAGGCGAGCCGCCTGCAGGCGCGGAGTTCCAGCCGGAGCTGAAGCGGTCAACGCGGTCGGCGATGTGGCGATAGTCCAGTTCCGTGCCGGGGGCGTCGGGCGGACGCTCTTCGCCGGAGCCTCGCTCGCCGACCGGCCCTCGTCGCTGCCGAGTCACGCCGACCGTCGCCCCACCGCCTTCGGCTGACCTGCCGTTGTCCGGGCGGCCCGCTGTGAGCTCCGCCACCAGATGACCTGAGATGTGACGGAGCCCCCGCGTCCGAACCGCGCTCACCATCGAGCCCGCGGAGTGGGACCGCTCAGGCGCGCCGACTAGGCATGCTCGTGTAGGAACGCACGGATCATTTCGATCGTACCTGCTCGCTTCTCGTCGGAGCGGCAGTCCACGTCAAGGCACTTCGCCTTCGGCGCACGCGCACAGATCAGGTTCGCAACTCCAGTCGGATGGAATGCGTCGCTACCCGGCATGATCAGCAGTGGCGTTTCGCAACCGGGTAGCCACGACTCCTCGACAGACATGAGCGGCGGGCGATCCGGCCACACACCTGCCGAGAACTCCTCGATCAGTGCAACGTATCCGTCGGCGTCCCGGCGCTCGATCTCGGCACGAAACGTCGGGTCACCGTCGATTCGGCGCGCGAAGGGCCCCCCGTCGTTGTTCACAACGAACATGGGATCAGCGAGAGCGGAGGCAACGACAGCGGCAGTCCCCTGCTCACGTGCCAACGCGATCGTCGGTTCGAACATTCGCGTGAACACCTCGATCGAGTTCGTTTCATCGAGGCCGACGGGGTCCTGCCCGACGACGGCTGAGATGTGCTCCGGAGCCTCTTGCGCCAGCCGCAGGGCATGCGCGACGCCGATGCATCCGCCCCACACGTGGGCCCGCTCGACGCCCACCGCGTCGAGGACGGCCAGCTGATCGCCGGTGGTCAGCTCATACGAGAACGTCGGTGGCGCTTGCCAGCTGCTACCGGCGTGGCGTTGGTCCATGCCGATCACCAGAAACTCGCTGGCGAACTCATCAATCGGGTTGATCGTGCTGCGCTGCCAGAACGCGATCTCGCTGTTTACTCCGCCGGGTGCGATGAGCAGCAGCGGGTGTCCGCCTCCCCAGGTCTCATAGTGAATGACGGCACCATCCGGTCGGGTGATTTCAGGCATCGGCGTCTCCTGGACGGGTCTGCTTATCGATGTTGTCGGGGTTGACGGCAAGAACTGTCTAGCAACGCTCGTACACAGTCCCCCCGGTCCCGGGCGACGCCGCCTCCGTCTGACTCGTCGAGCGGGCGGCCGATCTGCTGTGGGGTGCGTTCGTTCACCATAGCGAGCGTTTGCGATGCTACATGACTGGCATCGCAAACGCGCTAGGGCCGAGGCGAGCGTACTGGCGTTGCGCGATGGTCCGCGCCGGTAACGCTTCGAGGAGTCCACGGTCTGCCACCGCTCAGGCGCCAGAGCGTAGGTGCTCCCACCACGGTCGCTCTGCCTCGTCAGGTAGGCGTGACCCGCCGGTGCGGTGCCACGACTCGGTCCGCGTCATGTTTGGGGCGCGCAGCCGGGGCCGCGCGTTCGCGGCTCACGCGCGACGTCGCGATCGAGACGGTGCTCGCGCCCGTCCGAGCACCCGGGGCTCCGCAGTCCCGTCGAGCGGCTCCCGACGCCCGGTGGAATCGCCTTCACCTTCCACCTCGCCGAGTTCGACGCTGCAGTAGCGTGCCCGCGATGTTCGGGGATCTGGCCGCGCGAACTCGGCGCCTTTCACTTCGGTATGGGATCTGCCTGCCTCGGGGTCTCGACCGGTTTGTCGGTCGAGGAAAGCCGATGACACCGGCGCTGTCAGTCGACTAATCCCGGATCCACCGAAAGAGCGCGCACGAGCGGCTGCGGATGGGTGCTCCGCTGCAGCTGGGACAATGGGTTTTCACGAATCACGTCACAGCCACAGGGAGCACCCATCCGATGCTGACAGCGAGCAACCCCGACCGGATAGACATCGCCTTCGACGACGACCGCCTCGTGGACCACGCGGGCCTGCTGCTCCCCGCGACCCTCGCGGCCGGTTCGGCCTCCGCGAGCTCGCCGAGCGCCATCTCGACCTCGGTGATGCGCCGGGCCGGGCGAACGTGGGCGACAAGCTGCTGACCCTCATCGCCTCGGCGCTCGCGGGCGGCGACTGCATCGACGACGCCGATGCGTTGCGCGCCGGCGCCGCCGGGCGCGTGCTCGGCTGCACCGTGAAGGCGCCGTCCACCCTCGGAACCTTCCTGCGCAGCTTCCGCTGAGGCCACGCCCGCCAGCTCGACCTCGACTCGACGCTCTGCGAGACCTACGGCCTCGCCAAGGAGGGCGCCCGCCAGCCCGGCTACAGCGGCGCGCGCGGCTATCACCCGCTGCTCGCGGTGGCGGCCGGCTCAGGCGAGGTGCTGATGGCGCGGCTGCGCGAGGGCCGCGCGCTGGATGTCCGCTTCTCGGTCACGATCCGCCAGCAGCCGAACGTACGCGCGCTGATCGAGGCGATCCCGGAAGAGGACTGGACGCCGATCCCGTACTGGATCGAGGGCGGCGCCGCTGTCGCCGAGACGACCTACACGCCGTTCCGGCACAAGGAGGATGCCGCCCCGGTGCGGCTTATCGTGCGGCGCGTGAAGCCGACGCCCGGCTCCCAGCTCGCGCTCTTCACCAGCTACAGCTACCACGCCTTCATCAGCGACCGCGCGGGGGAGCTGCTCGAGCTGGATGCCGACCATCGCCGCCACGCCGAGGTCAAGAACGCGATCCGCGATCTCAAGTACGGTGTCAGGCTGAACCATCTCCCCTCGGGCCGTTTCGCCGCGAACGCGGCGTGGCTCGCGGTGCAGGTGATCGCGCACAACCTCGCCCGCTGGACGGCGCGCCTCGGGCTCGGCGAGGGAATCATGACGACCCGGACGCTCAGGCAGCGCTACTTCTCGCTCGCCGGACGGCTCACCCGCTCTGCCCGGCGCTGGACCCCGCACCTCCCGCAGCGCTGGCCCTCGGCCGGCCAGTGGGCAGCCGCGCTGGCGCGGTTACGGGCGCGACCGCTCCTCGCTCCGGCCCACCCCCGGCGCCGCCCGGCGAACGCCGGCATACCCGCCGAACTCTCCGCCAGCCCGGCCTCCCGCCCCGTCCAGCTTCGATCCGGTGGATTCGGGGTAAGGGGTGTGCGACAGCACGCCGCAACTGCTGCGGAGGCACTTCTTGGGTACCATGCACCATGTCGAGTCCCTCTGGCTGAGGCTAGGATGATCACTTCTGGGGGGCGACGTGCTCGGACGACCAACGCTCGACGACGTACTGCTCGCGGTCTTTGCAGCCGTAGTGTTCGCCGTGGTGCAACTCGGCTCGAACTCCGATGGCAGCGAGGCGACGCCGTGCCGATCGTTCTGAGTCATTCCCGCAGCCGGGAGTCGGGGCGCCCGTCCGGGTGGGCCGGCGGCGCCAATCAGCCCCGCACGGCGGGAAAGGAACGAAATCGGAAGAATTCCGGAACATTGTGAACTCTCATGGAACGCAGCCGGAACTTTCTGTGAACGTCCGGCGTAGCCTGACCCCCGTAGCAGTGCGTTTGCCGGTACCGCCAACTCCAGGGAGAAGAGAAACCGGCACGGATCGCTCATCCGGGACGCAGGCACGGATCACCCTCACCCGAGGCAACGAGCAGCGCTCTCCGCGGCAGGCATCGAATCGATCAGGGGCAACCCCGGAACGAGCGACGGCAGAGGAGGTGCACGAGCCGCCATGCCGAGGTCGAGAACGCGATCCGCGATCTCAAGTACGGCGTCGGGCTGAACCATCTCCCGTCGGGCCGCTTCACCGCGAACGCGGTGTGGCTCGCGGTGCAGGTGATCGCGCACAACCTCGCGCGCTGGACGGCGCGCCTCGGGCTCGGCGAGGGAATCATGACGACCCGGACGCTCAGGCAGCGCTACTTCTCGCTCGCCGGACGGCTCACCCGCTCTGCCCGGCGCTGGACCCTGCACCTCCCGCAGCGCTGGCCCTCGGCCGGCCAGTGGGCAGCCGCGCTGGCGCGGTTACGGGCGCGACCGCTCCCGGCCTGACGCCCGTCACAGCGCCGGCCCCGGCGAACGCCGACACGCCCGCCGAACTCCTCGGCAGCCCCGCATCCCGCCCCGTCAAGCTTCGATCGGTGGATTCGGGCTAATGGGAGTAGTACCAAGAACCTGGAGCGATCCAGGAGAGTGGTGCCGCGCCCGCCCATGGGCCGGTCCGCCCGAGACTGACGCA
The DNA here is from genome assembly GCA_965249675.1 of Dehalococcoidia bacterium. Lineage (GTDB taxonomy): Bacteria > Chloroflexota > Dehalococcoidia > UBA2979 > UBA2979. Next base: position 1,993,386 of record OZ252250.1, read on the forward strand.
GCAGATCCTTCCCGTAGTCGTTGCCGTTGGGCGTGCGCAGTCCCGGCGATGCTCGCAGAGGCTGCAGCGGAGATCCTGGCGTTCGCCGCGTTTCCGGTCGCGCACTGGCGTCAGGTCTGGTCGAACAACCCCCCAGTGCGCCTCAACAAGCAGATCCGCCGCCGCACAAACGTCGTGGGTATCTTCCCCAACCGTGCGGCGGTCATCCGCCCGATCGGTGCCGTGCTCTCAGGGCAGAACGACGAGGCCATTAGCCTGATCGTCGAGGAGCGTCGACTGGCGATCGGGGCGCCGCGATCGCTTCCGGGCCGTGCCTCCCGGGTGCCCGATCTTCGGTCCTGGCGCCGGCGATCTTCATTGCGCCACGCGGGGGGGCCGTGCTACGTTCCCTCCGCCTGAGAACGACGAGAGTCTCGATCGGGAAGGTCCGCGCGCGTGATCCCGGAGCAGTTCGGTCGAGTGGTCGTCCTGCTCGCGGTCGCCCTCGCCTTTCCCGCCCTGCCGCTGACCGTCTCCTACCTGCTCTACCGCCTCCGAATTCGCCCGTCTCGACCGGACCCGATCAAGGAGGCCACCTACGAGTGCGGCGTGATCGCCGAGGGCGGCTCGTGGGGGCAGTTCAACGCCCGCTACTACCTCTTCGCACTGGGCTTTGTGATCTTTGACGTCGAGGTGATCTTCCTCTATCCGTGGGCCGTACAACATGCCGAGCTGGCCCTGACAACGCTGCTCAAGGCGGCGATCTTCATCGGCATCCTGGGCTTCGGCCTCGCCTATGCCTGGCGCCGCGGCGCGCTGGAGTGGCGCTAGTGGCGGCCGGACCGCGCCAGCTGGCCGGAGCCGCTGTGGCCCGTGCCCTCGACGGCGCTCTGCCGGGGATCGTCTCCTCGGTCCACGAGGAGTGGGTCGAGGTGGTGCCGGGGCGCCTGACGGAGGCGCTCGGCTGGCTGCACGACTCTCCCGAGTTCGACGCGGCGCAGCTGAGCAACCTGTGCGGCGTCGATTTTCACGACCACTTCATGCTGGTCTATCACCTGCAGTCTCTGGACCACAATCACCAGATCGTGGTCAAGGCCAGGGCCGTCGACCATGAGGCCCCGGTCGTCCCCAGCGCCTACCCCGTCTACCGCGGCGCCCTCCTCCAGGAGCGCGAGGTCTTCGACCTGATGGGCGTCGTCTTCGAGGGGCATCCCGACCTGCGTCGCCTCTTCCTCTGGGACGGGTTCCCCGGCTACCCCCTGCGTAAGGACTTCCTCGGTATCGGCGGCGGCCGCACCAGCGGACTGCGCCGCTTCCCGTTCGAGGACCCGACCGATCCCGATCGGCTGCTCAACGAGGGCAACCTGGTGCCCGAGACCGGAGACGAGCCCCGGCGGAGCGAGGCGCCGGGGCGATGACCACCGCGAGCGAACCCTACGTCCTCAACATCGGGCCACAGCACCCCTCGACGCACGGCGTCTTCCGCCTCCGCGTCGTGATGGATGGCGAGCGGATCCAGGACCTCGACATGGTCGTCGGCTACCTGCATCGCTCGATGGAGAAGCTGGCCGAGGAACGAACCTACACGCAGAACATCCCGTTCACCGACCGGGCCGACTATCTGGCTGCGATGTCGGGCAACCTCGGGCTCTGCCTGGCGGTTGAGCGCCTCGCCGGCGTCGAGGTGCCGGAGCGGGCCTCCTACCTGCGCGTGATCTTCGCCGAACTGCAGCGCATCGCCTCACACGCGATGGCGAACGGGACGCTCGTCAGCGACGCCGGCGCCTGGCAGACCCCCCTGCTCTACATGTTCCGCGAGCGCGAGAAGATCCTCGACCTCTTCGAGATGACCTGCGGTGCCCGCCTGACCACCAACTACATGCGCATCGGCGGCGTCGCCTTCGAGCCGCCGCCCGAGTTCTGGCCGGCCCTGGGCGAACTGCTCGATGAGCTGCCCCAGCGCATCGACGAGTACGCGACGATGGTCGAGGAGAACGAGATCTTCGTCGCCCGCACCCGCGGCGTCGGGGTGATCGACGCTGCAGACGCGATCAACGGCTCGCTGGTGGGGCCGGCACTCCGCGGCTCAGGCGTCCCCTGGGACCTGCGCAGGGCCGAGCCCTACTGCGTCTACGACCGGCTTCGCTTCGAGATCCCCGTCGGCACCCGCGGCGATGTCTATGATCGCTACATGGTGCGGCTCGAGGAGACCCGTCAGTCGCACCAGATCATCCGCCAGGCGGTCGATGCGATCCCCGATGGCCCGCACAAGACTGACATCCCGCTGGCACTCCGGCCTCCCCCCGGCGAGGTCTACGGGCGGGTCGAGGGCCCTCGCGGCGAGCTCGGCTTCTACCTCGTCTCAGATGGCGGCCCTGCCCCCTACCGCTTCCACATCCGCGCGCCATCCCTCATCAACCTCTCGCTTCTGCGCGAGCTGGCGCGCGGCGCGGCGCTCTCTGACGCCGTCGTGACGCTGGGCTCGCTCGATATTGTGGTCGGGGAGATCGACCGATGATGTTCCGCCGCGCCCCGGGCGAGCGCCCCCAGCCGGCGACGCCGATGGCGCAGCAGATCATCGAGCGCGGGACGCTACTCGAGCAGGCCGCCCGTATCCCGACCGCGGTCAAGGCCCTGGGCGCGGTCTTCGCCCTGGGCTTCCTGGCCGTGAACGCTGCCATCGGCTACCTCGTCGTCGACGCCCGCCTCGAGGGCGAGTGGTACGACCTGCGCGATCTCGGGCTGGCCGTCGAGCGGTTGCGCGCCGAGGTCTCCACCATTGACGCCGAGCTGGGCGGTCAGAACCTGGGGGCCGTGCTCGCCTACTGGCTGCCTGCGGTGATCGGCGCCGCGGGCATCCTCAGCTTCCTCGGCGGCTTCCTCCTGCTCGGCCCCTGGATTGAGCGCCGGGTCTTGGCGCGCTTCCAGATCCGTACCGGGCCCAACCGGGTCGGGCCCTACGGACTGCTGCAGCCGCTCGCCGATGCGCTCAAGCTGATGCAGAAGGAGGTGCTAATCCCGGCCGGCGCCGATCGCCTGCTCTTCTACCTGCCGCCCGTCCTGATCTTCATCCCGGCGATGCTGGCCTGGGGACCGGTGCCGTGGGCCGCCAACATGGCCTATCTCGACCTCAACGTCGGGCTGCTCTACGTCGTCTCTATCACCTCGCTGTCGGTGCTGGCGGTGTGGATGGCGGGCTGGTCGTCGAATAACCACTACGCACTGCTGGGCGCGATGCGCACGGTGGCGATGATGGTCTCCTACGAGATCCCGATCAGTCTGGCACTCCTCGCGGTGGTGCTCCTGACCGGCTCGCTCCAGCTCTCCTCGATCGTCGAGTGGCAGTCCGACCACAACCTCTGGCTGGCGGCGGTCCTGCCCTTTGCGCTCTTCACCTTCTTCTTCTCGTCGACGGCCGAGATCAACCGCACACCGAACGACATCGCCGAGGCGGAGTCTGAGATCGTGGCCGGCTTCCACATCGAGTACTCGGGGATGAAAGCCGGGCTCTTCCTCGCGGTCGAGCTGGGGAACGCGCTCTTGACGGGCGCGCTGGTCGCCACCTTCTTCCTCGGCGGCTACACGCTCTTCGGCCTGGAGGAGTGGATCCCGGGCTACCTGATCCTCGGCGCCAAGGCGATGGCGGGCTATTTCTTCTTCATCTGGCTGCGTGGCACCCTGCCCCGCTTCCGCATCGACCAGCTGATGAGCTTCGCCTGGAAGTACCTGATCCCGCTCTCCGTCGCGCAGGTGCTGCTGGTCGCCGTCGAAGCCTCGGTGGCGGCGCGCTGGGAGGTCGAGGGTGTCGTCGTCTACGGGCTGATGGTCGTGGTCAACGTGGGCCTGACCGTCTGGGCCGTGCGAGCCTGGACGCGAGCGACCGGCTATGGCGGCGGGGTCGGCCGGCCGGCCGGTCCCGTCCTCACCGGCGAGCTGGGTGGCCTGCGTGCACGTGAGCGGGTGCTCGGCAGCGCCGTCGGGGAGGCCTAGTGGACTCGCTCGGTCTGGTCGTCGCCTTCTACGGCCTCTCGGCCGTCACCATCGTCAGCGCCCTCGCCGTCTTGCTGCTCCGCAACCTCGTCCATGCCATCGTCCTGCTGGTGGTGGCGTTCCTCGGGATGGCCGGGCTCTTCGCGACGCTGTCTGCCGACTTCATCGCCGTCGCGCAGATCCTGATCTATGCCGGCGCCATCTCGGTGCTGCTCGTCTTCGCGGTGATGCTGACGCCGCTGGCCTCCAGGAACAATGCGAACTCACTTTATGCGCCGCCCGGCATCCTGACCGGCGGCGCGATCGCCGCGCTGGTGGCTGTGACGGCGATCCGCTCGGACTGGGATGAGTTGACCGGCCAGGCGCTCAGCCGGCGCTCCTTCCAGAGCACGATCGAGACGATCGGCGACCAGCTGCTCGGTGACCACCTGCTGGCCTTCGAGGTCGCCTCGGTGCTGCTGCTCTTCGCCCTGCTCGGGGCGATCGTGCTGGTGACCGGTTCTCCCGGGGGCGATGACGGTGAGGATCGATCCGCTGATGGGGCCGGGGGCGCCCCGTGACCGTCGACCTCGCGCACTATCTCGTGGTCTCGGGGATCGTCTTCGGCATCGGCGTGGCGGTGGCCCTCTCCAAGCGCAACGTCATCGCAGTGCTGATGGGTGTGGAGCTGATGCTCAACGCCTCCAACCTGACCTTCCTCGCGTTCTCGCGTTACAGCGGGGCCTTTCAGGCCGGGAGCGAGCCCCTGGTGGGGCACACCTTCGTCGTCTTCGTCCTGACCGTGGCGGCGGCGGAGGCCGCGGTGGCGCTGGCGATGGCAGTCCTGGTCTACCGCCACCGCGAGACGGTCGACCTCGACCGGATCGGCCTCATGCGATGGTGACGATGGTGCGGGGTGGGAGCGACGCGCTGCCGCTCGTGAGCAGCCGCGGGAGGAGAGCGACACCGTGTGGGTGAAACTGCTCGACGTGCCTGACGGCTATGCCGCGGCGATCTGGCGGGAGCTTTTCAGTGCCGAGGCGCTCTCGGTGCGGGTGGTGCCCCCCCTGGAGACGGTTCCGATGCGCGATGCGCGGGAGATCTGGGTGCCCGACGGCAAGGTCCACGTCGCCCGCGAAGTGATGAACAAGGTCTAGCGGTGGCGGATAGACGCGCGATGAGCGGGCGCGCCGCGCCCGAGCGTTCTGCTCCGGCGGGGCGAGGCGCAGCACAGGTGGTGAGCTGGTGATCGGCCTGCCCCAGATTCCGGAGTTCGCGCTCTGGGCGATCTACTTCGCACCGCTCGTCTCCTTCGTCGTGATCTCGGCCGTGCTGCTCCTGCGCCTCCCGGTGCCCGATCGCCGCGCCAGCGATATCACGATCCTGGCGGTCGGCCTCTCCTGGCTGCTCGGCCTCTGGGCGCTCGACACCTCGATCGAGCTCGAGGGCCAAGCGCTCGGCCTCGAGCCGCACCTGTGGATGGAGCTCTTCAACCTCAGGGTCTCCTTCGGCATCGCCCTCGACTCGCTGAGCGCCCTCATGATCTTCGTCGTCACCTCGATCTCGCTCGTCGTCCAGGTCTACTCGACGGGCTATATGGCCGGGGACCGGGGCTATGCCCGCTACTTCATGTTCATGTCGCTCTTCACGGTGGCGATGCTCGGCCTCGTGATGGGGTCGAGCCTGCTGCAGCTCTTCATCCACTGGGAGCTGGTCGGCCTCACCTCCTACCTACTCGTCGGCTTCTGGTTCCACCGCCCGAGTGCGGCGGCGGCGGCCAAGAAGGCCTTCATCGTCACCCGCTTCGGCGACTTCTTCTTCATGATCGCTGTCGTCTTGATCTGGACGAAGAGCGGTGGGATCTTCGACATCGCAGAGCTGAACCAGATGGCCGAGCACGGCGATCTCTCGGCCGCCGTCCTGACCGGCCTCTCGCTCGGCCTCCTCGCCGGCGCGGTCGGCAAGTCGGCGCAGTTCCCGCTCCACTTCTGGCTGCCCGATGCGATGGAGGGCCCGACGCCCGTCTCATCGCTCCTGCACTCGGCGACGATGGTGGCGGCCGGCGTCTACCTCCTCTCGCGCTTCTTCCCGGCGATCGAGGCTGCCCCTGGCGGGGTCCAGCAGACGATCGCCCTGGTCGGCGGGTTTACCGCGATCTTCGCTGCCTCGATGGGGATCGTCGCCAACGACATCAAGCGGGTACTCGCCTATTCGACGATCTCCCAGCTCGGCTACATGGTGATGGCGATCGGTCTCGGCGGCTTCGTCGCTGCGATCTTCCACCTCTTCACGCACGCCTTCTTCAAGTCGCTCCTGTTCCAGGGCTCGGGCTCGGTCAACCACGCCACGGGCACCTTCGACATGCGGCTGATGGGCGGCCTGCGGCGGCACATGCCGATCACCTTCGCCACCTTCGTCGTCGGCGCGCTGTCGCTCTCCGGCGTCTTTCCGCTGGCCGGCTTCTGGAGCAAGGATGAGATCCTGCTCGACGCCTGGCACGGCAACAAGCTCCTGTGGGCGGTCGGAACGGCGGTCGCGTTCATGACCGCCTTCTACATGTTCCGCGCGATCTTCCTCACCTTCTTCGGCGAATACCGCGGTGGTGAGGAGCCAGAGGATGCCCACGGCGACGAGGCCCACGGCGACGAGGCCCACGGCGGCGAGCCCCACGAGTCTCCGCTCTCGATGACGCTGCCCCTCGTCGCGCTGGCTGTGCCCTCGGTGCTCTTCGGACTCTTCGCGTTGACCGGCTTTGCCGACTTCATGGAGGGAACGCTCGTCGCCGGGGCACACCACGTCGAGCCGAGCGCTGTCGTGGTCGCCACCTCGACGCTTGCCGCCCTCGCCGGCATCGGCGCCGCGGCCGCGGTCTATCACGCCAGGCGTCCCAGCCCCGAGCAGCTCGGCGAGATAGCCGGGCCCCTCTACCGCCTCGCCGCCGCCAGGTACTACGTCGACGAGGTGGCAGAGGACGGCCTCGTACGTGGTGCGCTGGGAGGCGGGATCGGCCGCGCCGCCGCCTTCTTCGACCGCGTGGTGGTCGACGGCATCGTCAACCTGGTGGCCACCCTGACCCGCATCGCCGGGGATATCCTGCGCCGCGCCGAGAGCGGGCAGTTGCAGGCCTATACGACCATGTCGGTCGCCGGAGTAGCGCTGGCCGTGGCCGCGCTCTTCCTGCTCTCGGCCAATGTGTTGGAGCGCTAGGTGCTGACCTTCTTCCTGCTCGCCCCGGCGGTCGGCGCCCTGCTCGTCCTCTTCCTGCCCCGAGAGCGACGCGGCGAGGCACGGTACATCGCGCTCGCCTTCGCGCTGATCGCCTTCGCCGCCTCGATCCTGATCCTCGTGCGCTTCGATCCGGCCCAGGAGGGCTACCAGTTCGTCGACCACTTCGAGTGGATCGCGCCCACCGCCGGTGGCTTCTCGGTCCAGTACCTGGTCGGCGTCGACGGGCTCTCCGCGCCGCTCCTCCTGCTGCTCGGCATGCTCTCGGTCGTGGCGGTCCTCGTCTCCTTCCGCATCGACCACCGTGAGCCCGAGTACTTCGCCTGGCTGCTGATCCTGGAGAGTGCGGTCGCCGGAGTCTTCGTCTCGCTCGACCTCATCCAGTTCTTCCTCTTCTGGGAGCTCGAGCTGCTGCCGATGTTCATGCTGATCAGCATCTGGGGCACTGGTCGCAACCGCTACAGCGCCATGAAGTTCCTGGTCTACACGCTGGCCGGGTCGGCGCTGATGCTGGTCGGCTTCCTGGTCCTGGGCTTCGAGGTCGGTTCGTTCGAGATCGCCGAGATCACCGAGACGGTCGCCGAGGGACCGCTCGCCGATCCGTTGATCCCGATGGCCGTGCTCTTCTGGGCGATCATGGTGGCCTTCCTGGTCAAGCTCCCGGTCTTCCCGCTGCACACCTGGCTCCCTGACGCCCACACCGACGCGCCGACCGCGGTCTCGGTGATGCTGGCCGGTGTGCTGCTGAAGATGGGTGGCTACGGCATCCTGCGCATCGTCCTGCCGATCTTCCCCGGCGAAGCCCACGACTTCCGGGTCGTGCTCGCCACCCTGGCCGGCTTCTCGGTCGTCTATGGCGCCGTGGTCACGCTGCAGCAGCGAGACCTCAAGCGGCTGGTCGCCTACTCCTCGGTCTCGCACATGGGCTACGTCCTGCTCGGCATCGCCGCCCTGGGCGCCGTCGGCCTCTCCGGGGCCGCCCTGCAGATGTTCACGCACGGCACGATCACCGGTCTCCTCTTCGTGGTCGTCGGCCTCATCTACGACCGCACCCACACCCGGCAGATCTCCGAGATGAGTGGCTTGCAGCACCACATGCCGCTTCTCGGTACCGTGATGCTGATCGCCGGTCTCGCCTCGCTCGGGGTCCCCGGGCTCTCTGGCTTCGTCGCCGAGGTGACCACCTTCCTCGGCGCCTTCGAGCCGCATCCGGCAGCGACGATCATCTCCATCTCCGGCGTGGTGCTGGCCGCCGGCTACATCCTCTGGACGGTGGAGCGCGTCTTCCATGGCCCCAGCGACCCCGCCTGGGCTCACCTGACCGACGCCGATCACTGGTGGGAGCGGTCGGCGATGGCGATCCTGGTCGTGGCGATCGTCGCGGTCGGTATCTACCCGGCCGTGATCGCCCGCTCGATTGAGAGCGGCATCAGGCCGATCGCCGCGATCGTCGGAGCGGCCGCGTGAGCGGCTGGGCGGCAGTCAGCCTGATCGGGCCGCCGCTGGCGATGCTCGTCGGCGCCGGGCTCGTTCTCACTGTCGATCTCCTCGGCCCGCGCGGCCGCGCCTTCTGCTGGCCGCTGGCGCTGCTCTCGCTGCTCGCGGCCGCCGGCTGGGCGCTCTGGCACGGCGCCGCGGAGACGAGCGGGTCGGCCTTCGGCGGCGCTGTCGTCTGGGACAGCTTCGCGCTCTATGTATCGCTGCTCCTGATCATCACCACGGCGGTCGTCGTGGTCGGCGCGCGCCAGTGGGCCTCGGGGCTCGACCAGGCCCCGGAGTTCTACGCGCTCGTGCTGGTCGCCGCCGGTTCGATGAGCCTGCTCGTCCAGGGGAACGATCTGATCCTGATCTTCGTGGCGTTGGAGACGACCTCGATCGCCCAGTACGTACTGGTCGGGATCACGCGCCGCGACCGGGCCGCTGAGGCCGGGATCAAGTACCTGATCAACGGCGCGGTCGCTGCCGGCCTCATGATCTACGGCTTCGCCTTCCTCTTCGGCGTGACCGGCACGACGTCACTGGACGGCATCGCCGCATTCGTCAGCCAGGGCGATACCGGCGCCCGGCTGCCGCTCCTCCTCGCCTTCTCGCTGGTGGCCGCCGGATTCGGCTTCAAGATGGCACTCGTGCCCTTCCACGGCTGGGCGCCCGACGTCTACGAGGGTGGCCCGACGCCCGTGGTGAGCTTCCTCGCCGTCGCCTCCAAGGCGGGCGGATTCGCGATCGCGCTTCGCCTCTTCTACTCCGGCCTGGGCGGCGCCGATACGTTCATCGGCCAGGACTGGACGATGATGTTCGGCGCATTCGCCGCCGCCTCGATGCTCTTTGGGAATACGGCCGCGCTCTTACAGACGGACGCGCGCCGCCTGCTCGGCTACTCGTCGATCGCGCAGGCCGGCAACATCGGAATCGGGCTCGCCGCCGGTAGCGCGCTCGGGGCCTCGGCCGTGCTCTTCTTCCTCGGCACCTACCTGGCGACGAACCTCGGTGCCTTCCTGGTCGTGATCGTCGTCGGGCAGAAGATGGGCTCCTACCGGCTCAACGACTACGCCGGCCTGATACGCCGCTCGCCGGTGGTCGCCGTGGTGCTCGTGCTCTGCCTGCTCTCGCTTACCGGGATCCCGCCGACGGCCGGCTTCATCGCCAAGGTCTACGTCTTCAACAGCGCCGTTCAGGCTGGTGAGATCTGGCTGGTCGGGCTGGTGGCGCTGGCCGTGATCAATACGGCGATCTCGGCCTTCTACTACCTGAGGTGGGCGCGCACCATCACGCTCGAAGAGCCGGCCGACGATCGCCGCTTCAGCGTGGCGGGCTCGACCCAGGCGCTCCTGGCCGCGTCATTTGCCGGTGTTCTGCTGATGGGACTCGTGCCGTCGCCTCTGATCAACGCAGCGCAGCGGGCCGCCGCGGCCCTGCTGGCCTGAGCCCGATGGTCGCCGCGTTGAGTCCGCAGGCGACCGCCGGCCCGGATCTCCTGTGACCGAAGGCTGCGGCCCCGAAGAGGCCGGCCCTGATCAGGCTGCCCCTGACCGAATCGTGATCGACGTCGACCCCGGTGTCGCCGGTGAGGTCGCGCTCCCGGATCTCCGTGCCCTGCTCGCCCGCGTGCTCGATTCAGAGTCGGTCGATGAGCTGGCCGGGCTGACGCTCCGCATCACAGGGGACGCGGTCCTTCGGGAGTTGAACCTTCGCTATCGTGGTATCGACGCAGCGACCGATGTGCTGGCATTTCCGGCCGAGCCTGAGGAGTGGGGGCCCCCGGGGTTTGAGGACCCGGAGGGCCGACACTACCTCGGGGACGTCGCCATCTCCGTGCCGGCGCTGAGGCGCAGCAGCGACCTCACCGGCACACCTCCGCGGCGAGAGCTCGCGCACCTCGCGACCCACGGCCTGCTCCACCTCCTGGGCTATGATCACGGCTCGCCGGCGGATGAGGCGCGGATGCGCGCTCGCGAGACCGAGCTCCTCGGCGACTGGGTGGGCGCGATCTGGGACGCTGGCCCGACGCACTGAGGAGGCCGCGGCCCTACGATTGCGCGCCCCGGGAGCGGGGGACGGTCGGTGCTACACTCGCCCCGCGCACCCGATTCGGCCCGGGCGCCGGGGAGACTCTTGGACCAACAGCAACCAGCCCAGACCGAGCACCAGCAGGTGCTCTATCGCAAGTGGCGCCCGCGTCAGTTCGACGATCTGGTCGGACAGGAGCCCGTCAGGAAGACGCTCCAGCATGTCGTCGAGGCCGGCAGTCCGGCGCACGCCTATCTCTTCTGTGGGCCGCGCGGCACCGGCAAGACCTCGACCGGTCGCATCCTGGCGAAGGCACTTAACTGCCCCCCCGGCCCCGATGGGCTGCCCGATCCCCTCTGCGAGGCCAGCTACGACCAGGGACGGTCGCTCGACCTGATCGAACTCGATGCCGCCTCCAACCGGGGGATCGACGAGATCCGAGTTCTGCGTGAGAGCGTCGGCTATGCGCCCACCCAGGGACGCTACAAGGTCTATCTGATCGATGAGGCGCACATGCTGACCGACGCGGCCTTCAACGCGCTGCTCAAGACGCTCGAGGAACCTCCCCCGCACGTCATCTTCATCCTCGCGACCACCGAGGCGCATCGAATACCGCAGACGATCTCCTCGCGCTGCCAGCGGTTCGACTTCCGCCGTCACACCCTGGCCAACATCATCGACCGACTCGAGCTGGTCGGTGGCGGCGAGGGCGTGGTCGCCGAGGAGGGTGTCTACGAGCTGATCGCGAGGCAGGCGACCGGCTCGCTCCGCGATGCGGAGAACCTGCTCGACCAGCTGGTCGCCTACCACGGCCAGCGGCTGGCCGTGGCCGACGTCCGCTCCGGTCTCGGCCTCGTGGTCGATGACCGCACTCACGTGGTCGCCCGCTCCGCCATCAAGAGAGAACTGACGAGCGGACTCGCCGCGATCGTGGCGGCGCGCGACGACGGCGTGGCGATGCGGCCCTTCGTGCGCTCGGTCGTCCAGACCCTGCGCAGCGCGCTCCTGGCGAGGACGGGTGCCGTGGCCGAACTCGCCATCTCCGATGCGGAAGCGGGAGCGCTCACAGACCTCGTCGCCGATGCTGCCCTTGGCGAGATCGTCTCGGCACTGTCCGCGCTTGGTGACGTCGACTTCCGGGGCGATGAGTACGACTCGCTGCCGCTCGAGATCGCGTTTGCCGTGCACTGCACGGCGACGGCCAGCCGAGCGTCCGTTCAGGCGGCGCCGGCAGTCCAGGCGGCGCCAGCCCGGCCCGCAGCACCATCTTCGCCCCGGGCAGGCGCGGCCAAGGCGCGGCCCGGATCCACGCGACCGGAGGCAGGTGGCCCGGCCGCCGGCCGGGGACCCGGGCCGCCCGATCGTGCGGCTGCATCGGCCAGTCGGAGACAACCGCGCGAACCAGCCAACCGGGACCGATCCGATCGCTCCGCGCCTCAGCAGGCACCGACAGGCACGGGCTCTCCGCCTCCCTTCGTTCCGCCCGATACGGGGCCGGTCTCCGAGGAGCTGGCCGCTCTCAGGGCCCGTTGGGATGACATCAGGGGTATCGCCAAAGGGCTCGACTTCCGGGCGGCGGCCTTCCTCAACACCGGCTACCCGCGCTCCGTAGAGGGCGAACGCGTGGAAATCGGATTCCGCTTCCCCAACCACGTCGAACAGCTGCTCCGTCAGGGCGAGATGACAGGAGCGATAACGGAGGCGGTCTCCCGGGTCGCCGGTCGCCCGCTGGAGGTCGTGCCGGTGCTCTGGGAGGAGCTCAACCGCAGCGGTCAGGCGACATCGAGACGCAGCGGCGGCGGGCATCTCGTCTCCGAGGCCACCGATCTTGGCGCAGTGGTCGTCGAGGACTAGGCAGAGCTGCCCCGGTGGATCATCGACGCAGCGAGCGGGACGGTCGATCGCCCATCACCCGTCTCGTCGAGGCCTTCCATCGTCTACCTGGCATCGGCCCGAAGGGCGCACAGCGCCTCGCTTACCACGTGCTCAGGGCCCCAGAGCAGGAGGCAACCGAGCTGGCGAGGGCGCTCGTCGATGTCAAGCAGGCGGTCGACTTCTGCAGCAGCTGCCAGAACCTGACCGACCGGAACCCCTGCCGGATCTGCTCTGACCTGGGCCGCGATGAGACCGTGATCTGCGTCGTCGAGGAGCCGCTCGACGTGCAGGCGATTGAGCGCACCGGCGGATTCGGGGGGACCTATCACGTCCTGCACGGTGTGATCTCGCCGGCTGATGGCATCGGGCCCGCCGAGCTCAAGATGACCGAGCTGCTCGAGCGCATCCGAGACTCAGAGGTGTCGGTGACCGAGGTGATCGTCGCCACCAATCCCAACCTCGAAGGTGAGGCGACGGCGATGTACCTGGCCCGACTTCTCAGCCCGCTCGGCCTGAGAGTCACGAGGCTCGCCCGTGGGCTCCCGGCCGGCGCTGATCTCGAGTACGCCGATGACGTGACCCTGGGGCGCGCGATCGAGTTCCGGCAGACCGTCGAGTAGCAAGTCGAGAGCTCGGGCCCTCGGGGCTTGAGCCCGAGGCGTCCGGGCCCGCCGTGGGAGTCGCCTGTGCAGAGCCGCGCTCCCCGGGTCGCCAAGACGCGGGCCGTCGTTCTCAGCCACCGCCGCCTCGGCGACGCCGATCGGATCGTGACGCTGCTCACTCCGGTGCGCGGCAAGGTGGACGCCGTCGCCCGTGGTGTCCTGAGGACGCGCAGCAAGCTCGCCGGCCACCTTGAGCCCCTCACCGAGAGCGAGGTGATGCTGGCCCACGGCCGCTCGCTCGACCTCGTGACGGCGGCCCAGACCATCGAGTCCTTCCGCGCGATCCACGGGGACCTGGACCGCCTCGGGAGCGCGCTCTACCTGCTTGAGCTCGCCGACCGCTTCACCGTCGAGGGTCAGGGCGCCGGGGAGATCTACCGGCTGCTCCTCCGATCGCTCCACCGCCTGGCCGCGGGTGACGGCCTGCAGCTCGTGACCCGCACGTTTGAGCTGGCGCTGCTCGCGGCAACGGGCTTCCGACCCGAGCTCGACTGCTGCCTCGTCAGTGCGCTGCCGGTGGCGGCCGAGGAGGCGTACTGGAGCGCGCTCGCCGGGGGCGTACTGAGCCGGGCGGCGCTGCGCGGGCACCCTGAAGCGGTTCGGATCGACGCCCGCGCGCTGCGGGTGCTCCGCGCCTTCCAGGCGCTCTCCTACGAGGAGGCGTCCCGCATCCGCATCGACGGGGAGCTTGCCCGGGAGCTTGAGCGGGTGATGCACGCATTCGTTCGCGCCCAGGCTGAGCGGGGGATTCGCAGTCAGGACTTCATCGGAGAGGCTCGGCAGGCCGGCCGGGGCGCCGAGGCGATGCGAACTCCGCCCCCGGCCCCCGAATCTCGAGACGCTCCCGCCGGCGACGCCCCGACCAGCGGGGCCCGGTAAACTGGACCGATGCCAGCGCCGTCCACTCGGGAGCGTTGTGAACCGGGGCGAGGAGTACTGGGCCGAACTGGTCGGCGTGCGCGAGAAGCGCGTGCTCGCCGTCTATGGCCACCCCGACGATGAGGGCCAGGCGACGGGCACCCTGGCGGCATTCCTTCGGGCCGGGAACCAGGTCACGCTGCTCTGTGCGACGCGCGGCGAGGCCGGAGAGATCAGCGCTCCAGCCCTCAGCACGGCCGAAACGCTGGGGTATACGCGCGAGCTGGAGCTACGGGCGGCGATGGCGCAGATCGGTCTTCCCGACGTACGGTTCCTACCGTTCCGCGACAGTGGTATGGACGGCACGCCTGACAACGAGCGCCCCGACTGCTTCCACCAGCAGCCTCAGTCGGTCGCGGTGGCGGCGGTGCTCGAGGTGATGCGCAGCGTGCGGCCTCACCTGGTCTTCACCTGGCAGCCCGATGGGGGATACGGTCATCCCGACCATCTGGCCGCTCACCGCCACACGCTGGCGGCCTGGGACAGCTGCGCCGACCCTGACGCCTACCCCGAAAGCGGCCTGCCGTGGCAGCCCGAGCGCCTCTACTGGGGCGCCAGATCGCGCAGCCAGTACGGGGCGATTCGCCTGGAGATGGAGCGTCGCGGGCTCTTGCCGGAGCCGCTCACTCTGGAGGAGCATGAGCGGTTCCGGGAGATGGCAGACCGTCCGCCGCCCGAGGCCAGCGTAGTCTTCCCGACGGCCCACCTCGCCGACCAGAAGCGCCGGGCGGCCAGGATGCACCGCACGCAGTTCGGCGAGAAGAGCGTCTGGTCACGGCTCCCTCCCGACCTTGTCGACCAGCTCTACGGCGAGGAGCGCTTCTACCAGGCGAGGCCCAGCTGGCCTCCCGGCCGGGCCCCGGCTCAGGACTTCCGGTGAAGAGGCTGAAGTGGTGAGGGAGACCCCCTCCGCCGGCATGACGCTCGCCCAGACTAACGGTCAGTGCCCCAGCTCGGCGACGTGGTCGACTGCATGACGCAGGTGGCGTCCGTGATCGGTGGCATGGTGGCGCTTGTCGTCACCGTCGCCCGAGGGGTGGACTACCGGACACGTCAGCGGCAGTGGCTACACGACTCCGTGAACCGCCGGTCCGAAGAGTTCAGCGTGAGCTCGGCAACCAGGCGCGTCTTGTCGGTTGAGCCCGCTGGTGGACCACCCTGACAGGCAGCGCTCGCCAGTCGGCTAGCTGCTCATCGGACCCGGGCAAGAAGGACGCCGCAACCTTGGGGCGCGGATCGGAAGGCTGCTCGCTCAGGCGCTTCGCTCGAGCACGTAGTCGACGAGGGAATCGAGGGTGTCGCGGGTCTCGCCCGGTGGCAGCGAGCCGAGCGCCGAGCGTGCGTCCTCGCCGAAGCGTCGCGCTGTAGTCATCGACTCAGCGATCAGCTCGGAGTCGAGGATCTCTGTGATTGCACGGTCGATATTGGCGCGGCGTCGCTGGCCGTCGAAGGCCCGCTTGATCGGGTTGTCGTGCGGCTCGCGCTGCATGTAGAGGATCGCCGGCAGCGTCAGGGTGCCGTTGCGGAGGTCGGAGCCGACCGGTTTGCCCATCACCTGGGGGTCGCCCGCAAAGTCCAGGATGTCGTCGACGATCTGGAAGGCGATGCCGAGGCTCATGCCGTAGCGCCGCATCGCCTCGACCTGCTCGGGGGGGGCGCCGGCGACCAGTGCGCCGCCCTCGGCGCAGGTCGCGAAGAGTGAGGCCGTCTTGCCGGTGATGCGGTCCAGATAGTGCTGGATGTCGGGGGAGTACTCGAAGACGGTGACGTCCTGCTTGAGCTCGCCCCGCACCATCATCATCAAGGTTGCGGCAAAGTTCTTGACGACCTGGATGTTGTCGGTGCGCGAGATCAGCTCGGCCGAGTTCGCGAACATGTAGTCGCCGAGCATCACGGCCGCCGAGTTGCCGAAGAGGGTGTTGGCGGTCTCGTTTCCGCGGCGTTCGGAGGCCGAGTCGATCACGTCGTCATGCACCAGAGTGGCCGTGTGCAGGAGCTCGACGCTGGCCGCCAGCGGCACCACCTTCGAGAGGTCGTTGGTACCGAGGCGGCCCGCCAGCAGCGCGATCGCCGGCCGCATCATCTTCCCGGTTTCGGCGAGCTGCTGCTCGAGCATCTTCGCCAGGAAGTCGAAACCGACAGCCTCAGCCACCTCGGCGATGGTGCGCCTGACAAGTGGCAGATCGGCCGCCACCGGGCCGTAGAGCTGCGGTCCGCCGAGTTCCCCGGCAGCCGCCTCCTGCTCCGCCACGAGGCGAGCGGCCTGCGCATGCACGGCCCCCGCAGCGGTGCCAGCCGGTTCCGCGTCCGCGGCCGTGCCCTGCTGGCGGATGGCCCCCGAGCGGTTCACCCCGCCGGGCACGGGACCGGGGCCGGTCGGTGGGGATTGCGGCAGGGCCGGGGCGCCCCCGGGCGACGCCGCTGGTCCCGCTTCGGTCTCCGCCGTCTCATCGCTGTCGCGGACCCCCTCGCTGTGGCGGGCCGGTAGCGCCCGCCACAGCGCCAGGTAGGCGAGGCCGCCCAGACCGGCGGTCGCCACCGAGACGGCGAGCGTCGCGGCGCGCACGCCGGCCACCGGGTAGCCACTGCGCGCCGCGATCCCGGCGCAGACACCGCCGAAGACGGCGCGCTCGAGGTCGCGGCCCGTGGCAGTCGTCATCAGCCGACCTCGCTCGTCATCCGGCACCCGTTCCACTTGCACAGTCGGCCCCGGCCACCTGCTCCTCGATCGCGAAGAGGAGCCGGGCATTGGCCGAGGTGACCTGGGCTACCAGCTCGGCCGACTGGCCCCTCAGCTCGGCGACGTAGCGCGCGGTCTCGACCACGAGTGCCGGTTCGTTGCGCCGCCCACGGTGGGGCACGGGGGTGAGGTAGGGGCAATCGGTCTCAACGAGCATACCCCCGAGCGGAATCGATCGGGCGACCTCCTGGAGCCGCTGGTTCCCCGGATAGGTGACCGGCCCCGCGATCGAAATCAGAAATCCCAGCTCGAGATAGCGCTGGGCCAGCTCACTGTCGCCGGCGTAGCAGTGCAGCATCCCAAGCGGTCGATCGCCGCCCAGATAGCGGCCGACCCGGGTGGCCCATTCGGACAGCACGGCGAAGCTCTCCTGGTCGGCATCGCGGGAGTGGATCACGACGGGTAGCCGGTGTTCGGCGGCGAGGTCGAGCTGCCAGCGGAAGGCCTGGACCTGGTCCGCGGCCGGGGAGTGATTGCGGTAGAAGTCGAGCCCGATCTCGCCCACGGCGACGAACTGCCCACTGGCCGCGAGCTCGCTCAGTTCCGTCTCTTGCTCTGCCTGGTGGCGCGCCTCGTGAGGGTGCAGCCCGACGACGGCGTGGATGCGCCGGTCACGGGCGGCGAGCTCGGCCGACTGCCTGGAGGTCCGGGCATCGACCCCGACTTCGAGGAGCGCGGAGAGGCCGGCGGCCCAGGCGCGTTCGAGCACCAGGGCGTGGTCAGAGGCGAGCTCTTTAGACCAGCTGTGGGCGTGCGCGTCCACTACGCCGGGGAGTGGGTCCGGCGGGGCCGGTCTCTGGCGGCGGGCCACTAGCCCTCGTTCCCCACTAGCCGAACCTCGCCTCTTCCTCCGCGATCAGCGAGTCATCGAGCTTGCGGAAGAGCGGGGCCGGCTCGGGCAGCGGCTGCCCGCCGGGGACCGGGCGGCGCAGCCAGCCGGCCGCCTGGATGTCGCCCGAGTGGCCGAGCATCGCCCAGGCACGGGGGCTTGTGAAGGGGAGGAAGGGCTGGAAGAGGCTGGCCAGACCGCTGATCACGTTGAGTGCAGTGTGGAGGGTCTCGGCCGCATGATCGCGATCGTCTCGGACCGCCCGCCAGGGTGCGCGCTCCTCGAGGTACCGGTTCGCGGTCTGTGCGACCTCCATCGCGCCGGCGAGGGCACGGCGAAGGTGGACGGCCGCGAGGTCTGCCCCGACCTCGTCGAAGGCGCGGTCAACGCCAGCGAGCAGCGCCCGTGACTCCGCGGAGAGCTCCCCGGGCTCTGGCGGCGCGGCGTCGTCGAAGTGGCGCCTGGTGATGGTCAGAACACGATTGACGAGGTTGCCCCAGCGGGCGAGCAGCTCGTCGTTGTTGCGGCGGACGTACTGCTCCCAGGAGAAGTCCGTGTCGCGGGTCTCCGGCATCAGCGCCGTCAGCACGTAGCGTAGTGGGTCCGGATCGTGCCGATCGAGGTAGTCGGGCATCCAGATCGCCCAGTTGCCGC
Organism: Dehalococcoidia bacterium; assembly: GCA_965249675.1. Lineage (GTDB taxonomy): Bacteria > Chloroflexota > Dehalococcoidia > UBA2979 > UBA2979. The sequence continues at coordinate 2,011,744 of OZ252250.1, forward strand.
TGGTCGAGGCCTTGGAGCCGCCGATCGTGACGTACTGGTTCGCCGGGACGTCGTAGGGGAGGTTGAGGCCCTCGTAGCCGAGCAGCATCGCCGGCCAGATGATGGCGTGGAACGGGACATTGTCCTTGCCCTGGAAGTAGACGGTACGCGCGCTCGGGTCTTCCCACCAGTCGCGCCAGATCTCGGGCTCACCTTGGATCAGCGCCCACTCCTTCGCCGCCGACAGGTAACCGATCACCGCCTCGAACCAGACGTAGATGCGCTTCGTCTCGTAGCCCTCGAGCGGGATCGGGATCCCCCAGGTGATGTCGCGAGTGATCGCCCGGTCGTGGAGCCCTTCGCGCAGCATGCCGAGCACGAAGTTGCGCACGGACGGGCGCCAGTGATGCTGCTCGCTGGCCCATTCGAGGAGCTCGTCGGTGAAGGCCGAGAGCCTGAGGAAATGATGCCTGGTCGTGCGCGGTTCAGGGCGCGCCGAGGTGATCTTGGACCGCGGGTCGATCAGCTCGAGCGCATCGACGGTGCGGCCGCAGTTGTCGCACTGGTCGCCGCGTGCCTGCGTGAACGAGCAGTGAGGGCAGGTGCCCTCGACATAACGATCGGGCAGGAAGCGCTCGGCCTCGGGGTCGTAGAGGAGGGTCTGTTCGGCCTCATAGAGGTGGCCGTGCCGGAGCAGCGTCGTGAAGATGTCCTGAGTCACGGCGATGTGGTTCGCGGTGTCGGTGTGTGTGAAGAGATCGAAGGTGATCCCGAAGCGCTCGAAGGTGTCAAGGAAGGACCGGTGGTAGCGCCGGAAGATCTCCTCGGGCGTCACACCTTCGGCCTCGGCGCGCACGGTCACAGGCGTCCCGTGGGAGTCCGATCCCGAGACCATCAGCGTGCGGTTGCCCTTCATGCGGTTGTAGCGGGCGTAGATGTCCGCCGGCAGGTAGGCGCCGGCAGTCTGCCCGAGGTGGAGGTCGCCGTTGGCGTAGGGCCAGGCGACGGCAACCAGGATCGTCTCGGGATCGGCCGGGGAGGGGCCCGTGGGGGGATTCATCGGCGGGATCGTAGCACCGGGGGGCGGTGTACTCACGGTCCCGGCGGCGGCGGAGTGGGCGAGGTGCGGGCGCCCCGGATGTGTTCAGTTTGCTGATCGGAAGGATTGACCCGCGGTCACGAGCCCGATAGGCTGCTCTGTATACTCCTCGCGCTCTGGGCAGGCGGCGGTGCCAATGGCGGTGGTCTCTCTTGTTCGTACCCTCCGGAGCCCGGGGGGGCTGGCGCACAGCTTAGCCGGAACCCCTCCAGCGAGGGGTTCTTGCGTTAAGGGAGACATCGAGGGGAGTGACCAGGGCGTCACGGCATCAGAGCGAGGGGGCGGATGATGGTGCTTGCGGAGCGGTCGGTTCCGACGGGCGGTAAAGCGCTCGAGCGGATGGCGGCCAGGCCGAAGTCGCTGGAACGCAGCTACGGCTTCGATGATGTCGCGATCGTGCCGGGCGCAGTGACGACCAATCCCGACCTGGTGACGCCGACCTTCGCGCTCGGCGAGCAGACCTTCAAGATCCCGATCCTGGCCTCCTCGATGGACGGCGTCACCGACCCGGCCTTCGCCGTCACGCTGAGCGGGCTGGGCGGCATGGCGGTGCTCAACCTGGACGGGGTCTGGACGCGGTACGACGACGCCGACAGTGTGCTCGACGAGATCGCGCGGGCGCCGATCACCGAGGCCACCGAGACCATCCAGCGGATCTACGCCGAACCCGTGCGCGAGTACCTGATCGCGCAACGCATCGAAGAGATCAAGGCCGCCGGCGGGGTGGCGGCCGTGGCCGGCACGCCCCAGAACACGAAGCGCTTCGCGCCGATCGCCCGTGAGGCCGGGACCGACGTCTTCGTCGTCGCCTCGACCGTCACGACCGCCCGCCACGTCTCGAGCTCCCTGCGCGGACTGCGACTCGACGAGCTGGTCGAGCAGATGGCGGGCGTGCCCGTCCTGGTCGGCAACACCGTCGACTTCGGCGCCACGCTGGAACTGATGGAGTGTGGAGTCGCCGGCATCCTCGTCGGTGTCGGCCCGGGCGCCGCATGCACGTCCCGAGAGGTGCTCGGGATCGGCATGCCGCAGGTGAGCGCGACGATCGAGACCGCCTACGCTCGCGACCTCTACCTCGAGCGCACCGGGCGCTACGTGCCGATCATCACAGACGGCGGACTGCGCACGGGCGGGGATGTCTCCAAGGCGATCTGCGCCGGTGCCGACGCCGTCATGATTGGTTCACCATTCGCTGGCTGCCAGGGCGCTCCGGGCCGCGGCTTCCACTGGGGGATGGCAACGCCACATCAGCAGCTACCGCGCGGCGTGCGCGTCGAGGTCGGGCAACGCCACACGGTCGAGCAGCTCCTCTTCGGCCCCACCTCCAAGACCGACGGCACCGAGAACCTGGTGGGCGCCCTGGAGACCGCGATGGCGACCTGTGGTGCGCAGACCATCTCGGAGTTTCACGAGGCGCGGATGATCGTTGCCCCCTCGATCAAGACCGAAGGCAAGATCTACCAGATCGCCCAGACGAGACCGGCCGGGATCTAACGGGCGGAGGGGCGCTCGGAGCGTCTGACCGCTGGTGCCGCACGGGACCGATGGGACCGACGGTGTCGAGCCCCGTCGCCCGGCTGAACGCTGCCCGGAGGCGGCCTCCGGCCGCTCGGATCTTCCCGACAAGGATCGCCTGCCCGAGCCGCACCCGCGGTCTCGGCTACGATGCTGTTGAGATCTGTGGACGGAGTGCCCTGTGACCTGGCAAGAGACCTACAGCAACCGGCTGCTTGCGATCGAAGAGGCTGCACAGCTGGTGCAGGCCGGCGACACGATCTGGAGCAGCATCGGCGGAGACGCCCGCAGCGTGATGCCGGCCGTGATGGCCCGCATCGTCGAGCTCGGGATGGACGTTCGGCTGATCTCCTGTTCACCGACGCCGGCGCAGGAGTGGTTCCTCGACGATTACGCCGCGCTCGGCTTCGACCTCGCCTCCCAGATCTACGCCGGCCCCACGGCCCGCGCGGCGCTCGAGGGGCATCGCGCCGACTGGTACCCGAGCCTCTTCTCCAACAGTTTCAATGTCTGGGACTACCGGCAGGAGCACCTGCCGCCGATGGATGTCTTCATGACGAACGTGACGCCGCCCGACCGAGACGGCTACGTCACCTTCGGCGGCATGCCCTGGCAGAAGGGAGACTTCGCCAGGCGTGCCCGTACGACGATCATGGAGGTCGTGCCCTGGTTCCCGAACGTGCCCACGACCGAGCGGCTGCACGTATCTGAGATCACGGCCCTGGTGGAGACCACGCTGCCAGAGGACCCGATGATCGCTCAGCAGGCCACCTGGCCGGGCCCGACCCCCGAGACCGAGGACGTTGCCGGCTGGATTCGCGAGATCGTCCAGGACGGCGACACCATCCAGATCGGCACCGGACGCACCACCAACTCGCTGGCTCTGGTCGGCGCCTTCGAGGGCAAGCGCGACCTCGGCTGGCACTCCGAGATCACGCCGCGCGGTGTGATCGGACTGATGATGGACGGGACCTTCAACGGCAGCCGCAAGAGCTACGACACCGGCCTCCACGTCGCCACCACGATCAACGCACGGACGCCCGAGGAGTTCGAGTGGCTGGATCGAGATCCACCGGTCGAGACCCGATCCGTGACCCGGGTCAACCACATCGTGAACATCGGCCGCCACGAGCGGATGGTGTCGATCAACAACGCCTTCCAGATCGACCTGACGGCCCAGGTCGCCGCCGAATCCCGCCAGGACCGCATCTACAACGGCACCGGTGGTCAGCCGGAGTTTCACATCGGCGCGGCGATCGCGCCCGGTGGCAAGGCGATCACCGTGCTGCCCTCGACGGCCGCCGGCGGCACCATCAGCCGCATCGTCCCCCACGTCAACGACGGCTCCTACATCACCGTACCCCGGCACTTCGCCGACTACGTCGTGACCGAGTTGGGGATCGCCCGCCTGGGCGGGAAGAGCGAGCGGCAGCGCGCCCAGGAACTGACCGCAATCGCACACCCAGACTTCCGCTCAGAGCTGCACCGTGCAGCGCAGCTGACTTTCTATCCACGCGTGGCCGAGAAGCCGCCTGTCTCGATGGCCGTGGAGTCTTCGGCAGACTGACCGCCGTTGCCCTTGCCGATGGCAGAGCGACGCGACCGCCGGCGAAGAGCCGGTGCCTGCGCTCCTCGCTCGGCGCAGGGTCAGTAGCCCGATCGCACCTCGAGGACGCGGCGGATCCCGAGCAGGTCGCGATGCCAGCAGACGGTAGCTGAGGGGGGCTGCCCGAGCCCTTCCAGCAGGATCTCCTCGGCCCAGGGCGCCTGGCCGGCCCCGATCTCCACCAGCACGGCGTAGGCGTCCGGGGCGAGGTGCTCGGGCAGCTGCGCGGCGAATCGCCGGTAGAGGTCGAGACCGTCCTCGCCACCGTCGACCGCGAGCTCCGGTTCATGCTCTCGGATCTCCGGCGGGAGCGCCCGGTACTCCTCGGTCGGGATATAGGGGAGGTTGGCGAGGACGACATCGAGCGGTTCGGTCAGGGGGTCGAGGAGGTCGCCGGCGAGGAGGACGACGCGGTCGGCCGGGCCGAGGCGTTGCCGGTTCCGCCCGGCCCACGAGAGCGCCTCGGTCGAGCGGTCGATGGCGAAGACCTTGGCGGCTCGAACGTGGCGCGCCACCGCGATGGCGACGGCACCTGAGCCCGTGCCGACGTCGGCGACCCGCACGATCCTGCGGCTGCGCGGGTGTGCACGGACCGAGTTCAGCCCGGCCTCGACCAGCGTCTCGGTCTCGGGGCGGGGGATCAGGGCGCCCGGTCCGACCTCGAAGGTCAGCCCGTAGAACTCGCGCCGGCCGAGCATGTAGGCGAGCGGCTCGTGTCCCGCGCGGCGATCGAGGAGCGTCCCGAAGGTCTCCAGCGTCCCGGGGTCCGGCAGGTCGCGCCCGGCCGCTATCACGCGGTCGCGCTCGAGCCCGCTGGCCAGGCCCCAGAGCAGCTCCACCTGCAGGCGGGCATCGTCGAGGTCCGGGGCGGCGCTCGTGGCGAGGAGCCGGCCGGCGGCCTCCGTGAGCACGCTCCGCAGCCGGCGCGACGGGTCCTCGCCGTCGCCCGGGCCGCCCCCTGGCGCCTCGCTGGGCATCACTCGCCGCCAGCGCGGGCTGCCTGCTGGTGACGCCACTCGTAGAGCAGGAGCGAGGCCGCGACGCCGAGGTTGAGCGAGTCGACGACGCCGGCCATCGGGATGGCGAGCAGCTGGTTGCAGGCACAGCGCTGGGCCGCGCTCAGCCCCTCGCGCTCGCTCCCCATCAGGAGCAACGTGCGTCGACCGTAGTCGGCGCCGCGGTAGCTCTCGCCGCCGTCCCCCGATGCGCCTGAGATGGAGGCTCCCTGCTCACGGGCCCACTCGAGGAGTGCCCGCCAGTCCGACCTGACCAGGCGCTGGCGGAAGACGGCGCCGGTGCTGGCCCGGATGGCCTGGTGCGACCATGGGTCTGCGCTCTCTTCGAGGAGGATGAGACCGCGCGCGCCGACCGCCTCGGCCGAGCGGAGGATGGTGCCGAGGTTCCCTGGATCTGCGACGGCGGTGAGCGCCATCCAGAGGTCGCCGTCACTGAGTCTCTCGGAGCGAAGGCGATGCCAGCGCTGTCGGACGACGGCGGCGAGCCCCTGCGGTCGGTCGCGACTCGAGATCGAGCGGAAGACCTCAGGCGAGACCTCGACCCGCTCGATTCCGGCGGCCTCCGCCTCGGCCAGCGCCTCGCGGGCCAGCTGGCTGGTGAGGAGCCGGGGGGCCGAGATCGTCAGCGAGACGGATTCCGGCTGGGAGCGCAGCGCCTCCACGGTCGGGCGGATGCCCTCGACCACGGCCAGCCCGCTCGCATCCCTGGCGCGCCGCCGCTCCAGCCGGCGCACCTGGCGGATGCGGCTGTTCTGGGCACTCGTGATCACCTGGCTCTCGGCCCCGGGCGTCGTGTCCAGGGGTCGCTGGTCCTGGCGCCGCTGGTCCTGGCGCCGCTGGTCCTGGCGCCGCTGGTCCTGGCGCCGCTGGTCCTGGCGCCGGCCGCTCACCTGGAGCCCCTGCTGCGGTCGGCGGTCAGGAGGTGGCCGCCAGCAGCCGAGCCTCGTGGTCGGCGCTCACGGCGTCGATCAGCCGATCGATCTCTCCCTCGAGGACACGGTCGATGCCGTGCATGGTGAGGGAGACGCGGTGGTCGGTGATCCGGTCCTGGGGGAAATTGTAGGTGCGGATCTTCTCGGCACGGTCACCGCTCCCCACCTGGGAGCGTCTGGTCGCCGCCTCCTCGGACTGCTGCCGCTCTCGCTCGAGCTCGTAGATGCGCGATCGCAAGACCGATGAGGCGCGGGCCCGATTCTTCGCCTGGGAGCGCTCATCCTGGCAGACGACCACGATTCCGGTCGGCTCGTGGGTCATGCGCACCGCCGTCGCCACCTTGTTGACGTTCTGCCCGCCCGCGCCGCCTGAGTGGAAGATGTCGATGCGGACCACATTCCAGTCGATCTCGACATCGATGTCGTCGACCTCGGGCAGTACCGCTACGGTCGCCGTCGACGTGTGGATGCGGCCCTGCGATTCGGTCTCTGGCACGCGCTGCACGCGGTGTACTCCCGATTCGTACTTGAGACGGGAATAGGCGCCCTCGCCAGTGAGTTCGAAGGTGATCTCCTTGAACCCGCCTGAGGATGCGGCGGAGGTGTTGAGCACTTCGACACGCCAGCCACGCCGCTCGGCGTAGCGCTGGTACATGCGGTAGAGATCGCTGGCGAAGAGGCCGGCCTCGTCGCCGCCGGCGCCCGAGCGGACCTCCACGATCACGTTGCGCGAGTCCGCCGGGTCCTTTGGGAGGAGCGCCACGCGGAGCGCCTGCTCGAGTCGCTCGAGCTCAGGGGCCAGCGTGAGCTCCTCCTCCTGGCCGAGCACGCGCATCTCTTGGTCCGCGTCCCGGGCGAGTTCGCGGGCGTCGCCCAGCGCAGCGAGCGTCTCCTCGTACTGGCGGTAGAGCTCCACGACCGGCATCAGCTGTGAGCGCTCACGCGCGATCGTCTCAACGCGGCGATGGTCGGCGATCACGTCCGGATCGGAGAGGAGCTCGGTCAGCTCCTCGAAGCGCGCTTCGATTTCGGCCAGTCGTTCAAGCATCCACCAACCTTACCAAGCAGCCAGGGTCGGTCCGGCATCGTCTCTCAAGGCACGCTCAGCAGGGCCACGGCCCAGGCTGAGGGCGGCTATGCTGCCCGAGCGACCGGCGGCGAGCGGTGAGGGCGTGCCCCTTCCCACCGGCGCGGCGCAGAGAGGCGGAAATGATGCCCGTTCCAGACAACGTTGAGGCGACGGTCCGCGCGCTGCTCGATGCAGCCGGGCTCCCGGTCAGCGATGAGGAGTTCGACACCTTCGTGTCGGTCTACCCGACCCTCCGCGAGGCGGCAGACCGCCTCTACCTGGAGGAGGTTCGAGACGAGGAGCCGGCTCTGATCTTCACGCCGCTCCCACCTGAGAGGGGTGAAGACCGATGACATCGCCACAGACCATCGAGTGGGCCCAGGGCGCGCTTCGCTCAGGCGAGGTGACGAGTGCGGAACTCACTGCCCAGGGGCTGCGCCGGATCGACGCCCTGAACGAGCAACTCGGCGCGTTCATCGCCGTCAACCCGGCCGCCGCCGAGCAGGCGGCACGGGCCGATGCCGAACTCGCGGCCGGTGTGGACAGAGGGCCCCTCCAGGGCATCCCCTTTGGCCTGAAGGACATCCTCGCCACCCGGGACCAGCCGACGACGGCGAATTCGCTCGTGCTCGACCCGGCCTGGGGCGATGGCTACGACGCGGTGGTCACAGAGAGGGTCCGTGCGGCCGGCGCCGTGATCATGGGCAAGCTCGTGCTCTCCGAGTTCGCCCTGGGGCCGCCGGATGCGGAGAAGCCGTTCCCGATCCCGAAGAACCCCTGGGGGCTCGACCACACGCCCGGCGGTTCGTCCTCGGGGACGGGAATCGCCGTCTCGACGGGGATGGTGCTGGGCGGCCTTGGCACGGACACGGGCGGCTCTGTCCGCTTCCCGGCCGCATATTGCGGGCACACCGGGCTCAAGGTGACCTACGGGCGCGTCCCGAAATGGGGCTGCGTGCCACTCGGCTACAGCCTCGACTCGATCGGGCCGATGGCTCGATCGGCGTACGACTGCGCGGCCATCCTGAACGTGATCGCCGGGCCTGACGGGCGGGACGCCAGCGCCGCCACGAGGCCCGCGGAGGACTACCTCGATGGCATCGGCGACGGCGTTCGAGGACTGCGGATCGGTGTGCCGCGCCACTACTTCTTCGACCACCCCGAGCTCGACCCGGAGACGAAGGCGGGGACGGAGGCGCTGATCGATGCGCTCGCCGGCCTGGGGGCCGTCGTCTCTGAGGTCGACCTCCCGCACTCCGATCTGGCGAAGGAGGCGAACGCGCTGACGATGGTCAGCGAGGCCTTCTCCTATCACCGTCAGGACATGGCCGGCCCGAGGTGGCAGGACTACGCAGTCGGGACGCGCATGGCGGTCGCTCGCGGCGCGCTCTACTCGGCCGCCGACTACGTGCAGGCCCAGCGGTTCCGCAGCTGGTACGCCAAACAGGCGGCGCGGGTGCTTTCGGAGGTCGACGTGCTCGTCACCCCGTCCGTCACCGAGCCCGCTCAGCGCGCCTCGGAGATCGACCCGGCGAGGCGTCTCCAGCGACCGAGCTACGCGGGACCCTTCAACCAGCTCGGCTATCCGGTGCTGGCGTTGCCGTCCGGCTTCTCCTCCGATCTTGGCCTGCCATTGTCGGCGCAGATCGTCGGTGCGCCGTTCGCCGAAGCCCTGCTGCTGCGCGCCGGCTATGCCTGGCAGCAGGAGACGGATTGGCACCTCCAGGTGCCTCCCGTGGTCGCAGAGGGGGGTGCGGCCTGAAGACGGCATCTTGAGAGCGGCATCATTGACAGTGGCCGGCGCCCCCGGGGCCGGGGGCGCTCCGGCCCACAGCTCGCCCGCCGATGCGCATGTGACAGGGCCCGGTCTGTGACAGGGCCCTGTCACGGGCTATCGACCGGGGGCTCAGGTGGCCGGTTCGTCCCCGTCCCATCCACGCAGGATCTCGTCTAGCCGTTCGAACGACACCTGGCGCTGGCGACCCTCGCCGCGCATCGACTTGAGCAGCCCGCAGCCACGCCGCGCCTCGATGTCGCCGACGATCAGGACGAACGGGGCACCGGCGGCGTCGGCTGAGCGCAGCTGCGCGCGCGCCGAGCGCCCGGCGGTCGCATTGCGCACCCGGTAGCCGGCACGGCGGAGCATCCAGGCCGCTTTCATGGCCGCCGCCGGGCCCTCTGTGCCCATCGTCACCATGAAGACGTCGACCGGTGGGTCTGCCACACCCTCAGCCAGTCCACGCTCGGTCAGGTTGAGGGCGATCCGTTCGATCCCGGTGCCGAAGCCGACGGCCGGCGTCGGCTTACCGCCGAGCAGCTCGACGAGTCCGTCGTAGCGACCGCCCGCTCCGACCGTGGACTGAGTCCCTCCCTCGGCCGGCTCGAACTCCCAGACGGTGCGGCTGTAGTAGTCGAGCCCGCGCACGATCCGGGGATCGACGATGTAGTTGACGGCGATCCCGTCGAGGCAGGAGAGGACCCCCTCGAAGTGTGCCTGATCACTTTCGTCGAGATGGTCGAGGATCGAAGGAGCGCCCAGGATCGCCTCGCGGTCGGCCCGCTCCTTCGAGTCCAGGATGCGCAGCACGTTCGTCTCAAAGCGCCGCTCGGAATCGGGCGAGAGGGAGCCGAGGTGGGGCCGAAGGTAGTCCCTCAACACCTCCTGGTAGCGGCGGCGGGTCTCGGGCGTCCCCACCGAGTTGATGCTCAGCACGAGGTCAAAGAGGCCGACCTCCGAGTAGAAGGAACGCTGCAGGTCGATCAGCTCAGCGTCGGCGGAGGGCGACGGATCGCCGACGAGCTCGGCGCCGAACTGCCAGAGCTGGCGGTATCGACCGGCCTGCGGGCGGTCGTAGCGAAAAAACGGCCCCCAGTAGCAGAGCCGCTGCGGCTGTGGACGACTCGCCATCCCGTGCTCGATGTAGGCGCGGACGACCCCGGCCGTGCCCTCCGGTCTGAGCGCGAGCTCCGCCTGACCGCGATCCCGGAAGGCGTAGAGCTCCTTCGTGACGATGTCCGATTCGGCGCCGGCGGTGCGGTTGAAGACTCGCTGATCCTCGACGATCGGGGTCTCGATCCAGTGGTAATCGAAGCGCTCTGCCGCCCGCTCGGCGGCGTCCCGGATGTGCCGCCAGAGCGGCGTCTGCTCGGGGAGCGTGTCGTGCATGCCGCGCGGGGCCCGGAGATCTGGCATCGACTGATTCTACGGAGCGCCCGATCGCAGGGGCAATGGCGAGGGAACGGGAGCTCGGTCAGCCCTCGTCGGCGGCGCCTTCGGAGGCGATCGTGCGTGCTAATCTCTAGGCGAGATGGTCGCAGTCGAACTGGTCGCTACCGCTACCGAGCAGCTCAGGGAGGCTCTGGAGCGGTACATGCCCGCCGATCGCGTCGAGGCGATCGCCGACGTCGCCTTGTGGGCGACCAACGCCCACGAGGGCCAGTGGCGCCGTTCCGGCGAGCCCTACATCACCCACCCGATCGCCGTCGCACAGCTCCTCGCCGAACTGCGCATGGACGGCCAGACGATCGAGGCCGCGCTCCTGCACGACGTCGTCGAGGATTGCGATGTGACGCTCAGCGAGCTTCGCCAGCGCTTCTCGAGCGACGTTGCGCGGTTGGTCGAGGGTGCGACCAAGATCGAACAGCTGCCGACGGTCTCGCTCGCCGAAGCGGACGCCGAGACCCTGCGCAAGATGTTCCTGGCCATGGCCGAGGATGTCCGCGTGGTGATCATCAAGCTGGCCGACCGGCTCCACAACATGCGCACACTCGGATCGCTCTCCCCGGAGCGACAGCGGGCGATCTCGCAGGAGACGCGCGACATCTACGCGCCGCTCTCATCCCGGCTCGGCATCTGGCAGTTCAAGTGGGAGCTCGAGGACCTCGCCTTCCGCTATCTCGAGCCCGAGGAGTACCACCGCGTCGCCGCGTCGCTCGCCTCCACCCGCAGCGAGCGAGAGCGATACATCGAGACGATCGAGGGTGAGCTACGGGGCGCCCTGGACCGGGCCGGGATCGAAGCGGAGGTCGCCGGCCGTGCCAAGCACCTCTACTCGATCCTGGAGAAGGAGCGCCGCTACCAGGAGGACGGCAAGGACTTCAGCCAGATCCACGACCTGATGGCGCTGCGCGTGCTCGTCGACTCGGTCTCGGACTGTTACGCCGCACTGGGCGTCGTGCACCAGATCTGGCGACCGCTTCCCTCGGGCTTCGACGACTACATCGCCAGCCCCAAGGAGTCGCTCTACCAGTCGCTGCACACCTCGGTCTCCGGTCCCGGTCAGCGCCCGTTCGAGGTGCAGATCCGCACCTGGAAGATGCACGAGGTGGCTGAGTATGGGGTCGCCGCCCACTGGCAGTACAAGAGCGAGCCGGGCCACCGCGACCCCCGCTACGAGGAGCGGATGTCCTGGCTGCGCCAGCTGATCGAGTGGCAGCAGGAGCAGACGGACGACTTCCTCGAGACGATCAAGACCGATGTCTTCGCCGACCAGGTGTTCGTGCATACGCCGCGTGGCGACGTGCGCGTCCTGCCCCGCGGCTCGACGCCGGTCGACTTCGCCTATCGCATCCACACCGACCTCGGGCATGCCTGTGCTGGTGCCAAGGTGAACGGCAAGCTGGTGCCGCTGACCACCGAGCTACGCAGCGGCGACATGGTCGAGATCGTGCGCAGCCGTAATCCCCGTGGCCCTTCGCGGGACTGGCTGGTGGCGTCCCTCGGCTATCTGGGCTCGAGTCACTCGCGCCAGAAGGTGCGCCAGTGGTTCCGCCGCCAGCAGCGCGACGAGAACGTCGAACGGGGTCGCGAATCACTGGAGCGGGAGATGCGCCGCCTCGCCCTGCCCCGTCTGCCGGCCAGGCTGTGGGAGCGCTTCAAGCTCCCCTCGCTGGAAGATCTCTACGCGGCGCTCGGCTCAGGCGATGTCTCGACCCACCGCCTCGGGATGATCCTGGCCGAGCACTCAACGCCGGATCGGCCCGTGCTCTCGCCCGGGCAGGTACGTTCCCAGGGTCCACCGGCGATCCGGGTGCTGGGCATGGCTGATCTCCACGTCAAGATGGGCCGTTGCTGTAGCCCGCTGCCGGGCGACCCGATCGTCGGCTTCGTGACCCGCGGAGGAGGCGTCACGGCCCATCGCGAGACCTGCACCAACGTCGCTCACGTCTCCGAGCCCGAACGGCTCCTGGCTTGCGACTGGGGCCTCAGGCCATCGCTCTACGCCGCCCGCGTGCAGGTGCATGCGTGGGATCGGGTCGGCCTGCTGCGTGACGTCTCCACGATCCTGGCCAACGGCGATGCGAACATGGTGGGCGTCCGCACCGAGGAGCGCGCCGACGGCACGGTCACCGTCGATCTCACCGTGGAGACCGAGGGCGGTGCCGAGTTCGTGAGCCTGCTCTCCGGGCTCGATGCCGTGCGGGGAGTGATCTCCGTTCAGCGTGTGCAGACATAACCTCCGTCCCGCACCCCGATTTGGGTCACCCAGGGCGCCCGCCAGTTCCGATCGCCGATAGGGTGGGTGCTGGGCGCCGACCGCTGCCGTGGCCCGAGAGAGCCGAGGAGACGCTGATGCCGATCTACGCCGTGGGTGACAAGGTTCCCCAGGTCCATCCCGATGCCTTCATCGCGCCCACGGCCACCGTCGTCGGCGACGTGCGGATCGGCGCCGGCGCCTCGGTCTGGTACGGCGCGGTCGCGCGCGGCGACACGAGCTATGCGGTGATCGGCGAGGGGGCGAACATCCAGGACGGTGCGGCCGTCCACGGGCGCGCCGACCTGCCGGCCCTGATCGGCCGCGAGGCATCGCTTGCTCACAACTGCGTGGTGCACGGCGCAGAGATCGGCGAGCAGGCGCTGATCGCCAACGGGGCGATGGTGCTCGATGGCGCACGGGTCGGGGCACGCGCTCTGATCGGCGCCGGCGCGATCGTGCTGGCCGAACAGGTCATTCCTGATGGGATGCTGGCGGTTGGCGCCCCGGCCGTCGTCAAGCGCTCGATTCTCGGTGGACCATCAGAGGAGTGGGTAACGGGGAACCCCGGACGCTACGAGACGCTGGCCCGCATGCACCGGGCCGGCCTGCGGGAGATCGGCCGCGAAGAGGCGGCAGAGCAGTTCACGGCGACCGTCGGCGAGCGCTAGTCTCCCCCGGGACCCGGGTACCGTGCTGCGGATGGGGCGCCGTCGGGATCAGATGCGCTGCATGGTCTACCATGCAGTGGAGGTTTCGGTCGCCGACTGGAACGAGCACCCGCGCCCCTTCATCTGGCACAAGACTCCCGATCAATTCTTCGGCAACCTCACCGGATATCTCAATCGCATTCCCAATTCAGGACTCTTGTATGGTGTGACCTCTTGTCAACCCTTGTTGATCGGCTCTGGATCTCCTCTCCCTGCCTCGGCCCTGCACCAGGCAGTGAACCCGGAAGCATTGGTGACTGGTTGAGCGGAAGCGGGAGCGATATGGTTCGGTGGTCCGGGGGGATGGACGGGCGTGGCAATTGTCGACGCCGTGTCACTCTTGTATACGCGGGGTACCTGTCGGCCTGGCCGCATGACAGTGCTTCGTCGGGAGGAATCGCTCTCTTGTATGGTGTGACCTCTTGTCAACCCTTGTTGATCGGCTCTGGATCTCCTCTCCCTGCCTCGGCCCTGCACCAGGCAGTGAACCCGGAAGCATTGGTGACTGGTTGAGCGGAAGCGGGAGCAATGTGGTTCGGTGGTCCGGGGGGGTGGACGGGCGTGGCAATTGTCGACGCCCTTGTATACGCGGAAGCTGTCAACCTCTCCATGCCGGTCGAGGTCAGGGGGTTGTTGCAATGACGGGTTTGTTGATCCACGCCTCCTTCGGGGGTCTGGCGGCCCGCGGCGGTCCGTTGCGGAACCGCTCGGGCCAGACGCTGTAGGCGGCATCCAGGGTCTCCTGACGCGCCTGCACGGTCTCCAGGGCTTGCCCGCCGTGGAGCGTGGCGGGGTGCTGGTAGCCGACACCGGAGTGGTAGTGCTCGCGGTTGTACCAGTCGACAAACGGCGCCATCCAGCTCCGCACCTCCTCCAGCGAGTGGAAGCGGTCGGGGTAGTCGTGGCGGTACTTGACGGTCTTGAAGCCGGCCTCGGAGTAGGGGTTGTCGTTGCTCACGCGCGGGCGCGAGAGGCTGCGCGTGACAGCGAGGTCTTCGAGCAGTTCCGCCAGGCTTGTCGACGTCATCTGGGCGCCACGGTCTGAGTGCAGCGTCAGTTGCTGCGGCGAGATCCCGTTGCGGTCGCAGGCGGTGCCCACCAGCGTCCTGGCAACCTCGGTCGACTCCGCCGTGTCGACCGTCCAGGCGACGATCTTGCGACTGAAGATGTCGATCACCACGTAGAGATAGAACCAGCCGCGGTGGTGAGGGCCGCGGAGCCGCGAGATGTCCCACGACCAGACCTCGTTCGGGCCGCTCGCCTGCACCTGGGGTGCATGGTGGGTCGTGCGTCGGTGACCGCGACGCCGTTCTCTGACCAGGCCGCGTTCCTCGAGGATGCGGTACATCTGGCGGATCGAGCAGACGTACGAGCCTTCGTCCAGCAGCTGATAGTAGACCTGGGCGGGCGCCTGGTCACGAAAGCGTGGTGAGCACAGCAGCTCGGCGATGTGATCGCGCAGCTGGTCGGGGATGCGTGACGGCTGCGGCTGGTGCTGCTCGCGCGGTTTCGCCTGTGACGGCCGCCTGTGTAGCCGGCCGGCGGCCGCCTGGCGGCGGCTGCGGTCGGTCCGCTCTGAGTATCCGAAGGCTCGACAGGCGCGGGCACGGCCAACCCGCTGGGCCCATGCGTCCACAGCGGCGAGCATCTGCGCCCGCCAGTTGGCGTATGCCTGCGCTGGCCACTCGGCTCGGGTCGGCGCTACCCGTTCTGGCCACTCGGTCGCCGCTGCGACGCGCTCTTGCGGGCAAATCTTTGCAAGAGCGCCAAGGCTTTTCCCTGGGCCTCGATCAGCTCCTCTGCCGTCTCCAGCTGCTGCTCGGCAAGCATCGCCCGCTCCCGGTAGCGGTCGCGCTCAAGGGTCAGCCGGTTGGGCGCTCGTGGTCCCGGCGGCCGCTCGACGAGGGCACGGCGCGCCCCATCGTCACGCTGCTGGCGCCACCTGGCGATCAGAGAGGAGTACAGACCCTCGCGCCGACAGATGGCGCCGACTGCTCCCGGCTCTCCGCGGGCCTTTGCCTCGTCGATCTCAGCCAGGATGTCGAGCTTGTACTGCACTGGCCACGACCTGCGTGCTCGACGCACCTCAGTCTCTTCATCAACCACCATCGTTCTACGTCCACTTCTCCGCCCTCGTATCAATCGCACTATATTCGGCAGAGATGAGGTTGGCAGCTAGGGGAATCGCTCTCTAGGGACGCTCTGAACTGGCCGCGAAATGCGGCCGATCAGGCTCTTCTGGGGCGTTCAATCGCTTGATGGTCAGGAATGCGGCCTGATCGGGGCTCGCGAGCGGCTCTGCGAGTGCCGTTTGGCGCTCGCTGCGGGATTCTGGGCGCACTGCGCCGTTGTTACGCAGCAAGTTGGCGCTCCGCTCGAACCATGTTGGCCAGCCCCAACAGCAACGCGAGCCGCTGCGTGTTCTTGAACAATCCGCGGTAGCGGACCTTGGCGTAGCCGAAGCGCACCTTCACGATCTGGAACGGATGCTCGACCTTCGCACGCACGGAGGCCTTGCGCTTCTCTTCGAGCCACTCCTCACCCTCCCGGTCGAGCAGTCGCCGCTTGCCCGGTCGCATGGCAACCTGCCACTGCACCGCACGCTCGCGCTGCTCCAGACGTTTTCCGATGCCCTGGTAGCCCGCATCGCCACAGACCAGCCTTTCGTTGCCGTGCAGCAGGTCGGGCGCCGCGGTGATGTCGCTCACGTTCGCCGCCGTCGTGTGGAGGCTGTGCACGATGCCGCTCTCAGAGTCCACCCCGATGTGCAACTTCATCCCGAAGTACCACTGGTTTCCCTTGCGCGTCTGGTGCATCTCGGGATTCCCGTGCTCTGGCCCGATTCCTGGTCGACGAGGGGGCGCTGAATGATACTGGCATCAACCACAGTCCCCTGTCTCAACTGCAGTCCTTCCGCCTCCAGATGGCGGTTGATCTCCTCGAGCAACCCCCTCCCCAGCGCGGCCGCCTCCAGCCGGTGGCGGAAGTTGAGAATCGTCGTCTCATCGGGGATCGCGTCCGATAGCCTGAGCCCCACGAAGCGCTGCACGGTGAGATTCTCGTACAGCGCGTCCTCCATCGCCGGGTCGCTGAGGTTGTCGACCAGTTGCACGATGTGCACCCGCAGCATCAGTGACAGTGGGTAGGGCTGGCGCCCCCCGTCCCGGCATCGGGTAGTGGGGCGCAATGCGCTGCTCGAGTTGCCGCCACGGAACCAGCCGATCGAGTCGTTCCAGAAACCGCTCCCGGCGAGGTCGTTCGCTTCTTCGCGTCGTAGTACAGCTCCGCGAACGTTGCCTCGCCCATCGCGCTCACCTCGTCATCTGGTCGAATGCCATACCATCCCGTGTAGGCATCTTAACAGATCATGCGGGTCTGTTCAGAGCGTCCCTAGGGACGCTCTGAACTGGCCGCGAAATGCGGCCGATCAGGCTCTTCTGGGGCGTTCAATCGCTTGATGGTCAGGAATGCGGCCTGATCGGGGCTCGCGAGCGGCTCTGCGAGTGCCGTTTGGCGCTCGCTGCGGGATTCTGGGCGCACTGCGCCGTTGTTACGCAGCAAGTTGGCGCTCCGCTCGAACCATGTTGGCCAGCCCCAACAGCAACGCGAGCCGCTGCGTGTTCTTGAACAATCCGCGGTAGCGGACCTTGGCGTAGCCGAAGCGCACCTTCACGATCTGGAACGGATGCTCGACCTTCGCACGCACGGAGGCCTTGCGCTTCTCTTCGAGCCACTCCTCACCCTCCCGGTCGAGCAGTCGCCGCTTGCCCGGTCGCATGGCAACCTGCCACTGCACCGCACGCTCGCGCTGCTCCAGACGTTTTCCGATGCCCTGGTAGCCCGCATCGCCACAGACCAGCCTTTCGTTGCCGTGCAGCAGGTCGGGCGCCGCGGTGATGTCGCTCACGTTCGCCGCCGTCGTGTGGAGGCTGTGCACGATGCCGCTCTCAGAGTCCACCCCGATGTGCAACTTCATCCCGAAGTACCACTGGTTTCCCTTGCGCGTCTGGTGCATCTCCCTAGCTGCCAACCTCATCTCTGCCGAATATAGTGCGATTGATACGAGGGCGGAGAAGTGGACGTAGACCGATGGTGGTTGATGAAGAGACTGAGGTGCGTCGAGCACGCAGGTCGTGGCCAGTGCAGTACAAGCTCGACATCCTGGCTGAGATCGACGAGGCAAAGGCCCGCGGAGAGCCGGGAGCAGTCGGCGCCATCTGTCGGCGCGAGGGTCTGTACTCCTCTCTGATCGCCAGGTGGCGCCAGCAGCGTGACGATGGGGCGCGCCGTGCCCTCGTCGAGCGGCCGCCGGGACCACGAGCGCCCAACCGGCTGACCCTTGAGCGCGACCGCTACCGGGAGCGGGCGATGCTTGCCGAGCAGCAGCTGGAGACGGCAGAGGAGCTGATCGAGGCCCAGGGAAAAGCCTTGGCGCTCTTGCAAAGATTTGCCCGCAAGAGCGCGTCGCAGCGGCGACCGAGTGGCCAGAACGGGTAGCGCCGACCCGAGCCGAGTGGCCAGCGCAGGCATACGCCAACTGGCGGGCGCAGATGCTCGCCGCTGTGGACGCATGGGCCCAGCGGGTTGGCCGTGCCCGCGCCTGTCGAGCCTTCGGATACTCAGAGCGGACCGACCGCAGCCGCCGCCAGGCGGCCGCCGGCCGGCTACACAGGCGGCCGTCACAGGCGAAACCGCGCGAGCAGCACCAGCCGCAGCCGTCACGCATCCCCGACCAGCTGCGCGATCACATCGCCGAGCTGCTGTGCTCACCACGCTTTCGTGACCAGGCGCCCGCCCAGGTCTACTATCAGCTGCTGGACGAAGGCTCGTACGTCTGCTCGATCCGCCAGATGTACCGCATCCTCGAGGAACGCGGCCTGGTCAGAGAACGCCGTCGCGGTCACCGACGTACGATCCACCATGCACCCCAGGTGCAGGCGAGCGGCCCGAACGAGGTCTGGTCGTGGGACATCTCGCGGCTCCGCGGCCCTCACCACCGCGGCTGGTTCTATCTCTACGTGGTGATCGACATCTTCAGTCGCAAGATCGTCGCCTGGACGGTCGACACGGCGGAGTCGACCGAGGTTGCCAGGACGCTGGTGGGCACCGCCTGCGACCGCAACGGGATCTCGCCGCAGCAACTGACGCTGCACTCAGACCGTGGCGCCCAGATGACGTCGACAAGCCTGGCGGAACTGCTCGAAGACCTCGCTGTCACGCGCAGCCTCTCGCGCCCGCGCGTGAGCAACGACAACCCCTACTCCGAGGCCGGCTTCAAGACCGTCAAGTACCGCCACGACTACCCCGACCGCTTCCACTCGCTGGAGGAGGTGCGGAGCTGGATGGCGCCGTTTGTCGACTGGTACAACCGCGAGCACTACCACTCCGGTGTCGGCTACCAGCACCCCGCCACGCTCCACGGCGGGCAAGCCCTGGAGACCGTGCAGGCGCGTCAGGAGACCCTGGATGCCGCCTACAGCGTCTGGCCCGAGCGGTTCCGCAACGGACCGCCGCGGGCCGCCAGACCCCCGAAGGAGGCGTGGATCAACAAACCCGTCATTGCAACAACCCCCTGACCTCGACCGGCATGGAGAGGTTGACAGCTTCCGCTTGAGCAGGAACTTCGCAAGCCGGTTCCGCGCCCGCTTGCGATCGCCCACCGTCGCCTCCCGCAAGCGGCACAGATCGCGCGTCGCCTCCTGTTCGACCGTCGGCGGGTGTACCACGGTGAGCAGTTCGCCACGGAGCAGCTCCGCCAGCTTCCGTGCATCGCGGCGATCGGTCTTCACCCGGTCCCCCGGTCGCTGCGGTATCAGCGCCGGCGCGATCACCTGGCACTCGACGCCCTCTGCTTCAAGCACTCGCTGCACCGAAAAGCCCCCCGGCCCCGCCTCGTAGCAGGCCAGCAGCTGATCGGGCGCCATCTGCTTGAGCTTCCGTGCCAACCGCTTCAGGGCCCGCGGCTCATTCTCCAGCTCCAGCTCCGTCCGATGCTTCGTCCCCGGCACCAGCACTGCCAGCTGGATCTTCGCCACGTGGACATCCATCCCCACATACGTCGTGTTCGTCTCCATGACCGGCCCCTTCTCGATACTCGCCGTGCTACCCCTGCAGCACCCTCGTATCTTGAGCTACTCGGTCACGCCATACTGTCTAGGCCTCTTCCACGTAGACGCGGATACGGTGGTAACCGGTCGCGCCGTTCGGCGCCGGGTTGCTCCGATCGCTGGTCTGGGTCTCGCCGTCGCCGTCCGTGGCGCGCACCTCGATGTTGAAGGTACCGACCGGCGCATCCCACTCGTAGACCCACTGGCGCCACGTGCTCTCGTTGAGGCGCCGGCCCAGGCGCGCCTCGGCCCAGCCGCTCTCGCCACCGGTGATCGGGGCGATCCGGACCTCGACCCGGTCGATGCTGCGGATCCCGCCCCAGGCGACACCGGCGACGGCCACGGGGCCCGAAGTGACCCGCTGGGCGAAGCGCGGCACGTCGATTCGCGACTGGGTCTTGATCGGCGCGAACTTCGACCAACCGCGCGGGATCCAGTAGGCCTCGAATCGCCCGAACGACGTCAGCTCGATCTCCTTCAGCCACTTGGTCGCCGAGACGTAACCGTAGAGCCCGGGGATCACCAGACGTGCCGGGAAGCCGTGGTCGGCCGGCAGCGGCTCACCGTTCATGCCGATGGCGACCATCGCCTGGCGGCCATCGAACACCACCTCGGTCGGGAAGCCGGCGGTGAAGCCGTCCACCGAGCGGCCAACGACCTGATCGGCGCCGGACTGGATGCCGGCGCGCTCGAGCAGGGTTGAGAGCGGGATGCCGGTCCAGACGGCGTTCCCGACGAGATCGCCACCGACCTCGTTGGAGACGCAGGCGAGCGTGACCGCGTCTTCAATCGAGACCATCGCGAGGAGTTCAGCAAAGGTCAGCTGGAAGGGGCGCTCGACCATCCCGTGCACGGTCAGCGCCCAGCGGTTCCGGTCGATCCGTGGGACGACGAGCGCGGTGTCGATCCGGTAGAAGGTCTCGTTCGGTGTGATCAGGGTCGACTGGCCGGGCACCGGGAAACCCTCGGAGTCAAGGGTCACGCTGCCCGTGCCGGAACTTGGTAGGTCGATTGCCGCTCGCTGCGCCTCGACGTCTACAGGTGGTCCGAGGACCAGCCGCCCCGTGACCGCGCTGAGCGCAGCGCCGCCGGCGGTGAGCCCGGCGAAGGTGAGAAAGCGCCGCCGGTTCGCAAGGCCGCGGCCGGGGAGAGTCCCGGTGTCCTGGTCGTGAGCGGCCGTGGCTGTCAGCGTCGCGGCCCTGAGCAGGTGCCCGAAAGACCACCAGCCGGCCAGTGCGGCCAGTGCGGCCTGCAGGACGGAGAGGAGGCTCTGGGCCATCGGGTCTCGCAACGCGGCGAGCGCGCCCACGACGCCGAACGCGGTAAAGGCGATCGGCGAAGCCCGGGGCCAGCGACGGGCGATCGGCCCGATGGCGCCGCCCAGCGCCAGCGAGGCGAGGACGATCACGGTGAGCAGGATCGGCTTGTCGCGGGTTCCGAAGAGCTCGATCGCCCACTTCACGATCGCGCCCGGGGTGGAGTCGACGACCGCATTGCCGACCGAGACGACGAGCGAGACGTTGCCGGTCACGGCGGCAACCAGTTCGGCCACACCGAGCGCCAGGGCGGCGGCGAGCAGGCCGGCCAACCGGTCGTAGCCGGGCATCCAGCGGTGAGTGGTTCGGGCCATCTTGATCCCGATCATCTGGGTCTCCCGCTGCACGGCGTGAGCACGGGTGACTCCGAGTTAAGGGTAGCGGTAGCTGCGGATCCCCGGAACCGCCCGCCAGATCACGAGTGTGATCATGAGCGCTGCGATCCCCCCGAAAGCGAGCGTGAATGAGAGCCCGGCGGCGGCTGAGAGGAAGCCAACTTCGAGGGTGCCAATGTTGTTTGCCGTCTGCGCCGACAGCGTCTGCAGGGCGAACGCGCGCCCACGCATCTGGTCAGGCGTCGTCAGTTGGACGATCGCGCGACGGACGGCAACGGAGATCCCGTCCATCGCGCCGAGGCCGCCGATCAGGATCATCCCGATCCAGAGCTGCGTGCTGAATGCCAATGGCAAGAGCAGCAGCGCATAGACGATGGTGGCGTAGAGGACGATCATCCCCTTCGGTCGGTAGCGATTGAACGCGAGCACGAGCATCGTCCCGAGGACGCCGCCGACCGAGTTGGCGGCCGTGAGGAGCCCGGCCGTCCCGGCAGCGCCGCCGTAGAGCTCGCGGGCGAAGAGCGGGAAGAGCTGTCGGTAGAAACTGAAGATCGTGATCCCGGTGTCCAGCAGGTAGAGGCCGGGGAGCAGTCCGTGGTGCCTGACGAAGCGGAAGCCCTCCCAGGTCTGCCTGACCGTTGAACCGGGCTCTGGGCTCCGTGGTGGGACGAAGCGGATGCGGATCAGGAGCGGCAGGAAGAGGGCCGGCGCGGCGACCACGACGGAGAGGAAGAATGTCGCCGTGATGCTGACCGTGGCGGCGACGAGGGCAAAGAGCAGAGGGCCCGCGACCGCCGCCACCTGCTGCGTGACGCTCTGGACGACGACGCCGGACATCAGCCAGCGCTCGGGGACCACTGAAGGCAGCAGGGCGGCTTGGGCAGGGCTGCCCATGATGTTGGTTGAGGCCATGAAGGCGATCGCGACGTAGACATGCCATGGCTCGAGTTGTCCGGCGAGGTCTGCGAACCCCATCAACACCATCAGCCCGAACGTTGCTGACTGCGTCAAGGCCAGCATGCGGCGGCGGTCGACGCGGTCGGCGAGGGTGCCGCCCCAGAGCAGGGCCGGGATCTGGACCACCAGCTGGACGATACCGATCAGGGCCAGGTCGGTTGCGCGGCCCGTCGTCTCGAAGATCCAGACGCTGGTGACCAGGATCCTGAGCTCGCGCGTCATCATCCAGGAGAGCGACGCGGCCCAGAGCAGGCGGAAGCTGCCGAGTCGGAAAGGGGAGAGAGCCGAAGGCTCACCGAAGCTGCCGCTCCCCGGCGTGCTCTCAGGGGTGACGTGGGGCTCACTCATCCGGCCCGCATCTTCACACAGCGTCGGACTGTGGGCGCGCCACTGGGGAGGTCCTCCCGAGCCGGTCTCCGGTGCGCGGGCGAGCGACGGCTTCCGTGCGCCGGAGAGGAGATTGCTGGGCGACGACCGAAGGCGGGCCGCGGGCGGTGCGCCCGCGCCCGGGGCTGTCTGCCGGCACACTTGAGCGCGACCGCGAAGGTTCGTACGATCTGGCTCGTCCGTACCGGTGGCGCATTCGTCTAGCGGCCTAGGACACCGCCCTCTCAAGGCGGAGATCACGGGTTCGAATCCCGTATGCGCTACCAACCCGGGGCCAGCGTCACCGTCTTCTACGGTCTGTGTGGAGAACTGCTGGCAGTTCCCGGTCCCGAAGCCCCCCAAAGCGAGTCACGTCACGGGCGAGGATGAGCCCCGAACGGCGATTCCGCAACAGGCCCCGGCGACGAGCCAGAGCTCAGGATATCAAGTGTCCGTGTCGGAAGCGGCCCGGAGTTCCCGCGATGCTTGCCTCTGCACGCAACGACTGTGCCCTGCGCCACACGTGGACAGCAGACCCGCTTTAGGCGCCTTTAGCCGCCCGCTGCTGCCTTGCCCGGAGACCAACCGTATATCCGCTCGAGGGTGCCGCCCATCAGCGCCGCGCGTTCCCCATCCGAGAGCTGGTCGGCCACCCGGAACGCCTCCACGCCTTGCTCGTAGGTGAGCAGCTTTACCGCCCGCGTCCAGTCTGTGCCCCACATACATCTGTCGAACCCGAACGCTTCGAACAACCGGCCGAGCGGATCCCAGATGTCCGCGTACGGGAATGGCTCGTGCGACAACGTGCACGCCCCAGAGATCTTGATCGCCACATGGTCGAACTCGGCCAGCGAAAGCACGTTCTCGAGGTCGGCCCACGGCTCCGGGGGTGGCGGCGGCTCAAACGGCTGTGCCAGGCCCACGTGATCGATCACCAGCTGCGTGTTCGGATGCCGACGCGCGACTTCGCGAAGAATTGGCACCTGGCCGGAGCAGAGAACGTTGACCGGAACAGCTGCCCTCGCCCCCGCCTCCATGACCCGGTCGAGACCAGGATCATTGGCCGCAAGCTGCTCGAAGCTGAGCATGATCCGGGCACCGACCACGCCCGGTCGGGCCGTCCACTCCTCGACTTCGGCGGCAATCGTCTCCGACCGCGGATCAAACGGCTTGATCAGGCCGAACCGGTCCGCATGTCTGGCATGGACCGCCAGCGCATAGCTCGGGTCGAAGCCGTAGATGGTGAAGGGCGAGATCAGCAGCGCCCCGTCAACGCCGACCGCGTCCATCTCCCTGACCATGTCGTCGCCGGTGACCTCGTCGGGTCCCGTCAAAACGGCGCGCCAGGGGTTCTCCGGACTGTTGCGCTCGTAGGCGTGAACCTGGCAGTCGATGGTGGGTGTGCCGTTCGGCGTCATGAGTCAGTCTCACCTTCTGGTGGGCTTGGGTTGCTGCGGGCGGACGATTGCGAGTAGGCAGTCCGCCCGCTCGGAATCCCAGAACAGTCTACGAGAGGCAGGTCCGGCACCTCATCTGGCTGCGATTCCGCTGGGCTCTGTGGCCCAACCCTCCGACAGCCCTCACCTGGTCGGCCCCCGCGGGGAGATCGGCGCTCCGGCCGGCGAGTTCACCGCGCCCGACTGGCGCAGTGAACTCGTCAGCACCTCTGCGACCTGCCTCGGCCCGGGGAGCGTCCTCGGGTGGTGCGACCGAGACGCTCCTGCTCGCCACTCCGCCGCGCCCGTGTCTCTCACTGACGGCCGATCCGGGCCGTCAGGCCACCGTCCGTGCGACCCACGGGCATCCCGGGGCCACAGGGGGGGACAAGCCCGGGCGGAAGGGCGATAATGTCCGTGGTGGCGGACGGGGGAGACATGCAAGAGATGGATGGGACTGCCGGGACGACGTTTGTCGGGCGCATGGTTGGAGCGTCGCTCCTCCGGTCCGAGGTCTATGAAGAGGTCGAGCACGACCGCGATGCGACCTTGCAGGCGGCAATTGTCGTGGTCGCGGGCAGCCTCGCCTTCGGGATCGGCGGCGGAACCTCCGGTGGCATCGTGTCGCTCGTCGGCGTTACGGTCACCGGCCTGTTCGGCTGGGCGATCTACGCCTGGTTCACCTACATGATCGGGACGCGGCTACTTTCCGGCGCGGAGACGAGCGCCGACTGGGGCGAGGTGGCACGCACGCTCGGCTTCGCCAACGCTCCCAAGGTGCTCTATCTGCTGGGACTGATACCGGCCCTCATCGGGCTGGTCTCGGTCGCGGTCGGGATCTGGGTCTTGGTTACCACTATCATTGCGCTCAAGGCCGCACTCGACATCGGCCTCGGCCGCTCGATCCTGATCGCCGTGCTTGGCTCGATCCCATCGGCGATCCTGTTCGCGATCGTGCTGTCGCTGGTTGCATGAGCGGATGGCCACGGCCGCTGGTGGGCGGCCGCGGGGCCGCCTGAGAGGGCGCTCCGGGTCCCGCCGGCACCCCAGCCCGCGGCCCGGCGGGAAGCGGGGCGGTGAAGCCCGGTCAGGGAGGCGAAGATGACGACGCAGCAGCAGGATCACCGATCGCCAGCCGGCGAGCGACTGGTACACATCGGACCGATTGAGGAGCTCAGGCAGCGCCAGCCGCGAGTCGTCTCCGCGGGCGGCCGCACGATCGTGCTGTTCGTCCAGGGGGACGACGTATACGCGCTCGACAACCGCTGCCCACATATGGGGTTTCCGCTCAGCCGCGGCACTGTGAGCGACGGTATCCTCACCTGCCACTGGCACCACGCGCGCTTCGACCTGGCCGGCGGCTGCACCTTCGATCCCTTCGCCGATGATGTGCCGACCTTCGCCGTCGAGATCCGCGAGGGTGAGGTCTACCTCGATCCGCAGCTGCCCCAGGCAGATCCCCTCCCGCACTGGCTTGGCAAGCTGGACGAGGGGCTCGAGCAGAACATTCGACTGGTCCTGGCCAAGTCGGTGATCGGGCTTGTCGAGGCCGGCCGGAGCGAGCTGATCATTGAGCGTGCGGCGCTCTTCGGCGCCACCAACCGCGCCCGCGGCTGGAGTTCAGGGCTGTCCATCCTGACCGCCGTCGGCACGCTTGAGCCCGTGCTTGAGGAGAGTGATCGGGCTCGCGCCCTCTATCACGGGCTCGTGCACGTCGCGAGCGACACGGCCGGCGAGCCGCCGGACTTCGATCTCCAGCCGCTCACAACGACCGAGCGCCGACCGGAGGTCTACCGGGCCTGGCTGAGGCGGTTCGTCGAGACCCGATCGGCCGAGCCGGCGGAGCGCTGCCTGCGCACCGCGATCCGGATCGGACTGAGCCCCGAGCAGGTGGCAGAGATGCTCTTCGCTGCCTGCACCGATCACCTCTTCCTGGACGAGGGGCACGCGATCGACTTCACCAACAAGGCCTTCGAGCTGCTCGACCTCATCGGCTGGCAGCACGCCGAGACGATCCTGCCGACGCTTGTCGGCCCGATCGTCTCGGCCACACGCATGGAGGAGACCGCCGCCTGGCGTCACCCGATCGACCTGCCTGAGCTCCTTGAGCGGACGCTGGTCGGGCTCGATGCCGCGATCGAGGTCGGTGGAGAACGCCTGCACGAGTGGCAGGGGCACCGGGAATTGGCCGAGCAGATCCTGGACGGCGAACCGGCTGAGACGCTGGATGCGATGCTCGCCGCCGTGCGCGAGGGGGTACCGCTGGCCGAACTCTCGGCCACCGTCGCCTACGCTGCGGCGCTGCGCCCGCTCCACTTCCACATCTCCAATGAGTTCGGCGACTGGGACACGGTGCACCACACCTTCACCTACGCCAACGCCGTCGACCAGGCGATGCGGCGCGCCCCATCGCGCGAAGTGGCCCGCGGCATCTTCGACGGTGCGCTCTCGGTCTATCTCGAACGCTTCCTCAACGTGCCGAAGCAGCCGATCCCCCGGGCCGATGGTGAGCACGGGTCACGTGAGGGGCTGCTGGCGCAATTCGACCGACAGCAGCAGGTCGACGAGACGGCCCAGATCGTCGGTGCACTGCTCGCCGAGGTGCCAGCCGACACCGTCGTGGCGGCGCTCGGACATGCGCTGCTGCGCGAGGACGTTGGCTTCCACTCGATCCAGATCTATGAGGCGGCGGTGCGGCAGTACCAGAACTTCCGTGGCCGGCCCGAGGCGGCTCACATCCTGCTCGGTGCAGCGCGCTTCCTGACCGCCCACGCGCCGACCGTGCGCGCCATCGGCCAGACTTACGACATCGCGGCGAGGTTGCACCGCGGGGAGGCGCTGCACGGCGCCGAGGCGTAGGTAGGGTCCCCAGCGCTCGCGGGCTGCCGTCGACCCGGTCAGCAGCGATCGCTCATTGCCAGGGGGCTGCGGCGCCTGCGCCTCTGTGGTCCGCCAGGAGCGTGCCTGCTCGCCAGGTAGCGGCCCCGGCCGATCGCGAGCACAATCCACGCTATCGGGCTCCGGCCACGCCGGCCGGCCCCGGATGAACTGATCCTGGCCGGTAACGGCTGAGTTCAGGGCCCGCACCAGGCGATCGCTGCCGCCCGCCCCGGGCCAGCGCGGTGGCGAGCTCGCTCCGCCGGTCGCTGGCCGGGTCCACCGAAGGGCTGATCACCATGGGTTCCATTTTCTGGAGACGCACCCTCACGACCGGCTCGCTCGCCAGCGTCGCGGTGCTCCTCTCCGGCCTGATCGCGCTGTCGCCCAGCGGCGCACAGGCGGCGAACGTCGTGCCGCAACCGGCCGAGATCACAGTCGTTGCCGATGACGGTGAAGGCGACCACCCGGAGACGACTGCCGAGGATGGTGACGGCGGTGAGGGCGGTGAGGCCGACCACCCGGAGACGCTCGCGGATGGTGGGTTCCCGGGCGAGCTGCCGGCCAGGGGCTACGGCTTCGTGGTGGCCGAAGGCGGCACAGTTTCGCAGCTGCACCGGGCGCTCGTCCGGGCGGGGGCGGACCTTGCCGCCGTCACGGAGGGCGGCAAGGTCGTCGTCTACTTACCGGAGGCCCAGGCAGCGGACAACCAGGCGTTTGTCGACCTCTTCAGAGACTCAATCCCCGCCGGTCGCCTGATGATCGTCAGGATCCGCGGGGAGGCGGCGATCGCCACGGGTGACCCGGCGGCCTACACCAAGCTCTTCGTCGATGAGGCGATCAACCGCTACGACGAGGAGGGGCGCGACGCTACTGTCGCGTACTACAACTCGCCGGTGAGTGTCGACGGGGAGTGGTACGTCTTCATCGCCGATGAGAATGACGTGGTGATCGCCCGTGCGACGGTGCCTGCGGTCGTGGGCGACGCCCTGAGCGATCCGAAGTTAACCGACGTCAACGGGGTCGCGTACGGCGTCCTGCTCAGTGCCGCCACCGCGGAGGGCATCTGGGTCGACTACATCTACGTCAACCCGGCCAGGGACGATGCCGATGAGGTCAAGCACAGCTGGGCGGTACGCTACGAGGGCCTGCTCTTCGGCTCGGGCTGGTACGAGCGCACACCCTAGCGCCGAGGCCCGGGCGTCGCACCGGGCCTCGCACCGGGCGGGAGCTAGCGAAGCGGGCTTGAGATCCCGAGCTCCCGATGGACCTCCTCGAACCAGGAGATCACCTCCGGGTGCAGGGGGATCCCGCGTTCGCGACGTTCCGCCTCCGCCTCCGCCTCCTCGAGACCGGGTGTCAACACCCGCTCGTGGCCGGGCGCCGTTGGCGTCGCCTCAAGCAGCCTCAGCCATTCGTCCATCGTCTCCTTGAATGCCTCGACGTCGGTAAAGGCCTCGATGTCGTAGGCGGCAAGGTGGTGGGTCGCCTGTCTTCCCCCTGCTGGGAGCGACATCGGGATTCCACCTGAGAGGATCGTGCACATGATCTCAACGACCATCGCCAGCCCGTAGCCCTTGTGCGACCCGAGTTCCCGTGTCCCGCCCATCGGAATGTTCTGGTATCCCTCCGGGAGCGGACCGGGGGTCTCGATCGGCGTTCCGCTCGCGTCGGCGATCATGCCGGCGGGGAGGGTCGCGCCGAGCCGGTTCGCCAGCCGCAGCTTGTTGCCGGCCACCATGCTGGTGGCGATGTCGAGGACAAAGGGGTGCATCTCCTTGGCCGGCGCGGCGACGGCGATCGGATTGGTGCCGAGCCTGCCAACGGCCCCGAAGGTCGGCACGACCTGTGTCCCGATGGCCGTCATTGCGACGCCGATCATGTCGTGCTCGAGCGCCAGCATCGCGTGGTAGGCAGCCATCCCCATGTGTCCGCCGTTGCGGATCGAGACGATACCGACGCCCGTCTCCTTCGCCTTGGCGATCGCGATCGCCATCGCCTTGGGGGCGACCACCACGCCGAGCCCGCGGTCGGAGTCGATGGTGGCGGTCGCGGCGCGCTCGCGAACGACCTTCCAATCCGGTCTCGGCAGATAGCGCCCATCGTGGAAACCGGCGACGTAGCTGCGCAGGATGTTCGAGACGCCGTGGCTATCGACGCCGCGCATGTCGGCCATGACCAGCACGTCGGTGGCAAGGGCTGCATCCTCCTCGGCGAGGCCGAGCTCTGAGAAGATCGCCCTGGTGGCTTCCCGCAGGCGCCCCTCCGGGACGTAGATCGCCTCGGCCGCCGGGACCTTGAACATGTCGAGTGGCATCTCCCGACCTTTCGCGCTGATCGCCCCACTTTGGCGGCATTCGCCGGATAGTACCCGCTGACCCGGCGCCTCAGCGAGAGAGAGACCGTCGGGGTCGCGGCTCTGCGGGCGGCCGGCGGGCTCGTTCTCTACTGTAGAGGGAGCGGCGACTGCCACCAGGCCGGGTGGGCGCTCAGCTCGACAAGCTCGACCCACTTCACCCACTGGTAGCCGCGCCGATGCGGTGCGACCAGGCGCGCCGGCCAGCCATGCCCGGTGCTGAGCGGCACACCGCCGACGTGAGTTGCAAGTAGCAGGGCGGGGGCGGTATCGATCGGGAATCGGCGCCGGTAGCCGGTCACGGATTGGAAGACGAGGCTGCGCGCATCGACCGCGACGCCGGCCCGGGAGAGCAGTGCCACGAGCGGCACGCCGCTCCACTCCTGCTCTGTGTACCAGCCCCCGGTGCAGTCCAGGGTCGCGTGCCGGCTCTCTCCCGCCATCGCCGAGAGCTCGACGTAGCTGAGCGCGAGGGGCCTGTCGACGAGCCCGCTCACCCGGAGCCGCCAGCTCGCCGGATCGACCTGCTGCCGCGTGTCGGTCAGCCAGTTCGTCACGGGATGGGCGTTCCCCTGGAGGCTCGCCTCCTCGCGGGATCCGGTGAAGCGTCGCTCCGGCCCAGTGACGCGAGACACCGCCCAGAGGCCCTGCCAGAGCGCCAGCCCGCCGGCGCCGACCGCGAGCAGGCGCAGGGCCGTCCGTCTGCTCCGGAAGTCGGCCACGCGCGGCCGTGGCCAGCGCAGCGCCGCGTGGATCGCAAAGGGGGGTACGAGGAGGAGCGCCAGCACCGCGTGCAGGACGAGGGGGCGCATCGAACCGTAGCCCGGCACCCAGACATCCCCTCGGCCGATCGCCGCCCACCAGACGCCGCTCAAGAGGGTGCCCACAAAGCAAGCGCTGAGCAGCACAGGCGTGAGCGACCACAGGCCCCTGCCCCTCCTGGCGAAGGAGCGCATGACGATGCGCCACTTCCAGGTGACCAGGACGACGAGGCTCAGGCCGCCCGCGCCGTGCAGCCAGAAGACCCAGCGGCCATCGGGACTGCCCACCAGGAAGCTGGCGAGACCGGAGGCTAGTTCAGCGAGCAGGAGGGCGAGGATCAGGAGGTTGGTCGTGCGAGCACCCATCGGATCTCCGGTCGCGACCCGAGCATACCGCCCGCGCCGTCGGCCCCGAGCCGCTGCGGCGCCTGCCGGCCATCCCCGCTGCTGGGGTCAGCCGCCGGCTGCCCCCGCGGGCGGCTGAGGGAGCGGGTTCGCCAGGCTCGTATCGCCGGCATCCAGTCCAACCAGGGGGCGGCGTTCGAACCGGCTGATCGGGACCGCCGGTAGTGCCACGATGTGCGCGCCGGCGCGTACCCCGAATTCCAGCGAGAAGCGGGCGACCGTCTCGTTGTCCTTGGCCTCGATCATGCTGACGAAGTCGTAGGGACCAAGCACGCCGTAGAGCCCCATGCATTCGACGCCCGGGACATCGGTCTCGGCCTCGATGCGAAGCAGCCGCAGCGGATCGTCGAGACAGACCTCCCGCCCGTCTGGAGTCATCGTCAGGAGCAGGAAGTAGGTCGCCATCCAGAGCCTCCGGGCGCGCGCCGTCCGTCTCTTGAGCAGCGGCCCGGCGCGAGCGAGGGCCGGTGGGCGGCGTGCCCGCGATTATTGCAGAATCTAGCGGCCGACCGGGGTGGGCATCGCCCGCGGGACGAAGCCCCGGACGGCAGATGCTCAGGCGAATCACGGCAGCCGCGGCCCGAGGCCGTCAAGCGATCGACCGCTCCGGGTTACCAGAACCCGGTGCGGTAGCTCTGACCGAGGTGCCGGTGCCCACGCTTCCCGGCCTTCTCCAACCGCCTCAGGTGCTTCGCACAGAGCTCGATCGTGAGCCGCTCGACATCATCGGGGTTGTCACGCCAGCGACTCACCGCCACCTCTCGGAGCGGCTGGGCGCTGCAGAACTGGCAACGACTGAGCGGCATCGCGCGATCATAGCGGGCCGGGGCCAAGGAGACACGCGCCCTGGCCACGCGGTCTGGGGATGGTCCTGCCGCTCAGGATTGCGGGCCCGCACCGGGCTCGACTGGGCCCTGTCAGCACCCGGACTCACCGGGCCGGCCGCAGCAGAGGGAGCCGGTGCGCACCCTGGTCCAGATGTTGCGCGCGCTCTGCCTCAGCTTCTCGGCGAGCGGTGCATCTGAGTTTCGCCAGTTGCTGGCGGCCGCGCCATGCCCGGTCCCGGGTGTACACATCCTGGCTGCCTCCTCCGGATCGGGGATCACCTTTCCGCAGGCCCCGAGGATAGCGACCCGGCCGCGGCGCCGCGCATCGCGCCTCGCCCCCGGTGGCCGCGGGCCAGACGGGGGCGGCAGGGCGCGGGTCAGGCGAGGAGCTCTGCCGGCTCCAGCGAGAACTCGGCGATCATCTCATCGGCGTAGGTGATCCGCCCCGACAGTTCATTGGTCGGGCCGTATGCCAGTCGCAGGCATGCCTCCGCCATGTGCTCCACGGGCGTCACGCGGTCCCGGTTGGAGTCGTTGATCAGCCCGTGGTGGACGACGCCCGGCGTCGCCACGAGGCCCGGCGAGATCACGCTCACCGAGACGTTGTCCGGGTAGACCTCCGAGGCCAGGCCGGTGGTGAAGCGCTCGAGCGCCGCCTTGCACATCCCGTAGACCGTTCCGCCGCGGCCGCCGGCGTCTGGCTTGGGGTGGAGTGCCGCGTGTGAGCTGACGTTGACGATCCAGCCACTCTTGCGCTCGATCATCTGTGGCAGGACGAGCTGCGAGAGATGGAGAGGTGCGTAGACCTGGACCTCCTGCATCAGCTTGAAGCGACGCTCTGGGAAGTCGACCGCCGGGATGAAGTAGGTGATCGCGGCGTTGTTGACCAGGATGTCGACCGGCCCGTAGGCCTCCTCGGCGGCCGCGATCAGCCCCTCACGGTCGGCGCTCTGGGCGAGATCGGCGCGCACCGCGGTGGCCTCGCCGCCGGCCGAGTTGATCCGCTCGACCACGCCTGAGATCGAGCCGGGCAACGGGTGGTCGCCCTCCTCAACCGTGCGGGCGGAGACGACGACCCTGGCCCCCTCCATCGCGTAGCGGATGGCGATCGCCTCGCCGATGCCGCGAGAGGCGCCCGTGACGACCGCGACCTTGCCGGCCAGGAGGCCGCTCTGATTGACGTTGCTCACTGCTGCTCCCTTCGAAACGGGGCCGGGGCCTGTGCCCCAACCCTCATCACCTCGTTACCATGCGCCGGCCGCCCGGGCGGCACCCATTACGCCGATGCTGTCTGGCCGCCGCCGGCGGGACGCCGCCTCGGCGGCCGCACCAGCGACATCAGCGCCGCCGCCACGATCGCGAGCGCGGCCACCGTCAGGAAGGCCCCGTCGTAGTCGCCGACGCGATCGAAGTAGAGCGCCGTCAGGAACGGCGAACTGGCGCTCATCCCCAGCGCGAACGGCATCCCGGCGCTGCGGACCGCTCCAAGATAGCGTCTCCCGAAGAAGCTGGCCCAGACCACCTCCTGGAGCGGGATCATCCCGCCCCAGCCGATGCCGAGGCAGAAGAAGGCGGTGTAGACGAGGAGTTCCGCCTGTGCTCGCACGCTGAAGACGACCATCACGAGTGAGATCGCGGTGACGACGAAGCCCAGCATCGACATGTGACGCGCGTCGAGGCGGTCGACGAGATAGCCCCAGATCGGCTTGGTCACCATCGAGGGAACCGACGCGATCGTGATCATGAGGGCGGCCGTGGTCGATGAGTAGCCGGCGTCCTCCATGAACGGGATCGCGTTGACCAGGATCATGCCGATCGAGAGTCCGCCCAGGCCGAAGGCGACGACGACCAGGTAGAAGACGGGGGTGCGCAACGCCTGGGCACGAGTCATCGACGATGCGAAGTCGGCGGCGGCGCGGTCACCACCGCCCCTGGCGACCTCGGTGGCCGTCTTCCCGTCGGCGTGGAGGCCGTGATCCTCGGGGTTCCGTCGCATCAGGAAGGTGATCGGCATAATCACCACGAGCGCTCCGACGGCCAGCCACTGCCAGGCGTCGCGCCATCCGACGATGTCGATCAGCAGGGCGGCTAGCGGCGTGATCAGGATGCCGGCCGCCGAGACGCCCATCGAGGAGATCCCGACCGCCCGGCCGCGCTTCTCGACGAACCACTTGGCGACGGTGACGTTGACGACGAGGTTGCCGGTCATTGCCGCGCCCGAGGTGAGGACGACCCCGTTCAGCAACCACCACTGCCAGAGCTCCTGGATGTAGGCCTGTGCGAACATCGCGCTACTGAGGATCGTGATCCCGACGCGCATCAGCCGCCGACCGCCGTGGCGGTCGACATAAGAGCCGATTAGCAGGCCGGTCAGCGCGAAGAGACCCATGCCCAGGGTCCTGGCCAGCACGAACTCCGACCGTTCCCAGCCGAGCTCGGCCGTCATCGGCTTCTGGAATGTCCCGAAGACGTAGTTCTGGGCGCCGACCGAGATCAGCTGCGCGGTGAAGGCGGCGCCGACGAGCCACCAGCCGTAGTAGATTCCGCGGAGGCCTGAACGCGTAGGCGCCGGCCGGGCATCGTCCACAACGCTCACCCGCTGGTCGGCCTCTGCCATGAGGATCCCTGCAGCTGCCCGCGGTCCTGGTCGCTGCGCCATGCTATGCCGAAGCCCGCGCTATGCTCACGGCCCGACCGGGCCGCTCTCAGCCACCGCGGCGGTCGGGCGCGCCTGCGCGCGGCACCACCGCCATCTCGATCAGGTGTTCGGGGCGGCCCAGCACCATGGTCGCGATCGAGGCCACAGGCAGCATCGCCATCACCAAGATGCCCAGGTCGTAGCCGCCCGAGAGGTCGCGCAGCAGGGCCAGCGGGAGGGGGCCGATGGCCGCCGCGGTGATCCCCACCATCATCGCCGACCCCTGGACGCGCCCGAGCCCGAAGCGGCCGTAGTAGTGTGCCCAGATCACGCCCTGCACGATGCGCTGCGAGCCGCCGGCAACACCCATCATCGTGACGTAGAGGGCGGCCAGGGGCAGCGACGTAATCAGGAGCGCGAGCATGCAGACGACAACGAGCGCGCCCATCGCGAAGAGGAAGAGGGCGCGCGGTCCGACCCGGTCGACGATCATGCCGGCGACCATCGAGGTGATGGCAGAGGAGGCGGCGAAGATCACGAAGACGGTGGCCGCCGTGGTCGCGTCCAGCCCATGCTCTGCGAAGATCGAGGTCTGGTGGAAGACCAGCGCGGTCACGACGAGGCCCGGCGAGGCGAGTGGCAGGGCCAGCATCCAGAATGCGGGCGAGGTCAGGATCGGCCGTCTCGAGGCCGCGGCCGGGTCGAATCCGGCTGCCTGCTCCACAACCGGCGGCCCCTCGGCGCCGTCCGGGAAGAGGCCGACCTCCTCTGGACGGTTGCGGACCAGGAAGATCGCCGCCGGGATGATCAGCACCATCACGAGCCCGCCCAGGACCGCGTAGGCCTCCCGCCAGCCGTAGGTGTCGATCAGGACCCGGCCGAGCGGCGGCAAGAGAGCGTTGGAGAGCGGGAAGCCGAGACCCATCAGGGCGATCGCTCGCCCGCGGCGCGTCACGAACCACTGGTTGACGAGCAACGTCGCGTCGATCGTGAGGGATCCCTGGCCGAGCGCCCGCAGCCCGGCGAACGAGACGTAGAAGGCGGCAAGCGAGGCCGAGAAGGCCATCCCGAAGCAGGCGGCGCCAAAGGCGGTGCCGACCAGGATCAGGTTTGAGCGGGCGCCCCAGCGATCGGCCATACGGCTGATCACGGCGACCATCGCTGCGCTGAGGCCGGTCGAGACGGTGTAGAGAGCCGAGATCGTCGAGCGCGAGAAGCCGGTCTCCTCGATCATCGAGTCGATGAAGACCGAGAAGACGAACAATTGGCCCGGGCCGCTGCTGAAGGCGATCGTTGCGCCGACCAGGACGATCACCCAGCCGTAGAAGAACCGACCTCCGCCGGGCGCCTGGTCAGCTGGCACCTGGCCTCATCTCACCCGGCCGAATCTCGCATGGCCCCGGTATCGCCCGCACACCACTCCCGGGCCGGCAGTGCGCAGGGAGCGCTCAACTGGATGTCGCCGCGATCCCGGGCGCCCCCGCTGCAGCTGCCGCTGACCGTGCCACGCGCCCCCAGGGCCACGCGCCCTGCACAGCGCGTGGTCCTGCGCTCTTAGCCGCGCGGGAGCCCGAGGCCGCGGGTCGCGATCACGTTGCGCTGGATCTCAGATGTGCCGCCGGCGATCGTCGCCGAGACGGTCGAGAGGTACATCGTCGCCCAGCGCCCGCGCTGCGGTGTTGCCTGGTAGTTCTGATCGCGCAGGTCGCCATAACGGCCGAGCAGTTTGGTGGCGGTGCGGGCGATCCGCTGGCGGAACTCGGTCGAGAAGAGCTTCGTCATCGAGGCCTCGTAGTTGGGGATCAGGCCACGCCCCTGCATCGAGATCACGCGCTGGGAAAGCGTCTTGGCGACGTTCGCCTCGATGTAGCGCTCGGCCAGCTCGGCGCGCGGTGCGTCGATCGAACCGAGTCGCGATCGGCCGGAGCCCAGATCGCGCTCCTCGACGAGGAAGTCCCGGAGCGAGTCGAGCAGCTGCAGCTGTCCGACGGCCTGCCCGATCGATGAGCGCTCGAAGTCGAGGTGGGTGGCGCCGACGTACCAGCCGCGGTTGATCTCGCCGACCGCGTTCTGGACCGGCACGCGGACGTCCTCGAAGAACGTCTCGTTGAACTCGGCGGCGTCGTGCATCTGGACGAGCGGCCGCACCGAGATGCCGGGCACGTCCATCGGCGAGAGCAGGTAGCTGATGCCGCGATGCTTGGGGGCCTCGGGGTCTGTGCGCACGAGCATGAAGATCATGTTCGAGAGGTGTGCCCCGCTGGTCCAGATCTTCTGGCCGTTCACGACGAAGTCGTCGCCGTCGCGCTCGGCACGGGTCTGGAGGGAGGCGAGGTCTGAGCCCGATCCTGGCTCGGAGTATCCCTGGCACCAGACGGCGGAGCCGTCGATCATCGCCGGCAGGAACTCCTGCTTCTGCTCGTCGCTGCCGTGGACCATGATCGTCGAGCCGACGTCGGGCACGCGGGGACGCGGCGCCATCTCCTCGGCGAAGGTCTCGTTCATCACGTACTGGCTGACGGCGTCGAGTTCGCCGCCGCCGTACTGCTTCGGCCAGGCCGGGGCCACCCAGCCCTTTTCGTTGAGGGCCCCCCGCCACTCTTTCATGGCGTCGGCGCGCTCGCCGGTGTTGCCCTCGCGCCGGAACTCACCGGCCTCATCGCGACGCAGGCGCAGCTTGGCCGGCATGCGGTCGCGGATCATCCCGCGCACCTCCTCGCGGAAGGCCGCCTGCTCTGCATTGTCAGCGAAATCGACCATGACACCCTCTTCTCTCGCCGTCAGCTGCCGCCGCTTGCCGTGGCGCTAGGGCCACCATAACGCAAGGCCAGCTCAGCTGGCCTCATCCCCTCCGCGCCGTCCCGGTGGGCGCTCGGGTCGGCCGCAGAAGGCAGGGGCGACACTGTGCTACCGTGCCTCGGTGAGGGCCAGAGCGGCCCGCTCGCAGAAGACAGCGCGGCCGCGCCGCAGCGCCCGAAGGGCGGGGATCGCCCAGCGGCGAGCAGCGAGACCAGAGGCACCAACACCAGGCAGAAGGAGTTCGATATGGCTGGCCGACTCGATGGGAAAGTGGCGATCGTTACCGGAGCCGGTCGCGGCATCGGACGCGGCGAGGCGCTGGCGCTGGCGCGCGAGGGGGCGGCGGTCGTCGTCAATGATCTCGGCGGCTCCACCCAGGGCGAGGGCTCAGACGAGACGCCGGCACAGAGCGTCGTCAACGAGATCGAGGCCGAGGGCGGCCGCGCCGTCGCCAACTACCGTGACGTGACCAGCTACGAGGCCGCGAGCGAGATCGTCAAGCAGGCGCTCGACACCTACGGCCAGCTCGACATCGTGGTGAACAACGCCGGGATCTTGCGTGACCGGATGGTCTTCAACATGTCCGAGGCGGAGTGGGACGCCGTCATCGCGGTCCACCTCAAGGGCACGTTCAACATCAGCAAGCACGCCGCCGTGCTCTTCCGGCAGCAGCGCAGTGGTCGCTTCATCAACACCGGCTCTGAGTCCGGCCTCGGCGCCGCCGGCCAGCCCAACTACGCCGCTGCCAAGGAGGGCATCACCGCCTTCACCCGATCGCTCGCCGCGGCGATGTCTCGCTATGACTGCACGGCCAACGCGATCCGTCCGCGCGCCGCGACCCGCATGACCCTCTCGCCTGAGATGGAGGCGGCGCGCCAGGCGCGGATCGCCCGCGGCGAGGCGCGTGATGATGACGAGGAGGGGGGCGGCCTGGCGAGCCTCGACCCGAACGTGGTCGGCATGCTGGTCTCCTACCTCGCCTCAGATCAGGCGCAGCACATCAACGGCGGCGATTTCCTGGTCGGCGGCAACGAGATCGCGGTCTTCTCAAGGCCCACCATCCAGGCTCGTGTCTTCGCCTCGGGCGACCTCTGGGAGCACGATGAGGTCTGGGAGCGCTTCCCCGCCACGGTCGGCAAGGTCTGGGCCGACGGGATGATATAGGTACGGCGGTCAGAGGGCAGGACGGCCTGCAGAGAGTGAGGGCACGATGACGTACCGGGCGATGCTTGCAGAAGAGGTGACCTACCCGGGTCACGATGGCGCAGAGATCCAGGCCTACGTGGCGCGTCCGCTCTCAGGCGATCGGCTGGGCGCCGTGATCGTGATTCACCACATGCCCGGCTGGGACCCCGGCATCATGGAGATCGCTCGGAAGTTCGCCGATCGCGGCTATCTCACGATCGCGCCCAATCTCTACACCCGCTGGGGCACCGGCGATCCCGATGAGGTGGCGGCGGTGGCACGCGCCGCCGGAGGCACCCCCGACGCCACCTTCGTGGGAGACACCGCCGGTGCCGCCGCCTACCTGCGCCGGATGCCGACCTCAAACGGCCGCGTCGGGATCATCGGGTTCTGCTCGGGCGGCCGGCACGCGGTGCTGGCGGCTTCTCGACTCCCTGACCTCTCGGCAGCCGTCGACTGCTGGGGCGGCGGCGTCATCGCCTCGCCCGAGCAGCTCGATGACCGTCACCCGGTGGCGCCGATCGATCTGACGCCCGACCTGGCGGCACCGCTGCTCGGAATCTTCGGGAACGACGACCGTAGCCCCTCCCCGGAGCAGGTCGATCAGCACGAAGCTGAACTCCAGCGGCTGGGCAAGACCTACGAATTCCATCGATACGACGGCGCCGGGCACGGCTTCTTCTCGGTCAATCGCCCCGGCTACCGGCCGGAGCAGGCGACGGCTGCCTGGGAGCGCGTCTGGACCTGGTTCGAGCGTTACCTCAGCGACTGACCCGAAAGGGGATCACCGATGTGCACCTGGGTTATCGAGCAGACGCCGGTCTCGGGTAGTGCGAAAGGTCCGGCGGGCTGGTTCCCCCTGAGCCAGGCCAACGTCTACTTCGACCACCCCTACCACGCGCCCCTCGACCATGCCCTGATCATCGACTTCGTCGAGACGGCGGGTGAGGTCTCCAACCGGGTCGCCGTTGAGCTCACGGCCGAGGGCGCTCGGCGGCTCATCTCGAGCATCGAGGCGGCGCTGGCCTCTGGCGAAGAGGCTCACGCCGAGAGCTCAGGCGGCCGCCGCGAAACGGCCGCCTGAGCAGGGTGGCCTAGTCGAGATTCCGGTAGCGCGGCACCAGGAGGTAGACCGCGGAGGCGACCACGACCAGCGCGGCGCCCGCGATGGCCAGGGTCAGCCGGATCCCGATCTCCGAGGCCAAGATCCCGAATCCGAACGTCCCGAACGACGTCAGCCCCATCTCCATCATCATGATGCTGCTGATCCGGCCGCGGAATTCGTTGCTGACGTGTACCTGAACCATCACCTGGCTGAGCGCCTGACGGCTCGACTGGCCGAGGCCCATCACGGTCACGATCACGACACTGAGCCAGAAGACCTCGGATGCCGTGAAGGCGAGGAGCGTCAGTCCCGTCCAGGCGGTGCCGTAGAGCATCAGCTTGCCGCGGGCTCGCCCGGGCATTGAGGCGATCAGGAGCGAGCCGGCCAGCGCGCCGACGCCGGTTGCGGTGTAGAGGAAACCGAGCCTGAGTGCCGTCTGTTGCTCACTCGAGGAGAGCACCTCGTCGACGAAGCCGGGCAGGAGCCGCTGGAACGGCATCGCGAAGATCACGATCAGGAGGTGGACCGTGAGCAGCATGGCGAGGGTGCGCTGTCCCCTGAGATAGCGCATCGCTTCGGCGATGTCGCCCAGTCCGCCGCGGCGAGCCCAGGCCGACCCCCGGCTGCTCTGGCTCGGCTGCTCCTCGTAGTCGGGTGATGGGGTGCTCGGCACCCGCAGCAGCGCCACGATCGCCGAGACGTAGAGCGCCGTCATCAGGAAGTAGACCCACTCGAAGCCGACGACAGCCAGCATGAAACCGGCCACGGTGGGCCCGACGAGGCGCATCGTGTTCATGCCCGAGACGTTGAGTGCCACGGCGTTGGTGAGCCGCCCGAGGCCGACGATCTCGGGGATCAGGGCCTGGCGTGCCGGCTGCGTGAAGGAGTTCGAGACGCCCTGGAGGATCGCACTGACCAGCAGGTGCTCGAATCGCAGCAAGTCGAAGACGAGAAGCAACGCGATCGACAGGGTCAGGATTCCGTTTACGGCCTGACCGCCCTGCACCAGGAGGCGCTTCGGCAGACGGTCGGCGATCACGCCCCCGAAGAGCGCGAGGACGAGCCTGGGAGCCGAGTTGGCCAGGGCGATCGCGCCGAGAGCTGCGTACGAGCCGGTCAGGTAGTAGACGAGAAAGCCACGCACGACCTGCTGCATCTGGAGGGATGCCCAGTTGCCGATCATCGAGGCCATGAACCAGCGGAAGGCGCCGACCTCGATCAGGGATTCGAAGGTCCGCACCCGCCGCTGTGCGGCGGGCCGGCTCTCTGACTGGGGAGGTCGCGCAGCCGCCAAGTAGCACTCACTTGCCCTGGGGGAGTTGCCAGAGACTACCAACATCGGGCGAGCGGGGTCGAAGCCTGATGCGTCGCGGGCGGACCGCGAACCGGGTGCGGTTGGAGCATCCGGTGTCGCTCGCTGCATCTACTTCCGCTGCCGTGCACGCCCGGCCCGCCTCGTCCGTGGCATCGCTCGGGCGCGCTCGCGCGGTAGAGTGATAGCGAGCGACCGAGCGGCACCAGGGGACGAAGGACAGAGGGAAGCAGCCATGCGATTGACCACCGCCGACACCATCGCCGAGCGCGAGATCGCCGAGACACTCGGCCTCGTCACCGCCAACGCGGTGCGGGCGCGCCACGTCGGGCGAGACATCCTCGCTGCCCTCAAGAACCTGATCGGTGGGGAGATCGGCGCCTACCAGCAGCTCCTCACCGAGTCGCGCAGCGAGGCGATCAACCGACTCACCGATGAGGCGAACGCCCTCGGCGCCGACGCCATCGTGGCGCTCCGTATCTCGACATCGAACATCGCCCAGGGGGCGTCGGAGGTGCTCGCCTATGGCACTGCGGTGCGCCTCAGGGAAGAGTAGGGCCACCCAGCCAGACCACCCACCCAGACCACCCACCCAGACCACCCACCCAGACCGCGCAACAAGACCGCGCAGCAAGACCACGTCCCGAGGCGGGCGGAGGGGAGCCCCGATGACGAGTCACCACCATCCCAGCCGCGAAGAGGTCGAGTCCTACCTCCATGACCGCCGCAACTGGGGGCGCTGGGGGAGCCGCGGCGCCGCCGGCGCCGTCAACCTGATCGATGCGGAGAAACGACGTGAGGCCGCCCGGCTGGTCGAGAGCGGACGGCCGGTCTCCCTGAGCCGGCCCTTTCCCGTCACCCCCTCGGCCGAGAACCTGCGCCCGGCGGTGCAGTTCCTGATGAAGCAGGAACGTGTGCCCGGGAGCGGAGCGGGCTCTGCCAGCGAGTACTACGGGGTTGCCTATCACGGGCAGGCGACCACGCATATCGACGCGCTCTGCCACGTCTGGGACGGCGAGGGCGGCTGGGATGGCCGCGATCCAGACGAGAACGTCAGCTTCGACGGGGTTCAGTACGGCACCATCGACGAGTGGTCAGATGGCATCCTCACCCGTGGCGTGCTGCTCGATGTGCCCCGCCACCGAGGCGTCTCCCACGTCACGATGGAGCAGCCGGTGCACGGTGGTGAGCTCCGGGAGATCGCGGTCGCCCAGGGTGTCGACGTACGTCCCGGGGATGCGCTCTGCGTCTACAGCGGCCGCGAGCGGTTCGCAGCGGCCAACGGCGGGAGCTGGTCAGACGGCGTTCGGCGTCCGGGACTACATGCCTCCTGCCTGCCCATTCTCCGCGACCTGGATGTCGCGCTCCTGGTCTGGGACATGATGGATGCCCAGCCCAACGAGTACGGTCTGCCCTGGACCGTGCACGGCGCGATCTTCGCCTACGGCGTGGCGCTCGTCGACAACGCCCTGCTCGAGCCGCTGGCCGATGCCTGCGCGGAGGAAGGGCGGTACGAGTTCATGCTGACCGTGAATCCCCTGCGGGTGCTGGGCGGGACCGGCTCACCGGCGAACCCGATCGCGGTCTTCTGATCGCCCGAATTCTTGCGCACGGGGGAGACCCGATAGAGGGTTCAGGTGGTACCGTGATCCCATGGGAAGATTGAGTCAAATGGCCGCGGGGATCGGGCGCCCGATCTCCTGATCCGACACCGTCGGGACTCGCGTGGCCGTCACGATGGGGGGCACGAGATGGTGCAGCTCACAAAGCAAATCCTCACTCAGAGATTCGACGCGCTGGCCGGACTGCTTGCAGCCGCTCTGGCACTCGCCGTTGTGGAGCTGATGGCCGCGGTCACCGGCGACGTGTCGCTGATCGTGGCAGTCGGCAACGTCGTGGTCGACTACACGCCGGGTCCCATCGTCAAGTGGGCGATCGACCTGCTGGGCACCAAGGACAAGCCGGTCCTACTGGCGACGATCGTTCTCATCTCACTCCTGCTCGGAGCGGGGTTGGGGCCGGCGGCGAGACGCTGGCCGGTCGTCTCCGTGGTCGCATTCGCCCTCTTTGGCATTGGCGGGGCGGTGGCTGGTGCGATCGATCCGATGGGCTCCAACCTGGTCTTCCTGAGCGCGGCGCTCGCCGCGGCGGTCGGCTGGCTCGCGGTCCGGCTGCTCCTGGACGCCGCCACACTGGAGGATCGGTCTTCCTCGCCCTCGCCGGGGGTGGTGATCCCCGGGCGCGGCCTCGCGAACCGGCGCCGCTTCCTGGCCTTCTCAGGGGCGGCGCTCGGGGGCACCGCCCTTGCGACGGCAACCGGTCGCATCTTCATCGGGCCGGCCGTCGATGTAGAGGCGCAGCGTCGCGCGATCGTCCTCCCGACCCTGACCCCGAGACCGACCGCCCGGGCTGAGACGACTGCCACGGCGCAGCCTGAGGCGATTGCTACGCCGCAGGCTGAG
This sequence comes from Dehalococcoidia bacterium, assembly GCA_965249675.1. GTDB lineage: Bacteria > Chloroflexota > Dehalococcoidia > UBA2979 > UBA2979. The sequence goes on from OZ252250.1 coordinate 2,054,388, forward strand.
GTGATCGCCACGGCGCAGCCTGAGGCGACTGCTACGCCGCAGGCTGAGGTGATTGCTACGCCGCAGGCTGAGGTGACTGCCACGCCGCCGCCGGCGGAGGCAACAGCCGAGGCGACGGTCGCGCCGACCCCGGCGCCACCACCGCCCTTCGTCATTCCCGTCGAGGGCCAGGCCACCGTGATCACGCCGAACGAGACGTTCTACCGCATCGATACCGCCCTCGTCGTTCCACGTATCGATATCGCGGACTGGAAACTCAAGGTCACGGGGATGGTCGATGAGCCGTACGAAATCGACTTCGACGAGCTCCTCTCGATGGCTTCCGTTCAGGAGTCGGTGACACTCAGCTGCGTCTCGAACATCGTGGGCGGGTCCCTCGTCGGCAACGCCATCTGGCTCGGCGTTCCGCTGGCCACGGTGCTCGACCGCGCCGGCGTCCAGCAGGGAGCAACGCAGATCGTCGGCCGATCGGTCGATGACTTCACGACCGGTTTCCCGACCGAGGTCGCCTACGATGGCCGCGCGGCGATGGTGGCGCTGGCGATGAACGGTGAACCCCTGCCCGCCGAGCACGGCTTCCCGGCGCGGCTGGTGGTCCCGGGCCTATACGGCTACGTCTCAGCGACGAAGTGGCTCGCTGAGATCGAACTCAATACGCTCGAGGGATTCGATGCTTACTGGATTCGGATGCCTAGAAGGTGGTCGAAGCTCGCCCCGATCAAGACCCAGTCCCGGATCGACGTACCGAGGAGGAACCTCATCGCCGGTCGCCACCCGATCGCCGGTGTTGCCTGGGGAGGGATCCGGAGCATCGAGAAGGTCGAGGTGCGCGTCACCACACGGGGCGAGGAGCCGGCGCCCTGGCAGGAGGCCCAGCTCGGTGAGCGGCTCTCGCGGAGCAGCTGGCGGCAGTGGGTACTGGCGTGGGATGCCGAGCCGGGCCGCTACGACATCGAGGTGAGGGCCACCGATGGGCTCGGGCAGACCCAGACCGCCGAGCAGGCGAAAGCGTTCCCGAACGGGGCGACCGGCTACCACAAGGCCCAGCTCAGGGTGCACGAGGCCTAGGGACGCTCTGAACTGACCCGCATGATCTGTTAAGATGCCTACACGGGATGGTACGGCATTCGAGCAGCTGGTGAGGTGAGCGCGATGGGCCAGGCAACGTTCGCGGAGCTGTACTACGACGGGAAGAAGCGAGCGACTCGTCTGGAGCGGTTTCTGGAACGACTCGATCGGCTGGTTCCGTGGCAACAACTTGAGGAGCGCATCGCGCCCCATTACCCGACGCTGGGGCGGGGGCGCCAGCCCTATCCGCTCTCAGTGATGCTGCGGGTGCACGTGGTGCAACTGGTCGAGAACCTCAGCGACCCCGGGATGGAGGACGCGCTCTACGAGAACCTCAGTGTGCAGCGCTTCGTGGGGCTCAGGCTCTCGGACGCGATCCCCGATGAGACGACGATTCTCAACTTCCGCCACCGGCTGGAGGCGGCCGCGCTGGGGACGGGCTTGCTCGAGGTGATCAACCGCCATCTGCAGGCAGAGGGGCTGCAGCTCCGAGCGCAGTCCGGGACGATCGTCGATGCCAGTATCATCAGCGCCCCGTCGTCGACCAGGAATCGGGCCAGAGCACGGGATCCCGAGATGCACCAGACGCGCAAGGGAAACCAGTGGTACTTCGGGATGAAGTTGCACATCGGGGTGGACTCTGAGAGCGGCATCGTGCACAGCCTCCACACGACGGCGGCGAACGTGAGCGACATCACCGCGGTGCCCGACCTGCTGCACGGCAACGAAAGGCTGGTCTGTGGCGATGCGGGCTACCAGGGCATCGGAAAACGTCTGGAGCAGCGCGAGCGTGCGGTGCAGTGGCAGGTTGCCATGCGACCGGGCAAGCGGCGACTGCTCGACCGGGAGGGTGAGGAGTGGCTCGAAGAGAAGCGCAGGGCCTCCGTACGTGCGAAGGTCGAGCATCCGTTCCAGATCGTGAAGGTGCGCTTCGGCTACGCCAAGGTCCGCTACCGCGGATTGTTCAAGAACACGCAGCGGCTCGCGTTGCTGTTGGGGCTGGCCAACATGGTTCGAGCGGAGCGCCAACTTGCTACGTAACAACGGCGCAGTGTGCCCAGAATCCCGCAGCGAGCGCCAAACGGCACTCGCAGAGCCGCTCGCGAGCCCCGATCAGGCCGCATTCCTGACCATCAAGCGATTGAACGCCCCAGAAGAGCCTGATCGGCCCGCATTTCGCGGCCAGTTCAGAGCGTCCCCGGGTGAACACCCTGATCTGGCTCGACCCCCCGACCGATCAGCCGACCACGCCTCGCTCGCGCAGGGACTCGATGGTCGTCGGGTCCCGCCCGATCGAGGCGAGTACTTCGCGCGTGTGCTGTCCTCGCTTGGGGGCCGTGCTGTGCACCCGCCCCGGTGTCTCTGAGAACTTCGGTCCGATCCCGAGGTGGGGGATCGTGCCGAGCACCGGATCCTCGACCTCGACGACCATCTCTCGGGCAACCATCTGCTCGTTGGCGAGCGACTCGGCGACGCTCAGGACCGGCGCCACGCAGATGTCGATGTCGCGCATCATTTCGAACCAGGCGTCACGGTCCCTGGTGCGGAGCGTCGACTCGAGGAACTCCCTGATCTCGCCCCGCTTTTCCGGGTCATGCTGGTATGGCTGGAGGTCGGGACGACCGAGTGTCTCGACGAGGTGCGCCCAGAACTGGGGCTCATTGCTCCCGAGCGAGAGGAACTTCCCGTCGGCGCACTCGTAGGCATCATAGTGGGGCGCGGCGCCGGTCAGTCTGCTGTCGCCGAGGGCAGGTGATTGACCGCTGGCCAGGACAGCGCCCGTCTGGCTGGCCAGGAGATAGAGCACCCCATCGGCCATCCCGACGTCGACATACTGCCCGCGCCCCGTCCGCTCGCGGCCCTGCAGGGCGGCCAGGATGGCGAACGCGGTCATCAGTCCGCCACCGGCGAAGTCCGCCACGATGTTCGAGGGCATCGCCGGCTTTCCGCCGGGCCGGCCGATCTGGCCGAGTGCACCGCCGATCGAGATGTAATTGATGTCATGGCCGACCACCTCACGGTAGGGACCGGTCTGTCCGTAGCCCGAGAGTGAGGCGTAGACGATGCGCGGGTTGGTCTTGCTGATCGCCTCGTAGCCGACGCCCAGTCGGTCGGTTACGCCCGGGCGGAATCCCTCAAGGAAGACATCGGCCTCGGCGGCAAGGTCATGGACGATCTGGCGACCCTCCTCCTCGCGGAGGTTGACGATCACCGATCGCTTGTTCCGCCCGAGGGAGTTGTAGGCACGCTGGCGCTCGGCCGCCTCCGACCCGTCGTCGACTGCCATCCCCTGGATGGCACCGACAGGTGCCTCGACGAGCACAACATCGGCGCCGAGGTCGCCGAGTAGCATCGAGGCGTAGGGGCCCGGCGCGAGCCTTGACAGATCCACGACCCTGAGTCCTGCCAGCGGTCCCGCGGCACCAGCCATCTTTGTCTCCCTCGACACGCACGACATCTTCGGGCCTGAGTATAGGGGCAGTCACCGAGCAGTCGGCCCACCTGTCTGCGGTCCGCCTCGGCCTGTCCTCGCGCTATCATCGGGACCGAGCCCACACGCGATGCCGTCCGCGGGCGGCGACTGGCGCCGATCGGAGAGGTGATGGCCTCCTTCCTGACCGAAGAACAGACGGTACTCAGTGAAGAGATCGCCGAACTCCTGGTTGCCCGAGGCGAGCGGGTGGCCGTCGCCGAGTCCAGCGCCGGCGGCCTGATCTCGGCCGCGCTGCTCTCGGTCCCCGGAGCCTCGCGCTACTACGCCGGCGGTGGCGTGCTCTACACGCTGGCCTCCCGCACCCGGCTGGCCGGTCACGGCCCAGAACACTACGCCAACTACCGGGGCACGACGCCTGAGATGCTCGCCTCGCTGGCCGAGACCATGCGCGAACGGCTCGGCGCGGACTGGTGTGTCGGCGAGTCTGGTCTGGCCGGGCCCGGCGGCGGGCGCTCCGGTGCCCCGGTCGGCCGGGCCGCGATCGGGGTTGCCGGCCCCGTCGCCCGCACCGAGCTGATCGAGACCGGACTCTCCGGTCGCGATGAGAACATGTCTGAGTTCACGACCCGTTCGCTGCGGATGCTTCGCGACGCCATCCGTGAGGCGAATGGCTAACCCGACCTCACCGGCCAGCGACGGCGCGATCTCAGACGATCAGCGTCGGGCTCTTACGGATCATCTGAGGGCGTCATCTGGGGCAGGCCGGTCGACGGCGCTCCCGGGCCTGTGGCAGACGGACGCGGTGCGGCAGCCGGCTGAAGTTACTCCCCGATCGCACGCTGGCGGCAGCCTGATTTGATTCCGCTGGGCGCCAGCCTGATCGCTTCGAGGCGGATCGTCGAACGACCTGACCGCTGCAGGTGACGTGCCAGCAGGCACGCGTGGTACCGACGAGGACTCACGTGCCCCCCCAAAGCCGTCGTTGGTCACTCCGGTCACCCACTGTGCTTGTGCGCACTCGCACGACTTCTTCGGGGTATAGACTCCTACTCAGGAGTGAAGCGAAGGGAGGAGAAACTGGTCATCCAAACTGGAAGTCGGCTCTTTACCCGAATCGTTGCGCCGTAGGCTGAGAGGAGTCCGCCCTTGAAGCAGGAGACGTCCGAGCAGGGGATCTGAAGCCCACCTCAGCTTGCCGCTGCAGAGCACGGCAGCACGACCCAGTCGACACAGGGCTCCCCGATCTGGGGCAGATCCCGAGATCTCGATGATGGACAATGAGAAGCAGGCCCCGGGAGACCGGGGCCTGTGTGTGTCTGGCGTCTGGTGGCCGGACCGGGGCCAACGCTCCGGGGAGTGAACTCCTAGACAGTATGGCGTGACCGAGTAGCTCAAGATACGAGGGTGCTGCAGGGGTAGCACGGCGAGTATCGAGAAGGGGCCGGTCATGGAGACGAACACGACGTATGTGGGGATGGATGTCCACGTGGCGAAGATCCAGCTGGCAGTGCTGGTGCCGGGGACGAAGCATCGGACGGAGCTGGAGCTGGAGAATGAGCCGCGGGCCCTGAAGCGGTTGGCACGGAAGCTCAAGCAGATGGCGCCCGATCAGCTGCTGGCCTGCTACGAGGCGGGGCCGGGGGGCTTTTCGGTGCAGCGAGTGCTTGAAGCAGAGGGCGTCGAGTGCCAGGTGATCGCGCCGGCGCTGATACCGCAGCGACCGGGGGACCGGGTGAAGACCGATCGCCGCGATGCACGGAAGCTGGCGGAGCTGCTCCGTGGCGAACTGCTCACCGTGGTACACCCGCCGACGGTCGAACAGGAGGCGACGCGCGATCTGTGCCGCTTGCGGGAGGCGACGGTGGGCGATCGCAAGCGGGCGCGGAACCGGCTTGCGAAGTTCCTGCTCAAGTGGGGGATCCCGTACGCGGGCACCAATTGGACGCAGAAGCACCGCCGGTGGTTGCTCTCGCTGAGATGGGAGCATCGAGGACAGCAGGCGACCTTCGATCTGTTGCTGCGTGCCGTGGAGGAGACGGAGGACCTGGTGCGCTCCGCTGAGCAGGGCGTCGAAGCAGCGGCTGCCTCAGATGACTACCGTGACGCGGTCGGCATCCTGCGGTGTTTCCGGGGGGTCGGCACGGTGACGGCGATGACCGTGCTCTCCGAGCTGGGGGACATCACGCGGTTCGGCAGTGCTGGGCAACTGATGGCCTACCTCGGGCTGACACCAGGCGAGCACAGTAGTGGCGGTCGTGTCCGGCGTGGGCCGATCACAAAGACGGGCAACGGGCATGTGCGCCGGATTCTGATCGAGTCGGCGTGGCACTACCGGCATCCGGCACGGGTCGGAGCACAGCTGAGGAAGCGGCGTGAAGGCCAGCCGGGGTGGGCGATTACACGGGCCGACCGGACACAGAGACGGTTGCACCGTCGCTTCCAGGCCCTGATCAGGAACGGCAAACCATCGACGGTGGCGAACGTGGCGGTGGCACGGGAGCTGGCGGGAGCGCTCTGGGCGGTACTACGGATTCACGACGAGCAGCGCCACTCGGTGGCGGCCTGAGCAGAGCACGCCAGTAGATCAGGAATCGGAACGGACAGGACGTGGAACTGCGCACACACATCAAAGGAGGGCGACCAGGGTCGTGGGCGATGTTCCGTGGCCCCGGAGGATGGATGAGCACCGGCAACGACTTTGGAGGGCACGCGAGGACACTATGCGGCAACGACGCTCAGCGTCGCCAACCCGCGATCCTAGAGAGCGATTCCTCCCGACGAAGCACTGTCATGCGGCCAGGCCGACAGGTACCCCGCGTACCCTAGCTGCCAACCTCATCTCTGCCGAATATAGTGCGATTGATACGAGGGCGGAGAAGTGGACGTAGACCGATGGTGGTTGATGAAGAGACTGAGGTGCGTCGAGCACGCAGGTCGCGGCCGGTGCAGTACAAGCTCGACATCCTGGCTGAGATCGACGAGGCAAAGGCCCGCGGAGAGCCGGGAGCAGTCGGCGCCATCTGTCGGCGCGAGGGTCTGTACTCCTCTCTGATCGCCAGGTGGCGCCAGCAGCGTGACGATGGGGCGCGCCGTGCCCTCGTCGAGCGGCCGCCGGGACCACGAGCGCCCAACCGGCTGACCCTTGAGCGCGACCGCTACCGGGAGCGGGCGATGCTTGCCGAGCAGCAGCTGGAGACGGCAGAGGAGCTGATCGAGGCCCAGGGAAAAGCCTTGGCGCTCTTGCAAAGATTTGCTCGCAAGAGCGCGTCGCAGCGGCGACCGAGTGGCCAGAACGGGTAGCGCCGACCCGAGCCGAGTGGCCAGCGCAGGCATACGCCAACTGGCGGGCGCAGATGCTCGCCGCTGTGGACGCATGGGCCCAGCGGGTTGGCCGTGCCCGCGCCTGTCGAGCCTTCGGATACTCAGAGCGGACCGACCGCAGCCGCCGCCAGGCGGCCGCCGGCCGGCTACACAGGCGGCCGTCACAGGCGAAACCGCGCGAGCAGCACCAGCCGCAGCCGTCACGCATCCCCGACCAGCTGCGCGATCACATCGCCGAGCTGCTGTGCTCACCACGCTTTCGTGACCAGGCGCCCGCCCAGGTCTACTATCAGCTGCTGGACGAAGGCTCGTACGTCTGCTCGATCCGCCAGATGTACCGCATCCTCGAGGAACGCGGCCTGGTCAGAGAACGGCGTCGCGGTCACCGACGCACGACCCACCATGCACCCCAGGTGCAGGCGAGCGGCCCGAACGAGGTCTGGTCGTGGGACATCTCGCGGCTCCGCGGCCCTCACCACCGCGGCTGGTTCTATCTCTACGTGGTGATCGACATCTTCAGTCGCAAGATCGTTGCCTGGACGGTCGACACGGCGGAGTCGACCGAGGTTGCCAGGACGCTGGTGGGCACCGCCTGCGACCGCAACGGGATCTCGCCGCAGCAACTGACGCTGCACTCAGACCGTGGCGCCCAGATGACGTCGACAAGCCTGGCGGAACTGCTCGAAGACCTCGCTGTCACGCGCAGCCTCTCGCGCCCGCGCGTGAGCAACGACAACCCCTACTCCGAGGCCGGCTTCAAGACCGTCAAGTACCGCCACGACTACCCCGACCGCTTCCACTCGCTGGAGGAGGTGCGGAGCTGGATGGCGCCGTTTGTCGACTGGTACAACCGCGAGCACTACCACTCCGGTGTCGGCTACCAGCACCCCGCCACGCTCCACGGCGGGCAAGCCCTGGAGACCGTGCAGGCGCGTCAGGAGACCCTGGATGCCGCCTACAGCGTCTGGCCCGAGCGGTTCCGCAACGGACCGCCGCGGGCCGCCAGACCCCCGAAGGAGGCGTGGATCAACAAACCCGTCATTGCAACAACCCCCTGACCTCGACCGGCATGGAGAGGTTGACAGCTTCCGCGTATACAAGGGCGTCGACAATTGCCACGCCCGTCCACCCCCCCGGACCACCGAACCATATTGCTCCCGCTTCCGCTCAACCAGTCACCAATGCTTCCGGGTTCACTGCCTGGTGCAGGGCCGAGGCAGGGAGAGGAGATCCAGAGCCGATCAACAAGGGTTGACAAGAGGTCACACCATACACAAGTGTCCTGAGTTGGGAATGCGATTAAGAGATCCGGTGAGGTTGTCGAAGATCTGGTCGGCGGTCTTGTGCCAGACGAACGGGCGCGGCTGCTCGTTCCAGTCGGCGACCGAGGCCTCCACTGCACGGATCAGGTCAGCGACGCTGTGATGAGTGCCGCGCCTGAGCCATTTGGTGGTGAGCTCGGCGAACCAGCGCTCCACCAGGTTCATCCAGGAGCTGTAGGTCGGGGTGAAGTGAAAGGTGAACCGGGGATGGCGGCGGAGCCAGCGCTGGATCGCCGCGGTGCGGTGTGTGGCGACGTTGTCCAACACGACATGCACCGCGAGCTCGCTGGGCACGTTGCGGTCGATGAGGGTGAGGAACTGCTGGAACTCGCGGGCGCGGTGTCTGGGGGTCATCTCCGTGATCACCTGTCCCGAGGCGATGTCGAGCGCCGCGTAGAGATTGGTCGTGCCGTGACGGACGTAGTCGTGGGTCTGGCGCCGCGGGACGTTGGGCATCATCGGCAGCATCGGAGCGGTGCGGTCGAGTGCCTGGACCTGGGTCTTCTCGTCAACACACAAAACGACCGCCGCGTCGGGTGGGTTGAGATAGAGCCCGGCCACGTCGCGCACCTTGTCGATGAACTGCGGGTTGGGCGAGAGCTTGAAGTGCTCCCGGAGGTGCGGCTTGAGGCCAAAGGCGCGCCAGATCTTGGAGATCGCGGTCTGCGACATCCCCACCGCGCTGGCCATCGACCTGGTCGACCACTGCGTCGCGTTGTGCGGTTGTTCCTCCAGCGTCTTGACGATCACCGCTTCAATCTGGGCGTCGCTGATCGTGCGCGGTGCACCGGGGCGCGGCTCGTCGCTCAGTCCATCGAGCCGGCGCTGTGCAAAGCGTCGGCGCCACTTGCCCACGGTCGCCGGATGGCAACCAAGCGCCCGGGCGATCGCCTTGTTCTGTCTCCCCTGGGCCGCGGCGAGCACGATGCGGCAGCGCAGCGCCAGCGCCTGGGCCGATGTCGGTCGGCGCGCCCACCGTTCCAGCGTCTCACGCTCATCGTCGCTCAGTACGACCGCCACCGTCGGCCGGCCAAGTCGGGTACTCATGACACTCCAGCGTCTGCCCGACACGGGCAACACCCCGCTCTGCCAACATCGTAGCCGCTTGTACAGCGCGTTAACAACTCAGGACACTACTAGTAGGCGCCCAGATCGCGAAGGCGCTCGTCGCTGATCCCGAAGTAGTGGGCGACCTCGTGGCGCACCGTCTGCCGGACCAGCTCGGCGAGATGCTCGGCATCGCGAGCGACCTGCTGGAGGGGCCCCTGGAAGAGCACGATCGAGTCCGGGAGCGTCATCTGGTAACCCCAACCACGTTCGGTCAGTGGAACGCCCCGGTAGAGCCCGAGCAGGGTGTTCCGGCTGCGTGCATCGGACAGCTCAAGATCGTGCAGGCTGGCGCGGTCCTCCACGGAGAATGTGAGGTTCTCGATCCGATCGCTGAAGGCCGGGGGGAGGGCGCAGATCGCGTCCTCCACCAGGCCGAAGAACGCCTCCTCGCTGACGGCGTGCACGCGCGGACCAGGTGAGTCGAGCGCGCCGGCTCAGGAGACCTGGCGCACTCGGCCCTCCCAGTAGGGATCGCGCAGATCGCGCTTGAGGACCTTGCCGCTGGCGTTCCGCGGGATCGCGGCGATGAAGTCGATCGAGCGAGGCCGCTCAAACCCGCCGAGACGGTCGCGGCAGAACTCGATCAGCTCCTCGTCGGTGGCCGAGGCGCCCTCGCGCCTGACCACGATCGCCTTCACCGACTCCCCCCACTGCTCGTCTGGGACGCCGATCACCGCCACATCGGCCACGGCGGGGTGCGCAAAGAGCGCCGCCTCCACGATCGCCGGATAGACGTTCTCGCCGCCGGAGACGATCATGTCTTTGAGCCGGTCCTGAATGTAGAGGTAGCCGTCCTCGTCCATCCGGCCGGCGTCCCCGGTGTGCATCCAGCCGCCGCGCAGGGCGGCCGCCGTCTGCTCCTCAAGATTCCAGTAGCCGCGCATCAGCTGCGGGCCATGGGCGATCACCTCGCCGATCTCACCCGTCGGGAGTTGCTGGTCGTGCTCGTCGACGATCCGCAGCTCGGTCCCGAGTACCGGTCGCCCCGCCGAGAGCAGGAGCTCCGGTCGCTCGGTCAGCGCGAGCTGGTGGTCGCTCGCCGTCATGAATGTCAGGACGGCCGTCGTCTCCGTCATCCCGAACCCCTGGACGAAGTCACAGCCGAAAGTGCTGATCGCTTGGGTGAGGGTCTCCGGCGCGATCGGTGAAGCTCCATAGACGACGAACCGCAGCTGCTCGTAGGCGCGATCGGCGATGTCGGGGACCATTACGAGGCAGGCCTGGATCATCGCCGGGACGAGGAGCGCCCCGCCGATCTGCTCCTCGTCCATCACCCGCACCACTTCGGGCGGGATGAAGTCCTCCTGGATGTAGAGGCTGCCGCCGCTGGCGATGGCGCTGAAGGCGCAGATGCCGGCCGCCGCGTGGTAGAGGGGCGCAACGATCAGGGCCCGCTCTCCGTGCTCGAAACGGATTCCCGAGCTCGTGGACTGGGTGACGTTCGCAGTCACCGCGCGCTGCTGGATGACCGCCCCCTTGGGGTGCCCGGTCGTTCCGCTGGTGTACATCTGGTAGGCGTCGGCGTCCTCTGAGATCGTCCGCTCACAGGGATCTACGGACTGGTCCGAGATCCACGGGCGGTAGCCCTCCCAGCCCTCTCTGGCGTCGCCGCCGATCTGGCGATACTGCTCGATGTTGCCGAGCTCTCCGCGGATCGTGTCGATTGCCTCGCTGAACTCGGCCGAGGCGATCAGCTGCCGGGCGCCGGAGTCGTTGACGATATAGGCCCACTCCAGCGGCGCGAGACGGTAGTTCAGGGGCACCGGCACAATGCCCGCAGCCGAGGCACCGAAGTAGAAGATCGCGTAGTCGACGGAGTTCTTGGAGAGGATCGCGACGCGATCGCCGACCTCAACGCCGGCCCCCGCGAACGCGTTGGCGAGCTGGTTCATCTCCCGGGCGGCCTCGCGGTTGGTGAGACGCCGCACGCTGTCCAGCGCGAACTCCTGGTCTGGGAACTCTCGGGCGTTGAAGTTCAGGTAGTCGTGTAGTCGCATCGTTCGCCTCGCGCCCCCACAGGTACCCGGTGCGGCCACCTGTACTCCTGCTCAGCATAGCCCGAGCAGGGCCGAGCCTAACCGTACTGAGACCGGGGGCAGGTATCGCCGCCCCCGGGAGACGGGGAGAGTTAGACTCCGTCTCGCACCATCAGGTGCGCCAGCCCACGCAGGTTGAAGTTCGAGCGGAAGGGCGCCTCTGACAGGGGCTGCGCCGCCTCGAGCCTGGGGAACTCGCGGAGGAGTGAACGCAGCGCGGTCCTCGTCTCGACGCGCGCCAGGTACTGCCCGAGGCAGATGTGGATCCAGTCGCCGAAGGCCAGGTGACGGCCGTTGCCGCGAGGCCGGGTGATGTCGAACTCCTCTCCCCGCTCCCAGACCGACTCGTCGCGATTCGCCGAGGCGAGCATTACGACGAGGAGCTCTCCGGCGCGAACCCGCTGACCGTGGAACTCCATGTCGCAGGTGGCGGTGCGGCTCGTCTGCTGCACGGTGCCGTCGTACCTCAGGAATTCCTCGACCGCCGGATCGAGCAGCTCCGGTCGATCGCGCAACAGTTGCAGCTGATCGGGATGCTGGAGCAGTGCCAGCACGCCGTTGCCGATCAGGCTCGTCGTGGTCTCGTTCCCCGCCACGAGGAGCAGCGTGATCGACGCCAGCAGCTCGTTCTCGTCGAGCGAGCCATCGCGGTCGTGGGCGGCGACCAGGCGCCCGATGAAGTCGTCTGCCGGTTCCACCCGCCGCTGGCTGATCTGATCCTTGAGGTAGTCGCGGAACTCCACGACCGCAGCGTTGCGCCGGTCCATCTCATCCTTGGGGGTGTCCGGTGCAAAGCGGTGCGTGGAGGCATCTGACCAACGCTTGAAATCACTCCCCCGCTCGGGCGGGATCCCGAGCAACTCAGCGATGACCGTCACCGGCAACGGGATCGCCAGACCCTCCATCACATCAAAGGTCGGCTTCTGGGCCTGGCCCTCCACGAGGGCGTCTGCGACCTGCTGCACATGCGGCTCGAGTTCGGCGATCTTCTTCGGCGTGAAGTCCCGGTCGAGCAGCCGCCGCAGACGAGAATGGTCGGGTTCGTCGGTGCGGAGCATCGTCATGGTCCCGAACGGTGCCATCTCCTCGCGGTACTGGCCAGGATGGGCCTGTCCAGTCGCCGGCGTCGGCGGACGGTCTGGCAGCTTGGCGAAACGTGCCGGGTCTCGCAGTACGTGATGGACGTCCTCATAGCGGCTGAGGATCCAGCCGTCGTGCTGGGTCGACCAGATGATCGGGGCCTCAGCACGGAAGCGCTCGTAGAGACGGTGCGGGTGGGCCACGACTTCTTGGTCGAATATGTCGTAGCCGAGATCCTGTGCGGTGGTCATCACGGTGGTCATCAGCGGTCTCCCCCTCGCACCCGACCGGAGACAGCCCCCGGCAAGATGCTGGCGACGGTCCATCCGGTGGCCGAGATCTCGCGCCCGATCGGGGCCGTCAGCGCCCGGCATCTGCCAGGTCCGGCCGTTCTGCGAACGTTCCCAAGCCTCGTTGGCGACAGCCTACCCCGGGGGGGCATCGGTCGGCAAGACGCGGTCGCCCTGGGAAGCCTGCGGGGCTCGAGCCCCGCAGGTGGATGGGCCCGGGCGGCTCAGCTGCGACCGGCCGATCGGCTCCGGGTGGGGAGATCGGGCGGGGTTCTTCTCGACATCGTTTGCGGCCGTATGCTACTAATCTCGCTGTGCAGGCTCCACACGGTTGTGGTGCCCACGAGGTCGCGATCGGAAGGTTCCTCATGCCGAGGTTCGACATCGACCTGTCGGTGTGCGGCCGGACGGGCCTGTGCTACTTCGAGCGCCCCGACCTCTTCGCCGAGGGTGATGACGGCTACCCCTACCAGGTGGACGACTCGCCGGCCGGAGAGCTCAGTGATCAGGAGGCCAACGAGGTGGTTATGCTCTGTCCGACCGGTGCTCTGCGGCTCGCCCAGCAGGACGCTCCGCCGCGTCCCTGACGAGACGCCGCGGCCGAATAGGCGTCGGCGCTTGGGCGCGCGGCAATTGTCAGGTCGGGCGATGTCCCCCGCCGGACCGAGACGGCCCGACCGCACCCCGAGGCAGCGGGCGACGGCCACCCCAGCGGTTTGAGGGTCCGCGCCGCTGCGTGCACCATGGTCCCCGAGACCCGACCGCGGCTCGCCAATCAGCAGCGTTGTGGCGTGCGATGGGGCCGCACCGCGACGGGCGGCCCCGCGCCGCTCTTCTGACAACGTTGCCGGGCGCATCGCTGTCTGATAGTGTCCGCGGCATCGCGACCTGAACGGAGCGCAGCAACCGTGGCGGAGAGCGGCAGTGTAGCGGCCCAGCTGCCGCTCGAATTCCAGGCCGGACGGAGGAGTTCGCGCCTCGCGCGGCTCTGGCGTCTCGCAGAGCGCCAGCCACTCGGCGCAATCTCCGCCCTGCTCCTCGTCTTTTTCACGCTAGTCGCCATCTTCGCGCCGCTCGTTGCGCCGTTCGAGCCATCAGAGCTTCACCGCTCCGATCGGCTACTCGGCCCGGACGGGACCTATCTTCTCGGGACCGACCGCTCGGGCCGTGACCAGCTCAGCCGCCTCATCTTCGGGACGCGCGTCTCACTGATGGTCGGGATCGCCCCGATCGCGCTGAGCATGGCCGCCGGCACGACGATCGGGATGGTGTCGGCCATGTTGGGCGGGTGGTTCGACTCTGTGATGCAGCGCATCATGGACGCGCTGCAGGCGTTCCCCGCGCTCGTGCTTGCGCTTGTGCTGGTCTCGCTGCTCGAACCCAGTCTCCAGAACGTCGTGCTCGCAATCGCGATCGTGACGCTGCCACGCATCAACCGCGTCGTGCGGGCTTCGGCGCTCACAGTTCTGGCCGAGCAGTACATCGACGCGGCGCGTGCGATGGGTGCGTCACGGCTGCGTATCCTGCTCCAGCACATCCTGCCGAACGTCCTGTCGATCGTGATCATCGTGGGGGCATCGCTGGTCGGCGTCGCGATCCTTGCCGAGGCGGGGCTCAGCTTCCTTGGACTCGGTATCCCGCCGCCCGCGCCCACCTGGGGGAACATGCTGAGCGGCAGCAACCGCGAAGTCTTCGAGGTCGCGCCCTGGCTCGTACTCTTCCCGGGGATCGCGATCACCATCACGGTGCTCGCCTTCAACCTCGTGGGCGATGCCATGCGCGATCTGCTTGACCCTCGCCTTCGCGGTCGAGGTTAGGGAGGACGAGGAGCCGTGCTTCGCTACACGAGCACTCGCCTGCTATCGACGATCCCGGTGATCCTGCTGGTCTCGATAGTGACATTCGTATCGATCCGGATCCTGCCCGGCGATCTGGCCGTCGTGAAACTCGGGCAGAATGCCTCCCCGGAGGATGTCAAGCGACTGCGCGAGATCCTCGGGCTTGACGTGCCGTTACACCTGCAGTATTTCGACTGGATACGCGGGATGCTGCGCGGCGACCCCGGCCAGTCGCTCACCACCAACCTGCCGGTCGGCGATCAGCTATGGCGGCGGCTTCCCGTGACGCTCGAACTGGCAGTCCTCAGCATGACGTTCGCCGGCCTGCTCGGCATCCCGCTCGGGATCGTCTCGGCGGTCAGGCAGGGTCGCGCCATCGACCACGTCGTCCGCGTCTTCGCCGTCCTCGGCCAGGCGGTGCCGAACTTCTGGACGGCGATGGTGGCGCTCACCTTCCTCAGCCTCTACGCGGGATGGGTGCCGCCCTTCGTTTACAGGTCGTTCTGGACCGAACCGTGGCACAACACCCAGCAGTTCCTGCTACCGATGTTGATCCTGGGCTACGGCCTCGCGGCGATCATCATGCGCCTGACCCGCTCGGCGATGCTCGAGGTCCTGCGCCAGGACTACATGCGCACCGCGCGGGCGAAGGGCCTCGGCGAACGGACGCTGATCTACCGCCACGCCTTGCGGAATGCGCTGATCCCGATCGTGACGGTGGTCGGCACGCAGCTGGGAGCGCTGATCGGCGGCACCGTGATCATCGAGCAGATCTTCTCGCTGCCGGGCATCGGCAGGCTCACGCTGCGAGCGATCATTGATCGCGACTATACTCAGCTTCAGTTCAACGTACTATTCATCGCATCCGCGGTGGTGTTGGCCAACCTGCTCGTGGATCTGAGCTACGCGTTTCTCGATCCCCGGATCAGGATTGGCCAGGGTGTTGATGCATAGCAAAGGGAAGTGGATGTGCCGCCGATCCCCGGTCGGCCGGCTGAGAAGGAGCATCAGATGAACTACTGGGATCGCAGGAGAGTGAGCAGGCGAGCAGCGCTGCGCGGAGCTTCGATCGGCGTGGCCGGGATTGCCGGCGCGGTGTTGATCGGCTGCGGCGGCGATGACGATGAGGTCGCCGCGCCCGCGGCCACCCAGGCGGCCACCCCCCCGGCGACGGCCACGGTGGCGGCAACTGAGGCGGCGACCGCGGCGGCCACGAGGGCGGCCGCGACGGCCGAGGCCACGGCAACCGCCACCCCCACGCCGCAGGCGACGTTCAAGACGGGTGGGATCTACAAGGGAGATCGGGCGGAGACCGACAACGCCGACATCCACCAGGCGGATCACCCGACGACTCAGCACTGGGCGGCCCTCACGATGGATGGCCTGGTCACGGCGGACGAGCCGTCCTTCGGCGAGTTCATCATCTCGCCGATGGTCGCCAGCTCGTGGGAGCAGCCGGACGATCTCACGACCATCTTCACGCTCAGAGACGACGTGCACTACGCGGATGTCCCGCCGGTCAATGGGCGGCAGTTGACGGCCGAGGATATCGTCTTCAGCTACGAGCGGCAGCGCACCGACGACCCCCGGTTCGGGCATGGCTCGTTCTTCACCGGCGTGGACAAGATGGAGGCGATCGACGATCAGACCTTCAGGATCACGACCGAGAAGCCGATCGCATCACTGCTGACGCTGCTCTCCAGCCCGTGGACGATGTTAGTCGCACGCGAGCAGGCGGAGCAGGACGGGGAGCAGCTACTCACCACGGTCGGCTCGGGCCCCTTCATCGCGACCCGGATCGACATCATGAACGAAGCACAGTTCGAACGCAATCCGAACTACTGGGGTGAGAACCAGCCACTGCTCGATGGCTACCGCCACGTCTTCGTCGACCGCGCCGCGGAGGTCTCGGCATTCCGGGCCGGCGAACTCTACGACGTCAGTGTCGAGGCGGACACGCTCGACAAGTTCCGATCCGACAACCCGGACGCCCAGATCCTCGAGGGCTTCAGTGCCGGTATCAGCATCGTCGCGATGAACAATATCGTGGAGCCCTACAATGACGTGCGGGTGCGTCAGGCGATCGCCTGGGCATCGGACCTTCAGGGCTGGATCGACGTGCTGCTCGGTGGCGCTGGCGAGCTCAGCGGACCGATGCCGACCGCCTTCAAGAACTGGACGCTGCCCAAGGACCAGCTGCTCTACACCAAGCGCGACGTCCAGAAGTCGAAGCAGCTCCTCGATGCCGCCGGTCTGGGCGACGGCTTCTCGACGACCGCCGTGTCGATCGGGTCCATCCCCGACTACATCGGGATCGCCGAGCAGCTCGCCGAGGATGTCCGCGAGCTCAACATCGATGTTGAGATCGAGGGCATCCCGGCTTCGGAGTACACTCAGCGCCTGTTCGCGCGGCGCGAGTACGAGATGGCCACGGGCCAGGACTTCGCCCAGGACACGCCGGACGGTCTCGCCCAGCGATTCCACAGCGAGGCCCGCCTGAACTGGGCGAACTACTCCAACCCGCGTGTCGATGAGCTGTTCGAGCAGCAGTCGGCGACGCTCGACCCGGAGGCGCGACGGGCACTCGTCGACGAACTCCAGCTGATCTTGCTCGATGAGGTGGCGATGCTCTTCACCTACCAGCCGCGCTCCTTCGTCGCGACCCCGGGCTACATCCGGAACTTCCGGATCTCGGCGATCACGGCGAACGACACACGCTGGAACGCACGCAACGTGTGGTTCGATCTCTAGCGGAGGCTGACGGCACTGGGCCCTCGGAATCGCCGAGCGGGAGCGGCGCCGGTCTTCGGGCTGGCGCCGCTTCTAGATCCGGACCACAGGCCGCGGATCACCGCGTCGCGGCGAGGTGCCGATGGGCTCGACCGATCAGAGTGCACGAATCGCCGGATTCCGCCTGGCCAGGATTTCGTCTGCTCGCTCCCTGATGCCGTCGTCCCAGTCGTCGTGGGGCAGGATGTAGAAGCGACGCTCGGAGATCGCGTCGAAAACGAGACCTGCCACCGTTTCGGGCTGCAACTGTGACGGAGTTGATCCCCGCTGCCGGCGCCGCAGTTCTCGTTCCGCCCGCTCCTCCTCGGTGGCCGTGCCCTCATCGCGGAGCGATTCGGGGCGGTTCCGGCTGGCCAGGCTGATCCTCGTATCGACCCCCCCGGGACAGAGCACCGAGACGCCGATCGGCGCCTCGATCTCCGTGAGCTGTGAGTAGAGCCCCTCTGAGATGCGCACCACCGCGTGTTTCGTCGAGGCGTAGATCGGCAGGCCCGTGCCCGAGGTGAGGCCGGTGATCGAGGAGGTGTTGACGATGTGCCCCTCCTCCCCCTGGCCGAGCATGATCGGCAGGAATGTGCGGATACCGTGAACGACTCCCCACAGGTTTACGCCGTAGGTCCATGTCCAATCGTTCAGCGAGTGCTCCCAGAGGTAGCGGGCGGGCTTCTCGGGATCGCGCAGCTCGCTGTCGGAGACCACGCCTGCGTTGTTGCAAACCACGTGAACCTTGCCGTATGCAGCAAGCGCCTGGCGGGCGAGGGCCTCGACGCCCTCCGCACTTGAGACGTCGGTGAGGACGCCCAGCACGTCATGCTCGGCATGGGTCAGCTCGGCGACGACGTGGCCGAGCCGCTCGGCCTCCACATCGGCGAGCACGACCTTCATGCCCTCGCGGCAGAAGCGGGTCGCGAAGGCCAGCCCCATGCCGCTGGCGGCGCCCGTGACGACGGCAACCTTGCCTGCGAACTGCTCCATGAGACCGTCCTCTCAGCTGATTGGCCGCCCTGCCGACGGCCCCGTCGATAGCACCGGTGGCCGCGGCGCCGCACGTGGTGCCCCCGCCTACAGTTATCCTACCGCCAGCGCCAGACGCCCCGGGGGCCCCTCGAGCCGCAATCACGGACCGGCGAATCCCCCGTCCCTCAGCGACTGCCGGGGAGAGGCGCGAAGGAGGCCCCACGATGACCCAATCTCGCACCATCGCCAAGGTGGCGACCACGTTTGGAAGCCTGCGTGGCTCAGAGGAAGATGGCGTCCTCTGCTTTCGGGGGATCCCGTACGCCAGACCACCAGTCGGCGAACTCCGTTTCCGCGCCCCCGAGCCGCCCGAGCCCTGGCAGGGCGTGAAGGAGGCGCTGGAGTTCGGACCGCCCGCGATGCAGACAGCGGAGCCGGCCGCACGCAGCGTCCTCTCGGGGATGTTCGGCCCGGACGGCCGCGAGACATCTGAGGACTGCCTCTCTCTCAACGTCTGGACGCCTGGAGTGGACGGGGGGCGCCGTCCCGTCATGGTCTGGATCCACGGAGGCGGCTTCACGAGCGGCAGCGGCTCAACGCCCCTCTACGATGGGGCCGCACTCGCGCGGCGCGGCGATGTCGTGGTCGTGACCCTCAACTACCGTCTGGGCGCTCTCGGTTACCTCTTCCTGGAAGAGCTGGGCGGTGCGAACTTCGGGATGCTCGACCAGGTTGCTGCCCTGCGCTGGGTGCAGGAGGAGATCGCGTCCTTTGGCGGCGACCCCGACGAGATCACGGTCTTCGGTGAATCGGCCGGCGGCAAGAGCGTCGAGACGCTGTTGGCGATGCCGGCTGCGCGGGGTCTGTTCCACCGGGCGATCCTGGAGAGTACCTACGACCCTCCGATGGAGCGGGCGGCGGCGATCGGCTCGGCCGAGGCCCTCCTCGCCGAACTCGGACTCGGAGCCGGTGACGCCGACCGGTTGCGGCAGCTGCCTGCGCGGCGGTTCGTCGAGGCAAGAGACGCGCTGCAGACGCGCGCACTTGAGTCCGGGACGGCACCGCCGCCATTTGTACCCGTGGTCGATGGTGATGTACTGCCGGAGCATCCGCGGCAGGCGATCTCCTCCGGTGTCGCCCGCTCAGTGCCGATGCTGATCGGGACGAATCTCGACGAGCGGGCAAGCCTCGGCGCCGTCTGGCGCGAGGGGCTCGATGATGAGAAGGTGTCTGCCGCGCTGCGGCTGGACCTCCCCGACGCCGAACGCCGGCGTGAGGCGATCCGGTCCTACCGCGGGGCGCGAGGGGCACGCGGCGAGCGGGCCGAACCCTTCGATCTGCTGGTCGCGATCAGTACAGACCGCATGTTCCGCTTCCACTCGCTCGAGGTGGCCGCCGCACAGGCCCGGCACCAGCCCCGGACCTACATGTACCTCTTCACCTGGGCTTCATCCGCCGACGAGGGCCGCGTGGGCTCCTGCCACGCGCTGGAGCTGCCGTTCGTCTTCGGGAACCTCCAGACACCGCTTGGGCGGCTCGCAGACAGCGATCGACCCGGCGCCGCCGGGCTGGCCGAACGGATGCAGGACGCCTGGATCTCCTTCGCGCGGAGCGGGGACCCCGGACATCCCGGGCTCCCGCCATGGCCGGCCTACCGGGCTGGTATCCGTCCGACGATGGAGCTGGGCCCCGAGTGCCGGGCCCTGGAGGCCCCGATGGAGGCAGAGCGCCTGTTCTGGGCTCGCGGGACGTAACGGCTCGGAGTGCCCTGCCAGGCGGCTTGCGTGCGACGCCCGGCGATGGCGCCCGGGCGCACAGCGGACCGAATCTCCTGATCTGGTCGTGTCCCGACGAGACGCCCGGAGAGTCAGTTGAGCCGACGCAGCCCGGGCTGCGCGAGCGCCACGATCACCGCCACCAGCGAGAGGCCAAGTCCGGAGGCACCCATCCACCACGTATCGCCGAGCGCGGCGGCGCCGAAGCCGGCGAGCAGCATGCCGACCGTCGGCGCGGACATCGCCAGACTGTGCATGCCCATCACGCGTCCCATCATCTCGTCAGGTGTGTGGCTCTGGATCAGCGTCTGGTTGAGGTTCATGAAGACCCCCGCCACGGTGCCGAGGAGGAAGCAGATGACCGCGGTCAGGGCGTAGACGGACGACTGGCCCATCCCGAACGTGAGGATCCCGCCCGAGATGACTGCCGCGAGGAACCAGCCGCCCTTGCGCGGGAGGTCACCCAGGGAGGCGAGCACGAGCGATGTGGTGAGCGTGCCGCCGCTGAAGATGCTGAAGAACACGCTCGTTGCGAAGGCATCCTGCCCCAGTCGCGAGCGCGAGATCTCCGGCAGGAGGATCAGGATCGGCCCGATCATGAGGAGTCCTGAGATCGCCATCAGCACGAGCAGCCAGAGGACCGGCCGATGCGAGGCGATGAAGCGCAGGCCGTCGCCGAGGTCGCGTGCCATTCCGCGAGGGGCCGCCGCCACCTGCCGACTGATCCGGAGCGGCAGGGCGGTGATCGCAGAGATGCCGAACATCGCCGCCTGGACCACGAATGCGCCCTCGATCCCCCACGTCGCGATGGCGAAGCCGCCGAGTGCTGTCCCGAAGATGCGGGCGAAGTTTGCGCCCATCGAGCTGAGCACGACGGCGTTCATCAGCCGTTCGCCTGTGACGATGGAGGGCAGGACCGCCCGCAGCACCGGCTGCCCGACGGCCATGCCGGTCCCCGCTGCGATCGCGATGACGAGTGCGAGTGGTGTGTTCATCTGGCCGGCGACCAGCAGTGCCGCCGTGGTCAGCATGACCATGGCGCCCCAGAGCGCCGCGCCGACGATCAACATCCGGCGGTCGTGGCGATCTGAGAGCACGCCGGCCGGCAGGGAGAAGAGGATCAGGGGCAATCCCAGCGCGAACACGACGATGCCGGCCCGCGAGGTGCCGTCAGTCAGCTCGAGCATCATCCAGACGAAGGCGAATCGCTGGGTGCCCTGCGCCAGGAAGAACGCGGTCGAACTCAGCCAGAGCAGTCGGAAGTTGGGCGAGGAGAACGCCGCAAAGGTCTCAAGGCGGAAGAGGCCGCGGGAGGCCTCTCCCGATGCCAGCGCGGTTCCCCGGGCACCTGGGCGCTTCATGCGACTAGGCCTCGCAGTTCCCGCTTCGCCGAACCCGGGGGGCGGGTGGCCGCCCGGAGGACGGCTCAGCGATCCCGCGCCGGGTAGAATTCCCAGGCGATTCCGTCGGGATCGTAGAACGAGATGTACGCCGCTCCGCTCATCTCATCGGTCTGGACGCCGTTGTTCGGGACGCCCGCCGCCTCGAGCTGCTGGTGCAGCGCGTCGAGTGCCGGCGGCCCACCCGGGATGCCGAGCGCGAGATGGTCGAGGCCGACCCGGAACGGGTCGAAGGCGTCCCCGGGCGGGGTCTCCTCGGCGCCACCGCGCACCGCAAACACCATCCCGTAGGCGTTGAACAGCACGAGCCCGGGCATCTCGCGCATCTTGGTGAAGCCCAGCACCTCCTCATAGAAGGCCGCCGTGCGCTCTGAGTCGGTCACCCTGAGCGCGATGTGGGCGATCCCCGTGGTCTCGATCTCTATCACAACCCCATTCCTAGTCGCGTGCCGCCTGGAAGGTTCGCGGCGCGAAGTTTCGTTGGCCGACGATGTTGGCCGTCCGCTCCTCGATCACCTCGTCGAAGGGGGAGTGGGGGATCAGGTAGAAGCGCTCCTCGCAGATCCCCTCGAAGACGAAGTCGGCGATCTCCTCAGGCGACATCATTTGCTCGAGCCTTCGCGGATTGGCCATCGGCTCCACCTCCACGACGCCCGGGCGGTTTCGCGCGGACTCGAAGATCTTCGTGCGCACGAGTGGCGGACAGAGGACCGAGGCGCCGACCTGCGAGCCGGCCGACTGCAGGCCCTGATAGAGCGTCTCAGATAGCGCCACGACGGCATGCTTCGAGATGCCGTAGATGCCCGTTCCTGGGATCAGCCCGGCGACCGACGCCGTGTTGATGACGTGCGCGGGCTGATCCTGCGCAACCATCGTCGGCACGAAGGTCCGGATTCCGCGCAGGACGCCGTTGAAATTGATCCCGAAGACCCATTCCCAATCGTCAGTCGATGACTCCCAGATCGGCACGCGCGCGGCATCTGCCACACCCGCGTTGTTGAATAAGACGTGCACGGCGCCCCAGCGGTCGAGCACCTGGCGGTGCAGCTCTTCGATGTCTTCGTCGCTGGAGACATCGGTGTGGATGCCGACGACCTCGTGCTCTTCCTGCGTCATCGCCTCGACAGCCGCCTCGAGTGCCGGACGTTCGAAGTCGGCCAACGCAACGCGCATTCCTTCGGTTGCCAGCCGCCGCGCCAGCGCGAGACCGAGCCCGCTGGCACCGCCAGTAATGACCGCCACTCGCCCGTCGAACTCCCTCATAGCGGCCCCCTCTGATGGGTATGCTCGGCCAACGCCCACGATCTCGGACGCTCCGGTGATGCCCGAATCGTAGAGGGAGGGCCCCGGTCCGGCAACGTTTCCGACCCCGGGGGGCAGACGGGGGAAGCCGGCCCGGGTGTCCGGGTCGTGGGCGGAGCCCCCGGGGTTCCCGGCCGAGTGCGGCCGGAGTGGCGGCACCTAGGTACGCCGAGACTGGCAACGTTGCCGGACTCTGCTACTATCCGCCTAGCGTCCATCGTCGGCGATCGTCCCGCCGGGGGAGAGTCAGGCCGACCAGCGAGGGAGAGCCCGTGTTGCAGGAGTTCGAAGGCAAGGTCGCAGTCGTCACCGGCGCCGCCAGCGGGATTGGCCGTGCGCTGGCCATGCGGTTCGCAGAGGCGGGCTGCAGCGTCGTCCTGGCCGACATCGAGCTCGAGGCGCTCTCCATAGCGGCGGCCGAGGTCGAGGCGCTCGGTGCGAGCGTGCTGGCTGTGCCGACAGACACCTCTACCGCCGAGGCCCTCGACGCTCTCGCCGACCGGGCCTTCGAGCGCTTCGGCGCTGTCCACATCCTGTGTAACAACGCCGGGGTTTCGGGGCAGGAGACGAAGGTCTGGGAGGCAACGGCAGCCGACTGGGAGTGGATCGTCGGCGTCAACCTCTTCGGCGTTGCACACGGCATCCGGGCGTTCGTGCCTCGCATGATCGAGCAGGACGCAGAGGGCCACATCGTCAACACCTCCTCGGTGTTGGGTATCGCCTCCGGCGGCGGTCCGGCCATCTACGGGGCGACCAAGCATGCCGTTGCCCGCATCTCCGAGGGGCTGCACCATCAGCTCCGTGAGATCGACTCGAAGCTCAGGGTCTCGGTGCTCTGTCCCGGGATGATCGCGACCCAGATCACCAGCGCCGATCGAAACCGTCCCGCTCGCTGGCAGAACGAGGAGCCGAGTGAGCAGGCCGAGGCACGGCGACAGCAGAGTCTGGAGAGCACGCGCCGCTTCCTCGCCGACGGCATGCCTCCTGAGGAGGTAGCGGAGATGGTGTTCGAGGCGATCCGCGACGAGCGCTTCTATATCCTGACCCACCCGGCGATCAAGACCAACGTGCGCATGCGAATGGAAGATATTCTCGAGGAGCGAACGCCCGAAGCGGCGCCGCTCTCGCTGTAGAAACGTGCCTGTGAGATCCGGGAGGATGCCGTGAAGTTCGGTCTGTTCTATGAGTTGCAGCTCCCCAAGCCCTACGATTCCGACGACTGGGATCCTGAGGCCGAGTTGCGTGTCTACCACGAGGCGCTCGACCAGATCGAGCTCGCCGATGAACTCGGCTTCGACTACGTCTTTGAGGTGGAACACCACCACCTTGAGGAGTACGCGCACTCCTCGGCGCCCGAAGTCTTCCTCGCGGCGGCCAGCCAGCGCACCAAGAACATGCGGCTCGGGCACGGCATCACGCTCACCCCGCCGCCATACAACCATCCGGCGCGCGTTGCCGAGCGGATCGCCGCGCTCGATCTCGTGAGCAACGGGCGCGCGGAGTTCGGCACCGGCGAGTCCTCCTCGTGGAACGAACTCGACGCCTACGGCATCCCCTGGGACGAGAAGAAGGCGATGTGGGAGGAGGGGACTCGTACCGCGATCAGGATGATGACCGAGACACCCTTCACCGGGGTCGATGGGAACTACGTCCAGTTCCCGATGCGCAACATCGTGCCCAAGCCTCTGCAGCGGCCGCACCCGCCACTGTGGGTCGCTGGCGGACGCCGGGAAACCGTGCTGACCGCGGCCAGGCTCGGCATGGGCTCGCTCGGGTTCTCTTTCGAGACGCCGGACGAGGCGGAGGAGCGCGTCAACACCTACTGGCGGATCATGCGCGAGGAGTGTCGGCCGATTGGCCGCGCCGTCAACCCCGGCCTGATCGTGTTGAGCCAGTTCGCCTGTGCGCCCAGCGAGGCGGAAGCGCAGCGCCGAGCCGGTGATGGCGGGGCCTTCTTCAGTTTCTCGCTCAATCACTTCTACAATCCGATGACCGGGCCGCACCACGAGCACGGCCGGACCAACATCTACAAGGAGTTTCAGGACACCCCTGAAGAGGAGCGGATGGCGCGGATCCAGGCTCGGTCGCAGGACCAGCTCGCCGATCTCGTGCGGACCGAGACGGCGCTCGCCGAGAAGGAGCCTGAGAACGAGAACGCCCGCGCGCTCTGGCGGGCGGCCCGCGCTCGGGCCGCCGTCGGCACGCCTGATCAGATACGCGGGTTCGTCAAGGGATACGAGGATTCGCACCAGGATGTGATGTTGTTCATCGCCCAGAGCGGGTCACGCAAGCACGAGGACATCATGGAGTCGATCGATCTGTTCGGACGACAGGTCCTCCCGGAGTTCAAGGAGCGGCACGAGACCGAGCACCGGAAGTGGCGCGAGCATCAGCTCGCCCAGTTCCAGTTCGAAGTCAATTCGTCGATTTAGGCCATGGCATCAATCAACACGCAAGACATCGGACACGACGGCATCCGCGAGTTGATGGAGCGGTGCGCCGAGGCGATGTCGGCCGACAGCTTCAACGATGCGGTGCGAGCTTCGGCCGACGCCTACCTGTTGCTCCTCCGGGAGTTCCCAGCCGTGCGAGAGGCGCTCGAAGATGTACTGCACAACGAGATCGTGAACGAGGGACTGACGACCGGCAGCATTCGGAATGCGCCGCTGATGTGGCCCCGCTACGGGGCGAAGCTCCACCTTGAGGGCGAGCCGCCCGAGATCACCTTCGACCGGCGGCACCTCAGCTTCGTCGAAGCGGTCAACTATCAGGAGTTCACGCTCGGTCTGATCCACGATGTCGAGACCGGGAACTTCGCCGTCGATCCCACGAAGATTCGCCCGGGCCTGTAGACCGGGCGGGGCCCGGGGCGCTTCGGCGGTGAGATCCCGGAGAGCGGAGTTACTCCGGCGAGCCGGGATCGGCCGGGCGAAGCGCGCCCGATCGCACAGAGGCGCGCGAGGGCAGCTGGCCGGACAGGTTCTCTCCCCCGGAGTGAGGCCGCTTGGAGGCTCACGGGGCCGCTGGCGAGTATCGGGTCTTTGGGTTCCGGCCGGGCGCCAGCGATGCGAGCGGCCGATCCCGCGGCGAGGCCAGCCAGCGGCAGAGCCGGTCCGTCTCCTGATTCCACCCTATCGCCGCCAACTCTCCCGCTCGCCCGGCGGGAGCAGAGCCGAGTCCGAGAGGCTCAAGGGGTTGCGCTCGCTCCAGCGCCCCGCGTCCACCTGCGCGATGAACTCCCCAACGGCACGGTTGAATGCGGCGGGCTCTTCAAGGTTGATGGTGTGGCCGGAGCGCGGGATCACGACGAGCCCGGCGGCGGGGATGGTTCGCTTCATGAAGAGGGCCGGCTCGAGGCACGGCTCGTCCTCGTCTCCGGTGACGACCAGGGTTGGCACTCTGAGGCCGCGCAACTCCGCCTCGAGCGCCAGTATCGAGGGCCGGTTGCGCTGCACACAGAGCATCGTGTTGGCGTGCCCGAGCGCTGACGAGGAGCGGAACCGCTGCCGGAACTCCTCCCAGCCGCGCGGGTCTTTGTCCTGAAACTGGACGCGCGTCGGGCCACGGGTGTAGACCTCGCCGAAGCGTTCGATGCCCTCATCGAGCAAGCGACGCCCCACGCTCTCGGCCTCGCGTTCGAAGTCTGAGCGATCTCGGGTGCTGCCATAACCGGTGCCGGCGAGCGTCAGTGAGCGGCAGCGCTCGGGGTGGGTGAGCCCGAAGATCAGCGTCGCGTATCCGCCCATCGAGAGCCCGACAATGTGCGCCCGTTCGATCCCGAGCGCCGTCAGGATCGTGCCGACGTCGTCAACGGCGCGCTCCTGGCTGTAGCTCAAGGCCTCCTCGGGCACGTCGGACGGCGGGTAGCCACGGGCGGCGTAGGTGATCGCCTGGTAACCGCGCCCGAAATAGCGCAGCTGTGGCTCCCAACTCAAGTGATCGCCTGCGAACTCGTGGACGAAGAGGATCGGTGTACCCGAGCCTGTTTCCTCGTAGTAGAGACGCACTCCGTCCTGTGCCTGGGCGTACGGCATGTTGACTCCTCGTTCGGCGAATCTGTCCCCCGCGGGCTCCCGCCGTGCCTCTCGGCAGGATACGGGACCTCCCTGCGACGCAAGGTCCCGTCGGGCAAAGAGTCCCTACGCAGCCAGCCGGCCGGGTCCCAGATCTAGACTGGGTTCCACGAGCAAGCGCTGGGTCGAGGTGCGATCCCGACGGAGCTGCAGTTCGGCTGGAAGATGGCCGGCTGGCTGGGGCGGATGCTTCCGCGACCGAGGGGACCTCGCAGATGAGTTGGCGTGGGATCCAGTGGCACAGGGAACGGCCGGAGTTAGCCCTGCGCTCAGGCGAGCGTCCTGCCCGCGCAACATATCCCCGGGGGAGCCCCCGCTTCCGCACAGCCTGGGGTGTGGACGGCGGGGGGCGTGGCATGCGACATGTGCGTTGACCTCACTTCACAGACCCTTCCTCTGACGACACAGGGGCGGCGGCGCACCGGTCGCACCGGCCAGCTGATGCTGACGGTGATTGCCCTGTGTGTTCTGTTCGGTGCGTGCGATGCGGGAGATGTGGCACCACGCGAGCCTGCTGCAGGCGAAACGGCGAGGTCCGAGGCTGCACGACGCGCCGTCTATGGCGAGCTGGTTCGACGCGAGCGCGATGCGAACGCGATCGCACAAGCGGAGTACCCGCTCGACGTTCGTTGCGACCCGTATTCAGCGGGGAATTTCCCCGCGATGATCGAGCTGTCCGACCGGCTCATCGCACAATTTCGGGCGGAGTTGGCCGCGGCGATGGGGCTCACCGACAACGAGCTGTGTTCCGATCGCTCTAAGGACGCTCTGAACTGGCCGCGAAATGCGGCCGATCAGGCTCTTCTGGGGCGTTCAATCGCTTGATGGTCAGGAATGCGGCCTGATCGGGGCTCGCGAGCGGCTCTGCGAGTGCCGTTTGGCGCTCGCTGCGGGATTCTGGGCGCACTGCGCCGTTGTTACGCAGCAAGTTGGCGCTCCGCTCGAACCATGTTGGCCAGCCCCAACAGCAACGCGAGCCGCTGCGTGTTCTTGAACAATCCGCGGTAGCGGACCTTGGCGTAGCCGAAGCGCACCTTCACGATCTGGAACGGATGCTCGACCTTCGCACGCACGGAGGCCTTGCGCTTCTCTTCGAGCCACTCCTCACCCTCCCGGTCGAGCAGTCGCCGCTTGCCCGGTCGCATGGCAACCTGCCACTGCACCGCACGCTCGCGCTGCTCCAGACGTTTTCCGATGCCCTGGTAGCCCGCATCGCCACAGACCAGCCTTTCGTTGCCGTGCAGCAGGTCGGGCGCCGCGGTGATGTCGCTCACGTTCGCCGCCGTCGTGTGGAGGCTGTGCACGATGCCGCTCTCAGAGTCCACCCCGATGTGCAACTTCATCCCGAAGTACCACAGGGTGGGAACGCTACTCTGATTTGGCCCCATCTGGAGCCATTTTGATCCTCTGAACTGGCCCCACCCCCGACCCATCCAGCAGCTACGCTCGGGCAACTGAGACCTCCCCGAGCGAAAGAAGAGGAGTGTGTCGAGGGTGGAGTTGTTCGAGGATATCCGACGGGCATGGCGAGAGGAGGGGCTGCCCATACGCGAGCTGGCGCGCCGCCACCACGTGCACCGGCGCACGGTACGGCAGGCGCTGCAGTCGGCGCTGCCGCCACAACGCAAGCAGGCGTCTCGAGCGGCGCCGAAGCTCGGTCCGTACGTAGAGATCATCCGGGAGTGGCTCGTCGCCGACCTGAGCGCGCCGCGCAAGCAGCGGCACACGGCGCGGCGGGTCTGGGAGCGCCTCGTCGATGAGTACGGCGCGACGGTCGCCGAGGCGACGGTGCGCGCCTACGTCGGCCGCGTGCGCCGCGAGCTGGAGTCCGGTCGCTCAGTCGTGACGATCCCCCAGTTGCATCCGCCGGGCGAGGAGGCGGAGGTCGACTTCGGCGGGGTCAGCGTCTGGCTGGACGGCGTGCTGACCGAGCTGTCGATGTTCGTGCTGCGGCTCTCGCACTCGGGGCGGGCGGTCCACGTGTGCTTCCCGGGCGAGGGCCAGGAGGCGTTCCTCGAGGGCCACACGCTCGCCCTCGAGCGCCTCGGCGGGGTGCCGCGGCGGATCCGCTACGACAATCTGAGCTCGGCCGTCACGCGCGTGCTGCGCGGCCGCGACCGCGTCGAGAGCGACCGTTTCGTCGCGTTGCGCTCGCACTACGGCTTCGACAGCTTCTTCTGCGAGCCCGGCATCGCGGGCGCGCACGAGAAGGGGGGCGTGGAGGGTGAGGTCGGGCGCTTCCGCCGGCGCCACCTCGTGCCGGTCCCGCGCGGCGAGAGCCTGGCCGAGCTGAACGCGCTGCGGCCCCTCCCCGCCGAACCCTTCGACCCCACGGTCGCACTGCAAGCGAAGGCCGACCGCAAGGCGCGCATCTCCGTGCGTGGCTCGCGCTACTCGGTCCCCGCGGCGTTCGCGGGCCGCACGGTGGACGTCCGCCTGGGCGGCGGGACCGTGACCGCCCTCGTCGCGGGCCGGGTGGTTGCCCGCCACGAGCGCAGCGCGCACAAGGGATCCGAGGTCCTCGTGCTGGACCACTTCCTCGAGGTGCTGTCCCGCAAGCCCGGGGCGCTGCCCGGCTCGATCGCGCTCGCGCAGGCGCGCTCAGGCGCTGGCTTCACCGCCGCGCACGAACGCTTCTGGCAGCGTGCCCGCCGCAAGCTCGGTGACGGCGCCGGGACGCGGGCGCTCATCGAGGTGCTGCTATTGCACCGCCACCTCCCCGCCGCCTCGGTGCACGCAGCACTCGATGCGGTGGAGCAGCTGGGCGCGGTGGACCCGGCGCTGATCGCCATCGAGGCGCGCCGCGTCGCCGACGGCCGCCGCGAGACCGCCGTCGTGGAGCGGCCGGCGCTCAGGCGCTTCGAACGCCCGGCGCCGAGCCTGGCCGGCTACGACGCGCTGCTCGCCGCGAGCACGCGATGAGCACACCCGTGACCGAGCAGGCGGCGGCGCTTCAGGTCGAGGCGACCAGCCGTGCGCTGCACCTCCCCACGGTCCGTCAGCAGGCCGGCGCGCTCGCCGAGGCCGCGCTGCGCGACCGGCTCACCCATCTCGCCTACCTCGCCGAGGTGCTCCAATCCGAGCTCGACGACCGCGATGCGCGCCGCCGTGAGCGCCGCATCCACGAGGCCCGTTTCCCCCGGCTCAAGCACCTCGCCGACTTCGACCTGGCGGCGGCCCCCACGGTCGACCCGACCATGCTCGCCACGCTCGAGCGCGGCGAGTGGATCGCCTCGGGCCAGCCGGTCGTGCTGCTCGGAGACAGCGGCACCGGCAAGTCGCACCTGCTGATCGGGCTCGGCATGGCCGCCTGCCAGCGCGGGCTGCGGGTGCGCTACACGACGGCGGCACAGCTCGTGAACGAACTGGCCGAAGCCGCCGACGAGCGCACGCTCTCACGCCTGGTCGCCCGCTACGGCCGGCTCGACCTGCTCTGCCTCGACGAGTTCGGCTACGTCCACCTCGACCCGCGCGGAGCCGAACTGCTCTTCCAGGTCCTCACCGAGCGCGAGGAGCGGGCCTCGGTGGCAGTCGCCTCCAACGCGCCGTTCTCGGAGTGGGGCCGCACCTTCGCCGACCCCCGCCTCGCCGCCGCGGTCGTCGACCGGCTCACGTTCCGCGCCCACATCATCGAGACCGGCAGCGAGTCCTATCGCCTGCGGGTCACCACCGCCTCGAAGGGAGGTGCTCCGACCAGCTGACCACATCCCGGGGGTGGGGCCAGTTCAGAGGATCAAGGTGGGGCCAGAACGGGTTGTCATTCCCAACTGGTTTCCCTTGCGCGTCTGGTGCATCTCGGGATCCCGTGCTCTGGCCCGATTCCTGGTCGACGAGGGGGCGCTGATGATACTGGCATCAACCACAGTCCCCTGTCTCAACTGCAGTCCTTCCGCCTCCAGATGGCGGTTGATCTCCTCGAGCAACCCCCTCCCCAGCGCGGCCGCCTCCAGCCGGTGGCGGAAGTTGAGAATCGTCGTCTCATCGGGGATCGCGTCCGATAGCCTGAGCCCCACGAAGCGCTGCACGGTGAGATTCTCGTACAGCGCGTCCTCCATCGCCGGGTCGCTGAGGTTGTCGACCAGTTGCACGATGTGCACCCGCAGCATCAGTGAGAGTGGGTAGGGCTGGCGCCCCCGTCCCGGCATCGGGTAGTGGGGCGCAATGCGCTGCTCGAGTTGCCGCCACGGAACCAGCCGATCGAGTCGTTCCAGAAACCGCTCCCGGCGAGTCGTTCGCTTCTTCGCGTCGTAGTACAGCTCCGCGAACGTTGCCTCGCCCATCGCGCTCACCTCGTCATCTGGTCGAATGCCATACCATCCCGTGTAGGCATCTTAACAGATCATGCGGGTCTGTTCAGAGCGTCCCTAGGCGATCGACATCCCTCTGCATCTGTTCGGAGAGCTCGGCGAGCGAGTCGCCGCGCGGGATCGGCGTCAGGACCTGGAGCCGCACACCCCTGCCACGCGACTCCACGCCTCCCTTGTCGTGGCCCTCGCCGGGACGTGCGAAGGAGGGCTCCACCCCGTAGTGGCTGACCAGCGCCGCGAAGCGGTCGGTCAGGACGCGGCGGGGGAACTGCACACGCCGCACTGCGGCGGCGAGGTTGTCGTAGACCGTGCGCCGGGGCACCCCGCCGAAGTGCGCGAAGGCCCGCACGTGGCCGTCCAGGAAGGCGAGCTGATCCTGGCGCCCGTAGAGCCGGACGAAGTCTCGCCCCGAGTGCATCAGCCGCATCAAGAAGAGCCAGGCCCGGCGCCGCTCGCCACCTGCGCGCTCTCGCCCGGGCGGTGGACCAGCGGCACGTAGACCTCGGCGCGCTGGCGCCGCCACTCGCGCAGGTACTCAAGCACCAGCGTCAACCCGACCTCGAGGCCCTCCTCCCGCAGTGCCCGCTGCAGCCTCCGTCCCGTCATGCGCTGCTTCGCCGTGGTCCGCTCAGACCACTCCTCGATCAGCTGCTCAAGCCGCGGTCGCACCCGCTCCAGCACCGGCCGCGACCGCGTGCGCTTCCGCGGTTCCGGCACACCGTGTTGCGCGCGAGACCGATCTCTCGCGCCACCTGCCGCTGACTCTTGCCCTCGACCAAGACCTTGCGCCGTAGCGCGTACATGTCCTCCACTCCCAGCACCCTTCCCTCCAACCTCGTGCGGTCTCCGCCGACACAAGGGTGGGCCATGCCTCTGAGAGTGGTTCAGTTTTAGAGCGATCACTTTGTCGCCGGTCAGCGATTCCGTCAGGGGGTAACTGGTCAGCGATTCTGTCCTTCCATGAAGACACCCCATGACCGCAAGAGGTCAAGCAGCGGCGAGATCCTCGTGGGATGAGCGGTGACCCCAAGCGAGGGCTTCGTCGTATGGAGTCTGCGAGCGGAGGCAACCATGCAGGTAGCCGACAAGGCGGTTCCCAAGGGCGCGCAGCGCCTGGTGGTGGAGATCCCCGGCGGCGCGTCGGCGGTCGTAGAAGTCGCGGCAACCGGGGCTTGCACGCAGCGAGCACAGCGCCCACTGGTCGACCGCATCGGAGAGCCGCCGGTTGCGGATGAAGCGCGCCTTCACGATGCGCTTCCGTCCTGATGCTACGGTGAGCGGCGAGGTGCCGGCGTAGTTCCTGCGGGACTTCGCCGACTCGTAGCGTTCGGGGTCGTCCCCGAACTCTCCGAGCACCCGGGCGCCGAGGACCACACCGAGCCCTGGCATGGAGCGGTAGATCTCGGCGTCCGGGTGTTGCTCAAAAGAGGCTGCCAGCTCGGCCTCGAGTTCGGCGATCTGCCGGTTGATCGCGTCGATCTGGGCCACGGTCGCCCGGGTAGTAGCGGCGAACGCCCGGCTCACCGTGGCAGGCGCCGCGAGCTGCTCGGTGCGGAAGGCCGCGCGCAGCTCGACAGCGCGCTCCTCGACGTTGCGCTTGCGACCGCCGCGGCGCAGCGCGGCCCGAATCTGGGACATGGTCAGCCGCGCCGCATCACGCGGCCCTGGGGCGGTCGCCAACACGCCCACAGCGTCGCCGTGCGCGAGGCTGGGAAAGGCCTGTAGGGCACCGGGAAAGTACTCCCTGAGGGCGTTGCGGAGCCGGTTGGTCTGCCGGCTGCGGTCCCAGACCAACTGCTGGTGGGCGCGGGCGAGGATGCGCACGGCGGCTGCCCCATCGCTGTCGCCGGCGACCTCGCGGTGGTTGTGCCGGTCGGTTCGTACGAGGTCGGCCAGCAGCTTCGCGTCGCCGGCGTCGGACTTGGCCCCACCGACGTGGTGGCGGTCGCGGTAGCGCGACGCCGAGCGCGGGTTGATGGCGTAGACGCGGTAGCCGGCCGCGAGCAGGGCCGACACCCACGGGCCACGGTCGGTTTCAATGCCGATGATCACCTCACCCGGCCCCGAGGCGTGCGCGGCGACCAGCTCGTGCAGGGCAGTGACGCCCTCCACCCCTTCGGGTAGCCGCCGGGCGGTGAGCCGTTCACCCGCTTCGTTCATGAGATGGACGTCGTGGTGGTCTTCCGACCAGTCGTCGCCCAGGTACAGGGCCATCGTGTTTCGGTTCCTCTCCGCTTCTCGCTGCTTGGTGCGACCCCGGCGGGTTGGTTCCTGCGACGGCCTAATGGATCAGTGCTCTGGGCACGACACCCCATGAGTGCTGGAGAACAACCCGGAATACCAGCCGGGGCTCGGTCTTCATTTTAGCGGTCCAGAAGCCGCGGGAAGTAAGAGAGCTCACCGGCTAGCAGGGTCCAGGACCAGTCTGCCAGAGAACCTCCGGCGACTGATCGGACCCCATTAGGAAGTGACATTGCACCAGCAGGAACAGGCACGGCTCCATGTAGTCAACAGCGTCCTCGCCGAGGAGATCACGATCGGGCAGGCGGCGGAGTTGATGGACCTCAGCGAACGCCACGCCCGCCGGCTGCTCGCCGCCTACCGCGAGCTCGGCGCGGGGGCACTCGCCCACGGCAACCGCGGCCGCCGCCCCCACAACGCCGTCCCCGAGACCGTCGCGGCTGCCGTAGCGCGCCTCGCCGCCACGCGCTACCCGGGCGCCAACCACACCCACCTCACCGAGCTGCTGGAGGAGCACGAGGATCTCGTCCTCAGCCGTCCCACGGTGCGGCGCATCCTGACGCGGGCCGGCATGCCCAGCCCGAGGCGGCGCCGCCCGCCACAGCACCGCGTCAGGCGCGAGCGCATGCCGCGCGCGGGGATGCTGCTCCAACTCGACGGCAGCCACCACGCCTGGCTCGAGCAGCGCGGCCCGCGCTTCGCTCTGCTGCTCGCCGTCGACGACGCCACGGGCGCCGTCGTGCACGCGGTGTTCGGCGCCGTCGAGGACGCCCGCGGCTACTTCCTGCTCATGGAGGGGGTGCTGCGCCGCTCAGGCGTCCCGCTCGCCCTCTACAACGACCGCCACGCCGTCTTCCGGGCCTCCATGGGAATGACAACCCGTTCTGGCCCCACCTTGATCCTCTGAACTGGCCCCACCCCCGGGATGTGGTCAGCTGGTCGGAGCACCTCCCTTCGAGGCGGTGGTGACCCGCAGGCGATAGGACTCGCTGCCGGTCTCGATGATGTGGGCGCGGAACGTGAGCCGGTCGACGACCGCGGCGGCGAGGCGGGGGTCGGCGAAGGTGCGGCCCCACTCCGAGAACGGCGCGTTGGAGGCGACTGCCACCGAGGCCCGCTCCTCGCGCTCGGTGAGGACCTGGAAGAGCAATTCGGCTCCGCGCGGGTCGAGGTGGACGTAGCCGAACTCGTCGAGGCAGAGCAGGTCGAGCCGGCCGTAGCGGGCGACCAGGCGTGAGAGCGTGCGCTCGTCGGCGGCTTCGGCCAGTTCGTTCACGAGCTGTGCCGCCGTCGTGTAGCGCACCCGCAGCCCGCGCTGGCAGGCGGCCATGCCGAGCCCGATCAGCAGGTGCGACTTGCCGGTGCCGCTGTCTCCGAGCAGCACGACGGGCTGGCCCGAGGCGATCCACTCGCCGCGCTCGAGCGTGGCGAGCATGGTCGGGTCGACCGTGGGGGCCGCCGCCAGGTCGAAGTCGGCGAGGTGCTTGAGCCGGGGGAAACGGGCCTCGTGGATGCGGCGCTCACGGCGGCGCGCATCGCGGTCGTCGAGCTCGGATTGGAGCACCTCGGCGAGGTAGGCGAGATGGGTGAGCCGGTCGCGCAGCGCGGCCTCGGCGAGCGCGCCGGCCTGCTGACGGACCGTGGGGAGGTGCAGCGCGCGGCTGGTCGCCTCGACCTGAAGCGCCGCCGCCTGCTCGGTCACAGGTGTGCTCATCGCGTGCTCGCGGCGAGCAGCGCGTCGTAGCCGGCCAGGCTCGGCGCCGGGCGTTCGAAGCGCCTGAGCGCCGGCCGCTCCACAACGGCGGTCTCGCGGCGGCCGTCGGCGACGCGGCGCGCCTCGATGGCGATCAGCGCCGGGTCCACCGCGCCCAGCTGCTCCACCGCATCGAGTGCTGCGTGCACCGAGGCGGCGGGGAGGTGGCGGTGCAATAGCAGCACCTCGATGAGCGCCCGCGTCCCGGCGCCGTCACCGAGCTTGCGGCGGGCACGCTGCCAGAAGCGTTCGTGCGCGGCGGTGAAGCCAGCGCCTGAGCGCGCCTGCGCGAGCGCGATCGAGCCGGGCAGCGCCCCGGGCTTGCGGGACAGCACCTCGAGGAAGTGGTCCAGCACGAGGACCTCGGATCCCTTGTGCGCGCTGCGCTCGTGGCGGGCAACCACCCGGCCCGCGACGAGGGCGGTCACGGTCCCGCCGCCCAGGCGGACGTCCACCGTGCGGCCCGCGAACGCCGCGGGGACCGAGTAGCGCGAGCCACGCACGGAGATGCGCGCCTTGCGGTCGGCCTTCGCTTGCAGTGCGACCGTGGGGTCGAAGGGTTCGGCGGGGAGGGGCCGCAGCGCGGGCCGCTCTGCCTCCGCCGTCTGGCCGACGGTGGCGAGCCGGCCAGCGATGTGGCGGGCTCCGTCTGCGCGGTCGGCCGCCTCGAGCAGCGCGTTCAGCTCGGCCAGGCTCTCGACGCGCGGGACCGGCACGAGGTGGCGCCGGCGGAAGCGCCCGACCTCGCCCTCCACGCCCCCCTTCTCGTGCGCGCCCGCGATGCCGGGCTCGCAGAAGAAGCTGTCGAAGCCGTAGTGCGAGCGCAGTGCGGTGAAGCGGTCGCTCTCGATGCGGTCGCGCCCCAGGAGCACGCGCGTGACGGCCGAGCTCAGATTGTCGTAGCGGATCCGCCGCGGCACCCCGCCGAGGCGCTCGAGGGCGAGCGTGTGGCCCTCGAGGAACGCCTCCTGGCCCTCGCCCGGGAAGCACACGTGGACCGCCCGCCCCGAGTGCGAGAGCCGCAGCACGAACATCGACAGCTCGGTCAGCACGCCGTCCAGCCAGACGCTGACCCCGCCGAAGTCGACCTCCGCCTCCTCGCCCGGCGGATGCAACTGGGGGATCGTCACGACTGAGCGACCGGACTCCAGCTCGCGGCGCACGCGGCCGACGTAGGCGCGCACCGTCGCCTCGGCGACCGTCGCGCCGTACTCATCGACGAGGCGCTCCCAGACCCGCCGCGCCGTGTGCCGCTGCTTGCGCGGCGCGCTCAGGTCGGCGACGAGCCACTCCCGGATGATCTCCACGTGCGGACCGAGCTTCGGCGCCGCTCGAGACGCCTGCTTGCGTTGTGGCGGCAGCGCCGACTGCAGCGCCTGCCGTACCGTGCGCCGGTGCACGTGGTGGCGGCGCGCCAGCTCGCGTATGGGCAGCCCCTCCTCTCGCCATGCCCGTCGGATATCCTCGAACAACTCCACCCTCGACACACTCCTCTTCTTTCGCTCGGGGAGGTCTCAGTTGCCCGAGCGTAGCTGCTGGATGGGTCGGGGGTGGGGCCAGTTCAGAGGATCAAAACGGCCCAGATGGGGCCAAATCAGAGTAGCGTTCCCAACTCCACCCAGCAGCGCGCGGGAGGCGAGGCGTCGACCCAGTTCGCGCGGGCGATGGCGGAGTTGGGGGTCCGCCTGATCTTCGCCCGCTCACCGCAGGCCAAGGGCCGGGTGGAGCGTATGGCGGGCACGTTCCAGGACCGCCTCGTGACCGAACTGCGGCTAGCCTCGGCCACCACCATCGCCGAGGCGTAGACCGTGCTCGAGCGCTTCCTGCCGCGCTTCAACGCCCGCTTCGCCGTCGCCGCCAGCCAGCGCGAACCGGCCTGGCGCCCGCTCGACCCGGCACTCGACCTCGGCGCCATCCTCGCCTTCCGGCACACCCGCAGCGTCGCGCGCGACAACACCGTGAAGTACCACTGGCGCACGCTGCAACTGCTGCCCGGATCAGAACGGCCAAGCTACGCCGGGGCACGGGTGGAGGTGGTGGAGCGGCCCGGCGGCGAGCTCGCAGTACGCCACCAGGGTGAGACCATCCCATCCCGGCTCGCTCCGCCCCGCTCAGGCGTGCTGCGCGAGCGCCGCTCCGAGCTGGCGCTCGACCCGGCGCTGGAGCGCATCGCCTCCGGGCTCGGTTCCGGCGGGGCTCCGTCCGGTCAGCCGGAGATCCCTGCCACGACGAACGGGACGGCCGTCAACGGCGCCTCGCCGCGGGCCCGGGTCAAGCCGCCGCACCCGCCCACCCCGCGCCAGCAGGCGCGCTGGAAGGCCATCCGCCAGGCACAGCTGCAGGGACTCTCGATGCGCGCCACCGCCCGCGTGCTGGGCATCGCACGCGACACCGTCAGCGCCTACATCCGCGCCGGCGGCCCACCGGGGCGCCAGGGTGCGGCATCATCTGGGAGCAACGACCAGCGCGAGAGGACATTTTCGCTGAACCGTTAAGCGGACAAAGTCGCTGAACGTCGACAATCGCAACAAGGCACAAGGGCGGGCGGACTCCGTCCTACCATGCCCTCATCATCGAGCCAGCCCGGGATGATATGCCCGACTATGGCTCAGGGGCCGCATCGGCCGCATGTGTACGTAGTCGATGACCGGTTCCAGGGAGACGCCGTGAGTATGAGCTGCGGACCGAGGGTCCTCCGGAGACGGCGTGGCAGCGTCGCAGTGGCTCTCGCCGTCGTGGCAACGCTGACGTTCGCTGTGGCCTGTGTAGTGGGGGACCCCGAGGTCGAGCCAACACCAGACAGGCCTCCCGCAGCCCCAAGAACGACGCCCGCGCCGTCGACGACGGCGCCGCCCGCGCTGGCCACGACTCCGAACCCGACCGTCGAGGCAACCTCGACGCCGACACCGTCGCCAGCCACGGCGACGCTCATCGCGACCCCCACTGGGACGGCAACACTGGTCCCGGAGCCGACACCCACGCCTGCCAGCACACCCACGCCTGCCAGCACACCCACGCTTGCCAGCACACCCACGCCTGCCAGCACACCCACGCTTGCCAGCACACCCACGCTTGCCAGCACACCCACGCCTGCCAGCACACCCACGCCTGCCAGCACACCCACGCCTGCCAGCACACCCACGCCTGCCAGCACACCCACGCCTGCCAGCACACCCACGCCTGCCAGCACACCCACGCCTGCCAGCACACCCACGCCAGTGCCCCTCGGACCGGTGCCTTCTGCGACGTACGCCCCGGTCGCGGACCCACCACCGGGAGCCTTCGCCGCGATCAGTGTCGGCGGGCGCGGCGCGTGCGCGCTCACGAGCGAGGCCGAGGCCGTCTGCTGGGGTGACAACGAGTACGGGCAACTCGACGTCCCGCCCGGCCGTTACACGGCCATCAGCAAGAGTAAGATCTACACCTGCGCGTTGACTGAGGCCGGCGATGCAGTCTGCTGGGGTGGCCCAGGGGCCGGCCAACTCGATCCACCCGCTGGACGGTACACTGCCATCACCGCGACGGTCGGGCATGCCTGCGCACTCGCTGAGGACGGTGAAGCGGTCTGCTGGGGCTATTCGTACGGCGGACAGACGGACCCACCGCCGGGGCCGTACATGGCCATCAGCGTGGGGTTCTTCGGCTATCACGGTTCCACGGGCGGCAGCTGCGGGCTCACCGGCACGGGCGAGATGAGGTGTTGGGGGCTGACCGCTACGGCCCCGCTAGACGGCCGCTTCACGGCACTCAGTTACCGCGGCACTGAATCGTGCGGGTTGAAGGACGACGGCGAACTCGTCTGCCGTCAGTCGGAGGCTCCACCGGGCTCGTACACGGCCGTCAGCATCGGGGCACCTTCGCCGAGAGGTTTGTGTGTGCGCTGACCGACGCAGGCGAAGTCGTCTGCTGGGGCGGGCTCTGGACAGTCATGACGCCGCCCGACCCCGAACCGGGGCGCTACAGCGCGATCAGCGTCGGACAGGAATACGCGTGCGCGCTGACCGAGGATGGCCGAGCGGCCTGCTGGGAGTCCAGCGAGGCCATCGTGTCGCCGCCGAATCCGCCGCCGGACCGCTACGTCGCCGTGAGCGATGGCAAATACCACACGTGCGCGCTGACCGAGGCCGGCGAGGCAGTCTGTTGGGGTCGGAACCACCGGGGGCAGGCGACGGCGCCGCCCGGTCGCTACTCGGCCATCAGCGCGGGCCGGGGTCACACCTGCGCGCTGACAACCGACGGTGAAGCCGTCTGCTGGGGCGGCAACAGTGCCGGGCAAGCAGAAGCTCCGCCCGGGCGATACTCGGCGATCAGTGCTGGAGGATTCCGTACCTGCGCGGTGAGCGAGGCCGGTGAGGCCGTCTGTTGGGGTGGCTTTGAGGACGATGAGGAGTCGGCAGCTCCGCCCGGGCGCTACGTCGGGATCAGTCGCGGCGGCGGCGCGTACGTCTGCGCTGTGACTGAGGACGGCGAGCCGGTCTGCTGGGGCGGGAGCTGGGGCTGGGCCGCCGATGAGGAAGGAAAACCCGACCTGACCGGCCGTGTTGTCGCGATCGCAACCGGACAGGGCTCCGAGGACTCGACATGCGCACTCCTGGATAATGGCCGGGTGACCTGCTGGTCACTCTACTTCGGGGGACGTACCAACGTGCGGTCCGGCAACTACACGGCGATCACTGGCGGTTCCGGCCACAACTGTGCGCTCATCGGGGCAGGAGAGGTCGACTGCTGGGGCGCGAATAGCTTCGGGCAGTCGGACGCCCCGCCGGGCCAGTTCATCGCCATCAGCGCCAGCGAGGCACGCACGTGCGCCATTACCGTCTCCGGCGAGGTCGTCTGCTGGGGCGAGACCCGGTATACGAAGCGCATGGGGCGGCTCTAACAAGTGCGACCGGATCGTTGTCGTCGACCTCTCTCACCGAGGGCGAGCCACCGGTGAGAGGCTGGCCTGTTACTGAGGCGGTCGATCCGAGCATCGGCGACGCCGAAGCAGTGGACCGCGATTGCCCTCAGCCGCTTGCCAGTTACTTCCTGGCGTCCGCGCCCCAGCGCCGTACGTTGGCGTCCCGATACTAGACATAATCATGGTGGGACGGGGGAGGCTCGGTCTCCGTCCTGGTACCGAAGGTGGGATTCGAACCCACACGGGCCAAAAGCCCAACGGTTTTTGAGACCGTCGCGTCTGCCGGTTCCGCCACTTCGGCGCGATGACTCGGATCATACCAGCGCCGATCTGACCGCGATCCGACGTGGCAATGCGTGGGGCACCAGCTGATGGGTCAGCAGCGCCGTCGCCAGCCGGCCTCGACCCCGGCCAACGCAGCGTGGCCTGAGGGCTGGCGCAAGGAGGCGCTGGCCGTTAGGGACGCTCTGAACAGACCCGCATGATCTGTTAAGATGCCTACACGGGATGGTATGGCATTCGACCAGATGACGAGGTGAGCGCGATGGGCGAGGCAACGTTCGCGGAGCTGTACTACGACGCGAAGAAGCGAACGACTCGCCGGGAGCGGTTTCTGGAACGACTCGATCGGCTGGTTCCGTGGCGGCAACTCGAGCAGCGCATTGCGCCCCACTACCCGATGCCGGGACGGGGGCGCCAGCCCTACCCACTGTCACTGATGCTGCGGGTGCACATCGTGCAACTGGTCGACAA
This sequence comes from Dehalococcoidia bacterium, assembly GCA_965249675.1. Classification (GTDB taxonomy): domain Bacteria; phylum Chloroflexota; class Dehalococcoidia; order UBA2979; family UBA2979. Next base: position 2,095,138 of record OZ252250.1, read on the forward strand.
CCTCAGCGACCCGGCGATGGAGGACGCGCTGTACGAGAATCTCACCGTGCAGCGCTTCGTGGGGCTCAGGCTATCGGACGCGATCCCCGATGAGACGACGATTCTCAACTTCCGCCACCGGCTGGAGGCGGCCGCGCTGGGGAGGGGGTTGCTCGAGGAGATCAACCGCCATCTGGAGGCGGAAGGACTGCAGTTGAGACAGGGGACTGTGGTTGATGCCAGTATCATCAGCGCCCCCTCGTCGACCAGGAATCGGGCCAGAGCACGGGATCCCGAGATGCACCAGACGCGCAAGGGAAACCAGTGGTACTTCGGGATGAAGTTGCACATCGGGGTGGACTCTGAGAGCGGCATCGTGCACAGCCTCCACACGACGGCGGCGAACGTGAGCGACATCACCGCGGCGCCCGACCTGCTGCACGGCAACGAAAGGCTGGTCTGTGGCGATGCGGGCTACCAGGGCATCGGAAAACGTCTGGAGCAGCGCGAGCGTGCGGTGCAGTGGCAGGTTGCCATGCGACCGGGCAAGCGGCGACTGCTCGACCGGGAGGGTGAGGAGTGGCTCGAAGAGAAGCGCAAGGCCTCCGTGCGTGCGAAGGTCGAGCATCCGTTCCAGATCGTGAAGGTGCGCTTCGGCTACGCCAAGGTCCGCTACCGCGGATTGTTCAAGAACACGCAGCGGCTCGCGTTGCTGTTGGGGCTGGCCAACATGGTTCGAGCGGAGCGCCAACTTGCTGCGTAACAACGGCGCAGTGCGCCCAGAATCCCGCAGCGAGCGCCAAACGGCACTCGCAGAGCCGCTCGCGAGCCCCGATCAGGCCGCATTCCTGACCATCAAGCGATTGAACGCCCCAGAAGAGCCTGATCGGCCGCATTTCGCGGCCAGTTCAGAGCGTCCTTAGTGCCTTCGCTCGATGACGACTGAGCTGTGACACGATGGTTGTACCATCAACGTCCCACCCCCGGGTGTAGCATCGCCCCGGCACGCGGAGCGACGTGTGCCGCCAGACTGCAGCAACACGGGCGGCAGGTGCGTGATGTCCGTTGAAGTGATCGGGATGATCGGGACTCAGGCCGAAGCTCGACGGCCTGGTTCGACGGTCACGGTCTCGACGGCATCCGCCGTCTCCCCCGACTACGTCGCCCAGTTTGCAGAGGCGCACGAGGCGAGCGGGTTCGACCGGGTGTTAATCGGGTGCCGCGCCACGACGGCCGACGGGTTCGCTGTGGCCGGCTACGCTGCGCAGCACACGACGAAGTTGGGCTTTCTGATTGCGCATCGGCCCGGGTTCGTACAACCGACCGTCACAGCACGGCTCGGAAGCTGTCAACCTCTCCATGCCGGTCGAGGTCAGGGGGTTGTTGCAATGACGGGTTTGTTGATCCACGCCTCCTTCGGGGGTCTGGCGGCCCGCGGCGGTCCGTTGCGGAACCGCTCGGGCCAGACGCTGTAGGCGGCATCCAGGGTCTCCTGACGCGCCTGCACGGTCTCCAGGGCTTGCCCGCCGTGGAGCGTGGCGGGGTGCTGGTAGCCGACACCGGAGTGGTAGTGCTCGCGGTTGTACCAGTCGACAAACGGCGCCATCCAGCTCCGCACCTCCTCCAGCGAGTGGAAGCGGTCGGGGTAGTCGTGGCGGTACTTGACGGTCTTGAAGCCGGCCTCGGAGTAGGGGTTGTCGTTGCTCACGCGCGGGCGCGAGAGGCTGCGCGTGACAGCGAGGTCTTCGAGCAGTTCCGCCAGGCTTGTCGACGTCATCTGGGCGCCACGGTCTGAGTGCAGCGTCAGTTGCTGCGGCGAGATCCCGTTGCGGTCGCAGGCGGTGCCCACCAGCGTCCTGGCAACCTCGGTCGACTCCGCCGTGTCGACCGTCCAGGCAACGATCTTGCGACTGAAGATGTCGATCACCACGTAGAGATAGAACCAGCCGCGGTGGTGAGGGCCGCGGAGCCGCGAGATGTCCCACGACCAGACCTCGTTCGGGCCGCTCGCCTGCACCTGGGGTGCATGGTGGGTCGTGCGTCGGTGACCGCGACGCCGTTCTCTGACCAGGCCGCGTTCCTCGAGGATGCGGTACATCTGGCGGATCGAGCAGACGTACGAGCCTTCGTCCAGCAGCTGATAGTAGACCTGGGCGGGCGCCTGGTCACGAAAGCGTGGTGAGCACAGCAGCTCGGCGATGTGATCGCGCAGCTGGTCGGGGATGCGTGACGGCTGCGGCTGGTGCTGCTCGCGCGGTTTCGCCTGTGACGGCCGCCTGTGTAGCCGGCCGGCGGCCGCCTGGCGGCGGCTGCGGTCGGTCCGCTCTGAGTATCCGAAGGCTCGACAGGCGCGGGCACGGCCAACCCGCTGGGCCCATGCGTCCACAGCGGCGAGCATCTGCGCCCGCCAGTTGGCGTATGCCTGCGCTGGCCACTCGGCTCGGGTCGGCGCTACCCGTTCTGGCCACTCGGTCGCCGCTGCGACGCGCTCTTGCGGGCAAATCTTTGCAAGAGCGCCAAGGCTTTTCCCTGGGCCTCGATCAGCTCCTCTGCCGTCTCCAGCTGCTGCTCGGCAAGCATCGCCCGCTCCCGGTAGCGGTCGCGCTCAAGGGTCAGCCGGTTGGGCGCTCGTGGTCCCGGCGGCCGCTCGACGAGGGCACGGCGCGCCCCATCGTCACGCTGCTGGCGCCACCTGGCGATCAGAGAGGAGTACAGACCCTCGCGCCGACAGATGGCGCCGACTGCTCCCGGCTCTCCGCGGGCCTTTGCCTCGTCGATCTCAGCCAGGATGTCGAGCTTGTACTGCACTGGCCACGACCTGCGTGCTCGACGCACCTCAGTCTCTTCATCAACCACCATCGTTCTACGTCCACTTCTCCGCCCTCGTATCAATCGCACTATATTCGGCAGAGATGAGGTTGGCAGCTAGGGGCTCGCAGCGACGCTCGACCAGCTGACCGGGGGCGCATTGCGCTCCATCTGATCACGGGTGGGAGTGATGCCGACCAGCGACGTGATGGCGACTTCGCGGCGCATGACACGCGCTACCGTCGCACAGCCGAATACATGGACGTACTGCGCTGCGTTTGGATGAGCGATGCGCCCTTCGACTATGACGGCGAGTTCTATCGCTTCGCCGGTGCCAACAGCCAGGTCAGGCCGCTTCAGCAGCCGCACCCTCCTCTCTACTTTGGCGGTGCGTCCGGTCCCGCCCTGGCGGTCGGCGCCCAGTACGCGGATGTCTACGCCCTGTGGGGGAACCACTGGCGGGCGTGCGTGAACGCATCGCAGCGATTCGGTTGGCCAGTGCACCGTTCGGGGCGCATGCCGAGGAACCACGTCTCCTTCCGTCCGATCCTGGGCGAAACCCAAGCTGCTGCCTGGGAGCGGGCCCACACGATCCTGGGTGCGGTGAGCCCTCGTGCCACGCCAGCCACCGACGCCATCAGCGTGGGTAGCGATGGTTCACGCCGACTGCTGGAGTACGCAGCCCGATCCGAGCTTCATGACGACCGGCTCTGGATGCCCGTGGCGGCTGCAACCGAGCGTGGCGGTAACACGACCGCGCTCGTCGGAACGGCGGAGCAGGTCGTCGACTCGCTGATGCGCTACTACGAGCTGGGCGTGCGCACCTTCCTGGTGCGTGGTTTCGACCCCCTGCACGATACGCACGAATACGGACGAGAGCTTCTGCCCTTGCTCCGCGAGCGGGTCGCCGCGGCTGAGCTGGCGTCCGCATAGGGGACGGCGCGGCCCAAGCGAACGCGAAGAGACCATCAGCTCACCAATCGGCAGTCTCCGGAAGCCGCCTTAGGGACGCTCTGAACTGGCCGCGAAATGCGGCCGATCAGGCTCTTCTGGGGCGTTCAATCGCTTGATGGTCAGGAATGCGGCCTGATCGGGGCTCGCGAGCGGCTCTGCGAGTGCCGTTTGGCGCTCGCTGCGGGATTCTGGGCGCACTGCGCCGTTGTTACGCAGCAAGTTGGCGCTCCGCTCGAACCATGTTGGCCAGCCCCAACAGCAACGCGAGCCGCTGCGTGTTCTTGAACAATCCGCGGTAGCGGACCTTGGCGTAGCCGAAGCGCACCTTCACGATCTGGAACGGATGCTCGACCTTCGCACGCACGGAGGCCTTGCGCTTCTCTTCGAGCCACTCCTCACCCTCCCGGTCGAGCAGTCGCCGCTTGCCCGGTCGCATGGCAACCTGCCACTGCACCGCACGCTCGCGCTGCTCCAGACGTTTTCCGATGCCCTGGTAGCCCGCATCGCCACAGACCAGCCTTTCGTTGCCGTGCAGCAGGTCGGGCGCCGCGGTGATGTCGCTCACGTTCGCCGCCGTCGTGTGGAGGCTGTGCACGATGCCGCTCTCAGAGTCCACCCCGATGTGCAACTTCATCCCGAAGTACCACTGGTTTCCCTTGCGCGTCTGGTGCATCTCGGGATCCCGTGCTCTGGCCCGATTCCTGGTCGACGAGGGGGCGCTGATGATACTGGCATCAACCACAGTCCCCTGTCTCAACTGCAGTCCTTCCGCCTCCAGATGGCGGTTGATCTCCTCGAGCAATCCCCTCCCCAGCGCGGCCGCCTCCAGCCGGTGGCGGAAGTTGAGAATCGTCGTCTCATCGGGGATCGCGTCCGATAGCCTGAGCCCCACGAAGCGCTGCACGGTGAGATTCTCGTACAGCGCGTCCTCCATCGCCGGGTCGCTGAGGTTGTCGACCAGTTGCACGATGTGCACCCGCAGCATCAGTGACAGTGGGTAGGGCTGGCGCCCCCGTCCCGGCATCGGGTAGTGGGGCGCAATGCGCTGCTCGAGTTGCCGCCACGGAACCAGCCGATCGAGTCGTTCCAGAAACCGCTCCCGGCGAGTCGTTCGCTTCTTCGCGTCGTAGTACAGCTCCGCGAACGTTGCCTCGCCCATCGCGCTCACCTCGTCATCTGGTCGAATGCCATACCATCCCGTGTAGGCATCTTAACAGATCATGCGGGTCTGTTCAGAGCGTCCTTAGCGCCTCAGGAGCCGCGGCGCTGGCTTGTCGAACCGGTTTCCCGGCCCCGTTTCGTTCGGCGGTATCGCCCGTCCAACGGAGACAGCCGAGTTGGCGGCGAGTCGTGCGAATCGAGCCTGCGGCGCCTCGTCGACTGAGGACACTCGCTGCGCATCTGAGTGGCCGCAGCGGCGACGGCGCCGACCCCGCTCAGGCGGGCTCCAACGTCAGCGTTTCGGTCGCAGACTGGCGCGCATCGCTTGCAGTCAGGTGCATCGGGATCCGACTGTGCCTGCGCCAGTGCTCGACCTGGTCTGCCACGTGGAGCCCGCCGGGTAGGCCGGAGGCCCCCCCGGGGATCACCCAACTTGCGTGCTCGGGATCGCGGAAGTCAACGACCTGCCGATAGACCGAGAGACCGCCTACCTGGAAGGTATGGGCCGCGCCCACCGGCGCGGTGAGGCTGATGCCTGCCGCCTGGATCGTGTCGCTGTCTCCGCCGACCGGTACGGCCGCCGGGTCGAGCTCCGCCGCAAGCTCAGGGAACGAGTCGCTCAGCGTGTGGTTGGCTGCCACCTGGTGGACCGCTCCCCACTCCCAGCTGCCCGGATCCGGCTTGCCGGCCACGGTCTGCGCTGCCCGCCATCCCTCAGCGAGCGCTGCAGGCAGGACCCGGGTGAGCACTGCGGCGAGGGATCGCCCATCTGCCGACGCAGGCACCGTGTTCAGTTCGGCGCGATCGAGCTGTGCCCCGACGTGGTAGGACCAGCGCCGAGCCAGTCCCTCCGGTCCGCTGTTGCCCGGTGCCGTGATCCACGCCCACGTCTCAGGGCCGACGATCGGTTCAAAGAGCAGCCGGTTGAGAGCGCGTATGAAGCAGGAGTGGAGCAGAGCGGCGGCACTATCAGGAGTGAGGTCGCCGTCCCACTCGCTCAGCAGCCGGCGGGCGCGCTCGACGTCGCCTTCGAGGGGGGCTCGGGTACTGAGGTACTGCGCCCAGGCGCGTGCCTGTACGGACGTGGTGTCCCCCTGCAGAGCGGCGATGGCCTCCGGCGTCAGCTCTGCCTCACCGCCGAGACTCTCGACCAGGCGCGTGGCCCGCCCGGGCGTCGAGAACTCGTACGCGAGGTAGGGCTCGTCACCGTCGATGATCTGCTGGTTGGCTGTCGCGATGAATCCCTCTGACGGGTTCACCGATTGGGGGAGTTCCTCGAAGGGGACATCGCCGATCCACTCATGCCCTCCGGTCCAGCCGGGGACCACGAACTGGCGCCCCGCGCGGGACTCTCGGACCGGGACGCGGCCCCGGGTCAGGTAGCCGATGTTGCCATCGCGGTCGGCGCTGACGATGTTGTTCACGGGTTCGACCCAGCGGCGCTGCGTCTCGTGCAGCTCCCAGACCGTGCGGGCTGTCAGCATCGGCCGTAGGCACTCCCACTGCCGCGACGGCTGGTCGGTCGCGGTGTAGCGCATCGCGACAGCCTGGCCCTGCCTCGGTTCGCCGGCGACGATCGGGCCGTGGCGGGTCACCCACACCTCAGACGGGACCGGGTCGGCACCCCGGACCTCAACCGGCCTGTCGAGTAGCCGGGCGTCTCGCCAGCCTCCCTCGGCCCGGTAGCGGCCGGGCCGGCTCTGGTCGAATCGCTCGAGGTAGAGATCCTGGTAGTCGGCCTGCCCGTGCGTGATGTTGAAGGCCAGGTCGCCGTTGTTACCGAAGTGGGGAAAGGCCGGGAAACCGGGGAAGGCAGCCCCGGCCATGCGGAAGTCGGGGCAGGCGACGACCGCCTGCCAGTAGACGTTCGGCACATCCAGCGGCCGGTGAGAGTCGTTGACCAGCATTGGCCGACCGCTCGTCGTGCGGCTCCCGTGCACGGCCCAGGAGTTGGACCCTCCCTCGTCGATCGCAAGGGTGCCGAGGCTACGCGCGATCGCGGCGACCTCGGCACCGCTCTGGCGGGGCACGGCACTCGCACCCCTCCCCGGCGGGAGGATCATCGTCAGCTGCGCCGGTTCAAGGCCCTCGAGCAGCGCGTAGCGTTCGAGACCGATGCGCTCGAGCAGCTCTGTGCGAGCGAGCTTCGTCAGTCGCTTCCCCATCACGGCGTGCCGGACCTTGAAGACCAGCACGGAGTGCCACGGCTCCCAGGTCGGGAAGTCAGTCTCGGCGAGGGCGAATTCGACCGGCAGCGGCTGTCCGGAGTCCCGATAGGCATTCACGCCGGCGGCGTAGGCTTCAAACATCGCCAGCGTCTCCGGAGACATCGCCTGTACATCGGCCCGGGACGCCTCGTCGAGCAGCAGGCGCCGGAAAAGCAGATCGGACTCGACACCGACCGGTCCGGCCAGTTCGGCCCAGGTACCGGCGCCTCGGCGCCGGTACCACTCCAGCTGCCAGAGCCGGTCCTGCGCGCAGGCATAGCCCATCCCGAACCAGGCGTCGGGCTCGTTGCTCGCCTCAATCGATGGGATGCCGTAGTCATCGCGCCGAATGGTCGTGGGCGCACCGAGCCCCTCGACCGTGACGTTGCCGCTCAGCTGGGGCATCGCCGCCCGCCGTTGCCCCGATGTCAATCTGGTGATCGTCACTGCAGTGCTCCCGCGGCCGAGATCGGCCAGATGGCCTCGATCGCGCCCGCGCGCACGGCGTAGAGCATGCGATGGAGCAGCATCGTGGAATCGGAGTAGCTCGGAATCATCTTCACTCGGTCTCCCGGTTCGATGCTCGTGTCGGGGTCCAGGCGAAGCTTCGTGTGTTCGGCGTTGAGCCCCACCACCTCGACGCCGGCCGGCGCCACGCTGAGCGGCAGCCCGGTGTGCATGCCAGTTGTCTTCCAGCCGGCGTCGGCGATCGCGAACCCCGGTACGGCTGTCGAGATCACCTGGGCCTGCACGAAGAGAGACTGGCGGTGGCCGGGGACGCGCATGTGCTCCTGGTAGGTGCGGTCCAACAGCACGCCGCCGCCGGCCTGGAGCTCGTTGGCTGCGCCCATCTGAACGTTGAACCAGTAGTTGCCTGTGCCGCCGCCGCTCATGATCTCGACGGCCATCCCGGCCGCCTCGACGCCGCTCCTGGCTGCGGCGAAGATCTCGGCCGCCGCGGCAGAGGCCGCCTCCTTCGCCTCCAGGTCACCAATGCCGACGACGTGTCCCTCATAGCCCATCAGGCCGCGCAGCCTGAGCGCGGGGGCGTCCGAGACGGCGCGGGCGAGCTCAGGCGCGACCTCCGGGCTGACTCCGCAGCGGTTCGTGCCGATGTTGATGTCGACGAGCACGTCAAGCTCGACGCCGACTCGGGCGGCAGCGGCCGATAGGTCGGAGATGTTGCGCAGGTCATCGACGGCGACGCAGAGCCTGGCCTCACGGGCGAGCGCGATGAGACGCGCGATCTTGAGCGGCCCCACGATCTCATTGGCGATCAGGATATCTGTGACGCCACCTGCCACCATCGCCTCGGCCTCGGCAACCTTGGCGCAGGTGATCCCCTGGGCACCCCCGGCCAAGAGTTGCTTGGCGAGATCGGGTGATTTGCTCGCCTTGACGTGCGGTCTCCAGGCGACGCCGGCATCGCTGGCACGCCCCGCCATCATCCCGACGTTGTGCTCGAGCGCGTCGAGATCCACGTAGAGCGTCGGTGTGTCGGCCGCTTCGATCGGCTGGCCGAGCAGCGCTGCCGCTGCTCCGGTGCTGTGATCGCTGTTCATCCCGGCCTCCTGTTGTCCGTTCGGCGGCATGCCGCTACCAGTGGGAGTGGCTGAAGGGCTGGTGAATCGTGCGGAGGGTCTTGTCCCAGATCGGGAGTGCCTGCGGTTCGTGGACGCTGAGCTTGCCGGCTCTCGCCGCCTGGCTGACCGTGATCTGGCCGAAGAGCAGCATCGCCTGCTCGTGGAGTTCTTCGAAATGCCGCGTCACGAGCTTCCGGAGATGACCACGCAGGCGGTCGATCACGTCGGTCGAGACCGTCGTCACCCCCGAGATCGGGAGCGCCTTGCCGTTGAAGCGCATGGTCAGTGGCCATGAGCCGTGCACGGCGGCCGCGCGGCCATCCTCGAACGCACAGAGCGTGAACTCCGGTGTCAGCGCCGTGAAGTCGGCCATCTGGCGGGCCAATGACTGGACGAGCATTCGCCGAAGTTCGGGGAGCTCATCGGCCGTCGCCGGCCGAATTTTGATGGTCATCTGCGCCCCGCTTCCCGAGGGTCCCGGGGCCCGATCAGGCGGGCCTGAAGACTGGAACCGTTACATCACCCGATGAGTCAAAGCCGACGCGCAGCGCCATGCCGACCTCGAGGGTCTCGTTCGGGGCCTGGATGCTTGAACTGATGCGCGGTCCCTCGGCGAGTTCCACGACGGCGACGTTGTAGGGGATCTCGCCCGCGAAGCCGGGATGGTAGAGGTGATGCATCACCCCGAAGGTGAAGAGGGTCGCATCGCCCGATGCCTCGACCCAGTCGAACTCGGTCGCCAGGCATCTCGTGCATACCTCGGTGATCGGGAAGTGGTGCTCACCGCAGCCGCTGCACCGCTGGAGCATCAGCTGGCCACGGGCCGCCGCCTCGAAGAAGGGTGCGCTTGGCTCGTCGGATGTCGGTTCGGGCCGGCTCATGCGTGGCCTCCGGTGCCGGCGGCCGGGTCGGGGCTGAGGATCAGGGTCGCGTGCTGGTCGAGGATTCCCCCCTGCATGCTGACCAGGACGGCGTCGTGGTCAGCCACCTGCCGTTTGCCTCCCTGACCTCGCGTTTGGATGACCGCCTCGGAGAGCGGCGTCATGCCCCACATATAGTAGCCCGACAGTTCGCCGCCACCGGTGTTGGTCGGGCAGGATCCGCCCGGTCCGAGCCGCCCGTCCTCGACGAACGGTCCGCCATCACCCTTCGGGGCAAAGCCGTAGTCCTCAAGCGTCACGAGCGTCGTGTAGGTGTAGCAGTCGTAGAGCTCCCGGACGCCGATGTCGGCGGGTCCCACGCCGGCCATCCGATAGGCCGTCTCTCCGGCCTTGACGGCCCCCGTGTTGACCTCGTTCTCATAGCCCCGGCGTCGCGGGTTCCCGGGGTGGCCCTGCCCCATGCCGACGATGTAGGCGGGAGGCTGTCTCAGCTCCTCGGCCTGCGCGCGCGAGGTCACCACCAGCGCCACGGCGCCGTTGGTGACGAGCGTGCAGTCGAGGAGATGGAACGGCTCAACGATCCAGCGCGAGGCGTGATAGCTCTCGAGCGTCATCTCGCCCCGCTGCATCGCCAGTGGGTTGAGCTGCGCCCACTTGCGGGTCGAGATCGCGACCGCGCCCAGCTGGTCCTGCGTCGTGCCGTAGAGGGCCATGTGGCGGCGGGCGGCCAGGGCGTAGCCAGTATTGGCGCCGAACTGGCCGTAGTAGCTGTTGAGGCTCGCCATGCCGGAGGTCTTTCGGCCGGCACCGCCGTAGGCGGCGCCCGCGCTCCCGCCCCTGAGCGGGTCATCGGCGAAGACGCAGACGACGACGCTGGCGAGGCCGCCCTGGATCGCCAGCGAGGCGTACTGGACCATCTGCCCGGCCGTCGATCCCTGGCCGTTCATCAGTGTCTGGAGACGCAGGTTCGTCATGCCGACGACCTTCTGGAGATCGGGCCTGAGGCCGGCCGCAACGCCCTGGTTGATAAGTAGCCCGTCCACGTCGTCGCGTGTCAGTCCGGCGTCGGCGAGGGCCTCACGGATCGCGATCGCCGCCAGGCCGGTCGCGCTGTAGGTGTGCTCACGGGTCATGCTGGTCATGCCCAGTCCGGCGATTGCTGCCCCGCCACTTGGGTTGAAGCTGGCGCTCCCAGTCATCTCACACCTCCTCAGCGGTCGCCATCATAGCTGCTGCCTGCCGGGCGTATACTGCCGTGGGGTGGCTGCCGCCCGGCTCGGAGGTATTCGATGTTCTGGATTAGCGTCGTCAAGCAGTACGAGCGGGCCGTGATCTTCCGGCTCGGACGCTATATCGGGACTCGGGGCCCAGGACTTGTCATCATGATCCCGTTTCTCGACCGCGGCGTGCGAGTCGACCAGCGCGAGTTCGTGCTCGACGAGCCCGCGCAATCGTCGATCACCAAGGACAACGCACTCGTCGACATCGACTTCGTGGTCTACATGCGTGTCACTGACGCTGAGGCATCTGTCATCAATGTCAGCAACTACACGCGGGCCGTGCGCAACATGGCCACCACCACCCTCAGGTCGGTGATTGGGGACATCACGGTCGAGGATGTTCTCTCCCAGCGAGAGACGATCAACCAGCGGCTGCAGATGAAGCTCTCTTCGGAGACGGTGCGCTGGGGTGTCGACGTGCTCGCCGTCGAGATCCGCGAGATCACGCCGCAGCTCGACATCCAGAACGCGATGACCCGGCTGTTGACGGCGGACCGCACGAAGCGCGCGCTGATCACCGAATCAGAGGGCGATCGCCAGGCGGCGATCAACCGCGCCGAGGGCATGAAGCAGGCGGCGATCCTCGAGGCGGAGGGTGAACGTGAATCCCAGATCCTGCGCGCCCAGGGACACCGCGAGGCGGCGATCCTCGAGGCTGAGGGCTACGCGATTGGCCTCGAGCGCGTCTATGACGTCGCTCAGACCGTCGACGGGAACACGATGGGACTGCAGTACCTCGAGATGATGAAGAACCTCGGCCAGGGCGATTCGACCAAGTGGATCATCCCGATGGATCTGGCCAATCTGGCGGGCCCGCTGGCAGGTGCCATCGAGGGCTTTGGCCGGGGCAGCAGCGGCGGCTCGTAGGGTCTCCCGCCGCGCGGCGCCCCGCCGCATCGAACGGCAGGCGTTCAAGCGTATCGGCCCGTGGGTCAGTGCCGGGACCTCCGCGGTCTGGTCCCGTGTCGGGCCGATACGATGCCAGGATGCCTCCGTGACGGGACAGGCTAGAGGAGGCGCCCGCCGCTCTCCTCGGTCGGTGCCCAGTAGCGCCTGCTGACGATCAGCAGCACGATCGCGACGAACGCGACGATCGCGAGCAGCACGGCTCCGGTCGCCACCAGGACCCGCGTCAAGGTCAACTCGGTCGAGGCCTGGCCCACGGCGATCGCCTGCCCCAGCACCAGCGCCGCCACAGCCCCGGTTGCGAAGACACCGCCCCCGCCAACGGTGAACTCCAGGACGAGCAGCAAGATCCCGACCACGATGAAGGCGATCGCGGCCTCACCAGGCAGCAGCGTCCCGATTCCCAGGAAGGAGGCGATCAGGGCGATCACGCCGGCCACCCCGGGAAAGAGGTTGCCCGGTGAGAAGAACTCGATGGCCAGGCCGGCCAGTCCAGCCATGAAGAGCAGCGTGAAGACCGTCGGGCTGCTGACGATGCCCAGGATGCGCTCGTAGAGGTTCATCTGGTTGTCGATCTGCAGCTGCCCGAAGACGCGCAGAGTCACCTCTTGGCCGCTCAGGAGTGTGACGGTCCGACCTTCCGCCGACTCAAGCAACGCCCCGATATCGGGCGCCTGAAGGTCGACGACGCCGAGGTTGACCGCCTCGCCGGTGCTTGCCGACGTGGCGTTGCGAACTGCGTCTTCGGCCCAGTCGGCATTGCGACCATGTAGTTCGGCGACACCACGGGCAAAGGCAACCGTGTCGTTCTCGATCTTGCGCCCAAGCGCCCCCTCGAGGTCGTCGCCTGAGATGTCGATTGGCGTGGCAGCGCCGATCGTCGTGTTCGGCGCCATCGCCGCGACGTGACCGGCCATCGTGATGAAGGTTCCGGCGGAGGCGGCCTGCGCCCCCGGTGGGCCCACCCACGTGATCACCGGGACCTCTGCCGCCTCGATGTGTCCGACGATGCGTTTCGTCGACTCGAGCGAGCCGCCCGGGGTGTCGATGCGAATCACGACGGCGAGGGCTCGATGCTCCTCGGCGTGGTCGATCCCGCGCTCGATGTAGCGTTCGAGCACGCCGTTGACCGCGGTGTCGGCGGTCAACAGGTGGACGGCCAGTGGTGTGTCATCCGGCGCGCACGCCAGTGAGAGGCAGCCCAGGACCAGCGCAAGCGCCGCTACCCAGGGCCGGAAGACCGTCATCCGCAGATCCCTCAGCACGCGTCGAGTGTACCGCCTCAGCCACCTATACTTGGCAAAATCACGTGCCGCGCCGCCCTGCTGACGACGAGCCAGAGCCACTGGCCTCAATGGCCGGCAGGCCCCAACGGGGAGTTGATGTGCGCCCGATCCACGACGTAGCAGCTGACCTTGGTCTGAAATGGGACGAGTTGGAGCCGTACGGTCGGGATCGCGCAAAGGTACCGCTCGACTCGTTCCCCGACGCCCCTGCGGGCAAGCTGATCGTCGTGACGGCGATTACACCGACGCCGGCGGGGGAGGGTAAGACGACGACCTCGATCGGCCTCGTCGACGGGCTGCACCGGATCGGCAAGCGGGCCGTGCTGACGATCCGACAGCCCTCGCTTGGACCGCTGTTCGGCCGAAAGGGCGGCGGCAGCGGCGGTGGCGCCGCGACCGTGCAGCCGGCGGCGGACATCAACCTCCACTTCACCGGCGACTTCCACGCGATTGAGTCGGCCCACAATTTCCTCGCGGCGATGGCCGACAATACCGTCCACAACGGGGATGTCGCCGGTTTCGAGCCTGGTCAGATCAGCTGGCGGCGGGTCACCGACGCTGAGGACCGCGCCCTGCGCCGGGTCGTTAGCGGTGTCGGTGGCCGGGCCGACGGACCACTGCGGGAGACCGGCTTCGACATCTCCGCGGCGTCCGAGATCATGGCGATTGTGGCTCTGGCCAGAGACTACCGAGACCTGCGCCGGCGTCTCAGCGACATCGTCGTTGGCTGGACCACCGATCGCCGGCCCATCACTGCTGAGGAGGTCGGCGCGGTCGGTTCGATGATGGTGCTGCTCAAGGACGCACTGAAGCCGAACATCGTCCAGACCGTCGAGGGCAATCCAGCGATCGTGCACACCGGCCCGTTTGGCAATATTGCGCACGGCTGCAGCTCGATCGTGGCCGACCAGCTCGCACTGGCGAGTGGCGACTACGTCGTTACCGAGGCCGGTTTCGGTGCCGACCTGGGGTTTGAGAAGTTCATGGACATCAAGGTCCGCCAAGGTGGCCACCCACCGGCGGCGGCGGTGCTGGTCGCGACCGTGCGCGGTCTCAAGTGGCACGGTGGCCAACAGCAGAGCGAGCTCACTTCGCCCAACGTCGCGGCGCTGATGGAGGGGGCATCGAACCTTCGCCACGCAATCGGCATCGTGAAGCGGTACGGCCTACCGGTGGTGGTCGCTATCAACTGTTTCCCTGAGGACTCGGCGGAGGAGCGATCGGCGCTTACCAGGGTCGCGCTTGAGGCCGGCGCTCTGGCAGCCGTGGAGGCGCGGGGCTTCGCCGAAGGCGGAGCGGGCATGACCGAGCTTGCTGAGGCGGTGGTCGATGCCGTGGACAACCACGAAGGAGGCGTCGAGCTTGGCTACCCCGACGACATCTCGATCATCGACAAGGTCGAGACGCTCGCCCGCGACCTTTACCAGGCCGATCGGACCACCTGGGGGCCGATGACCCGAACGACGGCTCGCCTGTTCAGTGACCAGGGCTGGGACTTCCCGATCTGCGTCGCCAAGACGCACCTGTCCATCTCGGCGGATTCGCGGCTGCGTGGAGCGCCATCAGGGCACGTCTTTCCGGTGACCGAGCTGCGTATCGCGGCCGGGGCTCAGCAGGTGATCGTGCTCGCCGGATCGATCATGACGTTGCCTGGCCTCCCCCGCCGACCCAACGCCTATGACATCGAGCTGAGCGAGACGGGTGAGGTGCTCGGCCTGCTCGGCGCCTAGAGTCCCCGGCGCCTGCCGCTCTCAGCAATGGCGGTCACCGAACCATCGCAGGTCGATCGGGAGAGCCCCTCGCCGCGTGTTGCCCCGGGCATGGCTGGCGGGGTTTCCAAGCGGCGGGTTTCCAGGCGCCTGGCCGGAGCCCTCAGTCTCCCGCCGCCGGCGCCACCGGCGGTGCGAGCGGGGTCCCGATCGCTCCCTTTCCTCGAAGCTCGGCGAGCCGACGCTGGTCCAGGCCGAGGTCCTGGGACAGTACCTCATCGGTCGCGTTGTCCAGCACCGGGGAGTGCTCGAGCGGGACGACACCGGGCATGCGAATCGGGTTCCGCATCAGCTGCACGGGACCGTTGATCGGGTGGTCGACGGTCTGGATGAAGTCCCGTTCCACGAGGTGCGGGTCGGTGAAGAGGTCGAGCGAACTAAAGACATAACTAACGGGCACGCCGACCGGCCCGAGGATCGACATCACCTCTCGCTTGGTGTGCTGACGGGTCCAGCCCGCCACCTCCTCGTAGAGCTCGGCACGGTGATCCATCCGTGCCTGTGGTGTCTCGAAGCGCTCGTCGACAATCAGGTCGGGCCGCTCGATGACCGTGCAGAGGGAGTCCCACATCTGCGAGGTGACGACCATGATGAAGACCCAGTCGTTGGGGTCTGGTTCGTCGCCCTCCGGCGCGCAGGGGTAGGTGGCCGTGACACCGCCACCGTGGTAGATGCCGGTGCGCGGCGCTGCCTCGCGGCCCCAGGTCGGAAGTCCGAGCGTCCTCATGAAGAGGGTCGTCGCCTCCTGCATCGAGATCTCGATCTGTTGTCCCTTCCCGGTTCTGAGCCGCTCGACGTAGGCCGCCGTGATCGCCAGAGCCATCTGGATCCCGGTGCCTGAGTCCGACATCGTCGGACCCGGGTGCAGCGGCGGACCGTCGGGCTCGCCGGTCACCGAGAAGGTGCCGGCCGACGCCTGTGCGACCCAGTCGTAGCAGTTGAATCCGGAGTACGGTCCGGTCAACCCGAAGCCCTTGATGCGGGCGTGGATCAGGCCAGGGTTGCGGGCGGAGAGCGTCTCGTATCCGAGGCCGAGCTTCTCGATGACGCCCGGTCCATAGTTCTCGACGAAGACGTCGTAGTGGGGGACGAGGTCCAAGAACAGCTGGCGTCCGCCCTCATCCCGCAGGTTGATCACGATCGACCGCTTGTTACTGTTGTAGTTCATGAAGTACTGGCGTTCGAGATCGTTGCTGCCAGGGATGTCCCGACCGATCCCTCGCCCCGGATCCCCGGTCGGGGGCTCGACCTTGACGATGTCCGCTCCCAGCCATGCCAGCATCTGTGTGCAGGATGTTCCGGCCTCGTACTGCGTCATGTCGAGGACGCGCATCCCTTCCAGTGAACCCATCGCTCGCTCCTTCGGTGGCACGTGCCGGTAGTGTACGCCCGGTGGCAGCCCGGTAATCGGGCGCCGCGGTACGCTCACGCCGTGCCGATCTCTCTGGCCAGCCTTCTCTGGTCGCTCTCTCTGGCCGGCGCCGGGTTCGCGATCCTCAGCTGAGCCGCAGCTGCAGCCGCTCGGACCAGGACAGCAGCTGCTCGTCCTGACCGAAGCAGGCTGCGAGTTGCACGCCGAGGGGTAGCCGCCGGGCGTTGGTGCCGGCCGGCAGCGTGACCGCGGGTAGCCCCGAGTGTGTCCAGGGCATGTTCATCGCCGGCTCCCCGGTGCTCCCCAGGCCTTCCGGTGCTGGCCCCATCGCCGGCACGCTTGCGAGCAGGTCAACCCGCTCCCCGGCGATCAGCTGATCGAGCCTGCCGCGCAGCTCAAGCCGACTGGCGCGGGCGGCCTCTGCCACCGCCCGGGGCACGCGTCTCCCCTCCTCAACGTGCGTGGCGCTCCACGGGCGATAGAGCTGGGCGTAACGGTCGAAGCGCTCGGCGTGGGCCTCGGCGAACTCCGAGGCGACGAGCAGGCGGTGACGCTCGGCCAGCTCCTCGATGTCTTCGAAGACCCGAAGCCGCACGACTCGCGCGCCCGCGACCTGCGCCTGCCCGAGCCACCGTTCCAGTGCATCCCGCGCCTCTCCGCCCGCCTGGTCGAGGTAGGGTCCCTCGGTGACGCCGATCACCGGCATCAGCTCGGGGTCGGCGTCGATCCGCTGGGCCTGCCCCCCATCCCAGCGCTCGCACACCACAGCGGCGGCCAGCCGCATGCTGGCGGCGTCGGCTGTGAACATGCCGACGTGGTCTGCGGATCGCGAGTAGGTGAGGACCCCCTGGCGGGAGATCCGTTCGCGGCTCGGCTTGTAGCCAACGACACCGCAGAATGCAGCGGGACGGATCACCGAGCCGACGGTCTGCGTGCCGAAGGAGAGCGAGAAGTACCCGGCGGCCAGTCCGGCGGCGGACCCGCTGCTCGAGCCGCCGGGGGTGTGGGCGAGTCCGTGGGGGTTGGCGGTCGAACCCGGCTCGCGCATGGCGAACTCGGTCGTCACCGTCTTGCCGAAGATCAGGGCGCCAGCCTCACGGCAGATGCTGACCGCCTGGGCCTCTTCCATCTCAAAGGCCTCGGGCGGGAGCGCCGATCCGGCCCTGGTGGGGAATCCCGCGGCGGCGATGATGTCCTTCACACCGACCAGCGCGCCGTAGAGAGGTGGTCGGCCCGCGGGAATGGGGAAGCGGCGTTCCAGCGCCCCGGCCTCCGCCAGCAGACGTTCCCGCCGGCCCGGCTCAGGGAGCACCGCCCGGACCGTGAGGTCCTGCCGATCGACACGGTCACATGCCCGGGCGACGATCTCGCTGAGGCTGGTGCGATCCTCCCGCAGACTGCGGACGAGTCCGGCCAGGCTGGTCGGCGAGACTAGTGGCGGATCGATTGGCGCTGACATCTCGGCACGGTCCCTCTGGTATCGGTGAGCCTGGCGGACGCTGCCGCCCGGTCCCGGCGGCATCATAGCCTCCCTTGTTGCGCGCGACAGTGCCGGCCAGTGATCGGATCCAATTAGGATGTCTTGATGCCGGGCCCGCAAGCGCCCCCCTTCCAGATTCGCTCGCTCGTGCTGACCGTCTATGCCCCGACCCTGCTGATGGGGATTGGCCAGAGCGCCGTGCTTGCCTTTGTGCCGCTGCTCGCCCGCGATCTCGGCGCCTCGATCGGTATCGCCAGTCTCGTCTTCGCGATGCGTGGTCTGGGCGTCATGATCTTCGATGTGCCGGCCGGACTCGTTCTTGCGCGCCTGGGCGCACGCGCCACGATGCTGCTCTCGATCGTGCTGGTCGGGGCGTTCGCGGCGCTGGCGGCCGCCAGTGCCAACTCCGCCCAACTCGCTGCGGCGTCCTTTCTGCTCGGCGGCGCGACATCACTGTGGACGCTGGCGCGGATCGGGATCGTCTCCGCCGCCGCGCCGGTCGAGCAGCGCGGCCGGGCGCTGTCGCTGGTCGGTGGGTCTCAGCGCATCGGCAACTTCATCGGGCCGGTGCTGGGTGGGCTGATTGCCCAGTTCGCCGGTCTCCCGGCGGCGCTACTGCTCCAGAGCGGCGGCGCCGTCGTGACATTCGTGATCGTCTACCTCTTCCTGCGCCAGGGGCAGCGAGTGTCGGCTACGGCCGAAGTGGGCTCCATCGGTCTCGTGCAGATGCTGCGCGATCACCGGCACGCCTTTCTCACGGCCGGCATGGCGATCCTCGCCCTCCAGATCCTCCGTCAGGCCCGTGGCGTGCTGCTGCCGCTGTGGGGAGACGTGCTGGCACTGGAGCCGGCACAGATCGGGTTGGTGATCGGCCTCGCTTCGGTGATCGACATGATGCTGTTCTACCCCGTTGGTGTGATCATGGACCGGCTCGGCCGCAAGTGGTCGGCCGTGCCCAGCCTGTTGCTATTGTCCGTCACAATCGCGCTGGTCCCGCTCACCGACAGCTTCGTGGCTCTGCTGGCGGTGGGGTTGGCATCAGGCCTGGGGAACGGCCTCGGCGCCGGAATCGGTATGACCTTCGGTGCCGATCTGGCGCCGCCAGAGCGCCAGGGCGAGTTCCTCGGCGTGTGGCGATTTGTCACCGACATCGGGACGAGCGGCGGTCCCTTTCTGGTCGCCGCCATCGCCGGCGTGGCGACCCTGGGGGTGGCCTGCGTCGTCACCGGGGGCGTCGGTCTGGTCGGTGCGGCGGTGATGGCCTTCCTCGCTCCCGAGACGCTCAGGCGTCGGACCCGCCGGCGGCCGGTGGCGACCCGGAGCACCCGGGCGGGCGGCAACGGTGACCTCCCGGGTGCGCTCCCGCCTAACCCATCAGCTGGGCCGGGCTGACCTCGCTCACGGGTCCGAAGCGGGCGATCTCTTCGCCGACGACCTCACGGTCGCCGACCACGGCGATCGCCATCTCCTCGTGCGGGAGATACTCGCGAGCGATCTGCTGGATGTCTTCGGCGGTCACCGCGATCACCCGTTCGACGTAGTGCTCGGCCCATTCACCCGGCAGTCCGTGTAGGTCAAGGAAGGCCAGCTGGTCGAGGACGCCGGCTGCGGTCGCGTTCCTCAGGACAAAGGAGCCGGCCACGTAGTTCTGGATCCCCTCCAGCTCGTCTGGGGTCGGCGCCGTTGCCCCCAGACGCTCGATCTCCTGGAGGATCTCAGTGAGTGCCGCGCCGGTCACAGCGGTCGTCACATCGGCCGTCTCGACCCAGTGTGCGATGCCCGGATGGCTGGCGATCTGGCTGCGCGGTGAGTAGGTGTAGCCCTTGTCCTCGCGGATGTTGAGGGTGATGCGAGAGTAGAAGGAGCCGCCGAGTAGCGCGTTGGTGACCGAGAGCGCCACGTAGTTCTCGTGGGAGGGATCAGGCACCGGCAGGCCGATCGCCAGCGTCGACTGCTCGGCGCCGGGCCGGTCGACGAAGTGGATCGCCCGTCCGCTGGTCGGCACCGCGGGGCGGACCACCGGCGGTGAACCGCCCGTCCAGTCGCCGAACGCCCGATCGGTCGCCCGGCGCACCGCATCCGCGTCAAATCGGCCGGCGACCGAGAGGCTCGCGCCGCGCGGGCTCGCTCCGTGGGCCCAGAACTCGCGCACGGACCCGGCAGTGAAGCCGTCGATCGCCTGAGGGCTGGTCAGCAGCCACCCGTAGGGATGTTCTTGGTAGAGCGCCCGGCGGAAGGTCGCGGCGGCCAGCGCCGAGGGCTGGGCCACGAGCAGGTCGAGGTTCCGCCGCAGATCGTCGGTCAGCCGTCCCAGCTCGGAGGGGGGGATCAGGGGCGTCCGCACGATGTCGCCGAGCAGCCGAAGGAAGTCCGGCGCGTAGTCGCTCAGCACGGCGGACGAGATCGTGAACGTGTCGTCGTCGGCATGGACCCGGAGCCGTCCTCCCATGCGGGAGACCTGGTCGGCGAGCTCGCTCGCGTTGAAGTCGCCCGCACCCTCCTTCAGGTAGTCGCTGAGGAGTTGTGCCAGCCAGCGCTGCTCGGGCCGCTCCGCGGTCGCACCGAGAGCCAGCACGAGCCTCACGGTTGCCTTCGGCACACCGCCGATCTCGACCAGCTGGAGCCCGAGGCCACCGCCCGTCTCCGAGCGTTCAACGGGGGGGAGCCGGAATGGCGCTCGGCTGCCGACGGATGGTGCGGGAAGCACTACTGCACCTCGCTCTCGCTCCGACCCAGCCCGGGCTCGATCGTCAGCACGACCCGGCGATCGGGACGCAGATGCTCTCTCGCGACCTCGTGCACCTGCTCTGCCGTGACCCGCTGGAAGAGCGAGTCGATCTCGTTGATGCGCCCCGCTGCGCCGTCGATCAGGGCGAACGATGCCAGCAGATCGGCCCGTCCGAACCCGGGGTAGCGGCTGCCGTCGAGCAGGTCGTAGAAGGAGGAGCGGGCTTTGAGCTTGGCGCGCTCGAGGAGGTCCGGGGAGAGCCGCTCCTGGCGGAGGGGATCGATCGCCCGGTCGAACGCGGCCAGCACCTCGTCCGAATCGCTCGTCTCGTCGTGGATCAGCGAAGCTGTCCACAGGAGCGGGGTCTGCGTGTTGAACATGTTCCCCAGGAAATTGATCCCACCGCCCACGTGCCCGGTCAGCCCGCTTCGCACCACCAGCTCCCGGTGCAACGCCGAGTCATCTCCTTGGAGCAGCAGCTGGTTGAGCAGCCCCATCGCGAAGTAGGCGCCCGTGTCCCGCTCCGGGGTCCGGTAGGCGACGGCCAGTGCCGGTCGGTTGGCGAGCGGGTCCCCTCGTCCGAAGCGCCGTTCGGATGTCCAGGGCGGCTCGGCGACGTCCGCGGCAGGCGGCCGCTCGGCTGCGGGGATGTCGGCGAAGTAGCGCTCGGCGAGGGATAGCGCCTCTGGCGGATCAAAATCACCGACCACGACCAGCGCCGCGTTGGCCGGTGAGTAGTAGCGATCGAAGAATGCCTGCACGTCCTCGAGTGTGGCCGCGTCCAGATCAGCCACGTCGCCGTACCCGTTGTGCGAGTTATGCCAGTTCTGCCAGGCCCGCTCATTGAGGTCGAGCCAGGGGAAGCTGCCATACGGCTGATTGAGCACGTTCACCCGGATCTCGTTCTTGACGACATCGCGCTGGTTGTCGAGTTCGGCCTGCGTGATGCGTGGCCCGCGCATGCGGTCCGCCTCCATCCACAGCGCGAGTTCGAGCGTGTGTTTCGGCAGCACCTCGAAGTAGTTGGTGAAGTCGTAGCGGGTGCTGCCGTTGAGGGTGCCGCCGTTCTCCTGCACCCGCTTGACGAGCTCCATCTTCCCCATCTGCTGGGAACCCTGGAACATGAGGTGCTCAAAGAGGTGTGCGAATCCGGTCCGGCCCGGTGGTTCGAGCCGCATGCCGACGTGGTAGTAGACCGCAACGGTCACGATCGGTGCCCCGCCGTCTGGCGAGAGGATCACCTGCAGCCCGTTCGGGAGCTGGTGCTGTTCGACGGGGATGTCGAGTTCGAACTGCCGTGGCGCGGTCATCGCGCTCCTCCACTCTCCAGTCTTCGGGCGGGCCCGGCGTGGCTGGTCACGCGACGCCGATCAGCTGCTCGCGTGCCTCGTGGACCGCCGGAGCCTGGCCGAAGAGCAGCAAGCGATCGCCTCGCTCGAGGATCACGCTACCGCCGGGCACCAGGTCGACGCCGCTTCGCTCGACCAGCAGGATGAGGACACCGTCGCCGAGATGCAGATCGCGGATCGGCCGACCGTTGAGCCCGCTGCCGACCTCGAGGCTGGCGATCACGCGCTCCCCGGTGCCGCCGAGGACCTCGGTGACGAGCGGCGCCTCTATCAGGTCGAGCAATGCCTGCGAGAGCGCTTCGTGGTTGGCGACGGTGGGGATACCGGCGGCCCGGAAGGTGTCGACGGCGCCCCCCTGCGAGACTCTGGCGTAGACCTTGGCGTCGGGGTTCACACTGGCGATGTACTGACTGAAGAGAAGATTGACCTGGTCGCTGTCGGTGGCGGCGATCGCCAGCTGCGCTTGCTCGGCTCCGGCGGACTCAAGTGCACGCAGGTTGGTAGCGTCGGCCTCAACGGCCTCAAGCCCGGCGTCGCGCGCGCGCTTCACCGGCGCCTCTCGTACGTCGACGAGCGTGACGGCGTAACCCCCATCGGAGAGCTGCAGGCCGACGCGGCGGGCAACAGCACCGGCACCGGCGATGATTGCGTGCATCGCTTTCACTCCCAGCAGGTCGGCGAGCCAGGCGGCATAGGTCGACTGTAGCGCCACCGTCAGGAACACGGTAAGGAAGACGAGCGCGGCGAGGATCTCGCCGGATTGCTCGGGGCCGAGCGACTCACCGGCGAAGGCGGCCAGCGCCGCCGCCACGACACCGCGGGGCCCGATCAGTCCGATGTAGCTGCGCTCGCGAAGAGTGAGGTCAGAGCCGAGCGCCGAGAGGTAGACGGCCAGCGGGCGCACCAGCACCATCAGTCCAACGACGAGCAGGACGCCGGTCGGCCAGAGGCTCCGCACGACGTCGAGGTCGACGGTCGCCACGGCGAGGATGTAGACCGCGCCGATCAGCATCTTCGAGAGATCGTCTTCGAATGACCGCACCTCCTCGGCATGGGGGATCTTGCGCCAGGCTAAGGTCACCCCCATCGCTGCCATGGCAGCGAGCCCTGACGAGCTCAGCCAGTTCTCTGCGAAGGCGAAGGCGGCGACGCTGGTCCCCAGCAAGAGGACCGTGGCCTCCACCGGTTGCGGTGTGCGATTGACCCGGAGCACGGCCAGGACGGCGACGGCGCCGACCATCCCGACGGCGACCCCACCGACCAGTCTGCTTACGAGGAAGCCGAACTGGTCCGCGCCGGTGCCGCCTGAGAGCGCGAAATCGAGCATCACGATCGAGAGGAGTGCGCCGATCGGGTCGACCAGTACCCCCTCGCCGAGCAGGACGGCGCGCACTCGTTCGTTGAGGTGGATCCCGCGCACC
The DNA here is from genome assembly GCA_965249675.1 of Dehalococcoidia bacterium. GTDB lineage: Bacteria > Chloroflexota > Dehalococcoidia > UBA2979 > UBA2979. The sequence continues at coordinate 2,118,302 of OZ252250.1, forward strand.
AGGGGTGAGATCACAGTCGGCCCGGTGACCGTCACGAGTGCACCGAAGAGCAGCGCCGTTCGCCACGGCAGGACATCGGCGGCGACCGCGAGCACGCTGGCGAGGGCAAACGTGACGACGACGCCCACGGTGAGCAGGTTCCGCACGACCCGGCCGACCCGCTTGAGGTAGAGCACATCGATCGAGAAGGCACCCTCGAAGACGATCACGGCGACCAACACCTCAAGTACGACCGGGAGGATGTGATCGAGCGCGGTGGTGTCGACGAGTCCCAGCACCGATGGACCGGCGAGCGCTCCGACCACGAGGAAGAGCAATACCGGTGGCAACCGGACGCGCTTCGAGACCATCCCGGTGACGGCGACGGTCAGGCCGATGACACCAAGCGCCGAGAGAGCAGCGTGGTCCATCGCACCCTCGTCCGGCCGGTACTCACCGGCCCCGGGGGGACCGATCGGCGAGCGACGTCGCTCCGCTCAGCCTAACCCAGCCACCACCATGGGTCGCCAACCCCGGGGTGGTCCGCCCGCGGGTCAGCACAACGTCGCCACCCCGGGTCAGCCCGCCGCGGAGCTCCGGGCCTCGTTGCCCGCGGCCCGCACCGGGAGTAGCGTGCCCCGGGATCGGGAGCCGATGGCCACCGGCAGTTCCTCTGCCGCGCCCGACTCCCCGCCGACACCGGTCTCCGCTCGCCGTCTGCCCGCGCCCAGTTTCGAGTCACTGCGCGATCGCGAGTTTCGTCTCTACTGGCTGGGCACCGCACTGGTCTTCTTCGACCAGGGGATGGCGAACGTGGCGCTCGCCTGGCTGATGCTGGAGCTCACCGAGTCGGCGGCCTGAGTGAGCATCGCGGTTGCCGTGCGCGGGTTGCCCACGGTGCTCCTCACCGTTCCGGCCGGGATCCTTGCCGACCGCTGGGACCGGCGAAGGCTCCTGATCCTCAGTCAGTCGGTCGCCGCGCTTGGTGCAGTAGCGTTCGCGGCCCTGGTCTGGCGCGGTCAGGCGACGCCCGCGCTGGCGCTCGCCTGACCTGCTGCTCGGTTCGAGCACCGCCGGCGGCATCCCCACCCGCCAGGCCGTGATCCCGATGCTCGTGCCGCCGGCCCTGCTGCTCAACGCCGTCGTCACGGGCGCGATGGCGCGCACGAGCTCGCAGCTGGTCGGGCCCGGCGCTGGCCGGTCTGCTGATCGCGTGGGGCGGGCCGGAGGCTTCGTTCGCGGCGCAGGCAATCTTCCTCGTCCTGAGCACGGTCGCCCTGATCCCGCTGCGTTCTGCCTCCCCTGCTGCCCCGGGCGACCCCGGTGTGGCGCGCGCGCCACTGGCCCGGAGACCAGCGACCGGCGCACTCGGAGACCTCCGCGAGGCCTGGCGCTTCCTCCGTGCCAACCCACCCCTGCTCGTGATCATGGCGCTGATGGTCAACACCGGTCTCTTCATGATCGGTCCCAACCAGGCGCTAGGGACGCTCTGAACTGGCCGCGAAATGCGGCCGATCAGGCTCTTCTGGGGCGTTCAATCGCTTGATGGTCAGGAATGCGGCCTGATCGGGGCTCGCGAGCGGCTCTGCGAGTGCCGTTTGGCGCTCGCTGCGGGATTCTGGGCGCACTGCGCCGTTGTTACGCAGCAAGTTGGCGCTCCGCTCGAACCATGTTGGCCAGCCCCAACAGCAACGCGAGCCGCTGCGTGTTCTTGAACAATCCGCGGTAGCGGACCTTGGCGTAGCCGAAGCGCACCTTCACGATCTGGAACGGATGCTCGACCTTCGCACGCACGGAGGCCTTGCGCTTCTCTTCGAGCCACTCCTCACCCTCCCGGTCGAGCAGTCGCCGCTTGCCCGGTCGCATGGCAACCTGCCACTGCACCGCACGCTCGCGCTGCTCCAGACGTTTTCCGATGCCCTGGTAGCCCGCATCGCCACAGACCAGCCTTTCGTTGCCGTGCAGCAGGTCGGGCGCCGCGGTGATGTCGCTCACGTTCGCCGCCGTCGTGTGGAGGCTGTGCACGATGCCGCTCTCAGAGTCCACCCCGATGTGCAACTTCATCCCGAAGTACCACTGGTTTCCCTTGCGCGTCTGGTGCATCTCGGGATCCCGTGCTCTGGCCCGATTCCTGGTCGACGAGGGGGCGCTGATGATACTGGCATCAACCACAGTCCCCTGTCTCAACTGCAGTCCTTCCGCCTCCAGATGGCGGTTGATCTCCTCGAGCAACCCCCTCCCCAGCGCGGCCGCCTCCAGCCGGTGGCGGAAGTTGAGAATCGTCGTCTCATCGGGGATCGCGTCCGATAGCCTGAGCCCCACGAAGCGCTGCACGGTGAGATTCTCGTACAGCGCGTCCTCCATCGCCGGGTCGCTGAGGTTGTCGACCAGTTGCACGATGTGCACCCGCAGCATCAGTGACAGTGGGTAGGGCTGGCGCCCCCGTCCCGGCATCGGGTAGTGGGGCGCAATGCGCTGCTCGAGTTGCCGCCACGGAACCAGCCGATCGAGTCGTTCCAGAAACCGCTCCCGGCGAGTCGTTCGCTTCTTCGCGTCGTAGTACAGCTCCGCGAACGTTGCCTCGCCCATCGCGCTCACCTCGTCATCTGGTCGAATGCCATACCATCCCGTGTAGGCATCTTAACAGATCATGCGGGTCTGTTCAGAGCGTCCCTAGTGCCGGTGATCGTGCGCGAGGAGCTGGGAGCCGGTCCGAGCAGTCTCGGCCTGATGCTGACCGCGATGGCGCTCGGCACACTCAGCACCTCGACCTTCCTGACGTCGATGGGCGGCCTGAGGAACAAGGGTGGATTCTTCGCGATGGCGTTGATCGGAGGCAGTATCTGTTTTGCGGGGGTCTCGCTCTCACCGTGGCTCCCGCTGTCGGCATGCCTCTTCTACCTGTGGGGAGCCTTCGGCGGCTTCTTCCAGGCGATGAGCCAGTCGCTGCTCCAACAGCACACGCCGAACGAGATGATGGGCCGGGTGATGGGCGTCAGCACGCTCGCTTCGATGGGGACGATGCCCCTGGGTGCGGTGCAGGCTGGCCTGACCGCCAGCCTGCTCGACGCGCGTCTCGCCGGTCTGCTGTCGGGCGTCATCTGCCTCAGCATTGCCGTCACCGCACTCCTCGCGGCTCCCCGCTTCCGTCGCCTCGACTGAGCGGCACCGCTGGTTCGGGCGGTGGACCCCCGGGCCGCCAGCTCATGGCCACACAGCGGAACCCGCACGACGGTCACCGTAGGAGGGTGCTGAGCTACGCTCTGAGAGAGATGCTCTACGCCGATCACGTCACCAAGTCTTTCGGCAGCCATGAGGTGCTGACCGACATCTCGCTGATGGTCGGCGACGGCGAACGGGTCGGCCTGGTCGGCCCGAACGGATCGGGCAAGTCGACGCTGCTCGGGCTACTCGCCGGCGATGATCGGCCCGATCACGGCAGTGCCGGTCACCGTGGTGGTGAACTCGGCCTCCTCCGCCAGGAGGCGGGCCTCGTGCCCCACAGAACCGTCTCCGAGGAGCTCTGGCAGGCCTTCCCTGAGGCCCGGGCGGTCGAAGCTGAACTGGTCGACCTGGCCCGCCAGATCGGTGCGGCGGCCCAGGATCTCGATGATCTGATCGCCAGGCAGGCAAACCTCTTTGAGCGCTTCGACGCGCTCGATGGTTACCGCATCGATCGGCGGATCGGCCGGGTGCTGGCGGGGCTCGGCTTCGCTCCGGGCGATAGCGACCGGGCCTGTGGTGACTTCTCCGGGGGCTGGCAGATGAGGCTCGCCCTCGCCAAGGTGCTGGTCCATCGCCCCCGCAACCTGGTGCTCGATGAGCCGACCAACCACCTCGATGCCGACGCCGAAGAGTGGCTCGTCGACGAGCTCGCTGTCTACCCGGGGACCGTCCTCTTGGTCACGCACGACGGCGCCTTTCACGACCGCATCGTCGAGCGCATCCTCGACCTGCGTGACGGCCAGCTGGAGAGCTACCCCGGCAACTACAGTGCCTACCAGCGCCAGAAGGCGCGGCAGCTGGCCGACCGCGACCAGGCCGCGATCAGGCAGGAGCGGGAGATCGGGCGCCAGGAGCGATTCATCGAACGCTTCCGCTCAAAGGCGACCAAGGCGACGCAGGTGCGCAGCCGCGAGCGCGCGCTTGAGAAGGTGGAGCGGATTGAGCGGACAGGCAGTCGTCGCGAGGTCCACTTCGAATTCAGTGCCGCCAGCCGCACTGAACGGCAGGTGCTCGCAGCCGAGCGGATCGGCCATTCCTACGATGGCGAGGACGTCGTCCTGATCGACGCCACGTTGCAGGTCGAGCGATGGGATCGCGTTGTGCTGATCGGCCCCAACGGCGGGGGGAAGTCGACGCTGCTGCGCATCCTCGCCGGTGAGCTCAGCCCGAGCGAGGGCACGGTCACCTGGGCCCCCCGAGCACAACTTGGCTACTACGACCAGCATCAGGATGAGGCGCTCGATCCACGGCACTCGGTCCTAGATGAGGTGCGGTCGGTGGGCGATGGGCAGGTCGACGGCGCGCTCCGGAAGGTGCTGGGCCGGTTCCTCTTCACCGGCGACGATGTGCACAAGCCCGTGCGAGTGCTCTCAGGCGGCGAGCGGAGCCGCGTCGCGCTCGCCAAGTTCCTGATCCGACCGGCCAATGTGCTCCTGCTTGATGAGCCGACCAACCACCTCGATCGGGCGACGCAGCGGAGATTGATCGACGCGCTCGAGGGCTATGATGGCACCGTGATCTGTGCCAGCCACGACCCCGCGATCCTCTCGCGAGTCGCGACCCGTGTCTTCGAGGTGCGCGACGGCGAGTGTCTCGAGGCGGAGGGGCGGTGGCGACCGCCGACCGGCGCCCGGGCGTAGCGGTCAGAGCCGGCGCCGAAGAAGGGCGACGACTGTGACGACACAGCTCCTGCCACTCACCCCCGGATACAGCGCCCGGCGGATTGAAGAGCGCATCCGCGCATTCGAAGAGATGGGCGTCCATCGCACCGGGTGGCCGGCCGACGACCAGGCCTCGCGCTGGTTGCTCGGCGAACTGCGCCGGGCGGGGATCACGGCAGAACGTGATCGTTTCGCCTTCCCACGCGTCGAGTACCGCGGTGCGCGTCTCACGATCGCCGATCGTCAGATCGAGGGCGTGCCACTCTACGACGCGGAGTTCACCGAGTACGGCGGCATCAGCGGCGAGCTCTGCGAGAGCGGCGATGCGGACCCGTTCGGCAAGATTGTGGTCGCTCCCGGCGGAACCGGGGCGGCGGAGTGGCGCGGCCCGGCACTGGCCCAGCGGATCGCCGATCTTGCCAGCCGCGGCGCCGTCGGAGTGGTGCTGCCGCAGGGTGATCGCGACGGTCAGATCGCGCTTCGGAACGCGGTGCATCTCGACCGTCCCCACACGCTGCCGGCGCTCCAGATCGCCGCTCGAGACGGCCGTGCGCTGCGCACGACGATCATGATCGGCGCCGAGGGCATCCTCGAGGTCGACGGCGAGCGACTCCGCTCGACGGCCACGAATGTCACCGCAACCATCGCGGGCACGGATCCGGAGGCCGACGCAATTGGCATCGTAACGCCGAAGTCGGGCTGGTACGCCTGCGCGGCCGAGCGCGGCGGCGGCATCGCCATCTGGCTGGCACTGGCCGAGAGCCTGATCGCCTCGGGGGCTCCCCGCCGCACCGTCCACCTGCTCGCCAGCTCCGGTCACGAGCTCGACTTCTGGGGCATCCGCAGCTACGCGAGAGTCCACCGCGAGCGGCTCGCCGACGCCGCGGCCTGGCTCCATCTCGGCGCCTCGCTGGGGGCGAGCGAGGGCGCCGGCCCGATCGTCGCGGCCAGTGATCGCGGGCTCGCGGAGCTCGCGGCCGGAGCCGTCGCCCACGCCGAGATCGAGGGCGTCACAGAGCGGGAACCGGGTCCGGCCGCCGGCGGCGAAGCACGGATCCTGAGCGAAGCGGGGACCAGCTACGTGAGTTTCCTCGGCCCCCATGCCTACTTCCACTCGGCCGGCGATACGTTCGATCGGGCGGTCGACGCCGGGCTCGCCGCCCGCTGGGCTCTGGCGGCACGGGAGGTCCTCGAGGGCCTTCTCCGACTGTGAAGGGCCTCGGGCCGGGGCGAGAGAGGAGAGGCTGATGGCGGTCACGCTGGACTGGCTGGGCTGTGCCACGTTCCGACTCGCGATCGACGACCTCGTGCTCTTTCTCGATGGCTATATCGACCGGGTACCGGCTGCGCCACCGGTGGGAATCACCGCCGCCGAGGTCTCCCGTGCCGATGCGATCCTGGTCGGCCACGCGCACTTCGATCACATCGCCGGGGTCGAGGTGATCGCGCGCAACACCCGAGCGCGCGTCGTCGGCTCGACCGAGAGCGCACGCCTGCTGGCAGGTGCGGGCGTCAACCCGGCGCAGCTGCTGCCGTCCCAGGGGGGCGAGCGCCACCGGCTGAGCGAAGACGTCGTGGTGACCGTCTATCCGGGGCTCCACTCCTGTGTCTGGGTCGGTGGTGTCTCGTCGGGCGGTAGTGGCGTCGTCGAGACAGGACACGTGGGGCTGACGGAGGAGGAGCGAGACGCGGTCCGCGGTGGGGCACCCCTAACCAGCAGCGACGCACCACCGCTTTTGCTCGAACAGCTGCGGGTTCACCGCGCCGCTGCGCTGCACAGCGACCACACCGGCGGCCCGCTGCAGTACCTGATCGAGACGCCCTACGGGTCGATCTTCTACCACGACACGTCGGGTTGCTGGACCGGCGTTGTAGCCGACCTCCAGCCCGATGTCGCGATCGTGGCGATGGCCGGACGCGCCAACATCGACGGTGAGCCGATCCAGGGGTCGCTTGCCGGGTTCGTTGGACAGATGGCCCAGATGCTCGGGCCCCGGCGGATGGTACTCGGCCACCATGACGACTGGATGCCGCCGGTGACGTCAGATGGCACCACGCCCGAGTCGATCGCGCCGGTGCGAGCCGAACTCCGGCGCATCGCCCCCGAGGTCGAGCTACTCGAGGTCGGCTACCTTGAGGGGACGAGGATCCTCGGCTGAGCGGCATCTGGCGAAGGCCCCGGCTGAGAGCGCGGGTGGAGGGCGTTGGCGATGGCTGAGATCCACCCGTTTGGCGCCTGGCCGTCCCCGCTCTCGGCCGTCCAGATCGCGACTGGTGGGGTCCGCCTGGGAGCGCTCAGTCTCTCGGGAGACGATGTCTACTGGATCGAGTCGCGGCCTAGCGAGGCAGGCAGGCAGGCACTCCTGCGGCACTCTGGTGGTCGGACCGCTGAGCTCACTCCGCCCGACTTCAATGCCCGCACACGGGTGCACGAATACGGCGGGGGCGAGCACTGGGTCTCAGACGGGACGGTCTTTGCCACCTCCTTCGTCGACCAGCGAATCTACCGCCTCGACGAAGCGGGCGCTCGGACGATTACTCCAGCAGCTGAGGAGCCGGCCGCCGATCGCTACGCCGACGGTGACCTGAGCCCGGACGGGAAGCTCCTCTTCTGTGTCCGCGAGCACCACAGAGGTAGCCGCGAGGCGGTGAACGAGCTCGTGGTACTGCCGCCCGACGGGAGTGGGGAGCCACGGGTCGTGTTCAGCGGCTCTGATTTCGTGAGTTCACCGCGTGTCAGCCCGGACGGCCGTAAGCTTGCCTGGCTGAGCTGGGACCATCCCTGCATGCCGTGGGACGGGACCTGGCTCTACACCGCGACGATCGGCGCGGACGGTGAGCTGACCAACCGAGAGCGAATCGCCGGTGCTCCCGACGAGAGCGTCGTACAACCGCGCTGGTCGCCAGAGGGGACGCTGTACTTCATCAGCGACCGCTCGGGCTGGTGGAACCTCTACGCCTGGCGCGATGGGGCGGCGTGGCCGCTGGTGCCGCGCGCGTCCGACTTTGCGGGTCCCGACTGGGTGTTCGGGCTCTCTTCTTACGACTTCAGCGGGGACGGTCGGCTGATCTGCAGCTACCAGAGCCCTGAGGGGACACATCTCGCTCGCCTCGACCCCCAGACGGGCGCGCTCGAGCCGATCCCCTGTCCATATAGCCAGCTCTCGTACATCCGCTCGAAGGGCGAGATGGTTGCCTTCGTCGGGGCCTCGGCCACCGTCGCAGCGCAGGTAGTGGTTGGGCCGGTCGACGGCAGCGACTGGCAGGTGCTCAGCCGCAGCCGCTCCGACGAGTTGGAGGCGGGCCACGTTTCGATCGCGGAGGCGATCGCCTTCCCCACGACGGACGATGCCACGGCACACGCCCTCTACTACGCGCCACGTCATGCCGAGGTCAGAGGACCGTCGGGAGAGCGCCCCCCTTTGCTCGTGACCAGCCACGGCGGTCCGACCTCGGCCGCCTCCGCCGCCTACGACCCGGTGATCCAGTTCTGGACGACGCGTGGCATCGCCGTTGTCGACGTGAACTACCGGGGCAGCACCGGCTACGGGCGTGACTACCGCCGCGCGCTCAACGGGCAGTGGGGCAGGGTCGACACCGACGACTGCATCGCTGCCGCCCGCTATCTGGTTGAGCGCGGTGACGTCGATGGCGACCGTCTCTGTATTCGCGGTGGCAGCGCCGGTGGCTACACGACGCTCTGCGCGCTGACGTTCCACGATCTCTTCCGGGCCGGCGCGAGCTACTACGGGGTGGCCGATGCTGAGACGCTCGCCAGCGATACGCACAAGTTCGAGTCACGCTATCTGGACACGATGATCGGACCCTACCCGGAGGCGGCGAACACCTACCGGGAGCGCTCACCGATACACTTTGCCCACGAGATCCGTGCGGCGGTGATCCTCTTCCAGGGCCTTGAGGACGAGATCGTGCCCCCGTCCCAGGCCGAAGAGATGGTTCGCGCACTCTCCCGGAGTGGCCTGCCTCACAGCTACCTGGCCTTCCCCGGCGAACAGCACGGGTTTCGCCGCGCGGAGAACATCGTCCAGAGCCTGGAGGCAGAGCTCTCCTTCTACGGGCAGGTGCTGGGATTCGACCCGGTCGGAGTCGCCAGGGTCCCGATCAATCGTTTGCGAGCCGAAGACAGGGCCTGGACCACAGGCGAGAGAGAGGGAGTCGAAGATGAGCCCCACAGTAGCTGAGGCACTTGCATCAGACCGTGTGATCGACATCACGACCACGGGGCGATCCACGGGGGAGCCGAGGCGGATCGAGATCTGGTTTCACCGCGTCGATGGCCGCTACTACATCACCGGGAGGCCGGGCCGACGCGGCTGGTTCGCCAACCTCAGCAAGACCCCGGACTTCACGTTCCACCTCAAAGTGGGGGCGTCCGCCGATCTGCCGGCGCACGCCGCCGTGATCTCCGAGGGGGCCGAGCGTCGGCGCGTGCTGGCCGCGATCACGAGCGCGCTCGACGGCGAGCGGGATCTCGAGAGCTGGTTGACGGGAGCACCGCTGGTGGAGGTGACCTTCGTCTGACCGGTGGTTTGCGCGCCGACACGATGGGAGCCTGACCCGGCGCCGCTGCCCGCTGTCGCGCCGGACTAGTCGGCCGGGAGCCCGCGCGCGAGGAAGTGCGGGTTCTCGAACCCGGGCTTGGCGTAGCCGAACGGCCTGCCGTCGAGCAGCGTGACGCTGCCGCCGGCGGCGACCAGCAGGGCGTGGCCCGCGGCAATATCCCACTCCATCGTGCGGCCCAGGCGCGGATAGAGGTCCGCCGCGCCTTCGGCCAGGCGGCAGAACTTCAGCGATGACCCGCTCGTCACCAACGCCTTGATCGAAAGCGATCGAAGGTAGCGGCGAGTCTCCTCATTCTGATGCGAGCGGCTGGCCACCACGCGCAGGCCGCCTGGCCCGGCCGGGCGGCATGCGATCGCCTCGACGTTGCCGCTCCGGAGCCGGCGGTGGGCGCCGCCCCGGCCGTCGGTCCAGTAGGTCTCGTTCATCGCCGGGAGGTGGATGACGCCGAGCGTCGGTCGGCCGCCCTCGATCAGCCCGATGTTGACCGTGAACTCGCCGTTTCGGTCGACGAACTGCCTGGTACCGTCCAGCGGGTCGACGAGGAAGAAGGGCCCGTCTCCGACCCTCGGCACCTCCCCCCGGTCTGCGCTCTCCTCGGCGACCACCGGCACGGACGGCAGCAGCTCAGCAAGCCCCTCGAGGATCACCTCCTCCGCTCGCCGATCCGCCTCGGTCACCGGGGAGTCGTCAGACTTGGTCTCGACCCGGAAATCCTGGGCGTAGATCTCGAGGATCTGGCTGCCGGCGCTGCGTGCGAGGTCCACGAGCTCGTTCATCAGATCGGCCCGCTCGTCCTGGCTGAGCTGCACTCGCCCACTCCCTCCTCGCCGGCTCGACGGCTCCACCCTAGCTGCCCAGCACGAGCGTCACCGGGATGTGGTCGGAGGGGCCGGCGACCCCGGCTCGCACCTTGCGGTCGTCACGTGAGCACTCGACCGCTTCGATTCGCTCTCGCAGAGGCCCCGTCGTGAGTACGTGGTCGATGCGTAGGCCGCGGTTGAAGCGAAACGCCCCGCCGCGAAAGTCCCACCAGCTGTAGACGCCAGCCTCCGCCCTCATCTCGCGCAGCGAATCGGTGAGGCCCCAGTCCAACAGCGCCTGGAAGCGAGCACGCTCTGCGTCGCTCGCCAGGAGTTGCCCCCGGCTGGCCTCCACGTCGTGAACGTCCCGGTCGTCTGGTGCGATGTTGAAGTCGCCGGCGAGCACGAGCGCTTCCGCGGGGTCGGCCGTCTCCGACAGCCACGTGCCGAGGGCGTCGAGCCACAGCAGCTTGTAGCGGTAATGCTCTGAGTCGACCTCACGTCCGTTCGGCACGTAGATCGAGATGATCCGAATGCCACCGATCAGAGCGGACATGCCGTGCGCCTGGTCGTCGCTGGGGAACGGGAGGCCCGTCGCGAGGTCGCTCATCGGCAGCTGGGAGATCAGGGCGACACCGTTGTAGGTCGGCTGCCCGTGGCAGGCGACCTCGTAGCCGCTCCGCGGGAAGGCATCGTCTGCCACCTTGGGCTCCTGGAGGCAGAGCACATCGGGTCGGTGTTCTGCAAGCCACAGCAGTACGCGGTCCTCGCGCGCGAATCGAGTTGGCGTTCCAGGTGGCGATACGCAACGGCTTGCCTTCCCGGGCTGGCTACAGGTTTCCGGCATTCCCGAGACAGGGTGCTCCAGGATCGCTGCGGGCGCCGTCCCGGGGGAGGCCGTCGTGACGGGGCGGGGGCACGAGCGCGTCTTCCGCTGGTGCGAGCGTGTGTGCTCCACCGGGCAGCGTGGGCGGGCACCACACCCCACCGTGGGTCGCTATGCTCAGGAGAGATTGGTCGGCTCCTTCTGGACCGCGACGGGGAGCCCCTCGAACGGAGAGCAGAGCAGATGATGACGCGTCCGACAGTCGAGACGATCGCCTTCGAACCAATCGAGCAGTGGGAGCAGCTGCCCGCCGGGATGACGCTTCATGAGACGCCGGGTGTGAGCGTCGCGTCCGACGACACGGTCTACCTCCTCACGCGAAATACCGAGAATCCGGTGATCGTCCTGACCCCCGACGGCGAGTTTCTCCGCACGTTCGGCGCTGGCACCTTCACGCCGCGCACGCACGCGATCCTGGCCGCATGGGACGGGTACATCTACTGCGCCGATGACGGCGCTCACACCATCACCAAGTGGGCACCTGATGGCGAGCTGCTGATGACGATCGGCACGCCCGGGCAGGCCGCGGCAAGATTCTCGGGCGAGCCGTTCAATCGCCCGACCGACATGGTGGTTGCCTCTGACGGCAGCATCTTCATCAGCGATGGCTACGGCAATGCCCGGATTCACCGGTTCTCTCCCGAAGGCGAGCACCTGCTGTCCTGGGGCGAGCCGGGGATCGATGCCGGGCAGTTCCTCTGCCCCCACAATCTCGCGATGCGCGACGACCGGATCTATGTTGCCGACCGTGAGGCGCTGCGCATCCAGGTCTTCGACCTCGAGGGCGGCCACATCGCCACCTGGAACAACATCCACCGGCCCTGTGGGTTGACCGCTGCGCCCGATGGCAACATCTATGTCGGTGAGCTGAACGGCGTCGCCCTGATGGAAGGCGCGCTCGGGATCGGCCACCGCATCAGCGTCCTCAGCCCCGATGGTGAGCTGATCGGACGCTACGGCGCCCCCGAGGAGGGCGAAGGCCCCGGACAGTTCATCGCCCCGCATGGGATCGCCGTCGACTCGAAGGGTGACGTCTACGTCGGCGAGGTGTCCTACACGATTCGTGGAAGCCGGCTGGACCCGCCGAGGTCGTTGCGCAGCCTGAAGAAGCTCATACACCCAGCGTAGCCAGCGTCGCCTGGCGACGATGCCGCGGACGCAGTCGCGAGCGCGGCATCCTCACGCGATTTCCGCCACCCGCGGGCGTATCGGAAGCCCGCAGGACGCCTCCTAGGGACGCTCTGAACTGGCCGCGAAATGCGGCCGATCAGGCTCTTCTGGGGCGTTCAATCGCTTGATGGTCAGGAATGCGGCCTGATCGGGGCTCGCGAGCGGCTCTGCGAGTGCCGTTTGGCGCTCGCTGCGGGATTCTGGGCGCACTGCGCCGTTGTTACGCAGCAAGTTGGCGCTCCGCTCGAACCATGTTGGCCAGCCCCAACAGCAACGCGAGCCGCTGCGTGTTCTTGAACAATCCGCGGTAGCGGACCTTGGCGTAGCCGAAGCGCACCTTCACGATCTGGAACGGATGCTCGACCTTCGCACGCACGGAGGCCTTGCGCTTCTCTTCGAGCCACTCCTCACCCTCCCGGTCGAGCAGTCGCCGCTTGCCCGGTCGCATGGCAACCTGCCACTGCACCGCACGCTCGCGCTGCTCCAGACGTTTTCCGATGCCCTGGTAGCCCGCATCGCCACAGACCAGCCTTTCGTTGCCGTGCAGCAGGTCGGGCGCCGCGGTGATGTCGCTCACGTTCGCCGCCGTCGTGTGGAGGCTGTGCACGATGCCGCTCTCAGAGTCCACCCCGATGTGCAACTTCATCCCGAAGTACCACTGGTTTCCCTTGCGCGTCTGGTGCATCTCGGGATCCCGTGCTCTGGCCCGATTCCTGGTCGACGAGGGGGCGCTGATGATACTGGCATCAACCACAGTCCCCTGTCTCAACTGCAGTCCTTCCGCCTCCAGATGGCGGTTGATCTCCTCGAGCAACCCCCTCCCCAGCGCGGCCGCCTCCAGCCGGTGGCGGAAGTTGAGAATCGTCGTCTCATCGGGGATCGCGTCCGATAGCCTGAGCCCCACGAAGCGCTGCACGGTGAGATTCTCGTACAGCGCGTCCTCCATCGCCGGGTCGCTGAGGTTGTCGACCAGTTGCACGATGTGCACCCGCAGCATCAGTGACAGTGGGTAGGGCTGGCGCCCCCGTCCCGGCATCGGGTAGTGGGGCGCAATGCGCTGCTCGAGTTGCCGCCACGGAACCAGCCGATCGAGTCGTTCCAGAAACCGCTCCCGGCGAGTCGTTCGCTTCTTCGCGTCGTAGTACAGCTCCGCGAACGTTGCCTCGCCCATCGCGCTCACCTCGTCATCTGGTCGAATGCCATACCATCCCGTGTAGGCATCTTAACAGATCATGCGGGTCTGTTCAGAGCGTCCCTAGGGAGATCCTTGTCTGACTCGATCTGGGAGCTTGGTGGATCGGGTAGACGACACTGTTGAAAATGCGGCCTGAGTATTGACTCCGCTGCGTATCCGGTCACTGCAACGGGACTAAGGGGAGCCAGCCGCAGGAGTACCTGCTGGCGAGTCTCGCCGAACTTGGCATCGGGGCTACCTAGCTTGAGTGCTTAGTCCACTTCCCGGGGCGGCTCTCTGGGCGCGCCATCGAGTTAAGGGCTGGTCTGTGCACGCGAATATCAAGCTTGGCCGGGTTGCTTCGCGATCATTCCGTTCCGATTTCGTTCCCAATTGTTCACTCTGTTCCGCAATTGAGAGCATCGCCGCGATGTGAAAAACCCCCGTAAACATTGATGATTCTTGGTACCGAAGCTGGGATTCGAACCCACACGGGCCAAAAGCCCAACGGTTTTTGAGGCAGACGCGTGCTGTCTAGTCCCCTCTCGGTTGGTCCCATTCTTGCCCTTGGTGCCCGCAGACACTGGGTTTTCGTGACGAGCCATCCCTACGCATCGAGTCACGTCCCGAGATGTTTGACGCCAGATTGACGCCAGCCGGTACAGCAGTGAACCGAGTTGTGCGACTTGATTGTTCGCACTCGCCGCGCCTTGCTGTCGAGCGTGGCATTGGAGCCTTATCCTGGATCGACCGAAGAAACGCATATGACCCACAGTTCCCATATTGACACGACGCGCCCCCTGCCACACGCTGACTACCGCTCACCACAGCCGCGTCGTAGCGGGCCTGAGGCCTCCTCGGATTGAGGCTGTCCGCGCCCCCTTGGAGGCTCTAAGCCGGGTACCTGGCGGCTTGTGGTGAGTAGCCGATATCCGCGCCACAAGAGGGCACCTCGATGGGCCTACTGCCGCCACTCGCCAGGCTGAGGAACACGCTAGAGAGAGGGTCGCGCTCGTCGCGGGGGTCTGCCTCATCGCGCTACTCGCGCTGGTGAGCACCTCCTGCGAGGATCAGGAGTCTCCGGGCACCGCAGCACGTCCAGTGCCCACCGCCACCCCGCAGGCCACAACGGAGGCGACCGCCACGCCCCAGGCGACCGCCACGCCCCAGGCGACCGCCACGCCCCAGGCGACCGCCACGCCCCAGGCGACCGCCACGCTCCAGGCGACCGCCACGCTCCAGGCGACCGCCACGCTCCAGGCGACCGCCGGTCTGTGGATGACGCCTGGTGCAAGCGCTTCGACGCAGGAGCCGGAGGCGCGGCTCGTGCGCGGCGACGGCTACCAGGTCTTGGAGGGACTGGACCTGGTCAGCATCAGCGCGGGCGGGCGTCACAGTTGCGGGCTGCGTTCGGACGGCGGCGTGGTCTGCTGGGGCCGCAACGACTTTGGCCAGACGGAGGCGCCGGCGGGCCGCTACAGCCAGGTCAGCGCGGGCGCGTCGCACAGTTGCGGGCTGCGTTCGGACGGCGGCGTGGTCTGCTGGGGCTGGAATGACTCTGGCCAGACGGAGGCGCCGTCGGGCCGCTACAGCCAGGTCAGTGCGGGCCGGTTTCACAGTTGCGGGCTGCGTTCGGACGGCGGCGTGGTCTGCTGGGGCGGGAACTTGCACCAGACGGAGGCGCCGGCGGGCCGCTACAGCCAGGTCAGCGCGGGCGCGTCGCACAGTTGCGGGCTGCGTTCGGACGGCGGCGTGGTCTGCTGGGGCTGGAATGACTCTGGCCAGACGGAGGCGCCGTCGGGCCGCTACAGCCAGGTCAGTGCGGGCCGGTTTCACAGTTGCGGGCTGCGTTCGGACGGCGGCGTGGTCTGCTGGGGCGGGAACTTGCACCAGACGGAGGCGCCGGCGGGCCGCTACAGCCAGGTCAGCACGGGCTGGGGTCACAGTTGCGGGCTGCGTTCGGACGGCGGCGTGGTCTGCTGGGGCTGGAACGACTCTGGCCAGACGGAGGCGCCGGCGGGCCGCTACAGCCAGGTCAGCACGGGCGCGTCGCACAGTTGCGGGCTGCGTTCGGACGGCGGCGTGGTCTGCTGGGGCGGGAACTTGCACGGCCAGACGGAGGCGCCGGCGGGCCGCTACAGCCAGGTCAGCGCGGGCTGGGGTCACAGTTGCGGGCTGCGTTCGGACGGCGGCGTGGTCTGCTGGGGCGGGAATCTGTTCTCCAACCTGCATGTGGCCGGGAACAGGGGCGGGTCAGCGACGAGGTGAATGGGCGCGTCGTTGCACGGCGGCTCGCCGACGGACGCACGGAGTTCGGTTTCCAGCCTGACGGCGCAGAACGCATCCTGCCGCGCTCGCGCTACTTCCCGGCCAAAGCCCGGGTCGACTGCTGGCTGCAATCGAGCTTGGTCACGGTCGATGGACAGGAGATCGGCCGGATCAACGACCGCCTGCTGGCCGTTGGGAATGACAACTCCACTTGGCCCCTAATGGGGTCCGACCAGCCGCCGGAGGTTCTCTGGCAGACTGGTCCTGGACCCTGCTAGCCGGTGAGCTCTCATGGCCCCCGCGACCTCTGGACCGCTGACGTAAGACCGAGCCCCTGCTGGTATTCCGGGTTGTTCTGCAGCACTGATATGGAGTGACCGGTTGCCAAGCAGCACCGGCGGTGGTCGTGGCGATCCGGCTCCGGAACGGGGGGAGATGGACGAGCAAGGACGCTGCTTCGACGACGTGTCACTCTGATACTCGCAGCGAAGATGCTCACAGCGAGAAGGACGGAGCCTGACCTAGATATTCGCTGATCCACCGCGAGCGGTGTCCTCAATCCGACGTGTCGGCTCCGCCCTCCTCGCATCCACCAAGTGACCGGGCCGCGGGTGGCGTGACCTCATAGGAACCTGGCTCAGACTTGCCTCATCGCTGTTCTGTCCGCGCACCACGACCCGTCCACACACCTCCCTGCAGGAAGGTACGGCGAGCATGCCGGAAATGCGGAGCGGTGTCATCGGAGGGGTGGATACCCACTCCCGCACGCACCACGCAGTCGCACTCGACGATCGAGGAGAGAGACTCGGGGATGCCGAGTTCCCAGCGACCGCGCAGGGCTACCAGGAGTTGCACCAGTGGCTGGAGGCGTTCGGCACGATCGCGACGATTGCCGTGGAAGGCACCTCGTCCTACAGGGCCGGGCTCACACGCTGGTTGCTCGCACAGGGGCTGGATGTGCGCGATGTCAACCAGCCGCACCGGTACACGCGCCGGCGCCAGGGCAAGTCGGACCCGATCGACGCCGAGGCCGCCGCGAGGCAGGTGCTGGCGGGTACGGCGCAGGTCCTGCCCAAGACCACGAACGGCGTCGTCGAATCGATCCGCACCCTCGCAAATGCTCGTTCAGCCGCGGTCAAGGCCCGCAGTGCGGCGCTGCTGCAGCTGCGCGACCTGATCACCACGACGCCGGCGGAACTCCGCGAGGCACTGCCGCAGCAGACTCTGCCCGCGAAAGCGCGGCAGTGCGCGCGATTCCGTCCGGACAGGGCCCGGCTCGACCAACCACTACAGGCCGCGAAGCTCGCGCTGCGCAGCGTCGCTCACCACGTCGCCGAGCTGGACCGCGAGGTCGCCGACCTCGACCAGACGAGAAACTCACTACAGCACTCCTCGACCGCCTCGGGCATCACTCCCACATCCTGACCACGCGCGGCCAGTCCTACCGCACGCGGAACACGAATCGCGCGCGCCAAAACCTGGTGCACAAGGCGGGAGGTGGTGCCTACGAGTACCGTTCGCAGGGACCAGAGTCTCCCTGGAGGTGGCCTACCCTAAGAGCGATCACTTTGTCGCCGGTCAGCGATTCCGTCAGGGGGTAACTGGTCAGCGATTCTGTCCTTCCATGAAGACACCCCATGACCGCAAGAGGTCAAGCAGCGGCGAGATCCTCGTGGGATGAGCGGTGACCCCAAGCGAGGGCTTCGTCGTATGGAGTCTGCGAGCGGAGGTAACCATGCAGGTAGCCGACAAGGCGGTTCCCAAGGGCGCGCAGCGCCTGGTGGTGGAGATCCCCGGCGGCGCGTCGGCGGTCGTAGAAGTCGCGGCAACCGGGGCTTGCACGCAGCGAGCACAGCGCCCACTGGTCGACCGCATCGGAGAGCCGCCGGTTGCGGATGAAGCGCGCCTTCACGATGCGCTTCCGTCCTGATGCTACGGTGAGCGGCGAGGTGCCGGCGTAGTTCCTGCGGGACTTCGCCGACTCGTAGCGTTCGGGGTCGTCCCCGAACTCTCCGAGCACCCGGGCGCCGAGGACCACACCGAGCCCTGGCATGGAGCGGTAGATCTCGGCGTCCGGGTGTTGCTCAAAAGAGGCTGCCAGCTCGGCCTCGAGTTCGGCGATCTGCCGGTTGATCGCGTCGATCTGGGCCACGGTCGCCCGGGTAGTAGCGGCGAACGCCCGGCTCACCGTGGCAGGCGCCGCGAGCTGCTCGGTGCGGAAGGCCGCGCGCAGCTCGACAGCGCGCTCCTCGACGTTGCGCTTGCGACCGCCGCGGCGCAGCGCGGCCCGAATCTGGGACATGGTCAGCCGCGCCGCATCACGCGGCCCTGGGGCGGTCGCCAACACGCCCACAGCGTCGCCGTGCGCGAGGCTGGGAAAGGCCTGTAGGGCACCGGGAAAGTACTCCCTGAGGGCGTTGCGGAGCCGGTTGGTCTGCCGGCTGCGGTCCCAGACCAACTGCTGGTGGGCGCGGGCGAGGATGCGCACGGCGGCTGCCCCATCGCTGTCGCCGGCGACCTCGCGGTGGTTGTGCCGGTCGGTTCGTACGAGGTCGGCCAGCAGCTTCGCGTCGCCGGCGTCGGACTTGGCCCCACCGACGTGGTGGCGGTCGCGGTAGCGCGACGCCGAGCGCGGGTTGATGGCGTAGACGCGGTAGCCGGCCGCGAGCAGGGCCGACACCCACGGGCCACGGTCGGTTTCAATGCCGATGATCACCTCACCCGGCCCCGAGGCGTGCGCGGCGACCAGCTCGTGCAGGGCAGTGACGCCCTCCACCCCTTCGGGTAGCCGCCGGGCGGTGAGCCGTTCACCCGCTTCGTTCATGAGATGGACGTCGTGGTGGTCTTCCGACCAGTCGTCGCCCAGGTACAGGGCCATCGTGTTTCGGTTCCTCTCCGCTTCTCGCTGCTTGGTGCGACCCCGGCGGGTTGGTTCCTGCGACGGCCTAATGGATCAGTGCTCTGGGCACGACACCCCATGAGTGCTGGAGAACAACCCGGAATACCAGCCGGCCCTAGCTGCCAACCTCATCTCTGCCGAATATAGTGCGATTGATACGAGGGCGGAGAAGTGGACGTAGACCGATGGTGGTTGATGAAGAGACTGAGGTGCGTCGAGCACGCAGGTCGTGGCCAGTGCAGTACAAGCTCGACATCCTGGCTGAGATCGACGAGGCAAAGGCCCGCGGTGAGCCGGGAGCAGTCGGCGCCATCTGTCGGCGCGAGGGTCTGTACTCCTCTCTGATCGCCAGGTGGCGCCAGCAGCGTGACGATGGGGCGCGCCGTGCCCTCGTCGAGCGGCCGCCGGGACCACGAGCGCCCAACCGGCTGACCCTTGAGCGCGACCGCTACCGGGAGCGGGCGATGCTTGCCGAGCAGCAGCTGGAGACGGCAGAGGAGCTGATCGAGGCCCAGGGAAAAGCCTTGGCGCTCTTGCAAAGATTTGCCCGCAAGAGCGCGTCGCAGCGGCGACCGAGTGGCCAGAACGGGTAGCGCCGACCCGAGCCGAGTGGCCAGCGCAGGCATACGCCAACTGGCGGGCGCAGATGCTCGCCGCTGTGGACGCATGGGCCCAGCGGGTTGGCCGTGCCCGCGCCTGTCGGGCCTTCGGATACTCAGAGCGGACCGACCGCAGCCGCCGCCAGGCGGCCGCCGGCCGGCTACACAGGCGGCCGTCACAGGCGAAACCGCGCGAGCAGCACCAGCCGCAGCCGTCACGCATCCCCGACCAGCTGCGCGATCACATCGCCGAGCTGCTGTGCTCACCACGCTTTCGTGACCAGGCGCCCGCCCAGGTCTACTATCAGCTGCTGGACGAAGGCTCGTACGTCTGCTCGATCCGCCAGATGTACCGCATCCTCGAGGAACGCGGCCTGGTCAGAGAACGGCGTCGCGGTCACCGACGCACGACCCACCATGCACCCCAGGTGCAGGCGAGCGGCCCGAACGAGGTCTGGTCGTGGGACATCTCGCGGCTCCGCGGCCCTCACCACCGCAGCTGGTTCTATCTCTACGTGGTGATCGACATCTTCAGTCGCAAGATCGTCGCCTGGACGGTCGACACGGCGGAGTCGACCGAGGTTGCCAGGACGCTGGTGGGCACCGCCTGCGACCGCAACGGGATCTCGCCGCAGCAACTGACGCTGCACTCAGACCGTGGCGCCCAGATGACGTCGACAAGCCTGGCGGAGTTGCTCGAAGACATCGCTGTCACGCGCAGCCTCTCGCGCCCGCGCGTGAGCAACGACAACCCCTACTCCGAGGCCGGCTTCAAGACCGTCAAGTACCGCCACGACTACCCCGACCGCTTCCACTCGCTGGAGGAGGTGCGGAGCTGGATGGCGCCGTTTGTCGACTGGTACAACCGCGAGCACTACCACTCCGGTGTCGGCTACCAGCACCCCGCCACGCTCCACGGCGGGCAAGCCCTGGAGACCGTGCAGGCGCGTCAGGAGACCCTGGATGCCGCCTACAGCGTCTGGCCCGAGCGGTTCCGCAACGGACCGCCGCGGGCCGCCAGACCCCCGAAGGAGGCGTGGATCAACAAACCCGTCATTGCAACAACCCCCTGACCTCGACCGGCATGGAGAGGTTGACAGCTTCCGCCGGGGCTCGGTCTTCATTTTAGCGGTCCAGAAGCCGCGGGAAGTAAGAGAGCTCACCGGCTAGCAGGGTCCAGGACCAGTCTGCCAGAGAACCTCCGGCGACTGATCGGACCCCATTAGGAAGTGACATTGCACCAGCAGGAACAGGCACGGCTCCATGTAGTCAACAGCGTCCTCGCCGAGGAGATCTCGATCGGGCAGGCGGCGGAGTTGATGGACCTCAGCGAACGCCACGCCCGCCGGCTGCTCGCCGCCTACCGCGAGCTCGGCGCGGGGGCACTCGCCCACGGCAACCGCGGCCGCCGCCCCCACAACGCCGTCCCCGAGACCGTCGCGGCTGCCGTAGCGCGCCTCGCCGCCACGCGCTACCCGGGCGCCAACCACACCCACCTCACCGAGCTGCTGGAGGAGCACGAGGATCTCGTCCTCAGCCGTCCCACGGTGCGGCGCATCCTGACGCGGGCCGGCATGCCCAGCCCGAGGCGGCGCCGCCCGCCACAGCACCGCGTCAGGCGCGAGCGCATGCCGCGCGCGGGGATGCTGCTCCAACTCGACGGCAGCCACCACGCCTGGCTCGAGCAGCGCGGCCCGCGCTTCGCTCTGCTGCTCGCCGTCGACGACGCCACGGGCGCCGTCGTGCACGCGGTGTTCGGCGCCGTCGAGGACGCCCGCGGCTACTTCCTGCTCATGGAGGGGGTGCTGCGCCGCTCAGGCGTCCCGCTCGCCCTCTACAACGACCGCCACGCCGTCTTCCGGGCCTCCGCCCAGCAGCGCGCGGGGCCTGAGGGCTCCACGCAGTTCGCGCGGGCGCTGGCGGAGCTGGGGGTCCGCCTGATCCTCGCCCGCTCCCCGCAGGCCAAGGGGCGCGTCGAACGCGTCGCCGGGACCTTCCAGGACCGCCTCGTGACCGAACTGCGTCTCGCCTCGGCCACCACCATCGCCGAGGCGCAGACCGTGCTCGAGCGCTTCCTGCCGCGCTTCAACGCCCGCGTCGCCGTCGCCGCCCGCCAGCCCGAACCGGCCTGGCGCCCGCTCGACCCGGCACTCGACCTCGGCGCCATCCTCGCCTTCCGGCACACCCGCAGCGTCGCGCGCGACAACACCGTGAAGTACCACTGGCGCACGCTGCAACTGCTGCCCGGACCAGAACGGCCAAGCTACGCCGGGGCACGGGTGGAGGTGGTGGAGCGGCCCGGCGGCGAGCTCGCGGTACGCCACCAGGGTGAGACCATCCCCTCCCGGCTCGGCTCCGGCGTGCTGGGCATCGCCCGCAACACCGTCAGCGCCTACATCCGCGCCGGCGGCCCACCCGGGCGCCAGGGTGCGGCATCATGTACGAGCAGCGATCAAACGCGAGAGGTCGCTGAACGTCGACATTCACTTTGGTATAGATCGTGACCGATCGCAACACTCCCGGCGCGCGGCCGCAGCGCGTCGTCGTTACGCCTCCGTGACGGTGATGGTCACTGTCCCGGTAGCGGTGTCGGTCCCGTCCGACACCGTGTAGTTCGAAGCTGTCGCTGCCGCTGAAGCCAGCGTTGGGGGTGTCGGTGATGGTGCCATCGTTACCCAGGGTGACCGTGCCGTTGCTGGCCGTCGTCACCGAAGCATGGTCCCCGATTCGGGGTCGGTGTCGTTGGCCACCGCCGTGTCATCGCTGCGGAATCGCTGTGGAACCGGGGCACCGGCAACTGCCAGGCCCAGCGCAATCGTCTGAGCAATTCAATTGGCCGTTCTCATCCGCAAAGAGATTCTTGACTACAGGGTCGTTGTAGCTGGGAACCGGCTCCTCCGCCGACCTTGCGTCCGCGAACTATTCCGCCGGCGGGATCGTTGCCTTGGCGATCAGTGGCGTGACGGCGGGCACGCCGTCGACGAAGCGATCCTGGAAGGGGCGGTTCACAAAGTCGGGCGCGCCAGGGATGTAGGGCAGATATTTGCCGTCGTGGATGGTGCAGAAGGCTGTGACGTTGCTGCTTTGCGCGCAGGACTCGAGGTCCTCGATGCTGCCGCCCTCGTAGAGGACGAGGCTGAAGCCCGTGGCGATGGCGCCGCGCAGGCACTCCGGCCAGGGCTGCGTCAGGCGGTTACCCGCGCCGCTGTCGGGCGTCGGATCCAGGGAGGGCGGTCCGTCGCTCGCGACGACGAGCGCGGTGAGGGCGGGCACGCCGTCGACGAAGCGATCGCGGAAGGGGCGGTTCACAAAGTCCGGCGCCCCAAGGATGTAGGACACGTAGGCGCCGTCGTGCAGGGTGTAGAGCGCGCTGACGTGGCGGCTCAGTGCGCAAGCCACGAGGTCCTCGATGCTGCCGCCCTCAAAGACGGCGAGGCTGAAGCCGCCGGCAACGGTGCCCCGCAGGCAGTTCGCCGACGGTTCCGCCTCGGCGAGGCGCACTCGGTAGACCTTCGTGCGGCTGCCGTCCGGCGAGGTCACGGTCACGGTGACCTCCGCGCCCCCGGCGACGACCGCCTGGTGACCGTCGGCGTCCTCGGCGGTGTCTGCTGGCTCGATCAGGACTGTCGCGTCGTCCTGCTGCGGCTCGGCCTCGACGGTCGTCTCCGTCACGCCGTCCGCGAGGACGCCCTCGTACTCGGGCTTGCTGCCTGAGAACTCGCCGATCTCGACACCGCTCAGCGTGAGCGAGGCGAGGCGGGCGTCGATCGCGTCGGGCATGCTGTAGCTGTAGACCTTGTCATCCCTCGCGCTCGCATCGGCGACGTACATCACGTCGCCGTCGGACCAGATGCCGCGCGGGCTGTTGTTGGAGGAGTGCGTCAAGTTCGTGAACTCCTCGCCAGGGACGCGCTCGAGGGCCCCGGCCTCGGCGTCCTCCCCGGCCGGCCCCTCCAGGACGGGCAGCCGGTAGGCGAAGAGGCGCTTCGCGCCGTGGTCGGAGACCCATACGCTCACGCCGTCGGACCAAACGCCGCGCGGGTCGTTGTTGGCGGAGTCGAGCTCGTACTCCCCGAGCAGTGCGCCCGTCTCGAGGTCGTAGGCGAACAGAGCGTCGGCGCGGCCGTCGAGCACCCACATCGTCACGCCGTCGGACCAGATGCCGCGGGCGGCGCGGTTGTCGCGGGTGAGCTCCCTGTCCGAGTCAGGGAGGCGCTCGCCGCTCTCCAGGTCGTGCGCGAAGAGCTTGTCCTTGCCGCTGTCGGAGACCCAGATGGTGGCCCCGTCAGACCAGAGGCCGCGCGGGGCGACGTTGGCCTTGTCGAGCTCGAACTCGCGGTCCTCCACGCGCTCGCGGCTTTCGATGTCGTACGCGTAGACGGCGTCGCCGGCGCCGGCGCCGTTCTGGGCGAGCCAGAAGGTGGCGCCGTCGGACCAGAGGCCGGTGGCGAAGCCTTGGGTGCTCTCGAATGCCGGCACGGGCGTGGCCCGAGCGATGTTCGAGGGCGGGCCTTCGCCCTCGTTGTCCACGGCGCGGACCTGGAAAGTGTATTCCAGGCCGTTTGTCAGGCCGGTGACGGCGTAGGATGTGGTCTCATCGTCGCTTCCGAGGATGTCTATCGACTGCGGGATGGCCAATACGTAGATGGAACCGTTACCGTTCCCCGGCGCCCCAACCATCACGCTCTCGCTATCGACGGCCACGGAGAACCCGAACTCGTCGTTCGCGGCGCCGTCGGAGGCGGTGAGCTTGGCCGTCTCAGTGGCGGTGGCCCAGCCGCCGCTGGCAGGCTTGCTGAAGACGTAGGCCGAGCCGGACTGTAGGCCGTTGCCGTCGTCCTGGTAAGCGCCAACCACGATGGTGTCGCCGTCCACTGCCACGGAATGTCCGAACTCGTTGCCCGCCGCGCCGTCGGAGGCGGTGAGCTTAGCCGCAGTGTTGGTGTCGGCCCAGCCAGTGCCGGGCTTGGTGAAGACGTAGGCCGAACCTTTAGCGTGGTCGCGGCGTGGCGCCCCAACGACGACCGTGTCCTCGTACACCGCGACGGCCGCCCCGAATTGGTCGCCCGCGGCGCCGTCGGAGGCGGTGAGCTTGGCCGCAGTGTCGGTGGAGACCCAAGGGCCGTTTGGGGGCTTGCTGAAGACGTAGGCGGCGCCATTTTTTATGGTGGTCCCGCGGGCCCCTACAACGATGGTGTTGGTGTCGCCGTCCACCGCTACGGAGTGCCCGAAGTAGTCGAACTCCGCGGCGTCGGAGGCGGCGAGCTTGGCCGTCTCTACTCTGTCGGTTCCTGAGCCCGGATCTTTGCCCCAGACGCCGCCGGATTTAGTGAAGACGTAGGCCGAACCTGAACCACTGCCGTTGTCGTCGTCCTGGCGCGCGCCGACCACGATGGTGTCGCCGTCCACCGCTACGGAATACCCGAACCTGTCATCCGGCGCGCCGTCGGAGGCGGTGAGCTTAGCCGCAGTGTTGGTGTCGGCCCAGCCAGTGCCGGGCTTGGTGAAGACGTAGGCCGAACCTGAACCACTACCGTTGGCGTCGTCCTGGTACGCCCCTATCAACACGGTGTTACCGTCGACGGCTACGGAGTGCCCGAACCTGTCGCCCGGCGCGGCGTCGGGTGCTTTGAGCTTGGCCTGTCTCCACACACCAGAGACCTTGGTGAAGACGTATGCGGCGCCCGTGTCGCTTTCGTCTCCGCGGGCCCCCACCACGATGGTGTCGCCGTCCACTGCCACGGAGATACCGAACTCGTCGTCCGCCTTGCCGCCGGAGGCGGTGAGCTTGGCCATCACGGACTGCACTACCTCGTACTCGGTGATGGTCACATCATAGGAACGTTCCCAACTCAGCTCGATCTGGCTGACGCCCGCAGCCGCGGACAGACCTTCAGGCCTCCCCGGCGGCGCAAGCCTGGGGGTGGCACTGACAATCTCACCCGTCGACCTATTGCCGCCGGCGTTCACCGCGCCCACCCGGTAGACGTACTCCTGGTCGTTGATCCGGTCGCGCAAGCGGTAGATGTATGTATTGCCGTCAACCTGGAGGTCGGACCCCGGGATATCGGCCCACTCCTTTGTATCTGTCAGGTAGGCCGAACCGGAATTGGAGCCAGAGTCGTCATCGTCGACCGCACCTACCAGAACAGTCTCCCCGGCGACTGCGACGGAATACCCGAACCAGTCGTCTCCCAAGCCGTCGGGGGCGCGGAGCTTGAGCGTCTCACTCCATACACCCAACGTCCTGGTGAACACGTAAGCTGCCCCCGTACCGCTAGAGCCTGCGCCGGTGGGACCCTCGTCGTCCCCGCGGGCGCCAACCACGATGGTGTTGCCGTCGACGGCGACGGAGATTCCGAACTCGTCATTCGCCTCGCCGTCCGAGGTGGTGAGCTTGATCGCTTCAGTGGCGGTGGCCCAGGCACTGTCACTCGTGGGCTTGATGAAGACGTAGGCGGCGCCCGTGTCGCTTTCGTCCCCGCGGGCACCAACCACGATGGTGTTGCCGTCCACGGCCACGGAATACCCGAACTCGTCGTCCGTCGCGCCGTCGGAGGCGGTGAGCTTGGCCGCAGTGTTGCTGTCGGCCCAGCCGGTGCCGGGCTTGGTGAAGATGTAGGCGGCGCCCGTGTCGCTTTCGTCCCCGCGGGCACCAACCACGATGGTGTTGCCGTCCACGGCCACGGAATACCCGAACTCGTCGTCCGTCGCGCCGTCGGAGGCGGTGAGCTTGGCCGCAGTGTTGCTGTCGGCCCAGCCGGTGCCGGGCTTGGTGAAGACGTAGGCGGCGCCCGTGTCGCTTTCGTCCCCGCGGGCCCCAACCACGACGGTGCCGCCGTCCACGGCCACGGAGATACCGAACTCGTCGTTCGCCGTGACGTCGGAGGCGGTGAGCTTGGCCGCAGTGTTGCTGTCGGCCCAGCCGATGCCGGGCTTGGTGAAGACGTAGGCGGCGCCCGTGTCGCTTTCGTCCCCGCGGGCCCCAACCACGACGGTGCCGCCGTCCACGGCCACGGAGATACCGAACTCGTCGTTCGCCGTGCCGTCGGAGGCGGTGAGCTTGGCCGCCTGGCTCCACCCATCAGAGTCCTTGGTGAAGATGTAGGCAGCGCCCGTGTCGCTTTCGTCCCCGCGGGCCCCGACCACTGCGGTATTGCCGTCGACGGCCGCGGAAATACCAAACTCGTCGTCCGCACCGCCGTCCGAGGCGGTGAGCTTGGTCTGGAGGAGTTCCAATAGCTGGTAGGTAGTGATGCGCGGATCGTTACGGTCACTCCACTCGATTGTTACCTGGGTGTCGCCAGCGCTAGCGGACAACCTGAATGGCTTCCTGGGTTCGTCAATCTTGGGCGTGGCTAGGACGGGATCCGACGCCGGGCCATCCCCGGCGACGTCTTCCACCGCGCGGACCTGGAAGCTGTACTCCGTTAAGTTGGCCAAGCCGGACACGGTGTATGACACCGTGTCCGGCCCGCTATCGATCGACCTCCAATCCGGGATCTCCCAGAGGTAGACCGAACCGGAATCTTCGCCGCTTTTGTCGGAGGCATTCGCCCCGGCCAGGACGGTG
The DNA here is from genome assembly GCA_965249675.1 of Dehalococcoidia bacterium. Taxonomy (GTDB): domain Bacteria; phylum Chloroflexota; class Dehalococcoidia; order UBA2979; family UBA2979. The sequence continues at coordinate 2,145,120 of OZ252250.1, forward strand.
CCACCTTCCACGCCCACGGAAACGCCGAGGTAGTCGTACGGTGCGCCGTCGGAGGCCGTGAGCTTGGTCTTCTGACTCCACTCGCCGCTGGAGTCAGCGGTGAATACGTAGGCCGAGCCGGATGACGTGCCGTAGTCGTCGTCCTGGTACGCGCCGACCACGACGGTGTCGCCGTCCACTGCCACGGAATGTCCGAACTCGTCACCCGCCGCGCCGTCGGAGGCGGTGAGCTTGGTCACCTGGCTCCACCCATCAGAATCCTTGGTGAAGATGTAGGCGGCGCCCGTGTCGCTGTCGTCCCCGCGGGCCCCTACAACGATGGTGTTGGTGTCGCCGTCCACGGCCACGGAATACCCGAACTCGTCGGCCGCCGCGCCGTCGGAGGCGGTGAGCTTGGCCGCAGTGTCGGTGGAGACCCAAGGGCCGTTGGTGGGCTTCGTGAAGACGTAGGCCGAACCGGACTCGCCGCCATTGTCATCGTCCTGGTACGCGCCAACCACGATGGTGCCGCCGTCCCCTGCCACGGAGACACCGAACTCGTCGTCCGTTGCGCCGTCGGAAGCGGTGAGCTTGGCCACCTGGCTCCACCCATCAGAATCCTTGGTGAAGATGTAGGCGGCGCCCGTGTCGCTGTCGTCCCCGCGGGCCCCTACAACGATGGTGTTGGTGTCGCCGTCCACGGCCACGGAATACCCGAACTCGTCGGCCGCCGCGCCGTCGGAGGCGGTGAGCTTGGTCACCTGGCTCCACCCATCAGAATCCTTGGTGAAGATGTAGGCGGCGCCCGTGTCGCTGTCGTCCCCGCGGGCCCCTACAACGATGGTGTTGGTGTCGCCGTCCACGGCCACGGAATACCCGAACTCGTCGGCCGCCGCGCCGTCGGAGGCGGTGAGGTTGGGCGCCTGTCTCCACACACCAGCGACCTGGGTGAAGACGTAGGCCGAACCGGAACTATCACCGTCGTCGTCATCCTGGTGCGCCCCGACCACTGCGATATTGCCGTCCACGGCCACGGAATACCCGAACTCGTCGTACTCCGCGGCGGCGGCGCTGGGCAGCTTGTCGCCCTGCGTTATTTGCAACAGCTCGTAGTTGTCTACGCTGAAGTCTTCGGGGTCGACCCAGCTCAGGTCCACCACGGTATCGCGCGCCACCGCGGTCAGCCCCGCCGGCTTTTGCGATATCGCAAGCATGGGCGTGGCGGCGGCGCTGGCCGACGCCGGGCCTGGGCCCGCTGCGTTCACGGCGCGGACTCGGAACCTGTGCTCCTTGTCGTTGTCCAAGGGGTGCACGATGTGTGAGATGGTCCCCGATCCGCTGTCCGAAATGTCGGTAATGTCGGTCCACCCGGAAATGCTCAAGAAGTAGGCTGCGCCGGAATTGCTGCCGTCGCCGCCATCGCTGCCGGTAGTGTCAGCCGAATACGCCCCAACCAGGACGGTGTCGCCGCTGACCGCAACGGAATACCCATAGCGGTCGGTCATCGCGCCGTCGGAGGCGGTGAGCTTGGCCGCAGTGTCGGTGGAGACCCAAGGGCCGTTGGTGGGCTTCGTGAAGACGTAGGCCGAACCGGACTCACCGCCATTGTCGTCGTCCTGGTACGCGCCAACTACGATGGTGTCGCCGTCCACGGCCACGGAGATACCGAACTCGTCGTCCGCCGCGCCGTCGGAGGCGGTGAGCTTGGCCACCTGGCTCCACCCATCAGAGTCCTTGGTGAAGACGTAGGCCGAACCAGTGCTGACATCGGTCCCGCCAACCATGTTTTTGTCCCCGCGGGCCCCGACCACCGCGGTATTGCCGTCCACCGCCACGGAGATACCGAACTCGTCGGTGTCATCGCCGTCGAAGGCGGTAAGCTTGGCCGCAGTGTCGGTGGAGACCCAAGGGCCGTTGGTGGGCTTGGTGAAGACGTAGGCCGAACCAGTGCTGACATCGGTCCCGCCAACCGTGTTTTTGTCCCCGCGGGCCCCGACCACCGCGGTATTGCCGTCCACCGCCACGGAGATACCGAACTCGTCGTCCGCCGCGCCGTCGGAGGCAGTGAGCTTGGCCGCAGTGTCGGTGGAGACCCAAGGGCCGTTGGTGGGCTTGGTGAAGACGTAGGCCGAACCGGACTCGCCGCCATTGTCATCGTCCTGGTACGCGCCGACCACGACGGTGCCGCCGTCCACCGCTACGGAGATACCGAACTCGTCGTCCTCCGCGGGGTCGGAGGCGGTGAGCTTGGCCGTCTGGCTCCACCCATCAGAGCCCTTGGTGAAGACGTAGGCCGAACCAGTGCTGACATCGGTCCCGCCAACCGTGTTTTTGTCCCCGCGGGCCCCTACCACGATGGTGTTGGTGTCGCCGTCCACGGCCACGGAAATGCCGAACTCGTCGTCCGCCGCGCCGTCGGAGGCGGTGAGGTTGGCCGTCTGGCTCCACCCATCAGAGCCCTTGGTGAAGACGTAGGCCGAACCGGCATCGCCGCCATTGTCATCGTCCTGGTACGCCCCGATCACGGCGATGTCCACGTCGACCGCCACGGAATACCCGAAAAGGTCGCCCCGGAGGCGATCGTCGGCGGTCAGTTTGCTCACGACGAGCTGGAACAGTTGGTACTCGGATATGGAAAAGTCGCTGGGGTCGTCCCAGCTCAGCTTCACCTGAATGTCGCCCCTCTCGGCATCGAAGTTGGCGGGGGGCTTGGGGACCGGCGGATCCTGCGCGGACGTAAGAGATGGGCTCGCAGACCCGGAGAGCATTACCAAAATAGTGACGGCCGCCGCCATCGTCACTCTTTGGAAGCGGGAGCCAGCATGCACAGAACGCGTCTCTTTCATGTATCGCGACGCACGCTAGCAGCCTGCTTAGGACCGCTTTCGTTAAGCATGGCGCGGCCCCCAGCCACCTCCGCGACAATACACGATCTGAAGACGATGGTGGTGTCACAGTGCACCATCCTTATAAACTGTTAGCCGGCAGCCTGCAGCAGCCCCCTAGCTGCCAACCTCATCTCTGCCGGACACAGTGCGATTGATACGAGGGCGGAGAAGTGGACGTAGAGCGATGGTGGTTCATGAAGAGACTGAGGGGCGTCGAGCACGCAGGTCGTGGCCAGTAACGTCAGCAGTGACTGGCTCGCCTCTGGGTGGTTCAGTTCTAAACCGATCACTTGGTATAGATCGTGAGCGATCGCAACAGAGCCGCCGATGAGCCCGACAATCTGAGCCCGCCGGGCCCCACGGGTGCTGAGGACCGGTGCCCGGGGTGTCGCCGACGTGTTGATGGCTAGAGCTCAAGGCCTCTCTCGGAAGATCGGAGAGCGGGTGGCCGAACTCGTGAACGACGAAGACGGGCGCGCCTGAGCCCGCCTCCTCGCACGAGAGGTGCGCCCCGTCCTGTGTGTGGGAGTCGGGCATGTTGATCCTCGCTCGGTGATGCGTCGCCCCGGGGTACGCGGCCCCTCTTGGGAGGATACGGCGCGCAAGGGTCTTCTACCGACGCGGTGGTAGTGGCCGGCGGTCGGGCGCGGGATGCTGTCCGTCCCTTCGAACTCAAGCGCGAGGTCCGCGCCGTGTCGCAACGTCCGTATCGCCACGGTCTTGGGGAGGGCGAAGCGCCGCAGGAAGCCGGCCTCGCCGGGCTGCGGACCGCCGATCGCCGAGAGCAGGGCCTTGAGTGAGCGTTGGTCTGTCGTTGTGGGCCCGAGTCGTCGCTGGAGGGCGCGAGCAACCTCCGGTCCCCCGTCCGTGGCTGCGAAGGAGACCTCCGGCCCGCCGGCGAGGGCGATCATCTCGCCGAGATCGCCTCGGACCTCCAGTGCACCGTCCGGCAGCCCCGCCGCCCGCAGCGCCGCGATCCCGCCCGCCAGTCGGGCAGCGTCGAAGACGACCACCGCGTTGCCGCCGAGCAGGGCCGCTGCCAGCCACCAACCGGCCCCTCGGCCGGTCGCCCGCAAGAGGCCAAGACCCCGCGCCGTGGCGTACTGGAGTACCGTCGACTGGCCCGCCACCGGCAGCGTCCGCTCCGGCTGCGCGAGCTCTCGTCGCGCTGCCTGCGCGGCGCCGAGGAAGGCTCCCGCCTCCTCGTGCCGGCCGCCACGCTCGAGGAGGACGCTGGCGCGCTCAACGGTCTCGATACGATCGAGGAGGCGTGCGTTCTAGGGTTGAGCGGTGGGGGGGTGCCCGTCCTCTCCCCCGGAGGCGGCGTCGAGGATGGCGAGGGTCTCGGCGTCCTCGACGGGCGCGTCCGTGCGGCGGGTAAAGGCCCAGAGGTAGTCGGGGCCGAAGGCCTGCGGACCGGTGCCCGACATGCGCACCCCACCGAAGGGCTCGACGCCGACGCGCGGCGGTCGTCTTTCGATTGACGTAGATGTTGCCGCACTCGATCGCGCGGACGGCCCGCTCGATGGTCGCCGGACTTCGTGTGAAGACGCCCGCGGTCAGTCCATAGGCGGTGGCGTTCGCGATGCGGTAGGCGGTCGCCTCATCCTCGAACGGGACGAGCAGCAGGAGCGGTCCGAAGAGCTCTTCGGTAGCGGTGGCGGCCGAGGTGGCGCGCTCCGCCCCGAGCTCGACAATCAGCGGTCCGAAGAGCTGGTGCTGCCCGCCGGCGCCGGCGAGATCGAAGCGATCGAGTACGACCTCGCACTCGGAGCGCGCCCGCGCTGCAGCCTTCCGCAGGCGCTCTGCCGCCTCGGCGTCGATCACCAGATTGACCTGGGTTGAGGGGGCCTCCGCGGGACCGACGTTGAGGCTTCGCGCGGCGTCGGCCAGGCGGCGGCGCAGGAGTTCGTAGACCGGCCTCTCGATCAGCACCCGTGAGGCTGCCGAACACCGCTGGTTGGCGTGCCCGAATGCCGACTCGATCGTCGCCTCGACCACCTCGTCGAGATCAGCGTCTGCGAAGACGAGGATCGGGTTCTTGCCGCCCATCTCGGCAACCACGCCCTTGATTGGACCTTCGGTCGGGCGAACCTGGCCGCGGCCTCGTAGATCTCAGTGCCGACGGCGCGTGACCCGGTGAAGGCGACGAGGTTCACGTCAGGACTGCCGACGAGGGCCCGCCCGCAGGTCTCCCCGCGGCCGGGCAGGAAGATGAGCGCCCTCGGTGGCACGCCGGCCTCGTGCAGGAGCGCGACGACGCGGTGGGCGATGAGGGGCGTCTGCTCGGCCGGTTTGAGTACGACGGTGTTGCCAGCGGCGAGCGCACCCGAGGTTGTCCCGCAAGGGATCGCGAGCGAGAAGTTCCAGGGCGGCAGAACCGCGGCCACGCCGAGCGCGGGAGATCTTGCTCCCGAATTCCCCGAAAAGTCGCTCCGCTTCCGCGGCGTAGTAGCCGAGCGCGTCGATCGCCTCCTCGACTTCCCCCCACGCACCCTCGCGGTCACGTCCGCCTTCACAGACGACCCATGCCGCGAACTCGGCCGCGCGCTCCTCAAGGAGCCGGGCGGCACGACGCAGCACGGCTGCACGCTCAGCGGCCGGTCGCCCAGCCCAATCGGTGAGCGCCTGCCTGGCGACCGAACGGCCTCGAGGGCGGCCGCCTCACCCGCCAGGTCGACCGTGCCCAAGGGCTCGCCTCCGGGGTCGGATGGGCTGTGGATGATGAGCTCCTCGGTGGCCGGCAGACGCCGGCCCGCGGCCTCGACGGTGAGATGCCGCCGCTGCTCCACGCGGGTCGCATCGAGCGCCTCCTCGAAGGTCAGGCGGAAGCCGGGGTCGAACCATCGCGCGCCCGGGGTCCTGAAGAACACACCGGCACGGGTAGGCTCATCCGGCCTCTCGGGCGGCGACCGGCGACCCGGTGGCCGTTTCAGCAGCTCGGCCCGGGGCACACCTCGGCGGCTCTGGAGCAGGAAACCCGCCTGCGACGAGTTCTCCAGGACGCGCCGCACGAGGTAGGCCATGCCGGGGAGGAGTTCCCCGACCGGCACGTAGTCGCGCGCCATCCAGCCCCCACCACTGGAACTCGCGCTGATACGAAGGCCGGGTCAATCGGCTCTATGACCGATGGCCGATGGTGGTCCAGCTGTCTGACCGGGTCGGAGTGGAATGGTTCAAGCAGGGCTCCCCGATCAGCGAGGTCGCCGCGGACGAGATCGCGGTCAGCGGCATCGGAACGATCGCCGCGGCACGCGTCACCCCTGGAGATCCACAGGCTGAACCATTCATCATCGTGTCGATGTACGCGCGATGGCTCAAGCCCCACCCGTCAACTCTGAGCAGCTGGGGGGTCGGGCATTCCGACGCCTCGGCCCATCGCATCATCTCTGACCTCTCGGCCTTCATCGGCCACACCAACCCCGGGACCCATCGCGTCGTTGCTGCAGGGGACCTCAACATGGTCCTTGGGACACTGCTGGTGGCCCGAAGTCGCTCGCCCTCAGAGAGCGCACCGTCTTTGACAGGATGGAGGCACTCGGCCTGCAGTTTGTGGGGCCCCAATATCCCGGTGGCAGGCGATCGGCTCACTGGCCAGAGGGGTTGCCGTCCGACTCGCGCCACGTTCCCACCTACCACACAAGGGCTCAGTCTCCGGCCACCGCCCAGAATCAACTCGACTATGTGTTCGCGTCCCGGGGCTTCCATGGGCGGTCACGGTGCGAGCTCTCAACTTCCCCGATGAGTGGGGCCCGAGCGATCACTGCCGCCTGCGGATCGACGTGGCGTGAAGATCGGGCATGGGCCTTCCGGGCGCGCAACACGTCGGCCCGCTCATCTGCGGTGCTTCCTGTCGTCTGAACGAGTGGGGTGGCTGGCGGCCGTGGCGCTCTGAGAGCGCGCGAACTACATCGTGTTCGCTGTTCTTTCCGGCGAAGCGGCTGCCTCAAGTCTCGGTGGTCACCCCCCTTTGCTGGGGCAGCTGCGGGGCGACTCCGCGTCGCTGCAGCCGGCGTACCGGCGTGGGGCGCAGCGTGAGTCGACGGTACTATGACCGCGGGAGGCGGCAGGATTGCGATGAACGAAAACGCCGACGCGCGTACCGTGATCGGACGCATCCACTCCTCTCCGACGCGAGCCGTGATCGCCGTGAGCGGCGGTGGCGCGAACGCGATCGCGTGGCTCCTCGCGGCCCCCGGCGCCTCCCGTACCGTGCTTGAGGCCATCGTGCCCTATGGCGCCGCCTCGATGACCGAGTGGATCGGTGTCGAACCTGCACAGTCGACATCGGTTGAGACCGCGCAGGCAATGGCCGTTGCTTCGTACCGGCGTGCGCTGCACCTGCGGGAGGACGGTGCGCGTGTCGTGGGCCTGGGCGGCACTGCCGCCCTTGTGACAGACCGTCCGAAGCGCGGTGTACACCGCTGCCACATCGCCTGGCACGACGGCGCCACCGGTGCGGCGCACAGCCTGGTGCTGGCGAAGGGCGAACGTGACCGCGACGGTGAGGAGCAGGTGGTGAGCCGGCTCGTACTGGTTGCGCTGGCAGAGGCGTGCGGCTTCGATGCAGCGCTCCCCGTCGGGCTGCTCCCTGCAGAACTCATCGAGGTGTCGCGTGACGACCGATGACGCCCTCGCTGCGCTTGTCGGCCAGACGGACCCAGCGGGTGAAGGCACCGCCCATGGTGCTGTCGGGGCCTTCGTGCTCGTGGACCGCGATGGTCACCTCTCATCGCCTGCCGAGGTTCCGCCTGCAGCGATCCTGTCCGGCTCATTCAACCCACTCCACCACGGGCATGAATTGCTGGCTGCCGCGGCCTCGCGACTGCTTGACCGGGAGGTGCTCTTCGAACTCTCGATCGTCAACGTTGACAAGCCGCCCCTTGAGATCGAGGAGGTGCGCAGGCGCGTCCGGCAGTTCGCAGGCCGCCGTCGCGCGGTCGTAACGCGCGCGCCCACCTTTCTTGAGAAGGCGCGGCTCCTGCATGGCAGCACGTTCGTCGTGGGTTGGGACACGGCCGTGCGACTCTTCGAGGCGCGCTACTACGACGGTGGCACCGAGGCGGCGATGCTGGCGGCGTTCGGTGAGATGCGCGATGAGGGCTGTAGCTTCGTCGTGGGGGGCAGGCAGCAAGCGGACACGTTCCGCACGCTGGATCAGGCCGATATTCCGGAGGGCCTCGCGTCGATGTTCCACGTGCTGGATGAACGGGATTTCCGCGTGGACATAACGTCGACGGAACTCCGCGGCGACTAGGGCGGACGAGACGGCGCAGATCGAGGGCAACTTCCGGAGGTTGCGACCGGAGACGTCAAATTCGCGTCGCATGATCGAAATGCCCGGGGCGACGGTCGTGACGTTGCGCCAGGACCGTATCTTTGAGAGAGCGGCGTCTACCCGCTGGCAGGACGTAGGACAACTGGCCCTGGTCTGCAAGCTGACGGGCTAGCTCGACCGACTCACTGTGGCACGAACCGAGGCCCGTTTGAAGGGGCCTCCGGGAATCACCTACGGAGAGGGCTGCTCGCTCTACCGGACAGCAACGCCTGAGAGCGCTTCCAGGATCACCCGGTTCGCGAGCATCGCCGTGACCTCAGATTGGTCGTAGGGCGGCGCGACTTCGACGACGTCCATCCCGAGCAGGTTGGACTCTCGGCGAGCAGGTTGGACTCTCGGCCAATCCGGCGCACCGCATCCAGCAGCTGGCGCGACGTCAAGCCGCCCGGCTCAGGCGTCCCGGTTCCCGGCGCCATTCCGGGGTCGACCACATCGACATCCACCGAGAGGAACACGCCATCGCACTCGTCAGCGGCGCGCTCCAGCGCTTCCGTCAGGCAGGTATCCAGACCCCGCTCGACCACTTCGGTCATCTCGTACCAGCGCATCTGCTGATCGACCATCCATTCGAGGAGCGGCGGATCGGGCCAGTATCCGCGAAGCCCGATCTGGAGGAATCGATCGCCGCGAATGGCGCCGCTGAGGATCAACCGTCGCATTGGCGTCCCGTGACCCCAAAGACCGCCTTCTGAGTCGCCGGTATCAGCGTGAGCGTCGAAGTGGACAAGTGCGATGCGGCCGAGTCCGTGATGTTGTGCTACCCCCTGTGCCGTCGCATAGGTGATCGTGTGATCTCCCCCGAGCACAACAGGAATCGCTCCCGCGGCGGCGACCTGTCGACAGGCGTCCATCAGTCGAACCAACCCACCTTCGCTGTCTAGCTGTGGCATGTTGACGTCGCCGACGTCGACCACACCCAGCTTGCTCAGCGGATCGACTCGCAGGGCAAGATGAGGCCGGTACCCGCTGTGGGGTATGTAGTCCGTCGAGCGAATCGCCCTCGGCCCGAATCGGGCGCCCGGCCGAAAGCTGGTGCCGGCATCAAACGGGGCGCCGAGAATGACTGCCCGCGCCGAAGCGAGTGACGCTGGGTCACGGAGGCTCCCGCTGGGGACGCCGAGAAAGGTGTTGCCCGGACCGTATTGGTTCGGAGGTCGGTTGATGCGGTTGGCCTCCTCGTAGGAACCAGGGAGCTCTCGTTGGTCGGCCATAGCCTGCCCTCGCCTATCGGGGTACGTGGGATTGTTGTCCAGCATGGTATTCGGCGCCGCTCCCTTGGTGCCCGACGCTCGTCACGCCTACTCCGACGCCCGCGGTGGCAGGGCTGGCGCCCATATCCCGCCCCTCCTCCGGACTGCCGCCGCTGTTCGACGCGCCTGAGGTGTCTCCACCGCTCTGACGGTCGGGACTGATCACGCCTGCGTCCTCAGAGAGGATGGCGAGGCCGTCCGCTGGAAGATCCTGAGCGGCTAGGTGCCCTAGGGACGCTCTGAACAGACCCGCATGATCTGTTAAGATGCCTACACGGGATGGTATGGCATTCGACCAGATGACGAGGTGAGCGCGATGGGCGAGGCAACGTTCGCGGAGCTGTACTACGACGCGAAGAAGCGAACGACTCGCCGGGAGCGGTTTCTGGAACGACTCGATCGGCTGGTTCCGTGGCGGCAACTCGAGCAGCGCATTGCGCCCCACTACCCGATGCCGGGACGGGGGCGCCAGCCCTACCCACTGTCACTGATGCTGCGGGTGCACATCGTGCAACTGGTCGACAACCTCAGCGACCCGGCGATGGAGGACGCGCTGTACGAGAATCTCACCGTGCAGCGCTTCGTGGGGCTCAGGCTATCGGACGCGATCCCCGATGAGACGACGATTCTCAACTTCCGCCACCGGCTGGAGGCGGCCGCGCTGGGGAGGGGATTGCTCGAGGAGATCAACCGCCATCTGGAGGCGGAAGGACTGCAGTTGAGACAGGGGACTGTGGTTGATGCCAGTATCATCAGCGCCCCCTCGTCGACCAGGAATCGGGCCAGAGCACGGGATCCCGAGATGCACCAGACGCGCAAGGGAAACCAGTGGTACTTCGGGATGAAGTTGCACATCGGGGTGGACTCTGAGAGCGGCATCGTGCACAGCCTCCACACGACGGCGGCGAACGTGAGCGACATCACCGCGGCGCCCGACCTGCTGCACGGCAACGAAAGGCTGGTCTGTGGCGATGCGGGCTACCAGGGCATCGGAAAACGTCTGGAGCAGCGCGAGCGTGCGGTGCAGTGGCAGGTTGCCATGCGACCGGGCAAGCGGCGACTGCTCGACCGGGAGGGTGAGGAGTGGCTCGAAGAGAAGCGCAAGGCCTCCGTGCGTGCGAAGGTCGAGCATCCGTTCCAGATCGTGAAGGTGCGCTTCGGCTACGCCAAGGTCCGCTACCGCGGATTGTTCAAGAACACGCAGCGGCTCGCGTTGCTGTTGGGGCTGGCCAACATGGTTCGAGCGGAGCGCCAACTTGCTGCGTAACAACGGCGCAGTGCGCCCAGAATCCCGCAGCGAGCGCCAAACGGCACTCGCAGAGCCGCTCGCGAGCCCCGATCAGGCCGCATTCCTGACCATCAAGCGATTGAACGCCCCAGAAGAGCCTGATCGGCCGCATTTCGCGGCCAGTTCAGAGCGTCCCTAGAGGCCTGTCGTGATCGGCTGAGCTGGAGCGCCGTTTTCCTGCCGGGGTCGTCATCGCTCTGTTGCCCGCGGCGGCTGAGCGACCTCGAGCCCGAAGGCCTCGGCCACGAGCTCGTAGGAGCGCAGGCGATCCGCGAAGTCGTACGTGATCGTCAAGAGCACCAGCTCGTCCACGTCTAGCTCGGCCGCAAGCGCCCCTAGACGCGTCTTGACGGTCTCCGCATCGCCGATCGCCGCCCGCTCGCGGGAGTAGTGAATGTAGTCGAGCTCGGCTGGCTGGTAGTCGAAGTTGAGCGCGGTCTCGACCGAAGGCACGCCCTGCCTCCGGAAGCGCATGCAGTAGCGACTCCAAGAGAGCCGGATGGCCTCTTCGCTGGTGGGGGCACAGATCGTGGAGACGCCGGCCGAGACCTGAGGCTCGGGGTACCACTCCGAGGGCTCGTACTGCTCGCGGTAGAGGCGGACCGCACGCGCCCCCGCTTCGGGGTTGATGAAGTGGGCGTAACTGAAGGGCAGACCCAGTGCGGCCGCGATCTGGGCACTCTCCGTCGATGAGCCGAGCAGCCAGAGTTGCGGGATGCCATGCCCGAGCGGTTGAGCGCGGACCCCGTGGAAAGGATGCTGGTGCGGGAGATCATTCGCAAGCCAGCCGACGAGGTCAGATACCTGAGACGGGTACCGATCGAGAGGGGCAGCGCCGGGACCCAGGCTCAGTGCACGTGCGACATGCTGGCTGCTGCCCGGCGCTCTACCGACGCCGAGATCGATGCGACCGGGGGCGAGTGTTTCGAGCATCCGGAAGACCTCAGCCACCTTCAGAGGGCTGTAGTGGCTCAGCATGATCCCACCGGAGCCGACACGGATGCGCCTGGTTCGCGCGGCCAGCAGTGGGATCAACACCTCGGGGGCGGCGCATGCGAGGCCGGTGCTGTCGTGATGTTCCGCAAGCCAGTAGCGGTGAAACCCCAGACGGTCCGCCTCGGCAGCGAGCTCGATCGTCTCGGCGACGGCCTGGGCGGCGCTCCCCCCTTCACGGATTGGACTCTGGTCGAGCACACTGAGGCGCACTGGCAGCCCTCCCTCGAGGGCGGGCTCAAGCACCCTCGATCGAACGCCCCGATTGACTACCCGGCCGAACATGCCGACGCGAACAGCCTGGTATGAGGTCCCCCCCAGCGCTGCCCCGGCGTGGCTCGCTGCCAGACGTGAGGGTATCGTCAAGTCTACGGCAGCGATCGCCGCCTGCCGCTCTCTGAGAGCGCCGGCGGCGTGGAGGAGAGCGATGGTCGAGCAGCCCACCGGGAGCCGGCGCCCGCGAACGGCCGATGAGCTGATCCAAGACGCGATGCATGAACTGCCCTACGGGATCTATGTGATCGGCTCGGTTCGAGACGGCCGAGCCAATGCGATGATCGCCGACTGGGTGATGCAGGTCTCTTTCTCGCCTCGCCTGATCGCCACCTCGTTCGAGCGAGATTCGACGAACCTCTCGAACATTCGGACGAACGGGGCGCTCACGATCAACCTCCTCGACGAGGAGAGCATGGCGCTTGCCCGCGCCTTCGTGCAGCCGACGTCGGGCGCCAAGGTACAGGGGCGTAGCGACGCGGCCTCCGCGGTGCGACACGACAAGCTCGCCAGTGTCGAGCACCGGCTCGACGGGAGAGGCTGCCCGATCCTGGACGAGGCGCTGGTCTGGATCGAGGCTGACGCTGAGGAGTTCATCGAAGCGGGCGACCATGTGATCGTGCTCTCGCGCGTTCGTGATGCGAGGGTCGCTGGGAGCGGGGAGCCGCTCACATCTGTGATCACCGGCTGGTCCTACAGCGGCTAGGGGCGGGATCGGTCCTCCGGCACTTGGGCTCGCGAGTTCTGCCCCGAGGCCGCTCAGACCCCCGCGGCGTCACAGCCCTCGCGGGCCCTCCCAGCCGTCACGCCGAACGAACTCCTCAAAGTCGATGCGCCGATCGCCCCGACCAGCAGCGGTGCCGGGCTGCGGGTAGCCGAACGTGATCGCCATCGCCACGATGGCGTCACCGGGCAGGCCGAGGACCCGGCGTGCGCAGGCATCGTGCTGGATACCGACGGGGCAGCTCGCGACACCGCCGGCGTGCGCGGCGATCATCATGTTCTGGGCGACTCGTCCGGCATCGAATGGTCGACTCTCCCCCAGTCGCACGATCACCGCGACCAGGGGCGACGCCGCCAGGTGCCCGGTGAAGTCACCGCAGCCGGCCAGCTCCTCCTTGGTGGCCGTGCTGGTGACCAGCACCACCCGGATTGGCTGGGCGTTCTTGGACGAGCCCGCCATCCGTCCCGCCTGGAGGATTCGCCGAAGGACCACCGGCTCGATTGCCCGCTGCTGGTACTCTCGTCGGTCTCGCTTGCCAATCACGGCTTCGTAGGCGTCCACACACATCTCTCCCTGCGGGCGGCCGGCCCACCTCGGCGCGTTCGACGGTCGTCGGGCCGATGCTCCCGGAGCGAGACGCTGAGCCCGGCGCCCAGTATCCGGGGGTCGGCTCTCTAGAGAGCTCGCTAGATGACCTCGGCAAGACCCTCCACATGCAGGAAACAGAAGAAGGCGCTGGGCTGCCGCGCCCACCGGCGCCAGTGCTCGGCGTAGGCCGCGAGCTCTTCGGCACTCGCGAGCCCATAAGAGATCGCCTGCTGGGCGAAATCCGACTCGGTCGTGCGGCGAGCCCAGGAGTCACCCCAGTTGAGCGTCTGTCGTGATCTGAAAAAGGTCCACGCCGAAGCAGACATCTCTGGCTCTGAGAGGCCCGCCTCAGTCATCCATCGCAGGAGATGTCGCCCCGCGTCCGCTTCCGCACCGTTGCGCCGCGTGACCTCGTGGTAAAGATCGAGCCAGGCGACCAGCATCGGATCGACGGGAGAGTGGACCATCGTTCCATAGTCGACATCGCGAACCGCGACGAGCCCTCCCGGCCTCACGACCCGTTGCAGCTCACGGAGGGCACCGACCGGATCCGTCAGATGCTGCAAGACCTGATGGCCGTAGGCGACATCGAAGCTGTTGTCGGCGTAGTCGAGGCGATAGACGTCGCCCCGCTCGAATCGGACGTTGTCGGCCCCACGCGTCTGGGCGAGTTCTTGTGCCTGCTCGAGCACCTCCGGCACGACGTCGATGCCGACGACCTGGCCCTGCGGTACGCGCTGTGCCAGTCCGAGCGTGATGCTGCCCGGCCCGCAGCCAAAGTCCAGGATCCGCATCCCGGAAGCGAGCCTCGGCAGCACGAACGCCGCCGCATCTTCCGCCGTGCGTCGGCGATGTTGGTCGACGACCGAGGGGTGGTGTCCGTGGGTGTAGCGGTCGCCTGGCTCGCTGTGGGGCATACCCAGATGTTACCGCGAGCACCGGGGCGACTCTCCTCTGCCGCTCACCGGCTGGCCGGTCCAGGGCCCGGAGTTTCGGACCGCCCGGGGGACTGTTCGCAGCCCGTTAGGCGGGCAGGAACGAGCCGCCGCTACCGCGAGCTGGCCGGAGTGAGGGTAGCGGCGTCCGGGTCGAGGTAAGGCAGGAGCGCTTCAAGCAGGTCTGTCTTTGACCCGAGGATCCTCCCCAGTCCGGAGAGGAGCCCCATCACGCGAGCGATCAAGATCACATCACGCGGCACGTCGACCAGGGGATTGGAGCGCAGCACTGTCCCCATCCGCTGATTGAGCTCGGCGAGCATCTCCTGGTCGGCATAGGCCTTGCCCGATCGCAGCACATCCCCCAGGAAGGCCTCCCCGATCGCGCTGTAGGTCTCGTCGTCGCGCTCGCGCGTGCGGAACCCCATCCCCTCCATCGTGCCGCTGATCGCTTCCGGCTGCTCGCTCACGATCGCGCTCGTCAGCACGATCAGTTGCTCCCGGAAGTGATCGGGAAGCGTCTTCGTCAGCCCGAAGTCAACCAGTCCAATCTTGGCCGGGTGACCGCGCTCGGGGTTGGGGATCACGAAGAGGTTGCCAGGATGCGGGTCTGCGTGGAACATCCCTCGCTCGAGGATCATCGAGTTGAAGAGGTCGATCAGGTGGTCGGCCACCTCTGCCGTGTCGACTCCGGCGAACCGTTGAGCCTCCACGTCACTGATCCTGATTCCCTCGATGTAGTCCATCGTCAGCACGCGGCGCGTGGAGCGCGCCCAGTAGATGCGGGGAATCACGACGTCGTCGCGGTCGGCCAGGATCGCGGCAAGTCGCTCGGCCGCCTGCCCCTCATGGATGAAGTCGATCTCTTCGGGTGCGTTGCTCTCCATCTCGTCGATGACGGGGCGAAAGTCGATCAGCGTCTCGAAGCGGGCCCAGATGTTGACGAGTAGCCGCAGTGCGGCCAGATCCTGGCGCACCAGAGCCTCGACGCCGGGATACTGCACCTTGACGGCCACATCCCGTCCGTCGTTGAGCTTCGCGCGGTAGACCTGCGCGAGTGAGGCCGCCGCGATCGGCTCTCGGTCGAACTCTCGGAAGAGACGGTCCACGGGTGCGCCGAGCTCGGCCGCGATGAGGGCGCCCATCTCAGCCCACGGCCGGGGCGGCACCTGGTCCTGCAGGAGCGACAGCGTGCGGACGTACTCGGGCATGAGGACGTCGGCACGGCTGCCGAGGAACTGGCAGGTCTTGATGATCAGGCCCTGCTGGCGGACCGCTCGGCGCACCAGCGCGAGAGCGGCAGCGCGATGGAAGTCGTGGGTCTGATCGGCCATGCGCTCTGCGCCGAACAGCCGCCGCTTGATACGCAGCAGTCGCCATCGGAGCCAGAGCGCGATCATCGTTCCAGCCAGGGGAACCGTGCGACGCAGCCGTCCCTGTGGTGGGCGGGGCGCCGGCTGTGGTCGGGAACCCGTCATCATCGCTCGCCCCCGGGCCGCCGCCGACACGCCTTCGCCGGCCCGCCGGGAGCCGTCTGTCGCCGCGATACAATCACGCCAATGGCCATCTTCAACCCGTTCGTCCCCTCGTTCAAGGAGAATCCCTACCTGCAATACGCTCGGCTCCGCCAGGAGGGCGCGGTGCATCGGAGCGAGGCCCTGCAGGCCTGGATCGTGACCGGCTACCGGGAATGCCGCGCCGTTCTCGGCGACGCCGAGAGCTTCTCCTCAGACGGGGCGAACGCCGGTGGCCAGCTCGGCCAGACGATCCGCGAGGAACGGGCGGCCTCTCCTCTCGGGGCCGTCCAGACGCTGCTCACGGTCGATCCACCGGTCCATGCCCGCCTGCGCGGCGTGATCAGCCGCGCCTTCACGCCCCGTCGGGTCGCCGAGCTGGAACCCCGTATCGAGTCGATCTGCGAAGGCCTCTTGGACCGTGCCGGTGAGGGGGGCGAGTTCGATCTCGTCTCGGACTTTGCCGGCCCATTGCCCGTCGTCGTGATCGCCGAGTTGCTCGGTATCCCCGCTGGGGACCGCGACCGCTTCCGGGCCTGGTCGAACCAGATCGCAGCGACGACTGATCTCTTCAGCGTGAGGGAGAATGCACTCCGCGCGAGAGAGAGCACGAAGGAGTTGATCGACTACTTCGATGTCGTGATCGCAGAGCGCCGACGGGAGCGCCAGAGAGACCTTCTCTCCGACCTGATCGACGCCGAGGAGCGCGATCAACGTCTCAACCACCAGGAGATCCTGGCGTTCGCGATCCTGCTCCTCGTGGCGGGGGTTGAGACGACGACGAACCTGATCGGGAATGGGATGCTCGCCCTGACCGACCATCCCGAGGCACTCGAACGGCTGCGGGAGGCCCCGGCCGAGTGGCCCCCGGCGATCGAGGAGATGCTCCGCTACGACTCCCCCGTGCAGGGCGTGATCCGAATTGCTCGCCGCGACGTGATGCTCGGTAGTCAGGCCGTGGCGGCCGGAGACCTGCTCCTCCTGATGCTCGGCGGCGCGAACCGTGACCCCGCCGAGTTCCCCGATCCAGACCGGTTCGATCTCGCGCGGGAGCCCGGGCGGCACCTGGCGTTCGGGCTCGGTCCCCACTTCTGCCTGGGCGCGCCGCTCGCCCGGCTGGAGGCGGTGGTGGCGCTCCGGGTGCTCTGCCGCCGCTTCCCCATGCTCGAGATGGGCGGAGAGGCGCCCCAGCGGGGCGGGACGCTCCTCCTGCGCGGTCTCAAGAGCTTCCCGATGGCCGTTGTCGCGGGTCGTGAGTTCGCGGCCAGCGGCGGCTGAGCTCCGGGCATGCCTTGGCGATCCGCTCCTCGGTCGCGAACCCGATCGCAGCGGTCTTGTGGTCGCACGGCGGCCCGGGTGGTCAGAGGCCCGGCAAGCAGGTAGCTCGGCCGGGCAGGCCCTGCCTGAACTCCGTCGTTCACCGGGATCGAAGAGCGACGCATCGAGGTCCAGACCGGGCCCGCGGCGAGACGCATCTGCGGGGTCGCCCCTGCGGCGACCCTGTCCTGGCATCGCTGCCGTCAATTGCGGGCCGGGGGTGACTGTGGTCGACCACACCACGGTCGGGCCTGAGCGCGAGGGCTGGCATTGCTTGCGAGGCCCGCGTCGGCCTGCGCTCTTCAGCCCCGCGGCGGCCCGTCGACCCCATCGGCCGCATTGAGCCCGTCCCGGTAGGCCACCATCAGCTCGTCGACCCACTCCCGGCGCCGCGGCAGCCAGTGGTCGAGGCGCGCTCGCACCTCGCTCTCCGCCGGGCGCTCGTCTGACGGAAGAGAAGCGACGTAGGCGATGAAGCGAGAAAACCGTTCCCAGTCTGCCTCGAGCTTGAAGAACCGTGACGGGCGACCGCCGACGGCGAAGTCCAACCAGGCGGCGCTGTACTCGTCGATCTTCCACCTCGATTCGGTCAGTCGCCCGGCACCAGCCCATCGCCGGGGCGACGGAACATCGAGCGAAGCCCGTCAACGGCGGTCGCGCCGGCGATCACCGTCACCCGGTCGTCCGCGCGCAGCCGGGTTCGGCCGCGCGGAATGACGGTGGCGCCATCGCGCCGGACCGTCACCATGATTGCGTTCTCAGGCAACGCCACTTCGCTGAGTCGCCGGCCGTTGACCGCCGAGCCGCGATCGACGCGCAGTTCGAGGTAGCGCACATCGTCGCTGATCGCAGGGCTGAGGCGGCCCCGCTGCCTCTCTGTCTCGCGCCGATCGGTCGCGGTGACGTAGGCATTGGTCACATCGGACCGCTTCAGGATCCCGCACGCGATCTCTGGCTGGTCGCGAAGGATTACCGGGAGCGCGTGGATCGCACGGTCGCCAAAAGACGCCCAGCGCGTCGTGCAGCGTCTGATCGGGGTAGATGGTCAGCACATCCACCGTGCAGACATCGCTCGCTGTGAGGGCGGGGGCACCCTCGATCAGTGCACCCGTCAGGTCCGTAGTGGTGATCACACCGAGCAGTGCACCCTCTCCGTCAACGACGAGCGCGATGCTCTCGCGATCACTCCCGATCTGCCGCGCCACATCGGGGAGCGCGGTCCCCCCCATGAGACGCACCCCCACGGGGCTCATGGCGTCTGAGACTCTGAGGGACTGCATGACGTTCGGCAGGTGCTCCTCGTCGATCGCGATTCCATGCTGGGAGAGACGGAACGTGTAGCTGGAGTCTCTCGAGAGGAGCTGGGAGACGAACGTCGCCGTCACTACGGCGGTCATCACCGGCAGGATGATGTCATAGTCGCGGGTCAACTCGACCAGGATCAGCACGGCCGTGATCGGCGAGCGCGCCGCTCCGGCGACCACGGCAGCCATCCCGACCGTCGCGTAGACCCCCGATGTCGCGGTCTGGTCGGGTAGGAATTCATGGACGCCGCCGCCGAATGCGCCCCCCAGCGCGGCTCCGATGAAGAGGGAGGGGCCGAAGACGCCGCCGCTCCCACCACTACCGATCGTCACCACGGTGGCAGCGAGCTTGAGTACGAGGAGGATGGCGAGCGTTCTGACGACGCCGTCTCCTCCGAGCATCTGGTCCAGGGCATCGCCGCCGACGCCGAGCGTGTCCCGATTGGCGAGTGCGATCAGGCCGACGAGAAGACCGCCTGCAGCGGGCAGGAGCAGGGGCGGCACGCGCGATCGGTCGAATCGATCCTCAGTCCAGTAGAGGGCTCGGATGAACAGGACGCCGACCACTCCGGCCAAGAGGCCGAGGAGGGCGTAGAGCGGGATCTCGATCGCGCTGACCAGCCGAGTCGACTCGACGAGCGGGACCGGCAACGCCGGTCCATCACCGCGCAGCGAGACGGCTGTCGCGGTGGCGACGATGGACGCCAGCACGACGACGCTGAAGTTTCGCGTGTTGAAGCGCCGGAGGATGACTTCGAGTGCGAAGAAGACGCCGGCGATCGGCGCGTTGAAGGTCGCCGCAATGCCCCCGGCGGCACCGGCGGCGAGCAGCAGCTTGGTGTTCTCCTCGCTCAGCCGGAGCACCTGCGCGAACGATGAGCCGAGGGCCGCGCCGATCTGGACGACCGGACCCTCAGTCCCCGCCGAGCCACCAGTCAAAGAGGACGGCGTCAACACCGGTGATTAGCTCGTCGAAGGCCACTGCGGCGAGTCCGGTGGCCAGGCCAACGAAGGAAGCCATCACCATCGGCCCAGCGCTGGGCGACCCTTCGGGCAGCGAACGCAGACGTACGATCGACCACGAGCTGGCCCGTATCATGGCTTGCGAGAGTGTCACGATGCACGCATGCTAACGTTCCTCCGGGCACTGGCAAGAGACTGTCCCGCGTCCCCCAAGCCGGAGCCCGCGGTCAGGAGGGTGACCGGTGAGCAGCTATGATCCCGACAACATCTTCGCCCGCATCCTGAGGGACGAAGTCTTCGCCGATCGGGTGTACGAGGACGACTATTTCGTCGCGTTTCGAGATGTCGCACCAGCGGCGTCCACGCACGTCCTGGTGATTCCAAGGGCCCTACAGGTCACTGGACCGGCGGCCCTCCAGGCGGTGGACGCGCCGTTGATCGGGCGCATGGTGGTGGTCGCAACCCAGGTCGCACGCGAACTCGGCCTCGAGCAAGGCGGCTACCGGCTGGTGATGAACCAGGGAAGGGACGCGGGGCAGAGCGTGCACCACCTCCATCTCCACATCATCGGCGGCGGGGAGCTCGGCCCTGTGGGATGAACCTCTATGGGCGGGCAAGCGGCCCCCGGTTTTGGAGCAACCTGGCTACGGATCGCCCCACTTGCTGGACCGCAACGGTCGATATACTCGCGTCTGTGGGCCTGTAGCTCAGCGGCCTAGAGCAGTCGGCTCATAACCGATCGGTCTCGGGTTCGAATCCCGACGGGCCCACCAACGTGTACTGAACTGCGAACTACTGGGCCGTGGAGAGCCACCTCTGCGGCATCTCCGCCCCCTATCGGGCTATCCGGCGGCGTGGGGATTGTGTAGTAGACCGTTGCCTTTCCCGGCTTGACCTTGATCTCCTTGACGAAGGACTTGATGAAGGCCCTCGATTCGGTGATTTCGCTGGTCATCAGGAAGTCGCTCATGTCCTCGGCGAAGGCGGCGATGGTGTCCACGTTGTCCAGCACGGCCCGGCGCTCTGAGAGCAATGCCCTGGCCTCCTCTGCGGCGATCTCCAGCTTCTCCTGACGCTCCCGGTGCTCTCTGATGCGGGAGGTGGCGTCGGATATGTCGAGTTCCGAGTTCTCGATGACGTGCCACACCCGGTCCAAGCGCCGCCGCACCTCGATAAGCTCCGCTTCGATGTTTTCCAGCCTCTCCCGCTGCTCAGCAGCCACTCCGTCCATCTCCTCGTCCATCAGCCTAACCAGGTCCCGGATGTTGCTTTCCGTGAGGATGTTTGCGCGAATCTGGTCAATCATCAGCTTCTCAAAGCGCTTGGAGTTGAGGCGAGGCGTCTTGCAAGTTCCCTTGCCCTTCTTCAGCAGTGAGTGGCAGACGTAGTAGCTGTATTTGCCGCTCTTGGCCTCAGCCGCAGTGAGCGCCTTTCCGCACTTCTCACATTTCACCAAGCCGCTGAGGAGGTAGGGGCTGGATGCCCGCCGGGGGTTGACCCTGGCCGGGGCCTTGGAGCGAAGGGAGCGGGTGATACGTCGGAACTCCTGCTTGGTGACTATTGCGGGGAATGCGTCCTCCACCCGCACAGGCGGCGCTCCGTCCTTGGCATCGACGCCCCAGACCAGCGTTCCTGTATACGCTTCGTTGGAGAGGATGCGGTGCACAGTGGACTTCAACCAGTGCTTGCCCGTTGAGGTGGGGATGCCCTCACCATTCAGCGTCTTGGTGATGTCCAGGGTGCTCTTGCCCTGTAGGGCCATCTGGAAGATGCGCCGGATCACTGAGTCCGCCGGCGGGTCCAGCTCCAGCTTGGGCCGCTTCTTTGCTCCGTCCTGGACCGACACCTTCCTGTAGCCGAAGGGAGCGTAGGTGGAGACCCAGAAGCCCCGTATGGCGGCTTCCCGCATCCCTCGGACGACTTCTTGGGCCAAGTTTTCAGAGTAGAACTCGTCCACGCTCTCGATGATGACCTCCATGAGCTTGCCCGTGGGAGAGTCGTCGGCGTGCTCGGTGATAGAGACGACTTTGATACCCCGCTTCCTTAGCATGGACTTGAAAGCCACGGCGTGCTCCCGTTTGCGGGTGAAGCGTGAGAACTTCCAAACAAGAATCTCATGGAAGGGAGCAGTGGGCTTGCTGGCCTCGTCCAGCATCTTTCTGAATTGGGGCCGGTCGGCGATGCGCCCGCTCTCGGCCTCGTCCACATACTCCCGCGCTACGACGTAGCCGTTCTTCTCCGCGTAGTCTCGAAGCGCCCTGAGCTGGGCGGACACGGACAGGTCCACGTCCTGCCGGTTGCTGGACACCCGTGCGTAGAGCGCCACGTTGCCGTTCATCCCTTTGTCGGTGTTCATATCCTCCCCCTTTTTTGCCTATTTAATGGTGAGTTCCTGGTAGTCGAAGAGCCGCTCGAAGGCGACTCCGTTGTTTATCTGGGGCCTCAGCGCCCCGCGTTGCTGGTAGGGCACGGCCACGACTGCAACCTTCGCCAGCTGTCCCTTCCACGTGACCGGCCTGGCAGCGATGGCGATGTCACCGCTTCGTGCGCCCAGACGCGTGGACTCCACCTCGGCGTATGCAGCCTTGCCGTTGAGCACCACCCACTCGGCAATCGAGCCAGGGGATGGAGTGGTGCCCTTGCGGGGCATGCCGCCTCGTGAACCACAGAGGACGCGAGGATCCCGGATGCCGAAGCCCTGAGTGCGTGTCACGATGGTGGCCCTGAATTGGCGGCGATCCGGTGGCTCGGTCCACTCGGCCGGGTTGCCCTGTTCTTGGCGTTGATACAGGACCCCCAGGAGGGGCTGGTTCCGCATGACTTCGGCGAGCCGCAGAGTCACTGAGGCGTATGAGCACTCGAACTGTGAGCGGAGAGCGATTATGTCCAGGCCGGAAGCCTTGGCGAAGGGAGCGAACACCGCAGGCTGCATCAGCACCGAGGCGGCGAAATAGTCGGCATCCCAGCAGAGTTTCCTGGAGGGCGAAGGCTCCATCTCCTGGTCCGAGAGCATCTCGTGAATGATCTCGTAGGTCTCGTGAAGGACCGTGTGGTTCTTGCCCCCCTCCCACTGGTCGGTTGAGTATCGGATCGAGTAGTGGCGCTTGTCCAAGCTGAAGTGGGTTCCCCTAAGGACGCTCTGAACTGGCCGCGAAATGCGGCCGATCAGGCTCTTCTGGGGCGTTCAATCGCTTGATGGTCAGGAATGCGGCCTGATCGGGGCTCGCGAGCGGCTCTGCGAGTGCCGTTTGGCGCTCGCTGCGGGATTCTGGGCGCACTGCGCCGTTGTTACGCAGCAAGTTGGCGCTCCGCTCGAACCATGTTGGCCAGCCCCAACAGCAACGCGAGCCGCTGCGTGTTCTTGAACAATCCGCGGTAGCGGACCTTGGCGTAGCCGAAGCGCACCTTCACGATCTGGAACGGATGCTCGACCTTCGCACGCACGGAGGCCTTGCGCTTCTCTTCGAGCCACTCCTCACCCTCCCGGTCGAGCAGTCGCCGCTTGCCCGGTCGCATGGCAACCTGCCACTGCACCGCACGCTCGCGCTGCTCCAGACGTTTTCCGATGCCCTGGTAGCCCGCATCGCCACAGACCAGCCTTTCGTTGCCGTGCAGCAGGTCGGGCGCCGCGGTGATGTCGCTCACGTTCGCCGCCGTCGTGTGGAGGCTGTGCACGATGCCGCTCTCAGAGTCCACCCCGATGTGCAACTTCATCCCGAAGTACCACTGGTTTCCCTTGCGCGTCTGGTGCATCTCGGGATCCCGTGCTCTGGCCCGATTCCTGGTCGACGAGGGGGCGCTGATGATACTGGCATCAACCACAGTCCCCTGTCTCAACTGCAGTCCTTCCGCCTCCAGATGGCGGTTGATCTCCTCGAGCAACCCCCTCCCCAGCGCGGCCGCCTCCAGCCGGTGGCGGAAGTTGAGAATCGTCGTCTCATCGGGGATCGCGTCCGATAGCCTGAGCCCCACGAAGCGCTGCACGGTGAGATTCTCGTACAGCGCGTCCTCCATCGCCGGGTCGCTGAGGTTGTCGACCAGTTGCACGATGTGCACCCGCAGCATCAGTGACAGTGGGTAGGGCTGGCGCCCCCGTCCCGGCATCGGGTAGTGGGGCGCAATGCGCTGCTCGAGTTGCCGCCACGGAACCAGCCGATCGAGTCGTTCCAGAAACCGCTCCCGGCGAGTCGTTCGCTTCTTCGCGTCGTAGTACAGCTCCGCGAACGTTGCCTCGCCCATCGCGCTCACCTCGTCATCTGGTCGAATGCCATACCATCCCGTGTAGGCATCTTAACAGATCATGCGGGTCTGTTCAGAGCGTCCCTAAGACCGCCGGGCAGCTTCTGCCCCAGCACAGACGCGATGCCAGCCTCTTCCAGCACCTTGATGAGCTCCTCGAAGCCGGGGCGGACCGAGATGCGGAAGTAGCGGACGAAGAGGTGGGCGATGTAGGCGGGGTCGTTCCGCTGCCTGCACGACAGCCTTGCCAGGATGGTCTCTCTGAAGTCGTCCAGCGTTCTCATCATTCCAAAAGCTGCTTATCGGTGAGTTGTTCGTACATCTCGACGATGAACCTTTTCGCCGCCGTGGTGAGGGGTCCATCGAGCCTGGTGCCGAAATTGAACCTGGGGTCGGCCACCACGTACCGGAAGGCCCGGTCGACGTTGGCCTCCTCGTCGGCATAGGGGTCTTCGACTTCTTCCAGGTATCCGGCCCGTCTCAGCAAGTCATTGAGGGAGACCTCGTAGAAGTCCGCCAGCTTCCTGAGTATTCGGAGGCCGGGATTCCTCTGACCCTTCTCGATCTGGGACAGGAAGGGATCGGAGACGCCTGAGTCTCGGGCCACCTGGCGCAAGCTGCGGTCTCCCCGCAGCTCTTTCAGGTAGGGGCCTATGTCCAGTTCGGCGGATTCTGGGTCCATCATGTCACTATGATAGAACACTTGCTACATGTTTGCAAGCACTTTGTGGCCGAAATGGTAGATAATCCCTAAAACCCTTGTCCGCTATTATACAGCGTTGCTATACTATAGCAAAGACCGAACTACTGTTCCCTACGGCTGTCATCATACCCACAGGCCGTGCCACGCGCAACGGCCATTTGGCAGCCCAATCCAGTCGGAAAGGTGTCGCTTTTTTGCCTAAAGACGTGCGTCTGACCAAGAAGCAAGAGGAGCTTCGCATCAAGGGGCTGCGCATCCTGGCGCGGATGAGGGTCCGCGCCTACCTCAAGGACCTGGCTGACGCCAACCGGGGGGTATCACAGAACGGCGTGTCTGCCGAATCTCAACGGGAAGCCGAGCAGGATGTCGGGTAGGCCCGCCCTCAAGAGGGTGCGTGTGAAGGCCGGGGGTGTGTGGAACATCCTCAACCACATCCACATGTCGCAGAACCAGTTGGCTCATGTGATGGGCTCGACCTCGGGCTACCTCTCCCAGCTGCTCAACGGCCAGCGCAACCCATCCCCCAAGATGCGGCGCCGGCTGCTAGAAGCCCTGGGCAATCCTCCCTTTGACGAGGTGTTCATCTTGGAGGACGCCCATGACTAGCCAGCGCCGTCCCACAGACCCGCCGTTTTCGCCTGGTGTCGCCTTAATGCCGGAGGACTTCCCCCGCCGATTAACTAGGCTCAAGGAGATCACTGGCCTGTCCTGGGAGGGGCTCGCTACATGCCTCGGGGTGGACATGAAACAGGTGCATCGCTGGCGCCAGGGAGGGGAGCCCTGCGGAGGGGCCGTGCTATCGCTGGTCATGGTCGGAAGCTGTCAACCTCTCCATGCCGGTCGAGGTCAGGGGGTTGTTGCAATGACGGGTTTGTTGATCCACGCCTCCTTCGGGGGTCTGGCGGCCCGCGGCGGTCCGTTGCGGAACCGCTCGGGCCAGACGCTGTAGGCGGCATCCAGGGTCTCCTGACGCGCCTGCACGGTCTCCAGGGCTTGCCCGCCGTGGAGCGTGGCGGGGTGCTGGTAGCCGACACCGGAGTGGTAGTGCTCGCGGTTGTACCAGTCGACAAACGGCGCCATCCAGCTCCGCACCTCCTCCAGCGAGTGGAAGCGGTCGGGGTAGTCGTGGCGGTACTTGACGGTCTTGAAGCCGGCCTCGGAGTAGGGGTTGTCGTTGCTCACGCGCGGGCGCGAGAGGCTGCGCGTGACAGCGATGTCTTCGAGCAACTCCGCCAGGCTTGTCGACGTCATCTGGGCGCCACGGTCTGAGTGCAGCGTCAGTTGCTGCGGCGAGATCCCGTTGCGGTCGCAGGCGGTGCCCACCAGCGTCCTGGCAACCTCGGTCGACTCCGCCGTGTCGACCGTCCAGGCGACGATCTTGCGACTGAAGATGTCGATCACCACGTAGAGATAGAACCAGCTGCGGTGGTGAGGGCCGCGGAGCCGCGAGATGTCCCACGACCAGACCTCGTTCGGGCCGCTCGCCTGCACCTGGGGTGCATGGTGGGTCGTGTGTCGGTGACCGCGACGCCGTTCTCTGACCAGGCCGCGTTCCTCGAGGATGCGGTACATCTGGCGGATCGAGCAGACGTACGAGCCTTCGTCCAGCAGCTGATAGTAGACCTGGGCGGGCGCCTGGTCACGAAAGCGTGGTGAGCACAGCAGCTCGGCGATGTGATCGCGCAGCTGGTCGGGGATGCGTGACGGCTGCGGCTGGTGCTGCTCGCGCGGTTTCGCCTGTGACGGCCGCCTGTGTAGCCGGCCGGCGGCCGCCTGGCGGCGGCTGCGGTCGGTCCGCTCTGAGTATCCGAAGGCCCGACAGGCGCGGGCACGGCCAACCCGCTGGGCCCATGCGTCCACAGCGGCGAGCATCTGCGCCCGCCAGTTGGCGTATGCCTGCGCTGGCCACTCGGCTCGGGTCGGCGCTACCCGTTCTGGCCACTCGGTCGCCGCTGCGACGCGCTCTTGCGGGCAAATCTTTGCAAGAGCGCCAAGGCTTTTCCCTGGGCCTCGATCAGCTCCTCTGCCGTCTCCAGCTGCTGCTCGGCAAGCATCGCCCGCTCCCGGTAGCGGTCGCGCTCAAGGGTCAGCCGGTTGGGCGCTCGTGGTCCCGGCGGCCGCTCGACGAGGGCACGGCGCGCCCCATCGTCACGCTGCTGGCGCCACCTGGCGATCAGAGAGGAGTACAGACCCTCGCGCCGACAGATGGCGCCGACTGCTCCCGGCTCACCGCGGGCCTTTGCCTCGTCGATCTCAGCCAGGCGGAAGCTGTCAACCTCTCCATGCCGGTCGAGGTCAGGGGGTTGTTGCAATGACGGGTTTGTTGATCCACGCCTCCTTCGGGGGTCTGGCGGCCCGCGGCGGTCCGTTGCGGAACCGCTCGGGCCAGACGCTGTAGGCGGCATCCAGGGTCTCCTGACGCGCCTGCACGGTCTCCAGGGCTTGCCCGCCGTGGAGCGTGGCGGGGTGCTGGTAGCCGACACCGGAGTGGTAGTGCTCGCGGTTGTACCAGTCGACAAACGGCGCCATCCAGCTCCGCACCTCCTCCAGCGAGTGGAAGCGGTCGGGGTAGTCGTGGCGGTACTTGACGGTCTTGAAGCCGGCCTCGGAGTAGGGGTTGTCGTTGCTCACGCGCGGGCGCGAGAGGCTGCGCGTGACAGCGATGTCTTCGAGCAACTCCGCCAGGCTTGTCGACGTCATCTGGGCGCCACGGTCTGAGTGCAGCGTCAGTTGCTGCGGCGAGATCCCGTTGCGGTCGCAGGCGGTGCCCACCAGCGTCCTGGCAACCTCGGTCGACTCCGTCGTGTCGACCGTCCAGGCGACGATCTTGCGACTGAAGATGTCGATCACCACGTAGAGATAGAACCAGCTGCGGTGGTGAGGGCCGCGGAGCCGCGAGATGTCCCACGACCAGACCTCGTTCGGGCCGCTCGCCTGCACCTGGGGTGCATGGTGGGTCGTGCGTCGGTGACCGCGACGCCGTTCTCTGACCAGGCCGCGTTCCTCGAGGATGCGGTACATCTGGCGGATCGAGCAGACGTACGAGCCTTCGTCCAGCAGCTGATAGTAGACCTGGGCGGGCGCCTGGTCACGAAAGCGTGGTGAGCACAGCAGCTCGGCGATGTGATCGCGCAGCTGGTCGGGGATGCGTGACGGCTGCGGCTGGTGCTGCTCGCGCGGTTTCGCCTGTGACGGCCGCCTGTGTAGCCGGCCGGCGGCCGCCTGGCGGCGGCTGCGGTCGGTCCGCTCTGAGTATCCGAAGGCCCGACAGGCGTGGGCACGGCCAACCCGCTGGGCCCATGCGTCCACAGCGGCGAGCATCTGCGCCCGCCAGTTGGCGTATGCCTGCGCTGGCCACTCGGCTCGGGTCGGCGCTACCCGTTCTGGCCACTCGGTCGCCGCTGCGACGCGCTCTTGCGGGCAAATCTTTGCAAGAGCGCCAAGGCTTTTCCCTGGGCCTCGATCAGCTCCTCTGCCGTCTCCAGCTGCTGCTCGGCAAGCATCGCCCGCTCCCGGTAGCGGTCGCGCTCAAGGGTCAGCCGGTTGGGCGCTCGTGGTCCCGGCGGCCGCTCGACGAGGGCACGGCGCGCCCCATCGTCACGCTGCTGGCGCCACCTGGCGATCAGAGAGGAGTACAGACCCTCGCGCCGACAGATGGCGCCGACTGCTCCCGGCTCACCGCGGGCCTTTGCCTCGTCGATCTCAGCCAGGATGTCG
Organism: Dehalococcoidia bacterium; assembly: GCA_965249675.1. GTDB lineage: Bacteria > Chloroflexota > Dehalococcoidia > UBA2979 > UBA2979. The sequence goes on from OZ252250.1 coordinate 2,173,133, forward strand.
AGCTTGTACTGCACTGGCCACGACCTGCGTGCTCGACGCACCTCAGTCTCTTCATCAACCACCATCGTTCTACGTCCACTTCTCCGCCCTCGTATCAATCGCACTATATTCGGCAGAGATGAGGTTGGCAGCTAGGGTGCAGTTGATGCTCGCGCGAGCGGCTCGTGACCCGGGTCTCCGGTGTCAAGGTACCGCGACGCTTTTCGCGGCCGACTTCGCCGCGGAGTGGCAAGACAATACTCGCCGCGAGCGCACCTCCTCGCGGGAGCACCTCGGCAACCTCTGCCGAGTGCTCGGCGTGGCGACGCCCAACGAGGCAGACCTCACCCGCGAGTGGTACAGGTTCGAGGCTGGCGCCGAGCGCACCAGCACCGGCGGCACGGGCGCCGCCGACGTCTGGAAGCGCGGCGTCTCCGGCTGGGAGTACAAGGGCGCGCACGCCGACCTCGGCGCCGCCTACCGCCAGTTGCTCCACTACCGCGAGGCGATCGACAACCCGCCGCTGCTCGTCGTCAGCGACATGGACCTGATCGAGGTCCACACCAACTTCACCGGCACCCGGCCCGCCGTCCACAACTTCACGCTCGAGGACCTCGTGGGGGCGGCGAGCGCACGGCCGAGGCGCTGCACGTGCTGCGCGCTGGGAACGCTACTCTGATTTGGCCCCATCTGGAGCCGTTTTGATCCTCTGAACTGGCCCCACCCCCGACCCATCCAGCAGCTACGCTCGGGCAACTGAGACCTCCCCGAGCGAAAGAAGAGGAGTGTGTCGAGGGTGGAGTTGTTCGAGGATATCCGACGGGCATGGCGAGAGGAGGGGCTGCCCATACGCGAGCTGGCGCGCCGCCACCACGTGCACCGGCGCACGGTACGGCAGGCGCTGCAGTCGGCGCTGCCGCCACAACGCAAGCAGGCGTCTCGAGCGGCGCCGAAGCTCGGTCCGTACGTAGAGATCATCCGGGAGTGGCTCGTCGCCGACCTGAGCGCGCCGCGCAAGCAGCGGCACACGGCGCGGCGGGTCTGGGAGCGCCTCGTCGATGAGTACGGCGCGACGGTCGCCGAGGCGACGGTGCGCGCCTACGTCGGCCGCGTGCGCCGCGAGCTGGAGTCCGGTCGCTCAGTCGTGACGATCCCCCAGCTGCATCCGCCGGGCGAGGAGGCGGAGGTCGACTTCGGCGGGGTCAGCGTCTGGCTGGACGGCGTGCTGACCGAGCTGTCGATGTTCGTGCTGCGGCTCTCGCACTCGGGGCGGGCGGTCCACGTGTGCTTCCCGGGCGAGGGCCAGGAGGCGTTCCTCGAGGGCCACACGCTCGCCCTCGAGCGCCTCGGCGGGGTGCCGCGGCGGATCCGCTACGACAATCTGAGCTCGGCCGTCACGCGCGTGCTGCGCGGCCGCGACCGCGTCGAGAGCGACCGTTTCGTCGCGTTGCGCTCGCACTACGGCTTCGACAGCTTCTTCTGCGAGCCCGGCATCGCGGGCGCGCACGAGAAGGGGGGCGTGGAGGGTGAGGTCGGGCGCTTCCGCCGGCGCCACCTCGTGCCGGTCCCGCGCGGCGAGAGCCTGGCCGAGCTGAACGCGCTGCGGCCCCTCCCCGCCGAACCCTTCGACCCCACGGTCGCACTGCAAGCGAAGGCCGACCGCAAGGCGCGCATCTCCGTGCGTGGCTCGCGCTACTCGGTCCCCGCGGCGTTCGCGGGCCGCACGGTGGACGTCCGCCTGGGCGGCGGGACCGTGACCGCCCTCGTCGCGGGCCGGGTGGTTGCCCGCCACGAGCGCAGCGCGCACAAGGGATCCGAGGTCCTCGTGCTGGACCACTTCCTCGAGGTGCTGTCCCGCAAGCCCGGGGCGCTGCCCGGCTCGATCGCGCTCGCGCAGGCGCGCTCAGGCGCTGGCTTCACCGCCGCGCACGAACGCTTCTGGCAGCGTGCCCGCCGCAAGCTCGGTGACGGCGCCGGGACGCGGGCGCTCATCGAGGTGCTGCTATTGCACCGCCACCTCCCCGCCGCCTCGGTGCACGCAGCACTCGATGCGGTGGAGCAGCTGGGCGCGGTGGACCCGGCGCTGATCGCCATCGAGGCGCGCCGCGTCGCCGACGGCCGCCGCGAGACCGCCGTTGTGGAGCGGCCGGCGCTCAGGCGCTTCGAACGCCCGGCGCCGAGCCTGGCCGGCTACGACGCGCTGCTCGCCGCGAGCACGCGATGAGCACACCTGTGACCGAGCAGGCGGCGGCGCTTCAGGTCGAGGCGACCAGCCGTGCGCTGCACCTCCCCACGGTCCGTCAGCAGGCCGGCGCGCTCGCCGAGGCCGCGCTGCGCGACCGGCTCACCCATCTCGCCTACCTCGCCGAGGTGCTCCAATCCGAGCTCGACGACCGCGATGCGCGCCGCCGTGAGCGCCGCATCCACGAGGCCCGTTTCCCCCGGCTCAAGCACCTCGCCGACTTCGACCTGGCGGCGGCCCCCACGGTCGACCCGACCATGCTCGCCACGCTCGAGCGCGGCGAGTGGATCGCCTCGGGCCAGCCCGTCGTGCTGCTCGGAGACAGCGGCACCGGCAAGTCGCACCTGCTGATCGGGCTCGGCATGGCCGCCTGCCAGCGCGGGCTGCGGGTGCGCTACACGACGGCGGCACAGCTCGTGAACGAACTGGCCGAAGCCGCCGACGAGCGCACGCTCTCACGCCTGGTCGCCCGCTACGGCCGGCTCGACCTGCTCTGCCTCGACGAGTTCGGCTACGTCCACCTCGACCCGCGCGGAGCCGAATTGCTCTTCCAGGTCCTCACCGAGCGCGAGGAGCGGGCCTCGGTGGCAGTCGCCTCCAACGCGCCGTTCTCGGAGTGGGGCCGCACCTTCGCCGACCCCCCGCCTCGCCGCCGCGGTCGTCGACCGGCTCACGTTCCGCGCCCACATCATCGAGACCGGCAGCGAGTCCTATCGCCTGCGGGTCACCACCGCCTCGAAGGGAGGTGCTCCGACCAGCTGACCACATCCCGGGGGTGGGGCCAGTTCAGAGGATCAAGGTGGGGCCAGAACGGGTTGTCATTCCCACAGAATCCCGCAGCGAGCGCCAAACGGCACTCGCAGAGCCGCTCGCGAGCCCCGATCAGGCCGCATTCCTGACCATCAAGCGATTGAACGCCCCAGAAGAGCCTGATCGGCCGCATTTCGCGGCCAGTTCAGAGCGTCCCTAAGCGCCTGGGTGGAGCTTTTCGCAGAACGGCCTGCAAAGTGGAAGGGACAGCGAGAGCGACCACGGTCGCGGTGGCTCTCGCCGTTCCAGTGGACGGCGAGCTTGAAGCAACAGAGAGAGGAGGAGATGGTCGGCACAGGGCGCTGACTTGTACAAAACAGGGGCAGCTATCGTCCTCAAACGGTAGCTGCCCTTGCCTATCCATATGTGAGGTCTGTTTTTGTTGCCCATCAGAGTACGTGGTCGGCAGAAACGCTTCGGTCTATGACGAATAGGGAGCACGGGAAGAGACCAAATCGAGGTCCCCCTTCATGTGTCCGATGCCAACCACCGCTTCCTCAGCTGTCTGACGCTGCGGCTGGATAAACCCAAGGAAAACTGTGGAAGGTGCCTCACCATTGCAAAGCATACCGCGAATGACTATCATTGTACTCATGATGGATGCTACACTCTCCGCCTCGTTGGGCCAAGCCTTCAGGACCGTCTCCGGGTCATGCCTGCGGTGGTGGTGACCGGAGCCCGTCAGACGGGGAAGAGCACCCTAGCCCAGGAGCTTATGCCGGGCGGACGGCGCTTCCTCTCCCTGGACGACCTCGACGTGGTAGATGCAGCCCGCCGCGATCCCGAGGTGCTCCTGGGGGGCAGCCAGCAGGTGACCCTCGATGAGGTGCAGCGAGAGCCGGACCTTCTGCATGCGGTGAAGCGGGCCATAGACCAGCAGCGCCAGCCGGGGAAGTTCCTCATCACCGGTTCGGCCAATCTGCTGTTGATGCGACAGGTCTCCGAGTCCCTTGCTGGCCGGGCCAGCTATCTGACCCTCTGGCCGATGACCCGGCGAGAGCAGTTGGGTCTCGGACGTGGGGGCATCTGGGAGGAGCTGCTGAAGGCCCGCGACGAGGAATGGCTCGACCTGGTGGCTGCGCAACCTGACCAGCCGGAGGACTGGCGGGCGCTGGCGCTTCGCGGTGGCTTCCCGCTACCGGCCATCCACCTCAAGGCCGCTCAGGACAGGGCCGTCTGGTTTGACGGCTACGTGCGCACCTATCTGGAACGGGACCTCCAGGACCTCTCTTCCATCTCGGCATTGCCAGACTTTCGCAGGCTGATGCGGGCCGCCTGCCTCCGCATGGGCAACCTTGTCAACCAGGCGGAGCTTGGCCGTGACGTGGCGCTGCCTCAGCCGACGGTGAGCCGCTACCTCAACCTGCTGGAAACGTCGTATCTCCTCGTCCGGCTCCCCGCCTACGCGGTGAACCGCACCAAGCGGCTGATCAAATCTCCCAAGCTCTACTGGGGGGACACCGGGGTGGCGCTGCATCTCACCCAGGAGGAGGAGCCCCGAGGGGCACATCTGGAGAACTTGGTGCTTCACGATCTGCTGACCTGGCGGGACGCACGGCTCGACCGGGCTGAGGTCCTCTACTGGCTCACGGCCATCGGTGAGGAGGTGGACTTCGTGATTGAGGCTGGGGACCGGCTGCTGCCCATCGAAGTCAAGGCGACGGAGCGGCCGCGTCTCCGAGATATAGCCCATCTGCGCACCTTCCGGGCCGAGTATGGCGATAGGGCCAGGGCGGGCCTGTTGCTCCACGCTGGCAATACCCTGGAATGGCTGGCACCGGATGTGCTTGCTGCGCCCTGGTGGAGGGTGCTATGAGGCGTCGTCTGGCGGGGATTCTTCAAAAGTCATCAGAGTTTTGGATATCGGCTCCCACAGAGGACCGCCAGGGTGGAGGCAGGTCTACTAGGGCCGGACCGGGTGGTAGCGATAGGCCCGCGCCATGGTTGGGTGGCCTGCTGATCATGCTGAACGTGACGTTGATCTTTACCGGCACAACTGGCATGGAGCTGTACGGCTTCTACACACTGGAGCCAGTGGCAGCTCAACCCCTGCCGCTAGTGCTGTCCACTCTGTTGAATCTGGGCATGGTCTTCCGGCCTACTGTGCCAATGATCACATTCGCGAGAGTTAAAACCCCAGATAAGGTTCCGGGCCCGCGGATCGGTCTGTCCACGGAGGCGCTCTACACCCAGCCGAGGCCGAGTTGTTACGATCCTACCGCCGACGGCGCCATACATAACCAACTACCAGCTATGGAAGCTTGCGAAGTGTGCAAAGCTGACGGCCGACTTCCCAACTCAGCATAATAAATCCGAGTATACCGTAGCGGTGGACGGAGATACCGCGGTGATAGGAGCGTACAGGGACGACGACAACGGCGACGATTCCGGTACGGCTGGCGTGTTTATCAGGGGTTCGGAATTCGGTAGGTGGACCTTGTCGGCCAAGCTAACCGCATCCGATGCCGACGATCAGGACATTATATGAGAGCAGTCCATATGAGAACTCTCCCGCGGCTGACAATCATCGGCGCAATCCTAGCCGCCGCGCTGCTGCTCGTTATTATGGCACCGGCCAACGCGGCCGTTGCGCCGTCCGGGTTCACCGCGACCGCGGGTGATACCCAGGTGACGTTAACGTGGAATGACCCCAACGACACTACGATCACCGGCTACCAGGTTTTGCAGGTGGCAATCGACAAGCTGGTCGTTCCCAGTACTGTTACAGGCGCCATCGAGGCAGGCGACAGGTTCGGAGATTCCGTGGGGATTGCCGGGAACACGGCGGTGGTTGGCGCCCCCTTACAAGAATCTCTGGACAACCAGAGTGTCTCCATTACTAACGGCGGGTGGGGCCATACCTTCAGCAGAGGTTCCGGGGGGTGGAGCTACGATGAGTTCCTGGCGGTAAGTAACCCGCAGGTCCAAGGCCGGCTCGGAAGTTCCGTAGCGGTGGCCGGCAGTACGGTCATGGCTGGAGCCCCGTCATACAACCAAAACAACAACACTGATCCCGGTGAGGTTACCATAGCCTCCAAGAGTAGCCTGACCGGCTCATTGGCCACCGAGTTCACGAAGACCGGCCAATTTGGAAATGACCTTTTCGGAAGTTCCGTGGCGTTGGACACCGGCATCGCCGTCGTGGGGGCCCCGGGAGCCATGGTCGGCAGTGACGCTCTTGCCGGTAAGGCTTACCTATACACGAAGAATAACAACGTGTGGGGCCCGGCGGCCACGGCCATATGGAGCGCCGGCACCAACGCCGGGGCCGGCACCATTTTCGGCAGTTCAGTGGCGGTGGACGGCAACACCGTTGTTATAGGGTCACCGGGGGAAGATTCTGGCTCGGGCGCGGCTTACGTGTTTACCAAGACTAACAACGTGTGGAGCGCCGTCTGGCTCACCGCCTCCGACCGCGCGAATGACGATAGCTTCGGTCGGTGGGTAGCGGTAGACGGCGACTTTGTTGTGGTAGGGTCTTGGCGGGACGACGACGGCGGCACCGATTCCGGCTCGGTGTACGTGTTCACCAAGCCCAGCGGCGGTTGGGGCACCTGGGTAACCCTGTCAATCAGTTCGAAAGCTGCGTTGACCGCCAAGTTGACCGCCTCCGACGCCGCTGCAGACGATCACTTCGGGTGGTCGGTAGCGGTTGACGGCGACAATGTGGTAGTTGGGGCCTACGGGAATGACGACAACGGCACTGACTCCGGTTCGGTTTACCTGTTCACCAAGCCCAGCGGGGGCTGGGTAACCGCCACCGAGACGGTCAAGCTGACCGCCCCCGACGCCGCCGCGAGCGATAACTTCGGGGATTCCGTAGCGGCGGGCGGAGGAAGAGTCATCGTGGGGGCGCCCGGGGACGAAAGCGATACTGGCGCCGCTTACGTGTTCAGCATCCCCACATGGAGCAACATTTCCAACAGCGACAAGAACACCACATCCCACACGGTGACCGGCCTGGACAACGATGTGGAGTACACCTTCCTGATTCGACCGGTGGACAGTGGCGGCCCCGGCCCTGCCTCTGGGAACAAGCACGCCAAGCCGCAGCAAGCTTCAGCGGCCACGCCGGCCAATCTGACTGCCGCGGCGGGCGTTGGCGAGGTGACGCTGGCCTGGGACGACCCCAACGACTCCACCATCACGGGCTATCAGTACCGGCAGAAACAGGCCGGCGGCAGCTTCGGACAGTGGACCACGATCCCAGATAGCGGATACGGCCAGGCCAATACCATCGGGTACACCGTTCGCGGCCTTACAGACGGCCAAACCTATACCTTCCGGATACGGGCGGCGGACGAGGACGGCGATACCGCAAACTCGAACGACGTCACCGTCACGACGATACTTGCCGCTCCGACGAACCTCACGGCCACTGTGGGCGTGGACGCCGGCCAGATTGGGCTTGACTGGGACGATCCGGGCAACAACTTAATCACGGAATACCAGTACAGCACCGACGGCGGCACGAGTTTCAAAGACATCACCAGCAGCGGCGCCACCACCACCGCGTACACCGTGACGGGCCTGGAAAACGGCACCGAATATACCTTGGCAGTGCGGGCGGTCAACGCTTCGGTCAACGGCGAGGCAGCCACCGTGACCGCCACGACGCGCCTCCCGCCCGTGCCCCTGTACGTGAGCAACATCGGCCAACCTACCGACACCAGTGTTGGTGTCGACGCCGACTTGTCCAGCGACCAGGCTCAGGGCTTCCGTACGGGCACGAATGGGACAGGCTACGTCTTGGGAAGTATCGACGTGCACTTTCAAAGCCCTCCAGGTAGTGGGGTCCTTACGGTGTCGGTGCGGGAGCCGAACGATGATGCCGAACCGAGCGACACGGCCCTGTACACTTTGACCCACGCAGGCACCATAGAGGCGGGATTCGTGCGGTTCACCGCTGAAAACGCCCAGCTGGGTGCGGACAACTTCTACTTCGTACACGTGACCTACAGCGGCACCGGAACTACACCCCTATTGAGAACTACGGCATCCGACGCTCTGGATTCCGGCACGGCCACCGGGTGGACGATGAACGATTACCGCTACTATCTCGTAGCAGGGAACGTACGCTGGTTCACCTATACCAACGCGCTAAAAATCAGTGTCAATCAAGTGCTCAACCCCCCGGACGCCCCGGCCAATCTCGAGGCCACAGTGGGTGACGGCCATGTCGTGCTTTCCTGGGACGACCCGCTCGACGACTACATCACCAAGTATCAGTACAGCACCGACAGCGGCGCGAGCTACAACAACATCGCCCTCACAGCCATCGACTCCAGTGAAACGGGTAAGTTCAAATATACCGTTGAAAACCTGACCAACGGCACTACCTACAAGGTTAAGGTGCGCGCGGTCAATAGTGCTGACAATGGTGCGACATCCGCCAAGGACGTGGTGATGATGCCGGCCGCCCCGACGGGGTTCACGGCCACGCCGCGCGACCAGCGGGTCGAACTTTCCTGGGACGACCCCAGCAACGACACCATAACGAAATATCAGTACAGCACCGACGGCGGCACGAACTTCGCGGACATTCCCGACAGCGACGCTCCCACCACTAGCTACAGCGTGACCGTCCTGAGCGACGGCACCGAAACGGCCCTGGCCAACGCCACCACGTACACGTTGGCGGTGCGCGCGGTGAACCCTTCCGGCGCCGGCCCGGCATCGACCGGGACCGCCACCCCCATGCCAGCGCCAGCCGCGCCGTCAGGTCTGTCGGCCACGCCGGGCGACGGCCGGGTTACGCTTTCCTGGACCGATCCCGGAGACGCTTCAATCACCAAATACCAGTACAGTGCCGACTACCTGATCGGCGGCGGGAACGGCAACATCGGTGTCGAGACCTTCAACGACATCGACCTCACCACCCTCGACTCCACCGGCGACCCCGGGATCGTCAAATACACCGTCACCGGACTGGACAACGGAGTCACGTACACATTAGCGCTGCGTGCGGTGAACCCTTCCGGTGAAGGCGCGGTGGACACCGCAACCGTCGTGATGGTGCCGGCCGCTCCGAAGCTGTCCGCGGCGCCGGGAGACGGCCAGGTTATCCTTTCCTGGGACGATCCGGGCAACCCCACGATCGGCGAGTACCAGCTGTCGCAGTCCGACCCCCCGGAATGGTCCAAAGTCACCGGAAGCAACGCCACGACCACGACCCACACGATAACCGGCTTGACCAACTACACAGGGTATTCATTCCAGATCCGCGCAGTAAACGAGACCGGCGCCGGCCCAGCCTCGAACAGGGCCAGCGCTACGCCCCGGATTGACAAGCCAGGCAAGCCGACCGGGTTCGGAGCGGTGGCTGGCGACACCCGAGTGACGCTGAGCTGGGATAACCCCGGCAACTCGACGATAACCGGGTACCAAATATCGGAGGTGATCCCGGAAGACTTTCTCGCCGCCTTCGACGGCGCGGCCAGCGACCATTTCGGGATTTCCGTAGCAATCGACGGCAATACCGCCGTGGTTGGGGCGGACCGGGCAAACAACAGGAAGGGTTCGGTATACATATTCACCAGGGATTCCAACGGTGACTGGACCCAGCAGGCCAAGCTGGACGGCGAAAATGACGGCGACCAGTTTGGTTGGTCTGTTGCGGTGGAGGGAGACATCGTAGTGGTTGGAGCCCACGCGTACGACGGCGGTGCTACCCTTGTTAATTCCGGTGCGGCCTATGTATTCACCAGGACAAGCGGCGTTTGGAGCCAGGCGGCCAGGCTGACCGCCACTTTCCCCGAGGCGTACGCCTTCTTCGGAGGTTCCGTAGCTTTGGACGGCAACACGCTGGCGATTGGATCGCGCCTCTATGATGCCGGGGGCCGTTTGGGCGCCGGTGCGGCCTATGTGTTCACCAAGGATTCTGGTACCGGTGTGTGGAGCCAAGCGGCCAAGCTCACCGCCTCCACAAGCTTGCAGCTCGCCTATCTCGGGTACTCGTTAGCGGTGGACGGCGACACTGTATTGGTAGGGGCGTACGGGGACGACACTGTCCGTGGTGAGTTAGGAAGCGGTTCAGCCTACGTATTTGACAAGCCTTCCGGAGGCTGGACCGACGGAAATGAGACTGCCAAGCTGACCGCCTCCGACCGCCAGCCGAGCGGCTACTTCGGGTTTTCCGTAGCTCTGGACGGCGACACTGCGGTGATCGGAGCAAGTCAGCACAGCGACCCCATTACCGGCGCCGGTTCCGGTGCGGCCTACGTCTTCACCAGGCAAACGGGAGTGTGGGGCGAGAAGGCCAAACTCACCCCCTCCGACGCGGCAGCAGGGGATAACTTTGGAGTGTCGGTTGCGGTGGAGGGTGATACCGTCGTAGTTGGGTCGTGGCAAGACGACGACAACGGCCGCAATTCCGGTTCGGCGTATGTTTTCACCAAGCCTGCCCTCGGCTGGGCCGGCACCTTGGAGACCCTCAAGCTCACCGCCCCTAACGGCGCGGCCAACGACAGGTTCGGATGGTCAGTGGCAGTGGACCTGGATGATCAACGCGGTGGTCTCGCACTGGTTGGGGCGTACAGTGACGACATCGCAACTGGCATGGATGCTGGTTCGGTCCACGTGCTCGGAATCCCGAGTTGGATGGACATTGACCTCAGCGACTATCAGACCACAAATCACACAGTGACCAGCCTGACCAACGGAACAGAGTACACGTTACAAATCCGGGCGCTGAACCGAAGCGGAGCAGGCCCCGCCTCGGACGGAGCCAGCGCCACGCCGTTGGGGAAGCCGGTCGCGCCGAGCGGGCTGAACGCGGATGCGGGCGACGGCCAGGTGACGTTGAGCTGGACTGCGGCCACCGCCGACGCCACAAGAGCTCCCATCACGAGGTACGAGTACAACACCGACGGCGGCACGACCTTCATGAGTATTCCCGACAGCGGGCCGAGCACCGACAATTACACGGTGCTCGGCCTGACCAACCTCACCACGTACACGTTTGCGGTGCGGGCGGTGAACGTAATCGGAGAGGGTCCTTCGGCCACAGAAGATGCCACGCCCGCAAGTGCGACACCGGCCGCGCCGTACCTCTCCGCAACCGCGGGCGACACCCAGGTGAAGCTGGAGTGGGCCGACCCCGACGACTCTTCGATCGATAAATACCAGTACAGCACCGATGGCGGCACTGGCTTCATCGACATCGACCCCGACGACATCGACTACAGCGTCGCGAACACCATCGGTTACACCGTTACCAGTCTGACCAACGGCACCGAGTACACGTTCCATATCCGCGCGGTGGACAACCAGGCTCTTCAGCCATACGGCGATGCCTCGGACGTCACTGCCACACCGGCGGGTACGCTACCAGACTCGCCGTTGAATCTCGCGGCGGAGCCGGGCCACGAAGAGGTGCGTCTGAGTTGGGCCGACCCCGACGACGCTTCGATCGATAAATACCAGTACAGCATCGACGGAGTCACGAACTCAACCAACATCAGTGCCGACGCCACCACATACACCATTACCGGCCTCACCAACGGCACCACGTACACGTTCCAAATCTGGGCGGAGAACGCAACCGGCGTTGGCCCTGCCTCGGCGATCGACGCCAAGCCTCTGCCGCCTCAACTACTTCGCCCGGCCTTGGAGCCCCTGGAGGAGGGCAATGGTGAGGTGAAGCTGAAATGGGCTTACACACACGTTGAGACAAAAGAGACCATACTCAGATACGAGGTATTGCACCTCCTCAAGACCAGCAAGCTGGACGGCGTGGGGGGAGACAAGTTCGGGTATGCGGTGGCAGTGGACGGTGACACAGCGGTGATCGGGGCCTATCAGGACAATGGCAACGGCGCTGATTCCGGCGCGGCCTACGTCTTCACCAGGAATGACGGTGTGTGGGACGATGGGGTAAAGCTGACCGCCTCCGGTGGCGCGGCCTACGACAACTTCGGGATTTCCGTGGCGGTGGACGGTGATACTGTCGTGGTTGGGGCGCCTGGGAACGACGGCGCCGGCGCTGATTCCGGCTCGGTCTACGTATTCGTGAAGCCCACTGGGGCCTGGGCCACCAGTACTGAGACCGCCAAGCTCACGGCTTCCGACGGCGCGGCCCTCGACTACTTCGGGTATTCCGTGGCGGTGGACGGTGACACCGTCCTAGTAGGAGCGTACCAGGACGACGACGAGGAAAACGACTCAGAAGATTCTGGTTCGGCCTACATATTCACCAAACCCAACAGCAGTGGCGGCTGGGCCGACTGGGACCCCATGGCAGACACTGAGACGGCCAAGTTGACCACCTCAGACGGCGCCGATGACGACTGGTTCGGGGTTTCCGTAGCATTGGACGGCAACACCGCTGTGATCGGGGCGTCCGGGGACGATGACAAAGGCATTGACTCGGGCTCGGTCTACGTGTTCGTGAAGCCCTCCGGTGCCTGGGCCGACGGGAATGAGACCGACAAGCTGACCGCCGACGACGGCGAGGCGCAGGATAACTTCGGGTATTCCGTAGCGGTGGACGTTGATACCGTGGAGGTTAGTGGTGCCGAGGTGGAAGTTGCCACCGTCGTGGTGGGAGCGTATCAGCACGACCCCATTGACCCCCATTCAGACCCCGATTCACCTTTGTACCTTCTGGATGCCGGTGCGGCCTATGTCTTCACCAGAGATTCGGAAGGCGTGTGGGACGGTGGGGAAAAGCTGACTGCAGACGATGGCGATGCTCTCGACTACTTCGGGTATTCGGTGGCGGTGGACGTTGATACCGTGGTGGTTGGTGCGTACGGGGACGACGACAACGGCTCTGCTTCAGGTTCGGCTTACGTCTTCACCAGGGATTCCAACGGTGAATGGAGCCAGAAGAAAAAGCTGACCGACGAAGACGGCGAGGCGGGCGATTGGTTCGGGTATTCCGTAGCGGTGGACACTGCCGCTCACACCGCCTTGGTGGGGGCCGGCTCGGCCCACGTGCTGGACATCCATGACTGGGAGTCCGTCCCCGGAATCGGAGGCCAACTTCCCACCGAGCACACGGTGGGAAACCTATTTAATGGCCGAGTATATGATTTCCAGGTCCGCGCGGTGAACCTCCGCAGCCCAGGGCCCCAGGCAGAAGGGGAAGCCATCCCTCAAGCCAACGGCCCGCCAGCGGCGGTGGATGACGCCTCCACGACTGCCGAGGACACGGCCATCGTCATTAGGGTGTTGGACAACGACTCGGACGTGGACGGTGACAGCCTCAGCGTCATCGAGGTGAGCACACCAAGCAACGGGAGCGTCGCGGTCACAGGCGCCGGGACCACCGTCACCTATACTCCTAATGCTAACTTCCACGGTTCCGACTTGTTCACCTACGTGGTGTCGGACGGGAACGGGGGTACGGACACCGGTACGGTCACCGTCACCGTCACTGCGGTGGACGACGAACCTGCCAACCGCTCGCCTAGGTTCAACGAGGGCCTCAACACCACCCGCACCGTCCCGGAGAACGCAGAAGTGGGCATGGCTGTGGGGGACCCAGTGAACGCCAGGGACTCGGATAATGACCGGCTGGAGTACTGGCTGTGGGGAATGGATCGAGCCTCCTTCGACGTGGACCCTAGCACAGGGCAGCTCACCACCAAGACAGCGTTGGACTACGAGGTCAAGAACGAATACTCGGTGCGGGTGAGCGCCCGGGACCGCCGAGGGGGTGTCGATGGGATCATAGTTACCATCAGCGTTGAGAACGTGGTTGAGCCGCCCTCTCAGCCGGGAGCTCCTGAAGTAACGAGCACCGGCCCGACTGGCCTAACGGTCAGCTGGACAGCGCCCGATAACCAAGGGCCGGAGATTACGGATTACGACTTGCAATACCGTGAAGCTGACGGGGAGTTCAAAGACGTCGGGTACGACGGCACCGGCACGTCCATGACCCTGAGCGATCTTAAGCCTGAGACCGGCTACGAGGTACAGGTGCGGGCTATCAACGCCGAGGGAGTCAGCCCTTGGTCGGAATCAGGCAGAGGCGAGACTGAAGAAGCGCCGCTCCCGCCTACTCCTACGCCTACACCCACGGCGGAGCCTACACCCACGGCGGAGCCTACACCCACGGCGGAGCCTACGCCCACGGCGGAGCCTACGCCCACGGCGGAGCCTACGCCCACGGCGGAGCCTACGCCCACGGCGGAGCCTACGCCCACGGCGGAGCCTACGCCCACGGCGGAGCCTACGCCCACGGCGGAGCCTACGCCCACGGCGGAGCCAGCGCCGTCCGAGGCGGACGGCGGGGACGAAGGATTCCCCTGGTGGGCTATTGTCGTAGTAGTGATTGGGGTAGTCGCTGGAGTCGTTCTCATAATTGTGGTGCGACGTAGCCGGAGATAGGAGAGGAACCTACTGTCGCATCCGTCTTGAATGACATCTCCAGCTTCGCCACCGCCGTCATTCCTCTGTACCAGGCAGGAGAACTCTTCGACTCTGGCAGGTGGCCCGCGGCCGCTGGGATGTTCGGCGAGGCGCTACGGGCTGACCCTTTCGAGGAGGTCACGGTTGGGAAGGACGACGACGCGGTGGAGGACGGGCGAGCAAGGACGATGATGGGCGCGGCTGGGGGTGATAGCGGATCGCCCGTGTGCTGCGCCACCCCCCCCTAGGAGACGCACATGTAATGCAGAACTCTCGTCGGTTAGTCATAAGGCGACGGCCAATCGAAGAGTTCGCAATTCAGTACACGTAGGCCCACCAAAACTGGACAAAATCGAGGACAGGCTGGCTCTGGGTGGCTTCCTCTTCGAGTGCCTCGACCAGGATGCGCTCGACGCGCCTCACGTCGATGAGGTCGACCGCGAGCGCGCGCCGGCAGGCGGCGTCGAGTCGTTCGGGTGTGTAGCGCTCGGCGAGGCGCAGCAGCTTATGGCCCTGCCGGATCTTCGACCACGGCTGGTCCCCCTCGAAGAGCCTGCCGGCGAAGGCGCCCACCGACTCTCCGAGCTCCGTCGCCCGCCGCTGCACCTGGTCGGGCGCGCGCGTGGTGTAGCGCGTGAGCTCGGCCGGGTAGTCGTTGGGGTCGGTGGCACGGCCTCCCCGATGCTGGCGCGGGTGCACCTTGATCAGCTCGCCGCGCCGGTAGATGCGCACCACCTTCGAGGTGAGCTCGACCTCGACCGTTTGTCCCGGCGGGCAGAGCGAGGACGGGACCGAGTAGAGGGTGTACCGGCAGGAGACATGGTGGTCCTGGTGGACCTTCGCCTCCCGCCAGTAGGGCACCTCGTACGGCTCGCCGTCCCAGGGCCGGAGGGTGGGGCGCTCCTCCTCCACGAAGACCACGAGCGGTTGCCGGTGGGTGGTGCCGTGGGTGCGCCGCCCTGCCACCGAGACGCACCAGTCGCAGGCCTCCTCGCGCAGGTGGGAGACATCACGGAACTGGGCGCCCTTGAAGAGGCGCTCGCGCACGTAGGGGACGTTGCGCTCGACGCGCGGCTTGTCGCGGGGACGGCGCACGCGCGCCGGGTCGTTGAGGAAGCCGCGGTGCTGGGCGTAGTCGAGGAAGCCCTGGGTCGGGCGCGGGTGGAGGGGGTCGGTCCCGGCCACCGCCGCCGGGAAGTTGTCGATGACGAGGTAGCGGGGCGTGCCACCGAAGAACGCCCAGCCCTCCTCCAGCCCCTCCACCACCGCCTCGAGGGTCTGGCTCGTGGTGGGCCAGACGAAGCAATGCCGGGAGTAGCGCCAGACCAGCACCAGCGCCCAGACCTTGCGCCGCCGCCCGCTCTGCCGGTCCGGAACCAGGCCGAGGTAGCCGAAGTCCATCTCCACCACCTCGCCCGGAGGCGTCTCCTCCATGCGGATGGTGGTGGCGCGCTTGCGTCGCCAGCCGCGGCGGGTCACGAAGCGATGCAGCGAGCTGTACGAGACGGCGCAGCCGCGCTCGGAGAGGAGCTCGTGGATGCGCGTCAATTGGAGCCGGTCTGAGGTCACCCAGCGCTCGATCTGCTCCGCCCACGGCGCCAGCAGCTCCTCGCTGGGGACCTCCGTCGTCCTCGGCCCGGCCAGGCTCAGCGTCGCCAGCGCGACGAGCTGCTGTTCCGCTGGCTCGGGGCCATCACGCCGTAGACCGGCCGCCTCCGCCGCCTCGACGTACCGCCGCACGGTTACGCGCGACAGCCCTGTCCCCGTCGCGATGCGGCGCTGGCTGTGCCCTGCCTGCCAGCGCCGCATGATCTCTCGAATCTCAACCAATCTCACCCCCCGGTAGCTCATCGCCCCCTCCTCCCACGGGAGGAGCGATGGTGGCCGTACCGGCCGACCGGGTGGTCAGGAGGGCCTCGGGAACTGGATCAATGATCCTGGTTAGCTGGATCAATGTTCCTGATTATCTGGCGCGAGACTGGTCTATAGATCCTGATTATTGACACCTCCCGGCTCGCTCCGCCCCGCTCAGGCGTGCTGCGCGAGCGCCGCTCCGAGCTGGCACTCGACCCGGCGCTGGAGCGCATCGCCTCCGGGCTCGGCTCCGGCGGGGCTCCGCCCGGTCAGCCGGAGATCCCTGCCACGACGAACGGGACGGCCGTCAACGGCGCCTCGCCGCGGGCCCGGGTCAGGCCGTAGCACCCGCCCACCCCGCGCCAGCAGGCGCGCTGGAAGGCCATCCGCCAGGCACAGCTGCAGGGACTCTCGATGCGCGCCACCGCCCGCGTGCTGGGCATCGCGCGCAACATCGTCAGCGCCTACATCCGCGCCGCGGCCCACCCGGGCGCCAGGGTGCGGCATCATGTACGAGCAACGATCAAACGCGAGAGGACATTTTCGCTGAACCGCTCAGCGGACAAAGTCGCTGAACGTCGACATTCACTTGGTATAGATCGTGACCGATCGCAACACGACCAGCGGCGACTGTTCACCGAGCGCTGGCAGGTACTGGTCGTCGAGGTGCGGGCCCGCGTAGTCACGGAGGCGACTGGGAATGACAACCCGTTCTGGCCCCACCTTGATCCTCTGAACTGGCCCCACCCCCGGGATGTGGTCAGCTGGTCGGAGCACCTCCCTTCGAGGCGGTGGTGACCCGCAGGCGATAGGACTCGCTGCCGGTCTCGATGATGTGGGCGCGGAACGTGAGCCGGTCGACGACCGCGGCGGCGAGGCGGGGGTCGGCGAAGGTGCGGCCCCACTCCGAGAACGGCGCGTTGGAGGCGACTGCCACCGAGGCCCGCTCCTCGCGCTCGGTGAGGACCTGGAAGAGCAGTTCGGCTCCGCGCGGGTCGAGGTGGACGTAGCCGAACTCGTCGAGGCAGAGCAGGTCGAGCCGGCCGTAGCGGGCGACCAGGCGTGAGAGCGTGCGCTCGTCGGCGGCTTCGGCCAGTTCGTTCACGAGCTGTGCCGCCGTCGTGTAGCGCACCCGCAGCCCGCGCTGGCAGGCGGCCATGCCGAGCCCGATCAGCAGGTGCGACTTGCCGGTGCCGCTGTCTCCGAGCAGCACGACCGGCTGGCCCGAGGCGATCCACTCGCCGCGCTCGAGCGTGGCGAGCATGGTCGGGTCGACCGTGGGGGCCGCCGCCAGGTCGAAGTCGGCGAGGTGCTTGAGCCGGGGGAAACGGGCCTCGTGGATGCGGCGCTCACGGCGGCGCGCATCGCGGTCGTCGAGCTCGGATTGGAGCACCTCGGCGAGGTAGGCGAGATGGGTGAGCCGGTCGCGCAGCGCGGCCTCGGCGAGCGCGCCGGCCTGCTGACGGACCGTGGGGAGGTGCAGCGCACGGCTGGTCGCCTCGACCTGAAGCGCCGCCGCCTGCTCGGTCACAGGTGTGCTCATCGCGTGCTCGCGGCGAGCAGCGCGTCGTAGCCGGCCAGGCTCGGCGCCGGGCGTTCGAAGCGCCTGAGCGCCGGCCGCTCCACAACGGCGGTCTCGCGGCGGCCGTCGGCGACGCGGCGCGCCTCGATGGCGATCAGCGCCGGGTCCACCGCGCCCAGCTGCTCCACCGCATCGAGTGCTGCGTGCACCGAGGCGGCGGGGAGGTGGCGGTGCAATAGCAGCACCTCGATGAGCGCCCGCGTCCCGGCGCCGTCACCGAGCTTGCGGCGGGCACGCTGCCAGAAGCGTTCGTGCGCGGCGGTGAAGCCAGCGCCTGAGCGCGCCTGCGCGAGCGCGATCGAGCCGGGCAGCGCCCCGGGCTTGCGGGACAGCACCTCGAGGAAGTGGTCCAGCACGAGGACCTCGGATCCCTTGTGCGCGCTGCGCTCGTGGCGGGCAACCACCCGGCCCGCGACGAGGGCGGTCACGGTCCCGCCGCCCAGGCGGACGTCCACCGTGCGGCCCGCGAACGCCGCGGGGACCGAGTAGCGCGAGCCACGCACGGAGATGCGCGCCTTGCGGTCGGCCTTCGCTTGCAGTGCGACCGTGGGGTCGAAGGGTTCGGCGGGGAGGGGCCGCAGCGCGTTCAGCTCGGCCAGGCTCTCGCCGCGCGGGACCGGCACGAGGTGGCGCCGGCGGAAGCGCCCGACCTCACCCTCCACGCCCCCCTTCTCGTGCGCGCCCGCGATGCCGGGCTCGCAGAAGAAGCTGTCGAAGCCGTAGTGCGAGCGCAACGCGACGAAACGGTCGCTCTCGACGCGGTCGCGGCCGCGCAGCACGCGCGTGACGGCCGAGCTCAGATTGTCGTAGCGGATCCGCCGCGGCACCCCGCCGAGGCGCTCGAGGGCGAGCGTGTGGCCCTCGAGGAACGCCTCCTGGCCCTCGCCCGGGAAGCACACGTGGACCGCCCGCCCCGAGTGCGAGAGCCGCAGCACGAACATCGACAGCTCGGTCAGCACGCCGTCCAGCCAGACGCTGACCCCGCCGAAGTCGACCTCCGCCTCCTCGCCCGGCGGATGCAACTGGGGGATCGTCACGACTGAGCGACCGGACTCCAGCTCGCGGCGCACGCGGCCGACGTAGGCGCGCACCGTCGCCTCGGCGACCGTCGCGCCGTACTCATCGACGAGGCGCTCCCAGACCCGCCGCGCCGTGTGCCGCTGCTTGCGCGGCGCGCTCAGGTCGGCGACGAGCCACTCCCGGATGATCTCTACGTACGGACCGAGCTTCGGCGCCGCTCGAGACGCCTGCTTGCGTTGTGGCGGCAGCGCCGACTGCAGCGCCTGCCGTACCGTGCGCCGGTGCACGTGGTGGCGGCGCGCCAGCTCGCGTATGGGCAGCCCCTCCTCTCGCCATGCCCGTCGGATATCCTCGAACAACTCCACCCTCGACACACTCCTCTTCTTTCGCTCGGGGAGGTCTCAGTTGCCCGAGCGTAGCTGCTGGATGGGTCGGGGGTGGGGCCAGTTCAGAGGATCAAAACGGCTCCAGATGGGGCCAAATCAGAGTAGCGTTCCCAGGCGACCGTGTTTATCATTGCTCCCACCGTTTCGAACTCTGAAACCTGACGCTGCCCGAGCGGGGACTCGGCTTGTGCAGCGCGCACGGCGCGTCATTCAACTTCGGGCTCTCGATGAGGTCCGGGAGACTGCCTGGGTTCGTCCCACCGCAGAGCTTCTGCTATGTCAGCCAGGATTGACCGGACCCCCTTGGCGAGACCACCGCTTATGAGAGTCCAGCGTGTTGCTGAGCCTCCCAGCGCTCGGCGTAGGCAGCTGGGGGCGAGCCAGCCCAGGCTGCTGTTCGGGCGCTTCGTGTTGTACTCGATCCGCCAGTCCTCGATCAGCACCTGCGCCTCGAGCAGGCTGTCGAACTGCTCGACGGCCAGGAACTCGTCGCGCAACCGGCCGTTGAACGACTCCACGTACGGGTTCTCCCACGGCGCGCCGGGCTCGATGTAGCTGCTGCCCGTGCCGGAGAACCGGCACCAGTCGCGGAGGGCGTTTGGCGTGAGTTCTGGACTGTTGTCGCAGCGGATGTACCCCCGCGCCGGGCGACGATCCCCTCGAGCGTTGAGGCCGTGGCGTCGGCGTTGATGCTCCTGGCGGCCACGGTCGCCAGCGCCTCCCGCGTGTGCTCGTCGACGATGTTGAGCAGCTTCAGGACCCGCCCGTCCGCGGTCTGGTCGAACTGGAAGTCCAACGCCCAGACGTGGTTCGGCCGCTCGGCACGCAGCCGCCTGGCGGGCTGAGCCGAGTCCCCCAGGCGCTGGCGCTTGCGTCGCTTCACCGGGACGCCCAGCCCCTCCTCGCGCCAGAGCCGTTGTACCCGCTTGCGATTCACGCCCCAGCCCTCCTCGCGCAATGTCGCCCACGCCCGGCGGTACCCCCAGCGGGGGTGGCCACGCGAGAAGGCGTGAAGTTCCGTCCGCAGCGCGTCGTCGCCGCGGCCGCGCACCGGGAGGCGGCGCTGTGTGGAGCGGTGCTGGCCGGTGACCCGGCATGCCCGCCGTTCCGACAGTCCGAGGCGTGCCTGCAACATGCAGACTGCCTCGCGCCGGCGCGACGGGCTTACCAGTTTCCCCGGGCGATCTCCTTGAGCGCGTCGGTCTCGAATTCCTTGTCGGCGACGATCCGCTTCAGCCGCGCGTTCTCGCGCTCCAGCTCGCGCAGCCG
This sequence comes from Dehalococcoidia bacterium, assembly GCA_965249675.1. Taxonomy (GTDB): domain Bacteria; phylum Chloroflexota; class Dehalococcoidia; order UBA2979; family UBA2979. Next base: position 2,193,630 of record OZ252250.1, read on the forward strand.
TTTGGCGTCGTCGGCCTTCATCCCACCGTACTGGTTGCGCCAGCGGTGGTAGGTCTGCTCCGAGATCTCGACCTGCTTCGCCGCCTCGGCGATCGTCTGCCCTTCGCCGAGCAGCCGCTCCACCTCGCGCTGCTTGCGCACGATCTGCTCGGGCGTGTGCCTGAGTCGTTTCACCGTGATGTCTTCCTCCGCCCACTTTCGCGGGCCAAAGGACTCTCATCAACGGTGGTCCCGTTTCAAGGGGTCAGGTCAGTCGCCCACCGGCTCGATGCGGACGACCAGCAAGACGTTCTCACGAAAAGCATAACTCAAGAGTTGATGTCATCGAGCGTTTCGCCGAGGTCGATGTAGCGTAGGCCGTTGTCACTGAACTCCTTCGTATCGGGCGACCGCGTCGTCGCAACCGTAGCCGACGTGTGGTGCAGCCCAGGCCCACGCCCGTAAGAAAGGGAACTCACGACGCATCGAGCTTTGTGCAGATGCGCGATCCCGAGCGCTTTGGAGAACGGCTGCGTCCCGAGGACGGCCCGCGAGTTGCCCCGTCGAGCTCCCTGAGCGCGAACGGCAGGGCATGCGGGTGCGGCTGGTTGACCTCGCGCACGTTCAGGCCAGGGATTGTCGAAGTGGCCTGATGAGAGGTGGCGGTCGCGTTGGAGCTGCTACGTTCCCCGGGGTGGTCGATGCGGTTCGGCGGCTAGCGTGGTTTCCGCAGCTAGAGCGAGACTGTCCAGCGGGCGGTTCGCAGTACCGTACGTGTAGGCCCACCAATCGAGCCTCCGAAACAAATCGGGAGGAGAAGATGCGAGGCAGCAGGTTCACGGAAGCACAGATCATCGGGGTCTTTCCTGACGAGGCTCAGCCGCATTGGGAGTCGGAATTACATACGCCCGTGTCCCAAGCCTGTGGGATGTATGTCTAGCGCCCGGATGCAACCCTAGCTGCCAACCTCATCTCTGCCGGATATAGTGCGATTGATACGAGGGCGGAGAAGTGGACGTAGACCGATGGTGGTTGATGAAGAGACTGAGGTGCGTCGAGCACGCAGGTCGTGGCCAGTGCAGTACAAGCTCGACATCCTGGCTGAGATCGACGAGGCAAAGGCCCGCGGAGAGCCGGGAGCAGTCGGCGCCATCTGTCGGCGCGAGGGTCTGTACTCCTCTCTGATCGCCAGGTGGCGCCAGCAGCGTGACGATGGGGCGCGCCGTGCCCTCGTCGAGCGGCCGCCGGGACCACGAGCGCCCAACCGGCTGACCCTTGAGCGCGACCGCTACCGGGAGCGGGCGATGCTTGCCGAGCAGCAGCTGGAGACGGCAGAGGAGCTGATCGAGGCCCAGGGAAAAGCCTTGGCGCTCTTGCAAAGATTTGCCCGCAAGAGCGCGTCGCAGCGGCGACCGAGTGGCCAGAACGGGTAGCGCCGACCCGAGCCGAGTGGCCAGCGCAGGCATACGCCAACTGGCGGGCGCAGATGCTCGCCGCTGTGGACGCATGGGCCCAGCGGGTTGGCCGTGCCCGCGCCTGTCGGGCCTTCGGATACTCAGAGCGGACCGACCGCAGCCGCCGCCAGGCGGCCGCCGGCCGGCTACACAGGCGGCCGTCACAGGCGAAACCGCGCGAGCAGCACCAGCCGCAGCCGTCACGCATCCCCGACCAGCTGCGCGATCACATCGCCGAGCTGCTGTGCTCACCACGCTTTCGTGACCAGGCGCCCGCCCAGGTCTACTATCAGCTGCTGGACGAAGGCTCGTACGTCTGCTCGATCCGCCAGATGTACCGCATCCTCGAGGAACGCGGCCTGGTCAGAGAACGGCGTCGCGGTCACCGACGCACGACCCACCATGCACCCCAGGTGCAGGCGAGCGGCCCGAACGAGGTCTGGTCGTGGGACATCTCGCGGCTCCGCGGCCCTCACCACCGCAGCTGGTTCTATCTCTACGTGGTGATCGACATCTTCAGTCGCAAGATCGTCGCCTGGACGGTCGACACGACGGAGTCGACCGAGGTTGCCAGGACGCTGGTGGGCACCGCCTGCGACCGCAACGGGATCTCGCCGCAGCAACTGACGCTGCACTCAGACCGTGGCGCCCAGATGACGTCGACAAGCCTGGCGGAGTTGCTCGAAGACATCGCTGTCACGCGCAGCCTCTCGCGCCCGCGCGTGAGCAACGACAACCCCTACTCCGAGGCCGGCTTCAAGACCGTCAAGTACCGCCACGACTACCCCGACCGCTTCCACTCGCTGGAGGAGGTGCGGAGCTGGATGGCGCCGTTTGTCGACTGGTACAACCGCGAGCACTACCACTCCGGTGTCGGCTACCAGCACCCCGCCACGCTCCACGGCGGGCAAGCCCTGGAGACCGTGCAGGCGCGTCAGGAGACCCTGGATGCCGCCTACAGCGTCTGGCCCGAGCGGTTCCGCAACGGACCGCCGCGGGCCGCCAGACCCCCGAAGGAGGCGTGGATCAACAAACCCGTCATTGCAACAACCCCCTGACCTCGACCGGCATGGAGAGGTTGACAGCTTCCGCAACGGCAGATTCGGACTTCACTAGGAGAGAACCATGAGCAATTTTGAGAGTTTGCAGGACCGCTTGGCAACAGGGGAGACGATCTTGATGGACGGGGGTATGGGCTCGGAGTTGGAGAGGCGGGGGATGGCAAGCCCCACCACGTGGTCCGGCGGTCCGATGCTCACCCATCCCGAGTTGGTGAGGGATATTCATCAGGAATACATAGAAGCGGGAGCCGAGATTGTCATCACCAACACCTTTGGCACAGGGCGTGACACGCTGGAAGAGGGCGGCCTCGAGCACAAGGTAGCCGAGGCCAACAAGCTGGGAATCGAAGCGGCGGTACAGGCAAGGAGAAACGCCGGGACAGAGGACTCGGTGGTCATCGCGGCCTCCGTATCTACGATGGCTCCCAAGGCACACGCGGAAGTTCCGGTGCGCTATGAGAAGGGTCTGGAGACCTACCGGGAGCAGCTGGGAGAGCTGGCCAAAGGCGGCCCGGACGTGGCGGTGGGCGAAATGTTGGTCCGGATATCAGACACGCTGGCGGTGATTGACGTGGCAGCGGAGTTGGGTCTCCCGGTGTGGGTCGGGCTGTCCGTGGTCCGGGACGGAGACGTGCTTTACCTGGGCATCCAAGACAGGCATGGAGGCGAGACCCTTCAAGACGCCATGGACGCCATCAACGACAAGGACGTCGCATCGGTATTCATAATGCACACGCCGGTGGACGACACGGGGCCCGGGCTGGAGATAGTCAAGAAGAATTGGTCGGGAACCTTCGGCGCCTACGCCCATTTCCCTCGTTCCGGCGACCCAACCCCCAAGGCAAATGCCCTGGACCCACAGCAGTACCTGGAATACGCCAAGGGGTGGCGTGAGCAGGGGGCGCGGATAATTGGAGGGTGCTGCGGCACGAGACCCGACCACATCCGGGTACTCAAGGAGTGGCTTTCCGGCTCCTCGTTTGGAGTCCGCTAAGCCTCCGTATAACATCACGTTTATCCCTCACTCCCTGCAATGAGGGATCGCGAGTAATGGAAAGGGACCTTCTGCTAACGCGCTATCTCCACTCCGAGGTAGCACTTATGAGCGAGCAGTGCGAGCAACGGTCTGTCTTCTCAGTGGAGGGAAGAGGCTACTTCTCCGATCACCAGTCGCTTCACGAGAAGGTGAGGCATCGTCAGGACTACGTCGTTGAACTGCATGTCAGACATCGAGCGAACGGCCCTGGATCGTTCACTCAATCCCCAACCTCATCTCGAAGGATGAAGATGTCCTCGCCGTGCTCGAGGTAGGTGCAGCTCAACAGCTGAGCCAGCTGTGGCCGCTCGACCCCGGAGAGCGCCTCCCAGTCGATCTGTTCGAGGGTCTTGAGGTCGGGGAAGACACCCCTGACGCAGCAGGGACTGAGGCATCGTCCTGGCGAGCCAGCACTTCGGCCTCGAGCAGCTGGAGCATCACAACGGCTACGGCCGCACCGCTGCGGACGAGCTGGGTGGCGGTGCCCCGAGGGCAGGCGGTGCTCGAGAGCGCTGATCTCGCGCCCCGCATCCAGACGACCGGGTGAATCGCGGCGGTGGGTTCGGGCAGGAGCCGATCGAGCGTGATGGCCAGCAACACGATCGCAGCATCGAGCCCGAGATTGCTCCACTAGTCGGGGTACAGGTTCGACCACATCAGGGCTCTGGCCGATCTCCCTGAGTCATGCGAGCCAGAGCCGGAGCCGGCCGATCGCCGAGGGAGTGCGGGGGGCTCCCTCCCTGGTCCGGCGCGCGGCTTCAGGCGGTGACTGACGTTTGTCGACTATCGGTCTGACGACGCCCTGGCGCATGCGAGACGCGGCGGATTGCCCTCGGTTTTGGGAGACGGTCTCTCGCCGAGCCACCCCCGCGACACTGGGGGTCGGGCGGTTTCGACGGTTGACGGCCCCCAGCTTCGACCGGTCACCGCTGCCGCGATGTCCTCCGTCGTCGCCTGATCGGGAGGAGCGAGACCTCCGGTGGGGCGGGTAGTATTGCTCCAGCGCCCCCGATCGTCGTCCGATGCGATGAGGGCCGGTCGCCAGCCGAGCAGACCAGGTGGCGCGAGGTGGCGTCGGCGTCCAGCGGACTTGCTGCGTGCGAGTCGCGTCTCAGGGTCGAGGGCCTCTGCGGTGGGCCGGCCGGAGGGACTGGTTGATGCTTCGTGAGCGAGTTCGCCGGACGATGGCCGGCCACGAACCACTCGAGTTGGAGCTAGGTGAATTGCGTCCAGCCGGGGTGCTACTCCTCCTGCACGAGATCGGGGGTGTCGATCACGTCGTTTTCCAGCAGCGCACCGATCGCGTTCGTCACCACAAGGGTGAGATCAGCCTCCCCGGCGGTGCCCGCGACCCTGAAGACGGGGATCTGCTGGAGACGGCGCTACGCGAGACCCACGAGGAGATCGGTGTCGCTCCAGCCGAGATCGAGGTCCTCGGGCAGCTCGATGACGTTGAGACCCACACGGGTTATCTCGTGCGTCCCTACGTCGGTGCGGCCCGAGGCGATCAGCCGCTCACCTTCGTTGAGGCATCCCGCGAGGTTCGCGAACTTCTCCATGTTCCGATGGACTATCTGCTCTCGGAGGAGTCTCACGGGTGGACGGTCGTCGACCGAGACGGCGAGCCCGAGGCGATGCCCGCCTACCTCTGGGAGGGCCGACCGATCTGGGGAGTGACTGCCCGCGTGCTGGGTGGCTTCCTCTCGCAACTTGGCACGGAGGGGTGGGGCCGATGACGCTCATTCTCGTTCGGCACGGCGAGTCAGAGGGCAACACCAGAGGCATCATCACAGGGTCACTCGACCTGGACCTGACGACGGCCGGCCGACAGCAGGCGATGCGCGTCGGCGCCCATCTCGCCTCGGAGAGGGTGGCGGCCGTCTACGCGAGCAGCCGTATTCGAGCGATTCGAACTGCCGAGGAGATCGGGCTCCACCACGGACTCGTGCCGCGGCCCCTCGCCGGGCTCGACGAGTACAACTACGGTGCAGCCGAAGGCCTCACCTGGGCGGATTTCCGCGAGCGCTACCCCCGCCCAGAGGCCGACGGTGGGTGGGGTAGGGTGCCTGGCGAGGAGGGGCGCGATCGCTTCCGTCGGCGAGTCGCAGACACGATCGACCTTCTTGGCGACCGTCACCGCGACGAAACGGCGGTCGTTGCTTGCCACGGCGGGACGATCCTGCATGTTCTCGGTCACATCCTCGGCTTGGGTAGCGAAGAGACACCGCCCGTCACCATCGGCAACTGCTCGATTACCCGCCTGGATCAGCGAAACGGCCGTTCCGTCATCTTGACCCTGAACGATCGCTGCCACCTCGGCGGCGACGCCCCCTAGCCTGTGCTATGCGCGAGTAGCTGCGACAGTTCTGGCCTTCCGAGAAGAGGCCGGCGGTACATTCTGCTGTGTGTAGACGCACAGAGGAGGAGTTCCGCCATGACCCCCGACGACCAGCTGTGCCGCTCTTGCCAGCCCACGCTTGTTAGACGAGCCCCGACGCGGCAGTCAGGATCGCCGCGAAGCTCGTCGCGGCGAGCATCACCAGTGTCACCCGACGGATACCCGAGTCGGTGATCAGGGGACGCACCCTGGTGCCGACCAGGATCCCGAGCAGCGCTCCGGGCAGCGACGCCGCGACGACGGGGAGCGTCTCGCTGTTGTAGATCCCGCCGACGAGCGCTACCAGGACGCCCGGTCCGCCTGCCAGGAGCCCGTAGGCGTACATCCGATTGCGAAATCGCGTCGCCCCACCACCCCGCCAGTGGTAGTAGAGGACCATTGCCGGTCCGCCCATGCCCACCGATCCGCGCATCAGGCCCGCGCCGAGGCTGGCCAGGGTCATCCGCCACCAGCTCGACGGGTGGAGAACCTCCCCGCCACGGCCACTCATGTAGTTGATGCCGACGGCAAGGAGCACGGCCAGGCCGATCAGGAGGCGGAGCACGCTCTCATCGGCGCTGGTCAGGAGGAACACGCCTACCGGCATGCTGGCGACGCTGATCGCGGCCGGCCAGGTCGACTCACTCCACGATGTCTGCTCCGAGGACGAGCCGAAGAGGATGGCGGCGGTGCCGGGAACAACGATCAGCATGGTCGCCACCGACGGTTCGGGCCCCACCACCAGCGTCCCGAGCGGCACGAAGAAGACGGCGGTACCGAAGCCGATCGACGCCTGGATGGTTGTGGCGATCATTGCCAGGACGACGACCGCGGCGAGTTCGGGTGGACCGATCACCGGGCCCCGCCGCCGGGTCGCCCATGGGAGCTCGCCGTGCCGGGGACCCCGGCTGTGCTACTCACGCCAGCGGTCGAGCATCGTGACGCCTGAGACGGGTGGGCGGCGGTTGGGACCATACGACCGGTCGGGCCAGCCGACCGGGATGATCGCTGCCGTGTCCCAGCCGTCCGGCACCCCGAGGATCTCGTGGATCTGTGCCCGCCGCACGCGGTGCAGCGTGGTCAACACAGTGCCCAGACCGAGCGCCCGTGCCTGGAGCATCAGATTCTGGCAGGCCGGGTAGATCGAAGCACCGGGCTGGATGCTGGAGCGGCCGGTGCCGGGAACCCGCACGCAGGCCACGATCAGGACGGGGATCTCGGTGAACGGCTGTCGATCCGCGGCCCGAGCTGGGGCGCGGGCGGCGTAGGCATCGGCAAACGCCTGCTCGTATTGCTTGCCGAGCCGGGCCTTCACGTCTGGATCGCGTACGACGATGAATCTCCAGGGCTGGGTGTTGGAACCGGAGGGTCCGTGGGTCGCAGCCGTCAGCAGGATCTCGATCAACTCATCGCTCACGGGTTGGTCGGAGAACGACCTGACCGCCCGCTGGTGGCGGAAGAGGTCGGAGACAAGCTCAATCGGCTGCATCACGACTCCCCCTGGGCGGCACTCCAGCGCCATCGGATCGCGGTCGGTGGATGGTAGCCGATTGCCGACCCCGGGCGGCCCGCCTGTCTGGACCCACCCATCACCGAGGGCATCGATCCACCGCACCAGGAGCTCGAGCCGCGCTTGCAGCCGACAGCGATGGTGACTCTGAGGGTCACCTGGCGACTCAAGACTCGCCGCGCCGACTAACGGTTGGTCGGGATCAGCGTCACCACGGTGACTCCCTCGCCTCCCTCCCTCGATTCAGCTGGCTGGTGCGCCGTTACCAGCGGATGCCGGTCGAAGAGGTCTCGTACCGCGCGCCTGAGGGTTCCGGTGCCGCGCCCGTGGATGACCCGGACATGGCCGTGTCCCGAGCGCGAGGCGGCATCCAGGAACTGCTCGACGAGCGGCACTGCGTCGTCCAGCCGCTGACCGCGGATCTCGATCTCCGATGGTGACCAGGGTGCCGGTGGGAGGCGTGGTCGCTCGTCGGTCTGGGCACCGTGCTCGCCCGTTGCCCGCACCTGCTCGACGCGCACGCGGGTCCGGAGCGCCCCCAGCTGCACCTCGAAGTCACCACGCTGGTCGGGGTATCCGAGCACCTCACCGGGGACGGAGACCCCCCGTAGCCAGACGGTCGCTCCCGGCCAGATCGCGAGCTCGTGGTCGGCGATCGCCGACAGCTCGTCGGCCGTTTCCCCGGCTCGGGTCTCAGGGTCAGCAGAGCCATGCGCCACTGCCTCGGGTTCCACGAGCTCGCCTCGGGCTGGTCCATCGCCGTCCGGATCACTGCCCCCCGACTCGCTCCCTGCTGCCTCCTCGCGCAGGCGGTCTGCGGCCTCTTCGGCTCGTCGGAAGTCCTCAGCCGCCTGCGCGAGGCGCGCGGCTTCGATCTCGCGCCGAGATCGCTGGAGCAGCCGCCGCACGTCGCTGAGCTCGTCCCGAACGCGGATCCGCGCCTCTTCGCGCAGCCGCATCGACTCCCCGGCCAGCGAATCGAGCTCCTGCTCTCGCTCGCGGCGGAGCCGCCGAGCACGCTCGGCGTCGTCCGCTGCTGCAACGGCGCGTCGCTCGGCCGCCGCGAGCTGCGCCCGCAGCTCACCGAGGACGGTCTCGAGCTGCCGTTCCTCGCCGGACAGGCCGCTCCTCGCCAGCTCGACGACCTCGTTCGGCATCCCCAGTCGTTCGGCAATGGCGAGCGCATTTGACTGACCGGGTAGGCCCATCGTCAGCCGGTAGGTGGGAGTCAGGGAGCCCAGATCGAACTCCATCGATGCGTTCTGAACGGAGCCCGTGCGGTGGGCGTAGAGCTTGAGTTCGCTGTGGTGCGTGGTGGCGACCAGGGAGGCGCCGGACGCGAGCAGCCGATCGACGATCGCGATGCCGAGCGCCGCCCCCTCGGTCGGATCGGTGCCGGCCCCCAGCTCATCGAGGAGCACCAGGGAGCGCTCGTCGGCTCGCTCGAGGACCGAGATCACGGCGGTGATGTGTCCCGAGAAGGTCGAGAGTGACTGTTCGATCGACTGCTCATCGCCGATGTCGGCGAAGACCGACTCGTAGATCGGGACGTGTGAGCCTCGGTCGGCGGGGACGGGCAGCCCCGCCTGGGCCATCAGTACGAGCAGCCCGACCGTCTTGAGTGCCACCGTCTTTCCGCCGGTGTTGGGGCCGGTGATCAGCAGCACGCGGTCGCTCTCCCCGACGGCGATCGTGTTGGCCACCACGTCACCGGTCAGGAGCGGGTGCCTCGCACCCAGCAGCTGGAGCTCCCCGGGGGCCTCGCCCAGCCAGCCCTGGGCACCCCGCTCATGGAGGTCGAGCGCCCTGAGTTCGCGCGCCAGCCGTCCCTTGGCCATGGCCAGGTCGACCTCGGCGAGTCGGTCGACGGCACCCGTGATCTCAGGCTCGGTCTCGCCGACTACCTGGGAGAGCTCGCGCAGGACGCGCTCGACTTCATGGCGCTCCTGGACCTGCAGCTCCCGCCAGCGATTGCCGAGATCCACGACGGCGAGCGGCTCGACGTAGATCGTTGCTCCCGAGGCAGAGCGGTCGTGCACCACTCCCCGCAGGGCCCCTCGGGACTCCGCGCGCACGGGCAGCACATAGCGCCCGTCGCGGATCGTGACGATGGGCTCCTGGAGAACGCCGCGCAGGGCCGGGCTCTGGGCCATCGCCTGCATCCGTTGCTGGAGCTGATCGTGCGCCGCGGCGACCGCACGGCGGATCCGCCCCAGTTCCGGGCTCGCCTCGTCGAGCACCTCCCCGCGACCGCTGATCGCCTGCCCGATCAGCGAGCCCAGTGGTCCGAGGTCGCCGATCCGGCCGCCGATCGTCCCCAGGAGTGGTGCATCGGGAGCCAGTCTCACGAGCGTCCGCCGTACGTTGCCGGCCGAGCGGGCGGCATCGGCGATGTCGAGGAGCTCGGGCGCGGCCAAGACCTGCCCGCGCTCGGCTCGCTCTGCGAGCGGGCGGACATCGCGTGCTCCGGCCAGCGACACCTCGGCTCCGAGCCGGGAGAGGTGCACGACCTCGGCGGTGATCCGCTGGCGGCGAACGACCCTCGGGCGGTCGACCACGGGCCTGAGCGCGAGCGCCGCCTCGCGGCCGGCCGAGAAGGACGTGAGCTGTGACAGCCGCTCGACAACCGCCGGATATTCCAGGAGCTCGAGCGTTCTATCGTCCAGCGGGGGAACCCTCACCCGAGGCTGCCGGGGGCGACGTCCCGGTATCTCCCGACGGTCCTCGCGCGCGCCCCAATTCGGGGTTGCCGAGCACCCTCGCCAGGGCCGCTGCCACCTGCTCGTCCGCCGACGGGGGGACCGTCCGGGGGTCGAGCAGGAAGAGCCCGCCCTGGATGCGCCCGACGATCGGCTGAGCCCCGGAGCGGAGCCGCTCGGCCAGCAGGTCGGCTGCGCCTGCGGGCGGAGAGACGGCGCAGAGCGTGGTCGAGAGCTCTTGCCCCGGAAGCGATCCGCCGCCCACCGTCGAATGTCCGCTGATGGTCTGGCCGTGGGTCCCGCAGGCGCTGGCCCACCCTCCGGCTCGCCGCTCCAGCTCCTCGGCCGGAATCGAGAGCATCTGCCAGATCGGGATCTTGCTCTGGGCGTCGCCGCGCTGATAGTGCTCCAACGTAGCGATGAGAGCGGCGAGCGAGGCCTTGTCGATGCGGACGGCGCGAGCGAGCGGGTGGCTCGCCATCGCCCCGATCGCATCTGCGCGCCCGACGGCAATCCCGGCCTGTGGGCCGCCCAGCAGCTTGTCGCCCGAGAAGAGCACGACATCGGCGCCGGCACGCACTGAGTCCTGGACGAGCGGCTCCGCTGCCAGGCCGTAGTCCCTGGTGTCGAGCAGCGCGCCGCTCCCGACGTCGTCGATCAGCCGGACCCCACTCCTCCGGGCGAGCTCGCCGAGCCCTTGAACGGACGCCTCGGCGGTGAACCCGACGACTTTGAAGTTGGAGCTGTGCACACGCACGATCGCTCCGGTCTCGGGGCCGAGCGCGGCCTCGTAGTCGGCGATGTGGGTGCGATTCGTCGTCCCGACCTCGACAAGACTGGCGCCGGATTGCCGCATCACATCGGGGATCCGGAAGCCGCCTCCGATCTCGACGAGCTGCCCACGGGCGATCACGGCTTCGCGCCTCGAGCAGAGCGCCGCCAGGGCCAGCAAGAGCGCCGCGGCATTGTTGTTGACGACCAGCCCCGACTCGGCGCCGGTGACGCGGCAGAGGAGGCCGGAGGCGTGGGCCTGCCGGGATCCCCGCTCCCCCGTCGCCACCGCGTACTCGAGCGTTGAGTACCCCTCTGTGGCCGCCCGCATCGCCTCGACCGCCGAGCGGGCGAGGGGGGCCCGGCCGAGGTTGGTGTGCACGAGGACGCCGGTGGCGTTGATGACGGGCAGGAGCGATCGCTCGAGGTTCGCCCCGCGCCGGAGTAGCTCATCGACGAGCTCGCCGAACGCAGCCGCCGCGCCCGGCCGTTCTGTAATCCGTCGCCGCTCGCCGTCGAGCATCGCCCGTGCCAGTGTCGTTACCGGCTCGTGACCGAGGCGCCGCGTCAGATCGCCGACGCGTGGGTCGGCCATGAGGCGATCGACTGCGGGGAGCGAACGATAGGGGTTGGTCACGGTGCCGACGGCCCGCCTCTCAGGTCATCTTGGAGCGGTGGCCGGAGCCGATCGCCCGCTCGATGGTAGCGGCAAGTGTCGGGTGGAGCAGCGCCCGCAAGGCCAGGCGGCGAAGTCTCGGTCCGGCGTCTGAATTGAGTGGAAGGCCTCATCTAGGAATCTGGTGTGAAACGCGGTCGGTGTTGTCCGTGGCTGATGCGAGAGGCCGAAGACAGCTCATAACAGTCGGTCGCCAGCTCGTCGATCAGCGCCCGAGACGCCGACCCGAGCCGAGTGGCCAGCGCAGGCATACGCCAACTGGCGGGCGCAGATGCTCGCCGCTGTGGACGCATGGGCCCAGCGGGTTGGCCGTGCCCGCGCCTGTCGGGCCTTCGGATACTCAGAGCGGACCGACCGCAGCCGCCGCCAGGCGGCCGCCGGCCGGCTACACAGGCGGCCGTCACAGGCGAAGCCGCGCGAGCAGCACCAGCCGCAGCCGTCACGCATCCCCGACCAGCTGCGCGACCACATCGCCGAGCTGCTGTGCTCACCACGCTTTCGTGACCAGGCGCCCGCCCAGGTCTACTACCAGCTGCTGGACGAGGGCTCGTACGTCTGCTCGATCCGCCAGATGTACCGCATCCTCGAGGAACGCGGCCTGGTCCGCGAACGGCGTCGCGGTCACCGACGCACGACCCACGACGCACCCCAGGTGCAGGCGAGCGGCCCGAACGAGGTCTGGTCGTGGGACATCTCGCGGCTCCGCGGCCCTCACCACCGCAGCTGGTTCTATCTCTACGTGGTGATCGACATCTTCAGTCGCAAGATCGTCGCCTGGACGGTCGACACGGCGGAGTCGACCGAGGTTGCCAGGACGCTGGTGGGCACCGCCTGCGACCGCAACAGGATCTCGCCGCAGTAGTTGACGCTGCACTCAGACCGCGGTGCCCAGATGACGTCGACGAGCCTGGCGGAACTGCTCGAAGACCTCGCTGTCACGCGCAGCCTCTCGCGCCCGCGCGAGCAACGACAACCCCTACTCCGAGGCCGGCTTCAAGACCGTCAAGTACCGCCACGACTACCCCGACCGCTTCCACTCGCTGGAGGAGGTGCGGAGCTGGATGGCGCCGTTTGTCGACTGGTACAACCGCGAGCACTACCACTCCGCTGTCGGCTACCAGCACCCCGCCACGCTCCACGGCGGGCAAGCCCTGGAGGCCGTGCAGGCGCGTCAGGAGACCCTGGATGCCGCCTACAGCGTCTGGCCCGAGCGGTTCCGCAACGGACCGCCGCGGGCCGCCAGACCCCGAAGGAGGCGTGGATCAACAAACCCGTCATCGCAACAACCCCCTGACCTCGACCGGCATCGAGAGGTTGACAGCTATCGTACAGACGCATACGAATGAACTCGTACGGGGCCGTTCTCCTGATAGATTGCCACAGCCGCTGGGCGCTATCCACGCAGGCTGTAGCCTGGTGTGGACCTCGCAGAGTTCTGTCGCACACCGACGGTCAGACGGCTCCGGGGGGGGGGGGGGCTTCACTCTCTAACGAGGAGCGCGCCGACTACGGCGCTGTCGTGCTGGAGCGGCGACTGCGGGACGCCCCTCGCGCGGCCGGGCGGCGTGTCGGCAACTGTTTGACAGCCGGAACGACGCGAGAGGAACATGACGGGGCGATGAGGGCGGCTTGACCGTGGACTGGCGTGAATACATCACCGTCGACCCGAATGTCTGTCACGGGCAGGCTTGCATCGCCGGCACCCGTGTCATGGTCACCGTCATCCTCGACAACCTGGCCGCGGGGTTGACGGCGGCGGAGATCACGGAGAGCTATCCGTCCGTGTCCGCCGATGCGGTCCGGGCGGCCCTCCAGTACGCCGCCGAATTGGCGAGGGAGCGGACCGTGCCGCTGGGCGCTTAGGGCCGCTCCATGCGGGTCAAGCTCGACGGGAACCTGCCGATTCAGCTCAAGCGCCTGTTCACGGAATCCGGCCATGACGCGGCCCGGTTGTCGACGAGGGCTTGGGCGGTGCGTCGGACACGGAGATAGCGGCGATCGGGATCGCCGAGGAGCGGGTGCTCGTCACGCAGGACCTGGACTTCTCAGACATACGAACGTACCCGCCGGCGGAAGATGCCGGCATCGTCGTGTTCCGGCTATCCAGCGCAGCGCGGGATGCTTTCCTGGAGGTGACCCCCATCTTGATTGAGCGACTGGAAGAGTCATCCCCCAGGGGCCAGCTATGGATCGTGGAGCACTCACGGATACGACTCCGGGAATAATCCATGACCACCCTCACCGAAGCCGATGTCGAGGCCGCCGCCCTTGAGTGGCTCGCCGCCCTCGGCTGGCAGACCGCGCACGGCCCCGACATCGGCCCCGACCAGCCCGGCGAGGAGCGCGCCCACTACGGCGCCGTCGTGCTGGAGCGGCGGCTGAGCGACGCGCTCGCGCGACTCAACCCCGACCTGCCGATCGAGGCGCTCGATGACGCCTACCGCAAGCTGACCCGGCCCGAGGGCTCGACCCTCGAGGCGCGCAACCGCGCCTTCCACCGCATGCTCGTCGAGGGCGTGAACGTCGAGTACCGCACTGCCGCCGGCTCGATCCGCGGAGCGCAGGCCGCAGTCCTCGACTACGCCAAGCCCGCCGCCAACGACTTCCTCGCGGTCAACCAGGTGACCGTCAGCGAGCGCGACCACACTCGCCGGCCGGACATCATGCTGTTCGTGAACGGCCTGCCGCTCGGCGTGACCGAGCTCAAGAATCCGGCCGACGAGGAGGCCGATATCTGGACGGCGTGGCAGCAGCTCCAGACCTACAAGGCCGAGCTGCCCTCGCTGTTCTCCATGAACGAGCTGCTCATCGTCTCGGACGGCACCGAGGCGCGCCTCGGCACGCTCACGGCGGGACGCGAGTGGTTCAAGCCGTGGCGGATCGTCGAGGGCGAGGGGCTCGCGGAGGTGACCGCGCTGGAGCTGCGCGTGCTCCTCGAGGGCGTCTGCGCGCCGGAGCGGCTGCTGCCGTTGCTGCGCGACTTCATCGTCTTCGAGGACGACGGCAGCGGCGTGCTCGTGAAGAAGATGGCCGGCTACCACCAGTTCCACGCCGTGCGCACCGCCATTGCCGAGACCCTGCGAGCAGCCTCGCTACGCGGCGAGCTCCGCGCCCGGGAGGAGTCTGGCCGCTACGAGGGACTGCTACGCGGCGGCGAGCCCGGTGACCGCCGCATCGGCGTTGTCTGGCACACGCAAGGCGCGGGCAAGAGCCTGTCGATGGCCTTCTACGCCGGCGCGATCGCGCGCGAGCCGGCGATGGAGAACCCGACGATCGTCGTCCTTACGGACCGCAACGACCTCGACGACCAGCTCTTCGGCACCTTCGCGGGCTGCCAGGACCCCCTCGGCCAGCCGCCCGCGCAGGCCGAGAGCCGCGCCGACCTGCGCAAGAAGCTGTCGGTCGCCTCGGGCGGCGTGGTGTTCACGACAATCCAGAAGTTCTACCCCGAAGAGCGAGGCGACACGCACCCGTCGCTCTCATCGCGGCGCAACATCGTCGTCATCGCGGACGAGGCGCACCGCAGCCAGTACGACTTCATCGACGGCTTCGCCCGGCACATGCGCGACGCGCTGCCCAACGCCTCGTTCGTCGGCTTCACGGGCACGCCCGTCGAGCTGCGTGACGCGAACACGCGCGCCGTCTTCGGCGACTACATCAGCATCTACGACATCCAGCGGGCCGTGCTCGACGGCGCCACCGTCCCGATCTACTACGAGAGCCGCCTCGCCAAGCTCGCCCTCGACGAGGGCGCGCACGGGCTGATCGACGACGAGTTCGAGGACGCCACCGAAGGTGAGGAGGTCGAGCGCAGGGAGCGGCTGAAGACCCGCTGGGCGCAACTCGAGGCGATCGTTGGCGCCGAGCAGCGCGTAACCCTAGTCGCCGAGGACATTGTCGAGCACTACGAGCAGCGCCTCGACGCTATTGAGGGCAAGGCGATGGTGGTCTGCATGAGCCGCCGCATCTGCATGGAGCTCTACCGCGAGCTGGTGCGGCTGTGCCCCGACTGGGAGCACGAGGACGACGACAAGGGCGCGATCAAGGTGGTGATGACCGGTTCCGCCTCGGACCCGCCGGACTGGCAGCCACACATCCGCAACAAGGCGCGCCGCGAGGCGCTGGCGAAGCGCTTCCGCGACGCCGGCGACCCACTGCAATTCGTGCTCGTGCGCGACATGTGGCTGACGGGCTTCGACGCACCGAGCCTGCACACGATGTACGTCGACAAGCCGATGCGTGGCCACGGCCTGATGCAGGCCATCGCCCGCGTCAACCGAGTCTTCAAGGACAAGCCCGGGGGCCTCGTGGTCGACTACCTCGGGCTCGCGAACGAGCTGAAGCAGGCCCTCGCCACGTACACCGAGAGCGGCGGCAGGGGGCGGACCGCCGTCGACCAGGACGAGGCGGTCGCGTTGATGCAGGAGAAGTACGAGGTCTGCTGCGGCCTGCTCCATGGCTTTGACTGGTCGACATGGACCGGCAGCCCGGCCCAGCGGCTGGAGCTGCTACCCCTCGCCCAGGAGCACATCCTGGCGCAGGAGAACGGCAAGGAGCGCTTCGTCGGCGTCGTGCGCGAGCTCGAGCAGGCATTCGCCCTCGCCGTGCCACACGACGAGACGACCAGGATTCGCGACGACGTGGCGTTCTTCCAGTCGGTGCGTTCAGCGCTCGCCAAGCGCTCCGCCGGCGAGGTACGTGCCGATGAGGAGTTGGACTACGCGGTGCGGCAGATCATTTCCCGCGCCGTCGCACCCGAGGGTGTCGTCGACATCTTCGCTGCGGCCGGCCTCGAGAAGCCCGACATGTCAATCCTCTCCGAGGAGTTCCTCGCCGAGGTGAAGGGGATGCCGCACCGCAACCTCGCGGTGGAGCTGCTGCAGAAGCTCCTGCAGGGCGAGCTCGCCACCCGGCACCGCAAGAACGTCGTGCAGGCGCGCGCATTCTCCGAGATGCTTGAGCTGTCGCTACGCCGCTACCAGAACCGCGCGATCGAGGCCGCCCAGGTCATCGAGGAGCTCATCGCACTCGCTCGCGAGATGCGTGAAGCCGGCGCCCGCGGCGAGCAACTCGGCCTCACCGACGACGAGCTCGCCTTCTACGACGCCCTCGAGACGAACGACAGCGCGGTACAGGTCCTCGGCGAGGAGACGCTGCGCGCGATCGCCCGCGAGCTGGTCGAGACCGTCCGCCGCAACGTCACCATCGACTGGGCCTTGCGGGAGAACGTGCGCGCCCATCTCCGCCGCCTTGTGCGGCGCATTCTTCGTCGGCACGGCTACCCGCCCGACAAACAGGAGCAGGCGACCCGCACCGTGCTGGAGCAGGCAGAACTCCTGTCGGAGGGATGGGTCGTGGCCTGAGCCCTCCTGTCGTGAGTGGACGACGCTCCCTACGTTAGCGGGCAGGAGGGAGGCTCGCAGCCCACGAATAGTGCAGCGTTTGGTGTTGATTGGAAAACCGAGAACTCGGGTTCCGGTGTCGTGACCGCGGAGGAGAAGATGCATCCCTACGTCAATCCAATCGAGGTCTCAGGACTGCACCAGTTGATGAGGGGGCGGGGGTCGGCCTGAAGGGGCCCGGCACGCCTGGCGAGACGACCAACTCTAGCGACGCTGTTGCTCCTGAAGGTTGCTGGCGGGAGTTCGTTGCCAATCTGCGGGTGCGGGAGGGAGACGAGGGACCGGGCCGCATGCTGCGCCGAGCGGAGTGACATGGGCTGCACCGACGGAGTTGCTCGGCGCTGGTGCTCAGGTGGCGCGGCCTACTGGAGAGGTTCCGCTCTCCATCATCAGGAGGTAGCTGCGGGCGTACTCGGGTGGGCGGAGAAGAGCATGCACGGCGGCGCCGGTCACCTCGTTCGACGCGTGGGGCCGCGACGACCTCGGCACCCGGGGCGGTCACTATGGCGGCGACGGCCACGGTTAACGGTGACCCCGGGGCTCGGGCGCCGTTCGTCCGGTAGGCGACGATTGGCCGCTGCGCACGGCGGTCGACGGGTCGGCGCGACCCTCATTGACCGTTACCACCGCCACCGTAGGATCGCAGCGCAGCATACGTCTTCACCGACCGTTGGAGGCATCTTGTCGAACTTGCGTATCCCGGGGCCCACACCGATTCCCCCAGAGGTGGTCGAGGCCGGTGCTGCCGAGATGATCAACCACCGTGGCCCCGAGTTCGCCGGGATGCTCGCTCGCGTCACCGAGCGGGTGCGGACGGTCTATGAGACCTCGAACGAGGTCCTGGTGCTGACCGCCTCCGGTACCGGTGGCATGGAGGCGGCGGTCGCCAATCATGTGGCCTCAGGAGACCAGGTGCTGGTCGTCACTGTCGGCGTCTTCGGGAAGCGCTTCGTCGAACTGACGCGCGTCTTCGGCGGAGAACCGACCGAGTTGCCGTTCGACTTCGGGACCGCCGCCGACCCCAACCGCGTGGAGGAGGCGCTCCGCGCCAATCCCGGCATCCGCGTCCTGATGCTCACCCACAACGAGACCTCAACTGGTGTCACCAACCGCGGGCTCCAGGCGATCGCGGAGATCGCCCGGCGCCACGGATGCCTGGTGATTGTTGACGCGATCTCCTCGCTCTCCTCGATCCCGGTAAAGACCGATGAGTGGGGCCTCGACGTCGTGATCTCGGGGTCTCAGAAGGGCTGGATGACGGCCCCCGGTCTGGCCTTCGTCTCCTGCAGCGAGCGCGCCTGGGAGCGCCAGTCCGAGGTCAGGACGCCTCGCTTCTACTTCGATCTCCAGAAGGCGCGGAGCTACGCCGAGAACGGCCAGACGCCCACGACGCCGGCCGTGAACCTCTTCTTCCAGCTGGACCGGGCGCTGGATATGATGTTTGAAGAAGGCATGCCGGCCATCTACGAGCGTCACCACCGGGTCGCCCAGATGACCCGCGACGGCGTGAGAGCGCTCGGGCTCGAGCTCTTCGCCGACGAGGGGACGGAGTCGGACACCGTGACCGCGGTGAAGATTCCAGACGGCATCGACGGCGGGGAGTTCCTGGCGGTGGCGAGCGAGCGATTCGACACCGTCTTCGCCGGCGGCCAGGGGCCGCTCGGGGGCCAGATCTTCCGGTTTGGCCACATGGGCTATGTCACCCCTGAGCACATCCAAGATGGCCTTCGGGCGATTGAGGAGACGCTCGGAGTGCTCCGCGGATAGGGGTTGAGAGTGGCGCGCGTACTGATCGCCGACCGGCTCGCGCCGGAGGGTGCGGAGTTGCTCGCTTCGCAACACGAGGTGACCGTTCAGACCGGGCTCGACGAAGATCAGCTGATCGCCGCGCTCGCAGGCGTCGAGGCGCTGCTGGTGCGCAGCCAGACGCAGGTCACGGCGCGCGTGATCGAGCATGCCGATCAGCTTCAGGTGATCGGGAGAGCGGGCGTCGGCGTCGACAACATCGACCTCGGCGCCGCAACCCGGCGGGGCATCCTCGTCGTGAACTCCCCGCTCGCCAACACGATCTCGACCGCCGAGCATGCGTTCGCGCTCCTCCTCGCCTGCGCGCGCAACATCCCCCAGGCCCACGCCTCGCTCCGCGGGGGCGCGTGGGAGAGGTCGCGGTTCGGCGGGCTCGAACTGGCCGGGCAGACACTGGGGATCATCGGTCTCGGCCGGATCGGGACCGAGGTGGCCAGCCGCGCCCGCGCCTTTGAGATGCGGGTCGTCGCCTACGACCCCTTCGTCTCCCGAGATCGGGCGCGCCAGCTCGGCATCACGCTCACGGGCCTCGATGACCTGCTCGCCGAGTCCGATTTCGTGACGCTCCACACGGCGCTCCACGATGCGACGCGCGGCATGATCGGCGCCGACCAGCTGGCCCAGATGAAGCCGACCGCGCGGCTGATCAACGCCGCTCGTGGCGCCCTGGTGGACGAAGAGGCGCTCTATCAAGCGGTCGCGACCTCACAGATCGCCGGCGCGGCCGTCGACGTCTTCAGCGAGGAGCCGGCCGTCGGCAACATCCTCACCACCCACGAGCGGATCATCGTGACCCCGCATCTCGCCGCCTCGACCGCCCAGGCCGAGCAGCGCGCGGCGACTGAGACCGCCGAACAGGCGATGGAGGTCCTGGCCGGCCGCTCGCCCCGGTTCGCGATCAACGCGCCACTCGTCGACGAAGAGACGATGGCGGTGATCGCGCCCTACATCCGGGTCGCCGAACTCGCAGGTGCCGTCGCCATGCAGCTCGCCTCGGGCGATGTCGACCGCGTGCGCATCGAGTACCAGGGCGAGATCGCCAACCATGAGACGACAGCGCTGCGCGCGGCCGTGATCGTCGGCATGTTGCAGCGCGTCACAGAAGTCAAGGTGACGGTGGTCAACGCCTCGCAACTTGCCTCAGAGCACGGGCTGCGCGTCGCCGAAGACACAGCCGCGGCCGACGCACCCTTCACCAGCCAGATCACCGTGCAGGCGACCAAAGGCCGCGACGGAGCGAGCGAGCGAGTGGTCGCGACGCGGACCGTGGCCGGGCCACGGATCGTCCACATCGGCGAATACGAGATGGAGGTCGTCGCCGACTCCGGCTACCTCCTCGCGATCGAGAACGAAGACAGCCCCGGTCGAATCGGCAGCGTTGCCACGCTGCTCGGAAACTGGGGGGTCAACATCAACTCCATGTCGGTCGCGGCCGGCCCGGGGGGACGGGCACTGATGGTGCTGGCGATCCCGGCGACGCGACCCCTCACCGCAAGAGAACTCGCCGAGGTCCGGGAGATCGACGAGATCCGCTCGGTGCGGCAGATCGACCTCACCTGAAGGAGCGGCCGGAAGACGCCCGGCCGTGCCCTCCCGTTCGAGTCGTCGGCTCTGAGGTGTCGGATCACCGGGGTGTGCTGGCCTCCGCGCTCGGGGACATCTGGATGATCGCCAGGAGCGCCGTGTCGGCGCCCGGATTGCCGAGTTCCCAGCGTCCCAGGGGGCCGGTCTCCACCAGCACCGAGTCTCCGGGCCGGAGGTCTGCGGGCGCGCCGCCGGAGCCGGAGACGGTCAGCTCGCCCTCGAGCAGGACAGCGAGGCAGGGGGTGATGCGGTGCTGGGGCGGGCGGGCTCCGGGCTCAAGGCGCATCAGCATCAGGCGGCTCGCCGAACCAAGGACGCTTCCGCCTACTCCCTTGAACTCTCCGGGCCCGTTCTCCCAGCCACGCAGATCCCAGTCGAGCGGTTCGAGCTCGCTCAGCCCGGTTGGCTCCTCGGTGAGCCTGAAGGCGGTCATCGGCACCTCGCTCGCTTCGCCCATGCCTCGGCCGCCCGTTCGGGGCGACCGGGTGGGCCCTGACTGATACAGTACCGGCCGCGAAGGGGGGCAGCATGCCAGAGCGCTCATTCGGCCGTTCGGCCGCAGAGTTGCGCCCGGTCTCGATCGTGCCGGGCTTCATCAGGCAGGCCGAGGGTTCGGCCCTGATCTCGATGGGGAACACGCGCGTGATCTGCACGGCCAGCGTCGAGCCGCGGGTCCCCCGCTGGCTGCGCGGCAGTGGTCGTGGCTGGGTGACCGCGGAGTACGGGATGCTGCCCAGAGCGACCGACACCAGGAACGACCGGGAAGCCGCGCGCGGACGCCAGGGCGGGCGGACCCAGGAGATCCAGCGACTCGTCGGCCGCTCGCTGCGGGCGGCCGTCGACCTCGAGGCGCTCGGCGAGCAGGCGATCACGATCGACTGCGATGTGATCGAGGCCGACGGCGGTACCAGGACGGCCTCGGTGACCGGAGCCTGGGTGGCGCTGGCGATGGCGGTCGAGTGGATGCGGCGCGCCGGCGGCTACCGCGGCGACCCGCTCACAGAACAGGTGGCCGCCGTGTCAGTCGGCCTCAGTGACCAGGTGGCGCTGCTCGACCTCGACTACCAGGAGGACTCTGCGGCCGGAGTGGACTTCAACGTCGTGATGCTCGGCAGCGGGCATCTGGTCGAGGTGCAGGGGACCGCCGAGCGTGAGCCCTTCAGCCGCTCCCAGATGGACGAGGTCGTCGACCTGGCGGCCTCGGGGATCACGCAGCTCTTCGCCTCGCAAGCGGCTGCCCTCGCGGAGTGGCGCGCCTCATCATGAAGAGCAGCGCTCGGCGGCCGAGGGGTGCCGGCAGCCAGCAGGCGCTGCGAGGGGCGCGCCGGCCGGGGTCAGCCGCTCGGGCGGCCCCAGTCTGCCAGCCGGCTGCGGAGAATCTCGGCCAGCACCATGCGCGGCGCCGGGCCCTCCCGGAACTCGTCGACCAGCACGATCCCCGAGTTCTGCGCCGCCCTGAGGACCCACTCCAGCGTGCCCGCCCGGCGCCCCAGCTCCGCCTCGTACGAGCGGGCGAAGTCTCGGTCTGAGACGGTACCCCCGCGCCAGGCGTCGACCAACTCGGCGGGCGGGGCCAGCTCTCTGTCCCACTGATCGACGGCGCCGCGTTCGATGCCGGCGGGCCAGGTCTGGGAGACGAGGAAGCGGAAGTAGGGCGCCTCGGGCGGATCGAAGAGATAGCCCGTCAGTACGCGGTCAGCCCGATCGTCCTGCGTCACGACGGGGACTGGGTCTCTCCGGCGGATGCCGGCATCGTGCCCGGCAGGCCCAGATCAGGCGCGCCGACCAGCGACGCGAGGGCGGAGAGCTCCCCCGCGTGTGCGAACGTGTGTGCCGCGACCCTCGCGACGAGCGGCTGGAGCGGCGTGCCCGACAGCCAGGGCGGTAGCTGGAGCGCCGGGAGGGGTTCTGGCGGCAGTTGGGCGAGCTGGGCGTCGGTAGCGGTGGCGCAGTAGCTGCTCAGGCGCTCGCGGGTGCGGGCGAGCGCCTCCCGGAGCTCCTCCCAGTCCGGGGGCGAGGCGTCTCCGCGGCGGCCTGCCAGCCACGAGTCGGGCTCGCTCCCGGTGGCCAGCGCGCGCAGCAGATCTGCGAGGCGGGTCACGTGGAGGACCGTCACCCATGTTGGGTTCAGCCTCCCAATCGCGCCGCCCCGGCCGGGTGCCGGCACCGCGTCCACGACCCGCTCGAACTCGGTCATGGCGTCGATCGTCAGAAGGGCCAGTGATGACGGCCGGGGCTCCCGATCGGTGCTCATTGTCTCCTCTGCCCTCCGGCCGCCGCGGCAGTGGTGAATACCTGGTGCGCCCGGGAGGATTCGAACCTCCGGCCTCTGCCTCCGCAGGGCAGCGCTCTATCCCCTGAGCTACGAGCGCACGTGGTGGTGCCGAAGGTGAGACTCGAACTCACACGGGCGTATAGCCCACTGCGCCCTGAACGCAGCGCGTCTGCCAATTCCGCCACTTCGGCACGGCCTCTTCCCGGCACCGGTCCCGCGTCGGCCCCGACCAGCTGGTGGGCGGTACTGGACTTGAACCAGTGACCTCTCGCGTGTGAAGCGAGCGCTCGTACCAACTGAGCTAACCGCCCGCGATCACGCTGCCGCCCGCCTAGAATAGCCGCCGCGCCGGGCTGCGTTCAACCAACGGCCGCGCCGCCGGCCGCTATAGTGACCCCGGGCATGATGGTGGCGAGGAGTGGGGGATACCTTGAAGCTGGGCGTGCACACGGGGCAGCAGAACATCGCTCTCGATGAACTTCGCCGCCTCTGGCGATACATCGACCAGAACGGCTGGGACTTCCTGTCGATCTGGGATCACCTCTACGAGGCGCCTCCGGTCGACGGCACGAGTCCCGCCTTCGAGGCGGTCGCCTGCCTGTCCCTGATGGCCGCCGAGACTGAACAGGTGCGGCTCGGCTGCCACGTCTTCTGCATGAACTACCGAAACCCGGGACTGCTGGCGAAGAGCCTCGTCACGGTCGATCACGCCTCTCATGGTCGGCTCGAGGTCGGCCTGGGGGCCGGCTGGCATGTCCAGGAACACGAGGCCTACGGCTTCGTCTTCCCGTCGGTGCGGGAGCGGCTCGATCGCCTTGAGGAGGGGATCCAGGTGATCCGCTTGCTCTTCACCGAGGAGCGATCGACCTACGAGGGGCAGTATTACCAGCTCAGCGACGCCACCCTGTACCCGCGCCCGCACCAGGAGCGGATCCCGCTGATCGTCGGCGGGCGGGGTGAGCGACGGAC
Source organism: Dehalococcoidia bacterium (assembly GCA_965249675.1). Classification (GTDB taxonomy): domain Bacteria; phylum Chloroflexota; class Dehalococcoidia; order UBA2979; family UBA2979. The sequence goes on from OZ252250.1 coordinate 2,217,229, forward strand.
GCTCAGGATCGCCGCCCAGTACGCCGACGGGTGGAATGTGCCCTACATCAACCTCGAGGAGTACGAGCGTCTTAACGGCGTCTTGGACGAGTGGTGCGAGCGGGTCGACCGAGACCCGGCCGAGCTCGAGCGGTCTGTCAACCTGCACATGCTGATGGGCACAGATGAGGCTCAGGCGGCACGGATCCGGAGCGAGCGGGCCGGAACGATCCGCGGCGGAGGGACACTCAGCGGGACCCCCCGGGAGGCCGTCGAAGTCCTCCAGCGTTACGGGGAGGCGGGAGCGTCGCGGGTGAGCATCGCCATCCGGCCGCCGGTCGAATGGGACGCGCTGCAGGCGTTCGTCGAGGAAGTGATGCCCCAGATCGCCGAGGGAGCCTGAGCGTGATTGATGGGAGACAGCCATGGACGTCCGCGATCGCGTAGACCCCGACTACCGGCAGCTCGTGGAGGCGATGGCGGCCAATCCAGCGGACTGGAGCGACCCGGCGGCCGAACGGGCGCGCCGGGCAGCACTCGCCCCAGCGCCGCCCGTCCCTCCGGGCGTGGACTGGTCCGATCACGAGGCAGAGGGGCCGCCTGGCGCCCCCCACGTCCTGCTGCGGATGTACCGCCCCACCGGGCAGACGGGAGCACTTCCCCTCATCTACTGGATCCACGGCGGCGGCTACATCGGTGGCTCCTATGAAGGGAGCAACGACAGCTGCGGCGAGTGGGCGCGAGAGCTCGGCTGCGCGGTGCTCTCCGTTGAGTACCGTCTGGCCCCCGAGCACCCCTACCCCGCTCCCCTGGAGGACTGCTATGCGGGTCTCGCCTGGGCGGTGGCGAACGCCGACTCCCTCGCCCTCGACGCCTCTCGGATCATCATCGGCGGTGGGAGCGCCGGCGGCGGCATCTGCGCCGGTCTGTCGCTGCTCGTGCGCGATCGAGCCGAATTCCGGGTGACGCACCAGCTCCTCATCTATCCGATGCTCGACGATCGCCGCGAGAGCGGATCGAGCCAGTGGGAGACCTGGGTGTGGACGCCTGAGAGCAACGAGATCGGCTGGCGCGCCTACCTCGGAGACCAGTCCGGAAGCCCGGAGTTGGCCCCCTACGCGGCCGCGGCCCGCGCCCGGGATCTCTCCGACCTGCCGCCGGCCTACCTGATCGTGGGGACGCTCGACCTCTTCCTCGACGAGAACTTGGCGTATGGTCGTCGCCTGATCGAGGCCGGCGTGCCGGTCGAGCTGCACGTCTACCCGGGCGCGCCACACGGCTTCGACGCGCCCCGCCTGGGAGGTGCCTCGGAGCTCGGGCGGCGCGCACACCAGGACACGCAGGACTTCCTCGGGCGGGCACTTGGGGCGACGGCGCCTGCCCGGTGACAGGTGACAGCGCCTCTCGACCGGAGGTGGTCGGTGGCGCCGCGGCGCAAGCTGCTGGCAATCTGCCTCTGCCCGGCCCAACTGGTAGCTTAGGCGTTGCGAGGAGGCTCGGCGGGCCGCTCCTCCGGTGACCGAGCGAGGTCCGTTCGGCCGATCGAGATGCGGTGTGCGCGAGGGGGAGGACTGATGTCGACGGTTGATCTACTTGACGGGAAGCGGCTGGCGTTCGTGCAGGCGACCTGGCACCGCGAGGTGGTCGATCAGGGCCACGACGGATTCGTCGCCCGCATCTCCGAACTCGGCATCGAGAGCGATCGGATCGACCGTTTCGAGGTCCCGGGCAGCCTTGAGATCCCGCTGCAGGCCCAGCTGCTCTGCCGGACCGGAGACTACGCGGCGATCGTGGCCTGCGGCCTGATCGTCGACGGCGGCATCTATCGGCACGAATTCGTCGCCGCGACGGTGCTGGACGCGATGATGCGGGTCCAGCTGGAGAGCGATGTCCCCGTTCTCTCGGTCGTCCTGACGCCGCAACGCTTCCATGAGCACGACGAGCACCTCAATTTCTTCCGCGACCACCTCAAGGTGAAGGGCGCCGAGGCGGCCGACGCCTGCGTCCAGACCCTGCGCAACATGCAGGAGCTGCGCGGCATGCTGTCGTGACTCCGACGCTCGCTGCCCTCGGCCCGCCTGAGCGGTGACCGAGCAGGTCCGCTGCCGCTGGGCCTCGGGGGACGACGGCCTGATGATCGCCTACCACGACGAGGAGTGGGGCGTCCCCACCAGGGGTGATCGCGAGCTCTTCGAGTTGCTCACCCTAGAGGGCGCACAGGCGGGACTGTCCTGGCGCACGGTGCTCCACCGGCGCGAGGGGTATCGGCGGGTCTTTGAGGGATTTGTGATCGAGCGCGTCGCCGCCTGGACCGAAAGGGAACAGACAGAGGCGCTGGGCGATCAGCGCATCATCCGCAACCGCCTCAAGGTGGCATCAGCGGTCACGAACGCCCGGGCCGCGATCCGGGCGCGCGATGCGCACGGCTCGCTGACCGACCTCCTCTGGGGGCTGGCCGCTGGGGGGACCCGGGTCAATCAGGCCCTGCGGGCAGAAGAGGTGCCGGCCCACACCGAGCAGTCGCGGGCGATGAGCCGAGAACTCAGGCGCCTCGGCTTCAGCTTTGTCGGACCGACCATCTGCTACGCCCTGATGCAATCGGCGGGGATGGTCAACGACCACGAGGTGAGCTGTTTTCGCTATCACGAGCTGGCCGGTTGACATGCCGGGTCGGGTCGATAAGCGGGATCTGAGGAAGATGAGGTCCCGGGGCGCGTGCCAGCGGGGTTGGCGAGGAACGGGCTCGCCCGGAGCGCCGCTGACTGACGAGGAGGAGGAGGCGACTGATGGCTGGATTTGGGGAGATCGAAGAGGCGAGGGCGACCGCGCTAGCGGCAATCGATGAGGCCCAGGGTGAGCTGAGGGATCTGAGCCTGGATATCCATGCTCATCCCGAGCTTGCCTACGAGGAGGAGCATGCCCACGAGGTGTTGACAGCGTTCCTGGAGGCGCGCGGGTTCGCCGTCGAGCGCGGAGCCTTCGGCCTGCCCACCGCCTTCCGGGCGACCGCCGGAAGCGGCACGCCGACCGTGGCGGTGCTCTCCGAGTACGACGCCCTGCCCGGGATCGGCCACGCCTGTGGTCACAACCTGATCGCCACCTCGGGCGTCGCGACCGGGCTCGCCACGGCCGAGGTGCTGGGCGAGGGCGATGGCACGATCGTGGTGATCGGGACTCCGGCCGAGGAGCGCGGCGGCGGGAAGGTCGACCTGATCCGCGCCGGGGCCTTCGATGGCGTCGACGCCGCGATGATGATGCATCCCGGCGGCCAGAGTCCCCAGAGCCCACCCGGCTCGGTGCGTGTCAACGCCAAGCCGAACGCCCTGCAGGCACTGCGGGTGCGCTACCGGGGGAAGAACGCACACGCCGCGGGCCGCCCCTGGGAGGGTCTGAACGCGCTCGACGCCCTGATCCACGCCTACAACGGGATCTCCCTGCTCAGGCAACAGATGCGGCCGTCCGCGCGCGTCCACGGCATCATCACAGACGGCGGACAGGCGCCGAACATCATCCCCGATGAGACGGAAGCCTACTTCTTTGTGCGCGACGACGTGGTAGCGCGCCTGGAGGAGCTGAAGCCACGCGTGGTCGCCTGTTTCGAGGCGGCGGCGCTGGCGACCGGCACCGAGCTGGAGCTGAGCTGGCAGGGGAACCCCTACAGCGACATGCAGAACAGCACCCCACTGGCCGAGACCTTCACAGCTCACGCGGTGGCCCTGGGGATGGAGCCGGTTGAGCCGGACACGGCCGGCGGAGGATCGACCGACATGGGGAACGTCACCTATGTGGTACCGGGTCTCCACCCCTCCTACGCCGTCGAGTCGACCGCGGGGAATCACAACGCCGGATTCACCGAGGCAGCCGGCAGCGAGGAGGCGCACGGACGAATGATCACGGCTTCCAAGGCGCTGACGCTGACCGTACTCGATCTCTTCTCCCAGCCCGAGCTCCTGGTTGAGGCGAAGCGGGAGTTCGACGAGCGAGCGGGTGCTGCCGGTGGCTAGGGAGCGAGGTTCATGGTCGGGAGCGCCGCGCAGCGGATAAGATGACCTGCGACGAGGTGCCCAGATGTCCCGTGTGATGCTCCTGATTCCCACTCGCAGCTACCGCGCCCCCGATTTCATGGCGGCGGCGTCGCGGCTCGGCGTCGAGGTCGTAGTCGGCTCGGACCGAGACAGCCCCCTCGGTGAGCTCGACGAGCGACGGATGGTGGGGTTGGACTACGCCGACCCCGATGTCGGAGCCGGGCAGATCGAGCGCTTCGCCGAGCGGCACTCCCTCGACACGATCGTCGCCGTCGACGATGCCGGCCAGCTGCTCGCGGCCCGAGCCGCCCGCCGACTGGAGTTGCCGTACAACTCGGTGGCCTCGGTGGAGGGCACGCGCAACAAGGCGATCCTCCGCCAGCGGCTGCAATCGGCGGGGGTGGCGTCACCCCCCTACGCGGTCCTGAACACGAGCTCGGACCCCTCCGTCGCAGCCGGTGCACTCACCTTCCCGGTCGTCCTCAAGCCGCTCGCCCTCTCGGCGAGCCGCGGCGTGATCCGGGCCAACGACCAGCGAGAATTCGTCTCGGCGTTCGAGCGGATTCGGGGGCTCCTCGGGACCCCCGATGCCCGTGCCGAGTGCGGGGCCGGGCTGGCCGACCGCGTTCTCGTCGAGGGGTATGTCCCGGGCATCGAGGTGGCGCTTGAGGGGGTGCTCGACGAGGGTCAGCTCCGCGTGCTGGCGATCTTCGACAAGCCCGATCCACTGGAAGGTCCGGTCTTTGAGGAGACGATCTACGTCACCCCATCTCGTCTCTCTGACGAGGACCAGTGCCAGGTCGTCGGCGCGGCGGAGAGCGCCTGCGCCGCGCTCGGGCTCGTGCAGGGCCCGGTCCACGCCGAGCTACGTCTCAACGAGACGGGGGCCTACCCGATCGACATCGCCGCCCGCTCGATCGGCGGGCTCTGCTCGCGAACGCTCTCCTTCGGCACCGGGATGTCTCTCGAGGAGCTGCTGCTCCGGCACGCCATCGGCGCGGCGGTCCCGTCCTACGAACGGATGGACAATGCGGCCGGTGTGATGATGATCCCGATCCCGAAGGCAGGGACACTCCGGGCCGTGTCGGGCGTCGAAACCGCAGAGGCGGTCGAGCTGATCGAGTCGGTCACCATCTCGATGCACCCCGGTAGTGCGCTCGTCCCACTGCCTGAGGGAGGCGAGTATCTCGGGTTCATCTTTGCCCGCGGCTCCGATCCGGCTGCGGTCGAGACGGCACTGCGCCTGGCGCACGGCGAGCTGGAGTTCGAGATCAGCTGACAACCGCTCGCGCGATGCGCGTGCCTCTGCCCGCGAATCAGCTGTGCCCGTGGATCCGACCGAAGACCCCCCGATGGCGCACATCGGGGCACACGCTTCGCCTCACAGCGCATGCTGCGACAGGAGGGTCATGATCGCCTGAGAACTCTCCTCGGTCTGGAGTTCGAGTGAGACCAGTGGTTCGAGCGCCGACCCGACCCAGATCTTGAGGTCGGAGCCGTCCCAACCCCGGCCCTTCGTCTCGACCGACCAGCGGGCCAGGGAGCGGAGGGAATCGACGAGTAGGTCGTCTTCTTGTTCATCAGCCCCTGCGTGTCGGTCACGATCAGCCTCCGGTCGGTGAAGATCAAGAGGTCTCGTCGGGTCTTCCCGGCGAACTCGATCGACTCGTCGTCGGCGAGAGAGAGCCAGGCCCCGTGATCCTTAATGACCTTCTCGGAGTCGGCTCGACCCCAGCGGAGCGGCATGGTCGGCTCCTCGCACTCGGCGACGGAGGTCAGACCCCGAGTGCTCGTTCGAGCGGCGCCAACTGCGCCGTCGTCGGCTCTGCTCAGCAGAACCACGACTCGGTCAGCCCCGGCACCGCCCGCCTGGGCTGTGGGCCGAGTTCCGCCCCGACCCCGGGACGAAGCTCTCGATAGGCGGCTGCCTTGACCTTGCCGAACGTCTCAAGGGCTGGTTCGGGGTCACATCCCTGGCAGGCTGAGGCCTCAACGATCTCGGCGATCTGCTGCTGAAGCAGGTCGAGACGGGGGTCGAGGCTCTTCCAGGTGTGGGTCAGGAGCTGCCGGTCGAAGCCTTGGAGACGGCCGGCAGCCAGGAGCTGCGGGATCAGTGGTGAGCCGGGCGGGAGCAGCAACCTGATCGCGTACTGGACGGGCTGCACATGTTCCACCAGCCCATGGAGCTCGATGAAGTCGAGGAGCTCGCAGAAGTCCTCGGCCGCCGTCCATGGCGTGTGGGCGACCCAGGTCGGGCGAAGAACGAGGCCGGCCTCGCGCGCGGCCCTGAGTGCGAGCTCGAGGTCGGCGCGCGTGTGTCCCTTGTCGAGGTGACGGAGGATCTGATCGCTCGTCGACTCGAAGGCCGAAGTGATGAAGAGTGCACCCTGCCTGCGGAGCTCCTCCAGGACAGCCCGGTGCTCGACGAGATGCTCGACCTTGGCGGTCGCGTCCCAGCTCACCGTTGGATGACGAGCGTGCAGGGCGCGGGCGATGGCGAGCGAGTGGGGCACCGCATTGAGGAAGTCGGGGTCGCCGAAGGTGATGTGCTCGGCGCCCGCCGCTACCAGCTGGTCGATGTCGGCGAGCACGACTTCGGGCTGGACGAGACGCAGTCTCCCGCCGTAGACGGGTGTGATCGGGCAGTGCTGACAGCGGTGAGCACAGCCGCGACTGGCCTCGACATAACCGGCCACGCGATCCCGATCCCCATCGCGCAGGTGGGCGTAGAGGCTGAGAGGAGGGAGGCCCGTTCGGTCGGGGACCATGAGGTGGTTTCTCGGGAAGAGTGGCCGAGGACCGACGCCGGGCCCGCGTCCGGGGCAGCTGGCGCCGCCCGCCAGGCCGTCGGCCAGGGCAACCAGGGCCGGCTCGTACTCGCCGCCGACGATGTGGTCGACGAGTCCCCCCTCGGTCAGTCGGTCGTGGAGCAGCGTCGAGTAGAGCCCGTAGCAGACGATCGGTACCGCGGGGCTGAGCTCGCGGATGCGCTCGGCTACCGCGATCCCGAGGCGGGCGGCCGTGTGCATCGGCATCGAGAGGGCGACCAGGTCCACTCCCTCGAGATCGACCTCAGGGGACTCGACGGCGAGGTCCAGGGTGGCGACCTCGTGCCCGGCGGCGCGCAGCACGGCGGCGGCGCCGGCGATCCCGAGCGGCTGGTGGCCGAGCTCGTAGGCCGAGATCAGGAGGACTCGGATCCGGGCACCTACGGCCGTCGGGAGGGCGGCGGAGCTGGCGCTCACAGGGTCGGGCCCGCCGCTACTTCTTGGTAGGCGCGTAGAAGGGGTTCTCGCCGGAGTCGTGGTCAGTCGAGTCGACGATTCGATCGATGCTCGGCACCTGTTCGAAGACAGAGGCCTCAACGCCTTGCTTGAGTGTCACTGCCACCATCCCGCATCCCTGGCAGCCGCCGCCAAACTCCACGTAGGCCGTCGATCCTTCGACGGCCAGCAGGCTGACGATGCCGCCGTGCGCGGCGATCGCCGGGTTGATCTGGAGGTCGAAGACCTGCTGCACGAGCTCTTCACGGGGATCCATCCACAGCGGGTTCGGGTTGCGGAATTCCAGGCCCGATCGTTCCGCTCCGGCGTCGGCGAAATGGATCTCGATCCCGTCGAGATAGTGGGCGTTGCGCCGCTCCACGAAGACGCCGATCCCGTCCGCCGTCTCGACGAAGAGGTCGTCGGCGATCTGGGCACCCTCTTCGACCATGCTGAGCACGTGCTGGAACTCCCCGTCCTGACGACCGAGGATCTGCAGGCGTAGGCCAGCCACGGTGTTGGGATGCCCCTCGATCACCTCGAGCAGTTTGGATGCGGCGACGGCCGTAAGGCGGACCTCTGGGGTGTGTTCCAGGACTGTCACTCTTCTCGTCCTCACCAGCCCGGTGCGATGACCGTGAGTAGTTCCCTCTAGAGTATGCGATTCTGAGAATCGCTGCGCGATCGGAGGCTCAGGGCCGCGACGACCTTCCCGACAACCGCGCTCGGGTCGGCGGCCCAGCGGGTAACGACCACGAGATCTCTGGGCGGGTCGATGAAGACGACGTTGCCGCCGGCGCCCTGTGCGGCGAAGGCTGTGGGCGAGGCCCCGGGGTAGGCACGTTGCTCGGTGTTCAGCCACCAGAGGTAGCCGTAGCCATCGTGCACCGCGCTTGGCCTGGTCGCGTCCCGCAGCCAGGCCTCAGAGACCAGCTGCTGCCCCCGCCAGGCGCCGCCGTTCAGCATCAGCAGTCCGAAGCGCGCGTGGTCGAGTGCGCTGATCCACAGGCCTCCGCCCCAGTGGGCGCCCCCGGAGACCGACTGCATCCGCCGCTCTCCGACCGTGACCCACGAGTTTTCATAGCCGTGCCACTGCCAGTCGGGAGAGCAGCCGATCGGATCCATCACCTCGCGACGGAGGACCTCGGGGAGGGGCTCACGCCAGATGCGGAGCAGGCAGAGGGCGAGCCGGTTCACGCGCACATCGTTGTATTCCCAGAAGGACCCCGGTGGCCGAAGTTCCCGCGCCTCCCCCTTGCGGCCGCCCGTATCCCGCCCCTGGACGGACCGGTTGTGATCGACTGTGTCCGGCCGATCGAAGAGGGTTCCCTGCCACTCGCTGGTCTGCTGCAGGAGCTGTTGCCAGGTGATCTGGGCGTTGTGCGTCGAATCGAACCCGCCGTCGCGGATGCGCACGCCGACCGGTTCTTCGAGAGAGCCCAGGAGGCCGCGATCGCGGGCGATTCCGGCGAGGGTCGCCAGGTAGCTCTTGGTGGCACTGAAGGTCATGTCCGTGCGCGCGGGATCACCCCAGCTCGCGACTAGATACCCGTGCCGAACGACCACCCCGCTCGCTCCCCCGCGGGGTTTGGTCGGGCCGAGGATCGTGTCGTAGGGGGGAGGGTCGTTGCGGCCAACCATCTGGCCGACATCGAGGGGCCAATCGATCTCTGATGAGAGCGCCTCGGCGACGGCCTCCCCGAGCGCCCGGGGATCGAAGCCCGCCTCGGCAGGCACGCGGCGGAGCCACTGCCCGGCGGAGGGAAGATAGCCATTCTCGGTCATCTGGGTGGTCCCTCCTGCGTCTCTCTCCCGGCGGTTTCAGTGTGATACCGCCGCCGGGCCTCCGGGCTCGACCCTCGGGCCGGCTGCCACGGAGCCGCGCCCTTCGCCGGAGGATCGATCCCGGCCGGTGCACGGCTTCTCGTCGCTTACACTGGCGGGGCCGCGTATCGCTCCGGGAGGGGATTGTAGATGGTGGAGTCACTGAACAGCTTTGGAGCTCGTGACCGACTGGCCGTTGGCCCTCAGGCCTACACCATCTATCGGCTCGCCACGGTGGCCGAGGAACTCGGTATCGATCTCGGTCGACTGCCGGTGACGACCAGGATCTTGCTCGAGAACCTCCTGCGGGGGGAAGACGGCACGAGCGTGACGCGCGACCAGATCGAGGCCGTGGCGCGCTGGGACCCCGAGGCAGAGCCCGATACCGAGATCGCCTTCCGTCCGGCCCGGGTCCTGCTCCAGGACTTCACCGGCGTGCCCGCGGTGGTCGACCTTGCGGCGATGCGAGACGCGATCGCAGAGATGGGGGGCGATCCGAACAAGATCAACCCACTGCAGCCGGTGGATCTGGTGATCGACCACTCCGTGCAGGTGGACGCTTTCGGAACGCCCGATGCGCTGGCCACCAACGTCGCTCGCGAGTACGAGCGCAACCTCGAGCGTTACCAGCTCTTGAAGTGGGCGCAGGGCGCGTTCGACAACTTCCGCGTGGTGCCGCCGGGGACCGGGATCGTCCACCAGGTCAATCTGGAGTACCTCGGCCAGGTGGTGATGACCAACCCCGCTGGCGAGGCCTACCCCGACACCGTCGTCGGCACCGACTCGCACACGACGATGATCGATGGTCTCGGCGTCGTCGGGTGGGGAGTCGGCGGTATCGAGGCCGAGGCATCGATGCTCGGCCAGCCGGTCTCGATGCTGATCCCACAGGTCTTCGGGGTGCGCCTGGTGGGGGCGCTGCCGGAAGGTACGACGGGCACCGACCTGGTGCTGCGCGTCACCGAGGAGCTTCGCGGGCGCAATGTCGTCGGCAAGTTCGTCGAGTTCTACGGCCCCGGCCTCAGCAACCTCGCTCTGGCGGCTCGCGCCACCATCGCCAACATGTGCCCGGAGTACGGTGCAACGGTCGGGTTCTTCCCGGTCGACGATGAAACGCTGAACTACCTGCGCTTCACAAGTCGCCCCCCGGAGCTGGTCAGCCTGGTCGCGGCCTACACCAAGGCGCAGGGGCTCTTCCGCACCGACGAGACGCCCGATCCCGTCTTCAGCGAGAGCCTCGAACTCGACCTCTCGACGATCGAGCCGAGCCTGGCCGGCCCCAAGCGACCGCAGGATCGGATCCAGTTGTCGGAGGCCAAGGCGGCCGTGACGAGGGACATCGCCGCCGAGGTGGCCTCGGGCGCCGGAGACCGCGCCGTGCACATCGACCGCGGCCAGACTTCGTTCGCACTCGGCAATGGCGATGTCGTAATCGCCGCGATCACGAGCTGCACCAACACCTCCAATCCCGAGGTGATGGTCGGTGCCGGCCTGCTGGCCAGGGCTGCGGTCGAGGCCGGGCTGAGCACGCCTGAGTGGGTGAAGACCAGCCTGGCCCCCGGCTCCAAGGTGGTGACCGACTATCTGGCCGAGGCCGGGCTGACGCCGTACCTGGATCGACTCGGGTTCGGGCTGGTCGGCTATGGCTGTACGACCTGTATCGGCAATTCGGGCCCCCTGCCCGATGATGTGGAGGCGGCGATCGATGACGGACATCTCGCCGTTGCCTCCGTGCTGTCGGGGAACCGCAATTTCGAGGCGAGGGTGCACAACAAGGTGCGCTCGAGCTACCTGATGTCACCGCCGCTCGTCGTGGCCTACGCACTGGCCGGGACCACGGAGATTGACATGCTGACCGAGCCCCTGGGCGAGGGCCAAAGCGGACCGGTCTACCTGCGCGACATCTGGCCGACGCAGGAGCAGGTGCAGGAGACGGTCGGGCGGGCCGTACAGCAGCGCATGTTCGAGGCGCAGTACGGGGACGTCTTCACCGGCGATGAGCGTTGGGCCGGCCTGGCCGGGGCCGAGGGTGACCGCTTCGACTGGAACCCGGAGTCCACCTACGTCCGCCGTCCGCCCTACTTCGAGGATCTCTCTCCCGCGCCGGGCGAGATGGCGGAGATCAGAGAGGCGCGCGTGCTCGCGATCCTCGGCGACTCGACCACCACAGACCACATCTCGCCGGCCGGGGCGATCGCCAGGAGAAGCCCCGGGGCTGAGTACCTGAACCACCACGAGGTCCCACAGAGCGGCTACAACACCTACGGCTCAAGACGCGGTAACCACGAAGTGATGATGCGTGGCACGTTCGCCAACGTGCGCGTGCGGAACCAGCTCGTCGAGGAGGAGGGCGGGTGGACACGCTACCTCCCCGATGGCGAGCGAATGACGATCTACGACGCCGCCGACCGCTACCGTGCCGAGAGCACGCCCCTGATCCTGGTTGCCGGGAAGGAGTACGGCACCGGCTCGTCCCGTGACTGGGCGGCGAAAGGGCCGTCCCTGCTTGGCGTGCGGGCGACGATTGCCCGCTCCTACGAACGCATCCATCGCAGCAACCTCGTGCAGATGGGCATCCTGCCCTTGCAGTTCCTCGAGGGAGAGGGTCTCGCCAGCCACGGCCTGACCGGTCGCGAGCGCTTCGATGTGCTCGGCATCGACGACTCGCTGGAGCCCCGTCAGCGGCTGTCGGTGGTGGCCCTCGCCGACGACGGCACGGAGACGCGCTTCGAGGTCCTCTGTCGGGTCGATACGCCGGTCGAGGTGGACTACTACCGCCACGGCGGCATTCTCCAGTACGTGCTCAGGCAGCTGCTCGCGGACTGAGCCCGCCCGCCGCGCTCGTTCGGGTGGCCGGGCACCGTGAGGAAGGTCTTGAAGGGACCTGGGAGCGACCGCGCCGCCGACGCGCCCGCTCTTCGAGGGAGCGATCCCGTCAGCTGCGGCTGACGATCCCTCGGGCCCGCTCTGAGGCGGGGCTCGCCGCGATGAGGGGGGTCGTGTCCGGCGGCAGTGGCGGCGTGGCGAGCAGGAAGAAGACAGACCCCATTCCTGCCAGGACCGCGAGCACGGTGAACCCGATCGTGTAGGTGCCGGTCTGGTCGGCGAGGAAGCCGGCCAGCAGCGGTCCGACAATCATGCCCAGCATCACGATCAGCGAGGAGAACCCCATGATCGTCCCGAAGTTGGTGGGCCCGAAGTAGTCGGCCCTGAGCGACTGCATCAGCGGTCCGCGCGCGCCCCATGCGAGTCCGTGGAAGGGCACGAACGCCCAGAGCATCAGTTCGTTGACGTGGTAGGTCAGGAGAAGCAGTCCGATCGAGTGCCCCAGCATGCAGAACATGACGATCACCCGCTTGTTCACGAGATCGCCGAAGAATCCGCCCGAGAGCTGGCCCACCATCTGCATCAGGGGCAGTGCCCCGACGATGAAGCTGGCGCGCTGCAGGCTCAGGCCCACGTCATCGCTGGTGAGGAACAGTGAGAGATGGAGCATCAGGGCGCCGACGACCAGCAGTGACGCGCTGTGCCCGAGGCTGATCATCCAGAAGGCGCGCGTGCGGATCGCCTCGGGGGCAGTGAAGTCAACCTTCGTCAGTCCCTCCGGCGCCTCGTAACCGTCATTGATCTGAGTGGCCGGGTCTAGACCGTCGGCGTACTCGCCGTAGTCGCTCGGGCGGTGCCGGATCAGCATCGTCAGGGGGAGCCCAACCAGCAGGATGATGACGCCAGAGGAGAACGCGGTCGCCCGCCAGCCGTAGGTCTCCATGAAGAAGACGATCACCGGCGTAAGCGACCCGCCGAGGGCGAATCCGGTCTGCGATACCGCGAGTGCGCGGCTACGGTATCGCCGGAACCAGTTCACCAGCGCGGTGGTCACCGAGAGGAAGCCGCCGAGGCTCGCCCCGACCGACATCAGGAAGTAGAAGCCGAAGAAGTGGACGAGGTTCTGGGTGGTGGCAAAGAGCATGAAGCCGACGGCCATCAAGACCAGCCCGAACTGCATGATCAGGCGCGGCCCGAACCGATCGATCATCCATCCCTGGAGCGGCCCGAGAATGCCGCTCTCGGCCCGCGTCATCGCAAAGGCGACAGAGAGCGTCGTTGCCGACCAGCCGAAGTGATCTCGGAGGAGAACCGAATAGGAGCCGAAGGCCTGCATGAAGAGGCCGCTCTGCAGCGCCTGAATGGCGGCTCCGGCTCCCACGATGCGCCATCCCCAGAAGCGCAACGTCTGCCGGAGACCGCTCACGCCGACCTGACCACCGGGAGCGGCCCCGGCTGGGATGCTGGAAGCGCAGCCGGGATGGGATGTCCACCGTCGCCTCCGATCATGGAGCTGAGTCCAGGACGAGGGCGCGACAGCGCAGAGCCCGTGCCAGGTCGTCGTTAGACTCTCGCAGCATCCGCTGGAGCAGCAGGTGCTGCTCATCCAGGGTGGCGAGGAGCTCCTCCGATCGGCTGAGCACGACCTGCTCGACTCGCGTCGGGAAGAGGCTCGCGAAGTAGGCGGAGGAGAACTCGTTCTCCTCCGCCTCGAACACCGAGGCGATGCCCTGGAAGAACCGCTCGGTGTAATCGGCCAGGAGGTCGCGCTGGCACCACCAGTGGAAACCGCTCATGGCGGCCCGGGTGAGGTGCAGTGAGCCGTATCCTTCCGCCAGGAACCGCTCCCAGGCGGCCTCCTTGACGGATCGGTCAGGGACGGAGGTCTCGGCACGCAGGCGCTGCCGCTGTCCGCGGTCTGAGGGGTCACGCTCGAGCTCGGCGAGCACGCGCTCCCAGGCCGCCGGAAGCGCCATCGCCACCGAACGCACGGCGATCTCCCACCGCATGTTCTGGTCGATGCTGACCCCCGGGACAGACAGCTCGCCATCGGCGAGGCGGGCGCACCGACTGATGTCGTCATCGCTCAGCGCGAAATTGATCAGAGCGCGCGACCAGATGATGCGAAGGTCGGGGTCCTCCACCTTGTTCAGCGCCTGCCATGCGAGTTCGAACGCCGAGTGCGCCACATCGGCCTTGAGCTGGTCGGGCACGTAGCGGCCGACGGTGGCCGCCACCGTCTGGAGTGTCGCCTCAACCAGCTGTGGGTTGGTCTCGGTCGTGACCTTCGCGGCCGCCAGGAAGACATAGTCGGTGGCGGGGAGCTGCTGGTCTCGCACCATCATCCAGAGCGCCTGCCAGATCAGCTGACGGAGCAACGGGTCATCGATCCGCTCAAGGTGCGCCCGGATGAACTCGATTGAGGCCCGATCGAGCGCCACCTTCACGAAGTCATGGTCCTCGTGGTTGGGGAAGACGAGCTCCGGGGTCTCGTAGCCGACCGCGGCGGGGACCGATGCCGCCGCCGCATCCAGTGTCGCCGGAATGGACTCGATCGCCGCACCACCACCGAGTCCCCGCACGAGCGCGATCTCGACGGTGTGGGGGCGCAGTGTCTCGTAGCCACCACTCGTCGTCTGCTCAAGTTGCATGGCCGAGATCAGGCCGTCGCGGCTCTCCCAGCTCGTCGCCAGCGTGTTGAGCGACGGGGTCTCGAGCCAGAGGCGCGCCCAGGCGTGCAGGTCCCGCTCGTCGCCAACCGAGCGGAGACCGGCTTCCAGGGCATCGAGGAACTCGGAGAGCGTGGTGTTGCCGTACTCGTGGCGGCGAAAATACCTGCGCATCCCAGAGCGGAAGGCCGGGAGACCCATCGCGGCGACGAGCTGCTTGATTGCGGCCGCGCCCTTCCCGTAGGTGATGCCGTCGAAGTTGAGGAAGGTCTGGTCGGTGTCGGCGACGTCGCCGGCGATCGGATGGGTGGTAACCAGCTGGTCCTGGCGATAGGCCCAGTTCTTCATGCCCGAATTGAAGACCTGCCAGGGGTGCTCGAAGCGGGTCGCCGAGTCGAGCGCGAGGTAGGACATGTAGGTGGCGAAGCTCTCGTTCAGCCACAGGTCATTCCACCAGCGCATGGTCACCAGGTCGCCGAACCACATGTGCGCCATCTCGTGGAGGATCACCTCGGCGCGGTTGAGCCGCTGGTTGTCGGTCGGTCGGTCGCGGAAGACGAACACCTCGGCGAACGTCACGGCACCGATGTTCTCCATCGCGCCAGCGTTGAACTCCGGCACGAAAATCTGGTCGTACTTGCCGAACGGGTAGGGGTAGTCGAAGAACTCGCCGAAGAAGTCCAGCCCCTGCTTCGTGATCTCGAAGAGCTCATCCTGATCGAGGTGTGGCGCCAGGGAGCGGCGGCAGAAGAAGCCGAGCGCGATGTCACCGTGGCGGTCCCGAAATGCCGCGTAGGGTCCGCAGACGAGCGCGAAGAGGTACGTGGAGAATCGCTCGGTCTGGCCGAATTCGTGGCGTGTCCGGCCGTCATCGCTGGGGCTGCTCTCGTCGGCGGCGACGTTGTGCACGACCTCCCATGCCGAGGGCGCCGTCACCCGCAGCCGGTAGGTCGCCTTGATATCGGGCTGATCGAAGCAGGGGAAGAGGCGGTGCGCGCTGAAGGGTTCGAAGTTGCTGTAGAGGTATTCCTCACCGTCTTCAGGGTCGATGAACTGGTGAAAGCCGGCCCCGGTGTGGTCGTACTCGTTGCGATAGCGGATAGACAGCGTGTTCGCCGGGGCCAGGAGCTCGGGCGGGAGCGTCAGTCGGTGACCGTCCCAGGCCGGGCTCTCGACTACGGACCCGTTGAGGATGAGCTCTGAGATCTCCTCGCCCTCGAAGTCGAGGAAGAGCGAGCCCTCGCCGTGGAGCGCGAAGCCGGCGGTGCAGTGGCCCCGGTAGCGCTGCTGCCCCCCTGCCAGGTCGAGCGAGAGCTCGTAGGAGACATCGGAGACCCGCTGGGAGCGGGAGATCGCCTCGCTCTCGGTCAGGACGTCGCGCGCGGCGATGGTGTCTGCCATGGGGCCCTCCCTTCAGGCCGCGATTGAGCCGCAGCGACCCGAAGCAACCATCCTAGACCGACGAGGCGCTAGAGAGTCCGGGGTTGGGTTCATCGACCGGGTCGGCTGCGGTTCGAGTTGATGGGCGCCCGCGGTTCACGCCCCGACCGCTTCTCCAGTAGATTACGGAGGTAACCGATGGAGATCGCTTCAAGGAGGTTCGCATGGCGACGGCTGATGAGATTCGGGCACAGATAGGGGAGGGGCACGCGGCGCTGCGCTCGGCCCTCGAGGGAGCCGATGCCGGCAGCTGGGAGAGCTCACCGGGTGAGGACGAGTGGTCCGCGAGGCAGGCCGCCGAGCACGTGATCGGCGTCGAGCGCATGTTTGCCGGTCGCGTCGCCGACGGGATGATGGGGAAGGCCCCGGAGAACATCGAGCTGGCGCTCGCCAGCCCGTCTGAGGCGGTCGCGGCATTCGACCAGGCGATCGCCGATGTCGACCGTGTCCTGCGCTACGTCGAGGACCGTGACCTGACGAAGATGGCCGGTGAGGACCACACCATACAGGCCGTCATGGAGATAGTGGCCTCCCACGCCATCGACCACGCCGGACAGATCAGCGGCTCCTAGCCTCTGGAGTCAGCAGGTGGGCGCGTGCGCCGTGGTGCGATCACAAATCGGACCACGGCCACGACCATCAGCACGACCGCGATCCCGAACCAGGTCGCGGCGTACTCCAGGTGCGGGGTAGTGCTGCTGTACGGCGAGTAGCCGGTGAGCGGCAGCGTCTCGCTCCGGCCCTGGGTGCCCTGTGGCCGGAGTGCGCCCTCGACGACCACCCAGTCGAGGACCGGGTAGGGGAGCACCCGGCTCATCGCGCCCGGATCGAGAGCCGTCCAGATTCCCGACGATGTCTGCCGCCCCGAGCGGACCTCTGCCCTGATCAGGCCCGATAGGGGCTCGTCCGGCCGCTCGGCGAGCTCGGCCAGCACGCCCTCGCGCTCCCCGAGCGGATACCAGCCTCGGTTGACCAGAAGCGCCGGGCCCCCGGCGGCGAGCAGGAACGGCAGGACCAGCTCCTCGCCGCGAGTCTGTAGGCGCGCGCGGTTACCAATGAGCAGCGGGTGCTCCCAGTCCCAGCTGCCCTTGCCGCTCAGTCGCCGGTAATCGAGGTCATCGGTTGGGAGCTGGCTCGCGGCCGCGACCGTGAGCGGCAGGTCGGCCGTGCGCTCGTTGCGTTCTCGGACTAGGCCCTGCTTCCACTCGTTTCGCTGCAACTGCCAGATCCCCAGCGCCGTGAAGACGGTGATGGCGGCAAGGATCGCGGCAACGAGAGCTGGTGTGGGCAATCTGAAGGTCATGCCGGCTCCGATCCGCGGTTCGCCGGAGGTTTCAGTGTCGAGCGGAAGTGCCGCGCGAGCAACGACGGTAGGCTAGGCTGAAACACGGTCGAAACGTGTCCCGCCTAACGTTGATCGCAGGTTTGACCGCGAAGAGCAACAGTGGGTCGTGGTTCCCCTCGGGGGCCACGCCGAGGAAGGTGGCCTATGCCGTACCGAGCTGAGTACGTGTGGATCGACGGGACCGAGCCGACACCAGAGTCCGGCTTCGCAGGCCCGCTGATGCGCACGAAGACGAAGATCATCGCCGACGGTGAAGAGCCGGGCACCTGGGGTTTCGATGGGTCGAGCACCAATCAGGCCCCCGGATTTGACTCGGACTGCGTCCTCAACCCCGTCTTTGTCTGCCCCGACCCGACCCGTGGCGGGGACGATGTGGTCGTGCTCTGCGAGGTGCTGCTGACCGACATGACCCCGCACCCGACCAATACCCGCCGAGCCTGTGTCGAGACCGCGGCGAAGTACGCAAGTCACGAGTCGTGGTTCGGTATCGAGCAGGAGTACACCTTCTTCCAGGGCGCGCGACCGCTCGGCTGGCCGGAGGAGGGCTTCCCCGCGCCGCAGGGGCCCTACTACTGTGCCGTCGGCGCCGCCGAGATCTGGGGCCGCGAGGTCGTCGAGGCGCATACCTCGGCCTGTCTCGAGGCTGGCCTCACGATCGCCGGTACGAACGCCGAGGTGATGATGGGCCAGTGGGAGTTCCAGGTCGGGCCGATCGGCCCGATCGAGGTCTCCGACCAGCTCTGGGTCGCGCGCTGGCTGCTCTCCCGGATCGCCGAGGAGTTCGACATCTCGGTCAGCTTGAGTCCGAAGCCGATCTCCGGCGACTGGAACGGTGCCGGCGCACACACCAACTTCTCGACCAACGCGATGCGTGAGTCATACGCCCCGATCATCAAGGCCTGCGAGGCGCTGGGCGAGAAGGCGATGGACCACGTTCCTCACTACGGCGCCGGTATTGAGCTGCGCCTGACGGGTCTCCACGAGACCGCGCCGTGGAACGAGTTCTTCTACGGTGTCTCAGACCGGGGGGCCTCGGTTCGTATCCCCTGGCAGGTCGAGCGCGACCAGAAGGGGTACCTCGAGGATCGCCGCCCGAACGCGAACATGGACCCCTACCTGGTGACCCGCTTGATCACGGAGACGTGCTGCGAGGCGCTCAGCTAGGGAGAGCCCCGGGGGCACGCCGCAGAGGCCCAGAGGGGGCGGGACCTACCGCGAACCGTCTCGTCGGATACCTCCACGGGTGCCTGCGGACGCGTTCCCGCTACGACGAGGCCACCGCCTGGGGACACCGCCAGCATTCCGAGGAGGCCGTACCCGAGGCCGCGTAGCACAGCGTCGCACCGCTGTGGCTGTCTGCTGACCGGCGTGTGACCGGACGCGCCGAGTCCTCTCCGCGCTACCAGCTCCAGCACTGCTGGTGCACACTTACAGCCATGGGGTGTCTAGCCGACGACGAAGGGCACGGTCATCTCCTGGCGCGACAGCCCGGAGTGGTTCGAGCGTTGCCGGAGGAGCTGTACGCCACTGCCGCCGGCGGCGTAACGGAAGGCAGTGTCGTCCATCGAGATCGCAGCCCAGCTACCCAGGCGCCTTCGCGTTTCGCTCGTCAGAGGCTCGGGGCCGAGCAGCCGGAGGTCGTCCAGCTGATCGGTTGAAATGAGGGCCAGGTGCTCCCCGAAGCGTGCTCGAAACTCATCGGCGAAGGCCCGCTCATGCCCGGCCCGGAGGTGGAAGAAGGCGAGGCGGAGATCGCCCGATGGAGGCGTGGCCATGTGCTCGCAGAGCGGATCGGTCTCGGCCAGGACGATCTTGAGCCCCATGTCGAGGTGGCCGTGGTCGGCGGTCACGACCACACGGGCGTCGAGGCCCAGCAGCTGCTGCTCGAGTTCGGAGAGAGCCTCGTCGAGCTCCCCGAGCGCCCCGGCTACCTCGGGCGAGCGGACGCCGTGGCGGTGGGCCTGGAAGTCGATATCGGCGACGTACCAGTAGCTGTACGTGGGCCCGGGGGCGCCCTGGACGTATCGAGTGAGCCGGCTGACCGCCTCGGGGAGATTGCGGTAGGGAATCCGTCGCGCGTCGCCGCTGAGGTAGGCCGTGTATGCCGAATCGACGAGCGAGTGGGGCAGCACGGCGGCGCACTCTCGCCTGAGCCGCCCGGCCAGCGGGGGGTGAGGGATCGCCTCGGCGACGGTGACCTGGCAGCACGCCTCCAGGGGGGCGCCGTCGCGCAGGCGGAGGAAGGGGAGGATCACGATCGGCTCGCCGATCTGCGGGAGAAAGTGCCACCAACCGGCCACCGAGTGGGTGGCCGGCCACAGCCCCGTCGCGACCGAGGTGAGGGCCGCGCTGGTGGTTGACGGATAGACGGTCTGGATCGAGCGGATCAGGTGCCGGCCGAGCCAGCTCCGAGGACCGAGCACGTCCTCGATGAAGTGGGTGCCCAGTCCGTCGGCAAGCAGGAAGATCAGATGGCGAGGGGTCCCGATCCGCTCGCCCAGCTCGAGGCTGTGGGTCGTCCGTTCGAGGCCGGGGGCTCCGGCGATCGAAGCGACGGCCCGGATGAGGTCGACGAGGTTCGGCTCGGTCGCGTCCGGGCGCACGCGGTCGCACCGGGCGAAGGAGTCGAGGAGTCGCTGGAGGTCGCTCATCGGCCGTTCCTCGCGGGCACGAACCAGACGGTTCCCGAGGGTGCGCCCCGAGGGAGTGTTCCGGTCAGCTGCTCAGCTGTGCCGAGAATGTCTCGACCGTGGTGGCCGGCAGGCTGCAGACGAAGTCATGACAGATGAAGGCTGCAGCTCCTGTCTTCACGTCGCGATTCTCAAGGAGGGGGAGTCCGTCCGCCTGCGACGCCGGCGCGATCGGCACGGTCGGCAGGAAGTGGGCAGACAATACCCGCTCGAAGGGCGCGCGATCTCGAGCGGGCCCGACGATCGCAATCTCCGTGCGTGGCGCCAGTAGCAGCTCGGCGGTCTGCAGCGTGGTCCCCATTCCAAGCGCCGCACGAGCCAGACGATCGCCGCTGAGGGCGACTACTTCGCCGGCAAGCGTCTCCCAGTCGGTGCGGCCGTAGTAGCGGGCCAGGGTCGCCGCTAGGAGCGCGGCCGCAGCGTTCCCGCTCGGCGTTGGCGCATCGAAGAGCGGCTTCTGGCGCAGCAGCAGCAGCTCCCCGTCCGATGCGGTCTCGAAGAAGCCGCCACCGTCGTCGTCGTGGAACCGCGCGATGATCTGCTCAAGGAGCGCCCGCGCCCACTCCAGGTGTGCGAGGTCGCCGCTCGCCTTGTAGAGCTCGACCAATCCCAGCGCGTAGTAGGCGTGATCCTCGAGCATCCCGTCGATTCGAGCGATGCCCTGCTTGTAGGTATGGAGCAGCCGCCCCTGGTTCCAGAGTTCCTGCCGGACGAAGCGGGCGTTGCGGAGGGCTGCCTGGAGATATCGCTCGTCGCCGAGGACGCGCCCGGCCTCGGCGAAGGCGGCCAGCATCAGGCCATTCCAGGAGGTCAACACCTTGTCGTCTAACCCGGGCGCGACTCTCCCCTCGCGCACCCGGCCGAGCTCGGCCCGCCACCCCTCGATGCGATGCCCGACCGCCTCCGGGTCGGGGCCGATCTGGTCACTCAGGTCGGCGAGCGGACGCTGTCGGCTGAGCACGCTGCGGCCCGTCAGGTCGGGATGGTGCGGGTCTCTGAAGTTCCCCTCGGAGCCGACGCCGAAGAGCGCACGGGCGAGTGGACCATCCTCTGGGCCCAGCGCAGAGTCGACTTCAGCTGCCGTCCAGACGAAGAACTTGCCCTCGATCCCTTCAGAATCGGCGTCCTGTGCAGCGTAGAAGCCGCCCTCCGGCGAGCACATCTCCGCGAGGACATAGTCGAGCGTCTCTCCGACCACGCGGCGGAAGAGCTCGTCACCGCTGACCTGGTAGGCGTGCAGATAGAGCCTCGCCAGCTGGGCGTTGTCGTAAAGCATCTTCTCGAAGTGAGGGACCAGCCAGCCGTCGTCGACGCTGTAACGCGAGAATCCGCCGCCGAGATGGTCGTAGATCCCGCCGGCCCACATCTCGCGCAGCGTCGTGAACACCATCTCTCGGGCGCCGGGAGCCAGGCCGTCATCGCCCACCCGCTGGTCGTGCGTCAGCAGGAACTCAAGATTGGCGGGGCTTGGGAACTTCGGCGCCCCGCCGAATCCGCCGTTCCGCGGATCGAAGGCCGAGCGGTAGGTGGTGAGGGCTGTCCCGGGGAGATCCGGGGTCGGGGCGACGGCCGTCGCCCCCAAGACGGAGGTGCTGGCCTCCCGCATCCGCTCGGTGATGGTCGCCGCCGATGAGACGACGTTCGCGCGGTCACCTTCCCAGGCCTGGCTGATGCTGCGCAGGAGGCGTGGGAATCCCGGCCGGCCGTGGCCGTCCGACGGCGGGAAGTAGGTGCCGGCGTAGAAGGGCTCGAGGTCCGGCGTGAGGAAGACCGTCATCGGCCATCCCCCCTGCCCGGTCATCGCCTGGGTGAAGCTCATGTAGACCGAGTCGACATCGGGACGTTCCTCGCGGTCGACCTTGATGTTGACGAAGGCCTCGTTCATCAGCGCCGCCGTCGCCTCGTTTTCGAAGGATTCATGGGCCATCACGTGACACCAGTGGCAGGCGGAGTAGCCGACAGAGAGCAGGATCGGCCGGTCTAGATCGCGGGCGCGCCGGAAGGCGGCTTCGCCCCACGGATACCAGTCGACCGGGTTGAGCGCGTGCTGGAGGAGGTAGGGGCTCGTCTCCTCGGCGAGGTGGTTGCGAGCGTCGGGTGAATCGTGCGCGTCCGTTGGATTCATGAGACCACCGCCTGGCTGCTCGTCTACCACGAGGCCCGGTGCACCCCACAGCGCCCCGGTGATGAGGGGACCGGTCAGTCGTGGTCGACCGCCTCCTGGGCTGCCCCGGGGACTCTGCTCCCGGAGGAGTTGCCGACCGCCGACCAGCGGGCCATCTCCGGGATCCGTCGGGCAGGGTTGAGCGCCTTCGCCTTCGCGGGCGACAGCTGTGCGAGTCGCCCGCGAACGAGCTGCGCGACCGGGCTGAGCGCAGCCATCATCGGCACCCAGATGTGGACGGGACAGCTCATCGCTTCTCCTCACGCCGGCAGCCTGCCCGATCCTATCAGCGAGAGGCGACAGGTCGGTGGGGCGCTGGGCCGAGCGCCCCCGTCAGTCCCGAGGGAGCAGGTCGCGGGCGACCAGCTCGATGTCCCCCGCGGTGTAGCTGTGGGGTGCTCGCGACTGCCGCTGAGCCTCGAGTGCGAGCTGCTGCACCGCGCGATTGTATGGTGTGGCCACACCGTGCAGCGCTCCCAGCAACACGATCTCACCGTTGAGGTAGTCGGCTTCGATGCCGCGACCGCGGGCGAGGCTCTGCCACGAGGACGTGCCGCGTCTCGGGTACCCGGGGATGTCGCCGTTTCGGAATGCCTGGCGGCGACCGGCGACCAGCGTCTCGTGCGAAACGACGTCGATGCCGGCTGCCCTGAAGCAGGCGTCCGCCTCCTCCTCAAGGATCCGGTGGATCTTGCCGCCGCGGGCGCGTTCGCCCACCAGCGCATCCACGGCGTTGTTGAGGTTGTTGCGGAGCTTGGCGTACTTCAGCTGCATCACCTGGCCGTGCGGCCTCGACGCCATGCGGCTGGAGCTGATGTCCCGACAGACCTGTTCGATCAGCTGGTCGGTGCCGCGCGGATAGCGACCGGCATCATGCCAGCCGACCAGCGGCGTTGCGTGCACGAGGACTTCGGTCGCCGGCATCATCACGAGCATGCCGTAGACATCTGTGAACCGCCGGGCCGCCATCCGCTCGCCGTCCACCCCGTTCTGGGCGGAGATCACGGGAACCCCGGTGCCAGCGACCGCGCGCAGTTCGTTGAGGGCGACCTCGGTGTCCTGGGCCTTCATCGTCAGCAGCACGACGTCGCCATCACGCCAGTCGACCATCTGCGGATGATCGACGGCGGGGATCGGAACCGTGATGGTCTCGTCGGGCGTACGAATCACGAGCCCGGCACGCTGGATCCGCGCCAGGTGTTCCCCGCGCGCGATCAGGATCACGTCATGACCGTGATGAAAGAGTTGGCCACCGATGGCGCCGCCGATGCCGCCTGCGCCATAGATGATGTATCGCATCCCGTTTCCCCTCGCCCCGGGCGGCCCTTACCGGCCAGACCGGGTGTCGTGCCATGATGGGTGCTCATGACTGAGGCCGCCACCTGCGACCCGTCCTCCCGCTCTGTCGCCCGCCGCCGCTTTGAACCGCCCGGCTGGCTGCGAGGCAGGCATCGGCAGACGGTCCTGCCGGTGCTGCTGCCCGCCGCCCCCTTGCCGCCGGCCCAGGTCCGGCCGGTCGCGGTCGAGCCGGGCACGGCGGTTGAGCTGCACCTCAACCGGCAGGGCACGAGGACCGACGGTCGGCGACCGCGGACAGCCGGGCGAGGGACGGTCCTGCTCGTCCACGGGCTGGCCGGGGGCGTGGAGGCGCCGTACGTGCTGAGAACGGCCCACCAGGCTCTCAACCGCGGATGGGACGTGGCGCGCGTGAACCTCCGCAGCTGCGGAGGAACGGAGGCGCTCGCCGGAACGCTCTATCACGCGGGCCAGAGCGGGGACATCGCCAGGGTGCTCGGCGCGCTTGAGGCCGAGGGGTTGCCTCGCCCCTACGGCGTGATCGGCTTCTCCCTCGGCGGCAATCAGGCGCTGCTCTACGCCGCAGAGAGCGGCACCGGCTGCCTGGCCGACGCGTTCGCCGCCGTCAGTCCGCCGGTCGATCTCCAGGCGACCCGCCGAGCCATGGCCCGCCCGGAGAACCGCCTCTACCACCTCCGCTACACGCGCTCGCTCTGCCGACTGATCAACAGGATTCGCCGTCATCGCACGGTGCCGGGCCCCCCGGCGCGCTGGTGGCAGATCCGCACGGTGTACCGGTTCGACCAGCTCTTCACCGTCCACGCCACCCCCCACGCCACCGTCGATCACTACTACGAGGCGGCGAGTTCGGGTCCGGCGCTGTCGAGGATCGCGCGTCCGTCCCTGGTGCTCACGGCGGCCGATGATCCGATCGTCCCGCTGGCGAGCATCGAGCATTTCCGCACTCCGCCGGGGCACCCCCTGCGGATCGAGGCGACTGCCGGGGGCGGACATCTCGGCTTCTGGCACCGGGGGGAGCCCCGCTACTGGGCAGGTGAGGCCTCTTTGGACTTCCTTGAGTGGGCGGGCAGAGGCCGCGGCTGAACGCCCCGGTCCACAGGAGATTGACCCCCGGCTGCTCTCTCCCCTCAACCCGCGCCGTACTCGGCCAGCGACTCCTCGCGCAGTTCGATGTGGGTGATCAGGAAGTCACGCGCGATCGCCACCAGCTGCCCGGTTGCGTCGGCGATCGCGGTGATTCGAGCCTCGGAGAGCGCGACCCGCAGCTCGGCCCCTCGCCCGCTCCGGTCGTGTCCCTCGAACAGGAGTGCCGGCCGCTCACCACCCTCGAGCCTGGTCAGCGGCGGTCCACTCTCGTGGACCCGGATCACCTGGCTGTGGAGCCACAGCTCGGGTGCTCTGGAGAGCTCGTCTGCGCTGTCCCATGCCCGATCGTCCAGCCCCATTGCGCGTACCAGCTCGCCAGGGTCGGTTTCGGAGACCGCTTCGCTGAACGCCCGCCAACCGTCTGCGGTGGGCAGCTGCTGGCGCAGCGACACGGCGACCGAGGATCGGCGATCTCGCAGCGCGGAACAGACGGCGACGAGGCGCTGGGCGGCCTCGGCCAGGTGGCTCAACAGCTGCGCTGCGAGCAGGGCACGCTGGCCGGCATCGGCGAGAAAGAGCCGCTCGAGGAGCGCATCGGAGACGACCTCGATTCGGCGCAGGGTGGTCGCCTCGTAGCTACGGAGGAAGGCCAGGTCCAGAGCCGAACCGTCCGTTCGGTCCATCGCTGCATCCTCCCGCCCAACCGCCTGCGTTCCCGGGGCACGGTGGGTTGGCTGGCGAGTCACCGCGACGCGGTGCTCAGTCCGGCTGGCTACTGAGCAGCAGGTGGTTCGCCTCGATCGCCGAGAGCGCGAAGGTGGCGAGCGCCTGCTGCTGGGCGGCGCCGTCGCCGCGGGCGACGACTACGGAGGAGGGCAGGACCGCGGCCGTGAACCCATCGGTGTTCCAGCTGCCGCCCGCGGCCAGCGGCGGCCAGACTTGGGGCCGGGGGTAGGGCCAGGGACTGCTGTAGAAGTAGGGTTCTGGGAGGAAGTCGTCTCCCGGCTGCATGCCGAAGCTGATCGAGCGCGCGGTCTCGGGGTCGCCACCGCGATCGAGCTCCAACAGGAGCGCCATATCCATGTGGTGGGGCCAGGTGCGTATCGGCGTCGCGGCGCTCTGTGAGCCGACGACCGATGTCAGGATGTCGAACGCATCCTGATAATAGCGGCCGATCTCGGCGCACGCCGCTCGGTCTGAGAGCCCAAAGCTCTGGCCCGTCGAGCAGGGTTCGGGGAGTTCATCCGGCGGCTGGAGTGGCCCGTTGAGTTCGGCACCACGTGCACGCAGCTGCCCGACCAGCCAGCTCTGGAGCTGCTCGATCGTGCCGCCACCGGTTGCCACCGAGGCGACTTCCGACTGGTCGCCGTCGAGGAGCAGCACGGCTCCGTCGGCCGGGCGGAGAGCGACGTGGCAGGGTTCTGGTAGGGGCAACAGTTCGCTGACCAGCGAGTGGCGAGCGTTCTCCCAGCTGAACGAGGTATGGCTCCAGTCGGCCCTCGGCTCGAGCAGGCGGCCCGGTGCCATGGCGACCACCTGCAAGACGCAGTGCAGCTGTTTCCGCACGGGCGCGAGATCTGCCGGGGCGATACTCCCCAGGGTCTGCCAGCTCATCCTGGGCTCCTCATCTCTCATCCACTCGCTGTCGGCCGACCCTGTGCTGGGGCCGACGGGGGCAAGGGGTAGGAGACGGGCTCCAGGCAGGCCGCGTCGTCGTTCCGCACGGAGTTGACCCGGGGGGACACGGCGGTGGCGACCAGTCGGGGTTCCTCGTCGCGCGGGCCCAGCAGTGCCTGAGCACGCTCCCGGTCCTGGTCGGCCTGGAAGAGCCACTCGTCGAGCTGCCGCTCGGGCACGATCACCGGCATCCGATCGTGGACCGCTGCGACCCGCTCGGTCGCCTCGGTCGTGATGATCGTGAACGTGCGCTGCCACTCGTCCGGCGCCGGCCGCCAGGACTCGTAGAGCCCGGCCAGGAAGAAGATCTCGTTGTCTGGTCGATGAAACCAGATCGGCTGCCTGGCCTGGCGCGGCCCCACCCATTCAAAATAGCCGTCGACCGGAACGACGCACCGCCTGGCGCGCCGCCACGCGTTCCGGAAGGCGGGAAGCCGACGGACCGTCTCTGCCCGCGCGTTGATCCGCCTCGCCGCCCCCTTCGCGTCACCAGAGCCGTACGGCACCAGGCCCCAGCGGGCCGGTAGAAGCTCGCGGTCTTCGCGCTTCATCCGCAGGATCACATGCTCGTCTGTCGGAGCGACATTCCACCTGGGGCGGAGGTTGGAGAGTTCGACGGCGTCGGGTTCAACGCCGAGTTGCCGGGCGATGCGCTCGGCTGAGTCCTCGGTCAGGGTGAAGCGGCCACACATGTGGCCGACTATACCGCCTCACCGGGGCCGGCCCCCGCTCAGCTGGGGCGCGGCTCTGCCACCACCGGATTGGTGAGCGATCCCAGCCCGGTGATCTCCACCCGTACGCTGTCTCCCGGCACCAGCCACTCCTGCGGCTCTCGCGCCTGACCGACACCGGCCGGCGTGCCGGAGAAGATGACATCGCCGGGCTCCAGCGTGAACGCGGTCGAGAGGTACTCGATCAGTTCAGGCACGTCGAAGACGAGGTCGCTCAGGGAGGCGGACTGCTTCTCAACGTCGTTGACGAAGGTCTTTCAGGCTCAGCTGGTGATGGTCTGGCACCTCGTCGCAGGTCAGGATCCACGGCCCCGTCGGGCCGTGCGTGTCCCAGCTCTTGCCCATCATCCAGGTCGGTGTGTGGCGCTGCCAGTCACGGACGGTGATGTCGTTGCCGTTCATATAGCCGGCGACGTAGTCCATCGCGGAGGCGGCGGTGACGTGGCGGGCGTGGCGTCCGATCACCACGCAACATTCGCCCTCCCAGTCCAGCATGTGACTCTCGCGAGGGGCGTGGATCGGGTGTCCGGGGCCTTCAATAGAGGATGAGACCTTGGCGAAGACCGTCGGGTGCTCGGCCGGTCGACGGTCCATCTCGGCGGCATAGGCGCGGTAGTTGATCCCGATCGCCATCACCTTGCCGGGCCTGGGGATCGGCAAGGCCAGCCGATAGCCTCCGGGCGGCGTCATCACACCATCGCGAACGAGGTCGTCGCGGCCGAGGCCCGCCTCGTCCAACCAGCGGAGGGTCTCTCGGACCAGCTCCAGTGCCTGCTCCCCGAAGGCGAGGAGATCGACCATCGTCGACGGCAAGAGGCCAGCCGCGGCGAGCGCGGGGTCGGCCGATTTTCCCTCCTGGCCGAGGCGAAGAGCGAGGGCCCGAGGGGGGTCCACCACCTCTTCACCGTCGCGCAGAACCCCCGCGCGGGTCACGCCGCGAACCGTGTAGCTGACCAGTCTCACGTGAGTCACCCCTCATCCAGCGAAGGTCGGGGGTGGATCATATCGCGCTCTCGACGGGCGGTCGGCAGCGGCGGCGCCACGCAGCAGATGGGACCGCTGGGGGGCCCGAACGACCGGCTGCTGACCGAGGGGAGGGTTGCCCCCGCGTCTCCCCGGCCAGTCGGAGTCTGACTTCTGGCAAGATGGGCGGGTGAGCGGAGAGCGGATGAGGAGATGAGATGGCCCGGGCGATCCTGAACCGAGAGGTTGTCGCGCAGTCCGATATCTTTGAAGTGGTCGAAGGGAATGTCTACTTCCCGGCGGAGGCGGTGCGACCGGAGTTCCTGGGCCGGAGCGAAGCGCAGTCCCGCTGTCCGTGGAAGGGGATCGCCTCCTACTACGACCTTGCGGTGGGCGGTGAGACCTTCTCTGATGCGGCCTGGTACTACGCTGAGCCGCTCGCGGCAGCTGCGAACATCAGGGGCCACGTCGCGTTCTACGCGCCCCCCGTGGTCGTGGAACGGTAGAGCGTCCAGACCCGTCTGGGACGGCGGACCAGCCGCGGGCCGGGGCGCTTCTGACAGAGATCGACGCGGTTCCGGCGGGATGTTGCCTCCGCGCCCGCGGGAGGTGCTCAGGAGGGCGAGCGCCATCGGGGCTGCTGTCCGGGCCTGGAACTCTTGGCACAGATCGCGGGGGTCCTGGTGAGCGGGTCTGGGCAGCCCCAGGCGGGGGCTGAGCCGGCCACAGCCCTGGTCGGCGTTGACTCATGCGCCGTTACTCCGTAGGCTCTGGCCAACACATCACGAAGCGTGATGCACCGCTGGGGGAGCCGCGAGGCTGAGAGTCCACTGGACGACCCCAGGAACCTGATCTCGGTAATCCGAGCGTAGGGAACGCGGTCATGTCGAAGCTCTCGAGTACTCACGGTTCTGCCTGCCGACATACCTCCAACCGATCTCGCAGTCCCCGAGCGGTCTCCCATGGTGCGTGCGCGCCAGCCCAGGAGGCCCCCATTGATTGCCGAGATACAGTGTCTGCCGAACCCCCCGGGGAACGCTGAGAACCGTTACGCCCACGTTGAGCCAGCGATCGCGCTCATCGAAGGATCCGGGGTCGTCTACGAGGTGGATGCCCTGGGCACGACGGTCCAAGGTGAGCCCGATCAGCTCTGGCCGCTGCTCCGCCGGGTGCATGAAGCGACCATCGAGGCTGGCGCCACAGGCGTGGTGACGGTGATCAAGGTCTCTGAGACCGCCACCGACAGCGAGCAGGCGACGATCGCATCACTGACCGGCAAGTTCCGCGCTCGCGCCTGACCGTGCGTACCTCCGAGAGCACGATCGGGAGGGCTCTCGCTCGGGTGAGGGAGTACCTCCCCGCGGCGATCTTCCTCGCAGCAATGCTGCTGGTGTGGGAAGTGATCGTTGCGGTTCGGGACATTCCTGGCTACCTGGTGCCGGCTCCCAGCCAGCTGTGGACGGCACTGCTCGACCAGCGGGCGGGCCTGCCGGCCCACATCCAGACGACCGTGGGGGAGGCGCTGCTCGGCCTCGCCGTGGCCATCGCCATCGGTGTCGGCTTCGCCTCCCTGATCGCGAGTGTGCCGCTCGCCAGACGGGTCCTCTACCCACTGCTGGTGGTGAGCCAGAACATTCCCGTGCTGGTGCTTGCTCCGCTGCTCGCCGTCTGGTTCGGCTTCGGGCTGATGCCCAAGGTGGTGATCGTGGTGCTGATCGGGTTCTTCCCGATCGCGGTCAACACCGCCGAGGGGCTGATGAACGCCGACCGCGAAGTGGTGGCGTTGGTACGGAGCATGGGCGCGAGCCGCTGGCAGGTCTTGCGCACCGTGCTCGTGCCGTCGGCGGTCCCGTCGTTCTTCGCGGGGCTACAGATCGGGGCCGCCTACGCAGTGATCGGCGCCGTGATCGCCGAATGGATGGGGGCGAGTTCCGGGCTCGGCCTCTTCATCACGAGATCACAACGCGCCTACCGAACCGACCAGATCTTCATGGCGGTGGTGGTCATCGCGGTGATCAGCATCGCGCTCTTTCTCGGCGTGCAACTGCTCGCCCGGATGGTGATGCCCTGGCGCTACGTGAGAGCGCCCGAAGGAGAGGACTAGAGATGATTCTGAGACGATTGCTGCCCGCGGGCACCCTGGCGCTGACGCTGCTGATCGCCGGCCTGCTCGTCTCCTGCGGTTCGGATGACCCGCAGGAGACGGCGCCGGTCGCAACGCCCACTCCGACGGTCCCCGCCACCGCCCAGCCGACCGAGGCTCCCCTGCAGTCTGCAACGCTGATGCTGGACTGGACGCCGAACACAAACCACGCGGGCATCTATGTGGCGCTGGCCAAGGGCTGGTACGAAGAGGTCGGCGTGGACCTGTCGATCGTTGAGCCGGCGACGGCCGGCGTTCCGGTCATTGTTGCAGAGGGCAAGGCTGACTTCGGCATCACCTACGCCGAAGGGCTGATCCCGGCCCGGCTGGCTGGCGTGGGGATCGTCTCGATCGCCGCGATGCTGCCGCACAACGACTCGAGCCTGATGTCTCTGGCATCCGATGGGATCTCGAGGCCTGTCGACCTAGAGGGGAAGACCTACGGTGGGTTCGGCGGGCAGCTCGAGCGCCAGCTGGTTCACACGCTGGTCACCTGTGACGGGGGAGACCCGTCCACCGTGAAGTTCGTTGAGGTCGGCAATATCGACTACGTGCCGGGGATGCAGCAGGACCGCTTCGACTTCGTGTGGGTCTTCGAGGGCTGGGATGGCCTGCGCGCACGCGCCCTGCCGGACGTCGAGGTGAATACCCTCAAGTTCATCGACTACACCGATTGCATTCCCGACTGGTACACGCCCCTGATCGCCACCAGCGACACGCTGATCGCCGATGATCCCGACCTGGTGAGAGCCTTCCTCGAGGCGACCTCTCGCGGTTACCACTTCGCGATTGAGAACGCGGCGGAGGCGGCCGAGATACTGCTGGCCGCCGTACCGGAGCTCGACCGTGGGCTGGTCGAGTCGAGTGCCGCCTACCTGAGTGGGAAGTTTGCGGACCCCGGGGTGCCCTGGGGCACTCAGCAGCACGACATCTGGGAGCGCTTCGAGGTCTTCCTCAGGGAAGCGGAGCTCACCGATGCCGAGCTCGATGTGGTCGAGGCCTACACGAACGACTTCTTGCCGTAGTCGGCAGGAGAGCGGGCCGATGGACGATCGAGCCGTGCTGGTGAAGTCGCTGGGGTATGTCTACCCCGGCGACCCACCGCTTGAGACCCTGGTCGACGTTTCGATCGCGATCGACCGGGGCTCGTTTGTCAGTCTGCTCGGGCCGAGCGGGTGCGGGAAGAGCACACTCCTCCACGTGCTGGCCGGTCTCCAGTTGCCGACGAGTGGCCGGGCGGAGGTGGACGGCGCCGACGCCAGGGGTCGGGCGGGTCTGGCGGCCTTCATGCCACAGCGTGATCTCCTGCTGCCCTGGCGCCGCCTTGCCCAGAACGCCACGCTGGGCGCCGAGATCGCCGGGATTCCGAGACGCCAGGCGCAGCAGCAGGCGGCCGGCCTCTACGAGCGCTTCGGCCTTGCGGGATTCGAGCGGTCGTGGCCGGACCAGCTCTCCGGGGGGATGCGCCAGCGACTTGCGCTCCTCAGGACCTTCCTCATGCCACGACAGATCCTGCTCCTCGATGAGCCCTTCGGAGCGCTGGACGCACTGACCCGCCGCGAGATGCAGCAGTGGCTGCAGGATGTCTGGGAGCGCGACGGTCGTACCGTGTTGCTCGTCACACATGATGTCGATGAGGCCCTGTTGCTCTCCGATCGCGTCTACGTGATGTCGCCTAGGCCGGGCCGAATCGTCGACCAGATCGATGTGGCTCTGCCGAGGCCGAGGCGGTCGCAGGACACTACCAGCCCCGACTTCACGGCACTCAAGGTGAAGGTCTTCGCAGCCCTACAGCGGGATCCCTGAGGAGAGCTGCGGGCCTCAGTGCGGTGATCCCGGCGGGAGCAGTGATCGCCCGTTCGGCGTGCCGCCTGCCAGCGGGCCGGACGCAGTTGTTACCGATCGACCCCGGCGACCCAGGTCAGCCGCGTGATCTCCGGCCGAGCGCCGGCGACCCCTTTCAGGTCAGCGCCCAGCTGCTTCATGTGGTCTGTCCCACTGTGAGCCTGCTGAGCCGCCTCGTTCGCATACTGCTCGTAGAAGTAGAAGATGGTCGGATCGTCATCTGAAGTGTGGAGCTCGTACTTCACCACGTCATGCTCCTGGTCACTGACCTGCGCCACCATCTTCTCAAGGGCGGCGCGCATTTCGGACTCCTGGCCCTCGCGCGACTGCAGCTTGGCGATCACGGTAATCACGGTCATGTGCCTCCTGATCCGGTCCCGATAGACCGATGCTACCAGTGTGCGGCCAGGGGGGCTGGAGCCGCCCGGGATTCCGCGTGGCCCGGCGAGCGCGCTTCGGCGGGAGACCTCTGGGGGATATGCTGGCGGGTGTTGGAGGGAGCCCTGATGGCTGAGGTGAAGCCCGACGTCGTTGTGGTTGGAGCCGGGAACGCGGCTCTGTGCGCCGCTCTCGCCGCCAGCGAGCAGGGAGCTCGCGTGCTGGTTCTCGAGAAGGCCGAGGAGGGCGAGCGGGGTGGGAACACCTTCTTTACCGGCGGTGGTTTCCGCTTCCCCTACGAGGGGATCGACGATATCCGGGCGCTGATTCCCGACCTCTCTGATGCGGAGCTCGAGCGGATCGACGTCGGATCGTACCCGCGGCCGGAGATGCGGGCGGATCTGATGCGGGTCACCGAAGGGCAGGCCGATCCACAGATGGTCGACCAGCTGGTGAGCCGCGCCTATGACACCGTGTGCTGGATGCGCGAGGTGCACGGCCAGCGCTGGGTGCTGATGTACGGGAGGCAGGCCTACGAGGTCGCGGGCAAGCTGCGATTCTGGGGCGGCATGATCACCGAGGCGGTGGGAGGTGGCGAGGGCCTCTCGGACCGGCTGTTCGGGGCCGCCCAACAGGCCGGGATCACCGTGCGCTACGGAGCTCGAGCGACGTCGCTCTTGACCGATCCGGCCAGTGCGGCGATCGATGGAGTCGAGATCCGGACGGACCGCTCGATCGAACGGATCGAGGCGCCTGCGGTGGTGCTCGGCGCCGGGGGCTTTGAGTCGAACGTCGAGATGCGGACGAGGTACCTGGGAGCCGGGTGGGAGTTCGCCAAGGTGCGCGGCACCAGACATAACATGGGAGACATGATCAAGGCGGCGATCGAGGCCGGCGCTCAGTCTTACGGACACTGGTCGAGCGCACACGCCGTCGCCTGGGATCTCAACGCCCCGCCAACCGGGAACCGCCGGATCGGCGACCTCTACCAGAAGCACTCCTATCCACTGGGGCTGATCGTCAACATCGAGGGCGAGCGGTTTGTTGACGAGGGTGCGGATCTCCGGAACTACACCTACGCGAAGTACGGCCGCGAGATCCTACGCCAGCCCCTTGGTGTTGCGTTCCAGCTCTTCGACCAGCAAACGGTCTCGATGTTGCGCGACGAGTACCGTATCCGGGAGATCACGAAGGGCGAGTCGGAGACGATCGAAGGACTTGCCGAGGAGCTGGGGATCGACCCGCCCGGGCTCATCGACACGGTCGCCCGCTTCAACGCCGCCTGCCGGCCCGGCGACTTCAATCCGGCCGTCTTGGACGGGCTCGGCACGGTGGGCGTCGACCCGCCCAAGTCGAACTGGGCGCTCCCGCTCAACCAGCCGCCCTATTTCGGCGTGGCCGTGACGACCGGGCTCACCTTCACGTTCGGCGGCCTCCGCATCGACGCCCGCACGGCGCAGGTGCTCGATACTGAGGACCGGCCGATGGCCGGTCTCTATGCGACCGGCGAGCTGGTCGGCGGGCTCTTCTATCACAACTACGCAGGCGGCACGGGCCTGATGTCCGGTGCCGTCTTCGGGCGTACCGCCGGGGAGGCGGCGGCGCGAGCGGCGCTCAGTCAGGCGGACTGAGGCTCGCTCCCGGTCAGACGATCTCGGTCGTGAGGGTCAGTCCGAGTGCCCGGTAGGCCTTGAGGTTCGCCTGATCGACGCAGGCGAAGGTCACCTCCCGGATCTCGGGATGGCGGATGCAGCTCTCGCGGACGGCCCCAAGTGCCACGGACGCCGCCTCGGGGATCGGGTAGCGATAGACCCCCGTCGAGATTGAGGGGAAGGCGATCGCCTGGGCGCCAACCTCGGCGGCGAGCGCGATCGAGCTGCGATAGCAGGCGGCGAGCACGTCGGGCTCGCCGGCCGATCCCCCCTGCCAGATCGGTCCGACGGTGTGAACAACCCAGACCGCCGGGAGACGATATCCACGGGTCAGGCGGGCCTCCCCGGGAGGGCAGCCGCCGATCGCTCGGCACTCGGCTAAGAGCTCGGGTCCGGCCGCCCGATGGATTGCGCCGTCGACGCCGCCTCCCCCGAGCAGCGTGCTGTTGGCGGCGTTGACGACGACATCGACTTGGAGCGTGGTGATGTCGGCCTCCCGGAGGGTGAGCAGATAGTCAGGGATCGTCGGCTCCTTCCTGCTTCGCCGCGACGGTGGTCTCCGACCCGACGCGCCTCCGTCCGAGACCGAAGACACCGAGGCCGAGCGACCACATCGCGAGGACGCCTGTCAGCCCGATCCACAGGATCAGCAAGAGACGTGATCCGATGGCGTAGCTCGATGCGTCGAAGCGCGAGTAGCCGAAGAGCACGAGCGCCTCGGTGACGACGACCTCGTAGGGCCCGATGTTCCACGGCGTGAGGGGGATGGCCCCCGCCAGATTGGCCGCGATCATCACGATCAAGGCTTCGGAGAACGCGAGCTCGATGTTGAATGCACGCCCCATCAACCACCACACCTCGACTTCGAGGATCCAGGCGGCCAGCGAGATCACGAGGGCCACCACCGCGCCGTACCAGGTGCTCAGGGTGCGCATTCCTTCGAGTGCATCATCAAGCCACCGTCCGACCCGCGCCCGGGCGCGGTCGGGGACCAGCAGCCGCCAGGCGGACTGGTCGAGCGACCAGCCCTGGCGGCGCGACGAGTGGACGACCAGCAGGCCGACCGCGGCCACGAGCACCG
The DNA here is from genome assembly GCA_965249675.1 of Dehalococcoidia bacterium. Classification (GTDB taxonomy): domain Bacteria; phylum Chloroflexota; class Dehalococcoidia; order UBA2979; family UBA2979. The sequence goes on from OZ252250.1 coordinate 2,252,327, forward strand.
CAAGGGTCATCACGATCGGCCGCAGCGAGGAGGGCAGATCGAAGATCAGCAGGCTGGCGAGGGCCAGCACGACAAATGAGATCCCGTCGAGCAGGGACTCGACGACGAAGACGCCGCTTGCCAGCTCGCCCCGTGGAACTCCGTAGCGGCGATTGGGGAGTTCGACGCGGAGGATGTCGCCCGCTCGCAGCGGGATCACCGCGTTCGCCAGGTTCGACGCCAGGAAGAGTTCAAGGAGCTGACGGAAGGGGAGTTCGGGGTGGGTTCTGAGGAAGAACTTCCAGCGGAGCGCATGGACGATCTTTGAGGCGGTGAAGGTCAGCGTGCCGGCTGCTGCCCAGCGCCACTGGAACTCGGGGAGGTTCCGCACAGCGCCGATCACGTCGACGCGCCAGACGAGCACAGAGAGTACGATCGCGGCGACGAGCAGGTTCAGTAGCGACAGCGTCACGCCGCCCCGCCATCGGCGGCGGGCGAAATTCATCCGACCCGATCTGGACGGGCGGCGCGGCGGGGAGACCTCTCGGCACCCTCCGGCCTGCTGGACAGCGCGCGGGCGCGGTGACCCAGCGGCAGGGGCCGTGGTCGGGAACCGATCATTGCTTCACGATACCCGACACGGTGGGCGGCGGCCCGCTGCCTAGCCGCGCGAGGTGGTGCGAGATGAGCGAGGTCGCCCCGCGCAAGAGATCGGCGCCGCTGACGAGGCGGGCACTCTCGCTCCTCCTCCCCGCGGCGCTCAACCTTGGGATGGTGCAGCTACTCGCCCCGGCGCTCAACGCGATGCTGGCGCGGACATCGACCCCCGAGCCGGCGATCGGTGGCTTCGCGGTGGCACTGGGGATCAGCGGGCTGATTGCCCTCCCACAGCTCCGCATCCAGCACCTCACGCTCGTCTTCTTCTCCGGCGCCCGATCGGTCTCGGCGCTGCGCCGCTTTGTCGCCGCGTTCGCGCTGCTCGTGACGATTCTGGCGGCCCTGTTGGCCTGCACGCCGCTGTCCGGCATGGTGCTGAGCGGCCTCTTCGCTACGGAGGGCGCGCTGCGTGAGCAGGCCGCACGGTCGCTCATCTGGCTGGTCCCCTTCCCGGCTCTTGCACTCATCCGTATGCATCTCTATGGGGTTGCGTTGCGAGCCGAACGGACGGCGACGGTCTGGGTGGGCACGGGGCTTGGGGCCACGGCGGTGCTGATCGGAGGGCTGGCACTGCTCACTGCCGGGGTGGACGGTGCGGTGCTCGGGGCCGTCTCGGTGACGGCGGGCGCCGGCGTCGAGGTTCTCTTCCTCGTGCTGGCCACCAGCTCCATCGCTCACGTACCCGGCGGCGCCGGCGCCCGAACGCCTGCGCAGCGAACGCTGCTCCGCTTCTTCACGCCGCTCCTCTTCGCTGCGTTCCTGCCCGCAGTGACGACGCCGCTGGTCACGGCGGCGGTGGCTCGCGCTCCGGAGGCCAACGTTTCGCTGGCGGCACTGCCGGTGGCGATGAGCATCTTCACCCTCGTCACCCTGCTCGCCAACGGCGTCCAGCCGACCGCGCTCACGCTCCTCGCCCGCGGCGACGATGCCCGGGCAATCGGCCGCTTCTCGCTGCTTGCCGGTCTCGCGGCGGCGCTGGGGGCGCTGGCCATTGCGTGGCTGCCGCCCCTGACGACGCTGGTGGTCCAAGACCTCCTCGGCGCCTCGGGGCGATTGGCCGAGTTGACGGTCGTGGGTCTGCGGATTCTTTCCTTCCTGCCGCCACTGCTTGCCCTTGAGCAGCTCTACGCGGCGGCTCTGCTCGAAACGAGGCGGCCGGGGGCGTTGGTCTGGGTGAATCTGTGGCGACTCGTCGGGCTCGTTGCGTTTGTCGTAATCGTCCCGATGACCAGCGGATGGAGTGGTGTGGCGATCGGAACCGCCGCGATCTCGTTCACGCTGAGCCTCGAGGCCCTCGCCGCCTGGATCTATGGACGGCGCTCCTACCGGGAGTTGTGCGAGCGTTCGGACCGGTTGGCGAGCGACGGGTCTGGCTGACTGAAGAGCGGTCACCAGCGGGCTGCACCACTGCCCCGCGCGGCGCCAGTCCCGCCCGCCAGCCGCGAGGCCGCGTGGTGCCCGGTCTCGAACGGAAGCTGATCTGGAGTTCGGCAGGCGCTCCCGGGTGTCGGTCGCACGCTTGCCCGCTGTCCGGCCGACGTAGATACTCAATGCTCGCGCGACAAGCAGGCATGGGGTCTATGGCGAAGAAGTCGAAACTGGCGAAGAACGAGAAGCGCCGCATCCTGGTTGCTCGGCAGGCCGAGCAGCGGATGCAGCTACGCCAGGTGATCAACGACCGGACCGCTACGATCGACGAGAAGCAGGCCGCCTACGCACAGTTGAACCGACTCCCCCGAGACGGGAGTCCGACACGGTTGGTCAACCGCTGCGCGGTGACCGGACGCCCGCGGGGTTACATGAGAAAGTTCGGGGTCTCTCGGATCGTCTTCCGAGAACTCGCGAATCAAGGCCTCCTTCCCGGGGTTCGCAAGTCGAGCTGGTAGGCGTTCGGCACCGCTGACAAGGCCCCCAGGTGGGCCGTACTGGGGTCCGCCGAGAGGCGGGCTTCTTGGTGTCGCGGGTCCCGCGCCCCGCCCGAACAGATCATGTCGGGAGCGGGAGGCTCCCGAGGTGAACGATGAGGCAGGTGATCGCCCGTGAGTGGCAGTCGAAGGGCGTGCCTGCTTCCGATCGTCGTGGCCCTCTCGGTCGTCTCCACGCTGCTCGGCTGCGGCACTGATTCTGCAGTCGACGAGACGCGACTGCGTGTGGTCACCTCGGTCGCTCCGATCACCAGCATCGGTCGGGCGATCGGGGGCGACCGAATCAGCCTCGTGGGCATGGTTCCGCAGGGCGTCAACTCGCACACCTACGAACCGCCGCCGTCCGCTGCCCGAGAGTTGTCGCACGCCGATCTCGTGATCCTGAACGGCCTGCAGTTGGAGGAACCACTGCTCAGGCTCGCTCGGGCGAACCTTCCTGGGGAGGGCCTGATCCTTCTGCTCGGCGATCTGGTGGTCAAGCCCGACCAGTGGATCTACGACTTCTCGTTCCCCGAGACGGCTGGTCGCCCCAACCCCCACGTCTGGACCGATCCCTTGCTCGCCCTTCGCTACGCCGAGGAGATCGAAGTCACACTCTCAGAGCTGGATCCCCCGAATGCCGGGTACTACGCGGCGAACCTCAGCTACTTTCGCGAGCAGGTCGATGCGCTGGACGAGGCGATTGTCACCGCGGTCTCGACCATCCCTGAGGGGCAGCGACGGCTGCTCACGTACCATGACTCGTGGCCCTATTTCGCGATGCGCTACGGCTTCGAGGTACTCGGTGCGGTGCAGCCCGTCGACTTTGCCGATCCGTCCCCGCGCGAAGTCGCCGCCCTGATTGACCAGGTCCGTCGGACGGAGGTTCCAGCGATCTTCGGTTCGGCGGTCTTCCGGAGCACGGTGCTCGAGACGATTGCAGAGGCGACCGGTGCACAGTTCGTCGCTGACCTTCGCGATGACTCGTTGCCCGGCACTTCCGGCGACGTGCGGCACAGCTATCTCGGCATGATGGTCGAGAACATGCAGTTGATGATCACGGCACTGGGCGGCGACGCTGCCGCGCTGTCAACCGTCAACACCCGTGAGGGGCCGGACTAGCAGGTCCGACCAGAAGCGGTTCGCGACATCCGGGGGTTCCGGCCAACAACTGGTCAGGGATGCTCCGTTAGGGACCCGAGCTTGCGCCTGAACGCCGGCAGTTGGCGGCGCGCGACCACCGGGCTGGGTGTTGGCGGGATGACTCGCGGCAGCCTCGTAAGCGTTCAACCACCGCCAGGTGCCGTGGTGTCGGTCGGAGCCCGTATGCCGTGCACCGTCCCCGAACCACGGTCACCGCCTTCGAGCAGGCGAGAGCGCGCCCGGTTGAGCCAGCCTCACCGAACCAGGCGTGAGAGCGTGCTCGGGGCAGGACCGGTCCCCGTTGTCCCGATCGAAGGGTCCCTTGGCAACTGGTTTTGATAGCCTGCCAGACGGGAGGCAGCCATGGGCCGATACGTGGTCGCAATCGCCATCCTCATCTCAGTGTCTCTGGCCTGCGCCGGAGAATCCTCCGTCGTCAGGATGGGGACAGAAGGGGCCTATCCCCCCTTCAACTTCATCAACGAGAACGGGGAAGTCGCCGGGTTCGAGAGAGAGCTGACTGACGAGCTCTGCCGGCGCGCCGACCTTCAGTGCTCGTGGGTGATCGACGAATGGGACGGATTGATCGACAATCTCGCTGCCGGTGAGTTCGACACCATCATCAGCGGTATGAGCATCACCGCGGCGCGCGATCAGATCATCGACTTCACGCAGCCGTATCTCCCGCCCAGCGCGTCGGTCTACGTCTCTCTGCCCGGCGCGGACGATCAGGTCGTCACGGCGAGAGTGGCGGCGCAGGTGGCCACGGTGCAGGCGGACTACCTGTCCCAGTCCGGGGCAACCCTGGTGGAGTACACGCTGGCTTCGGATGCGGTGGAGGCCGTCCTCAGCGGGGAGGTGGATGCCGCGCTCTTCGATGTCGCCTTCGCCCAGGGCAGCATCGCCGAGCATGAGGGCAGACTGAGTGTCGTCGGACCGCGGGTGACGCTTGATTCCGGCGTCGGGATCGGCGTCAGGGAGGACGACGGTGACCTGAAGGAGAGACTCGATCGCGCCATCGAGTCGATGAAGGAGGATGGCTGGCTGAACACGCTCATCACCGAGTGGTTCGGGCCAGATGCCGAGCTCTTCTGATTGGCCCGTCTGATCGTCGGCGCAGCGGCCGAGGGCACCGGTCGCATCGTCGGCGATGTCTCCATCGGTCTTCGCGAGGCCGGGGGCTCGGCGCGTTCTCCGGCCACCGCGGTCTCGCCGGCCGAGCCGCCCTGACGAGTGCGCTGCCCGGAGCAGCGAGGGGATGGCCCTGCCCCCGCTCAGTGCCCCCCCACCACGAGCAGGTCCTCTGAGATCTGCTGGGCTGAGCCCCCGAGCGGGTACCAGATGGCTCCGCCGCGCGAGACGGGCGCTAGGATGTGAGAGGAGAGGTTCCTCCGCTGCCGGTGCTCTCTCGGGGACACGCGGCAGCAGGTGGGGCCTCTCCGCTATCAAGAGCCTTCGCGGGAGCTACAGTTCGTGCTGCACCCGATGCCCCACAGCCCGTCGTTTGACGGAACGCTCGTCGACCTCTCGGGAGTGTCGGCCGGCTACCAGCATGGCCCGGTCGTGCACGATATCGACCTCGAGTTTGAGAGCGGCGACTTCGTGGGGATCCTCGGGCCATCGGGCGCCGGGAAGTCGACCCTCCTGCTGACGATGCTCGGGTCGACCCGTCTCTTTGCGGGCCGGGTCCTGATTGGAGGTCAGGCGGCTTCTCGCTCTCAGCTGCGGGTCGCCTACGTCCCCCAGCTCGAAACGGTCGACTGGAACTTCCCGGTGACGGCGCTTGAGGTGGTGCTGATGGGATTCACGGGCGCTCGACGTTGGCTCCCGTGGCCCTCTCGCGGGGAACGAGCTCAGGCCAGAGAGCTGCTCGACCGCCTCGGGATCGGTGAGTTCGCCGGACGACACATCCGGCAGCTCTCCGGCGGTGAGCGGCAGCGCGTCTTCCTGGCACGCGCGCTCGCCAGGCGGCCCTCGTTGCTCCTGCTGGACGAACCGACGAGCGGCGTCGACATCAAGGCACGCGACGAAATGCTGCACCTCCTCGACGAACTCAATCACCAGGGGATCACGATCGTCCTGACCACCCACGAGCTGAACGCGGTCGCCGCTCACCTGCCGCGCGTGGTCTGCGTCAACCGGACGGTCATCGCGGCCGGTTCGCCGCGGGAGGTCTTCACCACCGAGATCCTCCGGCGGACCTACGGTGCAGAGATGCCGGTGCTCGACTACGAGGGAATCACGCTGGTGGCGGAGCGCCCGCACTACCTCGGCGGCGCCAGGCGCCGGCCCGATCCCGCCGTCCCGGCCCGTCCGCCGGGCACCGGGGTTTCACTCGGGTCCTCCGGGCGCGGCCCCGGGACCGGCGCGGGCCGGGAGCAGGCGGGTGCTTGAGCCATTCGAGTACGAATTCTTCGTTCGCGGCCTGATCGCCGCAACGCTGGTCGGGGGGCTCTGCGGCCTCATGGGGGTCTACGTCGTGCTGCGGCAGATGAGCTACATCGGCCACGGCCTCTCGCACGCGATCTTCGGCGGCGCTGTCGTGAGCTACGTCATGTCGGTCAACTTCTATCTCGGTGCCAGCCTCTGGGGGTTCCTCTCCGCCCTCCTCATCAACCTGACCGTTCGCCGCAGGCCGACGATCGGGGCGGACGCCGCGATCGGCATCATCACAACGGCGAGTTTCGCAATCGGCATCGCGTTGATCTCCAGATACCGGACCTTCACGCGGAGCTTCGATGCGGCGCTCTTCGGCGACATCCTGGGCGTGACCGACGGGGACCTTGTGGCCATTGCGGCGGTCACGCTCCTGGTATCGCTGGTCGTCCTGCTGAGCTACCGGCAGCTGCTCTTTCTCACCTTCGATCCGGAGGTCGCACGCTCCTTTGGCGTCCCGAATGGTTGGATCGACGCCTGGTTCTCGCTGGCGCTGGCCGGCACGATCGTGGTCTCGATGCAGGTGCTCGGCGTCACGATGATCGCGGCGGCGCTCGTGATCCCGCCGATCGTCGGTCGCCTGCTTGCCGACTCCTTCCATCGGGTCGTCCTGATCTCGGTCGCCAGCGGCATCGCCAGCGGCCTCCTCGGGATCTACCTGAGCTGGTACGCCGACATCTCCTCGGGCGCCACGGTGGTACTGGTCGGGGCGGGGTTGTTCTTGGCGGCGCTGGCCTACTCGTCCTGGCGCGGTCGCCAGGGCGGCCTGGGAGACCTCCACCTCTGAGGGCGTCCCGGAGGGCTCCTCTCTTGCGTTTCGCGCAGGCGGCACCTGCCGGTCGACGTCTCCGCGGCCCGGGTCGCTCCCAGCGTATCTGCGCGAGACGATAGCGTTCCCGGCCGGGCCACACGGAGAGGCGATCAGCTGTGTTCAGCCGCGCGTTCCTGACCCTGGCCTTTGCGATGTTGACCGCGATGATGGGGATCGGCATGGTGACGCCGATCCTCCCGGTCTACGCCGAGGCGCTCGGCGCCTCCGGTGCCGAAATCGGGCTGGCATTCTCCTCGTTCGCGGTGACGCAGCTGTTAATCAGCCCCTTCGCCGGTCGCGTCGCCGACCGGCACGGGCGAAAGTTCCTCCTCGTCTGTGGCCTCGCCTCCTACGTCGTGACGGCGCTCGGCTGGTACTACACCGAGAGCGTCTGGTGGACGATCTGCTTCCGCTCGTTCTCCGGGATCGGGTCCGCGCTGATCTTTTCGCTCTCGCAGGCCTACATCGGCGACCTGGCACCAAGAGGACACGAGGGTCGCTACATGGGCGCCTTCGGGATCTTCATCTCCGCGGGCTTTGGCCTGGGACCGCTCGTGGCCGGCCTGATCCGTGATCGCACGGACATCGAGACGGTCTTTCTCAGCATGGCGTTCATGTTTGCGGCTGCCTCGACGCTAGTGGCCCTGCTTCTGCCCGCTGCCGCGCCGACCGCTCGTGCGCGCCAAGGTGCGCCCGAACCGCCTCTGGCGCCCTGGTCCGAGATTCTCAAGCACCCCTACATCCAGGGGCTCTACGTGGTGCAGACCTCGATCTCGTTCGCGATGGGGGCCAGCTTCACCTTCGTCGCCATCTATCTTGAAGACGAGTTCGCCGCCACCGCGACGATGGTCGGGGTGGTGCTCGCTGCCCAGCAGGTGACGAGTGCTGCCGTGCAGCCGCTGTCGGGTTGGCTGGCCGACCGCTTCAATCGTCGCCGGCTGATCGGAGCCGGCTCCTTGCTCGTGGGAGCGGGCTACCTGACGCCCGCCCTGGTCGACCAGTACTGGCTGATCCTCGTCGGTTTCATGTTCGGCGTGGGGCTGGGAAGCTCGCTGTCGCAGGTGTCGACCCAGGCGCTCCAGGTGCAGATCGGGCGCCGGCTCGGAATGGCGACCGTGATGGGACTACAGGCGACATCGTTCGGATCGGGCGTCTTGACTGGCTCGATGCTGACAGGCATCGTCAACGATCTGGCCGGCACGCAGTGGGTGTTCATCACCGCCACGGCGGCTGTCGTGAGCGGCGCTCTGGGCTTCGCGGTGCGCACACAGGGTCGATCGATCGAGACAGCCAGAGACGCCGGGGGGACGGTCGCGGCCGGCGAGGGCCCGCGGCCCGCTGCCCACGCAGACTGACTCGATAGCGCCCGCCGGGGCGGGTTACACGGGGGGGTTCAATGCATAGCGAGTACGACGTGGGCGAGGTGTTCGAGGAGGACGGTGCGCTCTACACGCCGTTCTACGACGTGGTCAACGTACACGCCGGCGTCACGGGGGCCGTGCAGAGCGATGAGACCGCGCGCCGGGTCGGCTTTTCAGGTGGCGTCGTGCGGGGCACGACCCACGTCCAGCAGTTCCCTCGCGTGCTGCTCTCCGCCTTCGGTCAGCGCTGGTTCGAGGTCGGCGGCGTCGCTGTGATGTTCATCAAGCCGACGATGCACGGCGACCGGGTGCGCATCGGCATGCAGGCGCCAGAACTCGATGGCGCCGACGAACAGGTTCAGATCTGGGTGGAGCGCGAAGACGGGCTCCACCTCGTCAACGGCACCGCCCAGCTCGGTTCCCCGCGTGGCGCCTCACTGGCACGCCAGATGGTGATGAACACCCACGGCGCCGACCAGTGCCGGATCCTGGCAGGCCTGGCGGTCGGCACCGTTACCGAGCGGGTGCCGGTGCGCCTCGACAGTGGCCTGCTGGCCGCCGAGCCATCGGTGGCGATGGCGCCGGCCGACTGGTACCGCTCGAGCTCGCCGTGGGGTGGCGCGATCGCAAACCCGGCACAGGTACCGACCGCCGCGGGCAGTTCGTCGGAGGAGCTGGGACTGCGCACGCTCGGCGTCGTCAGCATGCTCGGATCGCAGGAGGTCAAGTACGAGGCGGGCCCGGTCTTCTTGGACCACGACTACGAGAGCGAGAGCGAACTCGTGGCGGTCGGCTCGTCTCCGAAGTCGGAGTACTCCTGGCATGAGTCACGGCTGCTAGAGCCGGGCGGGAGGCTCGTTGCCAGGACGCTCACCCAGACGCGACATCTCAAGCGCTCATCCCCCCTGTGGGAGGATGAGTTTCCCTCGGAAGAGTGAATGCCGGCTGTTGGGACGGGCGTTCACCGGCGAAGTTGGTAGAGTAGTTCGGCCATTGAACAGATATGGACAGGGAAGGCCCGGGACCCGCGCGCAACCACCCGAGCAGATACAGAGAGTCTCGTGATGCCCCAGCGTACGAGTGATCTTCACATTGCCAACACTGAACCCCTCATCACACCCAGCGAACTGGCCGCGGAACTCCCCGCGGGCGAGACCGCCCGGCAGTCGGTGCTCGATGGGCGATCACAGATCGAGGCGGTCCTCGATCAGCGTGACCACCGGATGGTCGTGATCGTCGGCCCCTGCTCGATCCATGACGAGCGTGCCGCGCTTGAATACGCCGGGCGCCTGGCGCGGCTTGCCGAGGACGTTCGCGAGCAGCTGCTGGTCGTGATGCGCGTCTATTTCGAGAAGCCCCGTACCACGGTCGGTTGGAAGGGCCTCGTCTACGATCCGGACCTCGACGGCAGTTTCGACATCAACTCCGGCCTCTACCGAGCGCGGCAGCTCCTGCTCGATGTGACGGCGCTCGGTCTGCCGGCGGCAACCGAGTTCCTCGACCCTATCGTTCCGCAGTATCTGGCCGACCTGATCTCGTGGACGGCGATTGGCGCCCGAACGACCGAGAGTCAGACTCACCGCCAGATGGCGAGCGGACTGAGCATGGCGGTGGGCTTCAAGAATCGAACGGACGGGAATGTCCAGGTCGCCGTAGACGCCCTGCTCGCCTCACGCGCGGCCAACGGCTTCCTCGGGATCGACCACGACGGGCGCACCTGCATCATCGAGACGACGGGGAATCCCTACGGACACCTGGTCTTGCGCGGCGGCCAGCAGGGCACCAACTTTGATCCGGAGGCGGTCGCCGCTGCTCAGGCACAGTTGGCCGGCGCGGGTCTGAAGGCGCAGCTGATGGTCGACTGCAGCCATGCCAACTCTGACAAGGATCACACCCGACAGTCGATCGCCTTCCGCGATGTAATCCGTCAGCGCGCCGACGGCAATCGAGGAATCATCGGAGTGATGTTGGAGAGCCATCTCTTCGCCAGCAACCAGCCCCTCAATGGCGGTGAGCTGCGATATGGCGTCTCGGTCACCGATGCCTGCATCGACTGGGGTGAGACAGAGATGCTGATGCACGAGGCGGCTAACCGCCTCGCCGGTTACGCGGTACCGGTGTCGGTCTGAGTCGCTGACTGGGTAGCCGTCCCCGGGGGAGCGCGCGTGAGCACCGCCAGCGCGTCGTAGCTGAGTGTGGCCCTCAGGGGTCGGACCGGCCTCGCCCGGACATTTCCCGTAGCCTTGTGTCGTCGGTTCTTCGGGGTCTCGTTCCCCGGATGTCCTCCTGGCGGAAGGCTGTCGATCGGCTCCACGGCGGGCGCTATTCACCGATGGGGATTGACCTGGCGAACGGCCGAACGATGGGTGACTCATCATGACGCGTCGGATGCACCTCAACCTGTTCATTCAGAGCCGTGGGCACCACGAGGCCTCATGGCGCCACCCCGAGGCCTCACCGCTCGCGCTGACTGACATCCGCTACTACCAGGATCTGGCGCAGCGGGCCGAGGCCGGTCTCTTTGATTCCGTCTTCTTTGCCGACCAGCTCGCGGTTGGCGAAGACGTCAAACAAGGCCCGAGGACCGGGCTTGAGCCGCTCACGCTACTCGCGGCGCTCGCCGTCAGCACGAGTCGCATCGGCCTCATCGCGACGGCCTCGACGACCTACACCGAGCCCTTCAATCTCGCCCGCCAGTTCGCCTCACTCGACCACATCAGCTCCGGTCGCATCGGCTGGAACATCGTCACCTCGTGGCTGGCGGCTGCCGCGCGGAACTATGGCGGCATGACTCAGGTCAGCCACGCCGATCGTTACAGCCGCGCCGAGGAGTTCATGGCTGTGGTGAACGGTCTGTGGGACAGCTGGGCGGCAGATGCGGTGCTCGATGATCGCCAGACCGGGATCTATTCGAGGGCGGAGCAGGTCCGCCCAATCGACCACAGCGGCCAGTACTACCGCGTCGCCGGGCCGCTGAATGTGCCGCGCTGCCCGCAGGGGCGACCGGTCCTTGTGCAGGCTGGTTCGTCCGAAACGGGGCGGGAGTTCTCGGCACGGCACGGGGAGGCCATCTTCACCGCGCAGCTCGAGAAGGAGACGGCTCAAGACTTCTACGCCGATCTCAAGGCGAGAGCGGCGGACAATGGTCGCTCGGCTGAGGAGGTGATCATTCTGCCGGGCCTGAGCCCGCTGATCGCCTCAACCGAGGCCGAGGCGCGTCGGATCGCTGACGAGCTGGGCGCGCTCACCGATCCCGAGGTCGGGCGCAAGCGCATCTCAGCCCGGTTTGGGGGGTACGACTTCTCAGGTCTACCGCTCGATGAGCCGCTGAGTGCCGAGGACTTCCCAGATCCGAACACCGTGGAGGCGGCTCGCAGCCGTACGGAGGTGATCGTCGGCCTGGTGCGGCGGGAGCAGCCGACCTTGCGTCAGCTTCTGGCAACCCTGGCTGGTGCGCGTGGCCACTACACCTTCGCTGGTACCCCCGAGCAGGTGGCCGACCTGATGGAGGAGTGGTTCACAGACGGAGCGGCCGACGGATTCAACATCATGCCGCCGCTCCTCCCCGCGATGCTTGACGCCTTCATCGCCGACGTAATCCCGATCTTGCGGGAGCGGGGACTCTTCCGAACGGCGTACGAGGGGGAGACCCTGCGCGCGCACTATGGCCTGGCGGAGCCCCCAGCAGGTTCGACTAGCCCACGCTACCCTCAGGCAGGCTCGCCTGGGCAGCGACCTCCGCGGCGGCGCGAGCGGCCTCCGCCTCCCCACCCAGATAACGGTGGCCGAGGACCCGCATCTCATCATCGAACTCATAGACAAGCGGCATGCCCGTCGGGATGTTGACTTCGCTGATCTCCTTGTCGCCGATCTCATCGAGGTGCTTGATCAGCGCCCGCAGGCTATTGCCGTGGGCCGAGACCAACACTCGCTCACCGGCCAGCACGAGTGGCGCGATTCGCTCGTTCCAGAACGGCAGGACGCGTTCCATCGTCTCCTTGAGGGACTCTGAGGACGGCGTGGCCCCGGGCAGCCCCAGCGCTGAGTAGCGCCGGTCGAAGCGTGGATGTCGTTCATCGTCCGGACTGAGAGGGGGCGGTGCGACCTCGAAGCTGCGGCGCCAGATGTGGACCTGCTCGGCGCCGTGGCGCTGGGCGGTCTCGGCCTTGTTGAGGCCTGCCAGAGCTCCGTAGTGACGCTCGTTCAGGCGCCAGGAGCGTTCAACCGGAATCCAGACCTGGTCGAGCTCATCCAGTGTCAGCCAGAGCGTACGGATCGCTCGGGTCAGGACCGAGGTGAAGGCCCGATCGAACTCGAACCCCTCGGCATGCAACTGCTGGCCGGCGGTGCGAGCCTCACACTCCCCCTGCTCAGAGAGGTCGATGTCCACCCAGCCGGCGAAGCGGTTCTCTCGGTTCCACAGGCTCTGGCCGTGGCGCAGCAAGACAACCTGGTGGGTCATGGACGGCTCCGATCATCCGCTTTCGCGCCTGCTGCCAGTTTTCAACGCCTTCTGCCGGTCTCAACAGGGTCTCGTTATGCCACCGGGTCGTGACGGTCAGCCGCCGAGAGAGCACGTGGGGCCGCTCATCACCCCAGGAGCTGTCTCTCGATCTCCCCGATCGCCAGTGCCGAAACCCCGACAGACTGAAGATAGCGCCTCGCCGAGCCACGTTCGCGCCGAAGCCCCGAGAGAAAGCCACGGATCGCTTCGGGCGGGGCGCCGTAGAGCCGCTCCAGCTCGTCCTCGGGCGCTTCCGGGACCTCTCGCCCGGAGGCGAGAAGGCGCGCGATCAGGTCGGCCCGAGCGCGGTTGGAGAGGTCGTAGTCGGCAGAGATGATCTCCGGGCTGACGCCCAGCAGGTCGCCGAGGAGCGCGACGCTGACGCCCGTCCGGTCCTTGCCCGCGGTGCAGTGGATGATCGCCGGATAACTATCGGCACGGGCGAGGAGTGTGAAGAGCGCCCGGAACGATTCGGCTCCCAGATCGAGGTATGCGAGGTAGCGGCCGGCGGAGATTCCCGGGCCAAACCGCTCGTTCAGCAGCTCAGATGCACCATCCGGAATCACCGGGAGGTGATGACGCCGCAGCGGCGGGAGGGCAAGCTCGCCGAGCGCTCCTGACTCCCGGACCTCGGCCATGGTACGGAGATCGATGACCGACCTGACGCCCAGCTCATCACGGACGAAGGCCACCGCCTGGGGGCTGGCCAGGTGGAGCGCGCCGGAGCGGAAGAGGCGCCTGGTCTGAACCGCGCTCCCGCGCCTGGTTTGATGCCCACCGGCATCGCGGAAGTTGAGGAGACCGGGAACCTCGGGCAGACGCCTGGGCTCGGTCACGGGGTGGGGACCACCGGGCGGAGCGAGGGATTGCAGTTCCAGGCGACCCACCCGTCGCCGAGGCCGCTCGGGCTGGCCCTGAAGCGATGTGCGGCCACCTCCACCTCCAATTCCCGCAGCAGGCCTGTGTAGGTGGTCGTCCGCCGGGACGAGCGGCACCCGCAGGTACTCGTTCCAGATGGCCAGGACAGAGACGCCCGTCGCTGCGATCGCCTCGCCGGAGTCGTTGATGCTGGAGACCGCGAAGCGGTAGGGGGCCTCGGGCAGCGCGTTGCCCACGACTGAGAGCATCGCCTGGCGCCGGCCCACGCGAAATCGATCGGGTTCGGCCTAGTCACCTGTCCGCCGCGCGGTGCCCGATAGGTGATCGGTCGTGGTGATCAGAACTCCCTCGCCTCACTGCGGTCTGCGCCGCGACCGATTCTAGCGAGCGACGCTGCCGGTGGCGATCATCACGATCGTGCCGTCGTCCTTCTCGATCCAGGCGAAGAAGCCACGGCGCTCCGGCTCGTCTTCGGGTGGGCCCGTCTCCACACCCTTCATCGTGATGTGGTCGTCCGGCCACGTCGGGTTGGTGAACTTGACGTCCAGACGCCCGCTCGTCCAGAAGTCCGGACCAAAATGTTGCTCAACGAGGTGTCCGATGTAGGACATCGTCATCCGCCCGCCGACCACGACGTTGTGGAAGCCGAGTTCCCGTGAAGCGGCGAGGTCGGTGTGGTAGCTGCGGTTGCCGTGGAAGTACTGTCCACACATCTCGAGCGTGATCGTGGCCTCGGTCGGTTCTATCGGGCTCCCCTCAGGAACCACGAACTTGCGGGCGCCTTCCTTCTTCTGGGGGTCGCGGAAGACGACCTCCTCAACCGGCGCATCGAGCAGGAACGATTGGTGATGATCGGAGATGACGACGGTCTCGCCGTGGGAGTTCCGGAGCGTCATCGTCGTCTTGACAACAGTGCGGTCGCGGCGCCGGTAGATGTCACTGATGCGGCCCTGAGCGACATAACGTTCACCGAGCATCAACGGTTCGAGCAGCTCCCACTCCTGGCGCATCCAGAGGTGTCCGCGCTGTTGGCTGAAGGCGCTGGAACCGTGGAAGTTGTCGGCCGCGCCAGCCACCATCGTTGGGGCGAACGCGCGCCCGCGCGGCCCCACCTGACCGAGACCACCGTAGTAGTCGTCAAGGAACGCCTGGGTGATCTCGAACGGCTGGTCGGGAAGGACCTTGCCGACGAACGGCTCGCTCCGCTGCTCGGTCTCGGCGGTCATGACGATTGCTCCTCTATCCTCGGGGGCGGCCGTCACCACCTCCCGGTAGTGCAGCATCCCCATCATGCCCGATTCGGGGCGTCCGCTGCAGACAGCGTATTGAACGCTGCCGGGGGTTGCGGGGGGCGATCGCCTCGGGTCGCCGATGCTTGCCGGTACCGACCGGCCCACTATGATCCCCGCAGGCGGTTCGCTCACGCACGGGCCCCCAGAGCGAGCGTGCGCCAGCTCATCAGGGATTCGATCGGCGACGAACAGCAGTGGCGGGCTTCAGATGTTGGCGATCCGCCCTGTCCCGCCGCTCTCTGGCTTGCTTCTTGGCCTGCTCATCGGCCCGGCGGCGTTGTTGGCCGCCTGCCGCGCCGATTCGACGGCTCAGGTACCTACGCCCGAGCCGTCGTCGGCCGAGCGGACCGTGGCCGAACTCGGGCTGGCTGGCGTCCCGCTCTCAGCCGCGCTGCCGCGGCCAGAGTTCGTCTTGACGGGGCCCGACGGCAACCCCTACGACTTCGCCGAGGAGACAGCCGGCCGGGTCACCCTCCTCTATTTCGGCTACACCAGCTGCCCCGACATCTGTCCGGTTCACTTCTCGAACATCGCCGCCGCCCTCAAACAGGCGAGTTCCGACGTGCGGCGGGCCGTGACGGTCGCCTTTGTCGGCGTCGATTCGCCGCGTGACACGCCGGAGCGGGTCCGTGAGTGGCTCGACTTTTTCGACGCCGACTTCGTCGGCCTGACCGGCACCCCTGAGTCGCTGGAGAAGGCGCAGCTGGCGGCGCGCGCCCCGGTGGCGTTCGTCGACTCGGAGTTCCGAGGTGGCTACACCGTCGCTCACGCCGGCTGGATCTTTCTCTACACGCAGGATGACCTGATGCACCTCCGCTACCCGACGGGTGTCCGGCAGTCCCAGTGGGCCCACGATCTCGAGCTCCTGGCCCGGGAGGGCTGGCCACAGTGAGGACGGCGCCGGACAGCCGGGCGCGATCGCTGACGGTGCTCCCCCCGACGGGGAGTCCGGGCTCGTGAGGGGAGGGCGCCTGCGGCTGAGGTTGATCTCCGTCCTGCTGCTCGTGGGCTGCCTCGCCCTGGTGGTGACCTTGCACGCCCACGACGGTCCTGAGGGGGGGCATGACGAACTAGACCACAGATCGTCGGGTGGACACCATGCGGTTCAGGTCGTGGGCCGCCTGTCGATCTCAGACCCTCGCATCCCACAGGCCCCCACGGATGTTGCCGCCCTCTACCTCACGGTCACGAACCGCGGCGCTGAGAACGACCGGCTGATCGGCCTGAGCGCCGATCTGGCGGCATCGGCGGTGCTCCATGAGACGGTCGTTGCCGATGGGCGTTCGAGCATGCGCCCCCTCGCCGGAGGCGCGGAGATCGTTGCGGGTGGTGAGCTGGTGCTGGAGCCCGGGGGGATCCATGGCATGCTCGTGGGGATCAGCCGCCCGCTCGCCGTGGGCGAGGAGCTGAGAGTGACGCTCGAGTTCGAGCAGTCTGGGGTGATCACGCTTGCGGTTCCGGTCGTCGATCCGCAGGATGCGCACGGTCAGGGTGGGCACTGACCCCGCGGGAGGAGCGAGGGTGAGCGGCTCGTGAACGTCAGCTGGTGGTGCTCTGCCGAACAGGTCTCCTGGTCCTGGCAGCCTCAGTACTACCCTGGGATCTGGCTGGTGATGCTGGCGCTTCTGGCCGGATACGGCTACGTGCTCTGGCGTCGGCGCTCGGCCCTGGTGGAGAGCGGGGCCCAGTCGGTGTCCAGAGCACAGCTCGCCAGCTTCGGCGGCGGAATGGCGCTCCTCTGGATCGCGACCGACTGGCCCCTGGGAGCCCTCGGCGCGGGCTACCTTCTCACCGCCCACATGGTCCAGTACGTCGGCTATTCGCTCGTGATCGCGCCGCTCCTCATTCGCGGCACGCCACGCTGGATGCTGGCGCTGCTTCTCGCCCAGTCGCTGATGCGTCCCCTCGCCTGGCTGGTCGACCGGCCGTTCCTGGCCTTCGTCGCGTTCAACGTCGTGCTGGCCGTGACGCACCTGCCAATCGTTGCAGACACGCTGAAGCCACTGCAGTTCGGTCAGATGGCGATCGATGTCATCTGGCTCGTGTCGGCGCTCGTCTTCTGGGCGGCGATCGGTTCGTTCGACGATGAGAGCGAGGCGACGCTGGCCTACGGCAAGCGGCTCCTCTACATCATCGGCATCACGCTCCTGCCAACGATTCCCGGTGCCTTCTTCGTCTTCTCCGACTTCCCGATCTACACCACCTACGAGTTCGCGACGCGCGTCTCCCGAGACTTCTCAGCCCGGGACGACCAGGTGCTGGCTGGGATGGTGATGTGGATGGGGATGACGCCGATCCTGCTCGCGCGCCTGGCCTTCGCCTTCTTCGCCTGGTCCCAGTCGGAGTCGAGGCGGGCCGGCCAGATCTAACCCCGCGGGGCCCTCGGCACCGCCGGTTACATCATCTCCTGCTGCGCGCTGATCGCCATCAGGTCGAGCTTGGCGCGGAACTCCTCGACGTTGATGCTCATGATCTGGAGATCGTGGAGCTCGCCGTTGCGATCGATCAACTGGCGGCGCAGTCGAGCCTCCTTCTCAAACCCGATGTGGCCGAAGACGCGAATCGCCGCTCGCTGGTCGGTGGTCATCTGCGCGAGCATCTTGATCACGCCGTGCTCGCGTGCCAGCGCGAACGCCTGCTCGGTGAGCACGCGGCCGAGCTTGAGGCCGCGCGCCGTCGGCGAGACGAGCACTCGCAGCTCTGCCACGTGGCGCGTCCAGTCCAGCCCGGCCGAGGCGACGGTCGCGTAGCCGATGATCTCCTCTCCCCTGAGGGCGACCACGGTCTGGTAGCGGCCCTCCTCGATGTCGCGCGCCCACTGGTCCACCACCTCTGTGCGGGTGATGTCGCGGCGCAGGAAGAGGAGGTCGTGGGCCGGCAGCGTTCGCGCGAACGCGAGCATCGCTTCGTTGTCGTCCCCGCGCATCAGGCGCAGGTCGACGGGCTCGCCGTTGAGTTCCACGCGAGCCGGGTAGCTCAAGGGTTCGGACGGCTGCGCCGCCGCCTGGCTGGCCACCCGCCAGCTGCGCCCCGCAAGGAGCCCCATTACCACGTCAGCAATTCCCACGGTTCGCCTCCCGCCGGCCAACGCGCTGCGCACTCAGTATGCCGCTCCCCGCCTGTGTGTGGTGAGCGCCCCTAAGGACGCTCTGAACTGGCCGCGAAATGCGGCCGATCAGGCTCTTCTGGGGCGTTCAATCGCTTGATGGTCAGGAATGCGGCCTGATCGGGGCTCGCGAGCGGCTCTGCGAGTGCCGTTTGGCGCTCGCTGCGGGATTCTGGGCGCACTGCGCCGTTGTTACGCAGCAAGTTGGCGCTCCGCTCGAACCATGTTGGCCAGCCCCAACAGCAACGCGAGCCGCTGCGTGTTCTTGAACAATCCGCGGTAGCGGACCTTGGCGTAGCCGAAGCGCACCTTCACGATCTGGAACGGATGCTCGACCTTCGCACGCACGGAGGCCTTGCGCTTCTCTTCGAGCCACTCCTCACCCTCCCGGTCGAGCAGTCGCCGCTTGCCCGGTCGCATGGCAACCTGCCACTGCACCGCACGCTCGCGCTGCTCCAGACGTTTTCCGATGCCCTGGTAGCCCGCATCGCCACAGACCAGCCTTTCGTTGCCGTGCAGCAGGTCGGGCGCCGCGGTGATGTCGCTCACGTTCGCCGCCGTCGTGTGGAGGCTGTGCACGATGCCGCTCTCAGAGTCCACCCCGATGTGCAACTTCATCCCGAAGTACCACTGGTTTCCCTTGCGCGTCTGGTGCATCTCGGGATCCCGTGCTCTGGCCCGATTCCTGGTCGACGAGGGGGCGCTGATGATACTGGCATCAACCACAGTCCCCTGTCTCAACTGCAGTCCTTCCGCCTCCAGATGGCGGTTGATCTCCTCGAGCAACCCCCTCCCCAGCGCGGCCGCCTCCAGCCGGTGGCGGAAGTTGAGAATCGTCGTCTCATCGGGGATCGCGTCCGATAGCCTGAGCCCCACGAAGCGCTGCACGGTGAGATTCTCGTACAGCGCGTCCTCCATCGCCGGGTCGCTGAGGTTGTCGACCAGTTGCACGATGTGCACCCGCAGCATCAGTGACAGTGGGTAGGGCTGGCGCCCCCGTCCCGGCATCGGGTAGTGGGGCGCAATGCGCTGCTCGAGTTGCCGCCACGGAACCAGCCGATCGAGTCGTTCCAGAAACCGCTCCCGGCGAGTCGTTCGCTTCTTCGCGTCGTAGTACAGCTCCGCGAACGTTGCCTCGCCCATCGCGCTCACCTCGTCATCTGGTCGAATGCCATACCATCCCGTGTAGGCATCTTAACAGATCATGCGGGTCTGTTCAGAGCGTCCTTAACGGTGCGCACGCAGGAAGCCGCCGATCTCAGAGATCGCGGTCAGGGTCTCCGGTGCATCGGGCACGAAGTAGGGATAGATGTGGAAGCCCCGGGGTTCGACCGTCACGGTGACGCGGGTTCCAGCGGCCCGGCCGCGCTCCGCGAAGACCAGCGTGTCGTCGAGCAGCACCTCATCCTCGGCAACCTGCATCAGGAGCGGTGGTAGCCCCCGGGCGTCGGCGAAGATCGGTGAGAGCAGCGGCTGGCGGCGGTCGCCGGCCCCTGCGACGTGGGTGGAGAAGGCTTCGAGGGCCAGCGGGTCTGTGAAGATCGGGTCGGCCGCCTGACGGCTCCGGCGTGAGGGTTGAGCGTGGCTGACGTCGGTCCAGGCCGAGAGCGTGACCGCGGCGTTGGGCAGCGGGAGACCTCGATCGCGCGCCCCGATCATGGTGGCGAGCGTGAGGCCCCCTCCCGCGGAGTCGCCGGCGATGAACGTCGCCTGCGCGGCGCCGGGGCCACCGGGGCCGTGGTCCCGCATCCACAGGTAGGCGGCGAGAGCATCGTCCTGCTGCGCCGGGAAGGGGTGCTCGGGAGCGCATCGGTAGTCGAGGACCAGCACGACGCAGCCCGCGGCGCGCGAGATGTCGGCAGCCAGGCGACGGTGGGTGAGGCGCGACATGATGACGTAGCCGCCGCCGTGCAGGTAGAGCAGGCGCACCGAGGGATCGGCGCCCGGCGCGACAACCCAGTCCGCCGGGTTGCCGCCGATCTGGACCGCTACGATGCCGACATCTTCGGGGGCAGGAGGGGCAGACGCCTCGGTCCCGGCTCGCATCGAGGCGAGATCGGGGCGCGGCTGGCCGGCTGCCTGCTCCTGCAGCTGGCGTCGCTGTTCGAGGAATCGCCGGAGCTCCGCGGAGGGATTCGCTGCCATCGGATCCTCCGTGGCGTGCTCATTCTGTTGAGGGTGATGTCTTGTCAGGATAGGTGCTGGGCCCTCGCCGAGAGGTCCAGCGGCCGATCCGAAGGGTGGTGGCGCGAACTCCGGCCGAGTCCGCGCCACCACCCCCGCAAGGCGCGCCAGGGCTGGTGCCTGGCTTAGGGCGTGCGCGGCGGTCGCGGCAGTTGATCGAGAACCTCAGCAGCCTGTTCGGCCATCCGACGGACGACATCCCCGGCGCTCAGCTGCGCGGTGACCAGCCCGGCCGCCTGGCCCCCGGCGTTGCGGATCAGGTCGATGCGGCCCGCTGCACGCGCCGCCCGTTGGGTCGGCTCGGCGATCTTCCCCTGCGCGCCCATCGGCAGCGCGTGCAGGCTGCTCTGCTCCCACAGGTCGATCAGCGGGTTTTTGATATTCCGCATCGTCTTCCCGCTGTAGAGCCGTGTGATGATCGTGTCCTCGTCGGCGGCATCGATCACGCGCTCTTTAAGTTCCTGGTCGAGGTGGGCCTCCTTCGTCGCCAGGAAGACGGTGCCGCACCAGACACCCTCTGCCCCGAGCGCGATCGCGGCGGCCAGGCCTCGACCATCGGCGACGCCGCCGGCGGCCACGACCGGCATTGGCGAGACGGCATCGGCGACCTGAGGGATCAGCGCCATCGTACCGATGCGGCCGGTGTGGCCTCCCGCCTCGGTGCCCTGGGCGACCACGATGTCGGCGCCGCCGTCGCGCACGCGCCGGGCATTCTTGACGTTGCCGACGAGGGCGATCACCTTCGCACCGTTCTGGTGCAGCGCCTCGACGTAGGGGGCCGGGTTCCCAAGCCCGCTTGCGAAGACCGGCACCTGTTCGGCGATGATGCAGTCGACCTGCCGCTGCTGGCGTTCAACCATGCTCAGTCGCTGCCACCGCTCATCGCCATCCGGCTCGGCCGGCCCCGGGTCCTCAAGGTCGAAGGACTCGTAGACGCGCTGCTGAAACTGCCGGTACTCGGCCGGCAGCTCCGGCTCTTCGCCGCTCCGGCGCGAGTCGGCGGTGAGGTCGGCGAGCGTGGCCGTCGCAGAGGGCAACAGGATGTCGACGCCGAAGGGCTTGGAGGTGTATTCGCGGATCTTGCGCACGCTCGCTGAGATCTGGTCCGGTGTCATGCCGGCAGCTCCCAGCACGCCGAGACCGCCAGCCTCGGAGACGGCGGCCGCCAGCTCCCACTCGGCGACGGGCGACATGCCGGCGAGGATGATGGGGTGCTCGATGCCCAGCAAGTCGCAGATGCGGGTGTGGATCAGGGACACGGGGAGCCTCCTCGTTGGGCGCAGCGACGACCTACGTGGGCAGATGGTGAGCCGCTGGCGAGCGGCTCGTCAAGGAGCCGCTCCGCCGGTGAGGACCCCGGTCGGGCGGGCGGTGTCAGCCCTGCCGCCCGCCACGGTCGGCGAGGCGCACCCTGGCGATCTTGGCCGCCACGGTGTAGGCCGGGTCGAAGACGTTGCCGATATCGTATTCGCCCGCCTGACCGAGCAGGTGGCTCGCGCCGCGCGCATTGTAGCCGTGCTCCGAGCAGAGCCAGCGAACGAGTTCGGTCGTGGCGTGCTGGAGCGCCTGATCGAGTGGCCTGGCGTTGCCGAGAGCGATCAGGTGGGTGTCGGTCTCGACGCGAGGCCAGCGGTGCGGCCCGGCACCCCCCGAGGCCTTGCGGAGGTCCACCGTGAAGGTCACATCCATCGAGATCTCAATGCCGGTTCCCACGATCTCACCCTCACCCTGTACGGCGTGCCCGTCGCCGAGGAAGAAGAGTGCTCCCGGGGCGAAGACCGGCAACATCACTACCGATCCGCTCGCCACCTCGCGATAGTCCATGTTTCCGCCGTAGCGCCCCGAGGTCGCCGTTGAGATCGTCTGCTCGCCGTTCGGGGCCACGCCGATACAGCCGAGCATCGGAGCGAGTTCGATCTCCAAGGTGGCCGGCGTCGCCCCAGGGTCGGTGAGGCTGGCGACGCCGATCACCCTGTCCACCGACCAGGTCACGCGGTCGCGAGGGGGGAGCTCGGGCACGTAGCTCGGTTCGACCACGTGCTCGGCGATACTGCTGACTGTGTAGCCGTGATCGCGGTTCGGCGTGATCGACTCCAGTCCGATGACGAGGGTGTCGCCTCGCTCGGCACCTGAGACGAAGAATGGCCCGGTCAGCGGGTTGCCGCTGGCCGCCACGACCGTTCCATCGCGACCGTGCCCGAAGGCATCGGCGGTCGAGGTGACGACGCGGTCGCCGGGGGAGATCGTGAGCACCGGAGGGTATGGCCCAAAGCTGTTGTGATAGACACTCGGCTGGAAGATGTGTTCCATGGCGACCTCTCTTTCGATGCAGCGCCCGGCTCCGGGGCCGGTGCGTCGGCCAGGGGCGCCGGGCGCTCGTCCACTCTAGATCGCGCCCTCGCGACGCAACCTCGCGAGCTCGTCCGCCGGGACGCCCAGAATGGTCCCGAAGACCTCGTCGTTGTGCTCGCCGGCCGGGGCGCCCGGCGCCGGATCTGACCCGGCGTATCGATCAACCTGGGGACGATCCCGGGCTGGAGCAGGGTGGTTCCATCGGGGGCCTCGACCGCGAGCACCTGCTCGCGCGCCCGGTACTGGGGGTCGCCGACAATATCGCTCGTCGCATAGACCTTCGTGCACGGGACGGCGTAGCGACCGAGTACCGCCAGGGTCTCCTCAAGCGTGCGCTCTGCCACCCAGGGGCGGATGATCGCGTGGATCTCGTGGGCATTCGCAACCAGCGCCTCGCGCGGCGTGAACCGTGAATCGGAGACGAGCTCAGGGTGACCGATCGCGTCGCAGAGGCGCTCGAACGGTCGCTGCGTGGTCGCGTTGATGATCAGGTGGTTGCCGTCTCGGGTCTCGAACTGTTCGGCCGGGACGACCCCCGGGTAGTAGTTGCCGCTGCGTTCGCGGTTCTCGCCGCTCAGGCCGAAGAGCGGGAGGTGGGTGCCGCTCATGCGCCAGGGAGCTTCGAAGAGGCCGAGGTCGACGTCTTGCCCGCGCCCGGTCAGCTCCCGGGCGCGGAGCGCGAGCACCACGCCGTAGGCGGCGAAGGCCCCGGTGCCGTAGTCGGCCACGAAGTAGCCGGGGCGCACCGGTGGCCGGTCGGCGTCGCCGGTGACGTAGGTCATGCCGCTGAACCCCAGCGCCACCCCGTCGAAGCCGGTGCGGTCGCGGTAGGGGCCGGTCTGCCCGTAGCCGCTGATCCGCACGCAGACCAGTCCCGGATTCTCCACTCGCAGCTCCTCAGGCGAGAGCCCGAGCCGCTCGAGCGTCCCCGCGGCCGGAAATTCTCGACCAGGACGTCTGAGGCGCCGCAGAGCAGGCCGAAGAGCCTCGCGCCGTCGGCGTGGCGGAGGTTGAGGGTGACGCCGCGCTGGCCCCGGTGGTCTTGCGCGAACTGTACGGTTCGCGCCGCCGGGTTGGCCGGTGCCTCGACCTTGATCACGTCTGCACCGAATTCGGCGAGCAGGGTCGCCGTGAACGGGCCGGCGATGATCTGGCCGGCATTGACCACCCTGATGCCGTCCAGCGCCCCCCGGATCTCCCGGGGCCGATCGGGCGACCGGGCCTCGGGGGCGTCTCCGGGTTCTGGGTCGGCACCCCCCGGGGACGCTGTCTCTGACACGGCGACGCCTATTCCAGCCCGGTCGCGCGCTGCGGTTCGCGCTGCCCGGGTGCCCAGCGAGGCTGGTAGTCGGAGACGCGGCCAGTGATCTGAGCCTGGTGCATGCGGTCATGCCGATAGTACGAGCGAAGCCACTGCAGGACGCTCAGCTCCCCGAAGAGCTGGTTTGAGGCGGCTCGGTCGTAGCCCTCAAGCGGTATCGACTCGATCAGCTCGAACGTGCGGGCGCGTTGCCGCCCGAGCTCGGCGATGTGCTGGGCGACGGTCGCCTCGTGCGCTCGTTCGTGCGGGTAGCTGACGGGGTCGGGCACCGTCCCCACCCCGACGTCGGGACGCTCCTCGGTGAGGGCGCGCTCGACCCATGCCCGATACGAGGTCTCCATCTCTGCGAGGTGGGCCAGCTGCTCCTTCACCGACCAACCCGCTTCACCCTCGCCCTCCGGCGGCCTGCTCTCGGCCTCGGTATCCCCCATCTCCTCAAGTGTCGCGAGTAGCGCGGCGCGCTCTTCGCTCATCTTCTCCTTCAGCTGGTCGACATCCGACTGGGTGGCGATGACCGGCTCCCTTCGCTCAGTGGTGCTCCGAGATTGTAGGCGCTCGGGCATCTCTCGCCGAAGTCTCGCGGATCGGGCCGCGGCCCGACGGTGGCTCGGTGTACGCTCTGCGGGCGAGACCGGTGACCGAGGGAGGCTGCGATGGAGATCGGCGTCGGACTCGATGCCCGCCTGGGACTGAGTTTCGCCGAGCAGGAGCTCCTCGCCAGGGAGGCGGCAGAGCTCGGCTACGCCAGCATCTGGACGCCCGACGGCGCTGGGAACGACGGCTTCCAGCTCTGCGCCGCTCGCTGGCGAGCGACCTGCGACGTCATGCCCGGGGGGCTGTCTACCGGGATCTCGGTCTCCCCGGTTGCCTTCCGCTCACCCGTCTCGTTCGCGAGCAGCGCCGGCACGCTGAGCGCCATGACCGGGGGCCGGTTCAGCCTCGGTATCGGTGCGGGGGGCATCTATCAGCCCCAGACCAGGCGCAATCTCGGCTTTCGCTCACGTTCGGCGCTGGCGGTGATGCGGGACTACCTGGTGACGATTCGGGGCCTGCTCGCCGGCGAGACCGTCCACTACGAAGGTGAGGCGGTGACCCTGCGCGGGATGCGGCTGGGGTTCGATCCCCAGTTGCCGACCCCGCTCCTGCTCGGTGCGCTTGGGCCGAAGATGCTCCAGCTCGCCGGCGAACTGTCCGACGGGGCGGCGATGAACTGGTGCAGTCCGGAGCGCGTCCGCTGGAGTCGTGAGCAGGTCGATCGGGGGGCGCTGTCGGCCGGCCGAGACCCCGCTCACGTCAAGCTCGTCGAGTACATCCGGGTCTGCGTGGATGAGGATCCGAAGGTGGCGCGGGACGCGCTCGCCCGCGCGACGATGCCCTATGCGCTGCGAGCCACGGTCCCCAGCGAACGCGAGCGCCAGTTCGCCTACCGTGGCCACTTTGAGCGGATGGGCTTCGCCCAGGAACTGGTGGAGCTGGACGCGATGCGCCTGGCTGGCGCCGGTGAGCCCGAACTGCTCGAGGCCTTCCCCGATGCGCTGCTGAGCGCCGTCGGCGTCTTCGGCACGCCGGAGACGGCTCTTGTGGCCTTCGAGGAGCTGGCCCGCGGCCTCGACACCGCGATCGTGCGGGTGGTCGCGGCCCACCCCGGAATCGAGGCCGCTCGGGCCGTCATGCAGTCCTGCGCCCCGGGGTGCGCGCCGTCGGCGGCTTGAGGCACGGCTGGCCGGTCAGTCGCGCCTGGTAGGCGCTCGGCGGGTCGCCCCGGCCCGGGCGGCGTGCCGGGCACGCTCGACCCGGAGTGCGGCCGAGAGTGATGCGAGGCCGAGCAGCAGGAGGACCAGGCTCTCCCGGCCCAGCTGGGCCACTCCCTCCACCGAGGCCGGGGTCAGCGCCACCCGCAGGAGTGCTGCGGTGCCGCCCAGCGCGAAGAGGGCCCCCCGGGAGGTGAGGCTGCTGGCGAGCAGGACTCCGGCCCACGCCAGCAGGAGCGCCGCCTCCAGAAGCGGCGTGGGGAGCCGGGTCGCGCTGAGTCCCGACATCCGGAAGCCGAAGGGCGGCGGCGCCTGGGCGCCGTAGCAGGCGTCGCGAACCACGCAGCCGAGGTCGTAAGCGACGGCTGCCACGGTCAGCAGGCCCGCCGCCGCGGCGAGCCAACCAAGCCCCCGATTCTCTTGGCCCTGCCGCGCACGCCACCCGACCCAGGCAAGCGCGGCGGCGATGCCGAGGATTGGAACGAGCCCGCCCTGCAGCCTGACCACGACCAGCGGATCGAGCAAGCCGTCGGGGGAATGGAACACCAGGTAGCCGAGACGGCCGGCCACGACGTAGGAGACTCCGCCGTACCAGCAGAGGTCGCCGACCTGGTCCTGGCTGAGGCCGGAGAGCCGTGACAGGGGCCCGATCGCCCCCCAGAGCAGCGTCGCGACGAGCAGCAGCGAGATGTACTCGCCCCTCGGTGCCAGGAGGGCGATCACCTCGCTCACGGCGATCCCGGGGCGGGCAGCACGTCCTCGATTAGCGCGCGTAGGCGACTCTCCGTGATTGGGCCGACCTGGGTCGCGGTGAGCGCGCCGTCTGCATTCAAGACATAAGTAGTGGGCAACACACTCACATCGTAGGCGGCGTCGAAGCTGCCGTCGTCCAACAGCTGCACGAACCCCAGTCCGGCACGGCGGGCGAAGTCTTGCGCGCGCCGAACCGAGTCATCGCTCACCACGCCGAGGAAGACCACGTCGCTGCCGCGCAGCTCCCCGGAGACGCGACTCAGGGTCGGCGCCTCCTCGCGGCAGGGGGGACACCACGAGGCCCAGACGTTGATCACGAGCGGCCGTCCCGCGAGCTCCTTGGAGTTGAGTACGCCGCCGTCCAACCGGGGCAGGCTGAACGACGGTGCGAGTGGGAGCGCAGGGCGCTCGGATGGGCTCTGGCCGAACCCGGCGATCCCGAGGGCGAGCGCCAGCAGGAGGCCGGCCACGAGCAGAGCCAGACCGAGCCTGCGTCGCGGCTCATCGCCGATCACCCGGGCGACCTTCCAAGAGCCGCGGAGCGAGCGGCCGCCATCCGCCTGCCCGCAGGGGCCGACACTAGCCGCGCGGCAGGCCGAGCCCGCGGGTCGCGATGATGTTTCGCTGCACCTCAGAGGTCCCGGCGGCGATCGTCGCTGAGACCGATGAGACGTAGGTGCGGGTGAACTGGGCGCGCAGCGGCGCCCGATCGCGCTCCCAGAGCCCGGAGTGGAGCCCGAAGATCTTCATCGCGGTGTTCGAGGAACGTTGCAAGAGTTCCGAATTGAAGAGCTTGGAGGTCGAGGCCTCGTAGTTGGGGATCAGTCCCGCGTCCTGCATTGAGATGATCCGGAAGGAGAAGTTGAACAGCACCTCGGTCTCGATGAAACGGTCTGCGAGTTCGCCACGCAGCGCCGACAGACCGGACAGCCGGGAACGGGCCGCGCCCTCATCGGTCTGGACGTAGTCGCGCAGTCCCTTGAGGCTGCGGCGAGTATCGATCGCGCCTGTGATGTTGGAGCGCTCGAAGTCGAGCAGTGTCATGCCGACGTACCAGCCCCGGTTCTCCTCACCGACCCGGTTCGAGAGCGGCACCCGCACGTCTTCGAAGAAGGTCTCGTTGAAGCCATGCTCCCACCCCATATTGATCAGTGGCCGTACGGAGATCCCCGGCGTCTTCTGATCGAGGAGCAGGAACGAGATCCCGCGGTGCTTGGGGGCGTCGGGATCGGTGCGAGCGAGGATGAACAGCCAGTCTGAGAACTGCGCGCCCGACGTCCAGATCTTCTGGCCGTTGATCACGTACTCGTCGCCGTCGTGGACTGCCCGCGTCTGCAGCGAGGCCAGATCGGACCCCGATCCCGGCTCGGAATAGCCCTGCGCCCAGATCACATCGCCGGAGAGGATGCCCGAGAGGTGCTGCTGCTTCTGCTCCGGGGTGCCGTGCACGATCAGCATCGGCCCCAGCATCTGGACACCGGATCCGCCGACGCTGGGCGCGCTCGCCTCGGCCATCTCCGAGCGATAGATGAACTGTTCCATCGGCGAGAGGCCGGCACCGCCGTATTCCTCGGGCCAGTGCGGCGCGATCCAGCCACGTTCTGCGAGTGCTGAGGCCCATTCGCGGGCCGCCGCGACGCGCTCCGGGTCGTCTGACTTGCGATCGGCGTCCCAGCCGGCCTCCATCGAGGCGTCGCGCGGCATCTGATAGTGGCGGGGGAGCCGATCGGCGATAAGGCCACGAACCTCATTGCGGAAGGCGGCCTGCTCGGGAGTGTCGGTCCAGTCCATCTCTCTCCTCCAGATCAGCAGGTGTATGGTCTTGCTGCGAGTTCCATGGTACAGAGTGCACGATCAGGCGGTGGCGGCTCGTCTCCGCTTGTGGACCGGCTATCCGCGCGGCAGCCCGAGGCCCCTGGTTGCGATCACGTTGCGCTGAATTTCAGATGTCCCGGCACCGATGGTCTCTGAGACCGTCGCCAGGTAGTAGGTGCCCCAGCGTGCCCGCTGGGGGGTGCGCGGGTCGTCCTCGTCGTAGAGCATGCCGTAGAGACCGAGCGCCTTCAGCGCCGTGTTCGAGGTGCGCTGGTGCAACTCGCTCGAGAAGAGCTTTTGTTCCGACGCCTCGGTATTCGGGATGATGCCTCGAGCCTGCATCGTGATGATGCGGTTGGAGAACTGGCGTGCAACGGTCGTCTCGATCGCACGATCGGCAAGCGCCTGCCGCACCCAGCCGTGGCGTCCCAGCTGCGAGCGCCCGCTGCTGGACTTTGACTCAGTCCTGAGGAAGTCGATCAGGTCCGAGAGCCGATTCGCGAATGCCACCGCTGAGCCGATCGAGGAGCGTTCGAAGTCGAGGTGAGTGGCGCCGACATACCAGCCGCGGTTGATCTCCCCGACGGCGGCCGAGACGGGGACGCGGACATCTTCGAAGAAGACCTCGTTGAACTGGGTCGCGCCGGTCATCTGGCCGAGTGGGCGGATCGTGATTCCCGGCCTATCCATCTCGAACAGGAGGTAGCTGATCCCGCGATGCTTCGGAGCCTCGGCATCGGTCCGCACGAGTGCGAAGATCATGTCTGCAGTGGCGGCACCCGATGTCCAGATCTTCTGTCCGTTCAGAACGAAATCATCGCCATCACGTACGCCACGGGTCTGCAAGGAGGCAAGGTCTGACCCCGACCCCGGCTCTGAGTAGCCCTGACACCACCGGATCTCGCCGCGCACCATCGGCGGCAGGAACTGGCGCTTTTGCTCGTCGGATCCGTGCACGAGGATCGTCGATCCGACGTCGTGGACGCTCTGGATCGGGGCCCGCAGCTCGGTGAAGACCTCGCGCAGGATGAACTGCTCGATTGCCGAGAGATCGGCGCCGCCATACTGCTTCGGCCAGGCCGGCGCGATCCAGCCGCGTTCCAGGATCGCCTGCCGCCAACCCTTCATCGCCTCGGCGCGATCCTTGCCGAGCGGGCCACGATGCAGACCGCCCAGCGTTCCGGCGTAGAACTGGTCGGCGGCGAGCGCCGGTGGCAGATGCTCTTCAACGAAGGCCCGCACCTCGGCCCGCCAGGCGGCCTGCTCCGGTGTGTCATTGAAGTCGACCATGATCGTTCCTCTCGCGCTCGACCATCTTAGGGACGCTCTGAACTGGCCGCGAAATGCGGCCGATCAGGCTCTTCTGGGGCGTTCAATCGCTTGATGGTCAGGAATGCGGCCTGATCGGGGCTCGCGAGCGGCTCTGCGAGTGCCGTTTGGCGCTCGCTGCGGGATTCTGGGCGCACTGCGCCGTTGTTACGCAGCAAGTTGGCGCTCCGCTCGAACCATGTTGGCCAGCCCCAACAGCAACGCGAGCCGCTGCGTGTTCTTGAACAATCCGCGGTAGCGGACCTTGGCGTAGCCGAAGCGCACCTTCACGATCTGGAACGGATGCTCGACCTTCGCACGCACGGAGGCCTTGCGCTTCTCTTCGAGCCACTCCTCACCCTCCCGGTCGAGCAGTCGCCGCTTGCCCGGTCGCATGGCAACCTGCCACTGCACCGCACGCTCGCGCTGCTCCAGACGTTTTCCGATGCCCTGGTAGCCCGCATCGCCACAGACCAGCCTTTCGTTGCCGTGCAGCAGGTCGGGCGCCGCGGTGATGTCGCTCACGTTCGCCGCCGTCGTGTGGAGGCTGTGCACGATGCCGCTCTCAGAGTCCACCCCGATGTGCAATTTCATCCCGAAGTACCACTGGTTTCCCTTGCGCGTCTGGTGCATCTCGGGATCCCGTGCTCTGGCCCGATTCCTGGTCGACGAGGGGGCGCTGATGATACTGGCATCAACCACAGTCCCCTGTCTCAACTGCAGTCCTTCCGCCTCCAGATGGCGGTTGATCTCCTCGAGCAACCCCCTCCCCAGCGCGGCCGCCTCCAGCCGGTGGCGGAAGTTGAGAATCGTCGTCTCATCGGGGATCGCGTCCGATAGCCTGAGCCCCACGAAGCGCTGCACGGTGAGATTCTCGTACAGCGCGTCCTCCATCGCCGGGTCGCTGAGGTTGTCGACCAGTTGCACGATGTGCACCCGCAGCATCAGTGACAGTGGGTAGGGCTGGCGCCCCCGTCCCGGCATCGGGTAGTGGGGCGCAATGCGCTGCTCGAGTTGCCGCCACGGAACCAGCCGATCGAGTCGTTCCAGAAACCGCTCCCGGCGAGTCGTTCGCTTCTTCGCGTCGTAGTACAGCTCCGCGAACGTTGCCTCGCCCATCGCGCTCACCTCGTCATCTGGTCGAATGCCATACCATCCCGTGTAGGCATCTTAACAGATCATGCGGGTCTGTTCAGAGCGTCCTTAGGGGGCGGCGGGCGGGAGGGCGTGGGCGCCCTCACCCACCCCTCCTACAGCCGCGCCTCACGTCGTGAGCGTGTTCTTGTAGGGGATCCCGCCCTGCATGATCAGTCGCAGGCTCGACCGATCCTGTAGCACGGTGACGTCGTCCAGAGGGTTTCCCTCCACGACGAGAAGATCGGCGAGCTTGCCTGGCGTCAGTGTCCCGACATCCGCCGCCCGGTGGATGCACTCAGATGCGGTCGCCGTTGCTGCCACGATCGCCTCCATCGGCGACATGCCGATCTCGGTCAGGAACTCGAGTTCCTCGGCGTTCGTTCCGTGCCTGCCGACCGCGGCGTCGGTCCCCATGGCGATTCGCAGGCCGGCTTCGTGTGCAGCGCGAGCGCTCTCGCTGTGAGCGTGCAGCACCTCGTGCGTCTTGCGCAGCGACTGCGGCCGGACGGTGCCCGGCCGCTCCGCCTCCTTCTTGAGAATCCCGCGCGGCGCATGCAGCGTCGGGACGAGGAACGTACGGTGCCGCTTCATCAGGTCGATCGCCTCACCATCGAGGTAGATACCGTGTTCGATCGATTCCACACCCGCAAGCACCGCGTTCTTGATGCCCTGCGTGGCCTGGGCGTGGGCCATGCAGGTCTTGCCCTGTGCCGCCGCCTCTTCGACCATCACCCGGATCTCCTCGACAGTGAACTGCGTTGCATCTGGCTCGTCGGACGGGGAGAGTACCCCACCACTTGCGTGACACTTGATGAAGTCGGCGCCGGCACGGAGCACGAGACGTGCGGCACGACGGACGTCTTCGACGCCGTCGCAGATCGTTTCGGGTATCTCTGCGGGATGAGCCTGCTGGCTGAATCGGAAGCCCGCCGGCAGCATCCCATCACCGTGACCGCCGCTCTGCGAGAGCGCCCCGATCGCGAGCATCATCCGTGGGCCGGGGAAGATGCCCTGGTCGATCGCCATCCGGAAGCCCTGCGGCGCCCCGCCGGCGTCTCGCACACTGGTGACCCCGGCCTCCAGCGTCTCGCGGGCGTTCAGCATCGACTGGAAGGCGTGGAGGGAGGGAGGAGTCAACGCTCGCTCCTGCATGTTGCTGCCGAATTGCCCGCTGAAGAGATGCACGTGGGCGTCGATCAGCCCGGGCATCACCGTAGCCCCGCCGACGTCGATCACAATGGCGTCGCGCGGGAGGCGGAGATCGTGGCCGACCTCGCTGATCCGCCCGTCGTCGCCGATCACGATCATCTGCTGTGGCAGAGGTTCCGCTCCCGAACCATCGATCAGGTAGGCCCCGCTGACTACCTGCACGGCTGACTCCTCCTCTGTCTCCCTACCACGGCCCGGTGCGCCTGGCCGTCCGAAGGGCGACGGGCGACTGCTCCGCGGGACACCCGCCATGCCTCGTGGCGGCGCCCACCCCCGGTCACGTCAGTGGCCCGGGGGCCCCGCGGCGATCACCCGGCGGAGATCATCTAGGCTGAGCGCACCGACCTGACCCCAGGTCACCCCTGCCTCCTCGTGCTCGCGGATGCGGGCCCGATCGACATCGCGGTCGCCCGTCGTGAGGAGCGGGATTAGGACATCGAGCGGTCCGGCCGTGGGCTCGCGGTAGCGCTGCGTCTCGGCCACGATGTGTGCGACCTGCTCGGGCGTCGGGAAGAGTTGGGTGGGATCGAGCGGGACCACACCGTCCCACCGGGCCGCCCGACGCAGCGGGCCTCGGCCAGAGAGACGTGCCACCCATATTGGGATCCGCGGTTCCTGTAGCGGCTTCGGCAGGAACTGCACGTCGTGGAGCTGGTAGTGCTTCCCTCCGTGGTTGACGGGCCGCCCGCTCCAGAGCGCCGTCAGCACGGCGAGCCCTTCATCCAGTCGTTCGGCTCGCTCCCGCTCTCCGCTGATCTCACCGAGGGCCGCGAATTCGAGCTCGGGCGGGAAACCGAGCCCGACCCCGAGGGTCAATCTTCCGGCCGAGAGGTGGTCGAGCGTGACGGTCTCGCGGGCCACCTTCCACGGCCGGCGCCTGGCGAGCGGTGTGACCATCGTTCCGATCCGGATGCGGCTCGTCGCGAGCGCCACAGCCGCCAGCAGGATCCAGGGATCACCCGTCGGAATCCCCCGCCGCGTCTCCGCGTGGATGTGGTCCCAGACATGAAACCCGTCCCACCCGGCCGCCTCCGCATCGGCTGCGAGCTGCGCGGTGAGCCGTGCCGAGGCGTACGGACCAAAGTTCGGGACGTTGATTGCAAACTTCATCGTGTTGCAACCGTCCCTTGCTCAGTCGGCGAGGCGAGGTGTGAGGCGCTCATCGAGTGTCTCGCCCTGCAGTGCCAGCGCCCCGAGCCGCCCAATCTCATCGGACGACTTTGCGCCCTTGCCGTTCCCGCCAACCAGGACGCCGACCCGCGAGTTGAGCATCCCGATGTACGGATGGCCGCTGGCCGTGACGGTGTAGACGCAGCTTTCGCTGTGGACGGGCAGGCCCGCCAGCTCCGGATAGACCTCAGTCACCGCCTCCAAGGTTGCGCGCACCTCCTCGGGGTCGGCGCCATGGCGGAACCAGTCGCCGATCTCGCGGTCACTGCGCAGCGGGTGGTCGGCCTCGTCGAACCCGAACTTGAGGTAGGTCTTGCCATCGGGGTAAGTCACAGGCGGCACCATGAAGAAATTGGGCTCCCCCCCTGATTCGTGGATCAGGACAGGGAGATCAGCCAGGGTCGATGCCTGTTCGGCCGCCATCTCGGCGAAGAGCAACAGTCGTCCCTGCAGTTCAAGGTCCAGCGGGCGGACCAGCAGATTGTTGGTGTAGGCGCCGGCGGCGATCAGAACCCGGTCGGCGAGGTAGCGGTCTCCGGTATTGCAGAAGAGATCGACGCCGTCCGGCGTCTCGGTCACCTGCAGGGCGGTCTGGGCGATGACGGTCGCGCCATCGGCCCGCGCGAGCTCGATCTGCGCCGCGACGAGGCGTCTCGGGTTGATGTATCCGGCCGGGACCGCCTCCAGCAACGCCTCCTGCCTGGGCGCGGCGGTCAGCGCCGGCAGCCGTCGTTTGAGCTCGCTCAACTCGAGCGCCTCGAACGCGACCTGCGCCTCGCGGCCGTTTCGGGCCATCGCCGCTGTCCGCTCGACTCGATCGCTCAGCCAGAGGAAGCCCCGTGGGTAGTGGAAGCGCTCTCCTACGCCGCGCTCGATTTCCGCATATCGGGCGATCGAGGCGAGAGCGAGATCGCCCCAGAGAGGGTCAGGATCGAGACCGCGGGTGATCCGAGATTCGTCATAGTGGCTGGCGAAGACGCCGTCGTGGCTCTCGCGTCTGAGCGGTTCGGACGGCGCGAGGAGGAGCACGCGGCTCCCGGCCTGAGCGAGGTGCCGTGCGGTCGCAGACCCGAACAGTCCTCCACCGACGACTGCGAACTCAAAGCGCCCGGCCTGAGATGTCATGGTCTCCCTCCGTCGCCCGCCGGACAGCGGGTCAGAGATGTTGCAGCAGCCCGCCGTCGACGGTGAAGACCTGCCCGCTGACGTAGCCCGCGCCCGTTCCCGACAGCCAGACGGCCAGCGGTCCCACCTCCTCGGCCTTGCCGAGGCGCTTCATGATCGTGAAGCGGCCGGCACGCCCCGCTTCGGGATCGGACTGCGGCAGCCGGTCGTCCATCCAGTCCATCCAGCCCAGCTGGATTCCGTTCACCACCGTGCCCCCCGGCCCCAACTCCTGTGCGAGCGAACGCACCAGGCTCTGAGTCGCTGCGTGCGCCGCGCCGTAGGCCGATGTGCCGCTCACCCCTCGCTCGCCAAGGACATGAGAGACGAGGATCAGCCGCGAGGCCGGAACTTCGGCGAAGGCCGCGGCGGCCTCCCGGGCCACCGCGAACGGCACGATGAAGTTGTGGGTGGTGACCCGATCGAGTTCGTCGAGCGTGGTCAACTCGATCGGCTTTGCCATGAAGCGGTCTGTCGCACAGACGATGATCTCAAGCCCGGCGACCTGCTGGCGAGCGGTCCGGACCGAGGCCACGGCGGCGGTCGCGTCGGCAGGTGCCTCCACCGCCAGCACACTGGCGCCGGCCTCGGTCAGCGCCCCGGCAATCGCGCTGCCAGCGGGCCCGTCTGTGCCGACAACCAGAGCGTGCCTGCCCGAGAGGTCGTAGTGTTCAATGCTGATGGACATGGCCCGCCCCTAGTCCCGGAGTTCGTGGTGTGGTACGAAGCCGGTCGGCCCGATGCCACCGGCTAACCCGCCACCGTCGATAATGAACTCCTGCCCGGTGACGTAGCGGGAGGCTTCTGAGCTGAGGTAGACAGCGAGTGGCCCAAGCTCCCACCACTCGCCGAGCCGACGGACCGGGATGAACGTGCCGCGATTCTCCCGCAGGCGCGACTCCATCTCATCTGCTGGGGGGGCCTGCGACACGTAGCCGGGGACGATCGTGTTGGCGCGGATGCCGTGTGGCCAGAGCATCAGCGCCTCTGACTTGGTGAGCGAGATGACGCCGCCCTTGGCGGTGGGGTAGGCAAATCCGCGGTTACCGCGCAATGCCGTGCCAGATGCGACGTTGATGATGACGCCGCCCGAGCCCTGGGCAACCATCACCTTGGAGGCGGCACGACCGGAGTAGAAGGCGCTCTTGAGGTTGAGCGCCAGGACCGCCTCGAAGTCCTCATCCGGGAAGTCCCAGAACTCGTGCGTGGCCGGAATGCCGCCGCCGGCGTTGGCGATCATGATCTCGAGCTTGCCGAACTCGCCGAGGCAGGCATCCACGAGGGCGTTGACCTGCCCCGACTGGGTGACATCGGTGGGCACGGCAATAGCCCGACCGCCACCCTCTCGAATCTCAGAGACCGTCTGATCGATCTGTGCCTGGGTGCGCGCCGCACAGACCACCTCGGCACCAGCCTGTGCCAGCGCCCGAGCCATCGCCTTCCCGAGGCCCCGTCCGGCTCCGGTGACGATCGCCGTCCGCCCGGTCAACTCCAGCGTCTCAAGCACCGCAGCACCCCCTGACGTTGCCTCCCGAACGCCCCGACCCAGTCAACGGCCGGGGCGACGGGCCCCTCGGCCGCCGCGGCGCCAGACGCTGGAGAGGTCTGGACTCATCGCATCGGGCTCAGGCCCCGCTACAGCGTGACGCGGTCCCGAAGCCCCTTCGCGGCCTTGAACGCAGGCACCCTCTTCGCGGCAATCATGATCGTCTCGCCGCTGGCCGGGTTGCGTCCTTCACGAGCGTCGCGTCGGCGCGCTTCGAACTTGCCGAAGCCCGCGATCGTCACCTCGCCACCCGCACCGAGTTCGCTGGCGATGATCCCTCGCTCGGCGTTGAATATCGCATCGACCACCGTCGCCGCCGCTGCCTGAGTGAGATCAGTGTTCCTGGCAAGCATCCCGGCTAGTTCGATCTTGTTCATGGATCCTCCTCTTGAGACCCGCGCCTCGGCGGACGTCTTCGTTCCCTTCGTCCAGAGAACCTGCGCTCACGGTAGCCGATCCGCTCCATTTGGTCGACAAGATCGGCTAAAACGCGCTGCTCATGATCAGTTCTTCGCGCGGGAATTGGTGGCGAGACCCGGTGCTACACTCTGCACAGGATGGCGACAGAACTCCTCTCCCCCCTCATTCGCGGCTTGCAGGCGGCTCTAGGTGCCGACCGGGTCAGACATCGCGCTGAGGACCTGATCGTCTACGAGTACGATGCCAGCATCGATCGCGCAGTGCCCGATGCGGTGGTGCTGCCGGAGACGACCGAGCAGGTTGCAGCGGCCGTGCGGATCGCTTCAGAACACGGCGTTCCCGTGGTCCCGCGCGGCTCCGGCACCGGTTTCGCCGGGGGCGCTCTCGCGGTCGAGGGCGGCGTGTTGATCGCGCTCACCGGGATGAACAAGATCCGCGAGATCGACGTTCCCAATCGGACCGCCACGGTCGAACCCGGCATCATCAACCTGCACCTCCAGGAGGCGCTCGCGCCGCACGGCCTGGAGTACGCTCCCGACCCCTCTTCCCAGCGGATCTGCACGATCGGTGGCAACGTCGGCACAAATTCCGGCGGCCCGCATACGCTTGCCCACGGGTCCACCGTGAATCACATCCTCGGCCTCGAAGTGGTCCTGCCCGGTGGTCGGGTGACCCGGCTCGGCTCCGCTCAGCTTGATGCACCAGGCATCGACCTGAGGGGCGTGTTCGTCGGGTCGGAGGGGACGCTCGGCATCGTCACCGAGGTCACCGTGCGACTCGTCCCCAAGCAGGAAGCGGTGCGCACCCTGCTGGCGATTTTCGATACCGTCGACGACGCATCGGCGGCGGTGTCGGCTGTGATCAGCCGTGGGGTCGTGCCGGTGGCGATGGAAATGCTCGACCAGGAGACGATCCGAGTCGTCGAGCCCCGCCTCCATGCCGGCTACCCGCTCGACGCCGGCGCGGTACTCCTGATCGAGGTGGAGGGAATGTCCGAGACCGTCGAGCACGATGCCGAGGTGGTAGTGGAGGCCTGTTCTGAGCAGCGAGCACGCGAAGTGCGTGTGGCCACGAGCGAGAACGAGCGCGAGGCTCTGTGGGAGGGGCGCAAGGCGGCGATCGGGGCGCTCGGGAGCACGAGTCCGGCGATCTATCTGCTGGATGGCGTCGTGCCCCGGACGAGACTGCCCGCGGTGATGAGACAGGTGCTTGAGGAGAGTGCTCGGGCCGGCTTCCGCTGCGCCAACATGTTCCATGCCGGCGACGGCAACCTCCATCCGACGGTGCTCTTCGACCCACAGGAGGAGGGTGCCACGGAGCGGGTCTTGGAACTCGGCGGCAGGATCATGCGCATCTGCGTTGACGCCGGCGGTTCCATCACCGGCGAGCACGGCGTCGGCCTTGAGAAGCGCTCTTACATGAGCTGGGTGTTCAGCGATGCCGACCTCGAGGCGATGGAGCGATTGCGAAGTGCCTTCGACCCGGTCGGTCGATTCAATCCCTGCAAGGTGCTGCCGACGGGGCACGGCTGTGCCTCCGGCCACGCCGGCGAGTGGGAGCGGCACCTCGACGTGCCCGGGGTCTATGTCTAGCGGTACCGAGACCTCTCGAGCTCTGGGATCACCTGTGAAACTGGCAGACGTGCTGGAGGCGGGTCAGCTGGTCGACGCCGCGCAGTTCGAGATAGATGGCGTGCGCCCCGAGTTGGCGGTCCGGCCTGAGCACGAGGAGGGGATCGCCGAGATCCTCCGGGCGGCGAACGACGCAGGTGCCGCCGTGGTACCGCAGGGCGGACGCACGGCACTGGCGCTCGGCCGTCCCCTGGAGCGCTACGACCTGGCGCTTGACACGACCGGTCTGGCGCAGGTCTCCGAGTACGCACCGGAGGACCTCACCATCACGGTTCAGGCGGGGATGACCCTACGAACGCTTCAGTCGACGCTCGGAGAATACGGGCAGTATCTGCCCATCGATCCACCGCCCGACGACAGCGTGACGGTGGGTGGTCTGCTCGCCACCGCCCGACCGGGCGCGTGGCGAGGTCATCTACCGGCAGCGCGCGACCTGATCCTGGGGATGTCAGTGGCGATGGCCGACGGCACGATCGCTCGCAGCGGCGGCCGTGTCGTCAAGAACGTTAGCGGCTTTGATATGCATCGCCTGCACACGGGCGCGCTCGGAACGCTCGGTGTGATCACCACCGCCTCCTTCAAGGTCCTGCCGAAGCCGGCGCAGACGCGCGCCATCGTCTACAGCTGTTGCGACCTCGCGGAGGCGGGCGATCTGGCGCAGCGGCTGTGGGGCGCGAACCTGGCGGTCAGAAGCATTGCCATCCTGGAAGCCCGCGCCGCTCGCGCTGCCGGTCTCGGTACAGGCCCTCTGGTACTGATCGAGCTGGCCGGCGTTGCGGACGCCATCGGCCGCTCTGCCGAGCTCGCGTCCGAGCTTTCTGAGCGGGCGGACGCCGCGGCCGAGCCAGTTGCTCCTGACGCGCTGGGCCGGCTCCGCTCGCTTGGTGCCGCGGAGGCAGAGGCGACGGTGGCCCGCATCGGAGTCCCGGCCACCTCTGTCGGCTCAGCCATCAGGGAAGCGGCTCGACATGGTCTGGCGGCCTGGGGGTACGTCGCTGCTGGCGCGGTGTGGGTCTGGCAGTCGGAGAGCGCTCCGGAGGCGATTCTGGCGCTGCGCCGGAGCGTGGCTGCCGCGGGCGGGTTCCTTCAGATCGAGAGTGGCTCGGTGGCCCTCCGGCATCGAGTTGACCCGTTCGGTGAGACCGAGCAAGAGCTGCTGAAGGCGCTCAAGGACCGGTTCGATCCGGCGCGCACCCTGAACCCGGGACGCTGGGCGGCGGAGGTCTAGCGGATGACCGCACTGACGTTCGTCGGTCCCGACGTGCCCTCGGGTGCGGACCTGCGCAACTGCATCCATTGCGGCTTCTGTCTGCCCGCCTGCCCGACCTATATCGCGACGGGGAACGAACTGGAATCACCACGCGGGCGGCTGCACCTGATCGAAGCGGTGCGGGTCGGCCGCGTCGAGGCGACGACCGAACTGCTCGGCCATCTCGACCTCTGCCTGCAGTGCCGCGCCTGTGAGACGGCCTGTCCCTCGGCGGTCCCTTATGGCCGGATCATGGAGGACGCACGCGCCTCGATCATGGCGAACGCGCCCCGGGACCGACCACGGAGCTGGCGACTGCGCGCGGTGATGCTACGCCAGGTGCTGGCCCGCCCGCGCGTGCTGCGTGTGGCACTCTTTCCCGCTCGCCTCTACTCGCTGAGTGGACTCCAGCGCCTGTTCCGCGGACGGCTCAGCTCCAGGCTGCCCGCGCTCTTCACTCGCCTTGAGTCGCTTGCGCCGGACCTTCGCGCACGACCTTACCGGCGCCGCGGGACGCTCACCGCTGGTGCCGCCAGCGGCGAGCGGGTGGCACTACTCGCCGGCTGCGTCCATGGCGAGTTCTTCCCGGGGACGCATCGAGCGACCGTCGAGGTGCTCGCCGCGCTTGGCTGTGAGGTGGTGGCGCCAGCGGACCAAGGCTGCTGCGGCGCGCTCCACCAGCACGCCGGGGACGCATCGAGCGCCCGGGCACTGGCCCGCCAGAATGTCGAAGCCTTCGAGCGGGCCGGGGCGTCCCGGGTGATCGTCAACGCCGCGGGGTGCGGTGCGGCGATGAAGGAGTATGGTCACCTCCTCCGCGATGACCCGGTCTGGGCCGAGCGCGCTGCGCGGTTCGCCGCCACCGTGCGCGACGTACTGGAGTATGTCTCGGCGCGGCTCGAGCGAGAGGGGCTGCGGGAGCGGCTCGGACCCCTCGATTACCGGGTCACCCTGCAGGACTCCTGCCACCTCGCGCACGGTCAGGGAATCCGTGACGCGCCCAGGCAGATCCTCTCGGCGATCCCGGGGATTACCGTCGAGGAAATGTCGACACCGGATCGGTGCTGCGGCTCGGCCGGGATCTACTCGGCGGTTCAGCCGGCGATGTCGGCAGCTGTGCTTGAAGCGAAGATGGACGACGTCGAGCGCACCGGAGCCCAGGTGATCTGCACGGCCAACCCTGGCTGCACACTGCAGCTACAGGCGGGCGTGCGCCGCCGCCGCCTCGAGGCCGACGTTCAGCACGTCGTCGAGTTGCTCGCCGAATCTCTACGGGCCGGACAGCGCGACTCAGATTGACCCCCGTCCTGGCTGAGCGACGGGGTCAGAGGCCCGGCGCGGAGCTCAGTTCCGCCCCTGCCGACGGCACGTCCGGGCCGGCGTCCCCTGCGGCCGGTTGCACGCTGCGTATCCCGGCGCACGTTTGCATGCTATACGATGAGATTCGACCGGTCACTCGACCGTTCGACCTGGGGGCAGGGGCGAGATGGCTGCTAGTAACTACTGGACGAGGCGAGCGATTTCACGACGGACAGTTCTGCGAGGGGCGGCCCTTGGCGGAAGCGGTCTGGCCGCAGCGGTGTTGATCGGTTGCGGTGATGACGATGACGCACCGGCAGCGACACCGGCGGCGACGACTGCCGCTACGCAGGCAGCTGCCACTCAGGCAGCAGCGACGGCGACTGCTGCGGCAACTCAGGCGGCTACGGCCACTCAGGCTGCTGCGACCGCCACTGCCACACAGGTGGCGGCGAGCGGGCCCATGAGAGGCGGCATCCGCAGTGCGGTCGCCGCCAACGTCTACGACTCGGTTGACGGACATCAGACGCTCTCCAGCCCGGTCGTGGGTGTGCTCAACCGCGCCCAGTCCAAGATCCTCCGTTTCCAGAACCCGAACACGGGTGAGCTGGTCGGAGACCTCGCCGAGAGCTGGGAGTTGCCCAGCCCGACCGAAATCATCCTCAACATTCGTGATGGGGTGACCTGGCACGATGCAGGTCCCGGTTCCAAGAATCCGGCGGCGAGGCCCGGCGCGCCGCTGACCACCGAAGACATCGCCTGGAACATCGAGCGCCAGCGCGCCGGGCTCTACGCCAACGGGGAGCAGGGGAGCTTCGGGCGGAACGCATACTGGGCCAAGGTCGCCAGGATCGAGGCCTCCGACCGGAGCATCAAGCTGACCCTGAGCACCCCCGACGGGACGTTCCTCCTGGGGCTGGCAAACGAGTTCAACACGATCTCCCAGAAGGAGCTCACCGAGTCGTTCGAGTTGAGCCATGCCGATATTTCGGCGGACAAGATCCTGGGGACGGGCCCATACATCCTGACCGAGTGGCGGAGCGGTGAGCGGATCTCGGGTGTCCGCAATCCGAGCTACTACGACCCGGAGCGGCCTTTCATGGATGGCTTTGTGTGGGGTCAGGCGTTCGAGGATCCCACGGCCTACCGGATCGGGTGGGAGCAGAAGCAGATCGACAGCTTCTCTGATCCCGACCCCTCCACCACGATCGCGATCCACCAGAACCACGCCGACCAGTCACGCCTCCTCTACAGCGGGGTGGCCAACACCGTTGCCGCCTATACCAACCCCAAGATGCCACCGTTCAACGACGCCCGCGCCATCCAGGCGATCGACCTGACGCTGAACCGCCACCAGCTGATCCAACAGCTACACAACGGACTCGGGAAGGTCAGCGGACCGGTTCCCTGGCTCCAGGAGTCGTGGGCGGTCCCGCAGGAAGAGCTACAGGACACGCCGGGCTACCGCTCCGATGGCAACGGCCGGGAGGCAGATGTCGCCGAGGCGAACAAGCTGTGGCGCGCGGCCGGCGCAGACGCCGTCGAGCAGATCGACTGGGCGGTCGCCGAGACATGGGCACTGCGAGCCTCATGGGCGAGCACCCCGGAGTTGATCGCCCAGATCTTCAACGACGCCTTCGGAACTGCTCAGTTCCGTGGCATCACCCAGTCGTATGGGGAGCTGATTCCCGCTTGGTTCTCACGACAATTTGGTGCCTTCTTCGGCTGGATCGCGAACGTCGAGACACCGGACGCGCGCGGCGACCTCGTCGCATCGTTCGGTACCGGAGCGCTCACCAATGTCTGGGACACCAGCCAGCCGACCGAGATCGACGCCAAGCTGGCTCAGGCAATCCAGTCACTCGACTACGAGGAGTCGTACCAGCTGATGCTGGAGGTGCAGCGGTTCATCTTGCAGAACGGGCAGTACGGCCGCCACATCGCCTATAACTACATCTCCCCCGGTCTCTCCTGGAACTACCTGCAACCGACGAGGGCGAGTGCGGACGAGGGATGGAACTTCCTCGCCAACAGTCTCAACGCAGTCGACGAATGGATCGATCCCAACGATCCGTCCGCGAACGGACGCCAGGAACCGACGCCGACGCCGGTCTAGAGGTCGATGACGTGGGCCGGGCGGGGGGTTGCTCCTGAGTAGCCTCCTGCCGTTCGGGTACTCGCGTTCAGCGAGGTGTAGCAGTTGGCGCAGTACACGATCCGGCGGATCGTCCTCAACTTCTTTGTGCTGTGGCTTGTCGCGACGATGGTCTTTCTCGCCATTCGCGTGCTTCCGGGAAACTACGCAACCCAACAGTTCGCCGGCCTCAACCTCGGCTCCGTGACTCCTGAAGCAATCGCTCGTGCCGAGGCGACGCTGGGGTTGGACAAGTCCGTTCCCGAGCAGTACGCGGAGTTCGTGACCGATCTCCTCGTGCTCGACCTCGGGGAGTCGTTCCGGACGAAGCAATCGGTCTGGGAGGTCCTGCGCCTGAGACTCCCGTACAGCCTGGAGCTGGGCCTGCTGATCGTCCTGGTCGGCTTCATGGTGGCGCTCCCCGTCGGTGTGATCAGCGCTGTGAAGCAAGACCAGGTTGCTGACTATGTGTTGCGAGGCATTGCCATCGGCGCGCTGGCGGCCCCGGTCTTCTGGACGGCGTCGATCGCGGTTGTGATCGTGCTCAGGTGGGACCTCTTGCAGATCGACGTAACCGGGCAGCCACATCTCTGGGAGGACCCTTGGGCGGCGCTCCAGTGGTACATGATCCCGATGTTCGCGGGCGGTTTTGCCTCAACGGCCAGCACCATGCGGCTGCTCCGTTCGGAGCTCCTCGAGGTCCTTCGCCAGGACTACGTGCGGACCGCGCGGGCCAAGGGGTTGACCGAACGGGCGGTGATCATGCGTCACGCCATGCGCAATGCCTTCCTCCCGG
Organism: Dehalococcoidia bacterium; assembly: GCA_965249675.1. GTDB lineage: Bacteria > Chloroflexota > Dehalococcoidia > UBA2979 > UBA2979. The sequence continues at coordinate 2,295,638 of OZ252250.1, forward strand.
TGCTCACCGTGATGGGGTTGACCGTGGCGACCCTGATCAGTTCGCAGATCGTGCTGGAGTCGATGTTCAATGTGCCCGGTGTCGGGCAGGAGCTCTTCCAGTCGATCTTCCTGCGCGACTACCCGCTCTTCCAGGGCCTGGTGATTCTCACCACCTTCGTGATCGTCTTCACCAACCTGGTCGTTGACATTCTCTACGGCTTTCTCGATCCACGCGTGAGGCTCTCCTGATGCAAGAAACCGGGCAGCTTGTGCTGATGGAACCACGTCGGCGGCAGATCCCCCTGCTGGGCTGGTTTCTGGGGTTTGCGCGCAAGAAGCCAGCCGGCGCGGCTGGCCTCGTACTGGTCGTCGTCCTGGTGCTGGTGGCGATCTTCGCACCGGTCCTCGACCGCTACGACCCGAACTTCGTCTTCGACCGCGAGAATCCGAACTACAAGGTCAACCCATCGATCGCGGATCTCGCGAAAGATTCAGATATTGGGTCGCCTCGCACGGTCGACCAGTTTCAGGGCCCGACCTGGGAACACTGGTTTGGGACCACTCAGGCGGGCCTCGACATCTATTCTCGTGTGGTCCACGGATCGCGCCTCTCCCTGATCGTCGGACTGGGAGCCTCTGCCATCGCCGTTGGCCTTGGTCTGGTGATCGGCGCGATGGCCGGGTTCTACCGAGGCTGGTTTGATCTCTTGTCGCAGCGTGTGATCGATGCGCTACAGGCGTTCCCCGCCCTCGTGCTGCTGCTCTTGCTCGTGCAGATCGCCGAACCGACAGTCCGCTACACCGTGCTCGCGATGGGCATCATCGGGGTACCGATCACCGCTCGCATCATCCGTTCGGCGGCGCTGGTCGTGCAGTCGACGGACTATGTCGTGGCAGCGCGCGCGATGGGCGCCACCGACTCACGAATCCTGATGCGGCACATCCTGCCGAATGTCTTCTCGGTGGTGCTGATCGCCTTCTCGATCGGGATCGGTGCCTACATCATCTTCGAGGCCACCATCTCGTTCCTCGGCGCCGGACCGAGGGGCGTCATCTCCTGGGGCAAGATGGTGCAGGAGGGACGCTCCGCGCTAGACCTTTATCCCTGGCTGACGGTCTTCGCCGGCGCGGCCATCGCCGTCGTGGTGATCTCCTTCAACTTCCTCGGAGACGCGGTCCGCGATGTCCTCGATCCGAGGCTCCGCGGGACCTAGCTTCGGGCAGGGCAGCGGGTGCGAGCTCCACTCCAGACCCCGGTCCCGCCACGCGAGCGTCGGGTGCTGCTGGATCAGGCCATTGCTCGCTCGGGATCGATGAGGGCGGTATCGCGCAGGGTTCGCGTGAGGGCCTGGTCGACGATCTGGACGCCACGCTCGTGTGACAGATCGAGGGCGCCGATCAGGATCACGCCACGATGGAGCACCCAGAGCTGGGCGAGTTCGTAGTCGGCCAGCATCTCGTCCCAACTGTAACCTGTGACTCCTGCGCGGTTGAGGGCCCGATGATAGAGGCGCAACAGCTCGTCCTCGCCGGCGGCGAAGTCTCCCCGGTCGAGGTTTGGACGGAGGAAGTATGCGAGGTCGGTGAGCGGGTGACCGGCTCCGACAGCCTGGAAGTCGATCATCCCGCCCGGTGGCTCTTCGCCGTCGTAGAAGAAGAGGTTGTCCATCCGGTAGTCGCCATGTACGAGGGTCAGCGGCCCCGCTCCGATCCGCTTGAGTAGCCGCGGCCCGTTCGCCCGCACCCAATCGATCACCTTCTGGGTTGGTGGCTCGATCAGATCTGCGTAGCGGTTGGCAAAGACGGGGTAGGCCCGCTCGAAGATTCCGTGCACGACGAGTGGCTGGTCGCTCTGGGAGATGATCCACGGCCGCCCCAGGAGGGGGCTCTCCCAGTAGGCGGCATGGAACTCGGCGAGCATCTCGACGGCTACCCGTGCCTCGGGAAGGGTCGCGCCCACCACCTGGTCACCGATGCGGGCCTCGCCGAGGTCCTCAAGGAGGAGGATGAAGCGCCGGTCACTCTTGCCGGCCTCGCTCACGAGTCGGTCGAGGAGCCGGAGTGTCACGCGCTCTGGCAGCGCCGCCAGCACCCGGCTAACGATCGCCGCTGACCGGGGCTCATGTTCGATGCCACTGAAGTAGCAGCGGGGCAGGCGAGTCGCGGTGTGCGAGGCCAACTCCTCGTAGAAACGTCCCTCGTTCTGGTAGCTGGAGAAGATGATGCCGACGCCACGGTTCTGGGGCTTGGCGGTCGGGATCTTGACCACGGCGGTGGCTGGCCCGGGGGGACCGTCGTACTCGATCTCGATTCGTGCCAGGTCCCCCAGGAAGCCCTGTCCCTCTCCGAGCAGGGACCAGCTGAGCGAGGAGACCTCCGTTTGCGGCCCGATCGTCTCGCTGCTGCGCAGGGCGTCGGTCAGCCAGGGGGCGGTCAGGTCTTCGAGCGTGCCAGGGATCCGTACACTTGCCGTCGCCACTGGTTCACCTCACGAGTCGGGGACCGCAATCAGGCGGGGCCGATGGACCCCGGGAGCGGTGCCGGGCGCCCCAGAAGCAGCACCGCTCCGTTCTGTCGAACGCCCGTCTACCGTCGTCCGCTGTGCCGACGCTCAATACCCCGTCCCGGCCGCTCGCCCGTGTGTTCGCTATCGCGCACGACCACCCGACCGTTGACGACGACCGTCTGAATCCCGATCGGCGATCGTCGCGGATCCTCGTAGCTTGCCACATCGATGACGCGGTCGGGGTCGAAGAGCACGAGATCAGCCACGGCCCCTTCTCGAATCGTCCCACGGTCGGTCAACGCGAACTTGCCGGCCGGCATGCCCGTCATCTTGTAGAGCGCCGTCTCCAACGGCAGCAGTCCCGCTTCGCGCACGTAGCGACCGAGGATGCGTGGATAGGTACCGTAGTGCCGCGGGTGTGGCCGCGAGCCGTAGCCCAGCCCGTCCGTCCCGATCATCGTGCTCGGGTGACGGAGCACGGTCCGGACGTCACTCTCATTCATCGAGAACCCGACGGCCAGCACGGCGTCACCGGCGCGCGTCAGCACGCGCTCGATCGCCTGCTCGAGCGGCAGGTCCCACTCCGATGCGAGTTCTGCCATCTGGCGTCCCTCCCACTCCGGATGTCCGGGGACGGCGGCCAGCTGTACCGGCACGACGTCCTCCTCGCGCGAGAACCATCCGTTCTGGGCCATCGCGGCGAGGCGGGTACTGCTCGCGGTATAGGGGTATTGGTCGGCAGTGACATCGAGCCCTTGTGCCCGTACGCGCTCGATCTGTGCCAGCGACTGGCTGACCTTGCCCCAGTAGCTCGGACCCGATGCCTTGTGGTGGGAGATCTGAACCGGTACACCGGCGCGCTGGCCGATCTCGATCGCCTCGGCATGGGCCTCAACGAGAGTCTCCCCCTCACCGCGAACGTGCGACGCGTAGAGTCCGCCCCAGTCGTGCAATTCGCCGGCCACCGCCGCGATCTCGTCGGAGGAGGCGTAGCGGTCTGGTTCATATACCAGGCCGGTCGAGAGGCCCACGCAGCCAGACTCAAGACCCTCGCGCAGCCAGCTGCGCATGCGGGCAATCTCGGACGGCGTTGCGGGCCGTGTCTCCCGGGGGCTGCCCACCGCCGCGGTGCGCAGCGGGCCGAAACCGACGAGCATCGCGACATTCAGCGATGGTGGCTGGGCGGCGAGCGCCTCGAAGTAACCGGCATAGGAGTCCCAGCGGGGGCTCGGGCTGTCGTCAGGAGGCGTCCGGGTCGCGTGTTGGGGGTGGACACCCCAGCCGCAGTTGCCATTGATGACCGTCGTCACGCCCTGCATCACCTTGCCCTGCATCTCTGGCTCGGAGAAGACGAGCCAGTCGTCGTGGGCGTGGACGTCGATGAAGCCGGGGGAGACCGCGAGACCGCTCGCTTCGATCACCTCACCGGCCACAGCCTCCGGGTCGATGGCTCCGAGGCGTACGATGCGATCGCCGGCGATCGCCAGATCAGCGGTGGCGCCGGGTGCACCGCTACCGTCGAAGACCGTACCGCCGCGCACGATCAGGTCGAAGGACTCTGGCACCCTAGCCTCCCGTCTCCTCGGCGCGCTGGCGCTCCTGGTGTTCGCGGTCGGCTCGCTTCCCCTGGTAGACGCTCATGTCGATCGCCCGCCAGACCTCGGGCTCGATCGAGAAGAGCATGCGAGGCTCCGTCTGCATGTTCTGGAAGAAGGCCTCCACGGCTTCCGCACGTTCCGGATCGCCGCGTCCCACATATTTCTCGGCCAGCAGCCTGCTGACCGGCCAGATGTCACCCTCGGCCGGGAGCATGGCCTGCGCGCGACCGTCGACGCCGACATGACCGGGCATCGGCGCTCCTGACTCGATGCAGAGCGAGACCCTGGGATCGCGCATCATCTGCCTGCACCAGACACGGCTCGTGGTCCCGGTCAGCCAGAACTGCTGCTGGTGCCAGAGCCACCAGACCGGCACGGTGTAGGGTCGCCCGTCCTGCCTGAGCGAGGCGACCACGCCGATCAGCGGCTGGCTGAGCAACTGGTCGAGCAGCCGGGGTGACATTCGCGGCATGGTCTGGGACATCCCTTCGGTCCTGCCTGAGCTTATCGATCTCAGAACGCTGGGGCAGCAGGGCATACGATGGTCCGCGGGAGCCGGCATATGATCGACATCGAACAGGTTCGCGCGGAGACGCCCGGCGTCGAGCAGGTCGCCCATCTCAACAATGCCGGTGCGGCGCTCGTGCCCAGGCCGGTGATCACGGCACAGGTGGCGCATCTCGAGCTCGAGGCGCAGGTCGGCGGCTACGAGGCAGAGGCTCGCGAGGAACGGCGGGTGGCACAAAGTTACGAGGCACTGGCCCGTCTGATCGGGTGCCAGACGGACGAGGTCGCCCTGGTCGAGAACGCAACACGCGCCTGGGACATGGCCTTCTATTCGCTGCCGCTCAGACGTGGCGACCGGATCCTGACGTCGATGTCGGAGTACGCGAGCAACTACATTGCGTTTCTGGAGGTGGCGCGCCGGAGCGGCGCTGAGGTCGTTTCGGTGCCCGACGATGAGCATGGTCAGCTTGATGTGGCACAGCTGGCCAGCCTCGTTGACCGGCGGACGAACTTGATCGCTGTCACCCATGTCCCGACCAACGGCGGCTTGGTCAACCCGGCTGTCGAGATCGGGCGGATCGCCCGCGAGGCTGGAATCCCATATCTGCTCGACGCCTGTCAGTCGGTCGGGCAGCTACCCGTCGATGTTGGTTCAATCGGGTGCACCATGCTGTCGGTGACCTCGCGCAAGTACCTGCGTGGCCCGCGCGGCGTCGGCTTCCTCTACGTGGCGCGTCAATGGATCGACCGCCTCGAGCCGGCCTTCCTCGACCTCCATGCCGCACGCTGGGTCGCGGCTGATCGCTACGAGGTGCGCGCTGACGCCAGGCGCTTTGAGACATGGGAGGCCAACGTTGCGGGGCGGATCGCCTTCGGCGTCGCCGTGGACTACGCGCTCGCCCTGGGTATCGAGGAAGCCGAGCAGCGGGTGACCGCGCTGGCGAGCGAGTTGCGCCAGCGGCTCGACAGCATCGCCGGCGTACACGTGGCCGACCAGGGCGCCCGCCGTTGCGGGATCGTCACCTTCTACCTCGACAGGACTCCGGCAGTGGCCGTAGCGCAGTTGCTCGCCAGGGCGGGCGTGAATGTCAGCGTCTCCGTTCCGTCAGGTACGCTGCTCGATTCCCAGCGCCGGGACCTTCCCGATCTCGTGCGTGCTTCGGTTCACTACTACAACATTGATAGCGAACTTGAGCGGCTTCTGGAGGTGGTGGAGGCTGCTGCCTGACGGAGCGGAAAGGAGCTGCGAAGATGCCGAGATGATAGAGCCGCGTCCCGGGCAGCTGCTGGTGGCGAGCCCGCTCCTGACCGATCCGAACTTTCGCCGCAGTGTCGTGCTGGTCTGCGCACACGGTGAGGCGGGTAGCCTCGGCGTCGTACTCAATCGCCCCTCGACCGTGCCAATTCCCGAAGCCCTAGGGGCGTGGAGTGGCCTGGTCGTACCGCCCCGGCGCCTCTTTCGGGGTGGTCCCGTCGGGCCGGCAATCGTGTCCGCGGTGGTGGAGGGCCCGATGGAAGACACGGCGGCGACGGACGGGCCTGAGGTGAGTCTGTCGATCGCCTCTCGCCTACATCTCATCTCTGGGGATCTCGTGGTGCAGCCTGAGGCGCCCGTCTACGATCAGGCCCGTCTCTTTGCCGGATGCGCCGGCTGGGCTCCGGGCCAGCTGGCCAGCGAGCTGGCTGAGGATGCCTGGTTCGTCGTCGACGGTCTTCCCGCCGACCCCTTCTCGGGGGATCCCGAGGCGCTCTGGCGCGAGGTGATCCGCCGTCAACCGGACGAGCTTCGATTCTTCGTCTCCTACACGGACCGAGTTGACCTCAACTGACCACTGCTCCTCGCGACCATCGGCGACAGCCCCTGCTCTCTCTTCCCCCGTCTTGTCTCCCGTCCCGACTGGGCCGATATCATGGTCGGACGCCCCCATCGTCGACAGGACCACGGTGACCGCGAGACTCCCGTCGCTACCTCCACCTGAGAGCCGCCCCCGCGACGATGGCTCTGCCACGTCCTCCACGGTGGGGAGCCGCCGTGGGAGTCGGCCGATGCCGGCCGGAGGTGGCCCGTCCCTCCGTCGCGCGCTTGAGGTCTTTGACAGCCGCGAGTATCGATACATCTGGATCTCATCGCTCTTCTCGTTCATGGGTATGCAGATTCAACAGGTGGCGCGTGGCGTGCTCGCCTGGGAGCTCACCGGCAGCTTCTTCGCCACGGGCATCGTCATGTTCTCTTTTGGGCTGCCGATGTTTGCCTTCTCGCTCTTCGGTGGTGCGATCGCGGACCGGGTGAACAAGCGTGATCTCTCGATCCTGACGCAGGTGGCGATCGGGATCATCGCGCTCACTACTGCGCTGCTGATCGTGACCGAGCTGATTACGATCGAGTTGCTCTTCCTCCTCGGCATCGCGCAGGGCACCTGCTTCGCGATCGGAATGCCCGCCCGACAGCCACTGATGGCATTGGTCGTCCGGCCCAATCAGTTGATGAGTGCAATGGCGATGGGCAATGCCGCCATGAACGGGATGCGACTGTTCGCTCCCGCGCTGGGCGGCCTCTTGATCGTCTGGAACGGCGTAGAGGCCGCCTACTTCGCAAACGCCGGGCTCTACTTCCTGAGCGTCGTCGCGATGGTCCCGATCCCTCGTCGCTATGGATATCCAGCCGCTGAGCCCCGCGGCGGGATGATCGGGGAGATCGCTGCCGGGCTGCGCTACGTCGCCGACGACCGGACGCTGCGCTTCCTCCTGCTGATGGGCTTCACCTCTGCGATCTTCGCGATGCCGTACGTGGCCCTCCTGCCCGGCTTCGTGGAGCGCGATCTGGGGATGACCTCGGCCAACGTCGGCTACCTGCTGTCTGCCACTGGCATCGGTGCGCTGGCGGGATCTGTGCTGATCGCGATGTTCACCGAGCATCCGCGCAAACCACTTCTGCAGTTCGGTGCAGCCCTGCTCTCCGCCCTCGGGCTGATCGCCCTCGGCCTCCTCTCGGTCAGCTTCGGGTTCGCAGGCGCGGTCGTCGCGATCATCGTCGTCGGCTTCACCCTGACGAGCTTCCAGACACTGAACATGACGATGATCATGGCCGCCTCGCGCGAGGCATACTACGGCCGGGTGATGAGCATCATGATGATCACGTTCAGCACGATGCCGATGATGTCGGCACCACTCGGGATCATCGCCGACCGGATCGGTGCTCCGAGTCTCTTTGTCGCGCAGGGGATCGCCGTCGCAGTCATGGTGACCCTGATCAGCTCCGGCGCGATGCGCTATGTGCTCTCGCCTGAGGAGCCCCGCCAGCTGCCCGAGGAGCGGCTGGCGCAGTCGCGCCGCTGAGCCAGAGTTGGCTTGCGTGAGGGGGGCGTCTCCCTAGACGCCGAGCTGCTCGGCGAGGTCTCCGAAGTCCCGAGCGTTCAGGGTGAAGTCGGGCTGCGGAGAGAGGTCCCCATCGTTGCCCTCTCCGTGCTCGCCGGGCCGCGGCACGTAGGCTGAAGCCAGTCCCGCGGCGCCCGCCGCTCGCAGATCGCCAAAGTGCGCCGCGACCATCATCGTCCGGTCCGGGGTCGTGCCGAGCAGGCGGAGAGCGGCGTGGTAGGCCGCGGCGTCGGGCTTGTAGTGCCCGAGGAACTCGCACGAAGTGACCGAGTCCCAGCCGAGACCGTTGTACTTGGAGCTGTCGACGACGAGGGCGAGGCTCAGCACGGTCAGCACCGAGACGGTGTAGCGGCTGCGGAGACGCGGCAAGACCGCTCCGAAATCGGGCCACGCGGGCAGCCGGTGCCAGACCAGGTTGAGCTGGTCTCGCCCGGCCGGATCGAGCGCGAAGGGGGCATGCTGGGGGACGACGTCATCGAGCGCCTGGCGGTGCAGTTCGTCGGCGTTCACCCACTTCGACTGCCCGCTGCGCACCTCCCCCAGGTGCCGGAACATCTCACGACGCCAGTGGTTCGCGAAGGCGGCGGCGTCGATTGGGACGCCCTGCTGGACCGCGAGCGCCTCCACCTCGTCACGGATCCCGTGATGCCAGTCAAAGACGGTGCCGCCGACATCGAAGGTAAGGTGGGTGACCTTCTCGAGATGCGTTGCCATCATCAGTCCCTTCTCCGCGAAGCAGTCCAATCAGTCCGTTGCCGGGCAGACGGGCGAAATCGGCCAGATCACCTCCTGGCAGTCCTGACACCTGGGCGGTGAGAGCCGGTGACGCTTCGCAGAGCTCCAGAATGGCTCAACATCCGGTGTAATCGTGGACAACGGCCTCCTGTAGACGGCCATCAGCCGTCACTCCTCAGGATCAGAGCCATCGAGGCGTTCAGATTGAGGCCGCGACTGGTGGTGAGACAGGTGGTAGCGCTGAGGCTGAGCCCGGTGAAGATCGACACGGTGTAGCGCCTGCGGAGGCGGGCCAGCACGTCTCCGATGTCTGGCCAGGCAGGACGCCGGTGGCAGATGCGGTCGACGCGCTCGCGACCGGCAGCACCGGGCTGAAGGGGCGCGTAACCGGGCAGTAGCCGGTCCAATGCCTGCCGGTGCAACTCGTCCGCGGTCATCGCTCGAGCGCCCCCGCTCCGGACCACTCCGAGACCACGGAAGAACTCGTCGTGGTAATCACTGGCGAATCCACTCGCGTCGAGTGGCCGTCCGAGGGCTGAGGCGATCCCCCGATGCCAGTCGAAGGCCGTCGCGACGTCGAACGTGAGGTGGGTGATCTGCTCGAGCGTTCGGTCCACGGTCAGCTCCCTCCGACGCGCATACTCGCAACCGTACCCTGCCCCTCGAGTCGGACCCGCAGGTCGCTGCTCTCCTGTCTAGGCACGCACCGCGGGCGGCGGTAACCCAAGCGGCCCGGCGCGCCGTTGGGTGGCAGCGAGACTCGTGCGAGAGATTCCGCCTTGCGAGCAGATCCCGCTATGCTGCGCATCAGGCACGGTCCCCATCAGCCGAGCCACAGTCGATCAACTACCTGCGATCGACATCTCTAACCGGACCAGCAGCCTGCTAGGGAGAGAGCCGAGTGATCCTCGATAAGTTCGATCTGAGCGGCAAGACCGCTCTCGTGACGGGCGCCGGCACCGGTCTCGGCCGAGCCATGGCGCTGGCAATGGCCGATGCCGGCGCGAACATCTACGGCGCGGGGCGGCGCACTGAGCCGCTGGAGACGACCCGCGGGTTGGTCGAGGCGAAGGGCCGTCGGATGGCCTATCGGTCGACCGATGTCACGGTGACGAACGAGGTCAACACGATGGTCGCCGACGCGATCGCGACCTTCGGTCGCGTCGACATCTTGATCAACAATGCCGGGATCACCTCACGTGGGCGTGGGAAGACCTTCCCTGAGCTCGACGATGACGACTGGCGGATCGGTATCGATGTCAACCTCAGTTCAGCCTTCTACTGCTCGCGGGCGATCATCGAGCACTTTCTGGAACAGGGCGGCGGTCGCATCATCAACCTCGCCTCTGGATGGGGGTTGCGCGGCGGACGGAACAACTTCATGTACGCCGTTGCCAAGGGTGGAGTGATCCAGCTCACCAAGGCGCTGGCGATGACCTACGCCCGCGACAACATCCGCTGTACCTGTATTGCGCCCGGCCTGATCCCCAAGGAGATCGACCTCAGTCTGCGTGAGCAACGCAACGCGTTCCAGCCGGTGGGCCGCGTCGGCTGGCCGCGCGAGATGGGACCGCTCGCGGTCTTCCTGGCCTCTGAGGCGTCGGACTACATGTCAGGCGAGACGGTGTTACTCGATGGTGGCTCGATTGCCGGCGGGCTCTTGCCGGCCGGCTATGCCCCCGAGGCGGAAGGGTAGGAGCGGAACCATGGCTCGACAGATTGCGGTCCCTGAGATGATCGTCCCCGCCGATGAATACGATCTCGGCGGCCTTAACCCCTTCGACCTGTCTGGGCGGCACGCCCTCGTCACGGGCGCGACCCGCCCGCTGGCCCGCGCCGTTGCCCGCGCGCTGGCCGAAGCCGGCGCGCGCATCTCGGTGACGACGCTCGACGGCGGACCCGCGGAGCTGGCCGTGGCCGACTCGATCTTGGAAGAGGGTCGTGCGCTCGGGCGCGCCGGGGTCGCTCGCGAGCTGGACCTCACCGACGCCAACGCCGTTGATGCTGCCGTGGAAGAGATTGAGGCTGAGATTGGCTCGATCGACATCCTGGTCCATGCGGTGCAGGAGGCGAACATCAAGCCGGTGCTCGCTGCCAGTCTGGAGGATTGGCGCCGCGAGCTCGACCGTAACGTCACGTCACTGTTCGTGACGACGCAGGCGGTTGGCCGTCGCATGGTGGAGCGCGGCTACGGACGGATCACGACCTTCAGCTCGGTGCTGCACGATCGCGGGATTCCGCACGCCTCCCTGTTCGGTGCATCGCAGGGCGCGATCGTCGGTTACACCCGCTCCCTCGGACTCGAGTGGGGGCGCAACGGCGTCACGGTCAACACGGTCACGCTGGGTTTCTTCGACGGGGTTCCCGGCCCCCAGGCCGACCCCGAGATCGCCTCGATCCTGGAGCGTTACATCCCGCTCAGGCGGTTGGGTACCCCGAGCGATGTCGGCGGCGTGGTGGTCTACCTGAGCTCGGAGTTCGCGGCCTTCGTTGATAGCGAGAGTCTCGTCGTGGACGGCGCGATCGCCGTTCACGCATAGGAGGAGCGCCGTGTACGGAGTTGCGATTCAGGCGAGCGATCCGAGTGCCGCTGTCGCGCAGGTGGTGCAGGCCGAGGAGGCCGGCGTCGACGCGGCGTGGGCGACGATGGGCGGAGCTGGCGGCGCCGACATGCTGCCGGTCTTCGCCGCGGCTGCAGCGCAGACTGAGCGGATCCTGATGGGCACGGCGATCGTGCACACCTGGGGACGACAGCCCGTCGCATTCGCTCAGGAGGTGATGGCTATCGACGGTCTTGGTCCGGGGCGCTTCCGCCTCGGCATCGGCCCGACGACGGCGTTCTTTGTCGAGCGGTTCTACGGCGTGCCCTATTCGAAGCCCCTCACGAATCTGCGCGAGTACCTCGTGACGATCCGCGGACTGCTGGCCGATGGCAGTGTCGACTTCCAGGGCGTGCACGTGAGCTCGCGCGCACGGATTCGGCCGTACGCCCCTGTACCGGTGATGGCCTCTGCCCTGCGCCCGCGCTCCTACCGGCTGTGCGGCGAACTCAGCGACGGTGCGATCTCATGGATGAGTCCCCTGCGTTACCTCAGCGAGACGGCGTTGCCCGCGCTCAGAGCCGGGGCGGATGCAGCCGACCGCGAGGCGCCGCCGCTGGTGGCTCACGTCCCGATCGCAGTCACCGGCGATCGGGAGGCGGCTCACCAGATGGCGCGCGAGCAGCTGGCGATGTACGCGCGGGTCCCCAACTACCAGGGGATGTTCGCCGCGGCTGGCTACGATGTGAGCGAGGGGTACGGCGACGATCTCCTCGCCGATCTCGTGGTGTCCGGGAACGAGTCTGAGGTCGCCCGTGGTCTCCAGCGCTGGCGTGAGGCTGGAATCGGCGAGGTGCTCGCTCAGCCGCTCGTGGCCCAGCATGACCGGGAAGGGTCGGTCGCCGCAGCCTTCGCTGCCGTCGCTGCTGCCGCACGCTGAGCGTCTGAACTGCGCGAGATGGGGTTTTCCGGTGTTTCGCGAAGGTGCCAGGCGAGCGCAGGGGACGGTGTATCGTAGGGCGGCACGTGGGAGGTGATCAGGTGAGCCAGTCGGAAGAGCTCTACCAGAGCAAGTTGCGCCCGGCGTCCGAAGCCGTGGCCCTGATCCCAGACGGCTCATTCATCGTGCAGAGCCTCGCCGTCGCCGAGCCACCGGCGCTGCTTGAGGCGATCGCGGACCGCGCTCGGAATGGCGGGTTCAGCGAGCTTCGGATGACGACGCTCCTCCCCATGGCGGCCACAGCTCGAACGGTGCTCGCTCCGGACCTGCATGACGTGATCCAATGGGAGTCGCTCTTCGCCAGCGGCGCAGACCGCGAGTTGCTCGCCTCCGGCCCGGCTCGCTTCAACCCCGCGTTCTTCCATCAGATCCCGCGCCTGATCACCGAGTTCATGGACATCAATGTTGCGTTGATCCGCGTATCCCGGGTCGACCGCCATGGCTACATGAGCCTTGGCACGAACGTCGACGTCGCCAAGGCGGCAGTGGCCAAGGCGGACGTGGTGCTGGCCGAGGTCAACCAGTACATGCCACGAGTCCACGGTGACTCCTGGGTGCACATCTCGGAGGTCGACGCCGTAGTCGAGCACGACGAGCCGCTGGCAGAGCTACCCACGCCGCCCGAGCGCGAGGAAGACCGGGCGATGGGTGAGCTGATGGCGGAGATGATCCCCAACGGCTCCTGTATCCAGCTCGGCATCGGCGGCGTGCCAAACGCGGTCGCCAAGAGTCTGATGAACCATCGCGACCTCGGGATCCACACCGAGATGTTTGTTGACTCAATGGTCGATCTCGTGGAGAGCGGTGTCGCCAATGGTTCGCAGAAGACCTTCCACCCCGGAAAGGCACTCTATGCATTCGCAGCCGGCTCTCAACGGATGTACGACTTTCTGGACGACAACCCGTACATCGAGGCGCACCCCGTCTCGTACACGAACTTCCCACCCAATATCGCCCGCAACGACAACCAGATCTCCGTCAACTCGACGATCGAGGTCGACCTGACAGGCCAGTGTTGCTCTGAGTCCATCGGCATCGCCCAGTTCAGTGGTACCGGCGGTCAGCACGACTACGCCCGCGGCGCATTCGACTCCCGAGGCGGAAAGTCGATGATCGCGTTCTACTCGACGGCTCGCGGCGGCGAGGTGTCACGCGTGGTCAGTACGCTCCGGCCCGGTGCCGTGGTGACGACACCACGAAACGATGTGCACTGGCTTGTCTCGGAGTACGGTGCTGTGAACCTCAAGGGCAAGTCAACGCGTGAGCGAGCGAGAGCGATCATCGGTCTGGCTCATCCGAAGTTCCGTGAGCAGCTCATGCGCGACGCACACGAGTTCAACTACCTCTAAGGACGCTCTGAACTGGCCGCGAAATGCGGCCGATCAGGCTCTTCTGGGGCGTTCAATCGCTTGATGGTCAGGAATGCGGCCTGATCGGGGCTCGCGAGCGGCTCTGCGAGTGCCGTTTGGCGCTCGCTGCGGGATTCTGGGCGCACTGCGCCGTTGTTACGCAGCAAGTTGGCGCTCCGCTCGAACCATGTTGGCCAGCCCCAACAGCAACGCGAGCCGCTGCGTGTTCTTGAACAATCCGCGGTAGCGGACCTTGGCGTAGCCGAAGCGCACCTTCACGATCTGGAACGGATGCTCGACCTTCGCACGCACGGAGGCCTTGCGCTTCTCTTCGAGCCACTCCTCACCCTCCCGGTCGAGCAGTCGCCGCTTGCCCGGTCGCATGGCAACCTGCCACTGCACCGCACGCTCGCGCTGCTCCAGACGTTTTCCGATGCCCTGGTAGCCCGCATCGCCACAGACCAGCCTTTCGTTGCCGTGCAGCAGGTCGGGCGCCGCGGTGATGTCGCTCACGTTCGCCGCCGCGTGTGGAGGCTGTGCACGATGCCGCTCTCAGAGTCACGCAACTTCATCCCGAAGTCTGGTCTCCCGCGCGTCTGGTGCATCTCGGGATCCCGTGCTCTGGCCCGATTCCTGGTCGCACTGATGATACTGGCACGTCCCCTGTCTCAACTGAGCCTCCAGATGGCGGTTGATCTCCCGAGCAACCCCCTCCCCAGCGCGGCCGCCTCCAGCCGGTGCGGAAGTTGAGAATCGTCGTCTTCGGGGATCGCGTCCGATAGCCTGAGCCCCACGAAGCGCTGCACGGTGAGATTCTCGTACAGCGCGTCCTCCATCGCCGGTCGCTGAGGTTGTCGACCAGTCGCACGCTGTGCACCCGCAGCATCAGTGACAGTGGGTAGGGCTGGCGCCCCCGTCCCGGCATCGGGTCAATGCGCTGCTCGAGTTGCCGCCACGGAACCAGCCGACTGCACCGCACGCTCGCGCTGCTCCAGACGTTTTCCGATGCCCTGGTAGCCCGCATCGCCACAGACCAGGCCTTTCGCGTTGCCGTGCAGCAGGTCGGGATTCTGGGCCGCGGTGATGCTCGCTCACCATGTTCGCAACCGCCGTGCGTGTTCTTGAACAATCCGCGGTAGCGGCTGGCGTGCACCTTCACGATCTGTCCCGGTCGAGCAGTCGCCGCTTGCCCGGTCGCATGGCAACCTGCCACTGCACCGCACGCTCGCGCTGCTCCAGACGTTTTCCGATGCCCTGGTAGCCCGCACCCCGATGTGCAACTTCATCCCGAAGTACCACTGGTTTCCCTTGCGCGTCTGGTGCATCTCGGGATCCCGTGCTCTGGCCCGATTCCTGGTCGACGAGGGGGCGCTGATGATACTGGCATCAACCACAGTCCCCTGTCTCAACTGCAGTCCTTCCGCCTCCAGATGGCGGTTGATCTCCTCGAGCAACCCCCTCCCCAGCGCGGCCGCCTCCAGCCGGTGGCGGAAGTTGAGAATCGTCGTCTCATCGGGGATCGCGTCCGAGAGCCTGAGCCCCACGAAGCGCTGCACGGTGAGATTCTCGTACAGCGCGTCCTCCATCGCCGGGTCGCTGAGGTTGTCGACCAGTTGCACGATGTGCACCCGCAGCATCAGTGACAGTGGGTAGGGCTGGCGCCCCCGTCCCGGCATCGGGTAGTGGGGCGCAATGCGCTGCTCGAGTTGCCGCCACGGAACCAGCCGATCGAGTCGTTCCAGAAACCGCTCCCGGCGAGTCGTTCGCTTCTTCGCGTCGTAGTACAGCTCCGCGAACGTTGCCTCGCCCATCGCGCTCACCTCGTCATCTGGTCGAATGCCATACCATCCCGTGTAGGCATCTTAACAGATCATGCGGGTCTGTTCAGAGCGTCCCTAAGGCCCCATGCAGATCTCCTCTCCGGCGTTCGTGGCGTCGGTGTTGCTCGTCGTGGCTCTGCTGGGCACGGTGGTCCTGGCGTCGGATACCGGGCCCGAGCCGACTGGCGCCGTCACCATCACGAACCAGGCGGAGGCCGAGCGGGGCACTCTTGCACGCTCTGTCCTGACGGCGGACGATCGCTCTGGCGACGGCGTGGCACTACCGCCGATTACCGCTGCAGCCGCGCTGCCCGAGCCGACGGGCGGGGCGTCCCCCGTGACGACCCCTGGTGCGATACCGACCGCGGAGCGGGCACAGTGCGAGAGCGGCGCTGCGGTGGGGGCGGGCGACCCCGGCTTGGCGGACGACTGTGCCGTGCTGCTGGCGGTGAAGGACACGCTGCGCGGCACGGCCACGACACTCAACTGGGGCGCGGACACGGCGATTGCTGACTGGTACGGGATCACCGTCAGTGGTTCGCCGCTCCGCGTCACGAGGCTGCATCTGGATGGACGCAACAGCAGGACCTCCACGGGTGTGCTGATCGTACTCACGGGCACAATTCCGGCGACGCTGGGCAGTCTGCCGAAGCTGGAACATTTGACACTCTCAAGGCACGCGCTGACGGGCACGATTCCGTCGGCGCTGGGCAAGCTCGCGCAACTGACCAACCTCTCCCTCCATGGCAACCAACTGACGGGCACGATTCCGCTGGAGCTGGGCAACCTGGAGAACCTGGCGGCGCTGTACCTGAGCACCAACCAGCTCACTGGCGGCATCCCGGTGCAACTGTCGAACGCGGAGAGCCTGCTCATTCTCAGCCTGGAGAACAACCAGTTCACTGGCAGCATCCCGGTGGAGCTGGCGGATCTGCCCGAGCTGGTTGTGCTCCGCCTCTACGGCAACACGATGCTCACCGGCTGTATTCCAACAGGACTGCCCAACGTCGGCCTGGCAGGTCTGACTGCCTGCACGACGACGACCACCTACGCCCTGACGACCGGGTCGAACGGGAACGGGCGCGTCAGCCCCCTGCCGGGCACATACAGCTATCTGAGCGGGGAGAGCGTCACCGTCACGGCCACGCCAGACAGCGGACACCGCGTGGCGTCGTGGGGAGGCGACTGCAGCGGCACGACTCTCAGCTGCACGCTCACGATGGGCGCCGACAAGATGGCGAGCGTCACGTTCGAGCGGATCACCTACACGCTCACGGTGACGGCAACGGGCCAGGGCACGGTGACTCCTGCCGGGACGACGACGCAGGACGATGGCGATGAGGTGACGCTCCGGGCCAGCTGGTCGGACGCGACGCACGATCTTGACGGCTGGGGCGGGGATTGCAGCGGGACGGCCTCGACCTGCGTACTGGAGATGGATGGGAACAAGAGCGTGACGGCGGCGTTCACGGCACTGCCCGGGGACCGCTGCGCCGCGCCAACCGATGCCGACTGCATCCGTGCGATCTACCTGGGTGCACCCGGCGACTACGCGCAGGTCACAGACATCCCGGCCAGCGTGCTGCTAACGCCGGAAGCGGACGGGCGTTACTACGTGGAGCGGGGCCAGCAGTTGACGGTGGTGACGTCGGCGCCGTTGCCTGTCGACTACACGCGCTTCTATCTCCAGCGGATCCCGCTGGCAAGTCCGTCGCCTGTGAGTTTTGCGCAACTGATTCAGCCCGTCGGGATGACCTACACGTTCACGGTCACCCATGACGAGGCGGCTTCCACGGTCATCACGTTCGATCTGACGGCGGCCAGGCCGCATCCCGTGCGGCCCACCCACAAGCCCGAACTCGGCGATGTCGTGGTGACGACCGTGTTCTCGGTCGAGACCTCGACCTTCCGCTACGACACGTTCGACACCACCGGTGAGGTGACGGCGGCAGGCAGCTACGCCTTCGTCTCCGACACCGCCGACACGGCGACAGCCGTCACCACCTACGAGGCGCTGCGCGACGGGACGACCACGGGCCTGCTCATCCACCAGTCCGATGCTCACGGCGCGTCCCAGGTGGCGCTATACGACGCGGTGGAAGCGGGCGATCTCCTCGAGTGGCACGAGACCGACGACTGCTTTGTGCGCTACCAGGTGAATGAGGTGATGGCAGATCCCACGGGAACGCCGCCGCGCAAGTTGTTCGCCGTCGAGTGGACGACCTACGCGTTCACAGGCTGTAGCGGCGCGGTCCCTGCAGGCACCGTCGCCACGGTCGACTGGGGCGAGCTGCCGGATCTGGGCGGTACCGGTTTGACTGCACCGGTGGTGCACGGCATCTACCAACTCGTGCCCGCGGGCTGGACCGGCGGGACAGAGGAGTTCGAGGTGAACCGGCCCCCCGGCAACTCCTACGAGAACCCTGTCGGTGCCACGGAGGTCGTCGATGCGCGGCAACTGCCCTATTGGCGCGATCTCGCCTTGCCCGAAGGCTGGGTGTTCGGCCGGGCCGGCAGTGGCGGTCTCGCCGACCCCGCTTACGGCTACTGCGCGAGGTATCTGGCGGAGCTAAGACCGTCACCGATACATGCCGGAGAACTCAGACGCTTCCCGGCCCTCGACCTGTGCGGCTACCACGCCGATGTCCGGCTCTACCCCGAGGACGCCGCGTGGCGCAACGGAGCGATCATCTCCGAGACGCGAACAATCGCCGGGCGGCCAGCACGAGTCATCTACAGCCCGCCCGGGCCGAACCATGATGACGTGCCTGGCGTGAGTTTGTGGATCTACGACGCGGAGACGGAGAGCGAGTATTTCCTCATCGGCCTGGACAATGCCCTTCGCGGCGACAACGTCGGTCCCATGATCGCGATCGCGCGCAGCTTGTTTGAGGGCGAGTAACGGTGCGCAGCCGGTTACCGGCCGCGATCCTGCTCGCGGCCGCAGTATGCGTGCTGTGGCTCACGCCACTGCAGGGCGGTGTACCTCTCCGCTCGCCGACGACGCAAGCGCAGCTTCCCGCATCCACGGTGAGCTTCGAATACGACGCGCTCCCGGGGGTAGGCTACGTGCGCCCGGGCGAAGACGAGGTTGTCTCTCCGCCGACGGACGTGACAATGACCTCCGGCTGGCACTACACGTGAGCCGCGGGAAGCGGGCTACTATACTGCGCGCGGAAGCAGGGCCGCTGCAGCGGCCGAAAGGAATGGCCACCACGATGTCGTCGGGTGCCCTCAGCGGGCTACGCATCCTCGATCTCGCTCAAGGGAGCTTTAACTACGGCGGCCGGCTACTGGCGGGTCTCGGGGCCGAAGTGATCAAGGTCGAGCCGCCATCGGGTGACCGGGTGCGGACCATGCCGCCCTTTCCGGCAGATGAGCCGCACCTTGAGACCAGTGCCCGCCATCTTCATCTCAATGCAGCCAAGCGTTCGCTCGTGCTCGACCTCGATCAGGCTGAGGGCGCGCGCCTGCTGCGGGAGCTGGTTGCGGGCAGCGACGCACTGATCGAGAGCTACCCGCCGGGGTACTTGCCCGAACGTGGTCTGGGCTACGATGACCTGCTCGAGCACCGGCACGACTTGGTGATGGCCTCGGTCACCCACTTCGGTCAGGACGGGCCCTATGCTGGATACCAGGGAGCCGAGATCGTCGATGTCGCCCTGGGGGGCTACCTCAAGCTGACCGGCGATCCCGACCGGGAGCCGGTCAAGCCCTACGACGATCTGGCGCTCTCCCATGCCGCCCTCCATGCAGCGACGGCGGTGATGATCGGCCTCACTCACCGCGACGCGACCGGTGAGGGCGACTATTTCGATGTCGCCACAATCGACGCGGCGATGTTCCTGTTGGGTGGCGTCGCCCAGAACTGCTACTTCGACTCCAGAACGCCGATGCGCTGGGGCACCCGTCTCGTCTTCTCAGACCCGCGCTACCCCTACCCGTCAACGATTCGCCCGTGCATGGACGGCTACGTCCACGCCCACAGCAACAACCGCAACGCTGACCTGCTCGCGGTGTTGATGCCGGGCGTCGGACTCGAGCAGTGGCTCGATGCGCCGATGGGGAACGCCGACCAGATCGATGAGTGCATGGACCGCTGGCTTGCTGACAAGAGCAAGTTCGATGTTGTTCGGAGAGCGCAGGAGCTGCGCCTGCCCTTCACAGAGGTACTGACCCCTGCCGAGATCCTGAACGACGCGCACCTGGCAGCACGGGAGTTCCTGGTCGAGGTGGAGCACCCGATCGCGCCGACGACACGTCAGCCCGGTGCGGCTGCCCGGATGAGCGGCACCCCCTGGATCACCGACCGAGCACCGCTCCTCGGAGAGCATACGGATGAGGTGCTTGCCGACCTGCTCCAACTCGACCAGGCCGAGCTCGGTTCGCTGCGCGATCGCGGGATCGTGGCATGAACGGCCCGGTGATGGACAGGCGTCGTCCCCTGAGCGGCATACGCGTCCTCGAGTTAACGACCGCGGTGGCCGGGCCGATCGCCGGCTGCGTCCTCGCCGACATGGGCGCTGAGGTGATCAAGTTCGAGTCACCTCGCTCGCGCGCCGCGACCCCGGCTGGCGGGCCGCCGCCGGCGCCGGGCACTCCAGATCGCCCCTACAATCGCACGCCGTTCTTCAACGAGTTGCACCGCGGCAAGCGCCACGTCGCGCTCGACCTGCAGCATCCCGAGGGGCGGGAACTCTTCCTGCGACTGGTGACTACCACTGACGTGGTGCTGGAGAACTTCTCACCGCGCGTGCTGACCAACCTGCGGATCGACTATCCCGATCTCTGCGCGGTGAAGCCGGATATCATTCTCACCTCGATGCCGGCCTTCGGGAAGACCGGGCCCTACGCTCTTCGTGGCTCCTACGGTCCAGGGATCGACGCAATGAGCGGTCTCTCCCATCTGACCGGGTATCCGGACCGCGGTCCCGGGAAGCCGGCACAGTTCTATCTGGATCAGAGTGCCGGCCTGACAGCCGCGCTGACCACGGTCGCCGCCTTGCGGCACCGGCGTCTCACCGGCGAGGGCCAGTACATCGAACTCGCGATGCTTGAGGGAGAGCTCCAGCTGGTGGCGCCGGCGCTCCAGGACTACACGATGAATGGCCGCATCCAGAGCAGGATCGGAAATCGGCACGCCTGGCACGCCCCCCACGGTGTCTACCGCAGCGCCGGGGAAGACCAGTGGGTCGCGCTATCGGTGGAGACAGACCGACAGTGGCGAGCGCTCGCCACGCTGCTCGGCCAGCCTGACCTTGCCGACGATCCGAGGTTTGAGACCGAGGTGGCCCGTCACGCGAACGAGGACGAGTTAGACCCGCTGATCAACGCGTGGACCGAACCACGCACACATTACGAGGCGATGCACCTCCTGCAAGGCGCCGGGATTCCGGCCGGGGCGGTGCTCGACGCTCCCGATATCTATGACGACCCGCAGTTCCAGCACCGTGGAACCCTGAGCTGGGAGGATCACCCGGAGATGGGACGATTCCCGCATACACGCACGGCCTGGCGCTCGCGACGGGGCCACGACGGCGTCACGGGCCCGGCGCCGCTCTTCGGCGAGGGGGTCCCGTACGTGCTCGAAGCACTGCTCGAACGAAGCGAGAGCGAGATCGAGGCACTGTACGCGTCAGGCGTGGTCAGCGATCGGCCGATCTCTTAGCGGCACGAGCGGGCTGGGGAGGTCAGACGTGCGGGTTGTCGAGGTGAGCGACGGCGAAGCCGCTGCCGCATACGCGGCTAAACTCTTTGCTCGCTGGGGTGCCGAGGTCGTGAAGGTCGAATCCCCGGGTCGCGCGGCCCCGTCCGAGTTCGACGACCGCTACCTCAACGGCGGCAAGCGTCGTGTCAGGCTTGACCTGAACAGTGCCGACGGTCGCGCCTCCCTCGCCGACCTCGTTGCCGGCGCCGACATACTCCTCACCGATGCATCGCCGATCGATACCGAGCGCTGGCAGCTGCTCGGTCTGGGCGGTGGCGCCGCCGTGCGCGTCTCGATCACGCCGTTTGGCCTTTCGGGGCCGTATCGTGACTACCCGGCCACGGCCTCGACGCTCCTCGCGCTCGGCGGCTACACATTCCTCTCAGGCGATCCAGGTCGCGCGCCGCTGACCTTCCCGGGGCGCTATCCCTACTATCAGGCTGCGACCTACGCCTACACGGCCGCGGTGGCGGGACACCTGCGCGGGTCTGATCCGAACGGCCCGATGGTGATCGAGGTCTCGGTCCTGGAGACGGTGACCAGCCTGCACCAGTTCACTGATGTGATGTGGACCCACGGCGGTCTGGTTCGCAGTCGCCATGCCAACCGCTGGGAGAACCTCTGTCCGACAGACATGGTCAGATGCAGGGACGGCTGGGTGGCCGTCAACATCATCCCCACCTTCTGGCCACAATTCGCGATGATGCTCGGTCGCCCCGAGCTCGCCGAACATCCCGACTACGCCGAGAATCGAACGCGCATGGAGCGCTGTGCGGAGGTGACCCAGATGATGGTCGAGGCCTTCGCGGGGAAGGATCGGACGACCCTGCTCACGGAAGGCCAGGAGACCTGGCGCGTGCCGATCGGGGCGCGGCTCACCCTCGCCGACGCACTGGTCGATCCGCACCTCGTCGAGCGAGGGTTTTTCCGCCCCTTCGACGGGGAAAGCCGTGGGCCACTCACCGCCGGTTCGCCCTTCCGCTTTGTCTCCGAACCTCTCCCCCCAGAACCGCTGCCGCGGCGCCCGGGGGAGAGTCCCGAGGTCCGCTGGCAGGGAGCGCGATCGCAGCGACCGCTTGCCACCGCGCCTCCGCAGCGACCCCTCGCCGGTATCCGCGTGCTCGATCTGACGCGCATCTGGTCGGGTCCGCTGGCGACGCGAATCCTGGGCGATCTCGGGGCCGAGGTCATCAAGATCGAAGCGCCCGCAGGCCGCGGTCCGGCCATTGTCGAGAGTTCAGACGGCGGCTACTTCCCCGGCGATGACCCGGGCGAGCGTCCGTGGAATCGCCGCGGGCTCACGAACAAGCTCAACCGCAACAAACAGAGCCTGGCAGTCGACCTCAAGACCGCGCGCGGTCGCGAGCTCCTGCTGGAGCTGGTCGCCGTCTCGGACGTGGTGATCGAGAACTTCAGCGCACGAGCCATGCCCAGCCTCAGGCTGGGCTACGAAGAGCTCAGGGGGGCGAACCCCGAGATCATCTACGTAGCGATGCCAGCCTTTGGGCTTTCCGGTCCTTACCGGGAGTACGTCGGACTGGGACCGAGTATCGAGCCGCTGACCGGGATGAATGCACTGATGGGTTACAGCGCCACTGAGCCCCGGATGTCGGTGCAGGCGCTGACCGACGCAATGTCCGGCACCGTGGCGGCCTCCGCGGTCGTGACGGCGCTTGCGAGGCGCCGAC
The DNA here is from genome assembly GCA_965249675.1 of Dehalococcoidia bacterium. GTDB lineage: Bacteria > Chloroflexota > Dehalococcoidia > UBA2979 > UBA2979. The sequence continues at coordinate 2,318,444 of OZ252250.1, forward strand.
CCGGTCTCGGCATGATGGTTGAACTCTCGCAGCATGAGTGCGGGATGGCGCACTTCGGTGAGCAGCTCTTGGAACGGCAGACCCGAGGGGAGGATGCGCCGCTGATCGGCAACGGCGACTTGCACCGAGCGCCGCATGGCGTCTACCGCTGCCGCGGCGAAGACCAGTGGATCGCGATTTCGGTCGGCTCGGAGGAGGAATGGAGCAGCCTCTGCGAGCTCGGCCGAGAGGGCTGGGAGGCTGATGCCCAGTGGGCTCACCTCACCGGGCGCCTTGCCGACCGTGAACGACTCGACGCGACGGTCGAGCGTTGGACGCGCACCCGTGGCAAGATTCAGCTGATGCACGAGCTTGCCGCAGCTGGTATTGCCGCAGGTCCGGTGAACGCTTCACCGGAGTGGCTCGCAGACCCGCATCTCACCGAGCGGAGCTACTTCTTCGCGGTCGATGAACTCGATAGCGGTCGGCAGAGCTACGACGGCTCCCCGCTCCGCTTCAACGGTGACCGGGGGTATCGGTGGTGGCTGCGCGCGCCGGGTCTCGGGGAACATCGACACGAGCTGCTCGAGGGTCTCCTCGGCTACCCGGCCGAGGAGACGGCGATGCTCGAGCGCCGGGGCGTGCTCGCAGACCGCCCGCCCGTGTGAGCGGGAAGTCTCACGGCTAGCCTGGCCACCGAGCGAGCCGCTACCGAAGCCGTGATGCCTGCCTCCCGGGCCGCAGGGAGCGCGCGATGCGCGGGGCGACCCAGCAGAGGGGCCTGGGCCCAGATGGATCGCCCGCCTCATTGGGACGCCCCAGCGAGTGAGGCATCCCGATGAGAGTGCTACGCGCCCGTAAACTGCGGCTCGCGCCGCTCAAGGAAGCTACGGAAGCCCTCCCTGGCGTCGGCCGAGCGCAGGAGCGCCGCCTGGCCTGCCCACTCACGATCGAGGAAGAGCCCACGCTCGATGCTGTCGACCGAGTCGAGGATCATGCGCCGGATCGCCGTGTACCCCATCGGTGGACCGGCGGCGATTCGCTGAGCGTAGGCCATCGTCTCATCGAGCAACCGATCGTCGGGAATGACGCGATTGGCGATGCCCAGCTCGAGCGCCCGGGCGGAGTCGACCACGTTCCCGTCATAGAAGAGCTCAAAGGCGCGCGAGACGCCGACGAGCCGTGGCAGCCAGTAGGCGGCACCGTAGTCAGCGGCAAGTCCTCGCTTGATGAAGATCGAGCCGATTCGTGCCGACTCCCCGAAGAACCGGACATCACAGCACAGAGCGAGACCGAACCCGCCGCCAGCCGCTACGCCGTTGATCGCTCCGATGATCGGCACGTCACAGCGGGCCATGGCCTCGGCCGTCTCTGCCGAGCCGGCTCGCGTATTCATACGAGAGTGTCGCGAAGGGGCGCTGCCGGCGCTGGCGCCGTCGGCGCCGGGATTGCGTTCTTCTGAGACTTCCGCGCCGGCACAGAAGGCGCGCCCATTGCCCGTCAGGACCATCACGTGGACCTCGTCGTCCTCAGAGGCGCGCGTGACGGCGTCCATGAGACCGCCCAGCAGGTCCGGGCTCAGCGAATTCATGCGTTCTGGTCGATTGAGCGTCGCCAGCATCACGCCACCAGTCACCTCGACCTCGATGTCAGCCATTCGTTCCTACCTCCCAAGCGGCCCAGCGTCGGGGAATAGATCCGCCCGGGGCCACGCTCGCTGAGACTGAGCGTACCTGCCACGCTCACGACACACATCGGACGCTTCATTAGGACCGGCGCTCAGGAGCCGTCAGGTGTTCCCGGCAGAACGCCACGATTCGCTCGCCCATGTCGAGGCGGTGCGGCAGCTTCTGGATACCGTGACCCTCTTGCGGGTAGACGACATAATCTACTATTCCTTCGTTCTGGCGAACGGAGTCGACGATCTGTTGTGACTCTTCGGGGGGCACGCGGACATCGTGGTCCCCCTGAATCACGAGTAGGGGCGTGCGGATCTCCGCGGCCCGGTGGATCGGCGAGATCGACCGCAGAAACTCAGGATTGTCGCCGTACTCACGCGCTCTGTGACGTCGGCGCCACGGTCCGGTGAATTTCAGGAACGTCTCGAAGTCGGCAATGCCGAAGAGATCGATCGCGACCGCCCAGCGCTCGGGCGCGGAGGTGATCGCGGCGAGCACCATGTAGCCACCGTAGGAGCCGCCCATCACACCGATCCGTTCGGGATCGACCTCGCCTGTAGCCGCCAGCCAGCTCGTTGCCGAGACAAGGTCCTGGACCGCGTCCGGTCGCCGCTCAACGTCGTCGGCGTGGCTGTACCCCTTGCCGTAGCCGGTCGAGCCGCGAACGTTCGGGACCAGGAGCGCAACCCCCTGGGTGAGCAGGTAGTGCGGTGCCGAATAGCGCCCCCACAGCGATGGTCGGCTCTGGCCCTCAGGTCCACCGTGCACCAGCACTAGGCAGGGCATGCGCTCATCTTCGGGCAGTCTCGGCGGACGGTAGAAAAAGGCCGGTATCTCCCGTCCGTCGAACGATTGGTAGCGGACCAGTGTCGGTTCAGGCAGCTGTGTCAGGTCGATGGCGCCGGCCGCGCTCTCTGAGAGGCGTCTCACTGGCTCGGGTGCCGGCTGGTCTGGGGGGCGGGTCGAACCATTGGCAGGTGTCAAATCGGCAAGCCAGATGTCACTGGGGTGGCGCGGCCCCTCGAAGGCGTACATCAGCTGGCCGCCATCGGGCCGCCATGCGAGCGTACTGATGACACCCTGGCCCGGCGGCCCCGGTAGAGCGACAGCCGCTCCCAGTCGCCGGGTGGGGTCGACCTCGTAGGCCGCCAGTCGCGAGTACCCATCCTCGTTGATGACAAGGGCGATACGGGAGCGATCGGCGGAAACCACCGCCCCCTCGATGTCCCAGTCGTAGGTCGCCAGGTACTCGCGCTCGCCGGTCTTGCCATCGATCCTCGCGAGCCCGACGAAGTCCCGACCCTCGTTCGAAAGCGCCCAGATGGTGCCGTCCGACCACAGCGCCACGGCTCGCCACTCCGTGGCATGTGCCGCATCGGCCTGATGCGGCGTTGCCAACCTCGGCTCGCCCGCAGCGGTTCCCGAGGCGGTGAGCTCGAGCACAAAGAGGTTGTTATCGCCAGGCAGGTCGAGGTTCGGACGGCTGATCAGGAGCGCTCGAGCGTCCGCAGCGAAGACTCCCGCTCCGTTCATCCCGTCGTGCTGGTAGACGAGGTGCTCGAGGCCACTATCCACATCCTGCACGTAGATGTCGAAGAACTGTCGAGCGCGCCGATTCGAACTGTAGGAGAGGAGGCGGCCATCGGACGACCAGGACCCGAAGTTGTGGATCACCTGCGGTTGCGATGCAAGCAGACGTCTCACGCCACTCTCAAGGTGGACGAGGTGGAGCTGGAACTGCTCGTCACCCCCGTCGTCGCCGATCACGAGTACCTCGGAGTGGACGGGTCGAACGGCCAGTCCATAGGTGACTCCCTCGCTATCGGTCAACTGCCGGGGGAGTCCGCCCACGGCCTCGACCGTGAATGCCTGTGGCAGACCGGGGCGGTTCCAGCGGAAGACCACCTCAGATCCGTCCGCCCAGAAGTGCGGATCGGTGGCGGTCTCCACGCAAACGAAGTCCTCGACGGTCGGCCCTGACATCACGCACTCCTCGCATTCCCCTCAGACGGACTCTGCCGGCCCGCTCTCGCCTGCGACCCGCCCCGTCACCTGTTGAGGTGCTCTCCACGCAACACCTCAATCAGCGTAAGCCCGCTTGCCCGCCACTCGGTGGCGCAGGCCGGGCCGACGTAGCGGATGTGCCACGGTTCATAGACATAGCCGGTGACCGGCTCCCCGCCGCGAGGGTAGCTCAGTGCGAAGCCGTACTCGTGGAGATGGGTCTCCACCCACTGCCCCGAGGGCGTCTCGCCGAAGGCAGGGACGAGATCCCAGCCAACGGCGGCGCTGGTCAGGTCGGCGGCCTGCCCGAGCTGGTGCTCTGAGTGACCCGGTCGCGCGCTCTCACGCTGGGCCTCTTCCTCCCCGAGTTCGGAGACCCAGCGGGCGAAGGTTCGCTGCTGCGCTTCGTACGAGCGGTAGGCGGAGAGCACCAGGATCTCGTGTCCGGCAGTGTTCGCCCCATCGAGCAGCGCCACCAGCCCATCCCTCGCCTCCGCGATCAGATAGAGCTGGCCCTGTTCGGGGACCGTGTAGTGCTCGGGCAGGGGGACGACCGGCGGAGCGTACCCGTCGGGCAACGCCTGCTCCCGGTCAACCGCCAGCAGGAGACTCGCCGTGGGATCAGCGACCTGCGAGGCGACGCATGCGGTGGTTGGAGTCGGTGGCGGCGATGTCGCCGGCGATGGCCCGGCGGTAGGGGGCGGGTCCTGGGTGAGCGTGGGTGTGACGATCGGGAAGGCACGCGCCGTGGCCCTGGCAGGCGGCTGCGTGGCGAGTGCGGTTACCGTGACCGGTCCGTCTTCGCGGCAGGCGGCAAGGGGCAGGACTCCCAGAACCAGGGTGCCGAGAACGAGCGCGAACCCCCGAATGCTCTCGGACACCGGTGACTCCTCAACCTCAGTGCGGGCAAATCCTGCTCACCACCCGTGCAGGCGTCCATGAGCCCCGGCCGCGGTACCCTGACAGCACGGGACAAGCCACACCACACGGGCCGCGTCGCTGCGGCGAGCATCCGACAGGGGCGAATCATATGTCTGACTCTGCATCCAATCGTACGTCACGACAGATCCGCTCGACCGTCCGCTCCGACGGTCAACTGGAACTCCGTCTGGTCGACGTTGCGATCCCCCCACCAGGTGCCGATGAGGTCGTCGTTCGCGTCGAGGCGACGCCGATCAACCCATCCGACCTGGGACTGCTGCTCGGCCCGGCTGACACGAGCCAGGCAGTGCGATCGGGGAGTGCCGACGATCCCGTCGTGACGGCGCCCATTCCCGAGGCGTTGTTGCCGGGGCTCGCCGCACGTCTCGACCAGCCCATGGCCGTCGGTAACGAGGGTGCAGGTCTGGTGGTCGAGGCCGGCGAAGGAGAGGCTGCACAGGCGTTGCTCGGCCAGACGGTCGCCGTACTCGGTCGTGAGATGTACGGAGAGCTGCGGGTCGTGCGCGCCAACCAGTGCCTGCAGCTCCACCCTGGGACGACGGCACGGGAGGCCGCGTCGTGCTTCGTCAATCCGCTCACCGCGCTCGGCTTCGTCGAGACGATGCAGCTCGAAGGTCACTCGGCGCTCGTGCACAGCGCGGCCGCCTCGAATCTCGGACAGATGCTGCAGAAGATCTGCACCGCCGATGACGTACCCCTGGTCAACATTGTGCGCCGTCCCGAGCACGTCACGCTGCTGCGCGATCTCGGTGCCACCCATGTTGTCGACTCAAGCCAACCGACTTTCCGCTCAGACCTCACACAGGCGATCGCGGACACCGGGGCCACGCTGGCCTTCGACGCCATCGGCGGCGGACCTCTGGCCGGCCAGATCCTGTCGGCGATGGAGGCCGCGCTCACAGCTGGCGACGCCGACTTCAGCCGTTACGGTTCGCCCACCCACAAGCAGGTCTACATCTACGGCAGTCTGGACACAGGTCCCACGGAGTTGCGGCGCAACTACGGGATGGCCTGGGGGCTCGGTGGCTGGCTGTTGACGCCGTTCCTGCCGCGTATTGGGGCCGAAGCCGCCGGGCGGCTGCGTCGGCGCGTTGCTGATGAGCTGACGACCACCTTCGCGAGTCCGTATGCCGGGGAGCTCTCGCTGGTTGAGGCGCTCGATCCAGAGATGATCATGACCTACAACCGCCGAGCGACCGGGGAGAAGTACCTGATCAACCCGTCCCGGTAGGCCCGCCGTGCGTGGTGTCGGCCAACCGTGCCGGGTATCTTCGGTCGCGAGCCCGCTCCACGGGGCCTCCCGAGACAGAGGTGACGATGACAGTCGATTTCAAGAGCGCTGCTCTGTTGCAACAGCTCGCCGAAGCTGGTGGGAAGCCCCTTCATCTCGGCACCATCGCCGAGGCCCGCGCGCTCAGTGCTGGCCTTGCCGAACTCTCAGGTCCGGCTCCCGAGATGGCTCGCACGTCGGAACACCAGGTGTCGGTCCGAGACGGCGCCGTCACCGTGCGGGTGCTGGTACCGGTGGTGCCGACCGCCGGCGTGATCGTCTGGTACCACGGGGGCGGCTGGGTGATCGGCTCGATCAACGAGGCTGACACCGTCGGACGGAAGCTCGCCGAGCGGACGTCCTGTGCGGTCGTGCTGGTCGAGTATCGGCTGGCACCGGAGCATCCCTACCCGGTCCCGATCGATGACTCGACCCGAGCCCTGGAGTGGGTTGGGGAGCACCTTGAGGAGATAGCCGGTCGTCGCGATCTCCCCCTGATCGTCGGTGGAGACAGCGCCGGCGGCAACATTGCCGCGGTCGTGGCGCGGCGAGCGCGCGACCGTGGCGGCCCGCCCCTCACGCTTCAGGTACTGATCTACCCGGTGACCGACGCTGATTTTGAGCGTCCCTCCTACACCGACCCCGCCTCCCAGCTGCTGCTCACCCGCGATGGGATGCTGTGGTTCTGGGGGCACTACCTGCCCGACGTGGCGAGGCGAATGGAACCGGACGCTTCCCCGCTCCAGGCTGCCGACCTCTCCGGCCTGCCGCCGGCAGTCATTGCGACGGCCGAACTCGATCCGCTTCGCGATGAGGGTGAGGACTATGCGAGGCGACTGGAGGCGGCCGGTGTGCCGGTCAACTTCCAGCGGTACGAGCGACAGATGCACGCCTTTTTCACACTGTTGATGCTGCCGGGTAGTGAGCTGGGATTTCAGCAGGTCGTGCGCGCCGTGCAAGCCTGCGTCGTTCGCCACGGCCGGAGCCAGCCCGCCTTCAGCACCAGTAGTTGGCGGCCGGCAGACGTGGGCCGGGCGATGCCGTAGTCAGAGGAGCCAACGATGGCTGGTGCCGGGGCGCCACAGATGGTGGACGCGGTCGTGATCGGCAGCGGCTTCTCCGGGCTCTACATGCTCAAGCGCCTCCGCGACAACCTGGGCCTGCGGGTTCAGGTCTTCGAGGCGGGGGCCGATGTCGGTGGTACCTGGTATTGGAACCGCTATCCGGGGGCGCGCTGCGATTCCGAAGCTTACGTCTACTGCTTCTCCTTCGACGACGAGCTGCTCCAGGAGTGGAATTGGAGTGGCAAGTACCCCCTGCAGCCCGAGATCCTCGACTACCTGCAACACGTTGCGGACCGCTACGAGCTGAGGAGCGATATCCAACTCGGGACGCGCGTCACAGCGGCGCGCTTCGACGAAGCGTCCGGTCGCTGGGAAGTTCGGAGCGATCGGGACGATCGCCTGAGCGCGCAGTTCCTGATCACGGCGGTCGGTGCCCTCTCCGCCGGCCAGGTCCCCGACATCCCCGGCCTTCAACGATTCGCCGGCGATTGGTATCACACCTCCCGATGGCCACACGAAGGCGTCGACCTCGCGGGCAAGCGTGTCGGCGTCGTCGGCACGGGCTCGAGCGGTGTCCAGACCATCCCGGTGATCGCCCGCCAGGCCCTCGCCCTGACGGTCTTTCAGCGCACTCCGCAGTTCATGGTCCCGGCCCGGCACCAGACCGTCGACCGCCAGACCCTCGACGACATCAAGTCCAGCTACGACGAGGTCTGGGCTGAGGCGAGGAACTCCCTGACGGGCTTTCCCTACATGCCCCGCCAATGACACGGCAGCCGAGTTCATCCGCAAGAAGATCCGCGAGACGGTTCGGGATCTCGACACCGCGGAGATGCTCCTTCCGCGCGACCACCCGTTCGCCTCAAAGCGGGCGCTGATTGACACCGGCTACTTCGAGACCTACAACCGCGACAACGTCTCGCTCGTGGATGTCCGGCACTCACCGATTGAAGAGATCACACCAGCTGGCATCCGCACGTCAGAGGAGACCTACGAACTTGACATTATCGTCTTCGCAACGGGCTTCGACGCCCTCACGGGCAGCCTCAACAAGATCGATATACGCGGGCGTGGGGGTCAGGCCTTGCGCGAGCACTGGGTCGATGGACCGAGGACCTATCTTGGTCTCTCCAGCGCCGGCTTCCCGAATCTCTTCATGATCACAGGCCCCGGGAGCCCGTCCGTGCTGACCAACATGCCCGTCTCGATCGAACAGCACGTCGAGTGGATCTCCGACTTCGTGGAGTACATGCGCGACCGCGGCCTTGCCGTGGCTGAGGCGGATGCCGCTGTCGAAGTAGCCTGGACCGCACACGTCGACGACATCGCCTACCGGACGCTGCTGCCGTTGGCCGACTCGTTCTACCGGGGCGCGAATGTGCCGGGCAAGCCAGACCGGTTCATGCCCTACGCCGGGGGGGCAGGCAGCTACCGGAAGCGGTGTGATGCCGTGGCGGCGGCAGGCTATGACGGCTACCTCCTGACCCGGGGAGAGGCGTTGACCGGCCGGATCTGACCAGCTGCTACGCTCAGGTGGCATCACCTGGGGAGCGAACGAGCGAGGAGGTGCCGGTGACCGATCGCGCCCTCCAGGGAATCACGGTGGTCGACTTCACCTCCGATGTAGCGGGCCCTAACTGCACCAAGCTGCTCGCCGACTTCGGCGCAGACGTGATCAAGGTGGAGCCTCCCGGCGGAGATCCCACGCGGCGCACACCGCCCTTTGCTGGTGACCGACCAGGCGACGATCGCTCGCTACTCTTCCTCCACCTCAATACGAACAAGCGATCGGTCACCCTGGACCGCACCAGAGCGGGCGGACAGGAGCTCCTCCGCACACTCATCGCCGGAGCCGCCGTCGTGGTTGAGGATGCATCGCCCGGCCAGATGGCGGCCTTCGGTCTCGGCTACGAGACACTCGCCCGCGGCCGACCGGGCATCGTCTATGCCTCGCTCACGCCCTGGGGTCAGGACGGACCGTATGCACGAATGGGTCTACGGAGCTCGGAACTGATCCTGCAGGCGATGGGCGGTCCGGTCATTCAGACTGGTTCGGCCGATCGAGAACCACTCAAGCTCGGTGGCAATCTCGCGCAGATGCAGGCCGGGATCGTCTGCGCCTTTGCGGTCGTCGCAGCGGTACTCCGCGCCGAGGCAGGTGGCGGCGGGGACCACATCGACGTCTCGATCTACGAGACACAGGCCGGGACGCGTGACCGTCGCACCACCTACCTCACCTCCTACGCCTACCAGGGCCATCCGGGGAGGCGGGTTGCCGGGTTCGGGCTCGCGCTCGTCAGCGGCGTCCGCCCCTGCGCCGACGGCTACGTCAATCTGCTCGCGCTCGGGGCCGAGCGAATGAATCGCTTCGTCGCGATGATCGGCCGACCCGACCTGAGAGACGACCCGAGGCTGACGGCGTCGCCGGCGATGGTGGACCCGGCCTTCGCCGAAGAGCTGGGCGCGGCCTACCTCGTCTGGCTGATGCAGCACACGAAGCTTGAGATCGTGGCTGCCGCCCAGAGCCGGGGAATCCTCGCCGGCGCGATCAACACGCCGGCAGACCTCGTGGCCGACCCGCATTACCGATCGCGCGGAGTCTGGGAGGAGGTGGACCACCCGGAGGTCGGCTCCGCCGAGTACCCCGGGCGGCCCTTCAGGATGAGTGCGACCCCACGTCTTCCGGCACGACCGGCACCGCGGCTAGGAGAACATAACTACGACGTCCTGATAGCACAGTGCGGCGTCGATCGCGGAGACCTCCCGGCATTACGTGCTGCCGGCGTGATCTAGTGCGGCCCGCACGCGGAGTCTCCGGGGAGGGTGAGGGAGCCCGATGACCGACCATCCCAACGCCGCGCCGGGAGAGCGGGAGGGAGGACGGCTGTTGCCGCTCGAGGGAGTACGCATCGCCGATGTGACCGTCGTCTGGGCCGGGCCGCATGTCACGCAGCTCCTGGCCGAGTGGGGGGCCGAGGTGATCCGCGTCGAACCGAGGACGAGGATCCAGCCGCTCACGCGTGGTCTCGAACTGCCTCCGCAGCCCCGCCCGGTGCTTGAGGCGATGATGCAGATGGGGATGACCCTCTTCGGCTTCCCCGATCTGGAGCCCGGTGAGGATTATTGGAACCGGAGCCCGAGCTTCAACTCGCACGCGCGCAACAAGCTCAGTATGACGGCCGACGTGATGACGGCAGAGGGTCGCGAGAGCTTCTTGCGTCTGGTCGAGCGAAGCGACGTCGTTGTCGAGAACAACGTGCCTGAGACGATCGAACGGGCTGGTCTCACCTACCCTGAGTTGGCGGAGCGAAACCACCGACTCATCATGCTTCGGATGCCGGCCTTCGGTCTTGATGGCCCCTACAAGAACTACCGCGCGCTCGGGACCCACATCGAGGGGATGATTGGTCACCACTTCCTGCGTGGCTATACCGATCGGGACCCCGAGGCGGCAGGAGATGTCTACACCGGGGATGCGATCGCCGGTGTGATGGGGGCGTTTGCCGTGGCGATGGCGCTGCGTCACCGAGTTCGCACCGGAGAGGGCCAGCTGATCGAGCTCTCGCAGGCGGAGAACTTCCTGCCGGTGCTTGGCGACTTCATCCTCGACTACACCGTCAACGGGCGAGACTCGATGCCCCAGGGGAACGGGCATCGCTGGCATGCTCCGCACGGCATCTATCCTTGCCAGGGCGATGATGAGTGGATCGCCATCGACTGTGACTCGGAGGAGGCGTGGCGTGGCATCATCGGGGTCCTCGGAGCGGAGCCGCTCGCCAGTGATCCTCGGTTTGGGCAGATGGCCGCGCGGCACCGGAACCAGAGAGCGCTCGACCGCCTGCTCGGCGGCTACACACAGCCCCGCGAAGTGATGGGCCTCTTCTTGGAGCTGCAGGCAGCAGGCGTGATTGCAGGGCCGGTGCAGAACGAGGCACGGGCGCTGGCCTGCCCCCAGCTTCTGGCCCGCGGATTCTTCGAAGAACAGACCTCCCGCGCAACCGGGACCCACCGTTATCCGGGTCTCAACTTCCGGATGAGTGAGACGCCCAACTGGCTGCGCACGCCGGCGCCGGAGCTCGGGGAGCACAACGAATATGTCTATCGCACGGTGCTGGGGTACTCAGACGAGGAGTATGCCCGCGACGCGGCTTCAGGACAGATCGGAGTCGGCTACCTCCCCGAGCTGATCCCCGAGCGTCCTCACTAGTCGGGACGAGCGACGCGGCCACGGTACCCGGGGTTGGCCACCACCCTCAGCGGATGGCGCCATCAGCCCGCAAGGCCGCGATCTCCTCGCCGGCCAACCCGGCCTCGGCAAGGATTGCGTCGGTGTCGCGCCCAAGCGGTGGCGCGGCGTCCTGTGGGGTCGGCGGCGTGGCGCTCATCTGGAAGGGCGGCGCCGCCATCGTTTGCGGGCCCGCGAGGTCGTGTTCAAGGTCGACGCGGTAGCCGTTCTGCACGACCTGGGGGTGATCGATCAGCTCCTCGGGGAAGAGGATCGGTCCGACCGGGACGCCTGCTGCCTCGAGGTGCTCGATCCAGTAGGCCGTCGACTTGGCCCTGATCTGTTCCTCGACCTGCTCAACCAGCTGTGCACCGAAGGCCACCGACTCCGGCGCCCGCGGGTTCCACTCCGGGTCGTCGTCGCGTGGGTCGTAGTCGATCCCGAGAGCCGCCCTCATCTTTCCGCGCAGTGACGCGGAGAGATTGCCGATCGCGATCGCGCCGTCGGCCGTGTTGTAGTTCCGGTAGTAGATGTTGCCGCTCTGCCGGCCCTGCATCATCGTCCGTCTCAGTTGAGCCAGCTCGGCATAGCTCGTGCCGGTGTCGTGGCCACGTTTGAGTGCCTCGAGGAACGGGGTGCGGAGCGCCACGTCGGCGGGCGGGAGCGACATGAACTGGCCGCTCTGCGTGATCAGGGCGTTTGCCAGTAGCGATGTCTCGACGAGCTGGCCCTGGCCGGTCATTGCCCGATGGAAGAGCGCGGCGCAGGTGCCCATCGCGATCGCATAGCCGGTGGTGACATCCGCGACTGGGACGCCCATCGTCGGCAGGAGTGGCGTACCGCGCTCATCGAAGCGGGCGCCGCCGGCAGTCAGGCCGGAAACGCCCTGGGCGACGATGTCGTATCCGGGCTTGAGCGCCCACGGACCGCGTCGCCCGAAGGCCGTACTGTCGACGTAGATCAGGTCGGGCTTGATCGCACTGAGCGTCTCATAGTCGATCGCGAGGCGTGCCGGCACATCAGGCCGGTAGTTGATCACGACGACGTCGACGGTCGCCACGATGCGGTGCATCGCCGCCTGCACCCTGGGGTCAGCCAGGTCGACCGAGATCGAGCGTTTCCCGCGATTGAGGGCCTGGTAGGTCTTGGACTCGAGCGGCATGAACTGGGAGGCGAGCCGCCACGGCTCGCCGGCGATCGGTTCGACTTTCAGCACGTCTGCGCCGAAGTCGGCGAGGAACTGGCAACCAAACGGCCCGGCAATGATCTGAGTGAACTCAAGCACACGCACGCCGGCAAGGGGCCCCTCGGCCATCGGTCACATCCTCTCTTCTCTGGGCGCGCCACCTCTGCCCATCGCCGCCGTCCGTTGCGTTCAGGGAGCGGCCGACGGGCCGCCACAGCGAACGGCCGGGGCGGGTACCCGCCCCGGCCGACGCGACAAGCCCGCGGTCGTCTGGCTACCTCGGCTGTTCGACCCGCTTTGGCGCCGGGTTTGCCACACCCGCCGTCAGCTGCAGCGGGACGGCGCGCCTGAGTTCATCGATTGTCCAGTGCCCCGCCTTCGCCACCGAGCGCGTCACCTGACGCACCGAGTAGCGCGACGCCTGCCAGCCCGAACAGCCGATCACCTGACCGTTGATCTCGCCACCGGCCTCGCTGGCCAGCCAGGTCACCGTGGGAGCGTTGTTCTCCGGATCTCGAGGCTGTGGTCCGTCGGGCGGCCAGTCGGTCGCCGCGACGGCGCGTCCACTGCGCAGGATGCCCGCCTGTGCGCGAAGCTCGGCGGCAGCCGTCGGCACCGACTGAGTCATTCGTGTGTTGCCGCCGGGGTAGACGGCGTTCGCCGTAATGCCGTGTGGCCCGAGTTCACGCGCGAGAGCTCGCGCGAACCCAACCATTCCCTCCTTGGCCGCCGAGTAGTTCGCCTGACCCGAAGAGCCGAGCCCCGAGCCCGACGAGAAGAGGATGATGCGGCCGTGGCCCTGGGCCAGCATCGGCCGAACCGAGTTCCGCACGGTGTTGAAGGCTCCCTTGAGGTGGACCGCGAGGACCGCATCCCACTCGTTCTCGGTCATGTTGAAGACCATGCGGTCACGCAGGATCCCCGCGACATGGCAGAGGATGTCGAGTCGCCCGAACTCGTCGAGGGCGGTCTGCGCGAGTGCAGCTGCGTCCTCGAACTTCGAGATGTCGCCGTAGTGCGCGGCGGCGGTGCCACCAGCGGCGCGAATCTCATTCACCACCTCATCTGCCGGGCCGATGTCGCCACCAGTCCCGTCCAGCGCGCCACCGAAGTCGTTGACGACGACGGCCGCGCCCTCCGCAGCCAGTTGCTGCGCCACGCCTCGTCCGATTCCACGGCCGGCACCGGTGACTACCGCGACACGGCCTTCTAGTCGGTTACCCATCTCTGCTGTTCCTTGTCTCGCTGCCTCTAGCGCAGCGGGTTCGATGCGCCGAAGGCCAGCGCGCGCGGAGCCTGTTCGTCGAGCTCATCCATCGTGAAGCGGCGTCCGTAGCTCAAGATCTGGCGGTCGATCTCCGGGGAGTCGTAGAGGTAGACCTCACCGGCCCGCACGCCGAAGAGCTGACCATTGATCTCGCCGGACTCCTCCGACGCCAGGTAGACGGCGAGCGGCGCCACGCTCTCCGGTGCGTCGGGGTAGCCCTCACCCTCCCACTGTCGGGTCGGGAACGGCGGCTGGATCCTGGCCATCTCATCGGACGACTGGACGCCGGCCGGCGGCCTGAGCTCTTCGGAAGCGCCACCAAACAGACGGGTCCTCGCCAGTGGCGAGATTGCGTTGCAGGTGACGCCGTAGCGTCCAACATCGCGGGCGACCGTGCGGCTGAGGCCCACCACTCCCTCACCGGCCGCGGCGTAGTTGGAGGCGCCGACTGCACCGAGACCGGCGTCGGAGGTCATCATCACGATGCGCCCGGCCCGCTGCTGGCGCATCAAGACGGTGGCGAACTTGACCACCGTGAAGACTCCCTTGACGTTCCCCTCGATGACCCCATCCCAGTCTTCTTCGGTCATCTCCCAGATCGGCGTATCACGTCGAACACCGTGACTGGTGACGAGGGCATCGAGCCGCTCGGCGTTGTCGAGCGCCGCCTTTACCGCCGCTTCCGCCCCCGCCATCGTGCTGATGTCCTCGGTGCAGGCGACGGCATTGCCGCCGGCGGCCGTGATCGCCTCCACGACTGCCTGCGCAACGGCCGGGTTCGCGCCGCTCCCGTCAGGCTCGCACCCATTATCGGCGACGACCACCGTCGCACCTTCTGCGGCTGCCAGTATCGCGACCGCCCGGCCGATGCCACGGCCGCCCCCGGTTACAATGATGCCGTTTCCATCAAGCGCGCCCATAGCTACCCCTTCGCGCGAAATTTACTCGCAAATCCTGTGGCCGCAGCGGCGCCCTGCCTGAGACCGCCGATGTGCCGCCATTGCCGTTTGTATCAGATCACGGGGTCCTCGGGGTTGGTTCACGGTCGCACCGTGCCTGTGGCGCTGTCGAGTTTCGGCGGACAGGCCCGTTCGGTGTCGCCAGGTTCGTTATCCTCTCGAGCAGATGACCAGCGAGAGCAGCGATCCCCCGCCCAAGCCACCGCGCCCACCCCCTCGAACGCTGTCGCGAGATGGCGGCGCCCTTGCCGGCGTGCGTGTACTGGATCTGACCGACGAGCGGTCGATCTATGGTGCAAAGCTGCTGGCAGAGCTCGGGGCTCTGACGATTCGTCCCGAACCGGCGAATGGCGACCCGCTGCGGCGTCGGCTGCCCCGGAACGACCGCGCCGGGTCGCTCTACTACGCCTACCTCGGTCAGAATCGGCGTTCGATCGTGTTGGACGAAAGCTCGCCTGAGGGCCGCTCGGCGCTGCTCGCACTCTGTAGCTCGGTCGATCTCGTGCTCGACGGCGGACGGCTTGCGACTGCCGGGATCGATGTCGGGGAGTTGCTGGTCGTTCACCCCGAACTGGTCGTGGTCTCCACCTCAGCGTTCGGGTCCTCAGGGCCCTGGCGAGACCATCTCACCACCGACCTGGTTGCCGGCGCCCTGGGAGGCCTGGTCGCCACCTGTGGTGACCGCGATGTGCAGCCGCTCAATCCATATGGGGATCTCAACTACGTGACCGTCGGCACGTACGCGGCGATCGGTGCGCTCGCCGCCCTCGCCAACGCCCGTCGACACGGTGAGGGTCAGCAGGTCGAACTCGCGGCCCACGAGGCGATCGTCAGCTGCCTCGAACACGTGCTGATGTGGGCCTGGCATCACGAGCGGCTGGCGATCGCGCACTCTGACGTACTGCCGCGGCGGGGCTCGCTGCACTGGTCGGATGCCTACCAGGTGATGACGACGCGGCAGGGATCAGTCCTGGTGACCGTCACGCCCAGCCCGGCGCGCCAGCTCGCCTGGCTGGTTGAGGCAGGTGCAGAGGGCGATCTGCTCGAACCGAAGTATCACGATCCTGAACAGCCGCGGGCACTCTCGATGCGGATGATGGAGGTGCTGCGGGGCTGGGTCGGCGAGTGGACGGCCGAGGAGTTGTTCTTCGAGGCGCAGCACCGCCACTTCCCCTACGGGCAGGTGCTCTCGACCGAGCAGGTGGTGGCCAGTCCACAGCTGGCCGCGCGCCGTTGGTGGGTCGACTATCGAGTCGGTGATGGGACCGTCGAGGGGCCCGGCGCACCTTACCGATTGGAGGCGACGCCGAGCGCTCCGGAGCGCGTCGTTGAAGCGGTCGGGGAGAGCACCACAGCAATCCTTGACTCGCTGCCCCGCACCGCCGGAAGCGCGGCGTCCGGGCCAGCGCCACAGACCGCCGGTCAGCCCCGGCCAGAGTCACGGCGCCAGGTCCACGCCGGTCCGGCGGTGCGCGCCCTGGATGGCCTCCGGGTGCTCGACTTCACCCACGTCCTGGCGGGGCCCTTCGCAACCCGCATCCTCGGCGACATGGGTGCCGATGTGGTCAAGGTGGTCTCGCGCCAGCGCCCTAACAACACCCCTGAGGAGCGCCCCTACTACCAGATGTGGAATCGCAACAAGCGGAGCCTGGCACTGGATCTGTCGACTGCTGCGGGGCGCCAGGTGGCAAGGGGCCTCGCCGAGCGCGCAGATGTCGTTATCGAGAACTTCTCACCCGGCGTGCTTGACCGCTGGGACATCGGCTACGAGGCGGTCTCGGCCACCAATCCCGGGGTGATCTACGTTCAGATGTCCGGTATGGGCGACTCTGGCCCCTGGCGTGACTTCGTGAGCTACGCACCGACGGTTCACGCGCTCTCAGGGCTCACCTACCTCACTGGCGTTCCGGGCCGTGAGGATATCGGGATCGGAGTCTCCTTCAACGACCACCAGGCAGGCCTCCACGCCGTGGTGGCGATTCTGGCCTGCCTGGAGGCCAGACACCGAGGCGGGCGAGGACAGCGAGTCGACCTGGCACAGTACGAGCTGGGAGTCTCACTGACCGCGCCGGCACTACTGCAGTTCAACGACTCGGGCGTGACTGAGCAGCCGGCGGGTAACCTCGCTCGCTCGGAGCACGCGGCGCCCTACGACACCTATCGCTGTGCGGGTTCAGACAACTGGGTGGCGATCTGCGTCACGACTGAAGAGCACTGGAAGAGCTTCGGGAGCGCCGTCGGTGATCCCGCGTGGTCCACACGGCCGCGATACCGTTCGCTGGCGGGCCGCCTGAGCCACGCTGCGGAGCTCAACCGCGAGATCGAGCGCTGGACCCGGACACGCGACCGCTTCGAAATTCAGGAGCTGCTGCAGTCGGCCGGCGTGCCCGCCGGTGCCGTGCAGAACGGCCACGATCTGGTCCATCTGGACCCGCAGCTCGCCGACCGTCGCTATTTCACGACGACCGCTGATGTCGGCGCCTACCCCGAACCGACGCCAGTCGATCGCCTGCCGCTCCGGTTCGGGAGCACGACCGGCGAGCACTACTTCGCCCCCCGCCTCCCGGGAGCCGACAACGCGGCCGTGCTGGGTGAGTGGCTTGGCCTCGCCGAGTCGGACGTGCGGCGGGGCGAGGCGGCAGGCACCTTCCGCTGAGTCAAGCAGCGGTCTCTGGAAGGTCCGTCGGGCGGAAGCGGTGTGCCGGGCCGAACGGGCAGCCAGACGCGAGCAGGCAGACGCGAGCAGGCAGACGGTCGAGCGAGCGCTTGGCCGGCTTCGCTACCTCTCCGGCGTCAGTCGGCTGCTGCGGATCGCAGCTCGGGAATGACCTCGCGGGCAATCCGCTCGTAGTGACCAGCGCCCTGTTCGACCCGCGAGGGGTAGTAGAAGATGAACTCGTTCACCCCAATCTCCTGGTAGCGGCCGACGAAGTCGCGAAACGACTCCTCGGACCCCCAGACATCGTCCGGAGTGACCCCACCACCGGCGAGGATGGAGTGGCGCAGGGTTGATGGGTCCCTCCCGAACTCCATGCAGAACTCTTCCATCTGCTCGTTGCGGCGCCGCACCTGGTCGAGGCATTCCTCGATGCTGAGGCGGCGCCCGCGCTCACTGTCGCTTGGGACCTGGTTCCATGAATCGGCGTGGCGGGCGGCAAACTTCATGTTGATCGGGCCGGCTGCCGCCAGCGTCAAGGGCGGCCGGGGAAGCTGCACCGGGCCGGGATCCATGACCGCTTCCTGCGCCTGATAGTAGCGGCCCCGATGGCTCGTGCCGCCGCCGGCCGTCGCGTCGCCGCGGAGAAGGCTGTCGACCATACGGACGAAGTCCCGGAATCGCCCGGCGCGCTCTCGCCGGTCCCACTCAGGGAGCCCGGTCATCTCGACGTCGTTGGGCGCGCCGGCGGCGCCGATCCCGACCTCCACGCGACCACCGGAGATGTGGTCGAGGGTGAGCAGTTCCTTGGCGAAGAGGGCGGGGTGGCGAATGGTGATGGAGGCGACCAGCGATCCCATCCGGATGCGGCTCGTCTGAACGGCAGCGGCCGCAAGTAGGCTCTGCGCCTCAAACCAGCGCGCGGCCGGCCGAGCCGGGTTGACGAAGTGGTCGGCGAGCCAGAGGCTGTCGAACCCGAGATCATCGAGCTCTCTCCAGCGTTCGACCTGGATCGGGTAGGGGACAACCTGCGGTGCTAGGACCCCAAACCTGAGCGGCAGTTTCATCGGTTCTCCGGTTGGACTGGCGCACAGCGCGGGTTAGCCGCGCGGCAACCCCAGTCCGCGGGTGGCGATCACGTTCCGCTGGATCTCGCTCGAACCGGCGGCAATCGTGCGCGCAACGCTGGACATGTAAAGCTGGCAGAAGAAGCCGCCGAGCGTGGCATGCGGCGATGCCGGTCTCAGCCCGCCGTGGAGCCCCAGCATGTTGATCGCCCGGCGGGCGCCACGCTGCGTCGACTCGGTGTTGAATACCTTGGACATCGATGCCTCGTAGTTCGGCACCATCCCGTTGCCCTGCATCCAGGCCACACGGTAACCGATCAACCGGCCGACATCGGCCTCCATATGCCACTCTGCCATCTGGTGCCGCTCGGCCATGCTCGGCTCGGCGACACACTCCGGCGTCCCGAGGTAGTCGCGTATCTTTCCGAACTGCTGGGAGACCGCGGCGGCGCGGCCCACGCCCGAGCGCTCGAAGTCGAGCGTCGTCGTGGCCACGTACCAGCCGCGATTTTCGTCGCCGATCATGTTGCTCGCCGGGACACGTACATCCTCGAAGAAGGTCTCGTTGAACCCATGCGCTCCGTGCATCTGCTCGAGGGGACGGACGCTGATGCCCGGCGTCTCCATCGAGACCATGAAGTAGCTGATGCCTCGGTGTTTTGGTGCCTCGGGATCGGTTCGGGTGAGGACGTGGATCCAGTCGGCGTGATGCGCGCCTGACGTCCAGATCTTCTGCCCGTTAATCACGAAGTCATCGCCGTCGCGCACTGCCCTGGTCTGGAGTGATGCCAGGTCCGAACCGGATCCGGGCTCTGAATACCCCTGTGCCCAGACCGTCTCGGCGCGCGCGATCTTCGGCAGATGCTCTCGCTTCTGCGACTCGGTTCCGTGGATCATCAGCGTGGGGCCAACCAGCCCCTGCCCGCCCGGCGCTCCAACGAGTCCACTCTCCTCGGCGAAGATCATCTGCTCCATGTAGGAGGCGGCCTGTCCCCCGTACTCGGCCGGCCAGGCCATGGTCAGCCACTTATGGTCGGCGAGCCGTCGCTGGTACTCGCGCGTCTCCTCCCAGGCTTCGTTCTCGTCGGCCGTGCCTTCTTCGAATCCGTCACCATGCCAGTTCTGCTCGAGGAACGCCCGGACGCTGCCCCGGAACCTCAGCTCCTCGCTATTCCAGCCGAAGTCCATGGTGAGCTCCCTCCCCGCAATCGACCGTGAGTGAGGTGATTCTAGCGGGGCGAAGCGGGGCGCGTACACGCGCCCGACGACGTCCGGTGACGGTCGTTACAGATCCAGCACGGACAGGTGCGCCCCGACACTCGGCAGCGAGACAGTCGGTATGGGCGTCGCCTGAGCCGGCTCTGGGTCAGCTGGGCGTCTGGTAGACGATGATCGAGCGCCCCTCGATCTCGCCATTCTCCAGCGCCATCACGCCCTTGTTGATCTCGTCGAGGTTGCCATAGCGCGTGGAGACGAGCTTGTCGAGCGGGAGTTTCCCCTCCTTGAACCACTCGATGTACTGCGGCATCGTGATCTGCGGCCGCTCAGATCCACCCATCGAACCCATGATCGTGCGCTCGCCCTGCGGGAAGAGGCGCGGCATCTCGACGGCGCCCTGGCCGATCCCAACGATCACAGCCGTGCCGCCGCGTTGGACGCCGAGGATACCGACCTTCACGCTCTCGACCGACTGGCGGAAGGCCGCCTCGACCCCGATCGCGTCGAAGGCGAAGTCAACGCCGCCACCGGTGAGCTCTTTGATCGCTTCGGGTGCGTTGACGTCGGCGGCGTTGACGGCATGGGTAGCGCCGAGTTCGCGAGCGTAGCCAAGCTTCCCCTCTTGCAGATCGACGGCGATGATCGGGTCGGCCCCGGCGATCTTGGCGCCGGCCAAGACGTTGCTGCCGACGCCGCCCACTCCAAACACCGCCACCGACTGGCCTGGTTGCACCCCGGCGGTGTGGAGCGCCGCTCCGGCACCGGTGATCACTGCGCAACCGATGATCGCAGTCACGTCGGTTGGCACGTCGAGCGGCAGCGGCATCACCATCTGCTCGTTGAGCAGGGAGTGTTCAGCCCAGGTGTAGACGCCGGTTTCGTGCTGCTCGCCGCGCCAAGTGAACCTGGTCCGGTTGGCCGTCAGCATCCCCTTCGGCAGATCGCGCGGGACGAACTGGATCATCACGCGGTCACCCTCCTTGACGTGGGTGACCTTGGAGCCGGCCTGCAGCACGGTGCCGGTGCCCTCATGCCCGAGGAGTGTCGGCATGGGCAGCAACGGGTTGTGGATCTGGTGGAGCTGAGAGTGGCAGATGCCTGTGGCGAAGAGCTCGACGAGCACCTCTTCGTCGCCCGGGTCGTCGAGTTCGATCTCCTCGACGAGCAGCGGCGCTCCGTGTTCGGCCTTGATCGCGGCTCGGGTCTTCGTCGTCATGGTCTACCCCCCCTGGTTCGCTTCGCAAGCACTCAATATCGAAACCGACAGGGGTAGATCTATCAGAAAGCCGCCGCCGCGGCCCGTCCGAGGCCGTGCCGGGGACCGATCACCGGAACGCCGGGGAAGCCACGCCCTCTCGCGCACCAGGCCGCGCTGCTCAGAGCTCCTGGCGAAGCGCCGTATCGGTCGTGAAGTCCAGGTAGGTGATGGCGTCACTGAGCGAGAAGCGGTCTCGCTCGAAGACGAAGTCGGGCTGCCCATCGACCGAGCGGAGGGTCGCACCGAGCCTGGGGAACTGCTGGTGATGAATCTTCTCATCGTCAGGGAGGTTTGCCTCGAGCAGCTCGGGCCTGAGTGCGATCAGATGGGCGAATGCCTCGCAACAGGTCTGGACCGCGCTGCTCGGGTCGCCTCCGCGCATCTCTCCGGTCGCCCGCTCCAAGAGCGCCCGAACGGTGGCGTCCGCGACGTCGTCGAATCTGGCCATGGACGGCTCCTCTGCCGCTTGCTGTCCTGCCCCTAAATCGAGGAGTTGACCTCGTACGGCACATCTGCGAGTTGCTCGGCGCGCCACGGTCGGTGCTGCGTCTCGTGGCGCTCGGCGAAGTCGGGGAGTACCTGCGTGCCGAAGAGCTCAATCGCCTCCATGATGTGTTCGTGACGGCGTGCCCCGCACTGCGCGTTGAAGACCATCACATCGGTGTGTGCGTCCTCGTAGCGCTTGATGTTCTGGCGGATGCTGGCTGGGGAGCCGATCGCCGAGCCACTACGGGCCGCACGGAAGAGAGCCCGCTCCATCTCGTGTTCGGGCTCGAGCGCGCCGATCTCCTCCTGCGTCAGCAGACGTGCCTGCCGCAGCTGCGTTCGCCCGTCCTTCTGCTCCTGCGGGAGTCGTTCGAAGCGCTGGTGGATGTTCGTGATTCCGGGCTCGTGCGCATCGATCAGTGCCACGCCGGATTCATCTCGTTGGCGCCCGCGGGTGGTGGAGTAGTAGCCGAGGGAGTAGCTGAAGAACCCGGGCCCATCGGCGCTCCGCCGCACCGCCTCCTCGTCGGTCTCGGCGGCCATGAACTGGTTGAGGACGAGCAAGCCCGGGTTGATTGCCTGGCCGATCGGGAAGCACTCTTCGCGGATCAACCGGTAGTACTCGTCGACACGACGCGCGGTCTCTTCCGGTGTCTCGAACCCGAATCCGAGACTGCCGATCCCGAAGCGCGCGGCCAGCAGAGTCGTCTCACGTCTTGAGGCTGCCACCCAGAGCGGTGGATGTGGTCGCTGGAGGGGCTTGGGGATGATGTTCCGGCGCGGCATCGAGAAGTATTCCCCCTGATAGCCCGGATAGGGGGTCTCCGAGAGCATCCGCGCGCACTCGCGGGTCGCCTCCTCCCACATCGACTTCTTGAACGCGCGCGGGATCTCGAAGCCAGCCAGCTCCTGGTCGGAGGTGCCCTCGCCCGTACCCCACTCGACCCGGCCTCCGCTGATCACGTCCAGCGACGCCAGTCGTTCTGCCACCCGAGCCGGATGGTTGACGGCGGGAGGCATCTGGATCACGCCATGCCCGAGGCGGATGCGGCTCGTGGTCCGGGCGAGAGCGGCGAGCATGATCTCAGGGGACGTGGAGTGGGCATACTCCTCGAGGAAGTGATGCTCGACGAAGAAGACGTAGTCGTAGCCGAGCCGATCGGCGAGTTCAACCTGCTCAAACATCTCGCTGAACAGTCGCTGCTCCGCCTCCGGATCCCAGGTGTCCCGCTCGAGCGGACGCGGAAGTTGTAGCTCGTAGAACAGGCCAAACTTCACAGGTGAGCCTCCAGAGGTTCATGCTCGGGCAGCGGCGAGGGCCGCTCGATGCTACAGGTGGCACCGTGGGGGTGCCCGCCTCCCCCCAGTCGCCAGCGGACGCCGGCCACCCTTGCGGGGTAGCCTCTCCTCGAAACAGGCTGGGGTCAGGGCGAGAGCTCCGGGAGGCTGGGGATGACGCGACCCTACGAGGGCATCTGTGTGCTCGACCTCTCGGATCGCCTCTCGGGGGCATACGCGGCACGTCTCTTCGGCGACTACGGGGCGACGGTGCTGCTCGTCGAGCCGCCCTCCGGCCATCCCCTCCGGCACGAACCACCCTTTCTCGACGACGAACCCGGCCCCGATCGCTCGGCGCTCCACGCCTACGTGAACTGGAACAAGCGATCGGTCGTCGCCGGACGGATCCCGGGGCAGGCGGATCGTGAGGAGATTGCCGCACTTGTGGCCTCGGCAGATGTGGTTGTTACGACCCGATCACCGGTCCCCACCGAACAGCTCGAAGTGCTTGGGCAGCTCGCGTCCGACGCCGTGCATCTCTCGATCACGCCGCATGGACTGGCAGGATCGCTCGCCTCGACCAGGGGCAACAACCTCACGGCCAGCGCCCGTACGGGCTGGTCGTACATTAACAGGTACGAGGGAGAACCTCCCCTCCAGATGCCCGCCCGACAGAGCGGCTATGTAGCGGGCGTCACCGGGTTTCTCACCGCCGCGGCCGCGCTACTGCGGCGCGACCAGGCAGGGGAGCCTGAACGCGTCGACGTGAGCGAGGTCGAGGCGTTTGCGCTGACGGTCCACCCCTGGGCGATCGCCGCTGTCTACCAGAATCTCGGCTGGAGCAATGGACCGGCGGGCGGCAAGACTCGCGGAGAGCCGGGCCCGCTCTGGCAGACGCGGGACGGGCAGATTAACTTCGGGCTCGGCGACTGGCACAATTGGCCGCGCGCGATGGAGCTACTCAACCTGCCCGAGCTCGGTGAGCGCCGAGACCTCACCCCCGACGTTGGCCGCCACTCCCAGGACCTCTCGGCCGTGGTCGCTGGCGCCGCCCGAGAGGTTGCAGCGATGGATCGCTGGCCGCTCTTCCACGCGCTGGCGGAGCTGCGCTGCATCTCGGGGGTCCTGCAGGACACCGCGGACATCGTTGCCGACCCGCAGCTGGCGGCCCGCGGTTTCGTCGTGGAGACCGAGATCGAGGGGCGGCCAATGCGCGCCGCCGGCGCCCCCGCCCACACCAGTCCGGCCCGCTGGGAGCTCAGGACGCCGGCCCCGAGGTTAGCCACCAGCCGATTGTCGGAGGTGGTCGAGACGGAGCGTGCCCGGCCGTCCCGGGCGGTGCGCGGCCGGCCTGGATGCTCACCGTCCCCTGATGGGCCGCTGGCAGGGACGCGCGTCCTGAGTTTCGGGCAGGCCTGGTCGGGGACCTTCGGCACCGAACTCCTGGCCCTGCTGGGCGCCGATGTCGTGCAGATCGAGACGCGCACCCGCCACGATGTCTGGAGGCGCACGCGGGATCGGGTACCGTCCGGTCTCCGTGACGCCGGGCGTCGCCAGCATGCCCGAAACACGCAGGGGCTCTACAACTCGGTGAACCTCAACAAGCGGGCGATCACCCTCGATCTCTCCCAGCCACGCGGCCTCCAGATCTTCTGGCAGCTCCTGCCCCGGTTCGACGTCCTCGCCGACAACTTCCGCCCGACCGTCTTGCCCCGGTGGGGGATGACCCTTGAGACGCTCAACCAGTCCCGCCCCGGGATCATCTACGCCTCCATCTCGGCCTACGGCAGCGACGGACCGAGAGCCACCTATCCGGGCAACGGCGCGACGACGGAGCCGATGTCCGGTCTCTCATCCATCCACGGCTATGAGGGTGACCCCGGCATGAACACCGGGGGGCTCTACCCAGACCCGGTGGCCGCCTACTTCTTCGCCGCCTCGGTGGTCACAGCCCTCCATGAGCGGAACCGCACCGGGCGGCCGCAGCGGGTCGATCTGTCGATGATGGAGGCGATGGGGGTCGTGATCGGTGATGCCATCTTGGAGTACGACGCCACCGGGCGCATACCGAGGCCCCGGGGTAGCCGCGACCGGCGGATCTCCCCTCACAACCACTACCCGGCCCTCAACGGGGAGTGGCTGGCACTGGCGGCCGAGAGCGAAGCCTCCTGGAGGGCGCTCGCCAGGGAGATGGGTAGACCGGAGCTAGCGGATGCTCCGCGCTTTCGCACGATGGTCGACCGCAAGCGCCACGAGGACGAGCTCGACCGCTTGATCGCGGAGTGGACGGTGACGCAGGACGCGGCCGCGACCGAACGACGACTGGGCTCGCTCGGGCTGACTGTGGCCAGAGTCGTCCCCTTCTATGAGTTGTACAGCCGTCCCGATCCCAACTTCGCGGCCAGTGGCTTCGTCGGCGTAGTCGATCATCCCGAGGCAGGACCGACTCTCCTCCCGGGTCGTCCCTGGAGGCTTTCCGGCGCGCCCGCTTCTCCACTTCGCCCGGCGCCGTGCGTGGGTGAGCACAGCCAGGACTTTCTCGCGCGCGAACTCGGCATCGGCGACGATGAGTACGCTCTACTGGTCCGAGCCGGGATCACCGGGACTCTCGACGACTGATCGCGAACGAGTGTGCCTGTCCGTCCGGGGCGGGGCCGAGGATCCAGGGAGCTAGAGATGACCGTCACCAGCCTGCTCGTGGCCAACCGCGGCGAGATCGCCGTCCGTCTCATCCGTGCCGCAGCCGATCTCGGGATCCGTACGGTCGCGGTCTACTCCGAAGACGACAGCGAATCGCTCCACACCCGCCTGGCCGACGAGTCCTGCTCACTGCCCGGACGGGGGGTAGCGGCCTATCTCGACCAGGCTGCCCTGGTTGCTGTCGCACTTGAGCATGGCTGTGACGCGGTGCACCCCGGCTACGGTTTTCTCGCCGAGAATGCGGAGTTCGCGCGCGCCTGCGGGGACAGCGACGTCACCTTCGTCGGCCCCTCGGTGGAGCTGCTCGAGCTCTTCGGGAACAAGGCGCGGGCTCGGATCGCCGCCGCCGCCGCCGGGGTGCCCGTCCCCCGCGGCAGCGATGGCCCGGTGTCGCTCGGTGAGGCCCGGGCGTTCCTGGATTCGCTCGGCCCCGCTGGCCAGATCATGGTCAAGGCGATCGCCGGTGGTGGCGGTCGTGGTACCCGCGCCGTGACAGGACCAG
Organism: Dehalococcoidia bacterium; assembly: GCA_965249675.1. Lineage (GTDB taxonomy): Bacteria > Chloroflexota > Dehalococcoidia > UBA2979 > UBA2979. The sequence continues at coordinate 2,344,184 of OZ252250.1, forward strand.
GAGAGCTCGCCGAGACCTTTGAGCGGTGCCGCTCAGAGGCGGAGAGCGCTTTCGGCAGCGGCGCTCTCTACGTCGAGGAGCTCATCCCTAGCGCACGTCACATCGAGGTTCAGATCGTCGGCGACCACGGTGGCCAAGTGACCCACCTCGGCGAACGCGAGTGCAGTATCCAGCGCCGCCACCAGAAGGTCCTGGAGGTCGCACCGGCACCCAACCTGCCTCCGCGACTGCGCAGTGAGATCATCGAAGCTGCGCTCACGCTCGCCCGCTCGGTGGGCTACCACAGCCTCGGCACCTTTGAGTTCCTCGTGGACGTCTCCGATCATCCGGGTGGCCCGGGGTTCGCCTTCATTGAGGCGAATGCGCGATTGCAGGTCGAGCACACCGTGACCGAGCAGGTGACTGGCGTAGACATCGTCCAATCCCAGCTGCTGATTGCTGGTGGCTCCCTGCTGAGCGACCTCGGACTCGACGCCGCAGCAGCTGAGCCACGTGGCTTCGCGATCCAGGCCCGCGTCAATATGGAGACGATCGGTCCCGACGGCACCGTGCGGCCAAGCGGTGGCCGGCTTACCGCCTACGAGGAGCCGAGCGGCCCGGGCGTCCGTACCGATGGATTCGGCTATGCCGGATACGAGACCAGTCCATCCTTTGACTCGCTGCTTGCCAAGGTGATCGGCAGCACGTCGCGGCCGAGCATCGCCGCGGCGATCGCTCGCACCAGCCGCGCCCTGAGCGAGTTCCGCATCGAGGGCGTCGAGACCAACATCCCTTTCCTCCAGAACCTCCTCGCGCATCCGGATCTGGCAGCCGGGATGGTCCACACCCGCTGGGTTGGGGAACACATCGCTGAGCTCGCGGCGGTTGGTGGCGACGCGCAGCGGAAGCGCTTCATCGCAACGCAGCTCCCTGTCGATCCTCGGCCCGGCGGTCTCGCCGGCGCGCAGGTCGACAGCCGCGACCCGCTCGCACTCTTTGCCCATGACGCTCAGGTGAAGGCGACGCAGCCGGCGGCGTCGGGGAGAGCGACACCCCCAGTCGGCCTCGTCGGACCGGGTGGATCGGTGGGGATGCCCACACCGATCCAGGGAACGATCCTGGCGATCGAAGTAGCGGTTGGCGACGAGGTGCGGCAAGGTCAGCGCTTGGCGGTGATCGAAGCGATGAAGATGGAGCACGTCGTTACGGCCGACCGCAGCGGCATCATCCGGCAGGTCTCGATGGCCGTTGGCGACGTGGTGCGAGAGGGCTTCCCGCTGGTCTTCATCGAGGAGGCCGATGTGCTGGGGGGCAGCGTTGAGACCGAGCGGGAACTCGACCCAGACTACATCCGCCCCGATCTCGCCGAACTGAACGAACGCCGTGCGCACATCTTCGATGAGAACCGGCCCGAAGCGATCGCAAGGCGGCGCAGGAGTGGGCAGCGCACGGCTCGCGAGAACATCGCCGACCTGATCGACCCCGGCACCTTCAAGGAGTTCGGGCCGCTGGTCGTCGCTGCTCAGCGATCGCGCCGGACCGTTGAGTGGCTGCGCGAGCGGACGCCGGCCGATGGACTGATCGCCGGCATCGGTTCGATTAACGGAGACCTCTTCGGCGAGGAGCGATCACGCGCGATCGCCGTCCACTACGACTACACGGTCTTCGCCGGAACCCAGGGCAATCGCAACCACTACAAGCAAGATCGGATGTACACACTCGCACATCGCTTCGGCCTTCCGGTCGTGCTCTTCTCTGAGGGTGGTGGCGGCAGGCCCGGGGATACCGGCAAGGAGGGCGGTGTCGGGCTCGATACCTACACCTTCACGCAGTTCTCCAAGCTGAGCGGCGCCGTACCGATGGTTGGCGTCAATTCCGGCCGCTGCTTCGCCGGCAACACCGCGTTGCTTGCCTGCTGCGATGTCATCATCGCCACCGAGGACTCGACGATCGCAATGGGTGGTCCAGCGATGATTGAAGGTGGCGGGCTCGGTGTCTACACCCCCGAAGAGGTCGGACCGATGTCATTCCAGGTTCCCAACGGCGTGGTGGACATCCTCGTCCGCGACGAGGACGAGGCTGTCCGAACGGCCAAACGGTACCTCTCTTACTTCCAGGGGCCGATCGACGGCTGGGAAGAGCCAGACCAGCGCCCGATGCGTCACATTGTGCCGGAGAACCGGGTCCAGATGTATGACATGCGTCAGGTGATCGAGACGCTCGCGGACCGTGGGTCTGTGCTCGAGATCCGCCGGGACTTCGGGATCGGGATCATCACGGCACTGATCCGCATCGAGGGCAGGCCGCTGGGTCTGATCGCCAACAATCCCCATCACCTGGCCGGCGCGATTGACAGCGACGGTGCCGACAAGGGGGCCCGCTTTCTCCAGCTCTGCGACGCCTTCGACCTGCCGGTGGTCAGCCTGATGGACTGTCCCGGGATGATGGTTGGTCCCGAGGTCGAGTCCACCGCGCTCGTGCGCCACTGCGCGCGTATGTTCAACACCGGTGCGAATCTCCAGGTACCGATATTCGGGGTGATCGTCCGCAAGGCCTACGGCCTCGGTGTTCAGGCGATGTGCGGGGCCAGCTCGCTCGTCCCGTTCTTTACGGTTGCATGGCCAACCGCCGAGTTTGCCGGGATGAACATCGAGGGTGCGGTGAAGCTCGGCTATCGCGATGACTTGGCGGCGATCGAGGACGCGGAAGCCCGTCTCAAGAAATACGAGGAGATGGTGGCCGCCGGCTACGAGAGGGCGAAGGCGACCAATTCCGCCGTCTACTTCGGGATCGACGACGTGATTGATCCTGCCGATTCCCGCTCGTGGATCGCCCGCGGGCTGAAGAGCCTACCGCCAGTCCCGCCGCGCGTCGGCAAGAAGCGCGCCTACATCGATACCTGGTAGCGGCTCCGCAGCGGTCGGCTAGTCCATCTCTCGGAGCGCCGGCAGGCTCAGCCAGAGCGCGCCGCCAATCACAACGAGGGCCGAGCCGCAGACCATCAGGGTGGCGGTGGCGCCGATCAGTTCAGCTGCACCACCGGCGGCAAGCGAGCCCAGTGGCATCAGTCCTGCGATCGAGAGCATCACCACACTCATCACGCGGCCCATCATGTGGTCGGGCGTGTGGGATTGGGCAAGCGTCTGGTTGAGGTTGATCATGATGCCGCCGCCGAGTCCCCAGACGAACATGGTGGCCGCAGTCACTGCGTACCAGGGTGAGGCGCCGAGCCCGATCACCGCCAGGCCGCCGAGCGTCATCGTGACGAGGAGCACGGCACCCTTGTGGCGAAGTTCCGTGATCGAGACAAGCACGATCGACATGGCCAGCATGCCGACACCCGTGATCGCGAAGAGGAGCGCCGCTCCGCTGGCGCTCTGGCCGAGTTCCTCCCGGGCGATCTGCGGTACCAGGACGAAGACCGGACCGAGCATGATCAGACCGGTCGCCCCCAATAGCACAACCAGCCCGAGCAGCCCTCGGTTGTGGTAGATGAACCCGAGCCCCGCAGCGACTGCCGGCCACAGCCTTAGTCTCGGTCCGGCCGGTCCGGTTGGAGCGACCCGTGCGGCGGGCACACCGAGCATCGCCACTGCGCTGATCGCCGTGGCGACAGAGAGAACCGCGAATGCCCCACCGATATTCCAGACGTCGATCGCAACGCCGGCCACCGAAGCTCCGAGCACCATCGCGAGATTCTGTCCCGCGGTGCGGAGCACGATTGCGTTCATCAGCCGCCTCGCGGGGACGATGGTCGGGATAAGCGCGGTCAGCGGCGGTTGGGTGGTCGCGTTCGTGATGCCGATCAGGAGGGCGAAGCCGATTGCGATGCCGACGGTGATCAGGTCAGACCAGATCACCAGGGCGATGGCGACGGACGCGAAGGCCCCAGCGAGGTTCGCCCAGATCACCATCGACCGACGGTTGAGGCGATCGGCGAGGGCGCCGGCCGGTAGCGTGATGAAGAAGGCGGGGATCCCCAGTGCGAAGGCGACCACTCCAGCCTGTCCGGCGTTGTCCGATAGCTCGAGGACCAGCCAGACAAAGACGAATCGCTGGGTCCCGAAGGCTAGGAAGTAGAAGAAGGTCGCGAGGAGGTAGAAGCGCAGCGGCCGGATAGCCAGCGTCTGCGCGACGGGCGACCCGGTGAGCCGCGCGCCGAGCGCGGCCGGACGGCCAGTAGCCGCCAAGGCTCAGTCTTCCGCCGTGGGTTGCCGGCCTGCGGCGGGCAACCGGGGAGATATCGGGCCCCCGCCGGGCAGCTCGGCGAGTAGTTCGGGGGCGGCGGAGGTCCCGGGGTCGAGCGTGAGCGTCTGCAGCCGGAGATCGATGTTCAGGGCGAAACCGAGCAGTCCGGCGAAGCGAGTGATCTCGACCCCCTCGGCGTTGACGAGCCCGGGGTGTGCCGTAGTCGGGTAGCAGACCGCGCCGACGCAGAGCCCCTCCGGGGTCAGCTCGCAGCCCAGAGCCTCCTTCAGGTCTTGAGCCGGGATGCGGAACGAGTCTCCATCGACCCGCGCCCGCACACGGGCCCGAGTGCCTGAATGCAGCAACGTGAAGGTTGGCATCGTCCCCCTGCTCGCCCGGCGCCCCTCCGGGAAGACCCGTGACTGCCGCTACTCTACCGGTCACGGGCAAGGGCTGCGTGGAGGGTCCTGACCCTGGTGCAGCCTGATGTCAGTCACCGGTAGGGGGCCGTACCTCGAGCAGTCTGACCGGTCGGCCGAACGCGTGTCTGGCACGGATGATCACCTGCGGGGTGAGCCGGCCGGCGCCGGCCGGGACCTCGAGCGTGATCTCGTCCAGATCGGCACGTGCCCGTACCAGGCAGCGGCCGTGGCGGGGACGCGGCGGTGCACGTTGGCTGCGAGCGCCAGAGCTGACGCGGCCAGCTCGAGCGCCGGCTGGTCGCGCCTGGTCAGCAGCGGTGAAAACGTGCGGGCCTCGAAGCGCGGACCCTCGAGCAGGTGAATCAGGGCTGCCAACCGCGCTGTAGTCCGGTGGGAGAAGCCTGCCAGGTCGGTACGTACGACGATCTCCGCCGCGAGGTCTTCACGATTGTAGAAGTCGATTGCGGCGCCGCACTCGACCACCATCGCCGCGTAGTCCATCAGCTCGCGCAGCTCGCTATCGACGGGACGGTGGGCACGGTCGAGGAGTTCCACGGCGGTCCAGAGGGTGCGGCGGCTGCGCTGCTCGTGCCAACCGGCGAATCGCGCGACCAATGCACGCACCGATGCGCGGCGGACGGCGCGTGGCGACGGCAGCATCGAGACAAGATCGCCGGGCGGCAGCACGCGGCCCAGCGACCCCCGCAAGACGCCTTCGCGCAGGCCCTGGCCGGAGACCAGGAGTCGTCTGGCACCAAGTTCTGCCATCACGGTGTCGAGGACGATCGCCCCAGCCATGATGCTCTTGCCGCGGCTGGGGTTCAGCCCGGGGATCGAAGCTCGGTCTCCGGAAGGCAGCGCGAGCAGCCGTGCAACGAGTCGGGAGATTCGCTCGGCCGGGAGCTCATATCCGTGCAGCCGGGCGATTGGATAGGACCTCGGCTGGCGCCGTCGGTCGATCTTCGCCAGGTTGCGGACCGCCCCGCCGGTGCCGATCATCGGTGTATCGACCGGCATCTGGGGCAGCTTGGACTGCTTGAGCGAGTCACGCACCACATCGCGCAGGCGGTCCACAGACGCCGGCGAGGGTGGGTCGCCATCCAGATGATGGTCGGTTGCGGGCAACGAACCCCACGGGAAAGACCACGAGGCCCGACTCTGCCGTTCGCTGAAGTGGGCCAGTTCAACGCTGCCGCCGCCGATGTCGATCACCATACCGTCGCTGACCGGCAGGCCGTGTGCGGCACCGAGGAAGGAATAGTGGCCCTCCATCGGCCCGTCGATGACGTTGATGACCAGACCGAAGCGATCACGGACCTCGTCGAGGAGCTGGCCGATGTTGGTGGCACGGCGCATGGCTGACGTGCCGACCGCGAGGACGTGGCCGGCCCCGGCGGCGCGCGAGAGGGCGAGAAAGTCCTCGATCGCCGCGATCGTGCGGAGCCGACCTTCGACGCTCAGCTCCCCCTCGGAGTTGAGCGCGGCGCCGAGCTGCAGTTCAGAGCGGAACTCCTCGACGACCTCAAGGTGGCCGCCCGGTCGAGGTTGAATGACGACCGCTCGACCGGCGTTCGACCCGATGTCAATCACCGTCGTCGGCGGCAGGGGAGGGGACTCCGGCGGTCCTGACAGCGCGATCGACGTGCTCCTCCACGCTGGTGCACGCCCACTGGACGGCACCTTACCCACACCATATCGGTCCCAACCGACAGGGGCCAACGCGTGGTGCGAATGGCTGTCGGCCCCTCGTCACAACGGGATCACCGGCGGCCTGCACCAGCGATTGACCGAGTGGCTATCCTATATGGCCAGTGGATCACGCCTTCGCAGATCCGGATGCTGGGGCTGGAGGTTCCCGTGTGCGCCAGACCGGTCGCCGCTGAGTCGGTCCCTGGGACGGGGGATGAGGTGTATGCCGCGCCTCAGCCCGCCATCAGCTTCGACCTCGCCGAGCCGGACTGGTACGCCAATCGCGAGCTGAGTTGGCTCGATTTCAACGACCGCGTGCTGGCGGAGGCGATGGATCCCCGGAACCCGCTCCTTGAGCGGGTCCGGTTCCTCGCCATCACCGCCCGCAACCTCGATGAGTTCTACCTCAAGCGTGTGGGCTGGCTGAAGCTCAAGCAGAACGCAGAAGCTGACGTCCAGACCGTCGACGGCTTGACCATCGATGAGCAGACCCGGCTCACGATAGCCCGCGGTGCCGAGATGCGCCGCCGGATGGATCGCCTCTGGTCCGATGAGCTTGAGGTGGCGCTGGCCGAGATCGGGGTCATGATCGTCCCGTTCCTTGAGCTCGATCGAGATACGCGGGGGCGTCTCAGCGATCATTTCTCGACATCGATCCTGCCAGTCCTGACGCCGCTGGTGGTCGATCCGATGCATCCCTTCCCCTTCATCTCAGGCGGCAGCCTCTCGGTGATGCTCGACATCCGCGAGCCGGGGACAGACACCTGGCGATTCGCTCGGATCAAGGTGCCACCCAACCTTCAGCGGTTCGTGGCCGCCGGAGACGGTCGCTTCGTCCTGATCGAGGACCTGATCGGCTCGCACCGCGAGATGCTGTTCCAGGGTGCAGAGGTGTCGGACTGGTACGTCGCACGCGTGCTGCGGAGCGCCGAGATCGACGACTCCGCCGAGGCGGCTCAGGACCTCAGGGAACTGATCGTCGACCAACTCGAGCAACGGCGACTGGCCGGTGCCGTCACCCTCCATCTGTCCCTCGAACTGCCGCCTCAGCGACTTGCCTCGCTGCTCGACGGACTCGGGCTCGAAGCAACTGACACGGTGGTCGCCGAGCACCTGATCGGCAAGGGCGATCTCGACGAGCTGGCTGCCCTGCCGCTGAGCGGACACCAGTTCCGCGCGATCCAACCGATCGTCCCGTCTGTACTGGAGGAGGTGGCAGAGGCCGGCGCCTTCTTCGCCGTGCTCCGGCAACAGGACGTGCTCGTCCATCACCCCTACCAGTCGTTCGACGCCACCGTTGCCCGCTTCATCGAGGAGGCCGCGAGCGATCCACAGGTCCTTGCCATCAAGCAGACCATGTATCGGACGTCTCCCGACTCGCCGATGCTTGAGGCGCTGATCGCAGCGGCGAGACGGGGCAAGCAGGTGGCGGTGGTCGTCGAGCTGACGGCAAGCTTCGATGAGGCCAACAACCTTCAGTGGGCGCGGAAGCTTGAGGACGCCGGCGTCCACATCGCCTACGGGCGGCCGAACCTCAAGGTCCACAGCAAGATCGCGCTCGTCGTACGCGAGGAGCCCGGCGGCGTCATGCTCTACGCCCACGTTGGCACGGGCAACTACAACTCCAGGACCGCTCGCGTCTACACCGATCTTGGCCTGCTGACCGCGGACCCGGCGATCTGCTCGGACCTCGTTGGCATCTTTAACGGGCTGACCGGGTTTGCCCTGGAGATCCGTTCTGAGACGCTGCTGGTTGCACCCACCACCCTGAGGTCGGAGCTGGAGCGTCGCGTCCGACGCGAGATTGAACTCGCTCGGTCGGGCCGCCCCGCACGCCTGCTCTTCAAGATGAACGCACTTGAGGATGTTGGATTCACGAGGCTGCTCTACCAGGCTTCGCAGGCAGGGGTGCAGGTGGACCTGCTCGTGCGCGGCCTGTGCCGGCTGCGACCGGGAATCCGGGGCCTCAGCGAGAACCTCCGGGTTGTGAGCGTGATCGGCCGGTTCCTCGAGCACTCACGGATCTATCACTTCGAAAACGACGGCGATCCGGAGTGCTTCATCGGGAGCGCCGACCTGATGAAGCGAAACCTCGACGAACGTCTGGAAGTGCTCACGCCCGTGCGTCAGCCGGACCTGGTGCTACGCCTCAAGAACATGGCGGAGCTGATGCTCGCCGACCGGCGCCAGGGCTGGGAGCTGTCGGACCAGACCTGGTCTCGCGACGAGGCGTGTGCGACCCCCGGATCACACGAGCTTCTCCATCAACGCCCGGAGTACCACTAGGGACGCTCTGAACTGGCCGCGAAATGCGGCCGATCAGGCTCTTCTGGGGCGTTCAATCGCTTGATGGTCAGGAATGCGGCCTGATCGGGGCTCGCGAGCGGCTCTGCGAGTGCCGTTTGGCGCTCGCTGCGGGATTCTGGGCGCACTGCGCCGTTGTTACGCAGCAAGTTGGCGCTCCGCTCGAACCATGTTGGCCAGCCCCAACAGCAACGCGAGCCGCTGCGTGTTCTTGAACAATCCGCGGTAGCGGACCTTGGCGTAGCCGAAGCGCACCTTCACGATCTGGAACGGATGCTCGACCTTCGCACGCACGGAGGCCTTGCGCTTCTCTTCGAGCCACTCCTCACCCTCCCGGTCGAGCAGTCGCCGCTTGCCCGGTCGCATGGCAACCTGCCACTGCACCGCACGCTCGCGCTGCTCCAGACGTTTTCCGATGCCCTGGTAGCCCGCATCGCCACAGACCAGCCTTTCGTTGCCGTGCAGCAGGTCGGGCGCCGCGGTGATGTCGCTCACGTTCGCCGCCGTCGTGTGGAGGCTGTGCACGATGCCGCTCTCAGAGTCCACCCCGATGTGCAACTTCATCCCGAAGTACCACTGGTTTCCCTTGCGCGTCTGGTGCATCTCGGGATCCCGTGCTCTGGCCCGATTCCTGGTCGACGAGGGGGCGCTGATGATACTGGCATCAACCACAGTCCCCTGTCTCAACTGCAGTCCTTCCGCCTCCAGATGGCGGTTGATCTCCTCGAGCAACCCCCTCCCCAGCGCGGCCGCCTCCAGCCGGTGGCGGAAGTTGAGAATCGTCGTCTCATCGGGGATCGCGTCCGATAGCCTGAGCCCCACGAAGCGCTGCACGGTGAGATTCTCGTACAGCGCGTCCTCCATCGCCGGGTCGCTGAGGTTGTCGACCAGTTGCACGATGTGCACCCGCAGCATCAGTGACAGTGGGTAGGGCTGGCGCCCCCGTCCCGGCATCGGGTAGTGGGGCGCAATGCGCTGCTCGAGTTGCCGCCACGGAACCAGCCGATCGAGTCGTTCCAGAAACCGCTCCCGGCGAGTCGTTCGCTTCTTCGCGTCGTAGTACAGCTCCGCGAACGTTGCCTCGCCCATCGCGCTCACCTCGTCATCTGGTCGAATGCCATACCATCCCGTGTAGGCATCTTAACAGATCATGCGGGTCTGTTCAGAGCGTCCCTAGCGGCATGGCGCTCGGGCCGGGCGATGGGCGCAGCGACAGCCGACGGCCTCAATCCGTACAATCTGTGAGAGCGCCGACAGTCTCGTGGGGCATATGAGCGCCCACGGGTGGCAATGCCGCTGCGGCAGTCTCCGGCCGGAGCCGACTCTTGGGGAGCGCATCGATGGGAATCGCTGACAGGGTGATGGGACTGCTCGCCGGCGGGAGTTGGGGCGTCAGCCTTGCCGCCGTGCAGCCGTCTGAGCCACTGGACTACCCGGCCACCATCGAACTCAATGGCGAGCAGATCGAGCTGCGCCCGATGAAGCCGTCGGACGCCCGGATGATGCTGCTCTTCGCGCGCAGTCTCCCCTTGCACGATCTGCTCTTCCTGCCCCGCGACATCACCCGCGAAGAGGTGGTCGAGGAGTGGGGCCGAGACCTCGAGGCCGGTCGCTACGACACGATCATTGCGCTACGCGGGCAGGCCATCATTGGCTACACAACCGTCGCCTCCGACGGTCTGGACTGGACCCGCCACGTTGCAGAGTTACGCGTGCTGGTGTCGCCGGCGGCGCGCGGCCTGAAGCTCGGTCGGGTACTCACCGAGCAGGCCTTCGCGATTGCCGGGCAGCGTGATGTGAGGAAGATGATCGCGAAGATGACCACCGATCAGCGAGCCGCAATCCGTGTCTTCGGCCACATTGGATTTGAGAAGGAGGCGCGACTGCGCCGACAGCTGATCGACCGAGACGGCAAGATGCACGACCTGCAGATCATGAGCCTCAACGTCGAGGAGTTCCGCGCCAAGATGGACATGATCGCGATCAGCGCCCTCCATCAGCCGTTCTGAGCGGGGGCGGGCGCGACGTTGTGGGCTGCAAGATGGTCGCCCCTGAGGCATCCGCTGCGGCCCGCGCCCGATGAAGAAGACGCTCTATCTCGCCAATCCGTATGGATTCTCAGCGCAGCAGCGCGAGGGCCCCCTCCGCGAGTTGGTACGCGCCCTCGCCACCGCAGGTGCCGAGGTCTGGGAACCATTCGAGCGCAACAACCAGATCGACCACGGAGAGCCGGGGTGGGCCTATCGGATCGGGCAGGCCGATCGCCGTGACGTGCGCGAGGCCGACGGCATCTTTGCCGTTGTGAACGGCTGTCCACCTGACGAAGGCGTGATGGTCGAGCTGGGGATGGCGATTGCCTGGGGGAAACCGGTCTTTCTCTTTCGCGATGACTTCCGTCGTTGCACCGACAGCGAGACCTACCCGCTCAACCTGATGCTCTTCAGCAGCCTTCCGGAAGATGGATGGGAGCGCTACTGGTACAGCTCGGTGGGCGAGATCGCCGCTCGCGACAAGGCGCTCGCTGGCTGGCTGGCTGAGCGGGGGCAGCTAGGGACGCTCTGAACTGGCCGCGAAATGCGGCCGATCAGGCTCTTCTGGGGCGTTCAATCGCTTGATGGTCAGGAATGCGGCCTGATCGGGGCTCGCGAGCGGCTCTGCGAGTGCCGTTTGGCGCTCGCTGCGGGATTCTGGGCGCACTGCGCCGTTGTTACGCAGCAAGTTGGCGCTCCGCTCGAACCATGTTGGCCAGCCCCAACAGCAACGCGAGCCGCTGCGTGTTCTTGAACAATCCGCGGTAGCGGACCTTGGCGTAGCCGAAGCGCACCTTCACGATCTGGAACGGATGCTCGACCTTCGCACGCACGGAGGCCTTGCGCTTCTCTTCGAGCCACTCCTCACCCTCCCGGTCGAGCAGTCGCCGCTTGCCCGGTCGCATGGCAACCTGCCACTGCACCGCACGCTCGCGCTGCTCCAGACGTTTTCCGATGCCCTGGTAGCCCGCATCGCCACAGACCAGCCTTTCGTTGCCGTGCAGCAGGTCGGGCGCCGCGGTGATGTCGCTCACGTTCGCCGCCGTCGTGTGGAGGCTGTGCACGATGCCGCTCTCAGAGTCCACCCCGATGTGCAACTTCATCCCGAAGTACCACTGGTTTCCCTTGCGCGTCTGGTGCATCTCGGGATCCCGTGCTCTGGCCCGATTCCTGGTCGACGAGGGGGCGCTGATGATACTGGCATCAACCACAGTCCCCTGTCTCAACTGCAGTCCTTCCGCCTCCAGATGGCGGTTGATCTCCTCGAGCAACCCCCTCCCCAGCGCGGCCGCCTCCAGCCGGTGGCGGAAGTTGAGAATCGTCGTCTCATCGGGGATCGCGTCCGATAGCCTGAGCCCCACGAAGCGCTGCACGGTGAGATTCTCGTACAGCGCGTCCTCCATCGCCGGGTCGCTGAGGTTGTCGACCAGTTGCACGATGTGCACCCGCAGCATCAGTGACAGTGGGTAGGGCTGGCGCCCCCGTCCCGGCATCGGGTAGTGGGGCGCAATGCGCTGCTCGAGTTGCCGCCACGGAACCAGCCGATCGAGTCGTTCCAGAAACCGCTCCCGGCGAGTCGTTCGCTTCTTCGCGTCGTAGTACAGCTCCGCGAACGTTGCCTCGCCCATCGCGCTCACCTCGTCATCTGGTCGAATGCCATACCATCCCGTGTAGGCATCTTAACAGATCATGCGGGTCTGTTCAGAGCGTCCCTAGTGGGTTCCGTGCGGGGAGCTTAGGCCGATTCGAGCGCGCTGGCGGCTGAGCCGCGTTGGCGGCGTGTAGGATGTACCGGATGCGGTCGGGGGTGAGACTGTGCCACCGGTACTCTCAGGGCTCACCATCGTCGAGCTTGGCGCGAGTGAGGCGACCGCCTATTGCGGACGGCTGCTGGCAGACGCTGGGGCGCTGGTCGTCAAGATCGAACCTCCGGGAGGCGATCCGGCGCGTCACGAAGGACCACGGGGGCTAGTCTTCGATCGTGAGCGTGCCCCGCTCTTCCTCCACCTCAACCGGGGCAAGCGGAGTGTGGTCTGTGACCTCGGAGATGCCGGCCAGACCGAGCGTCTGCGTCGACTGATCCTCACGGCTGACGTCCTGATCGAGTCGCTGGCGCCGGGCACGCTGGCAGAATATGGGCTCGGGTATCGGGAGCTGAGCGCGGCCAATCCTGCCCTGATCATGGCTTCGGTGACGCCCTACGGGCAGACCGGTCCCTACAGCCGGTTTGCGGCCACGGATCTGACGCTGTTCGCCTCCACGGGCGCGATGTATCGAGAGGGCCTACCGTGGCGTGAACCGATGCGTTACGCGGGACACCTGCCGAGGACCTATTCCGGCGGCCTCGCGGCCGCCATGGTGGCGGCAGCGCTCTTCCGCCGTCGGCGTACCGGGCGGGGCGATTGGCTCGACCTCGCAGAGATGGACTGCTGGGCCTCTCACCCGAACCAGATCACAAGGCGTCTGATCTACGCCTTTTCGGGCGATGCCGAAGCGCGTGAGGACACCAAGACCTCCGCCGGTGCCCAGGGGTCGGGATTCGGTCGAGGCACCTATCGCTGCCAGGACGGGTTCGTCACGCTCCTGCCGCTCGGTGACCGACACTGGCCACGCCTGGTGGAACTCGTTGAGCGGCCGGAGCTGGCTGAGGATCCCCGGTTCGCGACCAGAGAAGCACGGCGGGAGCACCGCGCTGACTGGGAGGAGATCTTCAGCGCCTACCTCGCAACTCGAACGATGTCGAACCTCTTCCAGGCGGCGCAGCGTGCGGGACTGCCGTCCGCTCCCCTCTACGATGCCTCCCGCATCCTCAGCGACCCGCACCTCGCCGAACGCGGCTATTTCCAGACGGCTGATCACCCCGTGGTCGGGACGCTGCGTTATCCGGGATGCCTCGCGCTTGCCGCGGAAGGCTTCTGGGCCGAACCGAGCGCGGCGCCCCTGCTCGGTGCGGACGATGGGCTGCTCACTCAGGCCGAGGACCCCGACGAGGGGCGCGACGGACCACCGTCCAGTGGCGAAGAGGCGCCCGCTCGGCTGGCCCCCCAACCCGTGCCACTCGCGGGCATCCGCGCGCTCGAGATCGCCGAGATCTGGGCAGGGCCGTTCTGCGGCGCGATGCTCGCCGACCTCGGTGCGGAGGTGATCAAGGTTGAGGCGATCCAGCGCTCGGCGCGCGGTGCAGTGCGGCCGCTTCCCGGCGCTCCTGGCTACCCGAACGGAGACCCGGGTGACGATCCGTGGAATCGCAGCGCCGGCTTTATGGGGGTCAACCGGAACAAGCGGGGGATCACCCTCGATCTCCACACCGAGGCCGGGCAGGAGATCTTGGACCGGCTGCTGGCTCAGTGTGACCTTGTCTTCACGAACCTGTCGATGGATGCCCAGGAGTCGCTCAACCTCTTGCCCGACCGATTGCACCGGGCGAATCCACGTCTCGGCGTGATCCTCCTCACCGGCTTTGGGCTGACGGGCCCCTACCGCTACTACCGCAGCATGGGGATGACGCTCGATGCCATCTCCGGCCACTCGGTACTCCGCGGCTATCCCGACCTCGATCACTCTCACATCACGCCCGTCCACCACGCCGACGGGATCAGCGCGGCGACGGGGCTGCTCATGTCTGTGCTGGCACTCGAGCGGTTGGCACAGACCGGTGAGGGACAGGTCTTCGACATCGCCCAGCTGGAGGCAACCATCCCACACCTGGGCGAGCACCTCCTCGATTGGCAGCTGGCGAGCGAGGAGGTGCCGCGTCTGGGCAACGACCATCCCTGGATGGCGCCGCACGGGGTCTTCCGCGCCAACGAAGAGGATTCCTGGGTGGCGGTCGCCGTCGACAGCGACGAACGATTCGCGGCCCTGTCCACGGCAATCGGACGGCCAGAACTGTCCCGAGATCCCCGTTTCGGGACCCGCGCGGGTCGCAGCCAGCGTCTCGCGGAGCTCAACCAGATCGTCGCGGCATGGGTCGGTCAGCACGATCGATTCGACGCCCAGCGCCTCCTGCAGGCGAAGGGTGTCCCGGCGGCGGCGGTGTTGCGAGCGGACATCGACCATTCCGAAAGCGAGCAGCTCTCGGAGCGCGGCACCTTACGAGAGGCCGACTTCGGCCTTGGTCGCTTCCGCTATCCGCGCGGCCCCTGGCGCTTCTGCGACACCGAGGAGGTCAGGTTCGGACCGGCGCCTCGGCTTGGTCAGCACAACCACGAACTGCTGGCTGGCCTGCTCGGTCTGCCGGAAGCGCGAATCGGCGAACTGGAGCGGCTGCAGGTGATCGGCTCGCGCCCACTCGAGACCGCTGAGGATCCGGTCGCCGTCCGGCGGCACTAGGGACGCTCTGAACTGGCCGCGAAATGCGGCCGATCAGGCTCTTCTGGGGCGTTCAATCGCTTGATGGTCAGGAATGCGGCCTGATCGGGGCTCGCGAGCGGCTCTGCGAGTGCCGTTTGGCGCTCGCTGCGGGATTCTGGGCGCACTGCGCCGTTGTTACGCAGCAAGTTGGCGCTCCGCTCGAACCATGTTGGCCAGCCCCAACAGCAACGCGAGCCGCTGCGTGTTCTTGAACAATCCGCGGTAGCGGACCTTGGCGTAGCCGAAGCGCACCTTCACGATCTGGAACGGATGCTCGACCTTCGCACGCACGGAGGCCTTGCGCTTCTCTTCGAGCCACTCCTCACCCTCCCGGTCGAGCAGTCGCCGCTTGCCCGGTCGCATGGCAACCTGCCACTGCACCGCACGCTCGCGCTGCTCCAGACGTTTTCCGATGCCCTGGTAGCCCGCATCGCCACAGACCAGCCTTTCGTTGCCGTGCAGCAGGTCGGGCGCCGCGGTGATGTCGCTCACGTTCGCCGCCGTCGTGTGGAGGCTGTGCACGATGCCGCTCTCAGAGTCCACCCCGATGTGCAACTTCATCCCGAAGTACCACTGGTTTCCCTTGCGCGTCTGGTGCATCTCGGGATCCCGTGCTCTGGCCCGATTCCTGGTCGACGAGGGGGCGCTGATGATACTGGCATCAACCACAGTCCCCTGTCTCAACTGCAGTCCTTCCGCCTCCAGATGGCGGTTGATCTCCTCGAGCAACCCCCTCCCCAGCGCGGCCGCCTCCAGCCGGTGGCGGAAGTTGAGAATCGTCGTCTCATCGGGGATCGCGTCCGATAGCCTGAGCCCCACGAAGCGCTGCACGGTGAGATTCTCGTACAGCGCGTCCTCCATCGCCGGGTCGCTGAGGTTGTCGACCAGTTGCACGATGTGCACCCGCAGCATCAGTGACAGTGGGTAGGGCTGGCGCCCCCGTCCCGGCATCGGGTAGTGGGGCGCAATGCGCTGCTCGAGTTGCCGCCACGGAACCAGCCGATCGAGTCGTTCCAGAAACCGCTCCCGGCGAGTCGTTCGCTTCTTCGCGTCGTAGTACAGCTCCGCGAACGTTGCCTCGCCCATCGCGCTCACCTCGTCATCTGGTCGAATGCCATACCATCCCGTGTAGGCATCTTAACAGATCATGCGGGTCTGTTCAGAGCGTCCCTAGTGCCGCCGCAGCGGCCCGCCCGCTGTGGTCCGGGGCTCAGAACGTGATGGTGCCGACTGCCACGCCCTTCGCGCGGCGCGGGTCAGCTGTGAGCGAATGGGAAGCTCATCCCCCGTTCGTTCCCCGCCGTTCGGAACCACTCGATCACTTCGACGTGATACGGGACACCGTTGGCACGCCGCTCTACCTCGGCCTCGGCCTCGGGCAGACCCGGATAGAGGACTCGCTCCTCGCCCGGCGCCGGCGGCGTGTCCGCCAGGCCGCGCAGAAAGATGTCCATGTCGCGCTTGAACTGGTCGGCGTCGACGAACGCATCGATGCGGTACGCCATCAGGTGGAACCCGGGGACGAGCGCCACGAGGCCCGGTCCCATGCCGCTGAGCGTACTGCCGAGGATGTCAACGACCGCCCCGAGCCCGTATCCCTTGTGCGACCCCTGGTCGCGCGTGCCGCCGAGTGGCAGCATGTAGGAACACGCGGGAATGTCGCTGCGCTCCATGATCGGCCGGCCATCGACATCGGCGATCCAGCCCGGCTCGACCTGGGCGCCGACCCGGCGGGCGAGCCCGAGCTTGTTGTTTGCGATCTGCGTCGTGCCGATGTCCAGACAGAACGGCGGCATCTCGCCCGCGGGGGCGGCCCAGGCGATTGGGTTCGTTCCCAGCCTCGGCTCCGCGCCGAAGGTGGGCAACATGACCATTCGCCCGCTGGTTGAGAGGGCCACTCCGATCATGTCGTGAGGGAGAGCCCGCATCGCGTGATAACCGGCACCGCCCATGTGGCCAACGTTGGTCACGCAGGCCGCGCCGAGGCCGTGTTCGGCCGCCTTGGCGATCGCCAGATCCATCGCCTTCGGGGCGACGTGCAGACCAAGTCCACCACCACCATCGACGACCACGGTGGTCGCCGTCTCGCGGGTGATCGTGAAGTCGGGTCGGGGTTCCATCTCTCCCGAGCGGTAGCGCTCCAGATAGATGCGCAGCATGTTCGAGACGCCGTGCGTCTCCACTCCCCGCAGGTCGTTGAAGATCAGGACATCGGCGGCGAGTGCGGCGTCTTCACCGGCCAGCCCGGCACTCAGGAAGAGGTCATGGGTCGCCCCCCGCATCTGTTCATGTGGGACATAGACTCGGTCCTCTTCGGGCACCTTGAATCGATCGAGCATCACGACTCCCTTCTGCGGTCGACCGGGCTCCACGCCGATCGACTCGATCGGAGGCTGCTGGGCTCCCTATCTTCCCCGACCGGTGAACTCGGGGTCTCGCTTCTCGATGAAGGCGCGCCGAGCCTCCTGTCCGTCGAGGCTCCCCAGTGACTTGCCGATATTCCACACCTCGTAGCGAAGCTGCTTGTCGAGGTCGACGCCACTGGCTTCGCGAACGACGCGCTTGGTCGCGCGCCCGGTGATGGGGGAGAGCCTCGTCAGTGAGTGGAGGTAGTCGTGGAAGCGACCGTCGAACTTATCGTCGGAGGCAACTTCGCCCACCAGCCCGAGTTGCAGGGCCTCGGCGGCTCCGACCGTGCGGTTCTCAAGCAGAAATCGCATCGCCTGCTCGTGCCCGAGGGCCTCGACGAGTGTGAACGAGAGTCCACCGTCGGGTGAGCCGCCAATACGCGGATAGCCCGCGATCAGCCGTGCGCTCTCCTTCATGATGCGGATATCGGTCCCCATTGCGAGCGAGAGGCCGGCACCAACCGCGACGCCGTTGATCCCACCGACGATCGGTTTGTCGCACTCCAGTCGGAGGGTTCTGAGGAAGCGGCTGACCCACCCCAACTCGTCCAGGTAGGAGTTCTGGGCGGTGAGAGGAACCCACTCCTCCTGTCCCTCGTCTGGCGTGAGGTCCAATCCGGCACAGAACGCATCGTCGGTCCCCGTCAGGCCTAACACCCAGATGTCGTCGCGAGCCATGCTCTCCTCGACGGCAGCAATCACGCCCCAGGCGAGCTCCAGCGACACCGCGTTCTTCTTCTCAGGTCGATTGAGACGGATTAGGCGCACATGTCCCTCATCGCCCTAGCTGCCAACCTCATCTCTGCCGAATATAGTGCGATTGATACGAGGGCGGAGAAGTGGACGTAGACCGATGGTGGTTGATGAAGAGACTGAGGTGCGTCGAGCACGCAGGTCGTGGCCAGTGCAGTACAAGCTCGACATCCTGGCTGAGATCGACGAGGCAAAGGCCCGCGGTGAGCCGGGAGCAGTCGGCGCCATCTGTCGGCGCGAGGGTCTGTACTCCTCTCTGATCGCCAGGTGGCGCCAGCAGCGTGACGATGGGGCGCGCCGTGCCCTCGTCGAGCGGCCGCCGGGACCACGAGCGCCCAACCGGCTGACCCTTGAGCGCGACCGCTACCGGGAGCGGGCGATGCTTGCCGAGCAGCAGCTGGAGACGGCAGAGGAGCTGATCGAGGCCCAGGGAAAAGCCTTGGCGCTCTTGCAAAGATTTGCCCGCAAGAGCGCGTCGCAGCGGCGACCGAGTGGCCAGAACGGGTAGCGCCGACCCGAGCCGAGTGGCCAGCGCAGGCATACGCCAACTGGCGGGCGCAGATGCTCGCCGCTGTGGACGCATGGGCCCAGCGGGTTGGCCGTGCCCACGCCTGTCGGGCCTTCGGATACTCAGAGCGGACCGACCGCAGCCGCCGCCAGGCGGCCGCCGGCCGGCTACACAGGCGGCCGTCACAGGCGAAACCGCGCGAGCAGCACCAGCCGCAGCCGTCACGCATCCCCGACCAGCTGCGCGATCACATCGCCGAGCTGCTGTGCTCACCACGCTTTCGTGACCAGGCGCCCGCCCAGGTCTACTATCAGCTGCTGGACGAAGGCTCGTACGTCTGCTCGATCCGCCAGATGTACCGCATCCTCGAGGAACGCGGCCTGGTCAGAGAACGGCGTCGCGGTCACCGACGCACGACCCACCATGCACCCCAGGTGCAGGCGAGCGGCCCGAACGAGGTCTGGTCGTGGGACATCTCGCGGCTCCGCGGCCCTCACCACCGCAGCTGGTTCTATCTCTACGTGGTGATCGACATCTTCAGTCGCAAGATCGTCGCCTGGACGGTCGACACGACGGAGTCGACCGAGGTTGCCAGGACGCTGGTGGGCACCGCCTGCGACCGCAACGGGATCTCGCCGCAGCAACTGACGCTGCACTCAGACCGTGGCGCCCAGATGACGTCGACAAGCCTGGCGGAGTTGCTCGAAGACATCGCTGTCACGCGCAGCCTCTCGCGCCCGCGCGTGAGCAACGACAACCCCTACTCCGAGGCCGGCTTCAAGACCGTCAAGTACCGCCACGACTACCCCGACCGCTTCCACTCGCTGGAGGAGGTGCGGAGCTGGATGGCGCCGTTTGTCGACTGGTACAACCGCGAGCACTACCACTCCGGTGTCGGCTACCAGCACCCCGCCACGCTCCACGGCGGGCAAGCCCTGGAGACCGTGCAGGCGCGTCAGGAGACCCTGGATGCCGCCTACAGCGTCTGGCCCGAGCGGTTCCGCAACGGACCGCCGCGGGCCGCCAGACCCCCGAAGGAGGCGTGGATCAACAAACCCGTCATTGCAACAACCCCCTGACCTCGACCGGCATGGAGAGGTTGACAGCTTCCGTCGTGGACAACAACGGTGTTGGTCATGGTGCTCCTTCTTGCGCTTCTTGCCGTGATCTGCGGCCAGGACCTGGCTGGCAGCGTAGCAGCGCCCCTCCAGCGGTCCTTTGGGGATCGTCGGCCACGCCGGGCCGGCCAGTCGCTCCGCCTGGAGTCGGCACCCGGCAGGGGTGCTCAGTTCAGCGGCGAGACGGCGAAGAGGACACCGAACGGCTCGCACCAGATCATCGCGTAGCCAAGCATCTCGATCTCGGTTCCCGGCGGGATCTCGTAGTTGAACGAGCCGTCTGTGGCCTTGAGCTTGCCAAGCTGGACGCCATCCTCACTGGGCCGTTCCTCCACGGAGGAGAGATAGACGTAGAGATCGGGACCGTTCCGCACCGAGAATTCCTCGAGGCGGAGGAGGTACTGCCCCGGTTCGATCTCAATCACCTGCGCGAGCCCACTCCCGAAGTGAAACTCGTCGGCACCGCGGAATTCACCCTGGGAGACGAGCCGTGGCGTGGCGGCGGTGGCGCCCGCCTGGGCGGGGGCGGTCGGTGACGATGTTGCGGTCTCCACATTCGCCGTAGCGACCGTGTTCGCGGTCGGCGCCGGGGAGGCCACAGCTGCGGCTGCGGTCGCCACCTCCCCGGTCGTCCCTGTGGCCGCGACCTCGAGAGGATTCCCTTCGTAGAGTGTCGACCGCTCCCAGAGCGGCGACAGCAGATAGTTGGCTGTGGGGATGAGCACCACCAGCAGGATCACGGCCAGGACTGCGGAACGGACTGGTCGGGCCATGATCCAGCGGCGGGCGACCTGATGCCACCCGCGCCGCACAGCAAAGGCGATGGCGAGCAGTGCGACGACTGCAGCGGCGGCCGAGAGCGGCACTCGGTAGGGATAGAGGTCGGCCAGCAGTTGCTCAAGTGCGCCGAAGAACGCCACCACCGCCTCCTGCCATCAACCCGAGATCTCTCCATCGCGCGCCGTCGAGGGTCGGCATCTCGTTCAGAACCCCGCCGCCGCCCCGTCACCCCGCGGGTCTGATCCTGCCGCCAGCACGCCAGAGCGAGGGTCGCGGGTGATCACCTGACCGCGCCCGAAGACCGAACTGCGGCGGATGCCGGAGACCGGGGTCACTTCATGACCGCGCGATGCGAGCTGGCTCATCGTCTCTACGGGGATCCCCTCCTCGAGTGAGACCGCACCGTCAGGTGGGTTGCGCTGAATGCAGAAGCGCGGTTCGTCCAGAGCCGCCTGCGGGTCGAGTCCGTCGACCAGCATCGAGACCATCACTTGGAGGTGCCCCTGGGGCTGCATCCAGCCACCCATCACGCCGAAGGACGCATAGAGTGCACCGGTCGTATCGGTGCTCATTGCCGGGATGATCGTGTGATACGGCCGCTTCGCCGGTTCGAGGCGATTGGGATGCGAGGAGTCGAGGTTGAAGCCTGCCCCACGATTCTGGAGCGGGAAGCCGCAACCCTCGGGGATGATCGCCGTTCCGAAGCCGCTGTAGTTGCTGTTGATGAAACTGCAGGCGTTACCATCACCGTCCACGACCGAGAGGTAGACCGTGTCGCTGCCCATGCTCAGGACGGGTGCTGGCGCCAGTTCGGAACGCCGATCAGGGTCGATCCGGGAGCGCAGAGAGGCAGCGTGTTCGGCAGAGAGCAGCCGATCGAGAGGGATCGTGCCGAAAGCGGGGTCTGAGACCCACGCCCGCGCCTCAGAGAAGGCGAGCCGGATCGCCTCGATCATCAGGTGGAGGCGATCGGCCGAGCGGGGTGGTAGGGCCTCGAGGTCCAGCCCGTCGACGATGTTGAAGGCGATCAGGGCGGTCAGTCCCTGGCCGTTCGGCGGGCACTCGAAGATGGTGTGCTCGCGGAAGCCTGTTCTGATCGGCGGGTCGAAAGTCGAGCAGTGAGTGGCCAGGTCGTCGGCCGCCATGAAGCCGCCGAGCCCTGAGAGCACGCGGACGATCTCCC
The DNA here is from genome assembly GCA_965249675.1 of Dehalococcoidia bacterium. Taxonomy (GTDB): domain Bacteria; phylum Chloroflexota; class Dehalococcoidia; order UBA2979; family UBA2979. The sequence goes on from OZ252250.1 coordinate 2,365,899, forward strand.
GCGCTGCGCGGCCCTCGTAATAGGCACGGGGCCCGCCCTCCGCGATCTCGCGCAGGATGTCGGCCAGGCGCTGGTTCTGCCAGATCTCGCCGGTCCCGGGCGCGCGGCCATCGAGCAACAGCTCGTGGCCGTTTGGGCTCGCTGCCCGGGTTTTCGATACTTCCTGCTGCCACAGGTGCGAGATGAGCGGAGTGACGGGGAAGCCGGACTCAGCCAGATCGATGGCGCCGGGCAGGACATCGGCGAGGCCCATCCGGCCGTGACGGTCGAGGGTGTCAGCCCAGCCGGCGACGGCCCCGGGCACCGTCACGGCGTGGGGTCCAAACTGCGGCATCGTGCGGTCGCTGGCGCCACCGAGGGCGTCGATCGACAGCGCAGCGGGAGAACGCCCGCTGCCGTTGACTGCGTGCATCTGGCCGCTCCGGGCCTGATAGAACAGGGCGAAGCAATCACCGCCGATGCCGGTTCCGGTCGGTTCAGTCACCGCGAGCGCCGCTGCCGTGGCGACGGCGGCATCGGCCGCGTTGCCTCCGGCGCGGAGCACCTCAAGACCTGCCTGGGCAGCGAGGGGCTGCGTGGTCGCGACGATGCCGTTCCTGGCGTAGACCGGCGATCGCCGGGATTCATAGTGCATCTCGCCGCGAGGAGCCGCGGTCTTGCTTCTCATACCCACATCATACGTTTCAGTCGCAGGTGACGCTCGCCGGCGAGAGATCGGCGGGCAACGTGCCGGTGGACGATGCCGCCGCCGAGGCTGTCTGGGCCGCCCCGGTTAGAGGCCCCGCGCGAGGTCCTCGTCTGACCCGGCAAAGATCAGAAGGTCGCCCGCCCGGATCGGTTGCGATCTGAGCGGGTTCAGCTGTACCCGGTCTTGCCGCACCAGCATGAGGAGGCGGCGAGTCGAGTGTTCATCGTCAAGCTGATCGAGCGTTTTTCCGTAGAGGGCGGGCGGTGGCGTGTAGGTGGCCAGCCCGTAGTCACGGGTGACCGAGAGGTAGTCGGTTGCGTCGCGAAGCCGGAGCATGTGAGCGAATCGCTGGCCTCCCTCCTTCTCTGGTTCGACGACCCGCTGGACGCCGAGCCGCCTGAGCATCAGAGCGTGGCGTTCGTTCTGCGCCTTCGCATAGACGGCTTCAACGCCGAGCGAGATCAGGTTCATCGTGGCGAGGACGCTGGCCTCGATTTCGGAGGTCGCGACGACTCCGGTTGAGAGATGTTCGACCCCGACGGCACGAAGCGCCCGTTCGTCGGTGATGTCCGCGATTGCAGCCTTGCTGACCTGATCGGTCACGCCCAGTACCGCCGCCTCACTGCTGTCGATCGCCAGGACATCATGTCCCTCGTTCGCAAGCGAGAGTGCGAGCTCCGTTCCGAATCGTCCGAGTCCGAGCACTGCTACCTGCATCGCGCACTCCTCCTCTGCCTGGCAAGCTCAGCCAATCCGGACCCCGGCTTCGGGATACCGGTAGCGCCGCTGCGGCCGGTCGGGGACCGACAGCACGATATAAAGCGGCCCGAGGCGCCCTGTGAACATCAGCGCCGTCAGGATCAAGGTACCCGGCACTGAGAGCTCGGAGGTGACCCCCTGAGACCATCCCACATTGGCCAGGGCCGACATCACGTCGAACATCACAGGCAGGAAGGCGAAGTCATCGCTCAGCTGCAACAGCCAGATGCCAAACCCCAGTGTGAGGAAGCCCAGGATGGTGACGGCGACTGCCCGCAGCACGATCGCCTGCGGGATCTCGCGGCCAAACACCGACGCCCGGTGATTTCCACGCAGTGCTGAGAGCACGACCACCAGGCTGACCATGAAGGTACCGACCTTGATCCCACTGGCCGTCGACGTCGACGACCCGCCGATGAACATCAGGAGCAGGAGGACGGCAGTGGTTGAGTCCTGCACCAGGCTGAGATCGACCGTCGACATGCCGGCCGTGCGATTGACCGAGAGGAAGAAGGCATTGACGAACCGTTCAAATGGGCTCAGGCCGGCGAACACGGTCGCGCTGCTGTGAGCCGTGACCAGCCACAACGCCATGCCGATGACGAGCAGGGAGCCCATACCGATCGCCACCAGCTTCGTGTCGACGGTCCACTGCTTCCGCGGTCGGCGAAGGTTGAAGATCGTGATGAAGGAGAGGCTCCCGAGGAAGGCCGTCACGCCGATCACGGCGATCGGGTAGGGGTTGTCGGCCTCACCTGTGAAGCCTCGTGAACCGCCTTGCAGATCAAAGCCGGCGTTGTTGAAGGCTGAGACGGCGTGGAAGATGCTCTTCCAGAGCGCGTCCGCTCCCGGCTCGTCCAGCCAGAACCAGGGCAACAGCAGCAGCATTGTTACCGCCTCGATCACGAAGGTGAAGATCATCACCCGGCGGAGCAGCAGGCGAATGTCGGTCCTGGCGATGTCGATCATCTCGATGCCGAAGAATTCCCGGCCACGGAGGCCCAGGCGGTTCCCGAAGATCAGCAGGAGCGCTCCGGCGTATATCGTGACTCCGAGGCCGCCTCCCTGAATCAGCACCATGATCGTTACCTCGCCGAAGAGGCTCCAGTGGTCTGCCGTGTCGAAGCGGGTGAGGCCGGTGACGCTCACAGCTGACGTCGCCGTGAACAACGCGTCGGCGCAGCTCGTCCACTGGTCCGACTCCGAGGCGATCGGTAGCGAGAGGGCGGCGGCGCCAAGGAAGATCACGAGGGCGAAAAGCCCCGGCACCATCCACGGGCGCGGACGGAAGTGGGTGCGACGGCGACGGCGCACCGTCACCACCTCACGCCGCATCCGATGGCGGCGAACGATGATATTGCCTGGCAGTCTGCGGCGTTCGCCCGTCATCGACACCTGCTCCGCCCCGGGGTAAGCACCTCGGCTCGCGTCGGGTCTATCGAAGTGCCCCCGCCGGGACCTCCAGCCGGTCCGCCAGCCACTCGACCGCGTGGCGCGGCTGACGCTGGCTGAAGTGGTCGATCTGCTGCCGGCAAGAGACGCCCGTCACGGCGATCCCGGCCAACGGTGAGGCAGCGTCCACCGCCGGAATCAGCCGCCGCCGAGCCATCGCCTCTGAGATGGTGTAGTGCTCAGCCTCGAATCCGAACGATCCGGCCATGCCGCAACAGGCGCTGTCAATCGTACGCACGCGGTAACCGGCGAGTTCGAGGGCCGTCTCTGTCGGTGCAGTGCCGACCATCGCCTTCTGGTGACAGTGACCGTGCAGCAGCAGCTCTTGCGGCTGCTCTGCCGGGCGGAAGATGCTGGCAACCCGCTCGGCTTCGCTGGCGGCGAGCTGCGCCACCAGTTCATCAAGCAGGATCGCCGATCGTGCCACCCGTTGTGCTGCGGGACCGGCAACCAGCTCGGGGTACTCATCCCGCAGGGTCAGGAGACAGCTCGGCTCGACGCCGACGATCGGCACTCCGCGGGCAGCATAGAGGGCGAGCCGCTGGATGTTCTGTTCGGCCCACTGGCGAGCGGTCTTGAGCTGCCCCTTTGAGATCAGCGGCCGACCGCAGCAGCCGAGCCGCTCGATAATCGTGACGCGATAGCCGAGCGCCTCAAGGACGGCCACGGCGGCCTGGCCGACCTCGGGTTGGTAGTAGCGCATGAACGTGTCGTCGAAGAGCACTGCCTCGCCACGGTCTCGTGAGCCGGTCGGCTGGTGGCGACCGAACCACTGGCGGAACCTGTGGGATGCCAGACGAGGAAGCGGCCGCGCGTGGTGGACGCCGCCCCAGCGCTCCATCAGCGTACGCACGGGTGCGAGTTCGCCAAACAGGTTTACCAGAGGCGCGGCGCGGCTCCCCAGAGCGCTCATGATGGCGATCCGACCGAACAGGCGCGCACGCAGCGGCGTGCCGTGCTGATCGTGGTACTGGTTGAGTACCTCATACTTGATCTTGGCCATGTCAACGCCTGAGGGACATTCGCTCTTGCAGGCCTTGCACTCAACGCAGAGGTCGAGCGCCTCCTGGACGCGTTCCCCGGCCAGCTCCTCGCGGGGAATGACACCATTGAGGGCCTGGCGCAGGAGGTTCGCGCGACCCCGGGTGGAATGCTCCTCATCGAGCGTCACCATGTACGACGGGCACATCCCGCCGTCCAACTTGCGACAGGCACCCTGCCCGTTGCATTGCTCGACGGCGCGGGCCAGCCCGCCCTCCATCGTGAAGTCGAGAATGGTGGGCACGTCGGTGTTCCGGGTCTCCGGCCCGAGCCGCAGGTTCTCCCGGAACCCCGGCGTATCGACGATCTTCCCGGGGTTGAAGATCCCCACAGGATCCCATCTCTGTTTGAGCTCTCGGAACGCCTGCGCGATCTCCCGTCCGAACATCCGCTCGGTGAAGACGCCGCGCAGGATGCCGTCACCGTGCTCGCCGCTGAGGCTGCCGCCGAACGCCAGTACCAGGTCGGCGATCTCGCTGGCGATCGCCAGCGCCGTCTCCAGCCCCTCGCCGCTCTTGACGTTGACCAGTGGACGAATGTGCAGGCAGCCCACCGACGCGTGGCCGTAGTAGGCGGCGTGCGTCCCGTGGCGGGCGACCACCTCGTCGAAGCGCGTCACGAACTCGGCGAGCCGCTCTGGTGGCACTGCCGTGTCCTCGACGATCGCGACCGGCTTGGCATCTCCCCTGACGCTCATCAACAGCCCGAGGCCGGCTGCCCGCATCCGCCACCAGCGAGCCTGCTGTTTTGGATCGGTCAGTTCAACAGTCGCAGAGACCAGCCCCGTGGTCTCCAGGTCTCGAGTGAGGGCGTGCAGCGGGGCGGCCAGATCGGAGGTGCTGTCCCCAGAGAACTCGACCAGCAGCAGGGCGCCGGGCGAACCGATCATCCCCTCCAGCAGCGACCGATAACCCGGGTTCTGCTGGCAGCGCTCAATGATCTCGCGGCCGACCAGCTCGATCGCCGAAACTGGGTGTTCGAGCGCTCTCACGGTCGCCCGCGCCGCCTGCGCGATGTCCTCGCAGTGGACAACTGCGAGGGCCGTTGCTGCGGGCAGTGGCACGAGCCGCACGCAAGCCTCAGTTACGGCAGTCAGCGTCCCCTCCGAGCCGACCACGAGCTCGGCGAGGTTCAGTCGATCGCGTTCGAGCGCGGCGTCGAGGTTATAGCCGGAGACGCGTCGCTGGATCTTGGGGTAGCGTGCCCCGATCTCAGCGGCGTGACGTCGGGCGATCTCAAGCGTGCCGCGGTAGATCTCACCCTCGAGCCCGGGCAGCTCCAACCGCCTGGCAAGTGATGCACCGCTCTCTTCGCCGAAGCGGGTCGCCGTGCCGTCTGAGAGCACGACGTCGAGCCACCGCACCTGGTCGATCGTCTTCCCGTAGACCAGAGAGTGGGCCCCGCAAGAATTGTTGCCGATCCCGCCGCCGATCGTGGCCCGGTTCTTGGTCGAGGTGTCGATCGGATACTGCAGAGCGTAGGGCTTGAGCAACCGGTTGAGCTCATCGACGACAAGGCCCGGCTCGACTCGTGCCCATCTCTCCTCGGAGTTGACCTCAAGCAGCCGATTGAAGTGGCGCGAGTAGTCCAGGACGATCGCGTGATTAACGGTCTGCCCGGCCAGGCTGGTGCCCGCGCCACGGGAGAGGATCGGCACGCCACGCCGAGCGGCCACCCGCACGACGTGCTCGATGTCCGCTCGTGTTCTGGGGAAGACGATCGCCACCGGCTCCATCTCGTAGATCGATGCGTCGGTCGAGTAGATCAGCCGATCGGGGCGATCGATCAGGAGGTCAGCGGCTCCGCCACTGAGGCCGGTGGAGAGCTCTCGGCCGAGCTGGTGAAGGCCTCCCGGGCCGGAGTGCAACAGGTCGAGGGCCGCGCGTACGCTGGCCTGGGCGGGCGCCGTAGGCGACTCGATCACTTCGCGAATTACCATCTGTCGACCTTACCGCCTCAGCCGCGTAGCGTACGGCCCAGAGCCCGTGGGCGCCCCTCCTGGGGGTGCCCCGCTACAATCCGAGAAGCGGCTTTCGGGGGTCTCATGGTTGAACCATCCAGCGCGCGCTACGGCGCGATCCTCGTGCGCAACCGGGGCATGCAGGCGCGTGACGGCACCTGGCTGGCCACAGATGTCTGGCGCCCGAGCAAAGATGGCGAGCCGGCGACCGGCCGGTTCCCGGCAGTGCTGACCCGGACGCCCTACGACCGCACCGCCGACCGCTATGCCAGACACGGTGAGTTCTGGGCGGCGCATGGCTATCTCTTCGTGGTCCAGGACGTCCGCGGACGCTTCGGTTCCGCCGGCGAGTTCGTGCTGTTCGCCAACGAGGGGCCGGACGGGTATGACGCGGTCGAATGGGCTGCTGATCTGGACTACTGCGACGGGCAGGTTGGCACCTTCGGGACCTCCTACTCCGCCTGGGTACAGAGCGCGCTGGCCCTCGAACGACCGCCGCACCTGCGCGCGATGTGGGTGAACCAGGGTGGGGCGAACGGGAATACCAGCGCCTTGCGACATAACGGTGCACTGGAGCTGCGTTGGCTGACCTGGGCGGTGACGCACGGCGCGCTCTCCCCGGAGGCGGCGAGGGACGCGGCGCTGCGCGAAGAGCTGATCGGGCACGGTGTGGAGATGCACCGGTGGCTCAGCGAGCTTCCCTGGGGTGAGGGCCACTCTCCGCTGGCGGGACTTCCCGGGTATGAGCAGTGGGCTCGCGACCTCTACGAGCACGGTGACATGGGTGAGTACTGGCTCCAGAGCGGCCTCAACTTCGAGGCCCACCTCGATCGCAGCGCCGATGTCCCGACGGTCTACTCGGGTGGGTGGTACGACTCCTACACGAGAGCGACGACCGATCTCTTCGCCGCCTGTGCCCGAAGGTTCGGTGGGCAGCAGCTGCTGATGGGCCCGTGGACCCACGGCGAAGGCGCGCTGGACAACCGCTGGTCGGGCGAGGTCGACCTCGGTCCTGAGGCGCCGCTGCACACGGCCGGGGCGACCTCTACCCGCGAGGCGCACCGGGAGTGGTTCGACAGACGTCTCCGCGGTGTCGGGGGTGATGCGGAACCACCCGTGCGCATCTTCGTGATGGGAGGGGGTTCGGGGGGACGCACCGCGGAGGGCCGTCTCGATCATGGCGGCCACTGGCGGGACGAGGAGGGCTGGCCGCTCGACCGGGCCCACGTGACGCCCTTCTATCTTCAGGGTGGCGGCACGCTCGAGCGGGCGGGGCGGCCCGCGCTGGCGGGTGGGGCGACCAGCTTTCGCTACGACCCGGAAGACCCGCTGCCGACGGTGTCGGCAAATACGTCCTCGCTCAACGAGATCGTACCGACGCCAGAGCGTGTTAACGTTGCTGCGCCGCTCGTCCGGGTGATGGTGATCCAGGGCGGCGCCGACCAGCGTACGCGGGAGGAGTTGACCGGCAGCCGGCCGCCCTTCGGGCCGCTGGAGGAGCGCGACGACGTGATCGCATTCCGCTCAGAGCCCCTCATCGCTGATCTTGAGGTGACTGGGCCTGTGGAGGCGGTCATCTATCTCGAGTCAGATGCCCCGGATACCGATCTCTTCGTCATGGTTGAGGACATCTACCCGGAGAGCGACGATTGGCCAGACGGCTATCGTCTCAACGTGAGCGACGGCCTGATGCGGGTCCGCTACCGGCTGGGGATGGACCAGCCAGAGCTGATGGAGCCGGGTCAGGTCTACGAGGTGCGGTTCCAGCTCTACCCGACCAGCAACCGTTTCGCTGCCGGCCATCGCATCGCCGTGCTGGTCAGTTCGTCCTCGTTCCCGCGTTTCGATCCCAACCCCAACACGGGTGAGGCGATCGGGCGACACCGCCAGCGTCGGCCCGCCACCAATACGATTCACCACTCTCAGGGCTACCCTTCACACGTCTTGCTGCCACTGGTGCCGATCACGGGCCTGGGCTAGCCGATCGAACTGGCGGCGAGTGTCCGTGTGTGAGTGCCGTGTCTGAGTGTGTCACCCCCACGACTTGCCTTCGGGGACGCGCAGGGTGCCGGTGGGAATGAGAGCCGTCAGGTGGGTGGCGACCAGGGTGCGCTGTTCGCCTGAGCGTTGATCGAGGACACCGCGGGCCCGGATGAAGGGCTCGCGACGGATCGGGTCACGGAATTTCTCTGAGAGCTCGCGGCTGACCAGCACGTTCATCAGGCCAAATTCATCCTCGAGCAGCAGGAAGATGATCCCGCGGGCGGTCATCGGGCGTTGGCGGCAGACCACAAGTCCGGCTACCTCGACCTCGTTGCCACCTGCCATCATGCGGAGGTGCCGGCTTGAGGCGACGCCTTCGCCGAGCGCCGGGCGCAGGAATTGCATCGGGTGCTGGTCGGGGGAGAGCGAGAGGAGTTCGTAGTCTGCGACCATCCGTTGGTATGCAGTGAAGTCAGGGAAGGCGACTTGATCCTGTTTGGTGGGGAGTGCCAGACGGAGCTGGTGTTGCCGGGTGGCTGGCCTGCCGCCAGTGGCCAGCTTGGGCCCGCCCCCGAAGAGTCCGAGTTGCCAGATGAGTTCGCGGCGGTTGAGACCGAATTCGTCGAAGGCGCCGCTGCGGATCAGGTTCTGGATCGGACCGCGGCCGATCCCGGTGCGCTGCACAAACTCGAAGAGCGAGCGGAAGGAGCCGCCGACGTTTCGCTCCTGCTCGATGCGCTCGGCATGGGTCTGGCCGACCGCACGCACGTAGCCGAGGCCGATGCGCACGGCATCCTGTCCCTGCACCGGCGGTTCGACAGTGCAGCAGGCCATGCTCCGGTTGATATCTGGTCGACGGATCTCGATGTCGTGTCGCCTGGCGTCGTTGGTCAGGACATGGGGTGGGTAAAATCCCATCGGCTGATTGTTGAAGAGGGCACAGTAGACCGGCCCGGGATGGTACTTGCGTAGCCAGCTGCTCTGGTAGGCGAGCAGGCCGAAGGCCGCGCCGTGGCTCTTGGGGAAACCGAACTCGGCAAAGCCAAGCAGATTTTGAAACACTCGCTCGGCGATCGCCGTCGGTACCCCGCGTTCGCGGGCACCAGCCATGAAGTGCCGTTCATGGCGTTGCATGGCGTCGAGTGACCGCTTGCGACTCATCGCTCGTCGGAACGCCTCCCCCTCGGCAGTCGTGAACCCGCCCATCTGCCGTGCCACCTGGACGACCTGCTCTTGGAAGAGCACGACTCCGAGCGTTTCGCCGAGGACATCGTCGACACTGGGGTGGATAGAAGGGGTGTGGTAGCGCTCACCGAGCTGGCGTTGCCGCTCACGCTCGCGGACGTAGGGGTTGACGGCTCCGCCGACGATCGGTCCGGGACGGACGATCGCGACCTGGATCGTGAGGTCATCGAGCGAGCGCGGCTGGGTGCGAGGGAGCATCGCGATCTGGGCACGTGACTCGATCTGGAAGACGCCGACCGTGTCGCCTCGGCAGATCTCGTCGTAGACCGCAGCGTCGGCGAAGTCGATGCGGGAGAGGTCGATGGGCCGATGCCCCTGCTCGGCAATAAGGTCGATCACCTCTTCGACGACGGAGAGCATGCCGAGGGCGAGGAAGTCGATCTTCACCATGTGGGCGTCATCGATGCTGTCCTTGTCCCAGTGACAGAGGTAGCGGTTTGGCCAGGCGGCGGGTTGGCAGGGGACGAAGTCGATCAGCGGCTCAGAGGAGATCACCATGCCCCCGACATGTTGGGAGAGATGGCGTGGAAAGCCGGCGAGTTGCTGGGAGAGCGAGACGAGGTCACGCCATGGTTGGGAATCGACCTGTCCGGCGAACTCCGAGTGACGGGCCAGTTCAGCGGGGAGTTGCTCGAGGCCTTCGTGCGAGCTGGCATGCTTGGCCAGTCGATCGAGAGCGGTGGCTGGGAGCCCGAGGGCCTTACCGACATCACGGATGGCGCTGCGCAGGCGGTAGGTCGGAAAGCTCGCGACCAGGGCTGCGTGATCCCGGCCCCAGACTGCGTAGACACGCTCGATCAGTTCACGGCGGATGTCGCGCGCGAAGTCGAGATCGATATCGGGGAGGGTATGCATCTCCTCATTGAGGAAACGGTCGATCGGCAGCCGATTCGCGATCGGGTCGATATGTGAGAGGCCGATCAGGTAGCAGATGATCGAGGCGACCGAGGAGCCGCGTCCGCGCCCCGGAGGCAGGTTCGCGGCAGCGCGAGCACTGCTGGGGCCCCGCACCTCGTCGGCGACCTGCGAGGCGAGCTGAAAGATCTGGTGATAGATCAGGAAGAAGCCGGCGAGGTGATTGCGGTTGACGAGGCCGAGTTCCCGCTCGAGGCGATCGCTGGCCGCCTGCCGATCAACTGTAGTGGCGGTGGCGTAACGCTCGGCGAGGCGCTGCCGACAGAGTTCAGCGAGGTCTTCCTCCGGGCTGCGACCGCTCGCGCTCTCAGGTGTGGGTAGCCGGTAGCCGAGGTCCTCGGTGAGGTCGAAGCGGCAGCGGCGGGCGATCTGGACCGAATTGCGGGCGGCGTCCGGGTGGTAGGCGGCAAACCGCCGTGCCTGCTGCTCGGGAGATCGCAGGTAGAACTCGGCGTTGGGGCGACGTTCCTGGTGGGAGGTGTCCAGGGTCTTGCGGTGGCTGATCGCGACCATGACGTCCTGCAGGCGGTGCCGGTCGCGCTCGTGATAGTGAATATCGCCCGTGCCGACGACGCCGACGCCGACTCGTTCGGCAAGGCGGACGAGCGCGCGGTTACGTGGTCGGTCGCCGTAGACGAGGTTGTCCTGCAGTTCGACAAAGACGCTGGCGGCGCCGAACCAGCGCACAAAGTCGTAGAGCGTGGCCTCGGCACGAGCGGTCTGATGTTGCCCAATCAGCCGTGGCACGAGGCCCTGGCGGCAGCCGGTGAGCAGGATCAGGCCAGAACTGTGCTCGCGCAGCGCCTCGATCGGGAGACAGGGGTCGAGTCGTCGTGCTTCGCGGGCCACTGCTGTGTCTTCGGGGAGCCCGAAGGCGATGCTGGAGAGGCGGCAGAGGTTGCGATAACCCTCGCGTGACTCGGCGAGCAGGGTGATGTGAGAGCGATCATCTCCCCCACCAGATCCGGGGCCCGCCAGTGTGAGTTCCAGGCCGGTGATCGGGCGCAGGCCAGCCTCCCTGGCGACGCGAGCGAACTCCATCGAGCCGTACATCCCGTTGTGGTCGGTGAGTGCGAGGGCGCGGTGGCCCTGTTCGCGGGCGGTCGAGACGAGCTCCTCGATGCTGGATGCCCCTTCAAGCAGTGAGTAGTGGGAGTGGAGATGCAGTTCGACGTACGGGCTCTCTTCGAGCACCGTGAGTGGCGCTGGATCAGTGGTGTCACGCGGCCCCATCGAGCGTGGGCTGTCCCAATCGGTCTGGGCATCGAGTTCGGCGCGACGCGCGGTGTAACGATCCCAGCGATCTGGCTGCTCACGAGGGACTTTGGTCGTCATGCCATGCTCAGATGTCATCAGTAACGCTGCTCAAACCAGCCAGGAGGAGCATTGATGCCGGCCGGAGCAGCGGGATCTCCATCGCGGAAGATGGTCAGGGAGCGGCCGTCGGCGGTGAAGATCCTGAAGTAGGTGCGATGGATCGGGCGTTCGCGCCACCATTCTTCGGCGATCCGCCAGACCTCGTTCACATCGACCACGGTGATGAGCGGCCCTGCGACTGAAGGATCAGGTGGCTGCGAGGGATGCGCGGTACGGAACGTCCGGGGATGTGCCGTTCGGCGCTGCCGGCGGAGACGGCGTGGGAGACCATGTCGGTCGAGCTCAACCACGATCGGGCTGGGCAGGCCTAGGGGTCGTAATCCAGTAACGCGTAGCGACGTTCGGGCAGTCTGTTCCATCGCCCTACCTCCACGATCCGGGTCATCGGTGAGCGGCCAAAGCGGACTTTGAGCTGCCGCACCATCTGGTCGAGCTGTTCACGTTTGCCGCTGTGATCGGTGAAGAGGTCGCCTTGGCGACCCTGCTCTGTGGTGAGGCCACCGAGTTCGAGCTCCAGCGTCGAGATCAGGCCAGGCAGCTCGGCGTACTCGATGAGGGTCTTGATCACGAGCCAGAGGCGGTCCCGATCGCCACTTGGTTCGCGCAGGACCTGGCTGCGTTCCCAGAGCTGATCGTCATCGGTGGTGGCGCGTAGACGGAGCAGGCGGACGAAGCGGTGCGCGGCACGGGGGTGGTGCAGCGCCTGCTGGAGCAGCTGGCGAGCGTGTAGTGCCATCGTTTCCCGGCTAACCAGTGGTGGCTCGGACTGGGAGCGCTCGATTACTCGTCCGTCAACTGGGACCCGTGGTCGGACTGGCGCCGGGTCGAGGGCGCTGGCAGCCAGCCAGGCGCGGTCACCGGGAACGCCGAATTGTGCAGCAGCGGCATGACGGGACAGTGCAGCGTAGTGGCCGATCGTCTCGATTCCGAAGAGTTGGAGCTGCCAGAGATCGGTATCGGGGAGTGGCAGGAGGGCGGCACGGTGAGTGGCCAGAAAGGTGGCGCTCTCAGGGGCGGAGACGCGGACACAGCCACCGGGTGCGGCGTCGCCTGCAGCGACGATCGCCGTGAAACGTTGTTCGGCAATGCCGAGCCTGGCGCCAAGTGCTGTTGGAGCCACAGCAAGGAATGCCCGTTCCAGATCCTGTGGATCCGGGTAGAGCCCGTCGAGTCCGCGGAGATCGGTGAGGATGAGGCCTGGTTCGACGGGTTCGACCAGGGGACTCAGGGTGGCGACGCCATCAGCGATTTGTTTGGCGAGGGTGGCGATACGGGCCGGACGCTGCTCCAAGACGGTGAGGTCGGGGCAGCTGGCGGTCGCTTCGCGGAGCGTGAGGCCAGGGTGGACGCCACGGCGTCTTGCCGCCACGGTGACCTGGAAGACGCGCAGACCGCGCTCGTCGGCGAGCGCCACCGGGCAGCCAGACAGTGCCGGCTGCTCGGCGAGCGCCGCCGTGAGTGCCAGCGAAGGGATCAAGAGGCAGGCGATAGACATCAGATGCTCCTGCGTGCGGGCGGACAGCGTATAGAACTCATGTTCTATCTTGCAAGTGCAGGATCATGGGTCAGGAAGTTGCAGGCGGCAGCAGCCGACCGTCACACTGCCAGTAGGCAATCGAGGAGGCCTTGTCCATGAGCTACGACTTTGTCATCTATGAGAAGCGTGACCATGTCGCGTACGTCACGATCAACCGGCCTGAGGTCCTGAATGCGCTCCACCCGGATGCATCGCGCGAGCTCTCGACGGTCTGGGACGATTTCTCGGTGGACGATGATCTCTGGGTGGCGATCCTGACCGGCGCCGGTTCACGCGGCTTCTCGGCGGGGAACGATCTCAAGGCGACCGCGGCTCGCAACGCCGGAGGTAGCGCCGGAGGTAGCGTCGTCGGTCCGGTCAAGGGCGGATTTGGCGGATTCACTGAGCGATTCGACCTGATCAAACCGGTGATCGGGGCCGTCAACGGCTGGGCGATGGGCGGGGGCTGTGAGATGGCGCTGGCCTGCGACATCCTGGTGATTGCCGACCATGCGCAGCTCGGGCTCCCAGAACCGCGTGTCGGTCTGGCTGCACTGGCCGGCGGGATCCATCGGCTGCCGCGACAGATCCCGCAGAAGATCGCGATGGGCATGCTGCTGACCGGGAAGCCGATCGGTGCCCATGAGGCCTACCGCCTTGGGCTAGCGAACGAGGTGGTGCCGCTGGATCAGCTGATCCCCACCGCCGAGCGCTGGGCAGCCGAGGTGCTTGAGTGTGCCCCGCTCTCGATCCGTGGAACCAAGGCCGCCGCCTACAGCGGTCTGGACATTCCACTCCAGGCGGCAATCAGTCGCTCTTACTTCCCAATCCAGCAGCATCTGGCCTCTGCTGACGCTGTCGAAGGTCCGCGTGCCTTTGCCGATAAGCGGGCGCCGCAGTGGACCGGGGCCTGATTACCGGGGCCTGAGTGGCGGGGCCTGAGTGGCGGGGTGGACGGTTCGGTGCCGGATCGCCGGCCGTGATGAAGCGGCGCACCGCCCCGATGGCTTCGTCGAGGTTCTGCTCGGGCGTTCGTCCGGAGCGTTTGCGTGGCATGAAGGAATGTTCTCCGTCCTCGATCCAGTGCAGGCTGATCGCATCTGATAGCGCGTAACCGTCGACGTCGAGACGGCTGCCCATCGGGTCGCGATCACCCTGCACGATCATCGTCGGCGTCTGCATCGATGCGAGGTGCGCGACGCGGAGATTGTCCCGCTTCCCAACCGGATGGAAGGGGTATCCGAGACAGACCAGTCCTCTGACGCCACAGTCATCGGCGATCATGCTGGTGATCCGGCCACCGAGTGACTTCCCTCCGATCACCGCCCCCGCTGCCCCGAAGTGCTCGAGCACAGCTCGCCAGCTGGCCTCCAGGATTGGCGTTCGATCTGGCCCGCCCCGCCGGCCGGACCGCCGCCGACGCTGCATGTACGGGAACTCGAACCGGACCACCCGAATCCCGGCCTCACCGAGTCCGGCGGCGATCGTTTCCATGAATGGCGCATCCATCGGCAGTCCGGCGCCATGAGCGAACAGGAAGAGTGGCCCTTCGGCGGGTCCGTTGTAGAGGAATGGTGGCAGCGGTCGCGCATCGCTCATTGCGTCTCCCTCACAGTGCTCGACATCGCGACCGTCGCGAGGAGCGACTGCCCGCCAGCTACTTGCCTCTCGCAAGTAAGGGAGCGGTTCACCTCGGCAGACCGTTTTGCACAGGTTTTCGTCGTTACGACTACCGCGAGCCGCGCAGTCGTGGGTCCAGCTTGTCGCGTACCGCGTCACCGAGCATGTTGAAGCTGTAGACGGTGAAGAAGATAGCCAGGCCCGGGAAGATCGCCATGTGTGGCGTGCGGATCAGCTCTTCGCGCGCTTCGTTGAGCATCCGTCCCCAGCTCGGCGTCGGCGGCGGAATACCGTAGCCGAGGAATGCCAGCGCCGATTCGATCAGGATCGCAGCCCCGACTTCAATCGAGGCCGAGACGAGTACCAGTGCCGTCACGTTGGGCACGACGTGCTTCATCATGATGCGCGAGCTGGTGGCACCGAGGGCACGTGCCGCCTCGACGTACTGCTCCTCACGAATCGCGATCGCGCCTGAACGGATCACCCGAGAAAGCCGGATCGCGAGTAGTAGCGCCACCGACAGGATGATCGGCAGCATCTCCTCCTTTTCCTCCGGGATCGGGAGGAACGGGAGATGTGGGATCGAGGTGATGAAGAGGATGATGAAGATCAGGCCCGGCAGCGCGATCCCGATGTCGATGAATCGCTGGAAGAGCGTGTCGAACCAGCCGCCGAAGTAGCCGGAGAGTACTCCGAGCACGGTCGCCAGCGTCGCCGAGACGATCACGACCCCGAAGCCGACGGCAATCGAGGTATTTGCGCCGTAGATGATCCGCGAGTACATATCGCGGCCGAGCTGGTCAGTACCGAACCAGTGTTCGGCGGAAGGAGCCTGGAAGCGATCTCGCAACACCTGCGCCGACGGGTCGATGGTCGTGAACAGTCCCGGCGCGACCGCCATCACAACCAGCAGTGCTGCGAATGCAGCACCGAATGCGCCGAGCGGGTAGTGGCGGATGAACCGGAGGGTCGACCGCATCAAACGCTCGGCGCGCGAGCGCTCCTGGGCGAGACCGGCCTCTCGGAACGTGCTGTCCGTCGAGGTCACCACTAGGAGTACCGAATCCTGGGATTGAGGACGGAGTAGAACATGTCGACCACGAGGATTGAGACGACCGTGAATGTCGCGACCACGAGGTTGATCGCCTGGATCACCGGGAAGTCGAGCTGATTGATCGAGTCGATGTAGTAGCGGCCCATCCCCGGGATCGAGTAGACCGATTCGATGATCACCGTGCCGCCGATGACGACGGGGAGCTGCAGACCGATCACGGTGATCACGGGAATGAGGGCATTCCTCAGTACATGTCGAACGACCACGACCCGCTCACCGAGCCCCTTGGCATGTGCGGTTCGAACATAATCCTGACGCATCACCTCAAGCACCGCGGAGCGCGTGTAGCGCATGACACTCCCTGAGAGCCCCATCCCCAGCAGGATCGCCGGCAGCGCCATGAACTTGACATTGGTGATCGGGTCATCGAGCAGGCGGGTGTAGGTGGTCGACGGCACTCCCCACGTGAAGTAGTGAGAGGCCGCGGTGATGAGGAGAATGGCGATCCAGAAGTTCGGGGCGGCAAGGAAGCCGATGGCGAGACTGCGGCCGACATAGTCCGCCGAGGAGTTCTGCCGAATCGCGGAGATCACGCCGATTGGTACCGCGACGATCGTCGAGACGATGATTGCGAGCAGGCCGAGTTCGAACGTGACCGGGAGGCGGGTCGAGAGTTCGCTCGTCACCGTCCGCCCGCTGATGATCGACGTGCCAAGGTCTCCGGTGACTATCTGCTGCGACCAGCGGACGTATTGCGAAACGATGTTTCCGTCGAGATTGAGGTCGGCGAGAATCGCATGCTTCGTCTCGGGGTCGACGGCGCCGTAGTCTCCCGCGATCAACGCCACGACATCGCCGGGCACTACCCTGATCATCGTGAAGACCACAATCGAGAGCCCGACCAGCGTCGGGATCATCAGCCCGAGTCTCCTGAAGAGGTACTTCTGCATGCTGTTCGGGTCGGCCGCGGACCGGCGGCCCCCACTCCCCTCCCTCGCGCTGTCCGGCAACGATCATACGGACAACACTCACGTGGGCACGTGCGGTCGTCGGACCGCGTGTTGAGGCACGCGACTCCGCCGTCGAGGGGTGGATCACGAGCCAGCGGTGCGGTTGTGGCCCCCCAAGAGAACGTGCATTCGCCCGCCTCCGACATCGTGTCTCAGGGGCAGCAGCACCAGATTACCCGGGGCATAGATGCTCGTGGGCGGGGATCACGATCCCCGCCCACGAGCACTGATCGGCGCCTAGGCGTCGATCCAGTAGTAGATGTACTCCTCGACACCGGCGCCGTAGCCCATGGTGTCGCGGATGCCTCCCTGAATCTCCTGCTGGTAGGCCGTGTAGGAGGTGCCCGCCCCGGCCTGGCTCGGTGCGTACCACATGTTCTCGGCGTTGAGAACCTGCGCCTCGTGGATGATCGCGCGGCGCTCCTCCTCGACCAGGGCAACCGCCTGACGGGCTGCCAGGTCGTCCATGGTCGGGTCGCTGATCTTGCTGTGGTTCGCCGGGTCTTCGCCGAACATCCGCTTGAAGTAGGAGCCGACCTCCGGGAAGGGTGTCTCGTAGCCGAAGGCCATGCCCTCGAACTCACCGCGGAACGTCTGCGTGATGTAGACCGAGCTGTAGTCTTGTACATCGGTCTGCGGAGACAGACCGATCTGCTGCAGCATGTTGATCTGAGCCTCGGCGATCGGCGGGAACGCACCGCCGTAGCGACCGGTGTAGAGGTAGGGGATGGAGTAGTCATCCTCAACGCCAGCTGCCATCAGCATCTTCTTAGCCTCATCCGGGTTGTACTGGAAGAAGGCTGCGGTCGGGCCGTGCCTTTCGGCACTCTGCGGATCGAGCCACCAGCGCTCGCCCCAGCCGGCAGGAACGAAGTTGTTCCAGGCCAGGTTGGCCGGCAAGCCGGCGTCGTGGAGCGCGAAGCTGTTGTATCCGACATCGGTCAGGCCGTCGCGGTCGAGCGCCATTGAGACGGCCTTACGGAAGCGGTCGTCACCCCACGCCTGGTCGGTCGTCTGCGTGTTCGACCAGTAGAAGATCGACATCAGCTGCGAAACCTGGCCGAGCCACTGAAAGTTCGGGTTGTTCTTGCGCAGGTCCAGCACGTCGTTTGCGTTGATCACCAACCCCGACAGGTTGCCGGCGAGGAACTGGGCCAGCCGGTTTGAGTACTCGGGGATGATCGGCCGACTCAGGCGATCGGTGTAGGGCAGCGATTGGCCATCCTCGCCGATCTCGTAGAAGTCGGGGTTGCGGTCGAACTCAAAGCCGACGGATGGCCGGTACGACTGCATGATCCAGGGCCCGCCGCCGATCATCTGAATGGCCGGATCGAACCCGCCATCCGACTCCACAGGAAGGATCTGCAGCAGGTTCGTATCGGCAATCTGCTCGAGGAAGGTAGGCGAAGGGGCGTCAAGCGTGAAGACGAGCGTGCTGTCGTCCGGAGCCTCGACGTTCACCCAGTTGTCGACCTCACTCGCGTTTGGCGTCTCCGGGGCCTTGAGCAGGCCGATCGAGTAGAGGACATCCTCCGATGTCACCTTCCGGCCATTGACAGGTGCAACGTTCTGGAACGTGTGGTCGCGCAACTTGAGCGTCCAGGTCGCGCCGTCGTCGCTCTCGGCGGAGATCGCCAGGTCCGGCCCGGGCAGCGTCTGCCCGCCGTCGCTGCCGGCGAAGGTAATGCGCTTGAAGAGACGCTGGTAGACATAGGTGCCGATGCCCTTGGTCTCGAAGCTGAGGTTCCCGTAGGGGAAGAGCGTGGGCGGGTCGCCGGCGTTGGCGACGCTCCAAGTCCCACCGCGCTTGATCGCCGATGAAGCCGGCGTCGACGTCTCGCGCACCTGCGTGGCTGTGGGAATCGCCGGCGTTGCCCCGGTGGTCGTCGTTGCTTGGGTTGTCGCCGTTGCCGGCGTGGTCGTTGCCTGAGCAGTCGGGGCGGCGGTGGCCGCCGGCTCGTCCTCGTCGTCGCCGCAGCCGACTAGGACTGCACCGGCCAGGCCAGCGGCGCTGATGCCAGCGCCCCGGAGCGCGGCACGGCGGCTGACGCGCTGGCGCGTCCAGTAGTTGTGCTGTGTCAATGGTCCCCCTGGTGTTGTCAGGTCCCCCGACAGGCGTTGGTGCCTCCCGCTTACGTCTCCCTGAGGGACCAGCAAAACACACGATCAGACTGCGTACTAGAGGCTCGTAGCGAGAAGTCGTTGTCTCTCTTGAACCTCACGCGGGGCGGGTGACAGCGTGGTCGATACTCCGGACCAGCTCGCTGGAGAGCCGCCCGGCTGCCTCCGCAGCAGCGCATCGGCGAGCTCTTCGCGGTTCTTGACCCCGAGCACGACCGTTGAGACCGCCTCCATCGATAGCTGGTAGCGGTGGGCGAGGTGCGCCGCTCCGCTCCCCATCTCTTCGGCGATCTGGCGGAAGGGGGCGGCCCGGGCGTAGTCGGCAAGGTCCGGGTGTCCCCGGGGCAGTTCGCGGTCGAAAGCGCCGGTCAACGCTCCGGCCTGGACCGCACGGATCCCCATCACGCCGACCCCTCGTTCGGCCGCGAGTGCGATCGTCTGGCGGGGAGTCAGCGGCTCCGCGAAGCGCTGTAGCGCGCCCGCCGAGTCGAGGAGATTGGCGATGCACTGGACGATTGAAGGGCGTTCTGCGTCGGCCAGAGTGCTGCGAACTGTGCCGGGCCAGCCGATGCCAGTGATCCCCCAGGCAGCGGCTCGTCCCTCCTCGATGATCCGCCGCATGGCCGGCCGGACGGCGCTGCGGAAGAGCGAGAGTGGCGTCCCACGGTCACTGCCCGAGCCGTCCGGCACGAGGTTGCTGTGCAGGATGAAGAGATCAACACGGCGGAGCCGAAGCCGCTCCAGGCTGCCGTGGAGACTCTCACTCAGCCGCCGATATACCTCATCAGGCGGTGGATTGCCGAGCCCGCACTTGGTCGTGACGCGCACGCCTGAGGGCAGGGCGCCCCCGAAGGCCTCACCGACGACCGCCTCCGCCTCTCCCCGGCCGTAGCTGGGGGCGAGGTCAAGGAGGGTGATCCCACCGGCGACCGCGGCGTGCACGGTGGCGACCGCTTCGGCGCGCGTCGTTGGGCCCCAGACCGCGCCGATCCCACCGCCACCGAGACTGAGGGCACTGACCGCCCCCACTGGACCAAGGATGCGCTCTTCGATGATCAGGCTCCCGCTTTCGAACTGACGCTACGCGCCCTCGGCGGCGGCGATTCCCTGACGGAGGAGATCCCCGAACACCGGGCCGTGATTGATCTTGCGCAGGATTCCGTCCCGGTCGATGAAGAACGTGACGGGTAGTCCGCGCACGCCGTAGCGCTCGGCCACAGCGCCCTCCTGAGTGTCGGTCGCGATCGGAAAGGTCAAGCCGAAGTCGCGGACAAAGTAGCGAACGGCCTCAAGGCTGTCCTCGGCCAGGAAATCGACGGCCAGTACGGCCAGGTCGTTCGCCTCCTGCCGTTCGATGGAGAGAGCCTGCAGGTCGGGCATCTCGGCGCGGCAGGGGGGGCACCAGGTGGCCCAGAAGTTCAGCACCAAGATTCGCCCGCGGAAGTCTGCGCTACTGATTGGCTCGCCGGTCAAGGATGGCAGCACGAAGCCCGGCGCCGGTTCCCCGACCACGGGCTGCCGCTCGTCGGTCGGGCCGTAGTAGGTTTCCCGCTCTTGCTCTTTGCCGAAGCGGTCTCGCCCCTCTCGCCAGAGGAAGGCCGCGCCGAGGGCCAGCGCGACTGCCCCGACGGCCGCGCGGCGGATGAAGGTTCGGCGACTCCGCGGTGCCTCCATCGGTCATCTACCTCCTCTGCCGGGGGGGCGGGCACGAGCCCCCGGCACATGTCTCGGGACGCGCACCTACCTGCTCGGGATCACTATGCGCGTCTCCGGTTCGAATGCCGCCCAGGCGAACCAGAAGTGGTTGGCCGAAACAACGGCCTCAAGCTGGGTGCCCTCGAGCGGGCCGGCGACGGCCTTTCCGAGGACATTCCAGGTACTCCTGGTCTCCACATTCTGGATCGCCCCGCCGACGGTCTCAAAGCTCAGTTGCCGGGTTCCGGCGACCGGTAGAAACGCTGCAGCAGACCCGATGTTGCGCCCTGCGATGATGAAGGTCTCATCGAGCGCGGAGGTCGTTCCTGATTGCCAGAAGGCCACCACTCGCTGGCCGCCCGAGTTTGCCTCCAGCACCACGTGTTCGGTCAGCTGGCTGAAGGGGAAGGCGACCGGGTCGTCGCCGAGATCGACGGTCAGGACACGCTCCTTGGCGTCGAGTTGGCCATCGACGAAGTCCATCTCGAAGAGGATCCGGCTACCAGGCTGGTCATAGTAGCGATAGGGGTTCTCTCCGTATGACCTGGTCGTGCCGGTGTTCCGGTTCAGCACCTGCCCCTCCGGGAAGGTGTCGCGGAAATCGCTCCATGATGAGATCTGCACCGGGACGAACTCGAGCTCGGTCCCGGCCGCTTCGCCGACGATCGCCTCGCCGGTGATCTGCTGCCAGAGCGTCTCCGTCTCGCGGTCGTACATGATGAGGTCATTACGCCGGAGAGCGCCGGAGACCCCGAACTCGCGTGGCCGACCGTCGACCGTGCTACGGAAGGCAATCGCCGTGTTGCAGAGCGGGCAGTAGGTCACGATCAGCGGCTCGCCTCCGACGACATCATTCACGATCTCGTGCCAGGTCAAGATCTGAAGCGGATAGGCGCGTGCCTCGCCGGCCCACCGGAGCACGACCACCGGCTCGTCGCCCTCCAGCCAGGCGTCTCCTTCGGCGACGGTGTCGAAGAACGGGCGAAAGATCGCCGGGATAGCGTCACGCGGCAGGACGGGGAAGATCTCATGGAGTTCAACGGTGCGCACCTCGAGGTTGTTGAGTGGGTACTCCCGCGCGATGAAGGCAGCGGTGCGAGAGGCCTGGGCCTCATCTGGGTCGGGCGTCGGCGTCGCTGCGACCGTTGGGGCGGACGCGGGTGTCGACGAGGTTGCCGCCGGGGTGCCGGGTGCGGCGGTCGAGAGGGCTACCGCGGTGGCTCCGGGCGTGCCGGCAGCCGTAGTCGTCGTCTCGGCGGCGGCGGTTCCAGCCACCGTCGGGCCGGTGCCATCCTCGCCGGAGGAACAGGCCGCGGCCGCTGCGAGGCCGCCCAGCGCGAGGACGGTGAGGAGGGCCCGCTGGAACATGTGCGGCTCCAGATCGACTCAGTCCGTGGGGCGCCGCTCCGCCAGGGTGCAGCAGCGCCGCACCAGACTAACCCAGACGATCGGCCGTTGCCGGAAACCGGCGGCGGCCAACCGTGCGGCCAGCGGGGCGGCGTCGCCGGAGACCTCGACCTCCAGGGTGTCGGTGTGATCGCTAAAGTCGCCCAGGCTCCCCTGGTGGACAACGCTTCCAGCTGCCGCCTGGCTCGCGACCAGCCTCTTGACGGTCGCGAGTGTGGTCGACTCCGGGCTCGTGGTGCTGTGGGGCCAGTCCCACGGAGCGACCATCGTGGGCTTCGCTGCCGCCGTTGCGGCAGGCGCACTCGCCTGCGTCGCGGGGGTCGTTGCGCTCAGTGTTGTGTTCGGCCATGCGCTGCTGATCGGGATCGCCTCGGCCGCCGTGGCGGTACTCGTGATCCCGTTGACCATCGCGGTCGCCCTTGCCAGTCGCCGCCTCGGCTCCTTCGAGGTGGGCGACCGGACCTGGGCGGGGCCTGGCTGCGGACCCGCGGGTGCGGAACGGTCTTCTCACCCACCGTCCAGAGCCATCAGCGGGCAGGTGAGCTGTTTGCGACTACCAGGTATCCACGAATTGCGCCCGACCACGGCGCAAGGGCTCAGGCTCAGGCACCGAGAGCAGCCCGTTCACGATCCACTGGCGTGTCTCGGCCGGATCGATCACGTCGTCGAGGCCGAAGCGTGAAGCGACCTCGAGGGCGCTGATCCGGTGGTAGGCCTCAGCGACCAGTCGCCCAAACTCCCGCGCGCGTTCCTCAACATCTTCGATTCGCCCCAGCTCCTCGCGGTTTGAGAGCAGTACACCGGCCTCGACGTTCATGCCGCCGTATTCACTGCCGGGCCAGCCCACAGTGAACACCGGAGCGCGCGCGCTCCCCGTCATCACCGACAGCGCGCCTAGGGCGTATCCATTGCGCAGGATCACCGAGAACCGCGGGGTCCTGAGGTTCACCCCGGTGACAAACAGCCGGCTACAGTGCCGGATCAGCCCGCTCCGCTCGACCTCCGGCCCAACCATCATCCCCGGCGTGTCTACGAGCGTGACGATCGGGATGTTGAAGGCGTCGCAGAGCTGCCAGAAGCGCGCCACCTTGTCCGATCCCTGGCTGTCGATCGCGCCGCCGAGATGGGCGTTGTTGTTGGCCGTGAGGCCGAAGGGGTGGCCCTCGATCCGGATGAAGGCCGTGACCATGCTGTGTCCAAACTCGGGGCGGAGCTCGGTCACAGAATCCTGGTCGGCGATGGTGCTGATGACCTGGCGAACATCGAAGGAGCGGCCTCGCCTCTCCGGGATGATGTGACGGAGCAACCGCTGGTCCTCGGCTTCCCAGCCGTCGATCGACCCCTGGAAGTAGGAGAGGACCCGCTTCGATGCGGCGATCGCCGCGTCCTGATGAGGCGTGACGATATCGACCGAGCCTGCCGGTGCGAGGTCGGACATCGCCCCCACCTCTTCGGGCAGGAAGGCACCCATCCCGGTACCCTCGATCGTCGCCGGCCCGCCCATCGCGATCAGAGCGTCCTCGGTGGCGATGATGATGTCGGTCACGCCGAGGATGGCCGCGTTGCCGGCGTAGCACCAGCCAGCCGTGACGCCGATCATCGGGACCTTGCCGCTCAGTCGGCACATCTTCTCCCACGTCTGCACGACGGGATGCCCGGCGCCGACGCCCTCGGTGTCGCCCGAGCGTCCGCCCGCGCCCTCGGCGTGAAAGATCACAGGCAGTGAGAGTTCGTTCGCCAGATCCATCATGCGGTCGGTCTTGAGGTGTCCACGTCCACCCTGCGTGCCCGCAAAGACGGTGTCATCGTAGGAGATGAACATCGTTCGAGCACGCCTCGGATCGAAGTGCTCGCCGTTCACAGAACCGATCCCCGCGACCAGGCCATCGGCCGGTGTCTTCCAGATTAGCTCTTCAACCGAGCGCTTCCGTCGCTGGGCAGCCAGTGCGAGGCCGCCGTACTCGACCCACGTACCGGGGTCGATCAACTGGTCGATATTCTCTCGGACGGTCCGCCGTCCGCGGCGATGACGACGCTCGACGGCGGCCGGTCGCTGTTCATCCTCGAGAAACCGCCGCCGCTCGAAGAGCTCGGCAAGCTTAGGTCGAATGTAGTCGAGGTCTACCGAGCCCTCGTCACGAGAGACCGCTTGCCCGGTGTCCATGGCTTCGACGAACGCGATGGGATGGTCTTCAGGAATCGTCTCGCCGACGCGAACGGTGATGGCCCGCACCACGCCGCCGACCGACGCTCGGACATCGTGCTCCATCTTGAGGGCGCTGAGGACGACGAGCACTTGCCCCGGACCAACGCGGTCGCCGACTTCCACGAGGAGCTCGGAGACCGTGCCGGCCAGTGGCGCGGAGACCGGCTCTGCTCCGCGTGGGCCTGTCGACACCGGAGCGGAGGGAGCAGTGCTCTGGTGCGGCTCGCCGCCCCTGAAGAATTCCAGGGCCGCGAGTGGGTCTCTCCGGTCGATCGCTCCACCGCTGGTGGCGTTGCTCGCGGTGGCGCTGGCGGCAGCACGAGCAACGGAGCGGGGTTCCTCTGTTGCGACGGCAGCCAGCTCTGCGACGTGCTGGTCGAGCCAGTCCGTTGTGACCCGACCAGCAGTGAAGTCGGGATGGGCGATCACGCGGCCGAGCAACGTGAGGTTGGTCGCCGGGCCGGCGATCTCGAACTCACCGAGCGCTCGGCCCAGCCGGCGAGCCGCTGCCGGGAAGTCGGGCGCCGGCGAGTGCGCGATGACCTTGGCGAGCAGCGAGTCGAAGCCCGGGTTGGTGGTGTATCCGGCGTAGCCGGCGCTATCGACCCGGATGCCTGTGCCGCCCGGGACGACGAATGCCGTCAGGAGGCCGCTGATCGGGAGCACGCTGCCGTCGGGGTCCATCCGCTCTGTGTTGACGCGGGCCTCGATGGCAAACCCCTGTGGAATGGGGACCTCCGGCTGCGTCAGGGCCAGTTCCGCCAACGTGGAGCCGCCAGCGATGAACAGCCCGGCCGACACCAGGTCCAACCCGGTGACCAGTTCAGTCACCGTGTGCTCGACCTGCAGCCGGGGATTCGCCTCGATGAAGAAGAACTCCTCGCGCGCGTTCTCCGGGACCAGGAACTCGAAGGTGCCGAGACCCTGATAGTCCACGGCCCGGGCCAGGGTGAGGGAGGCCCCGATGACGGCGGCGCGCAGCTCCGGACTGAGCGTGGGGCTGGGGGCGATCTCGACGAGCTTCTGGTGGCGACGCTGGACGCTACATTCCCGCTCACCGATGTGGATAACGCTGCCCGTCCCGTCCCCGAGCACCTGGACCTCGATGTGGCGCGCACGCTCGACGAGCTGCTCGGCGTAGAGCTCGTCTGAACCAAAGGCCTTCAGCGCCTCGGCTCGGCAGCGGGCATGGGCGTCGGCGACCTCGGCCTCGTCTCGGACCACCCGGATGCCGCGGCCGCCCCCGCCGGCCTTCGCCTTGAGCATCATGGCGCTGGCGGGGCCGAGGGTCTGAAGAAAGGCCAGCGCCTCCTCGGCCGAGACCGGACCGGTGCCGGCAGGGACCGGCACACCATGCCCCGTGGCGAGCAGGCGGGCCTGGGACTTGTCTCCGAGCATCGACAGCGTCTGCCGCCGGGGACCGACGAAGGCGATCCCGGCTTCCTCGATGCGGGCTGCGAAGGAAGCGCTCTCCGCCAGGAACCCATAGCCAGGATGAATCGCATCACAGCCGAAGTTGAGCGCCGCCGTCAGCAGGCCATCGCCGTCGAGGTAGGCGGCGGGACCGACGGCGGTGAGCGGGTAGGCCTCGTCTGCCGAGCGTGCATGCAACGCAGAGACGTCGTCGGGGGAGTAGACCGCAACCGTCTGGATTCCGAGCTCCTTGGCGGTCCGGATGATGCGGAGCGCGATCTCGCCGCGATTGGCAATCAGTAGCTTCTGAAGTGGTGGCTGGTGGGCTAGCACGGTGGCGGTCCTCTCTGCAGCAGCGCCTGGACGGTCCGCGGCACCGTTATCACATCGAGGCGATCCGGAGACGGCCGCCTCGATGCTGGCGACGAGTCTACGACCAGGCGTCTGTCTTCCCCGGCGCTCTCCTTCGCGAAGCGTTCGGGCGCCGGGCGCTGGAGCGCTCCGGCGGGCCGCAGGAGGCCGACCCGACTGGTGCTGGAGATGGCCGCCTTCGAGCGACGCCCATGATCGATTCACTCGGGCACGGGCACTGGAGACGAGCTCGGACTAGTGCCGGCAGTGCTGGTCGGACCATCGGTAGCGCACCTTGGCGTATCCGAAGTGCCGCTGCACATAGAGGTACGGGTGCTCCGCCTTCGCCCGCACTTGAGGCCTTCCGCCGCTCCGCCTGCGCCGCCCGGGAGCAAGCTGCCGCCTGAGCCCCGGACGCATCGCCACCTGCCAGCGCACCTGCGACCCCCGGTGCTCGGGGCGCTTCGCCACTCCCTGGTAAGCCGGCGTCGCCCCACGCCTCCGCCTTGCCACCGTGCACGAGACGGTGCGCCTCGGTCACGTCGGAGGCGTTCGCCGCCGTCGTGTGCACGCTGTGCACCAGCCCCGACCGCGCTTCCGTGCCGGTGTCGAGCTTCATCGCGGAGTACCACTGTCGGCCCTTCCTGGCCTGATGCAGCTCCGCGTCGCGAGCGCCCGATGGGCGCCGTGCGCCCATCCAACTCCTCCCAGGGGACGAGCTGCTCCATGCGCTCGAGGAACCCATTGGCGCCCGGGGGCCGGCGTTGGACTGGCCGACGGGGGCGGGAGAGCGATTCCCCCGACCGCGAACCGCAGCCCGGCTGTGAGACGGGACGGTCGGACGCGCGCCAGCGGCGGGCGATGCCTCGCGGCCGGGCCCTCGAACCAGTCGGCCCCGGCCGGGCCACGCTCCAGGTTCCCACGCGATCTCTTGCTGGCCGTAGCATGCGTGCCATAGCCGGGCGTAGCTTCGAGGAGATCGGCACCATGAATCTGGGAGTGATGATCGAGGGACAGGAGGGCCTGAACTGGGATCTCTGGCGGCGCATCATCGGTGCGACCGAGGACTCAGGTTTTGAATCACTGTGGCGATCGGACCACTTCTTCTCGCTCACCGGCCGGAGGGACCGCGACGCGCTCGAGACCTTCATCTCCTTCACGATGGTTGCGCTTGAGAGCGATCGTATCCGCTTCGGCCCTCTGGTCTCCTCCATGACCTTCCGGCATCCGGCGCTGCTGGCGCGGATGGCGGCTCAGATCGACCAGCTCAGCGGCGGCCGCTTCATTCTGGGCATGGGCGCCGGCTGGAACGTTCCAGAGCACCACTCGTTCGGGCTCCCCTTCCCGGAACTGCGGGAACGTATGGACCGCCTGGAGGAGGGCGTGCAGGTCGTGCAGGCGCTCTGGCGAGATGAGCCCGCCACCTTCGCCGGAGTCCACTACCAGCTCGATGGGGCGGTCTGCTACCCGAAACCCACGCAACGACCGCTGCCGTTGCTGGTGGGAGGGCGAGGGGAGCGACGGACACTGCGCATCGTCGCTCGCTACGCACATGAGTGGAACGTCGTTGGTACGAACCTCGATGAGTACCGGCGACTCGCGGGCGTCCTGGCCGATCACTGCGCTGAGGCTGGACGCGATCCGTCCTCGATCCGCCATAGCCAAATGTCCGCCCCGGTGATCGGCCGCGACGAGCGGGAGCTGCACGCTCACTTCGCCCGAATCGTCGAGAAGATCCCGGCGCTGGGGGAGCGGCCCCCTGACCAGATGCTGGCAGGGTTGAGGGAGCGCGGCTGGCTGATCGGCTCGCCCTCTGAGATCGTCGATGAGCTCGGACGTCGCGAAGAGGCGGGGATCACGCGGACGATGCTCCAGCACCACGCCAGCGACGACTTCGGCACGCTCGACCTGATCGCATCCGCGGTGCTTCCTCAGGTCCAACGGAGCTAGCGGATGGGGGGCGATCGGCTCCGCTGTCGCAGCTACGCCGCGTGTCCGGTTGCGACCAGACGTTTACGGGACGCTGTGGTTCGATCTGAGCCAGGGCTAGATCGGCGCACTCAACTCTCGTGCAGAGCGGTCGGAATCCTCTGTTGATCGCGGGCAGCGAGCCCCTGATCTACAAGGCTTGTCAGTGCGTAGAGCATCTCGATGGTCGGCGTAGCGACGCGGACGAGCCGGCTCATCTCCACAACCGCGCCGACGATCGCGTCAAGTTCGAGCTGTCTCCCACGCTCGAGGTCCTGGAGCATTGACGTCTTGTGTTCGCCGACCTGTGCAGCCCCCGCAATTCGCTGATCGACGTCGATCGAGAATTCCTCACCGAGCGCATGAGCCACGGCCTGTGCCTCCACCATTGCCGCGCGCGCGAGCGCTCGCGTACCGGCGTGGGCGCAGATCGCCGCGAGGGTGCCACCGGTCAGCACGGAGATCGGGTTGAATGCGACGTTCCCCCACAGCTTGATCCAGAGCTCGTTGCGCAGGCGCCGCCGCACGACCGCGCGGAGGCCGGCCCCGCGCATCGCGGCGACAATCTGTTGGACGCGCGCACTGCGTGTCCCATCAGGTTCACCGAGAGAGAAACGGTCGCCCGAGATGTGACGGATCACGCCCGGCTCGATCATCTCCGTGGCGGGGTAGACGACGCACCCGATGGCCCGCTCAGGCGTAATCGTCTCCCAGACCACGTTGTCGGGGTCAACGGAGGTCAGGCGGGTGCCGGAGAAGGGGCCCCGATGGTCGTGGAAGTACCACCACGGCACTCCATTCTGGGCCGTCACGACGGGGGTCTCGGGACCAAGGAGCGGTGCCAGGCGGCGTGCGATCGCGGCAACCTGGTGCGCCTTCAGCGTGAGGATCACGGCGTCCTGGCGGCCGGCCTCGGCGGGGGTCTCGACCGCGTGTGGTCGTGAGTGCTCAGTCCGCCCTGTACCGTCGGCGGCCGTGGAGAGGAGCGTCAACCCCCGCTGCTGCATCGCGTCAAGGTGCGCGCCGCGCGCGATCAGCGTTACGTCCTCGCCCGCGAGCGCGAGCCGGGCACCGATATAGGCGCCCGTCGCGCCGGCGCCGACGATCGCGATCCGCATCAGCGACTACGCCTCGACTGGGAGCGACTAGCGGCCAAGGCCGAGCTGCTCCGCCAGACCGATCCGCTGCAGCTTGCCGGTCGGACCCTTCGGGATTTCGTCCACGAACACGGTCGTGCGAGGCACCTTGTAGTCGGCGAGACGCGAACTGACGTAGGCCCGGAGTTGCCCGTCGCTCAGTTCGGCGCCTGCGGCGAGGACGACCGCGACCGCGACGTCCTCCCCCAGGCGGGCGTGCGGAACAGCGAAGGCCACGGCCTGGTCGATCGCCTCGTGTTCGATCAAGACCTCATCGATCTCTCGTGGCGAAATCTTCTCGCCACCACGGTTGATGATCTCCTTCAGGCGCCCCGTCAGGAAGAGGTAGCCGTCTTCATCGAGGTAGCCCTGGTCACCAGTGCGGAACCAGCCGTTCGTGAAGGCGCTGGCGTTCGCCTCGGGATTGCGCTCGTAGCCCGATGTCACGTTTCCGCCGCTGATCGAGACCTCTCCCGTCGAGCCCTGATCGAGCACGGTTCCGGCCTCATCCATGATCGCGATCTCGACGTTGCTGCCACGCCCGACCGATCCGGGTTTGCGAGGCAGTGGAGGCAGCGGGTTCGACGCCATCTGATGCGAGGCCTCGGTCATGCCGTAGGCCTCGACCATCGGCGCGCTGAAGAGCGCCTCCATGTCGGCCATCACCGGGGGCGCCAGCGCGGCTGACGAAGAGCGCATGAAGCGCAGCGGGCGGCGCCGGATGATGTCGTCCTTGCCGCGGGCGCGCGCGAGGATTAGCTGGTGCATCGTCGGCACGGCCGTGAACCATGACGGTGCCAAGTGGTCGAGCCACTCGAAGAAGCGGAACGCGTCAAACCCGGGCGTGCAGGCGACGCCGGCGCCGACATTGAGTGAGGCGAGCACGGCTGCTAGCAGGCCATGAATGTGGAAGAGCGGCATGACGTTGAGGCAGAGATCTTCCGGCGTGAGCTGGAGGTGGGTGCTGATGTTGTTGGCTGAAACCACTAGATTCCGTTGCGAGAGGGGCACGATCTTGGGCCGCGATGTCGTACCCGAGGTGTGGAGCACCATGGCGACATCGTCTGGCTGAGGCCGTTGCGGGACTCCCGCAGCCAGTGGGGTGCCATCGTCCATGAGTCTGAGGGAGCCGGCCCCGCCGGCCAACGTCAGGCACCGTGTCTCCGGTCCCGCGGCGGTACGGGCGACCGCTCCGTCGTCCGTGCTGGTGATCAACGCCCGTGCGTCGATGTCGCCGAGGTAGAAGCGGAACTCCTCCTCGCGATAGGCCGGGTTGAGCGGCACCGCGACGGCACAGCTCGCAACGGCTAGGAAGGCGATTGCCATCTCCGGGCCGTTTGGAAGCACGATGCCGACGCGGTCGGTGGTGTTGATGCCGGTTGCCGCTAGCTGACCGGCCAGTAGATCAACCTCTCGCCGCAGGCGCTCGAAGGTGAGGGATTCGGCCATCGGTGCTGCTATTGCGACACCGTCACCGGCGCCCACGTCCAGCAACTCGCGGATTGTCTGTGGCATAACACTTCCTCGAGGTGTGGCGACTCGCCCGGCTCGCGGGAGCGTCCCTGATTCTATCGGAGCCGTTTCGACCCGGTGCTGCGTCGGCGTGCCGCGGCACAGTTACGCCGCGGGGCAGCCCTCCGCGACAGGCCTCACGAATGCCGGTCGAGGAGCGGATGTCATTCGTGCGGCACCCGGAGCCACGCCCAGACGTGGGCAGAGCCTGCAAGAAGTTATCGTGGGGACGATCCCTGCGGTTGACCTCCATCCACCTCTGGGAGTGGGTAGGGCCTGAGATACGATTCTGCCGGGTTTTGGGGTCGCGTGCGACTGGTAGACTCGGCTGGGCAGGTCCGACGCCAGTTTCCCAGATCCAACTTGACTCCCGGCAAGACTCCATCTGTCCGTCACTCCCACGGGGGCCGCGCGACGACGTGTTGCACTGCTGCCCCGGAGATTCCCGCGCCTCCGCCGGCAGAGGCGTACCGTCCCTGGTGGTCTCGTTTCACTAGGATGGTGCGTGCAGCACGGTCTCTTCGGGGGCTGGCGCATCCTCCGGGGCGTCGTCGACGCCGTGCTCCTGGCACTCGATCAGCACCGGAAGCGAGAGTAGGCGATGGTGACGGGCGAGCGATCGGGGAAGGGTTCTCGTCCGGGGTCCGCTTGCGAAGAGCACAGACTGTCGGATGTGCGCTGGAGGTCGAATGCGCTCGAGGCGCTCGGGTTCGTGCCCACGTCCCATCCGCCAGTGAACCCGCCCCCGCTCGCACGCCCAGGTTCGGAACAGCGCGGTGCCGTTGCACCCGCGTCTTCGAACCCGACAACGTCGCTCTCGACGCGGTGCCGATGTGGGCGAAGTTCGGCCTCCCGATGCTCCTGAAGCGTGGAACGCTCGTAGGCATCGTCGAAGGGAGGACCACGCTTGCCTTCCGCCGCTGGAAGCGACCGACGGCCCGGTCGGGCGGCGAGTTGCGCACAGCGCTCGGCCTGCTCGCGATCGATGCGGTGGACGTGATTGAAGAGCAGGACATCACAGACGACGATGCCAGTCGCGCGGGGTATGGCGGTCGCGATGAGCTGATCGCAGCCTTGCGGGGTCACCCCGATGGTCAGCTATACCGCATTGTGTTGCGCTACGCAGGCGACGATCCACGGGAGGCACTGCGTGAGCAGTCTGCCCTCGACGATGACGCAATCGCCAGGATCGCCGTCCGTCTCGCACGCTTCGATCGCGTCAGCCGGTACGGGCCCTGGACTGAGGCGGTACTGCGCCTCATCGCTCGCAAGCCCGAGGTGCGGGCCCCAGATCTCGCGGCGTCCCTCGGACGGGACACCGAGCCGTTCAAGCGAGACGTACGCAAGCTCAAGGAGCTCGGTCTCACCGAAAGCCTCAAGGTGGGCTACCGCCTCGCGCCGAGGGGGAGAGCCTGGCTTGCCGCCTGCGACGGTGAACAGCAAATTGCTGCTCAAGAAGAGCCTTGAGGGGTTCGACGTAGCCGCAGCGTCCATGACAACATGGCGGAGTCTTCACTCGAGAGGGCTGGTGTCGCCCCGACCGGAAGCGATGGCGATGAGCCCGCTTTCGAGTCTGTCCAACTCAGTGGTAGCAATGTTCTTCCTCCCACTCCCTCGATCATCGGCACCTCGATGCGCAGCCTCCTGCAGCGGGACGATGCCGATGCCGCCGAGCGCGCTCCACGCCTGGTGATTGCTGCGCGTCCCGGCGGCGCGTCACCTCAGCGAAGAGATCAGGTTGCCGGAAGCCAGCGAGCTGCCGCTGCCCCTGTTGCGCCATCAGGCATCCTCGGTGCGCCATCAGAAGTACTACGGGATCGACATCGTCACGGTGCTGGTCGAGAGATCGCCCTAGCCAGCGGAGGTCCGCCTCATCCAGCAATTCCCCAGCAATGACGAGGGCGAGTACGTCCCCTACATCGTCGTGGCTCCAGAGTTCGCCTTCAGGGAGTTGTTCGTTGAGGGCTTGGGTGGAATGTGCGGCATTTTGCCCAGTTGCCGCGCGTTACGGCCCGGCGCTGGCATCCGCGTCGGGCCGAGTTGATCCCCATTTGACCCCGAAATGACACAACAGGTGATCAACAAGAATCTGGTCAAATGTGGTAGCAGGGGGCGGAATCGAACCGCCGACCAAGGGCTTATGAGTCCCCTGCTCTGGCCTCTGAGCTACCCTGCCTTGCGTCGTAAGCTTAGGCGACATCGCGGCTACTGGTCGATCGCGTCGCAGCTGGAAGGGGTATCCCGCCACCCAGGTCAGCTGGCTGCAGGATGGCGTCTGGTGACTGCGACACCGAGAGGAGCAGTGGTGCCTGCTGAGCAGACACGTCGGAGAGCGAGCGAACAGCCGCGGACCTTCGCTGTCGACGGGGATGGCGCCCGGCTCTTTGTCCACGAGTGGGCCGGAGATGGGCCACCGCTCGTCTTCGCGCATGCGACGAGCTTTCACGGACGCTGCTGGGATGAGGTGATTCGCCAGCTACCCGGCCGCCGGGCTGTGGCCTTCGACCTGCGTGGCCATGGCCGGGCTGAGGTACCTCCCATCGAAGAGGGTGTTGAGTCCTACCTGTGGGCGACGATCGCGCGCGACCTGGTGGCTGCGATGGGTCGGCTGGAGCTCACCGACGCGGTCGGTGTCGGACATTCGATGGGCGGACATTCCGTCACGCTCGCACAGAGCATCGACCGCCGGCTCTTCGCGGCCCTGCTGCTGGTCGACCCGACGATTGCACGTGACAGAGGGTTACCCGATCGACCCCCAGACCAGCCCGACCCACTCGGCTTCGTGACGCGTCGGCGCCAGTGGTGGACCTCGGTCGATGAGATGTTCGAGCGCTTCCGCCAGCGTGAGCCGCACAGACGCTGGCAGCCCCAGGTACTCCGCGACTATTGCCACTATGGATTGCTGCTCGAGGAGGACGAGCGCGGGAGCTATCGTCTCGCGTGCCCCCCGGAGATCGAAGCGACGATCTACGAGGTGGGCGAGCACGACCTCTCCACAGAGGCGGCCACCGTCGATATCCCGGTGAGGGTGCTACGAGCGCGGCAGCGCGACCCTGCCGACCCCGCAACATACTTCAGTGGGTCACCGACAGCCCGAGACGTCGCCAACTGGTTCCCTAGTGCTGAGGATGTTCCCCTGCCGCAGTACACGCACTTCATCCCGATGGAAGCGCCGGGTCTGGTGGCCAGGCATGTCGAGGAGATGGCCGGGGGCGTCGCCCGCACCAATCGGCCGCCTGCGGGCTGACCATCTCGCACCGCCACCGCAGCCGGTGGCGCGACACCGGTAGGCGTCGCCCGGTGGAGCGTCGCAGGCCGTGCTGGACGCTCTGCCAGGGGCCACCAGGTCGTTTGAGAGGAGGGGAGCCAACAGCGCGGCTCCCGGGTGCTGCGTTCGCGAGCGCAGGGTCTCACCACAGATCCTAGTGCCCCAGTCCGGGGGCACTAGGACGCGATGCCAGCGTGTCAGGGGCTCGGAGGCAACTCAGGCCGGCCCACGATCGGACTCTCGATCCCGGCTCCAGCGGATAGCGGTGGGCTCAGTGAGCGCCACCCCCGCAGCCGCACGCCCCGCCGGCGCCCAAGACGGTGGCGGCGTTCGGCGCCTGGATCGAGAAGCCCTGCTGCATGACGTCATCAACGAAGTCGATGGAGGCACCTTCGAGCGCCTCTGCGGCGTTCGGGTCGGCGATGAACTTCAGCCCACTGAACTCAATGATCGAGTCGGTTGCCTGTGGGTCGTCGAGCCCCATGCCGAACTGAGGACCAGCGCAGCCGCAGCCACCACTCTGCGCGAAGACGCGGATCGCTTGATTCGAGGCATCTTGCTCGGCAATGAGGGCGGACAGCCGCTCCTGTGCAAGGTCGGTGACGGTCAGGTCCATATGGTCATCCTCTCTCCTCGCCAAGGATATCAGATAGAGGGGACCACCGTGCTCTCGCCGTAGCGGAGTGTGGCACCCGTCGGGAGCCGCTCCCTCGTCAGTGGCTTCGGATGACTTCGAGCAGTTCGTGTCCGAACCGTTCGACTCGAGACTCGCCGAGCCCCCAGATCTGCAGCAGGGCGTGGCGACTGGTTGGCCGGGTGGCCACGAGGTCGCGGAGCGTGCGGTCAGAGAAGAGTGTGTAGGCGGGAGCGCCGTCGGCTCGTGCGCGGGACGATCGCCAGGAACGCAGCGCCTCGACAAGTGGGGCCGCGGGGTCAATCCTCGCTTCGAGGCCGTCGCCCGGTGGCCGTGGTAGCCGCGCTACGGTTGGACCCGGACGCCGCGGCGGCGTGGCGTCGGGATGAGTCTCGTTCCAGCGACTAACGATCGCCAGGATCTCCGCGCCGAGCCAGTTCGCGCGCGTCTCACCGATCCCCCAGACCTGCAGGAGCGCCTCAGGTCGCTCCGGGCGCTGTTCGGCTAGCTCGCGCGCCGTGCGATTCTCGAACACTCGGTAGGGATCGCGGTTGCTCTCGCGAGCGATGCGGTCGCGCATCTGCACGAGATCCTCGTAGAGGTCTTCGGGATAGTCCTCGTGGAGATCACTCGCCGTGCCGAGGCACCGGTCACACGCATCGCATTGCTCGGGCGGCTCCTCCCCGAAGTAGCGGAGGATGAGGCCTCGCCGGCAGCCGCCCGTCTCTGCGTACTCGGCCATCTCGCGCAGCTGAGCCTCGGCATAGAGACGGTGCTGCTCAATGCCAGAGAGATCGATCGGGGCAGATGGGTCACGCGACTCCACGCGGAAGGCGACCGGGTCGAGAAGCCCTGAGCTGCGAAGCGCGGCAACGGTCAGGGCGAAGGAATCCGGGTCCCGTTCGCCGATGGCGTAGGGCAGACGACCACTCCTTGGATTGGCAAGCGTGAGCCAACGCTGCCAGGTGGCGCGCAGGGCGTCCGCGGTCGGGTGTGCTCCGTCGATGAAGCGCTGTTGGGCTGCCCGGTCGCGGCGCAGATAGAGCAAGGTGCACTCCGCTGGCTCGCCGTCGCGGCCGGCTCGTCCCGCCTCCTGGTAGTAGGACTCGATACGTCCCGGCATGTTGACGTGGACGACGAACCGCACGTTCGGTTTGTCGACACCCATCCCGAAGGCGTTGGTCGCGACGATGACCGGTGTGGTGCCGACTGTGAACTCACGTTGCGCGCGTGTTCTCACCCGCGCGCCCAGTCCGGCGTGATATGGAGCGGCCCCGATACCGGCTCGGGTGAGCACGTCGGCGAGTTCCTCGACGCCGCGGCGTGTCCGGGCATAGACGATTCCAGAGCCGCCTTCCTGCCCGCGCACGTACTCGACGAGCCACTGCTCTCGCTCGCGAGAGTCGCTGAGCGGCACGACGCGGAAGGTTAGGTTCGGACGGTCGACCGTGGTGACCACCTGGAGGGCGGTGGCATCGATGCCCAGTCGGTGTGCGATGTCGCGGCGGACCTGCGGGTTCGCAGTGGCTGTCAGGGCCAGGGTTCTCGGTCGACCGAGTCGTTCGCGGATCTCGCCGAGCAGGAGGTAGTCGGGACGGAAGTTGTGCCCCCACTCGGAGATGCAGTGGGCTTCATCGATGGCAAAGAGTTCCACGCCGGACCGGGCGAGCCCGGCGGTGAAGCCGGCGTTGGTGAAGCGCTCGGGGGCGACGTAGAGGAGCGGCGTGCGGCCGGACACAAAGGAGTGGTACCGACGGTTCTGTTCGTCGCGGTCGAGGTTCGAGTTGATGAAGGTGGCGGCAACCCCACTGGCGCGCAGGGACTCGACCTGGTCCTGCATCAGGGCGATCAGGGGCGAGACGACGACCGTCCGTCCGACCTCAAGGGCCGGTAGTACGAAGCAGAGGCTCTTCCCACTCCCGGTGGCCATTACAGCAAGAACGTCGCCCTCGCCCAGTGCCGCGAGGACCCGCTCCTGCCCCTCACGAAGGTTGGGGAAACCGAATACCTGGGAGAGCTGCGCTCGGTATCGGGGCAGATCAGGGAGCGCGGAGCGCGGGGCCGCATCGACCGGCGGTGGCTGTCCGCGCTGTGACTGCCCATACCGCTTGTTGGACGGTGGGCGCTCACTTCGGTCGCCGGGCAGGGTGGGCAACGCCCCCTCGTGGACGCGGGCAATGGGTGCCGGCGCCGCGACGGGGGCTGCGGCCGGATGCGGCGCCTCCTGCCCGTCGAGACGGACGCCGCACTCAGGACAATTGGCATCGCCCTGGGCGACGGTCGATCGGCAGTCGGGGCACTGCCCGCCGGCGTGGCTCATCGACACCGGTGCACGCGGCGGGGAATTACAGGCGATAAGGTAGAGGACGCGGCGAGGGCCGCCCCGCCGGTCTCTGACCAGTTGGGGCTGACTGGACGGCGGGCACTGGGTAGCCCTCCCTCGTGCGGAGATTGGATCGGTCTTCCCGGAGTGGCCGTGGCGGGCGTATCGGGCGTGCGCTCTTGCTCGGGCATCTCCATCCTTCGGATAGCGCCAGGGTTCGAGACCGGGGAGTGGGCTCATGCTACCAATCGATCGCAGGCAGCCCCGGTGAGCTGTCTGACCGATCGACGGTTCGGAGGAAGCTGCGCCGTGGCTCTGCTCGTGACGGCCACTCTGATCGGATGTCGTGGCGGGGACGATGTTGCGACTCCCGCGGCGACGGCAATTCCAGTCGCTCCACCTGTGACAGCGACCGAGACGGCGACACCCGCTCCACCGCCGGAGACGGTCACCGCGGTGGCCACTGCGACCGCCGCGGGGACGGCCGAGTTGATCGACTCACTGCACGAACTTGATCTCAACGACCCCGCGGTGATCGGACCGCTGATCGACCGCGCCGGTGGGGGCGTCGTGACTCCGGAACGAGCGCACTTCGCCGACCTCGTCGGTCTGGACGGCATCGACGAGGCGTTTGTCGTCGTCGAGTCCGGAGGCACGATGGGCGACATCGGCGTCGGAATCTACCTTCTCGAGGACCGGCGCGCGGTGCTCAAGCAGTTCATCGCCACGACCGGACGGGTGGAGTTCCGGCTGGACCTGGTGGTGACACTGGAAGGCGTCTGGGCGACGGGCGATCGTCAGTGCTGTCCCTCGCAGCTTCTGGAGAGATCCCATCAGTGGGACGGCCACGAGTTCGCGGTGCTCACCGAGCAGCTGGTGCCGAACCCGAGCCAATAGGCGACCAGCCCCGCTCGGCGTTCAATCGGCCAGAGCGCTCAACCCTCGGACCACCGTCGTCGTGACGCGCTCCAGCATCTGAGCGACACGGGCCGGTTCCGCGATCGCCAGTTCAACCGCCAGCTGACCAATGGTGAGATCCCCCCAGGCGGTCTCGCAGCGTTCAGCGAAGCGTGGCTCAAGTCGCCGCGCGAGAGACGTGAGAACGCGTCGGTCCTGTTCCAGCCGAGCCAGGAGCGCCGGCAAGGTCGGTGCCCCGTAGGTGAGAGCCGCAACCACCGCCGGGTGACGGTCGCTCCGCGCCAGTGGCGGGCGTTCGCCGGCGATCACGGCGCCCAGGCTCGCGCAACCAAGCTCGAGCGCTGTCGCCAGGTGCGTCGCGTACTGACGGGGAGTCAGGTTGGCCACCAGAGGGGGCAGCACCGGCCGGTCCGCTCGAATCTCGCCGATCCGGCGGAGCGCCACACCTGTTCGTCGGTGCAGCTCACCTGATGCCTCTTCGATCTCCGCCAGGGACATCCTCGAAAGATCCTCGTGCACAGTCACCGCCAACGTCACGTTCAGACACCTGCGAGCAAAGTCGCCCCGCCGGCGTGGGAGTTGCCGTCTCTCGCATCCACAGTGAACCTCAGTAGAGTGACAACCCGCAGATGCTCATCCTCGGCGCTTGTACGCAGAGGACCTCTGAGTTCCGTCCGGGGGTCTTCGCCGAAGGCCTACCATGGGATGAGCCCTTCATCGTTGCCGGTATCGCTACCGTAGCGTCGAAGTAGCCGCTGTGGGAGAGGCCTCGCGATCGGGCGCGCGTGCCAGGAGCCGGTGGTTGACCGTCCGATCGAGCGCTGCCTAGCATCAATCCCCGGCCGCCGATGTGGTAACCATGGCAGCGTGGCGGGGTACAGGGCGATTAGCTCAGCTGGCCAGAGCGTTCGGTTTACACCCGGAAGGTCGGAGGTTCGAGCCCTCCATCGCCCACCAACACCCGACCCCACCATCGGGCTCACGGCCCTCTGCCTCATGGGAGCACCACACCGATCGCGCCCGCAGGCGGCGACCTTCTGCCGTCGCAACGGGTGGCGAGTCGTCCGCGGGTCGTGTATCGGCCTGTCCCGGCCCTCTCAAGCAGGTCACACCTCGCCGGGTTGTGGGCAAGCGCCCGCCTCGAGGACCTTGGCGCTCCGCGGGTCGGCCGTGAGGCGCGCGTCTGGGAAGAATGGATGCCGCCCGGCGCACGCTTCACCCGCCCGGATCGCCACGCCTCCCCCACCCGAATTGATCGTCAAATTCTGGCTCGCCTACACTCAGCGCGGATCGGGGGCTCCCTTGCCGAGCAACAGTAAACACGAATGGCAGACGACCACCCACGAGCAGGCAACGGCGCGGTTCAAGGAAAGGCGCGAGAACTTCGAGTCCTCCTCGGGGGCCTCACTGGACGCGGTCTACGGGCCAGAGGACATCGCCGAGTGGAACTACCATGAGCAGCTAGGCTATCCCGGCGAGTTCCCGTTCACGCGCGGCGTGCAGCCTACCATGTACCGCGGCCGGCTCTGGACGATGCGCCAGTACGCCGGCTTCGCGGACGCTGCCGAGTCCAATCGACGCTACAAGTTCCTCCTCGAGCAGGGCCAGACCGGTCTCTCGGTCGCCTTCGATCTGCCTACGCAAATCGGGTTCGACTCCGACGACGATGCAGCGATTGGCGAGGTTGGCAAGGTGGGTGTCGCCATCTCCTCACTGGCGGACATGGAGACGCTGACGGACGGTATCCCCCTTGAGCAGATCACGACGTCAATGACGATCAACGCGACCGCGCCGATTCTGCTCGCCTTTTACGTCGCGGCAGCGAAGAAGCAGGGTGCAGACCTCTCGAAGATCGGCGGCACGATCCAGAATGACATCCTCAAGGAATACATCGCTCGTGGGACCTACATCTTCCCGCCGCGACCGTCGCTGCGGCTGATCACCGACTGCTTCGCCTGGTGCAAGGACAACCTGCCCGACTGGAACACCATCTCGATCTCCGGCTACCACATGCGAGAGGCAGGCTGCACGGCGGCGCAGGAGCTAGCCTTCACCTTCGCCAACGCGATCGAGTACGTCGATGCGGCAATCCATGTCGGCCTCAAGTTCGACGAGTTTGCGCCGCGACTCGCCTTCTTCTGGGCCTGCCACTCGAACTTCCTCGAGGAGGTCGCGAAGTTCCGTGCCAGTCGCCGGGTCTGGGCACGGATGGCTTCAGAGCGCTATGGCTCGACGAATCCGCGGTCGCAGATGCTCAGGTTCCACACTCAGACGGGTGGAGCCACGCTCACGGCCCAGCAACCACTCAACAACCTGGTCCGCACCGCATTGCAGGCAATGTCGGCAGTGCTTGGAGGCACACAGTCGCTCCATACCAACTCGTACGACGAGGCACTGGCACTACCGACCGAGGAGTCCGTCGAGCTGGCGCTGCGCACGCAGCAGCTGATCGGTCACGAGTCGGGGGTCGCCGACGTGATCGACCCGCTCGCCGGTTCGTACCTGGTCGAGGCGCTCACCGACCGAGTGGAAGCAGAGACGATGGCCTATCTCAAGCGCATCGAGGACATGGGCGGGGCGCTGACGGGCATTGAGCAGGGCTTCCAGCAGCGTGAGATCCAGGAGAGCGCGTTCCGCCTGCAGCGTCAGGCGGAGACGAGAGAGCGGATTGTCGTCGGCGTTAACGAGTTCGTGACAGAGCAGGCACACACCCCACCGATTCATCGCGTCGACCCGGCGGTGGAGCAGGGACGTCGCGACGCCCTCGCTCGGTTGCGGGCCGACCGCGACCCGCTCGCGGTTGAGGCGGCACTCGCAAGAGTCCGCACGGCAGCCGCGACCGACGAGAACATGTTGCCGCTCTTCATCGAGGCGGCTGAAGAGTACGTGACCGTCGGTGAGATCTGCAGCGTCCTACGCGAAGAGTGGGGCGAGTATCGGGAAGTGATGACACTCTAGAGCGCACGGGCCGGGCACCAGGGACACCGCTTGTCGGTTCTGCCTGCCGGTCGCTGTCTAGAGCGAGGGACGAACATGATCGACAAGATTCACCACATCGGTGTGGTGTTACCAGACGCTGACGAGGCACTCGGCTTCTTCCGCGACGTGATGGGCCTCGAGGTGACAGAGGACCGGACGCTCGAGGAGCAGGGGGTGCGCGGCGTTCTTCTGAGCCTGGGGGAGAACGAGATCGAACTCCTGCAGCCGACCCGGGACGACACCGGCGTCAGCCGCCATCTCGCCACGAAGGGGCCGGTCCTCCACCACATCTGCTTCCAGACCGACGACATCCGCGGAGAGCTCGCGCGGCTGCGGGAGCAGGGCGTCGAACTGATCGACGACGAGCCACGCGACGGGTTGGCCGGGCAGATAGCCTTCATTCATCCCATGGCCGCTCATGGCGTGCTGGTGGAACTCGCCCAGCCACCGGCCGACGCGCACCAATCTCCGGACAAGGGGTTCGACCACCTCGCGATGTTGGTGGAAGACCTCGAGGGTGCCTCACGCACATGGGAGGCTCTGATTGGCTATCGGGTTACC
The DNA here is from genome assembly GCA_965249675.1 of Dehalococcoidia bacterium. Lineage (GTDB taxonomy): Bacteria > Chloroflexota > Dehalococcoidia > UBA2979 > UBA2979. The sequence goes on from OZ252250.1 coordinate 2,407,011, forward strand.
AACGAGATACGAGCCCCGCTACGGGGCATGGTGATCGGCCAGATGCCGGTCGGGCAGTGCGTCGTCGAGCTGATCTGGGCGGAGTCAGCCGATTCGCCGATCTCCCAGCGCCTGGCCGCGACCGGTGAGGGGATCAACTCGATGGTGGCGATCGAAGTCGCTGACATCGATTCGGAGATTGCCCGTTACCGGGAGGCTGGCTATGACCTGGCCGGCGCGGCAGCAGGGCCGCTGCCCGATAGCGTCACGTCTGTGATCTCGGCCGACCAGACGTTTGGCCTCGCCATCCAGTTGATTGAGTTCAGGCGCTAGGGCGCCGTCCTGCCGGTGAATGAACGAGGAGAGCCTCGATGACTCAGGCCAGTACTGCGGACACCACCGATCGGGCCGGCCAGTCGCCGATCCGAGTGCTCATCGCCAAGCCCGGGCTCGACGGACATGACCGCGGGGCAAAGGTCGTCGCACGCGCTCTCCGCGATGCCGGCATGGAGGTCGTCTATACGGGGATCCGGCAGACACCACAGATGATCGCAGAGGCGGCGCTGCAGGAAGATGTGCAGGTGATCGGGCTGTCAATCCTCTCGGGGGCACACCTCGGCCTCTTTCCACGCATCGTTGAGGAGCTGGAATCGCGCGGTGTCGACGACGTGCTCCTCTTCGCCGGCGGGATCATCCCCGATGAGGACATCGCGGAGATCGAGGCGATCGGGTTCCGGGGTGTCTTTGGACCGGGGACGGACACCCGCGACATCATCGCCTTCGTCCGCGAGCACGCGCCGAGGCGTGGGTAGCGTCTTGGACGCTCCAGGACTCGCACGTTCGCTCCTGGCCGGTAGTCGCCGCGCCCTCGCGCGCTCGATCAGTCACCTGGAGGCGGATTCGGCCACCGGGCGTCGTGTGCTGGCCGAGGTCTATGCGCATACTGGACGCGCCCAGACGGTCGGGATCACCGGCTCCGCGGGTGCCGGTAAGTCAACGCTCGTCGGTGCGCTAGCTCGAGCGCAGCGGCGACGTGGTCGGACCGTGGGGATCGTTGCCGTCGATCCATCTTCTCCCTTCTCCAACGGCGCGATTCTGGGCGATCGCATCCGCATGCAAGACCTGACCGGTGACCCCGGAGTCTTCCTGCGGTCGATGGCGTCACGTGGGAACCTCGGAGGACTTTCGGAGACTGCGACGGGTGCGGTGGACCTGATCGACGCAGCTGGCTTCGACATCGTCCTGATCGAGACCGTGGGCGCCGGCCAGGACGAGGTCGAGGTGGCCACGGCAGCGCAGACAACGGTCCTCGTGGCGAACCCCGGCACCGGGGACGAGATCCAGTCAATGAAGGCGGGGTTGATGGAGGTGGCGCAGGTGATGGTCGTCAACAAGGCCGACCTCGCCGGAGCGGACACCGCAGTGAGTCAGCTGCGGGCCCTACTGGCGATCGCGAATTTCGACACATGGGTTCCCCCGATTTTGAAGACAGTGGCCCGCGCGAACCAGGGGATCGACGAGCTCGTCGACGCGATCGATCGGCACCAACAGCACGTTCGCAGCGCGGAACATGCAGAGGTTGAGCGTCGGCGGTTGGTCCGAGGACAGATCGTCGACCTCGCTCGAGCAGCGCTGCACCGTGAGGCGCTCGCCGCTTCACAGCACGACGGATCGCTGGAGGAGCTGGTGTGCGCCGTCGCAGAGCGAAGCCGCGATCCCAGATCGGCCGCGCTGGAGCTGCTCGAGTCACTGCGTCGGACATGGGCGGCTGAGGTCAACGGACAGGTGCGGCACCGTTCGTGACCCAGCGATTGCGCATCACCTTCTCGGCCGCTGGGCCGCTGCGCTGGGTGTCCCATCTCGACATGCTCCGGACCTGGGAACGGACGATTCGCCGCTCGGGCCTCCCACTAGCGTACAGCCAGGGCTTCTCCCCGCATCCGCGCCTGGCCCTCGCAGCGCCCCTCCCGGTCGGCGTAACAGGCGCTCGCGAGTTGATCGAGGTCTGGCTCGAGTTGGATCTCCCGGTGCGCGAGGTCTCCAGCCGCCTGCTTGAGGCGATGCCTCCAGGCCTGGCAATTTCCACGGTCCAGGTGGTGCCGCAGCAGCTGCCCTCGATGCAATCCTGCCTTGAGTCCGCTCACTACGAGGTGAAGCTCGCTCTCGACCGGGGCGACCGACCTCGACTGGCGGCCTCCGTCGAGCGGCTGCTGGCGATCGAGCGGCTCGACTGGGAGGAGCAACGCGGCGAGAAGATCCGCCGTTACGATCTGCGCGAGACGATCCTTGACCTGTCCGTGGACGACGACCCCGCGGAGACTCGGTTGGCGATGCACCTCTCACTCGCTGAAGGTCGCACCGGTCGCCCGCAGCAGGTCCTGCTCGCCCTTGGTGTGCAGAGCGAGCCACTCGACATCGTTCGTCAGTCAATCACGCTGCGCGAGTCGAGCTCGGTGGCCAGTTGACGGCGGTCCTCTATCTGATCCGACACGGGCAGACCGCGGCAAATGCTGACGGGATTTCTCAGGGGCAGCGCGATGTACCGCTGAACGCACTGGGCCGGCTGCAGGCGGACCGCGTTGGGGCGCGGTTCGAGGGACGGCAGCTGCACGGGGTGTTCAGCAGCCCGTCCTCGCGCGCCGGCGACGTTGCCGCCGCGATTGCCGGACAGCGTCTCGCGGTGACGCGGGATCCGCGCCTGGCCGAACTCGACCAGGGAGAACTTGACGGCCTGTCCGGACCCGAGATGCGCGAACGCCATCAAGACTTTCTTGAGCGATGGCGTACAGACGACGCGCCCAGTCTGCAGATGCCCGGTGGGGAGTCGCTCGTGGAGGCGCAGGCGCGCATCGTGGAGAGTTGCGAGCAGGTCGCGACGGAGTATCAGGGCGGCGAGATTGCCGTCGTCTCACACAACCTCGCGTTGCGGGGGGTGCTCTGCCACGCGCTGGGAATCCCGCTGCGCCGGTTCCGGCAGTTGACCGTCGATCTCGCGGGGGTGTCGGCCGTCA
>OZ252250.1:2415000-3069427 GCA_965249675.1 Dehalococcoidia bacterium
GGTTCTCCTCGAAATGCGTCTTGGCGCAGCCTCGAGTGTTTTGTATTGGAGGTAGGGCTCTGATTGGGCTAGGGGGCATAGCGCTTACCAAACCCATTCAAACCGCGAATGCCAATACTTGAGAGCTCGGGAGTGAGACAGTGGGGGCTAAGCTCCATTGTCGAAAGGGAAACAGCCCAGACCTTCAGCTAAGGTCCCAAAATCCATGCTCAGTGTAAAAGGATGTCTGATCGCGAAGACAGCCAGGATGTTGGCTTAGAAGCAGCCACCATTGAAAGAGTGCGTAACAGCTCACTGGTCAAGTGATCGGGCGCCGATAATGTAACGGGGCTCAAGCATGGTACCGAAGCTAGGGGATTGCGTGATTTATCACGCGATCGGTAGAGGAGCGTTCTGCGGGCCGTGAAGTCGGAGGGGTGACCCCCGGTGGAGCGCGTAGAAGTGAGAATGTCGGCATGAGTAGCGAAATTCAGGTGAGAAACCTGGACGCCGAAAGCCTGAGGGTTCCTACGGAAGGTTATTCCGCGTAGGGTTAGGCGGGCCTAAGCCGAGGGCGAGAGCCGTAGGCGATGGACAGCAGGTTAGTATTCCTGCCCCATTGATCGTGTGTTTGAGGCGGGAGGCGTGACCCGGGAGGATAGATCAGGCGGGCCGATTGGACATGGTCCGTTCCTGCACCGTAGGCGTCTGGCGATAGGAAAATCCGTTGCCAGGTCAAGCGGAGGGTGCGGGAGAAGTAGAGACGACAGTCAACGCGACCTGGTTGAGTCCATGCCGGCTAGAAAAGCGTCGCCGCCGAATACGATCAATGTCCGTACCGAAAACCGACACAGGTGGGCGACGGTAAGCACCGTAAGGCGTTCGAGAGAATCTTCGTTAAGGAACTCTGCAATCTAGCTCCGTAACTTCGGGAGAAGGAGCGCCTCTGAGGGTGACGGGCTTCGCGCCCTGAGCACTTCGGGGGCCGCAGTGAGCGGGCCCAGGCGACTGTTTAACAAAAACACAGGTCTCTGCTAACCCGTAAGGGGATGTATAGGGGCTGACGCCTGCCCAGTGCCGGAAGGTTAAGTGGCGAGCTGAGAGGTTCAAAACGAAGCCCCGGTGAACGGCGGCCGTAACTATAACGGTCCTAAGGTAGCGAAATTCCTTGTCGGGTAAGTTCCGACCCGCACGAATGGCGTAACGATCTGGGCGCTGTCTCAACGAAGAACTCGGCGAAATTGAACTGGCCGTGAAGATGCGGCCTACCCGCAGCCGGACAAAAAGACCCCGTGGAGCTTTACTGCAGCTTGGCGCTGGAGGCCGGGCACAGATGCGTAGGATAGGTGGGAGGCTTTGAACCGTTCCTTTCGGGGGGCGGGGAGCCACTGGTGAAATACCACTCTTCTGTGTTTGTCCTCCTAACCCGTGAGCAAGCACGGGGACAGCGTCTGGTGGGCAGTTTGACTGGGGCGGTCGCCTCCCAAAATGTAACGGAGGCGCGCAATGGTTCCCTCAGGGTGGATGGTAATCACCTTTTGAGTGCATTGGCATAAGGGAGCTTGACTGCAAGACAGACACGTCGAGCAGGGACGAAAGTCGGCCAAAGTGATCCTATGGTCCCGAGTGGAAGGGCCATGGCTTAACGGATAAAAGCTACCCCGGGGATAACAGGCTGATCCTGCCCAAGAGTTCACATCGACGGCAGGGTTTGGCACCTCGATGTCGGCTCGTCGCATCCTGGGGCTGAATCAGGTCCCAAGGGTTGGGCTGTTCGCCCATTAAAGCGGTACGCGAGCTGGGTTCAGAACGTCGTGAGACAGTTCGGTCTCTATCCGCTGTGGGCGTAAGAGGCTTGAGGAGTGCTGCCCCTAGTACGAGAGGACCGGGGTGGACGTACCTCTGGTGTGCCGGTTGTTCCGCCAGGAGCATCGCCGGGTAGCCATGTACGGAACGGATAACCGCTGAAAGCATCTAAGCGGGAAGCCGCCTTCAAGATGAGGCCTCTCTCCGGGTTAACCGGGTAAGACCGCCAGGAGACTACTGGTTTGATAGGCCACAGGTGGAAGCGTAGTAATACGTGCAGCTGAGTGGTACTAATGGTCGAGGGCTTGACCCTTCATCAAACACAGCCGCGATCGTCGGCAAATCGCCTATCTGTGGAGTTCGCGTGATATTCCGTACCAAGGTGCGACGCGTCTTCTGGCGCGGAGTGGCGACGCGGGATGGAGCAGTGGTAGCTCGTCGGGCTCATAACCCGAAGGTCGGGGGTTCGAATCCCCCTCCCGCTACCACCACGTGCCGTGATCAGCACCCCCTTTCTCAAGAACACAACCACGGTGATCGGCAGCTCGGCACGCGTAGTAACCGCCGTGTACGTCGCGGTTGCGCCGCCAGCGGTCCGGCTGGTCGGTCTGTCTGTTCGGGGATGCCGTCACCTGGCAGGGGCGGTGCACGGTGATGGCGATGGTTGGCGCACCCGTGGTTGATCTGGGACGGTGCGAGGTAGCGGTGGCTGGGCGTCGCCGTTGAGGTCCATATCTGGTCGTCGCTCGCCACGTTGTCGCTCTCCTCGCCAACGATTCCGTCAGACGGAACGCTCGTCTCTTGAGGGACGCGCTGCCCCATCTGGCGGCGGATGACACCATCGACGCCTCGCGCCCTGAGCGGGGCGCTCCAGTCACCCGTCCCCACGGCGGGGTCGAGAAAACTGAGTGCGTGTGGCGCCAAACTTCGTATCCGTGGGCAGCGATCAGAACACACCTCTGAGGACCTCGTGGCTCTGGACGGAGCGGATGTCTGTACCAACAGCCCTGCCATCACTACCAACAGGCTGCTGCGGCGGAAATTCTCCGACATGCCCTGGCTTGGGAATGGGCGTCTGGACTCCGAGCAGACAGGAGTCCTCGCTGACTGGGAGGTGCGAGACCCACCCCCCGGAGCATCTCCGCCACTCGGCAGAGCGGGTCGACCCTGAGATGGTGTCTATCGGGTCGACAACTCGGAGATCGCCGCTCTGAAGCCGGGCGCAGCCCCTTCAAGTTCCCTCTGAGCGACACAGTAGGAGATGCGAAAATACCCTTCCATGCCAAACCCTCGACCGGGCACCACGAGGACCCCGTGACGTTGTAGCGCCGCGACGAGTTCCATTTCGTCTGGGACCGGGGACCTGGGGAACATGTAGAAGGCGCCCTCCGGCTTGCGCACGCTGTAGCCGGCACTGGTCAGCACGTCGTAGAGGTAGTCCCGCTTCTGCTGGTAGTCGCTGGTGTCGACCGTCACTCGCTGGAGATGACGAACGATGTGCTGCATGATCGCCGGCGCGTTCACGAAGCCCAGGACTCGATTGCAGAAGCTCAATGCGTCGACCAGGAGTCCGTCATCGCCGTAGCGAGGGTGCACGGCGATGTACCCGATCCGTTCGCCGGGGAGGGCGAGGTCCTTGGCGTGCGACGTGACGGTGATCGTTCGCTCGTAGGAGAGCTGCGGGAACGGGTACTCCACCCCGTCGAACAAGATCTTGCGGTAGGGCTCGTCGCTGACGAGGAAGATCTCGGTGCCATACTCGGTCGACTTCGTGCGGAGCAGCTCGGCGAGTGCTCCGATGAGCGACGCCGGGTAGATCGCGCCGGTCGGGTTATTGGGTGAGTTGAGGATCACGATCTTCGTGCGAGCGGATAGCTTGCTCTCGAGTTCGCCCAGGTCGGGCCGGAAGTGGTCGTCACAACTGACGACCACCGGCGTTGCGCCGTGATTCCTTGCGTAGGAGAGGTATTCGGCGAAGTAGGGCGCGAGAACCACTAACTCATCGCCGCTATCGCAGAGGGCACGAATGACGATGTTGAGCGCGGCTGCTGCGCCGACCGTCATCACGACGTGTTCGGGCGTGTAGTCCAATCCAGTCTCGTCCGAGAGGGCGTCGGCAACGGCGCTGCGAGTCTCGACGTAGCCTGCGTTCGGCATGTAGCGGTGCAAGCCAGGAGCGTCCGAGGCTGCGAAGCTCCGCAGCTCATCGAAGAATTGAGGCGGCGGTTCCGTGATCGGGTTTCCCAGGGAGAGGTCGAAGACGTTGTCGGCACCTCGTTCCTGTCTGAGCGCGATCCCCAGTTCGAACATGCGTCGGATCCAGGAACCGTCTTCCATCGCCTGCCGAATGTCCGCCGCTACCGCCATCTACTGCCCCCGGAACCGCTGCGCCGATCGTCTCACGCAGACTATCCCAGTTCCTGATCGAGCAGCTCCCGGCAGAAGCGCCCGATGTCATCGCGGATCCACCTGAACACGTTGGTCAGTTCGGCTTCGCTCATGTGCGGATAGTCGGGATCTTCGAAGGCGCGATGCATCGTCGACCGCGCCCCGGAGAAGACGGGGCACGACTCGCGGGCCTGATCGCAGACGGTCAGGACCAGGTCGAAGTCGCCGCCGAGGTAGCGGTCGACGTGGTCGGACGTATGCAGCGAGATGTCGATGCCGACCTCGCTCATCACTTGAATCGCAATCGGGTGCACGCCCTTCGGCTCGGTGCCGGCGCTTGACACCACAACCTGCTCACCGCCGAGGTGGTTCAGCCAGCCGTGGGCGATCTGGGACCGAGCGCGGTTCCCCGTGCAGATGACCAGAATTGACCGGCGCTGTTCTGCTGCCATGCCGACACTCTCTGGGGACGCCTCGCTTGGAGTCAACCACAAGGTCGTGTCTCGAGCACCGTTCGGTCGCCTCCTTCGGCCGCTCACCTCAGTGTCGGGTAGAGGCGGCTCGCGACCGCTCCCGGCCCTCGCCCGAGGCCCGTGGCCGCTCACGTTCTGGGGATGAAGCCCGTCCCCAAGCGTTCGGGCGGCGTTCGGAGTCCGGGCGGGACTTGCCACAGGTCGGGACCTCCCTGATACTGGCTATCCTGGTGATTAGAGCGCGGCGGACCCACCCGTTCCCATTCCGAACACGGAAGTGAAACGTTGTAGCGCTGACGATACTGCCCGGGTGACTGGGTGCGGAAAATAGGCCATTGCCGGGATCTATGCGGGCCGCCTCGCGAGGCGGCCCGCTTTTCTTTTGTGCCCGATGCCGGCAGCGAACGAGCGGGAGCAGCAAGTGGGTTTGATCGCCCACCAGCGCAGCCGGCTTGCGTGATATGATCCGGCGGCATTTCCGTCCACCCAGCAATGTGGCAATCCGCGCCACAGGAGGCAGTTCGAGTTTGACCACCGAGAGCAGTACCCGAGATTCCCTACCCGCCCCGAGTGAAGCGGCGGCCAGCCCATCCGCAGTCGCTCCTCCACCCGAAGAGACCGCATCAGGTGGGGAGGCTCAACTCGACGTTCCCACGGGCGAATCCTCGGGTGACTCACCAATCGAGGATATGGCCTCGTTGCTTGAGAGCGTCGGAGAGAGTGATCTCCGTCCGCTACGCCGTGGTGAGGTCGTCGAGGGCCGGGTGATGGCGATCGAGCGCGATGGCTTGCTCGTGGACATTGGCTTCAAGTCAGAAGGCGTCGTACCGCAGCAGGAGATGCTGTCCCTGGGCGCCGGGCCCCTCTCGAAGGTTGAGGTCGGGCAGTCCGTGCTGGTCTACGTGACGCAGCCGGAGACGGCGGTCGGACAGGTTGGTCTCTCGATTGACCGAGCTCGCGGCGAGCAGGGCTGGCGAATCCTGCAGGAGCGCTTCGAGAGCGGCGAGGTCTTCGACGCGGAGATCACCGGCTTCAACAAGGGCGGACTGCTCGCGAACGTCGAGGGAGTGAACGCGTTCATCCCGATGTCACAGGTGGTCGGCGCCAAGCCGGGTTCGGACGGAACGAACCCGCTCTCGGCACAGGTGGGACGCTCGCTCCAGCTCAAGGTGATTGAGATCAATCGTCGGCGCAATCGCGTGATCCTCTCTGAACGAGCCGCCCTGCAAGAGTGGCGCGCCGAACAGAAGGATCGCCTGCTCGAGGAGCTCACCCAGGGTGAGATCCGGACCGGCACGGTGGCCTCCATCCGAAACTTCGGCGTCTTCGTCGACCTCGGTGGTGCTGACGGCCTGGTGCATCTCTCCGAGCTGTCCTGGGACCGCAATGCCCAGCCCGAGGATCTCTTCAAGATTGGTGACGAGGTCACGGTCTACGTTCTCCGTGTCGACAAGGAGAGCAAAAAGATTGCTCTCTCGATCCGCCGGGCGGCACCGGAGCAATGGGAGCAGATGATCACACAATACGCCGTTGGCGACGTGGTGCCGGGCGTGATCACGAAGCTGGTGCCGTTTGGAGCCTTCGCCAGGCTGCCCGGTCCGGTCGAGGGTCTGGTCCACGTCTCGGAGATTGTGGAGCGCCGGATCGCTCACCCCGAGGAAGTGCTTGAGGACGGCGATGTGGTGCCGCTCAAGATCGTGCGCATCGAACATGATCGTCATCGCCTGGGGTTGTCCCTGCGTGAGGCGCGCCGAGAGGCGGAGCTCCGTGGCTGGCGGTTCGATGGCGATGGACGGGTGACGGCGCTGAGCGACGAAGCGCGCGCACAGTTCGCCCAGGAGGTCGAGGCGATCGAGGATCGTGTCGAGCGACGTCACGCCGCGCTGGTCGAGATGCAGGCAGCGCGTGCCCGGGAGGCTGAGGCGCGGTCCCAGTCGAGCGGTGGTGGCGGGGCGCCGTCGATGCCACCGCCGGACGCGGGTCCGGTCCTGACGGCGATGCAACAGGCGATGCAGGACGCTCAGGCCCGCCAGGAGGCGAACTAGCCGGGGGCAGCGACCCCCGGCGAACACTCAGAGAGCCAATTGCGAGAGGGCCGGCACAAGCCGGCCCTCTCCGTGCCCGGGGAGCATCACTTCCCGGACATACGCGCGTCTGAACGCGTCGCCTGCTCGGCGCGAGCAGCTCGTCTGACGCCGGACGGAGCAAGCGGACAGGCCCTCTCGCCGTTGTCCGATCACGCCTGTGCTAGCCTTGATCTCGGAGCCGAGCGGAGGGCCCGATGGCTGACCGATTCGACAAGTTCACCGAGCGCGCGAGGCGAGTCTTGACCCTCGCACAGGAGGAAGCGCAACGCTTCAACCACAACTACATCGGCACTGAGCACCTCCTGCTCGGGCTGGTCCGCGAGGGCGATGGTGTCGCCGCTCGTGTGCTCTCGAACCTTGGTGTCGAACTCACCAAGGTGCGCTCCGCCGTTGAGTTCATCATCGGTCGTGGCGACCGCCAGTCGACCGGAGAAATCGGGCTGACCCCCCGTGCCAAGAAGGTCATTGAACTCGCTGTTGACGAGGCCCGCCGACTCTCGCACTCCTACATCGGTACTGAGCACCTGCTGCTCGGGCTCGTCCGGGAAGGTGAAGGGATCGCTGCCGGCGTTCTGGAGAGCCTGGGGGTCAATCTCGAGCGAGTTCGCGGCGAGACGACCCGGATCCTCGCCCAGAGTCAGCCGGAGGGTCAGCAGGCCGCGGCCGCCGGACAACGCTCAGCCCGCACCCCGACGCTCGACCAGCTCGGCGTCGATCTCACCGCGATGGCCAGGGCCGGCCAGCTCGATCCGATCGTCGGCCGCGACAGCGAGATCGAGCGGGTCGTGCAGATCCTCTCTCGGCGGACCAAGAACAACCCCGTCCTGATCGGCGAGCCGGGCGTCGGCAAGACGGCGATCGCCGAGGGGCTCGCACACCGGATTGTCGAGGGCGATGTACCCGACACTCTAATCGGGAAGCGCATGCTTACGCTCGACATTGGCTTGCTGGTCGCCGGTACCAAGTACCGCGGCGAGTTCGAAGAGCGACTCAAGAAGGTGATTGAGGAGATCACATCGTCGGGCAACTGCGTGCTGTTTGTGGACGAGTTGCACATGCTTGTCGGCGCGGGTGCCGCAGAGGGTGCGGTCGATGCGGCGAATATCCTCAAGCCGGCGCTGGCCCGCGGTGAGATTCAGGCCGTCGGCGCAACCACTCTTGATGAGTACCGCAAGCACATCGAGCGCGATGCGGCGCTGGAGCGCCGTTTCCAGCCGGTGCATGTCGAAGAGCCGACGGTTGAAGACACGATCGCGATCCTCAAGGGCGTGCGCTCGGCTTACGAGGAGCACCACAAGCTTAAGATTGCCGACGAGGCGATCGTGGCGGCATCAGAGTTGTCGGCCCGCTACGTCGCCGATCGATTCCTGCCCGACAAGGCGATCGACTTGATCGATGAGGCATCTGCGCGGGTGCGGATCCGGCGACACAAGACGCCGCCATCGGTGCGCACCGTAACGGTCGGCCTGGGGACGCTGCGCCGCGAGAAGGATCAGGCGATCGCGAATCAGCAGTACGAGCTCGCCGCCGAGCTGCGCGAGCGCGAGGTAACCCTCCAGTCAGAGCTCGAGGAGCTCCAATCGCAGGCGGCGAGTGACCGTGACGCTGAGCCGGCGCTCGTGACTGAGGACGACATCCGCGACGTGATCTCTCAGTGGACAGGTGTACCGCTGACGAGGATTGCCGCCGAGGAGTCCCAGCGTCTGCTCGAGATGGAGGCCTATCTCAAGGAGAAGGTCGTGGGCCAGGAGGAGGCGGTGGTCGCCGTCTCTCGCGCGGTGCGCCGCGCGAGCGCCGGCCTGAAGGATCCGAAACGTCCGATCGGCGTGTTCATGTTCCTCGGCCCCACCGGCGTCGGCAAGACCTACCTCGCGCAGATGCTCGGTGAGTTCATGTTCGGAGCGAGAGAGAACATCGTCCGCATCGACATGTCCGAGTTCATGGAGAAGCACACCGTCTCGCGACTCGTCGGGTCCCCTCCGGGCTATGTCGGCTACGAGGACGGGGGGCAGCTGACCGACCTCGTGCGTCGTCGCAGCTACTGCCTGATCCTCCTCGATGAGGTCGAGAAGGCGCATCCTGACGTCTTCAACATGCTGCTGCAGATCTTCGACGATGGGCATCTCTCCGACGCGAAGGGACGCAAGGTCGACTTCCGCAACACGATCATCATCATGACTTCAAACGTCGGCTCCGATCTGATCCGCAAGGATGCCCGTGTCGGCTTTGCCACGGCTCGCGATGAGGAGAAGAGTGTCGAGGACCGCTACCGCCGCATGAAGGACCGCGTCGAGGAGGAGATGAAGCGGGTGTTCAGGCCCGAGTTCATCAACCGCATCGACCAGCATGTTGTGTTCCATGGGCTGCAGGCCGAGCACATCCGCGAGATCGTCGACCTGCAACTCAACGACCTCCGGGACAACCTCGCGGACAAGTCGATGCAGCTTGAGGTGACGCCCGCTCTGCTGGACTACCTCGGCACGGAGGGGTTCGACGACATCTTCGGCGCCCGGCCGCTGCGCCGTGCGATCCAGAACCAGGTGGAGAACCCGCTTTCTGACTCGATGCTCGACGAGACGTACAGCGAAGGGGACACCATCCAGATCGACTACGTCGACGAGGAGGTGACGTTCGTTCTCGGGGAGCCCAAACAGGAGCAAGACTCTACGGCGGAGCCAGCGGAGCCAGCACTCACGCCCTGAGCGACCGTCGGCGAATGGCCGCCGGTCCGTTGGTGCTCTGCAGGCGCGGCACGCAGGTGGACTTTGAGGTGAGTCGGCTGGAGTCCGGGCCAGTTCCCCCATGGGTATCCCTGCCCTGCAGCGCCAGGTTGCCGGCACGCTCGACCTTCGGTTGCGGCTCCCGTGAGAAGACGCCGAGACGAGTCGGGCAAGCTCGCGGACGCACGGGAGCCTGCCGACGACACAGTCGGGACGTCGGAGGCGCAGTTGATCAGAGCTGTCGGGGGTACGCCCAATCACATCGAGGGTCAGTACTCCTACGTTCTCGCCTATGGAGACGTATGAGCGTGCGCTACCTGGTGATGCCCCGGGGTATCAACGTCGGGGCCCGGAACCGGATCTCGATGACCGCCCTACGCCTGGAGCTTGACCGGGCTGGCTACACCGACATCGCCACCGTCCTACAGAGCGGGAACGTTCTCCTGACGGCGTCGTCAGATGACCCGGCCGAGGTCGGCGATGACGTCCGGCGGCTGCTAGATGAGCGATTCGCCATCACCGTGCCCTGCGTCGTGCGCACCATGGCAGAAGTCCGGCGTGTGCTCGATCGGGACCCCCTCGGCGGCGACGCCGCCGATCCGTCGCGGTACCTCGTCATCTTCCTGTCCAGGGAGCCGGATTCAGACGCCGCCCGGTCCCTGGTTGCGACCGATCACAGCCCAGAAGTGCTGGTGATCGAAGGCCGGGAGGCGTACGTGTGGACTCCCGAAGGAGTCAAAGCGATGCGCCTCTCGTACGGCTACCTGGAGAAGCAGCTCGGCGTCGTTGCAACGGCCAGAAACTGGAACACGCTCCAGAAGATCGTCGCGAAGTTCTAGATGCCCGTGGTGGCGTCGTCCCCCCGGAACCTCCGAGACCGGCGGTTCTGGGTGGCCAGCCACCTTACCCCCAGCGAGCGCCAGACCAGCGTTCCTCGGGGATCGGCGGCTGGTTGCCGGCGATCGAGAGCAGGAGGCCGACGCTCGCCGCAGCGACGACCAGCGCTGAACCCCCTGGGGAGATGAACGGTAGTGGCACGCCCGTTGCCGGGAAGAGCCGGACGTTGACGGCGATGTGCAGCATCGCGGGGAGAATCAGCAGGCCGGTCAGCCCGACCGCCAGCATGCGACCGAGACGGTCGGGCGCCACGGTGCCGATCGCGAGCCCCCGCCACGCGACGACCCCGAAGAGACAGACGATGGCCAGCGAGCCAACGAGGCCGAGCTGTTCGCCGATCTGCGCGAGTGCAAAGTCGGAGCTGCGCGTCGCCAGCCCGCCGAGCGCAGAGTCCACGGTCGCCAGCCCGCGCCCGGTGAGCCCGCCGCTCCCGAACGCCGCCTCGACCTGCCTGAGGGCGAATCCGCTACCGAGCGGGTCTCGTTCGGGGTCGAAGAAGACGGCGAGACGCTCGCGCTGGTAGGCGGGAACGGCCAAAGCGAAGGTGAGCGGCACGATAGCGAGCAGGGCGGCAGCGAGTGCACCCAGGACCCGCAGTGGAACCGGCCAGACCACGAGGAGCACCAGCCAGGCCATCGCAGCGACCAGTGAGCTGCCGAGGTCCGGTTGGACCAGGATCAGTGCGGTCGGCAGGACGAACAGGAGGGAACCGGCGACAACCGTCCTCACCTGCGGGGCCCGCTCGGCCGCGATCGTCGCCAGGGTGAGTACGGCCGCGAATCTGGCGAACTCTGACGGCTGCAGGCTCAGCTCGCCAACCACGAACCAGCGCTGGGCACCGAATGACTCCACTCCCACGAATAGCAGCAGGAGCAGGGATGAGAGCGCTGCAGCGTAGAAGAGTCCGTGGACCCGCGGCAGCCGCCGGTAGTCGACCTGGGCCGTACCGAACAGCGCCATGGCCGCGATCGCTGTGTAGGCGACCTGACGGGCCAAGGCACGGGACACGCTCCCGTCAGCGGGTGCGGTTGCGCCGTAGTGCGAGGCAATCCCGATCGCGACGAGCACCGCCACAGCGATCAACAGCGGCGGGTCGCTGGCGAGCCTGCGACCCGCCGCCGCCACGCCGCCACGCCGTGCCTCAATCACGGTAGCCACCGATCAGCGAAGTAGTGCTCGAAGGCGGCCCGCGCCACCGGGGCCGCATGGAATGCTCCGCTCCCGTGACCGAGGTAGACGGCGATCGCGATCTCGGGGGCTTCGAACGGGGCGAAGCCGATGTACCAGCCGTGGCTCTCGTAGGTTTGGTCGGGGAGCTGTGGTCCGAACTCGGCGGTACCGGTCTTTCCGCCGATGGTCAGGCCCTGGGGTTGGCCGCGGCGGGCGGTCCCGAAGTCCGACGCGGCGGCTCGCATCCCCTCGCGGACCACTGCCAGGGAGTCGTGTTCGTTCGACAACTCCGCTAAGACCACTGGCTCACGGTGGTAGACGTCGTTGGCCCGCTTGACCCCCGTCACCAGGCGCGGCTCGAGGATCCGCCCGTTGTTTGCGACGGCTGCCGCCCACACCGCCATCTGCATCGGTGAGGTTGAGAGGTAGCCTTGCCCGATCCCCAGGTTGTAGGTGTCGCCGATGTACCAGCTCTCGCCCAGCACCTCCTGCTTCCAGGAATCGTCGGGCACGAGCCCGGAGTGTTCACCGGGTAGATCGAGGCCGGAGGAGCTCCCCAGCCCGGCGAGACGGGCGTAGTGGGCCAGACGCTCGCCGCCGAGCCCCTCGAAGTCGCCGTCACCCGCCCGCCGGTAGCCACCGGCCAGGTAGTAGAAGTAGACGTTTGAGGAGCGGGCGAGGCCGCCCGAGAGATCGAGTGTTCCGTGGGCTGCCCAGTCTCGGAAGATGTACGTCGTCTCCGGGTCGAACTGGTCCTGGATCACGATTGCCCCATGGCTCGTGATCAGCGTGTCACTGGTGGCGATGCCCTCCTCAAGGGCGGCATAGGCGACCAGCGTCTTGAAGATCGATCCGGGCGCCTCGGCCACCATGTACGTGCGGTCGATCAGGGGCCGTCGCGGATCCCCCAGCAGTGCGGCCACCGTCTCAGGATTTCCGCTGACGAGAATATTCACATCGAACGATGGGAGCGAGACCTGAGCCAGGACGTCACCGGTCTTGATGTTGATCACGACGGCGCCACCCTCACGGATCGCCGCCCCCTGATCCGGCGACCGCTCCGAGAGCGCCACATCGATCTGCTCGGCGAGCGCGTCGGCCAGGGCAGCCTGTAGCCCGGAATCAACCGAGAGCAGGAGGTCGGCTCCGGGCTGCGCGGCGACCGTCGCCAGTTCGCTCAGCTCGCGCCCATTCGGCTCGGCGACAACCAGTCGCCTGGCGGCCTCACCGCGCAGGTCCTCCTCGTAGATCGACTCGAGCCCCGATCGGCCGACAACGGCGTTCAGGGGGTATCCGGCGTCGCGGTAGCGGTCCACATCGATAGCGTCAATCGCCCCGACGTGCCCGAGGATGTGGGCGAATAGTTCGCCGCCGCGATAGACGCGTCCCGGGACCGCGACGACCTCGACCCCGGGCAGTCCGGCAGCCACCGTTCGGAGGCGAATCGCCTCGAGGGTCGACGGGACCTGATAGACCGGGACCGGCACCAGTGGATCGATCGTGGCGAGCCCCGTGCTCGTCATCTCCTCGAGGCGAGACAACCCCGTGCCGGTGTCACGCTCGACAGTGCGCAGCACGCGGCGTCGGGCGGCGTCGCCTTCCGGGAGTTCGGCCGGGACTAACCGGACGAGATACTGAGCAACGTTGTCAACGAGCTGGTTGCCGTGACGGTCGTAGATCAGCCCCCGTGGTGGCTCGCTCTGGATCACCCTGAGGAGATCATCGCGGGACAGTTCGGGGGCGACGTTAGGAGCGACGAGCTGCAACCGCGCCAGCTGCACCCCGAGGGCGAAGAGGATCGCGAAGACCAGGAGCCCGACCGAAGCCAGCCGCCGATCGGGTGTACCGCTCACGTGAACAGCCCAGCAGGTCGCGGCTGGCGCCTCCTGAGCAGGAGCGCGCACAGCAGTGCAGCGGCGGACGTCACCAGCAGTGAGATCGCAGTCTGCGGAGTGGCAGCCGCCCACTCGTGCAGCCGTCCCGACCCGAGCGCGAAGGTGGCGGAGTATCCGAGCTGACCCGCAGCGGCAACGCTGGCCGTCGGGAGGAGACGCCAGAGGACCCCGACCCACCGCTCGGACTCGCCGGCACCATCGCGTCCATGACGGGCAACCACGGAGCCTGCCAGTGTGACGGGCAAGAGGGCGAGCAGGAAGAGGCCGACCGGCATCGCCGAGACCACGCCGAGCACTACGGCCGGCGGCATGACCGCCAGCCATGCCTGGTCCGAGGAGCGGTTGACGCTCCAGGCGGCCAGGACGGCGACCGGGAGCGCTGGACTAGCCCACGGATCTCGAGCCAGTAAGGTCACCACCGATACCTGGGCGAAACCGGCCGCCGCGGTCAGCAGCAGGAGCCGCATGCTCACGGGGTGCCTCCGCCTGACCCGTCGCCGAGTCCGGGGTGGAAGCCGGTCAGGATCAGGACACTCTCAAGACGCTGGAGGTCGCTCACTGGCTCGACGACCACCTCGGCATGGAGGTCCTGTGGCCTGGAGTGAACCTGGGTGATCCGTCCGGCGATCAGACCCGCTGGAAGTTGTCCGCCCAGTGCCGAGGTTACGACGATGTCCCCCGCGACCACCGCCGCATCGCGACCGACGAATTCCAGCGTGAGCTGATCACGGCCGCCGTCCAATGCCGCGGGGACCCGGGACGATTGGACGCGAACGGCGACCGAAGAGTCCGGATCGGTGATCAACCGGACCCAGCTCCGTCGCCGGGCGACGGCGTCGACCACCCCGACCAGCGTGCCACCGCTACCCAGCACGGGTTGTCCGGGGACGACGCCGTCGGCCGCGCCGCGGCTCACGAGCAGCGTGCTCTCGCCGGGCGCCGGGTCACGCAGCAGCACCTGGGCTGCCAGGAGGTCGTCCGCCTCGTGAGCTGTAGTGCCGAGGAGCGTCACTACAGCATCCAGGGCGGTTCGTTGTTCTCGGTAGGTCCCCACCTCGGCACGCAGGCGTTCAACCTGAAGGCGTAGCTTCGCATTCTCCGCCGAGAGTTCCCGGACGGCGCGAGCATGAAAGATGAGGTCGGAGATCGGTCGAACTGTTCCCTGCACCGCGGCGGCTGCTGGCGCGATCAGGTTGGCTGCCTCTGCCTCGATCTCCGCCGCAGGGGCGACGGTGGCGGCTCCGAGGAGCAGCACAGCCGTGATCATCAGCGAGGAGAACCAGGCGGTGTTGCGCCCGAGGTGCATGGTCTAGCGGCCCAGAGCGGCCTGTTGCTTCATCTCGGCCGCTGTCGCGTTGCGATGACCGACTGCACACGTTCGAGCGTCTCCGCCTCTTCCAGTGCTTCGCTGCAGCCTCGGGCGACCGTTCGCAGCGGATCTGGAGTGACATAAACCGGGAACCGCGTCTCCATCGCGAGCCGGCGGTCCAGACCACTCAGCAGCGCACCACCACCAGTCATCGCGATTCCATGCAACATCAGATCGGCGACGAGCTCGGGTGGTGTCGTCTCGATCGAGTTCCGTACCGTATGCACGATCTCGTTGGTAACCGCGGAGAGGGCGTCGCGTATCTCGACGGTCGAGACCTCAACGGCCTTGGGCAGGCCAGTCGCCAGATCTCGACCCCGCAGATCGACGAGTGACTCGACATCGAGGGCGTAGGCGGACCCTGCCTCGATCTTCACCTGCTCGGCTGTCCGTTCGCCGATCAAGAGGTTGTGGACGTCCCGCGCGTAGTCGATGATCGCGGCGTCCATCCGGTCGCCAGCGGCGCGGACCGACGTCGACAGCACAATCCCGCCGAGCGCGATCACAGCTACCTCGGTGGTTCCACCTCCAATGTCGACGATCATCGAGCCAGCCGGCTCCATCACCGGGAGGCCGCCGCCGATGGCGGCGGCCATCGGCTCCTCGATGAGGT
Source organism: Dehalococcoidia bacterium (assembly GCA_965249675.1). Taxonomy (GTDB): domain Bacteria; phylum Chloroflexota; class Dehalococcoidia; order UBA2979; family UBA2979. The sequence goes on from OZ252250.1 coordinate 2,430,398, forward strand.
AGGCAGAGCGCGCGCCGGCCTCGATCGCCGCATCGTGGACGGCCCGCTTCTCGACCTCGGTTGCACCCGACGGAATGCCGACCACGACTCGCGGGCGGGGTATCCCCAGCCCGAAACGCTCGTGGGTAGCCCTGATGAAGTGCTGCAGCATCCGTCCGGTGACGCCGAAGTCGGAGATCACGCCGTCACGCAGCGGGCGTACAGCCACGATAGTGGAGGGGGTCCTTCCGACCATCAGTTTCGCTTCGGAACCGATCGCCAAGATGCGCTTGGTCGAAGTGTCGATTGCGACCACCGACGGCTCATCAAGCACGATCCCGCGGCCGCGCACGCTCACCAAGGTGTTGGCGGTGCCGAGATCGATGCCGATGTCGTGGGAGAAGAATCCCAGTAGCGACGTGAACGGATTGATCACCGATGCGACTCACAGACGGGGGGATCAGCGATAACGACAATCTGACTATACAGTCCAGCAGTTCGGACTATCAACAGGCGATCGAGGTCCGAGCCCTCGCCGGCGCGACGCACTCCTGGCGGGGCGGTCCGCTAGGGGCGGATCAGGCGGTAGACACGCGTGCTGCCGTCGCTGCCGGAGTGGATGCGGCCACCCTGAATCAGTGTCCGCAGCGCCGATGCGAGGTGCCCGCTGTCGACATCGATCAGCTTGCTGAAGTCCTTCTTCGAGAGCTGCTCGGCACCCTCAAGTGCGTCCACGATTTGCCGCTCAAGCTCTGCTGCCTGCATCATGCTCGCTCCTCCGTTACCTGGCACCCGCACTGCCTGGTTGTACGACTACCCGAGACCCCGGCGTGACTCAAGGATCGGACCTTCACGCCCCCGGCGTCCAGCACCCAAGGCGGCACTATCGTCTCCTCAAACGGAGCCGTCCGACCAGCCGGCGTCGGCCAGCCGCATGAGGAACTCGTCCTCATCGACGACTTCGACCGCGAGCTCTTCGGCCTTACGCCGCTTGCTCCCGGCGCGCTCGCCGGCGACGAGATAGCTCGTCTGCTTGGAGACGCTGCCACTGACCCTGCCACCCAGGGTCTTGATGAGTTCCTCGATTTCGTTGCGAGACCATCTCTGGAGAGACCCGGTGACGACGATCGAGAGCCCACTCAGGATCTCTGTCCGTGCGGCCGTCGTCTCGTCCGTGCGTACGCCGTGAGAGACGAGGTCGCCGATGAGTTGCCGGTGCCGCTGGTCCTGGAAATATCGCGAGACGGCCTCGGCGACGACCTCTCCAATCCCGTCGATCTCGGCGAGTTGCTCTGTAGAGGCCTCCATCAGGGAAGCGAGCGTTCCAAACTCGCGTGCCAGCGCGCGCGCGTTCTCCCCGCCGATGTGTGCGATCCCGAGGCCAATCAGGAGCCGATGGAGCGGCTGGGCCTTGCTCGCTTCGACACCCGTGAGGAGCTTGTCGATGGTCTTCTCACCGTACCCATCGATCGCCATGAGTGCCTGCTGATGCTCGTGAAGACGGTAGAGGTCCGACAGCTGCGACACGAGGCCCAGGTCGACCAGTTCCCGGGAACGCCGTTCACCGAACCCGGCGATATCCAACGCCCCGCGGCTGGTGTAGTGCTCAAGGTTGCGGGCCAGCTGCACGGCGCAGCCCGAGTTGGGACAGTAGTAGGCGGCGGCATCGGAGTCGTGCGCCACGTCCGTCTGGCAGACCGGGCAGCGGGTCGGCATCTGGAAGGACTCGAGCGACCGTCCAGCCCGCCGGGAGAGCACAGGCGCCACGACCTGTGGGATCACGTCGCCGGCTCGCTGGACGACGACATCGTCCCCCGCGCGCAGGTCGAGCTTGTCGATGTGAGCGAGATTGTGAAGGGTCGCCGTCGCCACGGTTACCCCACCGACGAACACCGGCTCAAGCTCAGCGTACGGAGTGAGAACACCGGTGCGGCCAACCGAGACCGAGATTCGGTTCAGTCTCGTGACCGCCTGCTCGGCGGGGAACTTCCATGCGGTGGCCCAGCGTGGCTCTCGCCCGACCACGCCGAGCTGGCGCTGCAGGTCAAGATCATCGACCTTGATCACGACGCCGTCGATCTCGTAGGCGAGCTCAGCGCGGCGCGACTGCCACTGCTCGCAGAAGCCTGCCACGTCGTCAATCGACTGCAGGCGCCTGCTGTGCGGGTTTGTCGGGAAGCCCGCACCGGACATCCACGCGAGAGCCTCGGCGTGGGTCGAAACGGCCTGGTCGCCGGCGACCCGCCCGAGCTGATAGACGAAGATGTCGAGTCGACGTCCGGCGGTTACCCGTGAGTCGAGCTGACGGAGCGACCCGGCGGCTGTGTTGCGAGGGTTGATATAGCGCTGCTCGCCGGCGAGCACTCGCTCTTCGTTAAGACGCGCGAACTCCTCCTTGGAGAGGTAGACCTCGCCGCGCACCTCAAACGTGTCGGGCTCGGCCGCTACCCGGAGCGGGAGGGTGCGGATCGTGCGGAGGTTGGTCGTAATGTTGTCGCCTCGCGTGCCGTCGCCACGTGTTGCGCCGACCGTGAACATGCCTGCCTCGTAGCGCAGTGAGATGGCGAGACCGTCGATTTTTGGCTCGCAGACGAGAGCGAAGTCGTCCCGCTCGAGGAGGCCGATCAAGCGCTCGTACCACGTCACGAGCTCCTCACGGCCGAAGACGTTGGAAAGCGAGAGCATGGGGTCCCGGTGCTCGACCGCGCGGAACTCGGTAGAGGGTTCACCGGCGACACGCTGTGTCGGCGAGTCGGGTGTGATGAGGGCCGGGAAACGCTCTTCCAGGCCTCGCAGTTCCCGCAGGAGCGCGTCGTACTGAGCGTCCCCGATCTCGGGCTGGGAGAGCGTGTAGTACCGGTAGTCGTGTTGGCGTATCTGGTCGCGCAGGGCGGTTACCCGATCGCGGTGGTGGGCGATAACCACGAGCGCCTCCCGGGCAGGCTCGGCGGCAGATGCGGGCGAGGTCACGCTCGCTCAATGATATCACCGGGCGTCTCGCCACCGGCTGCGATCAGCGAGCGGTACACTAGGCGGGCGACGCCGGAGGGAACCGATGGCCGCTCCCAATGACCGGCAGGTCGTGATCGTTGACTACGGTGCGGGCAACCTGCGCAGCGTGGCTCGTGCGGTTGCCCATGCCGGATACGAGCCACTCGTTACCGAGAATCCCCGGCTGATCGAGGACGCCTGGTCACTGATTGTGCCCGGCGTCGGCGCGGCCGAGGACATCATGGCCAACCTCAACGCTGGAGGGTTCAGCGAACCCATCCGCGACTACATTGACTCCGGGCGACCGTTCCTCGGCATCTGCATGGGGATGCAGGCGCTCTTTGATCTCTCGCTCGAAGATGGGCGACACGAATGCCTGGGCGTACTGCCAGGCACGGTGGTTCGCTTCCCCCCGGGACGGATCGTTCCGCACATGGGCTGGAACACCGTGTATGTGGAGCCGGACCACCCCGTCTTTGAGGGGATCCCACAGGGGAGCTACTTCTACTTTGTGCACTCCTACTATGCGACCGAGATCGACGCAACTACTCAGATCGGCAAGACGGAATACGCCGGCTGGACTTTCCCGTCGGTCGTCGCTCGCAACAACGTCATCGCCACTCAGTTCCACCCCGAGAAGTCTGGGGAGTCGGGCTTACGGCTCTATACGAATTTCATCCGGCTCGCGCACGAACGCGGGTCGATCGCTCCCGGTCGTGTGGCTAACGGTGGCTGAGCGCTTCTGGTTGCCCCGGTGGAGGTAATCCCGGCGATCGACATCAGGGGCGGGCGCTGCGTCCGCCTCGAGCAGGGCGACTACGGTCGTGAGACGGTCTACGGTGAAGACCCCGTGGCGATGGCGGCCCACTGGGCCGGGCTTGGCGCTACCCGCATCCACGTGGTCGACCTCGATGGGGCGCGTGGCGGCCGTCAGGCGAACGCCGCTCTGCTCGCCCCAATCGTGCGGGCGGCCGGCTGTCCGGTCCAGACCGGCGGCGGGATTCGCGATCTCCCAACGCTCGAGGACACGCTTGCCAGTGGCGTCTCCCGCGCGGTCGTTGGGACGGCTGCCGTGAGGACTCCGGAACTGCTCAGGGGGGCGATCCCCTCGTTCGGAGATCGACTCATCGTGTCGGTTGATGCCCGGGGGGGCATGGTCAAGGTGGAGGGTTGGACGGAGTCGACCGATCTCTCGGCCGATTCCCTAATCGATCGCCTCGAGTCGCTGGGCGTAGCACGGATCATCTACACCGATATCGATCGGGACGGGGTCCGCGACGGTCCCAACTTTGCGATGTATGAGCGTCTCACGGCCCGCAGCAAGTTGCCGGTGATCGCAGCCGGCGGTGTCGGCAACCTCGATGACCTGCGTCACCTTGCCGCCTCGGGCGTGGAGGGTGCGATCATCGGTCGCGCACTCTACACGGGCGAGATCGACTTCGAGGAGGCGCTTCGCGCGACGCCCCACGGCGGAGGGGCATGACACCGTCCCGGACCAGGTCCCCGGCCATGTCCCGGGTCACGGCCAGGCCGAGCGACGAAGATCGGGTGATGAAGACGAAGGCGCGGAACCGACGATGCTGACCAAACGTATCATTCCCTGCTTCGATGTCGCCGATGGCCGCGTCGTCAAGGGTGTGTCGTTCGTTGATCTGCGTGATGCAGGCGATCCGGTTGAGCTGGCGGGCCGGTATGAGGCCGCCGGCGCCGATGAGCTGGTCTTCCTCGACATCACGGCCTCCTCAGACGGTAGAGACAGCGTCTACGACATGATCGCCCGGACGGCCGACCAGGTGTTCATCCCGCTCACGGTCGGGGGCGGGGTGCGTTCTAGCGATGACATGCGGCTGATGCTCGAACATGGTGCCGACAAGGTCTCAGTGAACACCGCCGCCGTGGAGCGGCCGGCGCTGATCTCAGAGGGCGCACGTCGGTTTGGGTCGCAGTGCATCGTGGTCGCAGTCGATGCCAAGAGCACAGCTCCCGGGCGCTGGCAGATCTACACGCACGGCGGTCGCAACGCAACCGACCGAGACGCGCTCAACTGGGTTCGGGAGGCCGTCGACCGCGGCGCCGGCGAGTTGCTCGTGACCTCGATGGACACCGATGGACACCAGGCTGGCTATGATGTCGAGCTTCTGCGAGCGATCCGCGATGCCGTCGAAGTCCCCATCATCGCCTCGGGGGGTGCCGGCAAACCGGACCACCTCTACCAGGCACTGACTGCCGGCGGTGCCGACGCGGTACTCGCTGCGTCGATCTTCCACTTCAACAAGTACGACATCTCTTACCTCAAGCGCTACCTCAGCGGGCGAGGCCTGCCGATGCGCCCGGCTGCCGGAGACGGAGCGCCTGCCGGCAGCAGTGGGTAGTCCGGCCGAGCGGTCGGTACCGCCAGTGGCCGAGTCCGCTCAGCGGGCTACCAGGTGCTCGGACAGATCAGGCTCCGGTCGAACGAACGGCCGGTAGCCAGCGGCTGGGCGCCCCGCCGCGACGAATGCCTGCGGGTGCCAGCCTTCCTCGAGTGTTAGTACCGCGCGGACCGCCTCCGGCGCGTAGAGCGGCGCTGAGATCCAGTAGGCACCGAGCCCGCGCACCGAGGCTGCCAGGAGGAGGTTCTGCAGGGCGGCGCCGAAGGAGTGCATCGCGAGTCCCCACTCGGCGCGCTGCCTTCGCTCGTCGGCGTAGTGATTGAGGCCGTCTCCCACCAGGCAGCCGAGGAGCAGCGTGGGCGCCTCAACCAGCTGTCTGCGAGACCGGTTCAGAGCGCGTCGCTGCTGCCGAGGATCGACCCCGTCCCGTTCAAGGTCGTGTTGCCAGGCGAAACCCATCGCGCGGGCCAGCGGCAAGCGGCGTTCTGTCGACACGTCGACAAAACGCCAGGGCTGGGTATGGTGCGGTGCCGGCGCCGTGAGCGCGAGCTCGACGAGCGTCGTGACCTCATCTGGGGAGAGCGGCGGTCCTTCGATGCTGCGGATTGAACGGCGAGCCCGGATCGCCTGCTCAAGGGTCGACTCACTCATTGGACGAATACTCCCAGCTGACCGAGCAGGGCGCTGGTCGCTGGCCCGGCCTCGGGCCCGACGCGACGCAGGTCCTCGATCGTATCGACGTCGGTGGTGAGGCGGGGGACGATCAGCTCCTCGACCTCAACGCCATGTTCCTCCGCGAGGCGGCGGTGCGCGTCGCCCGATCCCGGCCCGAAGGCGGTCTCGATCGCGGTGGGTGGCCTGAGGGCCAGGACCGATGTGCCACCGTCGAGGCTGGCCACGATCACCGCCTGTGGACATGGGCCGGTTGCGAGTTTCTCGGCCAGTCGCCGTACGTCGCCCCCTCTCAACTGTGGAAGGTCGCCTTGCACCACGATCAGTGCGGAGGAGTCCTGAACAGTCGGTGAGGCCGACGCCAGGGCGATGGCGGCATTAGTGCCATCGCCACGATCATGCAGGAGTTCCGCGTCGAAACGCCGGGCGATAGCCGAGAGTTCCGTGTTGGGGCTGACGACGACGAGGGGGCCTGAATGGTCGGCGCGGATTGCAGTCAGCACATCGATGAGCATCGCTACGACGAGAGCTCGTCGTTCATCCTGGCTGAGATCCGGTGCGAGGCGAGACTTCGCCCGGTCCAGGGGGCCGACCGCCACAACCACTGCTGTTGACTCCCGCTGGGACATGGTCACGGCACGACAGCCGCGAGCACCTCGCGCGCGAGCCGGGCGCGCCCGTTTCGATCATTCATCATCGAATCGAGGACCACCGGACGCATCCCGAGCGCCTCGATGGCGCTCTCGTGATGAGCGTCGACCTGGTCGAGCACGAAGCAGTCGATGAGGCCGCGGTAGAGGCCCGCTACTCCCGGGGCCGACACCTCGTGGCCGAGCGTGGCGAGCATCTCTGCCGCCGGGCCCTTGACGGCCGAGCCCCCGACGATCGGCGAGATGGCCACCCGGATTGCGGCTGAGCTGCCCAGAGCACCGCGGACTCCCGGGACTGCGAGGAGCGGGTGGATCGATAGGAAGGGATTGCTCGGAGCGAGAATGAGGACCTCGGCTTCTCTGATCGCCTCGATCACCCCGGGCGCCGGGCGCGCTGACTCGGCGCCCGGGAAACGGACAGCGACTACTTCGTCCGCCGCCCGCCGCCGGACGAAGTAGTCCTGGAAGGCGAGTTCGCCGCTGGTCGTGACGATCACGGTCGGGTGATGGTCGTCGGTAACCGGCAGGAGGCGGCAGCGGAGGTGGTGGCGCGAGACCAGCTCGGCGGTCGCCTCGCTGAGGCGGCCGCCCTCCCTCAGGACCTTGTTCCGCACGAGATGAGTTGCCATGTCCCGATCCCCGATCGAGAACCACTCGACTCCGCCGAGTGAGCGCAACGCACCCAGCACACACTGAGAGTCGCCGGCCAGCCCCCAGCCGAACTCGCCCTCAAGACCGGCCAGCGTGTAGATGACGGTGTCGATGTCCGGGGAGACGTGGAGCCCATACCAGCTCAGGTCGTCACTGACGTTGCAGATGGCGGTGACCTGCTCCGGGTCAGGGACGATGCGGATCAGGCCATCGAGGAAGCGGGCAGCGCCGACGCCGCCGCACAGCACACAGATTCGCATGCGATCCTCCGCACCGAAGTGCCCCACGGGAGGGGATGATCTCCAGAATAGGCCGACCGTGTAGGTCTCGTCCCGCTCGCCCCGGTGGATCCCGGTGGCGTCTACTTAGCCCGCCAGACCCGGGGAGTTCTGCTCCTCTTCCAGCTGCTGTACGGCCCGCAGGGCCTCGATCGCAACGCGGATCTGCTCGTCATCGGGTTCTCTCGTGGTCAGCCGCTGGAGCGCGATGTTGGCCGTGAAGAGGAGCCGCACGCCGGGCCAGTGCGCGTGCCTGCCGCCGAAGCGGATCACCTCGTAGGCGAGACCGGCGATCAGTGGGATCAGCAGCAGGCGCGAGGCGAGGCGCCACCACAGGGGGTCAACGGCCGTGAAGATGAACAGGATAGCTGAGATCGCGACGACGGTCAGGAGGAACGACGTCCCGCAACGCGGGTGTGCCATCGGCCAGCGCCTGATCGCCGGCACCGTCAACTCTCGACCCTCCTCGTAGGCATGGATCGTCTGGTGCTCGGCTGCGTGGTACTGGAAGAGGCGCTGAACGTCCTCGGATCGACCAATTAACCAGACATAACCGATCAGGAGCAGCAGCCGTAGCACGCCCTCGGCGATCAGCGACCACCAGCGCGAGCCAAGCACGCCGTCGAGCCAGTAGGTGAGCAAGACCGGTGCGAGGAAGAGCACCGTTGCGGCGACTGAGACCGTGAGGACGAGTAGCAGCCAATCTCTCGGGCCGAGCCGGCCATGGCTCGGGGCCGCCTCCTCACCGCTGGCGACCTGCTGCGACCAGCTCTGTGCCCCAAAACCAAGCGTGACCGATTCACCGAGTTGGGCGACGCCGCGAAGCAGTGGGATGTGGCGCATCGGTGTTGTGTAGGCACCCCCGAGCCGCCGGGAGTCGGTGACTACCTGCCCGTCTGGTACGCGGACGGCGACCGCAACCGCGCCCGGCCCGCGGATCATGACGCCCTCGGTGACCGCCTGACCGCCGTACGTGCGAAGCTCATGGCTGCTCACGGGCGCCCTGACTGACCAATATGGTCGCGGCCGGACCGGGAGACCGCAGGATGAACGGGGGCGGGACCCACATCACCTGAGCAGGCCCTCAAGGGTCTTCCCCGCCTCCTTGGGGCTCCCGACCGGCATCTGGATCATCTGGAGATCTGCACCGAGGCTCGACCGCTCGGCAAGCTGCTCTCGGACCGACTCGATCGGTCCCACTACCTGGATCTCCCGCACCATCCGATCGGAGATCGCCCGACGGGAACCATCGATGTCACGATTCGCCCAGGCCTCACGGGAGGCGGCCACCTCGGCCTCGAACCCGTTGCGGCTGAGCATCTGCCAGTAGAAGACGCCCATCCGGTTGATGTAGTACTGCAGTGGCTGTCGAGCCGCCTCCCACTGCTCCTCATCACGTGTTCCATCGGTGATCTGGAGGTGGACCTGCACGGCGATGGTGAGGTCGGAGGACTTGCGGCCGGCCTCGGCAGCGCCCGCTGCGAGCTGTTCCCGCAAGACGGCGAACTGGTGCTTTGGCCAGTGAATCGGGATGATTCCGTCAGCGATCTCCCCTGTCTGGTGGATCGATTTTGGCGTGATCCCGGCAATGTAAACCGGGATGTGATCGCGGTACGGGTCTCCCTGGATCTTGAAATCACGGCTCATCTGGAAGATCTGCCCCTGATAGGTAAGAGGGGTGCGGCTCATGAGCATGTCGAAGATCTCGACGTACTCGCGGAGGCGCCGGAGCGGCTTCTCAAATGGGATGCCGTGGAAATGCTCGATCACGAACGCTCCGGAGGAGCCGAGCCCGAGCACCATCCGGCCCTCGGAGAGCCGGTCGAGGACAATGAACTCCTGGGCCAGTGCGGCCGGTGTCCGGGAGAAGCAGTTGAGGATTGACGTCCCGATCTCGATCTTCGACGTATGGGTGGCAAGGATGCTGAGCCATGGCAGCGGCGAGGGCCCCCAGGCTTCGGAGCCACAGACCCGCTCGTACCCGAGGTCCTCGGCGATCTGGACCTTCTCGACCGTCTCGCGCCAGTTCTCTCCCATGCCGGTCAGTAGCCCAAGGCGCATGATTCACTCCCTCGTCCACCTGTCTCGCGCAGGTCGATGGTAGCGTCCGCAGCCGGCTCAGGCACGGTTGGGCGAAGCGGCGGTCCGCCGCTCCGGTGCACTGAACGGGTAGTGGGGTGGATCGCTCGGTGGGACAGCCAGCGCGGGACCAGAGACTCGGGTCTACGTGACGCCGCGCACTAGGGTGCGGCTTGCCGCTCGTAGCGGCGGCGGAAGCGCTCGACCCGCCCGGCCGTGTCGACCATGCGCTGTTCGCCTGTGAAGAAGGGGTGGCTGTTCGCGGTCACATCGAGGCGGACCACGTAGGCCTCAGTGCCGTCGTCGAGCGTTCGGCGCTCCTCAGAGGTCATCGTCGAACGTGTGATGAACTCGTAGCCATTGGAGACGTCATGGAACACCACCGGGTGGTACTCAGGGTGGATACTGGCCTTCACGACGCCTCCTGGAGCACGGATACCTGCTTGCGTCGCCCTTTCGCGTAGGGGCTGAAGTGGACAGTTCCATCTGTCAGTGCGAAGAGCGTGAAGTCCCGACCAACACCGACGTTTGCTCCGGCGTGAAAACGGGTACCCCGTTGGCGGATCAGGATCGCCCCGGCCGTCACGACCTGGCCATCGTGGCGCTTGACCCCCAGCCGCTTGGACTGAGAATCCCGCCCGTTGCGTGACGAGCCGCCCGACTTCTTGTGTGCCATTGCCCTCTTCCGTCCGCCTCAGCTGGCCGCGTGCGCCTCTAGCCGGATACGATGCTGGTGATCTTGAGCTGGGTCTGGTGCTGCCGGTGACCCCGCTTGCGCCTCTGGCGGGTCTTGTTCTTGTAGTGGAAGAAGGTCACCTTCTTCGCGCGGCGGTGGCCGGCGACGGTTGCGGTCACGTGGGCGCCGTCAACAAGCGGGGTGCCCACCTGGGCACCGTCGTCACTCCCGAGGCTGAGGACTTCGCTGACCCTGACGCTGGCACCGGTCTCCGCCTCCAGGCGGTCGACGCTGATTTCGTCGCCTTCGCGGACGAGATACTGCTTGCCGCCGGAGCGGATGATAGCGAACATGGCATCACATCCCGAGAGTGTTGCGTGTCCGACGAGTGTAGGAAGCGTCGCCACGTTCGGTCAACGGACGACCTGAGCTATCAGCGGAGAAGGTGTGTTGGACACAATCGGCGAGCTCCTGACCGCGCCCCTCGACGCCCTGAACTGGCTGACGGACCAGCTATTCCTGCTGCTGAACGCGCTCTTTGATCGCTTCGGCACGCCGATCGTCTTTGTCGCCGCGCTCACCGAGGCGACGGCAGGGCTCGGTGCCATCTTCCCCGGTGTGGCGCTGATGTTCCTCGCCGGGGCCTACGCGGGAGGCGATTGGTCGACTCTGGTCATCGTCTACGTGTTGGCCGTTTCAGGCACGATGATCGGGGACACCCTCTCTTACACCGGTGGTCGCTGGGGGTCCCGGCTTCTAGCGGGCACCAGGTTCAGCCGCATGGTGAGGCTGGGCGAGGCGCTGATGTCCGGCGGCTCACGCTGGTTGATCCCCTTCTATCACCTCCACAACGTCACACGGGCGCTCGGCCCGTTCGGTTCGGGCGCAATCCGGATGCCCGTCCGAGTCTGGATGCCGCTGGACTACGCTGGAGCACTCCTGGCAAACCTGGTCTGGGTCGGCGGTGGAGCGGTCTTCGGCAGTGCGGTGTTGACCGACGACGGTCGCCTCAAGGAGCACCCGGCGCTTCGACTCGGCCTGGTTGTGGCGGCCACGCTCTGGTTCTTGCTGCTGCAGCGCCAGCTGATGCGACGCTGGCGCGAGCTTTCTGGCGAGGAAGAGGCAATCGAGCAACCGCTCGTCTGAGCCTCCTCCAAGGGGCCGATGTCACCTGAGCGGGCCGCGCCGCCACTGCGGCGCAACGATCAAGCCCCGTGCCGTGAGACTGACGTGTGATCAGATCAGGGCGCCAGGGCTACTCGACTGACGCGCTGGTCTGTCCCCAGGCGAGTCCCGGGCGGCCGCGCGGGCGTTCTTCCTCGCTCTGCGGGCCGTCGCTACCGGCGGGCGACGGCGCTGCCGGCTCCGGTGGAAGCGGACGGACGGGGTCGTCATCGGGGAGTGTTCGCCCCTCGGCCGGGCCGAGCAGGCGCCGCAGGTCGTCACCCTCGATCGTCTCGTCGACCGCGAGGGCGCTGGCGAGCTGGTCGAGCGAGTCGCGGTGCGCAACGATCACCTGGCGGCAGCGCACATGCGCCTCATCGATGACGCGCCGGACCTCCTCGTCGATCTGTTCTGCGGTTCGTTCCGAGTAGTCGCGTTCCTCGGAGATGTCTCTCCCGAGGAACACCATCGATTTTCGACGCCCGAACGTGCGGGGGCCGAGCCGGGCGCTCATTCCCCACTGCGTGACCATGTCGCGGGCCAACTGGGTGACCTTGCCGATATCGTCATGGGCACCGGTCGTCATCTCACCGAAGACGAGCTCCTCGGCGACGTGTCCACCGAGCATCATGGTCATCATGGCCTCGTAGTACGAGCGATCCTGGAGTCGGCGGTCGGTTTCGGGGATAGACCGGGTGAACCCGCCGGCCATGCCCCGCGAGACGATCGTGACCTTGTACGGCGGATCGGCCTTGGGCGTGAACCATCCGGCGATGGTGTGGCCAGCCTCGTGGTAGGAGACGATCTGCTTCTCGGCGTCGGTGATCACCCGAGACTTTCGTTCGGGCCCGGCCACGACGCGGTCGACCGCCTCGTTCAATTCGGCCATGGAGATGCGCTTGAGGTTACGCCGCGCGGCGAGGATCGCCGCCTCGTTCACGAGGTTTGCAAGGTCGGCGCCAGAGAACCCCGGAGTCTGTTTCGCGATCCAATCGAGTTTGACCGCCGGCTCAAGTGGCTTCCCCTTCGCGTGGACATCGAGAACGGCGCGTCGGCCTTTGATGTCCGGTAGATCCAGCGTCACGCTCCGGTCGAACCGGCCGGGGCGCAGCAGCGCCGGGTCGAGGATATCGGGCCGGTTCGTGGAGGCGATGACGATCACATTGCTGTTGCTGTCGAAGCCGTCCATTTCGACGAGGATCTGGTTGAGTGTCTGTTCACGCTCGTCGTGGGAGCCGCCCAGGCCGGCACCACGCTGGCGCCCGACAGCGTCGATCTCGTCGACAAAGACGATCGCCGGTGCGTTTCGCTTGGCCTGCTCGAAGAGGTCCCGCACGCGGCTCGCTCCGACGCCCACAAACATCTCCACGAATTCTGAGCCAGAGATCGAGAAAAAGGGGACGCCGGACTCACCGGAGACGGCCCGCGCTAGCATCGTCTTGCCGGTCCCGGGCGGCCCCACGAGCAGTACGCCGTGTGGGATGCGGGCGCCAACCGCCGCGAACTTCTCGGGGAATTTGAGGAACTCGACGACCTCTTGCAGCTCCTGCTTCGCCTCGTCCTGCCCGGCGACATCGACGAAGGTGACCGTCGGGGTCTGGCCGGTGAACATGCGGGCGCGACTCTTGCCGAAGGACATCGCCTGGCTGTTGGCGCCGCCAGCCTGACGCATCATGAACAGCAAGATTGCACCGAAGATGATAAGCGGCAGGAAGTTGAGGAGGAGACCGAAGATGTTCCCAAACTGGCTCGGGCCCACGACCCGGACGTCGACTCCCTGTGCACCGCCCACCGCGATCCCGTTCTCACGGAGGATCTGCTCTACCGACGACGATTCTTCCTTGCGAGAGAAGACGGGATCCTGCTGGCCCTGGAGGTAGACGGTAAGTGAATCGCCCTCTACCTCGATGCGGTCGATGGTGCCTTCCTGTGCGGCCTCGATCACATCGGAGATCGTGATCTCGTCGGACGTGTTGGATGGCCGGAACATCATTACGACGATCAGGACGACGGCGACCAGAATCAGCAGGTAGATGAACGAGTTGCGCATCCCGCGGGGTCTCATGTGCGCTCCTCACCGGCTCGCCTGGCCCCTGGGATCGCGCCATCCGGGCGGCTTGCCCACGCCACCGAGCGACACTCAGCGGCAGCGGTACTCCAGCGACGGCCCGGCTGCGCCGACACCAGTGTAGCACCGGCCCCCCGCGGACCGACGCTCACTAGGTCGGTCACCGGGTCTCGCGTTTGACTGGCAGTCGGATACCGGTCGAGGATGCCCTCGTGAAGATGAGGCGCGGATCCGTCGCTGCTCGTCCTGGTTGGCGTGTTGAGCGCCAGCTGTGGCGCGCCGGCGCGGCACGCGTGGCCGGCGTCGACGAGGTCGGACGGGGGCCCCTGGCCGGACCGGTCGTCGCGGCGGCCGTGGTGCTGCCGCGACGACCCTCAGGAGACGTGTCGGGTGCGCGCTGGATCAGCCGCCTGCGAGATTCGAAACAACTCAACCCCACTGTGCGCGAGGAGCTGGCGCTGGTGATCGAGGCGCAGTGCGACACCGGCATCGGAGTAGTGTCAGCACAGGTAATCGATCAGGTCAACATCAGACAGGCCACGCGGCTCGCCATGTGCCGGGCCGTAGCCGCCCTGTCGGAGCGTCCCACGGCCCTGATCATCGATGGTGACGAGCGGATCGACGGCATAGCGTGGCAGCGGGCGATCGTGAATGCGGACAGTCGCTGCGCCTCTGTCGCCGCCGCCAGCATCGTCGCGAAGGTCTGGCGTGACCGGCTGATGACGGAACTCGATCAGCGCTTTCCGGGTTACGGGCTCTCTCGTCACAAGGGGTACGGCACCGCGCAACATCTGTTCGAACTGCGTCGCCTGGGGTACAGCACGATCCACAGATTGACGTTCCAGCCGGTCAGGAACGCACTGCGCACTGATACGGGCTCGGAGTCACCACCGGAAGCAGTATCGGGAAGGGGCTGAGCCCTGAGCACTCGCGGGCAGCAGTCGCCTCGAGCTTCTGGGTCTCGTGCAACGTCTGCCAGCGCTCTTCTATATTGACCTGCGTCCGCTGCTTCTCGATCAGTGCGGTCTCGTCGGATCGTTGACCCGCCTCTGGTTGGCGATCCCCTCAGGGTGCAACCAGTAGGACACGTGGCGGTCTGGATCCGGGTAGTTGCGGCCCGGGCCCGGCGCGGTGTGAAGGCCGCGTCTTGAACACGCCGGGGAAGGCTGCAGCTGCGGGCAGCTGCTTCGCCTCGTCGGGCGCGTAGCGGATCCAGTTTGTGCTCCGGGAAGGTACCTGCGTCCTGTGGGTCGAGAGGCGAGGCCATCGGGATCAGGCCGGTCCCGAGTCCCCACAGAAGACCGATTGTGACTCCGCCTCGCGGTTGTAGGCGAGAGCCACTGCCTGCCGAACACGGATGTCGTTGAACGGCGGCTTGAGCGCGTTGAAGGCGAACCAGGAGGAGTTGCCGGGGTCGCGGGCGATGTCTGCCGTATCGGAGACCTGGTCGGCGAGTTCGTTGGCCTCAACGCAACTCAATCCTCCGGCGAGGAGCTACACCGCGGTCGAGACGCTCGCAGTGATCACGAACTCCATCTGCTCGAGATAGAGCGCATCTGCCCCCTTGAAGTAGTCGGGGATCCGGCGGACCGCCCGGTTCCCTTCCTCGTGGGAGTCCACGATCCACCGACCTGAGGCGACCGCCGTGTTCTTGCGCAGATCGTTCCCTAGCAGCTCGCGAGGGAACGATTCTCCAGCCATAGCATCCCGCCCAGAGGTTGGTCAATGGCGCGTAGGGGGAAGCGATCTTGACCACGATGGGGGTGTCGTCGACCGCCTCCGGCTGGTCGACCGGTGCAAAGTCCCTGGCGAACGAGCCGGTTTCGGTATCCGCGTCGATCGCGAACTTGCGTGTCGCTGATGCCCGGCCCTGTCTTCGGGTCGAGCAGCTTGCTGTAAGCCGGGGAGGAGTAGCGCGCCGAGGCGTTGGAGGCACGCAGGGCACTCCAGTCCGATGGGTCGCCAGCGTCGCGCACGCGCAGCGTACCGCGCTGCAGCTTGGCGGCGGCAGTGGTCGCCACCGTGGCGGCGTCGCGCGTCAGTTCCCGATGAACTCCGGCTTGCGCTTCTCGGCGAACGCGCGCGGCCCTTCCTTCGCGTCATCGGTGCTACCGAGCTTCGAGCCGATCGCGGCCTCCAGACGCAGTCCATCGTAGAGCGGGATGTCTTGCCCGCGCACTGCGAGCTCCTTGATTGCCCGGACGGCGAGGGGCGGCATCTCGCGAAGCTGCTGAGCTCGATCGCGGGCCACATCGAGTACCTGGTCGTGCGGAACGACCTCGTTGATCAGTCCGAACTGCTCGGCTCTGGCCGCACTCAGGCGGCCGCCCATCAGCAGCACCTCCATAGCGATCGGGTAGGGCAGCTGGCGGATGGTGCGCTGCGTGCCACCATTGCCCGGCAAGATGCCACGCTTGACCTCGGAGAGATCGTAGGCGGAGTGCTCAGACCCGATCCGGATATCGGTCGCGAGCAGGAGGGTCATCCCGCCGGCCAGGCAGAGACCGTTGATGGCGGCGACAACCGGCTTCCAGACCTCGAGACCGCGGTTGAGGATCTGCCCCTGCTGGGTCTGCCAGAAGTGGTAGTTGTCGGTCTCGCGTCCGATCGTCTGCTTGAGATCGGCGCCCGCGCAGAAGACCTGGCGCTCCGGACTGCGATTCGGCTGTGGTGCTCCGGCGACGATCGCCACCCAGATATCGGGGTTGTCCCTGACCTCGATACAGCACTCGGAGAGGCGCTCATACATCTGCGGCGTCATCGCGTTCAATGACTCAGGCCGGTTGAGGGTGATCGTCGCGATCTTGTCGGTGACGTCGAAGTCAATACTCATCGTGGCTCCAATCCTGTCCGGTCTCTGGCCGGAACCGCGCTGTCGGCCCTAGCTGCCGCTGCGAACGTTGAGGATGTCTCGTGCCATCACGATCCGCTGAACCTCGTTGGGACCCTCGCCGACGCGCCGGATCCGTAGCTCTCGGTACCAGCGCTCCATCGGCAGGTCGGTGCTCATCCCGAGCCCACCCATGATCTGCATGCTGCGGTCGACGGTGCGTCCTGCGCCCTCCGAGCAGAGGATCTTCGCCATTGACGCCTCGAACCGGAAGGACTCACCGCGCTGTGCGCGGCCGGCGGCATCGAGCGCCGCCCAGCGTCCGGACCGAATATCGAGCTCGTTGTCGACGAGCATCCACTGGACGGCCTGACGGTTCGCCAGTGGTTCGCCGAAGGTCACCCGCTGCTTCGCCCAGTCCACGGCAATCTCATGTGCGTTGATCGCGACGCCGAGACAGGCCGAGGCGTAGGGGATGCGGTTGTGGCTGAGCTGGTCGTTGGCCAGCGCGAATCCGCCGCCCTCCTCGCCGAGGATGTTCTCGTGGGGGACGCGCATGTCGGTGAAGGTGAGCTCGGTCGTGTAGTGAGATCTGAGGACCTGGACCAGCCGCCGCACCTCGAATCCCGGCGTATCGGTATCGACCACGAACGCCGTGATTCCACGTCGCCCGGCTGTGGGGTCGGTGCGCACGTAGACGATCCCATAGTCGGCCGTATCGGCCCCCGAATTCCAGAGCTTCCCGCCGTTGATCACCCAGGAATCGCCGTCTCGGACCGCTCGGGTCTGGATCGCGCGCGCCGGATCCGAGCCGCCCGACGGCTCGCTGAGTCCGAAGAAGCCCCGCTTCTCTCCCCGCATCGAGGGCAACAGGTAGCGCTCCTTGAGGTAGTCAGAGCCTCCGTAGAGCTGACCGGGAGGGCCCGATCCGAAGACCCCGTAGGCCGCTGCGTAGAGCCCGGCGCGGTGCTGCGACGTCTCCTCGGCGACCATCGTACGAGTGATGATGTCGACACCCGGCCCCCCGTACGCCACGGGGATTCCCATCTGGTAGAGGCCCATCTCCTTGACCATCCCGACCAGACGCTCGTGTTCGGTCGGCGGCAGGGTGTAGGCGTCCGGGTCGAGATCGGTCTCGAGCGGACGGATCTCCTCGCGGATCAATCGGCGCACGTTGTCGATGATCAGCTGCTGCTCGTCGGTCCGTTTCAGGTCCATCGGGACGCGTCCTCGCTCTTCCAGTGATAACGGCCCAGCCGCGTCGCCTGCTTGACCGTCGGATCCTCGTCGATCGGGGGCAGCCGATCAAAGTCCTCGCGATGGCGGGTGAGGCTCTCGATCCAGCTGCTGTAGGACTGGTGGTTCACCTCGAAGTGGTAGGAGCAGGCCCGTTCCCTGAGTGTGGCCGGGTATGAGTCTGGACGCGGATTCCGCCAGTTCCAGCTAGCGGAATCAGGCCCGGTGCCGAAGATGCAGTGGAGTTCACCGCGCAGGCCGACGGGGAGTCTACGCCGGCATGGCCGATGTAGATCGTCTGGAGGTCCGCGTCTGCGATCTCGAAGACGCCCATCGAGTCCGGCAGGATCTTGAAGTGCGGGGGGGGGTAGCACTCTCGCCAGGTGCCGCGAGCACGCATCGACTAGCTGTGCTCCCGGGGCCGGCAGCGGGGCTCTGTGCCGACACTGTTGCCGCGATCGCCTGACGGATCCACGACCAATCTTCCCGCCCTCTCCATCTCGCCGAGCCCCTGGGCTCTTGGATGCGCCACAGATTACTTGCGTAGTGCGGGAAAGGATAGATCGTTCAGGGCCGAGCCGCATCGCGATGAAGTCCGGATCCCGGAAGCGGTCCGCCCGCGATCGAGTTGACTCCGAACATCCGGGCGACACCGACGCGCGTCAGCACGAACCCGTCCCCGGTCAGTCGGTCGCGAGGGTCCCGGTCTCAGCCAGAGAGCGTCGAGTGGTCCCAGCTGCGGCTACGGAGCGGGTGGATCCGCACGGCGCGCCGCTTGTGGGCGGCAGCGGGGAGCAGGTCGGGCAGATCGGCGACAGTCGGAGCTCGCCGCCCGCTACGCCGCGCCGCCGATGCGGTCATCGTGCGCGCCGTCGGGCTGGGACCACCAACAACGAGCTCGGCTTCACCCTCGATCATGACGCCCGCCACCTCGTCTTAGCCCGAATCCAGAGCGCCAGGCTAACTGGCGAATAGGCAGGAGGTGGAAGTCCTCTATGGCAAAGAGCTAGCCACTCATGTCATTCCGCGAGCCGTGCGCGGGTCGTCGCGAGGCGGACCGTGAAGCGTCGGTAGCGGGTTGCGCGGGCGGGGCTATTGAGCATCGAAGGGGCCATTTGGGGTGCCGAGGCTTTTGGATTGGTCGAAGGCAACACCGGCGGCGGCGCTACAGGCGAGCCGTGGCCGGGCCCCGCGGTGTCGAAGAACCCATGCACGCGCACACGTCTATCGCCGGGACCTTGGAGAGCTGCGCGTTGTCCCGACGAGTCGTACGCCGGGACCGCGTCGGGAAGGGACGTAAACCGCAGCCGATGATGCACGATGCGCAGCAGTCTGATGGGGCCGTACGAGCGATGAAGGCGGCGAACAAGGGGGCGCGAGCCCCGGCGGAGTCGCTGGAGCAAAGGGCCCCAGCCGGGAGAGAAACTCATCGCGCTCTTGCACCACATCACGCCGGAAGTGCTGAAGGAGGCGTATCTCGCTTTGAAGCGGGACGCGGCTCCGGGCGTGGACGGGGTGACGTGGCGGGAATACGGGGACGGGCTGGACGAGCGTTTGCTCGACCTGCACGGCCGCGTGCACCGGGGAGCGTATCGGGCGAAGCCTGTGCGGCGGGTAGAGATACCCAAGCCGGACGGGGGAGTACGGCCGCTCGGTATCGTCTCGCTGGAGGACGAGATCGTTCAGCGGGCGGTGGTGGACAATCTTGTGAACCCGATTTACGAATCGGGCTACTACGGCTTCTCGCATGGCTTCAGGCCGGGGCGTTCGGCGCATGACGCGCTGGACGCACTCGCCTACGCGGTCGAACGGCGCAAGGTCAGCTGGATTGTCGAGGTGGACATCCGGGAGTTCTTCGGCAGCATCGACCGGGGGCGGCTGATGTCGTTTCTGGAGATGCGCATCGGGGACCAGCGGGTGTTGCGCCTGATACGAAAGTGGCTGAGCGTCGGCGTCATGGACGCGGGACTGGAAGTCGATTTCGTGCGGGGGATGCCGCAGGGGGCGCCGATATCGCCGCTGCTTGCGAACGTGTACCTGCACAACGTGCTCGATGACTGGTTCGCGCGCGAGTGGCGACCGCGGGAGGCCCGGGGCGAGGCGTACATCGTGCGGTATGCCGATGACTTTGTCCTGGGGTTTCAGCACCGCAGCGATGCGGTGCGTTTCATGGAGCCACTCCGGGAGCGATTTGCGGCCTTCGGGCTGGAGCTGCACCCGGAGAAGACGCGTCTTGTGGAGTTCGGCCGGTTCGCGATGGCGAACCGGCGTAAGCGCGGGGAGAGTCGGCCGGAGACGTTCGATTTTCTCGGGCTGACGCACTACTGCCGGACGACGAGCAAGGGGCGTTTCGGGTTGGGACGTAAGCCCTCAGCGAAGCGTATGCATCGCACGCTCAAGGCCATACGGGCCGAGACGCGGCGGCGCATGCACGACAACCCGGTGAGAGTGGCGCAGTGGCTTGGGCGCGTGCTGCGTGGGTGGCTTGGCTACTACGCGGTGCCGACGAGTTATCGGTTCCTCCACCGCTTTGTGCAGACCTTGCTCCGCATGTGGTGGCAGGTCTTGCGGCGGCGGTCGCAACGGGATCGTTTCTCGTGGGAGCGCCTCGACGCCCTGTGCCGGGACTACTGGCCCCGAATCTCCATCCTCCACCCGTGGCCGACGACGCGGTTCGCCGTCAGGACTCAAGGCAGGAGCCGGATGCATTAACGTGCACGTCCGGATCCGTGCGGGGGGCGGCCAGCAATGGCCGTCCCTACCGCGAAAGAACCGCATGCACGGTTCGAGGTGGCAGGGGCTGGAGGCGGACGTTGCTACGGACGGGGAGTTGTGCACCACCGGGAAACCGGCTTGGAATCGACGCGCCCCGGCCCTACGGCACGCACCGCGCCAACCCCTGACCCTACTAGAGGCCGCGAAGTCTCGGGGCCGGGGGCGGGCAGTCCGCTCTCAGACCGCCGCAAGGGAGCGGCCGGACGCAAGCGTGCTTGCCAGCCTGATCGCTTCAATCATGCTCACCGCCTGCGCGCGATTGGTGCCGACGATGTCGAAGGCGGTCCCATGGTCGACGGACGTCCGAACAAACGGGATTCCGAGGTTGACGCTCACGCTCTCCTCGAAGCCGTGCACCTTAATCGGAATGTGGCCCTGGTCGTGGTACATCACGACGACCACATCGTGCTGGCGGTCGATCGCTTGGTTGAAGATCGAATCGGCGGGCACGGGGCCCCTCGCATCGATGCCGAGTGCCTGTGCGTCGGCGACTGCTGGTGCGATCTCATCCTGCTCGGTTGTGCCGATCAATCCACCGTCGCTGGCGTGCGGGTTGAGTGCGGCTACGCCAATCCGCGGGCGCTCGAAGCCCCATTCGATGAAGTGGCGGGCGGTCAGGCGAATTGCTCGCAACACGTGCTCGCGCGTGACGAACGCGCAGGCGGCGGCCAGCGGGAGGTGGGTCGAGAGATGCATGCAGCGGAGCTGTCCGCTGACCAGCATCGTTGCCACGTAGGCCGAGCCGGTGAGGCGCTGGAAGACTTCCTGGTGACCCGTGTCACGAAAGCCGGCGAGTCGCCATGCCTCCTTGTTGACGGGCGCCGTGGCCATCCCGTCGACGGCCCCGCTAATCGACAGTAGAGCTGCTTGCTCCACCCAGGCGTGTGAGGCCCTCGCCGAGGTGACGGACAGTTTGCCCGGGGGAAATCCGTTCATCGGGGCAAGGCCGACCGTCAGTAGGTCGACCGTCCGTGGATCGCTCGCGGCGTCATCAGGCTCGGCGATCAACCGCACCGCCGCCTTGACACCGAGCTGACTGATCGCGGCCTCCAGCGGCTCGCGGGCGCCGATCACGAAGAGGCGGGCCGACTGGTGCACGACCGGGGAGGAGAGTGCTCTGACGACGATCTCCGGTCCAATTCCAGAGGGGTCACCCAGCGTCACTGCGATCAACGGTCGCTTGTCCACCAGCTGCTCCTCGTGTCATCAGGACGTCGGCCCGGCGCTCCGGCCTGATGCGACCAGCCGATCACGACGCCTCTGGCGTGAAGCGGACGGGCAGCCGCTTGATACCGGCGATAAAGCTCGAGTGCAGTCGATCCGGCTCAGCCGTCGTGGTGATGTCGGGTAGCCGCCTCAGGAGTTCCTGGAAGATCACCTTGATCTCAAGTCGGGCGAAGCCGGCTCCGAGACAGAAGTGCTCGCCGATGCCGAAGGCGAGATGAGGGTTCGGGTGCCTTGTGATGTCGAACCGGTCGGGGTCGGGGAAGTGGTCCTCGTCCCGATTGACAGACGGGTACCACATCACGACGCGCTCATCCTTGGCGATCGGTTGCCCGTGGATCTCGGTGTCCCGGGTCGCGGTCCGGGCCATGTGCGCGACCGGGGACGTCCAGCGCAGGATCTCCTCGACGGCCCCGTCGATCAGGTCGGGGTTGTCGCGCAGGAGCGCCAGCTGGTCGGGGTGTTCGCAGAGGGCGTGCATGCCGCCGCTAATCGCGTTTCGTGTCGTCTCATTCCCCGCAGCGACCAGCAGCAGGCAGAACAGCAAGATGTCCATGTCGTTGAGCTGGTCGCCCTCGATCTCGGAGTCAACCAGGAGCGCAACGAGGTCTTCGCGCCGCTGCTCGCGACGTTCGGTAACCATCCTCATGAAGTGTGCGTACACCCGCATCGACGACTGTTGGAGCGCCGCACGCTGGGCCTCCCTGGTGCCAGGCTCCTCGCTGACTTCGGCCTCCTCCTGGTACTCCGCGTCCGCCGAGCCGAGGATCTGATTGCTGAGGTTCAGCATGGTCGCCCAGTGCTCTCGCTCGACGCCCATCATCTCGCAGATCACGGCGAGGGGGAGCGGGACGGCCACATCGGCGACGAAATCACACTCCCCACGGCGGGCGATCCCGTCGATCACCTCGGTGGCGAGGTCTCGGATGTGCTGCTCCATCGCCCGCACCGCTCGGGGCGTGAACCCCTTGTTAACCAGCCGACGGAGCTTCACATGGTCCGGCGGATCGCTGGTGATCAACATCCCGTACCGCGATTGGCCGTGAACGGCCTCAGCGATCGGACCGGCGCCACCGGCGTCGCCGACGGTCTGGTCTTCGCCCTCTTGGGGCTGCGCCATGGTGATGCCGGTGCTCGAGATGAAGAGCTCGGGGTTTCGCGATACGTGGAGGACATCGTCGAGCTTGGTCAGCGACCAGAAGCCGACCGGGTTAACCCCGCTCGGTCCGGTCCAGTGGACTGGTGCATCACGCCTGAGGATGCGGAAGAGGTCGTGAGCCTCGTTGCGGCGGAAGATGCCGTTGTCCGCGAGGTCGATCTCACTGGCCGAGAGCTCGTGAATCTCGGTGGTCATAGGAACCCTCTCCTTGGTCCGGTTGGGGAACGCGACGGCCTCCCCACGCCGTATGAATCGCTCGGCGACGCGGGGACAGGTGGCAGACGTTACTGCTCCGGGGCTTCCGTCACGGCAATCGCCTGCTTCGGACAGAACCGTGCGGCCCGGTGTGCAGCGGGTAGCAGAGCGCCGGGGACCGGGTCGAGCAGCACGTAGGCGAGGTCGTCGTCACGGACCTCGAAGATCTCGCGTGCATTGGCTTCACATACCATGTTGCCCTCGCAGAGATCATGGTCGACGGTGACACGCATCTCAGGCATCGGTGCCTCCCATCTCGGGCCGAACGGCCGAGGGGTCACTGACCCGTATCCACGGCCAACCATACCAAAGCGGCGTTCCTCCCGAAGGCCCCGGCGCGCCTGTCAGGGCTTCAACCGTGTCACCCGACGGGACGGGCAGTCATGGCGCCGACAGAACCCGCCCCGAGGTCTCTGCCGAGCCGCCTGCCGAGTGGGCTTCGCCCACGGCGGCTGATCACCAGGGCTCTGGTTGTGAGCCTTGTGGCACCGCTGCGCACCGAGAAGTTGCCAGCCGGGGGAGAGGCGGCGCGAAGCAGATGTGCCCCCCAAGACCGCCCTCCCGGCGTAGTGGCTGCCGGGCTCACCTCGACGGCGTGGACGCCGGCCCAGTTTCCAGGGGCGCCGACTCAGCGCGGGTCGAGGGCGCCGCTCCCCGAGACGGCGACGGCGATCCTGCCCAGCGACGGCCGACCCACGCCCCCGCAACGCGCCTGGTAGTCTCCCGCTCGACAGCCGTGTCTCGCCTGTCCGCGGGCTGCTAGCGGCCGATCGCGTACGTATCCCGCCTCGGATCCGCTCCGCCAATCAGCGTCCCGTCCTCGCCGACCATGATTGCGGAGAGCGCGGCCATGCTCATCGGTTCCCAATCGCTCCGAACCAGCGTGTCATGGCCGCGTCTGGAGAGCTCGGTGACCGTCTCCGTGTCGATCCGTCCCTCGAGATTGATGCGGCCTGGCAGGTAGGTGTGTGGCCAGAACGAATTGGGGAAATTTGACGACGT
This sequence comes from Dehalococcoidia bacterium, assembly GCA_965249675.1. Classification (GTDB taxonomy): domain Bacteria; phylum Chloroflexota; class Dehalococcoidia; order UBA2979; family UBA2979. Next base: position 2,454,459 of record OZ252250.1, read on the forward strand.
GAACCGGGGCGCTTCGATGGCGGCCTGCGGGTTCATCCCGAATTCCGTGACGTTCAGATAGAGCTGGACCATCGCCTGTGGCTGTGCGTCACCGCCCGGGCAGCCGAACGGCATCACGAGCCGTCCATCGCGGAACACCATCGCCGGGTTGGGCGTCAGCCGCGGACGTTTCCCAGGCTCAACCTTCGAGGGGTGATCCTCTTCGAGCCAGCTCTGTGACCCGCGACCAGACATGATGAACCCGAGCCCCGGCACGATCGGACTGTGGAAGAGACCATCGGATGGGGTTGCGGCAAAGCCATTGCCCCAGCGGTCCACGACGCAGCTAAAACTCGTGTCGAACTCCTCCGTGCCGCCCACCGGTGCAGGGGTCGGCGCCCGGGTGGATCCGGCCGGCAGGCCCGGCGCCGGCATCTCTGCGAAGGCGTGGGCTGAGTCAATCCGCTGGCGTTGCTGCCGCGTGTAGTCGCGACTCAACAGCTCATCGATCGGCACATCGACGAAGTCTGGGTCGCCGTAGTAGGCGTGCCGGTCGGCGAAGGACAGATTGAGCGCCTGAGAGACGAGGTGGACGTAGTCGGCGCTGTTGTGCCCGAGCGCGGCGAGGTCGTCGTCCTCGAGCATCTGCAGGGTCTGGGCGACAACCGGTCCCTGACTCCACGGCCCACAGGTGTAGATCGTGTCGCCGCGGAACTGCGCGGTCACGGGCGCTTCGACCCGCACCGAGAACTCGGCAAAATCGTCGTAGGCGAGCAGGCCACCTTGCTGCTCGCTGAAGCTTGCCATCTCTTCTGCGATGTCGCCGCGATAAAAGAGGTCCCGCGCAGCCCGAATGGCTGCGCGGCGACCGAGCCGTGTTGCGCCACGTTCGGCATCGATCAGGCGGCGCAAAGTCTGTGCGAGTGCGGGCTGGAAGAAGGGCTCGAATGGTTTAGGGAGGCGACCGTCGGGGAGGAAGAGCGCCTGCGAAGATGGCCAACGCTTCAGTACGCTCTCGGGCGACTCGAGGTCAGCGGCCAGCGCCTTGCGCACGACCGGCTGCATCGGGATCCCACCGGAGGCGAGCTCGAGAGCGGGTGTGATGACCTGCTCCAACGTGAAGGTCCCGTAGCGTGCGAGCGCGGTCAGCCAGGCATCGACGGCCGACGGCACGATGCTACGGAGGATCCCGACCGGGATCTCCCCACTGGCGTGTTCGCGGAAGAACGAGGTGGTGGCCGCCTGCGGCCACCGACCGAGCCCGCTGATCGTGACGACCTCGTCACTCTCGACGTCGTAGATCATGATCGGCGCAACGCCACCGAAACTGGTGTTTTCTGGCAACACCGTATTGATCACGATTCCTGAGGCCACTCCTGCGTCGATCGCGTTGCCGCCACCCTCAAGGATGCGGTAGCCGGCCGCCGCTGCGAGGTAGTGTCCAGCGGAGATCATGTGGGAGCGTCCACTGATCGGTGGTCGGTGTGTGCGTGTTTCCATCCGTAACCTCTCTCTCGCTCTGTTTCAGCGGCGGTAGCGCTGGGCGGGGGCCAAGTCGCCCTCGACGAAGCGCGCATGACGGAATGGTGTGGGGTTGACAGATGGGGGGTCGCCGTCAATCAACTCGGCGAGCAGCTGTGCCGCAGCCGGGGCGAGGGCGAAGCCATGCCCGCTCAGCCCGGTCAGGATCTGTAATCCATCGATCCCGTCGACCGCGCCAAGCACGGGAGCCTGGTCAGGCGTCGAGTCGATGTAGCCGGCCCAGGCTCGGTCGACTGTGACCTCAAGATGCGGAAACATCTCCCGGAAGCGTGCGAGGCTCTCCCGCACGGAGGCCTCGTCCGGCGGTGGGTCAACTCGACGACGTCGTTGCCAGAACTCACGTCGTGCCGCCGAATGCGGGACGACTGCCGCGAGATCGGCGAGGAGACGGCGACCGGCGCGGAGCCGTACCCAGCGGCGATTGGTCCAGGCAGCTGGCACGAAGTGAAGCACATCGCGCAGAAGGTCGGCGTCGAGGTCGTAGATGGAGCGGGCACCGCCGGCGAGAATGAAGCGGCCCAATGCGTCCTGGCGGAAGGTGACACCGTCACCCCAGGCCGTCATCTCCGTCAGCCTGGCGACGGGCGTCGTACGCACGACCGTCGAGCGCAGCGATCGCTGGGGAATCTTCACCCCGATCCCGCGCAACAGCCGGCCGGACCACGATCCGGCGGCACAGACGACCGTCGACGAGGAGACCGGACCGTGCTCGGTGAGCACCCCGCTCACCTGACCGCCGCGCAGCTCGATCCGCAGCGCCGCACAGTCGCGACGAATCGTCACACCGAGGGCCTCACCGGCCCCGGCGTACGCCTCGGTTACGAGAGCGGGGTCGGCCTGTCCGTCGGAAGGAACGTGAAGCCCGCCCAGCCAATCACCACGGAGCTGCGGGAGGAGCGCGGCCACCTCCGACCGCGAGAGCACCTCGCTCTCAAGGCCGTACTCAGCCGCTGTTCGCTGCCAGAGGTCGAAGTCTTGGAGATCACGCTCGTCGAAGGCAAGACTGAGGTTACCGCCCTGAACCCAGCCGGTCTCGGACCCGAGTTCGTCCGCCAACTGTCGCCAGATCCGTACCGACTGGACGGCGAGCGCGACGAGCTGGGGATGGCGGATCTGCTGGTGGATCCAGCCCCAGTTCCGAGTTGACTGCTCGTAGCCAATGTCGCCCTTCTCCAGAAGTGTGACCTCGTGACCGCGGCGCGCGAGCTGGTAGGCGGTCGCGCAGCCTGCGATCCCGCCACCAATCACCACTACGTCCGCCGAGGCGCTCATCGGTCCGCCAATCGCCGTGATGGTACAGCACCGGCCAGGCGGTGGTGAGTCGACCACGGAGTCTGGCAGCGGGGTGTGTGGGTCTGCGTCGGGACATGCCCGGTCGGGGACCTGACGGGGCACTCGGGCGGCGCCATCGCTGGCGCCTACTGGTCAGTCCGTTGAGGAGAGGCTGGGCCGGCGCTCGGCTCCCTGAGCCTCCCTCACACAGGGAGGGGCCCGGCACGTGCCGGGCCCCTCCTAGCTGAGCTTGGTTCGATCGGAGGCGGACGGCATCCGAATGGCCCTGAAGAAGGCCGCGCCCGATCCCGACTCGGCGGTGCTGTGCACCGCCGCCCGGCTCTGGTCCCTAGTAGCGGCGACCAGAGCCGCCGCCACCACCGCCGTAGCCGCCGCCACCACTGCCACCGCCGTAGCCACCGCCGCCACCACCGTAGCCACCGCCGCCACCGCGTCGGTCTTCGCGCGGACGGGCCTCGCTGACGGCGAGGTTACGGCCAGCAAAGCTGCTGCCGTCCAGCGCTTGGATTGCCTTCGAAGCGTCTTCGTTGGACATCTCGATGAAGCCGAAGCCCCGGGGACGTCCCGTTTCGCGGTCGGTCGGCAGCGCGCACGAGATCACCTCGCCATACTCGCCGAACAATCGCTCTACCTCTTCCTCCGAGGAGGAATAGGGCAGATTCCCTACATAAATTCTCTGTGACATGCACCAAACTTTCACGCCGGCACTCGCCGGCAACGGCCGCACTAGTGGCGGCACACACAATGGCTCAGACGCACGACGTGATGTTCGGATGCACACGACCAGTAGCGGACTGAGGATCGCCGGCCTCTCGACCGGTGGTAGCAAGGGTAGGACAGAATCGCACATGGTGCGAGGCGGCCGCCGTCGAACCATGTGCGGCGGTGACTCCGAAGGGGCCTGGGGGTGGCCCCGCCTCGGCTGTCCCCGTCTCGGGCGGTCCGAACGGTGGGCGCTGCGAGCACGACCCGCTCCCCGGCAGTCCGCCCCTCAACGGAGGGGTTGTGGGTCGGGCCCGGCGCTGCCACCAGGTGCGGTAGGCTGGGGTTGATGGTTGACGACGAGGCACGAGAACAGTACCGCGTGGCCTGGGAGTACTGGCAGCAGCAGCTTGATGGTGTACATCGGCTGCTCCTTGAAGGAGAACGCATTCCGCCCGACCAGATCAAGGGCCTGCTCGGGCGAGAGGCGAGAGGCAAGGAGCGCTACGACGTCGCCCGGCGGCGCCTGCTCGGTCTTGGGGACTAAGAGGTAGATGGGATCCGTTATCGGCCCGAGTTCCCACGGCTGGAGCCTCCGATAGTGGTGGATGGGCCAACACGCGGACCCGCATCAGGGCGTGGCCACCTGGCGATTGCGCACGAGGGGTACCCCCGTTCGTTTTCGATCGGCGCCACGTTCGCTGTCGCCTGGTCGCCGTGCATTGGTCCAATACTGGGCGTGGTGCTGACGCTTGCCGCCACGTCGGGAACGGCGACACAGGGCGGCCTCCTCCTCTTCTGCTACGGCCTCGGTCTCGGTCTCTGGTTTCTCGCGTTCGCGATCTTCTTCGGCTGGTTGTCACCGCGGCTTCGAAGGCTCTCCCCACACCTGCCGAAGCTGATGATCGCGAGCGGCGTGGTCTTCGTGGCGATCGGGACCTTGATGCTGTTCGGTGAGTTCGCTCGGCTCAACACCTACTTCCAGCGCTTTGGGTTCGTCTTCGACCAGACCTCATCGGTTGAGGCGGATCTGAGCGGTGATGTCCGCGGCGGATTCGGTCCACTCGTCGCCTTCTTCGGGGGGATGGTCTCCTTCCTATCCCCCTGCGTGCTGCCGCTCGTCCCCGCCTACCTCGTGAACATCGCCGGCGAGGCCGTGCTGAGCAGTGACCAGGGGGCACGGAGCCGGCGGCGGGTGATCACACATGCGGTCGCCTTCGTTCTGGGCTTCACGCTCGTGTTCGCCTTGCTGGGGGCATCAGTCGGGCTGGTCGGTAACGCGCTCCAGCAACACCTCGACACTCTCACGCGGATCGGGGGCGTGATCCTGGTCGTGATGGGGTTGCAGATGGCCGGGCTGATCAATATCCCCCTGCTCGGCCGCACCTATCAGTTGAGCTAACGCCGCTCAGGCTGGCGTCGGCGGAACCAGCTGACTGGGGAGCGCTAGCGGCCACCGGCAGATGGCGTCCTCGCGGGTCGTTTGAGCAGCAGCCCGAGTGGACTCTTTACGCCGGCCGCCAGCTGCCTCCGCGGGCGTCCTGCTGCCGGCGCGGCACGCACGGCTGCCACAACTGCGCTAAGCTGGGTGTCGATGGATGCGAACTTTCGAGTCGACCTCAACGCGATCCGCGAGGTGATCGAGAGCACTGATGTCTTCCTGATTCGGTTCGGCCAGATCGAGCAGCGCCTGCTCGTTGATGCTCGGCCCGATGAGGGCGGTGCCCCCTTCATTAAGATCGTTCCGCCCGTTCGCTCTGCCGAGGGCCGCTACCGTTACCGGATGAAACTCCCTGAGCAGATCACGGTCTTCCGATGGCCGCAGAGCGCGCAGATGCTGAAGACGGTCGGATTGTGGAAGCGGATTGAAGATCGCTTCTTCGAACTGGGTGGGCTCCCGGCCGTCAACGCCGTTGCCGAGGCATTCGACCTCGCGGTCAAGCTCGAGCGCGCCGACATGCTCGCCGCGATCCAGGGCGGCGAAGGCTATGAGACCGTCTGGTCGCGCGTTCCCGAGGGCTCGTGATTCGACCCGTGTGCCGAGTTCATGAAGCGGCGGTCTGGTAGGGTCCGAGGTCACCGATACTGGCCCTATGGAGCGCGACGATGCCTGACCTACTCGACGTGATCGATCTCCGGTCAGATACCGTTACACGTCCTGGCGCTGCAATGCGCGAGGCGATGGCGCGCGCGGTCGTTGGCGACGACGTGCTGGGCGACGATCCGACCGTCTCGGCTCTCGAGGCGGCGGCCGCCGCGGCGGTCGGCAAGGAGGCGGCGCTGTTCGTGCCCAGCGGCACCATGGCAAACCTGCTGTCGCTGCTCACTCACTGTGGCCGCGGCGATGAGGCGGTCGTTGGCTCTGAGTCACACATCCTCCACCACGAGGCGGTGGGGGCCGCCGCCCTCGGCGGAATCAGTCTGCGCGCTGTGCGAAACGACGAGCGCGGGCAGATCGATCCGGGTGAGGTGGAGGGAGTGATCCGTGGTGAAGCACCGAGAACCACGGTGGTCTGTCTTGAGAACACGCAGAATCGCTGTGGCGGCGCAGCGATCGGGCTGAGCGAGATGAGGGCGGTGGCCGAGGTTGCTCACCGCCGGGGGGCGGCCGTTCACGTCGATGGCGCGCGCATCTTCAACGCTGCCGCTGCGCTTGAGAGCGATGCCCGGACGCTGGTCGGTGAGGCCGACAGCGTCTCCTTCTGCTTCTCCAAGGGGCTCGGCGCTCCGGTCGGTTCGGCGCTGGCGGGCTCTGCTGCGTTCATCGCCCGAGCAGACCCCCTGCGAAGGCAGCTCGGTGGTGGTATGAGACAGTCGGGCGTGCTCGCGGCGGCGGCGCTCTACGCTCTCGAGCACCACGTTGAGCGACTCCCGGAAGACCACGCGAACGCCCGACAACTGGCCAGGGGGCTCGCCGCCATCCCCGGCCTCGAGGTAGATCCCGCGGCGGTCGATACCAACATGGTCTTCGTCCGGTTTGCCGGGATCTCCAGCGGGGACTTCCAGAGCGCGCTTGCCGAGCGCGGCGTCAAGGTCAGTGCCCCCTTCGGCGGGACGCTCCGCCTGGTCACCCATCTCGATCTTGGTCCGCGCGAGATCGAGGCGGCGATCGGCTTCGCGGCTGAGGCCGCAGGATCGATGGCCGGTGCGTAGCGGGAGCTCGATCACCTTCCAGAGTCACTTGATTGCGACCGCCATGCTCGCCCTGGCGCTGCTCGGCTGTGAAGCGACGGTACCGAGCGCTCCAACCTCGAGTCTCGCGACCAACATCGCCTTTGCGGCTGGCGAACGACTGACCTACCGGCTGGTGAATATCCAGGGTGATCTGCTCGGGAGCGGTGTCTTGGCGACCCATCGCGATGGCTCGACCCTACTCCTGGAGCAGCGATACGAGGCGGCCATGGAGGGGGCTGCAGCGGGGTCGAGTGACCGAGTCTCACTGGCAGTCGATTCCACCACGCTCCAACCACTCCACGGCGAGCGTGACGTCGTCCGGGTGTCGGGGGAGGGCGGCGAGCGGCGCGAGTCCTACCAGTGGACGTACACGCCGGCGGCGTCAGGCGCGGTCTTGCGCTACCGCGCGACGAGAGATGGAGAGGCGGAGCGGGGAAGTATCGACCTCAGGGAGCACTACTACGACAACGAGGCCTCGCTCTGGCTCTGGCGCACGCTTGCCTTCGATGCGGATTTTGACGGGTCATACGTGTCGGCCAACCCGATTGCGGCGACGCAGCAGACGGTCAAGCTCCAGACGCCCTCGACGGAGACGATCCGGGTGCCCGCCGGCTCGTTCGAAGTGTGGCGGCTCGTTGTCCGGAACGGTCGCTCACTCCGCAGTGCCTGGATTCACGCAGAGGCTCCTCATGAGGTCATACGGTGGGACAATGGCGATGTCGTGTTCGAGCTGGTGAGCCGCGAGCCCGGCGGCTGAACAGCATCGGGCCAGGACCAGCAGCGGTAAGTGCCGGCTCCAGTGCCGTTTCCGGGCAGTCAGGGAGTTTCCGGCCCCTGCCGCCCGAGTCCCCCGAGCGGCCCGTCTACCCATGCATCCTCGAGCCGGTCCCCGAGGCTTGAGGAGCGCTCGCGGAGGCGCTTGAGAGCGGCACGGAAGGGAACACGGGCGGCCTCCCCGAGCAGCACCGCACCGCCGGCGCGGTAGCGCTCGCGCTCCTCGACCGTCGGGCCCACCCAGGTGTCACCGGGCAAGCCCTCGAGCTCCAGCAGGAGCTCTCGTACCTCCCACTCAAAGACGCCGACCACCTCGGGAATGGCAAAGAGCCAGAGCGCTGCCGGCGTTTCGGACGGGTGGGCCGCAGGGGGCGCTCCGTCGGCCGCCACTGAGGCGCTCCACATGCCACTGATCACCGGCGCGAGGCCACGCATGATGAAGCTCATGTGCGGTGCAGAGGCGGCGAACGGTTCGAGTGCTTCGGGGCCATCGAGCCAGACAGCCGCTACCAGCTGTCCGTCCGACTGCCCGCACCAGCAGGCGCGCACATCAGGGGCATCAGCAAGCAGTCGACCGAGCCTCACCCCCTTGGCAATGTCCTCTGCGGTGGCCGTTGGCCGGACCCGAGCGGCAACGAGATGGACCAGGCCCATTTCAAGTCACGCTCCCCTGGCCGCCTATTGCGCCGTCCGACATCTCGACCACGCGGTCGACATGCTCGATCACGAACGGATCGTGGGTCGCGGTGATGACCGTCACGCCGGCGATCGCGACCTCCCGGAGGAGACCGAAGATCTGAGCGCCCGTCGCCGAGTCGAGCTCGCCCGTCGGCTCGTCGGCGATCACGAGTGGTGGCTGGTTGGCCAGCGCTCTCGCCACGGCCACGCGCTGCTGCTCACCGCCTGAGAGTTCGTATGGCCGATGGCCGGCGCGCGGGCTCAGCCCGACCAGGTCGAGGAGTTCGGCGGTGCGACGACCGCGCTCGCGGAGGCCAACGCCAGCGATGCGCAGTGCGAGCTCGACATTTTCCGCCGCAGACAGCAGCGGCAAGAGCCCGAACGACTGAAAGACGAAGCCGATCTGTTGCCGGCGCAGCGCAGTCATCTCGGAATCACCGAAGGTGGTGATGTCATGGCCGTCGATCAGCACCTCCCCACTCGTCGGCCGGTCGAGCCCGGCGATCAGGTTGAGGAGTGTCGTCTTGCCCGAGCCGGAACGGCCGACGACCGCGAGGAACTCGCCTCGAGCGACCTCGAGCGTGACATCACGCACGGCGTGGACCACCGCGCCGACCGTGTGGAACTCGCGGCTGACGCGTCTCGTCTCAACGGCGAGATCGGTCGTCCGGGCGACCCCGGTGGGGTTGGCCTCCAGCCGATCGACTGGCTGCCGGTCGCTCACGGTCTCTTCCACGGCGGTCCGTCGCCACCTGGCTCCAGCTCGGGCCGGACCTCGACATAACCATCGTGGCCGGTCACTCGGGCGCGACGCTCGATCCCGAGCACTTCCAGATGTTCGCGAGGAATCTGCAGTCGGCCGCTGCGGTCGACCACCGCGAATTCCTCGACCGTCTCTCCCATCCCGCGAGAGAACTGCGCGTGGCGGACCAGTTCGGTGCTGGTGCGGCCGTCGCGCATCGACACCACGCGGTCAACCCGGGAGGTGATCTCGTGGTCGTGGGTGACCACCACGATCGTGACGCCAGTGTCCTCATTGAGGTGTCGGAAGACCTGGAAGACCTCGTCGGCGGTGGCGCTATCGAGTTCACCGGTCGGCTCGTCGGCGAGCAGCAGAGGGGGATTGTTGGCGAGCGCGACACCGATCGCCACACGTTGCTGTTCCCCACCGGACAGCTCGGTCGGCTGGCGGTCGCGCTTCTCGGCGAGACCGACGGCCGCGAGCAGGGCGAGGGCGCGTTCGCGGGCATCCTTGCGCCGGCGACCCTCGAGGATGAGCGGCACCTCGATGTTCTGAACCGCATTCAGGTAGGGAACGAGGTTGCGTCCGGTCTGCTGCCAGATGAAGCCGACCTCGGAGCGCCGGTAGTCGACGAGGTCGTCATCTGTGGCCGTCAGAAGGTCGCGAGAGCCAACGGTGACCCGGCCAGCTGAGGGCTGGTCGAGGCCTGCGAGGATGTTGAGGAGGGTCGATTTCCCCGATCCCGAGGCGCCGACGATCGCCATCATCTCGCCCGAGCGGACTCGCAGATCAAGGCCGCGGAGCGCGACCACCTCCAGCTCTTCAGACTTGTAGATCTTGAAGAGATCTTCACAGTGGATGTAGGGCCCGTCCCGCCCATCGGCGGAAGGCGACTGGCCGGTCATAGGGGGTGCACCATCGATTCAGGCATCGCCAATCCGCAGCGCACGATGCACTGCCAGCCGGAGATAGAGAAGGACCACGGCAACAATCGTCGCCGCGAACACGATTGCGAGGATACCCCAGACGAGGAACACCTCGGGCCACGCGACGGTCAGGAGGAAGGGAGGGAGCACCTCCGAACCGCGCTCGTCCGTGCCGAGGAAGTCCATCATCAGCCTGCCGATCTGGAGGCCGACCAGGGTGCCGAGGCCCATTCCGGCCAGCACGACGAATGATTGTTCGATGAGGACGACCGAGAAGACCTGCAGGCGCGAGAAGCCGAGCGTGCGGAGGATCGCGAACTCCAGCCCACGCTGCTGTGCGCTGAGATAGGAGTAGACGACGAACCCGATTGCGGAGAGCAGGAGAACCGCTCCGAACGAGATCGCCAAGATTCCCCGCCAGCCGGCTGCAACCAGCGGGTCTTCCTGCTGCCCGAGCTGCGTCCCCTGGACATCGGCGACTGTCGACGGGCCGAGCGAACCGATTCCGGCGGTGGTCGCCTCTGGTTGATCGCTGGCGAACCAGAACTCGTTGAAGAGGGCCGGGCGATCGGCAACGGTCGCGTCGGCACTCTGGATCAGGCGGTTGACGTTGAGGAGGACGAGACCCTCGCCACGGTCGCCCGGGCGGTAGGTAGGGAAGAGCTCCAGAGGGCCGGCGTAGACGCCCTCGTGGAAGCGGGAGAGTGCGCTGAATCGGACCGGGTCTCCCTCGCGCAGCTCGAGCTGATCGGCAGCGGAGCGGGAGAGGTAAAGGGCGATCGGAGTGGGGTCGACCCGCTCGCGGATGCCGTGGATCTGGGCGGCTCGCTGCGGGCTCGACCAGTCGAGACGCGTCGAGCGGCGCGAGCCGGGTGGTGCATCTCCGGACTCGCCGAGCCGGTCGCGGCCTGCCACCACGCTCACGCCCTCCAGCGGTTCGTAGCGTGGGTCGTCGAAGGAGGTGACGAAGGTGGCGTCCGCGAAGGCGAGCGGCCGACCGCGGAACTGTTCAGGTGATGCCTCGGGTACGACGGTCGACTCCGTGCTCAGCAGTGGGCCGAACAACACCGTGCCGCCGGCAGCAGCGATCCGGCTCGCTGTAGCGAGCAGCACCGCCTCGAAGGTGATCGGCGCCTCGAGCGGAGAGCGATCGATCAGCCGGCCGCTTCGTGAGCGCTGTGCGCTGAGGCTGGTTGAGAAGAAGCGCCACTCCTCGCTGACGGCGTCTCTGGGCCTGAGGAAGCCAAGATGGTACTCGGCGGCGACGCCATTGGCACCGCGGAGTTGGAGGGTGAGGCTGAACCCACCGCGAATCGTCGGGGCCTTGACCCAGAGGCCGACCTGGCGAGCACCGGCGGGAACGGACACGCCGCTGCGCGGCGGCGGTTCGTTCGCGACGAGCGTCGCGAGGATGTCATCGAGGGGTTGGGAGGCGAAGTCATCGCGCCAGAACCCGACGCTGGCGAAGCGCTCGGGCTCGATCCCGACCACCTCGACGCGCTGGAACCGGCCGAGCGTGTCCAATGACCCACTCGCCCTGATCACACCCATCGACTGCTGTGCCGGGACCGCCCGGGCGAGGCTGAGCAGATCGCCGTTGCCCAGCTCGCGCTGCCTGAGGTCGTAGGCCCGGATGTCGGCGCCGACCTCGTAGGCCGCGCGGTCGCTGTAGGAGCGGTCGAGTGTCGCTGAGAAGGTCGCCCCGAACATGCCGACGCCCGTTGCAAACATCAGCAGCAGGACCAGCCGCGTGTAGTGGCTCGGATTGCGTACCAGCGATCGCATGCTGACCACGGCTGCCACGCTGTTGGTCCAGTTGACGGCCCACGCAATCGCTCGCAGGACAAGCGGGAAGAGCCGCAGGAAGACGATGCCGACGGTGAGCATGAAGACGGCCGGGGTGGCCAGCAGGAAGGGGTCAGCACGGACCTCCCCGAAGAGTGACTCGGTGAAGAGCTCTTCCTGCTGCGACAGTCGCCAGAAGACCAACGCCAACACGAGAACCATCGCGACATCGAGGTAGTAGCGCAGGAAGGCGGGGGTCGGTTTCGGGCGGGCGATGCGTCGTTTGAACTCGACGACGGTCGTACGGGTGGCGATCCAGCAGGGAATGATCAGTGCCGCGAAGGCGATCAGGGCCCCGACGCCCGCGAGCACGTACGACTGGAGAGAGATGTGTACCTCGAGCGGCCCACCGCCTGAGATGGCGGCGAATGCGGGGGTCGGCCCGAGCGCCGAGATCACCGTGGCTGCGATCGGCGGGCCCGTCGCAAAGGCGACGGCCGCGAGGATCACGCCCTCCAGCCCGTACTGGGCAAGTAGCTGACCGGTAGTAGCACCACGCGAGCGCAACGTGGCGATCTCGGCGGTCTGCCGCTCGGTCAGCATCGTGCTCACCATCATCAGGTAGTAGGCGACGATGCCACCGACCTGCAGCAGCAGTACGAAGAGCGGGATGCGGGTGAAGAAGAGCTTCTGATCGAAGGTGCGGAGCACCTCGATCAGCTCGGTTCGAGCGCGTGTCCGCTCCTCCGTCTCACCCAGGTCGCGCGGCAGGCGCGCCAGAGCATCTGCCACTGGAACCGCGTTGCGCGCGTTGAGCGCACTCAGGTCGACCGAGTAGTAGCCGTCGAAGTCGGCGACGATCTCCGGGTAGCGGGCGGGGACGACACCGAAGAACGAGCTCTCGGGAATGTGGAAGAGGTACGTCTCCCACGAGCGAGAGGGCGCGTCGACGTGATGTTGCTCGCCGGACCAGTAGCGATCGGCAAGGTCAACGGGGTCGATGATGCCGACCACGACGGCCGCCAGCGGCGCTGCGTCTTCGTCCCAGAAGGGATGGAGGTCGAAGGCGCTGCCGACCGTGATCCCGGCGAGCTCGGCGGTGCGGCGCCCGACGGCGACGGGCAACAGGCCCTGCTCTTCGGGCGGGACGGGGGCCGCGAGCTCCCCGGCGACGATCTCAATGTGGGGCTCAAGGTCCGAGCGGAAGACAAGGTTCGCCCTCGGTCTGGTGGCGTCGTCGAGGTCGGGCTCGCCGCCTTGCTCAACCGGATAGAAGGTGGCCGTGGATCCTGCGCGCACGAGGCCGGAGAAGCTCTCCCCCAGGGACGAGATGACGGCCCGGTTGACTGCCTCTTCGGACCGCTGGTAACTCCGGGCGTTGACCGTCTGCGTGCTGCGCGCGACCGAGACATCGAGCTTGGTCGGGTCGCGCCGCTCCAGCGCGAAGTCCAGTCCGAGGTCACGGATCGCGTCAGAGTAGATCACCGTGGCCGAGAGCACAGCACCGGCGATCATGGTGCCGAGCACGACGCTTGAGAGGAGGCGCCAGTTCCCGGCCATTCGCCTCAGTGCGAGCAGGGGTAGCGATCGATACCTCCCCATTCCGCCGAGTGTACGGGCACGGCCTGCTGGACTCGAACGGGGCGGCCACGGACACCGCTATACTGGCCGCGTGACACCCCCGACCGCGCCCCGCCCCCCAGTTGTCCGAGCGGGCGGTCTCGCAGCAGGCGAACGGTCTCCCCGGCTCGTGATCCTTGACTCCCATGGGATCATCTTCCGCTCCTACTTCGCCCTCCGAGATGTCCTCACCGTGCGCAGCACCGGGGAACCGGTCTCGGCTGTCTACGGCTACGCGAACAGCCTGCTGACCGTGCTCGACGAGCTGGAGCCGACCCACGTGATTGCGGCCTGGGACGCCGCGTCTGCAACCTTCCGCCGCAGCCTCGACGAGGGATACAAGGCCCACCGTCCGCCGACGCCGCCCGATCTCTTGCCGCAGTTCGAGCGGGTCCGCGAGTTGCTGGGGGCCTTCCAGATCCCGCTCGTCGAACGGCCTGGTTTCGAGGCAGACGATGTACTCGGCACCTTCGCCAGCCAGGCGTCGGCGCAGGGCATCGAGACGATTCTCGTGACCATGGACAACGATCTCGTTCAGCTCGTTGACGAACATGTTCGGGTGTACATGTACCGCCCCTACCAGCGCGACTATGTGATGTATGACGAGGCAGCTGTGCGCGATCGCTGGAGCTTCGAGCCGGTGCAGATGGTCGACTACAAGGCACTCGTCGGTGACGCCTCGGACAACATTCCGGGTGTCAAGGGGATCGGCGAGAAGGGTGCCCGCGCGTTGATCGCACGCTGGGGATCCCTCGAGGCGATGATCGAGCACATCGATGAGATTGCGCCGGCGAGGGCGCAGAAGGCGCTCGCGGCCGGGATCGAGCAAGGGAGGCTCTCGCGGCAGCTGGCCACCATCGTTCGCGACGTTCCCGGGCTCGAGCTCACACTCGACTCCGCCGAACTCGCTGACTACGACCGCGAGCGAGTACGCGCGCTCTTCCAGGAGCTCGACTTCCATTCGCTCGTTCGTCGGTTGCCGCCGTCGAGGCATGACGCTCCCGGTGGCCAGCGCGAGCGCGCTCCCGAAGACGTGGACTATCAGCTCGTCGCCGCGCCGCAAGAGCTTCGCTCGCTGGTGGCCCGGGTCCGAGAGAAGGGGCGCTTCTCCTTCCATGTCGTCGCCGACGACGCACACCCGATCCGAGCGCGAGACTCCCTGGTCGGGATCAGCATCGCCTGCACACCTGGTCAGGCATGGTACGTCCCGCTTCCTCCCGAACAGGCGCCCGCGGTCGTCCAGCAGCCGGCGCTCCTCGCCGAGCCGGACGAGCGACCGGCGGGAGGTCCGCCTGCCAGTCCGCTCCCCCGTGCCGCGGTGATGGAGGCACTCTCACCGCTCTTCGCCGATGGAGAGCTGGGCGTCGTCGGTCACGATGCAAAGTTCGGGCTGCTGGCCCTGGCCGGGAGTGGCTTCCCGGTGCCTCTGGGAGCCGCGGACTTCGACACGCAGGTCGCCGCCTATCTGGTCGGCGACCCGAACATCTCGCTCGAACGTCTGGCACTCAGTCGCCTCGGCCTCGAGACCGTTGACACCCGGAGCTTCCTCGGTCGCGGACGCCAGGCGATCGGCTTCTCGCAGGCCAGGGTCGCTGATATCGTCCAGGCCGCCTCGCAGCAGGCCGACTACACCCTGCGCGCGGCCGAGCCGCTGCGCCATGAACTCGAGAGCTCTGAACTGGCGACCGTCTTCCGGGACATCGACTTACCGCACATCCCCGTGCTGGCTCGTATGGAACAGTTCGGCATCGCGCTCGAGACGGACGTCCTGACCGACCTCGCCAGAGAGCTCTCAGAACAGATCGCGCTGGCCCAACAAGATTCCTACCAGGCCGTCGGGCACGAGTTCAGGCTGGGATCGCCGCAGGAACTGTCGACCGTGTTGTTCGAAGAGCTCAAGCTCCCGAGGACACGCAAGACGCGCACCGGCTACACCACCGACGCGGCGGCGTTGGAAGCGATGAGGCAGCTCCATCCCGTCATCGAGTCGGTGCTGCGCTGGCGCGAGCTCACCAAGATCAAATCGACCTACGTCGACTCGCTTCCCGGCCAGATCAACCCTCGCACGGGACGGGTCCACACCGTCTTCTCCCAGTCCACAGCGGCTACCGGTCGCCTCTCGTCGAATCACCCAAACCTGCAGAACATCCCGGTCAGGACCCTCCTGGGCCAGAGAGTCAGAGAGGCCTTCGTCGCTCGTGATTGTGGTCCCGATCCCCTCTTCCTCTCGGTCGACTACTCGCAGATCGAGCTCCGCGTCCTCGCCGATCTCGCCGGCGATGACGAGCTGCGACGGGCCTTTCACGAGGGACAGGACATTCACACGGCGACCGCGGCCAATATCTTCGGTGGGGCGCTTGCCGATGTCACCGCGGACCAACGCCGTCGCGCCAAAGTCTTCAACTTCGGTGTCCTCTACGGCCTCACGGCCTTCGGCCTCTCCCAGCGGGAGGGGATCGATCCGGGCGAGGCGCAGGCCTTTATCGACGCGTACTTTTCCGCCTACCCTGCGGTCCAGCAGTGGCGCGAGCAGACGGTTGCTGAGGCCCGAGAACGGGGATTTGCCGAGACCCTGAGCGGCCGGCGGCGGCCGATCCCCGATCTCCACGCGACCAACTTCAATCGACGATCGGCCGCAGAACGGATCGCGATCAACATGCCGATCCAGGGCACGGCATCCGACATCATCAAGATCGCGATGAACCGCATCGACGCCGAGCTGCGCGAGCGCCAGCGCCGCGGCAAACGCGCCCGGCTCTTGTTGCAGGTCCACGACGAGCTGATCTTCGAACTCCCTGAGAGCGAGCTGGCCGAGGTGCGAGAGATCGCGCAGCGGCTCATGCCCTCCTTGCCCCTTGCCGTGCCGCTCGACCTCGATGAACGCGTCGGCCCTTCGTGGGGCGACCTCGCTGCCATCCCGTGAGGGCTGCCGGCCACGCTGGCGACCGGTCTGATGCCCGAGCTCCCTGAGGTCGAGAGCACCCGTCGCACCCTGGCGCCCGGCCTGGTCGGCCGGCTGATCTCCGCTGTCGTGATCCACCCGGGCGCCGAGCGACTGGCGGTCACCCATGGCCCACGGGAGTTCGAGGAGGTGCTGACCGGGAGGCGCATCCACTCACTCGGACGACATGGCAAGTACCTGCTGGCCGAACTGGACGGCGGGCTGACCTGGGTTGTGCACCTGCGCATGAGCGGATCGCTGATGCTTGCCGCACAGGGCGAGCCCGCCGACCGGTACGAGCGAGCGCGAGTGAGCCTCGACGGCGGCTCCGAACTCCGCTTCAACGACATGCGCAAGTTCGGTACCTGGCAGCTCGTCGACGATCCCTCGGTCGTGATCGCTCGGGTCGGACCAGATGCGCTCTCTCCAGAGTTCACGCCCGGTTGGTTGCGGGCACAGCTGGCGCGCCGCACGGTCGCCGTGAAGAGCGCTCTCCTCGACCAGCGGGTGGCCGCGGGCGTGGGCAACATCTACGCCGACGAGGCATGTTTCTTCGCGGGGATCGATCCCCGCACACCGGCCTGGCGTGTCGGTCCCCGCCGCGTGGCGAGGTTGCACGAAGGCGTCGGCCGCGCTCTTGCACGGGCGCTCGCCGATGGGGGCACCACCTTCTCTGACTATCGAGACGGAAGAGGACAGGCAGGCGCACACATCGCAAACGTCGAGGTGTTTCGTCGCGAAGGCCGGCCCTGCCATCGGTGCGGAACCGCAATCCGCAAGATCCGCGTGGGCGGCCGCGGGACACACCTCTGCCCACGATGCCAGCGCA
The DNA here is from genome assembly GCA_965249675.1 of Dehalococcoidia bacterium. Lineage (GTDB taxonomy): Bacteria > Chloroflexota > Dehalococcoidia > UBA2979 > UBA2979. The sequence goes on from OZ252250.1 coordinate 2,471,444, forward strand.
GGTGACGGTGGCCCGGATGGTCGGCCACCCGGGCGAGGGCCGGTTGCTGACCGCTGGACGTGACTGCTAAGGTGGGAGATCAATTCTGCTGTCCGGGTGGCCGACCTTGCTGATCTTCGGCGTCTTGATCGTGAGTCTGTTGATCGCAGGTGGCTACGCTCTTGCCGGCCTCCACTACGCCGCTCTCCTGACGGGATCCAATCGACGGCGTCTTCGCGGCACCCCCGCCGACTTCGGGATGCGATTTCGGGAGGTCCGGTTCCTCAACGCCGATCAACTCACCCTTGCTGGCTGGCTCTTGGAATCACCTGGAGCGCGCGCCACAGTCGTGATCGTCCACAACCGCGACGGGAACCGATCAGATAGCCAGCACGCGTTACTGCGCTTGCAGACCGAATACGTGATGCGCGGCTTCAACGTCTTCGCCTTCGACCTCGCCGGGCGTGGCGAGTCGTCGGGACGGCGCGACCAGCTCGGTGATGCGGAGAGGCGTGATGTACGCGCCGCAGTCGCCTACGCCCACCGTCAGACCGCGGCGCTGCCAATCGTGGTCCACGGCTTCGGTTTCGGGGCTTCGCTGTCGCTCGATGTGGCGACTACGATGCCAGTCGTTGCCGCGGTGATCGCCGACTCGCCGATCGCCTCGATGCGTGACTTCTTGCGCGAGCACCACCGGCAGATTCCGCCGTTCCTCTTCCCGTTCACCTGCTGGCTGAGCCGCCGTATCTACCGCTCCGACGTCGACGCTCTGGTGCCCATCGATCTGATGCACCGAGTGAAGCAACCGGTGCTCCTGATCCATGCCGAGGGTGACCCGGTGGTTCACCCGTCGCACACGCTCAATCTCGCGGCCGCATCCCTCAGCCCGAGAACGGAGACATGGCTGCTCGAGGGATGGGCGGGACACGCCACCTACTACCGCGAGCGACCACATGCCTACATTCAGCGCTGCCTCGCCTTCATCGACCGTGCGCTACCGATGCGGCTCGTCGCTCCGGGGGTTCCCGCCGGCGCCCGCCCCGTCCCGTCGGCCGGCTAGCGCACAGCCGATCACGAGGCTCATGCCAGGCGCGACGCCGCAGCTAGCCGGTCTCCTCACCGATGTTGTGGGCATCCGGGTTGGGCACTGGACGAACCGGCGTGCGGCGACCGGCTGCACCGTCATCCTCTGTCCTCCTGGCACCGTCGGTGGCGTCGATGTGCGTGGCGCGGCCCCCGGCACGCGGGAGACCGATCTGCTCCGTCCAGGGAACACCATCGAGACGGTGCACGCGGTCCTGCTCTCGGGGGGCTCCGCCTTCGGCCTCGAGGCGGCGAGCGGCGTCATGGCGGAGCTGGCGGAGCGCGGCGTTGGCTTCGCCGTCGGGGAGCAGAGGGTCCCGATCGTGCCTGCGGCGGTCCTCTTTGACCTGGCCGTCGGCCGGCCCCTGCATCCTGACCAGATGGCGGGCCGCCGAGCGGTCCGGCGAGCGCGCCTGAGTCACTACGAACAGGGTTCGGTCGGTGCCGGCACCGGGGCGACGATCGCGAAGAGCGCCGGTCGCGAACACGCCCTCAAAGGCGGAATCGGTTCGGCCAGCGAGCAGCTTGGCGGCGGCGTCGTGGTGTCAGCCCTCGTTGCACTAAACGCCGTGGGCGGGGTCCGCGACCCGAGAAGCGGCGCCCAGCTGGCCGCACCCCGCGCTGAACGAGGCCGCTTCCAGGACCTCGATAGCCTCGTGCGCAACGCGATCGGCCGGCCCGGGGCGGCGAGCGGGCCCGGGGAACACACGACACTCGCGGTCGTCGCCACCAACGCCCGTCTCACCAAGACCGAGACCAACCGCCTCGCGACGGTCGCTCACGACGGTTTCGGCGCGGCGATCTGGCCGGTCCACACGCGCGGAGACGGCGACGCGGTCTTTGCCCTGGCGACGGGACAGCTTGCGATCGAGCGGTCGGATCTGACCAGCATCGAAGCCTACGCCGCTCTCGCGACCGAGCGGGCGATCATCAGCGCGGTCGAACACGCCGAAGGACTTGGCGGCTTCCCGTCGGCCTCTGAGTGGGCCCGACTCGGGGGCCTGCCTGCGGGTCGTTGACGGCCTCATCACCCGGCTTATACTGATCGCGCAGGCCGACCCCCCGGGGCGGTAGGCGTGTTCGTGGAGCCGCAGGCGAACCCTCTGTTGGGGCTGGCCTGCTCGCCTGAGACAGGGAGCGAGCGAAAGACCGCCTGGATCTCTCCGGGACCGGGACGGGAGTGTCATGGCCAAGCGTGTGACCGTGCGAGATCTCCAGCGTCAGCGCGACCGCGGTGAACCGATCACGATGCTCACCGCGTACGACTATCCCTCGGCGAAGCTCGCCGAAGAGGCCGGCATTCCGCTGATTCTGGTCGGTGACACACTGGGGATGGTGGTGCTCGGCTACGAGTCGACGATCCCGGTGACGGTCGATGAGATGATTCACCACGGTCGTGCGGTCGTGCGAGGGACCGCACGCGCCCACGTGGTTGTCGACATGCCATTCGGCTCGTACCAGGCGGGGTGGCAAGATGCGCTTCGCAACGCCACGAGGATCATGCAGGAGACGGGGTGCAGCTCGGTCAAGCTCGAAGGTGGTAAGCGCTCCGTCGAGACGGTTCGCCACCTCGTCGAGGCCGGCATTCCGGTGATGGGACACATCGGTCTCACACCCCAGTCCGTCAACCAGACCAGCGGGTTCCGGGTGCAGGGGAAGACCCCGCGCGACGCGGTCCACCTGATCGCCGATGCCAAAGAGCTGGCGGAGGCGGGCGCCTATGCGATCGTGCTGGAGCTCGTGCCGGCGGCGTTGGGCCAGATTCTGACGCAGCGCCTGACCGTGCCGACGATCGGTATCGGTGCCGGTCCCTTCTGCAGCGGCCAGGTCCAGGTCTGGCACGACATCCTCGGGCTCTACGACCAACTCAAACCACGGCACGCTCGCCAATTCGCCCCGGTTGGACAGCTGATACGAGAGGCGATCACTCGCTACCGGACACAGGTCGAAGCCGGTGAGTTCCCCAGCGCCGCAGAGTCGTTCTATATGGATGAGCGCGCGCTCGCCTTGATCACGGCCCAGCTTCCCGGCCCGGATGCGGATCTGAGCGACGCCCAGCGGGTGCTCGCCGAGCACGACTACCACCTGGTCGCCCGTGCCGCCGAGTCCGCCGCGCCGCGCGAGGCGACCTAGCCCACCGGACGGGTACATGGAGATCGTTCGCACGATTGCCGCCTATCGGCAGGCTCGTAGCGGCTTGCCCGGTCCAGTCGGCCTCGTGGCGACGCTCGGCGGCGTACACGAGGGCCATCTCTCGCTTGCCCGGGCGGCGCGGCGCGACTGTGCCAGCGTCGTCGGCTGGCTCTTCCTGAACCCCACGCAGTTTGGCGCTGGTGAAGACCTCGACCGCTACCCACGCGATGAGGAACGCGACCGGTCGCTGCTCGCTGAGAACGGCGTCGACCTCCTGCTGATCCCTGACGGGGCGGAGGTCTATCCCCCCGGCTTCGACACGCTGGTCCGGATCGGGGGGATCACTGACCGACTCGAGGGTGCGCGCCGTCCCGGTCACTTCGACGGAGTCGCGACCGTAGTGCTCAAGCTGCTCAACATCATGCAGCCCGACCGGGCCTACTTCGGGGAGAAGGACGCGCAGCAGCTTCGAGTCGTGCGCCAGCTCGTCCGCGATCTGAACCTGCCGTGCGAGATCGTCTCCTGCCCGACCGTACGCGACCCTGACGGGCTTGCACTCTCGTCGCGCAACGCCTACCTGACGCCCGATGAGCGGCGGCGCGCGCTCGCGATCCCGAGCGGCCTGAGGAGGGCCGAAGCGGCCTTCGAGCTCGGCGAGCGCGGCGCCCAGCGGCTCAGGCAGCTCGTCTCCGATGAACTCGACGCTACGTCGGGCCTGAGGGTCGACTACGTCTCGCTTGCCGACGACGACACCCTGGACGAGCTGGAGGGCGTGATCGAGCCTCCGGCACTACTCTCGGTGGCAGTCCACGTCGGCATGACGCACCTGATCGACAACGTCACCCTGGGCGGCCCAGCGAGCTGATGTCGGGGGCCGATGCCCTCCTCCCGGGTCTGGTGTGCGGGCTGCGCCCGAGTGGCTAAGATGGTGTGGGAGGGGGCCTGGGGCACTCCCTGGCACGGAGGTCAGCGATGTCTGGTCACTCGAAGTGGTCGTCGATCAAACACAAGAAGGCGGCGATCGACTCGAAGCGGGGCCAACTCTTCACCAAGCTGGCACGCGATGTCACGATGGCGGCGCGGGGCGGCGCGGACCCGGAGATGAACGCGGCACTGCGTCTCGCGATCCAGAAGGCCAAAGACTCCAACATGCCCAACGCGAATATCGATCGCGCGATTCAGCGCGGTGCCGGTGGGAATGAGGCGGACCACCTCGAGGAGATCACATACGAGGGCTATGGTCCCGGCGGCACCGCCATCCTCGTCGACGCCGTCACCGAGAATCGCAATCGTACGGTCGCCGAGGTGCGGCTCGCCTTCTCTCGCGGAGGCGGCAGCCTCGCTGAGAATGGGGCGGTTGGGTGGCAGTTCAACCTGAAAGGCCTGATCACCATCGCTGTCTCAGGTGGCGATCGCGACGAGATCCAGCTGATCGCGATCGAGGCCGGGGCAGAGGACGTCAGTCTCTCCGGTGACGGCGAGACGATCGAGGTGATTACCGAACCAGAAGCAACCGAGGCGGTCCGCGCATCCCTCACCGGCGCCGGCCTCAGTGTGGAGAGTGCCGAAGTCCTGCAGGTTCCCCAGAACACGGTGAGCCTCGAAGAGCGGGACGCGGCCGCCACCCTGAGAATGCTGGAGCGGCTCGACGACCTCGACGATGTCTCGCGGGTCTACTCGAACGCGGAGTTCGCCGACTCCGTGATCGCGGCAGTCGGCGGATAGGACCAGCCGCCGTGAGCGGAAGTGATCTGCCGGCCATGCCCCGCCGCATCCTCGGGATCGACCCCGGACTAACGGTTAGCGGCTGGGCCGTCGTCGACGGCGACGGGAACCTCGCGAGCGCGGTCGATTTCGGCACCATCAAGACCAGCAGCAAGGACCCGCGCTCTGCGCGGTTGGGACAGGTCGCCTCCCGTGTGCGAGATCTGATCCGCCACTTCGGGCCGGCAGAGCTGGCGCTTGAGCAGCATTTTGTCGCCGTCAATGTCCGTTCGGCCATGGTGATCGGCGAGGCTCGTGCCGCGGCGATGGTGGCGGCGGCCGACTGCCGGATCCCGGTGCTGGAGTACTCGCCGACGAGCGTCAAGGAGGCGGTCACCGGCTGGGGTGGGGCCCCCAAGGAACAGGTCCGCCAGATGGTCACCGTCCAGCTCGGGCTGGCGGAGGAACCAAGCCCCCTGGACATCTCCGATGCGATGGCGATCGCGTTGACTCGACTCGCCGAGCTACGGCTCGAGCAGGCACTGGCTCGCTCATGATCGTCTCGTTGGAGGGCACACTGACCCACTGGGACGCCGAGGGCTCGGTGGCCTGGGTGGAGGTCGGTGGTGTCGGCTACGAGGTGCGCATCCCGGCCTTCGCCCACAGCTGGGTCGAAGGCCACGAACTCGGTCAGGGGCTCCGTCTGCACACCTACTACCACGCCTCGGAGCGTCAGCCAGTACCGCTCCTGATCGGCTTTCAGCACGAGCAGGAGCGCCAGTTCTTCCGCAAGTTCATCGATGTCCCAGATGTTGGCCCAATCAAGGCCGTGCGAGCCCTCACACACCCGGTTTCTCAGATCGCCTCCTGGGTCGAAGCAGAGGATGCACACGCACTCCAGCAACTTCCCGGCATCGGGCTGCGTCTCTCGCAGACCATCATCGCAAACCTGCAGGGGCGTCTCGTCGACCTGCTCGGTACCGATTTCGAGGGCGACACAACGGTTACGACGGCGCGAGCGCTCGTCGAAGATGCCGTGGCCGCCCTCGAGGCCCTGCAGTTCCCTGCACGGGAGGCGGAACGACTGGTGACGGATAGACTCCGACGAGCGCCGCCGGTCACCGAGCTGGAAGAGCTACTCCGCCAGATCCTCGAAGAGCAGGCCCCGGCGTGAGCGTCGCCTCCTGGCGCGATGCGCAGGTCACCACGGGGAGCCCCGCCCGCGGCAGGCGAGCGGCCCGAGCGAGGTGTGAGCGATGACCCAGACCGAACCCCGGGCGTCTACCGAGAGCGCGAACTTCCAGGTCGTGAGCGATTTCGAGATGACCGGCGACCAGCCCGGGGCAGTTGCGGAGATCGTCGAGGGGCTCGAACAGGGAGCGCGCGCGGTGACCCTCCTCGGCGCCACCGGCACCGGCAAGACCTTCACAATGGCGAACGTGCTCGAGCGCTACCAGCGTCCGACGCTAGTGCTCGCGCCGAACCGGACCCTCGCCGCACAGCTGGTGAGCGAGCTCCGCGAATTCTTCCCACACAATGCCGTTGAGTACTTCGTCTCCTACTACGACTACTACCAGCCTGAGGCCTACATCCCCCGCTCCGACACCTACATTGCCAAGGATGCCGATATCAACGACGAGATCGACAAGATGCGACACGCCTCGACGAAGGCGCTCTTCGAGCGGCGCGACGTGGTGATCGTGGCCTCGATCTCATGCATCTACGGCCTCGGTGAGCCGGGCGAGTACCAGGGGTTCGTGGTCAGGCTATTCCGTGGCAGGCACGTCAACCGCTCCTCGCTGATCCGCCAGCTGGTCGAGATGCAGTACGCGCGCAACGATCTGAGCCTGCTCCGCGGCACGTTCCGCGTGCGTGGCGATTCGCTGACCATCTTTCCGGCCTACGAGGATCTGGCGGTGCGTGTTGATTTCTGGGGCGACGAGATCGAGCGCATCGCGACGCTCGATCCCCTGACCGGCGAGATCCTTGAGGAGACCGAAGAGTCGGCGATCTACCCGGCCAAGCACTTCGTCACCTCGAAGGAGCGACTTGAGGAGGCGATTGTGGCGATCGAGGCGGAACTCGGCGAGGAGGCTCCCCGTCTGCGTTCCGAGGGGAAGTTGCTCGAGGCGCAGCGGCTCGAGGAGCGCACACGCTATGACCTGGAGACGCTGCGCGAGGTCGGCTACTGCTCGGGGATTGAGAACTACTCGAGGCATCTCGCCGGTCGGGCCGCGGGATCGACGCCGTGGACGCTGCTCGACTACTTCCCCGACGACTGGCTGATCTTCATCGATGAATCGCACATCGCCATCCCGCAGGCAGGCGCAATGTACCGGGGCGACGCCTCGCGGAAGCAGACGCTCGTCGAGTACGGCTTCCGGCTGCCCTCGGCACTCGACAATCGGCCACTCACGTTCGAGGAGTTCGAGGAGCACATCAACCAGGTGGTCTTCCTCTCAGCGACTCCCGGTCCCTACGAACGAGCGGTCTCGACGCGGATCGTCGAGCAGGTGATCAGACCGACGGGCATCCTCGATCCGGAGGTTGACGTGCGGCCGACCCGTGGCCAGATCGACGACCTCCTCTCCGAGGTTCGCGCCCGCGCGGCCAGGGGCGAGCGGACGCTGGTAACCACGCTCACGAAGAAGATGTCCGAGGACCTCAACGATTTCCTGCAGGAGATGGGCGTCAAGTCGATGTACCTGCACTCTGAGATCGACACGCTGGGCAGGATCGACATCCTGCGCGACCTGCGGATCGGTGTCTACGACGTGATCGTCGGGATCAACCTCCTGCGTGAGGGGCTCGATCTCCCGGAGGTGTCGCTAGTCTGCATTCTTGATGCCGACAAGGAAGGTTACCTGCGATCTGGCGGTGCGCTGGTGCAGACCATGGGGCGGGCCGCCCGCCACCCGATGGGTCTGGTCATCATGTACGCGGACCGTATGACGGCGTCGATGCAGAACGCGATCGATGAGACCGAGCGTCGGCGCCAGGTGCAGCGTGCTCACAATGAGCAGCACCAGATCACACCGCTGGGGATCTCCAAGGCAATTCGCGACATCACCGATACGATCCGCGAGGCGGAGCCCGAGGCGGCCTCCTACAGCCAGACCTCGGATCTGCCGCGAGACGAGTTGACGCGGCTGGTCAAGGAGCTCGAGCGTCAGATGAAGCAGGCGGCGAAGGAGCTCGACTTCGAGCGGGCCGCGCTCCTTCGTGACCAGGTAACTGAGCTGCGGCGGGAGCTCGTGGGTGGCGACTCGCCCGAGGCGCTGCGGTCCCTGGCGTCGAACACGCAACGTCCATCGCAGCGCCGGATCCGTGGCGGACGCAGCCGATAGTCTCGCTCGTCTATCGGCGACCTGCTCCCGTCGCCGACGTGACTCGACACCGGGATGTCGAGCTGGAACGCGGGAGCTGTCTCCGGCATGTGAGTGGTCAGTTTCGCCTAGGGACGCTCTGAACTGGCCGCGAAATGCGGCCGATCAGGCTCTTCTGGGGCGTTCAATCGCTTGATGGTCAGGAATGCGGCCTGATCGGGGCTCGCGAGCGGCTCTGCGAGTGCCGTTTGGCGCTCGCTGCGGGATTCTGGGCGCACTGCGCCGTTGTTACGCAGCAAGTTGGCGCTCCGCTCGAACCATGTTGGCCAGCCCCAACAGCAACGCGAGCCGCTGCGTGTTCTTGAACAATCCGCGGTAGCGGACCTTGGCGTAGCCGAAGCGCACCTTCACGATCTGGAACGGATGCTCGACCTTCGCACGCACGGAGGCCTTGCGCTTCTCTTCGAGCCACTCCTCACCCTCCCGGTCGAGCAGTCGCCGCTTGCCCGGTCGCATGGCAACCTGCCACTGCACCGCACGCTCGCGCTGCTCCAGACGTTTTCCGATGCCCTGGTAGCCCGCATCGCCACAGACCAGCCTTTCGTTGCCGTGCAGCAGGTCGGGCGCCGCGGTGATGTCGCTCACGTTCGCCGCCGTCGTGTGGAGGCTGTGCACGATGCCGCTCTCAGAGTCCACCCCGATGTGCAACTTCATCCCGAAGTACCACTGGTTTCCCTTGCGCGTCTGGTGCATCTCGGGATCCCGTGCTCTGGCCCGATTCCTGGTCGACGAGGGGGCGCTGATGGTACTGGCATCAACCACAGTCCCCTGTCTCAACTGCAGTCCTTCCGCCTCCAGATGGCGGTTGATCTCCTCGAGCAATCCCCTCCCCAGCGCGGCCGCCTCCAGCCGGTGGCGGAAGTTGAGAATCGTCGTCTCATCGGGGATCGCGTCCGATAGCCTGAGCCCCACGAAGCGCTGCACGGTGAGATTCTCGTACAGCGCGTCCTCCATCGCCGGGTCGCTGAGGTTGTCGACCAGTTGCACGATGTGCACCCGCAGCATCAGTGACAGTGGGTAGGGCTGGCGCCCCCGTCCCGGCATCGGGTAGTGGGGCGCAATGCGCTGCTCGAGTTGCCGCCACGGAACCAGCCGATCGAGTCGTTCCAGAAACCGCTCCCGGCGAGTCGTTCGCTTCTTCGCGTCGTAGTACAGCTCCGCGAACGTTGCCTCGCCCATCGCGCTCACCTCGTCATCTGGTCGAATGCCATACCATCCCGTGTAGGCATCTTAACAGATCATGCGGGTCTGTTCAGAGCGTCCCTAAGGAAGCTCTGAACTGGGAGCAGAATACGGCCGATCAGGCGGTTTCGGGACGTTCAGTCGCTTGATGGTCGGGGATGCGGCCTGATCGAGGCTCGCGAGAGGCTCTGCGAGTGCCGTTTGGCGCTCGATGCGGGATTCTGGGCGCACTGGGCCCTGGTTACGTAGCAAGTTGGCGCTCCGCTCGAACCACGTTGGCCAGTCCCAACAGCAACGCCAACCGCTGCGTGTTCTTGAACAGTCCGCGGTAGCGGACCTTGGCGTAGCCGAACCGCACCTTCACGATCTGGAACGGATGCTCGACCTTCGCGCGCAGCGAGGTCTTGCCCCGCTCCTCGAGCCACTCCTCACCCTCGGCGTCGAGCAATCGTCGCATCCCCGGTCGCATGGCAACCTGCCACTGCACCGCACGCTGGCGGTGCTCCAGACGTTTGCCGATGCCCTGGTACCCCGCATCGCCACAGACCAGCGTCTCGTCGCCGTGCAGCAGGTACGACACCTCGCTGATGTCGCTGACGTTCGCCGCCGTCGTGTGCAGGCTGTGCACGATGCCGCTCTCCGAGTCCACCCCGATGTGCAACTTCATCCCGAAGTACCACTGGTTTTGGCGCGATTCCTCGTCGACGCCGGGGCGCTGATGATACTGGCATCGACGATCGTCCCGGACTGCGCTCGGAGCCGCAGCCCCTGTGCCTGCAGATGGCGGTTGATCTCTCCGAGCAAGCCCGTCCCCAGCGCGGACGCCTCCAGCCGATGGCGGAAGTTGAGAATCGTCGTCTCATCGGGGATCGCGTCCGATAGCCTGAGCCCCACGAAGCGCTGCACGGTGAGATTCTCGTACAGCGCGTCCTCCATCGCCGGGTCGCTGAGGTTGTCGACCAGTTGCACGATGTGCACCCGCAGCATCAGTGAGAGCGGGTAGGGCTGGCGCCCCCGTCCCGGCATCGGGTAGTGGGGCGCAATGCGCTGCTCGAGTTGCCGCCACGGAACCAGCCGATCGAGTCGTTCCAGAAACCGCTCCCGGCGCGTCGTTCGCTTCTTCGCGTCGTAGTACAGCTCCGCGAACGTTGCCTCGCCCATCGCGCTCACCTCGTCATCTGGTCGAATGCCATACCATCCCGTGTAGGCATCTTAACAGATCATGCGGGTCTGTTCAGAGCGTCCTGTGCGTCCAGAAGTCAAAGGATGGTGACGAGATGACGTAACCAATCCGGAGACGTGCTCGTCGTTGCCAGCCGGTGGAAGTCCGGTCTGGGTAGCTGTCAGGAGGCCCCGTAGCAGGTCGGCGGCGCGGACGGGAAACGGTCCGTGTCGAAGCCCGATGTCGAAAGCCCATTTGGGGGAGCAACCAAGCGGTCCGCAGCATGAAGCGAAGCCTGCCGCACCGTGAATGACTCAAAGAGGAGCCGAGCCCGGGGGATCGGGGCGAAGACCATGGACGAGGTGAAGAGCCTCAAAGCGCAGCCTCAAGGAACCTCTCGGCGTAAGGGGCGTGGAACGTTTGGAAGGTAGCGACGGGAACTGGAGAAGCCCTCCCCGGCCCGGCACCCTGCGAAACGGTGTCGGAGCGAGGCGTCTTATAACCGGTGATAAGCCGGGAAGTGGACAGCCAACCGGAGGGTGACGGAGGGGGCAGTAGTACCGCTGGAGCCGGACGGACAACAGAACTGCCGGTGATGGGAAGGGCCCCTACTTTGTCTATGCGATGCGTTCAGGGAGGAATCGGGAGTGGCCACGGTCTACCAACCACCCGGAATAAGGTTCAAGAACTACAACGCACGCTCTACCGGAAGCTGTCAACCTCTCCATGCCGGTCGAGGTCAGGGTGTTGTTGCAATGACGGGTTTGTTGATCCACGCCTCCTTCGGGGGTCTGGCGGCCCGCGGCGGTCCGTTGCGGAACCGCTCGGGCCAGACGCTGTAGGCGGCATCCAGGGTCTCCTGACGCGCCTGCACGGTCTCCAGGGCTTGCCCGCCGTGGAGCGTGGCGGGGTGCTGGTAGCCGACACCGGAGTGGTAGTGCTCGCGGTTGTACCAGTCGACAAACGGCGCCATCCAGCTCCGCACCTCCTCCAGCGAGTGGAAGCGGTCGGGGTAGTCGTGGCGGTACTTGACGGTCTTGAAGCCGGCCTCGGAGTAGGGGTTGTCGTTGCTCACGCGCGGGCGCGAGAGGCTGCGCGTGACAGCGAGGTCTTCGAGCAACTCCGCCAGGCTTGTCGACGTCATCTGGGCGCCACGGTCTGAGTGCAGCGTCAGTTGCTGCGGCGAGATCCCGTTGCGGTCGCAGGCGGTGCCCACCAGCGTCCTGGCAACCTCGGTCGACTCCGCCGTGTCGACCGTCCAGGCGACGATCTTGCGACTGAAGATGTCGATCATCACGTAGAGATAGAACCAGCTGCGGTGGTGAGGGCCGCGGAGCCGCGAGATGTCCCACGACCAGACCTCGTTCGGGCCGCTCGCCTGCACCTGGGGTGCATGGTGGGTCGTGCGTCGGTGACCGCGACGCCGTTCTCTGACCAGGCCGCGTTCCTCGAGGATGCGGTACATCTGGCGGATCGAGCAGACGTACGAGCCCTCGTCCAGCAGCTGATAGTAGACCTGGGCGGGCGCCTGGTCACGAAAGCGTGGTGAGCACAGCAGCTCGGCGATGTGATCGCGCAGCTGGTCGGGGATGCGTGACGGCTGCGGCTGGTGCTGCTCGCGCGGTTTCGCCTGTGACGGCCGCCTGTGTAGCCGGCCGGCGGCCGCCTGGCGGCGGCTGCGGTCGGTCCGCTCTGAGTATCCGAAGGCTCGACAGGCGCGGGCACGGCCAACCCGCTGGGCCCATGCTTCCACAGCGGCGAGCATCTGCGCCCGCCAGTTGGCGTATGCCTGGGAATGACAACCCGTTCTGGCCCCACCTTGATCCTCTGAACTGGCCCCACCCCCGGGATGTGGTCAGCTGGTCGGAGCACCTCCCTTCGAGGCGGTGGTGACCCGCAGGCGATAGGACTCGCTGCCGGTCTCGATGATGTGGGCGCGGAACGTGAGCCGGTCGACGACCGCGGCGGCGAGGCGGGGGGTCGGCGAAGGTGCGGCCCCACTCCGAGAACGGCGCGTTGGAGGCGACTGCCACCGAGGCCCGCTCCTCGCGCTCGGTGAGGACCTGGAAGAGCAGTTCGGCTCCGCGCGGGTCGAGGTGGACGTAGCCGAACTCGTCGAGGCAGAGCAGGTCGAGCCGGCCGTAGCGGGCGACCAGGCGTGAGAGCGTGCGCTCGTCGGCGGCTTCGGCCAGTTCGTTCACGAGCTGTGCCGCCGTCGTGTAGCGCACCCGCAGCCCGCGCTGGCAGGCGGCCATGCCGAGCCCGATCAGCAGGTGCGACTTGCCGGTGCCGCTGTCTCCGAGCAGCACGACGGGCTGGCCCGAGGCGATCCACTCGCCGCGCTCGAGCGTGGCGAGCATGGTCGGGTCGACCGTGGGGGCCGCCGCCAGGTCGAAGTCGGCGAGGTGCTTGAGCCGGGGGAAACGGGCCTCGTGGATGCGGCGCTCACGGCGGCGCGCATCGCGGTCGTCGAGCTCGGATTGGAGCACCTCGGCGAGGTAGGCGAGATGGGTGAGCCGGTCGCGCAGCGCGGCCTCGGCGAGCGCGCCGGCCTGCTGACGGACCGTGGGGAGGTGCAGCGCACGGCTGGTCGCCTCGACCTGAAGCGCCGCCGCCTGCTCGGTCACAGGTGTGCTCATCGCGTGCTCGCGGCGAGCAGCGCGTCGTAGCCGGCCAGGCTCGGCGCCGGGCGTTCGAAGCGCCTGAGCGCCGGCCGCTCCACAACGGCGGTCTCGCGGCGGCCGTCGGCGACGCGGCGCGCCTCGATGGCGATCAGCGCCGGGTCCACCGCGCCCAGCTGCTCCACCGCATCGAGTGCTGCGTGCACCGAGGCGGCGGGGAGGTGGCGGTGCAATAGCAGCACCTCGATGAGCGCCCGCGTCCCGGCGCCGTCACCGAGCTTGCGGCGGGCACGCTGCCAGAAGCGTTCGTGCGCGGCGGTGAAGCCAGCGCCTGAGCGCGCCTGCGCGAGCGCGATCGAGCCGGGCAGCGCCCCGGGCTTGCGGGACAGCACCTCGAGGAAGTGGTCCAGCACGAGGACCTCGGATCCCTTGTGCGCGCTGCGCTCGTGGCGGGCAACCACCCGGCCCGCGACGAGGGCGGTCACGGTCCCGCCGCCCAGGCGGACGTCCACCGTGCGGCCCGCGAACGCCGCGGGGACCGAGTAGCGCGAGCCACGCACGGAGATGCGCGCCTTGCGGTCGGCCTTCGCTTGCAGTGCGACCGTGGGGTCGAAGGGTTCGGCGGGGAGGGGCCGCAGCGCGGGCCGCTCTGCCTCCGCCGTCTGGCCGACGGTGGCGAGCCGGCCGGCGATGTGGCGGGCTCCGTCTGCGCGGTCGGCCGCCTCGAGCAGCGCGTTCAGCTCGGCCAGGCTCTCGCCGCGCGGGACCGGCACGAGGTGGCGCCGGCGGAAGCGCCCGACCTCACCCTCCACGCCCCCCTTCTCGTGCGCGCCCGCGATGCCGGGCTCGCAGAAGAAGCTGTCGAAGCCGTAGTGCGAGCGCAACGCGACGAAACGGTCGCTCTCGACGCGGTCGCGGCCGCGCAGCACGCGCGTGACGGCCGAGCTCAGATTGTCGTAGCGGATCCGCCGCGGCACCCCGCCGAGGCGCTCGAGGGCGAGCGTGTGGCCCTCGAGGAACGCCTCCTGGCCCTCGCCCGGGAAGCACACGTGGACCGCCCGCCCCGAGTGCGAGAGCCGCAGCACGAACATCGACAGCTCGGTCAGCACGCCGTCCAGCCAGACGCTGACCCCGCCGAAGTCGACCTCCGCCTCCTCGCCCGGCGGATGCAACTGGGGGATCGTCACGACTGAGCGACCGGACTCCAGCTCGCGGCGCACGCGGCCGACGTAGGCGCGCACCGTCGCCTCGGCGACCGTCGCGCCGTACTCATCGACGAGGCGCTCCCAGACCCGCCGCGCCGTGTGCCGCTGCTTGCGCGGCGCGCTCAGGTCGGCGACGAGCCACTCCCGGATGATCTCTACGTACGGACCGAGCTTCGGCGCCGCTCGAGACGCCTGCTTGCGTTGTGGCGGCAGCGCCGACTGCAGCGCCTGCCGTACCGTGCGCCGGTGCACGTGGTGGCGGCGCGCCAGCTCGCGTATGGGCAGCCCCTCCTCTCGCCATGCCCGTCGGATATCCTCGAACAACTCCACCCTCGACACACTCCTCTTCTTTCGCTCGGGGAGGTCTCAGTTGCCCGAGCGTAGCTGCTGGATGGGTCGGGGGTGGGGCCAGTTCAGAGGATCAAAACGGCTCCAGATGGGGCCAAATCAGAGTAGCGTTCCCATATGCCTGCGCTGGCCACTCGGCTCGGGTCGGCGCTACCCGTTCTGGCCACTCGGTCGCCGCTGCGACGCGCTCTTGCGGGCAAATCTTTGCAAGAGCGCCAAGGCTTTTCCCTGGGCCTCGATCAGCTCCTCTGCCGTCTCCAGCTGCTGCTCGGCAAGCATCGCCCGCTGCCGGTAGCGGTCGCGCTCAAGGGTCAGCCGGTTGGGCGCTCGTGGTCCCGGCGGCCGCTCGACGAGGGCACGGCGCGCCCCATCGTCACGCTGCTGGCGCCACCTGGTGATCAGAGAGGAGTACAGACCCTCGCGCCGACAGATGGCGCCGACTGCTCCCGGCTCTCCGCGGGCCTTTGCCTCGTCGATCTCCGCCAGGATGTCGAGCTTGTACTGCACTGGCCACGACCTGCGTGCTCGACGCACCTCAGTCTCTTCATCAACCACCATCGGTCTACGTCCACTTCTCCGCCCTCGTATCAATCGCACTACATCCGGCAGAGATGAGGTTGGCAGCTAGGGCCGGGCGGCCAAGGCCGACCCCAAGCGACGATTCCATGCGCTCTACGACAAGGTCTATCGCAGGGACATTCTGGAGCGCGCGTGGGAGCAGGTGCGTCGCAATCACGGCGCAGCCGGTATCGACGGCGTCACGCTCGCCGAGGTCGAGCGCTACGGCGTGGAGCGTCTGCTGGATGAGTTGGCCGCGGAACTGAAGGACGGAAGCTACAGGGTGCAGCCGAGCCGCCGAGTCTGGATACCCAAGCCCGGACGGACGGAGCAGCGCCCGCTCTCGATTCCCTCGGTCCGTGACCGCATCGTGCAGGCGTCGCTGAAGCTGGTGACGGAGCCGGTCTTTGAGGCCGACTTCTTGCCATCGAGCTTCGGCTTCCGCCCGAAGCTCGCGGCCCATGACGCCCTGCAGGTCCTCATTGATGAGGCGTGGCGGGGCAGGCGGTGGGTAGTGGAAACGGACATCGTCTCGTGTTTCGAGTCGATATCTCACGACCGTTTGATGGTGGCCGTCGAGGAAAGGATATGCGACCGCAATCTCCTGAAACTGGTACGGGCGATGCTGCGTGCC
Source organism: Dehalococcoidia bacterium (assembly GCA_965249675.1). Classification (GTDB taxonomy): domain Bacteria; phylum Chloroflexota; class Dehalococcoidia; order UBA2979; family UBA2979. The sequence continues at coordinate 2,487,439 of OZ252250.1, forward strand.
GGTGTGATGGAGTCGGGGGTCGTGCAGCACAGCGTGACGGGTACGCCGCAGGGCGGGGTGATGTCTCCGCTGCTGGCCAACGTCTACTTGCACCGTTTGGACCGGGAATGGGAGGCGAAGGGTACGGGCGTGCTGGTGCGCTACGCGGACGACCTCGTGGTGCTCTGCCGGGGAGGAAGCGGAGCAGGCCCTGGCCTTGCTGCGCGACCTGCTGGGTGAGCTCGGCTTGGAGCTCAAGGCGGAGAAGACGCGCATCGTGCGCCTGCGTGAGGGAGGCGAGGGACTGGAGTTCCTCGGCTTCGAGCACCGCTGGGTACGTGCGGAGCGCAACAAGAATATCCAGTTCCTCGCACGCTGGCCCTCACGGCGAGCGATGCAGCGGGCGCGAGACCGTATCCGTGAGCTCACGACGCGGTCGCGTCTATTGCTGAGTCCATCGACGGTCGTGGCGGACGTGAACCGCTACCTCCGTGGTTGGGTGAGCTACTTCCGCTACGGCAACTCGGCGCAGGCGTTCAATTCGCTTCGCTGGTATGCCGGGTGGCGTCTCAAGGTGTGGTGGGGCAAACGGCTGGGATGGCGCCTCCGTCATCGCTACGGACCGTTTCCCCTTGCCCACCATCTGGGGCTCATCCGGCTCGCTGGGCGCGTCGTTACGCCACGGCCGATGAGGCCGTGGCGGGGAGCGCCGCATGCCGCCCGGTGAAAGGCATCGGTGAGCCGTGTGCGGGGTGCGCCAAGCTAACTGGTGTTTGGACAGGGGGTGAAAGTCCGCCGCGGTGAAGGGGCTAGCCACCCCACACCGCTCCCCGAGCCGTGCGTGGGTCGCCGCGAGGCGGCACGCGAAGCGTCGGCAGGGGTACATGTGGGCAAGGCTATAGAGCGCCGAAAGTGGCATTGTTCGGAGTGCCGAGGCTTTCTCGCAGGCCGAAGGCAACAGCGGCGGCGGCGTTTTGGCGAGCCGTCGCCTTCTCCGCGGCGTCTAAGAACCATTGCACGCATGCACGTCCATCACCGGGACTTGGGAGAGCTGCGCGCCGCCCCGACGAGTCGTACGTCGGGGCCGCGTCGGGAAGGGAGGCAACCGTAGCTGATGATGAACGACGCGCAGCAGTCTGATGGGGCCGTAGGAGCTATGAAGGTGACGAACAAAGGGGCGCGAGTCCCGGCGGAGTCGCTGGAGCAAAGGGCCCCAGCCGAGAGGAATCGGCGACGCTCCGGCACAGTCCGGTCTCAGAATCGGGGAGCTGTGTCACCCGGAGCGGAGCGGATACGGCAGTTCGCAGAGAAGAAGCCGGGAGAGAAACTCATCGCGCTCCTGCACCACATCACGTCGGAAACACTCAAGGAGGCGTACCACGCTTTGAAGCGTGACGCGGCTCCGGGCGTGGACGGGGTGACGTGGCGGGAATACGGGGACGGACTGGACGAGCGTTTGCTCGACCTGCACGGCCGCGTGCACCGGGGAGCGTATCGGGCGAAGCCTGTGCGGCGGGTAGAGATACCAAAGCCGGACGGGGGCGTACGACCGCTCGGTATCGTCTCGCTGGAGGACGAGATCGTTCAGCGGGCAGTGGTGGACAATCTTCTGAACCCGATTTACGAATCGGAGTTCTACGGCTTCTCGTACGGCTTCAGGCCGGGGCGCTCGGCGCATGACGCGCTGGACGCACTGGCCTACGCGGTCGAACGGCGCAAGGTCAGCTGGATTGTCGAGGTGGACATCCGGGGGTTCTTCGACAGCATCGACCGGGAACGGCTGATGTCGTTTCTGGAGATGCGCATCGGGGACCAGCGGGTGTTGCGCCTGATACGAAAGTGGCTGAACGCCGGAGTCATGGACGGGGGACTGGAAGTCGATTTCGTGCGGGGGACGCCGCAGGGAGCGCCGATATCGCCGCTGCTTGCGAACGTGTACCTGCACAACGTGCTCGATGACTGGTTCGCGCGCGAGTGGCGACCGCGGGAGGCCCGGGGCGAGGCGTACATCGTGCGGTATGCCGATGACTTTGTCCTGGGGTTTCAGCACCGCAGCGATGCGGTGCGTTTCATGGAGGCGCTTCGGGAGCGATTTGCGGCCTTCGGACTGGAGCTGCACCCGGAGAAGACGCGTCTTGTGGAGTTCGGCCGGTTCGCGATGGCGAACCGGCGTAAGCGCGGGGAGAGTCGGCCGGAGACGTTCGATTTTCTCGGGCTGACGCACTACTGCCGGACGACGAGCAAGGGGCGTTTCGGGCTGGGACGTAAGCCCTCAGCGAAGCGTATGCATCGCACGCTCAAGGCCATACGGGCCGAGACGCGGCGGCGCATGCACGACAACCCAGTGAGTGGCGCAGTGGCTTGGGCGTGTGCTGCGTGGGTGGCTTGGCTACTACGCGGTGCCGACGAGTTATCGGTTCCTCCACCGCTTTGTGCAGACCTTGCTCCGCATGTGGTGGCAGGTCTTGCGGCGGCGGTCGCAACGGGATCGTTTCTCGTGGGAGCGCCTCGACGCCCTGTGCCGGGACTACTGGCCTCGAATCTCCATCCTCCACCCGTGGCCGACGACGCGGTTCGCCGTCAGGACTCAAGGCAGGAGCCGGATGCATTAACGTGCACGTCCGGATCCGTGCGGGGGGCGGCCAGCAATGGCCGTCCCTACCGCGAAAGAACCGCACGTCTGGTTCGAGGTGGCAGGGGCTGAAGACCGACGTTGCTACGGACGGGGAGTTGTGCACCACCGGGAAACCGGCTTGGAATCGACGCGCCCCGGCCCTACGGCACGCACCGCGCCAGCCCCTGACCCTACTAAAGCGGTGGGCGGTCGCTTCGAGCCGCGCTCGTGTCTGTCTCCCCGGACTCTTCTTCATCCCGCGCCAGCAGCACCTCGCGGGAATTCGTGCCGTCTGGCGGCGCGACGATGCCGCGATCTTCCAGCTGATCCATCGTGCGCGCCGCCCGCGGATAACCGATGTGGAGCTTGCGTTGGAGCATCGAGGTGGAGAGCGTCTCCTGCGCTCGGGCGAGCTCGATAGCCTGGGCGAGCAGCGGGTCATCTTCGCCGGAGATCTCGCGCTCCTGCCGGTCCTCAATCTCGCGCGCGGCCTCATGCAGCAGGTCGTCGAACGTCTCGGGGCGCAGTTCACTAAACCGATCGGCGGTCCAAAATGACACCAGTCTCTGAATCTCCTGGTCGCTCACGAACACACCCTGGACGCGCAACGGCTTCTGCTCTTCCGGCGGCACATAGAGCATGTCGCCGCGGCCGAGCAACTTCTCGGCGCCGCCCTGGTCCAGGACCGTGCGCGAGTCGACCGATGACGCCACGGCGAAGGCGATGCGGGTCGGGAAGTTCGCCTTGATCAGTCCGGTGATGACGTCGACCGACGGCCGCTGTGTTGCGACGACCAGGTGGATCCCCGTCGCTCTTGCCAGCTGTGCCAGACGCACGAGCTGCGTCTCGACCTGGAACGGAGCGGCGATCATGAGGTCGGCGAGCTCATCGATGACCACGACCCAGTAGGGGATCCGGGTCCCTGCCGGTCGGTCGTTATAGGCCGCAACGTTGCGAACGCCGGCTGCGGCAAACTTGCGGTAGCGAGACTCCATCTCATTGATCACCGCCTGCAGCGTTCCGACCACTTCGTCCATCTCGACGACGATTCGTGAGAAGGCAAGGTGCGGAATCGCCGCGAAGTCGGCCAGCTCGACCCGCTTCGGGTCGATCATCACGAGCCGTAGCTGCTCTGGGGAGAGGTGCATCAGAAGTCCGCTGATGATCGCGTTCAGGCAGACCGACTTGCCCGCACCCGTGGTGCCGGCGATGAGGACGTGTGGCATCTTGGCGAGGTCAGCGATCACCGGCTCGCCTGATACGCCCTGGCCGAGTGCAATGGGGAGAGCCATCTTTGTCAGCGCCTCGCGGTACTGCGATGTCTGCATGACCTCACGCAGGGTCACCGGGACGGTGTCCCGGTTCGGGACCTCAATACCAACCATCGGCTTACCGGGCACGGGGGCCTCAATCCGCAGGGCCGGGGCCGCGAGAGCCAGCGCCAGGTCGTTATTGAGAGCGGTGATGCGGCTGACCCGGATTCGCGTACGCGCGGTCTCAACCTCACGCCGCACCGGTTGGCCATCGTCGTCGAGTATCGGACGCCCGGAGGCGTCCTGCTCGGTGACCAGTCGCGACTTCACATCCCACCCGGGCTCGACGCCGAACTGCGTGATGGTCGGACCTTCGTTGACCTGAACGACCCGAGCATCGACACCGAAGGAGGCGAGCGTTTCAGTGATCAGTTCCGCCCGCCGCTGGTTGTCGACGGTGCGGGAGGGACCGGCGGGGGCCTCCTCAAGCACCGTGATCGGCGGGAGTGGCCATCCGTCCTCGGAGTGGCGGAGCTGATCGACCGGCGTCTCCATGTCCATGGGCATCTGCTTCGCCGGCCGATCTGGCGCATCCGGCGCGCTGCTGTCCGCGGCAAGGCCAGCCGCCGGCGGCGCTGATTGGTCGTCGGTGACAACAACAGGAGGCACCAGCTCTGGCATGGGCGGCCCTGCGATCTCTTCGATCGGGTCGGCAACAGGTGGCCCGGCAGCGGGGGAGGGGCGGCCCAGCCGCACCGAGGCCACCTGAGCGGAGACCCGGGTAATGGCGCGCCACGCGTGGCGGTCGAGGCGCGCTCTCCAGAGTTCGGTCAACCCCACTACGCCTGTGGCGAGCGTGCCTCGACCGAGTGCCGAGGCGGTGCGTGGCCATACCAGGGCGAAGCCACTCAAGCCCAGCAGAACCCAGACGGCGGTCCCGTCCGGCCAGACCGTCAGCGAGCGGCCGAGGTCCCCACCGACCGAGTGAATGGAAAGCGGGACCTCCCCGATCTCGCGATCAGGATGCCAGTGGCCGAGCGCCCCGGCCAGGAATCCGGCGAGCCCCACAGCGCCCACGAGCTGCCGCCGGTGCGCCAAGAGTCGGTTGATCCGCCGCGTTGCGATCAGGAGCCCCAGAACGCCTACTACCAGCACCAGCGTGAAGGCGTGGACACCAAGCAATCGCACGAGCTCGTCGGCTGCATCAGAGAGGATGCCCGTGAGTGACCAGAGGAACGGGACGGTTGCCGCGGCCAGCACGACGAGCGCCGTCCCGATGACCTCGGGGCGGATCAAGAGTCTCAGGGACGCCAGGACCCGATTGCTCGACCCGTTCGCGCCCGGGCGAGACGGGGCACGGCGGGCGCCGCCACTGTGGGCCATGACTCTCTCCTCCCTGAGCGTGACTCGGCGGTGTTTCTCCGGCCGAGCCGAGCGGCTGGTCTGCCTCAGATCTCCAGCATGACGGGTAGCACCAGCGGGCGCCGGTGGGTCTCCTTGTAGAGGTAGCGTGCGATCTGATCCTTCAGGCTCTCGTGAAGCTGGCTCCAGTTGAGGGAGCGCGCATCAACGCTGAGGGTCTCACCGACGATCCTCTGGGCACCAGAGTAGATCTTGTCCTCGTCGTCGGGGCCGATGAACCCGTGTGACATCACCTCCGGCGTTCCGATGAGATCGCCGGTATGGCGATCGACGGCCGCGATCACGACGAACATGCCGTCGGTCGCGAGATGCTGACGGTCGCGGAGCACGATGTGGTCGATGTCGCCCACGCCCAGGCCGTCGACGTAGATGTAGTCGGCTGGCACCTCATCGACGATCTCCGCAAAATCCTGACCGATCTCAAGTACGTCGCCGTCCTTTAGCACGAAGGCCTGCTCAGGCTCCATTCCGAGGTCGAGCGCGAGCTGGCCATGCAGTGCCAGGTGTCGATACTCACCGTGGATCGGCACGAAGTTCAGAGGCCGCACGATGCGGTGGATGATCTTGAGCTCTTCCCTAGCGGCGTGCCCTCGAACGTGGACGTCGTCGATGCGGTTGTAGATCACGTTCGCGCCGGCTTCGAAGAGGAGATTGATGTTTCGAGACACCGACTTCTCGTTTCCGGGCACAGGATTTGAGGAGAGGATAACGGTGTCGCCCTCCTGGATCGCGATGTGCTGGTGCGAGCCCTTGGCGATGCGCGTCAGCGCGGAGTTCGGTTCCCCCTGCGAGCCGGTGCAGATCACGATGCTTTTCTCGGGTGGGTGGTTGCGCATCTCTCGCATCGACATCAGCACCTGGTCGGGCGCGGAGAGGTAGCCGAGGTCACGGGCCATCTGGACGTTGTTGATCATCGACCGCCCGGTGACGAAGACTCGCCGGTCGTACTTGACCGCGGCATCGAGCACCATCTGCACGCGCGAGATCAACGAGGCGAACGTGGTGACGATTACCCGCCCCGGAGCGTTCGCGACAGCGTGGTCTATCCGCTGCGCGACGCGTTGCTCCGAGGGGGTCGCCCCCTCGATCTCGGCGTAGGTGGAGTCGGCGCAGAGCAGCAGCGCCCCGTCCCGGCCGATCTCAGCGAGGCGAGTGAGGTCGGTGTGCTGCCCCATCACCGGGGTGTGATCGATCTTGAAGTCCCCGGTGTGGACCACCGCGCCCAGGGGCGTGTGGATGATCACACCGGCCGAATCGGGGATCGAATGTGAGACTGAGAAGAACTCGACCTCGAACGGGCCAAGTTTCACCGTCTGTCCGGGCTCGACAACGCGCACGTCGATCTCGTCGAGGAGTCCGTGGTCGCGCAGCTTGACCTGGAGCAGCCCCCGCGTCAGGCGAGTGCAGAAGACTGGCACAGCAAACTCGCGCAACAGGAAGGCGGCAGCGCCGATATGGTCCTCATGGCCGTGAGTGAGGAAGAGCGCCTGGAATTGCACGTCATCCTCTCTGAGGTAGCTGAAGTCCGGAATGATGATGTCGACGCCCATGTGCTGGTCGTCGGGGAACATCAGACCACAGTCGACGGCGATGGCCTCCCCCTCGATCTCGTAGAGCATCATGTTTCGGCCGATGTCGCCGAGTCCGCCGAGCGGGACAACGCGTAGCAGCTCGTCACCGGTCTCTGATCTGGTCAAAAGAGTCGCTCCTGAGCGGGTAGCGGTCCCCCCCGGTCGAAGACCGACTGGGATTCGAGACCGGCGTCTTCGGGTTCTGCAGATGATGGCAGGGGCATGAAGCCCTCCAGTGTCAGCCCCGGGGGGGCGTCGATGATGCCCTGTATCGGGGCCGCCTGGTCGGGAGGGCGCTCGCCCTCCATTCCGACCGGTCTCCCCCGACCGTCGTCGAGCGTGCTCTCCTCGGGGATGCCCTGGCGGTCCACAGCGGCCGTCGGATCGTCTCCCAGTAGCTCCCCGATCTTCCCGAAGTCGGCGATCATCACTTCACGGAGGCTGCCATTCCGCAGAGCCGCGGCCGGGTGGTACATGGGAATGACGTGGCGATCGTCGATCACGTGTGCCTGTCCGTGAATCTGACTGATCTTGGCTTGCGGGAACCACAGCGCCATCGAGAAGCGGCCAAGCGTCGCGATGACACTGGGATCGACACGGGCGATCTGCTCCTGGAGGTAGTCGGCACAGGCCGCGATCTCCTCCGCCTGCGGATCACGATTCCCCGGTGGTCGACACTTCACGACGTTGGTCACGTAGACGCTGCTGCGGGTCTCCCCGATCTCGGCCAGCAGCTGGTCGAGGAACTGTCCGGCACGTCCGACGAACGGGATGCCCTGCTCATCCTCGCGTTGGCCCGGACCCTCGCCGATCAGCATCAGCCGGGCGGTCACCGGGCCAGACCCGGGAACGGTCCGCGTCCGCGTGCGTGCGAGCGCGCAGCGCGGGCAGTCGGCAATGGTCTGGTAGAGCGGCACCAGCTCCGGCGGGGTCTCGACGGTGCTGTGGCGGTCATCACTCACGGCGCACGATCCAGGCAAGCCCGATCCCGAACAGGTAGAGGATGAAGAGCGGCCCACCGACCAGCGTCTGCGTGATCGGGTCAGGCGTCGGCGTCGCGATCGCCGAGATGGCGAAGGAGCCGACCAGCGCCCAGCGCCACCAGCCCAGCAGCTTCTTCGAGCTGACGACGCCGAACTTCGCAAGTCCCATGATCACCAACGGCGTCTCGAACACGAACCCCATTACTAAGAGCAATCGAATCGTCAGGTCCATATAGCTGCTGATCGTCGGCGTGACGTCGGCGAATTCGCTGCCGAAACTGAACAGGAAGGCATAGGCCGTCGGCAGGACGAGCAGGTATCCGAACACCAGGCCCGCGAAGAAGGAGAGCGTGGTGCCGATCACGATCGGCAATACCCAGCGTTTCTCCTGCGGGGTCAGTGCCGGCGTTACGAACCGCAGCACCTGATAGATCAACATGGGCATGCCGAGCGTCACGCCACCGAGCAGTGCCACGCGGAAGTAGGTGAAGATGTTCTCCATCGGTGTGATCGCCTGGGCCCTGAAGTCAGGATTCTGATCGAGCGCTGGTTCGGTCAGGAAGTCGATCGCCGCGATGCCGATCGGGAAGTAGAAGAACGGGACCATTCCGACAACCACGGCGCCGGCGGACCAGGTGACGCGGCTCCGGAGTTCGAGCAGGTGATCGAGCAGCGACATCTCACCACCGGTGAGCTGCGGTTCGGTCACGCGCTCCGCCTCGGTCGGTCCCGAAGTCATCTGGCGCGCCCCACGCTACCGCTCAGTGGTGCGCTTCGACGGCCGAACCGACGGGGAAGCGGCGTCCTGGTCAGGTGGTGTCGTCTCGGTACCCTCGACCGCAGAGGCGGTGGGCCCGGTTGTAGTCGGCTGTGCCCCGTCGCTCACGGCCCCATCGCTCACGGCCTCGTCGCTCACGGCCTCGACATCCTCACGGACGGCCCGCAGATCCGAACTCACATCGCCAAGAGCACGCAGCTCGGCCGTCTCCTCGTTGATCTCGTGTTCGATCTCATCGACGGCAGCGCGAACGTCCCGCATCACCTCGTTGGTGTAGCGGCGGGCCACCCGGAACCAGCGACCGGCGTGCCGGGCGATCTCCGGGAAGCGTTGAGGGCCGACGACGATCATCGCCAGCACCATCACCACTAGGGCCTCCGAGGCACCGACACCGAAGAGATTCATTGGCCTTCACAATACGCAACGGCCAGCCTCTTTGGGGGTACACGGAGACTGCAGATCGCCCCAGAGGACATCTGAGTGGCTAGGAATCCTCGACGCCCGCGTCCTTCAGGAAGTCGATTGCGTCCTGAACGGCCTGGATTTTCTCCGCATCATCGTCAGAGATCTCAAGGCCTTCAGCGTCCCCGGCGAACTCTTCCTCGATCGACATGATGAGTTCCACCAGATCGAGCGAATCCGCATTCAGGTCGTCGACGAACGAGGCGCTCGGCGCCACGTCTTCCTCGTCGACGCCGAGCTGTTCAACAATCAGCGCACGCACACGCTCGTAGATCGATGCCACTGTCGCGTCTCCTCACCATCTGCACACTTGGCTCTGGGTCTACGAGCCATCATCGCTTCTGCTGGCGACCTCAAGGGCGACCGCACCCAGCACACCATTCACAAAACGCCCTGATGACTGTGACCCGTACCCCTTGGCAATCTCGACGGCCTCGTTGATCGCGACCCGGAGCGGAGCGCCGCGATTATCAAAGAGCACCTCGTAGATTGCAAGACGCAGGACGTTACGGTCGACTGGAGCCATCTGGTCCAGCGGGAACGCCGTAGCGTGGCGCTCGATCAACCGGTCGATCTCCTCGCGATGCGCTTCCACTCCGCCCGCCAGTTCACGAACGAAGGTGGCGTGAGTGGGGCCGAGCGATGACTCGCCGACACGCAGCGAAAGGACATCGTGGAGGGGGCGACACTGCTGCTCGGCCTCGAAGAGGGTCTGAAACGCAAGGATCCGAGCTTGCCGTCGGGAGCCTGCTGGCACGATGCCCCCGTTAGGTCATCACCAGGCCGCCGTCGACGTTCAACGTCTGGCCGGTGATGTATGAAGCGGCGTCTGAGGCGAGGAACGCGACCAGGGGCGCGATCTCGTCGGGGGTGGCCGAGCGCTTCATCGGAATGCGCTCGCGAATCACCGCACGTTGCTCCTCTGAGAGCCCGGCGGTGAGGTCGGTCTCCACGAAGCCCGGCGCCACCGCGTTCACGGTGATCCCGCGCGCCGCGACCTCGAGTGCGAGTGAATGTGTGAAGCCGAGGATCCCCGCCTTCGCGGCCGCATAGTTTGCCTGGCCGGGATTGCCGGACTGACCGACCACCGAGGTGATATTGATGATCCTGCCCCAGCGGCGGCGAATCATCGGGCGGAGCACCGCCTTGGTCGCCAGGAAGGTCCCTCGCAGGTTGGTATCCATCACCCGGTCCCAGGCCTCCTCAGACATCCGCATCACGAGCTGGTCCTGAGTGACTCCGGCATTGTTGACCAGGATGTCGACGCTGCCGAAGGCCCGCTCGCAGTCCTTGACGATACGCTCGAGGGCACCGCTCTCTCGAACGTCGGCCTCCATGATCTGGCAACCGACACCGAGCGCGCGCAGTTCGCGGGCGGACGACTCCGCCAGCGCTGAATTCTGACGATAGGTGATCACGAGATCGGCGCCGGCGCGGGCCAACTCGGTCGCGATCCCCCGTCCGATCCCGCGCCCCCCGCCGGTGACAATCGCGGCACGGCCCCGCAGGGAGAGTCGTCCGTCGGTGCCACGCGTTTCGGCTCTCATCACTCCCCCCCGCTGCCTTCTGGAACCAGATCGGCCTCGCTACCGAGACTGGCGGTGGTCAGGCCCCGATCGATGCGCCGTGCCAGGCCGGCAAGAATCCGGCCGGGCCCGAATTCTATCAGCGTGCTGATACCGGCGGCTTGCATTCTGGCCACGGAATCGGTCCACAGCACGGGGCTCGTCAGCTGGTCGACGAGCTCATCGGGGATCTCCTCAGGGCCCGCGAGTGGGATCGCAGTCACATTGGAAATCACCGGTATTGCAGGCTCTGTAAAGGATACGGAGGAGATAGCATCGCGCAGTCCCGGCGTAGCCGAGGCCATCAGCGGTGTGTGGAACGCCCCGGAGACGGCGAGCGGCAACACGCGACTGGCACCGGCCTCCTCGGCAGCGTGCGTGGCGTCATCAACCGCGGCCGCAGTGCCGCCGATCGTGATGTTGCCCGGTGCGTTGATGTTGCAGATCGCGGCGCCGGACCGGGCACAGATCTGCGAGAGCACGTGCGGCGCGAGCCCGAGGACCGCAGCCATCGTCCCCGGTTCCCGATCGCAAGCTTCCTGCATCAGGCGGCCGCGTTCTCGGACCAGACGCACGCCGTCTGCGAACCCGACTGCACCGGCGGCGATCAGCGCCGCATACTCACCGAGCGAGTGTCCGGCGACGAAGGATGGGCGGGCAGTCACGATCCCCCGCTCCAGGGCGGCCGCCAGCGCCGCGATCGAGTGGGTCACGATCGCGGGCTGCGTGTTCACGGTGCGTCTCAGCTCATCATCCGGCCCTTCGAAGCAGAGCGATGAGAGTCCGATACCGAGCGCCTCGTCGGCTGAGTCGAAGACGGCTCGGGCCACGGCCGACCGCTCCGACAGGTCGGCGCCCATGCCAACGTGTTGCGCCCCCTGCCCGGGGAACACCCAGGCAACGTGCGGAGCCGGCGGCAGGCCGGCGATATCGCTCGCCAGGGTGGCGTTACCAGCCATCGGAGCCTCTCGAGCGCTCTGCCCGGGGCACGCCTATTCCGTCCCGGTGCCGAAGTCGGAGTCTTCCTCGATCGGATGGCCCTTACGGTCACGCGCGCCGCCCGCCGTATGGCTGACCTTCCAGCCACCGGTGGCGCGGTCACGAACCAGGTTCGGCACGCTGAGCCGGTCGTGGCTGCGGCGCGATCCGCGCTTCGCCTTGGGCGTCCTTCGTTTAGGCAGGGCCATCGTGATCCTCCTCGTGCAGTTCCGCGGTAAGTCCCGCCAGTGCTGACCACCGCTGGTCGACTGCTCGCGGCCTCGTCCCGGGACCGTCGGCCCTCGGCGGGATATCGGAGCCTCGGGCGCGCCGCTCCGGCGCCTCTGGCGCCTGCGGTCCGGCTCGGTCCGCATCACCTGCCGTCCCGACACCGTCGGGGGCAGCGAAGCCCGGGCAGTCGGGGCGACAGAGCGGGACCAGCGGCACCGCTGACTCTTCATACTGCCGTACCGCCTCGCTGAGGTCGAGATGCCAGAACTCGTCGATCAGGAAATCATCCTGATCGTGCTGGGGTAGTTCGTGCGTCAGAGGATGGGGAGTACTCAGGACGAACTCCTCGTCGAACGCGATCTCGAGCCGGCGATCGAACATCCCCAGGCAGCGAGCACACTCCAGCGGGACGCTCAGTGAGAGTCCGGCCGTCACGAGGACACCGCGTCCGGTGCGGATCAGCCGAGCCGTACCGTCAACTTCTCGTCGGTAGCCCCACGACGGGACTTCCACCGCCTCCGCGGCGATCGTGAGATCGCGGGTGCTGCCGAGGCGTTCCTGAATCAGCGTCGCGACATTGACGAGCACCGGCGCCTCCGGAACCATCGTACGCCCGGCCGACCCGAGGGCTCCCGACGGGCGGTGTGATGAAGACAGCCCGTCGCCGGTGCTACGCTTCCGGGGCAGAAGGCTGGCGGAATCTGTGGGGGCGCGTTGCCTGGTGGGCTCGATAACCCGCGTACTGGCGCTCGCGCTCACCTGTCTCGGCATCGCTGCAGGGACCGCTGCCTGCAGCGATCAGGAGAACGAACTGAGGATCTTCGCGGCGGCATCGCTCCAGGACGTGCTGCCCGCTCTGTTGCGCGACTACCAGAGCGGGGAGCGCGGCCAGCAGTTGCGGTTCGTCACCCGCTACGGCGGGTCGCAGGCGTTGGCCACCCAGATAGAACTGGGAGCCCAGGTCGACCTCTTCCTCCCGGCCAACCGAGAGCAGCTCGAACGGCTCGCCGGCGCCGGGATGGTCCGAGCCGCCGTGGCCTTCGCCGGAAATCGCCTGGTGGTTGCCGTGCCCGATGATTCGGAGATGGTGGCGATCGAAGATCTCGCGCGCCCGGGCACACGCATCGCCGCCGGGGCCCCGGAGGTTCCGATCGGCCTGCTGACCGCCCGAGCCCTGGCGCAGCTCGACCCCGGCCTGGCGGAGGCGATCGGGAGCCGGGTGGTCACTCGTGATCCGAACGTGCGGGTTGCGCTCTCTCGCGTCGAGCTCGGCGAGGTCGATGCGGCCTTCGTCTACCAGACCGACCTGTCGTCCGCCACAGGCGTTCGCGCACTGAAACTGCCCCCCGCTCTCTCGCCCCTGACCAATCGGTACTGGGCTGCGACGCTCAGCGAGGCATCTCCCGAAACAGCATCCTTCGTCGCCTACCTCGCCGGCGACTCCGCTCAGTCGATCCTCGCGCGCGCTGGCTTCGAGTCGCTGCCATGAGGGTGACGGCCGCACTCTGGTCGCTGCCGCTGCTCTTCGGCGCCTTCTTTGTATTGCCGCTACTCGGCCTGGTCTGGTTCTCCCTGACCGATGGCGAAGTCGGCCAGGCGCTCGCCAGTGCGCAGACCTGGCAGGCCCTACGCCTCTCGTTACTGACGGCCACCCTCACCCTCGTGGTGGCCGTCGGGCTGGGAACACCGCTCGCCTATCTGCTCGCGACCCGGGACGCCGCCTGGGCTCGGCTCGCCGCGACCTTCCTTGACCTGCCACTCGTGTTACCGCCGGTCGTCTCGGGGATCGCACTCCTGACCGTCTTCGGACGACGGGGCAGCATCGGCGAGCCGCTGGCGGAGGCCGGGATCCCGCTCTCCCTGACGACGGCGGCGGTCGTGCTCGCGCAGCTCTTCGTTGCCGCTCCCTACTACATCCGCGCGGCCTACGCCGGCTTCCGTGCGATGGACCCGCGGTTTCGGGCAGTCGCCTACACCCTGGGGCTCTCAGGGCTGGCGACCTTCCGTCGCATTACGGTGCCGCTCGTCTGGCCGGCCCTGGCCGGCGGCATGGTGCTGTGCTGGGCGCGCGCCCTCGGGGAGCTGGGCGCGACCCTGCTCTTTGCCGGCTCGCTGCCTGGCAGGACGCAGACGATGCCGCTTGCGATCCTCTCCGCCTTTGAGTCGCGCGCCGGTCTGGCCGGAGCGGTGTCGATCTCGGTGGTGCTGGTCGTCTTCGCCCTCGCGCTGATGCTCCTGCTACACCGCTTGACCACGGCACACGGGGCCTACCGATGAGCCTGGGTGTTCGGGTCCGCGGTCGCCTCGGGGACTTCGACTACGACGTCGAAATCGAGGCCAGCAACGAGATCCTCGTGCTCTACGGCCACTCCGGGGCGGGCAAGACGATCACGCTGCGCACGATTGCGGGGCTGACTCGCCCCGCGGCAGGCCGCATCGTCATCGGTTCGCGCCCGGTGTTCGACAGCGAGACCGGCATCGACTTCACCCCACAGCGGCGCCGCACCGGCTACGTCGTGCAGGACGTCGCCCTCTTCCCCCACCTCACCGTTGGTCAGAACGTCCTGATCGGAGTGGAGCGGAGTATCGAGGCGACGCGCCGCTGGGATCAGCTCCGCGAAACGCTGCACCTAGGCGGGCTCGACGATCGAAGACCTGGCCAGCTCTCCGGTGGGCAGCAGCAGCGCGTCGCGTTGGCCCGTGCGCTCACACGCCCCACTGACCTCTTGCTGCTCGATGAGCCGTTCTCGGCGCTCGATGAGGCCTTGAGAGCCGATCTTCGCGGCGAGCTCTCGCGCCTACAGCGCGAGTTCCGACTGCCGATCGTCTTTGTGACGCATGACCTCAGGGAGGCGCACCTGCTGGCGGACTCCGTGGCGGTGATGGAACAGGGGCGCGTACTGCAGGCGGGGCCGCGAGACGAGGTCTTCCAGCGACCGTCCGGCCGTCGCGTGGCGGAGTTGACGGGGGTGCGCAACCTCTGGCTCGGCGAGGTCAGCGGCGATCGGGTGACGGTCTGCGGGCTGGAGCTGCGACTGCCCGCAGACCGCAGGGGGAGCGGGATGGTGGAGGTCGGGATCCGCGCCGAGCGAGCGAACCTGCGCCGCTTCGATCCCGACGCCAGGCTACCGGACAACTGCTTCGTGGCAGCTGTCGTCGACGACCTGGCCTATGGGAATACCCACACGCTCAAGCTCTCGCCTGAGGCCGCCGGACCGGGCGTCGAGGTGGAGGTCGCGGCCAGGCCGTATGAAGTCTTGGGAGTGGCCCGACGGCGCCGCTGGGTGGTGGAACTCCCGCCCGAGGACCTGATCACGATGGGGCACCGCCCCCACCTCTTGACGTGATTGCCCTGGCGGTGTGAGGACAGGGGCCACCCACGATCAGCGGTCGGGAGGCGAGTCAGTCCCCGGCGCGAGGGACCGGGGGCCTGATCGAGCGGACCGTGACGGTGACGAGTGCGGCTGTAGTCGCCCGTCCGACTCCCGAGCTCGTGTCTCGTGGCTGCGCTGATTGGAATGAGATGATCGTCCCGCCCTGCTAGTATCGCCACCGCAGCACCGCAGAGGCGCCTCTCACGGGCCTCCGCTCAAGCGAGGGATCCCCAAACCGGGGAGCGAGCAGACAGACCGAGGGGACCGAGCATGGAGCTAGAGACCTACCAGGACGGGCAGTGCCTGGTCCTCCTCACCACTGGCCGCGTGGATGGCACCAACGCGGCCGAGTTCCAAAATGCCGTCACGGAGGCGACTCACGAGAGCGACCTGCCGGTGGTGCTTGACCTCGAGAACCTGAGCTATATCAGCAGCGCCGGCCTTCGCGTGATTCTCTTGATCGCCAGAGAACTGCGGCAGAAGGATCAGGGCTTCGCCGCCTGCTCCCTCGTCACTTCCGTCCGGGAAGTGTTCGAGATCAGCGGGTTCGATAAGATCATCCCGGTTCACGACTCGCGCGACGCCGCGATCGACTCGCTCTCGGCGTAGTCACACGCCGTCCCGTTCAGACTCACAAGCACCGCGACCTGAGCGCCGGCCGACTCACCTCAAGCCGTAGGCTGTAGAGGATTCTGAAATTGATGGATAGCACATTCAAGATCCTTGTCGTTGATGACGAGCCAGATCTCGAGCCCCTCATGTTGCAACGGATGCGGCGTCAGATCCGCTCCGGACAGTACAGTTTCGTCTTCGCTCATAACGGTGCCGAGGCTCTCGATATGTTGCAACAAGACGACGAGATCGACATGGTACTATCCGACATCAACATGCCGATCATGGATGGTCTCACGCTCCTGCAGCAGATCCCGAAGATTGATCCGAACATCCGCTCGGTCATCATCTCCGCGTACGGCGACATGAAGAATATCCGCACCGCGATGAACCGTGGCGCTTTCGACTTTGTCACCAAGCCGCTTGACTTCGACGATCTGAGGATCACCATCGAGCGAACGGCCATTCATCTGGTCGAGTGGCGGGATGCGCTCTCCTCCCGCGATCAACTGGTCATGCTGCAGAACGAGCTGGATGTTGCGCGCAACATCCAGCAATCCATCCTCCCCACCCGGTTCCCCAGGGGTGCCGACTATCACTCGTATGCGAGCATGCAACCGGCGCTGCAGGTCGGCGGAGACTTCTACGACGTGCTGCGGCTTGAAGGCGGCCTGATCGGCCTGACGATCGCCGATGTGTCTGGCAAGGGAGTGCCGGCGGCACTGTTCATGATGTCAAGTCGCATGCTCCTCAAGGGCGCTGCGATCGGACATCACGCCCCGGGCGAAGTCTTGCGGGAAGTGAATTCACTCCTTGCTGAAGACAACGAGTCGATGATGTTCGTGACGCTCCTCTATGCGATCTACAACCCGGCCACCGGGGCCGTCGTGTACACAAATGGTGGCCACAACTCACCAGTCGTCAGACATAACGACGGCAGCTCCACGCTGCTCCCGCTGACGGGTGGCGTGGCGCTCGGAGTCACCGACGACTTTACTTACGAGCAGGACACGGTCGTGTTGTCACCGGGGGAGACCCTGGTGCTGTACACCGATGGCGTGACGGAGGCGATGAACGCAGACGGTGAGGAGTTCGGGATGGAGCGGCTGTACGACGTCCTGGCTACCGTCCGGTGCGACCAGCCGTCGGACATCAACGATGCGATCTTCGCTGGTGTACGGGAGTTTGCGGGCGATACGGCACAGTCCGACGACATCACCCTAGCTGCCAACCTCATCTCTGCCGAATATAGTGCGATTGATACGAGGGCGGAGAAGTGGACGTAGAACGATGGTGGTTGATGAAGAGACTGAGGTGCGTCGAGCACGCAGGTCGTGGCCAGTGCAGTACAAGCTCGACATCCTGGCTGAGATCGACGAGGCAAAGGCCCGCGGAGAGCCGGGAGCAGTCGGCGCCATCTGTCGGCGCGAGGGTCTGTACTCGTCTCTGATCACCAGGTGGCGCCAGCAGCGTGACGATGGGGCGCGCCGTGCCCTCGTCGAGCGGCCGCCGGGACCACGAGCGCCCAACCGGCTGACCCTTGAGCGCGACCGCTACCGGCAGCAGGCGATGCTTGCCGAGCAACAGCTGAAGACGGCAGAGGAGTTGATTGAGACACAGGGAAAAGCCTTGGCGCTCTTGCAAAGATTTGCTCGCAAGAGCGCGTCGCAGCGGCGACCGAGCAGCCAGAACGGGTAGCGCCGACCCGAGCTGAGTGGCCAGCACAGGCATACGCCAACTGGCGGGCGCAGATGCTCGCCGCTGTGGACGCATGGGCCCAGCGGGTTGGCCGTGCCCGCGCCTGTCGGGCCTTCGGATACTCAGAGCGGACCGACCGCAGCCGCCGCCAGGCGGCCGCCGGCCGGCTACACAGGCGGCCGTCACAGGCGAAACCGCGCGAGCAGCACCAGCCGCAGCCGTCACGCATCCCCGACCAGCTGCGCGATCACATCGCCGAGCTGCTGTGCTCACCACGCTTTCGTGACCAGGCGCCCGCCCAGGTCTACTATCAGCTGCTGGACGAGGGCTCGTACGTCTGCTCGATCCGCCAGATGTACCGCATCCTCGAGGAACGCGGCCTGGTCAGAGAACGGCGTCGCGGTCACCGACGCACGACCCACCATGCACCCCAGGTGCAGGCGAGCGGCCCGAACGAGGTCTGGTCGTGGGACATCTCGCGGCTCCGCGGCCCTCACCACCGCAGCTGGTTCTATCTCTACGTGGTGATCGACATCTTCAGTCGCAAGATCGTCGCCTGGACGGTCGACACGGCGGAGTCGACCGAGGTTGCCAGGACGCTGGTGGGCACCGCCTGCGACCGCAACGGGATCTCGCCGCAGCAACTGACGCTGCACTCAGACCGTGGCGCCCAGATGACGTCGACAAGCCTGGCGGAGTTGCTCGAAGACCTCGCTGTCACGCGCAGCCTCTCGCGCCCGCGCGTGAGCAACGACAACCCCTACTCCGAGGCCGGCTTCAAGACCGTCAAGTACCGCCACGACTACCCCGACCGCTTCCACTCGCTGGAGGAGGTGCGGAGCTGGATGGCGCCGTTTGTCGACTGGTACAACCGCGAGCACTACCACTCCGGTGTCGGCTACCAGCACCCCGCCACGCTCCACGGCGGGCAAGCCCTGGAGACCGTGCAGGCGCGTCAGGAGACCCTGGATGCCGCCTACAGCGTCTGGCCCGAGCGGTTCCGCAACGGACCGCCGCGGGCCGCCAGACCCCCGAAGGAGGCGTGGATCAACAAACCCGTCATTGCAACAACCCCCTGACCTCGACCGGCATGGAGAGGTTGACAGCTTCCGATCACCTGCGTAACGCTGACCCGGAGCTAGATGCGTGAGTGACACTCAGACACTCGTCTTCCAGACCCGATCGGATGAACTGCAGCGGATCATGGACGCAGTGCAGGCGATCTCCGACGCGGAGCAATGGGCGGTGGACGTCTTCTTCAAGGTTCAGATGGTCCTGGAGGAGCTGAGCCTCAACATCATCAACTATGGGTACGACGAGGGAGTCCATAGTTTCGAGATCCAGATCACCTCTGATCCGGAGCAGATCACGATCGAGATCAGTGATGGAGGCCGACCGTTCAATCCGCTGGAGGATAGTAAGCAACCGGTGACCGATGCCGCGATGGAGGACAGGCCGGTGGGCGGTCTCGGGGTCTATCTCGTACGAGAGATGACCGATGCCATGGAGTACCGTCGCGAGGGCGGTCGGAACCACTCGACGATGGTGATCCGCAATTCCCGATGAGAGGGATGAGAGAGGCTCGGGCGGTCGATCTGCATACGAACGCGCGCAGTCCGCTCGTGCCTCGCGGTCGTGACCTCTCCGGAGCTGCGTGGGCGCTACTGGCCGCCACCGTCCTGATCGTTGCTGCCTGCACCGGGTCGGCTCAGAGGCAGGTGGGGGGTGGGGAGACGCCTGCCGAGGGGGCCGGCGGACCCGCTCCGGAGGTCGTGAGCGCTGCGGCACTTCCTCGGTCGACTGCCGGGATCTCCCACGAAGAGATCCTCTTTGGACAGTCGGCCGCCTCCTAGGGACGCTCTGAACAGACCCGCATGATCTGTTAAGATGCCTACACGGGATGGTATGGCATTCGACCAGATGACGAGGTGAGCGCGATGGGCGAGGCAACGTTCGCGGAGCTGTACTACGACGCGAAGAAGCGAACGACTCGCCGGGAGCGGTTTCTGGAACGACTCGATCGGCTGGTTCCGTGGCGGCAACTCGAGCAGCGCATTGCGCCCCACTACCCGATGCCGGGACGGGGGCGCCAGCCCTACCCACTGTCACTGATGCTGCGGGTGCACATCGTGCAACTGGTCGACAACCTCAGCGACCCGGCGATGGAGGACGCGCTGTACGAGAATCTCACCGTGCAGCGCTTCGTGGGGCTCAGGCTATCGGACGCGATCCCCGATGAGACGACGATTCTCAACTTCCGCCACCGGCTGGAGGCGGCCGCGCTGGGGAGGGGGTTGCTCGAGGAGATCAACCGCCATCTGGAGGCGGAAGGACTGCAGTTGAGACAGGGGACTGTGGTTGATGCCAGTATCATCAGCGCCCCCTCGTCGACCAGGAATCGGGCCAGAGCACGGGATCCCGAGATGCACCAGACGCGCAAGGGAAACCAGTGGTACTTCGGGATGAAGTTGCACATCGGGGTGGACTCTGAGAGCGGCATCGTGCACAGCCTCCACACGACGGCGGCGAACGTGAGCGACATCACCGCGGCGCCCGACCTGCTGCACGGCAACGAAAGGCTGGTCTGTGGCGATGCGGGCTACCAGGGCATCGGAAAACGTCTGGAGCAGCGCGAGCGTGCGGTGCAGTGGCAGGTTGCCATGCGACCGGGCAAGCGGCGACTGCTCGACCGGGAGGGTGAGGAGTGGCTCGAAGAGAAGCGCAAGGCCTCCGTGCGTGCGAAGGTCGAGCATCCGTTCCAGATCGTGAAGGTGCGCTTCGGCTACGCCAAGGTCCGCTACCGCGGATTGTTCAAGAACACGCAGCGGCTCGCGTTGCTGTTGGGGCTGGCCAACATGGTTCGAGCGGAGCGCCAACTTGCTGCGTAACAACGGCGCAGTGCGCCCAGAATCCCGCAGCGAGCGCCAAACGGCACTCGCAGAGCCGCTCGCGAGCCCCGATCAGGCCGCATTCCTGACCATCAAGCGATTGAACGCCCCAGAAGAGCCTGATCGGCCGCATTTCGCGGCCAGTTCAGAGCGTCCTTAGCGGTCCCGCCAGCGCGCTCGGTCAGGGCATGGAGGTCGGGATCAGGGCCGCGTTCGAGGAGGTCAACCGCCTCGGCGGTGTCTACGGGCGACAACTCAGGCTCTCATCGGTCGACGACGCCTACGAACCTGAAGCTGCGATCGCCAACACCATGTACCTGATCGAGCGGGAGGAGGTCTTCGCACTGATCGGTGCGGTGGGCACACCCACCTCACGGTCTGCCGGCCCGGTCGCCGCCGAGGCCGGGGTGCCGTATATCGCCCCCTTCACGGGAGCCGCATTCCTCCGCGACCCGGGGTGGGAGAACGTTGTCAACCTCCGGGCCTCTTACTACCAGGAGACGGAAGAGATGGTTGAGCGCCTCACGCGCGACCTCGGTCTGGAGCGGATCGCGGTCCTCTACCAGGACGACTCCTTCGGCCGCGCTGGTTACGAGGGCGCGGCGCAGGCGCTCGCCAGGCGCGGCATGACCCCGGTCTCGGTCGGGCTCTACACACGCAACACGCTGGCGGTCAAGACAGCACTGCTGGACGTACGCCGCGGGAACCCCCAGGCGGTGATTCTGGTCGGGGCCTACGAGCCGGTTGCAGAGTTCATCGCGTGGGCACGGCACACCAAGCTCGACGCGGTCTTCATGACGGTCTCGTTCGTCGGCAGCAACGCGCTGGCCGAGGCGCTCGGTGAGCAGGGCGCGGGCGTCTTCGTTACGCAGGTCGTGCCCTTCCCAACGGACGACTCGATCCCGGTCGTCCGGGCCTACCATCGAGCGCTTGCAGCCTTCGATCCACGGGCAGTTCCGGGGTTCGTCTCTCTTGAGGGATACCTCGCCGGAAGACTCGCGATCGCCGACGTGGAGAGCTGCGGTCGCGAGGTCGACCGGCGGTGCTTCCTTGACGGGCTGAAGCAGTCCGAGGCGATCGAACTCGATGGGTTTGAGTTGCAATACGGACCGGCGGACAACCAGGGGTCAGACGCGGTCTTCCTGACCGTGATTGGAGCAGATGGACAGTATCGGCCGACCGAGACGCTCGAGGATCCGGTCCCATGATGTTCGCGCGGGAGGTCGTGCGGAGTCGTTACCGGATCTCGACCCAACTCTACCTGGCGTTTGGCGGGGCGGTGCTGATGACGATCGCCGCTGGCCTGGTCGGGTGGTTCTCCTTCGATCGGGTGGGGAGCGCTCAGAATCAGGTCAACGACGAGAGTATCCCGGAGATGGCGGCGGCCTTCGAGGTCGCCCAGTACAGCAGTCGTCTCGTTGCCGCGGCGCCGCAGCTGTCTGCAGCTGACACGCTCGCAGATCTGGACATCATCTACTCGGGCATCACGGAGTCGATCGACGCCCTCGAGACCCAGCTCCTCGTGCTGGGCGAGGCCGGCAGCCGAGATGACCGGTTCGATACGGTCCGGTCACGTTCGAGCACGATCATCGCGAATATCGACCAGATCCGAATCCAGCAGATCGAGGCCATCGCGCTCGCCTCGGGGCGCGCCAAGCTGAGCGTCGACCTGGCCGAGATACGCAGTGATCTCGATGGCATTCTCGTGCCGGCGATCGACGACCAGCTGTTCTTCACCATGACCGGCCTGCGGGACCGAACTACCCCAGCGCTGCCGACCTCGGAACACTTCTCCCGACCAGAACTCGACCGCTACCGCATCCTGGCGGAGCTGCATACCGATGCGAACATCGCAACCGAACTGCTGGCGAACGCGTTCTCGCTCTCTGAGGCCGCATCACTCGAGCCCCTGAAAGAACGCTTCGATGCGGCGATCGCCCGCATCGACCGCAACCTCGATCCGCTCCGGGGTGGACCCAGCTATGACGCCCTCGTGCTGATCTTTGCTCGGCTGAGCGATCTTGGCAACGCCAATGAGAGTGGGTTCCAGCTGCTCGATCGGGAGCTACGCCTTGGCGAGCGACAGCGTGCGTTGCTGGCAGAGAACCAGCGGGAGGCCTCAGACCTGGTCACCGTCGTGGACAGCCTCGTCGTGACCGCCCTCGCCAGCGCCGACGACGCGACCCGGGCCTCGAGCGAGGCGATCCTGACCGGTCGCACGCTGTTGCTGGCGATCAGTGTGATCAGCATCACCGGGGCTGTCCTCCTCGCCTGGCTGCTCGTCGGACGGATCCTGCTCCGCCGGCTCGAGCTGCTGTCGAATTGGATGCGACGGATGGCCGGCGGCGACCTTGAAGCCGGGGTGGATATCGGCGGAAGTGACGAGATCGCCGACATGGCCGCGGCGCTCGAGGTATTTCGGCGCCATGCACTTGAGGTGCAACGACTGAATCTCGTCGAACGGCTGGCCGAGGATCTTCAGCAGAAGAACGATCAGCTGGAAGTCGCGCTCTCCGACCTTGAGAACGCGCAAGACCAGATCGTTGCGCAGCAGAAGCTGGCGAGCCTCGGTGAGCTCACTGCCGGCGTTGCTTATGAGATCAGGAACCCTCTGAACTTCATCAAGAACTTCTCAGAGTCTTCGGCCGAGCTGCTGACAGAGCTCCGAGAGACGATCGACGACGAGGGGATGGAGGAGGACGAGAGGCGAGAGCTTATTGTCGAGGTGTCGACAGACCTGACAGAGAATCTCGCTCGGATCATCAATCACGGCGACCGCGCCAACGGCATCGTCCGGGACATGCTGCTGATGAGCCGGGAGTCCGGAGATATCCAGTCCACCGACATCAACACGCTGGTCGACGAGCACTCTCGACTCGCCTACCACAGCGCCCGGGCCACCGATGTGGACTTCCAGCTTGACCTTCGGCCGAACTTCGACGAGAGCCTCGAGCCAATGGAGGTCGTCCCACAGGATCTGGGGCGGGTGTTCCTGAACATGGTCGGGAACGCCTGCTATGCGACCAATGAGAAACAGGTCGCCGCTCGAGCGGCTGGTGACGAGTACAGCCCAACGCTGGACCTGATCACCAGGCGTGCCGGGGAGATGGTCGAGGTCGCCATTCGCGACAACGGGGATGGAATGCCGCCTGAGGTGGTCGAGAAGATCTTCAACCCGTTCTTCACGACCAAGCCGACCGACCAGGGAACGGGGCTCGGGCTGGCAATATCGAACGACATCGTGCGTCAACACGGAGGAACGATCCGCGTCACTTCGGAGCCGGGGCAGTTCACCGAGATGGTGGTCTCGCTCCCGCTCGCACCGGTGATCGGGCAGAGCGAGCCGGCAGACCCCGCGGCCGAGCCCGCGGCGGGGGCCGCGGCCGCAGCGAACGTCTAGGCGTGCGGGGCCGTCCGTCCGTTCGTCGGCCCGCCAGCAGCCGGGGTCGCCAACCGCTCTCAGTGGGCCCTCGGAGCGGGCGACAGGTCCGAGGACACTTCGCCACCGAGACGCGAGGGCCACCAGTTCCAGCGGCCGAACAGGATGACCAGAGTCGGGACGATCACGGTGCGGGTGATGAAGGTGTCGATCAGAACACCCGCGGCGACGGCGAAGCCCAGCTGAGTGAGATCCTGCAGCGGTAGCGACATCAACGCTGAAAAGGTCCCGGCGAGGATCAGTCCGGCCGAGGTGATTACCGGGCCAGTACGCGAGAGCGCACGCCCGGTGGCCTCTGCGAGCGGGGCGTGGCGTGCCTCTTCCCGGACTCGAGACATCAGATAGATGTTGTAGTCGACGCTCAACGCATTTAGGAACACGAAGAGAAAGAAGGGAACGCTCTGGCCGATTCCGTTGTGACCCAGCAGTCCGATGAAGATGCCGGCGGCGAGCCCGAGCGTTGCGAAGTAGGTGAAGGCGATCGTCGCCATCAGGTAGAGCGGCGCGACCAGTGAACGCAAGAGAAGGGCCAGCACCACCCCGATCGCCAGCAAGATCAGTGGCAGGACCACGACCGTGTCGCGGTTCCCGGCGGATCGAGTGTCGGATCCCTCGGCCGTTTCGCCGCCAACCAGGATGTCGCCGGTGAGCCGGGCTTCAGCCGCGCTGGTGCGGGCAAGTTGGCGCAGTTGGGCTATCGCATCGAGCGCATCGTCGCCATAGGGATTCGTCGCGAGCACCACATCGATCCGCCCGACCGAGCCGTCTGGGGAGACGAAGCGCGATCCCGGTTCGAGTGCTGACTGGGTGAGGAGGGGGGGGCCGGCCGTGCCGAACGGGCGGCTCGGGCCGGCGGCATCAGCGACCGCGGGATGCTCGGAGAGGGCGAGGGTGAGGGTATCGATCTGCCTGAGCCGCAGTGGATCGAGCACGGACTGGCCGGGAGGGAGCGCGACGTAGACCTGCGTTGGAGCGAGTTGACCGGGAGGGAATCCGGCCCGCAAGAGCTCAAAGCTCCGCACCGACTCCGTCTCAGTCGGCAGACTCTCGAGCGGATCGTAGTTCGGCTGGTAGACGAGCAGACCGGAGAGGAGCAGTGCCAGGCAGGCGGTCGTGACGCCGAGGACCGTGCGCGGCCGGCGGAGTACGATGCCGCCGATCCGGCCATAGACGGTGTGTCGCCAGTCGCTGTGTGCCGCTGCACCGGACGATGGGCGAGGCCGGGATGGCCAGTAGGCTCCTCTCCCCAGGATGGCCAAGAGGGCCGGCACGAGCGTCAGTGCGGCCAGCATCATCAGTGCGACCGCCAGTGCGATCACGGGCCCGAGCGCCTGATAGGAGCGGAGGGTGGCGAATGCGAGCGCTACCGAGGCGACGAGGATCGTCATCCCAGCCGAGGCCACCGAACCGCCCACCGCGCGCATCGTGCGGCGCATCGCCTCATGTTGGCCGGTGCCGGTCGCAAGTTCCTCCCGGAACCTGGCCGAAACAAACAGTACGTAGTCGGTGCCGGTTCCGAAGAGCACGACGGTCATGATCCCGGTGGTCTGACCGGAGACCGGCAGATCGAACAGACCGGCAGTCCAGGCGGCGATCCCGCCGGCGAGTTGGAAGACGAGACCGACCGTGAGCAGCGGGAGCATGGCCATCACTGGTGAGCGATAGATCAGGACCAGCAGGACCAGCACGACGGCGACGGTGACCAGCAGCAGGAACGTGTCGATCTGGGAGAAGACCCCGACCAGGTCGACGATCAGGCCACCCGGCCCACCGACCGCGACTTCAACACCGGGAAGATCGAGCGCAGCAGTCCGCTCGCGAATTGCCTCGACGGTCGCCGCAAACGAGGCCTCGGCAGGCTCACCACCGACATCCACGTACACATTGAGCGTCGTGCCATCGGGGGATACGAGGCCGTGGTACGCCGCGGGACCAGCCCCCGGTACCCTCACCTGCTGGACGCCTGCAGGGGCCTCTGAGCCGGTGAGCCACATCGCAAGGTCGCCTGCGGCCGCGAACGTGCGCTCGCTCAGTCCGGCGGGTTCGCTGAAGACGACCAGCAGCGGCGTCCCGGCGGCGGGGAATCGCTCCCGCGCGAGCTCGAAGGCTCTGGTCGCCTCGGCATCCCTCGGCAGGAAGAGCGCCTGCTCGTTCTCCCGGACTTCATCAAGCCGGGGAAGCTGCGAGAGCAGCGCGGCCGAGACGAGGAGCCAGCCGACCAGCGTCAGCCACTTGCCCCGCCGACTACTGGCGAAGTCCGTGAGAAGGCTCAGCATGAAGTGGGCGGGCTACACGGCCGGGCGCCGCAATCGGCCCCGGAAGACCATCCGTCCGCGCGGGATGCCCTGCCGCCGCCGCGAGGGCTGCAGCGCTCACCCCTGCGCACGCGCGAAGGCCGCTGACCCGGCTGATGAGATCGTGAAGGAATCTGCGGGTCCTGCCTGCTCCACAGGTGACGTCCGGCCATGCTACCGCAGCCGTCGGCGCGAGCTGCGCCGACGGCTCTTACCGCGGTCTCTACACTGGAGATGCGCCGGTGGGGCTAGACGCGACGTTCCCTGGGTGCGCCGGCGCGCCGACAGACTGGAGGGATGATGGACAATATCGATCTCGGGAGCTTGAACTACGTCGCGATCATCGTCGCCGTCATCATCAACCAGGTCGTCGGTGCGGCCTGGTATCGCGGCTTCGGCAGCCCCTGGATGGCCGAGGTCGGGATCACGGAGGAGAGCCTCAAGGGGATGAAGGGAACGTCCAGACAGTGGTACCCCTACGTCGTCGCCGTGGTCGCCGCGCTCATCTTCACGACCACCCTGGCGGTACTGGTCCAGGGGATGGAAGCCGACGGCCCCTTCGACGGCCTGATTCTCGGTCTCATCGCCGCGGTGGGCTTCATCCTGACCTCGAATGCCACCAGCTATACGTTCGAGGACCGCAGCCTCCGGATCTACGCGATCAACTGTGGATATCCGCTGGTCGCCTACGCGCTGATCGGCATCTTGCTGGCCGCCTGGCAGTAGGGTCACGGGGTCGTGCCCGGCCGCTCCCAGGCCACCGGGACGGGCGGCGGTTGAGAGCTCGGCTTGCCGCTGGCCATGAGCGGCGGACCGCTCCCACCGCTGTCGCTCGGGCTGCGCTTCGCCCACCGCCGGCTGAGGGCGGGCCCGCGGCGGCGCGCGGAGTCAACGGACTCTGGCGACCAGGGCGGCAAGCGGGGAGCGATCAGTGCCAATCTCGCGGCGCTCGAACGCCAGGAGCGCCAGTACCGCGGCCACTCCGGCGGCAGCCAGCAAGAGGGCCTGGTGCCACCAGGTCACGCCGCTGGTCAGGACTCGCTGGGCGTCGGAGTAGAAGAACGGGCTGAGGTAGCGGACCCAGTCGAGACCCGCCACCAGGTCGGCAAGGGCATTGAGCAGGTAACTCATAATCACCGTGATGGTCATCAGTCCCGCCGCGAGCCCGCGGGCAGGTGTGATCGCCGCAGCAAGCACGCTCAGGGCCACACAGCAGAGGGCGAAGGGCGCGACGCTGAGCATCGCAGCGAACAGCTCGAGCGGTCCGATTTCGTCTCGCAGGTCCACAAATGGCGCGCTCAAGAGGAAGCCGAGTGCCGCGAGGAGGTGGATGGCGGCGGTGGCCGCGGCCAGCGCGAGGAGCTTCTGTGAGAAGACGCCGCGGCGCCGGATCGGCTGCGCGAGCAGGATCTCAAGGGTTCCCGCGCCCTCCTCACCGGCGAGCAGAGCGGTGCCGTTGATCACGGCGAAGGTTGCCAGAATGAGTGGCACCCACGCGAAGAACTCGACCTGGAGGAAGGCGCGCGGCCGCGAGAAGTCTGTGACGCCTTCACCGAAGAAGGCTTCATAGACGGCGGGCAGTTCGATCTGTTCGGCCGTTGCAGCGTACGAGGGATAGATGGTCACGACCGCGGCGGCCAGGACGCCGAGACCCAGGCCGTAGCCGACCACGTGCCAACGCAGATCGCCTGCCGTCTTGCGGGCGACCGAGAGGTCAGGCACGGCCGCGTACCGCCGACGGGTCGTCCCGGTCGGCGGTCCCCGCTGGGGCAACGTCGTAGTAGGAGAGGAAGAGGTCCTCGAGAGACGGTTCGTGCGTTTCCAGCGCCTGCACCGGGTAGCGGGCCAGGACCTTGATCAAGGGATCAATCTGGTCGCGTGACTCGAACGTCGCCTGCCGCTCGCCGACGGCAACCACACGGACCCCAGCGATGGCCCCGAAGCCTCCGGCCGGCAGGGGTTCCCCGAACGTCACGGTGATACGGTGCGGCGCAAGCCGTCGCTCCTCGGCGAGATCGACCACCGCGACGATCTGTCCGGAGCGCAGCATCGCCACCGAACTGGCGATCGCCTCGACCTCCGCCAGGACGTGAGAAGAGAAGAAGACCGTGCGGCCGTCGACGACGACCTCCCGGAGGATCGACCCGACCTCCTCCTGTACCAGTGGGTCGAGACCTGAGGTCGGTTCGTCCAGCACGATCACCTCGGGTCGCATCATCAGCGCCTGCACCACGCCGATCTTCTGGCGGTTGCCCCTTGAGAGCGTTCCGATCGGTCGGGTCGGGTCGAGACCGAGTCGGTCGACCAGCTCCGCCCGGTAGCGGGCGTCCGCGCGCTGTGCGGCGCCACGTCTGCCGCGGAATGATGCGACATAATCGAAGAACTCCATGCCGGTCATGTGCTCGTAGAGCGCGAGATCCCCGGGCAGATAGCCGCAGCGTCGGCGAGCCTCAACACTCTCACGCTGCGCATCGAAGCCGAGCAGCGAGACGCGTCCGCCTGTGGGACGGATGAGGTCGAGCAGGACTCGGATGGCGGTCGTCTTGCCAGCGCCGTTGGGGCCGAGGAAGCCGAACACCGTGCCCTGTGGTACCTCGAGGTCGATCGCATCGAGCGCGCGCACTCCCCCGTAGTTCTTCTCAAGGCGTTCGAAACAGATCGCTGGAACGCTCATCAGGCAAGTATCGGTGCTGGGGCGCCGACCGCAAGGCGGGACTCCTGCCCGGCCCGTGGCGATGATCGCTCGGCGGCCGCCGGCTGTCGGCCTCGCTCGCCCCGGAGAGGAACACGGGGCTGCGCCGTCAGGGCCGCGCTGGGCGGGTCAGTAGGCTCCGCGATCGCGGAGCCTACTGATCTCATCCCAGCTGTATCCCGCTTCGCCGAGCACGGCTTCGGTGTCGTGACCGGCCTCCGGTGCCGGTCCGAAACGGAGCGGTAGGCCGCGCAGGTGGAAGGGGGGCGAGACGGTCTCGATGTGCCTCCCTGATCGATGCCGCTTGGCGACGATGTATCCGTTGGCTCGCGCCTGCTCGTCGCCGGCGATCTCGGTCGCGTTGAAGATCGGGGACCAGGGGAGGTCCTGGTCGTCGAGACGCCGCGCGAGTTCATCAGCTCCCAGGGCACCGACCAGTTCATCGAGCAGAGCGATTGCCTCCGTGGCGTGCTCACCCAGTGCCGCGGCGTTGTGGAAGCGCTCGTCCTCCACCAGGTCCGACCTGTCGAGGGCGATGCAGAGGGGCCGCCAGTATCGATCGGGCTGCAACATCGCGAACTGCACCCACTTGCCGTCACGGGAGCGATAGGAGTGATAGAGCGGATTCGAGCCCGCAGCCCGCTCGCGCCGGGGGCCCTGCCCGCCAAGCAAGGCCTGCTGGAGCAGCCATCCGTTGGTCCACATCCCGCACTGATAGAGCGAGACGTCGACGATCGATCCCGTCCCGTCGCGCTCACGTCGGAGCAGCGCCATGGTCACGCCTGCGACGAGAGCGATCGCCGAAGGCAAGTCGCCCATCGCACCTGCCAGACCCACCGGCGGAACTGCCGGCGGTGTGATCGCATCAGCGATCCCGCCGCGGGACCAGTAGGCGAGTTCATCGAACGCCGGCCGCCCCGAGTGAGGTCCCTCGGTGCCGTAGCCGGTCGCGTGGGCGATCACCAGCTGCGGGTAGAGCCGGCCAAGTTGGTCGGGGAGCAGCCCGGCGCGTTTGAGAGCTTCCTGCCGGACATTAGTGACGAACACATCGGCATCGGTGAGCAGGCGGCGAACCACCTCCCGTCCCGCATCGGTGCCGAGGTCGAGGTGGATACTCCGCTTGCGGTTGTTCGCCAATTCGAAGCCGGCTTCGATCGCCTCATCGCCGACTTCGAGGGTTGCTGCTCGGCTCGGGTCGCCGCTGCCGGCCGGTTCGATCTTGACGACGTCAGCGCCGTACGCGGAGAGGATTCCGGCGGCCGCGGGGGCCATCACCCACGAGGCCAGTTCAATGACGCGGAGACCGTCAAGCGGCAGTTGAGTTGTCACGCGAGCGCTCCCTGCTGACCGCTCAGGCGTCGTTGAACTGCGGGGTTCGCCGCTCGGCGAACGCACGTGTGCCTTCCCGGTTGTCCGCCATCGAAGAGGCGATGCGCCCGTATTCGTGGTAGAGCCTGAGCCCCTCGCTGAGAGGCAGGTCGCGACCACGGTAGGCGAGTTCCTTGATCAACCTCGCGGCGCCGGGACCGTTCCCGGCCACACGCCGCGCCAATTCCAAAGACTCGGCCTCAAGCCGTTCGGGTGGGAAGAGGTGGCTGACCAGCCCCACGCGGAGTGCCGTCGCGGCGTCGATGAAGTCCCCGGTCAGGAGGAGGTACATCGTCTGGCTCATGCCGATCATATCGGGCAGTCTGAGGGCGCCATAGCCGTGGAGGATGTTCCACTTCACCTCTGGCGAACCGAACTGGGAGCGCGTCGAGGCGACACGAATATCGCAGAAGAGCGCGAGCTCCAGGCCGCCGGCCAGGCAGTATCCGTCGATCACCGCAACTGTCGGAGTTGCGCATTGAAGGCCACTGTCCCAGCGGCGGGCGCGGTACGGCTGCCAGGTTCGAGCCTCGCGGTCGCTCCCCAGTTCGTAGAGGTCGTGTCCCGCCGAAAAGGCACGCTCGCCGTTTCCGGTAACAAGAATGCAACGGACCACCGGGTCTGCGTCGGCCAGCTGTAGCAGGCGGCCGACCTCGTCGTACATCGCATCGGTCATCGCGTTCATGCGTTCTGGTCGATCGAGCGTGATCCTCGCGACTCGACCTTCTGTGCTGTACGTTACCTCGTCCACGGACACTCCTCGCTCATGACGCCAGCGGGTCGCCAGGCGCCGACCAGCGCCCCGGGGTGGTGAGACCGAGCGGCAGACTCAGCGATCGCGCAACGCTCTGATCGATCCACACGGCGATGAGACCGGGCGCCAGCGCCCTTTGGTCGGCGGCAAATCGCGAAGTGACTCGACCGATCGCTTGCCGCCTCCCGTTGGCCCGTTCGGGGTGGCCTGAGGATATCCCCTGTGCGCAAGGACCGCCGGGAGCTGGCCTCGCTGAGAAGCTCACGTCCTGGCTGGCCCCCGGGCCCTCCGCGTGTGCTAGCTTCACTCTCTCGCCCGTAGTCTCCGGCGCGGCGGGGGGCGACCCGGGCTCGGCGCCGCTGGGGAGGGAGGAGTGAGATGAGCGTCAGCGTCCAGGAGCGCCTCGATGCCCTCTTGCGGGACTTCGAGGCCGCCGGGCAGCAGCAGGTCGGCTACCCCTGCAACCAGAACTACGACTACTCAGCCCTGTGGCCGTTTCTTCAGTACAGCGTGAACAACATCGGTGATCCGTTCCACGCCAGTAACTTTCGGAGTAACACACACGAGATTGAACGAGAAGTCGTCAACTTATTCTCCGACATGATGCGTCTCGATCGAGACCAGGCGTGGGGCTATGTCAGCTCGGGCGGTACCGAGGGGAACATGTACGGTCTGTACATGGGGCGCGAGCGTTTCCCCGACGGGATGGTCTACTTCTCCCAGGACACCCACTACAGCGTGGTCAAGATCCTGAGCGTCCTGAAGCTGCGTAACATCATGATCAAGAGCCAGGACAATGGTGAGATCGACTACGCAGACCTCCACGAGACAATCCGGGTGAATCGCGACGTCCCGGTGATATTCATCGCGAACCTCGGCACGACGATGAAGGGTGCCGTTGATGACATCTCAAAGGTCACAGACATCTTCGCCGACCTGGCGATCACCAATCGCCATATCCATGCAGACGCCGCGCTGAGCGGCATGATCCTCCCCTTCGTGGACGATCCTCAGCCTTACGGCTTCGATGCGGGGGTCGACAGCATGGCGATCAGTGGGCACAAGATGGTCGGGTCGCCACTGCCTTGCAGGGTCGCTCTCACGAGGAGCGAATACGTCACCCGCATCTCTCGCTCGATCGAGCTGGTCGGCGTTCTCGATACCACGCTGACCGGATCGCGCAACGCCATCACGCCGCTGATCCTCTGGTACGCATTCGAGCAACACGGGCTGGACGGGTTTGGGCAGATCGTGCGTCAGTGCCTTGAGACCGCCGAGTACGCAGTCTCCCGCTTCAACGAGGCGGGGATCCCGGCGTGGCGAAGCAAGAACTCAGTGACAGTCGTCTTCCCGCGCCCGCCGGCGGCGGTCATTCGCCGATGGCAGCTCGCGCCCTCGGCCGAGATCGCCCATCTGATCACGATGCCGCAGGTCACGCCCGCTGTCGTCGACCAGGTGGTGGATGACTGTCTGCGTGAGTCAGGACAGGGGCAGGATCGAGCGGGATGAACAGAATCATCGTGATGGCGAGAGACGAGGTCGGCGTGATTGCCGACATCAGCGGAGTGCTTGCGGCGAACGAGCTCAACATCGAGTCCATTGATACTGAGTCCCTCAGCGGCCATGGCGCGATCTCACTGACCACGAACGACGACGACCGTGCGCTGCAGGTTCTGACACATGCCGGCTTCAAGGCGGTCACCGACGACTCGTTGCTCGTCAGGCTCCGCGACGAACCGGGCGCGCTTGCCAAGATGGCCGAGAGGTTCAGGCAGAACGGCGTCAACATTCAGAGCCTCCACATTCTCGATCGACGCGATGACCACTCGACCGTGGCCGTATCGACGAACGACCGTGCGAAGGCCGAGAGCCTCCTGGACGGCGAGTCGATCGTCTAGGGACGCTCTGAACAGACCCGCATGATCTGTTAAGATGCCTACACGGGATGGTATGGCATTCGACCAGATGACGAGGTGAGCGCGATGGGCGAGGCAACGTTCGCGGAGCTGTACTACGACGCGAAGAAGCGAACGACTCGCCGGGAGCGGTTTCTGGAACGACTCGATCGGCTGGTTCCGTGGCGGCAACTCGAGCAGCGCATTGCGCCCCACTACCCGATGCCGGGACGGGGGCGCCAGCCCTACCCACTGTCACTGATGCTGCGGGTGCACATCGTGCAACTGGTCGACAACCTCAGCGACCCGGCGATGGAGGACGCGCTGTACGAGAATCTCACCGTGCAGCGCTTCGTGGGGCTCAGGCTATCGGACGCGATCCCCGATGAGACGACGATTCTCAACTTCCGCCACCGGCTGGAGGCGGCCGCGCTGAGGAGGGGATTGCTCGAGGAGATCAACCGCCATCTGGAGGCGGAAGGACTGCAGTTGAGACAGGGGACTGTGGTTGATGCCAGTATCATCAGCGCCCCCTCGTCGACCAGGAATCGGGCCAGAGCACGGGATCCCGAGATGCACCAGACGCGCAAGGGAAACCAGTGGTACTTCGGGATGAAGTTGCACATCGGGGTGGACTCTGAGAGCGGCATCGTGCACAGCCTCCACACGACGGCGGCGAACGTGAGCGACATCACCGCGGCGCCCGACCTGCTGCACGGCAACGAAAGGCTGGTCTGTGGCGATGCGGGCTACCAGGGCATCGGAAAACGTCTGGAGCAGCGCGAGCGTGCGGTGCAGTGGCAGGTTGCCATGCGACCGGGCAAGCGGCGACTGCTCGACCGGGAGGGTGAGGAGTGGCTCGAAAGAAGCGCAAGGCCTCCGTGCGTGCGAAGGTCGAGCATCCGTTCCAGATCGTGAAGGTGCGCTTCGGCTACGCCAAGGTCCGCTACCGCGGATTGTTCAAGAACACGCAGCGGCTCGCGTTGCTGTTGGGGCTGGCCAACATGGTTCGAGCGGAGCGCCAACTTGCTGCGTAACAACGGCGCAGTGCGCCCAGAATCCCGCAGCGAGCGCCAAACGGCACTCGCAGAGCCGCTCGCGAGCCCCGATCAGGCCGCATTCCTGACCATCAAGCGATTGAACGCCCCAGAAGAGCCTGATCGGCCGCATTTCGCGGCCAGTTCAGAGCGTCCCTAGCGGTGCGAGAGACCCCTCCGCCGCTACCAGGCTGCCTCCAGCAGCGAGATGGCCCGCGGAATGTGTCGCTCCGCGTCGCGAAGCCCGGCGTTTGAGTTGAACACCTTGAGACTGTCCCCGGCGATCGCCGGGAGGTCCTCCTT
Organism: Dehalococcoidia bacterium; assembly: GCA_965249675.1. GTDB lineage: Bacteria > Chloroflexota > Dehalococcoidia > UBA2979 > UBA2979. Next base: position 2,521,629 of record OZ252250.1, read on the forward strand.
GGGGATCTTCAACTCCCGCAGGGTGGTCGGCATCCCCTCCGCTCGATAGATCCGCTCCACTTCGTCGGCGATCGCCATGTGAGTCTCCTCAAGACTCCGGTCGCCTCTCCAGATGCTGAGCTGCCGCGCGATCGCCTCCACCGCCTCGGGAGCAGGGGTCTTCGACTGCCGGATCACCGTGGCGCGCAGAGCTGACCCGGAGTCCTGTTGCCACACATGCGCGTACTTGATGTGCAGTGCGGTGTTGAGGCCGTAGTCGCTTTCGAACGCCTCGCCACCACCCATGTGGGCACCGCGCTGCGAATCGTCGGCGGCACGATTGGCGAGGAGCGCCCCGACGAAGAGGTCCAGGCGCCAGTCGATCGCATCCGGATCTTCGCGCATCCGGTGGTAGGCACGGTTCGCGAGTTTCCGGATGTGGTCGCGGTCGCCCTCGGCCAGCGAGTTCTCACTCCGGCGGCCAGCAGTGAGCGCTGCGCCGACAAACGAGTTGACGGCGAATCCGTGCATCATGCTGAACGGCGTCGCCATGATCGCTTCATGGTCCCAGATCAGCGCCCGCGGACGAGTCTTCGGGTCGAAGTACTCAAGCCGATTCTGGTCGAGGTGCGGGCTCGCAACGCCCTGACCGGCACGATTCATCGCTCCCGTCGGGGTCGTTGTGATGTTGATGGTCGGCAGCTTTGGCGCACTGAGCCGGGGGCTCACGGCCGGCTTCCCCTCCGGGTACTGGGTGGCCATCTCCTCATGATCGCCCGCCTCGCAGAGGTAGATGTTGATCACGCGCGTCGCCACGACCACTGTGCCCGCGCCCAGCGAGATCAAGAGGTCCGCTCCGGCCTCGCGCGCAGCGTTCGTGGCGGCCACGACATCGGGGTAGGGTGCTTCAATGCGGATGCCGTCAAAGTAGCCGGCAAACAGCGAGCCGAGCGCCGCCTGCACGCGTTCGACGCTGTTCGTCTTGCTCTTGATGGAGGGTGAGCAGATCACGAACGCGCGCTTAGCGCCGGCGCGGATCACTTCCTCACGCAGCCGGTCCTCGATCGCTTCCGGTCCGACGTGCAAGCGCCAGTCGTAGCTGCGAGCCGTGAATGCGTACGGGTCCGAGAAGTCAGGGTGTCGCACATCGCACCTCCTTGAGGTCGACCGGTCTGACGCGGCGATGTCAGTCGGTGGACCACACGTCCCGGCGCGGCGACCAGTGAGCCGGCTCGCGCTCGATGATATGCCATGGGAGCCGGCTGGGTAGCGGTCAGGCTTCAGGCGCGGGCAACCGGCGCACGCCGCTGACCGTCCGACGTTCAGGTCACTCCGGGGCGGCTCTCACCTCGTCGTCTGCGGGATCTGGCCGCGGTGCGAAGCTCCTCCTCCGCGGCCCCGGGGGAGTCTCTCAGAGGCCGCCCACCGGCTACCCTGTCGTCGACGGGCCGGGTGCGCCACGCGTTCGATCCGTTTCCGGCAGCTGCTCATGTTCGTGCGAGGAGGGGGCCGTGCCGCAGTCCGTGTTGGTCATGGGAGCGAGCGGGTATGTAGGTTCCATCTGGTCCCGTTCCTGATCGCTCGCGGCTACCACGTCCGCGCGGCGTCCCGACGGAGTGACACGCTCGAGGCTCGTGGGTGGCACGGCGTCGAGCTCGTCGAGACAGATGCGCTCGACCCGGTGTCCCTGGAGCCCGCGCTCAGGGGCATCGAGACCGCCTACTACCTACCTGGTTCACTCCATGGCGGCTGTGCGCGACTTCGCCGCGCTCGATCGAGAGGCGGCGGATCACTTCCGGCTCGCAGCACAACGGGCGGGAGTGCGCCGCATCATCTACCTCGGTGGTCTACAGCCGAGCGAGGCCTCCTCAGCCCACCTGCGCTCGCGGCGTGAAACCGGGGATCGCCTGCGAGCGGGCCCGGTGCCCGTGACCAAGCTGCGGGTGGGCATCATCGTCGGGGCGGGCTCGGCCGCGTTCGAGGTGATCCGAGACCTCGTCTATCACCTGCCCGTGATGGTGACCCCTCGCTGGGTCCGGTCGCGAAGCCAGCCGATCGCCCTGGACGACCTGCTCGAGATCCTCGTGCGCCTGCCCAACCACGAGGAGAAGACCGATCGAATCTACGATGTCGTTGGTCCTGAGACGCTGACGTACGAGGAGCTGCTCCGTCAGTTCGCCGAGGTGGTCGGGCGGCGGCTCTGGAAAAAGCCGGTGCGGGTGCTCAGCCCCCGGCTGTCGTCGTGGTGGCTGGACCTCGTCACATCGGTGCCGGCGAGCGTGGCGAGGCCCCTGATCGACGGGTTGAAACACGACCTCGTCTCCACGCATCCGACCGAGCTGTGCGAACTGCTCCCCCGACGGCTCAGGACCTATGCGCAGGCCGCTCGTACGGCCGTCGAAGCTGAGACGACCGCAGCGATTCCCGCCCGCTGGACAGAGGGGGCGTTCCGTTTCCGACAGGAGCGACATGACATCTCGTATTACAGCAAGTCGGTCGGCTACCGGGCCGACAGCACGGCGCCGCCAGAGACGGCATGGGCCCAGGTCATCGCGATCGGCGGGGACCGCGGGTGGGTATTACGCGAACCCACTGTGGCGGCTACGCGGCCTGCTCGACCGTCTGGTGGGCGGCGTCGGGATGCGCCGCGGGCGACGTCATCCGAGTGAGTTACGCCCGATGGACCCGCTCGACTTCTGGCGGGTCGCCAGCATCGATGGAGGTGAGCGGCTGACCCTGATCGCCGAGATGAAGTTGCCCGGATCGGCCGTCCTGGAGATCTCGATTGCGCCTCGGGAGGGCGGTTCAGCGGTCACTCTCCAGGCGCACTTCCACCCCGCGGGTGTGCTCGGACTGCTCTACTGGTATGCCCTCTGGCCGATCCATCGTCGCATCTTCGAACACCTCCCGCGCGCTATTGCCCGTCGTGCAGAGGAGTCTGTCGCCAACGCTCCGACCGGATGACCACCACCGCGAGCCGCCGACCAGGAGCCGGCCTCCGGAGTGATCGCCTCTGACTGACGGCACGAACTCGCCCAAGCCGAGCGCCGTTGGGTCGGTGCTCCATCCCCAGCTGCGTCGGCCACACAGGCTCAGCGGAACGTGGGGGTCGAGGCGTCGGTCCGGTCGGTACCGCGGAACCCCTCCTAGAACCGTCTCGTCTCCATGTTGCAGTTGCCTTCGCCGGAGCGCTCGGCAATGATGCGAGCGTCTCGCAACTGTCGACATCAGCGACGCGAGAGTAGGGGCTCAAGCATGCTGACGGACAAAACGGACCAACTCGGAGCCCTGGTGGGCGGCGTCGCCGTCATTGCGTTCGTGGCCGTCCTCTCGCTTGCTGCCGCTTGCGGTTCGGACGAGAGCACGGAGCCGGCGGCAACTGCTGCATCGACGCCGGCACCGACCGCCACGCCGGCACCGACCGCCACGCCGACACCGACCGCCACGCCGACACCGACCGCCACGCCGACACCGACCGCCACGCCGACACCGACCTCAACACCGACACCGACCTCAACACCGACACCGACCTCCACGCCGACACTGACCTCCACACCCGTGGGCTCGGTCAGCGACCTCGTCGTAAGCGAGAGCACCACGGTCCGGAACCTCACGTCCTACTTCTCCGACCCCGAGGTTGCCTGCATACGCGACGCGATCGGCGCGGCCATCTTCGACGTGATCCTCGACGCTCCTCTCCTGACGCTCCCGGGGGCCGTCGGCGACTTCCCCTTCCAGTGCCTCGGGATGGAGAGCGCCATCGGCCTGAGTGTCGCGTTCATGTCTTCGGAAGCCGGCGGACTGGGAGCTGACACGCGGAGCTGCATTGTCGACGTCGCCACGGAGAACCCCTCGGTGTTCGGGATCGGTCCGCCGCCCCCAGCGGGTGAATTCGCAGGCCTCGTCTCCGGCGCTCTCCAGATCGCCCTCTGCCTCACCGACGAGGAAGCTCTTGCCCTTGCGGGCGACGAGGATCAGCTCCCGCCTCCGTCGGTGCTGCGATGCATGGAGGAGGAACTCGGTAGCTTCGATGACCTGCCCGTGCTCGCCGGCCTCCTCGGCCTGCCCGGCGAGGCACCGGCCGCCGATGCGCTACTCCGCCTGGTCGGAGCAGCGCAGGCATGCGGCGTCGATCTCGAAGCGACACTCGGGGGAGCGAGCACGCAGTAGCGTCGGATGGCGTAGCGTCGCCGACTCGACGCCTGCATGCGGCGCCGCTCCGCCAGCGAGCGTGTCGACGACTTGAGACCCAGGAGCGATCTGTCGGGGTGGCGTGGCAGTGATGCTGTCGCTGCTTCGGCCCAGCGCCCGGCTCAGTGCGGCGGTCTCGGCGAAGCACCCGGTCACGACCACCGAACGACCGGTGGGACATGAGAGTTGCCGTGGCCCTGATCTGGAGTCGGGCGTGGTGTTGACGAATAGCGACTCCGGCCTATTCTTGAATCAGTTGGTCAACAATCTCAACCATTGCGAGGTACCCATGTCATTAAGAATCAACGACACTGCTCCGAATTTCACGGCGGACACCACCCAGGGGACGATATCGTTCCACGACTGGATCGGCGACGGATGGGCGCTGATGTTCTCGCATCCGAAGGACTTCACCCCGGTCTGCACGACGGAGCTGGGGGCGGTTGCCGCTCTTCAGTCGGACTTCGAGATGCGCAACTGCAAGATCATTGGCCTCAGTGTTGACGGCGTCAGCGACCACGAGGCGTGGTCGAGAGACATCGAGGCCTCCCAGGGACACGCCGTGGGCTACCCCCTGATCGGCGACCCGACCCTGGAGGTCGTCAAGGCGTTCGACATGCTACCCGCCGACAGCGGCGACTCTTCCGAGGGACGCACCCCCGCTGACAACCAGACCGCTCGCTCCGTCTTCATCATCGGACCCGACAAACGGATCAAGGCGACCCTGACCTACCCGATGAGTACCGGGCGGAACTTCGACGAGATCCTCCGCCTCCTCGACTCCTTGCAGCTCACCGCCAGCGAGCAGGTAGCGACGCCCGCGAACTGGTCACAGGGTCAAGACGTGATCATTCTTCCCGCGGTCTCCGACGAGGCGGCGCGGGAGAAGTACCCGGAGGGCTGGGAGACACCGCTTCCGTACATCCGTCTCGTGAAGCAGCCCTAGTCGGATCGTGAGCGGTACCGAGCCGCCGGCGAGAGACGCCCGTTTGTCGCCCCGGCCCGGGTAGGACCACCAGAGGTCACGCCAGTCGGACTGCTTGGCCACACGCAGCCGGGGCGGCTCTGGGTCGGGCCTGCAGCAGCAGACGAGAGTTGCCATCGACCGGACTGCACGGCACCGTCCCTGAGGGCTCCGAGCCCGCGGCAGCCCACGGCCGTTCGAAGCGGGCGATCGGCCGCGTGAACGGGTCGAGCCTGGTATCCGGCGCCAGTCAGCTCGATTCGGGGCGCGTCCCGGGCGAGCGCCCACGGGCACGGGATGTGTCGCCGCCAACCGCTCCCGCACGCACAGACCGTACCGCGCTGTTTCAGCGTGACGAGGGTGCGACCTTACATCACCTCTGATGGCGACATCCCGCATTCCCCCGTCTCGAGCACCGCGGGCGATATGACACGCGGTGCTGCGCTGTGCCTACAATCGTGCCACGGCACAGCCGCAGCCCCGGTGCTGCCGTCGCGGATGGGAGACGCAATGAAGATCGTGGTCGATTTCGACAAGTGTGACAGCAACGGTGTCTGCTGCAGCATCTCACCTGAGCTCTTTGAGCTCGATGAGCAGGACTTCCTCGTGATCAAGCAGGAGACCCCCTCCGAAGAGTTCCGCAGCGTGCTCGAGGAGTGCGTCCGGGGCTGCCCGACCGGAGCGATTGCGCTCGAGTCCTAGCCCCTGCCCGCGGCTGTGTCCCCCGAGAAACTCGATCGAATTGTTGTCGTCGGTGCCTCTCTCGCCGGATCGCGCGCGGTGGAGAGCCTCCGTCGGTTGGGGTACACGGAGTCGATCATCCTGATCGGCGAGGAGCCACACAGGCCGTACGACCGGCCACCGCTCTCCAAGCAGTTCCTGGCAGGCGAGTGGGAGCCATCGCGCCTCGAATTGCCGAGCGGCCAGGGGCTCGACGACCCGGACATCGACCTGAGGCTCGGCGAACGAGCGAGTTCGCTCGACCTCTCGCAACGGACCGTCGGGTTGGCGAGTGGCAGCAGCGTCGCCTTCGACGGCCTGATCATCGCCACCGGAGCGCGTCCACGGACATTTCCCGACGCGCCCGATCTCGCCGGTCTCCACACGCTGCGCACGATCGAAGACTCGCTCGCCATACGCCGTGCGCTCGCCGCCGGCGCTCGCCTGGTCGTCGTCGGCGCTGGCTTCATCGGCTCCGAGGTCGCCGCGACGGCGCGCCGAAGTGGTACCGACGTGACGCTGGTCGAAGCGCTGCCGGTGCCGCTCAGCCGCGTGCTCGGCCGGGAGGTCGGTCTTCGTTGCGCCGACCTCCACAGGCGGCACGGGGTCGACCTCAGGCTCGGCGTTGGCGTCAAGGCGATCGAAGGAGAGGGGCGCGTCGAGCGAGTCCGCCTCAGCGACGAGACGGCAATCGAGGCGGAGTTGGTCGTGGTCGGGATTGGCGTCCGCCCGAATACCGAATGGCTCGAGGGATCGGGCCTCGTGCTTGATGACGGCGTCGTCTGTGACGAGACGCTGAGGGCCGATGACGAGATCTTCGCCGCCGGCGACGTTGCGCGGTATCCGAGCCCGCTCGGCGGGTCTGAGCGGATCGAGCACTGGACGAACGCCACGGCACAGGGTCATGCCGCCGCCGAGAACCTCCTCGCCGCACCCGGGGAGGCACGACCCTTTGCGGCCGTGCCCTACTTCTGGTCGGACCAGTACGACGTCAAGATTCAGCTGCTCGGCCGAACTGGCGGCGCCGACGAAGTCAGAATCGTCCACGGCGATCCCGAAGGACTACGGTTCGTCGCACTCTACCGGGCAGGCGACCGCCTGCTCGGAGTGGTCACCTTCGACATGGCGCGCAGCTTCGTTCCTTACCGCGCGCTGCTCAGCCGGGGCGCAAGCTGGGAAGAGGCTCTGGTACAGGCGGCCAAGATCGAGACGTCGGCTCGGTCCTAGTCGGAGGACGCCGCCACGCGGCCGCTCCCGATCGCCGATCCCGACGGGCTCGCGACCAGCGCAGCGGAGCGCCATCAATCATTCCAGTGGGACCGACAGCCACTGCTGCGTCGATACCTGTCCCCCCTCGGTCAGCGCCGCATCAACGTTCTCCCGGATCGCATCGAACGGCACGCCCAGGAGCGCCAGGACGTTCGCTGCCATCTCGACGGCGCCCTCCTGTTCCTCAACCACGACATGAGCGGCGCCCAGGACCTGCAGCGCCTTGCGTTCGCTCACCTGACGTGTGCGAAGCAGGATCGGGAGTGTCGGGAACTCCGCCGACGCGGCCGTCAACGCACGCCGAGCGGCGTCGGGGTCGTTCACCAGCATGATCAGGGCGCGTGCCTGCCCGAGGTGGAGATAGCGCATCGTCTCGGGGCTGGCGATGTCTCCGAAGTAGACGGGCTCTCCGGCCTTCCTGGCCGCGCGCACGCGTTCAGCGTCGAGTTCGAGCACGACGTAGCGCACACTGGCGCCGCGCAGCACGCGCGCGGCCAGCTGGCCAGCGACGCCATAGCCAACCACGACGACGTGGTCCCTCAGCTGGTCCAGTTCGGCGCTCGGCTCATCGACCCCGGTCACCCGCAGGAGCCGCTCAAGCGGTCGCAGCAACACCTCGCCCGCCCGCATGCTTGGGGCACGTTCCATCAGCAGGCGGGAGGCCAGCATGCTGAGCGCACCTGCCGTCACGACGACCGACACATCGCGGCCGTCCAAAATCCCCTCCGCGGCGCCAAGGGTGAGGATGACGAATCCCAGTTCCCCGAACTGAGCGAGATTGATCCCTGCGCGCCAGGCGGCTCGCGCCGGGTAGCGCATGCTCAGGGCCGCCAGCGCCGCGACGGCGGCCTTCCCTGCCAGCAACCCCACGAACACCAGCAGCACCAGCACCGGGTCCTGGCCTATCACGTCGGGATCGAACAGCATCCCGAGCGAGATGAAGAAGACACCCATGAAGGCGTCTCGAAACGGGATCACCTCACTCGTCGCGCGACGACCGTAGTCCGTCCCCGAGAGGACCAACCCAGCGATGAAGGCCCCGAGTGCCAGCGAGAGGCCGGCCTCGGCGACGAGGGCGGCAGTCCCCAGCCCGGTGGTGAGGACGGCCAGGATGAAGACCTCGCGCGCACGCGTGCGATCGATCAGATGGAAGAGCATCGGGAAGAGGAAGCGGGCGATTAACCCGATCACCAAGATCACCGCAACGGCCTTGGCGACCACAACCAGGATGGCGAGGCGGAGGTCGCCTGAGCCGCCGCTGGCGAGGACCGGCACCAGCAGCGTCATCGGAACGACCATCAGGTCCTGGTAGATGAGGACCCCGGTCGTAAACCGACCGTGAGGCGCGTCGAGCTCTCCGCGGTCGGTGAGCAAGCGCAACACGATCGCCGTGCTCGACAGCGCCACCGCCCCACCCAGGAGGATCGCCCGTTCGGCCTGCTCACCGATTCCCACCAGGATCAGGTAGGCGAGCAGGGCCGTTCCGAAGAACTGTACGGTGCCGCCGACGAGCACCGGGCGCCAGATGAAGCGGATGCGCTCAAGCGAGAGTTCGAGCCCGAGCGTGAACAACAGGAGGACGACGCCCACCTCAGCGACGCGCGCGATCTCCTCAACGTTCGGGATGAGGCCGAACCCGTGCGGACCTGCGAACGCGCCTGCAACCAGGAACCCGGCGACCGGCGGGATCCCGATTCGCGTCAGAAGCAGCACGACCGCTACTCCCACCGCCCCGACCAGGGCGAGGTCGCGGAGCAGGCCGACTTCTTCCACGATCACGCCCTCTCCTCGGAGTATCGGCCCCTCCGACCGTAGCGGATGCGAGGACACGCCCGAGCCCGCCGCCCGCTCGGCCATCTTCCCGCGCTGCCCACCTCCGGCCGGACCACTGCCTCACGGTTGCCGTCTCGCGGGAAGGTCCCGCGACGCCGTGGTCGTCGATCCTGCAGGCCTCGACAGAGCACGCCGACTTGCGGTGCGGTGCGGTTTGAGCACATCGCCAACGTGCGAGCGGCCGGCCAGTCAGACAGCGGAGGGGGACGAGCCTCGGCCGCTAGAGCCCTTGCTCGTGACAGAGATCCTGGTCGTACAGGATGTTGCCGGTGAACGCCTGCGGCTGCTGCTCACAGATCCACACGGCCGCCTTACCCAGCTGCTCGGCCGCCTCGAACGGGAGTTCGTCGACGGGCGTGTCGCGACGAGTGAAGTAGAGCAGGCCCGGCGTGTTGATCCCTCCTTGCGGCGAGAGCATGTTGACGGAGATGTTGTCGCCCTGCACGTGCCGGGCGACGTCCTGAGAGATGCGTTCGAGGCCGGCCTTGAGCATGCCGTAGAACGTACCGCGCACGCTCCCCCGCTCGCCGGCGGAGTCCTGAGGACTGGCTGGATAGGGTCCGGGTCCCGGGAACACGGCACGCCTCGATGAGATGTTGATGATGTGCCCCAGGCCGTTCGCCCTCATCCACGGCAGCGCCTGGTGCATGAGCATGATCGGCCCCCGCAGGTCTACGCCCCAGAGCAAGTCCAGATGGCGCGGTTCGAAGTCATCGATCGTTCCTGGCATCTGGGCGGCAGCGTTGTTGACGACGATGTCCAGACCACCCAGCTCAGCCACGGTCTGCTCGACGGCAGCAGCGATCGAGTCGAGGTCGCGCATGTCAAGGCGTACCGCTACCGCGCGGCCGCCAGCGTCATTGATCTCCTTCGCGACCGAGTGGATCGTGCCGGGGAGTCGCTCGTTCTGCTGCTCCTCGGTCCGGGCAGAGACCGCAACGGCGGCGCCGGCCCCGGCCAGATACTTCGCGACATCGGCACCGATCCCGCGGCTCGCGCCGGTCACGAGCGCGATGCGGCCAGCCAAGCTGTTGCCGAACGCCATCGCCTCTCCCCTCGGGCGGCCGTCTCCAACCGTGAGTTGGTGTTCTGGACAGGGCCCAGTCTAGCGGGTCGAACTGAGCCGGTACCTGGCCTGTAGATTCTCGCGACTGGCGGCGGCCCCAGCTCGCACCCCCGAGTCATCCACGTCGAGGGAACGCGAGAGCGGAACCGCTCTTTCCCGTGACCCTTGCCAGCGGGGGGTTGCCGTCAGTTGCCGAGACTGGCTATGCCCGGCGATGCGTTGGCAGATGCGGCGGACGCACCCTCCGTGGGGCCGACCGCGGGCGCCGCCAGCGCCGGACTCCCGGACGGACCGCTGCGGAGGTCGCAGCCGTCTAGATGCAGTTCTTGCCCTCGCGTGACCGCGGGCTGATGCTGGTCGTCGCCACACGAAACGCGAGCCACCGTAGCTCCTGTCGGTGCGCGCTCGGCGTAGGAGCGAGAATGGTCGCCCGCAGGTCTCGAGCGTGCAGGGCGCCGGGCGATGATGCTCGCGTCGCCTCACGTCGGGGGTCCCGTCGGCTGATCGTCAGTCGATCGCCGCGCTGACGGCGATCTCAACCAGGAGCTGTTCCTCCGGGTTAGCGCGAGGCTCGAAGGTGACGCCGATGCAGACGCGGGCGCACGGATTCGCAGGATCGGCCCAGGCGACCCAGACGTCGTTCATCTCCGACTTGAGCGCCATGTCGCTGAGGTAGACCGTCGCCGTAACGAGCTTTGACTTCTCGCTGCCTGCCTCGGACAGCAGCAGGTCCAGGCCATCGAGGCATTGCCGCGTCTGTCCGGCCATCGTGTCCGTCTTGTTCGGTGCCGACATCACGCAATGGACCAAACCACCGTAGTCGACCCGCCGGGTGCGCCCGGGGAAGCTCTCAGGACCTCGTCTGATGCTCACCGCGATCCCCCATCCCTCGCTCAGGCCGGGCCCAACTTCGCTCCTCACCGGTTGCCTCCGCTCGGACGCAACCGTATCCCCATCACCCGGCCGACCGACCTCCTTCGGCTGGGCACGCAATCGTCTCACGACACCTCGCCGGAGGTCTCCCGCATCCACTCGCGCGGCAGGGTCCACCGTTCTGACCAGACCAGCGCGGTGTGGTTCCCGTGGCGGCGCCGGTCCGTCCGCGGCACATCCGCTATCGCTCTCCCGCTGGAGAGGGATAGGCTTCCCCTGGAAAGCGGAAGTCGGAGGCGACCGATGTCAGAGGTGATGACCGTTCGGGGAGCAATCGATGCGAGCGTCTTGGGCACGACGCTGGCCCACGAACACCTCTTCCTCCACTCCGCCGGGTTACCGGCCCAGTATCCGTGGCTCTACGACCGCGCCAGCGCCCTGGCGCACGTTGTTCGCGAACTCGAACAGGCCCGGGCAGTCGGTGTCGGCGCCCTGGTGGACGTGACGACCCCCGACCTCGGCCGCGATGTTTCGCTGATTCGTGAAGCCTCAGAACGTGCGGGGGTCCACGTCGTCGCGGCGACCGGGATCTGGGTCGACGTTCCGCGCTGGTTCAGTCGGGCGAGCGTCGATGAGATTTGCGGGGTCTTCGTGCACGAGATCGAGCATGGGATCGCTGGAAGTGAGTCCCGCGCCGGGGTGATCAAGGTCGCGAATGACGCGCCCCCCGGGGTCGGAGAGGTCCAGGAGCGCATCCTGCGAGCAGCCGCACGGGCCGCAGCCACTACCCGGGTACCGGTCACCACCCACACCTCGCCCTACGGCATCGGCCGCGAGCAGATGAAGGTGTTTGCCAGCGAGGATGTTGAGCCAGCGTTGATCGCGATCGGTCACGCATTCACCGACGACCTGGAATACCTCCACGAGGTGCTCGATGCCGGTCACTATCTCTCGATTGACACGTTCGCCTACTCTCGCGGCACCGCTCTGGAGCCGAATGTGCTTGATGCGATCGCCACACTCACACGCGAGGGGTTCGCAGGTCGCCTGATGCTCTCGCACGACCACACACCAGAGTGGGACTGGCGGCCTCACGGGGCCCACGAAGAGCCAAGCATCTTCACCTACATCTCGCGTGACATCGTCCCGGCGTTGCGTGATCGGGGGCTTGCCGATGGCGACCTCGATGCAATGCTGGTCCAGGCACCGGCGGCCTTCCTGTCGGGGAGAGGCGGCTGACGGTTCCTGGCGTGTGGACACGATGCCTCAGTACGGTCATCCGCCGCCCGTCATCGCGCGAGACGACTCGATGCGCTGCGTGCACCCGACCAGACCCGGCGGTCCTCCGCACAGGGCTGTTCGACGTGGTGCGCCCGGGCGAGGCTGAGGTGGGGACGGGAGATGTTCCGCCGGGCCGCTTCGCCTGGCCGGGCCGCGGATCCCGATGGGCGCGATGCGTTCACCGCACGATCCCGATCGGGGAGCCACGATGACCGTCGCCTCAGCTGACCTCTGCCCGTCTGCTCAGGCGGTATCGCCCCGCCACGCGGCACCAACACAGCGCTAGACGCGGCCGCCCATCTCTTAGCCGGGGCCGGCTTGAGGCCCTCGTCCCCGAAGTGGGCGAGCCCGTTCTTCCACGAGGCCGCCTCGACCCCGAGTGGGGTTTGGAGCTCTTTCGCCACGAGCGGGCAGCGGGCGGTAGTCGCTGGCTCCCCCCGGGATGCGATCTCGGTCTGCACAAACCCGTGCTCGACAATCTTCAGCCACGGTGCTCCGGCAGCTCGGCGCACCGCTCTGTTCCGTTGCGTCACCTCGCCGGACGCTCCAGACTCGCGCCATGAAGTGGGCCCTCATGTCGTTCTCGAGGCCGCCGTTGATCGTCTATCTGGCGATCTGCCTGCTGCTGCTCATCTTTGTCGTCGTGCTGCCCGCCTCGGGCGTCTTCGAGTCGCGTCTGATCGATCCTTTCGACGGTGCGAGTGGTGAGGCCGTCGTTGTCAGCACGGCTGAGATCGGTCGGGAGCAGACGACGGCCGGCGCGACGGTCGTCTCTGAGCGGATCGAACTGCGCCTCGACAGCGGCGAGGTGGTCACGGTCGAGCGGCAGACCGTTGAGGACGACGCCTTCGCCATCCCGATCGAGCCCGGGGACGGCGTGCTGGTCACGCCCTACCGGGCCGGTGACGAGAAGGCCTACTTCATCGCCGACCGGCTGCGCACGGTCCCGCTCTTCCTGCTGGGCGCCATATTCGCGGCGGCGGTGGTGCTGATCGGACGCTGGCGAGGCGTCTGGTCACTGGTCGGGCTCATCGCCAGCTTCCTTGTGATCGTGCGCTTCATCGTACCGGCGATTCTCTCGGGGATGAGCCCGCTGGTCGCGACGCTGATCGGCGCGAGTGTGATCATGACGGCCACGCTCGTGCTCGCCCATGGTGCGAACATCAAGACCGGCGCAGCCCTCGCTGGCACCGTCCTCAGCCTGTTGCTCGCGGTCCTCGTCGCGACGGTCGCCGTAGAGTTCGTGGCGCTGACCGGCCTCGCCGGTGAGCAGGGGGCAACCGTAAGCATCCTCTCTGGCGGCGCGATCGACGCCCGGGGATTGCTGCTCGGCGGCATCATCATCGGCGCCCTCGGCGTCCTTGATGACGTCACGGTGACGCAGGCCTCCGCGGTCTTCGAGCTGCGGCGAGCGAACCCGCTGCTGGGGACGCGCGAGCTGCTCGCGCGCGGCCTCAACGTTGGTCGCGACCACATCGCCGCGACGGTCAACACGCTGGTGCTCGCCTACGCGGGGACCGCGCTACCGCTGATCGTGATCCTCTCCGTGCAGCCGGAGCCGTTCGGAGTGCTGATCAGCCACGAGCTGATTGCCACCGAGATCGTGCGCACGCTGGTCGGCAGCATTGGGATTGTCGCGGCCGTGCCGACCACGACGGTCATTGCGGCGCTCGCTGCGGCCGCTCTGGGTGCGCGCGAAGGGCCTGCAGCGGAGGAGAACACGGACCGACCGGTGTCGACGTGACCACGCGACGGGCGGCGCGCCCTCGGAGCGGGCGAGGCCGGTCCGGGCGGTGCCTTGAACCGGCGTCATAGAATCCCATGTCGCGCGGCACCGTCGCAGGTAATGGACAGAGCGCCGTCGCATCTCCGCCTCTGGCCTAGCGGCGAGTCTCCCAGGTCACAATCCCGATCTCCCCAAAACCGACCGGGACGCGGATGCCGCCCGAGTCACCCCGCCACTCATCCATCAGGCCGCACATTCGCCGGTCCTTGTCCGAGCCCGGACGGAGCCAGAGCATGCGCCGCGCCAGCGCGTGAGCCTCGTCTGGTGCGACGGCCGTCGGCGCCGGATCGCTCATCAACCGCCGCACCTCGTAGGGGCGCCCAAGAGCCCCCAGCAGCGCGACAAACTCCCGCAACCCGGGAAGAGCCTGGAACGGCTCGCCGTGGACTGCCGCGAAGAGGTCGGCGAACTCCGAGCCCCGAGGGAGGCGCCTAAGCGCCACGACACAGAGGCGGCGCGCGCTCTGCTCCATCGCCTCGAGGAAGGGGATCGGTTCGCGGATGTCGTAGAGGGAGTGAGCCGCCAGCGCGACGTCCCCCTCCTCCATCCATCCGTCCACCGGCCATCGCGCATCGCGCACGGTGATGTTCGTTACACGCGCCGCCGCCATCTCGTCGGTGAGCACCCCCCGCATCGCTGGAGAGGGTTCGACGGCAATGATGCGCCGCACCAGACGTGCGAGCGGCAGCGCGAAGCGCCCGCCCCCCGCACCGATGTCAAGCCAGGTATCCCCAGGGCGCACCAGGGATGTGAGCGTATCGAGCTCAGCGGCAGAGGCCCGGGACGGCCGGAAGTGGCCGGCGATCAGGCCGTAGTGGTCACCCGCGCGTTCGGCCTCGCGCAGTCGACCGACCTGCTCGGCGTCGGCATCGACGAGCCCTGCCCAGGCATCTCGGGCCTGGTCGAGCGACGGTCTCAGAGCGTCGCTCGGATCCATCTCACACTCTCTCACATCGCGAAGGGCGTGCCGTGCGCGTCGGAGGAGAGATCGTCACGGAACGCCATTGCTTGGCTTGTCGAGATCCAGTGCCCCTCGCCGACAGCCTCCGAAATCGCCCGAGACGAGACTCTGGGGCCCCTACGACACGACAGGCAACGAAGCATGGGTGAGCGTACGCCTCCCTCGCGCGGGCACGCCCCAGCAGGCCCGAGCCTGATGAACTGCTACCACGTCACGCACTCGTGCGGGCGTTGGCCGGGTGCCCATGTGCGCGAGCGACGATGCGGGGGGTGCTGACGTAGTGGGAGCACGCCAGGTCGTCCTCATGCCGTGCGCCGCCCGTCCAATTGATGATGCGCGTCGTGCGAACCCGCAACCCGTCGTGGCCGCGTTCGATAGCTGTTTCCCGGTCATAACCCGCCACGGCAAGCCGGTGGCACATCTGGTTCCCGCTCCTGCGCAGGACCGCGACAACCGCGCAAGGGCCGTAGAACGTTTCCGGCGGCGTCGAGCCTGGTGGGATCGCGTGGCTTTCTCCACGGAGGAGATACTCGCAGCGCGCCACGAGGGCCACCGCCGATGAGCGGGCTGGTTGTCGATGCATCGGTTGTCATCGCATGGCTCTTCGACGATGAGGAAGAGCCTCGCGCGAATAGCCTGTTGGAGCTTCTCGAGGAGAACGGGCCGCTCGTGCCGCACCTGTGGCATCTCGAGACCCGCAACGTACTGCTGGTCGCAGAGCGACGTGGGCGTCTTTCCGCGGGAGGGGTCAAGGAACGGATCGACGCCTTGAAGGGCTTACCCATCCGAACGGATGACGAACCCGACCTCCAGTCTGCCTTTGCCCTGGCAAGAGCCCATGGACTGTCCTTCTACGACGCGCTCTATCTGGAACTGGCCAAGAGGGAGAGCACCGAACTCGTAACGCTGGACGGGACACTCGGTAGGGCTGCCGTAGCCGAAAGGGTCCAGCGAGCAGTAAAGTGACAGCTCGCGGACATCCGCGTGGATGGAGAGGCCGCCCTGGGCGAGGCGGCAGGGCGGCCGCACTTCGCGGTTCTGGACCCACCAACTCCTTGGCGAGCGCAGCTGCCGTCACGGAGCGCGCTGCGAGGCGGGGAGGCCGGGTGTGCAACTGACCAGTAGCGTGTCGCCGAGTGGCACGGCGGGCCCACCGGCGTCGGTCCACTCACCTCGTCGTGTCGCGGGAACCGTTGTCGGCAAGTCTAATCCTGCGGTCATAACCGGCTCGCCACAGCCGTGCGCGAGCATGTGGCGAAAATCACCCGGCTGGCTGACCGCTTGGCCGCCTTCCAGACGGCGGCCGGTACCCGGAGGAGTGGCACAAGCCGGGGATATCGAGCGTCGAGAGACATCAGGAGGCTTAGGGACGCTCTGAACTGGCCGCGAAATGCGGCCGATCAGGCTCTTCTGGGGCGTTCAATCGCTTGATGGTCAGGAATGCGGCCTGATCGGGGCTCGCGAGCGGCTCTGCGAGTGCCGTTTGGCGCTCGCTGCGGGATTCTGGGCGCACTGCGCCGTTGTTACGCAGCAAGTTGGCGCTCCGCTCGAACCATGTTGGCCAGCCCCAACAGCAACGCGAGCCGCTGCGTGTTCTTGAACAATCCGCGGTAGCGGACCTTGGCGTAGCCGAAGCGCACCTTCACGATCTGGAACGGATGCTCGACCTTCGCACGCACGGAGGCCTTGCGCTTCTCTTCGAGCCACTCCTCACCCTCCCGGTCGAGCAGTCGCCGCTTGCCCGGTCGCATGGCAACCTGCCACTGCACCGCACGCTCGCGCTGCTCCAGACGTTTTCCGATGCCCTGGTAGCCCGCATCGCCACAGACCAGCCTTTCGTTGCCGTGCAGCAGGTCGGGCGCCGCGGTGATGTCGCTCACGTTCGCCGCCGTCGTGTGGAGGCTGTGCACGATGCCGCTCTCAGAGTCCACCCCGATGTGCAACTTCATCCCGAAGTACCACTGGTTTCCCTTGCGCGTCTGGTGCATCTCGGGATCCCGTGCTCTGGCCCGATTCCTGGTCGACGAGGGGGCGCTGATGATACTGGCATCAACCACAGTCCCCTGTCTCAACTGCAGTCCTTCCGCCTCCAGATGGCGGTTGATCTCCTCGAGCAATCCCCTCCCCAGCGCGGCCGCCTCCAGCCGGTGGCGGAAGTTGAGAATCGTCGTCTCATCGGGGATCGCGTCCGATAGCCTGAGCCCCACGAAGCGCTGCACGGTGAGATTCTCGTACAGCGCGTCCTCCATCGCCGGGTCGCTGAGGTTGTCGACCAGTTGCACGATGTGCACCCGCAGCATCAGTGACAGTGGGTAGGGCTGGCGCCCCCGTCCCGGCATCGGGTAGTGGGGCGCAATGCGCTGCTCGAGTTGCCGCCACGGAACCAGCCGATCGAGTCGTTCCAGAAACCGCTCCCGGCGAGTCGTTCGCTTCTTCGCGTCGTAGTACAGCTCCGCGAACGTTGCCTCGCCCATCGCGCTCACCTCGTCATCTGGTCGAATGCCATACCATCCCGTGTAGGCATCTTAACAGATCATGCGGGTCTGTTCAGAGCGTCCTTAGGTCGTGACATACAACCGGGATGCTCTGTCGGCGGCTGCGCCGCGCCTCTACGAGATGACGATCGCGCTCATGGATGCCGACGTGGATATCGAGCGGCGCGTATTGGTGCCGCAGCACTTTACGCTCGCTGACCTGCACGCTGGTCGCGCCGGGCGGACCGGGTCCCACAGCTGATGTGGAGTGACCGGTTGTCAAACAGCACGAACGAGAGCGCTGCTGCGACGACGTGTCACTCTGATATTCGCAGCGAAGATCGGAGGTGGACTCACACCCCGCACGCATCCTGCAGTCGCACTCGACGATCGTGGAGAGCGACTCGGGGATGCTGAGTCTCCAGCGACCGAGCGGGCTACCGGGAGTTGCACCAGTGGGCGGAGGCGTTCGGCACGATCGCGACGATCGCTGTGGAGGGCACCTCGTCCTCCGGGGCCGGGCTCACACGCTGGTTGCTCGCACCGGGGCTGGATGTGCGCGAGGTCAATCAGCCGCACCGGCACACGCGCCGGCGCCAGGGTAAGTCGAACCCGATCGACGCCGAGGCCGCAGCGCGGCAGGGTGCTGGCGGGTACGGCGCAGATGCTGCCCAGGGACACGGGCGTCGTCGTCGAGTCGACCCGCATCCTCGCAAATGCTCACTCAGCCGCGGTCAAGGGCCCGCAGTGCGGTGCCGCTAAGCCGCGCGACCTGATCGCCACGGCGCCGGCGGAGTTCCCCCGAGGCGTTGCCGCAGCAAACCCTGCCCGCGAAGGCGCGGGCGCACGCGCCTCTTGTGGGCGTCCCAGCGCACCTGTCGACCATGATCCCGGAAGACCAGTCGGGCCTGTCACACCCAGGTCCACAAGAGGCGGCGCGGTAGAATGGCGGGTGGGCGTGACAGTCAGACTCGGCCCCACCGTGATCACTACATCTGGCCCCCTACATCCTTCCGTGGGCTCAGAAGCCTCTGAGCCCGAGGAGGCCCGGCAGTGCCGGCATGGCTCATCTGGCCCTGACGCAAACGGACGGCTCGAATGGTGTTGCCACCGGCGCCGCTCGGCGCGCGAACCTCTGATGGGGACATGCGAACTAATCGCTGCCGTACTGCGCCCCAACATCGTCGATCAGCATGCTGGTCGGCGCGGACCGACCCGATATCCTGCCTGTGTGGGCATCCCCGGATGGTGTGCGACGATCCTGGCTGAAGCGAGTAATCTTGATGGGCCGGCATCGACCATAGCCGTGAGAGGCGGTCTTGGAAGAGCTCTCACTCGATGGAGGAGCCATGGTCGCCCCTGGAGGAAGACCGAGACCCGTCATCCTGCTCGTCGCCATCGCTACGATCGCGATGGCTGCCGCCTGCACTGGCGAGTCCGCCACGCAGCCGCCGCCCACCACTCCGGCGACGCCCGCTGTGACAGCCTTCATGTGCAACGATGAGTTGCCCGATGTCGCGCTGGTGATCGTGCGCTCACCGGCTGCCGGGGAGGATGTGGATAGCGGATTCGTGACGAGCGGCTGCTCACGCACATTCGAGTCGAACGTCCAGTGGCGATTGCTCGGACAGAGCGGCGAGGTGCTGTCAAGCGGGCACGCGATGGGCGGCGGCGTCTACGGTCCCGGTCCTTTCCGCTTCAGCGTGGAGTTTGAAGTCGCCAAGCGGCAGATGGCGCTGCTTGAGGTCTTCGAGGAGGATGTGTCGGAAGGGCAAGGCTTCCCGCCGCCGCGCGCTGTCATACCGGTGATCGTCGGAAAGCAGGAATAAGGACCGCCGGGTCTAGTCTCCGTAGTGGATCCGAGCAGCCCGCGGTCGCCAGGGTTGCGTGCCGGTCGCATCGATCAATGGAGCGAGAGGGGAGGGTATCGGTGTGGACGCGAGTCCAGTCGTCCCAGGTGTGGATTCGCCGACATGACCCCGTGCTCACTCATTCCTGGCACCCGAGTCTCCCGGTACAGACACGACTGACCAGGTCGACGTCCTGACACGGAACCGACGACGTCCGGTGTTGAAGTTCGGCGACCGGCTCCTCTGGATGTCACTCTCGCGAAACTGGCGAACCTGGCTCGCGGTCCTGCCGAGCCGGTGCCGGTCACGGCGGCCGGTCTAGGATTGCTCGCCGATCTCGAAGCGCTGGAGGAAGTGCGATCCGACGGCGAGCGAGACCGCTACGACCACGACGGCTGCAACCAGCGCCTGCGAGCCCGCCAGGCTGGAGCTGACGGGCTCCGCCGTGGTGAGTGCGTCGGCGGTGGCGAAGACGTACTGGCGAACGCTGATCCAGCGCGTGCCGTCAAAGATGCTCGTGATGAGGGCTTCCCAGACGAAGACGTAGACCAGGCCGACGATGAGTGCCCGCCCGGTGATGATGCTGAGGCCGACGAAGAGCGTGCTGTAGACAATGCTGCCGGTGATCGCGGCGACTGTGGCGCCCCACCAGAGCGACTCGGAGTCGAAGCCGTCGAGGACGATCACGGCGGTGAGCAGCGCTGCCGGAACGGTCAGGGCGATCGTCGCGAGGGAGGCGACGGCGGCCTTCACGATGACGATGCGCCAGCGTGCGACCGGCTGCGCCAGCAGATAGACGATTGTTCCGTCCTCGATCTCGGAGCCGAGCGCGGAGGTACCGAAGACGAGCGCGCCTATCGGCAGGAGGAGCGTGAAGACGAGGCCGCCGATCATGTCGACCGCGAAGTCGGTCGCCCCGTCGCTGTCGCCCGCGAGCCGGAAGAGCAGCGCGAGGCCGATCGGGAGCAGCGCCAGCAGGGCGATCAGGATCCCCCGACGGCGCCCGAGCAGCTGATGCGCCGTGAGCGAAAGCAGCGTGCGCGTCATGGTCCCACCAGGTAGGAGAAGACGCTCTCGAGCGACTCGTCCGCCGGGCGCAGCTCGTACAGGGTGACGGAGCAGTCGCGTGCGGTGCGTGCGATCGCGGCGGTGAAAGCCCCGAAGTCGGTCGTGCGCACGTCGAGGCGGCCGTCGTGGAACTCGACGGCCGCGACGTGGGTCAGGCCGACGAGCGCTGCGGCCAGCGCGCGGTTGTCGCTGGAGCGGAGCTCGAAGACGTGCGGTCGGTCGGTCATCAGCCGGCGGATCTGATGGAAGTCGCCCGAGGCGGCGAGCCGCCCGTTGACGATGACCAGCACGTTCTCGGCGAGGCGCTCGACCTCCTCGAGGATGTGCGACGAGAAGAGGATCGTGCGGCCCTCAGCGGCCCGGTGCTGCAGCATCTCCATGAGCTGGAGGCGCTGGCGCGGGTCTGTACCGTTGAACGGCTCGTCGAGGATCAATACCTCCGGGTCGTGCACCAGGGCGGCGGCGATCTTCGCGCGCTGGCGCATCCCCTTCGAGTAGCCGCCCATCGGCCGGTCCTGCGCGTCCTCCAGCTCGACGAGGGCGATCGCCCGCCGGGCGGCCTCGTCGGGATCAGCGAGGCCCCGCAGCCGGGCGCTGGCGAGCGCGAAGTCGCGGGCGCCCAGGAAGGTGTAGACCGCCTCCCTCTCCGGCACGAGGCCGACGCGTCGGAAGAGAGCGGGATCGCGCCAAGGGGCCTCGCCGTGGACCTCGACGGCACCAGCGGACGGTTGCAGGAACCCGGAGATCATGTGCAGAAGGGTGCTCTTTCCCGCTC
This sequence comes from Dehalococcoidia bacterium, assembly GCA_965249675.1. Taxonomy (GTDB): domain Bacteria; phylum Chloroflexota; class Dehalococcoidia; order UBA2979; family UBA2979. Next base: position 2,542,719 of record OZ252250.1, read on the forward strand.
CGTTGGGACCGAGCAGGCCGGTGATCCCGGGCCGGATGGAGAACGAGATGTCGTTCACCGCGACGACGTCGCCGTACCAGCGCGAGACGTTCCGCACGGCGATCACCGGCGCCGGCGCCTCCCTGGTCATCAGATCGACGCCCGGAATCGGCGCACGACGATCGCCGTGGCGAGCGTGGCCCAGGCGAGTGAGACGAGAGGCCAGACCCAGCTGGGGAAGTCGGCCCAGGCGACCTGTTCGTTCGGTGCACCGTTCCTCGTGGAGGTCTCCAGCGAGGGAAGCGCGTCGAACAGATAGAGCGTCGAGCCCTCGACCACGTGCAGTGGACTGAGGAAGAGCGCATAGCGGATCTGGTCGTTGCCGAACTCAGAGACGACGATTCCTACGACGGTAAAGGAGATCAGGAAGATCGCCACCACGCTGATCAGAGAGAAGGCGCGGCGCTCGGCGTAGGAAGCGACCACGATGCCGAGCGCTCCGAACGTCACGCAGAGGATCAGGCCGCTGGCGACGATCCGCGGCAGGTCGCCGGCGTTGTCCCCGATCCAGTCGAGCCCGTCGGCCGCGCCGAGCGCATTCCCCGCGAACAGGAGCAGCTGCGGCGCGATGGTGAGCGCGACCAGCGTTGTGGCGAGCGCGGCGATCTTGGCGAGCGCATAGTCGTCGCGCTCGATCGGGCGCGAGAAATAGAGCGCGAGCGTGCGGGCGCGTCGGTCGTTGCCGACGAGGTCGGAGGCGATCGCGGCGACGAAGAGTACCAGGATGAAGTGGATGAGCTGGTAGTACTCGTGCGGCTGAACCAGCTCGAACTCGTCGACGGGCAGCACGGCCCCGAGGATGATCTGGATGATGGCGAGAGCATGCGCGAGCAGCACGAGCGCGAAGGCGAGCACCTTCGGCAACGCGCCGCGCCCGATCCCGAATGAGTTGCGCACGCTCAGCAGATAGAGAGACCAGAGGGCGTACGTACGGCCGAGCCGCGGGCCCTCGTAGGTCTGGTAGCCGAGGTCGTAGATGGCGCCGCTCGGCGCGGCCTCAGGAGCGGTCACCGGGCGTCTCCGCGGCCGAGCCGGCCCCCGGCCGGAACAGCTCTTCCAGCGTGCGGCGGCGCCGCTCGAGACGGACGAGCGGTAGCTCCAGCGCCACCACGGCATCGAGGATCGTGTCGTGCACGCCGTCGGTGTCGCCGCCGACGCCAACCTCGAGGGTACGGCCGAGGGCCTGTACCTCGAGACCTCGGCCAGCGAGCATCGCGGCGAGGCGGTCGGCGTCCCGCTCGACCTCCACGCCGAGCACGGCGGTCTCGTCGGTGAGTTCGGCGATGCGCCCCGTGCGCATCAGCTTTCCGCTCTCGATCACGATCAAACTGTCGCAAACTCGCTCGATCTCGCTGAGCAGGTGCGAGGACATGACGATCGAGATCCCGAACTCATGTCCTGTGCGCGCGATGAGGTCGAGCATCTCGTCGCGCCCCCGTGGGTCGAGGCCGTTCGTCGGCTCGTCCAGGAAGAGCAGCCGCGGGTCGTGGGCGAGCGCCTGCGCGAGCTTCACGCGCTGCTTCATCCCCGTGGAGTAGCCATCGATGTGGCGGTAGCGCTCCTCGAACAGACCGACGTGGCGCAGCACCTCGGCGGCGCGTTCGCGGGCGGCTGAGGGCGGGATGCCGCTCATCCGCGCCATGTGGATCACGAAGTTGGTCGCCGACTGGTCCGGCGGCAGGCAGTCGTGTTCCGGAATGTAGCCGACGAGTTCCCGCACGCGCAGCCCGTCGCGCGCGGCGTCGAGGCCGAGCACCTCGGCGCTTCCCGAAGTCGCGTCGACCAGCCCCAGCAGGATCTTGATGAACGTGCTCTTGCCGGCGCCGTTCGGCCCGACCAGGCCGATGATGCCGGGCCCCACATCGAGCGACAGGCTGTCGAGGGCGGTGACGGCGGGATAGCGCTTGGTGAGGCTCACGGTCTCGATCAGAGCCACGGCCCGCCTCCTCCCACGAGGATGTCCCGGGGGATGTAGAACTTGAAGGGGGCGGCTCCCCCGCCTGAGCCTACCGTGTGGTAGGTGTCAGGTGGGTCGAATCAACCGACAGGAAGAGGAGCCACCGTGAAGAAGAATTATCAGAAAAAGCGACGCCAGACCAGCCGGTCGGAGGTCAGTGCGGCGGAGGCGGCCGCTGCGGCAAGCCTGGCGGATGTGATGGCCGACAGGCGCGAGGGACTGCTTGCGCTGGCGGTCCAGAGCGGCCTGGGAGTGATGCAGGCGCTGTTCAATCAGGATGTCGATCGCCTCTGAGGTCTGTCGGGGAAAGACAACTCGGACCGCCAGGGCTACCTGAACGGCCGAACGGACGGAATCGTTGGACTGGGCGGACGCCGGATCCCCATCACGAGAGCGCGTGTGCGCTCAGCGGATGGCTCGGGCCAGTTGCCAGTGGACAGCTACGAGGAACTGCGGGGCACCGACCTCCTGGGGCGGATGGCGCTGGAGCGCATGATCGCGGGACTCTCCACGCGGAACGACCGGTCCGGTCTGGAGCCGATCGGTGCGGAGGTGGAGGAACGCGCTGTCGGTACGGGGAAGTCCTCGCTCTCCCGTCGCTTCCCAGACAGCGACGGCGCTGGCAGAGCTCCTCGCTCGCCCGCTGAACGAGGTGGACCTGGTGGCGCTGATGGTGGACGGCGTGCATTTCGGCGAACAGACCTGCCTGGTGGCGCTCGGAATCGACATCACGGGGGTCAAGCACCCGCTAGGGAAGCTCTGAACTGGCCGCGAAATGCGGGCCGATCAGGCTCTTCTGGGGCGTTCAATCGCTTGATGGTCAGGAATGCGGCCTGATCGGGGCTCGCGAGCGGCTCTGCGAGTGCCGTTTGGCGCTCGCTGCGGGATTCTGGGCGCACTGGTCCCTTGTTACGCAGCAAGTTGGCGCTCCGCTCGAACCATGTTGGCCAGCCCCAACAGCAACGCGAGCCGCTGCGTGTTCTTGAACAATCCGCGGTAGCGGACCTTGGCGTAGCCGAAGCGCACCTTCACGATCTGGAACGGATGCTCGACCTTCGCACGCACGGAGGCCTTGCGCTTCTCTTCGAGCCACTCCTCACCCTCCCGGTCGAGCAGTCGCCGCTTGCCCGGTCGCATGGCAACCTGCCACTGCACCGCACGCTCGCGCTGCTCCAGACGTTTTCCGATGCCCTGGTAGCCCGCATCGCCACAGACCAGCCTTTCGTTGCCGTGCAGCAGGTCGGGCGCCGCGGTGATGTCGCTCACGTTCGCCGCCGTCGTGTGGAGGCTGTGCACGATGCCGCTCTCAGAGTCCACCCCGATGTGCAACTTCATCCCGAAGTACCACTGGTTCCCTTGCGCGTCTGGTGCATCTCGGGATCCCGTGCTCTGGCCCGATTCCTGGTCGACGACGGGGCGCTGATGATACTGGCATCGACGATCGTCCCGGACTGCGCTCGGAGCTGCAGCCCCTCTGCCTGCAGATGGCGGTTGATCTCCTCGAGCAAGCCCGTCCCCAGCGCCGCCGCCTCCAGCCGGTGGCGGAAGTTGAGAATCGTCGTCTCATCGGGGATCGCGTCCGAGAGCCTGAGCCCCACGAAGCGCTGCACACTGAGGTTCTCGTAGAGCGCGTCCTCCATCCCGGGGTCGCTGAGGTTCTCGACCAGTTGCACCACGTGCACCCGCAGCATCACTGAGAGCGGATAGGGCTGGCGCCCCCGCCCCGGCGTCGGGTAATGGGGCGCGATGCGCTCCTCAAGTTGTTGCCACGGAACCAACCGATCGAGCCGTTCCAGAAACCGCTCCCGGCGCGTCGTTCGCTTCTTCGCGTTGTAGTACAGCTCCGCGAACGTTGCCTGGCCCATCGCGCTTACCTCGTCATCTGATCGAATGCCGTACCATCCCGTGTAGGCATCTTAACAGATCATGCCAGTTCAGAGCGTCCCTAGGGACGCTCTGAACTGGCCGCGAAATGCGGCCGATCAGGCTCTTCTGGGGCGTTCAATCGCTTGATGGTCAGGAATGCGGCCTGATCGGGGCTCGCGAGCGGCTCTGCGAGTGCCGTTTGGCGCTCGCTGCGGGATTCTGGGCGCACTGCGCCGTTGTTACGCAGCAAGTTGGCGCTCCGCTCGAACCATGTTGGCCAGCCCCAACAGCAACGCGAGCCGCTGCGTGTTCTTGAACAATCCGCGGTAGCGGACCTTGGCGTAGCCGAAGCGCACCTTCACGATCTGGAACGGATGCTCGACCTTCGCACGCACGGAGGCCTTGCGCTTCTCTTCGAGCCACTCCTCACCCTCCCGGTCGAGCAGTCGCCGCTTGCCCGGTCGCATGGCAACCTGCCACTGCACCGCACGCTCGCGCTGTTCCAGACGTTTTCCGATGCCCTGGTAGCCCGCATCGCCACAGACCAGCCTTTCGTTGCCGTGCAGCAGGTCGGGCGCCGCGGTGATGTCGCTCACGTTCGCCGCCGTCGTCTGGAGGCTGTGCACGATGCCGCTCTCAGAGTCCACCCCGATGTGCAACTTCATCCCGAAGTACCACTGGTTTCCCTTGCGCGTCTGGTGCATCTCGGGATCCCGTGCTCTGGCCCGATTCCTGGTCGACGAGGGGGCGCTGATGATACTGGCATCAACCACAGTCCCCTGTCTCAACTGCAGTCCTTCCGCCTCCAGATGGCGGTTGATCTCCTCGAGCAATCCCCTCCCCAGCGCGGCCGCCTCCAGCCGGTGGCGGAAGTTGAGAATCGTCGTCTCATCGGGGATCGCGTCCGATAGCCTGAGCCCCACGAAGCGCTGCACGGTGAGATTCTCGTAGAGCGCGTCCTCCATCCCGGGGTCGCTGAGGTTGTCGACCAGTTGCACGATGTGCACCCGCAGCATCAGTGAGAGTGGGTAGGGCTGGCGCCCCCGTCCCGGCACCGGGTAGTGGGGCGCAATGCGCTGCTCGAGTTGCCGCCACGGAACCAGCCGATCGAGTCGTTCCAGAAACCGCTCCCGGCGCGTCGTTCGCTTCTTCGCGTCGTAGTACAGCTCCGCGAACGTTGCCTGGCCCATCGCGCTCACCTCGTCATCTGGTCGAATGCCATACCATCCCGTGTAGGCATCTTAACAGATCATGCCAGTTCAGAGCGTCCCTAATGACATGAAGAGGGTCCTTGGCACGCGCGCGCAGGCAGCACTCGAGGCCGCCGAAGATGGGCAGGACCTTGTCAACGCCGCAGCTGAGGCACGCGGTGCGCAGCCCAACCTCTCGTTCTTCGCGTTCACGGCAACCCCGAAGGGGAAGACCATCGAGCTGTTCGGCCGGCCGGGACCCAGCGGCAAGCCGGAACCGTTCCACGTCTACAGCATGCGCCAGGCGATCGAGGAGGGCTTCATCCTCGATGTGCTGCAGCGCTACATCGACTACGACACCTACTACCGCATCGTGAAGGCGGTCGAGGACGACCCCGAGTTCCCGAAGCGCCGCGCCTCCGTCGCGCTCGGGAAGTTCCTGAGCCTCCACCCGGTCAACGTCGGCCAGCGCACCGAGGTCATCATCGAGCACTTCCGCGACCACGTGCGCCACCACATCGAGGGTCGCGCGAAGGCGATGGTCGTCACCTCGTCGCGCCTGCACGCGGTCCGCTACATGCAGGCATTCGAGCGCTACATCGCCGAGCACGGCTACCACGACATCCGCCCCCTCGTCGCCTTCAGCGGCACGGTCCTCGACCCCGACCGCGGCGAGGAGTTCACCGAGCCCGGCATGAATACCGACGTGGTCACAGGCAGGTCGGTCAGCGAGTCGGCGCTGCCGGGCCGGTTCGCCTCGCCCGACTACCAGATCCTGCTCGTGGCGGAGAAGTACCAGACCGGCTTCGACCAGCCGCTCCTCCAGGCGATGTACGTCGACAAGCGCCTCGACGGCGTCCAGGCCGTGCAGACCCTCTCGCGCCTCAACCGCATCGCCCCGGGCAAGGCGCCGCCCTTCGTCCTCGACTTCGTCAACGACCCCGAGGACATCCGCAACGCCTTCGCGCCCTACTACGACCAGACCCAGCTGCTGGAGGCCTCGGACCCGTACCACCTCGAGGAGCTGAAGCACGAACTCGACGGCATGCAGGTCTACCACCACGCCGAGGTCGAGGCGTTCGCCAAGGTCTTCTACCAGCCGCTCGCGAAGCGGCGCCCGGACGACCACGCGCGCATGGAGGTACAGCTACAGCCGGCCGTCGGCCGCTTCACGGACCTCGACGAAGAGGACCAGACAGCCTTCCGCGACCGCCTCAGCGCATTCGCAAACCTCTACGCCTTCCTCAGCCAGATCATTCCCTACGCCGACGCCGACCTCGAACGCCTTTCCTCGTTCGCTCGCATGCTGCTCCCGTATCTACGGGTGGGTAGCGACAGCGTCGCGGTGCACCTTGGCGACGACGTGGAGCTCGAGTACTACCGCCTGCAGCGCATGTCGCAGGACAGGATCCTGATCGCCGAGGACGAAGGCGTGTACGTCACCAGCCCCGGTGAGGTCAGCACGGGTGACCCCGAGGAGGATAAGGCCCCGCTCTCGGAGATCATCGCTCGCCTCAACGACCGCTTCGGCACGGACTTCACCGACGAGGACCGCCTGTTCTTCGAGCAGGTCAAGGAGCGCGCCGTGAGCGACGAGCTGGTACGCAGCCTGGCCCGGGCAAACTCGTTCGACAAGTTCGCTCTTGGCGTCCGCGACAGGATCGGAGAGCTCATGATGGAGCGCATGCAGGGTAACGGCGCCATCGTGACGCGCTTCCTCGACGACACAGAATTCCAGGAGATCGCCGCGGACGTGCTAGCGCGAGAGATCTTCGCGGAGGTCGGAGCGGCTGGCTGAGCTCGGAAGCTGAGTGTTCCCCGGGTCCGTCCAACGGGCCATCGGGGCGCGTCGCCCCGTGGCTCACGGGGCCGGGAAGGTAGCAGGCCGGTCGCCGAAGCGGCGGAGCGCTGCCGCCCAGCGTTCCGGCATCGCTGCGGCCAACAGGAAAGGCCGCACACATGGAGCCGGGGGAGGACACCGAGATGCGGTGTCCTCCCCCGTGGTGTAGCTGCTTGCCGTTCCGCGCCGACCGGCTTCACTTCCTGCTTCAGTTCCAGTGAAAGCAACGCCGACACGGTCGTCCGGGGGCAGGCGCAGCAAGGACAAGGCCCCGCCTGTTCGGCGTCGAGGGCACCGGCGCCGCGGACGCCTGGTCCGGGCGAGCAGTGAGTACCGTCAACGCTGGTGGACCTGACTTGACGGTAGGCAGTCCACAAAGAAAACGCTTACTTACGTGCCGTCCTGCCGCAGGTCTGGCCCCTTCCCGCCAGAAATTATCTCACTTCACTTTTCTGGGTGAAGAGTGCACAGGAATTCCCTTACCAACGAACCCCCTATCATTCACTTGGAGGAACGAATAGGCTAAGACATTACAGACCTGTATGTCTCGTGGAGAGATTGACCAGTCGCTTACGTTCTGACCACTCTTAGACACTCCAAAGTAGCGGATAGTGCTGTAAGTCTCAGCATGTCTTCTGAGTAGCTCACCCACTTCAGCGGTGGCCGTAGGATTAGCATTCAGTTTAGACAGCGCCGCGTTTGCTTCCAGAACCAAGTCATCGAGCACATGTGTCCTAATATTGACCTCTGCGAAGAGCTCTTGAGCGTTGTGAGTCGGGGTGAATGTGATCCCGTCTAGGGAAAGTGCCAGCTTCATCGACTGTTCCAGAGAAAGTAGTGCCTGTTCGAACGACATCGCATTGAGAAGGATTGACTGGAGTGTTGGTGGGGTAGCGTTACCTGTTTCTGCACATAATGCTGCTGCGTACTGATGAGCTAACGCAGCCAAACGAAGTCCTTGAAGCGTCTTGGGGTTCACTCTCGCTCTCCTTCAAAGTGAGTATCGGAGTGCAAACGACTAGGAGGTTCACTTGTCGAAGCTACCAGACTTCCGGTCTCAGACGCTTCGACGCACCGATTGAGCAAGCGCCTACCTCGACCAACCGATGCGCGAGCACACGCTCCCGCAAGCCATCGCCCGCGTGAACCGCCCGTACGTCCGTACGCTGGACGGCGTCACCACGGAGAAGCAACACGGCCTCGTCATCGACTACTGCGGCGTCTCGCGCGAGCTCGACGCGGCTCTCGCGACCTTCGACCAGGGGGATGTCGAAGACGCTCTGCGCGAGTTGCCCGAGGATCCGGGCCCGGTCATCCAGGCCGCAGCCCCAGCAGGACTCACCATAATGGTGCCGCGCGAGCAGCGAGCACCCCGCCGACGGCTGCTGCGCCGTCTTGCGCGGCCGTGCGAAGATGACGACGAGGGAACCGAGTCACTCAGACATAACGTTCGAGATTCGGCGCGCGGGTCTCGAGATGGCGGATCCGAAGGCGCAGGGTCAAACTGTCGGGAAGGCGAAGCGCGTGCGCGCAGTGCTCTCATGGGCGCTTGAGCACAGCCCAGATTCCGGCGGGAAGCTCGTCGCGGGATTGGTTGCCCACGTACGCGGGTGCGGCGGCTTCCACCTCGACTCGCCCAATTACATTGGCGACGATGCTTGGCGCGACGCTGCAGCGGCATTTCGCGCGGAAGGCTATGAGCTGTCCTCGGACGGCACTCTGGGCCCCTTGGTACTCGACTCTCTCTCGGGCACAGCGTTGACTGAGGCGCTTGGCGCGTATGTGCGGAGAGCGCAGCGGGGCGCTCTGGATGCTGCGCTCGTCACCGGAACCGGGAAAGATCTGGTGGAGGCGGTCGCCAGTCATGCTCTCGTCGAGTTGTGGGACCGGCGACCACAAACAACCTTCGCGGCCTTGCTCGGGCAGGCCTTTGTCGCTGTCGGGTTCGCGACGCCCGAGCACAAGCCAGAGCCGGGGAGGGTGTGCAGGCCGGCGTCGATCGTGCGCTATTCGGTGCCGCCTGCGCCGTGAATCGGTTGCGCAATGCTGAGGGTGCGGGACATGGACGACCTTGGCCGCCCTCTGTGACCGAAGAGGAGGCGCGGCTGGCAACTCAGCTCATGGGCGTGGCGCCGGACGACTTCTCGGGGCCCTCGCCAACACCAATTCAGCCACCACAAGCAATGATCCGAGCAGCCGCCGCAGGCACTAACCCTAGATCCTGGTTCCAGAATATCGGGAGGGATCGCCGGTCGTGAACGCTCGCTGGCATCCACGAACTCTGGACGACGTTCCCGGTTTCCTAATCGACACCAAACGCTGCGCTACTCCTGGGGAGCCGCATTGCCTCCACGAGGCGTGTAGGGGCCGGACTCGCAAGACTGGCCCTGTCGGGTCGACCGCGCCGTATCTCACAGCCGCACGAGCATCGGCATGACGACGGGCACCGACGGTGGCGGGGAACGCTCACAGACCGTGGCTGCCCTCGATACCGTGCCCGAGGGCTGACGGGGCGCGGCTACGCGTTCGGACTGCCCTGTAGCTGACACCCGACCGCGAGGGAGCCGATATGTCGATGCGCGCTGGGAACGCTACTCTGATTTGGCCCCATCTGGAGCCATTTTGATCCTCTGAACTGGCCCCACCCCCGACCCATCCAGCAGCTACGCTCGGGCAACTGAGACCTCCCCGAGCGAAAGAAGAGGAGTGTGTCGAGGGTGGAGTTGTTCGAGGATATCCGACGGGCATGGCGAGAGGAGGGGCTGCCCATACGCGAGCTGGCGCGCCGCCACCACGTGCACCGGCGCACGGTACGGCAGGCGCTGCAGTCGGCGCTGCCGCCACAACGCAAGCAGGCGTCTCGAGCGGCGCCGAAGCTCGGTCCGTACGTAGAGATCATCCGGGAGTGGCTCGTCGCCGACCTGAGCGCGCCGCGCAAGCAGCGGCACACGGCGCGGCGGGTCTGGGAGCGCCTCGTCGATGAGTACGGCGCGACGGTCGCCGAGGCGACGGTGCGCGCCTACGTCGGCCGCGTGCGCCGCGAGCTGGAGTCCGGTCGCTCAGTCGTGACGATCCCCCAGCTGCATCCGCCGGGCGAGGAGGCGGAGGTCGACTTCGGCGGGGTCAGCGTCTGGCTGGACGGCGTGCTGACCGAGCTGTCGATGTTCGTGCTGCGGCTCTCGCACTCGGGGCGGGCGGTCCACGTGTGCTTCCCGGGCGAGGGCCAGGAGGCGTTCCTCGAGGGCCACACGCTCGCCCTCGAGCGCCTCGGCGGGGTGCCGCGGCGGATCCGCTACGACAATCTGAGCTCGGCCGTCACGCGCGTGCTGCGCGGCCGCGACCGCGTCGAGAGCGACCGTTTCGTCGCGTTGCGCTCGCACTACGGCTTCGACAGCTTCTTCTGCGAGCCCGGCATCGCGGGCGCGCACGAGAAGGGGGGCGTGGAGGGCGAGGTCGGGCGCTTCCGCCGGCGCCACCTCGTGCCGGTCCCGCGCGGCGAGAGCCTGGCCGAGCTGAACGCGCTGCTCGAGGCGGCCGACCGCGCAGACGGAGCCCGCCACATCGCCGGCCGGCTCGCCACCGTCGGCCAGACGGCGGAGGCAGAGCGGCCCGCGCTGCGGCCCCTCCCCGCCGAACCCTTCGACCCCACGGTCGCACTGCAAGCGAAGGCCGACCGCAAGGCGCGCATCTCCGTGCGTGGCTCGCGCTACTCGGTCCCCGCGGCGTTCGCGGGCCGCACGGTGGACGTCCGCCTGGGCGGCGGGACCGTGACCGCCCTCGTCGCGGGCCGGGTGGTTGCCCGCCACGAGCGCAGCGCGCACAAGGGATCCGAGGTCCTCGTGCTGGACCACTTCCTCGAGGTGCTGTCCCGCAAGCCCGGGGCGCTGCCCGGCTCGATCGCACTCGCGCAGGCGCGCTCAGGCGGTGGCTTCACCGCCGCGCACGAACGCTTCTGGCAGCGTGCCCGCCGCAAGCTCGGTGACGGCGCCGGGACGCGGGCGCTCATCGAGGTGCTGCTATTGCACCGCCACCTCCCCGCCGCCTCGGTGCACGCAGCACTCGATGCGGTGGAGCAGCTGGGCGCGGTGGACCCGGCGCTGATCGCCATCGAGGCGCGCCGCGTCGCCGACGGCCGCCGCGAGACCGCCGTTGTGGAGCGGCCGGCGCTCAGGCGCTTCGAACGCCCGGCGCCGAGCCTGGCCGGCTACGACGCGCTGCTCGCCGCGAGCACGCGATGAGCACACCTGTGACCGAGCAGGCGGCGGCGCTTCAGGTCGAGGCGACCAGCCGTGCGCTGCACCTCCCCACGGTCCGTCAGCAGGCCGGCGCGCTCGCCGAGGCCGCGCTGCGCGACCGGCTCACCCATCTCGCCTACCTCGCCGAGGTGCTCCAATCCGAGCTCGACGACCGCGATGCGCGCCGCCGTGAGCGCCGCATCCACGAGGCCCGTTTCCCCCGGCTCAAGCACCTCGCCGACTTCGACCTGGCGGCGGCCCCCACGGTCGACCCGACCATGCTCGCCACGCTCGAGCGCGGCGAGTGGATCGCCTCGGGCCAGCCCGTCGTGCTGCTCGGAGACAGCGGCACCGGCAAGTCGCACCTGCTGATCGGGCTCGGCATGGCCGCCTGCCAGCGCGGGCTGCGGGTGCGCTACACGACGGCGGCACAGCTCGTGAACGAACTGGCCGAAGCCGCCGACGAGCGCACGCTCTCACGCCTGGTCGCCCGCTACGGCCGGCTCGACCTGCTCTGCCTCGACGAGTTCGGCTACGTCCACCTCGACCCGCGCGGAGCCGAATTGCTCTTCCAGGTCCTCACCGAGCGCGAGGAGCGGGCCTCGGTGGCAGTCGCCTCCAACGCGCCGTTCTCGGAGTGGGGCCGCACCTTCGCCGACCCCCCGCCTCGCCGCCGCGGTCGTCGACCGGCTCACGTTCCGCGCCCACATCATCGAGACCGGCAGCGAGTCCTATCGCCTGCGGGTCACCACCGCCTCGAAGGGAGGTGCTCCGACCAGCTGACCACATCCCGGGGGTGGGGCCAGTTCAGAGGATCAAGGTGGGGCCAGAACGGGTTGTCATTCCCAGCGAGACTGGAGCTGGGATACTGCTGGACGCGCGCCGGCCGTGGGAGCGCTGCTCGTCGCAGCCACGCTGTTGGCGTCCTGCGAAGTAGCCGACACCGATCGGGTGGCCGCCGTGGACCTCGAGGCGGCCACCATCCTGACCGAGCACACCGACAGCGGTACGGCCACGCTCGAGGACGGCGAGTTTCGGGCGCCGGTCGCGCCCGGCTCGGCCAGCGAACTCGTGATCCGTCTCAGCCAGTGGACCCTCGGCGACCTCGACGGCGACGGCCTCGCGGACGCCGCCGCCATCACGATCGAGTACCTGGGCGGCAGCGGGAACTTCCGCCACCTGCACGCGATTCTGAACGAGGAGGGCGAACTCCACGACGTCGACACCGTCTTCATCGGCGACCGGATACGCGTTGCGGGCCTCTCGATCCACGAAGGCATCATCACGGTCGCGGTCATCGAGAGGCCGCCCGACGCGCCGTACTTCGAGACCCCCTCGATCCTCGTCATTCGCCGGTTCCGCCTCGCGGGCGAGGCACTGGAGGAGATCGCGGGCATCAGCGGTGCTGACGCGTTCGCGTGTGGCGACAGCCTCCCCGACGCCGCGCTCGTGGTCGTGAGCTCGCCTACGGGCGGCGAGGAGGTCGCGAACGGGTTCACGGTCCGCGGCTGCTCGCGCACGTTCGAGTCGAACGTGCAGTGGCGACTCCTTGGCCGCACGGGCGAGGAACTGGCGAGCGGCTTCGCGATGGGCGGCGGAGTGGATGGCCCCGCGCCCTTCGTCTTCGCGGTTGAGTACGAAGCAGCCGAGCGCCAGCTCGCGCACCTTGAGGTGTTCGAGGAGGACGCGTCCGGGGGTGAGGGCTTCCCGCCGCCTCGCGCCGTCGTGCCGCTGGTGATCGCTTCCACCGAGTGATCCCGCTTGAGCGACCCAGTCGCTTGAACCACGCCTGTGCACTCGGTGGGTTGCAGGCTCCCTGTTTCTCCCCGTCGGTCTCGGCGAGCGCTCTTAGCACTTCCACGAGTTGGATAATGTGCAGTCGACCACCAGGGCGTCGATAGTGGTGCCGAAGGCCGCGGCGATGCGGGTCCATGCCGTGACCGAGCCAGGCGAGGGCCCGGATGTCGCCGCGCTCAGTGAGAAGCGGCGGCGCCTCGCCCGAGCCTATGCCGACGGGGCGTTCGGAGACGGCGAGTACGCCGCGCGGCTCAGGACGGTCGACGACCAGATGCGCGCCGCAACAGAGGCGTGTGCACCTTCGTACGAGGAGGCGGCGACGCTCTTTGCGGACATGCCGGCACTGTGGGAGCGGGCAGACCACGCCGAGCGACGGCGTCTGCCCCGCCCGCTGATCGAGCGCGCCTACCTGGATATCGACTCAGGTCTCATCGGCGGGATCACGCCGACGCCGGGGTTCGGACTATTCCTCAAACACGCGCTCACGAGAGCCGAGTCGTCTCGCGCCGTGATTCTTACGGCCGAGGAAACACGCGAGAATATGTCGCGTGTAGGGTTGGTGGAGACGGGGGAGAATCGAACTCCCCGTCCAGCGCACGTCCGGCAAGAATCTACTACGGGCGTAGTCTACGGCTGATAGTCTCGCCCGCGCCCCGCCGTTGACCGAGGGCAGTGCAGGCCAGCCACAGTAGTCTTAGTCGCGTCCGCCTGAAGCGCACAGCCGCGAAGCATCCCGGACAAGATGACGCGGTAGCACGGCCCGCCGGGATGAGACCGCATACCACGTCGCTACGTCAGTTACGCAGCGAGGGCGAGTTCAGATTCGCCAATTATCTTTTGCCACCGGATTCACGAGGGTGGTGACGACCTCGGCCCGCAATCCAAGTCCGACCGAACCTGTCGATTCCTGTCGTCCCCAAGAAGTACGTCGCCATCTGACGGCGATACTCTCAAGTCTACCAGCCGCGCCCAGGGCGGAAGCGAGTCAGGCCGTTCAGCGCTGAGCGTGCCGGAGTGCGCGTTGCATGTCTCGATCTGCTTCGCGCTTTCGGACGACCTGCCTCTTGTCGTAATGTCGGCGCCCGGCTCCGAGCCCGAGTTCGACTTTGACCAGGCCGTGCTCGAGGTAGAGGCGAACCGGGATCACAGTCATCCGTGGTTGTTCACCCAGAGTCTGGGCGAGTCGCCGTATCTCGCGGCGATGGAGCAAGACCTTGCGTGCCCTCGTCGGGTCGTGGTTCTCCCGGGCCGGTGGGTAGGGGGCGATGTGCATCCCGAAGAGCCAGAGTTCGTTGCCCTGAACGCGCGCGTATGCCTCGGCCAGGCTGACCTTGCCGGCCCGGATCGACTTCACCTCGGTGCCCCGCAACACCAGGCCGCCGTCGTAGCGCTCGGTGATCTCGTAGTCAAACCGCGCCCGCCGGTGTAGCGCGATCGTACTGCCCCTGAGTGGGCCAGCCTTCTTCTTCTTTTTCGCCATGCCCCCGTGCCCCGGCGGTCAGACCGGGTCTCCCGTACACGACATAATAATGTACTCGACCTCACGCCCGGGCCCGGCCGGGGCGGGCAGGGAAGTATGCGTCAGGGAGCGGCGCTCGCCTGGTCGACCAGATCGCGGAGCACTTCGATGGCCCGCTCGATCTGAACATCACGCTCGGCTTCGATGTCTTCGATCGTGAACTCCACCACGATGTCTGGCACCACACCCAGGCCTTCGATGATGTCCCGGTTCGGTGTCAGCCAGCGAGCGATCGAGACGTAGAGCGCCCCGCCGTTCGAGAGCTCGCGCGCATGGCTGACGGTGCCCTTGCCGAACGAGGTGATCCCCAGCACGAGCGCCCGCTCGTTATCGCTGAGGGCAGCGGCGAGGAGCTCCGCACCGGAGGCAGAGAAATCGTCCTGGAGGAGCACGATCGGGAGCTCCGTGACCTGACCGGGCCGGGCGCTTGTGACCCGTTCAACGCCGTTTCGGTCGACCTCGACGAAGATAATGCCGTCCTCAAGGAACATATCGGCGACCTCGGTCGTCTCGATCAGGAGACCACCAAGATTGGCGCGGAGGTCCAGGATCAAGCCGGACACGCCATCGGCTTCGGCCTGGTCGACCGCCTCTCGCAGCTCCTGTGGGGTGTTGCGGGCGAAGGAGAGGATCCGGATGTAACCGACGTCGGTTACCGGCTCGCCGTCGGCGTCGAGCAGGTCCGGGCCCTGGGGCGACATCATCGAGACCGACATAATCGTGATCTCATCGCGGACGATCGTGATCCGCTCCTCCTCGCCGTCGGTACGCCTCACCGTCAGTTCGACCGGCGTGCCCTGGGGCCCGCGGATTCGCAGCACCGCCTGCTGGAGGCTCCAGCCGAAGGCCGATTCACCATCGACCTCAAGGATCGTGTCACCGGCCCGGATACCGGCGGCCTCTGCCGGCGTATCGGGGAGTGGCCGGACGATAACGACATAATCTGACCCATCAGGCTTCTCGACAGTCGCACCGATTCCCTGGAAGACCCCGTCGAAGTCGCTACCGGACAGCGCATAGGTCTCGGGATCGATGTAGGTGGAGTGGGGGTCGTCGAGGGCCCCGAGCATGCCGTTGATGGCGGCGGAGTGGAGGTACTCAGCATCGACCCGATCGGGCTCGACGAAGTCCTCTTCCAGCACCTGGAGGATCTCATCGAGGAGCAGGAAGTCGGCCTGAGAGGTGGCTCCCGGGCCCGTACGCGGGGCGAGGACCGGGGCGGGCGTCGCCTCTCCGCGCACCACCTGGGGCGCGGTCTCCTCTTCGAACGCCAGCGCACCGAGATAGCCGACGGCGACAAGCAGTGCGCCGATCAGGACGGCGATCGCTCCGATCAGGACGATGCGAACAGCAGACCCCGCGGTCGCCTGGTCCGCAGCAGACGGCGCAGCCGCCGAGTCGCCCCCAGGAGCGCCCTCGGGCGCCGCGCCCGACGTGTCTTCGTTCGTCACGGCAGCCGTGTCTCTCGCTATCGGGCTGGCTATGGACGACTGAGTCTAACACCAAGAGGGCTCAGGGCCCCGTGGGAGGCTCTTCGCCGGCCAGTCGCCTCGAGCAGCCGGTCGGCCCGGTCTGGGACTGACGGTCCCACCGCCGATCGGCACGCGATAGGGAGTAGCCCGGCTCCGGGGCCGCAACCCCAGGCCTGCGTCATCTCAACACATAAGAGGAATAGTGCGACGCGCAAGAGAGAGCGTGCGCCTAGCTGCGCCTCTCTGAGGTGGACTACGAACCATCCGGCAGGTCGATCTTCCCGAGAAACGCGTCCGCGAGCACCTTGCCGTCCCGCACGGCGCTTGCGCTTCCCGTGAATGCGACGCGGCCCTGAACCAGGACATACGCGCGGTCGACCAGCTCCAGGGCGCCCTTCACGTTGTGCTCGACGAGCATGATGGTCGTCCCCAGTCGCTCGGAGATCACAGAGATCATCCCGAAGACCTCCTTGACGATGACCGGCGACAGGCCAAGTGTCGGTTCATCGAGGAGTAACAGCTGTGGGTCAGCCATCAACCCGCGGCCGAGCGCCAGCATCTGTTGCTGGCCGCCTGACATCTGGCTCGCGAGATCTCGCCGCTTGCCGTGGAGCACCGGGAAGAGCTCCATCACGGCGTCCATTCGGCGCTGGCGCTCGGGACGGTCAACGGCATAGAGGCAGCCGATCTCGAGGTTCTCTTCGATCGTGAGGTGCGAGAAGAGCCGGCGGCCCTGGGGGACGAACGCGATCCCTTCCCTGACGACCTCGTGCGTGGCGCGGACGAGCGGCGCTCCGTGCCAGAGCACGTCCCCGGCGGTAACCGGAGCCAGCCCCATAATCGCCTTGAGGACGGTCGACTTCCCCGCCCCGTTGGGCCCCATAATCGCGATCTTCTCCCCCGGTCGGATGCCGAGCGAGACCCGTTCAAGCGCCGAGACAGACCCGTAGTGGACGGAGAGAGCGGCCAACTCGAGCAGCGTCGTTCCGTCCGACACGCCGACACCCCCAGACACGGTTGATGGGGCCAGCGGGCTGCTGTCCTCTTGGAGAGACTGTCGTGTTATGTCTTGCACGGAACGTCCGCCGCCCTCCCGCGCTGCTGCCCGCCGGTTCAGACCCCCAGGTAAGCCTCAATGACCTCCGGTTGAGCCAAGATCTCGTGTGCGTCACCCTCGGCCAGCAACCTGCCCGCATCCATCACGATCAGGTGCTCGCTGAGTTCGCGCACGATGTCCATGTTGTGAGAGATGAAGAGAATCGTCCGCCTCCACTCTCGCAACGATTTGAGCAGGAGCTTCACGTTCTCCAGGATCTGCGGGAAGAGCCCGGCAAACGGTTCGTCGAGCAAGTAGGTGTCCGCCTCCAGGGCCATCGCTCGACCGATCTCGACGAGCTTGCGTTGCCCGTATGAGAGGTCGATCGCTAGGGAATCTCGCTTCTCCCACATGCCGACATCGACCAGGATGTCACGCGCACGCTCGCGGTGCGTGAGCGTGGTCCGCTCGAAGAGCGCTGGGAACAGTCGGCGCTCGGTGAGCACGATCAGGATGTTGTCCAGGACGCTCACCTGGTCAAAGAGCCTGACCTCCTGGAAGGTACGGGTGAGACCCAGTGCCGACGCCTCGTGGGCCTTGATCGACCGGAAGCCGACGCCGTCGATGACCACGCTCCCGCCGTCGAGCGGGAGGACTCCGCTGAGGAGGTTGACCAGGGTTGACTTCCCCGACCCGTTGGGCCCGACGACCGCGGTGATCTGGCCCCGCGGGATCGAGATCGACAGGTCGTCGACCGCCCGAACGGCGCCGAACAGCTTGGTGACGCCGACGGTCTCCAGCGCGAAGGACGGCCCGGCACTGTCCGCCATCGGTTCCTCGCTCACAGCTTGAACTTCCCAACCAGCCCCTGGGGCCTGAACAACATCAACAGCACGAGCAGCATGCCCAGCACGATCTGCCGGGCCTGTCCGACATCTTCGTCAGGTATGAACGGCAGAAAACGCATCCCCTCCTCGAGCAGGACAAACGTCAGCACGCCGAGGAGAGAGCCCCAGATCGTCGCTAGGCCACCCAGGATCACGATCGCCACGAGCAGGATCGATTCGAGCAGGATGAAGGAGTTCGGGTCGATGAAGCTGGTCCAGCTCGCGAACAGTCCGCCGGCAATTGCCGCCATCATCGCAGAGATCACCCAGACGGTGAGTTTGTAGTGCGTGACCTGATAGCCAAAGACAGCCGCGGTCTCCTCATCCTCGCGAATCGCAGTCAGTACCCGCCCGAAGGACGACCGCACGATCCATCGTGAGATGACCACAATCACCGAGAGGATCACGACCGAGAGCCCGAGGAACGCGACATCGCCGTCGAACACGATGCCGCCGACCGCCGGCCGGGGGATCTGGTGGATGCCGTACGCGCCCCGAGTAACGCCTCGCAGGCTGAGGAAGACGTTGAAGGAGATGATCGCAAGGCCGAAGGAAGCGAGGACGAAGATGTCGTCCCGGAAGCGGTTGAAGACAACGCCAACCCCGAGTGCAACCAGCCCGGCCAGGACTACGCCGATAGGCAAGGCGGCGAAGAACGGCCATCCGTACGTGGGGATGGGCTCCGTGCGCAGGAGCTCGTACGACGTGTCGGATGTCAGGATCGCCGTCGTGTAGGCGCCGATTCCGAAGAAGGCGGCATGCCCGACCGACAACACTCCGGTGTAGCCGACGACGAGATTGAGGCTGACCGCTAGGATCGCCCAGATCGCAACGACCGTGCCGATCGTGATGGCGAAGCCACTGCCCTGCCAGCTGACGAAGGCGAGCGCCCCCCCGATCACGACCAGGTTGGCCCAGAGTTCAGCGTTACCGCGAGCGAGCGAAAGACCCGCTCGCAATCTCTCGGCGCGTGGTCGGGGCGTTTCGGTGGTCGTGTCCTGCGCCATGTTCGCTCTACGTCCTCGGCAGTAGCCCCTTGGGCCAGAACGAGAGGAAGAGGATGAGCACCGCGAACGAGATCACGTCCCTCCACTCTCCGGCCAGGTCCCAGATACCGAACTGTTCGATGATGCCCAGCGCGAAGCCACCCACGAGCGCTCCATGGAGGCTGCCGAGACCGCCCACCACCGAGGCGATCCAGCCCTTGAGGAGCAACGGTAGACCCATGCGAGGCTGAATGGCGGTCTCGTGGCCGCTCAGGATCCCGGCGGCGGCGGCGAAAACCGCACCGATGAAGAAGACCGTAGCGATCACGGCCGTCGTATTCAGGCCCACGACCTTCGCCACCTCGAGATCATCGCCGATGGCCCGGACCGCCTTCCCGAAGGATGTGTGCTTGAGCAGCAGCAGCAGGCCGACGAAGCTTCCGACCGCGACGGCCATCGCGAAGACGCTGAACCCGCGCACGTGGCCGCTGGCGATGGTCCACGGATCATTGCCGAACGGCTCAGGGAGCGGGCGCGGCGTGCCCTCGAAGACGATCGTCGTCGCGGCGGTCACGGCGAGTAGCACTCCGAGTGAGCCGACGATCATGACCAGCGGCGAGCGCGCACGCCGTTCCATGTAGACGTAGAGGCCGCGGTAGAGCGCCACGCCCACGAGACCGGCGAGGAGGCAGGCAAACCCCCAGCTGAGATAGAGGGCAGAGCCGGTGCTTCCAGCGACCCAGATCGAGGCCCAGCCGCCGAGGATCAGGCCACAGGCGGCGCCGAGCCAGAGTGGTAAGCCGCGAGCCCGGATGCGCGCCGCGGCGCGATGGACGACCCAGAAGACGAGGGCCGCGACGATCACGCCCAGGGCCGGGCTAAGCGTCACGTTGATATCCGCGGGATTCCGGAGGACGTACCAGACGTAGAGCCCCGCCGCGAGCCCACCTGCCGTGGTGGCGGCGGTGAGCAGGCTTCGGTCGACTCCCCTGCGGTGGGCCAATCGCTCGTGGAGCACCCAGGAGACGACTCCGGCCGCGACGACGGCGAAGAGCGTGTTGACGGAGACGCTGTTGGCCTCGTACTGCCCGCCCAGGATCACCGGCGAGCGCAGGTAGAAGACCCCGTACGCACCGATCGCTGCAGCCGCCGCGTAGTACATGTCGAAGTACCACACGGTGCTGTAGACGACCGTGAAGCCGAGCGCCAGGATGGCGTAGATCGCACCCACGGCGAGGCCGTTATAGGTGAACTGGACGGCCTGCTCGGGCGATTCCGAGATCTTCCAGGCGAGATAGCAGCCGACGGCCCCGGCGAGGCCCACCGCCAGGAGCGTCCGACGGTCGTGCCGCAGGCCCGAGAGTGCCATCGTCACGGCGCGATCCCCGTCCGTGCCAGCCGTCGGCCCGGGGCGACCCCTCGTGAGGCCGCCATCTCGACCGACCGTGTATCACTCAGCCGCGGCCGGGCCCAGCACGACGTACCCGTAGTTCTCAGGGGTCCGCTCGGCAAGCGGAAGCACTTCGGCCACGACGTTGGTCAGACCGACCACCTCTCCCTGCTCGTCGAATCGATAGTCATCGCCAATCGTTCCGCTCCAGGTGATGTCGTAGAGGCAGTCGCGGAAGCCATCCGCATCCTGGTCGTCCTCGGTCTGCCCGAGGCATTCGGCGGTGATATAGACATCGTCATAGGCCGACCCGATGTACCACGGCAAGGTGAGGTATTCGTATCGCGCGCTGAAGTTCTTGAGGACTTCTTGACCCTTCGCGTTGTCGGGTTGGATGTCTGTGATGATCGCTTTCACCCCGGTCGCCGCGTCGCCCGCGATGTCGAGCGCGGTCGTCCCGATCGCGACCACCTCGCCGTAGATCGGCCCCTCATACCCAAGCTCACGTATCTGCTTGAGGATCGTGCCGCCATTGAACTCGGACTGGGCGGCGACGTGAACCGCGTCGGGGCTCGCCGCCAGGAGCTTGGAGAGTTGAGTTCTGAAGTCCGTGACCTCAGACGCATAACGCTCCTCGGCCACCAGGGTGCCGCCACGTCTGATGAACTGCTCCACGGACTCCCGCCTGACGCCCTCGGCATAGTCGGTCGACTCGCTGATGGTGGCGAGGGTCCGGATACCGTCCGCCCACAAAGTATTGCCGGTGTCGATGCCGAGCTGAGCGTCGCTTAGCGAGGTGCGAAAGATGTAGTCACCGGCGAGCGCGATATCTGGGTTGGTCGCGAGCCCGGAGAAGAGAATGACGCCATCCTCCTCGGCGTGCGGGGCGGCGCCGAGCATGGCGCCGCTGCACGAGGTGCCGAGGATAATCTTGATGTTCTCAACATCGGTGAGCTTGCCGTAGGCCGTGATCGCATCCGCGGCGTTGCACTTGGAATCCTCCACGACCAGCTCAAGGGGCCGCCCGTTGATCCCGCCCGCTTCATTGATCTCCTCGACCGCCATCTGTTTCGCCTGAATCGCACCCGACCGTAGCTCTCGCCCGGGCCGCTGGCTGATTCCATCACGCCGATGCGGTAGGGCTGGTCGCTCTCGGCGTCATCGTCACCGCAGGCGCTCAGGGCGACGGGCACAACGGTGAGCAGAACGAGCGTCAGAGAGATCCGCATGAGGAGCCTGACCGACCGCCTCACGCGTCCGTCCTCCGAGCGCGGGGACCGCTCGGACGGCCTGTCACTCAAAGATGCCAGGCTCCTACGTTCCTCCATCGCACACCTCATCTGGGTTGTTCGGTGAGTTCAGCGGCCGATCATCCCCGCGAAGTCGGCTTCGGTCGCACCGCCCTCCCCTCGCCCGGTCGGCTCGTGCCGTCGAACGTCGGCTGAATATTACTCCAACGGTCGACCCGCCGCACGGCCCGCCCAACCGGTCAGTCCGCGGCAGCCGGGCCCAGCACGACGTATCCGAAATTCTCCCCGGTCCGCTGGTCGAGCGGCAGCACCTCGGCGACGACGTTGGTAAGGCCCACCACTTCTCCCCGCTCGTCAAACCCGTAGTTCTCGCCGATTGCCCCGCTCCAGACGATCTCGTAGAGGCAGTCTCGGAGGCTGTCGGCATCCTGATCATCGCCCGTCCGTCTCAGGCACTCGGCAGTTATGTAGACGTTGTCATAGGTCGAGCCGATGTACCACGGCAGGGTGAGGTAGTCGTAGCGATCCCGGAACTTCCCGAGGACCTCCTGGCCCTTTTCGTTCCCGGGTTCGATGTCTACGATGATCGCCTTGACCCCGGTCGCCGCATCGCCCGCGATCTCAAGTGCCGTCACGCCGATTCCGACGACCTCCCCGTAGATCGGTCCGTCATACCCCAGCTCCCGCGCCTGCTTGAGAATCGTGCCAGCGCTGAACTCGGACTGCACGGCCAGATAGATGGCATCCGGGGCTGCTGAGAAGAGCTTGGACAGCTGCGTCCTGAACTCGGCAACCTCTGAGGTGTATCGCTCCTCGGCCACGTGGGCGCCGCCGCGCCTGACGAACTGCGCCATCGATTCACGCCGCACGCCCTCTGCGTAATCGGTCGACTCGTTGATCGTCGCGACTCGCCGGTGCCCGTCGGACCAGAGCAGGTTCCCGGTATCGATCCCTCGCTGGGTGTCGCTCAGTGAGGTGCGGAAGATATAGTCGCCGGCGTTAGCGATATCGGAGTTGGTCGCCATCCCGGAGAAGAGCACGATCCCATCTGATTCGGCGAGCGGCGCGGCACCGAGCATCGCCGCACTACACGACGTGCCGAGGATGATCTTCACGTTGTCGACCCTGGTCAGTTTGCGGTAGGCCGTAATCGCATCCGCCGCGTTGCACTTGGAATCCTCCACGACCAGCTCAAGGGGCCGCCCGTTGATCCCGCCCGCCTCATTGATCTCCTCGACCGCCATCTGTTTCGCCTGAATCGCCACACGACCGTAGGTCTCACCCAGACCACTGGCCGATTCCATCACGCCGATGCGGAAGGGCTCCTCGCCCCGCCCGGGACCGTCACCGCCCGAATTGCAGGAGGCGACCAGCAGGCCGAGGGCGGCGAGCAGGGCAAGACTGAGGAGCGTCGGCGGTCTGGCGAGCCACGCCGGACGGCGGTGCCGCCAGCTCGAGCGTGGCCCGAAGACGCCGCTCACTCCGGGAGCCCCAACACCTCTCTCTCGCAAGATCGCACCTCCGTCTTCTGGAAGATCAGCCACGGCTCCGAGCCGCTTGGTCGCGCTTCGGAGCACCCCTCGCGGGACGGAGCAGGACCACGGAGCTCGATCAGGACAGCGCTCTCAGCGCCTTCAGCACCGCCTGGCCATGGTCGGCCGCACGCGCCCGTTTCCACACCTTGAGCAGTGCCCCATCGGGTCCGATCACGAAGGTTGAGCGGGTCATCCCGATCACGTTCTTGCCGTAGAGCTTCTTCTCGCCGAAGGCTCCGTAGCGCGTGGAGACCTCGGCGCCATCATCGACCAGCAGCGGAAAGGGCAGCTCATACTTTTCTCGGAAGCGCTGGTGAGAACTCGCGCTGTCAGTTGAAACGCCGAGCACGACCGCACCCTCAGCCTCAATCTCGCCGTGTTCGTCGCGGAAGGAGCAGGCCTCCTTCGTACAGCCCGGCGTGTCGTCCCGCGGATAGAAGTAGAGCACCACGGTCCGGCCCTCGTAGTCGGCCAGTCGGTGTGTCTTTCCATCCTGGTCGGGCAGTTCGAAGAACGGGGCGACGTCCCCCCGTTCGAGCGTGATCGCCACAGCACCCCTCCTCCAGCAGCTCCCCTGCCCGTCCGCAGCGCGGACGGCGCGGACCGCAGCCCCGACGTTACCGCGCACCGGCCCTCGGCCCAAGCCGCACCCGTCTTGCCCGCCGACCCGGCTCACCAGAATACAAAGCCCGGGGCGACGGTTCCCGGTGGTGTAGGGTGCGGGTGGCCACCATTTCCCGCTGAGGGAGCGCTTCTCCTGACTGACCGCACAACTGAGAACCCCGACGGCGCGACCGGACCGCTCCCGCGCTGGGGCGCCTTTGGTTATGCCCACTATCGACGGTTCTGGATCGCCTCGGTGGTTCGGGTCTTCGCGATCCAGTTCCGGCTGATCGGCGTCCCCTGGCTGCTCAAAGTGGAGCTCGAACTCTCCCCTACCTGGGTGGGGATCGCCGCGCTCAGCGCCGCCGTACCGACCATTCTGCTCAGCCTGCCCGCCGGCAGCCTCGCCGACCGCTTCGACAATCGACGTCTGATCCTCACCGCCTCCACGGCCAGCAGCATCGCCTTCCTCGTGCTGGCGCTGCTGGTCTTCAGTGGTCTCGTTGAGTTCTGGATGGTGGTCGTCTGGTCACTCGCGACGGGTTCCCTGGCTGCGCTCTCCGCCCCGGCGCAGCAGGCCATCCTCCCTCAGCTGATCGACATGCGTGTGATCGCCAGTGCGGTCGCTCTCAACGGGATGATCTGGAACAGCATGCGTATCGTCGGGCCAGCAGCGGCCGGTCTGGTCATCGCCGTGATCGGGATCGGGCAGGCCTTCTTCGTCACGACGGCCGGTTACGCCCTGGCTACCGTCTTGATGTTCCTCGTCCGCCCGACGCCCCGCCCACAGAGCGGGCGTCGTGGCGGGGGCGGCATCGGCGAGGGCGTCCGCTTCATCTTCGGGAACCGGCTCTTCCTCGCGATCATCGGCCTCTCCTTCTTCACATCGGTATTCGGCGGCTCCTACCAGGTGCTGCTGGTCTACTTCGCCACAGACATCCTCGACGTCGGTGGGTTCGGGTTCGGCCTGCTCGAGGGCGCGGCAGGCGTGGGCGCGATCGTCGGCACCCTCGCCATCATCAAGATCGGCGCCGGCCCCAATCGTGGCCGGGTGATCATCGGCGGCGCCGCCTCATTCGGGATCTGCGTCGCGCTCTTTGCGGCCAGCCGGTTCATGCCGCTGTCGATGGCCGCGCTCTTCGCGGCCGGTGTGGCCTCGGGAATCTACCTCAATGTCGGCATGACCGCCCTGCAGATCGAGGTGCCCGATGAGCTCCGGGGACGGGTAATGGGGATCTGGTCGATGACATGGTTCCTCTCCTCGGTGGGCGGGTTCTTCGCCGGTGTCGCGGCAGACCTGATCGGCATCGTGACGACCGTCACCCTGGGAGCGCTGTCCGTCACCGGCTTCGCGATCCTCTTGTTCGTGCTCTCAACGGAGTTGCGCACCCTCGGCGGGCGTCAGGCGGTGGCGGCTGCGCGTGGTGGCTAGTCTTGCCGGCCGGGTACTCGCCGGACGGCCGGGCGATCACCCGCGGGGACTTCAGATCGGGAAGGCAACCAGGGAGGTCGTCGACTGGATCCCGTCCATGCTCCGGAGCTGGTCCAGAATCACCGTTGAGATCTCGCGCAGCTGCTCGGCCTGCAGCTCGACGACGATGTCGTAGGGCCCCATCACCTCGTGCACGTCGATCACCTGGTCAATCTCTTTGATCGCGGTGGCCACCCGGCGCGTGGCGCTCGGCTCGGTGACGACCAGGACGAAGGCCTTGATCACACGCCCCCCAATTCGCTTTTTTTGCCGCCTCGACGGTGCCCTTGCCGTTCGGCCCGAGCTTCCATCTCCCGGGGGCACACGCCACAGCAAATTCGATATTATGGGTGGCGACGCGTTGAGTGTAGCCGCGCGGCTAGCAGATAATCGCTAGCGATATTGCTCAAGCGCACGAGTCAATACGTCGGCCGCCCCGGCGGCAGAGCGACAGGTCGGCGAAGAGGCGTCCGGCGGCCACTGACTGCTCCGCTCGACGGAGCGGTCAGTGTGGCTGGCTGGCTGCCCCGTCAGGATGCCTTCGAAGGGTCTCGCTTATGAACAACAACCTTGTCGTCCGGTTCGCCGGTGAAGGCGGACAGGGGGTGGTCGGAGGCTCCGAGATCCTGGCAGCAGCAGCAGCAGCCGTCGGATACCACGTCCTCACCTTCTCGACCTTCCCCTCGCAGATCAAGGGCGGTCCGGCCTGGGGGCAGGCCCGCATTTCGACCGAGGAAGTACTCTCCTCGGGAGACGAACTCGACGTGCTCGTAGCGCTCAACCGCTACGCCTACGACCACAATCTTGACGAGCTCAGCCCCGGCGGGTTCGTGATCTATAACTCCCAGGAGTTTGACCTCGACGACCCGCGAGCGATCGGTCTACCGGCCGACCAGATGGCGCGGGAAGCCGGGAACCCGCGGGCCGCCAACATGATCGTGATCGGGGCGGTCGCACAGCTCGCCGGCTTCCCCCTCTCCCACCTCGAGGAGTTCGTGACCATCCGCTTCACGCGCGGTCGTCCAGGTGACCAGGCGATCATCGAGGGCAACATCAAGGCCTTGCACATGGGGGCGGCCGAGGCCGCCAAGACGGCAATGTCGCTCGGAGCGCTCAACCCCCCACCGACGATCGACGGCGAGCGCATCCTGATCCGCGGCTACGAGGCCGCATCGCTCGGGGCGATCGCGGCCGGGCTGGACTCGTTCATCGGCTACCCGATCTCGCCGGCGACGACGATGCTCGTCTTCATGGAGTCGCACCTGCACGGCGCCGACAAGTTCGTCGGTCAGGCCAGCTCCGAGATCGAGTCGATCGCCGCGCTGATCGGCGCCGGCTATTCCGGCAAGAAGGTGATGACGTCGACCTCCGGGCCCGGGCTCAGCCTCATGGGCGAGGGGCTCGGTCTGGCTTGGATGGCCGAGATCCCGCTAGTCGTGACGAACGTCCAGCGCGGTGGCCCGGCGACCGGACTCCCGACCAAGACCGAGCAGTCCGACCTCCTGATCTCGCTCAATCCGGGCCACGGCGACATGAGCCTGCCGGTGATCGCCCCGGGCACGATCGAAGAGGCCTTCTGGGGAGCGATCGATGCCGTCAACTGGGCCGAGCGCTACCAGGGTCCGGTGATCCTCCTCTCCGAGGCGTCGATCGCCGAGCGGCAACAGGACATCATCAAGCCGGACCT
This sequence comes from Dehalococcoidia bacterium, assembly GCA_965249675.1. Taxonomy (GTDB): domain Bacteria; phylum Chloroflexota; class Dehalococcoidia; order UBA2979; family UBA2979. The sequence goes on from OZ252250.1 coordinate 2,569,479, forward strand.
CGAGGCGGTGCAGGTCGAAGAGCGACTGGTGACCGGAGCATCTGCCACCAACGGACGCTATGCCGGCGAGAGTGTCTCCCCCTTCCCGGTGCCGGGTGGACCGGGCGCCTACGTGGCGAACGGCTCAGAGCACGACGAGCAGGGCGACACGACGCACCTGCCCGACGTCCACATCCAAATGACCGAGCGCCGCTTCTCGAAGCTTGATCTGCTCAAGGGCGGGAGCTACGAGGCCGAGCGCACCTCGGCGCGGGTCGCCGTGCTGCCGTGGGGAAGCTCGAAGGGGCCGACCCTGGTCGCCTACCGCGATCTGGTGGCCGAAGGCCAGGACATCGCGTGGTACTACACTATGTACCTCAATCCGATGCCGGAGGCCCTGCTGGATGAGCTGCGCGAAAAGGAGCTGGTCCTGATCCCGGAGCTGAGCTTCATGGGGCAGCTGGGACAGGTGCTCCGGTCCAGGGGCGTGAACGCGCAATCGATCACGCAGTACACCGGGTTACCATTCAAGGAACGAGATCTCAAGCAGCGGATCGGTGAAGCGGTTCGTGCGCACATTGGGGAGTTGGCACTCGTATGAGCAAGCGAAACCCGGACTACGACTTCAAGTGGTGCCCCGGCTGCGGGGACTTCGGTGTCAAGCGGGCGCTTGAGGGCGCCCTGGCGCAGCGTGCCGCCACGACCTCAAGACCCGTTGAGAACTCGGTGATCGTCGCCGGCATCGGCTGCTCGGGGAACCTCGTTCACCTCCAGGAGGGTCCGCAGCCCTTCGGGATTCACGGGATCCACGGTCGCACCCTGCCGATCGCCTACGGGCTGAAGTCGAGCCGCCCCGACCTTGACGTCGTGATCGTCTCAGGTGATGGCGATTTCCTCAGCATCGGCAGTGAGCACATCGGCCCCCAGGCCAAGCGCAACCTCGATGTGACGGCGATCGTGATGGACAACGGTGTCTATGGCCTGACCAAGGGACAGGCGTCGCCTACCACCGAACTCGAGGTCGTCACCTCGACGACCCCCTATGGCAAGCTCGATGACCCGAGCCGTCCGCTGGAGACCTACCTGGCTGCCGGCGTCTCATACATCGCCTCGGCGCTCTCCACGCAGGTCAGGGCGCTGCAGCAGATGATCGTCGACGCGATCGAGTTCCCCGGCTTCGCGATGGTGCACGTGCAGTCGCCCTGTACGACGTACAACGACACCTACCAGCTGCTCAAGGGCAACGAGAAGGCCGGGATCGAGCCGCTCGCCTACCCGATCCCCGACGGTCACGACGCCGGAGACCTGCAGGCGGCATATGCGCTCGCACGCGGGAGCCGTATCCCGGTCGGCCTCCTCTACCAGCGCGAACAGAGCATCCCGGCGCACCAACGCCTGAACATGGCGCGCGAGCGCACGGGCGCCAGCCAGAAGTCGGTCGATGAGATTTTCCAGACGATGGTGATCTGAAGCGGACGCTGACAGACCGGCGGCTGCTGCTTCTGGGCGCCCCGTCGGCCAATCTCGTCCCCGGCCTGAGGGGCCGGGGACGTCTGCGTCAGCAGGGAACACCCAGATGACGGCCCAACGCGAAGTCACCGTTTCCGGCGTGCGGCTGCGCTTTGCCGCCTCCCACATGGCGACGCTCGGTGATGAACTCGAGCCGCTGCACGGCCACAACTACCAGGTCACGGCCACCGTGCGTGGCGGCCTCACGCGCGAACGGTGGGTGATCGACTTCTCGGCACTGAAGCTCTACGTGCGCCGCGCCTGCGAGGCTCTCGACCACCGCTTCCTCCTGCAGGCCCGCTCGGAGCTCATCGAGATGGAGCAGACCGGCGGTAGCTGGTTGGTGACCTTCGGGGGCCGGCGCTACCAGTTTCCCGAGGCGGACGTGGTCGCCCTCCCGATCGAGAACTCGACGGCCGAGCTGCTCGCCGAGTGGATCGCGACAGAGGTCCGGGGAGCCCTGGCCTTCGGTCGCCACGGTGAGATCCACCGGCTTCGCATCGAGGTCGAGGAGATGCCCGGCCAGTCCGCCTCCTACGAGACCGAACTGTAGGGTCCAGCCTGTAGAGGGTGGCCTACGGTCAGACCCGTCCGAGGAGGTGCGTAGCTTCCAGTCAGGCCGGGCCCGCGTTAGCATCGTCTCCGACCGCAGGGTGAGCGCCGAGGAGCGCTGATGCAGATCAACTGGGAAGAGACGATCAACCAGATCTTCGGAGATCGGTTGAGTTGCCCCCGCTGCAGTAGCGATTACCCCGAACTAATGGTCGCCTATTCCCGGCGCCCGACCCTCAACCGTTTCGCGCCACGCCACAAGGACTGCCCGCGGGGTGATGAGTGCGAGGCGCGCAAGCTGATCACGCTCTGTACTGCCTGCTCTGGCGAAGAACGGCTTCCGGGCGTTCCGGCCGACGCCGATCAGATGCTTGAGACCTACATGCTCGACTGCCGTCGCGACCTTGAGGACGCCCTCGACTACATCGGCGACCTGTGGCGAGACGACTTCAGTCAGCAGATCGAAGATCTCGATCAGGGCCTTGAAGATGTCGCACCTGAGGTCTTCACCGAGGAGACCAACTGGCGGAATCGGCTCGAGACGGAGTATCGCCGCTACCACCGGGAGTTCCGGGCACGGGAGCGCCGGATTCCCCATCCCGGCTGGCCAGCTGAATACGCCGAGGAGATCCACGCACTCGGGTACGATACGCTTCTCGGCGACTAGGCCCTTCACCACCGTGCCGCTCCTGCGCCCTCTCCTCCTGGCCGTTGCCGGCCTGCTCGTGACGTTCTGCGCCTCCTTCGTCGTCGGTTATGTCTATGAACATCAGCCTGAACCCGACCACGTCGAGCTGGTCCTGGTCTCGGGTGACTCCGACCCCTCGGCCGAACAGCTGATCTCAGGTGTCGTGCGCGGCCGCGACGGAGACCTGCTGGTGATCGAGACCGAGGACGGCATCCTCCGCATTCCCCTCTCCGGCGTCACCCTGGAGGCGCTCTTGCCGGTGGACGACCCCGCGGAACTCCCGTTCGGGGCGAACGTCAATCTCGGAGGCGAGCGGAGCGCCACGGAGCGCGTGATCACAGGTCTCGTCGTGATCGAGAGCGGGCTGGAGCCATGACGGTCCCGACGTACATCTTCACCTGGGTCGTGATTGTGGCCTTCGTGGTGGCGCTCGCCGTCGGCGGGGTGACCGGTCTCCGCCAGGCCCGGCACGCGAACGAGCCCGAAGTACGGCAGCTCGAGATCGTCGATCCTCAGTTCTTCGCGGGGCCACCTGCGGGCACCCTCCTCTCCCCGGGGGGCTTCTCCGGGTTCGGGGCGGCGGCGCTGCGTGGCCGCGTCCTGGCGAGCGGCCAGCTGAGCAGCGTCTCCGGGGAGGGCGATGGCGGCTCGATCGTCGTCAGTAGCGGCAGCCGCGATCTGCGGGTGGACTACCTCTCAACGCTCAGGCTCTACCGGTTGACTGAGCTCCCCGCGCTCGCTGATGGCGATACGGTCGTCGTCCGCGTCGTCCAGGGAGCGGTCAGCGGGATCCTCCGCGTGCCGCCTGAGGTTTCGGCCGACAGGGAGCCCGGCGCGACGGCTCCCTAGCCCCGCAACCCGACTCTGACCCGGCACCGCCTTCGCCTTGGCGGGCGGGGCCGGAGCTACTGCGTCACCCGCAGTTCGGCCGCGGTGGCACGCCGCATGGTGGTCGCCCACGTAACCCCCAGCGCCGCCACGACGAGGCTCGCCAGGACGCCCACACCGATCGCCAGAGCGGCCCAGTCGGTCTCCAGCGTGAACGGCGGCAGCACCCGCTCCCCCTGGTCCGTGACATTGAGGAAGGAGAGCATAATCCTGGCCACCTGCCGACCCAGCAATGCGCCCATGATCGACCCGATCACAAGCACGGTCCCCCACTCCAGCAGCATCGAACGGAGGATCTGTCGCGCCGAGATGCCGAGGACCCTGAGCACAGCGAACTCGACCGTGCGGCTACGCGCGCTCAGGACCAGCGTGACGATGAAGCCGAGCGTCGAAAGCCCGAGCACCGCCACGAACGCCACCCCCAGGATGCCCCCACCCGATGCCTGCAGCGTGGGGTCGCGTGCCACCTCGTCGAGTCGGGCACTGAGGAGCTGTGGCGGGCGGGCCGGCTGCACCTGGAGGGGTGACTCCGGTCTGGTCAGGGCGAACGCGATCCGTTCCTGCGTGCGGACGCCCACCCCGGGGGCGAACTCCGCCCACAGCTCGTTCTGTTCGGACAGGTTCGGCTTGTCGAGCGTCTGGACCAGCGAGCGAAGATGATCGTAGTTGACGACGACGATGCCGGCCTCGGGCGCCATGGTCGGGAAGAGGCTGACTTCGCCCCGGACGCTGAGCGGCGCCAGGATCCCCTCAATCGACGCCAGCGCGATGCCGCCCGGCACCGTCCCGAAGGCGCCCAGCGCCACGTCGTTCATGAGCGCCGCGACCGGCACCGTCGGGTCGTTCAGCGCGAGCACGCGCGTCACCGGTGTGACCGCCTCTTCCCAGGTCCACTTGGCCGACCAGCGGCCGCCTCGGGAGCGGTCCGCGCTTCGCTCGAAGGTCTCATCCTTCCCCTGGGCGGCGTAGAGCGTCCAGCGGAACTCGTCCTCGAAGCTCTCGATGAGCTGTGGCTCCTCACCGGCAACGACGGCTGCGAAGTTGTCAAAATACATCGCGCCCTCAGAGCGCAGCTGAGAGGTGTTGCGGTCGGTCAGACGGAGGCTCACGAGGGTCAGGGGCGGCGCCAGCCCACGTGGCAGCTTCCCTGAGACCTTGAGCCAGCCCCGACCGGCCGTGTTGTCGATCAGTCCGTCACCGTAGTTGCCTTCTGCGCCGCGGAAGATGGCGCGGATACTGCCCCGCGATTCGCCCTCAAGCGGGCCCTCGGTGAGGACAGCGAACTCGATCCCGGTGGCGTTGGGTGGGAGCGTCAGTCCACCTCCCGCCGGCACGGCGGACTCAAGGAGGCCGAGCAGCCGCTCAAGGGGTTGGTCGGGCGTCAGGTCATCACGGAACCAGAGCATCTGGCGGGCCCTCGCCACGTCGAGTGCCAAGAGCGGGACCTCGTAGCTGGTGGGCGTTCTGATCGTGCCGCGGCGCAGCAGCGCTGCGTCGCCGATCACCTCGAGCGCCCGCAAATCCACGAGCTCCTGCTCGCGCAATTTCGGGGTCTCCACGGCCGTGCGGGCCCGGAATGGGACACCGTTGTCATAGCTGATCCGCTCTGTGAAGGAGAGATCGACCGTCGGCCCGTAGGAGGCGGCGAACGTCCCGACCGAGATCGCCATTACGACGAGCAGCATCAGTCGGGCATAGAGGGCCGGCGCTCGCCCGGCGCGGCGCAGGCCGATTGCAACGGCCGTTCCCCTGAGCACCATCAGGAGCCGCACCGCGAGGCGCAGGAGCGGCGGGTAGAAGCGAAGGAGCAGCCCGGCCAGTGCCAGCGTGAAGACGAGCGGGGCCATCAGCAGCATCGGGTCGGTCGACCAGCCGCCAACCGAGTTCGGGTCGAAGACCGAACCGCGCTGTTCGAGTTGCCAGAGCAAGAGCGCGGCCAGCGCCACAACGGCCATGTCGAGGTAGTAGCGCTGAACGAGTCCCCGGCCGGCTGGTCGAGCCTGGTCACGCTTGGCGTCGATGATGCCGCGCCGGGCAACGGTCAGGGCTGGCAGGAGCATCGCCAGCATCCCCAGCAGTGCGCCGCCAGCGGCGAGCAGGTAGGCGTCGGACGTGACGCTGGCGGGCAGTGGGGCGCCTCCGGTGACACTCTCGAAGGTGCCGCTGTAACCAAGCACCCGCACGGCCTGCGCTGCCAGCCATGGTCCGAGCACCGTGGCCGGGATCGCCATGACCAGCCCCTCGACCACCGAGAGCCCGACGATCTGCGTGGTGCTGGCCCCTCGCCCAACGTAGACGCCGATCTCCTCGGCCTGGCGATCAAGCAGCAGCTTCATCACCAGGACCACGTAGAAGAGGGCGATGCCGACGACCTGCAGCAGGATCAGGAGGAGGGGAACCTGGGAGAACGTCTGGGCGTTACGGAAGGTGTAGAGCTCGGTGGCCAGGGCGGTCTCCGGCAATGCCAGCAGGTCGAGCCGCTGCGTGATGTCAGCGGACCAGGCGGCGATGTCATCGATCGTGCGCGAGACATCGCCCAGCCCGATCGAGTCGAGGTCGGGGACCAGGCCGACCCGGTAACGTGGCTCGAGGTCCGGCAGGTCTCGACCCAGGACTCCGAAGAACTGCTCCTCGGTAGTGAGGAGTGGCATCACGCCGAGGACTGCCCGACCCTGCTGCTCCGAGCCATCTGCGGCAAGCCCCTGGGCGGGCGCCTGTTCGCCGTCCGCCTCGACCGCCTCCAGCGCATCTGCCTCAAGGCCCGGTCTGAACGGCACGTCGGGAACGGTCCAGAGGCCGGCGGCGCTCCCGATCGGCGCGAGCCGCCACCTCAGATCGGTGGGATCGTCGGCCGTGACGAAACCGACGATCGTCACGACCACCTGACTACTGGTCCGGAGCGTCGGCTCGCACTGGACCTCATCACGCGCGACGGTTGGGTCATCGGATCCCTCGATCGTCTGGCAGTCATCGTGCCCGCGGAAGGCGAGCCGCACGTGGTCCCCGAGGGCCGCATGACGCTGAAAGCCGTCGGGCAGCACCGCCTCAAGTGTCGGCCCCGCGGGGCCCGGGAAGCGACCGGCGACCAGGCGGACGTTGTCCTCAAAGCGAGACGGCCAGACCACCACCGCGCCCCACGGCTGCCGCACGAGCTCTGAACCCTCGCGGACGACGAGCGGCCCGTCGGGCTCGGAGCTGCCTTCGAAGGTGAGGTCGACCCTTGAGGTGCGCGCCTCGGCCAGGACCTCGCCTGAGAGTGCGCCGAGCCGGGCCCGGGTCAGCTCGCCGAGTACGCGCCGGCGCTCGAGATCGGCCGGGTCACCGGCCGCGAGGCGGTGAACCGTCGCGTAGAGCACGCGGTCGACGTCGTCATCAAGCCCCTGCTCGAGTCGGAACCGGAGCCCGAGATCGGACATCGTATTGGCGTAGATGGGAGCGGCCGCCATCAGCGCGACGGCCACCACCATGCCGATCGCGGCGACGAGCATGAAACGCCAGCCGGCGCGAAGCCGCCTGAGGGCGAAACGCCAGCCGCCGAGGAGTTCGTGCATCGAATGAGCAGTGTAGTCAGCAACCGGCGTTCCGTCTGTGCCTTCCTCCTCCTGCGGTCGCGCGGGCGCTCGGGGACAGGCGGGAGCGGGCGAGGACGAGGTTGGGCTGGCTGCCGGTGTGCTAGGCGCGAACCGCTCACCAGAGGCGTCCGGGCCTCGCCTGATCGCGCCGAGCTCGACCCCTGAGGCAGAGAACCGCAGAGGCGTCTACCATCGGGGCGGTGCCCGGTGGAAGGTCGAGCGTGAGCCAGCGCCAGCTCCTCGCAGCATTGGGTGCGGCCGCAGTCGCGCTCGCCCTGGGCTCCGCTCGTCACCGCGCGCACCGCTGGGGTCGCGCCTTCGCTCTGATCGAGGCCGCCGAGTGGTTCATCGCGGCCGGCGGCGCGACGGCGCTCCTGCGATCGGCGCGCCGGGCGCTTGAGGAACTGGCAGGCCCAGAGGCGCCGGAGGTCGAGCGGATCACCCGCGTCAGGCAATCGGTAACAGAAGAGACCGCTGCCCGGCGTTAGCTCCGATCCGGGCGCCCGACCCGCTCCTTCCGGGCCCCCGGCCCGCCCCGGCTCGGCTAGTCCGCACGGGGGGGCGCTGGTACCTTGGCCAACCGGAGGCGCAGGTTTTCGAAACGTCCCGAGTATCGAAAGTATGAGGTCACATGCCGGCACCGTGGAGCGACTACGAAGAGATCGCCACTCACATCTTCAAGTTCGCGCCCGAGGCGACCCGTTCTGACTTCCTCGACATCTGCTACGCGAACGACATCTCCGACGATGTGGTCGACGGCTTCGACGCCCTCCGCGAGGGCGTGATGTTCAAGAGCGCCGCGGAGGTTCAGACCGCGCTCCAGGACGCTGGCCAGATCTCAGACTGAGATGAACGCGGTCGCGCTCCACGAACGGGCACGTGAGTGGGGTCGAGCGCTCCTCCTCCATCCGCCCTGGGACGAGGCGACCGAGCGCCTCTCGCTGCTGCTCGTCAGGCCCCACGGCCAGTGGCCGATGATGATCGCGCCCGATCAGGCGACGTTCTGGATGCTGATCGACCGGGCATCAGTGGGTTCGCTGCCGGCCACCGTCGGCCGTGATCTGCGCGAGCGCGGCGTCCAGATCGAGGCCTTCCCTGCCTGCGATGGGATGCCCGCGATGGTGCTGGTCGCGAGGACCACGGAAGGCGTCGAACGTGCCCTTGAGGGCGTCAGCCGCAGCGACATGGAGACTCGCTGGACGATCACGCGCGCCGAGCCGATCTCGGACCGGCTGCGTCGCCAGGAATCGCTGGTAGCGCTGGCCCGGCTCCTGCCGCCCGACGGCTTTGAGCGGGCCGTCCGGGTGCTCTGGCTGGACGCCAGCCGCGCCCAGAGGGGGCTCTGGGCGCTGGGTGACGCCCCTGCCGAGGCGCTCGGGGCGGCCGGGGAGATGTCGGTGGCGCTGCTCCGGATCGGCTGCCTGGTCGACGAAGGCGCCTACCCGCCCATCGACGAGCTCAACGCAACCGGCCGAACGACCCGCGTCGGCCAACGGGTCTCGGGGTGGCTGGATGATCTGGCCCGGGCCCTCTCCGGCGACAATGCGGCCGCTCGCCGCGCGACTCGTGCCTCGGGGCAGGTGCTGGAAGAGACCCGCCGCATCCTGGCCGAGCGTTTTCGCGACCGCAACTGGCTGCGAGATCCGCTGCTCTACGAGGCGCGTGCCACTCGACGCTGACGGAGATGACCCCCGAGGAGATCGCCTGGCTCCGTTCCTCTGCGAGTGAGGAGGCGGCGGCGAGTCCCCGATCGCTGCTCACCGCCGGCGAGAGCGAGCTGGCTATCATCACCCAGCTGCGCCGCGGGCGTGCACCGGCCCATGCGCGGGCCGCTCTCGCGCTCGCCCTCGGGCGGTTGGCGGCCGCCCGCAAGTTCGGCGACTGGGAGCGTCTCTTCTGTGAGCGCGATGCGGCCGACCAGGCGTCCGATGAGCTGATTTCCGGCTACCGAGCGAGGCGCTTACGAGACGGCCGGCGGGTCCCAGACCTCGGCTGCGGCATCGCTGCCGACGCGGTCGAGCTCGCCTTGGTCAGCGAGGTCGTGGCCTGTGACCGAGACCCAGGCCGTGTCGCGATGGCCACCGCCGACGCGAGCGTCCGAGGGCTGTCCGGCCGGATCCGGGTGATCGGCTCCGATCTCGAGTCCTTCCAACACCCGCCCGCTCTGGTCCTCTGGTTCGGCTCCCATTAGCGGGGTCTGGACGGTGGCCCTGACCCCGGTGCGTGGTGAGCAAACGGCGGTCATCTGCTCGCGTGAGCGGCCCGCGGAGGATCCGGGTCGCGAAACCGAGCAGGTAGGTACGAAGGCGTGACCGACAGGCCGGGTCGACTGCTCAGTTGAGGCGAGTCAGGCTTCGCCGCTGCCTGCTCCCCGCACCAAAAACACGCCTGCAGGTTCCTCTACGCCGGCAGGAGGAGGGGCGCGGCCACAGTCCCGAAGAACTCGCGGACGAGGCGCGCCCGCAGCGCATCGATCCCCCACGCCCTAGTGGCGGAGACGAAGCAGAATTCACCCCGGATACCTGTCAGCTCGGGCGGCGCCAGCGAGCTCAGGTCGGCCTCACCGGCGACCGGCTCGCCATCCGCTCGCGGCAGCTCATCGCCCTTGTTGAACACCGTCAGCAAGGGCACGTCCGAAAGACCGAGGGTCGTCAGTGTCTCAAGCACCGTCTGGTGCTGCGCTGCAACCGCTGCGGCCGTCGCGTCGACCACGTGGAGCAGGAGGTCGGCCGTCTCCAGCTCCTCAAGCGTGGCCCGGAAGGCAGAGACCAGCTGGGGAGGAAGCTTCTGCATGAAGCCAACGGTGTCGGTCAGGAGGAACGACTCGCCCCCCGCCGAACCGACGCGACGCGTCAGCGGATCAAGCGTGGCGAAGGGGGCGTCGGCGGCAAAGGCCTGGGCGCCGGCGACCGCCTGCATCAGCGAGGACTTGCCCGCGTTCGTGTAGCCGACGAGCGCCACCGTCGGAATGCCGTACCGCTCGCGCCGAGCGCGCTGCTGCGCCCGCTGCCGGCGCACCGCCTTGATCTGGGACCGCAGACGAGCGATCCTTCCGCCGATCAGGCGCCGGTCGGTCTCGAGCTGTGTCTCACCGGGGCCACGGGAGCCGATCGCGCCCTCGGTGCGCTCGAGGTGTTGCCACTGTCCGCGCAGGCGCGGAAGCAGGTACTCATGCTGGGCAAGCTCAACCTGCAGCGACGCCTCACGGGTGCGGGCACGGCTGGCGAAAATGTCGAGGATCAGGGCCGAGCGGTCGAGCACCTTCACCTCGAGGCGTTGCTCGAGGTTGAGTTGCTGCGATGGGCTGAGCGGGTTGTCGAAGACGACCACGGTGTAGCCCATCGTCTGGCGTGCGGCGATCGCCTCGTCGAGCTTACCGCTGCCGATGAACGTCGCCGGGTCGGGGCGGCGGCGCCGCTGGGTCTGGGCTCCCACCACCGTCCCACCGGCCGTTCGCACCAGCCGTCCGAGCTCTCGCAGCGACTCGTCGAGCGACATCTGGTCGCGGAGCTGGAGGTCGACGCCGACCAGCAGCGCCCGCTCCACGGGCGGTTGCGTCCGGTGGCCACGACGACCTGCCCCGTTCGCTCGCGAAGGGCTGTCGGCCCGTTGCTCACGGGCGGATTCTGGAGGGGTCCGTCGCTTGCGAGGGATCGTCAAGCTCCTCCCGGGCCCGTTCGGCGGGGCCGAAGGGCCGCTCTCAACCGGGCCCTGTGACCCCAGCCTACGCTTCGAACCGAAGAAGCTCGACCGGAGCGCCGGGTCAGGCCGCCGGGTCAAGCCGGCGGGTCGGGCCGACGGGTCGGGCCGACGGGCGAGCGTCAGGAAAGCGACTCCCGGACCAGTCAGAACGAGCAGCAGATGTCAGCTGTCCGGGAGTGCGCGTCCCCCATGGGCAAAGCGCGAGAGCCTGGACAGCGCCTCCTCGAGGCGATCGTCGGCAATCGTCAGGCTGATCCGGATGTACCCCTCCCCGGCCGGTCCGTAGGATCCGCCGGGCGTGACGACGACGCCGGTCTCCTCAACGAGGCGCGCCGCATAGTCCGCCGCCAGGCCCTGGCCGGCAGGGAGCTTCGCCCAGACGTAGAGCGAGGCCTGCGGCACATCGAGCCGGAGCCCAGCTCCCTGAGCACAGCCACGACGCGATCGCGTCGGCGTTGATACACCTCGTTATGTTCAGCGATGCTGTTCCGCGGGTCGTCGAGCGCCGTGATCGCCATCTGCTGGATGGCCTGCGGGAGACCGCTGTCGAGGTTGCTCTTGACCCGGGTCAGCGCATCGATCACTTCGGCGTTGCCGACCGCCATCGCCGCCCGCCAGCCGGTCATGTTGAAGGTCTTCGACAGCGAGTTGAACTCGATCGCCACCTCGTTCGCGCCCCGCACCTCGAGGATCGAGGGGGCCACGTACCCGTCGAACGTCACATCGGCGTAGGCGAGGTCGTGGGCGATCACGACCTCGTGCCCGCGAGCCCAAGCAACGGCCCGTTCGAAGAACTCGAGCGGGGCCACCGCCCCGGTCGGGTTGTTGGGGTAGTTGAGCCAGAGGATCCTGGCACGGCGCGCAACCTCTGGATCGACGTCGTCGAGCCTTGGCAGCCAACCATCTTCCTTGCTCAGCGGCAGCCGTACCGACTCACCCCCTGCGAACATCGTCGCGATCTCAGCGACCGGGTAGCCGGGGTCGGTGATCAGCGAGACGTCACCGGGGTCGATCAGGCAGAGCGGCAGGTGGCCGATGCCCTCCTTCGAACCGAGCAGCACGACGATCTCGCTTTCAGGGTCCAGTTCGACGGAGTGGCGGCGACGGTACCAGCGAGCAATCGCCTGCCGCAGCTCAGGTAGCCCCTCTGATTCCGGGTAGCGGTGGTTCTGGGGGTCGGTCGCCGCTTCCTGGAGCCGTTCGATCAGGTGTGCCGGGGTCGGAAGGTCAGGGTCGCCAATACCAAGCGAAATCACGTCGACGCCCTCAGCCCGCTTCCGCTCGATCATCTGCGAGATGGCGGCGAAGAGGTAGGGGGGCAGCTGCTGGACGCGCCGGGCGAGATGCATGCCGGGGACTCCGATCGTTAGGCGGCCGAGCGCGGCCCAAGCCGTCGTGGTCGCGACATCCCTCCCGGGAGGACTCGGGTGGGGACGGTGCCGGATGTACCTGGGCGTGGTAGCAGTTAGCGCCAACCGCCGAAGCGGGCTTTCACGCCTGCCAGGCGCCGAGCCTCTCGGCGGGCCAGGATGGCCTCTTCGTCGCTGGTGCGCCGGTACTCGAGCCCGCCCGTCCCGGGCTTGAAGCCCAGCTGCGTGCAGATGCGCAGCGCCTGCTTGATGTCGGGCCGCACCCGAATCGTCGCATGGCGCGCCTCCTGCGTGGTCAGCTGGTAGGCGGCAGCGGCAAGCAGCAGCTCCCCGTAGCCGTTCCCGCGCTCCTCGGGAGCAACCGCGACATCGAAGATCACGCCCTCGGCCCGGTCGACAGGTCCGTTGATGGCGAAGCCGACCACCTTCCCCGATCGCTCAAGGGCGCCAATCCAGGTGTGGTGATCGAGGTAGTGGTCGAAGGTCCCGGGGCTCCGCACAAGTCCGCCGTAGGCGGCCTTCCAGATCTCATAGAGACCGTCGACATCATCGTCCGTGGCCCGGCGCATCGACACCCCTTCCGGGAAGTCGGGGATCGATTCCGGGTCGAGCCCCGGGTGCTCCATGTCGACCCACTCGGCGAAGAACTCGAAGTCCGTGTCGTCGATCAGGGGACGGAGCCAGTCGCGGTTCTGCACCTGCACGAGATCCATCGAGATGAAGTCGACGTCGGCCTGCTGGATCTCGGGCCTGAGCTCCTCGAACATCGGCGTGTAGTGCTGGCGCATGGTGTCGAGGTCGATGAATGCCCAGTAGAGGCTGAGCTGGCCCTCCTCGGGGACGAGCACGAGCTGTCCCGCTCCGGCGTCGACCACCGTCGCGCCCGGGGTCTCCATCAGCGCCTGCCAGCTGCGTTCGCTCTGCGGCCGGTTGCGCATCAGCATGGTTGGTGGCGCCTCGAGGGCGTCGCTTTCGGCCGCTTCGTTCATAGTTGCCACTCCGCCTCGAATACTCGCGCCACTGGTCCACTGAGGACCATCGGCCCCTGGCCGGTCCATTCGATCTTGAGCGTGCCACCGGGGAGCGAGACGTCGACACAGTCATCGACCTCACCCTGGATGTGGGCAGCCACAACCACGGCACAGGCGCCCGATCCGCAGGCCTGCGTCTCGCCGACCCCACGCTCCCAGACACGCATCTCCACGTGGTCACGGCCGAGTACCCGTACCACCTCGAAGTTCGTGCGGTTTGAGAAGTCCGGGTGCCACTCGACGAGCGGCCCGATCTGCTCCAGCGGGTAGGTCTCGGGGGACTCGGGGGTGAAGTGTACGGCGTGCGGGTTGCCCATCGAAACGAGCGCCACCGGGATCGTCTCATCGCCCTGGGGGGCGCTGACCGTCACCGGGAAGTCGAGCACCGGTTCGGACCGTTCCGTCCGGACGCCGACGCTGGCGGGGCAGAGATCGGGAGCAGCGAGCTCCAGCCGCACCTCTCTGACGGTGCCGCCTGGACCCCGGGTCGCCGCCACCGGGACGATGCCGCTCAGGGTCTCGACCGTCATCCGGCCATCGGGGGCGGAGACCAGCCCGCGGTCCAGGCAGAAGCGGGTGAAGCAGCGGATCCCGTTCACACACATCTCAGCCAGCGAGCCGTCGGCGTTGATGATCTCCATCCGTCGATCGGCACAGTCCGAGGGCAGCACCACGATCAGACCGTCGGCGCCGACGCCCTGATGGCGGTCGCAGATCGTGACCGCCAGCTGCTGTCGGGCACGGCACGCAGCGGCACTGCTCTCGCTCGCCTCGAAGACGATGAAGTCGTTGCCGGCACCGTGCATCTTCCAAAATGGTTGTGTCGTCATAGGATCATCGTACGGCTCCGGCGGCCGCAGCCTCAATAGCGGTGAGCACGGCCCGGCGATCGGTGGCCGGGGTCCAGCAGATTCGCTCGTCATCAGGGCGGAACCAGCCGCCCTGCACGCGGATCAACCGATGGGTCTCGGTCTCGGTGCGCGCCAGCGCCTCGCACTCCGTGCGGGCCCCGCTCAGCACTGTCAGCGCCTCGGCATAGCCGACCGAGCGGAGCGCCTCGAAGTCGGGGCCGTAACGCTCGACGAGCCCTCGGGTCTCGGCGACCAACCCCCGCTCATAGATCGCCCGAGCCCGCCGGTCGGAGCGCTCGTAGAGCGCCGCTCGCGCCCAGCTGAGCCCCACGGCACTCCAGCTCCAATCGGGCGGTCGCCGCTCAAGGGGTGGGACGGGCCTTCCCGTGGCCTCGATGATCTCGAGCGCCCGAATCACCCGCCTGGTATTTCGGGGAGAGATCCGTTCGGCCGAGGGCCGGTCGAGGCCGGCCAGTCGCGCGTGCAGCTCCTGCTCACCATCAGCCGCCGCCAGCGACTCCAGTTCACGGCGCAGCTCGGGGTTGGGAGGCACCGCCGGGACACGGCGACCTTCGAGGAGGGACCAGGCGTAGAGCCCCGTCCCCGCCAGCAGGAGCGGGATGTGCCCGCGCGCCCAGATCTCCTCGAGAGCGGCCCGCGCCCCTGCCAGCCAATCCGCCAGTGTCCAGGGGTCATCGGGCGAGCAGACGCCGACGAGATGGTGGGGGACGGCCTCCCGCTCACTGGCGGTCGGGGCGGCGGTCCCGATCTCCATCTCTCGGCGCACCTGGCGGGAGTCCGCCGCGACCACCTCGACAGGCAGGCCGCGGGCAACCTCCACCGCCACCTCGGTCTTCCCCGAGGCGGTCGCGCCAAACAGCGCAACGAGATGCCGCCGGGGTGCCGCCACTAGCCGGGGACCGAGTCGCCCGCACCGTCGCCCGCCCGACGGGCGAACTCACGGCAGATCTGAGCGAACTCATCTGCCCTGAGCGACGCTCCACCGACCAGCGCGCCATCGACATCGGGAAGCGCCGCGAACGAGGCGGCGTTGGCGGCGCTCACCGAGCCGCCGTACTGGATGCGGAGCCCCCCGGCCGTCGCTGCGCCGAATCGGGCGGCGATGATCGAGCGAATCTGTGCTGCCGCCAGACCTGCCATCTCGGCGGGGGCCGCCTCGCTGCTCCCGATCGCCCAGACCGGTTCGTAGGCGACGACGAAATCTCCAGGGAGCTCGGCGAGGTCCCGGAGTGCTCCCAGCAGCTGCCGCTCCAGGACAACCTCACTGTGGCCGGCCCGACGCTCCTCGAGCCGCTCGCCGACCGCCAGGATCGGTGTCAGCCCGGCCGCGAGCACCGCCCCGAGGCGGCGAGCGACATCCTCGTCGCGCTCCCCGAAGAGCTGCCGGCGTTCGGAGTGGCCAACCAGCACGTGGCTGGCCGTGCCGCGCAGGAGCCAGGCGCTCTGCTCTCCGGTGAACGCGCCACGCTCCTCCCAGTGGGTGTGCTGAGCGCCGACCGAGAGGGAACTGCTTCCGAGGAGGTCAGCTGCGTCACCGAGCCAGGGCGCGGGCGGACAGACCACGATGTCGATCGGCCCGGGCTCGGCCAGCTCGGCCAGCTCGGCCAGCAGGGCCCGCAGCAACGCGCGTGCCTCGGCACGGTTCTGGTTCATCTTCCAGTTCCCGCCGACGATCGGGCGTCGCTCAGGCATGCACCTCTCCCCTCCAGGACTCCCCTCGGCCGGCCCCGGTCGCGCCCGGGGCCGGCAACGTGACGGCTGTCGGAGCGGCACCCTCCTCAGGGCCGGTCGGGCAGCGCGGCGAGCCCGGGCAGCGTGTGCCCCTCCAGCATCTCAAGCGATGCCCCACCGCCCGTCGAGCAGTGGGAGATGCGGTCGGCGACGCCGGCATGGCCGACCGCGGCGACCGTCTCCCCACCGCCAACGACGGTGGTGGCACCTGTGAGATCGGCCAGCATTTGCGCCACCGCCAGCGATCCGGCGTTGAAGGGTGGGCGCTCAAAGTAGCCCATCGGCCCGTTCCAGGCCACGGTCCTCATCCCCGAGAGCGCCGCCCGGAAGTCGTCGATCGTGAGCGGGCCGATGTCGAGAATCTGGAAGTCGGGCGGTACGCGATTGACCGACACGGTCTCGACCACCTGGCCCGATGGATCTGAGATCACGACGTCGCGGGGCAGCACCAGACGCAGGTTCTTGCGCGCGGCCGCCTGCCGCATCACGCGGAAGGCGTCATCGATGCGGTCGTGTTCGGCGAGCGAGGCCCCGACGTCGATCCCCTGCGCGGCCAGGAACGTGTTGGCGATCCCACCGCCGATGCAGATCACCTCGGCTCGCTCGGCGAGGTTGGTGAGGATCGCGAGCTTCTCGGCGACCTTGGCGCCGCCGAGCACCAGTCCCAGGGGCGGCTCCGGGTTCTCGGTGACGCGGCTGAGGTAGTCGACCTCTCGCTCCATCAGGAGGCCTGCCACAGCCGGCAGGTGGCGCGGTACGCCGACGACTGAGGCGTGGGCACGGTGAGCTGTGCCAAAGGCGTCGCTTACGTAGACGTCGGCCAGCCGCGCCAGGTCGCGTGCGAACCCCTCGTCGTTCGCCTCCTCTTCGGGGTGGAAGCGCACGTTCTCAAGGAGCAGCACCTCGCCCTCCGCCAGCGATTCGACCGCGGCCTCGGCTCCCGGTCCGACACAGTCCTCGATCGAGCGGACCGGGCTCTCGAGCAGTGAAGAGAGATGACGGGCGACCGGCTCGTTGCGGAGCTCCTCGACGACCCGCCCGCCCGGGCGCCCACGGTGGGAGCAGAGGATGATGCGGGCGCCGGCCCGATGCAAGGCTGCGATCGTCGGGATCGACTCGCGGAGCCGGTGGTCGTCCAGGATCCGATCGGCGCTGAACTGCACGTTGTAGTCGACGCGCAGGAAGACGCGCTTGCCGCGCAGGTCGATGTCGCGGATCGTCTGCTTCTTCACCCGATGTTCACTCCCCTTTGTGCGGTGGCAGCGGGCAGCCGGTCGCCCGCGGCGCAGCGGCTCACGTCACCCGCCCGACCGCGATGTCGGCGTAGGCGGCTAAGAGTAGCTGCCCGCGCTCCCCGAGCTGCGCCTCCCCGAGTACGCGCAGCGCCTGATCGCGCTCCCATCGGGCCCGCTCGTCTGTCGCCTCACGTGCCCCGGTACCTTCGATCAAGCGGGCGATCTCTGCAACCTCGTCTGGGCCGCTGGCCTCCTCGGCGTAGCGCCGGCCGACGAGATCCCAATCACGGTCGAGCGCGGTGATCACGGGGTAGGTCATCTTGCGAGCGATGATGTCGTCGCCGACCGGCTTACCGGTCAACTCGGGATCGCCCCAGATGCCCAAGAGGTCGTCGATCATCTGAAAGGCCAGGCCGATGTGCCAGCCGACCGTCCGGAAGACGTTGACGGTCGACTCGGGAGCCCCGGCCACGATCGCGCCCAGGGCCAGGGGGGCACCGAACATCGCCGCCGTCTTCCCCGACGCCATCTCCACGTACTCTGAGATCGACACCTGGCTCCGTCCCTCGAACGAGAGGTCGAGATACTGGCCGTGGACGAGACGGAGCGTTGCGCGGTCCAGCTCCCGCACGGCGCGCAGAGTGTCGGCCGCCGAGAGACCTCGCTCTTCGAGGCCACAGATCGCCTGGTGGGCCAGCATCAGCATGCCGTCACCGGTGTTGATGGCGTGGGCCTCCCCGACCAGCGTCCACAGGGTCGGGCGGTCGCGTCGCCGCTCGCTCCGGTCCTCGACATCGTCATGGAGCAGCGAGAAGTTGTGAACCAGTTCAACCGCCGCGGCAGCCGGGATGGCGCGCTCCGGGTCTCCGCCCAGCACCTCGGTGGCGAGCAGCAGGCCGACCGGGCGGATCATCTTGCCGGACGCCGCCTCGGTCGGCCTGCCCGCCGCGTCCTCCCAGCCGAGGTGGTAGCGCATCCATGAGTAGACCCCCTCGCGCCTCGCGCCGACGATGCGACGCATCTCGAGTGAGACCAGCTGCCGAAACTCGCTGGCGCGATCGGCCACGGCGCTCATCCGAGGGCACGGCCCGGGGAGAGATTGAGACGCAGCGGAGCCAGCTGACCTCGACTGACTGCGGCCGGGCGGGACCGACTGCCGGAACCGCTGCCACGCCACCGTCCCCGGCAATCGCCCCGGGCCCCTGGCGGGAGGTCAGTGAGCTGGGCGGTGCCCGGGTGAGTCCCGCTCGCTCGGGCCTTCAACGCCTTGCCTGCCCGGCGCGGGCACGCTGCTGGTCATCGACCGTCTGTACCTTGCTCAGCCGCCGCTCGTGACGGCCGCCCTGGAACTCGGCGTTGCGGAAGGCCATCAGGATCTCGGTCGCGGCGCCGCGGCCGACGGCCCAGGCGCCCATCGCGAGCACGTTGCAATCGGTGTGCTCCCTGGCCCTCCGCGCCGAGAAGGTGTCGTGGCAGAGTCCGCAGCGGATGCCATGGACCTTGTTGGCGACGATCGACGGTCCGACGCCGTTCGAGCAGATGAGGACGCCGAAATCGTGATCCCCGGCTGCCACCCGCTCGGCCAGCGGTACGGCGATGTCGGGATAGTCACAGGAGACGAGCGAGTCCGTCCCGTAGTCGGTGACCTCGTCACCAAGCGCCCGGAGCTCGTCCCTCAGGATCCCCTTCAGTTCGAACCCGGCGTGATCTGAGCCGATCGCCACCCGCACGGCAGCACCCCCTCCGCTCCCAGCCTGATAGTACCGATGGTCCACGGCGCGCGGTACGCAGGATGCCGGCCGCCGGACCCACCTGGGCTCTCGCCGCGGTCAGGAGCCGGCCTCCACGGCCCCCAGCTCTGTTGCGCCGATCGCCCCGCGTCGTAGTACCTGCGGCGGATCACTCGTGAGGTCGACGACGGTCGATGCGACGCCGCCCGGTCGGGCTCCGCCGTCAAGCACCCACAGCTCACCGCCGAAGGCCGAGCTCACGGCCGCGGCGGTGAGCCCCGGCAGCTGCCCGTGACGGTTGGCGCTCGAGACGGCAAGCAGCCCCCCCATCTGCCGGAGTAGCCGGCGTGCTAGGGGGTCATCGGGCTGGCGAATGCCGATCGTGCCCCCGGCTGCGACAACCGGCGGAACGAGCTCTGAGTCGGGGTGAGCCCGAACCACCGCCGTGAGCGCCCCCGGCCAGTGGGGGGCGACCGGGCCGAGCGACCCCGGCTGGGCGAGGTGGGGGGTGATGTCACCCAGCTCGTCGAAGAGCACGGCGATTGGTTGGTCCGAGTCACGGCCCTTGAGTTCAGTGAGTCGCCGGACAGCACCTTCGCTCGTTGCGAGCGCCGCGAGACCGTAGACGGTGTCGGTCGGGATCCCCACCACCAAACCGTCTGCGAGGCGCCGGACGATGGTCACGAGTTCCCGGGGTCTGAGAATCGGCACTACCGGAACTCCCGTCCCGCTCGTCGGGATCATTGACCGGAACCAGAGGCGGTCGATACCCTCGCTACTTAGCGGCCCACTCCCCGGGGACCCCACCTACATGGCTCACGAAGACGGCTCCCAGACAGCCGATCGTATCAGCACCTCGAGTGACGCCGAGGTCGCCGCATACCTTGAGATTGCCGAGCATCGTGAACCGGGGCAGCTGCTCACTCCGGCTCCCAACGCCCCCGAAACGGTCTTGGTCCTCGACTACGGTTCGCAATTCTCGATGCTGATCACGCGTCGTATCCGCGAGGCCCATGTCTACTCCGAACTCCTCCCCTGGGATGTCGCGCCGGAGTCGCTCGGCCATCTCAATGTGCGGGGGTTCGTGCTTTCCGGCGGGCCCGCTTCGGTCTACGAGGAGGGCGCCCCCCACCTTCCCGACTGGGTGATCGCCAGCGAACTCCCGGTACTGGGGATCTGCTACGGGATGCAGCTCCTGGCGCATCGCCTCGGTGGGGCCGTCGAGCCTGCCGACAGCCGCGAGTACGGGCACGCCATCCTCGATATCGAGGCCGGCAGCGATCCGCTCTTTCGTTCCCTCGCCGGCTCTATGCCGGTGTGGATGTCGCATGGCGACCACATCACCCGCCTGCCACCGGGGTTCCGGGCCGTGGCCCAGTCACAGAACGCACCGGTGGCGGCGATGACCGACGGCGCCGGCCGCTACGGGATCCAGTTCCACCCCGAAGTGGCGCACACGCCCAGGGGCGACCAGCTGATCCAGAACTTCCTCTTCGGGGTCGCCGGCTGCTCAGGCGACTGGACTGCCAGCTCGTTCGTCGAGGAGTCGGTCGAGGCGATCCGCGCGGCGGTCGGGGACGGCCAGGTGATCTGCGCCCTGAGCGGTGGCGTCGACTCAGCGGTGGCGGCCTCGCTCGTCCATAGGGCCGTCGGCGACCAGCTCACCTGCATCTTCGTCGACAACGCGCTGCTCCGGCTCGGTGAGCCGGAGCGGGTCGTCCGTACCTTCCGCGAGCACCTCTCAATCGACCTCCTGCACATCGACGCGCGTGACCGCTTCATGGCCGAGCTCGCCGAAGTAACCGCTCCGGAGACCAAGCGAATCCGGATCGGCGAGACCTTCATCCGCGTCTTCGAGGAGGAGGCCGCGAAGCTCGGAGAGGTCGACTTCATCGCTCAGGGGACCACCTATCCGGACGTGATCGAATCGGCATCGACGGGCTCGGGGGACGCCGTCAAGATCAAGACGCACCACAACGTTGGCGGGCTCCCGCAGGACATGAAGTTCACGTTGATCGAGCCTCTCCGCAACCTATTCAAGGACGAGGTCAGGCGTGTCGGCAAAGAACTCGGGCTCCCGGACGAGATGGTCTACCGCCAGCCCTTCCCGGGGCCGGGTCTGGCGATCCGCGTGATCGGCGAGGTGACCGAGGATCGCCTGGACATCCTGCGCCGTGCCGACTGGATCGTGATCGATGAGATCAAGAATGCCGACGTCTACTACGACCTCTGGCAGGCCTTCGCCGTCCTCACGGGCACCCGCACCGTCGGTGTGCAGGGCGACTTCCGCACCTATGGAGAGTGTGTCGCACTCCGCTGCGTGACGGCCTCAGATGCCATGACGGCAGACTGGGCTCGGCTCCCCTACGACCTGCTGGGTCGGATCTCACAGCGGATCGTCAACGAGGTGCCCGAGGTCAACCGCGTGGTCTACGACATCACATCCAAGCCACCCGGCACGATCGAGTGGGAATGACGGCGACGCAACGAGGCGGCGACGCACGCCTCTGCCGGCTCACCTGGAAGGGGTCCCGGTGAACGTCCTGCTCCTCGGCAGCGGCGGGCGCGAGCATGCGATCGCCTCGAAGCTGGCCGACTCGCCGCTCCTCTCCAAGCTTTGGGCGGCGCCCGGGAACGTCGGCATCGAGAGCCGGGGCGAGACCCTGGACGTCTCCCTCACGAATCTCGCCGAAGTGACGCGACTGGCTGAGCGGGTGGCGGCCGATCTGGTGGTCGTCGGTCCGGAGGACCCGCTGGCGGCCGGCATCTCAGACCATCTCGAGGCGGCCGGTTTCCGCGTCTTCGGGCCAAGCGCCAGGGCCGCCCAGATCGAGGCCTCCAAGTCCTTCGCCAATCGACTGATGGCCCGGGCCGGCATCGCCACCGCCCGCTCTGAGAGCTTTGACGACCCCGGGCGCGCCCGGGACTACGTGCGCAGCCAGCCTGGCCCCGTGGTGATCAAGGCCGACGGCCTCGCCGCCGGTAAGGGCGTCACCGTCTGCCGGGACGAGGCCGAGGCGCTGACCGCGATCGAACGAGCGATGGTCACAGGCGCCTTCGGCGACGCCGGTCGCCGGGTGGTGATCGAGGAGCGGCTCTTCGGACCGGAGACCTCCGCCCATGCCTTCACCGACGGAACGACCGTTCGCCACATGCCGTTCTCCTGCGATCACAAGCCAGCCCTGGACGGCGACCAGGGTCCGAATACGGGAGGGATGGGAGCCTACTCCCCGCCGCCATGGCTAGCCGATGAGACGGCGCAGGCGATCCGCACCGATGTCACCGAACGGGTCGTGGCGGCCATGGCGGAGGCCGGCAGCCCCTACCGCGGGGTGATCTATCCGGGACTGATGATCACTGCCCAGGGCCCACGCGTGATCGAGTTCAACAGCCGCTTCGGCGATCCGGAGACCGAGGTGGTGCTGCCGAAGCTCAGAACCGACCTGCTGGCGATCTGCCTCGCCGTCTCAGAGGGCCGCCTCGCCGAAGTCGAGGTGGACTGGGACGCGGACGCCACGGTCGGCGTCGTGATGACCTCAGGTGGCTACCCGGGCAGCTACGAGACCGGATTTCCGATCACAGGCCTCGATGCGGTCGAGAGCGATGTCGACGTCTTCATCGCCGGCGCGCGCCGGGACGAACGCGGACAGATGGTCACGGCCGGCGGTCGGGTGCTCTGCGTCGTCGGGAGTGGATCCTCGGTCTCCGAGGCTCGCGAGCGGGCCTACGAGAACGTGGCCCGGATCTCCTTCCACGGCGCCCACTACCGCCGAGACATCGGCCGCGCGGGAGACGAGCGGAGGGAACTGTGAGCGAACAGCCGGAGATCACGGCGATCAGTCGCCGCTACGAGGAGACCAGGCCCATCGAGATGTTCCCCGGCGTCGTGCGGCGAACGCTCGTCTCCGGCCGACAGGTGACCCTGGTCGAGATCACGCTCGAGGCCGGTGCCCTGGTGCCCCGCCATGAGCATCTCCACGAGCAGGCCGGTACCGTCATCTCTGGCCGGATCGAGCTTGAGATCGGAGACCAGCGATCGACGCCCGGGCCGGGCTCGTCCTACCTCATCCCGGGCGGGGCACCTCACGAGGTGCGGGCCCGGGAGGCGACTAGG
Organism: Dehalococcoidia bacterium; assembly: GCA_965249675.1. Lineage (GTDB taxonomy): Bacteria > Chloroflexota > Dehalococcoidia > UBA2979 > UBA2979. Next base: position 2,592,452 of record OZ252250.1, read on the forward strand.
CTCATTGAGGTCTTCTCGCCGCCCCGGGAGGACTTCCTCGATGATTGAGCGCTATAGCGTTCCTGAGCTGACCCGCATCTGGTCGGATGAGCACAAGTTCGAGACCTGGCTGCGCGTCGAGCTGGCGGTGGTTCAGGCGTGGAGCGCCGCCGGCGTGATCCCTCCAGAGGACGCCCGGCGGATCACCGAGCGCGCCCGTGTCACCGTCCCCGATGTGATGCGCTACATCGCCGAGACACACCACGACGTGACGGCCTTCCTGCGCTCGGTCGCAGACTCTCTGGGCCCGGAGTCGCGCTGGGTGCACTACGGCCTCACGAGCAACGACGTCTGGGACACGGCTACCTGCCTCCAGTGGCTCGACGCCCTAGACTTCCTCCGCGGCCAGCTCGCAGAACTCGGCAAGGTCGTGACCACACAGGCGCTCAGCCACCGTCACTCCGTCTGCATCGGCCGCACGCACGGCGTGCACGCCGAGCCGACCACCTTCGGCTTCAAGCTGCTGGTCTGGATCGATGAGATCAGGCGCCACGACCGCCGGCTCGAGCTGGCCCGTGAGCAGCTCGCCGTCGGCCAGATGTCCGGTCCGGTCGGCACCCATGCCTCGGTGCCGCCCGCCGTCGAGGCCGACGCCTGCGCTCGCCTCGGGCTTCAGATCGCGCCCGTCACGACGCAGATCATCCAGCGCGACCGACACGCCTTCGTGCTCGGCGTGCTGGCCGGCCTCGGCGCCTCGCTCGAGAAGTTCGCGACCGAGATCCGCTCCCTGCAACGCACCGAGATCCGCGAGGCCGAGGAGCCCTTCGCCGAGGGCACCCAGACCGGGTCATCCTCGATGCCACACAAGCGCAACCCCGAACTTTGCGAGCGGGTGGCCGGTCTCGCCAGGACGCTGCGCGGCTACTCCGTGGTCGGGCTCGAGAACGTGTCACTCTGGCATGAGCGCGACATCTCCCACTCGGGCGCCGAGCGAATCGCCTTCCCGGACGCCACCGGCCTCCTCGGGTACATGCTCGAGATCTTCACAGGCGTCATGCGAGATCTCCGGGTCTACCCCGAGCGAATGCGCCACAACCTCGGCCAGACGCGAGGCCTCGTCTTCTCGGCGCGGGTGCTCAATGCCCTGCTCGCCTCAGGTCTCGTTCGTGGCGATGCCTACCAGATCGTGCAGCAGAACGCGATGCGCGCCTGGCACGAGGACCTCGATTTCCGCGAACTGCTGGAGGCCGACCTGCGGGTAACATCGCAGCTCTCGAGCGCCGAGCTCGATGGGATCTTCGAGCTCGCGCCCTACCTCGTGCACATCGATGACTCGTTCCGCCGCCTCGGTCTGCCGGGGAGCGAATGACCGCCATGACGGGCCCGCTGCTCCTCGACACTGACCTCCCCGCCCTCTCGCTGCTCCACCGCGGGAAGGTACGCGACAGCTACCTCCTCCCCGACGAGCGGCTGCTGCTGGTCGCCACCGACCGTGCCTCGGCGTTCGATGTCGTGCTGCCGACCGGTATACCCGGCAAGGGTGAACTCCTGACCCGCCTCTCGGCCTTCTGGTTCGAGCGCACAGAGGCCGTCGTCCCCAACGCCTTCCTGGCCCTCCTCGACGCCGAGAACGCAGCAGCCTTCGGGGTGGACTGCCCCCCTGAGTACTACGGCCGCTCGATGGTGATGGAACGCGCCCGGGTGCTCCCCATCGAGGCCGTCGTCCGTGGATACCTGGCGGGGTCGGGGTGGGCGGACTACCAGCGTTCCGGGGCCGTCTCGGGTATCCCGCTCTCGGCCGGCCTGCTCAGGGGCACGCAGCTACTTGAGCCGATCTTCACGCCGAGCACCAAGGCCGAGCCGCCCGCACACGACGCCCCGATGACCTATCGGGAGGTCGAGGATCTCCTCGGCGAGGAGGTCGCCAACGCCGTCAAGCTGCGGGCACTCGCCCTCTACCGCTACGGGGCCCACCACGCCGCTCAGCGTGGAATCCTGCTCGCCGACAGCAAGTTCGAGTTCGGGATCGTCGGGGGCGAGGTGACGCTGGTGGACGAGGTCATGACGCCCGACTCCTCGCGCTTCTGGCCGGCGGATCGCTACCTCCCCGGCCGCGAACAGCCCTCCTTCGACAAACAGCTCCTGCGCGACTACCTGGAAGCCCAGGGTTGGAACAAGCGGCCGCCTGGCCCCGAGCTGCCCTCCTCCCTCGTTGCCCAGCTCAGTGAGCGTTACCGTGAGGCATTCCAACGAATCACCGGCCCCTGGCCGGCAGACGGGGGCCGATGATGGGTACCTACCTCGCCACGATCGCAATCATGCTCAGGCCCCTGGTCAACGACCCACAGGGCCTGGCGGTCCTGTCCGGTCTCCAGCAACTCGGATTCTCTGGCGCCCGAGGCGTCCGCGCCGGCAAGCGGATCGAGGTCACCATGGAGGCCGAACACGCCCGGGCCGCCCGGGAGGCGACCCGGGCAATGTGCCAGCAGCTGCTCGCCAACCCCGTGATCGAGGACTTCAGCTTCGAGGTCACAGCGGTCGCGCCCGTCGCCGCAGACTGATGACATGTCCCCGTCCCGCCAGCCATTGACTTATGGCATTTCTCGAGGGTTATGAGCCGCCCCATACCGGCGCTTATGTCGAGCGCAGGCACCGGTTATGTTGATGTGGCCACGCCCCAGATTGGGAAACGCCGCCGCGGGCCCTCCTCAGACAGAGACGCTGCGGTGTGGCCCGAGGGCACCCAACAGCTCCTCGTGGACAGCCCCGTTCGACGTGACGCTGTGCCCCCCGTCGATCCGCGGCGTGCCCTGACCGTCGGTGAGCCTGCCGCCCGCCTCCTCGACGATCACGATGAGCGCCGCGATGTCCCAGGGCGCGATCTCGCCCTCGAGCATCGCCTCGGCCGATCCGTCGGCGACCAGGCAGTGACCCCAGAAGTCGCCGACACCGCGAGTTCGCCAGGCCCGTCTCAGGAGCGCGTCGGTCCCCGGCCAGGCGTCGACGGTCAGCGAGTAGGAGCCGTAGAGCAGCTGCGATTCGTCGAGATGGTCGACCGCCGAGACCGCGATCCTCGTCCCCCCGTGGCCGGCGGCCGGCAGGTCGGCTCGGTAGGCACCGAGCCCACGCCCCGCCCACCAGCGTGCCCCGAGCGCCGGAGCGCTGGCGATGCCGACCTCGACCCGGCCCTCGCGTTCGAACGCGATCAGGGTCGCCCAGATCGGCATCGCACGTGCGAAGCCATGGGTGCCGTCGATCGGGTCAATGATCCAGCGGCCGTGGCCCGCTCCCGGCTTCAGGCCCTCCTCCTCCCCCAGGATTGCATGATCGGGGAACCGCTCCCCGATCCGTTCACGGAGGAGGCCCTCGATCGCCCGATCGGCGATCGTGACGAGCGAACCATCGGCCTTCTCTTGAACGCCGAGCGAGCCCCGGTAGTAGCCGAGCGAGATCTCGTCGGCAGCGTCGGCGAGCTCGAGGGCGAAGCTCAGCAGAGCTCGCGTCTCCGGCTGACTCACGCCGAAGCAACGAGCGGGCGGCGACTCTCCTGCTCGGTCAGTCCGGCCCGAAACAGCTCAGCCAGCAGCCCGATCGCCGCCACGACACCGGTAAGCTGGGTCTCAAGCGACATCGAGGGGATGTCGTCGGACCGCTGGGCGGCCTGCTCTGGGAGATAGGGGAGGTGGATGAAGCCGCTCGCGAGCGCCGTGCCAGAGAGCGCCTGCTGGTGCTCGACCCTGTAGAGCACCTCGTTGCAATGGTAGGTGCCCGCCGTGTTTGAGACGACGGTCGGTGCTCCCGCCTCCGCCATGCGGGCCGCCAGCAGCCCGTGCGGGAGACGAGAGAAGTAGCCGGCCGCTCCTCCGGGCACGACCGGTTGTTCCCCCGGGCTCCCGGGCTCTCCCGGCCGGTCACGAAAGACGTTGATGCCGATCCGCTCGACCGAGAGCCGGGTGCGGCGGCCGGCCTGCCCGAGACCGAGCCACGCGTCGAATTCCCCACTGGAGATCTCCGGAACCAGGAGTTCTGCTGCCGCTCCGGGGCGGACGGGCAGCACCAGGGTGCTGAGCTGGACGCCTGCCGGCGGATCCTTTGCCACCGCCTGAACGATCAGCTCAGAGGGATTGACCGGCTCACCACCAAACGCCTCGAACCCGCTGAGTAGTAGTCGCATCTTGGCCTCCAGACAGATTCGTGGCAGCAATTTATGTCGTGAGTGTGCCTTTGGTCGAGGGCACCTGGCCGGCGATCCGCGGGTCGAGCCTGGTCGCTCGGTCCAGTGCCCGGCCGAGCGCCTTCATCGCCGCCTCGGCGATGTGGTGGTCGTTGTCGCCCGCCAGCTGACGGACGTGCAGGGTCAGCCTGGCCGCGCTGGCCAGCGAGTGAAGAACATGGGCGACCATCTCCGTCGGCGCCTCACCGATCCGTTCGCCCGAGAAATCGAGGTCGATCGCCGCGAATGGCCTGCCGGAGATGTCGACGGCTGCCTCGATCAAAGCCTCATCCAGGGGCACCGTGGCGTCCCCCATGCGCTCGATGCCAGCGCGGTCGACGAGGGCCAGGTTGAGCGCGTTGCCGAGCGCCAGCGCGACGTCCTCCATCGTGTGGTGTTGATCGACCTCGAGATCGCCATGCGCGTCGACCATCAGGTCGAAACGCCCGTGGCGAGCGAACGCGGTCAGCATGTGGTCGTAGAAGCCGATCCCCGTGTCGACACGACACTCGCCCGCCCCGTCGATGTTGAGCTCGAGGGTGATCTGGGTCTCCTGGGTGGAGCGCTCGACCCTCGCCGTACGGTCAGTCACTTGGGGGCTCCCTTCTGGGCGCTTCCCAGCTCCCCGGCGAGATCTCGGAGCGCCACCAGGACACGGTCGTTCTCGGCGGGCAGTCCGACCGAGATCCGGATGCAGTCGTCGAGCCGGTCACCATCGTAGAGGCGAACAAAGATCCCGCGCTGCTGGAGAGCGAGGGCGATCGCCTGGCCCCTGAGTCCGGGAGCGCGCACCAGGACGAAGTTTGCCTCAGAGGGGAAGGGCTCGAGCCAGCCCTGCCGGGACAGCTCCCGGGTGAGCCGGCGGCGCTCTTGAACGATGATCGCCGCGCGCCGGTCGAGCTCCGGGGCATCGCCCAGCGAGGCGATCGCGGCGGCCTCGGCCGGCCGACTGATCGTGTAGGGCTGCTTCGCTCTCATCAGCGTCTCGACCACCGGCTCGACGGCGACCGCGTAGCCGACCCGGAGGCCGGCCAGGCCGGCCCACTTGGAGAAAGTCCTGAGCACCACAAGCGCCGGCTCCCGGGCCGCCTGCCGGGCCAGCGAGGCGGCGTCCGCGAACTCGATGTAGGCCTCGTCGACGACGAGCAGAGCTCCCGAGTCGAGCAGCTCAGGGATGAGGCCCGGGTCAAGGAGGTTCCCCGTCGGATTGTTGGGGTTGGTCAGGATCACGAGCTTCGCCGTTCGGGCGGCGGCCAGCAGGGCCGGTCGGTCGAGTGCCCAGTCATCGCGGCGAGGTACATCTGTGAGTTCGGCCTCGTAGAGCCCGGCATCGAAGCGGTACATCCCGAAGGTCGGCCCGGCGGTGACGACCCGGTCACCGGGCGCAATCCATGCCCGGAAGATGAGGTCGATCAGTTCGTCTGAGCCGGCGCCGCCGATCACAGCGCCCTCCGGCACGCCGAGGTGCCGGGCGAGCGCGCGGCGAAAGCGCCGCTGCCCGGTGTCGCCGTAGCGCTCGGGGCGGTATTCGGCGAAGAGCGCCGCCCTCGCCGCCGGGGACGGACCGTAGGGGTTCTCGTTCCCGCTCAGCTGCAGCACCTCCTCAGGTGGGACCCCGTAGCCGGCCGCGATCTCCTCTGCGTTTCGAATCGCCTGGTAGGGCGGTAGCGAGCGGATGTGCGGCCTGAGTCCCCGGATCGGGTCGAAGCGAGCCATCAGCTGCCGTCCAGTCGACGCTCGACCGCTCGGGCATGTCCGGTCAGGCCTTCGGCGCGGGCCAGACGGGCCGCATAGGGCCCCTGACGCTCGAGCTCGTGCGGCTCGAAGCTGACGGTGGAGGTCACCTTGAGGAAGTCGAGTACCGAGAGGGGTGAGGCGAAGCGCGCCGCGCCGCCGGTCGGCATGACGTGGCTCGGCCCTGCCGTGTAGTCGCCGAACACCTCGGGCGACGACTCGCCCACAAAGATGCCACCGGCGTTCCGGACCAGCGGTAGTAGCCGCTCGGGCTGGCGGACCATCAGGCAGAGGTGTTCGGGTGCGAACTCATTGGCGAGCTCGACGGCCTCTTCGAGATCGGCGGTCACGACGGCGCCGCCAGCGCGCACGGCCTCGCGGGCGATCTCGGCGCGTTCCAGGGTGGCGAGCTGGTTCTCGATCTCGGCGGCGACCCGCTCGGCGAGCTCGCGGCTCGGCGTCAGAAGCACCGGCCTCGAGAGTCGGTCGTGCTCGGCCTGGGCGAGCAGGTCAGCTGCCACGAGGTCGACGCTGGCCTCGCCGTCGGCTATTACGAGCGTCTCGGTCGGACCGTAGACGGCATCGATCCCGACCTGACCGAAGAGTTGCTGCTTGGCAAGGGTGACGAAGACGTTGCCGGGACCGTAGATCTTGTCGACCCGCGGGATCGTCTCGGTACCGTACGCGAGCGCCGCGATCGCCTGTGGTCCGGAGGCCCGGAAAATGCGTCCGACCCCGGCCAGCCGGGCGGCGACGAGCTTCAGGGGGTTGACGCGGCCGTCCGGCCCGCAGGCGGTGACGCCGACTACCTCGCCGACACCGGCCACCACCCCCGGGATCGCGGTGTGGAGCACCGACGACGGCAGGGCCACGTCCGCACCGGTCATGTAGATCCCTACCAGGTCGAGCGGGCGGACGATCATTCCGGTACCACGGCTCGAGAAGGAACGTGGCCCGTGGCGGAGCTGCTCACGGTGGTACTGGCGGACGCGGTTGGCCGCGAAGTCGATCGCGTCGCGGTCCCCGGGGTCGACCTCGTCGAAGGCCGCCGCGATCTCATCCGCCGACACCTCCATCGTTTCGTAACTCGAGCCGTCGAAACGCTGGGAGTGGCGCCGAACGGCCTCATCTCCCTCGGTCATCACCTCACTGATGATGCGCGCGACATGGTCCCGGGGCGTCAGTGCTTCGCCCCAGAGCTCGGCAATCGACTCGCTCACCGCCTGAGGGAGCTCGACCGTACCGAGCGGATGGCGCCGGATCACCTGCTCGCGACCCTCGACGGCCCCGGTGACGATGCGGAGGGAGCGGGAGATCTCTGGTGACTGGGCAGGGGCCTCGATGGTCATCTGGGGTTCATCATCTGAGGTATTGCCGCACGCGGTCGTGCATTGCCTGCTGGGCATGGTTCCAGAACCGGTCGACGCGCTGCTGTGAGACGACAGCGACGGCCTCAACGACCAGCCCGGCCGGCTGGGCGCAGCAGGCCTCGATGTCATCGGCGCTGAAACCGGCGCCCTGGAGGTGCCTCGTCATCATCGGCCGGAAGCGAGAGTAGTCGGCGGCCTGCCCCGCCACCTCTCTGATCATCTCGAACCAGCGCCCGAGCGTATCGGCGGTGATGAATGGGATGCCACTGGGCGGTGCGCTCTCTGCCAGGGCACCCTGCACCTCGCCCAGCACCCCGTCGTCCAGCCTGTCCTGGCGGTCGAGCTCGTACTGCAGGACGCGGTCCCAGACATCGCTGCGCGGGTCTGTGTTGATCTGCGAATAGACCCCGAAGCTCGGGCGGTAGATCTCCTCGACCCACGCCTGATCGAGGACCAGATGGGTGATGTAGCCGGCGATGAAGGCGACGGTGGCAGCCTCGAGCTTCTCGGGGCTACGGAACTGGGGGTGCCGCCGAAGCATCTGCTCCACCGAGTCCTGGCGCTCCAGGTCGTCGAGATCGAAGAAGTGCGTGACCGCCCGATCGCCGCGGGTGATCACTCGCACGTCGGGCGCCGTCGAGCCCAGGTAGAAGGCGCCGCGATCGGCGTCGATCTCGGGCAGCGCCAGCGATGCGGCCAGACGGCGGGCACGAACCATGTGCGAGCCGAGCGACGGCATTAGCGGCTACTCCGCCTGCTGGGCCGCCTCGGAGAGGCGGCGGACGAACTCGTCACGCAGCTGGCCGCGTCGACCCGGTGGTCTCCTCTGGTGGCCGATCGCGCAGTTGGTGGAAGTCATGATCACGTCAATCATACGCAGCCGATTGGCGCGCAGGGTGGCGCCGGTCTCCGTTCCCTCGATCAGGATCTCAGCATCCTCGGGCACAAAGCCCTCAGAGGCTCCCGACAGAGGGATCACGCGGTAGCGCCCGAGCCCACGCTCACGTGCGTAGTGGTCGGCGAGCGGGGCGTACTCGGACGCCACTCGAATCGTTCTGGCCGGGTCGTGACGGCGCCACCAGGCGACCGCCTCCTCGATCGTCTCTACCGGGAGGTCCTCAGGGACCACCGCTCCGAGCTCGTAGTGGGAGCGACGCAGATCGCAGAGCTGCTCGACCGGCGCCGAGGGGAAGGAAGCCTGGAAGACGGCTAGCCAGTCGCCGCCGGTCAGCGCCAGGTCGAATCCGCCGAGCGCCACGGCCTGCGGCATGTCCTGCGGCCGCATCACCTTCACCTCGACTCCCGGGATGTCCGACCGCGGCCGTCTCGCCGGGCGCCCCTCACCGTAGCCCTCGAGCTCGATTCCAGCGTCCGCGAGCGCCCGGACGGTGTGACGCTGCGCGTGACCGTCGGGCACCGCGAGCCGGAAGGTCTCCCGCTCGGGCGGCTGAGCCGCGGCGGCTGCACGAGGGGCGGGCACCAGCGGCGTGGGCGCTACGAGACCGCCCGGGCGTGGGCCGAGCGGCAGGCCGAACAGCCGGCTGAGCACCGAGGCCAGATCGCGCCTGGCCAGCGAGCGGCGATTGCCGATCAGCCAGACCCCGCCCTCATGCAGCGGGGCCACGGGCCGAAGGCCCTCGGCGATGAGGTCTCGTTCGGGGCCGATCGCTAGATCCGCATCCTCCGGCGGCCAGGCCCCGGCCTGCGCCCAGACCGACACGAGCCGGTAGCTACGGATACGCAGACGAGCGAGCACGTAGTCAGAGAGGTTGGGGTAGCCCGTTGCGACCCGCATCTCAGAGCGCGAACAGAGCTCGGCCAGCGTCACACCGGGAGGAGCCGCTGCGACCAGCCGATCCGAGGGCAGGTCGAGCGGGCGGAGCGGCACGATCGAGTCGTGCCCGTACCTGACGACCAGTTCGTCGACCCAGGTCCGTGAACAAATCGCCAGGTCGTAGTTCCCGAGGGCGACCTGGATCGGGATGTCCTGGTCGGCGAAGACGCGTACTTCGACGCCCCGGTGCCCGCTGACATCAAAGCGGTAGAGCCGCGATCCCTCGCCGTATCCAGGGGCCACGAACCCCTGGTCGGCTAGCTGGCGCGCGACCGGTTCACGGAGATCGCCGCGCGGCAGCGCGATCCGGATCGGCGTCTCCTCGCCCCCGTTCACGCCGCGCCCCCGGGGGCCGCCAGGTCGGCCAGGGTGAGGAGCGAAGCGGCAAAACCCGAGGCCGGCAGGGCGCTTCCGCCCACCAGGCCGGTCAGGCCGTCGTAGCGACCGCCGCTGATGCAATCGGCCTCGCCCGACCTCAGGTGAAACGTGAGACCGCTGTAGTACTCGAGGCTGCCGACCGCAGGGCGCCCGATGCGGTAGCGTGCACCGGCCCGCTCAAGCGCGGCGGCCGCCGCCCTGAGATCGGCGAGCGGCCCGCTGGCCTCGGGCACGAACGGGTGCACCGCTGCAGTGAGGTTGGCCACGTAGCCGAGGGAGTCACCGTCGACCTCGGCAAGGAGGCGGAGCGCTGCGGCGCCCTCGCCGCGCACGCGGGCCAGCTCCTCGACCAGCGTGGCGTCTCCTGACAGGATGCGGTCGTAGGCCGCCACCTGCCCGCCGGGTTCGAGGCCCGCAGCCTCGAGCACCGCCCGCCACAGGCCAGCGTGCCCGAGATCGACGCGGCAGTCGCCGATCCCCAGCGCCGCGAGGAGCTCAAGCGCCATCGTCAGCAGTTCTGAGTCGCCTTCGGCCGCCTCGGGGCCGAAGAGCTCGACGCCCAGCTGCCAGAGCTCCCGGTCGGCATCACCGGGCTGGAAGCGGTAGACCGGCTGCACGTACGAGAGCCTCGCCGCTTCTGGAGCCTGGGAGGCGACCCAGCGAGCAACGGGAACCGTCGCGTCGGCGCGCAGTACGACGCGCTCGCCACTCCAGCCATCCCAGTCGAGGAAGGAGTAGACCCGGTCCAGCAGTTCCGGTGAGAGCGCCCCGCTCCCGGTGTAGAGGTGCAAGGGTTCGATCGTGGGCGTCCGGATCTCCTCGTAGCCGCGGGCGGCAGTGATGTCCAGGAAACATCGCTCGACGCTGCGGAAGCGGCGCATCGCGGCGGGGTCGAGATCGCGCATGCCGCTGCTTCGCCAGTGGGGCTCTGACATCACTCCTCCTCGGTCACTCTGGACATCGATCTCGCTCAACTCGGGCGGCCGGGCGCTGCTGCTACCCACGCACTCCGCCTGACACGGGCCCCGGGCACAGAAACGCCGCGAGGCAGTGCCGTCGCGGCGTGTGGTGAGAGCTCCCGAGCAGATTGTCTAGCGGGAATTGGGCCCACGCCGCGACGGCCCATGCGAATGCGCATGGGTATGGGCATGGCTCAAGAAGTATGACTGCTTCATCGCTATTGAGCGTCGCAGCTGTCCAGACGAGCGTCAACCGCCGCTCTGGATCCCACTGGCATCGGCCGGGGGCGGGGCCACGACGACGTCACCGGCGGAGATCAGGCGCGTCCCGCCACCGGGGAGCGCCAGCACCAGTTCGCCCCCGGCACCGACATCGATCGCACGGCCGCGGACGGAGCCCTCAAAGAGCTGTACTGTCACATCCTGGCCGAGCGTCGAGAGCCGCGCCCGCCAGTCGCCGAGGATCTGCGCGGGGTTCTCATCGACCTCCCGCAGCCTCGGCTCGAGCGCGTCGACGAGGGCGGCCAGGAGGGACTCCATGCCCGGCTCCCCGCCGCCGGCCTCAGAGATGCTCGTGGCCAGCCGCGCGACCTCGGGCGGCAGCTCGGGGTCTGGCTTGAGATTGATGCCGATCCCGAGAAAGACATCCAGGCGCCCGGCAGTGGTCTGGGCCTCAGCCAGGATGCCCGAGACCTTCCGTCCCCGGTACATCAGGTCATTCGGCCACTTGACGTCGAGGGAGAGGGGCGAGACGTGGGCGATCGCGTCGCGGACCGCCAGGGCCGCCGCCAGTGTCACGAGCGAGGCGCTGGCCACGACCTCTTGCTGCACGTAGAACGTCACGTAGAGGCCAACGCCGGGACTCGAGACCCACTGGCGCCCGAGCCGGCCGCGTCCTCGCAGCTGCTCGCCGGCCACGCAGGTGAGTCCGGGAGCCATGCCCGACTCCGCGGCAACGAACGCTCGGGCATCGTCCATCGTTGAACCGGTTGAGTCCCGGTACTCGACCCGCGCCCCGAGCTCCGTCGTGTGGCGGAGGCGGTGGTAGCGATCGATGTCGAACGGCTGAGATGTGGCAGACATTCTCGTCAGAGGCTTCCTCGCTCGCCCTCGCCCCCCCCCCCGGCACGGTGCCAGGATCGCCCGCTCCAGGAGGTCGATGCCGGGGCGCCGGCGGTATCGGTAATGCAAAGGGCCCACTGGCGGATGCCAGTGGGCCCTTGAGAGTCCCCGTCAGGGCAGGGGTGCTAGGTCGAAATCACCTCCAAGATGCTCCGACCCTCCTTGTCGTGACGACAACTACTATCATCAGCCATACGCATCACCCCCTTTCCTGCGCGCCACTCTAGCGATCTCGGGCCCGGCACGTCAATCGCGCAGGAGGTCCGAATCCAGCGGGGCCGTCGGGAGGGCACCGGCCGCCGCCCTGGGGCCCGGGCGGGCGTGCCCGTCTAGCTGCCCGTGACCGCCCGAACGGCTGCGGCTGCGGCGCCCACCAGTTCGTCGATCTCCTCTGAGTTGATCACGAGCGGCGGAGCAATCAGGAGCTCATCATTGATGATGCGGGGGATGACCCCACCCTCATCGCGCATGTGCGCCATCACCCTGGCGCCCGTGCCGGGTGCCTCGAACGGGCGGCCAGACTTGGCCTCTGCCACCAGCGAGAGGCCCGCCATCAGACCCAACCGCCGGATGTTGGTGACGTTCGGGTGACCGTCAAATGCGGCATGCAGGCGCTCGCCCAGCCGCTCTCCCATGCGTGCAGCGTTCCCCACGAGATCTTCTTCCTCGATGATCTGGAGGTTGCGGAGCCCCACGGCCGCAGCGGTCGGGTGAGCGCTGTTGGTGTAGCCGTGCATGAACTTCGCATCGGCCGGAAGCTCCCGCATGGCAGCGGCGATGCGATCGCTGACGATGAAGGCGCCCATCGGCACGTAGGCCGATGTGATGGCCTTGGCGACAGAGACGATGTCGGGCTGAACACCCCAGTGCTCGAGTGCGAACCACTTGCCGAGCCGGCCAAATCCGGTGATCACCTCATCGGCGATCAGCAAGACCTCATAGCGGTCGCAGATCTCGCGGACGTGCGGGAAATAGTCGTCGGACGGGGTGAAGACGCCACCGGCGCCCTTGACGGGTTCTGCGATGAAGGCGGCCACCGTCTCGGGACCCTCCCTCAGGATCGCGTGCTCAAGCCACTCGGCGGTCTCGCCGTCAGAGTTCGGCTGGTCGACGCTCTCGGGGTTTGGCGGCCGCTCGGTGTGGCTGATGTTCGAAAGCAGCGGTCCGAAGTACTTCCAGAACGGCGGCAGTCCGGTCATCGAGGCCGTGGCTACCGTGCTGCCGTGGTAGGCGCCGGGCCGGGAGATCAGTTTCACCTTGTCGTGACGGCCCTGGAGGTTCCAGTAGAAGCGGGCGATCTTGAAGGCGCCCTCGTTCGACTCGCTCCCTGAGTTCGTGAAGAAGAGCGCCTCCATGTTGTCGTAACAGAGGTCGACGACTCGGGTCGCCAGTTCGATCGCCGGGATGTTGGAGAAGCCGTTGTAGCCGTTGACGAAGGCGACCTTGCGCATCTGCGCCGCGGCGGCCTCGGCCAGTTCCTCACGTCCGTGTCCGACCGCGACGTTCCACAGTGACGAGAGGGCGTCGATGTAGCGCCGCCCCCTGACATCAGTCAGCCAGACACCCTGGCCGCTCTCAAAGATCAGCGGTTGCTCGTGATCGGGTGCGTAGTGCTGTGGGTGAAGCAGGTGGCTGCGATCGCGCGAAACCAACTCTGCGATCGAGCGCTCATCGAGGGTAGTGGTCATCATCATCATCCTGTTCTCCGGCGACGGCGCCGTGCTCTCAGGCTATCGCAGGTGCGCGGCTGTCCGTTCAAGCGAAGCGCATCTCGATCAGCTGGCGCGTCATCTCTCGATCGTCCCACGGCTCGGCACCCTCGGCGCGCTCGATGCTCTGCTCGTGTCCCTTGCCGGCGATAACGACGAGGTCTCCTGGACCGGCGAGTGCCAGCGCCCGGTCGATCGCCTCGCGGCGGCTGACGATCCGTTCGTACGCGCCGCCCTCGACCGCTCCGGCCGCCTGCATCGCCTGCGCGATCTCCCCGATAATCGCCTCGGCGGGCTCGCTGCGTGGATCCTCCTCGGTCAGCACCGTGAAGTCAGCGAGCTCGGCAGCGACCGTGCCCAGCCCGCTGCGGCGGTCCACCGAGCGCTCTCCGGCGCAGCCGAAGACGAGGAAGAGGCGACCGGATGTCGTCGGGCGCAGCGCGCCGAGGAGGAGCCTCATCGCCCGCGGCGTGTGGGCATAGTCGACGATCACCTCGAAGGGGGCACCAGGGATCCGCTCCATCCGTCCCGGTACATCGGCGAGACCGGCAACCCCGGCTGCCAGCGCCTCGACATCTAGGCCCAGTGCCGCTCCGGCCGTGATTGCGGCGGCGGCGTTCTGGACATTGAAGCTCCCAGGGAGGCGCACGCTCGCTTCGACGCTGTCATCGCCTGAGACCAGGGTGAAGGTCGAGCCGTCAGACCACTCCATGACGTCGTCGACCAGAACGTCGGCACGGGTGTTCTCGCGGCCGAAGGTCACCACCCGCGCCCGGGTACGGCCGGCGAAGTATCGCCAGTTCGCATCGTCGGCATTGAGCACCGCCGTCCGGCGGGGGGCCCCGTGTGGCTGGTCACTGAGCATCTCGAAGAGCCTTCCCTTGGCCTGTCGGTAGTGCTCCAGGTCGCCGTGAAAATCGAGGTGATCGGGACTGAGGTTGGTGAACACTCCGACCTCGAAGTGACAGTGGTCGAGGCGATGCATCGCCAGTCCGTGGGAGGTTGCCTCGACCACCGCGTGCGTGCAGCGAGCCTCCACCATGTCTCCGAGCAGCCGCTGCACGACGGGGGCCTCCTGCGTCGTCAACCGCTCAGCCAGCACGACCGGTTGACCGGCGATCCGACTCTCGATCGTCGAGAGCAGGCCGGACCGTAGCCCGGCCGACTCGAGCGCGGCCAGTGCGAGGAACGCGGTCGTCGACTTGCCGTCGGTGCCTGTGATCCCGACGACGCTCAGCTCGCGTCCCGGGTATCCCTCATGGGCGGCGGCGACATCGGCGAGGGTGGCCCTCGGGTCCCGCGCGACGGCCAGCGGGACGCCGAGCCCGGCCATCGCCTCGGCCCGATCTGGCTCGACGACCAGAGCCACGGCGCCGCGGGCGACCGCCTGCTCGGCGAACTCATGCCCATCCGATCGCTGGCCGGGCACGCAGACGAAGAGGTCGCCGGGATCAACCAGCCGTGAGTCGTGCTCGACGCGCCGGACTGGTGGCAGTTGCTCCCGGCCTGGCTGGGCCGGCAGCCCATCTCGCCAATCGCCTCGGGATGTCTGGCTACCGTTCACCGGACGATGGTACGGACGCGGCGTCCCGGTGGCGATGACAGAGCGGGTGTAGCGGGTAGAATTGGTGGGCACTGAGAGGACACCTCGTTGATCGAGCTCACAGACGAGATGCGCCTACATGTCGGTAACGCCTTGGCAGAGGGCGCTCCCGTGCTCGTCGCCACCACCGACGTCTCCGGCCAGCCGAGCCTCTCTTACTACGGCAGCACTCACGTGCATAGCAAAGACCAGCTGGCGATCTGGATGCGTAACCCCGACTCCGCCATGGCCGGTCGCCTCGCCGCGAACTCGAAGATTGCGCTGATGTACCGCAATCTCGTTGAGCGCTTCGGCTGGCAGTTCCATGGACGCGCACGGATCATCGAGGACGGACCGGAGGCGCGCCGCGCCTACGACGAATCGCCCCAGGCAGAGCGGGACCGCGACCCAGATCGTGAGGGTCACGCGATCATCATCGATGTCGACCGCGTGCTGGCGCACGGTGGCATCTTGATGGAGCGTTAGCGAGTTCCGCGTCACTGCTGCCCTCCGGGTACCCGACCCCCTGCCGCATCTGGCGTGACGACCGCACAAGAGCGTGAGAATCGGGGATCTGAGCGCATCGGCAGACGCCCGGTCAGTGCCCGCCATGCTCTTCCGCAGGCGGTCCGAGCGCCGTCCCAATCGGCGCCGGCGAACCCCAGCCTCAGGGCGACACCGCGGTGCCCGCTCAGATGGTCCTCCGTGTCCGGAAGCCGGGGCTTACTGCTACAGTCGAAGAGCGGGGCACGGCTATTCCGACCCCCAGCCTAGACACGATCGGGCGTTCTGGTCGGACACTCGGGGGTAACCTCGCCATGGGTCATCGTCTTCTTGCCCGGATCGACGGGCCCGACGATCTCAAGACACTCACCCGCAAAGAGCTCACACAGCTCGCCCAGGAGGTGCGGGACACCATCGTCTCGGTGATCATCGAGCGCGGTGGTCACCTCGCCTCGAACCTCGGCGTGGTCGAACTCACCCTGGCGCTGCACCGGATCTTCGACAGCCCCACCG
Organism: Dehalococcoidia bacterium; assembly: GCA_965249675.1. Taxonomy (GTDB): domain Bacteria; phylum Chloroflexota; class Dehalococcoidia; order UBA2979; family UBA2979. Next base: position 2,608,349 of record OZ252250.1, read on the forward strand.
ATAGCATCGTCTGGGACACCACGAACCAGACCTATACCCACAAGATGGTGACCGGTCGGCGCGAACAGTTCCAGAATATCCGCCTCGAGGGGAACCTATCGGGCTTCGGAGAGCCCAGCGAGAGCCCTCATGACACGCTCGCCGCCGGCCATGCCGGGACAGGCCTGTCGATCGCCCTCGGGGTCGCTGCCGCCACGACAAGCCTCGGGGAGGACTCGTGGGTGATCGCCATCGTTGGCGACGGGGCTATGACCTCAGGATCGAGCTTCGAGGCCCTAAACAACATCGTGCACCTCAAGCCTGAGAACCTGATCGTCGTCCTGAACGACAACGGGATGTCGATCTCGGAGAACATTGGCTTCCTGACCAACTGGCGCAAACGTGTGATCACCCATCCTGAGTACAACTCGATGATTGGGCGCATGCGAGCACTCTCCAAACGGGTCCCGCACGGCGAGGCCGTCTACCGTCTCGTGAAGAGGTTCAACGTTGGGCTCGACAGCATCATCCTTCCGACCACGTTCTGGACGGAGCTGGGCTTCAGGTATCTCGGTCCCGTGGACGGCCACGACCTCAAGCAGCTCGAGCAGACACTCCGGCAGGCGAAGATTCCGACCGGCAAGGTACCGCTCGTGCACGTCGTGACACACAAGGGACATGGCTACGAGCCGGCCGAGGACGACCCGGTCAAGTTCCATCAGCCGAGCTCGCCTCTCGGAGCGTCGTCGGGGGCCCCCACCTACTCCAAGGTGTTCGCCCAGACCCTCCAGCGCCTGATGCGAGAGGATCAGTCGGTCGTCGGCATCTCGGCAGCCATGCTTGAGGGCACGGGACTGGAGGAGGTTCGCAGCGAATTCCCCGACCGGGTCTTCGACGTCGGCATCGCCGAACAGCACGCCGTCAGCATGGGTGCGGGAATGGCGTCAGCTGGCCTCAACCCGTTTGTCTCGATCTACTCGACCTTCCTCCAGCGAGCCTTCGACCAGATCGTTCACGATGTCTGCCTGCAGAATCTGCCGGTCAGGCTGATCGCCGATCGCGCCGGCATCGTCGGTGAAGACGGCAAGACTCACCACGGCGCCTTCGATATCTCCTACCTGCGCTGTATCCCCAACGCCGTGGTCGCGGCGCCGATGGACGAGAACGACCTGCAGCACCTCGTCTATACGGCATACCGACATCCCGGCCCGTTCGCGATCCGCATCCCGCGGGGTACCGCCGTCGGTGCGCCACTGGACCGGGAGCTCAGGGCGCTGCCGATCGGTCGAGGCACGGTCGTCCGCGAGGGCCAGGATGTGGCGATCTTCGGCCTCGGCAAGGCGACCATGGCAGCCCGGGAAGCGGCAGCGAGACTCGCCGAGTACGGAATCGACTGCAGCGTCGTGAACCCGCGCTTCGTCAAGCCGCTTGATACGGACCTCCTCATCGACCAGGCTCGCCGCACCGGGCGCATCGTCACCGTCGAGGAGAACGTGCTCGCCGGAGGGTTCGGGTCGGCCGTACTCGAGACACTCGCCGACGCTGGACTCCAGAACGTCGACGTCCACCGCATCGGTCTCCCCGACAGCTTCATCGAACACGGAACCGCGGCGGACCAGCGGCAGCGGCTGCACCTCGACGCCGAGGGGATCGCCAAGGAGATCCGGAGCGAGTTCTTTCCCGGTGCCGAGCTTCAGCCACAGCCCACTCAGGACAGGGAGGAAGTGAGCGTCTCGTAGCCGCTCGTGCTTCGCACGAGCGCCGAAACCGAGGGTGCTCAGGCCAGGCACACTCTGGGCGGCTCGCACCTCACTGCCCCGTGATCTACGCAGCAGCGGCATCATTGCTCGAACCGCCGGCCATAGGCGATGTCGATCGCCAGGGTCATTGGTCCACCCGTCGCCAAGGTCATTGGACCACCCTGGCAGCCGGTAGGCAGTGCTAGTTATCAGCGAACGTGTGGCCCTAGCTGCCAACATCATACCCGCTTGTACAGCGCGTTAACAACTCAGGACACTTGTTGGTGTGACCTCTTGTCAACCCTTGTTGATCGGCTCTGGATCTCCTCTCCCTGCCTCGGCCCTGCACCAGGCAGCGAACCCGGAAGCATTGGTGACTGGTTGAGCGGAAGCGGGAGCGATATGGTTCGGTGGTCCGGGGGGATGGACGGGCGTGGCGATTGTCGACGCCGTGTCACTCTTGTATACGCGGGGTACCTGTCGGCCTGGCCGCATGACAGTGCTTCGTCGGGAGGAATCGCTCTCTAGGATCGCGGGTTGGCGACGCTGAGCGTCGTTGCCGCATAGTGTCCTCGCGTGCCCTCCAAAGTCGTTGCCGGTGCTCATCCATCCTCCGGGGCCACGGAACATCGCCCACGACCCTGGTCGCCCTCCTTTGATGTGTGTGCGCAGTTCCACGTCCTGTCCGTTCCGATTCCTGATCTACTGGCGTGCTCTGCTCAGGCCGCCACCGAGTGGCGCTGCTCGTCGTGAATCCGTAGTACCGCCCAGAGCGCTCCCGCCAGCTCCCGTGCCACCGCCACGTTCGCCACCGTCGATGGTTTGCCGTTCCTGATCAGGGCCTGGAAGCGACGGTGCAACCGTCTCTGTGTCCGGTCGGCCCGTGTAATCGCCCACCCCGGCTGGCCTTCACGCCGCTTCCTCAGCTGTGCTCCGACCCGTGCCGGATGCCGGTAGTGCCACGCCGACTCGATCAGAATCCGGCGCACATGCCCGTTGCCCGTCTTTGTGATCGGCCCACGCCGGACACGACCGCCACTACTGTGCTCGCCTGGTGTCAGCCCGAGGTAGGCCATCAGTTGCCCAGCACTGCCGAACCGCGTGATGTCCCCCAGCTCGGAGAGCACGGTCATCGCCGTCACCGTGCCGACCCCCCGGAAACACCGCAGGATGCCGACCGCGTCACGGTAGTCATCTGAGGCAGCCGCTGCTTCGACGCCCTGCTCAGCGGAGCGCACCAGGTCCTCCGTCTCCTCCACGGCACGCAGCAACAGATCGAAGGTCGCCTGCTGTCCTCGGTGCTCCCATCTCAGCGAGAGCAACCACCGGCGGTGCTTCTGCGTCCAATTGGTGCCCGCGTACGGGATCCCCCACTTGAGCAGGAACTTCGCAAGCCGGTTCCGCGCCCGCTTGCGATCGCCCACCGTCGCCTCCCGCAAGCGGCACAGATCGCGCGTCGCCTCCTGTTCGACCGTCGGCGGGTGTACCACGGTGAGCAGTTCGCCACGGAGCAGCTCCGCCAGCTTCCGTGCATCGCGACGATCGGTCTTCACCCGGTCCCCCGGTCGCTGCGGTATCAGCGCCGGCGCGATCACCTGGCACTCGACGCCCTCTGCTTCAAGCACTCGCTGCACCGAAAAGCCCCCCGGCCCCGCCTCGTAGCAGGCCGGCAGCTGATCGGGCGCCATCTGCTTGAGCTTCCGTGCCAACCGCTTCAGGGCCCGCGGCTCATTCTCCAGCTCCAGCTCCGTCCGATGCTTCGTCCCCGGCACCAGCACTGCCAGCTGGATCTTCGCCACGTGGACATCCATCCCCACATACGTCGTGTTCGTCTCCATGACCGGCCCCTTCTCGATACTCGCCGTGCTACCCCTGCAGCACCCGCGTATCTTGAGCTACTCGGTCACGCCATACTGTCTAGCGTTGCGGTACGGGGTGCACGCAGTTCCTTCGAGATTAGGGCTGGCCCGGCCTCACCGAGCACCGCAACATTCTGTGTGTCGAGGTGTGAAGTTCTCGTCGTCGGTGAGCTATCTGCGCTCACTGCGCATGAGCCCTGGAAGGGGCCAGCAGCGCAACGGATGCCCCAGACCGACCACACGCTCTCCCGGGCCGAATCTCGGACGCACCGCGCCGGCACTTCCCCGCTGGCGCCGGCGAGAGTGGCCAACCGGACTGCCACGCCAGCGCTCAGCTGACCGAAGACCCAGGAGATCCGGAATCGGGAGCGGTGGTGCGGTGTTGGGACAACGGCTCGAAGCCGCTACGTCCATACACCCGGCTCGGCCTGCCAGAAGAATTGCAAGAGCACGCCACCAGTCCAGCTGGGCTGAATGAAGGCCTCTCGCCAGGGCACGCCACCCGTGCTGCCTGAGCGCTCAGCGAAGGTGGAGATCCCGTGATAGGCGAGAGCGCGAACCGCTCGATCCCAGTCTCCGACCTCGACGGTGAGGTGATGCATCCCCGCTCCCCGCTGATCGAGAAAGCGCTGCACGAACGAGTCGGGCCCGGTCGGCGACAGCACCTCGATGCGCATCTGCTGACCGGGCGCATCGAGGAGACGGGTATTGAACCCCCGACCCGGTGAGGCGGCGTGTCCGCCGGTGCTCTGGGTCTCATCGTTCGGTACACGGTGCCAGAAGACTTCGAAGCCGAGCCTCTCCTCGTACCAGCGGGCGAGCGCATCCCGGTCGGGGTGGGCGTGGGCCACGTGATTGACAGCGATGATCCCCAGCGTGTGATCGCCCGAATCCTCGAACACGGGTGTCTCATACCAGGTGCCCGGGGCTCCGGCGTTGTAGAACTGAAAGAGGATCCCCTGTCCGCCGCGCGCCGGGTGCAGGTAGGTGACATGCCCTCCCTCGTCGTCCCAGGGCTCGTCGCCCGCTGCCCGGAGCTCCTCGCGCACCCCCTCGGCAGACGGAACCTCCATGGCAATGTGATGGAGCCCCGGGCCACGGGGGCTGTCAAGAAATCGCTGGAGGTAGGACTCGGGCCCACGCGGTGCCATCAGCTCCCAACCGAACGCTGACGAACCGGGGATCCCGAGCGTCGCGGTGGCGTAACCCTCGCCCTCCGACGCCGACTGCGGCCTGAGACCGAGCACGCGCTCAAGAAGGCCTCTCTGCACAGCAAGGTCGGGCACGACCTGCGAGATGTGGTCGATCCTTATGATCTCAATCACTCAACAACTCCCCACTCCGTCCCGAAAGCTCCGGCCCTACCGGACACGATAGCGGCCGTACGCCTCCCCCTTCGCCCCGGGCCACAGCCACGCGGCACCACGCACGTCGCTGGAATCGCCGTACCGAGCCGGCACGACCTGGTTCGACAGACGTCGCTGAAGACATGCTGAGCGAGGGCGGGATGAGTTCATAGAGCACTCCGATGTTCGAGAGGCCGCCCCCGAGCACGATCACTTCGGGGTCAAGCAGGTTCACGACGGTGGCCAGCGCGCGACCGAGCCGCCCTGCACATAGCGGCCAACGGCACGCGTGGCTCGGGGATCGCCGGCCTCCGCGAGCCGGGACACCGCCAGGGCTGTCTTCGCTCCACCGCCATCTTCCCGATGGTCCCGCAGCAGACCAGACCCCGACAGGAACGTCTCGATGCAGTTGAACCGCCCGCAGTAACAGCGACGCTCAAGAGACCGCTCGACCGGCTTGAGTGGCATCGGGTTATGTTCCCACTCGCCGGCGATCGCCGGCGCCCCATCCGCGTCTTCGGAGAGTGCGAAGCAGTTCGCGTCGTTGGCGACACGCACCTCGCGACCGAGGGTGTGGGACAGGTCCCGGTCGAGTGCGTGGCCGATCAGGTGGGTGAAGTTGGCATTCTTGATCAGCCCCGTCTCGGGAGACAGTGCACCGGGCGTGGCAACGCCAACGCTGCCCTGCGCCCCGAGGTGGGACTCGATCGCCCTCACGAGTTCGCCGATCGCCATCACGGCTTCGGCGTAGCTGTCTGGTGACGGCATCCGGCGCCGAGCGACAACTCGGCCCTGAGTATCGAGCGCCGCCGCCTCGACCTTGGTGCCGCCGAGGTCGATCCCGATCCGCACGGCTCCTCCACCCACCACAACCGTCGGCGCGATCGGACGAGGCGATGGTCCGTGCACAGGCACGGACCATCGCCTGTGGGCTGTCAGGCGACCTGTAAGCCGAATCCTGTACCGCAGCACCTGCCCGGGGTACTGCGGCGATGGCCATCCATCTAGGACGGCGGTTACCCGCCGCCTCCAGCAACCTACCCGGAAGCGGGGCCGGACGCCCCCAGTGCTTCCCTATTTGGTCTTGCTCCAGGTGGGGTTTACCTCGGCCGCCCTGTTACCAGGACGCCGGTGCGCTCTTACCGCACCATTTCACCCTTACCGGTACTACGAGAGCACCGGCGGTATCGTTTCTGTGGCACTTTCCGTCGGCTCGCGCCGCCCGGCCGTTAACCGGCACCCTGTCCGGTGGAGTTCGGACTTTCCTCCCGCATACGCTGCCGCACGCCGGCGACCATCCGGTCTCCTGACCTTGCGATGGTACGACATGGGGCCCGCTTCAGCCCGACACTGGAGTCGTGCCGTAGCGGGGCGGCCCGGTCCGGTCGCCTCCGCTCGAGCGGGCGGCGGAGGAGCTCGGACGTGAGATCGTTCCGGGCATGCCAGCTCCTCGAACCTCACTTCGAAGAAAAATGGCGTGCGAAGGCGGCTCTGGGTCCTAGGCCGTCAAGAAGAGAGGGCAGGTCCGACCAGCGGTCATGGGCCTACGGCGCGAAAGAGTCGATCGCCGCCCCGCGGGAATCGTGGACTGGGATGATCTTGTCGAAGCCGCTGATCTCGAATACCTCTCGCACCGAGACCGTGAGCGTGCAGGCGCAGAAGCCCTTGCCTTCTCGCTGGAGATCTCTCGCGATCAGGAGGATGGCGCGGAGGCCTGCACTACTGATGTAGGAGAGACTCTCCAGGTCAAGGATGACTGCCTGATCGGCTTCGGTGATGGCGTCCGTGACCGCCGTCTGGAATTCAGAGGCGGTCGTCCCGTCGACTCGGCCGTCAGTCACGAGCACCAGGCAGTTGCCCTGTCGCTGCGCCTCTACGTTCATCGCTTGGCCCCCCTGGCCTGGTCATCTAGCTATCTGATCACAGCGACCCCACCAGGAACTCCCCCGGACCGGTCAGTCGCGCGTTGCTGGCACCTGCTTCCGACTGCTGCACCGTCCGAGGGGAGCGGTGCCGGCCCTGGTCTGCCCGCGCCAGGGCCTGCTCGGTCGGACCTGACGGGGAGCGATCCGGTGCCCCTCAGGGATGCACGCGTGCGCGTTCTGACGATAGCTGGAATTCCCGCGCTGCGGAAGACCAAGTGTCGCTGCCAGCTGCAGACATCGCCACGCTCCCATCCCCGGGCAGCGAACATCAGCTGTCTCACCGTTCGCAGGGAGTCGAGACCGATGCGTCCCTGAGGCCACTTCGTCTGTGCACTCACTCTGGCGCAGCCAGAGCTGGCCGGACCTCGCTCCGCGAGCGTCAGGCGGGAGGCTCGATCTGTGGGTCCGGGGCTGTTCGGGACGTCCCATCGATGTACTCAGGGCGACCCTGTTCTGACCACATCGTCGTCCCTCGCCCATCTCAGGAGCGAGACGAACAGCATGCCCAGGAGGGACAGGGCGACGGCACCGATACTCAGGCCGGCCTCGGTGGTGGTGACCACGTCGCTCGCGCAGAAGGACACCGCGTCGGACGCGACCCAGCACCGTAGTTCGTCGTCTTGGACCGCGAAGAGGGCGATGAAGCCGAAACCCGCGGGCGCCGCTATCAGCAGGCCGACAACCACAGCCGGTAGAGAGGTCCGGAGAGGGTGCCTGGCTGCCGCCAGGCTCCTTGCAGCGGCGAACCAGAGCACGAAGGTTGGGGGAAGGAGAAGCAGCGCAACGGATGAGGGGATCGAGAAGCCGGCACCGAGGGCGAGCAGGCCAACGATGGCCGCCAGGAGACCTCCGCGGACTCCGGGGCTTTGCACGCTGGATGCCATGAGAGCGAGCAGGGAAGGCGATGCGTACACCAAGGTGAAGGCGACCGTGCCGGGAACCCGGGCAGAGGCTTCCGGCGACTCACTCGAGATGAGACGGAGGGCCACAGGGGCCACGGCCGAGACGAGCCCCACGACGGCCCCAACTCTGGCCGCCTGTGCCCCACGCGCCGCATCCGGTGGAGGTTGCCCAGCCAGCGTGGCCATTCCGTCCCTTGCTCCCGGTCCGGGTGAGAAGCGGTTCCTCCCCGGACCGCGCGCTGCCTCAGAGCACCGTAGCCGAACGCGGTTCCCCAAGGCGAGGTGGAGGCGCAACCGGCGATCAGCCGCCACGAGACCGTGCCACGACTCAGTATCCGGGCGTGAACGCTGAGGCACTGAGTGCCGGTCAGTCGAGTGCCCGTTCATCGCAGGCGTCGACCATCGGCCGAACCGCTCCTCTACCGCCCTCGGGTGCCTGCACTCGGCAGACGCCCAGCCCCAGCGACAGCTGACGTTGAGGTGCCGGCCGGTGCGGCGGGCGTGATCTACGCCCAGGGCTCGGTGATCGACGGATTCTCGCTGTTCATCCACGACGGTCGGCTCTGGTTCGCGCACAGGGCCCTCGGCGAGGAGAGCTACGGCGAGACCAACCACGCACTCCCTGAAGGACGTGTCACACTCGGCCTGCGCTTCGAGCGAGTGGCCAGCAGGCGGAGCGCGACCTTCCTTATCGACAACTCGGAGGCAGGGTCCGTGGCGGTACCCTTCAGCCGCAACGCCGCTCGCTCAGGCGTCGACATTGGACGGGATGTATTCTCCGCGGTGACAGGCCGCTACGAGGCGCCATTCGGGTTCACCGGCACGATTCACGAGGTCGAACTCAGGGTCACACCATACAAGAGGTCCGGCCGGAAACCCCATGTTTTGAGAGCGACCGTAACGGCGGGTCCGGCGCGGTCAGCTGAGGGGCGATCATTTCTGCAGGCGGGGACTGGGATGGGAATGGCGCCCGACCGGCGGGATGTGGATGAGGACAGCAGAACAGGCGATCGTGGTGACCCCGGTCGCAGCGATCAGCGCGTCTGGGCGGCTACCAGGGTGAGATTGGCCACCGTGGCCTCCATCGAGAGTTGGAAGAGCGTCTTGGCGCGGCCAAAGTAGCGCGCCTGACGGAGACCGAGCTGGACCAGCCGGGCCAACCGATGCTCGACCACCTGACGCCGCCGGCGGTACTCGGCGAAGGCCTCGCTCTCCTGGAGGGCGCGAGCACGCTGCAGCAGCGCCTCCTGCGGATGCAGGCTCACCGTCCGGCCTCTGCGTGCTCCCTCCGTGATACACCGTGACCGCAGCAGGCATACGCCGCAGAGCGATACGTCGAACTGGAAGACCTCGACCGGGTATCTGCGACCGTCGCGGTCTCTCCTCGTTCCGTTTGCGCGCACGGTGCCGGTGACGTTCCCCGCCGGGCACGGGCACGTGCCGGCCTCCAGGTCGATCGCGAAGTCCTGCTTGGGGAAGCGGGCAGTGTTGGGACGGCCCGGTACCCTGGCGCCCGGCATCGGCAAAGGCCTGCCGCGTGTTCCCATCCCCGTACGCGGCATCGCCGATCGTCTCCTCCACCTCCGCCTCGGTGTTCTCTTCGCTCTGCTTCACCAGTTCCAGGGCATCCATGTTGTCGGGGGCATTGCCGGGCTAGACGGCGACGGCGGTGATGAGCTACGAATCGGTGTCGACAGTCACCGACGCCTTGTGCCGATCGAAGCGCGTGCTGCTGCTCTTGTGACCATGACGCATCTCCGGGTCGTGGACCGAGACGATCCGGTCCCGGCTCACCCCGTCCCTCAGGGCCGGTCCCTCCTCCGTGCGCTCCACATCCTGCAGCAGCAGCTGCGCCAGCAGCTGGGCCGCATCCACAAGTTGCCGGCGCTCTCAGCTCTCCGGGTCGAATTGCGCCTGCGCCTGCCGCGCCGAGTCCAGCAGCCGGTCCGCATCGGATACGACCGCGCCCAGGAACGCCTGCCGCTCCGTGCCATCGGCCCAGTCGATGTCGGCCTCGCCCTTGAGGCTGGCGCCGAGATATCGGTCGTAGCCCTGGGCGGCGGCGGCTTCGGCGCCATCCACCGCTGCCAGCGCTCGCAGCAGCTGGACGATGCCGTCCGCCAGCAGGTTGTAGGTGTCCTTCACCGCGCGCGGCCGAGGATGTTGGTGGTGTCCAGCGCCACCCGCATCCGGTGCCCCCGCAGGTACCCGGACTCTCGCGCGAATTGCAGACTGCGCCGGAAGATATCCCCCACCCGCTCGTGCAAAATCAGCTGGGCGCGGAACATCTGCAGTGTGCTCTTGGCGAAGGGCCGCGAGTCGATCTCGATGCCCAGCGCCACCTTCCAGCGGATATCGAAGTCCGCACGCGCCTTGGCCTCGCTGTCACCGGTGCGGTCGTAGGCCTAAGCAGGAGCGCGGTGGCGAGCAGGCTCGGCGGCACGCTGCCTCGTCCGTTGTCGGGGCAGTAACGGTCGGGGAACTCTTCGTCCCGGAACAGTTGCCCACGCAGCGAGGCCAGGAGCCCGTAGAAGCTATCGGAGCCGACGTGGTCGATGTAGAGCCGGTCCGCTTCCCACAGACCTCGTTGATCGGACCGTGTGGTGAGCATCGGCCCTCCGATACCCGCGACAGGCACTATATCGTGGAGGCACGTGATCTGATGTACCTGAGGAGCCTACCCGAGCTCCAGGGCGACACTTTCCGGCCGGACTTCTAGTCTGTCCTATTCCCGAGCAGTTGCGACAGTGCTGGTCTTCTGAGAAGGGGCCAGGCGCCCCCAGGGAGACCGGAATCGCCTCCACCAGCTCGCAGGTGCTCCGGCTCGAGCGCCGCGCCCGGCCCACTCAGCCAGGGTCACCGCTTCCCGTCTACCGCCCCCTTGAAACGGGCGAGCTGGTGAGCGTAGCTCTCAGCTGAGACGAGCGTTGGCTCGCCGGCCACCGTGAAGCGGTCCCCGGTCTCATCCCAGAGGTGGACCGGGCTGGCTACCGGGCGGCCCTCCCGAACACCCTTGACCTCGTAGATGGCGGCGACGGCCCGCCGCTCGGGGGCCTCCCAGTGGCCGATGCTGCGGATGTACACGACCAGGTCAATCATCGATGCCTCCCGGTCGCCAACGCCGTTCTCGGCAACGACTCCGAAGGCCGACTCGAGCCCATCGGCATGCAGCGAGGTGGCGACCGCGTGCCCACCCTCTCGTGCCGCGCGGAAGATCTGCCGCACATCCCCGCCCCAGAGGTAGCTGTCCGTGACCGCGCCTTCGGCGATCTCTGACCAGCACAGATACCCGGGGGGCGCCGGAGCTTCAGGGATCCCGAGGGACTCGCCGTGCCTGGTGCCCACCGGGTAGAGGGGGACGTCCGCCGGCCGCTCAGCAAGCACCGCGTCCATCAGGGTGGTTTTGCCGGCCATCCGGGGGATGGCGACGATCAGCAGCGAACGCCGCTCTGCGGCGGCTGCGGCGAGGAGCGCCGCCATCCCCGGTGACAGCGTCCGGTTCCGAACAAGGTCGGCCAGTGTGAGCACCATCAAGCCCCTCCATCCTCCGGTAGGGCTGCTTCCCGTCGGCCGGGCAGCCCGAGTCCCGACCATAGCCCCCTTTGCGCGGCAGTGGCCGGTCCGGCTCAGCGAGCGGCGACGTCGGATCTGGCAGATAATTCCCGGTGAGAGGAGGGGGTCATGAGCGCTGAGGTCCTGGTGATCGCCCTCGTCCGCGTGCTCGGGTCGCTGCCGGTACTCCGTTGGGCACTTGCCGGCGCGGTGATCGCCATCCTGGTCGACCTCTCAGATCTCTTCATGATGAACCTCCTCGATCTCGGTGGCTTCCCCAATTACCAGTCGAAGGACAAGTGGCTCGACCAGGTCTACCTCGTGACGTTCCTGGTCGTAGCGCTCCGCTGGGACGGTTCCGCTCGTACAATCGCCGTCGTCCTCTACGCCTACCGGATGCTGGGCTTCTTTGCGTTCGAGATTGCTGGAGAGCGCTGGATCCTCTTCGCGTTCCCGAACGTCTTCGAGTTCTGGTTCCTCTTCGTCGCCGCGATGCATCGCTGGCGACCCAGCTTCCCCTTCGAGCGGATGCGGCCGACCGTCGGCGCGCTCGTGCTCCTGACCGCGGCGAAGCTCGGGCACGAGTATGTGATCCACGTCGCCCGTGCGCTCGACTCGTTCACTGCGATCGAGGCCGTCGAGGCGATCTGGCGGTGGCTGACGTTCGGTTAGCAAGGCGGGGGTGGGGCCCCACGCGGGCCTCCGGACCCTCCACCCGCGGGCATGATTGTCGAGGCCCTCAGCCGGGGTTCGGTGCAGCGTCCTGGTGTTACAGTCGCGGCGTCCGTGCTAGGTGCGCTGGAGCCTGGCACGCTAGGGGTGGATCGGGGCGGCATCGGGGTGCGCGCGCACAGCCAAGCCAGGGTGAGGGAGGCTTGTTATGGGCGGGGAGTTCACGCTGGCCGCAGTGCAGGCCACATCTCATCTGTTCGATCGTGCTCGGGGAACTGAACGGGCCGTCGAGCTGATCGTGGAGGCTGGTGCTCGCCACGCTGATCTCACGGCCTTCGGTGAGACTTGGCTTCCCGGCTACCCCTTCTTCCAGATGTTCGATCACCCGCTCGTGGAGGCCATGAGGGCGGCCTATCTCGAACAGGCAGTCCTGATCCCCGGGCCGGAGACGGCCCTCCTCTGCGAGGCCGCCCGTGCCGCCCAGACCGATGTCGCGATCGGCCTAGTTGAACTCGACCCGCACACCCGCGGCACCACCTACTGCACCCTCCTCTTCATCTCCCGTGATGGGGAGATCCTGGGGAAGCACCGCAAGCTGAAGCCGACCATGGGTGAACGGACGGTATGGGGCGAAGGCGACGGCTCAACGCTCGTCACCTACGAGCGGTCCTACGCGCGTATCTCGGGCCTGAACTGCTGGGAGCACCAGATGATCCTGCCCGGTTATGCGCTGATCGCGCAGGGCACCCAGGTTCATGTCGCGACCTGGCCCGCCGCATCAGAGCGGTCGTTCATGAGAGCTCATCTCCTCTCCAAGGCGTTCGCTTTCCAGGCAGGGGCCTACGTGATCGCCGTCGGCGCGACCGGCGTGAGGAGGTTGCCCGACAGCTTCAGCGAACTCGAGCGAGACCATGGCTATGGCCGAAGCGCGATCATCGACCCGCTCGGCGAAGTCATCTGCGAGGCTGTGCCCGGAGAGGAGACGATCCTCACGGCGACCGTCTCGCTCGAGAAGGTGCGCGTGCGCAAGACGTGGGGCGACATCGCCGGTCACTACTCACGCCCCGACGTCTTTCGGTTTGAAGTTGACGCGAGGCCCCGCACGCAGATGAGCCGGATCACCTCGGGAAGCGATGGCCGCGGCGAATAGCCTTGGGGGGCGAACACCATCGGTCCGGAGAGGTGTCAGTGACCGCCCCTGGTCGGGATGCGAGCCCATGAGATGGGAGAGAGTGCCTGACAGCACCGGCGCGAACTCCGGGGCCAAGCTCGTTGTGACCGGCCACCGGGGTGCCGCCCCCAGCTCCGACGTAGTCGCGCATCGGCGTCTAGTCGGCCCGCCGGGAGCTGCAACGGGGAGGCCCCGCCTGGCTCTGCGCGCACCCTCGCGGCGGCCCGGCTCGCCTCGGCTATCCCTTGCCGACTGAGGAGCAGCCGCAGGGTGCACTGGGTGATCTGCGGGTCGTCGACCTGACCGGCCCCAGCGGCGTCTATGCGGCGAACTCTTCGCCGACCTCGGTGCCCGTGTGGTGCGCGTGGAACGGCCCTCAGGCGACCCTGCGGTGGCAGGCGCCGGTCTGGGAGGGCCCGCCGGGGGAGCGACGAAGTCTACCCTTCCTGCACTTCAACACGAACAAGCGCAGCCTCGCCCTCGACATCGAACGCTGGCAGGGGCGACGCGTGCTCGATCGACTGCTGGCGTCATCCGATCTCCTGATCGACAACTACGATCCCGCCCGTGCCGCTCGGCTCGACCGCGACCGCATCCGGAGCCTCGCCCACGGGCTGATCCATATGCGCATCACGGGCTTCGGGGAGAGCGGGCCGCACACCGGCTACCTCTGGTCTGACCTCGTGGCCCAGGCGATGGCCGGCGTGATGGTCCTGACCGGCTTCCCCGACGACCCACCAGTACGGTTACCGGGCGCGCAGAGCTACCACCAGGCTTCTCTCGAAGCGGCGGTGGGCACGGCTGCCCTGGTCGTGCGACGTGACCAGGACGGGCGGGGCAGACAGCTGGAGGTCTCGATGCAGGACGCCCTGGCGATGACGACACTCCAGACGGCGAACCTGAATCACTCGACACAGGTCGGCGTCGTGCCGCTCAGGACCGGGAGCGGCAACCCGGCCCGCGACTTCAGCCAGCCCGGGAGGCATGGACGCCCACTCAGGCAGACTCTCTACCCGTGCCGGGACGGCGCTGTGGTGGTCGGTATGCCGTTGATCGAATCGCGCGCCGGAGATCGGCGAGCACACGGGGCAGATCTTGCATGAACTCGGATACACGCCAAGGGAGGTCGATGCGCTTCGGGCGGCCGGGCTGGTCACACTTGGCAGAGAACGGGAGCGGCCGTGAACACGCCATCGGGGAACACGCCTTTGAGGAACACGCCGCGGGGGAGCGGGGATGGGAGCCCGGTTCGGCCGCTGGCTGGTATCCGCGTGCTCGACTTCACGTGGATGATTGCGGGGACGCTGGCGACACGCCCACTCGCCAACCTGGGCGCCCAGGTGATCAAGGTGGAGTCCCGCGCTCGCGTCGACGGAATGCGCATAGGGAGCCTCCTCCCCAACGACGGCACGAGTCCAGACCACAGCGCCGTCTTCAACGACTGCAACACCTCCAAGCTCTCCCCCGGAGAGAGCAGCCGGGCCCCGCCGTCTAGTTCGGTTCGGGCGCCGTCATGCCAATGTCGACCACGGCCAGCCCAAACGCCTCCATCACTTCATCGCTGAAACGGATTCCACCTGTGACCTCGGCCGGATCCCCGCTCACGAGCGCCAGCGCCGTCTCAGCCATCTGCTCAACGGGCTCTGAGGCGTCAAGCATCTCCTGACTGTAGCGCCGCCCGTACATCTGGCCGGGCGTCGGCACGACGCGGTCCGGCGAGAGGGCATTCACCGAAATGCGGTGCTCGAAGAACTCCGCGGCCAGGCCGGTGGAGAATCGCTCGATCGCCGCCTTCGTCATTCCGTAGACCGCCCCGTCAGCCGATGTGGCGCCCGGGCGGGGATGCAGAGCTGCGCGTGACGAGATGTTCAGAATCGATCCGCCCTGGCCACGCTCCACCATTTGCGGGAGCACGAGTTGACAGAGGTGGAACGGTGCCTTGACCAGGATCTCGAACATCCTGTCAAAGTAGCGTTCCGGGAACTCGATCGTGCCACCCGGTACCAGGATGGCGGCGTTGTTGACCAGCACATCGACCTGCCCATAGGCCTCCAGCGCGGTCTCGACCAGTCGCTCGCGATCCTCAGACCGCTGGAGATTCGCCGAGACGGCAGTAGCCTCGCCACCGGCCGCCCTGATCGTATCGGCTACCGTGTTGACCGTTCCCTGAAGGCGCTCATCGCGGACCTCGACGGTCCGCGCGGTGACGACGACCTTGGCGCCATCCATCGCGAACCGCCGCGCGATTGCCTCCCCGATTCCACGCGACGACCCGGTCACGATCGCGACTCTTCCCTCAAGCGAACCCATACTGCCCTCTTCCACTGAACGTCTTCGGCAGCAACTTTAGCAGGGCCGACGCCACCCCCACCCGGGCCCTCACCGGCACCCTCACCGGCACCCTCACCGGCACGACACCCGGCGAGGGTGGAGCGTCCCGGCTCCCGCTCCTGAGCTCTCGGCAGCTAGCTGGCGGCGTCCCCGGGCATGCCCGGGAGCGTGAAGCAGACGGTGGCGCCGGGCGTGTGGGACGACACCCAGATGCGACCACCGTGGCGGGCGACGATATGGCGCGCGATCGCGAGCCCCAGTCCACTGTTGCCAGTCTCACGCGCAGCATCGCCGGTGTAGAAGCGCTCAAATACGCGTTCGCGGTCGTGAAGCAAGATGCCCGGGCCCTCGTCGGAAACCTCGAACCGCACCTCGTCGGCGCCACCGATCGCTTCGAGGCGCACCTCCCCGTCCGGTGGGGAGACGCGGAGCGCATTGTCGAGCAGGTTCGCGAGCACCTCAAGGATGCGGTTCCGGTCTCCCCGTACCGCTCCAACCGATTGTGCGGAGACCCGGATCTGCTGCCCGTCCAGCAGCAGCGGTTCGATCCGCGCCGTCGCCGTCTCCAACAGCGAGAGCGGTTTTAGCGCCTCCATCTCGAAGACCTCGATCCGGGACTCAAGCCGAGAGAGGTTGAGCAACCCCTCCACGATATCGCGCAGACGACCGATCTCCGAGCGCAGTCGGCGGTGAAAGTCCGCCTGCCGAGCTGCGTCCGTGACACCTTCTTCCAGCGTCTCGACGAGGGCCATTGCCGCCGCCACCGGCGTGCGCAGTTCGTGCGAGGCGTTGGCCACGAGCTCCGATCGTGCACGTTGTGCCGAGCGGAGCGGCGTGAGGTCCTCGATCGCGAGGATGGTGCCGCCCGCCGCTCCCGGTTGACCCGCCGGCGTGGCTGTCACGGAGACGATCTCTCCCTCGCGCAGTTCCACCTCCTGGGGGAGCCCCTCAGCCTCGCGCGCCACTCCCAGGAGGTTGTGGTCGAGAGTCGCTCGGATCAGGGTGACACCGACCATCTCCTCCCGCTCCCGTCCGAGCAGACGCGCGGCCGCGCGGTTGACGGCGAGCACCCGGGTCTCGGCGTCGAGTACGAGAAGGCCACAGGGGACGGCATCGAGCCAGGAGGGAACCTCGCTGGGCGGCTCGTCTTCCGGCCGCGAAGGCTCGGTCGTGGGCGCACCCCGCCCGCGCCAGAGCAGGGCCGCGACCAGCGGCAGCGCGAGGGTCCAGAGGAGCGATACCGACTCGCGCGCCAGCGCCCACGGCACCAAGGCGGCGGCCGCGACGAACAGCAATAGGAGGAGGACCCGGTTCACTGGCTGAACTTGTAGCCGACGTTGCGAACCGTCTGGATCAGCTGCGGCTGCGACGGATCAGCTTCAAGTTTCTCCCGTAACCAGCGGATGTGGACATCAACGGTGCGAGTGCCACCGAAGTAGGTGAAGCCCCAGACCGCCTCGAGAATCCTCTCCCGGCTGAGCGCCTGCCCGCTGTGGACCATCAAGTAGTCGAGGAGCTCGAACTCGCGCGGGCGAAGCTGCACCAGGTCCCCCCTCTGGGTCACGACGTGAGCACCTCGATCCAGGGTCAGGCCACCGGCGGACAGTACGTCGCTCGCCGCCCGTTCTCCGGCACCGACGTCTCGGGAAAGGCGGTCGCGACGGAGTGCCGAGCCGATGCGTGCGCGCAGCTCGCGCATCGAGAACGGTTTGGTGATGTAGTCGTCGGCGCCGAGTTCGAAGCCCTGGATCTTGTCGGGTTCCTGGTCGCGCGCGGTCAGCATGACGATCGGCACCGACTGCTCCTGACGGAGGATGCGACAGACATCGAGGCCCGAGAGCCCAGGCAGCATGACGTCCAGCAAGACCAGGTCAGGGCGCTCCTTTCGGGCCAACTCGAGCCCGGAAACACCGTCATGGGCCGTGATCACCCGGTAGCCGTCACGCTCCAGGCTGTAGGCGACCGCGCTCGAGATCGACGCATCGTCCTCGACGAGCAGCAGTGTTCTCATCGCTCAATGTTAACGCCCAGGGTAGCCCGCCCGTCAGCTGCGACTACCTCCGAATCGGCCGGTGCCTCTTCGCCGTCAGCATGCCCGGCGGCCTCCTCGGGCGTTCCGCGGCGACCGGGCAGTGCCACTCAGCGTCGCTCCACCCATCGTTGAGAGCCGCTCTGGGCCGCCTCGGTCTGCCCGACGATCCAGCGGAGCGCGCTCCCGAACCGCAGGGCGTGAGGCAGGCTCATGTCAGAGGTCACATTGGAGACCTCCCGGACGGCGGTGATCGCCACGGGGTTGTGCTCGGCGATCCGCTTCGCCAGTTGCATCGCCACCGTCATTAGCTCCTCGTGGGGCACCATCCGGCTGATCAGTCCAGCCCGCAGCGCCGTCGGAGCATCGATCGGATCGCCGGTGAGGATCATCTCCATCGCCACCGGTCTCGGGATCATCCTCGGCAGCCGCTGAGGACCGCCGGCACCAGGGAAGAACCCGTGGACGATCTCCGGGAGCCCGAAGCGAGCCCGATCGCTGGCGATCAGCAGGTCGCAGCGCAGCGCCAGCTCAAGACCTCCGGCCAGTGCGAAGCCGTTGATCGCCGCGATCAGCGGCTTTGAGTGGATCGCCGAAGAAGCTGCGGCAGAGGCGATGAACGACTCGACGTTGTGCCACTGAGCCCCACTGTCGCCCCCGGCAGCGCGCTCCTTGAGGTCGGCACCGGCGCAGAAGGCGCGTCCGTTCCCGGTGACGATGCCGACGCGTACGTCAGGGTTGGAGTCGATCTCCGCCAGACCATTGGCCAGCCCCCGACTGAGGTCACGGTTCATCGCGTTCATCGCCTCGGGGCGATTCAGGGTCAGGACGGCGACCCCGTCGACCACTTCCAGCAGTACCGCTTCGCTTCCATCAGCCATCTGGTTCGCTCCCTTCAGTCGCGATCATCTCCCTCGCGGTCGGTCAGCGGCCCGTCCAGACGGGCGCTCGCTTCTCGGCAAAGGCCCGCAGGCCCTCCCTGGCGTCTTCAGTTTGCAGGCAACGGTTATGGAAGTCCCGCGCCAGCTTGAGGCGTCCATCGATCGGGAGTTCGAGGCCACGCATGGTCACCTCCTTGATGTGGCGAATCGAGGCCGGCGAGTTCTGCATGATGCGGCGTGCCACCTCCTGGGCGCGGCTAAGCAGCTGCTCGTGGGGGACGACCTCGGTGGCAATTCCGAGCTCCAGACAGTAGTCGGCGGCGAGATGTTCGGCGTAGTACTCGATCTCGAGCGCCTTGTGCGGGCCGACGATGTGCGCGAGCAGTACCGGGCCGCTGACGGAGGAGATCCCCCGGTTGGCATGTGGCCAGCCATCTGTGCCCGGTCCGACAGGATCCGCAGGTCGCAGGAGAGGGCCAGTCCCGATCCCGCGGCGAGCGCATAGCCGTTGACCGCGGCAATCGTCGGTTTGTAGGTGTGCCTGATGTGCTGGTGGAGGTCATCAACTCCGACGCGGGGGCCGCGCCGGATTGAGGCCGTGTTCTGGTCCGGACCGCCAGCGCTGCGCTCCATCGCCTTGAGGTCGGCTCCTGCGCTGAACGCGACATCGCCCGCACCGGTCAGGATCACCGCCCAGACATCGGGGTTCTCGCGCGCATCGGCGAAGGCGCTGACGAGCCCCTCAACCACGTCCTGGTTGATCGCGCGCCTCCGGCCGGTCAATCGTGACTGTGGCCAGGCGATCGTCAATCTCGTAGTGCACCAGGTCCATCAATAGGTCCTTCCGAAACCGTGGATGTTAGACCTTCAGATCGAGCAGTCGGGCGGCGTTGCGCCACAGCCATTTCTCCTGCACCTCGGGCTTGAGGGGCAGCTCCTTGAGCTCCCGCATGGCCAGATCGAAGGGCAGCAGCGGCCAGCGACTGGCATAGAGGATGCGATCCTGCAGGAGGCTGTTCCCGAAATGCACGAAAGGCGCCCAGCCGGTATCGGGCATGCCGATGTAGCGGGGACGCTGGGCGGCCGTATCGAGATAGACGTTCGGCCGCCGCCACGCCACCGCCACCATCTCCAGCACCCAGGGCCAGCCACCATGCGTAGCGACGATCGTGAGCTCAGGGAAGTCGGTCGCCACCTGGTCGATGTGCCTCGGATGGCTGTACTCGATCCCGACCTCAAGGCTGAGGTTCATCGAGGCATGGAGGATTACCGGCACGCCCAGCTCGACACACTTGGCGTACAGCGGGTAGTAGCGGCGGTCGTCGGCGTAGAGTTCTTGCCAGAACTGGCCGATGTTGAGGCCACGCACACCCAGCTCACGGACGGCGTATTCGAGTTCGCGCACAGCCGCCATCCCCTTGTAGGGGTCCGCGCCGCAGAAACCGATCAGCCGCTCAGGATTCTCTGCGCAGAAGGCGGCCAGCGTCTCAGGGCTGGTACGACTGCCGAGGCTGGTCTCGTTGTCCTCGACCGGCACCACCACGTGCGAAATCCCGTGTTCATCCATGAGGCGCAGGAGACCGGCCGCGTCAGTTGGCCGATCGGCTGGTTGCTCGACGGCGATCCTCCCGTAGGCCTGACCGTAGAGCGTCTTGTGGGTCCGGTGCGGCACGAGGTCACCCTTGATCGGAGCACCCACGCGAAAGTCGATCACCATCTCGTCCGCCCTCCCCACCACAGCGGTACCGACAGTGGTAACGTACCGGAATTCTCTGGCGCGGTGGTATCTTGGGCGGGGAGACGCTGGCCACCGGGCCTCCGCTCTGCACTGCCGGGGCGTCCGTGCCATGCCAGTCCGGTGCCACCCCCGATCCGGCATCTAAGTTAAATAGAGAGCCCCGTTGGGCCCGGTGTTTACTGGGGCATATGATGGTTATTGCTTCACGAAAACCATCACCAACGAGGTGTAGACATCATGCCACAAGGCCCCTTGCCGATCGAGTACAGCGAAGTCTCGCGTTGCGGCGGAGCGACGGCCGAGGCGGGGATGGTTCCCTACCTCGATCTGATCGAAGCATCAGGGCTACGCCAGTCGATGCGACGGCATGTTGGCCTGAAGGAGGGCGGGCGGTCGTGGACGGACGACCAGTTCCTCACGTCACTGCTGCTCCTGAACCTCGCTGGCGGGGAGTCGGTCGACGATCTGCGGGTGCTGGAGGGGGACGAGGGACTGGGCCGGATGCTGCGGAGAGCGGAGCACCACGGGCTGCACCGCCGGAAGCGTGAGGCGCTGGGGCGACGGTGGCGCCGCTCGCGGACGCGCAATGTGCCGTCGCCGACGGCAGTGCGGCGGTACCTGGAGCGGTTCCACGACGCGGCGGAGGAGGAGCGTCGCGAGCCACATCGCGCCTTCATCCCGGCACCCGGGGCGGCGCTGCGTGGCCTCGGGCGCGTAAACGCCGACCTGCTGGCCTTTGCCCAGCGTCACGACCGGCAGCGGCAGGCGACGCTGGACATGGACGCGACGCTGATCGGGAGCGGCAAGCGACAGGCGCTCTACAGCTACAAGCACACGCGGGGCTACCAGCCATTGACAACCTACTGGCGGGAAACCGATACGGTGTTGCACTGTGAGTTCCGCGACGGCAATGTCCCGGCCGGGTTCGAGCAGCTGCGCGTGCTCCAGGAGGCGCTGGAGTTGCTGCCGGCGGGAGTCGAGCGGGTGCTGATGCGGTCAGATACCGCGGGCTATCAGCAGGAGCTGCTGCGCTACTGTGCGGAGGGCCGGGATGCCCGTTTCGGGGTGATCGAATTTGCTGTTGGAGCGCCGCTGAACGGCGAGTTTCGGCGGGCGGTGCGGCGGGTGCCGGAGGGGGAGTGGCGGACGCTGCCAGCGCGGAACGAGGAGTCGGCGGAGAGCGATCAGCAGTACGCCGAGGTGAACTACGTCCCAAGCTGGATCGGGAATCATCACCTCGGTCCGGAGTACCGGTTCATCGCGACGCGGGAGGTATACCGGAACCCGCCACTGCCAGGGCTGCTCACGGACGAGGAGTTACCGAGCAGGGCCGAGGAGCTGCGCGGTCAGTGGTACCGGGTGTTTGCGATGGTGACCAACCGCACAGGTGATGCCAGGGAGCTGATTCACTGGTCGCGGGAGCGGTGCGGCAAGGGCGAAGAGATCCACAGCGCGCTCAAGGGCGACTTCGCCGGTGGTCGTCTGCCATCGGGGCTGTTCGGCGCCAACGCGGCGTGGTGGGCGATGGTGGTGCTGGCGTCCAATCTCAACGCGACGTTCAAGCGGCTGCTGCTCCCGGCAGAGTGGGCCAGTCGACGGTACAAGGCGGTGCGCTTCTCCCTGATCGGCATTGCCGGACGCGTGGTCAGGCGATCGCGAACACTCCAGATCCAGCTCCGCGCCGGCCATCCGGCGTATCCGCTGCTGGTCGGGGCGCGCCAGCGGCTGCTGACGCTCGCCAACGCACCACCGTAGGCCCCGGCGACCGCGCTCTGCCCCCCAGTTCGTCGCGATCCGAGCGGATGGCTGGCTCCGCTGTGCCCGCTCCCGTCCGCTCACACCCCCGGTGCCGTCCCAACTGCCCGGCTGTGCCGTGCGTCGCTCAGACCTTGTCGTCCGCTCTTCCAAATACCGCCCCGCCACCACCATCAGCCCCCCAGCACTACTCCTGGCACTCGCAGGTGCCGGATCTTGGGCCACCCATCTCACTGTCGCCTATCACGGGCCCGCGGTAAGGTTCAGAGGCTCTGGCCACTACCAGCTGGCAGAGTGGGGGTCGACCGCGGGCGAACTCAATGCCGCGTCGTTTCTCCGGCAACCGAATCAGTTACGACCTGATCCAGGGGGTATCTTCTTGTCCAAGACCACCGAGTTGCTCGTCATCGACGAGCATCCCTTCAACGCCGAGACGCCGATGGCGCTACTGGACGGCAGCCTCACGCGCGCCGACCAGTTCTACGTTCGCAACCACTTCGCGGTGCCTGAGATCGACATGGCGAGCTGGGAGCTGGCAGTCACCGGCGCCGCCGGCCAGGGCGGCTCCTTCTCGCTCGGCGATCTGCAGGCGCTGACCGACCAGTCGGTCACAATGACGATGGAGTGTGCCGGGAACGCCCGTGTGGTCGTCGAGCCCTCCCCGCCCGGTACACAGTGGAACTTCGGCGCTGCCGGCACGGCTTCCTTCACGGGCATCCCGTTGAGCGCTCTGCTCGACCGGGTCGCACCCATGGACAGCGCCGTGGAAGTGCTCTTCCGCGGCGCTGACGAGGGAGACGGTGAACCCGGACGCCACGTCCGTTACGAGCGGGCGCTGACCATGGAGCAGGCGCGGCGCTCCAACGTGCTGCTCGCCTGGGCGATGAACGGTGAACCGCTCCTCACCAACCACGGAGCCCCACTGCGGCTCGTGGTTCCCGGCTGGTACGGCATGGCATCGGTCAAGTGGCTCGTCGAGATCCAGCTGCTGGCGGAGCCCTTCTACGGCTTCTTCCAGGGCGATCGCTACATCTACCAGGACGACGATCGGCCCGGCGTCAGTGGGGCTCTCTCGACGATGCTGGTGCGATCGGTGATCTCCTCACCGGCGGCAGGTGCCGCGATGGCAGCCGGCGCCGCCCAGATCTCGGGGGCGGCATGGTGTGGCGACGCCGCCATCGCCGGCGTGCAGGTCTCCCCGGACGGCGGTGCCAGCTGGGCGGACGCCGAGCTCTCCGGAACCTCGGAGCCGGCCATCTCCGTGAGCTGGTCAGCCACTGTCTCCCTTGCTGCCGGCGCGCAGCTCGTCGCACGCGCGACGGACAGCGAGGGGCGAACACAGCCGCTCGAGCCCGTCTTCAACAAGTTCGGCTACGGGAACAACTCGGTTCACCGGGTCGACCTCGGCGTCAGCTGACGACCGATCCGGCCCACCTCCCGTGAGATTGGCCCCCCCCCCGGGAGGCGTGGCCGCGGGACCGGGATCCTGAACGGCCCGTCCGGGCCCCGTCGGGCCAATTCCCTCTCGAAGCGCTCTCCCAGGAGCGAACGTCTGCGTAGCAGTCGCGACCGCTCAGCCGCAGCTTCCTGCGCGGGCGCCCTTCGAGACGCCTGGTCGTCGGTCGCGCCAGGTCAGGCGGTCGTAGGCTAGCCCGCGTTGAACTCGGGCTTCCGCTTCTCGAGAAACGAGTGCGTGCCCTCGGCGAACTCTCCAGCCGGCTCAGAGAGCCCCCGGGCCAGGCCGGAGAGGTACTGTGTCTCGTCGTAGCTCTTGTCCAGGGCCGTGTCGAATAGCACCTTCGCCCACTGCGTTGCAACCGGCGGCCCCTCAGCGATCGTCTCAGCGATCTCCCGTGCCCGGGGCATCAACTGATCGGGCTCGAGCACCTCAAGCACGAGTCCGATCTCCAGCGCCTGCTGGGCGTCGATGTCCTCGTTCATGTAGAGCAGGTAGCGTGCCTTCTGGATGCCGACCAGCCGCTGCAGCCACCACAACTCGGCGCTGGGGATCAGTGCTCGCCTCAGGTAGACGTGCGAGAACTTCGCAACGTCGGCGGCGATCCGCAGGTCCGAGGCCAGTGCCATCCCGTAGCCGGCCCCGGCGGCGATCCCGTTGATCGCCGAGATCACGGGCTTCTTCACCGTGTCGTGCATGTAGCGTGGCATCGGCGACGACGGCGAGGGCTGTTGGTAGTACTTCTGATCGCTGGCCGTGCCCGCCCGGTCCATGAAGCCCTCGGGGCGGAACCCCCGCACATCGGCGCCCGAGCAGAAGCCGCGACCGGCGCCAGTCAGGATCAGCGCCCGAACGCCCGTATCCGCCTGCACGTCCCGCAGCACCTCATGCAACTCCTGGTGCATGATCCGGTCCATCGCGTTGAGCTTCTCGGGGTAGTTAAAGGTCAGTGTCGCGACGCGATTCTTCTTCTCGTAGATCAGATGCTCGTAGTCAGCCACGTTGTCACAATTCCCTTCGTCCGGACGCACCATCGGTGGGCGGCCGGTGATCGCACGGTTGTTTGGTCGAACAGCTGTCAGGAGCCGCGCAAGCGTGGGTCGAGCACATCGCGCAACGCGTCGCCCAGCACGTTGAACGAGAAGACGATCAAGGTAATCGCGACGCCCGGCCAGAGGGCCATGATCCAGTGGCGGCGCATGAAGGTGAGCCCGTCACCACTCAACATGGCGCCGAGGTCTGGTTGCGGCGGCGGCACCCCGAAGCCCAGGAACCCTAGCGAGGCAACGATCAGGATCACCGACCCCAGCGTGACCGTTGCCGAGAAGATCACGATGTGGGCGATGTTGGGCAGGACGTGAGCAAGCATGATTCGCGCGTCCGACGCTCCCAGCGACTCTGCGGCGAGGATATACGGCTCCTCCCGTACCTGAACGACCACACTACGCACGAGGCGAGAGGCGTTCGGCGCATTACCGAGACCGATCACGAGAATCAGCGTGCTGGCGCCCTGGCCGAGCACCCCGATCAGGGTGATCAGGATGATCAGCAGCGGTAGCGCAATCCAGACATCGATAATTCTCTGGAAGATCTTGTCGAACCAGCCGCCCCAATACCCTGAGACCACGGCCACGATAGTTGCCAACGACTTCGCCAGGACCACGGCGGCAAGGCTGATACCAAAGGAGACCCGCGTCCCGTAGATAACGCGGCTGAGAAGGTCTCGGCCGAGGTTGTCGGTACCCAGGAGGTGGGCTCGACTCGGCCCTTCCAGCCTCGCGAGGAAGTCCGTGTCGGCAAATCCGTATGGTGCCACGGTGCCGGCGAAGACGGCGCTCAGGCCGAAGATCAGCAGGATCGTCAGTCCCACGAACCCGAGTGGCTTGCGGACCGCCAGCTTGAGCAGCCAGCGGGCGGGTGCCATCCAGGCCGATGGTTCGTCGCGTACCCTCGGGCCCGCGAACACCTGGATGTCTGCCGCCATCTCCGACCTCCAGCCGCTAGCTGTAACGTCCACAGACGTTGTTGACCCCTGCAGGGCGGCTTGATCCCTGCAGGGGTTGCTCGTGAAGGGAGCCTCCGGGAGAAGGTGTGAGTAACGAACCAGCACCGTGCGCCTGGAGGCTCCGATGCATCGTAACGCCAGACTCACCTTCCTCGCCCGCCGCACGCTGCTGGAACGCATCGCCGCGGGCCGCGCGGCCGCGCACGTCGCCCATGGGATGGGCGTCTCCTGTCAGACCGCCTACAAGTGGTGGCGCCGCTGGCTGGAGGAGGGCGCGGCCGGTCTCGAGGACCGCCCCAGCCGTCCACATCGCTCCCCCGCCCGCGTCACCGCAAGCCTTGAACGCCGCATCGAGCGCATCCGCCGCCGCGGGAAGCTCGGACCGGCGCGCATCGGTTTCCGCCTCGGGATGCATGCCTCCACCGTCCACCGCGTGCTGTGCCGCCGCGGCCTCAACCGCCTCGCCTGGCTGGACCGTCCCAGCGGGCAGCTGATCCGCCGCTCCCGCCGCGACGAGCACGCCCGCCCGGGCGACCTGCTGCACATCGACGTCAAGAAGCTGGAGCGCATGCCGCCAGGCGGCGGCTGGTGCGCTCACGGGCGGGGCCAGGCGCCGCGCAGCCGCACCGGCTACGCCTTTATCCACTCCGCCGTGGATGACCACACACGCCTCGCCTACAGCGAGATCCTTGGAGACGAGCGCGCCGTCAGCGCCGCCGCCTTCCTCGGGCGCGCTCGCGCCTGGTTCGCTGAGCGCGGCGTCGAGGTGCGGGCCGTGCTCACCGACAATGGCGGCGCCTACCGCAGCTATCTGTTCGGCGCTGCCTGCCGCGCCGCCGGCGTCCGCGCGAAGCGGACCAGGCTCTACCGGCCGCAAACCAACGGCAAGGTCGAGCGCTTCCACCGCACGATGGTCGAGGAGTGGGCCTACGTCCGCGTCTACTGCAGTGAGGCCGAACGCGCAGCCGCCCTCGAACCATGGCTGCACCGCTACAACCACCACCGTTGCACACCGCGATCGGAGGCGAACCCCCGATCAGCCGTGTCAACAACGTCCCGGGACACTACAGCTAGCGCTCGGTCAATCGGACCCGTGGGTCGATCAGACCGTAGCTCACGTCAACGATGATGTTGGCGAACACGAGGAGCGCGCCGAAGAAGAGGTTGGTTGCCATCACCACGTAGAGGTCGAGGCGGGAGAGGGACTCCAGCAGGTAGCGTCCGACCCCCGGCACGAGGAAGATCTGCTCGAAGATCACCGTGCCCCCGACCACGCCCGGCAGCGCCAGGCCGATCACGGTGACAAAGGGCAGCAGCGCGTTCCGCAAGACATGGCGGGAGTAGACCGAACGCGGCCCCAGCCCCTTGGCGCGGGCGGTGCGCACGTAGTCCTGCCGCATTACCTCGAGGACCTGCGTACGGATCAGCCGTATCTGGATGCCGATCGGGCTCAGCCCCAGGATCAGCATCGGTGTGATCACGTGCTTAAAGTTGCCCCACGGGTCGACCCACGGTTCGACGTAGGCGATCGGCGGGGCCCACCCGAACCAGCGACCGCCGAAGACCAGCACGAGCGTGCCGATCCAGAAACCCGGCAGTGCGTAGAACATGATCGCCCCGCCCCGGGCGACGTAGTCGGGCATGGAATCCTGTTTGGCAGCCGATATCAGGCCGACCGGGACCGAGAAAGCGATCGAGATGAGCAGAGCACCCATGCCCAGCTCAAGACTGGTCGGGATGCGCTTCACCATCTCCTCACTGACCGAGCGGCCCGTGAAGAATGAGGTCCCTGAGTCGCCCATGAGGACGTTACCCAGCCAGCGCAGGTACTGCACAGGGAGCGGTCCGGTGAGCCCGAACTCCTCGCGCAACTTCTGCTGGAGCTCCTGATCGTCTGTCTCGGTCTCAAAGGTAGCGACATCGATGACATCGACCGGAATCAGGACGCGGAAGACGAAGAAGACAACAAGGGTCAAGCCGAGCAGCGTCGGCAAGCTAAGCGCGAGCCGCTGAAGGATGTACTTACCCATTCAGCGGCTCACCCATCAATGTCCCCCGTGCATGGTCGGGGGTGGCCCGACCCGATCACCCGCTAGCCGCGAAGCGATGCATCGAGCGACCACAGCGGGTAGAGCTCGTTGATCTGGTTGCCGTTGCCCAGGGCGCCGCCGCCCCAGGCCTTGGTCAGCCCCGGACCGTTCAGTCCGGCCCACTTGATCCCGGTGCCCTCTGCACGCGGGTAGAAGGGCGAGACGCAGACCTCGTCCATCATGTAGCGCTGGATCTCGTGATACTTGTCGAGCTGATCCTCGTAGTCGAAGGTGCTCCGCGCGTCCGTGACCATCTGGTCCAGTTGCGGCCAGTTGTTCCCGACCTGGTTGTTTGGTCCGGCCGAGGTGTAGAACGTACTCAGCCACTCGCCGGCCGTGGAGCGGCCACCTGAGGGGTTCATCAACGCGGCGCTGACGTTGGTCGGGCCCTCGAACTGCGTGAAGGCGCGGAAGTAGCCGCCGCCGGTCCGCATCCCGTTAGCATCGCTCTCGGTCCTCACGATCCACTCGGTCGTGTAGTCCAGGGGCACCAAGTTGATCTGAATACCGGCGTCAAGCGCCATCGATTGGAGGGTCTCGGCGATAGCCGGCCAGTCCGAACCGTAGCGCGTGCCTGGCCAGATCAGGTCGAACTTGAAGGGGTTCCCGCTGTCGAACCCGGCCGCAGCGAGCAGCTTGGTCGCCTCGGGGATGTTGTGATGCAGGTTTGCGGCACTGGGCCCGAAGTCGGGACCCTGGGGGTCGAGGTAGAACGGGCCGAATCCAGAGGACATCGGCGTGTTCCAGTTCGGCGTCAGCTCAACACCAATTGCCGAGTAGTCCTCAAGGCTCAGGAAGATCTGAGAGAAGATGTCGCGGTCCTGGGTCATCGAGAACGCTCGCCGGACGCGCTGGTCGACAAAACCCGACTCGGGGATCATGTTGAACCCGATCGAGCTTCCGGCGGTGGTCGCCGGACCGGTAAAGAGCTCGGTCCCCTCCACCTCGCTCACGATCTGCGGGAAGGCTGCGCCGCTGGGTCCGTTGAGGTAGATGTTGCCGGCGCGGAACTGCGCCTCGCGCTGAGCGACATCCTCGATGATCGGCAGCTCGACCGCGTCGAACAGCGGGTACTGTGGTCCGCCCCACCAGTCGGGGTTCCGCACCATCTTGAACTCCACCGATGGCGTGTAGGAGTCGAGCAGGAAGGGTCCGTTCCCGCGGACGTCGGCGGCCGGGTCATAGCTGCCGCCCGCGGCCTCCTTGGGAAGGATCCAGAAACCGGAGAGATACCAGGCCATGATCGGCAGCGTGAGCGCGTCGGCGCGGGCCAGCTTGACCACCACCGTGTTGGCGTCGGTCGCCTCCATCGAGACGATCGGGGCGGTCGGCTCCACCTCGTTGGCCAGCACCTTGCGGTAAGCGCCACCCTCACGAACCCGATCCCAGCTCTTGATCACGTCCTCTGAATCGAGGTCGCGACCGTTGGTCGGCGGCCGACGGTCCCAGGGGATTCCGCGGCGAAGGTTGAAGATGATCGTGGTGTCGTCGGGCTGCTCGAAGGTCTCGGCGAGATCCCCCTCGACCGCGCCCGAGGCCGGCTCGCTGCCCTGTCCGACTGCGTAGCGCACCAACCGGCTGTGCGTGTAGGTGTTGATCACGAAGGTCTTGTAGGAGGGCGACTCGTGGTTGTCGAAGGTGTCGACATCGTACGCCGAAAAGTACTTGAAGGTCCCACCGGCCATCGACTCGGCCGTTGGCGCGGCCGTCGCGGCGGTGGCGGTAGCCGCACCGCCAGTGGCGGTCGTCGCTGTTGCGGTCGCCGCTGTGGTGGTGGCTGCAGCCGTGGTAGCTGCCGCTGTCGCCACCGGGGCGTCGTCGTCGCCACCGCATCCGATCAGTGCAGCACCAGCCAGGCCGGAGAGCCCCAGAGCGGCACCGCGGAGAGCCCTCCTGCGACTGACACGACTAGACCAGTAGTCGCCAAATTCTGACATCAAGGTCTCCTTAATCGATGTGCATGAGCGGGCGCGCGCAGACCCCCCTCTGCCAGTACCGCGGAGTTATACCACAGCAAGCGAACATGGAGCAATCGGTTTCGCCGACAGGTCACGGCGCCCGCGAGGGGCTACAGCTTCCCCCGCTGAGCGGCCGCCGTCGGCGCTTCGCCGACCACGCCTGAGGCTCGCAACTCGGCAACTTCGAGCGCGGTCCTACCCAGCAACTCTCGGAGTACGTAGTCGTTGTCCTGGCCCAGGGTCGGCGTCGGCAGGCCGGTCCCGAGCGGGCTCCCGCCGAAACGCGCTGGATGGCCGGGATAGCGATGTGAGCCGGCATCGGGGTCGTCGACGCGGTCCCAGAACTCCCGGGACGCGAGCTGGGGATCGGCATAGAGATCACGTGCATCCTGGACGGCGCCGGCCCTCACGCCGTGCGCCTGCAGTTCCCGCATCGCCTGCTGTTTGTCCCGCTGTCCGCTCCAGGCGCTGAGGATCTCGTCCAACTCATCGTGCCCCTCGCGCCTGGCAAGCACCGTCTGAAACCTCGGGTCATCGACCAGCTCTGGCTGTCCGATCGCCCGGGCGAGATCTGCCCACTCACGGTCGTTGGTCACAGACAGCGCCACCCATGCGTCCTCACCCTGGCAGGGGTAACAGCCCTGGGGTGCAAAGAGGCGGTCTCGATTCCCGATCCGCTCTGAGGGCGTGGCTCCGACCTGGTAGCCGACGATCTCGTCACCGAGGAGAGCCGTCACGTTCTCTCGCTGCGAGAGGTCGATCATCAGTCCCTCACCGGTGATCCGGCGCTGCCTGAGGGCGGCAACGATCAGGCCGGCGGCGATCGTGCCGCCCAGCGGATCGGGGAGCTGAATGGTGAAGCCACCGGGCAGCTCGTTGGCGTAGCCGGTGAGGCTCGTGATCCCGCCGACCTGTTCGAGCGTTCCGCCGAAGGAGACAAAGCTGCTCTCCGGGCCCTGGGAGCCCTGGCTGTAGATCGAGCAGAGGATGATCTGGTCGTTGATCTCGCGGAGCTGAGGGTAGTCGAGGCCCCACTTGGCCAGCACTCTCGTGCTGAAGTTGTGAAGGACGACGTCGCTGATCGCCACCAGCTCGCGGAAGATCGCACGGCCCGTCTCAGTACCGAGCTCCAGACCGAGGCCGCGCTTCCCGCGATTGCGTTCGTTGATCATCCCCGAACGATTCCAGTGGCGCTCCCCACGCTCGCCGTCCGGGTAGACGCCGCGGGCAAGGATCCGCAGGTTGTCGGGATGACTCGGTGACTCGAACTTGATGACCTCGGCCCCGGCGTCGGCGAGCAGTTTGCCGCAGAGTGGCCCGGCCCAGAACATGCCGAGGTCGAGCACGCGGATCCGATCAAGCGGCAGCGGGCGGGCCGTCTCGGCCATCAGATCACCCCCGCCGCTCGTACCTCACTGATCTCTTCGGGCGAGAGGTCGGTCAACTCTGAGAGGACCGACGCACTGTGCTCGCCAAGCCGCGGTGCGCGCCGGTGATCGATCACAACGCCGCTCAACTGCGCTGGCAGGCCGGGGAAGCGGAGCGGCCCGGCGTCGGGGTGATCCAGCTCGGCAAAATAGCCCCTGGCCTCATGCTGGGGCGAATCCAAGACGTCCTCGATCTCAGCGAAGAACGACGCCGGGATGTGCGCCTGAGACTGGGCCTCCTGGTAGGCGCCATACTTGGTCCGCTGCAGTGCCCACTGCAAGATCTCCGTGTCCATCTCACCCTCAAGCCGCTGACGGTCTCGGTTCACGAGATCCTCGTCCTCGGTCAGTTCGCCCGCCTCGGTGCCAAGGATCAGTCGCCGGAAGTCCGGGAAGTGGTGAGCCTGGACTGCGAATGAGATGAACCCGTCCTGGGTCGGGATCGGCATCCGTCCGGCGCCACGCCGGCGGATGTTGCCTGTGTACTCATACTCGGATAGGTCTTGGAAGTGAGAACAGGTCAGCGCCTCGAGAATGGAGACATCAACCTGCTGCCCCTGGCCGCTCAACTCGGCTAGCTGAAGGGCCAGCAGTGTCGACGTGAAGGCGACCAGGCCGGCGCTGTAGTGGGCGGGCGACCCGGCCAGCTTGAGTGGTTCACGCTCCAGTTCGCCGGCAATGTTCATGAGGCCACCGAGCGCCATCAGCGTGATCTCACTGGCGGTGAAGTCGCGGTACGGCCCGTCTTGTCCGAAGGGAGTGATCTGGGTCACGACCAGCTCCTCGCGAACACTGGCGAGCTCCTCGTAGCCGAGCCCAAGCTCGGCCAGCCAACCCGGCTGACCACAATCGACGATGAGCTGAGCACTGTTGGCGAGCTCGGCAAACAGCTCGCGGCCGGTCGTCGTATCGAGATCGAGGACGATCGAGCGCTTGTTGCGGTTGAGGTGCAGGAAGAGGCCGCTCTGCTCGCGGTCTGGCACGTCGCCGGGGAAAGGGCCGAGCCGACGGGTCAGGTCCCCGGCCGGCGGCTCGACCTTGATCACATCGGCGCCGAGCACCGCGAGCAGCCAGCAGCAGTAGGCGGCCGGAATCCCCTCGCCGACCTCGATCACGGTGACACCATCGAGCGGTCGAGTCACCGGGCGACCGCCATCGCACCGGAAGCGCTGAGGATGGGCGCGTTCCCGATCACTCCCTCAGCCTCAAGTGCGTCGAGTTCCGTGGCCTCAAGGCCGAGCAGCTCGCTCAGGACCTCGCGGTTGTGCTGGCCAAGCTTGGGCGTGGGGCGACGCGTGCGGAAGGGCGTGCGGGAGAGTCGCATCGGCCGGCTGGTGTATTCCTGTTCACCAGATGAGTAGTCGCTGACCGGCTCCCAGAAACCGCGCTCACGCAGATGGGGGTCGTGGTAGAGTTCGCGGGGGTTGAAGACCGCTGCGGCAGCGACACCACAGCCTTGCAGCTCCGCCATTACGTCTTCATGGCTGCGCTGCCCCGTCCATCCCGAGATCACCTCATCGAGCCGGGCACGGTTGCGCCGGCGGCCGACGATCGAGGTGAATCGTCGGTCATCGGCCAGCCGCTCTCCGCCGATCGCCCGGGCCAGGCGTCCCCAGTCGGCATCCCCGCGCACGCTGATCGCGACCCAGCAGTCCTGGCCCATGGTCGGGTAGCAATCCTGGGGGGAGCGGCCGAGCTCGTGGTTCTCCTGGCGGACCGGGATCCCGCCGAGACTCTGCTCGACCAGAGCAGCCCCGATCACGAGCGAAGCCGTCTCCCGCTGCGACAGGTCGATGTGCATCCCCCCGCCCGTGCGGTCGCGATGGCGCAGAGCGGCCGCCACCGCCAGTGCCGCGGTCGCGCCACCCAGCGGATCGGGAAGCGCGAAGCCGACGCTGCTCTCCAGGTCGTCGGCGTATCCAGAGAAGTACGAAATACCACCGAGCTGTTCAAGGTTGGGTCCGTAGGAGACGTACTGACTCTCCGGACCGGTCATTCCCTGGCTCATGATCGAGATCATGATCAGCCTTGGGTTGACGCCGCGCAGCGTCTCATAGTCGAGGCCGAGGCTCGGCATCACGCGTGAACTGTAGTTCTGCGAGAGGACGTCGGCGGCCTCAACGAGCCGCAGGAAGAGCCCATGTCCCCGCTCTGATGAGAGATCGATCGCAAGCGATCGCTTGTTGCGATTTCGCTCATTCACCATCCCCGAGCGGTTCCAGTGATCGCCCTCGGCGCCGCCCGGGTCGTGGTCGGGGTAGATCCCGCGTGCCTGGATGCGCAGCGGATCAGGACGACGGCACGACTCGACCTTGATCACGTCGGCGCCCGCATCGCCGAGGTGCCGCCCAGCGTTTGGGCCGGCCCAGAACTGACCCATGTCGAGAACGCGGATCCCGGCCAGCGGCAGCGAACCGTCCATCACCACTCCGCCCCTCAGATCACGCCAGCGGCGGCCAACGCCGGAAGCTGTCCACGCCGGATCCCGAGCAGTTCACCAAACACGTCGGCGTTGTGCTGACCGAGGCGCGGTGGCGGGCTCATCGGCGCCTCAGCGCCGGGCCAGCTGAACGGGAGACCGAGCGTTTCGAAGAGACCGGCATCGGGATGCTCGACCGCACGGATGAAGCCCCTGCTGCGATACTGGGGGGAATCCAGCAGGTCCGACGGCGCGGCGACGTAGGAGGCCGGTACGTGCGCCTCCTGCGCCTCCTGGTAGACCGCCCGTTTCGAGCGCCCGGCAGCCCAGCGCTTCACGTGCCGCTGCAGGGTACTCTTGGCTTCGGCCGCGTCCATCGGGTCTGGACGTCCGAGTTCTTCCGGCGCACCGACCAGCCCGGCGAGACGTGGCATCTGCTGTTCCTGGGCGCTCACCATCGCCATACCGTCGTTGGCCGTCACGCCACGGAGGCCGGCGCGACCGCGTTCTGCGTGCGCGCCCGTCTCCTCGCCGTAGTAGGAGATCTCAACCATCTGCTGGGCGTGGCTGATCAACTGGTTCTCGAATATCGAGAAGGTGACGTGCTGCCCCGGCCCGCTCTCGCCGCGGGCGCGCTCCGCGGACAGGGTAGCGTACGTGGCGAGCATCGCCGCATTGCACTGCGCCGGGTACCCGCCCATCCGAATCGGCGGGCGCGGGATGGCGCCGCTGCGGTACATGTGCCCCCCTGCGGCAAAGAGCGTGAGTTCGGTGTGTTCGAACTCGGCATAGGGCCCGCTCGCACCGAAACCGGAGATGGAGGCGAGGATCAGCCGCCGGTTGGCCCGCTCGAGGACAGGGTAGTCGAGCGAGAGTGCCGCGAGGTCGCCCGGCTTGCCGTTCTCCACCACGATGTCGCTGACTGCGACGAGCCGGAGGAAGAGCTCACGCCCGGTGCGGCTCCCGAGGTCCAGCGTGATCCCACGCTTGCCTTCGTTGACATAGAGGTGGAGCGGGCCGCTCTCGCCGCGGCGTCCGTTGGAGCGCTCCGGTCCGATGTTCCGGACCGGGTCGCCGCTTCCGGGCTCCTCCACCTTGATCACATCGGCGCCGAGCCGAGCGAGCAGCCGGGCCACGAGGGGCCCGGCCACCTCTTGGCCGATGTCCAGGACGCGCAGCCCCTCAAGGGGCAGCGTGTCGGAGGCCAACACACCATCCACGCTCGGCGCAGCTCCGCCGCTCATCGGCCCACAGTCGCCCGGTGCCGCCGGCGCCTAACGCCCCGTGAATTCTGGCTGGCGCTTCTCTGCGAAGGCGCGCAGGCCCTCCTGCGAGTCAGCGCTCTTGCGGATCGTGCCGGCCATCGCCGACGAGTTCTTGACGCGGTCGGCGAAGTTCGGGATCGCGCGACCGGTGACAGCCGCCTTCTTGATCGTGCGGACTGCAAGCGGCGCGTTGCCGGCGATCATCTCGGCCAGCTCGTAGACGCGGTCCATCTGCTGCTCGCGGGGCACGATTTCCTGCACGAGACCGACGCGGAGCGCCTCAGGGGCGGTGATGAACTCACCTGTGAAGAGCATCATCAGGGCGTACCCGAACGGCACGTAGTTGGTGAGGATCGTCGGACCGCTGATGGAGGCGATGCCGCGCTTCACTTGCGGCCATCCGAACTGGGCGTCCTCGGCAGCGACGCGGAAGTCGCAGAGCAGCGCCAGGCCCGAACCCTGCGCGAGCGCGTAGCCGTGTGGTGCGGCGATGATCGGCTTTTCGAGTTCACTCAGGTAGACGTAGAGGTCGTCGGTCGACCCCGAGGGGACGCCCGGCTTCGCCTCACGCCGTTCGCCAGCCATCACGAGGTCGTGCCCCGTGGAGAAGGCGCGCCCCTCACCGGCGAGCACGGCAACCCAGATGTCGTCGTTCGTGTTGACCTCGTGGAGCGCCTCGAAGAGATCCTGGATCATCTCGTTGTTGATCGCGTTCAGCTTCTCCGGACGATTCATCGTGATCGTCGCGATCCGGTCCTTGACCTCGAAGTTCACCGTGTTCATCTGCACTCGCCTTCCGCAGCGCGGGGGATGGGATACGACCGCGCCCCGGGGCATTGCCTCGAGGAGCAGCTGTTCGCAATCGTTTTCTCTGGCGACCCGCATGCCCGACCGGCCGCTCGTCAATCAGTCGGCGAGACCTCGCTGAGCGGGCGCCTGAGGCCCCGCCACACCCTGCTCCCACCATGGCGGTCGGAATTGTACGCCAACCGTTCGCCGTGTCGCAATCCCAACCTCACCCCTCATTTTGAGGGAGAACGAACGCCACTTTCGTGCGGACGGTGGACAGATTTCCATCGTCGGCTCAAGACTAGCGCCAGGCTTGCTCGCATTCGCGAGGAGGTGCGGAATGCCGCAACCGCGAAACGTGACACTGAAGGATGTAGCCGAGCGCGCTGGCGTCTCGCTCAGCGCGGCCTTGCGCGCCCTCAACGGCAACCTACACGTGACACCACAGATGGCCGATGACGTGCGTCTCGCTACGGCCGAACTTCGCTGCCGCCCGAACACGGCCGCGCGGTCTACGCCTGTCGCGGTCGATGACGCTCGGGGCCGTCTTCAACCAGCTCAACAGCCCCCTCGCGAGGACCGTGCTGGCCGGCCTCGAAGGCGGCACACGAGACCAGGGATACGGGCTCCAGTTCACCAATGCCGCGGCCGACCCGGCGCTCTTCTGCACGCTGATGGACCGGCTGCTCGAGCGCCAGATCGAGGCACTCCTGCTCTTCCAGCCGCCCGCCGAGATCGAGGGGAGCCTGGCGACCTACCGGGCGGCCGATATCCCGGTCATCGCGGTCTACTCCCAGGCACCGAGTCTCACTTTGCCGATCGTGGTCAATCGCCCGGCGAGCGCAGTTCGCCGGGCGATTGACCGACTGGGCGAGTGCGGACACGAGCACATCGCATATCTCTCCGTCGGTTCAGACGGCGAGGATTTCCCCCTGCCCGACCTCATCGATGTCGCCGCCGAGCTGGGAATGACCCTGTCGGTGCTCCCGGTCAACGCGCCCGCCGATGCCCGGGCTGTGGACGAGACGATCGCGATGTTCCTGGAGATGGCAACGGAGATCAGGCGACCGACGGTACTCTTCGCGAGGGGCCGCCACATACTACTGGCGCTGATCGCCGCGCGCTCCCTGGGCTGGGAGGTACCGGACGATCTCTCGGTCGTCTCGTTCGGTGACGACCTCTGGCTCCAGGCACAC
The DNA here is from genome assembly GCA_965249675.1 of Dehalococcoidia bacterium. Lineage (GTDB taxonomy): Bacteria > Chloroflexota > Dehalococcoidia > UBA2979 > UBA2979. The sequence goes on from OZ252250.1 coordinate 2,644,833, forward strand.
GACCCACCGAGCGCCGCGATCGTTCCCGACAGCCACGACCTCGGCCGTGTGGCCGCGCAGACCGCGGTCGCGCGAAGTGCCGGCGAGACTATTCCTTCCGTCCTGGAGATCTGGAAGGCGCGCTGGGAGCCGCGGGGCTCGGCCGGCCCGGCGCGGATCAGGGAAGGGCGCGCGTGATGCGCGAGCACGGCTGCGCCGAGAGAGGTTCGGGCACGGGCGCGCTGACCGGCACGTCGGTCCTGGACCTCACGGGCCGCATCGCGGGGCCCTACTGCTCGATGCTGCTCGCCGGCCTGGGAACCGAGGTGCTGAAAGTCGAGCCCCCGGGAGGCGACTACCTCCGAAGCTGGCCCCCCTTCGCCGGTGGTCAGCCTGACGCCGAACAGGCGATCCATTTCCTTCACCTCAACCGCGGTAAACGGAGCGTCGTCCGGGACCCCGAGGTACCGGCGGACCAGGCGACGGTGGCCGCGCTCGCCCGCCGCTCAGATGTCGTGATCGTGGATGATGAGAGCGGCCACGGAGTGGCCTGGGAGATCGACCCGGCTGCCCTGCGCGAGGGCCAACCGCGCCTGGTGGTGGCCAGACTGCCACTGTTCCCCTCCGGCAACGGCCCTGAGCACTGGCGCAGGAGTGAACTGATCGTCTCCGCCCTGAGCGGTCTCGCTGCATGCACTGGTAAGTCCGACCGGGAGCCGCTCAAGGCGGGCGGGCAGATCGCGAGCGTCGCCCACGGCCAGACCGCGGCCGTCGCGATTGCGATCGCCCTCTTCGCGAGACGGCGTCACGGCAGTGGGTCGACCATCGAGATCGCTGCGGTCGACGCCGCCGCAGATCTCCTGGAGATGTGGGCCTGCGGGCCCTACCGCCACCGCGCAATGCCCAGGCTCGGCCGTGGGGTCACAATTCGAACTTTCCCTTCGAAGCGCACCCGGCAAAGGATGGATTCGTCGGCTTCCATGCCAATCCGGCACCGTGGTTGGCCGTTGCGGAACTGACCGGTCGGCCCGATCTCGACACACCTGAGCTGGCGACGCCACAGGGGCGGGTCGCCCAGCAGCAACTCGTCACCGAGGCGATCGAGCAGTGGCTCGCTGGTATCGGCCGGATCGAGGCCTAGCACGCGGCGCAGGCGATGCGGTTGGCCTTCGGCTATGTGGCCACGGCCGAAGACCTGCTGAACTCGCCCCAGCTCGAGGCGCGGCGCTTCTTTCAGACGATCGACCATCCCGTCGTCGGCTCGGTGCGTTACCCCGGCGAACCCTTCCGCATGGCAAGCGGCTGGGTGCACAGCCGTGCCCCGCTGCTGGGCGAGCACGCAGCCGAGCGCCCGGGCGATCAGAGGGACCTCGAGAGCCATCCCGTGGCCGACGAGTCCCGAGCGGACGACCCCCGAGAGCGGGACAGCACGCGGCCCGCGAGCAGGCTGACCCGCTGGCGCCACTGGCCGGCGTGCGAGTGCTCGACCTCACCCAGATCTGGGCCGGCCCCCGTGCCGCGAAGGTCCTCACCGACTACGGGGCCGATGTGATCAAGGTCGAGGCCCCGACACGATTCGACGGGACCCGTGCCTATCCGCGCTTCGTCAGCGGCCGGCGAAACCGCCTGGTCGCCAGCGAGTCCGAACACAACTACCGCACGCAGTTCGAGCAGCTGCACCGCGGTCAGCGGGGGATCACGCTCGACCTGCGTAGCGCCCCCGGAGCCCGGGCCTTCCGAGAGCTGGTGGCCGCCAGTGATGTCGTGATCGCCAACTTCGCCGCCGGGGTGATCGAGCGGCTCGGGATCGGCTGGAGCAGGTTGCGGCAGGTCAACCCGCGTCTCGTCCTAGTCTCGATGCCGAGCTTCGGCGACGATGGGCCCGAGCGAGATTACCTTGCCTACGGCGTTAGCCAGGAGGAGCTGGCCGGGCTCTATGCTCTCACCGGCTACGCCGGCGAGAGCCCACTGAAGACCGGGTCCAACGTCGGCGATCTAATGAACGGGATGCACGCGGCGCTGGCGGTGGCGGCTGCGCTGACCGAGCGGGAGCGCACCGGCCTCGGCCAGTACGTAGAGCTCTCTCAGCTCGAGTCCAGCCTGCAGTTCGTCGGTGAGACCATCTTGGAGTACGGCCTGAACGGCCAGGTCAGGGGCCCGGCCGGAAACGCGGACCCGAGATGGGCGCCGCTCGGCATCTACGCGACCGTCGGGTCCGACCAGTGGATAGCGATTGCCGCCCAAGACGAAGAACAGTGGCAGGTGCTCACGGGTATCCTGGAACTGGGCACGCCGACCGCCGATCCGCGCTTTGCCGATGAGGCTTCCCGGCACCGACATCGCGCCTCGCTCGACCAGGCGATCGGAGAGGCGACCCGACAGCACGAACGATTTGTACTCGCAGCCGAGCTGCAGTCGCGCGGGGTGGTGGCGGCGCCTGTCCTCAACAGCGACGACGTGCAGCACCACCCGTGGTTCAGTGAATCGGGCTATGTGCAGGCGCATGCCCACCCGGCCGGCGGGGAGTACCGCTACTTCGGGCCGCTGTGGCGAATCGACGGCCGGCGCCCACGGCTGCGAGGCCCGGCTCCGCTCCTCGCCGAACACAGCACGAGGTCCTCTCCGAGCTCACCACGCTCAGTGCCGACGAGGCTGCCGAGCAAGAGCCCCGGCCGGCGGCTGGCGACTGAGCCCACGGCCGCGCACCCTTGGGAACACCAACGCCCAGCAGAGTGGGAGATGAGGAAGCAATGAGCGAAGTACAGACGATCGCCGGACCAGTGGCGAGCGAGGAGTTAGGCTGGACGCTCTCCCACGAGCATCTGACCAGCGGGATGGGTGGGATGGAGCACATCTCGGGCCTCTACGACGAGGGGGAGGCTCTCCGCCGCTCCATGGACGCCCTCACCCTTTCTCACCAGGCCGGCGTGCGTTCGCTGATCGACTGCACGCCGCTTGACCTGGGACGCCAGGTGGGGCTCTTTGAGCGTTTGGCGGAGAGATCGCCAGTCCAGATCGTCGCCTGCACGGGGCTCTACCGCTGGGTGCCGCTCGCCTACTACGCCTGGGACGCCGACACCGTCGCCGACTACTTCCTGCGGGACATCACAGAGGGGATTGACGGCTCGTCGACCCGTGCCGGCATCATCAAGATCGCCTGGGACCTTGAGTACCGGCTGGAGGAAGGCGGTCAGCGGTCGCCACGGGCCCAGCTTGAGAAGTGCGCGCGCGGAGCGGCACGGGCGGCACGCGCCGGCGGAGTGCCGATCACCTGCCACACCCGAGCAGCCGATCGCCATGGGGACAGGCTGCTCGACATCTTCGAGGAGGAGGGGCTCGACCTTCGTGCGGTGACCATCGGGCACACCAACGACAGCCATGACCTGGACTACATTCTCGGTCTCGCCAGTCGCGGAGCGACGGTCGGCCTCGACCGCTATCTCCACCCGGCCGAAGAGGAGCTCGCTCGTCGCGCCGGTATTGCCCTCGCCCTGGTCGATGCCGGCTATGCCCAGCAGACATCGCTCGGCCATGACGCGGCGGCCTGCAGCATGAACGGGGGGCTCCCAAGCGGTGGTTCTCGCGTCGAGAACGCGCGGTGCTGGCTGACGATTCCCCAGTTCCAACTGCCGTGGCTGCGCGAACGGGGTGTCACCCCAGAACAGATCGACGAACTGATGGCGGGGTCCGTCCGCGCGACCTTCGAGGCGGCGGCGGCGATGGCGGAGACGGGGGCGGCGTGAGCGCGAGTCGCGGGCATCACTGGGTGGGGCGTCCCAGGCGTGGTCACTGCGACCATCGCGTCTGTGGTTAGGATAGGGTCATGAGCGCTCCACCCCCACACGAGGAACCCGTCGGATCGGACGTCCAGTACCACTTCGTCTGGGCCACAAGACGGCGCCGTCCCTTCCTGAATGGCCCAATCCTGGCTCGGGTGACCGAGCTCCTGGTCGAGGCCGCCAACACGCTCGGCGTTCACATCGTCTCGGTCGGCGCGGGTACCGACTATCTGGTCGTGACTGCCCGGTCGACGACTGACCTCGCGCCAGCCACGATTGTCTCGCGGCTGAAACGGCACTCCGCCAGCGGTCTCAGGCGCCAGTTCCCCGAGCTGTCCCGGCAGCCGTCGATCTGGACGCGGCAGTACCTCGTGACGACGCGTGATGAACTGCATCCCATCCGGATCGAGCGCTTCGTACAGGCTCAGCCACGCAACGAGCGTCGGCCGACCGCCTACGTACCGCGCGACGGGATGAGGTCTCTGGGTGAGGGCCAGCCCGAGGCGCGGCTGCTGCCCGAGATCGCCTGAGCGAGGCGCCGACGCAACTGCCCAAGCCGACGTCACAGTGCAACGCGGATGCGGGCCGTGCGTCGCTCGTGTCTGTAAGGTATAGTTTACAGACAACGTTTTGGCGATGAGCAGATCGAATCGGGCAGGGACCGCTTCCGGGGGATGAACCTCGGCCGTCCGCGAAACGACGGTGATGTCGCCCCCAGAAGGCATGCGAAGGAGATTTCTCAACAATGGATTCAAACTACTGGACGCGGCATCGCGTCTCCAGGCGGGGAGTGCTGCGCGGCGGCGCGCTGAGCGTCGCAGGACTGGCTGGCGCTATCCTCATCGGCTGCGGCGACGATGAAGACGAGACACCGGCAGCGACCGCTGTTGCTCCGGCAACGGCGGCGCCCACGGCCGCCCCGACCGAGGCCGGCCCGGTGCAAGGCGGCACGATAACCATCGCGCAGTCCGCCGACGTGAACACGCTCGACCCGGCCCTCAGCGTCAGCACCACCGACAACAGCATCACGATGCTGACCTACGACAACCTGATCCGTCGGCGTGCCGACGGATCGCTCGAGCCGATGCTGGCGAAGGAGTGGGAGGGCAACGCCGACCTCTCTGAGTACACACTGAAGCTCCGCGAGGGCGTCACCTTCCGCGGCATCGAGCAGGCATTCACCTCTGCCGACGTCAAGTACACGATCGAGCGCATGCAGAACCCTGACACCGGTTCGGCGGCTAGCGCCGCGCTCGGTTTCATTGAGTCGATCGAGACTCCAGACGACAGTACCGTGGTGCTGAAGCTCGAGGGTCCGAACGCCTTCGCCCCCGACACGCTCTCCCTCTATCAGGGTCGGATGCTGCCACACACCGTCGACGAAGAGCGCCTCGCACTTGAGGAGTTCGGGACCGGCCCCTTCCGCATCACCGATCACAAGCCGAACGAGAGCACGGTCTTCGAGCGCAACCCCGACTACTGGGGGTCGCCGCGTCCGTACATCGATCGCGTCGTGTTCCAGTACATCCCCGAAGAGGAGACCAGACTGCTCTCCCTTCTCTCAGGAGATGTCGACCTGATGTGGCCGACCACCGTTGCGCAGGCGCAGCAGGTGGACAACAACAGCGGCACTCACACGGAGATCACCTCCAGTGGCTCCTACTTGACGCTGGCGCCGCAGATCGACGTTGCACCGTTCGACGACGTCCGTGTGCGCCGGGCGATGCAGCTGGCAACCAACCGGGAGCTCGTCAACGAGGCCGTGCTCTTCGGCCTCGGTGGAATCGCGCACGACATCCCGATCCCGCCGTCAGACCCGCACGCCAGCGACCTCGAGGCTCCGGCCTACAACGTTGCCGAGGCGAAGAAGCTGATCGAGGCGGCCGGCCACGGGAGTCAGCTCGACATCACCCTGCACACGTCGACCGTCTCGCCAGGGATGGTCGAGCTGGCACAGGCGGCGAAAGAGTCGATGCGCGACGGCGGCATCAACATCACGATCGAGCAAGCCCCGGAGGACTCCTACTGGAGCGACGTCTGGCTCGTCGAAGCGTTCACGACCGTTACCTGGAACGGCCGAAACCCCGACCAGGCGCTCTCGATCGTCTACCTGTCGGATGCGCCGTGGAACGAGGCGCACTTCAAGAACGAGGAAGTCGACAACCTGATCAAGACGGCCCGCGGGCAGGATCTTGCGGGACGGCAGGACAGCTACAAGCAGATCCACCAGATCTTCTTGGACGAGGTCCCGCGCCTGATCCCGGTCTTCCGCCCGATCCTCGCTGGCATCACCGACCGGGTCCAGAACCTGGCCGTACATCCCAGCAACTGGCTGATTCTCGATGAGGTCTGGCTGAAGGACGCCTAGCCCCCTCCTAGCGGGAGAGCGAAGGTCGCTCTCCCGCTAGCCGGACGGGACGGCCACCCGACGATCGGAACAACCATGCTGACCCTCCCCGTCGGCTCCCCGCGCAGGAACGTCTCGCCCGCACTGCCGCCCGATCGTGGCAGGTATCTCGCCAGCCGACGGCGGCGTAGGTGATCGGCGAGGGGGCCCGATCGCTGACGACCGGTCGGGCGTGTCGCCAGCTCCGTCCCTGCTCCGCGCGGGACACCCTGAGACTCGTGCCCTCGTGTCCGGGCCTCATAGACGCTCCTGACACGGTGCCCGGGACGGGAGACCCGCTTCTGACGCTCGACGAGAGTCCGGCCAGTGCGACTGCGGGTTCACGACGAGTGGTCACGTGCCTAGTCCCGAGGGGAACCGGATGACACGCTTCTTCATCGTTCGCATCGCGCTCATCCTGGTGACGCTGCTGTTTGTCTCGGCGACCATCTTTGCGATGACCGAGGTCCTCTCCGGCGATGCGGCGACGGCAGCGCTGGGCCAGGGCAAGACCGATGAGAACGTCGAGGCACTTCGCAAGAAGCTCGGTCTCAACGACCCGCCCGTCGCGCGCTACTTCAGCTGGCTGGGCGGTGTCGTTCGCGGCGATTTCGGCGAGTCGCTGCGCGATAGGCAGCCGGTCGGTCCCCTCGTGCGCGCCCGACTCGGCAACTCGATGCTCCTCGCGATCGCCGCCTTCTCGGTCGGCGTACCGCTGGCCATTGCCACCGGCATCCTGACCGCTGTCAAGAAAGACTCGCTGCTCGACCGAGTCTTCAGCGTCGGCAGCCTGGTGGCCATCTCACTCCCCGAGTTCGTAACGGGCGTCATCCTGATCATCATCTTCTCGACGACACTCGGGCTCTTGCCGTCATCCAGCCTCATCACTCCGGGAACGAGCCCGCTCACCAGGCCCGAAATCCTGGTCCTGCCGTCTGTGACGCTGATGGGCGTCCTCTTCGCCTACATCATGCGGATGACCCGGGCCAACCTGATCGAGGAGCTCGATACGAACTACGTCCGGACGGCGACGCTCAAGGGTCTCTCCTACAGGCGCGTCGTCTTCCGCCACGCCGTGCCGAACGCGATGCTACCGACCATCAGCGTGATCACGATCAATGTCGGGTGGATGCTGGGCGGCCTGATCATCGTTGAATCGGTCTTCGCCTACCCGGGCCTCGGACGGTTGCTCCTGACCTCGATCCAGACGCGCGACGTTCCCCTGCTGCAGGCGCTGGCGCTCCTGCTCGCCGCCGCCTATGCGATCAGCAATCTGGCGGCCGACCTCAGCTACGCAGCGCTGAATCCCCGCGTCCGCCTCAGTTAGGAATCGATCATGACGGCGACCGTCACACCGGCAGAGGCGGCGAACGAGACCTTCTGGGTCGGGCGCTGGGCAGCAGCGATCTGGGGCGAGATCCTCTTGCTCTTGCGTACACCGTCAGGCCGAGTCGGGCTGCCGCTCGTCGCCATTCATCTCTTCGTCGCCATCGTCGGGCCATTCATCACGCCCTACCCGCACACAGAGTTCCACCTTGAGGCGCGGCTGACCGCGCCCAGTGCCGATTTCCTCCTCGGCACCGACCAGTTCGGACGCGACCTGCTCAGCCGGATCCTTTCGGGAGCCACCTCGATCATCGCCATGTCGATTGTCGGCTCAGCGCTCGGGATTGCCATCGGTACGACGATCGGCATCTCGAGCGGTTACCGCGGCGGGATGGTCGATGAGGTGATCATGCGAATCATGGATGGCTTTATGTCGTTCCCAGGTCTCCTCCTGGCGCTGCTGGTCGCCACCATGGCGCGCGAGCTGGAGCTACCGGTGATCGCGTCCCAGCTGGAGGAGAAGATCTTCATCGTCCTGACGATCACGGTCGTTTTCATCCCCCGGGTCGCGCGCGTCCTGAGGAGTGCCACGCTCGCCATCAAGGAGCTGGAGTTCGTGCAGAGTGCGCGGCTACGGGGTGAACCGGGCTGGTACATCGTCTTCCGCGAGATTCTGCCGAACACGGGCGCCGTGCTCGGCGTCGAGGCGTCCGTACGACTCTCCTACGCCATTTTGCTGGCGGCCTCCCTCGGTTTCCTTGGCCTCGGCGTGCAGCCACCGTCGCCGGACTGGGGACGAATGATCAGTGAGAGCAGCCAGTTCATCACCACCTCGATCACGTTCACGCTCGTCCCAGCTGCGGCGATCGCCTCGCTGGTGATCGGGATCAACCTGGTAGCCGACGGGCTCAGAGAGGCGCACCAGCTGCCCAAGGAGGTCCCCCAATGACCCAGGTTGCGACAAGAGACAGCGGCGCAGGCGATGCGGTCGAGGACGTACTCCTCGACATCAAGAACCTCGCGGTCACCTTCTACACACCGCGGGGGACGGTGCGGGCGGTGCGCGACGCATCGCTGACGGTCCGTCGCGGCGAGGTGGTCGGCATCGTCGGGGAGTCGGGCTGCGGCAAGTCGACCGTCGCCTTCGCCGCTCTCGGCTACCTGCCGGGCACGGCGGTGGTCGACGGTTCGATCCGATTCGAAGGGCAGGACATCAGCGAGCTCTCGGAGGCCGAGCTGCGGGAGCTGCGCGGTGGACGCGTCGCCATGGTCTACCAGGATCCGGGAACGTCACTGAATCCCACGATGAAGGTCGGACCGCAGCTCGACGAGGTGCTGCTCGAGCACCTCGATCTGAACGCCCAGGAGGCGCGCGACCGAACGCTGGAACTCTTCGAGAGCGTTGGACTGAGCGATCCCGACCGCGTGGTCGGCAGCTACCCCCACGAGCTCAGCGGCGGCATGCAGCAGCGCGTCGTGATCGCGATGGCGCTAGCCTGCGAGCCGCATCTGCTGGTGATGGACGAGCCGACCACCGGGCTCGACGTGACGACCGAGGCGACGATCCTTGACCTCGTCGCTGAGCTCAAGGACCGAGTCAACGCCGGAATTGTCTTTGTCAGCCACAATCTGGGCGTGATCGCCCGGGTAGCCGACCGCGTCGTCGTCATGTACTCCGGGGAGACGGTCGAGGAGGCCCCGGTCAGGGAGGTCTTCAAGCAGTCACGGCACCCCTACACCCAAGGCCTCCTCGAGTGCGTGCCCAGGCGAGGGCAGACCGAGGAGACGACACCGCTCCTGCGCAGCATCCCCGGATCGGTGCTGAGCGCCAGCGAGGTGGCGGAATCGGAGTGTCTCTTCGCCTCGCGCTGTCCGCTGGCCACGGAGAAGTGCCGAAGCGAGGCACCGCCGACGCAGCGGGTCGGGCCTGGCCACGAGGCCAGGTGCTTCTATCCCGACCAGGTCAGTCCCAAGATCTGGGGCGATGCGGAACTCCGCTCCCAGCGAATGCTCGACGACGATGTCGAGTCGGTGCTCTCGGTCGAAGACCTTGAGGTCTTCTATACAACCGGCCGCAAGAAGTACCTCCTCTTCGGCCCGCCCGCCGAGCCACCAGTGCGCGCAGTGGTCGGAGTCGACTTCGAGGTCAAGCCGGGCCGCACGCTTGGCATCGTCGGAGAGTCCGGGTCCGGGAAGTCGACGATCGCCCGCGCCATCGTCGGTCTGACGGAGCGGACCGGCGGATCGATCGACCTCAACGACTCGCGCCTCGCGGCACTGGTCGAAGACCGCGACGGCGACGCGCTGGCCGCGCTGCGCATGGTCTTCCAGAACCCAACCTCCTCGCTCAACCCGCGCCGACCGATCCATCACGGCCTGGTGCGCTCGCTGAGGCGCTTCTCCGGGCTCTCCAAAGAAGATGCCGAGGAGCGCGCCGCCGAGCTGATGGTTGCGGTCGGCATGGAGCCCGAGCACCTCGACCGCCTGCCCACCGAATTCAGCGGTGGGCAGCAGCAGCGAATCGCACTGGCCGGTGCCTTCGCGGCCGAGCCACAGCTGATCATGGCCGACGAGGCGGTCTCGGCGCTCGACGTCTCGGTACAGGCCCAGGTGCTGAACCTGCTCGTCGAACGACAACAGCAAGACGACGTCTCCTACGTCTTCATCACCCATGATCTCGGCGTAGTTCGTTATGTCTCTGACGAGATCCTCGTGCTCTACGCCGGACACGTGGCCGAGTTCGGCAACGCCGAAGATGTGCTGACACTGCCGTCGCACCCTTATACCGAGGCGCTGCTCTCGGCTGCGCCGACCCCTGATCCAGATGCCGAACAGACCCGGATCCGTCTGGACGGTGCAGTGCCGACCCTGCGCGAGGCCTTCACGGGCTGTTTCTTCGCAGGGCGATGCCCCCGGAAGATCGGCGACATCTGTGACCAGCAGCAGCCGCCCCTGCGGAGCGACGCCGATCGACCAGGACACGTCATCAACTGCCACATCCCGGTTCACGAGCTCGCGATCATGCAGAGCGACGATGCGCGGGGGACTCCGCTCGCGAAGTAGCGGCGCTCCACACCTGCAGGGCTCGCCTGTGAGTGGGGCGAACTGTTTGGCGCCAGCACGAGGGCAACCGGCTGCACCGGTCCACAGGGGAACCGCCCGGGTGCGGCGCGAGCACGGAGCAGTCCGGGAGGGCGGCTGTCGGGCCGGGACGACGGCCGGCGGCGCCGTTGTCTCCCGCCAACCCGCGCCTTAGGCTCTTAGCAAGCAAGCCTGTCAGAGATGGCGAGGAACCTGTGGAGCCCTTCAAGAACCGATATTGCATCGTCGGCGTCGGCAACACCGCCTACGGGCGAAACCCTGGCCTGTCACAGCTCGGGCACAACGTGAAGGCAATTCGTGCGGCGGCGGCCGACGCAGGACTGGAGGTGAGCGAGATCGACGGTGTGCTCACCAAGGCACCGTCGTCGACCTTCCCGATGCTCTGGGCACCCAGGGTGGCCGAGGCGCTGCAGGTGCAGCCCCGCGTGGTCGCCACGATCGATCAGGCCGGCGCCAGCAACATCTCGCTCGTGATGTACGCGATGATGGCAATCGAACTCGGCCAGGCCAGCGTTGTCGCCTGTGTCTACGGTGACAACCCCGGCACCGGTTCACGTGACTCCTACCGGCGTCCTCGCGGCGCGAACGCCTTTGCCGGCATGTTCGGCGCACCACTCGGGTACGCGACGGTGGCCAGGCGGCACATGTCGGAGTACGGCACGACCCAGGACCAGCTCGGGAACGTCGCGGTTGCGCACCGCCACCACGCCAGCATGAACCCCAACGCGCACTTCCAAGAGCCGATCACGCTCGACGACTACCACAACTCGAGGTGGCTCGCCGAACCCTTCCACCTCCTGGACTCCTGTCCCGTCTCAGACAGTGGCGCATCGTGGATCATCACCACCGAAGAGCGCGCGAAGGAGCTCAAGCAGGCGCCCGTCTATATCGAGGGGCTCGGCCAGGGACACCCGGCCTGGGACTTCGAGCGACGGCCCGAGATGACGGTCAGCGGCGCCAAGATCGCCTCCGAGGGGGTCTTCCGCACGGCCGGCATGAGTCACAAGGACATCGACTTCTGCGAGTTCTACGACTGCTTCACGATCGTGCCGATCATCACGCTTGAGGACTACGGCTTCGTCGACAAGGGCGAGGGCGCCGCGTTCTTCGAGGACAAGCGGACCTGGATCGGCGGCCAGCTGCCAATCAACACCTCGGGCGGCCTGCTCTCGGAGACCGGTATGCCGGGACCACACCTGATCGTCGAGGGCGTCCGCCAGCTACGCCACCATTACGACGGCACCGAGCGACAGGTCGAGGGTGCCGAGCGGGGACTGATCACCCAGCAAGGCGGCATCATGACGACCCACGCCGCGATGATCCTCTCAAACCAGGAATAGGGAGCGGCCAAGATGACAAGCGACCTTCGCGCCGAACTGTTGGCCGAACCGACGACGCTCGATCAACCGTTCTGGGATGGCCTCGATGAGGGTCTTCTGCGCGTCCAGCAGTGCGGAGACTGCCGACACTTCCAGCATCCACCGGAGAGTTTCTGCTACGCCTGCGGGTCAGACAGTGTCAGCTGGCGGGAGGCAAGAGGTGGGGGAGAAGTGTACAGCTTCATCACCGTGCACCAGCGCTACCACGCCGCCTTCAGCGACGTCATCCCCTACAACGTCTCGATCGTGGAACTGGACGAGGGGCCGCGCCTGGTGGTCAACCTGATCGGTATCGATGCGCACGACGTCCAGATCGGGATGCGTGTCAAGGCCGCACCTCAGCCGGTCGGCGACCGCGTCGGCCTCTTCTTCGAACCGGCCTGATTGATGCGCGTCAGAGGTGAGTGGCAACCGTGGGATCCGGCGCGCGATTTCCGGGAGATACCGGGCGCGATGGGTGTCTTTGAGATCGCGAACGCAGAGCGGGAGACCATCTTCATCGGTCACGCCGGAGGTGACTCCCCCTTCGGTCTACGTGGTGAGCTCTACTGCATCTTCGGCTTCCCGCCAAGCGCAGATCGGTGGAACTGGCGGCATCCCCATCCAGACCACTTCCCGTCCACCCTGCGCGAGCAGGCGTGGGGCTACCGCTTTGAGGTCAACCACATGTACTACAGCCGCTGGATCGAGGCCCTCACGCGCTACCGCGAAGACTGGGGCGAGCTGCCCCTGGTCAATCAGGACCCCGCCACCGAGCAACCGCCGCGCCTGGGCCGCTACCACTGGAAGTCGGAGGACGCCCGCTGATGGACTTGAAGCGAACGCCGGAGCAGCAGCTGATCATCGACAACGTCCGGCGCCTGATCCGCGAAGAGATCCGTCCACTGGAGGCCGATCTGGATCCGGACGCCTACAGTCTGCCTCCGGCCGAGGACAAGCGCCTCGTCGGGATGGTGAAGGAGATGGGCCTCTACCAGATGGACATCCCCGCCGAGTACGGGGGGCCCGGAGTCGACATCATCACCCAGACGATGGTCGCAGAGGAGACCTCGCAGCACCGGGCGGGTCTCTATGCGCCGGCCTACGGCGTCTTCGGGTCGGGCCCGCCCGGTCAGTTGTACGGCGGATCCGAGTACCTCAAGGAGCGCTACCTCTACCCCTCGATGCGTGGCGAGAAGCACGGCTTCTTCGGCCTCAGTGAGCCGTCTGGTGGCTCCGATCCGGCCCGGGCGATCCAGACGCGGGCGGTCCGAGACGGCGACTCGTGGGTGATCAACGGCGGCAAGCTGTGGAGCTCCGGGGCCGATACCGCCGACTACGGCATCGTCTACGTCCGTACCGACCCGTCCGCCGGACGGCGCGGCATCACCGCGTTCGTTGTCGACACCGACACTCCGGGCTTCGAGGTGCGGCGACTCGTCCAGGTGCTGCGTGCCCACTACACCACCGAGCTGACCTTCACGGATATGCGTGTCCCACACGAGAACATCCTCGGCGAGGAGGGCGGTGGTTTCGCCCTCGCCAACGACCAGCTCAGCCACAACCGCATCCCCTACGCGTCGGCATGTCTCGGTGTCGCCATCAACGCACACGAAATCGCCGTCGATTGGGCAAAGCAGCGCGTTACCTTCGGGGAGCCCCTGGCTAACCGACAGGCCGTACAGTGGATGCTCGTGGACAACGAGCTCGACATCCGCTCGGGCCGCTGGGCGGCACTGGACGCGGCTGGTCGTGCCCAGCGCGGCGAGCCCTTCCGCTTCGAGGCGTCCATGGCCAAGATCCTCTGCTCCGAGGGTGCCGGCCGGACCGTCGATCGCTCCATGCAGATCATGGGCGGCCTCGGGATGAGCACCGACCTGCCGATGGAGCGCTGGTACCGAGAGCTCCGCATCAGGCGAGTCGGCGAGGGACCGAATGAGGTGCAGCGGATCGTGATGGCGCGGGACATCCTCAACGTGCGCAGCGGAAGCTGAGGCCAGTGTCCCTCCACCGCCACTCTGGCACGCCGGCCCAGCCGTCACCGGGCGCCGGCCGAGCCCGCGCCGAGATCCCTCGCTGATGCCGACGCTCGAGTTCCACATCCACACGAAGGCCGGGTCGGCGGACTCAAGCATCTCCGTCGACCAGCTCGGCCAGCGGGCGGCTGAGCTGGGGACCGGCGGCCTGATCGTAGCCGAGCATTTCCGCGTCTGGAGTGATTGGGAGCGACAGGGGTTCGAGGCCCGCTGGGGCGTGCCCGTCTTCCGCGCCGTCGAACACACGACGCGAGATGGCCATGTGATCGTGGTCGGGGCCGAACCGGGCGTACACCTTCCGCCCGACACCCCGGCCCTGCTCGACTTCGCTCGCGAGCGCGGCTGGCTGACGATCATCGCTCACCCATTCCGTCACTACTTTGACCGGATTCATTCCAGCCAGACCCCGAGATTTGCGCAGGGCCAGAGCCCCGAGGAGCTGGCCGCCGATCCGCTCTTCGCGGAGGTCGACGCCATCGAGATCCGCAACGCCGACTGCACTGTCGATGAGAATGACCTCGCGACCCGCGTCGCAGAACTGCTCAAGAAATCATTCACCGTCGGCAGCGATGCGCACCATCTGGACGACATCGGGCGGGAACGCCTCCCTGTGTCGGCGGTCCCCCGTGACGAACAGGAGCTGATCGAACTGATTCGCTCCTATCGCGCCGACGGCGGTCGGCTCAGCGCCTAGTAGGGTCAGGGGCTGGCGCGGTGCGTGCCGTAGGGCCGGGGCGCGTCGATTCCAAGCCGGTTTCCCGGTGGTGCACAACTCCCCGTCCGTAGCAACGTCCGTCTCCAGCCCCTGCTACCTCGAACCGTGCATGCGGTTCTTTCGCGGTAGGGATGGCCATTGCTGGCCGCCCCCCGCACAGATCCGGACGTGCACGCTAATGCATCCGGCTCCTGCCTTGAGTCCTGACGGCAAACCGCGTCGTCGGCCACGGGTGGAGGATGGAGATTCGGGGCCAGTAGTCCCGGCGCAGGGCGTCGAGGCGCTCCCACGAGAAAAGATCCCGTTGCGACCGCCGCCGCAAGACCTGCCCCCACATGCGGAGCAAGGTCTGCACAAAGCGGTGGAGGAACCGATAACTCGTCGGCACCGCGTAGTAGCCAAGCCACCCACGCAGCACGCGCCCAAGCCACTGCGCCACGCTCACCGGCTTGTCGTGCATGCGCCGCCGCGTCTCGGCCCGAATGGCCTTGAGCGTGCGATGCATACGCTTCGCTGAGGGCTTACGTCCCAGCCCGAAATACCCCTTGCTCGTCGTCCGACAGTAGTGCGTAAACCCGAGATAGTCGAACGTCTCCGGCCGACTCTCCCCGCGCTCACGCCGGTTCGCAATCGCGTACCTGCCGAACTCCACGAGGCGCGTCTTCTCCGGGTGCAGCTCCAGCCCGTAGGCCGCGAACCGCTCCCGGAGTGCCTCCATGAAACGCACCGCATCGCTGCGGTACTGAAACCCCAGGACGAAGTCATCGGCATACCGCACGATGTACGCCTCGCCCCGGGCTTCCCGCGGTCGCCACTCGCGCGCGAACCAGTCATCGAGCACGTTATGCAGGTACACGTTCGCAAGCAGCGGCGATATCGGCGCTCCCTGCGGCGTTCCCCGCACAAAGTCGACTTCCGGCTCCGCGTCCATGACGCCGGCGTTTAGCCACTTTCGTATCAGGCGCAACACCCGCTTATCCCCGATGCGCATCTCCAGAAACGCCATAAGCTGCTCCCGGTCGATGCTGTCGAAGAACTTCCGGATGTCCACCTCGACAATCCAGCTGACCTTGCGCCGTTCCACCACGAAGGCCAGAGCGTCCAGCGCGTCATGCGCCGAGCGCCCCGGCCTGAAGCCATACGAGAAGCCGTAGAACTCCGACTCGTAAATCGGGTTCAGGAGATTATCCACCACTGCCCGCTGAACGATCTTGTCCTCCAGCGAGACGATACCGAGCAGTCGTACGCCCCCGTCCGGCTTGGGTATCTCTACCCGCCGCACGGGCTTCGCCCGATACGCTCCCCGGTGCACGCGGCCGTGCAGGTCGAGCAAACGCTCGTCCAGCCCGTCCCCGTATTCCCGCCACGTCACCCCGTCCACGCCCGGAGCCGCGCCCCGCTTCAAAGCGAGATACGCCTCCTTCAGCACTTCCGGCGTGATGTGGTGCAAGAGCGCGATGAGTTTCTCTCCCGGCTTCCTTTCCGCGAACTGCCGTATCCGCTCCGCTCCGGGTGACATAGCTCCCCGATTCTGAGACCGGACTGTGCCGGAGCGTCGCCGATTCCTCTCGGCTGGGGCCCTTTGCTCCAGCGACTCCGCCAGGGCTCGCGCCCCCTTGTTCGCCGCCTTCATAGCTCGTACGGCCCCATCAGACTGCTGCGCGTCGTTCATCATCGGCTACGGTTGCTTCCCTTCCCGACGCGGCCCCGACGTACGACTCGCCGGGGCAGCGCGCAGCTCTCCCAAGTCCCGGTGATGGACGTGCATGCGTGCAATGGTTCTTAGACGCCGCGGAGACGGCGACGGCTCGCCAAAACGCTGCCGCCGCTATTGCCTTCGACCTGAGAGAAAGTCTCGGCACTCCGAACGATGCCACTTTCGGCGCTCTATAGCCTTGCCCACATGTACCCCTGCCGATGCTTCGCGTGCCGCCTCGCGGCGACCCACGCACGGCTCGGGGAGCGGTGTGGGGTGGCTGGCCCCTTCACCGCAGAGGACTTTCACCCCCTGTCCAAACACCAGTTAGCTTGGCGCACCCCGCACACGGCTCACCGATGCCCGTCACCGGGCGGCACGCGGCGCTCCCCGCCACGGCCTCATCGGCCGTGGCGTAACGACGCGCCCAGCGAGCCGGATGAGCCCCAGATGGTGGGCAAGGGGAAACGGTCCGTAGCGATGACGGAGGCGCCATCCCAGCCGTTTGCCCCACCACACCTTGAGACGCCACCCGGCATACCAGCGAAGCGAATTGAACGCCTGCGCCGAGTTGCCGTAGCGGAAGTAGCTCACCCAACCACGGAGGTAGCGGTTCACGTCCGCCACGACCGTCGATGGACTCAGCAATAGACGCGACCGCGTCGTGAGCTCACGAACACGGTCCCGCGCCCGCTGCATCGCTCGCCGTGAGGGCCAGCGTGCGAGGAACTGGATATTCTTGTTGCGCTCCGCACGTACCCAGCGGTGCTCGGAGGCGAGGAACTCCAGTCCCTCGCCTCCCTCACGCAGGCGCACGATGCGCGTCTTCTCCGCCTTGAGCTCCAAGCCGAGCTCACCCAGCAGGTCGCGCAGCAAGGCCAGGGCCTGCTCCGCTTCCTCCCGGTTCCGGCAGAGCACCACGAGGTCGTCCGCGTAGCGCACCAGCACGCCCGTACCCTTCGCCTCCCATTCCCGGTCCGAACGGTGCAAGTAGACGTTGGCCAGCAGCGGAGACATCACCCCGCCCTGCGGCGTACCCGTCGCGCTGTGCTGCACGACCCCCGACTCCATCACACCGGCACGCAGCATCGCCCGTACCAGTTTCAGGAGATTGCGGTCGCATATCCCCTCCTCGACGGCCACCATCAAACGGTCGTGAGATATCGACTCGAAACACGAGACGATGTCCGTTTCCACTACCCACCGCCTGCCCCGCCACGCCTCATCAATGAGGACCTGCAGGGCGTCATGGGCCGCGAGCTTCGGGCGGAAGCCGAAACTGCATGGCAAGAAATCGGCCTCAAAGACCGGCTCCGTCACCAGCTTCAGCGACGCCTGCACGATGCGGTCACGGACCGAGGGAATCGAGAGCGGGCGCTGCTCCGACCGTCCGGGCTTGGGTATCCAGACTCGGCGGCTCGGCTGCACCCTGTAGCTTCCGTCCTTCAGTTCCGCGGCCAACTCATCCAGCAGACGCTCCACGCCGTAGCGCTCGACCTCGGCGAGCGTGACGCCGTCGATACCGGCTGCGCCGCGATTGCGACGCACCTGCTCCCACGCGCGCTCCAGAATGTCCCTGCGATAGACCTTGTCGTAGAGCGCATGGAATCGTCGCTTGGGGTCGGCCTTGGCCGCCCGGTAGAGCGTGCGTTGTAGTTCTTGAACCTTATTCCGGGTGGTTGGTAGACCGTGGCCACTCACCGGTTCCTCCCTGAACGCATCGCATAGACAAAGTAGGGGCCCTTCCCATCACCGGCGGTTCTGTTGTCCGTCCGGCTCCAGCGGTACTACTGCCCCCTCCGTCACCCTTCCGGCTGGCTGTCCACTTCCCGGCTTATCACCGGTTATAGGACGCCTCGCTCCGACACCGTCTCGCAGGGTGCCGGGCCGGGGAGGGCTTCTCCAGTTCCCGTCGCTACCTTCCAAACGTTCCACGCCCCTTACGCCGAGAGGTTCCTTGAGGCTGCGCTTTCAGGCTTCTTCACCTCGTCCATGGCCTTCGCCCCGATCCCCCGGGCTCGGCTCCTCTTTTAGGCATTAACGGCGCGGCAGGCTTCGCTTCATGCTGCGGAACGCCTGGTTGCTCCCCCAAATGGGCTTTCGACATCGGGCTTCGACACGGACCGTTTCCCGTCCGCGCCGCCGACCGCCGATCGGCATACTGATCGGCGATGAGGGGACCCATGACGGCGGATTGAGGGTCGATTCCGTCACGTCCTGGCTCCGGAGCCGGTCCGGAGAGCGATGCCGGGCACACGGATCCGCTGATCACGCGAGGTGAGGCGCTGCTCGCAGCAGGTTCGCGAAGCCCAGTAGCAACGCGAGGCGCTGGCGGTTCTTCTCAAGCCCCCGGTAGCGCACCCTGGCGTATCCGAAGTGCCGCTTCACGTAGAGGTACGGGTGCTTCGCCTTCGCCCGCACCGAGGCCTTGCGCCGCTCCACCTGCGCCGCCTGGCTCCCGGGAGCAAGCTGACGCCTGAGCCCCGGTCGCATCGCCACCTGCCAGCGCACCGCCGATCCCCGATGCTCCGGCCGCTTCTCCACTCCCTGGTAACCGGCGTCGCACCACGCCTCTACCTCGCCACCGTCCACCAGGCGATGTGCGTCGTCACCCAGCGGCGGCCTCTCCCGAGGTCGACTGGGCGAGCCTGAGAGCGACCGCCGAGAAGGCACGGGCGAACTCCGTCACCAGATCTACGTCGACACTCTCCGGGAAGCGATCCTCACGCATGTGGAAGTAGGCATTGTCGTTGGTGAGCGCGAGATAGCGACGGCCGCCTCGGCGGTGGACCACCATCATCTCTCCACCGCCGGGGCCCGAGCTGAAGCTCATCGGCCGGCTCAGTTTCGACATCTCTGTCCGGGCCAGCTCCCCGAGTCCCTCTGTCGAGGCCACCAGGTTCCCACGGCTGCCCGTTGCAGCCCCGATGTTCGCACCGAAGTGCAGCCAGGTGGCGGCGCTGGTCAGCTCGGGATGCGCGTCAAGCGTCGCGTCCATCCCGGTGAAACCGAGCTCGTGCCCGGTGTTCGCGGCGAAGAAGACACGTCGTTCAGAACCAGATTCCGCGAGTGCGCGCATCACCTCAAGCCAGCACGCCAGCCCACCTCCTCGTTCGGCGGCGATCTGCCACCAGCCGCTACGCGGCGTGTTGACGGCGAGCGGGGGCAGCGAGTGGTCGGCGCCGGGAAGGTCAGCCGTCACGTTGTAGGCCGTGGCCGGGGTTCGGCGAGCAGCGGCAACAAGGCGTATCTCGGCCCCGGCACCCGCCTGCTGCCTGAGCCACTCTCCCTCGACACTGCTCACCTGGAGGGCCGGTGGACCGAACGGCGCCTCGAAGTCGAAGGCGTTGAGCAGTGACAGCCCGGGGCTGTGGCCTGACGTCGCGAGCACCAGCGCCTTCGCCTCGCTCTCACGCCTAGCCGCCCGCATAGTGGCGACATCGTGGCTGGCTCCGAGTAACACGATCTCACCGTCGCCCGGCGGAAGTACGAAGCGACCCTCAAGGCCCTCCGGCTCCGAGTGCATCGAGTCGAACAGCGGTACGCCCTCGATCCGGCGGCCACCGACCTCGAGGTAGCATTCGCCCGGGTCGACGCGATCGACCTCGTAGCCCTCGAGCGTGGGCTCAAGCCCGATCGCCCGCACCCGGTCGGCCAGCCAGTGCGCCGACCGGAGATCTACGTCCGTCGCCGTGCGATGTACGCCCTGCCGGTCGTACTCCTCGATCACCTGTTCGATCCGATCTCGCTGGTCCAACTTTGTCCCCGCCCGCTGGTTCACGGTAGTGGCGGGAAGGGTGCGCCAATCTCGCTCAGGCCGTCAAGGCGCTTCACGAGACCAAACCAGCTCTCGGGATGCATCGCGTGATGTGCTGTTCTAACCTCTTCGAGGCCGCTTCCCTGACTTGGCGCGCCGCGCCGTGCTTCGCCAGAGTCATCGGAGGACGCGACCTGGGGAGCCACTCCACCCAGGTTGCCGTGGGCAGCGAGGAGGTCCATCAGGCATGTCAACGCCCCCACCGCGCATCGCGGACTTCGACCCGACGCTGCAGGTGAGCCGTGCCGAGTACCGAGCGAATCGACACCGACTCCAACTCGAACTGCTGCGCATGCAGTCGCACCTCCGGGATCAGCGCACCTGCGGCATCGCGATCACCTGCGAAGGCGTCGACGCAGCCGGCAAGGGCGGCGCAATCGCGCGACTGACCGGTCGCCTCGACCCCCGCGGATTCGCCGTCTATGCCACGGGGGCACCGACAGCGCTTGAGTTGGAGCAGAACTACCTGCAGCGCTTCCACCTGCGGATGCCTCCGCGGGGTGGATTTGTGATCTTCGACCGCTCCTGGTACGGGCGCCTGCTCGTCGAACGTGTCGAGGGTTTCGCCACGGCACCGGCCGTCGAACGTGCCTACCGCGAGATCTGTGAATTCGAGCGTCACTACACAGACGACGGGATCGCGATCCTCAAGCTCTGGCTACATGTCAGCAATGAGGAGCAGCTCCGCCGCTTCGAAGAGCGAGCGGCGGACCCGTTCAAGCGTTACAAGCTCACCGACGAAGACTGGCGAAACCGCGATCGCTGGGACGACTACGTCGAGGCCGCCGACGAGATGTTTGAGCGCACCCACACCGAGGATGCGCCGTGGGTGCTGATCTCGAGCGAGAACAAGCGCAATGCGCGGCTCGCCGTGCTCACCGCGGTGCGCAATCACCTGGGTCGCTGCATCGCGACTGGCCGATCCGGTGAATTCGCGCTGTACGCCGGGGACTAGTCAAGAGGCCGTCCGGCGCGAAGCGCCAGGTGCTGACAGAGACCATGAGCGAGCGGTTGCGGCGATCGGTCGGGTTCGATCAATCCCGACGCCCTAAGGCGCCCCGGGCGGCAGCACTCGCACCGTGATGATGTCCGCGTCGTGGTACTGCTGATGGGTCACAGAAGATGCGTAGCTCCGCAGCAGGACCAGCGAGAGCTCCTCTTCGACCGCCGTCAGGCTGTCGTGTTCCTGGATCTGGCGAATCTGATCTTCGAGATTGGCGTCGTTCCCACCGCCGATGAACTCAAGGTCCGCGGCCGAACCATCGCTCGACGCCAGGACGACCAGTTGCCGCTCATCGGAGGGTGTCCCGTCATCGCCTCCCGGCCGGAGGTCAAGCGGCGCCAGCGTCAGGAGCGTCTCTTCGGCAACGGCGCTCAACCGATCGCGCATATGGACGTCCCAGCCGCGCTGGTTTGCGAACCTCGTGAGGAAGTGGTTGAGCTCGGGCAGGGCGCTGATGTGGAGCGGTGACTTGAACCGCATGCGCCGAGGGTTCGAGAGTTCGAGATAGAGTGTCATCACGATGGCGGCCAGCCCCCCGGTGGTGATGCCGCTCTTCAGCAGCGCTCCCCAGACCGGGCCGACGTCGGGCAGGGTAAAGAGTTCGAACTGGAAGGATGCTGCGATCCAGAAGCAGACGCCCGCGACGGCAATCTTCTCCTGGCTCTGCTCGTTCTGGATGACCGTTCGCGCGCCATCAACGAAGAGTGCACCGGTGACCATAATCAGATATCCCGTCATCACCGGACCGGGGATGCTGCTCAGGATCGCCGCCACCTTCGGGAGGAACGCGACGAGCAGCAGCGTGGCGCCGATCACGTAGCCCACCCGCCGCGATGCGACGCCTGTGATCTGCGTAAACGAGATGATGGCCGGGTTGATTGTGTTCGGCACCGTTCCGGCGAATCCGGCAAGCAGATTGCTGGCACCGGCACCGGCCACGGCCCCCTGGACCCGGCGGAAGTCGACGGCACGGTCTTCGCGCCACGCGACGCGCTGCATAGCGATCGCCGCCCCGTTCGCCTGAATCGAGATGATGGCGCCGAGGAACAGGAAGGATGGCAGGAGTGTCCAGAAGTCGATGCTGAAGTCGAAGGCAAGCCCTGGTGCCTCATCAGGGAGCCCGACCCAGGCCGCCGATGCGATCCTGCCAGTGTCGAATATGCCCAGGGCCGCCGCCACAACGCAGCCAACGCCGATCCCGACCAGGGGTCCCCAGAAGCGCAGCAGTGCCGAACCGCGCAGCATCATGGCAGCGGCCACCACCATCGTCACCAGTGCGGTCAACGACGCCTCCTCCGGCGCCGACCGCGTGGCATCGTCGAGGAGGTCGAAGACGACTGATGCGAGGGTGATGGAGAGGATCATCATCACCGTCCCGCCCACGGTTGGCGTGACGAAGCGCCTGAGGATAAAGAGTCTCCTCGAGACGATCAGCTGGACGACCGCCGACACGATCAGCAGTGTCGTCAGCGTCGCCGGTCCGCCGTCCACGAGCGCCGTGATGCAGAACGGGATGGAGAAGGCAGCCGTGAAGAGCGGGAGCGACGCCCCGGCTCCAACAAAACCGAGCGTCCGCACCTGCAGGATGGTGGACAGCCCGACGACCGCCAGCGAGGCGAAGACCATCCACGTGACGTAGGCATCTCCCTCCCCGGATGCGTTGGCGACGATCACCGGGGTGACCAGCAGCGTCGCGGACGCGATCAGGCTGAACTGCAGTCCATAGCCGAGCGACTGCGTGAGTGGAGGCGATTCATCCGCCTCATAGCGAGGGCCGTGGGCAGGCGCGGTCGCGATTGAGGTCCCCCTCCAGCGCCGAAAGTCCCCGAGACCCGGTCGCGGTGATCGCCCTCCGCCCGGTGCCCAATTGTAGGCCCCGGGCAAGGCGGCGGGCGTGGTCCCCGGCAATCTGGTCGCGGCCGGCCAGGCGCGATGGCCCGAGCGGGGGCTAGTGCACGCTCAGTTAGGTCCCGCTAGCGGGACCACTCCGCGATGTTCCATAGCTCGCTGTCCCATCCGTTGATCCGAACGCCCAGCAGGGAATTTAGGTGGGCCGAGACGGAGCCCCGATTGACCAGCGGGATCGCATAATAGTTCCCGACGAGAATGTCGTTCAGCTCGCGGATGAGCGTCTCCCGCTCCGCTCCGATCGGGAGTTGGACGAGACGCGCGAAGATTTCCTCGTAGCGCTCGTTGCAGGCGCGCGAGTTGTTCTCGCCGGCCCAGTTGTTCTCCTGCGCCTGGACCTGGCTACAACGCTGGCCCGAAAGGTGCCCCTGCGGATCGATATCGGGTCCCGTCGCGTACATCTGCACATCTGCAAAGAACCTGCGGTACGAGGCTCCCGGGTCCGTGAGGGGGTCGCCTCCAAAGAAGACTGCGGCATCGTGCTGCACGAGCTCGGTCTCCGATCTCCAGCCACCACTCTCGGACCAGCCTCTGGGTCTCTTCACGAATCGCGTTCGCCGTCGTCTGATAGCGGATCCGAAGGGGCACGCTCCCGTACTCGCGGATCCCGTCCCCATCGGTATCAACTACTCCACTCTGGTCGAGCAGAAGCCTGGCGCCCTCGATGTCCTGGACGAGGCAGTCGTCATTCGCCGTCGAAGCGTAGCGTGGCGGGGCGGCGACGAGGTTGCAGACGGGCGTCCCCGCGAAGCCATAGAGCCGCTCGGCGATCTCGTTGCGGTCGATCGCCAGGGACATCGAATAGGGCGATCGCCCGGGCGCTCGATTGCCATCCGGTCACCGTCGGCAAGTGGCGCCGGCGCTTTGCGCAGTGGCGGCTCGATGGGCTACAGGATGAGCCGCGCCCCGGGGCGCCGCGCACGATTACCGATGCACAGGTGGAAGCGGTGCTCGTCACGACGCTGGAGGAGCAGCCTTCCGACGCGACGCACTGGTCGACCCGATCGATGGCAGCCGCGCTCGGGATGTCGCAGTCGGCGATCGTCAGGATCTGGAGCGCCTTCGGCCTCAAGCCGCACCTCGTGGAGAGCTTCAAGCTGTCGCCCGACCCGCAGTTCATCGACAAGGTGCGCGACGTGGCCGGACTCTATCTCAACCCGCCCGACGCGGCCGTTGTGCTGTGTGTGAACGAGAAGACCCAGGTCCAGGCACTCGACCGCACCGCTCCGATGTTGCCGATGATGCCCAACGTCCTTGCCGGCAGACGCACGACTACATCCGTCACGGCACGACGAACCTCTACGCGGCGCTCGATGTCGCCTCGGGACACGTGATCACGGAGATGACCCCCCGGCACCGCGCGCGGGAGTTCGAGCGGTTCCTCACCCTCATCGACCGCAGCGTTCCCCGTCAGCTGGCGGTGCATGTCGTGCTCGACAACGTCTCCACGCACCGCACGCCCGCCATCCAGCGCTGGCTCCAGCGCCATCCCCGCTTCACCTTCCATTTCACGCCGACCTACAGTTCCTGGATGAACCTCGTGGAGCGCTGGTTTGCAGAGCTCACCAGCAAGTGGCTCCAGCACGGCACGCACCACAGCGTCCCTGAATTGATCCGCTCAGTGGAGATGTGGGTCGCCAGCTGGAACGAAAATCCGAGGCCCTTCATCTGGCACAAGACCGCGGACCAGATCCTGGACAACCTCGCCGGCTATCTAGAGCGTATTCCTGACGCGAGACACTAGTCCCGCCGGATAGTCGCCCTAGCCGCCGCGGCTCACCACCGCCGGCGTCCCGACATCGCCCATCAGTCCCATCAACCCCGATCCGGCCCAGTAGGAGGTTGAATCGAACCCGGGGCGGCTGGCTCCGACGCCGGAGCTGCCCCAACCAGTGATCTGTGCAAAGACGATCGCAGGCGAACGAGATCGGATGAGCTCATAGGTCAGACCGAAACGCTCCAGCCGCACGGTCATGAGGTTGGTCACGAACAGATCGGCTCCCTCGACCAGCCGATAGACGACCTCCGTAGCACCGGGGCGAGTCAGGTCGACGGTGATCGAACGCTTGCCGCGGTTCAGGGCATGGAAGCCGTGGTTCGGGACTGCTGGGGCGGCCGCCCGCTGGCGGAGGTTCCGGGTCGTGTCACCGCCGGGCGGCTCGATCTTGATCACGTCGGCGCCCCATGTCGGCCATCAGGGCGCGGGCGATCGGGGCGGCGAGGAAGTTTGCGACCTCGACAACCCTGAGACCGGCGACGGGCCCTGTTCGGTTTCCTGCTACCACGTCCGCATCACCACCTCACCACAGTCGCTATCTGGCGGCCGGCAGCCGTCACCATATAGCCGAGGGGGAGACCCCACGGTGAGCAGTCCGGCGCCACTCTCGCAACGACCTCGGGAATGGCGTCGATGACAGGGGCCAGACCGCTCGCCCGTCGATCGATACCCCGCAGGACGGTCAAGACCTTAGCAGCGCCAGCAGCAAGTGAGTCGCCCGAGTCGGAGGCATCCTCCAGCAGAGCCGCGCTGTCGAGGCTGAGCCCAGACGAACCACCCACCAAGCGGTCGCCGATCGCGGCCTCGGTGAGCGCGCCCAGCGTACTGTCGGTGACCCCACGGTGCGCGCTGGCAGGAAACGCCCCCGTGGGCGCCAGCTCGGTCGGGAGGCCGAGCGCCTCACGCTCCTCGGCAAATGCCGGGCAGTTCACCGTCGTCCGCCATCTCTCACCCTGCAGCACCCAGAGGTCCTGGCCCCGGTCACTGCCGGTGAGGAGCTGCAGCATCGTCTCGCTCGTCTCCAGAGTCACCAGAGCACGCCTGTCGCTGAGCCGCTCAACGGCGGCAACCTCGAACTCGACCTCGGCTCCGCCAAGCAGGACACCCGCCAGGGCCAGCGCAAGCGCGACCTCCTCTTCATCCTGCGGACACTCGTCGGGGAAGTGGCTGGCGACGCGGGCGGCATCGGGATCACCCGCCCCGAAGGCGGCGTCGAGCATCGCGATCACATCGGCTGTGACACGGGCAGTGACGCCGTTGGGCGACAGGGCAGGTGAGGTGCGGGCGACCGTCGCAGCCGGGGCCGGCGCGG
Organism: Dehalococcoidia bacterium; assembly: GCA_965249675.1. Classification (GTDB taxonomy): domain Bacteria; phylum Chloroflexota; class Dehalococcoidia; order UBA2979; family UBA2979. The sequence continues at coordinate 2,671,027 of OZ252250.1, forward strand.
ACGCCTGGACAGGCATCGCAGACGCCGTGTCCGAAGTGCCCGCGCTGGGGACCACGGTAACGGTCGTCGGGCGGGGGGTCGCGGTGGACCTTGGCGCGACGGTGTCCGAAGTGCCCGCGCTGGGGACCACGGTAACGGTCGTCGGGCGGGGGGTCGCGGTGGACCTTGGCGCGACGGTGTCCGAAGTGCCCGCGGCGCCGACCACAGTAACGGTCGTCGGCACTGGGGTTTCGGCGGGAGTTGGCGCGGCGGTGTCCGAAGCGCCCGCGGCGCCGACCACAGTAACGGTCGTCGGCACTGGGGTTTCGGCGGGAGTTGGCGCGGCGGTGTCCGAAGCGCCCGCGGCGCCGACCACAGTAACGGTCGTCGGCACTGGGGTTTCGGCGGGAGTCTCATCATCGTCGCCCCCGAAGCAGGCGCTCAGAATGAGCGCGATACTGAGAACGACGGTTCGCAGCAGGGCGAGGGCTCGGGGGGCGCGGTCCGCTGGATGAGAACCTCCCCACTGCCCGCCGCCCAGCCTGATCAAGGCACTCTCACCGCCGCGACGATCACGCCGTCGGACCGCCCGACCAATTCGGCCGACCACTGGTCACGAAACCACCCCGGACCGCCTCAGCTCCGCAAGTCGATTCGCCGTCAGACCCAGATCGTCGACCAGCACCTCATCTGAGTGCTCGCCCATGAAGGGCGCGGTACGAATCGCCACCTCGCTCGCCGACATACGCGGTGCCCAGCCGAGCAGGCGGATCTGCCCATGCTCGGGGTGGTCCAGCGTGTGTACGAAGCCCCGTGAGTTGAGGTGTGGATCATCGAAGACGTCTCGCGTGTCAAACGTCTTGGAGACCGGGACACCCGCGTCACCGAGAATGCGCATCACTTCATGCTTGCTGTGACAGCGCGTCCAGCTCGCAATCTCCCGGTAGAGCTCTTCAGCATGTTCCACGCGCGCGTCATTGGTGGCGAACCTGGGATCGACCGTCAGATCGGGGCGCTCGATGGCAGCGCAGAGCGAGTCCCACATCCGGCTCGTCACGCACATGATGAAGGCCCAGTCGTTCGGGCCCTCACCCTCGCAGGGGTAGAGATTGACCGGCGCGGTCGCGCCGTTGCCGTGTCGCTGCGCAACGGCGTTGCCCCAGTCCGCTCCGTTGGCAACCTGCGTGCGCATGTAGTAGGTCATCGCCTCCTGCATCGAGATCTCGATGTGCTGGCCCTGGCCCGTGCGCAGACGTTGGACGTAGGCGGCCGTGATCGCCAGGGCCAGCTGCACCCCGGTCCCGGCGTCACCGATCGTCGGTCCCGGCCGCATCGGCGGCCCGTCAGCCGGACCGGTGACCGAGAACGCACCGGCTGCGGCCTGTGCAACCATGTCGTAGCACTTGTAGTCGGCGTAGGGGCCGGAGAGCCCGAACCCCTTGAGCTGCGCGTAGATGATCGTAGGGTTCGCCTGCTTCATGGCCTCGTAGCCGATATTGAGGCGCTCCACCACGCCGGGACCGTAGTTCTCGACGAAGACGTCGTAGTGGGGCGCCATCTCGAAGAGCAGCGCGCGGCCTTCCGGCTGAGCGAGGTCGAGCACGATGCTGCGCTTGTTGCTGTTCCAGTTGACGAAGTACGGGGCATTGCCCTGGCCGAGGCGGACCCGCCGACCGGGGTCCCCGTAGGTCGGTGGTTCCACCTTGACGACATCGGCACCAAGCCAGGCGAGCGCCTGCGTGCAGGAGGTCCCGGCCTCATACTGCGTCATGTCGAGAATGCGCACTCCCGCTAGCGCGGTGGTTGTAGTAGTCATGGCGCTGACCTCCTCGCACCGATCGACCCGGCATCGCGTTCGCAGTCGGGCTACCTCGCCAGCCTACCGAACTGAGGCCGCCCGAGGCAGCGGCCAACCCAGCACCGCCCGCCACCTTCAGAGCAGCAGCAACAGCCCGACGGGCAGCAGGGCCAGGTAGACGACCCGCTGGAACGAACCAGCGGGCAGACGGGCCGCGAGATGGGAACCGGCCCAGAGCGCTGCCAGACCGGCCGGCAGGAAGATGAGATAGGTCGCGACGATCGCCGGCGTCCAGAGGCCGGCAAGACCGTGCCCGAGCCAGACGATCGCTGCCATGGGGACAAAATATGCCTGGAGCGTGGCTCGGAAGACGGCCGGCGGCCAGCGCCGCAGCACCGCATAGATGACGACCGGGGGCGAGTTGGCGTTGTAGACCGCCGCGAGGACGCCTCCGGCGAACCCGAACGGGTAAGCCCAGGCTGGATGACTGACCGCGAGGAGGGGCGGACTGAAGAGGCGATAGAGCGCGTATCCGACCAGCAAGAGCCCGAGGCCGCGCTGCACGAGCACGTCAGGAGCCTCCGTGAGCAGCCAGATACCGACCGCAACGCCGGGGAGAGAACCCGCCACGAGGGAGAGGGCTGCCCGTCCCTGCAGGCTGCGCCAGTCACGACCAAGCACGACCGTCGTCGTGCCGAGGATCACGAAGGCGGTCAGGACCGCCGCGTCCTGGACGCCGATCAAGAGCGTCAGGAGGGGCATCGATATCAGTCCCGTGCCGAAGCCGAACATGCCGTGGAAGAGCGTCGCCACGACGAGCACCACGACGACCATGGCGACTTCAACGGTCAGGGCATCCCCCCGGACCCGCCAAGAGCGGCTTGCCCGCTTGGGGTGACGTCACGAAGCCCCCGCGGCGGGGACCGGGGCCAACCGCTCCGACCGGCATTCGCCTTCCGTCCCGGGCGGCCCGTGGCTAGTTGGTCGCCGTGTGCCATCCGAACTGCTGCGGCTTGCGGCCGGCCCTGGGGTCGATGCGGATGTGCACGATCGCCGGGCCGTCGCCGCTGTTCGCTGCGCTCAGTGCCGGCTCCAGCTCGTCGGCCTCGGTCACGTAGTAGCCGCGCCCGCCGAACATGTCGGCTATTCGCTCATAGCGAGCACCGGGGCTGTAGACGTTGGGCGGCGGATCGCGGTCGACCGGCAGTTCCGTTACGCCATTGCTGATCCCGTTGTTGTTGATCACGACGATGGTCACAGGCAGTTGATAGCGAACCATCGTCTCGTACTCCATGCCGGAGAAGCCGAAGGCGGCGTCACCCTCGACCGCCACCACGCGGCGGCTCGGGTCGGTCACCGCCGCGCCGATCGCAAAGCCGAGACCGACACCCATGGTGCCGTAGGAACCGGCATCAATCCGGGTGCGCGCCTCGTGATTGGGCAGGACCGTGCGGCCGATGTCCATCGTGTTGGCGCCCTCAGAGACGATCACGGCCTCACGCGGCAGCGTGTCCCGCACCTCCTTGAGCGTCCGGTAGTAGTTGAGGGGACTGCGCTCGTCGGCCATCAGCTCTCTGCTGATCGCGACGTTCTGGTCGATCTTCGTCTGCAGTGCCGAGCGCCAGGTGGTCTCGGCGGGGTACTGCCAACCATCCTCGTCGATGGCACGGTTGAGCTGGGCCACGACCGCCTGGCCGTCGCCGACCAGCCCCACCTCCGTCGGGATATTCGTGCCGATCTCCTCGGCGGAGATGTCGACCTGGACGATCCGCACATCCTCGGCCCAGCGCGGCGGTCGCCCGAAATGGAGGACCCAGTTGAGGCGGGCGCCGAGCAAGAGCACGACATCGGCCTCCCGCAGGGCGAGCGTGCGGGCCGGCGAGATCGCCAGCGGATGGTCATCGTCGACGACACCCTTGCCCATCGGCGTCGGCAGGAAGGGGAGCTGCGTCTTCTCGATCAGCTCGCGCACGTCGTACTCGGCACGGGCCCAGGCCATCCCCTTGCCGACGATCACAAGCGGCCGCTCGGCAGACTTGAGCGCGGCCAGGGCGGCCTGAACATCCCGCTCGGGCACGCCAGGTCGAGGCGGGTCGGGCACCACATCGACCGGCCGCACCGCGTCAACCGCGACCTCGGCGGTGAGGACGTCATCGGGGGCGTCCAGGTAGGCCGGACCAGGCTGGCCGTAGATCGACGTGCGCACCGCCTGCTCGACGTAGTAGGGGATGCGATCGACTCGGTCCAGTGCCCGTGCGTACTTTGCGTGGGGGCGGGCGATCTCGACCTGCTTCTCCTCCTGGAAGGCGCCCATCCCGTTCTGGTTGATGGCCGAGGCGCCGCCGATCAGGATCATCGGCCAGCAGTTGGCCTTGGCGTTGGCCAGGCCGGCCAGCCCATGCACGACACCGGGCCCGGAGACCACGATGCATGCCTGTGGACGGCCGACCAGGTAGCTCGCGGCCTGCGCCGCATACGATGCCGCCTGCTCGTTGCGCATCCCGATGTACCGGATGCCCTCACCCTGGGCGAGGGTGGCCAGTTCAGAGACCGGGAAGCCGACGACGCCGAACATGTAGTCACATCCCTGCTGCTTCAGGGACCGGGCGAGCAGCCTCGCGCCCGAGATCGTTTCGCTAGTCATGGGACGACTCCACTTCCCTGTCACCTGCCCTCAGCCTCGCAGCTGTCCGGCCGGATCAGCAGCGCTCAGATGGTAGCGGCAGTGCGGGGAACCTGCGTACCCGCTCGCGCCGGGCACCGCCGGAACCGCGCCCCCCACAGTCGAACGGGTAGGATGTCGAGGCACCTAACACCGCCAGAAAGCCTTTCAGGCGCGACCAGTGGTGCGGGGAGAGGTGGCGGCCAGTGCCCGTTCGTCCGGCCGCCAGCGCTGGCGGTATCTTCTACGGCTGGTACATCGTCGGCGCCCTCTTCTTCTCGACCTTCCTCGTCTTTGGCACGCGGCAGGGCTTCGGCGTCTTCATCGAGACCTGGGAGCACGACTGGGGTGTCTCGGTCGGGACGATCTCGGTCGCGGCCTCGATCGGCTGGCTCGTCAACGGCCTGGTCCAGCCAGTGTTCGGGCGGATGGTCGACAGCATCGGCGGCCGGCCGATGGTGCTCGCGAGCCTGACGATCATGGGCTTCGCCCTGCTGGCGATGGCGTTAGTCAGCAACGTCTGGATGCTGGCGCTGCTCTACGGCATCGTCATCTCCGGCGCCAGCGGGGGCCTGTCGCCGAGCATCCTCAGCGTCGTGATTGTGCGCTGGTTCCAGAGGCGTCGGGGCGCCGCGATCAGCCTGCTGATCGCCGGTGGGTCGGTCGGCGGACTGGTCCTGGTGCCGTTTCTCACCTATCTCTTCCTCGCCACCAGCTGGCAGATCGCCTGGGTCTGCGGCGGCGCGATCACGCTGCTGCTCGGTGTGCCTCTCGTCTGGGCGGTGCTGCGAGATAGTCCCAGCGAGCTCGGACTCCACCCCGACGGCGACTCAGAAGAGGAACTCAGCAGGCGGCAGGCGTCGGGTATCGCCGCGATCGGCGACGGACCACTCAACTGCGCGCGGTGGGCAGATGCGCTCGGCTCGCGCCCCTTCTGGCAACTCTCCTTCTCCTATCTCGTCTGCGGCGTCACGACGGCCAGCATCACGGTCCACTTCGTGCGCTGGGCCGGCGACGAAGGAATCTCGCCGGGAACGGCCGCTCTCGCCTTCGGCATCCTCTCGGGAATCAACGTCGTCAGCGTCCTGGGCATCGGCTCGCTGTCCGACCGGATGCCGCGTAGCACGCTCCTCGCCCTCGTCTACCTGGTGCGCGCATTCGCGTTTCTCGCGCTGATCATCTTGCCCGGCCCGATCGCGTTGTGGGCGTTCACCCTGATCGCAGGCGGGTCGTGGCTGGCGTCGGTGCCGCTGACCACCTCGCTGACGGCAGATGTCTACGGCCTGCGCCATGTCGGCACGCTGGGCGGCCTGATCCTCATGGTTCACCAGCTCGGCGGGGCACTCGCCGTGGTCCTGTTCGGGTTGGCGTTCGACCGCTGGGGCTCGTACGACAGCGCCTACGGCGTCTCGGTGGTGATGCTGGTGGGGGCCTCCCTGCTCGCGCTCTCGATCCGCGAACGACTCGTCTCGGCGCGCTACGCCCCCGTCGCCATCCTGCCCGGCGCCGAGCCTGCCCGGGGCTAGCGGGGTGACGCTCTTGCGCTCACTTCTCCACCACAGCGAGGCGATCGACCCCGTCCTGGCCGGCTGGATCCGCGACAAGATCGATGACATCTTCGGCCTGCCCCCGGCTGTGATCGCCCTGGCCCTCGGTGCGGTGATCGTGGCCATCCCGATCGCGCTCGCCGCGGCCGCGCTGAGACGGCGCGATCGCGATGTCGGGCGCGGCGTCTGGCGGGGCGAGCCCTGAGCGGTGGGGGGTCCCGCTTCCAGGTGCCCGCGCGATTGCTATGCTGCGCGCGGCGAGTCTCGCAATCCACTGACGCCACGGGACTCGCCGCGATCGCCCCCGCGCCCGGCCTACCAGAGCCCGCGATCGCAGCGCGTGAATGTGGTGGAGGTGAGGCGATGACGACGGCTGTCAGGCCCCTGCAGGGTACCGAAGCACTCTACTCCCGGCTCGAAGAGCGGATCATGGACCGCGACCAGCGTGGCGCCAGCGACGTCTACTACGAACTCGTGCGCCAGGACCGGCCGCTCGCCGAGATCATCGGCCAGACCGTGCGGGTTCACGCCCCGTATACTCACGCGCCCTACCACCAGCGAATCGACAACGGCATCGTGCGGTTCGTGAACAACGACCACTGCCTCCTCAGCGCACGCGTCAGCCAGCGGATGCCCGACTTCCTCCCCTGGCAGCTCCGCTTCCTGCCGATGGCACAGACCATCTGGTACGTGCCGACCGGCCTCGACGCGTGGAGCCAGCTCCTCGGCAAGGCGCCGGGGCACTACGGCCGCCGGGTCTACGACGAATCGAAGTATCCGATCCCACCGCCGCCGACGCGGCACTGGCCCGACTCAGACCCGGTGCTCATCGAGGGGACGCTCGATGAGCGCCTGAACCACTGGCTGACGCTCGTCCAGTACGGCCACGTCAACGAGGCCTACTCGGTGTTCCGCGGGCTCCTCGCCGATCCGGCAGAGCGCGCGCCCGTCCTCGCACAGCTCATGTTCGCCGGGCTGATCGATGTGCAGGATCGCATCCTTTTCAATCGCAGCTTCACGACCGGGCACAAGTCGTACCGTGCACGCGCGACGATCGAGCTCGCCAATGCGGTCGGCTGGGAGAACGCACACGATGTGATCTACGCCGGGGTGCCCGACATCGCCGTCGGTCCGCGCTGGTACTCGTCCTATGAGATGGCCTGCGAGGTCACTCGAACGAGGCTTGAGGACGAGGTCTCCGGGTCGTCTCTGGCGGCCACGCTGGATAGCGGCGTGGACGCCAGGCTCTACGCCCAGACGGCCGAGCTCTCTCCGGCCGAACGGGCCGGCCTGCTGCGGGCCATCCTTGAGGAGCCCGAGCCTTCATACATCGAGGCGATCATCTCCCTGCTCAAGGGGGGGGGGCGCTCCCCGGCCAAGATCCTCGACACGATCCAGATCGCGGCGGCCGAGGTCGTGCTCAGGTGCGGCGAGGGTCCGAGCTTCTCGATGCCGCAGCACAGCTACGAGTACACCAACACGCTGGCCTGGTTCTACAAGAACTTCCAGCACCACCACAAGACCAAACTGCTCTTCGTGGCCGGCTCGTTCGCCAACCAGGCGGCACGCTGGGTGCGGGCCACACCGGGGAACGGGGTCCCGGTCTTCCGGGGGCCGCCCGGGTCCGACCGGCTCTCCCGGACGGAGATCCTGGGCGAGCTGGACGCCGCGATCATGCGGCTTGAAGCCGATCTGGCGGCCTGCTGGGCACAGGCCTATCTGGACGGCGGGCACGAGGTCCGCCCGCTCATCCTGACCCTCACGATGGCAGCGGCGAAGATGGGGAACGACCCTCACAACCAGGAGATCGGCCTCTGCATGATCGAGGACTACGGGCGGACCTCCTCCCCCGACCGTGGACGGCTCCTGCTCGCCTGCGCCAAACACACCGCCGGGCACTCCAAGTACGGCGATCCGCTGGAGTCCTACGGCCGCTTCGCGGCGGAATTCAGCCTGCCGCCGGCCTCGGGCGCGCACGGCGAGGGAGACCCTCTGCAGGCGGTGCGCGACGAGATGGAAGAGATCCCCCTGGCGGACATCGAGTCGGTGCCGGCCGGGCTGGAGACGTAGACTGCCCGGCCAGCCGACGAGCCGATCGGCTGAGCAGGTGGCTCCGATTGGGGCCGGGAGCTGAGTGAGGTGAGCGATGGACTGGAACGATTCCCAGGAGCAGGCATCCTTTCGCGCCGAGGTGCGAGGGCTGATCGAGACCGGCCTGCCAGACGGCTACGGCGGCGGACAGGGCGACTGGGTGGCCGACCGCAAGTCAGCTGACCCCGAGGTCAGCGGCAGGGCGCTGGCCTGGCAGAACGCACTCGCCAACAAGGGGTGGATCGCGCCACACTGGCCGAAGGAGTACGGCGGCGCCGGGCTCACCCCGGTCGAGCAGTTCATTTTCAAACAGGAGATGACCCTCGCGGGTGCCCCTGCGGTCGGCGGGCAGGGCGTGAGCCAGCTCGGCCCGACCATCATCGTTCACGGCTCGGACGAGCAGAAGGCGGAACACCTGCCCCGCATCCTCTCCGGAGAGGTCAACTGGCAGCAGGGTTACTCGGAGCCGGGATCCGGATCGGACCTCGCCTCGCTGCAGACCCGCGCCGTCCGCGACGGCGACGACTTCGTGCTCAATGGCCAGAAGATCTGGACGAGCGGCGCGCAATATGCGGACTGGCTCTACGCGCTTGCGCGCACCGATCCCGAGGCGCCGAAGCACCGCGGCATCTCCTTTCTCTTGATGAAGATGGACACCCCCGGCATCTCGATCAGGCCGCTGATCGACATGGCCGGCTTCCATACCTTCAACGAGACATTCTTCGAGGATGTCCGCGTGCCCGCGGCGAATGTCGTAGGCGAGCTGAACCGCGGCTGGTATGTCGGCGCCACCTTGCTCGACTTCGAGCGCTCCAACATCACCGGGGCGATCACGAGCCGCAAGTCGATCGAGAAGCTCATCAGCTACGCCCACACCGACGAGGGAGCCGAGCGATCGCGACTCGCCGAATCCGATGCCCTCAGGCACCAGGTTGCCGAGTGCTATATCGAGAGCGAGGTCCAGTTCAACTTCAGCTTCCGCATCATCTCGATGCAGGCCGCCGGACAGATCCCCAACTACGAGGCATCGACATCGAAGCTGTTTAACTCCGAGCTGACCCAGAAGCTGGCCCGAACCGGTACGCAGGTCCTCGGGCAGTACGCCCAGTTCTGGGGTCACGACGACAGCGACCGCAACACCTATGACGACGCGGAGAACCCCTACGCGCCGATGGCCGGTGACTTCACCCGCAGCTACGTGCGCAGCGTGCCCTCAACGATCGCCGCCGGAACCTCGGAAATCCAGCGCAACATCATCGCCACGCGCGGTCTCGGGCTGCCGCGCGGCTAGGGCCGCTCGCGGCCCAGTCGATCCCGCGAGCCCTGGCGGCGCACGGGTCGGACTGGGCCGTCACCGCAGCGGAGGATTGGGCCCGGAACCCGCATCGCCCGCGCGGTCGGGCAAGGTCGGCTCGTCTGCCGGCGGTGGACAACCTGTGGATAAATGCCGCGGCTCGCGAAGAATTGACAAGGCAAGAGAGCCCTCGCAGAATCACCACAGGTGTGCGGCTGCCCGCGTGCGGGCGCCGGGCCGAAGTTGGGGCGCAAGACGCCCCCGAGCAGGTTCCAAACAGCAGAAGGAGCGTCACCGATGGACTGGAAAGACACACCAGAGCAGGCGGCATTCCGCACCGAGGTGCAGGAACTGATCGAGCAGGGCCTGCCCGAGGGGTATGAGGACGGTGGCGACTGGATCCAGGATCGCAAGTCCAGCGACCCGGCGAAGCAGGATCGAGCCCAAAAGTGGCAGGATGCCCTGGCCGCGAAGGGCTGGGTCGCCCCCCACTGGCCCCGTCAATACGGTGGCGCCGGCCTGACCCCGATCGAACAGTTCATCTTCAAGCAGGAGATGACACTGGCTGACGCCCCCGGCGTCGGCGGCCAGGGCGTGAGCCAGCTCGGCCCGACCCTGATCGTCCACGGCACCGACGAACAGAAGGCCGAGCACCTGCCCAAGATTCTCTCTGGCGAGGTCAACTGGCAGCAGGGCTACTCCGAGCCCGGATCTGGCTCAGACCTCGCGTCGCTCCAGACCCGCGCGGTCCGCGATGGCGACGATTTCGTGGTTAACGGTCAGAAGATCTGGACCTCGGGCGCGCAGTACGCCGACTGGCTCTATGTGCTCACCCGCACAGACCCAGAGGCACCGAAGCACCGTGGGATCTCCTTTCTGCTGATGGAGATGGGCATCCCCGGACTGTCAATCCGACCCCTGATCGACATGAGTGGGCACCACCACTTCAACGAGACCTTTTTCGAAGATGTGCGGGTTCCGGCATCCGCCGTGGTCGGCGAGATCAACCGTGGCTGGTATGTCGGCGCAACACTGCTCGACTTCGAGCGCTCCAACATCACGGGTGCGATCTCCAGCCGCAAGACGATCGAGAAGTTGATCGACTACGTACACACCGACGAGGGTCAGGAGCGCTCGCGGCTCGACGAGTCCGATGCGCTGAGACATCAGGTCGCCGAGTGCTATATCCAGAGCGAGGTGCAGTTCAACTTCAGCTTCCGCATCATCTCGATGCAGGCCGCCGGGCAGATCCCGAACTACGAGGCATCAACCTCAAAGCTCTTCAACTCGGAGTTGAGCCAGAAGCTCGCGCGCACCGGCACCCAGGTCTTCGGCCAGTATGCGCAGTTCTGGGGTCACGACGACGACGACCGGAACACCTACAACGACCCGCCGAACCCGTACGCTCCGCTGGCGGGTGACTTCACCCAGTCCTACGTGCGTACCGTTCCGTCGACCATCGCCGCCGGGACCTCAGAGATCCAGCGCAACATCATCGCGACGCGCGGGCTGGGACTCCCTCGGGGCTAATTTGAGGGCCCGAGCTGCCCGAGCAGCTGAGTGGGCGGAGCCGCCAAGCGGCCCCGTCTCCCTTACCACGAGGCGATCCCACGGGGTCGCCTCGCTGATCGGACGCAATCTCTCCCCATCCCCCGGGGTCCCGCAGATGGCTCGAACTCCTCGGTCTGATCAGCGCCGGGGAGGGTGCCGCGTGTTTGCAATCGGAAGGTCGCCGTGAAGCGACTGGCGATCTGCTGTGACGGGACCTGGAGTTCGGACGATGTCTTCGTGCTGACGAACGTCCGCAAGATCTACGATGCGGTTTCTGGGCGCGGCAGCGACGGCATCCCGCAGCTACGCTACTACGTTCCCGGGGTCGGGGTCGGGAACCGCGTCACCAAACTGCTCGGCGGCACCATCGGGCGAGGCCTGCTCGACACGCTCGTGGCCGGATACCGCTTCCTCTGCCAGAACTATGAGCCGGGCGACGAGATCTATCTCTTCGGCTTCAGTCGCGGCGCCTACACGGCACGCAGCCTCGCCGGCATGATCCGGGCCTGCGGCATCCTGCGCAGCCCAACCGACGCGCAGATCGAACAGGCGGTCGCGATCTACCGCGGCCCCACGGTCGCCGACTCCCCGGCCGCGCTCACCTTCCGCGCCAACTGCTCGCACCCCGAGACCCGTATCAGGTTCATCGGCGTCTGGGACACGGTCGGCAGGCTCGGGATCCCCGGGGGACTGCGGGTGCCCTGGCAACGCGACCACTACCAGTTTCATGACCTCAGGCTGAGCCGCCGGGTCGAGTACGCCTACCACGCCCTGGCGATCGACGAGCGTCGCCGGTCGTTTGGCCCGACCCTCTGGAGGCGCCGGCCGCCGAACGTTCAGCACGACCCGCTCGAGCATCCGGCCACGGTCTGCGAGCAGCGATGGTTCGTCGGCAGCCACTCCGATGTCGGAGGTGGGCAGAGCCACCGTGGGCTGTCGGACCTTCCCCTCGCGTGGATCCGCGGACGAGCAGAGGCGCTCGGCCTCGGGTTCCGGCCACCCCGGCCGGTGCTCACACCCTTCCACTACCGCGACGAGATCCATCGCCCACGGCACCTCCAGCGAGCCCTGCGGGGCGCTCGGCGGACGATCGGTCGCTTCGCCTCCGAATCGCTCGCACCCTCCGCGGTCGAGCGGGTCCTCGATCCACAGAGCAACTACCGGCCGCGCAACCTCATCTCCTCACCGCTCTGGCCGCCCAGAGGTTCAACGGTCACTGACTGAAGGCACTTGGCCACGTGGCCCTTCCGGCCAGTTCTCGACCTGCCACTGGCGCCGTCGTTGGGCATCGCTGAAGCGGCCATCGCGCCAGGCGAGCGCCTCCTTGAGGCCCGCTTCACGGTTGCGCGACCGCCACTCGTCCATGCCGGGAGAGACATGCATGCGTGCGTCCATCTCCGCGGCGAGGCGCTGCATCGTTCGCGCACCCTGCAGCTCGAGGGCAAGGTTGACGGAGCGCTTGTTACCGGTCAGGAAGTCGGTATGGGTCATCGCCAGGCGGTCGGCCAGCTCTTCAACGGTCTCCTCGAGCTCATCGGGCGGCGTCGACTTGAGCACGAGCCCGATTCGCTCGGCCTCCGTACCGGTAATGAACTCGCCGGTCAGGAGCATGTACTTCGCCCACTGCGGTCCGACCAGGTAGGTCCACATGTGCGCAGGAGGGCCGCCCATCGCTCGCACCGGCGGGAACCCGATTCGCGCGTCCTCAGCGGCGATCACCATGTCGCAGAGCAGGACGAGATCGGTCCCGCCGGCGACGCAGTAGCCGTGGACCTGACCGATCACTGGCTTGTGCATGTCAAAGATGGTCATCCGGTCGCGCTGTGCATCTTCGAGCCGCCAGGAGTCGTCGTCGAAGGTCTGGCTCCCGCGATAGATCTGGGCGTACTGGTCGGTCTCATCGACAGTCTCGCCGGCACGCACTCGCTCGGGCGTGAGATCGTATCCGGCGCAGAAGGCCCGGCCGGCGCCACGCAGAATCACCGAATGGATGCGGTTGTCGCGGTCGGCATCGGTCAGCGCCTGGCGGAGCTCGGCCTGCAGCCGCCGTGAGAGGGCGTTCAGCTTCTCCGGTCGATTGAGCGTGATGCGAGCCCGACCGCGCTCCTTCTCGACGATGATCGTTTCGTACTCGGACACTGGTCTCCCCCTGCTCGAACCGCTGGCCGGGATCCCCGGCCACACGGAGACTACCCGATCGGGACGGCTCCGGACGGGGGCGAGTACCCGGCGCCCGAGCTAGATCAGAAGGTAGGGACGCTCCAGCAGAGCGGAGACGCGCCCGAGCATGCGGGCGGCCGGAGCACCGTCTACTAGGCGGTGGTCGACGGTCAGGCTGAGCGTCGACAGCTGGCCGACCTCGATCCGACCATCACCGATCACGGGCTCCTTCCGGACCCGTCCCACACCGAGGATGGCGGCCTGGGGCCGGTTCAGGATCGGGGTGAAGGCATCGACCAGGAACCCCTCCAGCGAGGTCACGGTACAGGTTCCATCGGTGACATCCTCGGCCGTCAGCTCGCCCTGCTGTGCCCGGCGCGAGAGAGCGGCGAAGTCCCGACAGAGCTCCCTGAGCGGGCGGATTCCCGCCTGCTGTAGGACCGGAACGATCAGCCCGTCCGGCGTATCGACGGCGAACCCAATGTTGACCTGCGCGCTGCGCACGATCCGCTCGCCGTCGAGCCGCGCGTTGAGGTCCGGATGCTCGGCGAGCGCCTTCGCCGTCGCCCGCAGAACCAATTGCGTGAACGTGACCACGGTTCGATCTGAGCGCCACTCACGCGTGAGGCCCGACGCCATCTCCACGACGGCATCGACCCGGACGGTCGCGGTCAAGGTCAGCTGCGCGCTCTCACGAAGGCTCTGGGCCATCCGCTCCCCGGTCTGACGGCGCCGGCCTGCGTAGGGACTGGTGCCCGGCGCCCCGCGCGGGGCCTCGGGTAGGCCCTCGGCTCGCGACTCATCTGGCGCGGCCGCGGCGGGGTCCTGGGACAGACGCACGTCCGCCTCCGTAATCCGCCCCCCGGGACCGGTCCCCCTGACCTGCGAGAGGTCGACCGAGAGCTCACGCGCCAGTCGTCTCGCGGAGGGACTGGCGATCACCCGGGCGGCGGGAGGCGTCTGCCCCGGCGGGGGAGGCTGTGGGGGCGGAGGCGGAGGGGCGGAACCGCTGGGCCCTGGTTGAGGCGCCGGGGGCGCCGACGCGACATCCGGCGGTGAACCGAACTCGCCGGCCGGCTCGCGCCACTGTCTGAGGGCGGTCTCCGCCAGCTGCTCGGGCACGAGCTCATCCGGCGCGGTGATGCAGCCGACCACGGCGCCCGGTCGCAGTCGCTGGCCAGCAGCAACGAGCGGATGCAGGATGCCTGCACTCTCGGCCTCAACGTCCTGTAGCACCTTCTCCACGTCGATCTCGAAGATTGGCATACCGCGGCTGACCGGAGTGCGGGGGGCGACCAGCCACCGCGTGAGGACCGCATCCTCCATCGTCATGCCGATCTTGGGGAGGTAGACCGCGGTCGCCACTGCTCTAGCCGTTTGCCAGACCGAGCGCGGCCGAGACGATGTCGTCCGACTGGACCAGCCAGGCCTGCTCAAGAGGCGGGCTATAGGGAACCGGCGTGAAGGGACCGCCGAGCCGCCTGGGCGGCGCATCGAGGAAGTCGAAGGCCCGGTCTGCCACCTGGGCCGTGATCTCGGCCCCGATTCCGGCGAACTCGACCGCCTCGTGTACCGTCAGCAGCCGGTGCGTCTTCTGCACCGACGCGACGATGCGGTCACTATCGAGCGGCTGCAAGGTTCTCGGATCGACGATCTCAGCCTCGATGCCATGGTCCTCGGCGAGACGCTCCGCGGCGGCCAGCGCCTCGTGGACCATGTAGGCGGTAGCGACGATCGTCAGGTCGCGACCCTCGCGAACGATGCGGGCCTCCCCCAGCGGCACGATATGCTCGCCCGTGGGGACCGGCCCACGCAGACGGGCACAGCGCTTGTGCATGATCACGAAGACCGGGTTGTCGTCCCGGAGGGCCGCGGTCATCAAGCCCTTGGCGTCATCGGCCGTGGCCGGCATCACCACCTTGATCCCGGGAATATGGCAGAGGAGCGCCTCGAGGCTCTGCGAGTGCTGGGCGGCCATTGAGGTACCGGCTCCGGCATTGGCGAGCACGGTCAGGGGCAGCGTCACCTTGCCGCCAAACATGTACTTCATCTTGGCCATCTGGTTCATGATCTGGTCGAAGCAGACACCAATGAAGTCGATGAACATCATCGAGACGACCGGACGCAGCCCCTGCGCGGCCGCTCCCGTGGCGAGCCCGGCGATGGCGTTCTCCGAGATCGGGGTGTCGAGGATGCGGCGCGGCCCGAACTCAGCGAGCACCCCGGCGGTCATGCCGAACACGTCCCCACGCTCGGCAAGGTCAATCCCGGCTGCGAAGACTCGTGGGTCCCGCCGCATCTCCTCACGAAGCGCCTGGTTGATCGCCTCACGGTAGGAGATTACCTGCTCGGTGCCCGGAGCGACCGGGGCGTCGGTCATGAGACCACCCCCGCGCTCTCGGTGTAGACATCGGTGCCAAGCGCCTCCGGACCGGGGTATGGTGCGGTCTCGGCGAACGCGACTGCCTCGTTGATGCGCTCGCGCACCTCTGAGGCGATCCGTGCGGCGCCGGCGCCACTGAGCACCGCGCGGCTCTCCAGTACGGCCAGCAGAATGTCGAGCGGATCTCGAGCCTGCCACCGGCGTCGCTCTTCGAGCGGGCGCGGGTCGCCCTCAGACCGTCCGGTGTGGTTGTAGTAGCGGTAGGTGTCAGCCTCGATGATGGAGGGCCCCTCGCCGCGGCGAGCACGTTCGACTGCCTCCGCCGCCACACGGGCAACGGCGATCACGTCCTGGCCATCGACGGTCTGCCCAGGGATCCCGTAGGCAGCGGCACGTTCGGAGAGTCTGAGGATCGCCCCCTGAAGATGCTGTGCCGTGAACTCGCCGTAGTGGTTATTCTCGACCACGAAGATGACGGGCAGCTTCATGACGGCGGCGAAGTTGACCGCCTCGTGCCAGGCCCCCTCGTTCGTGGAGCCATCGCCCGAGAAGCAGACCGAGACGCCGTCGGTTCCCTCGTACTGGGCGGCGAAGGCGGCGCCAACGCTGATCGGCGCGCCGCCACCGACGATGCCGTTTGCCCCGAGGATACCGATCTCAAGGTCGGCGACATGCATCGACCCGCCCTTCCCACCGCAGTAGCCGCTGGCTCGGCCGTAGAGTTCGGCGAACATGCGGCGAACATCGCCGCCCTTGGCGATGCAGTGGCCGTGGCCGCGGTGGGTGGAGACGATGGTATCGCTCACCCGAAGCTGCGAGCAGACCCCGACGGCGACCGCCTCCTGCCCGGCATAGAGGTGGACGGCTCCGGGGATCTTCGCCTGCTCCGCCATGCGACCGGCTGCCTCCTCGAACTCACGGATCGTGAGCATCGTCCGGAACATGTAGAGCAGCTGCTCGCTATCGGGTTCGGCCACAGATCACCTCCGGCACGCCGCGATATTATAGCCAACCTCGCCTGAGCCTCGCTGACCGCCAGGGCACCAGAGGGTCCCGCCTGCGCTGACACGCGCGGGAGGGCGTTACGATCGGGCGGTGACGAACAGTCAGGTCGACCGCGACTGGGACGTGATCGTGGTCGGAGGTGGCCCCGCCGGTGCCACCTCCGCGACTCTGATCGCCCGCCACGGGCACAGCGTCCTGCTGCTCGAGCGCGAGCGGTTCCCTCGCGAGCACATCGGCGAGTCGCTGCTACCGGCGAGCCTGCCAATCCTTGAGGAACTCGGCGTCGCTGGCGCCGTCGAAGAGGCCGGCTTCTTGCGCAAGTACGGCGCCACGATGGTGTGGGGTAGCTCCTCGGAGCCATGGAGCTGGTACTTCCGAGAGACGAGCGAGCGCTACCCCCATGCCTACCAGGTGGTCCGCGCGACCTTCGACCAGATCCTGCTTGACAACGCTGCCCGTTCAGGAGTCGATGTCCGCCAGCAACACCAGGTGATGGGCATCCAGCGTGAGGGTGAACGCGTGAGCGGTGTCCACTACCGGGGCCCCGACCGGCAGGAGCACCGGGCCCAGGCGCAGATCGTCATTGACGCGAGTGGACAGGGCGCCCTGATCGCAGGCGCACTCGGCCTCCGGAGATACGACGACTTTTTCCGCAATCTGGCGGTCTACGGATACTTCCGTGGCGCACGTCGCCTGCCCGCTCCAGATCAACACAACATCCTGGTCGAGGCCCATCCGGATGGCTGGTGCTGGACGATTCCACTGCACGACGGTCGCGCCAGTGTCGGCGTTGTGGTGGATTCTGATCGGGCGCGAGAGCGCCTCTCCTCCGGCGACCTCACCTCCTTCCTCACCGAGCACCTAGCCCGGGCGCCGCGAACGGGGGCCCTCCTCACCGAGGCGAGTCTCGAGGGAGAGCCACGGGCGGTCCGCGATTGGTCTTATGTTGCCTCCTCCCTGATCGGCGACGGTTACCTCCTGGCCGGCGACGCGGCCTGCTTCGTCGATCCGCTGTTCTCTTCCGGGGTGCATCTCGCTCTCAACGCCGGGGTCCTGGCGGCGGCGTACACGACAACACTCTTGCGTGATCCCCTGCTCGCCGCCGAGGCGCGCCCGGTCTACGAGCGGCTCTATCTCCAGCAGTACGAACACTTCCGAGCCCTCGCGAAGCTCTTCTACTCGAGCAATCGCACGGCCGAGTCCTACTTCTGGGAGGCGCGGCGTCTCTCCCCCGAGGCTGCCGACCTGCCGGCACGTGAGGCGTTCGTGACGGCAGTCGCCGGCCAACCCGCCCGCGGTTACGAGCGAGTCGTGCTCGACCGTGGTGAGGCACCGCCGGCCTTCGTCGCCGCCGTCCGTGACACGGAGCGAGAGCGCGAGATGCGGCGGGACCGGGTCTCCGGGCAGAGCGATCGGACCGGCGAGGCGACCCCGGCTCTCGCGGGCGGCGTCGAGGTCGTGGTCGAACCGATCCTGGAGGGCGGCTCGTTCGTCCGCAGCCACGTCATCCGGTCACCCGAGCGGCCCTCCGGCGTTCCGGTCAGCCCACTCGTCGCGGCGGCGGTGCGGCTCGCCGATGGCAATCGGCGGGTCTCCGACATCGCCGATGAACTCGCCGGCCGGGTCGCCGTCCCGGCGACGCGGCTCCTACCCGTCCTGACGGAGGCCTTCGAGATCCTCTACATCGACAGCATTGTCCTGAGGTTCTCGACGCCAAGCAGCTAGTTGCGGACGGCTAGCCGAGGGCGGCGAAGATCCGGTCGGGGAAGTCCCCACAGATCGCATCGACCCCCGCCGCTCGGACGCGAGCGAGGTCAGAGGACTCATTAACCGTCCAGGTGGCGACCCGGAGTCCCCGCCGACGGGCCCGCTCCGTCAGCTCCTCGGTCGCCAGTGCATGACCCACGCTCACCCCGGAGGCCCCGAGGCGGACGGCGATCTCAAGCGGATCTTCGCCCAACTGCTGCTGACTTGGCTCGTTGTACGAGAACCATGCCGGGACCTCAGGCAACTCCGCCCGTGAGCGAGCGACCACGGCCGAGTCGAAGCTCCAGATCCAGCACCAGTCAGCAGCATCGGCCTCCCGGATCAGTTCGGCGACTCGTCGTTCCAGCCCGGGCTCCTTCAACTCCACCGCCAGCAGCGCTCGGCCGGCGACGTGGTCGAGCACGTGCCGAAACGTGGGGATGGGTTGCTCGCCGACACTCCCGGTGGAGTCCTGGACGCGCAGTTCGGTTACCTCTCCCAACGTCAGGTCGGCGAGGAGGTGCGGAGACTCCGTGGTGCGCAGCAGCGAGTCGTCATGCATCAGCACCAGCTCGCCGTCGGCGGTCGCTCGCAGATCGAACTCGACGCCGTCGGCACCGGCCTCCAGAGCCGCTTCGATCCCGGCGACCGTGTTCTCCGGCCTTCTCCCCATCTCAGTGCGGTGCGAGATCACGAGAGGTCGCATGTCAGGGCTATCCTCCGCCGTGCTGACCGGGTCCGTGCTGACCGGCACCGACCGAGCGGCGCAGCTCTCCTCAATCCCGGGGGCGGATGCGCGGTGCCGGCGGCTGATGTGCCTGCTTGCCCCGCTGATCGGGAGTGCGAGCTACCCCTGCTAGTCGCCTCCTCCGGCGGCTGCGCCGGCGACCGGCAGTTGCTCCATGGGCTCGTTCGTCTGGGTATCGATCTCGAAGGACCCGGGGAGATCGAGCTCCGCGGCCATGTCCCTGACGGCCGGAATGATGTCTGAGCCCATCAGCCGCAGACTGCGCACCGAGTCATCGTGCGTCATCGCGCCATCGCCGTCCCAGAAGAAGATCGTTCCCGGCCGCAGCGTCTCGAGGACGTGGCGGATCTTCGGCAGAACCGTCTTGGGCGTTCCGGTAATGATCGTGTAGTTCTCAAGCTGCGTGTCGTAGTCGGCCTGCTGTGGCAGCACCGCCGGCTTGGTCGGGGCGGCATCAGGGGCCGACTCCTCGGCCGCCTGGTCGCTCGCCACCTGGGTCGCATCACGTCCCCGTGACGCGGCGACGAACCCGAGCTGACCGGTCGGCAGCAGGTTGCGACGGTCGGTCAGGCCGGGCAGGTTCTGCAGCACCGGTGAGGCGGTGCCTCGCGATCCTTCGAGGAAGATGTTGCCTGGTCCCTCGAGGAACTTCTTGCCGGTGTCGTAGGCGAGCTCCTCCGTCTCGTCGACGTGGACCTTGAAGAGGTAGCCGATGTGCTGGGGACCGGCCTCGTAGCCGTTCTCGCGCGCCACCTCGCGGTAGTAGTCGAAGGAGAGCTTGGTCGGCTCAAGACGGGTTGCCAGCATCAGGTAGGGGTAGCGGTGCTCGGCCGCCCAACGCACCGTGTTTCGGCTCATCACACCGGGGATCATGATCTGGGGGTGGGGCTGCTGGTAGGGCCGCATCCACGGGTTCACGTAGCGGTAGTCGTAATGCTCGCCCTCCCAGCGGAAGGGACCTGCCGTCGTCCACGCCTTGACGATGAAGTCGTGGGCCTCCTGGAAGCGCTCCCAGTTGAACGGCGGCTGCGCGTTGTGTGCCACGCTCTCGCGCCCCGTGCCCCGTACCCATCCGGTGACGAGGCGGCCCTTCGAGATCATGTCGATCGTGGCGAGTTCTTCGGCCAGCCACAGCGGGTCGTCCCAGATCGGCAGCACGTTGCCGTTGAGAACGATCTTCACCTTGTCGGTGATGCGGGCCAGGATCGCCGCCTCGGTGTTGACCGTGCCGCCCATGCAGAACGGCGTCGAGTGGTGCTCATTGAGCATGACCGCATCGAAGCCGGCCTCCTCGGAGGCCACCTGCTCGTCGAGGTAGCGGTTGTAGAGCTCGGACCCCAGCTGCGGGTCATACTCACCGTTGGAGATCGACAGATCCTGGATGCTGCGACCAGTAGCACCGAAGTAACCCGAGCTTGGGTCCTGGTAGGGGCGTTCCGTAAAGCGTCCGATCAGCATGCTGTCCTCTTGTCCTAGTCTGCGTAGCTGGCGATGAGCTCAGCGAGGCACTCGGGCTGGTCCCACTCAACGATGTGGCCGGCTCTGGCGACTCGCTCGAGCCGGGCGTTTGAGAGCTGTTCGGCGTACTGCTCGCCGACCGCAGGTGGAATCACCCGGTCCTGATCGCCCCACACGACGAGGGTCGGGGTCTGCACCTCACCAAGGAGATGTGGCAGCCGCCGGTTGAACATGTACGGGCTCCAGCTGATCCGTGCGGTCATGATCCGGCTGAACTCCCAGATGTCGCGGACGTCGGGGTGAAGCTGGGCGCCGAACCGTCTCTCGAAACTCTCGGGATCGCAGAGCCCCAGGCGGATGTAGGCGTCGTGGGCGATCAGCATCTGGTCGACGATCTCTCCCTCGCGAGGCTTCAATCCGGCTGCCGTCACCAGCACCAGCGACCCGAGCCGTGACTCGTTCATCGTCGCCAGCTCGGCCGCAATGAATCCGCCAAAGCCTAGACCGACCAGCGTCACCTCTTTGACGTCGAGCGCCTCGAGCAACCGGCCGACGATGATCGCGAGATCGCGGGGATCTCGCGCCCAATCCGGCCGTTCCGAGGCACCGTAGCCGGGCAGATCGGGCTGGATCACCCGGAACCTGGCGGCCAGCCGATCCTCGAACGTGTCCCAGCCCAGTACACCCGTGGAGCGATGGAGCAGCACGAGCGGGGAGCCGCTGCCCGACTCCCGCAGATTCAACTCGAGCCCGGCAACCTGCAGGCCCCGGGTCTTCGGTTCGATCGCCGTCGTCACCTCACCACCTTCCCCATCAGGGAAAGGTAGCGGTCCCGGTCGCCCTTCCGCAATCTTGCGTGCCCCTACCATGCATCAATGAAGGCACGCTTCTTCCCAGCGCGGGGTGACGGCGGCGGCAGCGAGCGGAGCAAACCGCTCAGCCAGCGTCGCGAATCAGCGGGGTCGATAGTGTCGTCGATGCCGAAGAGCGAGGCCTGGTTCAGTGCCTTGCCCTCCTCGTAGGTGCGGGCAACGAGCGCCTCGTAGGCGGCGAGGCGCTCGGCCGGATCCTCGATCGCCGCAAGCTCCTTGCGGTACCCGAGCTTGACCGATCCCTCGATGCCCATGCCGTGGAACTCAGCGGTCGGCCAAGCGACCGTCGCCAGCGGCTCACGGAAACTCCCGCCACCCATTGCGATCGCTCCGAGGCCGTACGCCTTCCTGATGATGATGGTGAAGATCGGGACATCGAGATTCGCCCCGACCAGGAACATGCGGTTGGCATGACGGACCAGCGCAGTTCGTTCAACCAGAGGGCCGACCATGATGCCCGGCGTGTCGCAGAGGAAGAGCACCGGGATATCGAACGCATCGCAGATCTGCATGAATCGTGCACCCTTGTCGGCGGCATCGGAGTCGATCGCGCCACCGATATGCAGCGGGTTGTTCGCGACCACCCCGACCGGGCGCCCCTCGATGCGGATCAGCGAGGTGACCATCCCGAACCCGAATCCCGGCCGGAGCTCGAGCACCGAGCCGACATCGGCGATCGTCTCGATGACCTCGCGGATCTGATACACGCGCAACCGATTCTCGGGAACGATGTGGCGCATGCGGCGCTGGTCCGGCGCCTCCCAGTCAGCGACCGTGCCCTGGAAGTAGGAGAGATAACGCTTGGCCTCCTCGATCGCCTCTGTCTCATCGGAGACCGCAATATCGACCACGCCGTTCGGGACCTGGACATCCATCCCCCCGATGTCCTCGGGGGCGAAAACGCCGAGCCCCCCACCTTCGATCATCGCCGGACCGCCCATGCCAATGTTGGAATCGGCCGTGGCGATGATCACATCACAGCAGCCGAGCAGCGAGGCGTTCCCGGCGAAGCACCGACCGGATGTGATTCCGACCAGCGGTACGAGCCCACTGAGCTGTGGGAAGTGGGCGAAGCTGGAGCTCGCGCCACCGCGCTCATCGGTGTCGCCGGGGCGGCCACCACCGCCCTCGGCGAAGAGCACGAGCGGGATCCGGGTCTGGCGCGTGACATCGATCATGCGGTCGGTCTTGCGGTGATTGCGTTGACCCTGCGTGCCGGCGAGCACCGTGTAGTCGTACGCGATCAGGCCGACCCGAGCGGCGGGATCTGCGAACAGATCGCCGTTGACCGACCCGATGCCGATCACCATGCCGTCGGCCGAGGTCTTGGCGATCAAGTCCTCAAGTGACCGGCGGCGGCGCTGGGCGGTCAACACGAGCTGGCCGTACTCGACGAAGCTCCCCTCGTCGAAGAGACGCGCGACGCTCTCACGCGTGGTCAGCTGGCCGCTGCGCCGGCGGCGCTCCATTGCCCAGGATCGCGCCTCATCGAGTTGTCGCTCGCCTGCCCTCGACCTCTGCGAGGTCGGGCCGGATGTAGGCCGGGTCGACCGTCTCGACGGGCGCCAGGGCCCCGTCGTCGGTCGCCGTCTGCTCGATCGAAAGCAGCGGTTGGCCGTCGTAGATGGTGTCCCCGACGACCGCGAAGATCCGTCGCACGCGGCCGGCCACGCTCGCCTTTACCTCGTGCTCCATCTTCATGGACTCCATCACGACGAGCAGTTGGCCACTGCGAACGGTCTCTCCGGACTTGACGTCGATGCTCACGACCGTGCCCTGGACCGGCGCCGTGACGCGGGTCGTGCCCTCGGGCAATGGCGCCTCCGCGACCTCGGTCGCAGCCGTCCTGCGACCGGCGAGGCGTTGGTCACGCGATGCGATCCCATGCGAGAGCACCGCCAGCGGATCCTGGGCATCAACCGAGACACCAGCGTGGAGCGGTTCCGTCTCCACGTCGGTCGGCTCCTCGAAGAAGAGGCGGGGATGACCCGCCGCAGCGGCCGCCGTCAGAGCCTCGATCTGGTCGTCGACGAGGCGGGTATAGAGCTCGGCCCGACCAACGGCGCTGCTCCGAACGAGCGCCTGCAGGAAGGGCACGTTGGTCTCGACCCCCTCGATACGGAATTCGCAGAGGGCCCGGTAGCTGCGCGCGAGGGCATCAGAGAAGTGCGGCGAGGGCGTATGCACGACGAGCTTGGCAAGGAGCGAATCGTAGCGGGTGCTGGTCTCGTATCCGGGGTAGCCGAAGCTGTCGACTCTGATCCCCGGTCCGCTCGCCGGCTCGAAGGCACTCAGCTGCCCAGAGGACGGCACGGTGGTCCCGTCCGGACGCATCCGTTCCATGTTGATGCGGGTCTGGATCGCCACGCCGCGGGGGCGAGGATGGCGTCGCGGTACGGCCAGTTCATCCAGTCCCCGGCCGCTCGCGAGCTCGATCTGGAGCCGCACGAGGTCGACCGAGGTCACCTCCTCGGTGACCGTGTGCTCGACCTGCAGCCGTGCGTTGGCTTCGATGAAGGAGAAGGCGGAGCCGGGCCCGAGATCGTGCGCATCGACCAGAAACTCGACGGTACCGAGGCTGTCATAGCGGGTCGCCTCGGCGAGGCCGACGGCGGCCGAGATGATCCGCTGCCTGAGCGGGTCGGGCAGGCCCGGCGCGGGCGCGATCTCGACGAGCTTCTGGTGGCGTCTCTGGATCGAGCAGTCGCGCTCCCCGAACTCGGCGACCGCACCCGTGCCATCCCCGGCGATCTGCACCTCGATGTGGCGGGCCCGCTCGACCAGCTGTTCGACGTAGACGGCCCCGTTCCCGAAGGCCGCCTTCGCCTCGGAGCTCGCGCGGCGATAGAGCGTCTCGATCTCGTCTTCGCTGGAGACGGCACGGACGCCGCGTCCGCCGCCGCCGGCCAGCGCCTTGATGATCATCTGGGCTCGGTGCGGGAGGTCGGCGAAGAACTGCTGCGCCCCCTCAAGCGTGACCGCGTGGTCCGTTCCCGGTAAGACCGGCACCCCGGCCGCGACCGCGGCCTGGCGGGCACGCACCTTGTCCCCAAAGAGCTCGAGGATCTCTGTGCGCGGCCCGATGAAGGTGATCCCGGCTTCACTGCAGGCTCGCGCCAGCGCCGGGTTCTCGCTGAGGAACCCGTAGCCCGGGTGGATGGCGTCGGCAGAGGTGGCCTGTGCTGCCTCGATCACCTGGGCGATGTTCAGGTAGGCCATCGCACCCTGGCCGGGCAACTCGTGAACCTCGTCAGCCTTCCGGGTGTGCAGCGAGAGGGAGTCGTCGGCCGGAGCGATGGCAACGGTCGGAATGCCAAGCTCTGCAGCGGCGCGCATGATGCGAATCGCAATCTCGCCGCGGTTTGCCACGAGCAGCTTGGTGATCGGCATGAGTTGGCTCCTCGAGGCAGCCGCTCCGGGCCGGCGGCCAGTGCGAATCAGCGTCTGACGAGAACTATCGAAGTGTGCGCTCTCACGCCGCCAGAGCCGCCGCTCTGCGACTGTCGGGGCGGGCCGGGTTGGCTGCCGCGGAGTTGAACGGAATCGGCTGCCAGGTAGGCTCAGGGAGAAGCACCGGCCAGACCTGGTCCCCCCATCTCATGGCAGTTCAGCCCAGATCTGGCAGCGCTGCTGGTAGCTCTGCCAGGTCAGTTCGATGTCGCGGAGGTAGGGTTCCAGCTCTTCGAGCCGGAGCGCCTGGGCGCCGTCCACAAGCGCGCTCTCCGGCTCGGGATGGAAGTCGACGAGCACCATGTTGGCTCCCGACACGATCCCCTGCGCGGTCACGTGAGCGATGTCTCGGATGCCATCGGGCGCCACGGAGCGATCGCCAACCGAGTGAGACGGATCGATGCAGACCGGCATCCTGGTCAGCCGCTTGACGATCGGCACATGAGCGAAATCCACCAGGTTGCGATGCGGTGCCCCCAGGTCTGTGCGCATCCCCCGCAGGCAGAACACCACATTGGTGTTGCCCTCGGAGGCCAGGTACTCGGCAGCGTTCAGCGAGTCGCTGAGTGTGATCCCAAACCCGCGCTTGACGAGTACCGGGTAGGTCTGCTGACGCCCGACCGCCTTGAGCAGTTCGAAGTTCTGACTGTTTCTCGTGCCGATCTGGAGCATCACGCCGGTGGGCCGACCCGCTCGCTCGAGTGCCGAGTCGATCTCCTCGAGCTGGGAGTCGTGCATTATCTCCATCGCGATCACCTTGATGCCGTACTGCCCGGCCAGTTCGAAGACGTAGGGGAGGCACTCCTTGCCGTGTCCCTGGAACGAGTAGGGGTTGGTGCGGGGCTTGTAGGCCCCCATCCGCGTCGTCTGGTGGCCAAGGCGTTGGAGCGAACGCATCATCGCCTCAACGTTCTCCGCCGTGTCGACGGCGCAGAGGCCCGGGAAGACATTCAGCGTGCCCTGGCTGAACTCGATCCCGTTGTAGGTGAACCCGGTCTCGCGGGAGAGATCGTCCTGGCGGCCGAGCACGCGGTAGGGCTGGGAGATTCGCACCACTCGCTGGACGGCCGGCATGCTGGTGATCTGGTCGAGTTCAAGCGCTTGTGTGTCCCCGACCAGGTAGATTTCCGTGAGTCGCTGCTGCTGACCCTGGATCGTGCGGACCTCGAGCTCGATGCCGGGCAGTCGCGAGAGACTCTCCCATGTCAGCCGGTACTCGTCGCTGTTCGGATCGATGTTGGGATGGAGGATGGCCAGCATTGCGCCTCGCGAAGTCAGAGCGTTGGGACGGGACAGTTGGATAAGTCTAAGCGCCGTGGCTCCAACCGGGGAGCATCGTGGAATGTGGGCGCTCAGGGTCAGGAGACCAGCATCTGCCGTGTGCCAGTGGCAGACGACCATCCCGACCCCGACTCCAGTGGCGTCGCGCCATCTTCCGGCGCGGCACCGCACTTGCACCGTCAGCCTGAAGCGTCCGTTGCCTCCCCTGCCGGCGCCCGACAGGCTGCCTCCTCTGGCCGCGGCGTGTCCGTCAATCGGGTGCCATCGCCCAGCGGAGCGGGCGGCGCCCAGCGCTCGAGCTGCCGGTGATCGATCCGGAACTCCCGCGCCGCCAGCAACCCCAGTCGCCGCAGTTCACCCACCACCTCGGCGAAGAATGTGGCGGAGACCTCCTGCTCGAACAGGCGCTTGCGGTTCTTGGAGAAGGTTGCGGCATTGAAAGGCCGGTCGGCGATATTGAGGTCAAGGAACCACTTGAAAATCAGGTTGTAGCCGAGTTGTTGCGAGAATTGACGATGGCTGCTGATCGAATAGAGCGCCATCAAGAGGGTGGCCTTGAGCAGGTGCTCAGGCGGGGTCGACGGGCGACCACGCCTGGGGTAGAGCGTATCAAGGCGTGAGGAAAGACTTTCCAGCACCGCGTCGGCGACCGGCTTGACGCGCCGGAGCGGGTGACGCGGCGGCACGAGATCGCCGGGGGTCCTGACCGTGAGGATCTCCGCCTGTCGCCGGGCAGACCCACGCACGACACACCTCCTCGCCCTCCCTCGCCAACCCTAGCCGATCCGAGATTCGGCGGTGCCGCCTCGCGCTCAGCTAGTCGATCTGCTCAAGCGAATAGCGGATCTGGTCGTCGAAGACGATGTGGCCGCTGTACTGCGTGGGCTGCGTGCGATCGGGACAGTCGCTCGACCCATCCATTCGGCATGTTCGAACTCGACGTTGGGACGCTCCGCGTCGTTCGTGGCCCAGACGTTGCCAGGCGTCCTGACCAGGTAGCCGAGCGACAGCACATTGGCGGCGATCCCGCCGGGCTGGAGATCCCGGGCGAGCCCCTGCGTGAAGCGCTCAAGCCCGGCCTTGCCCATCCCGCAGAAGAGGCCACCAATCGAACCTCGCTCGTAGGGCTCTGGTCCGGGGAAGAGAGCGGCGCTGGAGGAGATGTTGATGATGTGGCCACCACCGGCCGCCCGCAGGCGTGGCACCGCCGCCTTGCAGAGCAGGATCGGGTACCTCAGGTCGACCTGCCACATCAGGTCGATGTATCGGTCCTGCACCGTGTCGATGTCGCCGAGAACCAGGATTGCCGCGTGGTTGACGACGACATCCAGGCGGCCCAGCCGCGAAACGGTCTCGGCGACGCAGTCCTGGATACTCTCCAGAGAACGCATGTTGATGGGGGTCGCGACCGCCTGGCCGCCCTCGGCGGCGATCGCCTCAGCGACGGAGTGGATGGTCCCCGGGAGCCTCGGGGCTGAGACCGTCTCCGAGCGGGCGGCAACGACCACCGTGGCCCCGGCTCGTGCCAGATGGCGGGCGATGTCTTCCCCGATGCCACGGGATGCCCCGTCACGATCGCGACCTTACCGCTGAGTGGTCTCTCTGCCACGGCTCTCCTCCTAGTTGCCGGCTCGAGTCCCCCCGACACGGCCTGACCGCACGAACTCAGAACCGACGCCGCCTCACCGATCACCCTATCCAGGGGCATCGGAGCGCTGTCGCTGAGCGTCGTCTCACGAGTGAATGTGTCGGGCCGCTTGACGAACTTGCGAACGCGCGCCTTCCGACCCGCGACTTCGGAACCACGACGCGATCCCGCACAGCCGCTCGTGAACACTCCGGCGCCGGGCCAGCTGAACGCTCGCGGCTCGAGGTCCCACCTGGCATCACTGCCGGAACGTCCGCCTAAGCCCCGAGTCCCTGGCGGAAGTCCGGGTGAGCAATGGCTCTCAGGGCATCCGCGCGCTGGCCCAGTGTGCGGCCGCGCAAGCGGGCGATACCGAACTCAGTGACGACGATGTCGGCGAAATAGGGTGGTGTCGTGACCGCAGCGTCCGGCGGCAACCGGTCGACGATGCGTGACACGCGGCCGCGGGCGGCGGTCGAGGGCATGGCAATCACGTTTGCCTCGCCGTGGATGACGGCTGAGGCGGCGAAGTCAGGTTGGCCGCCCGGCCCCGAGATGCGGCGACCGGCAATTGTCTCTGCATTGACCGCCCCGTCCAGCGACACCTCAACCGCCGAGTTGATGGCGACGAACCGGGGTTCCTTTGCCAGCACGATCTGAGAGTGGGTGTAGCTGGACGGGGCGAAGCGCACGCGGCGGTCGCCGTCCAGCCAGCGGTAGAGGTGCGAGGTACCAATCGCCTCCGACACGACAATCAAGCCCGGCATGGTGCCCTTCTGGGCGCCGGTGACGGCTCCGCTCTCCACCAGCTCGATCATGCCGTCGCTGAGTAGGCCGGAGTGGATTCCGAGGTCGGAACGACTTCCGAGCAGGCCCATGATCGCTTCCGGGAGAGCACCGATTCCGAACTGCAGGGTCGCTCCGTCGGGAATGAGCGACACGACATGCTCCGCGATCGCACGCTCGACCGGGCCCGGTTGCGACCGATGCACCTCGGGAATGCGGCCCTC
Organism: Dehalococcoidia bacterium; assembly: GCA_965249675.1. Classification (GTDB taxonomy): domain Bacteria; phylum Chloroflexota; class Dehalococcoidia; order UBA2979; family UBA2979. The sequence continues at coordinate 2,699,689 of OZ252250.1, forward strand.
CAGATCGACGAGCCAGTCGAACTCCTCGGCCTGCAGCTCTGACGCCCCGTATGTGTGCGGGACGAGTGGATTGACCTGGCCGATCACCAGCGGCGCCGAGCGGATCGCGTTGAGGATGCCGCCGACCGAACTGCCGAGCGAGTAGACGCCCTGTTCGTTCGGTGGGCTGACCTGCACCAGCACCACATCCGCCGGCAGCACGCCTCGGGGCTCGAACAGCGTCGGGACCTGCGTGTAGAACACGGCGATATGCTCCAGTGCCCCCACCTCCTCAGCAGGTCGATAGGCACCACTCGTTTGGTAGGTGACGAATGAGAACGGATCGCCCGGATGGTCGAGCGGGGCGATCGGCTCCAGCAGGAGCCCGCTCACCAGTTCGATGCGGGTCCAGCGGTTGCGCAGGCGATCAAGCTCCGCGAGCAGACCGAGCGGTGTACCGGAGAGCGCCGGAATGACGACTCGGGCGCCGTCGGGGATATCGGCGAGCGCGGCCTCGGGATCCCCGCGACGGGCAAGTCGAGCCAAGCGGCGCGGCGGCACTGAATCGAGCAGGGCCCGTTCGGAAGGAGAAGCACTCATCACGTTCTCCCATGGGCGGTTACGGCGACCGAAGTGAGCGCGATCAAAGCAGGCGGTCCCGCGTCAACTCTGTCCGGACCCGGGGTCCGATGACGATACCAGCATCACTCTGCCGCTGCGTGTGATTTGGCGGCGGGGGGAGTGGGCTCTCCCAGCGTGCCCGGTCAGGTCGCCGCCCGCTGGTGGCAGCCACGCTGACGATCACTCGAGAAGCCGACCCGTGGTGCGCCGCCGTCGGGATCCGCCGGACTCGCTCTGGCTAGAAGGCGATCACGCAGCGCCCGCGCGTACCGCCCGCCTCCAGCCGCCGATGCGCCTCCTCGACCGGGTAGGTTTGCGCGACCCTGAGAGTGAGTCGCCCCTCCTCGGCGAGTTCCCGCAATCGGTTCAACAGGTCGCGGCGATGATCGAAACTCCGAACCATCGTCACGTGAAAGTCGATCCCGCGCTCACCATTGCCCTGCCAACCACGAACTGACGCGAAGCCACCGCCGTCCCGCACGGCGTTGACCAGGAGCTCTCGCTGTACCGAACCGTCGGCGAGACCATCGACGCCGTCGGGTGCCACGTCCCGGATGCGTGCAGCGATGTCGTCGCCACGTGGCAGCACGACATCGGCGCCGAGGGAGCGGACCAGCGGTTCGTCGACCTCTGATGAATCAGCAATCACGCGTAGGCCCGCCACCTTTGCGAGCTGCACTACGTAGCCGCCGTAGCACCCGGCGGCGCCGGTCACGGCAATCGTCCGGCCCGGTTCGAGTGCGAGCTGCTCCAGCGTCTGCATCGCTGTCAGGCCGTTCATCGGCAGCGTCGCAGCCTCGCTGTGGCTGGCACCACGTGGAGCCCTCGCCACCGAGTCGGCCGCGAGTACGATCTGCTCACGGTAGGCACCGTGGCTCCCCGAGGGAATCACCATCGCCATCACGGCATCGCCGAGGGCGAGATCATTGGCAGCGCCGGCTCCCAACTGGTCCACGACGCCGGCGATGTCCATCCCCGGGATGTACGGAGGCGGACCCTGGCGGAGCGCCTCAGCGCGGCTGCCGTCCCGGATGCCCGTGTCAGTCGGGTTAACCGCGGCGCCGTAGACTCGAACGCGTACCTCGCCCGGTCCCGCTTCACCGGCCGGCAGATCGAAGAGACGCAGGACCTCCGGTCCGCCAAACTCGCTAACTCCAACTGCTCGCATGCCCGGTCCCTTCGCACTTGCGCCCGGTCTGCCGCCGGCTTCGTCTCCCCCGGCAGCGCGACCAGGCGACCCGCGACGGTCGGTCGGCCCCGGCGTACGCCGAGTCTACGCCCGGGAACACCCCGCCCGAACCCCGGTTCCCCAGAAGAGAGGAGGCTCTGCCTCTCGCAGCGTTACCGTGAGAAGGCAGATAGTGTGGATTGCGGGCGGCCATGCGGCTATCCGTGGACTACTCGACCCGGTTCGCCCGAGCCGGCCCATCTCAGTCATCTGACTAACGCCGAGCCAGATGTCGGCCCGGCGATGTCGATCGGCAGTGGCATCGGTCGCGCGGGCGGGCTCGGGGCTATCGTCGTCAGCATCGCCCAGCTGGTTCACCGAGGGAGTACTTGCCATGCACAGGACGCCCGGTCGGACACCCCGGAGAGGCTCGTTGTGAACATTCCGACGCTGCTTGATGTCTATCGGGCCCGCCAGACGATCTCCCGCTGGACCCAGCGCGCCTTCACATCGGGAAGCCGCTTCACGCGTGGCGACACGCTCCTCGCGCGCATCACGCCCTCGCTGGAGAACGGCAAGACGGCGCTCGTCGACTTCCTTGACGAGCGCGAGGCTGGCTGGGGCTCGACGGAGTTCATCGTGTTGCGTCCGAAGCCCCCGTGGCCTCCCGAGATCGCGTACGATCGCGACAGTCGCTGCGCCCGCTCGCGCTAGCTGATCCGAACGAAGCCGAACCGAACAGCAGAGGAAGGCGGGAAACGGCGATGACAGAGATGACAGGCGGCCAGGCGCTGGTGCAGTCGCTGAAGATCGAGGGCATCGACACGATCTTCGGCCTCCCCGGCGTGCAGCTCGACTTCGCCTTCGACGCCCTGTGGGAGGAGCGCGACTCGATCGCGGTGCTGCACACGCGACACGAGCAGGCCTGCGCGTACATGGCCGATGGCTTCGCGCGCACCACCGGGCGCATCGGCACGTTGCTCGTCGTGCCCGGCCCCGGGCTACTGAACGCCGCCGCGGGACTGTCGACGGCGTACGCCTGCTCCTCGCCGGTGCTGTGCATCTCGGGCCAGATCCAGTCCGACATGATCGGGCAACGGCGCGGCCTGCTGCACGAGATCAACGACCAGCTGGAGACGATCGCCGCCGTCTGCAAGCATGTCGAGCGCGCCATGACGCCGCAGGAGATCCCCGCCATGGTGCATCGCGCCGTGCGCGAGCTGCAGACCGGCCGGGCGCGGCCGGTCGAGATCGAGGTGCCGCCGGACGTGCTCGAGCGCGTCGGCGAAGTGACGTTGCTGGAACCCGAGTCGTACGAGCGGACGGAGCCGGACCCCGATCTGCTGGAGCGCGCCGCGCAGTTGCTGGGCCGCGCCGAGCGTCCGCTGATCATCTCCGGCGGCGGGACGCTCTCCGCCGAGGCGTGGGAGGAGCTGCGCGAGCTGGCCGCGGTGCTGGAGGCACCCGTCTACATGACGTCGAACGGTCGCGGGGCGGTCTCCGACCACGACTACCACGCACACACCGGTGGCATGGCGTTGCGCGAGTTGCTGCCGCAGGCCGACGTGGTGCTCGCCGTCGGCACGCGCTATGTGATGCCACCCCGCACGGCGCTGGAGCCTCTGCCGGAGCAAACGTTCATCCAGATCGACATCGACCCGGAGGAGGTTGGGCGTAACCGCACGCCCGATCTCGGCATCGCCGGCGACGCGAAGCGCGGGCTGGCCGAGCTGGTGCGCCGCGTGCCCACGCACAATCGCTCGCGCGACTCGCGTGAGCAGGAGCTCTCGGCGATGAAGCGGGCGGCGCAGGAGCAAATGGCGGCGATTTCAGTGCAGGCTGGTTACGCGATGGCGGTACGCGAGGCGCTGCCGGACGATGGCATCTGGGTGAACGAGAGCACGCAGGTCGGCTACTGGTCGTCGCAGGGCGTGCCGGTGTACGAGCCGCGCGGCTTCGTCACCTCCGGCTACCAGGGCACGCTGGGCTACGGCTTCGCCACCGCGCTCGGGGTGCAGGTGGGCAACCCGGAGCGCAAGGTGGTATCGATCAGCGGCGACGGCGGCTTCATGTACAACGTGCAGGAGCTGTCGACGATGGCCCGCCACCAGATCCCGCTCGTCGCCGTCGTCTTCAACGACGGTGCGTTCGGCAACGTCCGGCGCATCCAGTCCGTGCGCTTCAACGACCACGTGCTGGCCTCGGACCTGCGCAACCCCGACCTGGTTCAGGTCGCAGAATCGTTCGGCGTCGTGGCCACGCGGGCGACGAATCCGAAGCAGCTGACGAAGGCGCTCGACAATGCGTTCGCTTCGAACGCCCCGCACTTGATCGAGGTGCCGATGCCGCCGACGGTTGAGCTCTCGTCCACCTTCCCGATGGAGGCGCTGCCGCCGCGGCCGGTGCTGGACCTCTAAGCGAGCGTTGGGGCCAGCTGGCTCAGCTGAAATTCTGTTGCCACCACCGAGCGATGTCGATTCGACGCGCGAACCACACGTCGGCGTGAGAACGAACGTAGTGCAGGAAGCGATCGAATGCTTCAGCTCGTGCCGGCGTACCTGCAAGCCTGAGATGTAACCCGATCGACATCATTTTCGGAGCGTCTTTTCCTTCCTTGTAGAGGCGATCGAACGCATACGTGAGGTACTCCGTGAACTCCTGCGCTGCATAGCCGGCGCGCGTGAACTTAAAGTCGTTCGTGTCCAGCGTATACGGCACAACCAGGTGTTTCGTTCCATTCACGACTGTCCAGTAGGGTAGATCGTCGTTGTACGCGTCCGAGTCGTAAACGAAGCCGCCTTCCTCCACGATGAGTTCGCGTGTGTTAACACTGGGCCCGTACCGACAATACCAACCTAGCGGTCGCTCCCCGGTCGTCTTCGTGATTGAGTCGACGGCCATGCGAATGTGCTCTCGCTCCTCTTCTCTGGTGAGCAGCGTGACGTCTTCCCAGCGATAGCCATGACTGCACACCTCGTGGCCGTCCGCGACGACGGCCCTCGCCGCTGCCGGGTTTCGCTCCAGGGCGACCGCGCAGGCAAAAAACGTGCACTTCACGTCATGCGCATTCAGGATGCTCCGCAGCCGCCAGAAGCCCGCGCGACTTCCGTACTCGTACATCGACTCCAGGGCAAGGTCCCGCTTTCCGGGCTCCGCGGAGCCGCGTGAGAGGTCCGCACCACCGAACTCGCCTCGGTCATCGCCGTCCCCAACGGCGAGCTCGGAGCCTTCCTCGAAGTTGACGACGACGGAGATGGCTACTCGCGCTCCGTTGGGCCACACCACACCAGGCGGGTGATCCGCATAACCAACCAGATCGCGCGTCGGGCCGCTTGCATCAGCCATTGTTGGTCCTCCATCGAGTCGTCTAGTCGGGATGTCGCCGCGCGGCTGGGCAGGAGCCGCAGCTACGCCTGTGAGACTCCCGGACGTCCGGGTCGGCAATGTTAGGTTAGACTACGCCGCGACCCGGACGACCGCGCGAGCGGCGCCTGGCGACAACGGCTCCAACAAGGCGGGGAAGTGACGAGACCAATCGCAACCCCGGTGATCATTGAGGCGGCGATCAACGGGTCCACGTCCAAGTCCACGAACCCGAACACCCCGAGAAGCCCAGAGGAGATTGCCGACGACGCCCTCCGGTGCCTCGACGCTGGCGCCTCCATCATTCACAGCCACACCGACCAACCCGGGTTCTCCGGGACGGCTCCCCACGACGCCGGCCCGTACCGCGACGCGTGGGAACGCATTCTGGCGGCCCGACCCGATGCCCTGCTCCATCCCACCGTCCCTGGCGGCGGGCCGGGCGTCGCCATGAAGGAACGGTACGCCCACGTGACTGCTCTCGCTGAAGCAGGAGTGCTCGCGTTTGCGCCACTCGACGCAGGCTCGATGAACGTCGGAGGGGTGGACGAGGAGGGGCTCCCGCGAGATGTGGACAGCGTGTTCCAGACTACGTTTCGCGATATCCGCTACGCTATCGACACGGCGCATCGTCTCCAGGTTGGTCTCAGCGCGTCGATCTTCGAACCGGGTTTCCTTCGCACGATGCTCGCATTCCAGCGGGCCGGGCGGCTGCCGCCGGGCACCATGCTGAAGCTGTACTTTGGAGCGAGGTCGGGGCTTTCGTTCGGCCTTCCTCCCACGCCAATGAGCTTGCAAGCCTATCTGCAGATGCTTGAGGGTACCGACACGGCCTGGTTCGTGTCCGCAATCGGTGGCGACGTGGTTGAGAGCGGTCTTGCCCGCGAGGCTATCGAACAGGGAGGGCATGTCGTCGTCGGCATCGAACCCTACGGTGGCACGGGCACGCCCACGAACGTCGCACTCGTCGAGCAGGCCGTGGCGCTAGCGGGCACGCTTGGCCGGCCGGTCGCAGGCTGTGCCGAAGCCGCGCAAATCGTGGGGCTGCCTTCGCGACCACTCAGCCGGTCTGAGACGCGACGCTAGAGCCCAACTCCGCGTCCGTACTCGCAATGGGCGTCGCGGGGTCTCGATCCGGTCAGGTCTGGCCGGCCTGTGTCCCGCCGCCGCCGGAGGCGCGGTTGCCGAACGCGCACCAGAGACCGGTCCACGTATGGTGATCTCATGAGATCCCGGATCGTCGAAGATGAGGCCGAGCGCTTCATCGCCTGCCCGCGCTGTGGTCTGGTCGCGGCCATCGGTAGTCGAATCTGCGCGATGTGTTTCGGGAGCCTTGAACGGCGCACACCGCTCACCGACAGCCAGCTCGCCGATCACGCGGAGCAGGTCCGCATCAGGAAGGGCCGAGCGAGGCGTCGGCGGCGAATGACGACCGCCTCTTTCGCCGTGATTGTCGCGGCTGTTGTGCTCGTATCGTACTGGCTATTGGGTGGGTTCTCGGAGGAGCCCGCACCGCGTGCCCCCGTCTCCAGGTTGCGGACCGCCCAAGTCGGGCCCGAAACGTGGCCGCTAGTCGGGGGGAATCTGGGAGGCACGCGCTCGACTGCTGCCTCCCCAGTTCTGGATGGCGCGGCCGCCTGGCGGTACGCGCCCGACATCCCGGCGCGCGGGCCCATCATCAGCGACCGATCGAATCTGTACGTGCGTCTCGGAGACTCGGGCTTTGCGGCGGTGTCCGCAGCCGATGGCAGCGAATTGTGGCGAGTGAGAGTGAATGGCGTTTCCGACGCTGCTCCCACCGTGGCCGGCGGCCGGCTGTTCGCAGGAATGCGGGACGGCCGCGTGGTGGCTTTGGATGCGAGCGACGGCTCGCTCGTCTGGAAGTGGTCGGGAGAGAGTCCGATCGAGACATCGCCGATCGTTGCCGACGGAGTCGTATACGTCGTCAGCAACACGCGCCTGGAGGCGTTTGACGCTGAGAACGGGAACAGCCTGTGGGCCAGACCTCACGACGACCGGCTCGCGGTCACTGCCCCCGCGATCGACGGTGACCGCCTGGTCGTTCCGACGTTCAGCCGCATTCTCTTCTTCGACATCAGGACCGGGGAGCGCACCTTTCACCTCAGCAACATCTTCTTCTCGGACGACAACTCCGTCGCCATCTCCGGCGATCGCGTCTTCGCCGCTTCGCGCGGAAGACTGCTGGTCTTCGATCGCGACATCCGCCGGCCGTGGTGGGACCGCATTCGCGCGGCGTGGACGTGGGCGAACATCGTCGGCATCGCTCCCGCCGTCCCATGGCACGCGACGTTATGGGGGGCCGCGACGCCCGGAGACACCTTCGCGGTCACCGTGAACGCCGGGCGGGCCTTCGTCGCGAACTCAACGGGAACGGTGCGGGCGTTCGATGTTGAGAGCGGAGAGCGGCTGTGGGAGCGGTCAGGTGCGCAACTGACGAGCGGACCGATCTTGGTGGAGACCGGCCTGCTGCTCGTCGAACGCCACTCGCTTGTGCTCCTCGACGCTGTTTCGGGGGTTGAGACCGTGAGACGGCGCTTCCACGACGTCACGCTCGAGGACGTGCTGGTGACCGACGGCAGCACGTACGTGCTGACCGACGCCGGAGTGGTGCTCGCCATTCGGGAGCCGCGAGCCGGACTTCCGTAGTGAGCACGCGCCACGACGACGCCAATCTCGTCTTCAGTTCTAGAGTTGCGCATTGTGCAGCGGCGGGTGGGCAGGCTGTGCTACACTCGCGCGAACGTCATGGCTCAGGAATCCTAGCAGTCCCCTTCGAACCTCAGCACGGGGGGGCAGGGATCAATCGCTAAGAAAGTGCTGAGTTGGCGGCGGGACTCGTCGCTTCTGGAGTGACTCGCGCGTGCGGACATACGTCTTGAAGCGCGTCGTCCTGGTCATCCCAACGTTGCTCCTCGTGACCGTCGTTACCTTCCTCCTCGTCCGCGCGATGCCGGGGGACGTGCTGATGGCGCGCCTGGCTGAATCGGGGCTCTCGGGCTCGGGCGGCACGTTCAGTGAGGAAGAGCGCATTGTCTTGCGTCAGAAGCTCGGCCTCGATGAAGCCCTCCCCGTGCAGTACGGCAAATGGGTCGGCGGTATGCTCACCGGCGATTTCGGCGAATCGTTGTGGAACAATGAGCCAGTAGTTGACTCCATCCGCAAGGCGCTGCCCGCAACGATCGAAATGGGAATCATCGCCCTGGTATTCGCGTGGATGCTTGCCTTACCGCTCGGGATCATTTCGGCCGTCCGTCGCAATAGCGCACGGGATTACGGCTCACGACTAATGGCGATCAGCGGCATCGTGCTTCCAGATTTCTGGATCGGCGTGATGGTCATCCTGCTGATGTCCAAGATGTGGGGCTACTTCCCCCCGCTCAGGTTCGTCAGCATCTTCAGTGATCCGTCGGCGAATCTGGAGAAGCTGATGATACCGGCGCTGATCCTTGGCTTCCGGCTGTCGGCGATCGGCGCCCGCATGACCCGCTCCGCGATGCTGGAAGTCCTGGAGTCGGACTACATTCGAACGGCGTGGGCGAAGGGGCTGACAGAGCGAAGCATCGTTGTCCGCCACGCACTGCGGAACTCAATCCTTCCGGTGATCACGATCCTTGGTGCGCAACTGAGCGTGCTCATCGGGGGAACGGTCATCATGGAGACATTGTTCGTGATTCCGGGGATGGGCAGACTCGCGATCACTTCCGTAACCGCCCGTGATTTCCCCCTCATTCAGGCTAACGTGCTGGTGCTGTCCGTGTTCGTCGTTGTGGCGAACTTGCTCGTCGATATCTCCTACGCGTACATCGACCCAAGGATCAGGTACTCGTGACCACCGGTGACTTGCCGGTCAGGATCGACAAAACGCTCATCGCGCGATCGTCGAAGTGGACCCAAGGGCTGATGCGGTTTGCGCGCCGGCAGCCCGTGGGCGCGATCTCGGGAATCGTCTTGATTGCTATCGTGCTGATCGCCATCTTCGCACCCGTGGTGGCACGGTATGAGCCGACGCAGGTGTTTCGTGGCGAGGCCTTGGTCGGCCCGTCAGGCGCACACTGGTTCGGTACTGACGACATCGGGAGAGATGTCTACGCGCGAATCATCTTCGGTGCTCGTATCTCCGTGACCGTTGGCGTCGTGCCAGTGGTCGTGGCAGTCGCGCTCGGATGGTCCGTTGGATTGACGTCCGGCTTCTGGGGCGGATGGTATGATCTCGCCGTTCAGCGAGTCATCGACGCGTGGATCGCGTTCCCGACGTTGATCCTCGCGATCACTCTAGCTGCTGTCGTAACGCCGGGGATTCAAAACGTACTGATCGCGATCTCGGTCATCCTTGTGCCGGGGTTCGTGCGCATCGTTCGAAGCGTGACGCTTCCGCTCACTCAGACTCCGTTCGTCGAGGCTGCGCGCTCCATCGGAGCGTCCGACATGAGGATCCTGGTGCGGCACGTAATGCCCAACACGGTGGCGGTCGTGCTGATCCTGATGTCAGTCTCCATTGCTGGAGCGATCCTCATCGAGTCGGCCCTCAGCTTCCTGGGTATCGGGATTCAGCCTCCGACCACCAGTTGGGGCCAGATGCTCAGCGGCAGCGGGCGAGCGCGGGTGAACGACGCACCGTGGATTGGCATCGCACCCGGCGTTGCGATTGGAGTGGTTGTGCTCACAGCGAACCTGTTTGGAGACTCGCTTCGGGACCATCTCGATCCGAGACTCCGGGGAAGCGGGCGGTGAGAAGCATGCCACGCGTCGGGCTAGGGAGGGCCCGAAAGGGAGGCTCAGCGACTGGTAGCAATTGCTTGACAGGGGCTTGACCGAAGAGTAGAGATCCTGTAACGGGCTGCGCGTCGTAGCGGGCAGCGAGGGGGGATTTCATGACACAGGAGCACGGATATTGGTCGCGGCACGCCCTGTCGCGTCGGCGCCTGTTGCGGGGAGCTGGACTCGGTCTGGCCGGCCTGGCCGGTGCGGCGCTCGTCGGCTGCGGTGATGACGACGACGAGCCGGCGAGCGGCGCCACACTGGCCGCAGGTGTGGCCCGCGCCCCGGGCAGTGTGATCGACATCGGGACGGCCCCGGTCTACACGGCCAAGTTCCCAGAAAAATCGTCGACGTTGACCGACTTTCACTGGAGCAAGCACCCGGACCGGCTCAACCCGCAGGTGCCGAGGCCTGGAGGGGTAGCAGTCTCGGAGTTCTACGGTTCGTCCGAGCATAGCTGGGTGGCTAGCGGCAACCAGGGGTCGGCCGCGATGGCGGCGCTATGCAACAACATGGTGCTCTCCATCGACTACGGGGTCTTCGCAGACAACGATCTGCTGGATGTGACGACGCGCAATGCTCTCGCTGAAAGCTACGAACAGTCTGAGGATGGCCTCGAATACGTCTTCCGCTTCCGACCAAACGTGAAGTGGCAGAACGTTCCACCGGTAAACGGTCGGGCATTCACTGCCGAGGACGCGAGGTTTGCCTGGGAGGTCCTCCGCAGCCCGGAGAGCGCGCAGCGGGCCATCTTCCAGGACATTGCGAGCATCGAGGTCCCCGACGATCTGACCATGAAAGTGACGATGGAGAGGCCTTATTCGGCGTTCCTCAAGGGGATCGCCGCGCCCTATGCCTCGATCTTCAGTCGCGAACAGTTCGAGGGGCCCGACGCCTTGAGCAAGACGACGATCGGTACGGGCCCGTTCATCGAGCAGGAGTTCGACGCGGCTGAAGGCGCCACGTACGTGAAGAACCCAGATTACTTCATGACGGACGAGTATGGTCAGCGGCTTCCCTATCTCGACGGTCTCCTTGATATCAACATCGCCGACTCGGAATCGGCGCGCGCAGCGTTTGTCGCCAAAGAGATCGACGATATCGTCCACTTCCGCATCGCGAGAACGGAAGACATGGACCGGATGCGGCAGCAGGTGCCGGAGCACGGTCTGCAGGTGTGGCCACCGAACGGCACGTTCATGTATCTGCTGCACTTCAACCAGGCGAACCCGCTGCTCAACGACGTGCGGGTGCGACGGGCTATGTCCATGGGCATGGACCGCGTGAACACGTTCATCGACACCGTCTTCAATGGCTCCGCGACGACCGCGGGCTTTTTGGCCCACACCTATATGGGGGATCGGTTCCCACTGACGCCGGACGCACTCGGCCAATACTTCCAGTTCAATCCCGCCGAGGCGCGGAAGCTGCTCGATGCTGCGGGGGCCCCGAACCCACTGAAGCTCGAGGTCATGAACTCGAGCGGGTCGCGAGGCACGTTCGTCGAAGGCGTGCAGCCGGATTACCGCGAGGCCGGCATCGACCTCGACCTGCGGACCGTTGAATCCGTGGCGGCGGTGAACGCCTACTTCCAACGAGAGTGGAAAGACCTGCACACCTGGAGCCAAGTCACCGTGCACGGGAACGACCAGGATGGCTGGGCGTACGAGCGCTACCATTCGCAATCGCCTCAGAACTCCGGCGGCTACAGTAATGCGACGATCGACCAACTCGCCGAAAAGCAGCGTCTGGAGTTCGACTTGGAGGCGAGGCAGGAGATCTGGCGGGAGATGCACGAGATCCTGCTGGATGACATCCCGCTCATCATCGCGGGGGGTACGTTCGAGCCTGTCATGTGGCACTCGTACTTCCACGAGTTCACTGACAACTTCGTCTCATGGATGCTCAGCTGGGCGGGCACACAGTTCCAGAACGTGTGGTTCGACGAGCGGGCGCCGTCGCGAAGCGTGAAGCAACTGGTCGACGACCCGAAGGGGTTCGTCAAGACGAACTTGAGCCACGCTCGTCTGGTGACGTAGCTGCGCACTGGCTCGAAGCCCCCGGCTAGCCGGGGGCTTCGAGCCGTACATCCCGCAGTGAGAGCCGCAGGCGACTGGCGGTGTGCGGTTATAGGAGGGTGTGCTTGCCGGAGCTACTGATCAGGAACGGCCTCGTCGTCGACGGTAGTGGTAGTCCGGGTTTCCACGCTGCTGTGTTAGTCGAGGATGAAACGGTCGCGATCCTTCGTGGGGACGTGCCTGGCAGCATCACGGCCCAGCGCGAAATCGATGCTACGGACCGCGTGGTCTGTCCGGGATTCATCGACCTGCACTCCCATGCGGGGCTCACCATCATGGGTGAGCCCCACCACGATCCGAAGATCCGCCAGGGCGTCACGACTGAATTGGTGGGTGTCGACGGCATCTCGCATGCGCCGTTCAAGACACGTGAAGAGCTTGAGCGGTACATCTGGCTGGATTCGGGGCTGAACGGCTACCCACCTCAGCCGGCCGACTGGCTTACGGTGGCCGACCTCCTCGGCAGGTACGACAACAGGGTCGCCATCAACATCGCATACATCCTCGGCAACTCCCCGGTCCGCATCTGGAGCGTGGGCTGGAACGATCGACCCGCAACCGCCGGCGAGCTCGCTGACATGAGCGCCGTTGTTCGCGAGGCGATGGCGGAGGGTGCCTGGGGGCTGTCCACCGGACTGGACTACCCGCCGGGTGCCTTCGCCTCCACCGATGAGCTGGTCGAGCTGGCACGGGCGTCGGCTCGCCTCGGTGGCTTCTACCACACGCATACACGGGGCAGCCTTCGGGCACAGGGCCTCCTCGCTCCATTCGAGGAAGCGGTCGAGATCGGGCGTCGCGCCGAGAGCCCCGTTCACCTCACGCATTATCGGCAGAGCGCGCAAGGTCAGGGGAGCCACCACGACTATCTGGGCCTTGTGGAAGATTCTCGGGATGAGGGTCTCGACGTCACCTTCGACTGCTACACCTACCCGTACTCCGGGACGATGGCCGCAATTATGCTCCCGCACTGGGCGAAGGACGGCGGTCCTGAGCGCGTCATGGAGGCGCTCAGCGATCCGGAGGATCGCGCAAGACTCAAGGCTGACATGCTGGCAAGGGGCAACGCCCCCGAGCGCTGGGAGAATGCCTGGCTTACCTACTTCCGCAAGCCAGACAACGCGAAGTTCGACGGCAAGTCCGTGGCCGAGATTGGCGAAATGCGAGGTCAGGAGCCGGTCGATGCGCTACTCGATCTCCTCTACGACGAGAAGCTGAGTGTCTCGTTCGTAGGCCGGGGAACGAATCCTCAGACGCTGCCAGCCTTCGTGTCTCACCCCTTCGGCATGATCGCCAGCGACGCGATCCTGTTCGGCGAATTCCCCAGCCCGCGGACCTACGGCTGTTTCCCTATCGTGTTGGCCGAGTTCGTGCGGGCTGAGCGGCATCTGCGGTTGCCTGAAGCGATCCGCAAGATGACTTCGTTCCCCGCCCAGCGGCTTGGTCTGCCGGACCGCGGGCTGCTGAGGGACGGGTTCAAGGCCGACATCGTCGTCTTTGACCCGGTGACGGTGAAGGCACCGGCAACCAGGGAACAGCCAAAGCAGTTCCCGGTGGGGATCGAATACGTGATCGTCAACGGCCAGGTCGTCATCGACCGGGGAGAGAACACAGCCGCGCTTCCCGGGCGCGCCCTCCGGCGCGGCCGGCCGTCAACGTAGCGCGGACCCCCCCCCAGGCCGTCAGGCCGGCGAGCCGGGCGAAAGAGAGACGGACGGAGGACGACAGTGGCCGATGCCAGGGTCGACACCATCGTGCGCGGCGGAACCGTCGTGACGGCAAGTTCTGCGTTCAGCGCGAGCGTAGCGATCCGCGGCGAAGAGATCGTCGCGGTTGGATCGGACAAAGACCTGCCTGAGGCGGACCGACAAATCGACGCTGCGGGCAAGTATGTGCTGCCGGGCCCGATCGATTGTCACATGCACATGGGTATCGAGAACTGGCGCGAAGCCACGACGGCGGCCGCGTACGCGGGGCTCACGACGATCATTCCGTTCGTCGGCTACCAGGCGCCCGAAGAGGAGTCGCTGCCCGCCGCGATCGACCGAATCCAGGACGAAATCAGGGGCGAGCTGCTGACCGACGTTTCGTTGAACTTCATCTTGCTCAACACGCCCTACGTATTCGACTCTCTGCCCGAAGCGATGCGTCGCGGCGTCACCGCGTACAAGATGTTCATGACGTACAAGCGAGGCCCGTTGATGGCCTCCGACGACGTGATTGCCCGAGCAATGGACATCATCGCGCGGGAGGGTGGGCTGCTACAGCTCCACTGTGAGAACGGCGACGTCATCGAATACCTGCAGAGCAGGGCGATGGCTGAGGGGCGTACGAAACCCACCGACTATCCGGCCACCTGTCCGCCCTGGGCGGAAGCCGAGGCGATCAACCGCGCGATCCTGCTCGGGCGCATGACCGATTGCCCCACGTACGTCGTGCATCTGAGCACGCGTGAGGGCCTCGCGCACATTACCGAGGCGCAGCGCGGCGGACAACGCATTTGGACCGAGACGTGCCCTCAGTACCTGCTGCTTGACGAGAGCGCGATGGAGCGACTCGGGCCGCTAGCGAAGATCGGCCCGCCGCTGCGCCCGGCCGACGGACTGAATCAGCAAGCGATGTGGGAGGGATCGGCGCTCGGCGACATATCCAACGTCGGCAGCGACCACTCGCCCGCAGCGAAGGAGCGCAAAGAGCCTGGCTGGGACAACGTGTTCATAGGACCGGACGAACGGCCGATCCCGTTCGGGGCGCCGTCTCTCGAGACGGTCGTGCCGCTGATGTGGAGCGAAGGCGTAGTGAAGCGCGGGCTGTCGCCATCCTGGTTCGCGCGGGTCCTCGCCGAAAATCCCGCTCGCATTTTCGGCCTCTACCCGAGAAAGGGCACGATACAGCCGGGTGCGGACGCGGACTTGCTGATCATCGATCCGGACGCCTCATGGACCGTGGCGGCAACAGACCTCCACGGCAACGCCGGCTATACGCCGTACGAGGGCTGGGAGATACGTGGGCGCCCCTGGATGACGCTGTCGCGGGGGCAGGTGCTGTTGAACGGAGGAGCGCTCGAGCGAGCTCCGGGCCACGGCCAGTTCCTGGCCGCCACGGGACCGCGGCCGCCTCTCGCCGGCGCCCTAGTGAAGGAGGTTTGACGTGGATAACTACCTGGACACACTGGCAGAGTTTGCCGCCACCACCAGCTTCGAAGGCCTCGGTGAGTCCGCTGTGGCCGCGACGAAGGACGTGGCGATGGACACCGTCGGCGCAATCGTCGGCGGAAACCGCCTTCCCGAGAATCTCCGTCTGGGGGACGCCATGGCGGAGCGATCCGGTCCGAACACCGCCACGGTCCTGGGACGACCGCTCAAGGTAGAGCCGCTGTTCGCTACGCTCGTCAACTCCACGATCGGGGTGAGCCTGGAGATGGACGAGGGCAACCGCCTCGGTGCGGGCCATCCGGCCATACATTCGATGCCGGGAACGCTCGCGGTGGCCGAGGAGCTCGGCGCGAGCGGCAAGCGCTTCATCGAGGCGTTCGTCGTCGGGTACGAGATAGAGACCCGCATCGGCCGCGCCACGCGCAACCGTCCCGGCGCGCACTCGCACGGCCACTGGGGTGCCGTCGCCACCGCGGCGGCGGTGGCGCGGCTGAAGGGCTACGACGCTCCGCGCACTAAGGCTGTGATGAACATCGCGGCCTCCATGAGCCCGGCGAACACGTGGACGCCCTGCTTCGAGGGCGCCACCGTCCGTAACCTGTACCCCGGCCGCTCTGGTATGCAAGGCGTGCTCGCCGTGATCATGGAAGACTGCGGCTTCACGGGGGTGGCGGACGGACTCACAGACGTCTACGGCACGCTGATCGGCGATCATTTCGATCAAGACGAAGCGGTCAAGGACCTCGGATCGGACCCGCTCCGAATTGAGCAGAACTATTTCAAGTTCCACGCATGCTGCCGCATCAACCACCCGTCGCTCGACGCCGTCATGGATGCGGCTCATGGCGCGGATGTGCCGGCCGACGAGATCGAGGCGGTGAGCGTCTTCTCCGGCCGCAACCGACTTGAAGACGGACCGCTGGCGGGCATGGTGGGCCCCTACCCGAAGAACATGCTCTCAGCAAAGTTCAACATTCCGTACGCCGTCGCCGCAACTCTCGTGCGCGGAAAAGCCGACATCTCTGCCTTCTACCCTGATGCGTTCGAAGATGATCGCATCGAGCGCCTCGCGGCTAGGGTGGTGGTCGACGCCGATCCGTCGCTCGGCGAAGGGCGCAACAACGCCGGCGAGGCGATAGCCCGGGCTTCCATCAAGCTGAGCGACGGCCGTGAGCTTCTTGGGACGACGAGTGCGGTCCGCGGCGACTACGACAATCGTGCTCCTCGCGAAGAACTCGTCGACAAGTTCGAGTTCCTGGCCAGCGAGATCATCGGTGAGGCACGTACCGAGCAGGCTCTCGAGCTGCTCGGCCGGCTCGACGAACTGCACGACGTGCGAGAACTGACGCGCGTTCTTGGAGTAGACTCGACGTAGCGGGCATTCACCGCACCCGAGCGGCCGGCGGCCCCGCAAGCGGTCGCAGACGCCGAAGTCGGGAGGTGAGTCAAGAGAAGGAAGTGCCCCTTGGTTACGCGCATCATCCACTTCGGACTCGGAGCCATGGGCGCTGAAATCGCCAACCTGTCGCTCACGCGTCGAGATGTTGAAGTGGTCGGCGCGTTCGACGACGACCCGGCCAAGGTTGGCCGCGACCTTGCCGATCTGGCCGGGATTGACGGTCGCTCGGGCCTCATTGTTGCCGACCCGGCGGCTTCAGGTCCGTGGCCAGCAGCCGACGTCGTGGTGCACGCCACCACCTCCAGCCTCGAAGAGGTGGCGCCTCAACTCGAGGCGGCGATCTCACGCGGCCTCGATGTCGTCTCGATCTGCGAGGAACTCTCGCTCGCATCCGTCCGATTCGCAAAACTGGCGGCGCCTCTGGACCGACTGGCCAGAGAGCAGAACGTGAGCGTGCTCGGGACGGGAGTGAACCCGGGGTTCGCGATGGACACCTGGCCGATCATGCTCACTGCGATCAGCAGAAGCGTCGAATCGATCCACGTGACACGCGTGCTCGACGCTGCCGGCCGGCGTCTACCGCTTCAGCGGAAAACCGGAGCCGGCATGACGACGAGTGAGTTCGCGCGACAGGTCTCTGACAGCAAGCTCGGTCACGTTGGGCTGGTTGAGTCGGCGATGGCGATCGCGGCAGCGATGCGCTGGGAGCCGTACGACATGGTCCATTCGTTGGAACCGGTGATCGCCAGCCAACCCACGAGTAGCGAGCACATCAGCGTCGCCACAGGCGACGTGACCGGCATCTACGAGGTCGTATCGCTGAAGCGCTCCGAGCGTGAGGTCGTTCGGCTCGAGTTGACCATGGCGCTCGGGGTAGGCGACCCGAAGGACGAGGTGAGGATCGATGGTGACCCTCCGGTTCACGTTGTCGCGCAAAATGGGTTCCACGGGGATCGCTCGACCGCCGGTATCGCGGTGAACTCAGCGCTGGCGATTCGGGAAGCCCCCCCGGGACTGCTGACCATGCGAGATTTGCCGCCCGTCCACTGGAGCGAGGCTGTGCACCGCCCAACCGAGGAGGTCTGAGCCGTGTCAACCATCCTGGAAACGTTCGAGGCAAAGCACCAGCGGTCTAAGCGAATGGCCGAGCGGGCCCGCGAGATTTTCCCCTCCGGCATAACGCACGACACACGCATGTTCTCCCCGTGGCCGGTGTACGTGCAGCGTGCGGAAGGCGCCCGGAAGTGGGATGTCGACGGCAATCAGTACGTCGACTACATCGGCGGCCATGGTGCGTTGCTGCTCGGGCACAATCGGTCCGAGGTGATGGATTCGATTCACGCGGCGCTCGCCCGGGGCACGCACTTCGGGTCGTCGCACGATCTTGAGATGGAATGGGGGGAGAGGGTGCTGGAGATCGTCCCCTGCGCTGAACGCGTGCGCTTCACCTCTTCCGGCACTGAGGCGACGATGATGGCGCTGCGGCTGGCGCGCGCGTTCACGGGACGCGAGAAGATTGTAAAGCTGGCGGAGCACTTCCACGGGTGGCACGACCTCGTCGTCGGGCGCCAGCGCGAAGACGATCCGCGCGCGCATGCGCCGGGCGTGCCGGAGGGCTTCTACGACTCTCTGATCATCGCGCCGTCGGGCGATGTCAACGCGCTTGAGGACGCGCTGGCCGAACGCGACGTCGCAGCGGTGATCCTTGAACCAACGGGGGCGCACTATGGAGCGCTGCCCCTCGCCTCGGAGTACCTCCAGGTAGCGCGCGATATGACGGCGAAGGCGGGCACGCTCTTGATCATGGACGAGGTGATCACCGGGTTCCGCGCTTCCCCCGGAGGTGCCCAGGAGCTTTATGGAGTCTCACCAGACCTATCGAGCCACGCGAAGATTCTCGCTGGCGGTCTGCCCGGGGGCTGCGTTGCGGGACGCAGCGACGTGCTGTCGATGATGGAGCCTCGCGAAGACGTCAAATGGAATCTTGAGCATCGAGTCAGCCATCCCGGGACCTTCAACGCGAATCCGGCCTCGGCAGCCGCCGGTGGGACTGCCCTCAAGCTGATCGCTGCGGGCGGAGAAATCGAACGGGCGAACGCGGCCACGGCGCGGTTGGTGCACGGACTGAACGGGCTGTTCAAGGAGCTCTCCGTGCCGGGCTCGGCGTGGGCGGTCGCATCGATGTGGCACCTTAACCTGGGCTACGATGCGCCGCGACCCAGCGACGTGGAATGGGACGCCGGCGAGCCACCGCAGGGCGTTAATCGCGAACTCGCAAGGTCGCTGAAG
Organism: Dehalococcoidia bacterium; assembly: GCA_965249675.1. Lineage (GTDB taxonomy): Bacteria > Chloroflexota > Dehalococcoidia > UBA2979 > UBA2979. The sequence continues at coordinate 2,718,517 of OZ252250.1, forward strand.
CAGTCGTTATTCAACCACGGCGTCGACCTCATGGGCACGGGTGGGATGGTCTCATCCGCGCACACCGATGACGACATCGACGCAACGATCGAGGGCTTCCGAGCAGCGACAGCAGACCTGCGCGCGAACGGCCTGCTGAACTGAGGGCACGTCCAGCGGGTCTCGCTACAGAGGGCGCGACGGGCCGTTCATGGTGCCCGGCGTTCGTATGCGGTGCTTGCCCCCCACGTCCCCCAGTGCGTGACCTGCGCGACCGGCACCCGGCGCGGTCTGGAGAAGGTCCCGCGTGACGGGTAGCCGAGAGGGATCAGGCCGAAGGTACGAGCGTCGTACGGGAGTTTCAACAGCCGCCTGACGTCTTCTTCGTGCCGGGCATAGTTCAGCGTGAGCGTGGCACCCACTCCGAATGAACGAGCAGCGAGCATGAGGTTCTGCAGCGCGCCGTAGATCGAGGTGCCCGTGAGGGGCGAGCCGCTACAGGCTGCATTCCTTAGCACAGCGACGATCCATACGGGAGCGTCGGCGATGTCGTGTGCCAGATGTTCGGATCCCCGAAAGCTCGCCCCGGTAAGCCCTGATCGAGCCCGCGAGCGCTCCAGCTCCTCCCTGCGGTGCCCGTAGTTCTGCTCGAATCCCTCCAGGTACCACGACGCATGTCAATCGCCAGGGTCATTGTGCCACCCCGCAGGGAGGGCACAGAGGCAGCCGGTATGCGACTATATCTTATCGAGTGGTTGCCCCGTCGGCACCTCCGTCCGGCTACGTAGGAGTGCCTGATGCGGCGAGAGCCGCTGGCGGTAGCTATCGCCCTCGATCACGATTTGGTAGCTGGCGTTGGCCAACCGGTCGAGTGCGCTGTTGCCGAGGATGGGGTCATCGAAGAGGCCGAGCCACTCCTCCACGCCGCGGTTGGAGGTGACGACGAAGCTTGAGCGCCGGTGGCGAGCGATCACCAGCTCGTAGAGGTCGATCGACTGCTGTGCGTTGAGCCGGTGGAGCCCCAGGTCGTCGAGGATCAGGAGGTCAGGGGCGAGAAACGTGCGGAACGTCTTTGCGACGGAGTGGTCGATGCGGCCCTGCGCCATGTCGCGGAAGTAGTCGTCGGCGGAGACGAAGCGGACGGTGTGCCCTGCCCGCACGGCTGCGTGACCGAGTGCCTGTGCCAGGAAACTCTTCCCCACGCCGACCGGGCCGACGAGGAGTACGTGTTCGCGGCGGTCCAGGAACTGCAAGGAGAAGGCGGCGTCGATGAGGCGACGGTCGACCCGAATCGAGGCGGTCCAGTCGAAGTCCTCGAGCCGACAGACCTGCTCGAAGCCGGCCTGGCGAGCCCGGAGTTCGAGGCGCCCGTGGTCACGACGGGCTACCTCGTCGGCGAGGATGATGTGGAGGAAGTCACCGTAGTCAAGGTCGTCGCGGCGCGCCAGAGCGATGCGCTCAGGCAGGGTGTCGAGCACGGCGCCTAGCTTCAGTCGTTTGAGGAGCGGCCTGAGATCGCCTGCTGTCACGGTCATTGTTCATGATCCCTTCGGAATACGCGTACCGACGTAGCTTTCTCTGAGGGCCCTGAGCGCCCGATTCCGGGCCTCGGTCCGCTGCCCGGGGCCGCTGAGTGCCCGATCTCGGGGGCTCGACTCGCTGCCTGCGGCCGCCGAGTGCCGATCTCGGAGCCCGACACGCTGCCCGCGGCCCGCTGAATGCCCGATCTCGGGACCCGACACGCTGCCCGCGGCCGCTGAGTGCCCGATCTCGGGGCTCGACACCCTGCCCGCGGCCGCTGAGTGCCCGATCTCGGGGCCCGCCACTCTGCTCGGAGCCGCTGAATGCACGATCTCGGGGCCTGACACGCTGCCCGGGGACCTCTTCCCTGTCTTCCCTGCCGCGCTCACCCTTACCACCGTCAGTCCTCGCCGAGGCGGCGGCCAGTCGCGGTCGCTTGCTCCGGGAACGAGCCCCACGCTTCAGGAGGGGACAATCCTTCAATTCCTCGTGGCACGGCAAAGACCCTAGCTGCCAACCTCATCTCTGCCGAATATAGTGCGATTGATACGAGGGCGGAGAAGTGGACGTAGAACGATGGTGGTTGATGAAGAGACTGAGGTGCGTCGAGCACGCAGGTCGTGGCCAGTGCAGTACAAGCTCGACATCCTGGCTGAGATCGACGAGGCAAAGGCCCGCGGAGAGCCGGGAGCAGTCGGCGCCATCTGTCGGCGCGAGGGTCTGTACTCCTCTCTGATCGCCAGGTGGCGCCAGCAGCGTGACGATGGGGCGCGCCGTGCCCTCGTCGAGCGGCCGCCGGGACCACGAGCGCCCAACCGGCTGACCCTTGAGCGCGACCGCTACCGGGAGCGGGCGATGCTTGCCGAGCAGCAGCTGGAGACGGCAGAGGAGCTGATCGAGGCCCAGGGAAAAGCCTTGGCGCTCTTGCAAAGATTTGCCCGCAAGAGCGCGTCGCAGCGGCGACCGAGTGGCCAGAACGGGTAGCGCCGACCCGAGCCGAGTGGCCAGCGCAGGCATACGCCAACTGGCGGGCGCAGATGCTCGCCGCTGTGGACGCATGGGCCCAGCGGGTTGGCCGTGCCCGCGCCTGTCGGGCCTTCGGATACTCAGAGCGGACCGACCGCAGCCGCCGCCAGGCGGCCGCCGGCCGGCTACACAGGCGGCCGTCACAGGCGAAACCGCGCGAGCAGCACCAGCCGCAGCCGTCACGCATCCCCGACCAGCTGCGCGATCACATCGCCGAGCTGCTGTGCTCACCACGCTTTCGTGACCAGGCGCCCGCCCAGGTCTACTATCAGCTGCTGGACGAAGGCTCGTACGTCTGCTCGATCCGCCAGATGTACCGCATCCTCGAGGAACGCGGCCTGGTCAGAGAACGGCGTCGCGGTCACCGACGCACGACCCACCATGCACCCCAGGTGCAGGCGAGCGGCCCGAACGAGGTCTGGTCGTGGGACATCTCGCGGCTCCGCGGCCCTCACCACCGCAGCTGGTTCTATCTCTACGTGGTGATCGACATCTTCAGTCGCAAGATCGTCGCCTGGACGGTCGACACGGCGGAGTCGACCGAGGTTGCCAGGACGCTGGTGGGCACCGCCTGCGACCGCAACGGGATCTCGCCGCAGCAACTGACGCTGCACTCAGACCGTGGCGCCCAGATGACGTCGACAAGCCTGGCGGAGTTGCTCGAAGACCTCGCTGTCACGCGCAGCCTCTCGCGCCCGCGCGTGAGCAACGACAACCCCTACTCCGAGGCCGGCTTCAAGACCGTCAAGTACCGCCACGACTACCCCGACCGCTTCCACTCGCTGGAGGAGGTGCGGAGCTGGATGGCGCCGTTTGTCGACTGGTACAACCGCGAGCACTACCACTCCGGTGTCGGCTACCAGCACCCCGCCACGCTCCACGGCGGGCAAGCCCTGGAGACCGTGCAGGCGCGTCAGGAGACCCTGGATGCCGCCTACAGCGTCTGGCCCGAGCGGTTCCGCAACGGACCGCCGCGGGCCGCCAGACCCCCGAAGGAGGCGTGGATCAACAAACCCGTCATTGCAACAACCCCCTGACCTCGACCGGCATGGAGAGGTTGACAGCTTCCGAAGATGCCTCCCGGATACGCGAAGCGCCCCGGGGGCGGCGGCAGGGGCGACTCCTCCGGGGCGGTTTCCCGCTCGAGGGCCCTGACGATGATCTCCTCGACGCGCCCGACCTTGATCAGGTCCACCTCCAATGCCCGGCGGCAGGCCGCATCAAGGGTCTCGGCGCCGTAGCGTTCGGCCAGCCGGAGCAGCTTGAACCCCTACCGCAGAGTCGACCACGGGAGGGGGCCCTCGAAGAGCCTCGTCGCGAAGGCGCCGACGTGCTCACCCAACTCCGCTGCGCGACGCTGGGTGTTGTCTGGCCCCCTCGCCGTATACGGCGTGAGCTCCTGCGGATAGTCGGAGTAGTCGGTGGCCCGACCACCGCGGTGCGTGCGCCGATGAACCTTGATCAGGGTGTTCTGGTGGTAGATGCGCACCACCTTCGCCGTGAGCTGGACATCGACCGTCGTGCCCGGCGGGCACGTGGTGGACGGCACCGAGTAGAGGGCCGAGCGGCTGGCGACGAGTTGTTCCGTGGTCTCGCAGTCCTGCGACTTCGGTGCACCAGCGAGCAGCAGCAGCGCGCAGGTCGGCGATGTCCCGGAATGATGCACCCTTGAAGAGACGCTCGCGCACGTAGGTGACCGAACGCTCAACTCGTGGCTTGTCCTTCGGCTTGCGTACGCGTGCGGCGTCAACGACAAACCCGCGGTGCCGCGAGTACTCCAAGAACCCCCGCGTGAACCGCGGGTGGTACCGGTCGGCACCCGCTACGGCCGCCGGGAAGTTGTCGATGACGAGGTAGCGCGGAACGCCCCCGAAGAACGCCCACGCCGCCTCGAACCCCTCGACGATCGCAGGGAGCGTCTGGAATCTGGTCGGCCAGACGAAGCAATGCCGCGAATAGCGCAGGACCACAATCAGCGCCCACACCTTGTTCCGAACACCGCTCTCCGGGTTGGGGACGAGACCGAGGAGGCCGAAGTCCATCTCCGCGACCTCGCCCGCCGGGCTCTCCTCCATGCGCAGAGTCACAGACTTCCGGCGGCGCCAGCCATGGCCCGCAATGAAGCGCCGCAACGAGGTGTAGGAGACATCGCAGCCACGCTCCCCGAGGAGCTCATGGATCCGCGTCACCTGCAGCCGCTCGCTCGTCAGCCAGGTCTCGACCTGCTCCGTCCAGGGAGCCAGCTGCTGTGCACTCGGCACCTGGCTTGCCGCGGCCCGGACAGGCTCAGCTTCGCCAGTCTGACCAGTTGCTTGTCACTGGGCTCGGCGCCGTCACGACGCAGCCCGGCTGCCTCCATGGCCTCGAGGTAACGCCGCACCGTCTGCCGTGACAGCCCGATGCCCGCGGCGATGCGCCGCTGGCTGTGGCCCAGCTGCCACCTCCGAACGATCTCTCTGATCTCCACCAATACGATCTCCCGGCACATCGGGCGCACGCCGCTGATCCACTCGGGTGCGCTCAGCGAAGCGCTTGAAGCCGACATCTTCCTCAAGCACGAAGAACATCTGCCACTCGGCGCCTTCAAGGCCAGGGGCGGAATCAACTTCCTGGCGAGCCTGCCCGACCCAGAGCGAGAGCGCGGCCTGATTACCGCCAGCAGCGGGAACCACGGCCTCTCGATCGCGAATGCCTGCAGGCTGTTTGGCGCACGGGCTGTGATCGGGGTTCCCCTCGGGGCCAACCCTCTCAAGGTGGCGGCGATCGAGGCGATGGGCGCCGAGGCCCTCTTCCACGGTGCCAACTTCGATGAGGCCAGGGCACATTGCGAGCGTCTCGGCCGTGAGCTCGGATACCGCTACGTGCACCCCGTTGACGAACCATCGCTGATCGCCGGCGTGGCCACCGCCACCCTCGAAGTGATTGAGGACCTGCCCGACGTCGACGTCCTGGTGCTCCCGGTGGGAGGGGGCAGCGGCGTCTCCGGCGCCTGCGTGGTGGCCAAGGCCATCAACCCGGACATCCACGTCGTCGGCGCCCAGTCCGTGGCCGCGCCCGCCGCCTACCTCTCCTGGCAGGAGGGACGACTGGTGACAGCGCCCATGGAGACGTGGGTGGAGGGGACGGCCACGGCGGAGGGTTATGAACTCCCGCAGCAGATCCTGCGCACCCACTTGGACGATTTCGTGCTGGTCACAGACGACGACGTTCGTCGCGCCGTCGCGATGCTCGTCGAGAAGGCCCACACGCTGGCGGAGGGCGCCGGCGCCACCTCGCTCGCTGCCGCCCTCGCGCGCCCCGACCTCGTGCGGGGCAAGAAGGTGTCGATCACGGTCAGCGGCGGCAATATCACGCTCTCCCAGCTCCGCGAGTCGATCGGGCTCTATTTGGAGCCCTGACCGGCTCACTCCCGGGCTGCTCCGCTGGACGAGCCAGCCTCGGGTGCGCGTGGCCTACTTCCGGCGGGCCAACAGGCCGCGGCCGCGCCCGGGCAGCGGTCTGCTAGGTCAACACGCCGGCGGCCAGCAGGTCGGCGATGTCACCGTCGGTCAGCCCGAGGAGCTCGCGCAGTACCTCTGACGTGTGCTCGCCCATCGCGGGAGCCCGCGCCATCTCGGGCAGACGGCCGTCGATCTGTGCTGGCTCGGCATGTGTGAGGAAGGTCACCTCGTCATCGGGCCGCCTGAGCGGAACGAGGTGGCGAGTGGAGAGGTGGGGGTCTCGGGTGACCACATCGCGCAGGTCCTCGACCACCGCAGCGGGCACACCGGCCAGCTGCAGCTCCTCCATCGCCGACCACGGCTCGCGTGTCGCCGTCCACTCATCGATCAGGGCGTCGATCTGGTCCTCGACGAGGCGCCTGCCGGCGGCCGTCCGGTAGCGCTCGTCGCGGGCCAGGTCGGGACGTCCGATCACCTCGGCGAGGCACTGCCAGTCCCCGTCGCTCTCACAGCAGACGGCGATCCAGCGGTCCTCGCCCAGGGCGCGGTAGACGCCGTGCGGCACCAGGTCGCGTGAACGGTTGCCGAGGCGCGGCGGCAGGTGGTTGTTCGCGCTGACCTCGAGGATGTCGGGGCCGAGCAGGTTGATCGCAGCCTCTGACTGCGCCAGCTCGATGAACTGGCCACGACCGCTCCGGGAGCGATGACAGAGCGCCGCCATCAGGGCCGAGACCGCGAAGTAGGGAGCAGCAAAGTCGGAGTAGAGCGGTCCGATTCCGATCGGCGGGTGATGCGCGAACCCCATGTTCTGACTGAGCCCGCTGTAGGCAATGATGCCGTTGCCGTATGAACCAAAGCCGCGGTACGGGCCCGTCATCCCCATCACCGGCATGGTCATCATGATGATGTCGGGGCTGACCTTGCGAAGCTCCTCGTAGCCCAATCCCCAGCGGTCCATACGGTCGGGCGTGAAGTTGTTGGTGACGACGTCGGAGCGGGCAACCAGCTCCTTGAGGAGGGAACGTCCGCGGGGATGCTTCATGTTCAGCTGGAGCGATCGTTTGTTGACGTTCGCGTCGTTGAACACGCCGTTGGTGTTGATGCTGCCGAGGGCGCGGGGCTGGACGCCCGCGAGCCTGATCGTGTCTGTGCGCGACTCCGACTCCACCTTGATCACGTCGGCGCCGTAGTTGGCGAGCACGCGCGACGTGAGCGACCCGGCCAGCATCCAGAAGAAGTCAATGACCCGAATCCCCTCAAGGGGGCGGAAGTTCGCCGCCTCGGCGCCGTTGAGGGACAGCGCAGTCGCTCGTCGGTCGGATTCGCTGGGCGGGGGATTGGTGAGCGCAAGCACTGCCCTGGTGTGCTCACCGAGCCGGGGGGCGGACATCCCACGCCGGGCGGGCGTCTCACTGAAGCGGTAGGCCGGTCCGACATCGGTGAGTGTCCGGCCGAGCTCGGGGAGATCGCTGGTCGCAAAGAACTCGCGCTCGCGCAGCTGCTCGAGCTCAAGCAGATCCTGGGCGGTGTTGACCGGCATGGTCAGCATCCGGCGGCGCTGCCCCTCGACCACGAGGTGTTGTCTCGGGTATCGGCCGCAGAGTTCGGCGATGACGCCGGAGACCAGATCCGGTCGGCGCTGCCGCAGCGTGTAGTCTTGCCAGTCTGGATCGGCCAGATCGACCAGCCCCTCCTCCTCGAGCCAGCGCGTCAGGTTAGGCCAGAGAGCAGGCGCGCCGACCGGCACGGTAAAGCTGATCCAGGAGCCGTCCCGGCAGGAGTAGAGGCTGCGCCACCCGGTCGCAGGTACGAGCCCGCCCCGCCGGGGAACCTCCCCGTGCCAGTGAAAGATGTTGGCGTTCGCGGTCTGCAGGGTGCTCATCGCCGCGGCCTCCTGTATCGAGACGTCGATGCGGTGGCCGGCCGCGGCCTCCCGGGCGCCCGGGCCGGCGATCGTTCGACTGTCTCCGGCCAGCGCCACGAGCAGCGTGGCGACGGCGGCCAGTGCGCCGATGTGGAAGGCCTGCTCGGCACCGGGCACATTCGGCGGATCCTCAGGGAAGCCCGAGAGGTAGAGGAGCCCGCTGGTGGCGGCGCAGACGAGATCTGTGCCGCGGTAGGCGGCGAACGGGCCCTCCTGTCCAAACGGAGTGATCGTGACGTAGTGGAGGTTGGGATGGAGAGCCCAGAGCGCCTCCGCGCCGAGGCCCCGACCGTCCATGACACCGGGAGCCTCGCCCTCGATCAGGGCGTCGGCTGTCCCCAGCAGCCGGCGCAGGTTAGCCTGCCCAGTCGCGCTCCCGAGATCGAGGACGACACTGCACTTGCCCTGGTTGAAGTGCAGATGGTGAAGGCTCAGCTCTACGCCCGCCTGCCCACCGACGTAGGGAGCGCGGCCCCTCGTCGGGGCACCTGAGGGAGGCTCGACGAGCACGACATCGGCGCCCAATTCGGCGAGTTGCCGGCCGGCGAACGCGGTCGCCAGGGAGGCGATCTCAACGACCCGAATCCCCTCGAGCGGCGGGGCCTGCACCCCGGCTTGGGGTCCGTCGACGCGAGTGGACCCCTCAGATGATGCCGGCATCGCGCAACCTGGTGATGTCGTCCCAGTCGTAGCCGAGATCCAGCAGCGTGAACTCGGTGTGCTGTCCGAGTTCGGGCGCGGGGCCCTGGATCTGTCCGGGGGTCTCGCTCAGCTCAAAGGGAATCCCGACCGCGCGGTGCCCGGGGAAGTGCGGGTGCTCCACGTTGGTGAGGTAGCCGTTCTGCCAGAACTGTGGCTCGCCGACTACATCCTCATAGCTGTAGACGGGGCCACAGGGAACGTCGCTCGCGATCAGGAGCTCAAGCCAGTGGTCGCGAGGACCGGCGAGGAAGCTCTCACGGAGCTCCGATCGCAGCCAGACCGCATTATTGGCACGCGCGAACGGATCGGCCGACCGCTCGTCGGTGATGAGATCCTCGCGGCCGATCGCACGGCACAACAGCGGCCAGTGCTTGGGCGTCAGGACGCCGACGGTCAGCCACGCTGCGCCGTCGGCCTCGTAGGCTGCGAATGTGGGATTGACGTAACGGGTAGTGGCCTCGGCCTCGGTATGGAGGTAACGCTGGAGGCTGAGCGCCTGCAGCGTCGTCATCGCCCCCATCTGAGAGCTGTCGATACGTTGCCCGATGCCAAGTCGTTCGCGGACGAACAGGGCCGTCATGATCGCGTAGGCGAAGACGATCGATCCGACCTGGTCGGCCAGGCCCCAGGCAATCTGGACGGGCTCGTTCCCCGGCCCGCCGGCCTGCCCGATCATGGCGCCGGTCATCCCCTGCGTGACGATGTCGAACGAGCCGCGCGGTGCCCACTCACCGCGCACCCCGAAGCCGCTGTTGACGGCGTAGATCAGCCGGGGGTTGAGTTCGCGCATCGCCTCGTAGCCGAAGCCCATGCCGTCGAGTAGACCGGGCCGAAAGTTTTCGGTGAGGACGTCGGCATCGGCCACCAGGCGGCGCACGATCTCAGCGCCCTCGAGGGTCCCGAAGTCAATCGTAATGCTCTGCTTGCCGCGGTCGAGCGCCTCGAAATAGGCGCAGAACCCGTCCTCGGCTCGGCCCAGGGCGCGCCCCGGATCGCCGCCGCCGGGCCGCTCCACCTTGATCACCTGGGCCCCCATGTCGGAGAGCATGACGGTCGCGTGCGGTCCGTTCTGGAAACGGGTGAAGTCGATCACTCTGATGCCTTCGAGGGGGGCAGACATAGGAGGCTCCTCGCCGTGGGCCCACCGTGGGGAGGGCGCTTGCCAGAAGAGACTACACCGGCCGGGGCCTGCCGCCCGACCATCGGGAAGAGGGCAGTGGGCTAGCATGCGCGTTCAGACGTGACGAGTGCGGAGGTGCGTGCCATGGCAGAGGTGAGCGGCGCAGGACTGGTCGGCCGGCAGCTCCGGGCGAGCGGGATCGACACCATCTTCACCGTACTCGGTGGGCCGATGATCGACCTCCTGGCTGAGGCCAACGCCGCCGGGATCAGGGTGATCAACTGCCGACACGAGATGAACGCGGCATTCGCGGCCTCCGCCTGGGGATACCTCAACCAGCGGGCTGGCGTGATGGTCGCCGCCTCCGGCCCGGCCATGACCAACACCGTCACGCCGATGTATGTCGCCACCAGGAGCGCGATGCCGCTGGTAGTCCTCGGTGGATCGGCGGCCGAGGGCACGCTCGGCCTCGGTGCCTTCCAGGAGATCGACCAGACCGCCTTTGCCAACCCGGCGGCGAAGTGGGTGCAGCGGATCGATCGCACCGAGCACATCCCCGAACTGCTCTCGCTGGCGCTGGGCAAGGCGCAGTCGGGTCGGCCCGGCGCCGTCTACCTCGACTTCCCCGCCAACCTTGTGGCCGAGCGGGTCTCAGCGGAGGCGGCCCCGATCATCGGGGCCACACCGGAGGTGACTCAAGCCGAACCGGCCCCTGCCGCCATCGCTCGCGTCGCCGATCTTCTGGCAGACGCCCAGCGGCCGCTCGTCATGATCGGCAAGGGCGCGGCCTGGTCCGATGCCGGCCTGGCACTGACGCACCTCGTCGAGCGCGGCATTCCCTTCATCGCTTCACCGATGGGCCGTGGCACGGTCCCCGACGACCATCCGCTCAACGCCGGCGCGGCCCGCTCACAGGCGATGGCCCATGCCGATGCCGTGCTGATGGTCGGTGGGCGCTTCAACTGGGTGTTCCAGATGGGGCGCCGGCTGTCGCCGGGCGTGCGGATCGCGCAGATCGACATCGCCCCCGAGGAGTTCTATTCGGCTGCCTCGGTCGAGATCGGCATCACGGCCGACGCGCGCCTCGGGGTGGAGGCACTCGACAGAGCCCTGGACGGGCGCGAACTGGTTGTGGCGTCGAGCGGCTGGACCGAGGAGCTGGCCGAACGAACCCGTGCCAATGAGGCGAGCGTCTCCGAGCAGACGACCTCTGACCAGGAGCCGATCAACCACTATCGGCTCCTGGCGGATGTGCGCGACTCAGTTGAGCGAGACGCGATCGTCACGGAGGACGCCGAGTTTACGATGGCGGTCGCGCGCCAGATCATGCCCACCCACGTCGCACGCCACCGCCTCGGCGCCGGCACCACAGGCTGCATGGGGACCGGGCTCCCCTATGCCGTCGGCGCGAAACTCGCTCGCCCCGATCGCCAGGTAGTGGCCATTCTCGGCGACTATGCCTTCGGCGCGGCAGCGATGGAGGTCGAGACCTGTGCCAGGTGGCAGATCCCGGTCGTGATCGTCGTCTCAAACAATGGAGGAATCGCGGCGCACACCATCCAGGACCGGAGCTTCCCTGCCGACGCGCCGCCGATCGCCGCCCTCCTGCCGGTCGACTACGAGCGGATGGTGGAGATGGTCGGTGGCTATGCAGAACGCGTCACCAGCCCAGATCAGATCCGGCCGGCACTTGGGCGTGCCTTCGCCGCCGGTACCGTTGCTCTACTCAACGTTGTGACCGATCCGAAGGCGAGACGACGGGGCGCCGGCTACCTGTAGCGCCTTCAGCGCCGCACGAGGCCCGAGGCCAGCCGTGTCGCCGGTTGCGCCACGGCGCGGTGAGCACCGCAAGGCGACTCTCACGACGCCTTCGACCACCGCGGAACGGGTACCTCGTGCAAGCGAACGCCTGCCCGAGCGCGCCGGCGCGCCGCGGCAACAGCCGGTGTCTCAGGCAATCGCGACGAGAGGCCCGCCCGATCTCCCCTGACGAGTCCGCACGGCGGCGTTCGCCGGGGCGAGCATGGCGTGGCCACCGCCTGCGGTAGCGAGCGATCGGTTGGCGCGGCTCCGATGCGGCGAGCACCGCCGGGATCCCGACCACGGCCACCACCGCCGCGGAGATGAACCAGCCGGCGGTGTAGTCGCCATTGATGTCCACGAGGCGCCCGACGACCCACGGACCGGCGGCACCTCCTGTGGTTGAGACGAACTGCATCGTGCCGTTAATCGTGCCGAAGTGTCTCGTGCCAAAGTAGTCGGCGGTCATCGACGGCCGCAGCGGGACCGTGCCGCCGAACCCGGCGCCGCCAGGCCAATTCCGGAGACCGCCACCCAGAAGTTCCGCGCGAAGCCGAGCACCACCAGTCCAAGGGCCAGGGAGGTCATCGCCAGCGCCATCATCACCCGTTTCGGGTATCGGTCGGAGAACCAGCCGAAACCCACGCGACCGATGATGGAGAGCAGGGTAAACACCGCGATAGTCGAGCCGGCGACCGACTTTGAGACGCCGATCTGCGTCTCAAAGTCGGGAATCTGATGGACAACGAGTGTGACGAAGCCGAAGGAACTCCCGAGCAGCGCCACCGACAGCAGAATGAACGATGGCGACGTGATGGCCGTACGAACCGGCACGCCCCACCGCTCGATCTCGGGCTCTGCCCCGCCGTCCGTCGATCTCCTGGACAGCCCGTCAAGCGGCTGGTGGTGGTCTTCGGGGCGCGAACGGACGTTCACCCCCAGCGTGAAGCCGACGACGATCATCGCCAGCGCAAGGATCCGCAGGGCATCCCGCCAGCCGACCACCTCGACGATCCAGGCGATGGCGACCACGAAGAGCCCCCCCAGCCCACCTCCCAGCGTCATGACAGACATCGCGAAGGCGCGTCGCGCCTGAAACCAAGTGGCGACGGCAGTGAGTCCGACCTCAGACGGGTGCTCTTCAGCGGCATCCCAGAATCGCACCGATGCCGCCGACTTCGTTGCGAAGCGAGAACGCGAGCGCCGTGTCGGCGTTGTCCCAGCCGAACTCTGCGCGCACCTCGTTGTAGACGGTGCCGAAGCCGTCGAAGAAGGTGGCCGCCACGATCAGGATGATCAGGCCCGCCGAGCCGACCACCAGCCAGCCTTCATAGACGTCGGGGTAGAGTCTCCGCAGCATCGCAGCATCGCCCCGCTGTCAGTCCCCCGTGCGGGGACGGATTCGGTCGGACGGGTCCGCACCGGCCCGACCTTGCCACCTCGTTGGCTGTGAGGCCAGCGGCGAGCACCTCTCGAGCTGCTGCGGCGCCGTGGGAGGCGAGATCCGGCAGGCGCAGCGGGCGGCTCTCTGAGTGCGCGTTGATTCCCGCCAGACCCGCGCGGAGTGCTCAATCAGCGGGCCGAGTAGCCGCCGCCCTGCGCGATCCATCACCCCACCCCGGGGCCGTGAGTGAGCCTACGCCAGCCAGCGATCGAGATCGGAGAATCAGCGTCGCTCTCCCAGCGGAATCAGTTGATCGTCGCCCCCGTGCGGAGTGGCTCAAGACAGCTGTATACCGAGGACTTCGGCAAGGGGCATCGGTTTCGAGGCCGCTACCTGGTCAGCCCCTTCAACAGCGGCTCCCCTGGGTTGAGCATCCGGCATCGGACAGGATTAACTCACGCCCTCCATCGATGTATGTCATGTCCATGCTAGCCCGCTCGCATGCGGAGGCACCGTGCAGTAGGCGTGAGCGAGGGAGCCGAGTGCGGCGCGGCCGAGTGCCGTCCGCACCCTTCCGGGTGCGTCAGACGCCGGCCGCGCGGGCCTGTTCACCGGCATGGTAGGAGCTCCGCACCAGCGGCCCGGCCTCCACATGGTTGAAGCCCAACTCCTCCGCAATCCTTCGGAGTTCGGCGTACTCGTCGGGGTGGTAGTAGCGATCGACCGGAAGGTGGGCAGCCGTCGGGCGAAGGTATTGGCCGATCGTGAGGAGCTCAACGCCGGCCTCGCGAACGTCTGAGAGCGTCTGCCTCAGCTCAGGCAGCGTCTCCCCGAGTCCAACCATCAGACCGGTCTTCAGGGGCATTTCGACGTCGAGCCGCTTGACCTGACGGAAGAGTTCCAGCGTGCGCTGGTAGTCACCTCGAGGTCGCGCCCGCGGATAGAGCCGTGGGACGGTCTCGGTGTTGTGGTTGAGGACAACCGGCCGCGCTTCGACCACGCTCGCCAGCGCGTCCCAGTTGCCCTCGAAGTCGGGGATCAGTACCTCGACACGCGTCCTGGGCGTGCGGTGGCGAATCGCCCGCAGCGAGGCCGCGAAGATGCTGGCGCCGCCATCTGGGGCGTCATCACGGTTGACCGACGTGATCACGACATAGTCGAGCCCGAGCGTGTCGACCGCCTGCGCCAGCCTGGCCGGTTCGAGCAGATCGATCGGCTGTGGCCGACCGGAGGTGACGGCACAGAAGCCGCACGCCCTCGTGCAGGTGTCACCGAGGATCATGAAGGTGGCGGTGCCGCTCTGGTAGCACTCACCGATGTTCGGGCAACGTGCCTCCTGGCACACGGTGTGGAGGCCGTTATCCCGCACGAGGTTGTTCACATGTTCGAATCGCTCCCCGGCCGGGAAGCGCGCCTTGAACCAGCTCGGCTTGCGCTCGCGCACCCGGGGCCCACGTCGTTCCCTGGCCGGCCGCCCGGTCACTCCGGCACCGCCAGCGTCTGAGCGAGCGCTTCGCCCGCCGGCGGCTCCAACAGAAGAGAGCCAAACTGCCGTTCAAAGGCTCGGCCGAAGGCTCGGGCCACCTCGGGGACGCTGGGACCACCACCCACCAGCCGGTCGAGCGATGTGACTCGCGCATCGGCGATTCCACAAGGGACGATCGCATCGAACCAGCTCAGATCGGGACTGACGTTGAGCGCGATCCCATGCCGGGAGATCCCCCGCTCGATGCGGACGCCGACAGCCGCCACCTTCTCGGCGCCCACCCACACGCCAGGTCGACCGCGCACGCGCGAGGCCGAAAGACCCCAGCAGGCCACGGTCTCGATCACCGTCTCTTCCAGTCGCCGCACGTAGTCCACCGGTCGCACGGAGCGGGCTCGGAGATCAAGGATCGGGTAGGCGACCAGCTGGCCGGGCCCGTGGAAGGTGACATCTCCGCCCCGGTCCGCGGCGACCACGGCCGCTCCGCGCGCCTCCAGGTCGGCAGCGGAGACCAGGAGATGCTCTCCGTGCGCACCCGTGCCGAAGGTGAAGACGGGCATGTGCTCGAGGAGTGCCAGTGCCTCGCCGGCGTGCTCGGGACCCGCAGTGCCGGGGGCGTCGCCGGCGCTCTCCGCGTCGAACTCCGCCCCACGCGCGCGCAGTAGTCGGTGCGCCGTCTCGCGCTGCCAGCGCTCGGCCCGCCCGTAGTCGACGGCCGTGGCGCGATGCAGGATGACCCGCCGAGGGGCGAACGCGGTAGGGTGGCCATCGGTCATACTGACATGCTAATGCCAGTCACACCGGAAGCCTAGATCGATCGGGGAGACCGAGACTTGTCATCCTCCCGGCTCTCCTCGCCTTCCCCTTCCGCTCGCGCCGCGGCACGAGGCGGCGGTCGGCTCCCCGGTGCCGGGGTGGGGCCTGATCCTACGGTCCGCCGGATCCCTGGCGATCGTCGATGACGTGTCACGCTTGCGGTCGAGTTGCCACTCGCCCGGCCGCACGGCCGTGCTTCGTCGGGAAGCATTGCTCGCTCGTGGTCGCCGATCGACGATGCCGAGCGTCTGTGCCGCTCCGTCTTCTCGCGAACCCGCTGCAGTCGTCGGCATCCCGCTCCGATCGCTCACTGGGCCACCGGCTGCGGATGTGCTGAGAGGCCGGGCCCCATCGCCTACACTGGGATGGTGACCTGCTGAGATGGAGGCTCCGTGAGCACCGATCCGTTGCCGTTCCCCTCTGGCCACTCACCAGCCGACCGCAACGCGAGCGACTGGGTCGAGACCAGTGACTGGCTCGAGTCGCTGCGCGACGTGCTGCGCACGAGTGGGCCCGACCGCGTCAGCCGACTGCTCCAGGAACTGCAGATCCAGGCGCAGCGGAGCGGCGTGCCACTGCCGGTCACGTCGAAGACCCCCTATGTCAACACGATTCCCCCCGAGTACCAGGCGCCCTTCCCCGGAGACCGAGCGCTCGAACGGCGCATCAAGAGCATCATCCGCTGGAACGCAATGGCGATGGTCGTTGAGGCGAACGGCAAGTCCCAGGGCATCGGCGGGCACATCTCGACCTACGCTTCGGCGGCGACGCTCTATGAGGTCGGCTTCAACCATTTCTTCCGCGGACCAGAGGACCCCTCGGGCGGCGATTTCCTCTTCATCCAGGGTCATGCCTCACCAGGCATCTACGCCCGCGCCTACCTCGAGGGACGGCTCAGCCCTCAGCGGCTGCACGAGTTCCGGCGGGAGTTCCACGAGAACGGCGGGCTCTCCTCCTACCCGCACCCGTGGCTGATGCCGAACTTCTGGCAGTTCCCGACCGTCTCGATGGGCCTCGGGCCGCTGACGGCGATCTACCAGGCGCGCTACCTGCGCTACCTCGAAGACCGTGGCCTCCTGGCCCCGAGCGATCGCAAGGTGTGGGTCTTCCTCGGCGACGGCGAGACCGATGAGCCCGAGGCGCTCGGTGCGATCTCGCTGGCCGCCCGCGAGCGACTCGACAACCTGATCTTCGTCGTGAACTGCAACCTCCAGCGGCTCGACGGGCCGGTGCGGGGCAACGGTCAGATCATCCAGGAGCTCGAGGCCGTCTTCCGCGGCGTCGGGTGGAACGTGCTCAAGGTGCTGTGGGGCAGCGAGTGGGACGAGTTGCTGTCCAAGGATCCGGACGGCCGTCTGGTCAGACGCATGGGTGAGATCGTCGACGGCGAATACCAGAAGTATTCGGTGGCGGGCGGCGCCTACGTCCGGGAGCACTTCTTCGGCGTCGATCCCACGCTGGAGCGCCTCGTCAGCCACATGAGCGACGATGCGCTCTGGCGCATGCGCCTCGGCGGACACGACGTCGAGAAGGTCTATGCCGCCTACCACGCGGCCTCTGAGCATCGCGGCTCACCGACCGTGATCCTGGCCCGCACGATCAAGGGTTACGGCCTCGGCGAGGCGGGCGAAGGCCGGAACGTCACCCATCAGCAGAAGCGGCTGAACGACCAGGAGCTGATGATGTTCCGCGACCGGTTTGCGATCCCGCTCTCCGACGAGGAGGTGATCGGCGCACCGCTCTACCGGCCGGCCGTCGGCAGCCCCGAACACCGCTACCTGTCGGCGAGGCGACGCGAGCTGGGGGGCTCGTTACCGGCCAGGCAGACCTCGCCGAGCCCTCTCAGAGCCCCTGAGGAGGAGCTCTTCAGCGACTTCCTCCAGGGCAGCGGGGAACGCGAAGCGTCGACCACGATGATCTTCGTCCGGATGCTGGCGACCCTGCTGCGCCACCCCGAACTCGGTCGGCGGATCGTGCCGATCGTACCGGATGAGGCGAGAACCTTCGGGATGGAGAGCCTGTTCCGTGAGTTCGGGATCTACTCCTCGCACGGGCAGACCTACGACCCGGTCGACTCCGACAGTCTGCTCTTCTATAAGGAGAGCACCGACGGTCAGGTCCTCCAGGAGGGGATCACCGAGGCCGGCGCCTTCAGCTCCTTCATCGCCGCCGGGACCGCGCTCGCGAACACCGGCGTCGCCACGATCCCCTTCTTCATCCTCTACTCGATGTTCGGCCTGCAGCGGGTCGGCGACCTGGCGTGGGGGGCGGCCGACGCCAGGACGCGCGGGTTCCTGATCGGAGCGACGGCCGGCCGCACGACGCTCAACGGCGAGGGACTGCAGCACCAGGACGGCCACAGCCACGTCCTCGCCTCGGTGATCCCGACGATGGTCTCCTATGACCCCGCCTACGCCTTTGAGATAGCCGTCCTGCTCCGCGAGGGCATCCGCCGGATGCACGACGAGAACGAGGACATCACCTTCTATCTGACCCTCACCAACGAGAACTATCGCCAGCCGCCGATGCCGGACCGCCCGGGAATCCGCGAGGGGATCGCGCAGGGCATGTACCTCTTCCAGCCGGCCGAAGATGCGATCACCCTGCTCGGCGGAGACCTGCCGACGGGACCTCGCCCGCAACTCCTCGGGAGCGGTCCGATCGTGAACGAGGCGCTGAGGGCGCAGGAGCTGCTATTGCGCGACTACGGCGTGGCCTCAGATGTCTGGTCGGTGACGAGCTACAGCGAGCTCCGTCGTGAGGCTCTCGACTGTGAGCGCTGGAACTGGCTGCATCCGACCGAACCGCCGCGCGTGCCGTTCGTCTCCCGCATGCTCGGCCCGGAACCGACCCTCGTCGTGGGCGCCACCGACTACCTCAAGTCACTGCCCGATTCCATCGCCAAGTGGGTTGGGGCGCCGCTCGTCTCGCTGGGCACCGACGGCTTCGGGCGAAGCGGCACCCGCGCCGAGCTGCGCGACTTCTTCGAGGTCGACGCCCGCCACATCGCCTTCGCGACGCTCTCCGCACTGGTCCGCTCGGAGGCCGTCGCCGGGAGCGTGGCGCGGCAGGCGATGAACGACCTGGGAATCAATCCAGAGCGCCCGAACCCGGTCACGCTCTAGGATCGGCAGGGGCGGTCGCTCCGGACCGCCGGAGGACGACGAGGCGGCTGCCTCTGGCGACAGGACGAGCGACAGCGTGGAGCAGGGTGGGGGAGCTACGGGCGAGCACCGCTTCGCCCAGATGAACGGGAATCTCCAGATGGCCGAATTTACGCTGCCCAACCTCGGTGAAGACGTCGATGAGGCGGACGTGCTCAGGGTACTCGTTCGCGAAGGCGATACGATCGCCATCGACGATCCCCTGCTTGAGATCGAGACCGAAAAGGCGACCCTGGATGTGCCGTCATCGGTTGCGGGCGTGGTCACGGCATTGCACGTCTCGGCTGGCGACACGATCCGCCCCGGGCAGCTGATCCTGACGGTCAGCGCCGCCGCCGAGACCGCGGGGGCGCTCGATGGTCCACCGGCCCGACCCCGGGAAGCGCCCCCGGCGCCCGCCGCCGAGCCGACCGCTGGCGACCCCACCGCCTCTGCCCTACCGGGCACCGCACCGGCGGGCGATCGCGGCCAGGGCGAGCTCCAGGAGGCGGTCACGCCGACCCTGCCAGTCGCCACGGCACCGGTGCCGGGACCGCCGCCGGTGGAGGACGGCACGGCCATCTTCGCGTCGCCTGCGGTCCGGAAGTTCGCCCGTGAAATCGGCGTCCCGCTGGCGGAGGTTCGTGGTGGCGGGCCCGGCGGTCGGATCTCCGAGGATGACGTCAAGGCGGTCGCCCGGCGAAGTGCGATCGAGCGTGCCAGCCAGCCCCGGGCGGCGGAAGGCGCCGTCTCGCGGGCGCCACTCGCCGAGCCCCGAGCCCTCCCCGACTTCACCCAGTTCGGTGCCGTACGCCGCGAGCCGATGAGCCGGCTGCGTCGCACCGTGGCCCGCAACATGACCCAGTCGTGGACCACCATCCCGCACGTCACGCTCGATTGCTCGGCCGACGTGACCGAGATGGAGACACTCCGCCAGCGCTTCAAGGAGACGGCACAGAAGGCCGGCGGCAATCTGACGATCTCGGTCTTCATCCTCAAGATCCTGGCCGGCGCGCTGAAGGCCCACCCGCTGCTCGCCTCCTCGGTCGACATGGAGGCCCAGGAGATCGTTCACAAGGATTTCGTCAACATCGGCGTGGCCGTCGACACCGACCGCGGTCTCGTCGTACCGGTGATCCGCGACGTCGACCAGAAGAACATCATCGAACTCTCGGTGGAACTCAACGAGGTGGCCGAGCGGGCACGCTCCAACGCGCTGACACTCGAGGACAGCCGGGGCGGGACCTTCACGCTGACGAACCTGGGCAGTCTCGGCATCGGGCACTTTGCACCCGTGATCAACCCGCCGGAGGTGGCCGTCCTGGGAGTCGGTCGGGCGCAGTGGCAGCCGGTCCTCGACCGGCAGCGCCGTTGGGAGCCGCGACTGATCATGCCAATGTCCCTCAGCCATGACCATCGCGTGATTGACGGCGCCGACGGCGCTCGCTTCCTGCAGTGGATCGTGGATGCGATCGATAACCCGATGCTGCTGGCGCTGGAGGGCTAGCGCGGGCGCTCGCTCGCGACCATCAAGAGCTGATTGGGGACCGCAGGCGGCAGACCAGCGGGCTCGGAGTAACCTCCCGTAAGTGCCGGAGGCGGTTGAAGCGTTCCGAAGTCGCAGACAGTGACGTGCTGAGCGTACTGGCGCCAGACCCCAGTCCTGGTCGGGCGACGCTACTGAGCACGGCACCGATCCGCTCGGCACGGCGGCGGCCGCCAAGCGCAACCTACGCAATTGGTGGGGTATTGATCGCTATCGCGCGTCCGTGCGCGCTCAGCTGGATTGCGCGCAACAAGTGGAGCTGCTCTCCGCAGCACCGATATCTTCCCGCAGCTGCTGCGACCAGGACCGAACCGGGCCCTGGGACTCAGCGTGAACCGTGAACACGGTAACCACCATCAACCCGGGCTTCCGATTCACGGGTCACCGGCATGAGCGAGTAACGCATCTTCGCAAGATCGGCTCAACCCAGTCGCGACCCACTCCGCGCCACGTTGAGCGCCAGCAGCCGCGAGAGCAGGTCCTGCTCACCGAGGGTGTCGGGCGCGTCCGTTTCCGGCCATCCGTAGGCGGCGAAGACGGCCGTGTCGAGGGCGGCGTGGAGGTGGGAGAGCCAGGTCGGGCGGGCGTCGTAGAGGTTCGTGAGTGTGCGCTTGGGCAGCTCCCGTTCGGCGTGCTCGTCCCGGTGTCCTCGCTGTTCGTCTGTTAAGGACGCTCTGAACTGGCCGCGAAATGCGGCCGATCAGGCTCTTCTGGGGCGTTCAATCGCTTGATGGTCAGGAATGCGGCCTGATCGGGGCTCGCGAGCGGCTCTGCGAGTGCCGTTTGGCGCTCGCTGCGGGATTCTGGGCGCACTGCGCCGTTGTTACGCAGCAAGTTGGCGCTCCGCTCGAACCATGTTGGCCAGCCCCAACAGCAACGCGAGCCGCTGCGTGTTCTTGAACAATCCGCGGTAGCGGACCTTGGCGTAGCCGAAGCGCACCTTCACGATCTGGAACGGATGCTCGACCTTCGCACGCACGGAGGCCTTGCGCTTCTCTTCGAGCCACTCCTCACCCTCCCGGTCGAGCAGTCGCCGCTTGCCCGGTCGCATGGCAACCTGCCACTGCACCGCACGCTCGCGCTGCTCCAGACGTTTTCCGATGCCCTGGTAGCCCGCATCGCCACAGACCAGCCTTTCGTTGCCGTGCAGCAGGTCGGGCGCCGCGGTGATGTCGCTCACGTTCGCCGCCGTCGTGTGGAGGCTGTGCACGATGCCGCTCTCAGAGTCCACCCCGATGTGCAATTTCATCCCGAAGTACCACTGGTTTCCCTTGCGCGTCTGGTGCATCTCGGGATCCCGTGCTCTGGCCCGATTCCTGGTCGACGAGGGGGCGCTGATGATACTGGCATCAACCACAGTCCCCTGTCTCAACTGCAGTCCTTCCGCCTCCAGATGGCGGTTGATCTCCTCGAGCAACCCCCTCCCCAGCGCGGCCGCCTCCAGCCGGTGGCGGAAGTTGAGAATCGTCGTCTCATCGGGGATCGCGTCCGATAGCCTGAGCCCCACGAAGCGCTGCACGGTGAGATTCTCGTACAGCGCGTCCTCCATCGCCGGGTCGCTGAGGTTGTCGACCAGTTGCACGATGTGCACCCGCAGCATCAGTGACAGTGGGTAGGGCTGGCGCCCCCGTCCCGGCATCGGGTAGTGGGGCGCAATGCGCTGCTCGAGTTGCCGCCACGGAACCAGCCGATCGAGTCGTTCCAGAAACCGCTCCCGGCGAGTCGTTCGCTTCTTCGCGTCGTAGTACAGCTCCGCGAACGTTGCCTCGCCCATCGCGCTCACCTCGTCATCTGGTCGAATGCCATACCATCCCGTGTAGGCATCTTAACAGATCATGCGGGTCTGTTCAGAGCGTCCTTAAGGACGCTCTGAACTGGCCGCGAAATGCGGCCGATCAGGCTCTTCTGGGGCGTTCAATCGCTTGATGGTCAGGAATGCGGCCTGATCGGGGCTCGCGAGCGGCTCTGCGAGTGCCGTTTGGCGCTCGCTGCGGGATTCTGGGCGCACTGCGCCGTTGTTACGCAGCAAGTTGGCGCTCCGCTCGAACCATGTTGGCCAGCCCCAACAGCAACGCGAGCCGCTGCGTGTTCTTGAACAATCCGCGGTAGCGGACCTTGGCGTAGCCGAAGCGCACCTTCACGATCTGGAACGGATGCTCGACCTTCGCACGCACGGAGGCCTTGCGCTTCTCTTCGAGCCACTCCTCACCCTCCCGGTCGAGCAGTCGCCGCTTGCCCGGTCGCATGGCAACCTGCCACTGCACCGCACGCTCGCGCTGCTCCAGACGTTTTCCGATGCCCTGGTAGCCCGCATCGCCACAGACCAGCCTTTCGTTGCCGTGCAGCAGGTCGGGCGCCGCGGTGATGTCGCTCACGTTCGCCGCCGTCGTGTGGAGGCTGTGCACGATGCCGCTCTCAGAGTCCACCCCGATGTGCAACTTCATCCCGAAGTACCACTGGTTTCCCTTGCGCGTCTGGTGCATCTCGGGATCCCGTGCTCTGGCCCGATTCCTGGTCGACGAGGGGGCGCTGATGATACTGGCATCAACCACAGTCCCCTGTCTCAACTGCAGTCCTTCCGCCTCCAGATGGCGGTTGATCTCCTCGAGCAATCCCCTCCCCAGCGCGGCCGCCTCCAGCCGGTGGCGGAAGTTGAGAATCGTCGTCTCATCGGGGATCGCGTCCGATAGCCTGAGCCCCACGAAGCGCTGCACGGTGAGATTCTCGTACAGCGCGTCCTCCATCGCCGGGTCGCTGAGGTTGTCGACCAGTTGCACGATGTGCACCCGCAGCATCAGTGACAGTGGGTAGGGCTGGCGCCCCCGTCCCGGCATCGGGTAGTGGGGCGCAATGCGCTGCTCGAGTTGCCGCCACGGAACCAGCCGATCGAGTCGTTCCAGAAACCGCTCCCGGCGAGTCGTTCGCTTCTTCGCGTCGTAGTACAGCTCCGCGAACGTTGCCTCGCCCATCGCGCTCACCTCGTCATCTGGTCGAATGCCATACCATCCCGTGTAGGCATCTTAACAGATCATGCGGGTCTGTTCAGAGCGTCCTTAAGGCCTCGTGCAGAGTGTCGAGCGGCCACGGCAAGGGGAACGTCTCGCCGGCAACCGGCCGTGATCGTGTCGGTCGGTATGAACGAGGTCGGCTCGCGGGCCCACAGCGCGCCAGACCGAGCTGTGGGCCCGCCCTCCATCCGCCACCGATCCTCGCGGACCCCCGCTCACGCGCCCGCGAGCGCGCTCTACTACCTCTGGACACGACATGCCTTCGGGCCAGTCGTGCCGACTGACATCGCTCCACGGGCCGCGACGCGGACGACTCGTCCTCCCCGTGCCTCGACTCCAGCACGGACGGTCGATGGTTACACTCATGGGGTGTCTAGCGCGATGACCCCGGACAACCCCTCGATCCGCGTCGCGGTGCTCGGCGCCGGGCCAGGCGGCTACCCCGCCGCCTTCCATGCCGCCCACCTCGGGATGGATGTGACGCTCGTCGACGAGTCCCCCCAGCCCGGCGGCGTCTGCCTCTACCGCGGCTGCATCCCATCCAAAGCACTCCTCCACGCCGCGCACCTGCTCGATGCCGCCCAGGAGGCCGGTGCCCTCGGGATCGACTTCGGGACGCCCGAACTCGATCTCGACCGGCTGAGAGCCTGGAAGGAGAGCGTCGTCGCGAGGATGACCCGCGGCCTCGGGCAGCTCGGCCGCGCCCGGCGGGTCCGCTACGTCCAGGGGCGCGGCCATTTCACCGGCGCCAACACCCTGCGCGTGTCGAACGCCTCAGAGCTGACCGATGTACAGTTCGACTACGCCGTCATCGCAACCGGGTCCCGCCCTTCCGTCCCCGCACCGCTGCAGCTGGACTCGCCCCGGCTGTGGGACTCGACCCGCGCACTGGAGATCCCCGAGGTCCCGGCGAGCCTGCTCATCGTCGGTGGTGGCTACATCGGCCTCGAACTCGGCAGCGTCTACCAGGCGCTGGGCTCGCGCGTGACGATCGTCGAGATGACCGGCGGGCTCTTGCCCGGCACCGATCGCGACCTCGTCGCCCCGGTCGCCGCTCGGCTCGCCGAGCGCGTGGAGCAGATCCTCCTGAACACGACCGTCGTCGGCCTCGAGGAGCGCGGCACGGGGATTGCGGCGACACTGTCCGGCACCGAAACCGAGGTCGAGGAACGCGAGTTCGATCGCGTGCTGGTGGCCGTCGGACGGCGGCCCAACTCCGAAGAGCTCGGCCTCGAATCGCTGGCGGTGAGCGTCAACGAGCGCGGATTCATCGAGACCAACATCCAGCGGCGCACCAGTGAACCGTCGATCTTCGCGATCGGCGACGTCGCCGGCGAGCCGATGCTCGCGCACAAGGCGACACACGAGGCTCGCACGGCCGTCGAGGCGATTGCCGGCGAGCCCTCGGCCTTCGCGCCCCAGGCGATCCCGGCCATCGTCTTCACCGACCCAG
The DNA here is from genome assembly GCA_965249675.1 of Dehalococcoidia bacterium. Taxonomy (GTDB): domain Bacteria; phylum Chloroflexota; class Dehalococcoidia; order UBA2979; family UBA2979. Next base: position 2,742,865 of record OZ252250.1, read on the forward strand.
AGCTTGCCTGGACCGGACTGACTGAGACCGAAGCGCGCCTCCACCGCATCGACATCGAGGTCTCGAGCTTTCCCTGGGGGGCCTCCGGGCGCGCCGCCACGCTGGCGCGAACGGAGGGCCTGACCAAGCTGATCCTCGAGCCCGGAACTGAGCGAATCCTCGGCGTCGGGATCACCGGATCGGGGGCCGGGGAGCTGATCGCCGAGGCCACGCTGGCAGTCGAGATGGGCGCCCGGGCCGATGACCTGCGGCTCACCATCCACGCCCACCCGACGCTCTCTGAGACGGTGATGGAGAGTGCCGAGCTCTTCTTCGACACAAGTCCCCACTACATTGGCCGGCGCCGCTGACCGTGCGCCCGGCCCTCGGCGGCAGGCGTATGCTGCCGTCTGGAGGCACGCCACCCCCGCTCTGTGACCAGACTCGAGCCCCGCGCCCTGACTGGCCACGGCGTTGGCCGGCTGAGGGGAACGATGCGAGACCTAGCGGCATCTGATCTCTCGGCGAGCAGCCGGCACAAGACGGCCGCGACGCTGAGTCGTCCGGCCGCTGATCTGATCCTCAGCGTGAGGGAGCTGGTCAAGGAGTTCGGTGGCAATCGGGCTGTGGCCGGCGCCAGCTTCGAGGTTCGTCGTGGTTCGATCACCGCCCTGATCGGCCCGAACGGCGCCGGCAAGACCACCTGCTTCAACTGCATCGCCGGAGCGCTCCGGCCCGATGCCGGAGAGGTCATCTTCGAGGGCCAGGAGATCACCGGGTTACCGCCCCATCGCATCTTTGACCGTGCCCTGGTCCGCACCTTTCAGATCCCGCAGGAGCTGGGTCGGCTGAGCGTCGTCGAAAACCTGATGCTCGCTCGCTCGGGCCAGCTGGGGGAGCGCATCTGGGAAACGTGGCTTCGTCCCGGCCGGGTCCGTGCCGAGGAGCAGGCGCTTGAGCGCGAGGCCCACCAGATGCTCGAGTGGGTCGAGCTTGGCCACCTGGCGCACGAACCGGCGGACAGTCTCTCCGGGGGGCAACGCAAGCTGCTCGAGCTCGCGCGGGCGCTCTTCGGGCACCCGCGCCTCGTGCTCCTCGACGAGCCGTCAGCGGGCGTCAACCCGACACTGGTCCAGGGACTCCTTCAGCACATTCGCAGCGCTCGGGACCGCGACGGCGTCAGCTTCCTCCTGATCACGCACGACATGGATGTCGTCGAACAGCTCTCGGACGAGGTGGTTGTGATGACGGGCGGGCAGGTGCTCCTGACGGGCGAGCCCGGTCCGGTGCTCTCCGACCAGCGTGTCCAGGAGGCCTACCTCGGGAGCCAGCACCGGTGAACCCGGTGCTCGAGGTGTCGGCGCTGACCACAGGCTATGGGCAGCTCGAGATCGTCCACGAGGTCTCGATCGAGGTGGGGGCCTCCGAGCTCGTCACGATCATCGGCCCCAACGGAGCGGGCAAGTCGACGCTGCTGCGCGCAATCGCCGGGATCCTGCCGAAGATGCACGGCAGCGTGCGGCTCGCCGGCACCGATGTGACCGGGCTCTCGGCCCCCGAGCTGGTGGCGGCCGGCGCCTCGTTCGTCCCGCAGACCGACAACGTCTTCACGACCCTGTCAATCCGCGAGAACCTGGAGATGGGCGGCTATCTGCGGCAGTCTGGTCTGGCTGAGCGGGTCGAGTGGGTGCTGGCCCTCTTTCCCGAACTCGAGCGGCGCCCGACGGAACGAGCCGGCAACCTCTCCGGTGGTCAGCGCCAGGCGCTGGCGATCGGCCGGGCGCTGATGCTCGACCCGGTGCTCCTGATGCTCGATGAGCCGACGGCGGCGCTCTCCCCGGCAATGCGCGAGCAGACCTTTCAACGGATCGAGGAGATCCGCGACCGCGGGGTGGCCGTCCTGATCGTCGAGCAGAATGCGAAGGAGGCACTCAGCCGTTCCCAGCGGGGCTATGTGCTGGTCGCGGGCCGCGGCGTGCTCGAACAGAACGGGCCGGAGATGGTCGACAACCCCGATGTCGGCCGCCTCTTCCTCGGGCGGCGCGGCGCGGGGCCGGAGACTGCCGGCGCGGGGTCGGGCAGGCCATGATCGACCTCCTGCAGCTCGTGATCGTCGGTTCGATCGTCGGCTCCATCGTCGGCCTCGGGGCGATCGGCCTGACGCTCTCCTACGGCGTCACCCGCTTTGCGAACTTCGCCCACGGCGACCTGATGACAGCCGGGATGTTCATCGCCTACGCGTGGGTCGGCACCCTCGGCTGGGCCGGTCCCCGGGTCGGACCCTTCTCCTTCGGATGGGGGATGGTCCCGGCCGTCGCGCTGGCAGTCGGCGGGGTGGCGGCGATCGCCCTTGTCGGCGACGGGCTGATCTACCGGCGGCTGCGGCAGCGCGGGTCGGGGGTGATCACGATGGCGGTCGCCTCGCTCGGGATGGCGATCATGCTGCGGGCGGTCGTGCAGCTCCTCTGGGGGCCCTCACCGGTGCGCTACACGCAGGGTGTGAACCTCGCCGTCACCCTCCCCGGCGGACTCAAGGCCAAGCCCGACCAGTTCTTGATCGTAGGCGTGACCGCTCTGAGCGCGGTTGCGCTCTACCTCCTCCTCTACCGGACGAGGCTTGGCAAGGCGATGCGCGCTACGGCCGACAACCCGCAGTTGGCCGAGATCTCGGGCATCGCCACCGGGCGGGTTCACCAGGCGACCTGGGCGATCGCGGGCGGCCTCGCCGCACTGGCCGGGGTGATGCTGGCGGTCCAGTCGCAGCTACGCTTCGACTCCGGCTTCAGCCTCCTCCTGCCGATGTTCGCAGCTGCCATCCTCGGAGGCATCGGCAGCCCCTGGGGGGCGTTGCTCGGCGGGCTAGCAGTCGGCATCACGGCTGAGGTCTCGACCATGTGGATCGACCCCGGGTTCAAGTCAGGCGTGCCCTTTGTGATCCTGATTGCGATGCTGCTGATCCGACCACGTGGCCTCTTCGGATCCCGGCTCTGGAGTCGCTGATGGATCCGCTGGAGCCGACGCTCCTGGTCTCGCTCACCGGATCGGTCAACTGGACGGTCGGGTTCCTGACGACCGTGGCGATCTTCGCGATCGTGGCGCTCGCTCTCAACCTGCAGTGGGGATACACGGGCATCTTCAACTTCGGTGTGGTCGGGTTCTTCATGGTCGGCGCCTACGCGACGGCGCTCCTGACGCTGCCCCCACCAGGTCAGTTCGAGAGCCATATCTGGGGCCTGGGGTTGCCGGTCCCCGTCGGCTGGCTGGCGGCCGCAGCGGCCGGCGGACTGCTCGCGCTCGTGATCGGGCTGCCGACCCTGAGACTCCAGCAGGACTTCCTGGCGATCGCGACGATCGGAGTGGCGGCGATCCTGCGCAGCATCGCAAATTCCACAGATGGTTTCGTCAACCGCGGGAGCGGCCTCCACGGCATCCCCAGGTTCCTGGACGACCTGACCGCCAGTGTCGACTACCGCTGGGTGATGCTGGTGATCATGTTGGTGACGCTAGCGCTGGTCTTTGGTGCGCTCAGGATGGCGCTCAGCGCTCCCTGGGGCCGTGTTCTCCGGGCCGTCCGGGACAACGAACAGACGGCGATGGCCGCGGGGAAACATACGGTCTCATTCCGGATCCAAGCCTTCGTGCTGGGGGGCGCTGTGATGGGGCTCGCCGGAGCGCTCTGGGCCCATCGCACCGGCTCGATCTCACCGGCCGCATTCAACGACCTGTCCGGTACCTTCGTCATCTGGACGATGGTGATGGTCGGCGGTGCCGGCAACAGTCGAGGAGTCGTGCTCGGCGCGCTCGTGGTCGGCTTCTTCTGGTTCGGCACGCCGCTCGTCCAGGAGGACCTGCCCGACTTTCTCGGGACACGGGTCTTCCAGCTGCGAGAGTTCGCGATTGGATTCCTGATCGTCTCGTTCCTGCTGTTCCGCCCACGGGGACTCCTTCCCGAGGAGGTGCGCGTCTCCCGCTTTGTCAGGGAACACCCCGACCGCGAGACAGGCCGCCACGGCGCCACCGGTGCCACCGGTCCGCCGAGCAGGTCGTCTCGGCGTGGGGCTGAGAACTGACCGGGCGGTCGCGCCGCAACGGACCAAGGCCAGCCAGATCGAGCGCAGCTCCGGGTACGGCTCTCGCTCGCGCGAGCGGCGCAGTGGCGACGCGCCCGTCACCGCCGATACTCGTCGAACGCCCCGGCCAGGCGCTCGACGGCCCGCTCCAGATCGGCCACCTCATAGAGGGCGAAGCTGACCCGGAGGGAGTTGGAGAACTGTCCGGATGGCGAAAAGCGCGGTCCAGGACGATACGAGACACCGGCAGCTTCAGCGAGTGGCAGCAGCTCTTCGGTATCAACATCCGCCGGAAATGTGAGCCAGCAGAAGTAGCCTCCGGCTGGAACCGCGAAGGTCACCCGGTCGCCAAGAGCGCTGTGCAGGGCGCTCGTCAGCGCCTCGACCCGGTCCGAGTAGACCTCGCGCAGCCGCTCGATGTTCGGGCCGAGCAGGTTGCGCTCGATCGTTGCCTGTACTAACACGGAGGCAAAGTGATTCAGTCCACCACCGCTGGCGATCAGCCCCAGCGCGAGGAAGCGGCTCATCAGCTGCGGCGTTGTCTGGATCCAGCCGAGGCGGAGGCCCGGTCCCAGGATCTTCGAGAACGACCCCAGCGAGACGACCCGTCCGTCCGGTGTGCTGTCGAAGGAGACGAGCGGCGGCGGCGGCGGCGTTGGGCCGTAGTGGAGCAGCTGATAGACATCGTCTGATAGCACGATCAAGCGATGCCTCGCGGCGAGCTCCACCAACGCCTGTCGGCGATTCGCCGGCAACACCGTCCCGGAGGGGTTCTGGAACGTCGGGATGGTGTACAGCGCTGCCGGCCGAGGCACCGTTGCATCCTTCAACATCGCCTCAAGGGCATCGATGCGCAGGCCATTCGCGTCGGACGGCACCCCGACGATGCGCAGGCCGTGGTCTCGGAAGATCTGCGAGACGAGATAGTAAGTCGGCTCTTCCACAAAGATCGTGTCGCCCGGCCGTGTCAGCGCAGTGCACGCAAGGTCGAGCCCCTGCGATACCCCGGCGGTCAGGAAGAGCGACGCCGGCTCGACCTTCATCGCATAGGCGTCCTGAGCAGAGAGAAACCCGGCCAGCGACTCCAACAGCTCGCCAAACCCCTGGGCGGCCCCGTACTGCAGGGCAACGACGCCGTTACCGCCAAAGACGCTGGCCGCCGCCTCTCGAATCGCCTCGACCGCGTGCAAGCGAGGTGACGGGTGCCCCCAGCTCAGATCGAGCATCCCGTCTGCAATCGACACCAGCACATTGGGCAGCCGACTGGTGGACATGTCGCGGCTCCGAGGGGAACCGGCCGACCCGGAGTCTCCGAGATTCGTCATGAAGCCAGCGCTTCGAACCTCACCGACCTAGTGGAAGTCGTACCACGAGCCTAGAGCATCTGGAGGCCGGCGCCAGTCCACCCCGGTGAGGCTTGGACGCCAGATGTGTACCGCGATCGTGGTCAGGCTCACACCCAGAACGCACGGTCCTCGTCAACGGGAGCCTGTGTCTCAGAGAGACGGCAGCCTTCGGCAGTCGCAGTGCCTCAGGTTGCGAGTTCATAGAGCTCGGTGCGGACTGCCTCGAGGACGGTCTCACCTGTCTGTCTCAACGTCACATCCCTCAAGCGGGCCACACAGCGTCTCGGATTGCTGCTTGGACGCGCATCCAGGATCTCACTTTCGACCGTGATGGTGTCACCGGGATAGACGGGGCCTGTGAAGCGCACGCTCTCGAAGCCCAAGAGGGCTACTAGATGCAGGCCGTGCTGGGCCATGAGGTCCCGCACGCGGCTGGTGTTCGCAAGCCCGACCGTCGTGCTGAGGACGCAGACCCCTGGCAGGATCCGCTCCCCGAACGAGGTCGACTTCATGTACTCGGTGTCGGCGTGGATCCCACCGATCGTCCAGTTGAGGTTGACCAACATGCTGAAGTCGCCCTCGTTGATCGTCCTCCCGATGCTCGAGCGCTTCTCGCCGTACGAGATTACTTTGAGCAGGTCTTCCATCGCGATCTCCTCTTCGTGCAGTCGCTCCCGACCAATCGATCGTGGCGCCGCCGTTGGTCCGGAGTGCTCGTGAGTCACCGGTCGGGCAGCGACGTCGCAGTCACCGCGGCGAGACCTCCATCAGGTCTTCACCGAGGATGATCGTACCGTCATAGTATTGCGCGATCTCATCAACGATCGCTTGACTGGCGGCCGGGTCATCGTAGCGGTCGCCCATCATGTGGACGATGACGAGTTGCTTGGCGCCCGACTCGGCGGCCGCCTGCCCAACGTCGCGTGGACCGTGCCAGCCCAAGCGACGGGCGGTGATGGGGTCCGGTGAGTTCCGAGCCCCGGGCGACATATGGAGCAGGAGGTCCACGTCGCGGGCGAGTTCGATGGTGGTGCGGCAGGGAATCGTGTCGCCCGTGATGACGACCGAGCCACCCTCGCAGTCAACGCGGTAAGCGAGGCAGTCGTGGTAGGGCTGAGCGTGGACCGCCGGAGCAGCGGAGACTTGCCAGCTGACGCCGGAGGCGACTACGCCCGGGTGAACGTCCTTGGCGCCCAGCGCGATTGGCTCGCGCGGCCCCTCGCCGCCGCGGCCACGATAGACCGCGATGCTCAAGGGGTGTTTCGTGCGCGCGACGATGTCCGGTTTGAAGGCGCCCTGGGCCCCGAAGAGTCGCTCAACGTAGCGCTCGGTGCCAACCGGACCATAGACCTGCAGCGGCACATTCCTGCCGGCACCCTGGTCCCACCGCACCAGCGCGAACTGAGCGAAGTCGACGTTGTGATCGTAGTGGTGGTGGGTGAAGAACTGATAGTCGATTTCGACGATCGGAACATCGGTGGCGGCGATCCGCTGCGTCGTGCCGGGGCCGCAATCGAAGAGGAGGTAGTCACCATCGGCCTCGACCAGGTGCGCAGAGCCATGTCGATTCGGGCGCGGCTCCGGACTCCCGGTACCGAGCAGCGTGACCTTGAGCATGAGCCTCCCTCGATCGTCGCGCCGACGCGACAAGACACATGATAGCGCCCGAGGAGATCCCCGGTACGTTCGTCGCTTGTCCAGCTCGAGGGTGGCCCGTCACCGCGCCGTCCGGGACCGACTGAGAAGCGCCGAGTCTCGCGACACTCTGGCGGTTCCGGCAGGGGCGCGCCCGGCCCGCTGGCCCCGCATGCGCGAAGAGGGCGACCCGGGGTCGCCCTCTCAGGTCCGAAGCGTGAGATCTGGCCCTATTCGATCTTGAACGGCACCGTCTCAAGTTCGACGATCGCCCCCCCCTGGAAGCTCCAGATACCGACGAATCCACTCGTGACGTCTCCGGCGCTATCCCAGTCGAGCGTCGTGGCGGCGCCGTCGTAGTTGATGTCCTCCCCGTCGGCGGCGGCCTCAAGGCCGGCCGCGAGCGAGTCGGGGCTGGGGATCACGCGCGTCCCGCCCGGGTTGCCGATCACCAGTAGCGCATCGGCGATGTCCGCACCCTCGAGCGACCCTGCGTACTCGGCGGCGAGCGCGATTGCGATCGTCGCATCATAAGCCTCGGCCACAAACGGGAGGCTCGGGAGGGCGCCGTAGCGAGCCTCGTAGGCGGCCTTCCACGCGCCCAAGGTGTCTGAGTTCTCGTCGGCTGTGGGCGCCGTCCCCTTGGTGCCGTCGAGCAGATCGGCGCCGATCGCATCGAGGAGATCCTGGGACTTAGTGCCGTCGACCCAGAGGAACTGGTCGAAGACGTCGTTCTCGATCGCCTCACGCACGAAGACCGTGGCCTCTGCCGGGTAGGCGATCGCGACGAGGTGGGAGGCGCCGCTCACCAGCTGGAGCTCGGCGAGGTACGAGGGCTTCCCCTCCTCGATCGCCGCGCTTGTCACCCGGCCGCTGAAGTTCATCTCGAAGACGTCGGCCAGGCCTTGGCCGTAGGGGTTGTTCAGGTAGAGCACGCCGACCGAGTCGAGCCCCTCGTCATCGGCAAGCTGGGCGAGCACGACACCCTGCGCGGCATCGGAGATCGTAGAGCGCAGCAGCAGTCCATCGTCATCAATGCCGGTGAGGGAGGGTGACGTACCGGACGGAGTGATCACCGGCACGCCGGCCGCGATCGCGACGCTCTCGGCAACAGCCGCCGTGATCCCGCTCGCCAGTGGGCCGACAATCGCGTGCACACCCTCCACCTCGATCAGCCGTCGCGCCTCCTCGACCGCCTTGGTCGCATCGAGCCCGGTATCGCCGGTCACGAGCAGGACGTCCTGTCCGTTGACACCGCCGGCTTCGTTGATCTGCTCGATCGCCAGTTCAACACCCGTCTGGATCCCCGGGCCAAACTCGGCGAGCGCGGCAGAGAAGTCCGCCAGATAGCCGATCTTCAACTGTTCGTCTTCCTCGTCGTCACAACCCCAGCCGGCGACGGCCAGGCCCGCAACGAGCAGCGCCACCACAAGTGCCCTTGAAATAGCCCTTAGCGTCCGCATCATCTTGATCGCCTTCTCAACTCGACTGCTCGCTGGCCAGCATCGTCAGGTTAGATTGCGGGGGCGGGCGTGTCGAACCCGGGCCCAGGACCCGGGCTGACCCACGGCTGGACGGAGGCAACAGCAATGCTACCGGTTCTGCGTGAGTGCACCGCGCCCGCTGACAGCGGGGGTGCCGCCGCTACCGGTCGCCGATCAGCTCCCTGACGTCTGCTCGAAGACCAGCTGGAACTCCATCGTGCCGACCTCTTCGATCGAGAGCACCGAGAAGCCGGTCGGTGGTTCGATGTCGTAGTCGGCCAGCACGATCTCGGTCGACCCGACGACCACGCAGAAGCCGCCCGCGAGCTGACCGGCGAGCTGCACCCTGACCGTCCTCGTGACGCCGTGCAGAGTCAGCTCACCGACCGCAACCGTCGTCACCGGGACCTCCTCGGCGGGGACGCTCTCAAGTTCGATCCGCTCGGTCAGGCTGAAGGTCGCGATCGGGAAGCTGTCCGTCTCGATCCCTCGCCGCCGCAGCTGGTTGTCACGGCGCGAGTCGTCGCTGCGGAGGGTGGTCATATCCACCTCGAGCTCCACCGCCGTGATCGCCGTGCCATCGAACTCTAAGGTCCCGACCAGGTCGCCCGTCCGTCCGACGGCGGTGGCGGTGCCGACGCTGGCCAGCTCTTCGCCGATTCGATAGCCGGCGAACGACTCGCCGGCCTCAGAGACGACCCAGGTCCCGCTCAGGTCGCCGTCCGGGCTTCCGCCACCGGGGGCGGCCGTCGCCTCGCTGGTGGCTGCGGGGTTGGCGGTCGCCACGGAACTCGCCGGCGCCGTGGGGGTGGCGGTCGCCACGGAACTCGCCGTCGCCGTGGGGGTGGCGGTCGCCACGGAACTCGCCGTCACCGCCCGGCTCGCCGCCGCCGTCGGTACCGCCGTGGCCTCGGCCGGCTGGGGCGTCTGGACCGAGGCGATGGCCGCCCCGAGGTCGACGGGTGGTGGCGAATTGTCCCGGATCAGGAGGTACCAAGCGGCGAACACTGCAATCGCGACGACGACGATCGCGGCAAGGAGGCCTAGTCGGCGCATCGAGACTCCAACAGGGTGGTCTGCGAGGTGACGATCATAGGCGTAAAGCCCTCATCGGTCACCCGAGGACTCTCGCGCTCCCGGTCGGGCCGATCACACCTCCGCGGGACCGATCACGCGGGCGAGCGCCCGGTGCCAGCCAGCCAGTAGCGCCTCCCGGCTCGGCCCATCGAGCTCAGGTTCGAAACGTCGGTCGAGCCGCCAGCGCGCACCGATCTGTTCGACAGAGTCGACCACCCCGGCCCGCAGTCCCGCAAGGTAGGCGGCCCCGAGGGCCGTCGCCTCGCCGACGGTCGAGCGCTCGATCGCGACCTCGAGGACGTCAGCGAGGAATTGCATCAGCCAGTCATTGGCGGCCATCCCGCCATCGACACGCACCGAACCGAGCGTCCGTCCGAGATCGGCCGCCATCGCCGTGGTCAGGTCGGCGCTCTGGTAGGCGACCGCCTCGAGTGCGGCTCGGGCGAAGTGAGCCCGGCCGCTGCCGCGAGTGAGACCGACCACCGCGCCCCGTGCCTCAGGGTCCCAGTAGGGTGCGCCCATCCCGACGAAGGCCGGAACGAGGTAGACGCCACCGTTGTCGGGCAACGATCGAGCCAGTGCCTCAGTCTCGGGCGCCGTGCCGATCAACCCCAGGTTGTCTCGCAGCCACTGGATTGCGGCGCCGGCAACGAAGATCGACCCCTCCAGGGCAAAGGTTGGCCTCCCCCCCAACCGGTAGGCGAGCGTGGTCAGCAGGCCAGCATCCGATCTCACCGCCTCGGAGCCCGTGTTGAGCACCACGAAACAGCCCGTCCCCAGCGTGCTCTTCACCATGCCGGGTAGGAGACAGCCCTGCCCGACTACGGCCGCATGCTGATCGCCTGCGACGCCGGAGATCGCGAGCGAACGAGGTAGGAGGCCGGGGCGGGTCGTGCCGAAGTCATCGGCGCAGTCACGCACCTCCGGCAACAGCGAACTCGGGATATCGAACAGCGCCAGCAGCTCGGGATCCCACTCCTGCATCTGGAGGTTGAAGAGGAGTGTGCGCGCGGCGTTGGTAGCGTCGGTGGCGTGGACGCGACCGTCCGTCAGACGCCAGATGAGGAACGTATCGACCGTCCCGAAGGCCAGGTGCCCCTCTTCCGCTCGCCGCCGGGCGCCGCCGACCTGGTCGAGGATCCAGGCGATCTTGGTGGCGCTGAAGTAGGGATCGATCACAAGTCCCGTGCGCGCGCGCACCTCGGCTTCGGCGCCGTCGGCACGCAGCTCGGCACAGCGCTCGGCGGTGCGGCGATCCTGCCAGACGATCGCGGGGTGGATCGGCTGACCGCTCTCGCGGTCCCAGATAAGTACCGTCTCGCGCTGGTTGGTGATGCCGAGAGCCGCCACATTCCCCGGGTCCCCCAGCGCCTCACGGAGGAGGTCGACCGTCGCCGCCCAGATCTCTTCGGGGTCGTGTTCGACCTGGCCAGGCTGGGGATAGTGCTGGGCGAGCTCTCGCTGCGCCACAGCGAGCGGGCGGCCCAGAACGTCGAAGCGGACCGCGCGCGTACTCGTCGTCCCCTGGTCGATGGTCAGTAGTTGATCCATGTCCGCCCCCCCCCAGATCCCTCCGCACAGCTGACGTTGCCGCCACGGGATACTCGCACAACCGCTCTGCCCGCGCGCCGGGCGGGGGTCGATATACTCGGGCGCATGGGCGGCCCCGCCGAGCGCATTGAGGCAGTCGAGGCGTTCCCGCTGAACGTCCCCCTGCTTGCACCCTTCACGATCGCGAGTGCCCGTCTCGAGCAGGTCACGAACGTGGCCGTCTGCGTGCGGCTCGCCGGTGGTGCAGAAGGATGGGGCGAGATCCCGTCCCTGCCGCCGGTGACGGTGGCCGACCAGACGACCGCCCTCCACGCCGTCGGCGCCGTCGCTGAGCGGCTGCGTGGCCGCGACGGCGCCGCCTGGATGACCCTTGCCGCCGACCTCGAGGCGGCCATTCCCGATCTCCCCACCGTCCGCTCCGGCATCGAGATGGCCGCGGTCGACGCCCTCGCGCGCCAGTGGCGCGTCCCGCTCTACCAGTTCTTCGGCGGCTCACAGGAGCGGCTGGAGACCGAATCACGGTCCCGATCTGCCCACCTGATGAGGCACGCCGTCTGGCCGCACGCTACCGGGAGCAGGGCTTCGCGGTGATCAAGAGCAAGGTCGGGCTCGACCACGCGGCCGACGTCGCCCGCCTCCAGGCGATCAGGGGCGGCCATCCAACCTGCCAGCTGTTGCTCGACGCCAATGAAGGCTACGACGCCCCGACCGCGCTCCGCCTCATCCGACTGCTCCGCTCTGAGGGGATCGAACCCGTACTCTTCGAGCAGCCGGTCCCGCGTGAGGACTGGGAGGGGCTCGGCCGGGTCGCCCGCGAGGCGGGCGTGCCGGTCGCCGCCGACGAGTCCTGCCGATCGCCTCAGGATGCGCTGCGGATCGCACACGAGGGACTCGCCCAGGTGCTCAACATCAAGCTCGCCAAGTGTGGCGTGCTGGGCGCTCTGGAGATCGCGACGATCGGCCGCGCCGCCGGGCTCTCCCTGATGATCGGTGGCATGGTCGAAACACGGCTCGGCATGGGGTTTGCGGCTCACCTCGTGGCTGGCCAGGGCGCCTTCTCGTGGGTCGACCTCGATACACCGCTGCTGCTCGCCGCCGATCCGGTCTCCGGCGGATACCGGGCTCAGGGGCCCAGCTACACGGTCGCGACCGGTGAGAGCGGCCATGGCGGCCGACTTGCCTCGCCGAAGCGGTTAGCCGATCACGCCGGCGAGCGGCTCGCCACGACCCCAGCGCACGAGGTTGGCGAGGAAGCTCTCCGTCGAACGCGCCGGGTAGGTGGGCGAGATCGCGGCATTGTGGGGCGTGACCAGGACGTTCGGGAAGGCCCAGAGCGGTGAGTCGGGCGGGAGTGGTTCGGGATCCAGGGCCTCGAGGAAGGCGCCGCCGAGCTGCCCGGAGCGAAGCCGGCTGACCAAGGCCTCGTGGTCAACGATAGCGCCGCGGGCAACGTTGATCAGCCGCGCGCCGCGGGGGAGCAGATCGAGGGCGCGCCCGTCGATCATCCCGCGCGTCTCGCTGGTGAGCGGGCAGGCGATGGTCAGCCACTGAGCACGCCCGAGCAGCTCGGCGAGCCGGGCTGGCGGATGGATCTCCTCGAACGGCTGGCCGGGCCGAGGTGGGCTTCGCTGGACGCCAATCACGCGTAGGTCGATCGCCGCGGCGTAGCGGGCGATGCGTGCGCCGATCTCTCCGGTGCCGACGACCACCATCACCTGCCCGGCCAGGTCGGGCGGGGCCTGGTCGTAGTGGATCGGATCCCAGGCGTGCCGCTGCTGCGCATCCCGCCAGAACTGGAACGGTCGCCCCAGCCAGAGGATCGCACCCAGGGTCGTGAGCGCGATCGGCGGCGCGCTGGCACCGGGAGAATTCGTGATCGTGACGCCCCGGCTGAGCAGCTGCGGGTAGCGAGCGGGATCCAGCCCGACGGCGAAGAAGTGGAGCCAGCGGAGGTACGGGGCGGCATGCAGTGCCGCCGTGAAGCGGTCGCGATCATAACGAACGTCGTTGGAGAAGAACGCCGCCTCGACCCGCTCGAGTTGGGCCGCCGTGAGGTCGCGGCCACCGGGCTCGGTGTCCATCACGATCCGCTCGATCGCGGCCCCCGACTCGGCCTCCGCGCGGCCCAACTGCTCGCCGAAGCGTTCGACGAAGGTGCGGCTGAGCAACAGGCCGCGTTGGCCGATCGGCGGCGATGACACGGAGGTCCCTAACCCTGGCTCGCCGCGCTCTGGCTCATCACCGACCGCGTGATCGCCTCGGTGCCGCCTCCCCAGGTCGGCACGAAGGTGGCCTTCACTCCGACGCCGCCGGTCACGACGACGATGATGTCCTCCGCCGACCGCGCCGCCGACAGTGACTCCGTCGGGGGAAGACCGCGCTCCGCGCGGGCGTCCTCGACGCGCTCACGAGCCTCTGCGGTCAGCCAGCCGAGCGGCATCGTCGCCTCGCCCCAGAGCGCCTGCTGCAGGTCCCGACGCCGCCAGCCGTGGCGGTCCAGGAACTCAGCGCACTCCGGCGGCAGCAGCACGAGCGGCTGCCCCGACCCGAAGTGGCCCCTGCCCAGGTTGCCGGTGATCGTCATCGAGTGTGCGAGCGTCTGGACCAGCGCCTCGGGGCTGGTCATGGGCAGCACGACCTCAACGTTGCCGACGCCCCCCAACACGGTCACGGAACTCTCTCCCGGCGCGACGCCACAGCTCTCGGCCAGTGACGGCCAGGGGCTCGCACCCTCATGCTCGGCGACCAGCCAGGTGTATTTGCCGGGGTGACCATGTGTCGCCATGTCACCCTGGCCCGGGACGGCCAGTCCGACGATCTGGAGGGTGAGGCGGAGCGCTCGCCCGATCGTGGCATTGGGGAGCCAACCACCACCGAGGGCGTTGTGTGTGGCGTTGAGGCCGAGCTCCCCGACGATCGGCCCGTTCACCACGAAGATCGGCGCCGCCGCGCCGGTCGTGGTCTGGATACCGAGGAGGTTGAAGTCGGGATCCGCAGTGGCCGAGAGTCCCGCCATGACGAGGGGCAGGACCCCTGGTCGGCAGCCGGCCAGCACTGAACAGACCGCGGCATCCCAGGCGGTCGGAACGACAAAGCCAGGAGGGAGCGGGCCCTGGCCCTCGCTTGAGCCGGCGGCGGTGGAGCCCAGCATCCGCGCGATCCGAGCGGCGGTTGGCGGCACGACCGGGAGCCCGTCACCGAGCCCGGCCGCGAGCAGACGATCTCCGGCCTCGACCGGGTCGTCTCCCTCGCTCAGCCGGAGATCGGCCAACCGTTCGGCCAGTGGCCTGGGATCCAGGGTGGGCAGCGCGGGGGTGGTGGCCGCCGGGCCCACGGTCACGGGTTGAAGATCGAGCGGATCGGGGTTCCGTCTGCCCGTTCAACGCGGCGCATCACGGTGTCAGTCCCACCGAAGGTGGGCATCCAGCAGGAGTGCTTGCCCGGGCCACCGGCCACGATCACGTCGAGGTCATCCCAGCTGCTGGTGAGGCGGGTGAACTCGCGCTGCCCGGTCTCCTCCGCCAGACGATCGAGTCGCTCCGGCGTCTTCCAGTCCTCCGACCAGTCGGCGACCGGCAGCCTGGTGTGGTCGAAGAGCCAGCGCTTGACGTCGTCCTTGCTGTAGCCGTCTGAGGCCACCTGTTCGGCATGCTCGGGCCCGAGGACGACGAGCGGCTGCCCGCGGCCGGCACCGATGTTGTTCGACCCGGACTGGCGCAGCGACGTTGAGACGGTGGTCAGGATCCCCTCGCCGCCGATACTGCCGTGGTCGTTGATGTTGTGGGGGCCCTCGCAGGCGAGGACCGTCACCACGCTGTCGTTCGGGTCGTAGCCACGCTCGACGTGGAGCGGCTGCCAGGGATTGGCCGCCTCGTTCTCGGCGGCGCAAAAGGCCACCTTGGCCGGCGTGCCCTGGGTGGCGCGGTCGCCGTCCCCAGGCGTCCCGCCGCCGACATTCTGCAGGACCAGCCGCACGGCACGCCCGATCGCCATGTTGGCCCGTGGCCCCTGGCCGAAGCAGTTCGGGCCACTGTTGATGCCGAGTTCGGCGGCCAGTGGGCCGTTGACGAGCACCAGCACGGCGCAGGGGTGGGTGGTCGACTGGATGCCGTTGAGATTGAACGGGTCCTGGGCGACCGCCTGGATGCCGGTGACGACCACCGGGAAGTACTCGGGGCGGCAGCCAGCCATCACGGCGTTGGTGGCGAGGCGCAGGAGCGTCGCATCACCGTTCCGTGGTCCGAGGACGCCGATCAGATCCCCGGGGGCGAAGTCTGAACGTTCCATCATCCGGGAAACGCGGTCGCGTGTCGGTGGAACGAAGGGCAGACCGTCGGTCCAGCCCTGCGTCTCAAAGAAGTCCTGGATCGCGTCAAGCGAGTCCTCGGACTCGACGATTGGCGGGTCGTCCAGGCTGACGGCCATGCTGCCCTCTTCTCCGCAGGGCGGCGGCCGGCCGGGGAGGCACCCCGACCGCCGTCGCCCGATTGCTGCTAGCCGGCGCCCATCAGCGTGCCGACCTGCCCGGCGGCGCCGGGCACCTTGGCCATCACCTCGTCCGGCTCGATCCCACCCAGCGGGTGTTCGATCGTGATCAGGCGCAGGTCTGGGAACCCCATCGCACGCGCCTGAAGGCGTGCCAGATCGAGGAATGCGCTTGAGGCCAGCGTCACCGCCGGCGTGCCTCGCTTCTCAAGTTCGACGGCGGCGTGGATACTCCACGCCGTGCACGAACCTCAGTCGGCACTCCCAACGAGCACCCAATCCACCGTCTCCGCCAGCTCGTCCAGAATCTCGGGATCGGTCGGCGTCGAGACCGGCTTGTGGCGGGTGATCGCGTGGATCACGCCGTAGCGATCACCCAGATCACGGGCGATCCCCTCCAGCACCAGCTTGGCGTGCTGCTTGCCGTTCTCCAGGACTCCGACGACGGATTCTCGAATCTGTGGCATGTCCTGCAGGCCGTCCTGCGCCGCCGGCTCGGGCGCCGTCGGGTTGTGAAGTTCAACGGTAGCCATCTGCCCTCCTCTCGCTTGGGGCGACCCGTCAATCGGCCGCCTCCGCTCGTGCGACGCCAGCCCCGGCGGATCCGGGGCCCAACTCGCACGATTGGCGGAAGCATAGCACGCAGCGAGCCCCCTGATGCGAGCGAATGTGAGGGTCGTGGCACCTGCCCACAGCCCCCGCGAGCCGCTCAGTTGCCAGGCGGGTCACCCAGCAGGGAGCGCGGGTTCTCCCGCACCATCTGGCTCACCGCCCGGGCGTCGAAGCCCTCGTCGAGCAGGCACTGGATCCAGATCCCCATACCGAGCGGCGGCGGCGGGTTGTTCACCTGGCCGAGGTCGGTCGACGCCACGATCTGCCCGAGACCGACCGAGCGAATCTGATCGGCGATGGAGCGGACCGCGGCGCCGCCGTCGTCCCTGAATGCGGCCAGCCCGCAGTGCTCGATGAAGCAGCCCTGACCGGCCAACTCCCGCTGCACCTCAAGGTCGATCCCGAACGAGGCGTGTGTGATTACCGAGCGGATGTCCCGGCGCCTGGCCTCGGTGAGGAGCGCCAGCGTTTCGACCGAGGAGAGGTGACCGCTCGCCAGCACGGCGTCGTGCTCCGCGATCACGTCCAGCAGGTCATGACAGACGGGCAAGAGCGCCCCGGAGTCGTCGAGCAGGCCGATCCCCTGGCCGGCGCTGAAGAAGCGACCACCCCGCTCGCGGTAGCTGGCCGAGTCGAAGGTCGGCATCCACACGACACGGGCCCCGATCCGCAGCGAGACCGAGACGGCGTCCGGGTTCAGCCCCCCGAGGCCGTGGTCGAGCGAGAGGCTGCCGTAGACGTCGAGGCCAGAGAACTCGCGGTCAAGCGCCCAGGCGAGCGGCTGCGTGGCGTAGTCGTGGCTCTTGAGCACGAGACCGCCCATGCCCGCCTCGATCGCCAGCTCCACGAGTTCACGGGAGTCGGTGCGCCTGGCGGTGTAGGGATCAGGCGCCGCGTGGGTATGGACATCGACTGCGCCCTCGAGGAGTGCTCTCGCCCCCTCGCTCAGGCCATCGAACTCAGTCACCGCAATCGCTGCCTCTGACATCAGACCCCATCCGTCCGCCGCTACCTGGATCTCTAATACCAGAGGCCGTCGAGCGACACTCTGGGGGCAGCGGTCACTTGCGGCCTGATGGTAGCGGAGCACCGCCGCCGCCGGAGACCGGTCGGGTCCCGCGGAGCGCTCGAGCCGTCCCCGGTTTATCCTGCGCCGACACCACGCCAAGAGTCGGGACCGCCGGCGCCGGACCGAGGACGACCTGCCGATGAGCGCTGACCGGGTGGCAGGGCATGGCCGCAACGCCGGTTCGGCGCGCCCTCCGGGCGAGGCGGGGCCGCCGCTGACCGGGATCCGAGTGCTCGACCTGACCGACGATCGCGCCGAGCTCGCCGGACGCCTGCTGGCTGACCTGGGCGCGACGGTCATCAAGGTGGAATCGCCCGGCGGCTCGCGCTCGCGCCGGCGCGGCCCCTTCGACGAGCGGCCGGAGGCGGACGGGCAGTCCCTCTACTGGGCCGCCGTCGGCCTCGGCAAGCACAGCATCGTGCTCGACATCGAGCGGGAGGACGATCGCCTCCGGCTCGAGGAGCTCGTCCCGGCGAGCGACATCCTCCTCGAATCCGGCGCGCCCGGCCGCATGGCCCGGCTCGGCCTCTCGCCCGAGCGGCTCTCCGCGCTCAACCCCGGCCTCATCTACTGCTCGGTCAGCCCCTTCGGCCAGGAGGGACCAAGGGCCCACTGGCCGCAGACCGAGCTGACGATCGAGGCGGCCGGCGGACTGGTCATGCTGCAGGGCGACCGTGATCGACCGCCGATCGGGGTCGGTGTCCCACAGGCGGCCTTCCACGCCGGTGCGCAGGCTGCCGCTGACTGCATCATCGCCCTCAACGAGCGCGCCCATTCGGGACTCGGCCAGAGGCTCGACACCTCGATGCAGGAAGGGATCATCTGGACCCTGCTGAACGCCACCGGGTTCCCGCCGATCCACGGCCAGAACCCGCCCTACAGCTGCGAGAGTCGGCAGCAGGCGCCGCCCGAGGTGGAGGGCGTCCGGCTGGTCGGCCTGAGCACCGTCGAGTGCGAGGACGGCTACCTGCTGGTGCCGCTCGGCGCCGGCCGCGCGGCACCGGTCGTCTCGCGGGTGATGGACGAGCTCAGGGAGCAGGGGCGATTGCCCGAACCGCTCTCGACCTTCGGCTGGCACGACGGCCTCCCCGGGCTCCTCGAAGAGAGCAGAGACCAGGCGCTGCTGGCCCTGGCGGCGCGCACGCTCAAGGGCTACTTCCGCGGTCAACGGAAGGGCGAGGTGCATCGCTGGGCGAGCGAGCACGACCTGATGGTCGCACCGGTGAACACCGCCGCCGACCTCAGGTCATCCTCGCAGCTGGCTCACCGGCGCTTCTGGACAGACGTGGGCGGACGCACCCATCCCGGACCCTTCGCGCGGCTCTCACGGACACCGCTCGTGATGGACCGCCCGGCGCCTGGCCTCGGGGCTGATCAGGCTCTGCTCGATCAGGCGCCGCGCGCCCGACGCCCCGAGCCCTCCAGCGACGGGGTCGAGCAGGTCCCGAAGCCATCGGAGCGAACCGGCCTCGCCTTCGAGGGGCTGCGCGTCGCCGACTTCTCCTGGATCGGAGTCGGACCGATCACCGCCAAGGCGCTCGCCGACCACGGCGCCACCGTCATCCACGTAGAGAGCGCGACCCGGCCCGACATCCTCAGGCTCGGCCAGCCGGCGCGCGAGGGCCCGCCCAGCCTCGACCGATCGCAGTTCTTTGCCGACTACAACTCCTCGAAACTCGGGCTCTCCCTCAATCTCGCCACCGACCAGGGCCGGGACATCGCGCTGCGGTTGATCGAGTGGGCCGATGTCGTGGTCGAGAGCTTCACGCCGGGCACCATGAGCAAGCTCGGCCTCGACCCCGAGCAGATCCTCGAGCGGCGACCCGACCTGATCTGGTATTCGACCTGTCTGCTCGGGCAGACCGGTCCCTACGCGACCTTTGCCGGCTTCGGTCAGCAGGGGTCGGCGATCGCCGGCCTGCACGGTATCACCGGCTGGCCGGGCCGCCCGCCGAGTGGCACCTGGGGCGCCTACTCAGACATGATCACGCCCCACTTCGGCGTGGCCGCGCTCGCGGCTACAATCCTCGAACGGCGCAGGAGCGGCGAGGGCCAGCGTATCGATATCTCCCAGGTCGAGGCGGCGATGCACTTCATGGAGCCGCAGCTGCTCGACTACACCTGTAACGAGCAGCTGCCCGGCCCACGCGGCAACGAATCGGAGTGGGCCTGTCCCCACGGGCTCTACCCGGCTGCAGGGACCGAACGATGGGTGGCGATCGCCTGCGAGAGCGATGCCGAGTGGCTGGCACTCTGCTCGATCGCACCGCTCGAACGCTTCGGGTCGCTCACCACCCTCGGGAAGCGACTCGAACACCGCGAGGAGATCGACCGCGAGCTGGCGCGCTGGACCGGCAGAGAGGAACCCCGCGCACTCGAGGCCCGGCTCGCCGCCGCGGGCGTACCGGCCGCCGTCGCGCAGTTCCCGACCGACCTCTACCGGGACCGGCAGGTCGCGCACCGCGGCTTCTTCGTTACGCTCGACCACCCCGTCATGGGTCCCACCCCCTACGACGGGTTCATCACGCGCTTCTCGGCTCGGCGGGAGATGCTGCGCAAGGCGGCGCCGCTCCTGGGGGAGAACACCCCCGAGATCCTGACCGACCTGCTGGGGCTCAGCGAGGGCGAGATCATCGAGGCCGCCGGGGCCGGCGCCCTGACCTAGCCGCCCGGAGCGGTGGAGCACCGGACCGGGGGCGCGACGGCAGGGGAAGTGGTGAGGGAGCTGCGATGGTTGCACTGTCGGTGAATGGTGAAGAGCAGGCGGTGCCAAATCCGGGCCGCAACCTCCTCTCCTGGCTGCGTTTTGACCTTGGCCTGACCGGAACGAAGTACGGCTGCGGCGAGGGGCTCTGCGGCGCCTGCACGGTGCTGGTCGACGGGCAGCCGCTGCGCGCCTGCCTCTCCACGGTCGGTGCCGTCGCCGGTGGCGAGTTGACGACGATCGAGGGGCTCGCCTCGCCCGGTGAGCTGCATCCCGTGCAGGAGGCATTTGTCACTGAGCAGGCGATGCAGTGCGGCTACTGCATCCCCGGCTTCATCATGGGCACGGTCGGCCTCCTCGGTCGTGAACCGCACCCCTCCCGCGAGCAGATCCGGGAGGCGCTGTCGGAGCACATCTGTCGCTGCGGCACGTATCTCCGCATCCAGCGGGCCGTCGAGCGAGCCGGCCGCAGCGCCGGAGACCGTTCGTGAGCGCCCCGCTGCCCGGCCTCGCCGTCTGGGGCGACGTGACGGTCGGCCGGCCGCTCAGCACGAGCGGCTACGGTCAGCAGACCTACGGCAACACCGAGCCCGCGAGCGAGCGAGCCCGCTGGCTGCAGCTGGCCGCCGACGGTCGCGCCACGCTCTACGCCGGCAAGGTCGAGTACGGCCAGAACATCCGCACCGGCCTTGCCGTCGAGGTGGCCGATGAGCTGCGCCTGCCGCTTGAGCGAGTCGACGTCGTGCTCGGGGACACCGCCCTCGTGCCCTGGGACATGGGCACTTTCGGCAGTCAGTCAACGGCGCGAGTCGGCCTCCAGCTGCGGCGGGCGGCCGCGAGCGCACGCCAGGCGCTGCTTGTCCTGGCGGCGGATCACCTCGACCTGCCCGCGCAGGACCTTGAGGCCCGCTCCGGCCGCATCCATTCGCGCACCGACGAGCGCCACGGTGTCAGCTATCAGGATCTCCTCAGCGATCAGCATCTTGAGATCGACCTCGACGCCGAGGCTCCGCTGCTCGAGCCCGCGGAATTCGAGCTGATCGGCGCCACCCACGCCAGGCGACTCGACGCGGTCAGCCTGGTCACCGGCGAGACCGACTACTCGCAGGATGTGCTGCCACCCGACCTCCTCTTCGCCGACGTGATCCGCCCGCCCGCCTACGGGGCAGAGCCCCGGCACGTCGACTTCGGCGTGGCGGCTCAGCTCCCCGGCGTCGTCGCCACCATGCACGACGGCTCACTGGTCGCCGTGCTCGCCGAGACGGACGAGGCGGCGGCGCGCGCTGCCGGGCTGGTCGAGGTCGACTGGCGGCTCGTTTCCGGCCAACCGGCCAGCTGGGAGCTGCCGGCGCTGCTCGTCGCCAGCGGGCGAGAGGGATTCGAGACCCAGCAGCACGGCGACCTCGAGTCCGCCTTCAGGGAGGCCGAGACCGTCCACGAGGAGAGCTACTTCATCCCCTACATCGCCCCGACGCCGATGGAGCCGCGCGCCGCCGTCGCCCAGTGGGCGGGTGATCGGCTGACGGTCTGGGCCGGCACGCAGCGCCCGTTCGGGATCCGGGCCGAGCTGGCCGGAGCGCTCGGCCTGGATGAGTCCCTGGTGCGGGTGATCGCGCCCCAGATCGGAGGCGGCTACGGTGCCAAGTCGCCCTATGCGCCGGCACTCGAGGCGGCCAGGCTTGCCCGAGAGGCCGGGCGGGCGGTACGGGTCGCCTACAGCCGCGCCGATGAGGCCGTCTGGTCGAACTTCCGGCCGGCCGCGGTGATCCAGATCCGCAGCGGGCTCTCCGGCGAGGGGCGAATCGTCGCCTGGGAGAGCCACGCCTATCACGCCGGCGAGCGGGTCACCATCGGCCGGCGCGGGTCCGAGATCCCGTACGATGCCCGGGCGGTCCGATCGGTCGTCTACCGCTCAGACAGTCCCCTGCCCGCAGGCTCGTACCGATCGCTGGGGGCAGCGGTCAATCACTTCGCACGCGAGGTCCACATCGACGAACTCGCCCAGCTGGCTGGCGCAGATCCGGTGGAGTTCCGGCTACGCAACCTCAGCGAGCGACGCTTCCGTCGCGTCCTTGAAACGGCTGCCACGGCCTTCGACTGGCAGGGTCCGCAGCCAGCCGCGGGGCGTGGCGCCGGGATCGCGCTCGGGATCGACGTGGGTTCTTATGTCGCTGCGGCGACCGAGGTGTCCCGCCAGGGGACAGAGGTACGTGTGCATCGCGTGGCGGCCGCCCTCGACTGCGGGCTAGTCGTCAACCCCGAGGGTGCCCGCAACCAGATGGAGGGGGCGATCGTGATGGGGATCGGCGGCGCGCTCTACGAGGCCGCCGATTTCCAGGGTGGCCGTGTCCTGAATAGCGGCTTCACCCGCTACCGAGTGCCTCGCATCACCGACATGCCGGAGATCGACGTCACGTTCTGTGGGGACGACGACGAACCGTCGACCGGGGCCGGTGAACCGGGCATTGTACCGACCGCCCCGGCGCTCTCGAATGCCGTCTTCGCAGCGACCGGAGTGCGCCACCGCGAGCTCCCAATCCAGCGTCACCTCGGCTAGGCGGGGGCGTGCAGCTCCCTCCGCTGCTAGAGTCGCCCGCGACCGTTCGGAATCGGTGATCGTCAGCAGCGATCGGCCGGGCCGACGGTCGCCCACCGCCGGCAGAGCACCAGGAGCCTCGAGATGACTTGGCAGCCAGAGATCGATGAGCTCGAGCGTCGCCGGGAGCTTGCAGGCGAGCTCGGTGGCCCGCGCGGTGTCGCCGAGCAGCGTCGGCGTGGCAAGCTGACCGTCCGCGAGCGCATCGATCTGCTCGCCGACCGGGGCTCATTCCAGGAGTTCGGCGGCCTCGTCGGCCAGGCCACCTACGAGGGCGACGATCTCGCCGCCTTCACCCCGAAGGGCGGGGTGGACGGGTTCTGCCGACTGGACGGCCGCCGCGCCGTTGTGAACGCCGGTGATTTCACGGTCCGCGGTGGATCAGGGAGCGCCAGCAGCGCCCAGCTCGGAGCAGAACCGCGGGCCAGCCAGCGCGCCCTCGACGCGCGCCTCCCCTACATCCGCCTGCTCGACTCGGCCGGCGGCAGCGTGCGCGGCTTTGAGGCGATCGGCCGGACCTACCTCCCCGACGGCAACAGCTACACCCGCTTCGACGTCGAGCTCCTGCAGCTCGTGCCTGTCGTCTCGGCGGTGCTCGGCTCGGTCGCCGGGCTGCCGGCCGTCGATGCCTGCATCGCCCACTTCAACATCATGGTGAAGGGGATCAGCCAGCTCTTCCCCGGCGGCCCACCCGTGGTCAAGGCTGCGCTCGGCTATGACATCACCAAGGAGGAGCTGGGGGGCGAGCAGATCCACGTCTACCACAGCGGTGTGGTCGACAACCTCGCCGACACCGAGGCCGAGGCCTTCGAGCAGATCCGGCGGTTCCTCAGCTACCTCCCTTCGAATGTCTGGGAGATGGCCCGCTATGCCCCGCCCACGGACGACCCGGAGCGCCGCGAGGAGTCACTCCTCTCGCTGGTACCACGCGACACCAGACGGCCCTACGACGCGCACGACGCCATCGAGGCGGTGGTGGACCGCGACTCGTTCTTCGAGATCGCGCCCCACCACGCTCGCTCCCGGATCACCGGTCTCGCCCGTATCAACGGCTACCCGGTCGGCATCATGGCCAACAACAAGAAGGTGATGGGAGGCACCACCGATGTCGCCGGCGGCGACAAGGTGATCCGCTTCATCGGACTGTGCGACACCTTCCACCTGCCCCTCATCTCGTTCGCCGATGAGCCCGGCTTCATGGTCGGAATCGAGCAGGAGCGGCGCGGCATCGAGCGCGCCGGGGCTCGGCTCGTGATCGCCACCTGCGAGAGCCGAATGCCGTGGCTGACGATCGTGATGGGCCAGCTCTACGGGGTCGCCGGGCAGTGCCAACACCGCGCGACGGGGATGTTCCGCCGCTTCGTCTGGCCGTCGGGCCGCTGGGGCTCGATGCACATTGAAGGTGGCGTCTCAGCCGCCTATCGTCGCGAGATCGCCGAAGCCGCGGACCCGGTCGCCAAGCAGGCTGAGATCGAGGCAAGGATGCAGGCGATGGCCTCGCCCTTCCGCACGGCCGAGGTGACCGGCCAGGACATCATCGACCCACGCGAGACGCGACCGCTCGCCGTTGAGTTCGTGCAGGATGCGCAGACGGTGCTGCGCTCACAGCTGGGACCGAACCCCACGCCGTACCGGCCCTGACACGGCGCCGTCGCAGGCGCCGGACCAGGCTGCCGCGGTGCATCTCGCGCGCTCGGGGCCGTCGGGGTGGTCGCCGACGTGGATGAGCGCCGCTCGGCATCCGGCGAGCCACAATGGCCGGATGGTCCCGCGGCCCGCTGCCGGCTGCGTACACTACACAGGTCACTCTAGAGAGGGGACCACGAGATGCCAGAAGTTGTCGCAAACGGGCTTCGCCACTGCTACGAGATCACAGGTGAGGGCGAGACCACGATCGTCTGGATCCACGGCATCGGTGGCTCTCACGACTACTGGGATGAGGTCTTGCCCAACTTCCCCGGTTTCCGGCATCTCTCCTACGACGTGCGCGGCATGGGGGAATCTGAGGGGCGCGAGGGACCGGTCTCGCTCTCAGACTGGGCGCAGGACTGCGCGGCCCTCGCCGACGAGCTCGGCGTCGAGCAGGCGATCATCGCCGGCCACTCGATGGGTGGTGCGATCGCGATGCGCTTCGGTATCGAATTCGCCGAGCGGGTGAAGGGCTACCTCTTGCTGTCCACGTCGAGCCGGGTCGGCCAGGCCGCCACCGATCGCTGGATGGCTCAGGCCGACCAGACCGAGGCCGACGGCAAGCCGCTGCTGGCCGCTGCGCAGCGCTCGGTCGCGGCCTACAACATGGATGAGGAGATCAAGGCGTTCGACGTGCCCACGCTGATCCTGGTCGGTGATGCCGACAAGACCACGCCGGCCGGCGGCTCGGTCATCATGAGCCGCTGTATCCCGGACTCGGAACTCGAGATCTATCCGGGGATCGGCCACTCCGTCCTCAAGGAGGAGCCAGCGGCGGTCGAGCGCGTACAGGGCTGGCTCGCCCAATTCGCCTGAGCGGTCGACCGAACCAGCCGGCCCCCGCCTGCACACGCAGACGAGATGCCAGGCGCGTCCTCGTCCCGGAGCGAGTCTCGTGCCCGTGGCCGCCCGTCAGCGTCGCCCGTCAGCGTCGCCCGTCAGCGCCGCCCGTCAGCGTCGCCCCTCAACGTCGCCCGTCAGCGTCGCCCCTCAGCGTCGCCCCTCAGCGTCGCCCCTCAGCGCCGCCCGTCAGCGTCGCCCCTCAACGCCGCCCGTCAGCGTCGCCCCTCAACGCCGCCCGTCAGCGTCGAAGGAAGCCGGAGCGGCGACAGGCGCCGGTTGGCGAGGTTCCCCGGCCGGGCGGGCCGCTCGCTCTGCGGGCGAGCGTTTGAGGTCCTGCGCGCGGTCGCGCCAATCGGGCAAAAATCTGTCCATCAGTCTGCGAAAGCGAGCGCCGTGGGACGGCTCGATCAGATGCACGAGTTCATGCACGACGACGCCCTCCAGGCAGCGCCTCGGGTGAGCTGCGAGCAACGCGTTGAGGCGGACACGGCCGCTCGTGTGACTGCAGCTGCCCCATCTCATCTTCAGCTGCCGCACGATCAGGTGGGACAGCGCCGCGCCGATCTCCTTTGACCAGTGGGCGAGCAGGGGCATCACCTCGTCCCGCACCTGCTCCCCATACCAGCGCTCGAGCAGCTGGGACCTGTCGAGAACGGAGGCCCCGGGCGAGCACCTGATCACGATCCGTCCCCGCTCTCGGGCGACCACCGGTCTCCCCTCGTTGGCCTGGATCGCGGGGCGGTGAGGCTCGCCCCAGAGGAGGTGGCGCTCACCGTCTCGGTACTCACTGAGGTGCTCCTGGCGCTCCCCGACCAGCAACCGCTGCTTGCGGACCCACTCAAGCCGGCTAGCAGCGAAGCTCTGGACCGTGGCAGGAGCGATGCCGTGGGGGGCGAGAGCTGGACCGGGCACTCCCCAGAGACGATGCGGAGGTTGAGGTTCTTCACGTCCTTGTAGCGGACCTCGAACCGGATCTCCTCGATCGAGATCTCAAGCGTGGATGGGTCCTCCCCCCGTCGCGCCTCAGCCGGCGCCGCCGTCCCTGTCCGGCCATCACTCTCCCGACCTCCCCGCCACCGGCGCACGCCACGCACTCATGCCTCCTGGCGGGCGACCGCGGCCAGCCTACGGTCCTTCGGTGAATCGCCAAATCGAGCCCCAACCTGGAAGAGAATTGGTGTACCGTCGCCGGGTCCCCGGACACCCGCCCCAGGAAGGCACGCCAAGATGACCAGCCCGACCCAGACCCCACCGGGGAGGCGGAGTCCCGCCTCAGATGAGTTCCCCTCGGGACCCGATATCGGCGAGCGGCTCCCGCCCATCAGACTCGCCGACCAGCATGGCAACCTGGTCGACTTCGAGGAGGCGCGCGCCGGTCGTCGGGCACTCGTGGTCTTCCACCGATCGGTCCGCTGGTGACCGTTCTGCCGATCGCAGCTCGTGCAGCTGCAGCGCCACCTCGAGCAGTTCGACGCAGCCGGCGTCTCCGTCTTTGCCATCTCCTATGACCCGCAAGAGGCTCAGGCCGATTTCGCCCGCGAGTTCGGTATCAGCTTCCCGCTGCTCGCCGATCCCGACCACGAGGTGATCGAAGCGACCGGAATCCTGAACACGCTGGTCGAGCCTTCGCACGGGATCTACGGCATCCCCTTCCCCGGCTCTTACGTGATCGATCAAGACGGTACCGTCGCCGAGAAGCTCTTCTTCCGGAGCTATCGTAGCCGCCCGTCCGCGGCGACCGTCCTGAGGGACGGCATCGGGATCGACTTCGAGGTCGCCAATCACCCTCGTGCTGATGCCAGCGGCGACGGCGTCAGCATCAGTGCGACGCTGGGGAGCCTAGAGATGGTCTTCGCCGAGGTCGCATCCCTCTACGTCGACCTCGAAGTCGATCACGGCCTCCACCTCTACGGGCAGCCGATCCCCGAGGGCTTCATCGCAACCGAAGTGACGGTGTCGGCACCGGATCGCATCCATGTGGGAAGCCCGCGCTACCCTGAGACCGTCCCCTTCCGCGTGGAGGGCCTCGACGTCGACTTCCGCATCTTCCCCGAAGGCCAGGCGCGGATTTCCGTCTCGATCAACAACGGACTGACCGAGGGCGACTCCTTCCCGCTCACCGTGACCGTGCGCTACCAGACCTGCAGCGACCGTGAGTGCTTCATACCCCAGGAGCGCACGCTCGAGCTGGTCGTGCCCGTAGCCGGGTTACTGCGTCCGTAGCGGGGCTCAGCTGCTTCTGGCGAACAGAGAGGATCTCGAATGGCGACGCTGACCTACTGCCCGCGCTGCGCGCTCACGCTGACGACGCGCCACGACGGCGGTCGCGACCGCCAGGCCTGCCCCGATCGGAGCTGCGGCTTCATCCACTTCGGTGACTACTCGATCGGCTGCGCCGGTGTGGTGCTCAGGCACGACCCGGACGGACCACGTGCCCTGCTCGTCCAGCGCGGGTGGAACCCGTTCGCCGGATCATGGCAGCTGCCCGGTGGGTACGCCGAGGTCGACGAGCCGCTCTCTCTCGCCGTCGAGCGTGAGGTCCTGGAGGAGTCCGGCATCACCGCCACCGTCGTGGACGTGATCGCCTTTCGGCACTCGCTCGCCGGATCTACCGGGGGACCGAGCACCAACATCTACGTGGTCTTCCGCCTCGAGCTGGTCTCCGGCGAGCCGAAGTTCGACGGTGATGAGATCGCCGACGCCGGCTTCTTCAGCCTCGACGAGATGGGTCAGATGGAGGCCGTCCAGGGGCTTTCACGATGGGCGATCGAGAAGGCACTCAACACGCAGCCCGGGCAGGGGTTGATCCCGGACCGAAGCGGCCCCGGCGCGGACCGTGTCGGATGGCAGCTCTTCGGGCTCGACGAGTCCGACCCGATGCTCCGCTAGGAGATCGCGGTTCAGGCCATGCGCTGCGTGACGGGAGAACCCGGCCCGGCTGCCGATCGAGAGAGCATGAGGGGGCCGACAGAGAGGTTCCGATGAGGGCCGATGGCCCGACGGTGGGGCTCGCGGCGGGTCTGGCAGCGGCCGGCCTCGTGCAGGGCCTCATGATCTCAACGGTCGTGGGCGCAGTCACGGTCTCGTGGTGGGTGATCCCGCTCCACCTGGCCGTGGTCTGGCTTGCCGGCAAGGTGGCGCGCGGGCGCGGACGCAACCCAAACCTCGGTCACGCGCTCGCCGCCTGGTTCGGGGTCCTCGGGCCGCTGCTCACGTTGGGCGTCAACCGGCGGAGCGGGGGCGACGTCACCCGGCAGAAGATCAGTCTTGGGGCGGCATTCGCACTGGTCCCCTCGATTGCGGTCACGGTCGCGTTCGCGTGGTGGGCCCTCACTCCACTCTGAGCCCGCTCTGCGCCGGCGCGCCGCTCGCAGGCGCTGAGCTCCGGTCTTGCGCCCAACCTTCCCGGCACGTGCAACTGGCTCGACCGTCCTCGCTGAGGGCCGGGCTAGGTGGTCTCGGGCTCAGCGGCGTTCGACGCGCGTGGCCAGGCGAAGCCGTCTGGCGCCGAGCGCGAACGCCAACCGCCAAGCGACGAGGAGTGCGAGCGGTAGCAGCAGGGAGACCACGTAGAAGGAGAGTGGGCTGGTGCGCCCGATCGCCAGGGCGCGCAGCACGACGGCGATCGGATAGGCGACCGACCAGGTGAGGATGGTCTGCCGGACCAGTGGCCAGGTCGCCGCCAGAGCGACCGGCTGCCGGAGAAGTATCGGCACCGTCACCACCAGCCAGGCCAGCCCAAAGGGGGCCATGGTCCCGGCGACCGCCAGGGCGGCGGCCCGCTCCCCATCGCCACCGTGGGCGGATCGACCAAGCACGACGAAGGCCGCGAGCATCAGCAGATCGCCGGCCAGCAGCACTACCGTTCGTCGCCCAACCATGGCGCGCCCGCTAGTCTCCGGCCTGCCGCTCGCGCTCCCTGGCCAGTCGGTAGACGCTGGAGTGTTCGATCGTCGCAATGGGACGGCCGTCGGCCGCCGCGATCAGCGCCGTGAAGTGGACGATCTGGTTGCCCCGCCGCTCCGAGAAGCCAGTGATCGCGCCCGTTGTCGAGAAGGTCTCGTCCTCGTGGAGCGGTGAGTGATGCCAGACACGGCTCTCGAAGTGGATCGTCGTCGAGTGCCCGAAGTACTCGTAGATCATCGAGATCGGGTTCACGTACTGCGCCACCGGCATGAGCTTGCGGCCCTCGCCGCGCGGGAAGCCACTGCTGGCGGCCATCCGGTCGAAGAGTGCGGGGTCGATCGTCTGCTCGATCCTCATCAGCACGCCGAGCTGGGACTCCTGGCCGAGCTCGCCCTCGATCTGCGAGACCGGTTCACCGACCGGAAGCTCAGGCGCCTCGCGATCGATCGTGAGGAGGCCCGTGGAGCGGGGACCCATATCGTCGTCCCCGCGGATCGTGAAGCTCTGACCCGAGGCCTCGACCTCGAACGAGACCTCCTCGTTACCGTAGACCGGTCGACGAAAGCGCATCTCGGCACGGCCATCGGTCAGCCAGCCAACGCCCTGGTTGACCAGCTCGGCGACGACATGCTCGTAGAGCATCACGCCCGGCACAAACCCGCCCTCGAAGCCAAGCTCTCTGGCCCGCTCGTCGTCATGGATCCCGCTCGGGCTCATATTGCGGGGGCGTGCCCGCCAGGTCCTGGACTGAAGTGACATCGGTGCCCCCTGAGCAGCCTGGTCCGGAGCTGCCTGTCCGACGTCGCTCTCTGCGACTGCCCGGCATTCCTATAATCTATAGGCTGCCCTGAAGGCCCCGCGAGAGGACCCACCGTGCCCGAGAACGTAGTGATCTGCGGCGGTGGCGTGATCGGTGGCGCCATCGCCTACTTCCTGGCCAGGCGAGGCGTTGCCGCCACCATCATCGAGAGTGATGCAGTCGCGGCGGGAGCCTCGGGAGCTGCTGCCGGCCTCCTCGCACCGCCCGCCCCGGATACGGCCGATCCCTCCTACCAGATCAGCCGCCTCGGATGCGAGATGCACGCCGAACTGTCCCGGTACCTGCCCGATGAGTCCGGAGTCGACTATGAATACGCGGTCTCGCCGCGCGTGGCGCTCGCACTGAGCGCGGAAAAGGAGGAGCAGGGTCGGGCGAACGTCGCACGGCTCAATGCCGCCGGCATCGCGGCCAGCTGGGTCGACCGTCATGGGCTGCCGGGGGCAACAGGAGGTGTCTACGGGGGTCCGGCCTGCGGCGGCGCGGTACACGAGGGGGGTGCGCGTGTCGACGCATACCGCTACTCGCTCGCGCTCGTCACGGCCGCCGAGCGGCTCGGCGCAACGGTCCGCTCGGGGGCCGTCACAGGCCTCCGCCACGAGGATGGAAAGACGCGAGCCGTGATCGTCCGTGGGCAGGAGATCGCCGCGGATGTCGTGGTGGTGGCGATGGGCCCCTGGTCTCAGGAGGCCTCTGAGTGGCTCGGTATCCCGGTCCCGGTCGAGCCGTTGCGCGGTCAGATCGTCAAGCTCCGCCCGGCCCGTAGTGTCCCGGAGTTCTGCTTCGGCGACGGTGGCAACTACGCATCGACCAAGGGCGGGGGCGTGGTGTTCCTCGGTACGACTGAGGAGCGAGTCGGCTTCGATCGCGGCACGACGACCGAGGCCCGCGACGAGATTGTCGCCTGGGGTGTGGCGCATGCCCCCGAACTCTGGGAGGCCGAAGTCGTCGAGCAGACTGCCTGCCTGCGACCGCTCTCCCGGGACGGCCTGCCGATTATGGGGCGGGTTCCGGGCATCACCGGCGCCTTCATCGCGACCGGCCACGGGCGAAAGGGCATCCTCCAGTCGCCACCGAGCGGTCTCGCGATGGCGGAGCTGATCCTCGACGGCCACGCGGAGACGCTCGATCTCACGCCCTTCGACCCGGCTCGCTTCGGGCGCGACGCGAAGTAGGGTCGCCCGAACCAGAGACCCGCGGGACCACGCTGGCCGCGCCTCAACCGGCTGACCGTCCCACCCGACCACGAGGCGGCGGCGCCAAGCCGGCGCCTCGAACCCGGGCCGAGGGCACCTCTCTAGAGGAGACCGCGTGATCCCCATCCGACGGCGAAACCGAGACCGCCGGCAGCCGATTCGATGACGAGCATCCGAGCCCGGAGCTCACCCAGCGCGCGCCCGTGACGGTCGTTCGCAGCGCGCCGACGGTGAAGAGGACCGCTGCCGCGCAGACCGCCGCGGCCGAGAACGCCTCTGACGGATCGAGCACGAGATAGGGCCGGAGCGGCGGGGCGCCGAGTATGAGGAAGGCCGCGAACATGACAGTACCGTGCACGGCGGGAACCCAGCGGTCGACCTCCTTGCCGTCAGCCCTGGCCGCTGCCTGCGTCTCCGATCTGCGGGCGAGGTACTGACCTGCCCCCATCGAGATGCCGTCGGGCAGCAGGTTGGCGAGCCCGAGGACGATGGCCACGCTCGACCCAAGGTCGGCACCGGTCACACTGCTGACCAGCGCAAAGGTCGTGATCAGGCCGTCGCTGGCGCCGAAGACGATGTCGCCGATGAGGGCTCGCGAGCCCGGCCACTCCCGATCGCCCAGGAGTCGTGTCCAGCGAAGCCGCACCGGCGGTCCCTCCCCCCGGCAGCCCGCGGGCGCCGTCGAACCCAGTCGCTGATGGGGATCGCACGAGGAGCTTAGTTCGATCCGCGAGACTCGTGCCGGACCGGCCGGCCCCTCCTCGCTCGACCGCCCCGGAGCTGCGGAGCTCGGTGTCAGACAGTCGCGCCACTTCAGTTCGACAGCGCGAGCAGGGCGAGACCGCTCACGACCAGCAGCGACGCTACCAACTTCTGCGCGATCACTGGCCGCGTGATCACCTCCCCGGGCAGCAGCCCGGTCCGGCGTGAGACGACGATGCTGCCGAAGAAGATGATCAGCGGCGTGCCCGAGACCGCGGCGTTGACCAGAGAGACGGGGCCCTGGGCAATCGCGTAGGTCATCAGCACCATCGCCATCACGGCAGCTCCGGCATCGACCGCGAGCGCCAGCGCAGACCTCCCCCCGGACATGAACGCCACCAGCTCCCGCCAGATGTCCGACCTGAGGTTCATCGGGATCAGCACCATGGCCAACCCGGCCCCGCGTAGCGCCGTCGCCTGGAGGAAGGAGATGTCGCGGGTCACGGTCTTGAGCAGGATCTGGGCCAGGGCGATGACCACCATCGCCAGAAGGAGGTAGCCGATGGCGCTGCTCAGGCGGACGCGACCCCCGCTTGAGAACTGGGCAGCGGCTAGCAGCGCACCGCCGATCGCCAGCGTCACGGCGACGGCCTCGCTGAGCCCGAGGCTCTCGCCGAGCAGAACGATCGCGAAGATCACCACGAGCAGCGGATAGGACTGGAAGATCGGCGCGACCCGCGAGACCTCCTCTCGGCTCAGCGTCCACAGGATCACGGGCGCACCAGTGCCCCACATCAGGCCGACGGCAAGCCCGCGCAGGTGAATCTCCAGCGGGAGCGAAGGGTCAGGGGGGTCGATCGCCGAGAGGACGAGCCACATCGTCAGCGACTGCAGGCCGATGAAGAGCAGGAAGGCGCGTACCCGCAGCCCCATCCCGCTCATGATCGCCTTGTCGGTGAGGCTGACGGTAGCGAAGCCGACGGAACTGAGCAGGGCGGCGATGATCCAGGTGATCGGCAGCTCCAACCATCGGCCGGCTGCCCGCAACTCTACCGCGGATCCCACCTACCGGCCCCAACCGCCTTCCGGAACCACCCACCCCAACCACACCACGGGCGCCTCGCCGACAGCCTCACGGATCGGGCGTGGCCATCGAGCGGCCCGGGGCCGGCCCGGCCTCTGGTCGCTGGCAGCGACCAAGCTTATGTTGGGTCAGCACAGACCAGCGAACGAGCCCGAGCGGCCGACCGCGATCGAGACGAGGATCAGATGGACTGGAACGACACCGACGAGCAGGCGAGCTTCCGCCAGGATGTGCGGTCGATGGTCGACTCGGCACTGCCGGAGCGCTACAGGAGCGGGCTCGATGAGGACGCCGGCGGCTGGCAGGGCGACCGTAAGTCAGCGAACGGCGAGGTGCGCCAGGCAGCGATCGACTGGGCCGACGCCCTCGCCACCAAGGGCTGGGTGGCGCCACACTGGCCGGCCGAGTACGGCGGGGCCGGCCTGACACCGATGGAGCAGTTCATCTTCAAGCAGGAGATGACCTCAGCCGGCGCCCCGGCGGTCGGCGGCATGGGCGTACAGATGCTTGGTCCGACCCTGATCGTGCACGGCAGCGAGGAGCAGAAGGCGGAGCACCTGCCGAAGATCCTCTCCGGTGAGGTCGCCTGGTGCCGGGGGTACTCGGAGCCGGGCTCCGGTTCAGACCTCGCCTCGCTCCAGACCCGCGCCGAGCGCGACGGCGACGAATACGTGATCAACGGCCAGAAGATCTGGACCTCCGGCGCGCACAACGCCGACTGGATGTTCGCGCTCGTCCGGACCGACCCTGAGGCACCGAAGCACCGCGGCATCTCGTTCCTGCTGATGGACCGGCACACCCCGGGAATCTCGATCCGGCCGCTGATCAACATGGGCTGGCGCCACGGCTTCAACGAGACCTTCTTCGAGGACGTGCGAGTGCCGGCGGCCAACCTCGTCGGCGAGCTGAACCGCGGCTGGTACGTCGGAGCCTCCCTGCTCGACTTCGAGCGCTCCAACATCCAGGGAGCGATGGAGGCCGAGCGAACCATCAGCGAGATGGTCGCGTACGTGAAGAGCCCGGAAGGCCAGACGAGGTCGCGTCTCGGCGAATCGGACTCGCTGCGCCACCAGATCGCCGATGGCTTCATCGAGAGCCACGTGCTCTTCAACTTCTCGTTCCGCATCATCTCGATGCAGAACTCGGGCATGATCCCCAACTACGAGGCGTCGACCGCGAAGATGTACGCCTCCGAGCTGCGACAGCGCCTCGCCCGTACCGGCACGCGAGTGTTCGGCCTCAACTCGAACATCTGGGACAGCGAGAGCGCGCACGCACCGATGGGTGCCCGCTTCACGCGCTCCTACGTCGGCAGCGTCTCCGGCACGATCGCCGGGGGCACGAGTGAGATCCAGCGGAACGTGATCGCGACCCGCGGCCTCGGACTGCCGCGCGGCTAGCTCCAGAGGACACTCGGCCGGTGCCACCTCGGGCACCGTCCGGCCGCCCACCCGGACGAGACGACCAGGCTTCAACCAATCGCGCATCCGGGAGCACCCTGTGGCGGCCTCCGTCGCTCTGCGAGCGGCTCTGACAGATCGGTCTGAGCGCCCTCGCTCGCGCGGTCTCTCCCCACTACGGACTTTCTGTGGCAAATTCCTAACATATGGCCACAGCTGTGCTGCGGCCGCTGTCAATCCGGAACTAGCCGCGGACACCGGGCCGCAACCAGGCAGACGGTCCCCTCGCGCAGCATCATCGGATCGGGGCAATCGGGCCGCCCGAGCCAGACTGCACCGCGGGGTACGACTCAGGCCGAAGGAGAACCATGAGCGACCGCCCCCACCCCGAGACGCTGGTGCTGCACGCCGGCTACCGCGCTGATCCGACCACTGGCGCCGTCGCGGTGCCGATCTACCAGACCACCAGCTTCCAGTTCCGAGACGCTGAGCACGCCGAGAACCTCTTCGCGCTCAAGGAGCTCGGAAACATCTACACGCGGATCATGAACCCGACGACGGCCGTGCTCGAAGACCGACTGACGGCCCTCGAGGGCGGGGTTGCGGCGCTGGCGTTGTCATCGGGGCAGGCGGCGACGGCGATCGCCCTGCAGAACATCACCGCCTCGGGCGACAACGTTGTCGCCTCAACTGACCTCTACGGTGGCACCTGGAATCTCTTCGCGAACACCTTTGCGACGTTCGGCGTCGAGGTGCGCTTCGTCGACCCGGCTGACCCCAGCGGTTTCGCCCGCGCCACCGACGATCGAACGCGCGCCTACTACGCCGAGACCCTGCCCAACCCCAAGCTGCAGGCATTCCCGATCCGCGAGGTGGCCGACATTGGCGACGAGCTCGGCGTGCCGCTGATCGTGGACAACACCGCGGCGCCGATCATCTGCCGCCCCCTCGACCACGGCGCCAGCGTGGTCATGTACTCGACCACCAAATACATCGGCGGCCACGGCACCTCGATCGGGGGGATGCTGATCGACGGCGGCACCTTCGACTGGGAGAAGCACGCCGACCGCTTCCCGATGCTTAACGAGCCCGACCCGAGCTACCACGGAGCCATCTGGACCGAGGCGGTGAAACCACTCGGTCCGATCGCCTACATCCTCAAGGCGCGCGTGACGATGCTGCGTGATCTCGGGTCCGCGATGAGCCCGCTCAGCTCGTTCCAGTTCCTGCAGGGGCTCGAGACCCTGCCGCTGCGGATGCGAGCGCATTGCGAGAACGCCGAGAAGGTAGCGGCCTATCTGCAGGACCACCCGGCCGTGACCACCACCATCTTCCCCGGCCTCTCCGAGGGTGAGGAGCGGCGGCGGGCCGACACCTACCTCGACGGTGGGTTCGGCGGCCTCGTCGGCTTCGAACTGGCCGGCGGCCGCGAGGCCGGTGCGCGCTTCATCGACGCCCTTGAGCTCTTCTACCACGTCGCCAACATCGGTGATGCTCGCTCGCTGGCGATCCACCCGGCCTCCACCACGCACTCGCAACTCTCGACCGAGGACCGCCTCGCGACCGGCGTGACCGACGGCTACGTGCGGCTGTCGATCGGCATCGAACACATCGATGACATCATCGCCGACCTCGATCAGGCGCTTGCGAAGGCGGCCGCCTAGGCCCCCTGAGACACCTCGGGGCGGCCGCGCAGGCGGGTCGCCCGGAGGGAGGCGTGGGAAGCAGCGAGCGATGCCGATCAAGATCCCCGACGACCTGCCGGCACGACGCATCCTCCGGGAGGAGGGCGTGCTCGTGATCGACGAGCACACGGCGCTCCATCAGGACATCCGCCCCCTGCAGGTGGCGCTGCTCAACCTCATGCCGAACAAGATCCGCACCGAGACGCAGCTGGCCCGTCTGATCGGCGCGTCACCGCTGCAGGTCGAGCTGACCCTGCTCAAGGCCGCCAGCCACGAGTCCCGCAACACACCAGAGCAGCACCTGATCGACTTCTACCGGACCTGGGACGACATCCGGGACCAGTACTTCGATGGGCTGATCGTGACCGGCGCGCCGATCGAGACGCTGCCCTTCGAAGAGGTCGACTACTGGGACGAGCTCACCCGGATCTTCAACTGGGCGACGAGCCACGTCTTCAACTCGCTCTACGTCTGCTGGGGCGGCCAGGCGGCCCTCCATCACTTCTACGGTGTGCCCAAGTATGAGCTCCCGGAGAAGATTTTCGGGGTCTTCGAGCACGAGGTCCGCCTGCGCAATGCGCCGCTGCTCCGCGGCTTCAACGATCGCTTCTGGGTGCCGGTCTCCCGGCACACCGAGGTGCGTGCGGAGGACATCCCCGATCGGCCGGGCCTGGCCATCCTCGCCACCGCGGAGGAGTCCGGGATCTGCCTGGTCGAGGACCGCGCCCACCGGGCCGCCTTCATGTTCAACCACCTTGAGTACGACGCAACCAGCCTCAAGGAGGAGTACGAGCGGGACGTCGCGGCCAATCGACCGATCCGGATCCCGCGCAACTACTTTCCCGATGACGACCCGTGCCAGCCGCCGGTTAACCGCTGGCGGGCCGCCGCGCATCTCCTCTTCCAGAACTGGATTACCGAGATCTACGAGGGGACACCCTACGTGCTCGAGGAGATCGGAACGCTCCCCCGGAGCTAGCCGGTCTACGGGCGTGAGACCCGGCGCATTGCCCGCGTGCCCGTAAATGACCGGGGCGCGCCCGGGCCCGGTGCTCGCAATGGTGCGGTGGAGCGGGAGACGAGATTCGAACTCGCGACATCCTGCTTGGAAGGCAGGCGCTCTACCACTGAGCTACTCCCGCACGGGCAGGGCCCGCGGCTCTGGCCCTTCGGCATGAGTGTCCCACAGCCGTCAGATCCGCTCCACTGACCGCCTTCCCCACCAGCTCTTGAGGGGCCCGGGATCGACCGCAGCCGGCCGGGGTAGGCTGGAGTCCCTAGCCAGGGCAGTGAAAGGAAGACGCAATGCCGATGGTGCAGACGGTCCTCGGCCCGGTCGATTCAAGCGAGCTCGGCGTTACGCTCAGCCACGAACACGTCCTCGTCGACGCGGGGAACGATCTCCGCCACTACCCGTGGCTCTTCGACATGGCCGAAACACGGCGCGTCCTCCTCGACGAGCTCCGCCAGGCCAAGGCGGGGGGTATCGGCGCCATGATCGACCTCTCGACGCCAGATCTCGGGCGGAACGTCGCTCTTGTCCAGGAGCTCGCCCGGGAGGTCGGGCTGCACGTCGTCGTCGCGACCGGTATCTGGCGAGATGTGCCACGCTCGTTCTGGATGCGCGACCCCGACGAGATCGCCGACATCTTCGTCCGTGAAATCGAGGTCGGGATCGACAACACGTCGATCAGGGCAGGCGCGATCAAGGTCGCTAACGACAGGGGCGGCGTGACGCCCGAGGGCGAACTGGTATTGCGTGGCGCCGCACGGGCGTCAATCCGCACCGGGTGCCCGATCAGCACCCACCACTGGGCGCCCGAGGAGGTCGGCCGCCAGCAGCTCGCTCTCTTCGTCGACGAAGGCGTCCCACCCCATCGGGTCTGCATCGGGCACAGCGCAGACACCGAGGACGTCGACTATCTGGAGGACCTGCTGCGCGCCGGGGTCTACCTCTCGCTCGATCGCTACCCCGGGAGAGCGAGCGGCGCCCTGCCCTGGGAGACGCGAAACCGCACGGTCAAGGCGCTGATCGAACGCGGCTGGGTGGAGCGGCTGATGCTGGGACACGACTACGCACCGAGGCCGGTGCGGGCGGGCGGGCTGGCGGAACCGATGACGCCGACGCGCTACCTCTTCCTCTCCGAGGTCGCCGTGCCGGCGCTGAGGGAGGGCGGGGTGTCGGCCGCCCAGATCGACATGATGCGGGTCGAGGTGCCGCGGCGCTTCCTGACCGGGGAACGGTAGCGCAGAGACGAGAAGAGTGCGGCCCCGGGGTGCTGCCCCCGACGCCGCCCCTCCAGACTAGGCGCTCACGTACTGCTCGAGGATGGCGCTGGCACGGCCGTTCTCGAAGCGCTCACCGAAACCGGCGACGCGCACCCGCTGCATGTACTCCTTGACCTGCCGGCGGCGCACCGCGAGCAGCATCTTCTGGCCCTCTTCGATCGAACTCGGGTCGGCGCCGCCACCCATCAGGATCGAGATCGCCGTGTTCGAGTCGGTGCCGCGGACGACCGGGTTCTGCGGGTCTGCGGCGGCCGTCAGCCCGACCTCGATCTCGTCGAGGTAGCTGTGGATCTCCGCGCTCCGCTCCGGGTCTGTCTGCGCCAGGTACTGCAGGTGCATCACACCGAAGGCGACGTGCCGCGACTCATCGGAGGCGGCGAGACGGTACATCGCCTTCTCGGCGTCGTTGTAGCTCATCAGCTCGCCCATCCGGAAGAGAGACAGCACCGAGCCCTCACCGGAGATGTGGAGCCTCGCCGACATCTCGGTGAAGTCGCGAGCGGAATCGATCGCACCGCCGGCGGCCCCCGAGCGCCGCAGCTGTGACATCAGGCCACCGCCGTTAGCGAGCGCGCGCTTGCGAAAC
Organism: Dehalococcoidia bacterium; assembly: GCA_965249675.1. GTDB lineage: Bacteria > Chloroflexota > Dehalococcoidia > UBA2979 > UBA2979. The sequence continues at coordinate 2,781,670 of OZ252250.1, forward strand.
ACATCGAGGTGCCGGGCCTCATCCATGACCTGCGAGATCAGGTACATCCGGGGCTCGTAGTAGTCGGGGGTGGTGTAGGCGATCCACTTGCCGGGCACGTCACCGGCGACGAACTCAACCTCGGTGAGGAAGGTCGTCAGCTAGCATTCGGCGCGCTCGATCTCGTCGGGAAGCTCCTCCAGCGTGTGCCAAGGAATGTCGGTCGCCGACGACCACTGGCGCTGCACGGCCTCTTCGTAGAGCTGGGCTCCGTTACGCAGCCAGACGTCAGCCTTCGTGCGGACCGGGTAGTTCCCGACACGGGGTGCCGCGTCGCGGCGAAGCGCGCCACGTGGCCGACCGGTGGTGTTGTCGCTCCGCGGGGGCACCTGTCCGAAGGGACCGCTGTCGGCGTGCTGGAGCAGGAATCCACCGCGGTCATCGTCACCGATCTCGGCTTGGGCGCCAAAGGTTTCACGCCGCTGTAGCCAGTCGAGTTTGTATCCGCGCTCACGCCCGTGATCGAGCAAGGCCTGGTAAGGATCCTGCTCAGGATCCTGCTGCTCAATCTCCGGTCGCGTCTCGATCGCCATCGGTACTCCTCGGCTCCCAGACGGTGATCACCGCCACCAGTGCGCGTTGAATAGCGGCGCCGCGATCGGCCGCCATCAGTCTAGCGAAGGGAGCGGATCGCGATCGATCGGCCGCCATCAGTCTAGCGAAGGGAGCGGATCGCGATCGAGTGGTCGGATCGACGCTGTCTCCAGGCGCCCGCGGTCAGCCCCGAGCGCCGAGCTCGACGCCGCCGTAGCGGATCCCCGTCAGGTGCGCCATCTCCCGGTCGAAGGTCGTGAGGTCGTCCACGTTGAGCTGGTTCAGATGCGTGTGGCCACACGCCCGCGCCAGCACCTGCATCAGGCCGACCGAAGAGTCCAGGAAGCGTGCGAGGCGCTCGGCCGCTTCGTCAACGGGCAGGCGGGCGCGCAGATGTGGCTTCTGAGTGGCGATCCCGACCGGGCAGTTGTTGGTGTGGCAGGCGCGCATGGCGATGCAGCCGATCGCCTGCATCGCGGCGTTGGAGACGGCGACCGCGTCGGCACCGAGATGTGGTCGCGCAGGATCGTCGGCGCCGCACCCGTCGCGCCGCCACGTCCATCGATGATGATGTAGTCGACATCGGCCTCGAGCGCGGCATCGATGTCGTCCTCGATGTGCTGTGCCGAGAGCTTGAACCCGACGGGGATGCCGCCTGTCGCCTCCCGCACCTCCTCGGCCACCACGCGGAAGTCGGCAGGGACGAGCAGGTCGGGGAAGTGGGCCGGTGAGATGGCGGGCTGACCGGGAGGCAGTCCGCGTACCAGCGCGATCTCGCCCATCACCTTCGCACCGGGGAGGTGACCGCCCGTACCCGACTTCGCACCCTGTCCGCCCTTGAAGTGGAGGGCCTGCGTTCTCGTGACCTTCTCCATCGAGAAGCCGAAACCTTAGCTGCCAACCTCATCTCTGCCGGATATAGTGCGATTGATACGAGGGCGGAGAAGTGGACGTAGAGCGATGGTGGTTGATGAAGAGACTGAGGTGCGTCGAGCACGCAGGTCGTGGCCAGTACAGTACAAGCTCGACATCCTGGCGGAGATCGACGAGGCAAAGGCCCGCGGTGAGCCGGTAGCAGTCGGCGCCATCTGTCGGCGCGAGGGTCTGTACTCGTCTCTGATCACCAGGTGGCGCCAGCAGCGTGACGATGGGGCGCGCCGTGCCCTCGTCGAGCGGCCGCCGGGACCACGAGCGCCCAACCGGCTGACCCTTGAGCGCGACCGCTACCGGCAGCGGGCGATGCTTGCCGAGCAGCAGCTGGAGACGGCAGAGGAGCTGATCGAGACCCAGGGAAAAGCCTTGGCGCTCTTGCAAAGATTTGCTCGCAAGAGCGCGATGCCGCAACGACCGAGCAGCCAGAACGGGTAGCGCCGACACGAGCCGAACGGCCAGCACAGGCATACGCCAACTGGCGGGCGCAGATGCTGGCCGCTGTGGGCGCATGGGCCCAGCGGGTTGGCCGTGCCCGCGCCTGTCGGGCCTTCGGATACTCAGAGCGGACCGACCGCAGCCGCCGCCAGGCGGCCGTCACAGGCGAAGCCGCGCGAGCAGCACCAGCCGCAGCCGTCACGCATCCCCGACCAGCTGCGCGACCACATCGCCGAGCTGCTGTGCTCACCACGCTTTCGTGACCAGGCGCCCGCCCAGGTCTACTATCAGCTGCTGGACGAAGGCTCGTACGTCTGCTCGATCCGCCAGATGTACCGCATCCTCGAGGAACGCGGCCTGGTCCGCGAACGGCGTCGCGGTCACCGACGCACGACCCACCATGCACCCCAGGTGCAGGCGAGCGGCCCGAACGAGGTCTGGTCGTGGGACATCTCGCGGCTCCGCGGCCCTCACCACCGCAGCTGGTTCTATCTCTACGTGGTGATCGACATCTTCAGCCGCAAGATCGTCGCCTGGACGGTCGACACGGCGGAGTCGACCGAGGTTGCCAGGACGCTGGTGGGCACCGCCTGCGACCGCAACGGGATCTCGCCGCAGCAACTGACGCTGCACTCAGACCGCGGTGCCCAGATGACGTCGACAAGCCTGGCGGAACTGCTCGAAGACCTCGCTGTCACGCGCAGCCTCTCGCGCCCGCGCGTGAGCAACGACAACCCCTACTCCGAGGCCGGCTTCAAGACCGTCAAGTACCGCCACGACTACCCCGACCGCTTCCACTCGCTGGAGGAGGTGCGGAGCTGGATGGCGCCGTTTGTCGACTGGTACAACCGCGAGTACTACCACTCCGGTGTCGGCTACCAGCACCCCGCCACGCTCCACGGCGGGGAAGCCCTGCAGACCGTGCAGGCGCGTCAGGAGACCCTGGATGCCGCCTACAGCGTCTGGCCCGAGCGGTTCCGCAACGGACCGCCGCGGGCCGCCAGACCCCCGAAGGAGGCGTGGATCAACAAACCCGTCATTGCAACAACCCCCTGACCTCGACCGGCATCGAGAGGTTGACAGCTTCCGCCACGCCCCGAGGCGAGCTCGTGGAAGTAGCGACTGTTGGCCTCTTGCTCATCGCCGAGCATGCCTCCCTCGCCAGAGGCGATGCCCGTGCCGCTCAGCTCCGCTCCACGGGCGAGCGCGATCTTGGCCTCCCGCGAGAGTGCCCCGAAGCTCATGTCGGAGACGAAGAGGGGCAGGCTGAGGTGCAGCGGCCGCTTCGCCCTCGGACCGATCGTGATATCTGTCCCGACCGCGATCTCATCGAGCTGCGGCAGGCGGGCGAGCTGTGCAGTCAAGAACTGAATGTCGTCCCAGCTCGGGAGCCGGTCGCGCGCCACACCCATCGCCTCGGTCGGACCGTGCATGCTTGCCAGCCCCTGGGCGGCGAGCATGCGGATCGCCCCGACGTGCGGCTCCTCGGGATCGGGTGGCTGTCCTGGTAGGCCCCTGGTAGGCGTCGCGATCCCAGCGCTGAGGGTGTACCTCGAGCCAGCTGCCCAGTTCGTCGCCGTCGACCCAGAGGGTGCCGCCCTCAGTCCAGGAATCGAAGCGATGCAGCCGCTCGTCGTTGTCATAGGAACTGATGCCGCTCACGATCCGGTAGTTCCAGCCGTGCAGCCCGCAGATCAGGTCACCGCCGCGGACGAAACCATCGGTGAACCGAGCGCCACGATGATGGCAGCGCCCGTAGAGCACCGAGCAGGTCTCGCCGTCCCGCACGACCACGAGGTCGATCCCTTCCGCGAAACAGCCGAAGGGCTCGCGGTCGGAGATCTCCTCCAACCTGGCGATCGCGATCGGTCTCATCCGCTCTCTCCTCCCCCCGGACAGCCGCGCCTGCCAGCCCCGGGCTCGGGGGGCTTCTACTGTAGTCCCTGCCGGGGCGGTCGATCGTCGCGTACAGCGAGTTCGTGGCGTGGCGCAGGGCCCTTGCGGTTCGATTCGAGGCGCCCGGCCGGCATGCGGTAACGACATGCAGCACGCACAGCGCTGGTCGGCATTTGGGGTAGCCTAGGGGGAGCGGGAGCCACGGCGACACGCACGAGCGGCCGTGTGGAGTGGCAGGGCCCCAGGATCACTGGAGGTGCGGAAGCGATGCCGAATCAATATCACGCCCACGACAGCGCGACCGGCCTCGACGTCACGGTCACCGGGGAGTTCCCGGCCGATCCCGACGACCGCGTTCGGATCGCCCGCACCGCGAACCTCTTCACCAGGCTGATGTCGACGATCCTCTCGACCGCCAACGACTACGAGCGGCGCGAACGCTTCCGCGCGATCGAGACACAGCTCGGGATGGCCGATGCCCTGATCCGCGGCGACATCGCCGAGGTCCACCAGCTGATGCGGTCGACGCTCACGGCGATGGGCATGAGCGACGATCAGTTCAAGGCCGCGCGCGAGCAGTTCCGCCAGCAGCTCGAGGCGATCGGCGGCGACCCCAGCGCCATCGAGATGCTGTTCGGCTCTGCCGACAGCCAGGCGACGGAGACCGGACCGCTCGACGATGTCGTGATGGACGACATCACGCTGGCCGATCTCCCCCGCTCAGAGGCGCCGCCTCCTGAGGGTGCGTGCGACGATCGAGGCAACGACGATCCACCCCTCGGGCCGGGGCGGCCGGACGAGAGCGATCGGGAGGGCTGACCGCCTAGCCCCGCTGTTCTCTGCGACGTGCCGCATGAGGCCGCGCCCCGCCGGGGCACCGGCCGGCACCGTGTTGTTATCCCCCATGTGGGCTCCGAACGTCCGGAAGTCGACAGCCTGTCCAGGGCGTGGCGCTCAGCACCACAGCCATCGATCTTGATCGGTCGGGTCACCCGGCGCGGTCGACGGGCGCCCCGGCCCGAGGGGTGGCGTGGCGTCGCGGGGGAGTGTTCGTCTGACGGGGCGCCGCAGAGTGACGCTCAGTCCGTTGAGCCTCGCTGGCCAGGCGCTCTCCAGCGGAGGTCCGGCTGTCGGGCCGCTCGCACCTCGTCAAGCCGGCCGATCGGGGCACTCGATGGCGCCGCAGTGAGCGATGCCACGTCGCGTTCGGCCTCCTCGGCCACCCCGACGAGCGCCTCGGCGAGGAGTTCGATCGATTCACGGGACTCCGTCTCGGTCGGCTCGATCATGAGCGCCTCCGGGACGATCAGCGGGAAGTAGACCGTGGGCGGATGGACGCCGTAGTCGATCAGGCGCTTGGCGATGTCGTAGGTACGGACCCCGTGCTCGCGGCGTTGCCTCGAGCCGGAGAACACGACCTCGTGCAGGACCTGCTGCTGGTATGGCAGGTCGTAGTGGCCCGTGACCAGTGCGCGCAGGTAGTTTGCATTGAGTACGGCATGGGATGACACCGCGCGCAGGCCCTCCAGACCCAGCGAGCGGATGTAGGCATACGCACGGATCAGTACGCCGACCGAGCCATGGAACTGCTGCAATCGCCCGATGCTTGACGGCGGGCGTTCGAGGTCAAGCCTCTCCCCGCTCCGTGTCACAACCGGCGTCGGCAGGTACGGCGCGAGTTCATCGCCCGAGCAGACAGGGCCGGCGCCGGGTCCGCCGCCGCCGTGCGGCGTCGCAAAGGTCTTGTGCAGGTTGATGTGGACGACATCGAAGCCGAGGTCGCCGAAGCGAACCTGGCCGACGATGGCGTTGAGGTTGGCGCCATCACCGTAGAGATAGGCACCGGCCTCGTGCGTGGCGGTTGCGATCTCCTCGACGTGCGGCTCCCACAGCCCGAGCGTGTTCGGCACGGTCATCATCACAGCCGCGACGTCTTCTCCGAGCTCGGCGCGGAGCGCCGCGGGCTCAAGAGTGCCGGCGGGGCCGCTCGTCACCTCGGTCACATCGAACCCGGCCATGCTGGCCGACGCCGGGTTCGTGCCGTGCGCGCTGTCCGGCACGAGCACACGGCGACGCAGGGCGGCTTCCCCGCGGTCCTCGAGCGCCCGCCGCACCATCAGCATGCCCGCGAGCTCTCCCTGCGCGCCCGCCGCCGGCGCCAGACTGACTGCGGGCAGCCCGGTCAATGCCCCGAGCATCTGCTGGAGCTCGAACAGGAGCGCGAGCAGCCCCTGCACCAGTGAGGGCGGCGCCAGGGGATGCAGCGCGGCGAACCCCTTCGCACCCGCGATCGCGTCGTCGACCTTCGGGTTGTACTTCATCGTGCATGAACCGAGTGGATAGGGTCCGGAGTCGACCCCGTAGTTCCTGGTCGACAGTAGGGTGTAGTAGCGGACGAGCTCCCCCTGGCTGAGTTCAGGCAGCACGAGGCGCTCTCGCATGAGGTGGGCGGGCGGCAGCGGGTGCTCCGCGCCGTCCCAGCCGGGCACCCTGACGGCAAAGCGACCCGGCGCTCCACGATCGAAGGCGAGTGATGCACCGACGTCGGTGTGGCGGTTCCCCCCGTCGGGCGCCCGGGTCATCACGCCCCCTCGTCCGCGATGGCGCTACAGGCGGCCAGCAGCTCCTCCACGTGAGCTGCCGAAGTGGCCTCCGTGACGGCAAGGAGCAGCGCGCCCCGTGCCTCGGCCTCCGGTCGGTCCGACACGTCGAGCCCCCCGATCACGCCGTGGTCGAGCAGGCGCGCGTTCAACTCTGCCGGCGCCACGGGTCCGCGTACGAGGAACTCCTGGAACCAGGGATCCGGGGACGTCACTTCGAATCCCTCGATCATCGCGATGCGGCCCGCGGCATCGTGCGCGGCCTGGTAGCAGCGCTCGGCCGCGCGCCGCAGCCCGACCGGGCCAAGGGTCTCGACGGTGATGGCAAACGCGATCGCCGTCAGTGATTGGCCGGTGGAGAGGTTTGAGGTCGCACGCTCGCGGCGGATGAACTGCTCACGCGCCTGGAGCGTGAGGACATACCCGGTCCGCGGCTCGGCGCCGGGCAGGGGTGCCAGCTCCTGCGTGCGTCCGACAAGACGCCCCGGCAGCTGGCGGATGTGGCGTTCGCGCGCGGCCATGATGCCCAGCGACGGTCCGCCGAAGCTGACCGGCCCGGCGAGGTCGCGGCCTTCGCCGGTGACGATGTCGGCCCCGGCGTCGCCGGGCGCCCTGAGCAAGCCGAGCGCCAGCGGGTCGGCGACGACGATGCAGAGCGCCCCGGTGGCGTGGGCGCACGCGGCCTGTGGCTCAAGGTCGACGATTCCGCCGAGGAACTGAGGTTGCTGGACGATCAGCGCAGCGTGTTCATCGCCCAGCTCGCGGTCAGCGTCCCAGACCTGGTCGACACGAAGTCCGCTCCCGGCAGCGTAGGCGCGGACGACCTCAGCGGTGTGCGGATGCAGGGGCTCGAGCAGCGCCAGAGCGCTGCGGCGGGTCACGCGCGCCGCCATCAACGCAGCCTCGGCGGTCGCGCTGGCGACGTCGTAGAGCCCGGTGTTGGCCACTTCCATCCCCGTGAGTTCGCAGATGACCGACTGGAACTCGAAGAGCGCCTGCAGCGTGCCCTGGCTGATCTCTGGCTGGTAGGGCGTATAGGCAGTGAGGAACTCGCCCCGCCGCACGAGTTCGGAGGTAATCGCGGGGACGAAGCGACGATAGGCGCCCGCCCCGAGGAAACACGGCATGTCGGCCGCCGCGTTGGTGGCTCGCTGTTGCACGAGCTCGGTCAGCTCCAGCTCGCTGAGCGCAGGCGGCAGCTCGATCGCGGGGTCGCGCGGCGTTGCCGGAAGCTGATCGAACAGCTGCTCCATCGAGGTCAGCCCGACGCGTTCGAGCATGATCGAGCGGTCAGCGCCAGTATGTGGGATGTACGGCGACGCCGATGAGCCGTCCTGTGTCACGGACCGGGCTCGGTGGCCTCGGGCCGGCTCGCGCGATGGCGCTCGGCATCCATCAGCCCTTCCCGCTCCTCGGGGTCCTCGAGTCGGAACCGGACCATCCAGCCACGTTCGTAGGGAGACTCGTTGACCAGCTCGGGCGCGTCGGCAAGGTCCTCGTTGACCACCAGTACCTCGCCGCTCGCCGGAGCGAACAGGTCAGCCACGGCCTTGACCGATTCGACGACGCCCAGAGACTGCCCGCGCTGGAACATCGAGCCGGGGGTCGGCAGCTCGATGTAGACAATGTCGCCCAGCTGATCCTGTGCGTAGTCCGTGATCCCGACGACACCCTCAACGCCCTCGATGCGGAGCCACTCGTCGTCGTCCGTATAGAGCAGATCAGCGGGGAACTCCACGGTGACCTCCTCCAGCGTCAGCGCGTCCGTGGTCGGCGGTAGAACGGGCGCGATACAACCACGGCCGGGACGCCACGGTCTCGGATCACCACGTCGACGACGGTCCCAGGGTCTGCGTGACCGACGGGCAGGTAGGCCATCCCGATCCCGGCGCGTAGCGTAGGGCTGTAGGACCCGCTGGTCAAGGTGGCAAGGGGTGCTCCCGATGCCGGGTCGCGCACCTTGAGACCGGGGCGGGGTACGCCGCGTTCCGACAGCCGGAGGTGTGCGAGCCGGCGGTCGAGGGGCCGTCCGCTCAGGCGCGCAAGCGCGTCGCTGCCACGGAACGACACGCCTTCGTCCAGGGAGACGGTCCACCCGAGGCCGGCCTCGTAGGGGTGAGTCGTCGCATCGATGTCGTTCCCGTGGAGGGGCAGCGCCGCCTCGAGACGGAGTGTGTCGCGGGCACCGATCCCGGCGGGCACGACGCCGACGGCGAGCAGACGCTCCCAGAGCAGGCCTCCGGCGGCGTGTGGAGCCGTGATTTCGAAGCCGTCCTCGCCCGTGTACCCGGTGCGCGACACCACGAGGCTCTCGCCGCTCCAGTCGATGTCGACGCAGCGCCTGACGCCGAGGCCCAACAGCGACTCGCCGACGATCGATGCCGCCGCTGCTCGAGCCTCGGGGCCCTGAACCGCCAGCATGACCGTCGCTGCGGTGATGTCGCGGGCCGGCACGTCGAGTTCCAGCAGTCGTTCGAGGCCCGCCGCAGCGCCTGCCGCGTTGTGAACGACGAGCCAGCGCTGCGGGGCCTGCCGGAGGACGAAGATGTCGTCGGCAATGCCGCCGTCCTCGGTGCAATAGAGGCTGTAGTGGGCCTGACCGGGCTCCAGCGTGCCGATATCGTAGGTCGTCGCCAGCCGCAGTCGCTTGCCCGAGTCCGGCCCCTCGACCTCGACGCGGCCCATGTGAGAGACATCGAAGACGCCGGCGCCTGTGCGCACGGCCTCGTGCTCGCCGACGATCCCGCTGTACTGCAGCGGCATGTCCCAGCCGGCAAAGGCCGCGAAGCGGGCGCCGGCCTGCTCGTGCGCGTCGTGGAGCGGGAGCGTCTTCAGGCGCTGGTCGCTCACGGCGTCGATCCCACGACGTCGCGGCGTTTCGCCAGCGCATCGACGATCGCCTCCTCGACGTCATCGAGCGAGATCGGGATACCGAGAGCGCCGGCGACGCTGCCGGTAGTCGCCGGGTCCCATTCGATCCCCAGCTCGGCGTACACCGGGTCGAGCATCGATCGCACGCGCGCCTCGTCCGTGACGACGACGACCCCGCCGAGGTGCACACCACCGCGCACCAGCCGCTGGCCAAGCCCGACAAGCTTGGTCACCCCGGCCGCATTCACGCTGTAGCGCCCCGGGCAGTATTCTCCCCGTGCCTCCCCGATGCGCGCATCGACGCCGAGCGCCCGCAAGGCGTCTCGGCAGAGCACCGCCGCTACCTCGAAGCGCTCGCCGATGTGACGACGACCGTCGCCGTCGGCGATCGTCCAGCTGAGCCCGATCGTCCCTTCGTGGAAGGCGACGGGGCGACCACCCGCGAGCCGCAGGACCGAGTCGATCCCGCGCCTCTCGGTGGCGCGTCTCGCGGCCTCGTAGCCCGGCCGCATCCGGTCCGCGGGTCCAAACGCTATCGCAGGGCTCGTGCGGTAGAGCCGGAAGGTCTCCGGGGCGACCCCGCCCGCGACATCCTCCAGCAGCGCACGGCTGCGCGCGACCTCATCAGCGAGGCGACGGGGCTGTTTTTCCACGACGACGCGCACGGGGGAACCTCGGGCCGTCGGTCGAACGTGCCTCGTCGTCGTCACGCTAGCGTTCCTCGATATCCGCGTCCCAGGTGATGTCGATCGCATCGCGAACGCTCTCGTGTGCCGGACAACCGCGGGGGTGCACCCTGAGGGCGCGGTCGGCCAGGTCACGCTGTGCTGCGGGGATCGAGAGCTGGTAGTGCACATGGATCTGCGTGATGCGGATCGTGCTGCCGGCCGGCCCTTCGATGCGACCCTCGACGTCGGCGGTGAACTGGTTGCGGTCGAACTCGACCTGGCGAGCGCGGAGCGCGCCCGCAGCGGTGCCGAACATTCAGGCGGCGACGGCCGCGACAATGTGATCGAGCGTCGCGGCGATCGGGGGCGCCTCGTCGGGCGCGCCGTAGTACTCCTTAAGAGCGCCCTGAACTCCGTACACCACCGGCTCCTCGACGTCGCCGAGGTAGGCGTGGCGCTGGCCGTCGCGATAGGCAACGCGGCTCCTCGACAGGTATGCGAAGGTCTCACTCATCGACGGGATCCTCACCTCTGATCGCGCTGGCCGTGGCTCGCGGCCCACTCTACTACCGCGGCTGCGGCTGTCCAGTGCGAGCGGGCGGGCCGCCGCCCGGATACGAGGTGCCCCTCCAACCGATCGCGCCGAGAGCACCGGGAGCGCAGCTCTCGTCGACGGGGAGCCGACCGTTCCGGCCAACGCGCCCCCGAAGGTCCGCTTCGGGCAGATGACCGCCACTCGGGATTGAAACGGTCGGCAGCGGGTGGTGTCCCGGTCCGGGGAGGTTGAGGGCCGGTCTCAGGCAGGATAGGATCGGGATTGCTCCATCGGTGATGCAGATCCGCCTCCGCTCCCCGACTGACTGACGGCGTGTCTCCCCCCTTGAGCCAGGGCCGGTCCGGCTTCTGCCATGGTGGTTTGCGAGGTCCACGTGCCGACCGATCGGATCCTGGTCACTGGCGCACGCGAGCACAACCTCAAGGACATCAGCGTCGAGATCCCCCGTGACCGGCTGGTGGTCATCACAGGGGTCTCCGGATCGGGCAAGTCTTCGCTGGCCTTCGACACGATCTACGCCGAGGGGCAGCGACGTTATGTCGAGTCTCTCTCGGCCTACGCCCGCCAGTTCCTGGGGCTGATGGAGAAGCCGGACGTCGACTACATCGAGGGGCTCTCGCCGGCGATCTCGATCGACCAGAAGGGCGTCTCCAAGAACCCGAGGTCGACCGTCGCGACCGTCACCGAGATCTACGACTACCTGCGCCTCCTCTTCGCGCGCGCCGGCATCCCGCACTGCCCACTCTGCGGCCGCGTGATCCGTCGCCAGACGGTGCAACAGATCGTCGACGCCGTGCTGTCCGAGACGGCTGGAACGAGAGCGATGTTGCTGTCGCCGCTCGTCCGGCACCGGCGGGGCGAGCATCAGCAGGTCTTCGCCGATGTGCAGCGAGCCGGCTACATCCGAGTTCGGGTCGACGGCGTGGTGCACAGCATCGACGACGAGATCAAGCTCGCCAAGACTAAGTGGCACGACATCGATGCGGTCGTCGACCGCGTCGTGATCCCCGAGGCGACCGCCACCGATGTCGACGGGACCCGCCAGCGGATCGCCGATTCGGTCGAACAGGCGCTGCAACTCGGCGAGGGTGTGATGCTCTTCGCAGTGTTCGGCCGAGACGGCGAGGTCACGGCCGAGCAGACCTTCTCAGAGCACTTCGCCTGCACGAACACCGACCACGAGCCCTACTCGGTGGAGGAGATCGAGCCACGCAGCTTCTCGTTCAATGCCCCCCACGGCGCCTGTGCGAGCTGCACCGGTCTCGGCGTCCAGATGGAGCTCGACGAGGACCTCGTGATCCCGAACCGGACACTCAGCATCGATCAGGGGGCGATCGCCCCCTACCAGCGGATGAGCACCGCGCTCACCTGGTACCGCAGACGCCTCGGCGCCGTCGCCGCCGAGCTCGGCTTCGCGCTCGATGATCCGCTGGCCGATCTCACGCCCGAGCAGATCGGGGCGCTGCTCGGTGGCACCGGCGACCGCAAGATCGACGTCGAGTTCCGCTCCCGCGGCGGCCGCCAACACCGCTACCAGATCTCGTGGGAGGGGGTGATGCCGAACCTGCGCCGTCGCTACCAGGAGACGAGTTCCGACTGGGTCCGCAACGACCTTGAGCGCTACATGGTGACGGTCCCCTGCCCGACCTGCCGGGGAGCACGCCTCAAACCGGCATCGCTCGCGGTCACGGTCGATGAGCGGTCGATCGTCGACGTGACCAGGGACTCGGTCGATGAGTCACTGGGGTGGATCGAGCGCCTGCGCTCCGCGCAGACGCCGCTCGGAGCGCGGGAGCGACAGATCGCTCGACAGATCCTCCAGGAGATCGGCGGACGTCTGACCTTCCTGCGCGATGTCGGGCTCGACTACCTGACACTCGATCGCGCGGCGGGCACCCTCTCCGGCGGTGAGGGCCAACGGATCCGGCTGGCCACTCAGATCGGCTCGGCCCTGATGGGGGTACTCTACGTCTGCGACGAGCCATCGGTGGGCCTGCACCCGGTCGACAATCAGCGCCTGATCGGCACCCTCACACGGCTACGCGACCTCGGCAACACCATCCTCGTCGTGGAACACGACGAGGCGATGATGCGCGCCGCCGACCACCTGATTGACATCGGGCCGGGCGCCGGCGAGCACGGCGGTGAGATCGTCGCCGCCGGCCCCCCGTCCGAAGTCGCCGAGCATCCTGATTCGCTGACCGGCGCCTACCTCGCGGGCCGCGTTCAGATCCCACTGCCGGCCGGGCGCCGTGCGGGGAATGGCGAACGGCTGACGGTGCGTCGCGCCGAGGCCAACAACCTCAAGCAGATCGATGTCGACTTCCCGCTCGGAACGTTCATCGCGGTCACGGGTGTCTCTGGCTCCGGTAAGTCGACCCTGGTCAACGAGATCCTGGCCAAGCAGCTCGCCCACGACCTGAACGGCGCCCGCGAGCGAGCCGGACGCCACGAGGGGATAGAGGGTCTTGAATATCTCGACAAGGTGGTCGTGATCGACCAGTCGCCGATCGGGCGGACACCGCGCAGCAATCCGGCGACCTACACGGGGCTCTTCACGATCGTGCGCGAACTCTTCGCCCAGGTACCCGAGGCGAGGGCGCGTGGCTACAAGCCCGGGCGCTTCTCCTTCAACGTCAAGGGTGGACGCTGCGAGGAATGCCACGGCGACGGCTACAACCTGGTCGAGATGCAGTTCCTCCCGGACGTCACCGTCCCCTGCGAGGTCTGCCGCGCCTCGCGTTACAACCGCGAGGCGCTTGAGATCCTGTTCCGTGGCCGCAGCATCGCCGAGGTCCTCTCGATGACCGTCACCGAGGCACTCGAGTTCTTCGATGCCTTCCCCAGGCCCCGCCGCAAGCTCGAGACGCTGGCTGACGTGGGCCTCGGGTACATCAGACTCGGGCAACCGGCCACGACCCTGTCGGGCGGCGAGGCCCAACGGATCAAGCTCGCCACCGAACTCTCGAAGCGAGCCACCGGTCGCACCGTCTACATCCTTGACGAGCCGACCACGGGCCTCTCCTTCCGCGACACCGACCACCTGCTGGTGGTACTGCAGCGGCTGGTCGACGGTGGCAACACGGTGATCGTGATCGAACACCACCTCGATGTCATCAAGAACGCGGACTGGATCATCGACCTCGGTCCACAGGGTGGACATCGTGGCGGCTTCCTGATCGCCGAGGGCTCACCGGAAGAGATCGCCACCCACCCCGACTCGGAGACCGGCCGGTTTCTCAGGGAGTCGCTCTCGGCCCACGACCACGTTCCGGCCGCCGCCCCGACAACTGAGAAGCGGTCGAAGAAGGCTCAGGCCGCGAACCAGCGCCGGGCGACAGCGCGACAGAAGAAACAGTCACCGACGAAGGAGCCACCTGCGAGCGAGAACGTCAGCCGGAACGGGCACCCAGCAGCCGCGCCCACGGCGGCAGAGACGAACGGGAATGCCAGTGACGGGCAGGCCGGCACCAAGGGTACGGCGGCGACCTCGCGGGGTGAGTCGAGGCGGAAGCGCACGGCCGGCTCCGTGGACGGCCCCCGCCGGTGACAACGCTCCAGTTCCAGAATCAGGATGCGCGCATCGCTGCTCTGGCCGTCGTCTATCACCTCGGGCGGCCTGGATCGGAGATCGATCCCGAGAGCGGCGGTCAACATCAGGCGACGCTCAGGCCGTTGCTCGCGGGTCTGCGCGCACAACTCGCGCAGGCCGTCGTCACGATCGAGGCGACAGCCGACCAGGTGCAACGGCTCGACCGGGCCCTGCTCGGAGCCTCCAATGAGCTCCGCCAGTACGCGCTGTCGGGGGTCTCGGTGGTACCTGGCTTCGCCGACCAGCTGGGCGAATTCTGGCCCGATCTTGCAGAAGACCCGGGCGGTGTGGCCGATCTCGTCGGCCACGTGGTGATCCTGAGACGGCGCCTCGATGCCGTGTTCGTCGAGGCCGGTGCGCTGCTGGTGGCCGAGAGCGCTGCTCGTGAGGCCGAGCGTCAGGCCAGGCGCGGGCGCTGGTGGCAGGTCTGGAGGCGGGAAGGCTGAGAGCCCCTACGCGAGCGCTCGGTATTGGCGGACGTGTGGTCAGGCGATCGCGAATGCTCCAGGGCCAGCTCCGTGCGGGTCATCGGGCGTGCGCGCTGCTGGTCGGCGCTCGCCAACGCACCGCCGTCGGCCCCGGGGACACCGCCCTGTCCCTCACTTCGTCGTGACCCGAGTGGATGGTCGGCCTTGCCGTGCCCGCCTTCGCTCTCTCCCGCCCCAGGCACCGTCCCGGCTGCCCCGGGTGCACGATGCGTCGCTCAGCCCCTGTCGCTCGCTCTGCGAAATGCCGCCCGCCACCTTCCGCCCCCCGACACCTGTCGCTTCCACGTGCCGGATCTTGGCTTTCCAGAATTTGCCGGGGTCGGACGTGGGGGCGTAGAGTCAGTCCGTGATGAGAGCCCGCGACATGAGGAACGCTTCTCGGGCAGGTATCCGAGCCCTAGACCCGACCCGCTTGCCTCGATCGTATCTTCGGTCCGATCGGGGACGGACGCGGCGCCGTGCTCCGGTGCCCGATCGTTACCGCCGTCCCCCCGCGTTCCTGAGCGTCAACGTCAGTCGTACCCGTCGGCACGAGCACGACTGGGCCCTGAGTGAGTTCGCTCGACCTATGCCGGATTGCGGCCCGGCGGGGGGCTGGCGCCCGGCCCCTAAGCGATAAGTAGGTCCACCATGACAACCGATTCCACCATCGTGACCGACCGGATCGTCGAGGTCGCCGGTGGTGGTATCCGCCTGCTGGAGAGCGGCAGCGGTCAGCCCCTAGTGCTGCTCCATCACTCGACCGGCAACAGTGGTTGGCTCCCGCTCCATGCTCGCCTCGCCGAGTCCTTCGCGGTGATGGTCCCTGACCTTCCCGGGTATGGCCAGTCGATGCGTCCGGCGTGGGCGCGCGAACCACGTGACATCGCGATCCTGTTGCATCAGCTGCTCGACAGCGAGGGACTCGACCAGATTGTCTTGGTGGGCGCCGGCTTCGGTGGCTTCATCGCGGCTGAGATGGCGTCGATGAACCAGGGACGGTTGTCGAGTCTGGTCTTGGTCGGAGCTGCCGGACTGAGGCCCAACCAGGGCGAGATCCTGGACCAGATGATGATCACGCACCGGGACTATGTGGGCGCTGGTTTCGTCGATGAGCAGAGCTTCCAACGGCACATTGGCGCTGACATCTCCGCCGAGATCGACGAGCTCTGGGACTTCAGCCGCGAGATGACGGCAAGGATCGCCTGGAAGCCCTACATGTTCAGCCTGCGACTGGCGCCGCTGCTTGCCGAGGTGCGGACACCGGCGCTTCTCGTCTGGGGAGCGGCTGACCGTGTCATCCCGCTCGACTGCGCCCATCAATACGAGGCTGCACTCGCCAACGCCAGGCTCGAGGTCATCGAGGGGGCGGGCCACAATGTCGATCTGGAAGAGCCTGAGCAGCTGACGCGGCTGATCCTCCGACATGTGAACGTCACCTAGAGAAGCTAAGCGAGTCCATCACCCGAGAGACGGAGTGAACGATGTTCATTGGCTACTTCAACGAGATGCCCTACCAGGACGCCAAGTCCGGATACTTCGGCGCGACCGGTCGCCCGATCCAGGACCTTGAGCTCAGCAACGCCGAGTACGACCCATACCTCGCCTCCGACCTCTACCACCGCTTCTACGATGAGAAACTGTACGCGGAAGAGGTTGGTTTCGATGGCCTGGCGCTCAATGAGCACCACAGCACGCCCTTCTGCATGCAGGGCGTCACCAACACGACCGCGGCGATCCTCGCCCGCATCACAAAGCGGGTAAGGCTCGTGCTGATCGGCAACGTCCTGCCGATCTGGGAGGATCCGCTGTGGTTGGCTGAGGAGCTGGCCATCATCGACACGATCTCGCGCGGCCGCCTCGTAACGGGCTGGGTGCGCGGGACCGGTCGCGAGAGCGTCACCCACAACGCGGTCCCGCCCTATAACTGGGAGCGGTACCAGGAAGCGCACGACTTCATCGTCAAGGCGTGGACGACGCCAGGTCCCTTCCGCTGGGAGGGTGACCACTACCAGTACCGATACGTCAACCCGTGGGCGAGACCCTACCAGCAGCCACATCCCCCGATCTGGATTCCCGGTGCCGTGAGCAAGAACACCCTGGAGTGGGCCGCCAGGCATCGATACCCCTACATCATGACCGCTGTCGCCGAAGAACCGACGAAACGGGCGTTCGAGTACTACGCCGAAGTCGCGGCCGAGGCTGGGTACGAGGCCGGACCGCAGCACACCGGATACCTGATCAAGGTTCACGTCGACGAAACCGAGGAGCTGGCCTACGAGACTGGCAGGAAGTACGTTGAAGGCCCCGGCAACATCTTCCTTGAGGGCAGCCGTGGACAGGTGCGGTCGCACCTGCAGCGGCTGCCTGGCCTGACCGATCGGACGCACCTCCTGCCCACCGCCCAGGCCCGCGGGGTCGCCCAGGCCCGCGGGATCGAGGAGGCCCTGGGACCGTCGGCAAAGAATGGCTCCCCGGCAGCGGCGGCCGCGACGCCCCACGCTCAACGGAGCTATGACGAGTTGCTTGAGACCGGGAGCATCATCACCGGTACGCCCAAGACCGTGCTACCGAAGCTCCGACATGTTCTGGAGTACATCCGGCCCGGCAGCATCTTCTTCTGGGACGGTGATGGGGCCATGACGCATGAAGACGCGATGCGCAGCCTTCGGCTCTTCGGCTCGGACGTGCTTCCGGCCGTGCGCGAGATGGCCACGGAACTCGAACTGACCGGGCCGTTCGAGGTCGACCCGAGTACGAACGAGCCGATCGGCGGGGAGAACCGACAGGCAACGTCGGCGCAGCAGCCAGCCTGAGGCAACTCGGACCGCGGTCGCCTCGGGGTCCGGGCCGGGCCGACGTAGCAGTAGGTTACTGCTACGCGTTTTGCTCCAAGGTGGCCCGAGGCGGCCCGACCAAGGTTCTCGGCGCGGCCTCGGACCGCACCTCAGCCGACGACAGCCGTCGCTCGCAGCCGCTCGATCTCCGTCGTCGCGTAGCCCAGCTCCGAGAGCAGTTCGTCCGCGTGCTGGCCGAGCAGCGGGGCCGGACCCTGGATAGCCGCCGGCGTCTCCGCGAAGAGCCACGGTGAGCCGAGGGTCGTGTAGCTCCCCACGGTCGGGTGCGTCAATTGCTGCAGCATCTTGATCTCGGCCAGCTGCGGTTGGGCGGCGAGCATCTCGTAGTCGTTCACGGGGAAGGCGACCATTCCATAGGATTCGAACAGCTCGATCACCTCCTCCGTCGTCCGCTCCATCAGCCCCCGCTCCCAGACGCCCTTGACTTGCCACCCATAGAGGCTTGAGCCGCCAATCACGTCGGCCGGGTTCTCCCAGCGCGGATCGGCGCTCGCTTCTTCGGCGATTCCCAGCTCCGTCAGCAGCGCCTGGTAGCGCTCGGGTGTGCCGCCACGCCCCTGGATCAGGACGCGACCGTCCTTGGTGCGGTAGCCGTGGTCCTGGGGTTTGGTGTTCATGAAGCCGCTGGGACCGTTCGGGACGATGTTGTCGTCATGGTGGGCACCGCCGAGGTCGTCGACCTGGTCACTCAGGTTCGTCCAGATCTGGCCGCGGAGGTGCATCAGGGTGCGCAGCATGTTGAGATCGACGAACTGTCCCTCGCCGATGCGGTCACGCATCAACAGCGCCGAGACGATCCCCTGGACTGCCTGGCTTCCGGTGTTGATGTGGGCGACATCGGTGCCCAGCCGAATGGGGGCGTCGCCGAACCTGCCGAGAGAGGCCGGGTACTCGGACATCGCCTGCACGACCAGCTCGGAGCCTGGCTGCTCGGCCATCGGACCCAGCTCACCGAAGGGGGTGATGTTGCAGTGGACGAGCTGGTCGTTGAGCTGCTCAACGGTCGCGTAGTCGAGTCGCAATGCTCTCGCGCGGGATGGGCTCAGGTCGGTGACCAGCACATCGGCCGTTCTGAGCAGGCGGTCGACCACCTCACGTCCGTCAGGTTGCTCGATATCGAGGGCGATGCTGCGCTTGTTGCGGTTGAGTTCGAGGAACTGGGCGCTCTGATCGTTGCGGAAGGGCGGACCGTAGGCACGAGCGTAGTCGCCGGCGAGCGGCTCCACCTTCGTCAGCCGCGCACCTGCATCACCGAGCAGCATTCCGCAGTAGGGGCCCGCCAAACCCTCTGCCAACTCGACGACACGGAGTCCGTCAAGTGGTCCGGCCACCGACTAACCTCCCACCGAGATGGCCGGAACGACCTGTGGCTCGCCGACCCTCAACTCGCGCAGCACCTCCTCGGTGTGCTCGCCCATCTGCGGGCTGGCCATCTGGTCGAGCGGTGACGCCTTGCTGAAGTGCCACGGCACGCCGTCCTGGTAGATGCGACCGTGACGCGGGTGGTCGACGACGCTCATCGCCTCGTTGGCGAGCACCTGTGGGTGGTAGCGGAGCTCGTCCCAGGAGTGGAAGCGCTCGTTGGGGACGCCGGCGCTGGTCAGCTGGACCTCCCACCAGCGCAGCGGCCTGGAGGCGAACAGCTCGGTGAGCAGGGCGGAGAGCTCGGCGCGGTGCTCGACGCGCCGAGCGTTCGTCGAGAATCGCTCGTCGTCGGCAAGCGCTGGCTGGCCGATCGCCTCGCAGAAGGCGGGCCACTGCGATTCCTGTACGACGCCGACCGCCAGGTATCTGAGGTCCTCGCAGCGGAAGGCTTCGTGTGGCGCCGTCGTGCTGGCGGCACTGCCCAGTCGTGGCGGTGTGGTGCCGGTGGCGAAGAACTCGGCCAAGCGGGTGCTCTGGAGGGACATCGCGGCCGCCAGCATGGCGACGTCGATCTTCTGCCCGCGCCCGGTCCGGGAGCGGGCGTACAGTCCCATCAGGATCGCCTGGGTGATGTACTGGCTGGTGTTGTAGTCGAGGTGGATGAAGACGCGGAAGAACTCCGGGCCCTCGCCCTCATAGCCGGTGACGCTCGTCCAGCCGCCGAAGGCCTGCAGCTGTGGGTCTGCTCCGGGTGCTCCCACCATCGGTCCGCTCTGCCCGTAGCCCGACGCGGAGAGGTAAACGATGCCCGGGTTGATCTCCGAGACCGCCTCGTAGCCGAGGCCGAGCCGCTCCATCGCGCCCGGTCGCATGTTCTCCAGGAAGACATCGCAGGTCCTCAGCAGCCGGTAGGCGGCCTCACGGTCGGTCTTGTCCTTGAGGTCGAGCGTGATCGAGCGCTTGTTGTTGTTGGCGGCGACGTAGATGATGCCGGCGCTGCTGAGCGCGGCCTCCTCTGAACCGGGTGCGCCGACGCGGCCCGGTGCCTCGATGTGGATCACATCGGCACCAAGGTAGGCCAGCAGTTTGCCGGCCCAGGGGCCGACTCCAGCAAGCGTGATATCGAAGACACGGATGCCGTCGAGTGGTTTGGCCATGATTCAACTCCTTGATCCGTCGCCCCGCGCATTCCCGCCAGCTACTGAACCGCCCGGAACTTCGGGAGCGTGATCTCGTCCGTGATGTCGTCGAAGATGACCTCCAACTCCATCTCGCATCGCAACTCGGATCCTACCATCCCGACGACGCGGCTCATCAGGCGCGGTCCCTCCTCCAGTTCGACGTAGGCCACGGCGTATGGCCGCTCGTCGGCAAAGCCCCGGTAGTACATCTGCCACATGTCGATCCACGACCAGATCCGCCCGCGACCGGACAGTGCTGTCCACGTGTAGCGTTCGCCCAGACAGCGGGGGCAGCAGACCGACGGCGGGAACCAGACGTGGGCACAATCATCACACCGCTGCATCTTGAGTTCGTGGTTCTTTGCCGCCTCCCAGTAGGGTGAAGTTAGATCGCTGGGTGTCGGCAGTGGTCGGTTGTAGCCGCTGGCTGAGGTCATTGCTATCTCCTCAGGATGTGTGCGGAGCACATCGGCGACGTGCAGACGTAGAGCCCGTGGTCAACGCCGGGGACCTGCCGCTCTCCGGCCTCGCCACGGAGCTGCCGCACCGCCTCGACATGAAGCGCCCAGCCCTGCATATAGCTCTCGCTCGTGTGGCCGCCGCTTGTGTTCACCGGCAGTTCGCCATCGAGCGCAATCCGCTCCGGCGTGATCCAATCCCCACTCTCGCCGACTCCACAGAAGCCCAGACCCTCAAGGCTGGCCATCACCGTTGGCGTGAAGTTGTCGTAGATCTGAGCGAAGCCGATGTCCTTGTGGTCGATCCCGGCAACGCCGAAGATGTCCTCGGCGATCCCGTTAAGCGCGGTCCAGTAGAACTCCGGGCTGAGGTACTCGGGGCCGAGGTCCGCGCCCGACTGCGTCGCCGTGATGTAAACGGGTGGCTTGATGAGGTCGCGCGCCCGCTCGGCAGAGGTGATGATGAGACAGACACCACCGTCGTTGATCAGGCAGTAGTCCAGCAGTCGCAGCGGTTCAGCGATGAAGCGCGTCCCCATGTACTGCTCCATCGTGAACGGCTCGCGCATCACGGCAACCGGGTTGAGTGAGGCGTTCTTCCGGTTGTTCATCGAGATCGTTCCCAGTACCTCCGTCTTGGTGCCGTAGAGGTGCTGATGGCGTCTGAACATATGAGCCCACTGACCACCCGGCGAGGTCATCCCGTAGGGCGCGTCGAAGTTGGCACCGGTCGATTCGCGGCTGCTGTCCTCCTCCCCGCCGTAGCGGGCACCGACCGACCGACCGTTGTTTCCGTAGATGAGTGCTACCACGTCAGCCATCCCGCTGTAGACGGCCATCGCGGCGTATTGGACGCCGATCCCGGAGTAGCGACCTCCACCGGGCAGGGTGGTGGTGAAGCGGGGATGTCGCAGTCCAAGGATCTCGGACATTCGGGTCAGGTCCGGGACCCGCGAGGTGAGCAGGCCGTCGATGTCGTCTCGCGTCAGCCCACAGTCCTCAAGCGCGGCTTTGAACGCCACGAGGCCCAACTGGTAGGCGCTCCGCTCTGGATCGAGATCACGGTACATCGCACCGAAATCGGTCGTTCCAACGCCAACGATCGCGACCTTATCGCTGAAATCGCTCTTCAACGAATTCCGAGTCATCCAGCCCTACTTTCAGCGCTTTGATTACGTTTGTTTTAGCGGATTCCTGATCGTCTGTCCACTACTTCGAAGCGTTGCGTTTAGGATCGACATCAAACGCACACCTTCACCCTGCGTTGGGCAACTCAGCCCCGGCCCGCGCACGGCGTCTCGCCGTTCGAGGCGGCGGCGTCAGGCCCCTGGTTGCGTCCGGCGACCTGTCGCTCGCCTCGATTGATACTCCTGAACCTCAGCGGGCGAGTCGAGCCGGGTTTCCCCGGGGAGGGGAGCCATGGCCTGAGGCGGACTCTGGCCGCTGCGGTGGCCAGAATCACGACCGCCGCATGCGAGAGGCGCCGGGCTGTCCGCTACCGGGTCAGCGTCCTGGACGAGCGTCCTCGTGACCGATCTCGGCTCCTGTTCAGTTGAAGTGCGCACGGGCGGAGAGAGTATCCGGACCAGGTGTCTGCGGTCTCCTCTGTAGCCAGCGGCTGAGAACTCGTATCCTCGGGACGGACCCCCAGTGAGTGGATCACGGGGAGGAGCCCCTACCTTGGTGAGCACACGCGCCGAGAGCGAACAAGAAGCGACGGACCAGCCTGATCTCGAGACGATCGTCTCTCTCGCCAAACGACGAGGCTTCGTCTTCCCCTCGGCCGAGATCTACGGCGGTTTCGCTGCGGCCTATGACTACGGCCCGCTCGGCGTCGAGATGAAGCGCCAGATCCGTGATCTCTGGTGGCAGGCGATGGTGCGGGAGCGAGATGACGTCGTTGGGCTGGAGGCGGCCGTCATCACCAACCCGCGAGTCTGGGAGGCCTCCGGGCACCTCGATGTCTTCCACGACCCGCTCGTCGACTGCCTCAACTGCCAGGCACGGATGCGAGCCGATCACATTGAGGACGACAGCTGTCCCGAGTGCGGCACGCGCGGTCAGTTCACCGAGGCGCGTGAGTTCAACCTGATGCTCAGCACCCAGGTGGGGCCGGTGCAAGATGACTCCTCGCGCGCCTACCTCAGGCCCGAGACCGCGCAGGGCATGTTCATCAACTTCGAGAACGTCCAGACCACCACGCGCAAGCGGCTGCCCTTCGGCATCGCGCAAATCGGCAAGTCGTTCCGTAACGAGATCACGACCAAGCAGTTCATCTTCCGGACGCGCGAGTTCGAGCAGATGGAGATGGAATTCTTCTGCTACCCCGAGGACTCGATGAAGTGGCACGAATACTGGAAGAAGGAGCGACTCCGCTGGTACTACCGCCTCGGGATCACTCCCGAACGGCTCCGGATGCGCGACCACGACCCCGAAGAGCTCTCGCACTACTCGCGCGGGACCTCCGACATCGAGGTTCGGTACCGCTGGGGCTGGGGTGAACTCGAGGGGATTGCCCACCGTGGTGACTTCGACCTCTCGCAGCATGCCCGGTACTCCGGCAGGTCGCTCACCTACTTCGACACCGATCGCAACGAGCACATCGTGCCGCACGTGATTGAACCAGCGGCCGGAGTCGACCGGATTCTCTTGACGCTCCTCTTCGATGCCTACACGGAAGAGGTGCTCCCCGGAGGCGATCGGCGCACGGTGCTTCGCCTCGCGCCCGATGTGGCACCGGCCGAGGTGGCGGTCCTGCCGCTTTCACGGAACCAGCGTCTGGTGCCAACGGCGCGCCAAGTCTACGACCTGATCCGCCCACTCTTCCGGACCCAGTACGACGATGCCCAGTCGATCGGGCGGCGCTATCGCAGGCAGGACGAGATCGGGACCCCGATCGCGGTGACAGTCGACTTCGACACGGTCGACGATTCTGCGGTTACCATTCGTGATCGGGACACCATGGAGCAGATCCGTGTCCCGATCACCGAGCTTGCGGACGCGTTGCGCAGTCGACTGGTCGAGATGAGGCCGCGCGTGCCCCCACCCGAGGAGATTCATGTCTGAGCGACCCGCGCGCCGTCCGAAGCGGCGCCTCATGCACACCTCTGACGTGCACCTCGGTGCCTACGACTACGGGTCAGGCGGTGTGCAACGCGATCACCACCATTCCCGCTTCACACGCGTCATCGATGTCGCGATCCGTGAGCAGGTCGACTTCACGGTAATTGCTGGAGATTTCTTCGATAACGCGCGGGTCTTCCCGGAGACCCTCGAGTTTGCGGCCAGCCAGATCGCCCGACTGAAGACCCCGGTCGTGATCACACCCGGTAACCACGATCACGTTGGACCCAACTCGGTATACGACCGGCTCGACTTCACTGCCCACGCCCCCAACCTGCACATCATGCGGATCCCGGACGGCGAGACGGTCGCCCTCGAGAATCTCGACGTCGAGGTCTGGGGGCGGAGCCACACCGAGCAGCTGCCCGACTTCGAGCCGTTTACAGACCCGCCGCCACGCGGCGACGCGGCCTGGCAGATCGGTGTCGGGCACGGGCACTTCATCCACCCGAAAGCGCTCCTGCACCACTCGTTTCACATCCGTGAGCACCATCTGCAGGAGACCCAGCGCGACTACATCGCGCTCGGCCACTGGGAGCAGATGACGCGCGTCTCGGGAGGCCCGGGCGTGACGGCCGCCTATTCGGGGGCGCCTGAGAGCCTCGGCCACAACAGCACGGTCGGCGGTCGTGTCCTGATCGTCGACCTGCACCCCAACGGTCGCGTTGAGCTGACGGCGCACTCACTCGATGACCAGTTGGCCATGCGCCACGACGAGATCCCCTTCCTCATCGCACTCTGAGAGGCGTGAGCGGCGGCCGGCGCTCCCGGGCGTAGGGGCCAGATCGGGTAGGGACCGGATCAGGAGAGGGGCACCCGGGGGTGCCCCTCTTGGCGTGTCGCGCGGACGCGACGTGGCCCGAAGTCAGCCGGCTGTCAGTTCAACTGGGAACCTTGGAACGGGCGGCGTCCTTGTCGGAGAACCAGAGCGCGTTGATCTCCGTGAAGACGTTCTCTTCTTCAGGCACATCGTCCTCGGCGTAGATCGCCGACACGGGGCAGGCTGGCTCACAGGCCCCACAGTCGATGCACTCATCAGGGTCGACGTAGAGGATCTTGTCGACACCCTCATCGAAGTGGATGCAGTCGACCGGACAGACGTCCACACAGGACTGATCGGTCGTGTCGATACATGGTGACGTGATCACATAGGTCATCGGCAGCGGTCCCTTTCTCGCGACTGTTGTTGGCGAAGCCGGGTCGCTCGCAGTCTACGAACCTGTCGAGTTGGAGACAACCGGCGGCCACGGTGAGAACACGGAGGCTCATGCCGCCCATCCCTCTCATCGGCTGCCTCGAGCACTCTCGCTGTAGACTCCACGAGCACTCGGCGCGCGCAGAGGAACGGAGCACGAACACCGCCGAGGCACCGAATGCTGTCATCATGCTCTCGCCTCTCGTGGCACAACCATGGCTCGTTCCCGGCACCGTCCTAGCCGCACGCAGCACAGACAGTGCCGGTTCCCGAATCCGAGTGCCATGGGACACGACATCTGAACAGCCCACGCCGGGCGAGGAGGGGCTCCGCTATGATGGCCGCCTGTGGAGAGGGAGACGGATCCGGGCCGGACACCTTCCCAAGCGCCAACCGCCACCGTATCGGATGACGGCCGCCTCGGCGCCCCGGGTTGATCAGGCGCCTGTCCCTCGGCGCCAACCACTACGGAACCACACCCCGGGGCGCCAGGTCACTGTGGGCCGAGACAAGGAACGCACGTGACTTCGGAATCTGCAACGCAAGCGGCCTTTGGCAACCGCGTCGCGATAGTCGGCGTCGGGACGACGCAGCGCTACGGTTACTACCCGGAGATGAGTGCCTTCGGCATGGCGCAGGAGGCCTTCCGTAGCGCCCTTGCTGACTGCGGCCTGACCCAAGGCGACATCGATGGCGTCGTGGTCGGTAGCGGCACTGGGGAACCTACGCCTTACGACGAAATGGTGCGGGTCCTGGGGATCCGCCCGCGTGTCGCCTACCCCTACAGCAATGGCGGGCGTCTGTTCGGACCGTCGGTCGCGCTCATGGCCTCGCTCGTCGATTCGGGACAGTGCGATAACGTCGCATTCGTCTATACGAACAACGCGCGCACGGCGCGCGTGCGATTTGGTGGTCAGGACGAGGGTGGCGGATCGATCCATCCGGCGTATGGATTCACCTCGCCCGGCGCCAATGCGGCAATGGAGTTCAACCGCTACCTCCATGTCTTCGGACAGGATCGCGAGAAACTGGCGGCGATCCCGCTCACTCAGCGAAGACACGCGAGCCTCAACCCGATGGCGATCTTCAAAGACCGACCGCTCACGCCGGAGCAGTACATCGACGGGCGTTACATCGCCTACCCACTCAGGCTCTATGACTACTGCATCATCAACGACGGCGCGGTGGTCTTCATCATGTCGCGTGCGGACCAGGCCAGGGACCTCAGGCAGCCTCCCGTGTTCGTGACGGCCGCCTCGCAGCAGGCTGGCTGGAACATCTACCACTTCCAGGACGACTTCGAACAGGAGGCATACGAACGCGTCGCCCAGCGGGTCTACGGAGCGGCACAGGTGGGGCCCTCCGACATCGACATCCTGATGTGGTACGACGCCTTCGCCCCGTTCCTGCTCTACTACTTGGAGGGATTCGGCTTCTGCGGTCGTGGCGAGGCTCTGGACTTCATCCAAAGCGGCCGCATTGAGCTCGGTGGGGAGCTCCCGGTGAACACCTCAGGCGGCCATCTGTCCGAGACCTACCTCCAGGGACGAGCGATTCTCGTCGAGGCCGTGCGCCAACTGCGTGGCGAGTGCGGCGCGCGACAGGTTCCTGATGCCGAGGTGCTCCAGTTCATCGGGACTGCGCCCAACGCCAGCTCGTTCATTCTGACCAGGGAGTAGTAGATCGTGAACGACTACAAGAAGCCACTCCCACCGACCGGTCCCGACAGCCAGCCATACTGGGATGCGGCGCGGGAACATCGGCTCACGGCTCAGCGTTGCGACGACTGCGGGGAGCTCCGCTTCCCACCGACCACGTCGTGCTGGTATTGCCTCTCCCCCAATACCAGCTGGGTCGAGCTATCCGGTCGTGGAACTGTGTGGTCGTACATCATCATGCACCAGCCCTATTACCAGGGCTTCGTCGGCGAGCTCCCTTATCCCGTCTGTGTCGTAGAGACCGCCGAGGGCCTGCGCTTTATCAGCAATCTCGTCAACATCGACAACGACAGAATCGAGATTGGCATGCCGATCGAGGTCGTGTTCGATGATGTCACCCCGGAGTTCACGCTCCCGAAATTCCAGCCCGCACCGGGATAGGGGCGCTGCATAGCTGGCCGCGAGGCAAGGTGCTTACGGCCTATCGGCACCGACGTCTCTCTGGATGGTGCAGGACGCCGTGGGAGGAGGCGAGAGCCTCACGCGGAACCTGGTCACGCGCTCGCACACCCGAGAGCCGGATGCGATGGGCCCGAGACGGGCACCTTCGGGGAACCATCCGGGAGCCCCGCTACCCGCTCATGCGGTGCGGTCCCCTCACGCCCGATCAACCGAGTCGAGTGGCCTGAAAATCGGGAGTTGGTAGCTTCCGAACCGATCCTCGGCCTCCCGCCAATCGAGCTGCATCGGGAGTCCGTCGCGCAGGTCGCCAGCCTTGACGCCGGTGGGCGTGCTCACGAACAGCGGCCCTTCGTCAAGCTCGACGGAGATCGCAACATGCGGCGGCGGATATTCCGGGAAGTAGGGGCGGCGGAAGACGACCCAGGAGAGCAGTGTGCCTCGTCCGCTGACGGGCACCCATTCGTATTGCTCCGAGAGGCAACGGTCACAGCAGGCGAGGGGTGGCCAACGGAGCTTCTGGCACTCGCTGCACTGCTGAAGCCGGAACTCCCGGTTCTCCGTGAATCGCCAGAACTCCGCTGCAAACGGGTCGAGCACCCGCGGGGGGAGCTGTGTCATGGTCAGTCCCCTCTCGTGTAGATGAGGCTCATGCTCTTGCCACCGGCGTCGTGCAGGTACTGCCCGACCTCAGCACCCTCCACCTGACGCGCACCCAGTTCACCGCGCAGTTGGCGAACCAACTCAACCTGGTGGTTCCAGCTCTGCATGTAGCTCTCCGAGAGCATTCCACCGCTCGTATTGCAGGGTAGCTCCCCGCCTATCTCGATCCGGCCATCTTGGACGAACGAACCGGACTCGCCCTCACCGCAGAAGCCGAAACCCTCAAGCGAGAACAAGAGGTGAACGCTGAAGCTGTCGTAGGTCGCGAGGACGTCGACGTCCCGCTGCGTGACCGCGGCCATCGGGAAGACCTGAGCCGCGACCGCACGGTTTGCTGGGCGGTAGAAATCCTTGAGCCGCGGTCGGAGCTGGGTGGCGTCGACGTTGAGATCGGACGAGCCGAATCCGCTGACCAGAATCGGCCGCTGCTTCCCCTCTCTCGCCAAGTCGGCGCGACGCAGGATGAAGGCGACACCACCATCATTGATCATGCAGTAGTCGAGGATATGAAGCGGTTCGACGATGTAGCGGGAGTTGAGATAGTCCTCTGTGGTGAAGCGTTGCTGCATCACGGCGTTCGAGTTGAGCGACGCGTGCTTGCGGAAGGCGACGGGGATCGCCGCGAGCTGCTCCTCGGTCGTCCCGTACTCCAACTGGTGTCGCCTGAACATCATCGCGTAGAGCGCACCCTGCGAGGTCATCCCCCAGGGCGCATAGTAGACGTAGGAGAGGAACGCTCCGCCGCCTGATGCCTGCGGTCCGCCGTACTGAGTGTTGAGCGATCGCTGCGCGTTTCCGTAGACACAGGCGACCGTCGTGCAGAGCCCGGCGTTGATGGCCTGGACCGCCGCCATGATCGTCGTCGGCGCCCAGCCAGAGGTCCCCCACCGGGGATTCAGTCCGAGCGTCTCGCTCATCCGCTCATGGGCGATCGGCCCTCCGACACAGAGCGCGTCGATGTCGCCCTTCTCAAGACCGCTGTCGTCCAGAGCTCTGCGCAGCGCGCGAGCAGCAAGCTGGTACGAATCAAAGCGGCCGGAGCCGCGCTCCGCCGTGCGGTTGGGGGCCGAGCGGTAGTCGGCCTCATAGTCCGTGTCACCGACGCCGACGATCGCAACCGTGTCCTTCAACGCTCGCAGTCGGCTTAGTTCACTATCGCTCACCATGGCCGCTCCGATCCTGCGGCAACCTCCGCGGCGGGTGCCGACTCAAGGGATCAGCGTGAGGCGCCCGAACATCTGGCTCGAGTCCTGACGGTGAGTCGCCTCGACCACATCGTCGAGCGACATCCGGTCGATTACCGGCTTCACCTTCCCCTCGGCAACGAGTGTCATGGCATCGAGGAACTCGGCCATGCCCCCGGGTCCGGAACCGGTGATCGACGCGCCACCGCGACCGAAGACGAACGCCGGGTAAACCTCGACCTTGGCTCGGTAGAGCTGTCCCGTAAACACGTAGCGACCGCCGGTCTTGAGCGCGCGGTAGCAGGCCGCGAAGACGTCGGGGTGTCCGACGTTGTCGAGCACGATGTCCGGACCTTGGCCGTCGGTGACGTCGAGGATCGCCTGCCAGTAGTCCCGCCCCTCGGCGATCACGACATCATCGGCACCGGCACCGAGCAGTCCCTCCCGCTTCGAGGGTGAGGACGTGAGCGCGATTGAGCGCGCCCCCAGCGCCGTGGCTACCTGGATACCGTGGATACCGAGACCACCACCGGCACCGGTCGTGAGCACGGTTTGGCCCGGGACGAGTTGTCCGGCGCCCCGCAGTGCGTTCAGCGTCGTGCCGACGCCGCACGCGACGATCGAGGCTTCCTCGAGCTGGACCGAATCCGGCACCGGAAGCAAGCAGCCGGCGCTGAGGACCACAAACTCGGCCCAGCCCCCGTAGTTGAAGCCGCTCTCCGGGCACTGAAAGTGCCGACCTGCCTTGCACTGTGGGCACCAGCCACACCAGGTCTGTTGTTTGCAGGCGACGCGGTCGCCCACTCCGAAGCCCTGCACCCGTTCGCCGATCGCTACCACGGTGCCTGAGATCTCATGGCCGATCGTTACCGGCAGCGCGTGGCTTGGCCGGGTCAACCCCTGGCGGTCGGACTGGTCATGACCACACATCCCGCAGGCAGCGACCTGGACCAGCACCTGGTTTATCCCAGGCTCCGGAACCGGCACCTCCTCAAGACGCATGTCCCCGTGTTCACTCTGCCCATGCAGGCGTGCCGCTCTCATCTCTACAGCTCCTCCCAAGCCCGCGCATCGTATCGCATTCGTGATGTAGGTGCGGACCCGTGGTTCCGGCCGATCAAGGTGGACAGTGTGGGAAAACGCGGACCAGCCCCCCTCTGATGTCGATATGGTTGTAGGCTTGCTTCCAGGGAGCAGGTAGTGCGAGACGAGCGTCAGCTCGTTTCTGTCGCTCGCCTGCCAGTCGGCGAACGCGAGTGTGGCATGCGCTGGGTACGAGAGGACGTGAACTATGACCGGGGGACCTCTGGAGGGCATCCGAGTCTTCGACCTGACGATCTTCATGGTCGGACCGTGGGCCTCAATGCAGCTTGGTGCGCTGGGTGCGGATGTCGTCCACATTGAACAACCAGACATTGACTGGTCGACGCTGGGCGCGGGTGTGCCGCCGACGATCAACGGCACCTCGATCGGGTACATCTCTTGGAACATGAACAAGCGCGGCCTCGCCCTCGACATGAAGGTCGAGGAGTATCGCCGTCGCGCCTACGAGGTGCTAAGGACAAGTGACGTCTTCCTCGTGAACATGCGCCCCGGCGTCGCCGAGCGCCTGGGCGTTGGCTACGAGGACGTGTGCAAGGTCAATCCGCGCATCATCTACTGTACCGTCACCGGTTGGGGTACGAGCGGACCGATGGCGGACCTCCCGGGCGCCGACGGGCAGGCACAGTACGTCACGGGGTTCGCCTCGCCGTCGGGCCAGCCCGACGGTGCACCACAGGTCTATCGCCACTTCACGCAGATCGACGGCACGAGCGGGAACTATGCAGCGCAGGCGATCACGATGGCACTCCTCGCCAGGGAGCGCACCGGCGAGGGCCAGCGGATCGACCTTTCGATGCTACGCGCCGGGACCGCGCTCCAGTCCGCTCGGATCGCCGAGTATTTCCAGACCGGCGAGGTCGCCCAGCGGCTCGGTGCCTCGGGTGCCGCGGCCGCACCCGACACGGCATTCATCTGCGAGGACCGAGAATGGCTCGGCGTCTCGGCCACATCGCAGGCCGAGTGGACGCTACTCTGCGACACGATCGGCAAGCCTGAACTCAAGAACGACCCGCGCTTCACGCGCAATCCCGATCGTGTCGACCACCGGGATGAGCTTGAGGAAATCCTGGCCGCCGTCTTCGCCTCGAGACCGCGCGACCACTGGCTCTACTATCTCAGGCAGGCCGGTCTGCCCTGCGGTTACGGCATGAAGTGGGATGTGCTCCGCAACCATCGCCAGGTGCTGGAGAACAGCTACCTCGTGGACGTCGAGACGGCTGGTTGGGGTCAGGTCACGACCGGTGGCCCCGCCTGGCAGTTCAGCGACACGCCGGAACGCTGGTTCGGAACCCCGTTCCCTGGTCAGCACGACGCTGAGATCCTGGCGGAGCTTGAGGCCGCGAGGACGGCTCAGCCCGAGTCCGTGAAGCAGGGGAGCTAGGGGCGTGCCCGGCCCGCTGGATGGGCTGAAGGTGCTCGAGATCGCCGAGGCGATCGCCGGCCCTTACGCGGCGATGGCACTGGGTGACGCCGGTGCGGACGTGACCAAGGTGGAGTCCCTCGATGGTGACCGTTCCCGCGAGTGGGGCTCGCACCGGCGCGGTGACTTTGGTGCCGTCTACGCAGGACTGAACCGCAACAAGCGCTCCATCGCGCTCGACCCAGACACGACCGAGTCCCACCAGGTCGTGCGTCGCCTCGCCGAGCAGGCAGACGTAGTCATCGTCGACGTCGGTTGGGATGACCGGATCGGCCTCACCTTCGATGAGGTGCAACAGGTCAACCCGCGGGCCGTCTACCTCTCGATCTCGGAATGGGGCCCGAAGGGTCCGTGGGCGAACCAGCCGCCTTACGGCGAGTTGGCGGCGCAACTGGCCTCTGAGGCGACGCTCTCGCTTGGCATGATCGGCGAGAAGCCGGTCCGGCAGGGCACCGATGTCGGCAGCATGTACGCCGCGATTTACGGCATCCAGGCTGTAAGCTCCGCGCTGCTGGCGCGTGGACGCACGGGCAGAGGCCAGCGCATCGACGTCTCGCTCTTCGGCGCCCTGATCGCGATGCGCTCCACGCTCTGGGTCGCGCTCTCAAACCCGGACTACTGGTGGGGCTTCCACCTCGACTCCTACATCAAACCGCCGGACCACGGCTATGCCTGCAAGGATGGGCAGCGCATCTTCTTCTCTCTGGCGCGGATGACGCCGGACTCCCGCCAGACGCTGCACGCAGAGCTCGGTGGCCTACCATGGCTTGACAGTGAGCCGCGGAGACAGCTCTTCATGGAGGATCGTGGAGGTGGCACCGGTCGCTACGGATACCTGGTCGCCGACCTCTGGGAGAAGGCGTTCTCCACCAAGACTGCCGAGGAGATGATCGAGCTGGTTCGTCGCCTCGGCGGATGGGCCTTCCCGCTCAACGACTATCAGACACTGTTTTCTTCCGAGCAGGTTGCGGCGGTCGGCATGGTCGAGGAAATGGAGTACCCGGGCAGCGGCACAAGGCGCACGATGGCCCCTCCCTGGGAGTTCGCGGCCACGCCGGCGAGCATTCGCCGCGCACCGCCCGCGCTCGGTGCGCACACGAGTGAGATCCTCGCTGAGGCCGGCCTCGACGGCTAGGGGAGGGACCCGGCGCGTCGCCAACGCGCCCGTCGCATCACCGGCGGGATTGCGCGTAGGAGGCCGATGGCGCTCTACCCTGAATGTCTCTCCGCTCGCTCGTGGTCCGGCCACACGATCTCCAACCAACCGTGTCACACGCCCGGCCCTGCACGGGAGGCACACGTTACGCGCCCTCGCAGTCGACGTCACCGGACACCGCGAGTTGTTTTAGAACAGTCGGAGAGGGTGGCTCCACGCCAGCTGGTCCCGTTGTCCGCCGCGGGGCTGGCAGGGTCAACGAGTGGCCTACCCGCGAGCCTGACTCACGCGAGCGCGAAGACCGGGAGCTTGAACGGACCGGCATCATCCTCGCAGTCGATGAAGGCAAGCCGCACTGGCGTCCCACGAGCCATGCCCTCGACCGAGAACCCACTCGGGTTCGACATCATCAGGGGCCCCTCTTCGAGTTCGACGAGGATCGCTTCCCAGGGCGGCGGGCACTCAGCGTAGTAGGGGCGCTCGAAGGTGCAGTAGGTGTTGATCGTGCCGCGCCCGGACATCGCGTCCCAGATGAACTCGTCGCTCAGGCATTCGTTGCACATGGGCGTGGGCGGCCACTGTATCCTGCCGCAGCTGACGCATCGCTGCAGGCGCAACTCGGCCTGGTTGCAGTAGGACCAGAAGGTGTCGTGATTCGGGCCTAGTGTTCGGTTGGGACGTCGTTCAGTCATCGCCACTCCCCCCGCCGGTACATGATCGAATAGGCGCCGCCGGAACCATGATGGCAGTACATCGAGCTCTCGGCGCCTTCGACCTGTCGTCGGCCCGCCTCGTGGCGCAGCTGGCGAACCGCTTCGACCTGATGGTTCCACGACTGCATGTAGGACTCAGAGAGCATGCCCCCGCTGGTGTTGCAGGGCAGCTCACCGCCGATCTCGATGCGCCCGTCCTGAATGTACTCCATCCCCTCCCCCGGTTCGCAGAAGCCAAAGCCCTCGAGGTTGACGGGAAGGTGGACGCTGAAGGCGTCGTAGGTCTGGAAATGGTCCACATCGCTCGTCGTCATCTGTGACATCGCGAAGCACTCGTCGCCCGACGCGCTGAGGACGGCGTGATAGAGATCGAACATGCGGTCTCGCAGCTGTGTTGCGCCGATCTCGGCGGTCGCGCGGCCGAAGCCGCTGACGAGTACGGGCGTGTTCGGGAGTTCGATCGCGCGCTCCCGGGTCGTCAGGATCAGGGCGACGCCGCCGTCGTTGACTAGACAGTAGTCATAGATCCTGAGCGGTCGACAGATGTAGCGGGCGGTGCGGTAGTCCTCGGCAGAGATCGGTGTCTTCATCACCGCGTTGTCATTCAACATCGCATGCTTCCGGATCGTACGTGCGACGGTGCCGAGTTGCTCCTCCGTGCTCCCGTACATCAGCTGGTGCGCCTTGAACATCATCGCGTAGTGCGCGCCCTGCGAACTCCAGCCCCATGGGTGGTAGTAGTAGTAAGAGGTCGGCTGGCCGGGACCGATCCCGCCGCCGCCGTAACGCGTACCGAGGCTGCGCTGGGCGTTCCCGTAGACCAGTGCCACGGTGCTGCAAGCGCCGGAGACGATCGCCTGGACGGCATCCGGGACGAGCAGATCGCCCGGTCCCTCGGTGCCCCAGACCGGGTTGATACCCAGGATCTCACATGTCCGCTGGTGGGTGATCCGCCCGCCCACTGCGATGCCATCGATCTCGTCCTTCTTGAGGCCGCTCTCCCGAAGGGCACGACGGAAGGCGAGCGCGGCAAGTCCGTAGGAATCGAGCGCACCCGTCTCATCCCGGCCGTCCCGTCGGGCCTGGCGGGCGGTCTCATAGTCCTCAGAGTAGTCCGTCTCGCCGACGCCGACGACAGCGACCTGCCCGCTGACTTGCCGCAGTCGATCGATGTTGTAGCCCATCCATCCCGCCCATCCTGCGCGATCACCGCTCGTATGCGCGGGTTATAGCACGCCCCTCTGGTCGCTGGCCATGTGGCGAGACGCGCGCACGGCCGGGGGAGAGGCGCGATAGACGGCGTGGCGACGGTGGGTGTGAGGCGTGCTGTCGTGGCGCGACACTTCGAGCGGGTCGCGCCAGGTACCGGAAGCAACGTGATGGCGGCCTGGCGAGACTGGCCGTCAACCAGCGCCGCAAGGGGCTGATGACCCCGTGGGGCTTCTACACCCAGCACGAGCCCCACCAGATCACGGTCGAGGACTACATGGCCTCGCGATACGTGATGGAACCGCTCCGCCTGCTCGACCGTGACCGGCCGGTCAACTCATGTGCCGCCTTCGTCTTCACGACGTCGGATCGAGCGACGGACATGAGGCAGCCGCCCGTCTTCGTGCTGAACCACGCACAGTCCACACCGCAGGCGCGGAGCACGATCGGCACCCTGGACGAGCACCAGGAGTGGTGCCGCAGCCTGGCGCGGAACATGTGGGAGGGGTCTGGATTGGGACCTGATGATGTCGACATCTTCAACCTGATGACGGCTATCTGACCTTCGTCTAGCAGTTCCTGGCACGGCGTGGGCGAGGGCGAAGCGATGGATCTGTGACGTCGGTCAGGAGGGTGCGTACGCGGAGAGGATTGTGATCAGGGCGGAGATCGTCGCGCGGGAGCCGGACACGCTGACGCACGTCAAGACCTATGCACCCGCACTGACCGGTCTCACCGCGCTGGTCTCAATCGAGGACACGCTCAGGCTCACGGCGGGCGAGACGATCCTGATCCAGGGGGGCGCCGGTGGCGTCGCCGGGGTCGCGGTCGAGTGGGCGAAGCATCTCGGTGCCCACGTAGTCACGACGGCCAGTCCTGCGAACCATGAGCATCTCCGGGGCCTCGGTGCCGATCAGGTCATCGACTACCACACCACAGGACTTCAGCCGGATCGTGTCGGATTGTGACGCGCTGTTCGACACCGTCGGTGGCAACGTCGCGGAGCGCTCGTTCCAGGTGGTCCGGCCGGGCGGCCGGATCGCCTTCGTCGCATCGGGCCCCGGGCTCGCATCGCCACGCGCCGATGTCACCTCGCTGCGGCGAGGTCGACCGCACGCACGTTGAGCGCGTGGTCGACCTCGTTGAAGCCGGCATCATGCACACTCCGGAGACCAGCCGTTACTCGTTGGCGGCGGCCGCCGCCGCCCATCGCTCACACGATGGGCGGCGCCTGCGGGGCAAGCTGGTCTTCGTCGTGCGCTAGCGGATCGCTCGGTTCGTCGGGGGCAAGTCACGGACCAACCAGCGCTCGCGGACGAGAGGAGAAGCGACTCCGAGGGTGGGTTGACGTGGAATAGTGCGGTTGATATAGAACAGTCAGCCAGTGAGCGGTCGGAATGTCCTTCGATTTTCGGAACCAAGCTTGTATCGTCGGAGTTGGCACAAGTGCCTTCGCGTGGACGCTTGAGCAAAGCCCGATAACGCTACAGATTCAGGCGTTCAAGGCTGCGCTCGATGACGCAGGGCTCACACGCGAGGATATCGACGGCTATCACACATCGCATGGTGCCCCTGGCGGACTCGACTATGAGGAATTCTCGATTCAGGCTGGCTGTCAATTTCGCTGGGTCAACCAGAACTGGACACATGGGCGTTGGGCCTCGACCAGCCTAGCCCACGCGGCGTTCGCCGTCGGCTGCGGGCTGGCCGACTACGTCGTGGTTGCGAACACTTACGTGACGCGGCGGGGCTACGGTCGCCACTGGCCACCGACCCGTCGCGGATCGACCGAGGGGCAGCGCGATGTCGGCGGCGGCCATGGCCAGCTTGACTACCATGGACTGGACACGCCCGGCAGCGGGACGGCGATGCTGGCGCGCTACTACATGGAGCGATATCACGCGACCAGCGAGGAGCTGGGGACGGTGGCCGTCACCTTCCGCAAGCATGCCGGCATGAACCCGCAGGCGATCATGCACGGGCGACCGATGACGATCGACGACTACCTTGCATCACCGATGATCGCGCCGCCCTTTCGACTCTTCGACTACTGCCTCACCAGTGAGGGTTCGGTCTGCCTGATCGTGACAACGCCCGAACGCGCGCGGGGGTTGCGGAAACCACCCGTCTATCTCGCCGGCCATCAGGGCATCCGGAGCAGCCGGGACAGCCAGCATATCTTCGGGCGCCCCGGCTTGGGCATCGGCACGCAGCGAGAGCAGGAGTACCGCGCCGGTGTGCAGCCGGTCTACGAGATGGCGGGAGTGGAGCAGTCGCAGATCGACGCCCTCTACGTATACGACTCGTTCAGTACAAACCTCTGGATGACACTTGAGCGCTTCGGGTTTTGTTCGCCTGGAGAAGCCCATCGTTGGATCCAGGACGGTCGCATCGAGCTCGGCGGCAAACTCCCGGTGAACACCAACGGCGGAATGATGTCGGAGGGCGACTACACGGGATACAACCATCTGGTCGAAATCACTCGACAGTTGCGTGGCGAATGTGGCGAGCGGCAGGTCGAGGACGCGAGTGCAATCCAGTGGGCGACGGCCATTGGTGACTCGCTGATTCTGACGCGCTGAGCAGCGCCGTCTGGCCCCGATCCAATCAGCGGACCGGCTCCGGACTGGCCCTGAGTTGCTGACGGGCCCCGACCAGCCGCGGGAAAGGAGCGGATCGTGCAGGATTCCGTCGGCGAGACCTACAAGCTTCCACTCCCGATCGTTCACCCCGAGAACGAGGGTTACTGGTCGTCGCTGAGGCGACACCAGATCTCGCTGCAGCGCTGCAGCGACTGCGGGACGATCCGCTATCCGGTGTCGCCGGTCTGCCACCAGTGTTTCGGGGAGCGGTATCGTTGGCGCCCGCTGAGCGGCGACGGCCGTCTGACCAGCTGGGTGATCGTCAAGCGCGCGACGGGTAATCCGGCCTGGTCGGAGGTGGTGCCGTACGCCGTCGGGCAGGTCGATCTCGCCGAGGGGCCACGGTTGATCACGAATATCATCAACGCCGAGTTCGACAGCCTCTACCAGGGAATGCCCGTGGAGATCGTCTACGACGACGTGACACCTGAGATCACACTCGCAAAATTTCAGCCTGCCGGGATCTCTCAGTGAGAACGGGCTGAGCGGACGGGGAACCAACCCGCGCTGGCACTGGGATCAGTAGGACCCGGACTCGGGATCGCAGGAGAGGTCGAGCGCGAGCCGGACGAAACCGAGCGCGCGACCCCCTCAGGTCGCGCTCGTCGGGTCTCTACTCGCTGGAGCGCTCACTCGCGGGTTGCGGTCACCACCTCGGGGACGCTTGAGCCGCTCAGTTCGTTGAGCAACTCGTCGGTGTGCTCGTTCGGCAGAGGGGTCGGCAAGAGGTCGATGGGGTCGCTCTTGCTGAACTGCCACGGCGCGCCCTCCTGGTAGAGGGTCCCAAAGTGGGGATGCTCGATCACGCTCATCGCCGAGTTCTCAAGCACCTGGGGGTGGAAGCGGAGGTCATCCCAGTAGAGGAAGCGGCCGTTGGGTACGCCACCCTTCGTGAGCTGGATCTCCCACCAGCGCAATGCCTTCGTCGCGAACACCGCGGCGAGCGATTCCGAGAGCTCCCGGCGGTGTTCCACCCGCTGTGCGTTCGTAACGAAGCGGGGGTCCGTTGCGAGTTCGGGCGTGCCAATTGCCTCGCAGAGTGCCGGCCACTGCTCCTCGCGGACCACGCCGACCGAGAGGTAGCGGTCATCTTGGCAGCGGAATGCCTCGTGAGGAGCCGTCGTGCTCGCCGCACTGCCCATCCGCGGCGGCGTCTTGCCGGTGGCGAAGAACTCGGCAATCCGGCTGCTCTGCAGCGACATTGCCGCAGCCAACATGGCGACTTCCACCTTCTGGCCCTTGCCGGTGCGGGTGCGATGGAAGAGCCCCATCAAGATGCCCTGGACGATGTACTGGCTCGTGTTGTAGTCGAGGTGCGCGAAGTGCCGATAGAACTCGGCGTCGCCGCCCTCAGCACCGGTGATGCTGTTCCAGCCGCCGAACGCCTGCAGCTGTGGATCGGCACCGGGTCTGGTCACCATGTGTCCCGACTGCCCATATCCCGAGGCCGAGAGATAGACGATGCCAGGATTGATCTCGGAGACCGTCTCGTAGTCCAGGCCGAGCCGGGACATCACCCCTGGGCGCATGTTCTCCAGGAACACGTCGCAATCGCGCAGGAGGCGATAGGCCGCCTCGCGGTGCTTCGGGTCCTTGAGGTCGAGGGTGACCGACCGCTTGTTGTTGTTCGCCGTGACGTAGAGGATCGAGAGCCCACCAAAAGTCGGCGGCACGGCCATCGCCCGCCCCGGTGCCTCGACATGGACGACATCCGCACCGAGTTCGCCCAGCAGCTTGGCCGCCCA
Source organism: Dehalococcoidia bacterium (assembly GCA_965249675.1). Taxonomy (GTDB): domain Bacteria; phylum Chloroflexota; class Dehalococcoidia; order UBA2979; family UBA2979. Next base: position 2,820,394 of record OZ252250.1, read on the forward strand.
GGGGCCGACGCCCGCAAGTGTGATGTCGAACACCCGGATACCGTCAAGTGGCTTCGCCACGGTGCACCTCCTCGTACGCGCCATAAGACGGTCGCCTGGCAGGCGCGTGGCCGTAATATAGCACTTCCCCGCCGGGAGCGTGGTGCTGGGAGACGCTGGTCGTCCGACTCCCCGCTCCGACGTGTATATTCGCTAGGGCCCGTAACTCGGACCGCACGGGCAGGAGCAGTCAACATGACGGAACTTGAGATCATCGATATCCACACTCATCCGTTCGCCAGCGCGGAACGCGGGATCAACTGGCAGCGGTCGATCGGCCACGCGAATCCGGCCCGTAGCGGCACGGTGGATGAGTTGCTCGGCCTGATGGACCGTACCGGCACCAGCCACAGCGTGATGCTGATGTACACGCCGACCCGCTTCATGTTCGAGGCACGCATCCGCAACCGGGAGTTGCCGTCCGATCCGGCGCGGCGCATGGCCGTCGAGCGAGAGATCCAGCAGTTGATGGCTCAGCGGATGATCGACAACAACGAATGGGCGGTTGGTATCAGCGCCAACGAGCCGAGGCTCCACACCTTCCTCGGCATCGATCCCGTGTTCATGGACGCCGAGGCGATGGTCGCGGAGATCGAGGATAAGCACAGCAAGGGCGCGGTGGGCGTGAAGATCGTCCCGTTGGCGCTCGCGATCTATGTCGATGACGAGCGGCTCTGGCCCGCATACCAGAAGATGAACGAGCTGGGCCTGCCGCTGATATCACAGTCAGGAGCGGGCGCTGGGAGCGGCGACCGTGGGGAAGCATACGGCTGTCCAAAGTACTTCGGGAAGGTGCTCGACGACTTTCCCGATCTGAAGATCAACATCGCCCACCTCGGCCGCGGCTACGAGGAGGACGTGATCGAGCTCTGCGGGCGCTCCCCGAATTTCTACGCGGACCTCTCGGGCCGGCTTGATGAGGTCGATGACCCAGACGAGGCGCTGACGGCGGACAGCCTCGCCGCATTCATCCGCGAGTGCGGTCCCGAGCACATCATGTTCGGGACCAACTTCCCCATGGGCGATCTTGAGTTGTACGCGCGCGTGATGCGCTCGCTCCCGCTCAACGAAGACGAGCGGGAGCTCGTCGCGAACGGGAACGCGAAACGGCTACTCGGCATGTGAGTGGTCGCACTGGAGTCAGCAATGGCCACCGGACACCAAGCAAGCGTCGAGGCGATACGCCGCTCGATCCGCGACGTCTGCCGCAAGTATCCATCGGCCTACTGGCGAGAGCTGGATCGCGAGCGCGCGTATCCGACGGCCTTCGTCGATGAACTGACCGAGCTGGGCTGGCTGTCGGCGCTCATTCCGACGGAGTTCGGCGGGGCCGGCCTGAGCCTGACCGAGGCCAGCGTGATCCTCGAGGAGGTCAATCGATCCGGTGGGAACGCCTCGGCCTGCCATGGCCAGATGTACACGATGGGGATTCTGTTGAGACACGGTAGCGGCGCGCTGAAGGAACGTTACCTGCCACGGATCGCGAGCGGGGAGCTCCGGCTCCAGGCTTTCGGGGTGACGGAGCCGGATGCCGGTTCGGAGACGACGCGAATCACCACAATGGCCGTGCGCGACGGTGACAGCTATCGGATCAACGGGCAGAAGGTCTTCATCTCGCGCGTGATGCAATCTGATCTGATGGTGTTGCTGGCCCGCACGACGCCGTACGCCGAGCTGGACGACAAGACGCGTGGGCTCTCCGCCTTCGTCGTGGATCTTGCCGAGCAGGCCTCAGCGATCAACATCCAGCCACTCAGGCTCATGATCAACCAGCACACGAACGCCCTCTTCTTCGATGACCTCATGGTCCCGCGGGACAACCTGATCGGTGAGGAGGGCGAAGGATTCAGGTACATCATCGACTCATGGAACGCCGAGCGGATCCTGGTCGCCGCTGAGGCGCTCGGCGACGGTCGCTGGTTCATCGATCGGGCCGTTCGCTATGCGAGCGATCGGGTCGTCTTCGGGAGGCCGATTGGGGCGAATCAGGGCGTACAGTTCCCGATCGCAGCCGCCCATGCTGACCTGGAGGCGGCCGACCTCGTCCGCTACCGGGCCTCGGAGAAGTTCGACCGGGGCGAGAGTTGCGGCCCGGAGGCGAATATGGCCAAGCTGCTCGCCTCAAAGGCCGCATGGCAGGCCGCGAATGTCTGCCTGGACACCTTCGGTGGCGCGGGCTTCGATGTCGACAACGATGTCGAGCGAAAGTTCCGAGAGACGCGCCTCTGGTCAATCGCGCCGGTCAACAACAACCTGATCCTGGCCTATCTCGGCCAGCGTGTACTTGGCTTGCCGCGCTCCTACTGACGACATCGACGGCCCGCATCGCCCAACGGAATGGGTCGCCTACTCTCGCCCGGTCAAGGCATCGTCAGCCGAGGCATGGCCCGCCCGGCCGCTTCTGGCGGAGCCGACCCTGCTATCGGGATCCACGCAGCCGTGGATCAAGCACGTCGCGGAGCGCATCGCCGAGCACGTTGAACGCGAAGACGGTCATCGTGATCGCCACGCCCGGGATGATCCCGAGCATCGGCGTCGAGAGGAAGGCCCGGGAGTCGTTGAGCATCCTCCCCCAGGCTGGGTAGGGCGGAGGCAGCCCGAGCCCCAGGAAGGAGAGCGTCGATTCAACGAGGATGGCCCCGCCGATACTGACGGAGATGGAGATCAGGACGATATGGAAGATATTGGGCAGTACATGCCGCACCATGATCCGCATGTTCGTCGCCCCGAGGGCCCTCGCGGCCTCGACGTACTGTTCGTTGGTGACGCCGAGCGTTGTTCCCCGCACGAGCCGTGATGCCCGTGCGGCGCTGAGGGTGCCAAGCACCAACACCATGACGGTCAGGCTGCGCCCGAAGATCGTGATCAGGAAGATCAGCATGATGAGGCCCGGCATCGCCATCCAGATATCGACGACTCGCTGCGTCATGGTGTCGATCCTGCCGCCGAGGTAGGCGCTCGGCATACCCACGGTCACGGCGAGGGAGGTGCTGACGAAGACCGCAAAGAAGCCGATCGAGATCGAGACGCGCGATCCGTGAACCACCCGACTGAGCTGATCGCGCCCGAGATGGTCGGTGCCGAGCAGGTGATCGCGAGAGGGACCTTCCAGTCGATCGCGGAGGACCTGTTGGTCGTAGCGGTACCCGGTCAGCTCGTCCGCAAGGCCGACTGCGGAGATGACGGCGAGGGTGATCATGATGGCGATGATGACGCCGCCGACGGCGCCGAGCGGTTTGTTCCGCGCGAACCGGTACAGTGCCACAGCCCAGCGCAGCCCGAACGAACGTTGCTGGCGTGAGAACAGGAGTCGTTCCGCCTCAGTTACCACTCGTGTCGCCCCCAAGGTCTTCTATCGGTATCGGATCCGCGGGTCGAGCCAGACGTAGGACAGGTCCACCAAGAGGTTCGAGAGCATGATGAACGCTGCAACGACCATCACTACTGCCTGCATGATCGGGAAGTCGTAGCGGGTCGACGCCTCGACGATGTAGCGGCCGACGCCCGGCAGCAGGAAGATACTCTCCAGCACGACGCTGCCGGCGACGATGATCGGCAACTGGAGACCGACGACGGTGATGAAGGGGATCAGCGCGTTCCGCAGCACATGTCGCCAGAGCACGATTCGCTCCGAGAGTCCCTTCGCTCGGGCCGTCCTCACGTAGTCCTGTCTCATCACCTCGAGGATCGTCGAGCGAACCAGTCGCATCTTCGTCCCAGAAAGACCCACGGCGAGCAGGGTCACCGGCCAGATCATGATCAGCATGTGCTGTCCCGGGTCCTGCGCCCAGGTTTTGTATTCGACCGGTGGTGCCCAGGTGAACCAGTAGTAGCCGGCACCAACCACGGCGATCCCGAGCCAGAAGTTGGGGACCGCTAGGAGCAGAATTGCCCCTCCGCGGGTCAGGTAGTCGGGCCAGGTGTCCTGTTTGACGGCGGCGAGCATGCCGATCGGGATGCTCACCACCATCGAGAGACCGAGCGAGAGCAGTCCGAGTTCCAAGGAGACGGGAATGCGGTTCTTGAGTTCGCTCGCGATCGACTGCCCGGTGAACCAGGACAGGCCGAAGTCGCCACGCAGCGCATCTGAGATCCAGGTCAGATACTGCTGCAGGATTGAGTCATTCAGGCCCAGCCGCTCCTCGATCTGCTTCGTGAGCTCCTCGTCCTGGACACCGGTCTCGAGCAGGATGACGCTGATCGTGTCTACGGGCGCGAGTCGCGCGACGACGAAGATGATGACGCTGATGGCGACGATGGAGGGCACGAAGAGCATGAGGCGCTGCGCCACATACTTCTGCATTCGCGTGGCTCCCTCACTGCGAAGCGATGCCGGCTATCCCCGGACTCTCGGACCAGACCCTTCTCGACGTTGCTCTAGCGAGCAGGCATGTCTGTCCCGACGCGTCCGCGCACACGCCACTCTGATCGGGGCGATAGCCTCTGACCAGAGCGGCGTGCGTCGATGGGCGTGACCCTCCCGGCTACCCCCGCTAGACGTCGAACCAGATGTATGGGTAGTTCTCGCCGGAGATGGAGGTCCCGTCCCCCGATTCCCATCCGCCGAAAGCGCCACCCCTGAGGTTTCCTGGCACAAACTCCAGCCGCCCCCACATGCCGTTGACGCTGGGAACCCACCACATCTCGTCGGCGGCGAGACGTTGCGTCTCGTAGATCATCTCGCGGCGCGCCTCAAGATCACTCTCAAGCCGCTGCCGGCGGATCAGCTCGAAGATAGGCGCTGATCCGGGAGTGGTCTCGTCGACCGACGGCATGTTCCGCGCACCGGGCGGCGTCATCAGGTTGTTCACGGTCTCGTCGATCGTCGGCCAGGAGGTCATGTTGCCGTAGGCGACACTCCACTCGGTTCCCTCGCCAGCGTAGGGACCCTGAACGTATTCGGAGTACTCCATCACATTGATCTCGGCGTTGAGCCCAACGTCGGTCAGCATCGGGATCTGCGGCTCAAGTGTCCGCAGCCAGTTCGTCGAGGGCACGTTGACGTCGATCTTGCTGTCGTCGGGGCCGACCGCGGCGACCAGCTTGGCGGCCTCGGCCGGGTCGAACTCGAACCACCTGCCGGACGGCCCCATGTCGGGTCCGTAGGGATCGAGCCACCAGTACTTCTTGTTCAATCCGTACGGCACGGGAAGGTTCGCCACCCCGCTGTCGATCGTGTAACCCATGCTCGCGGCCAGCTCGGCTTGACCGAATACCTCAAGCAGGGTGAAGCGGTCGAGTGCCAGCGACCAGGCACGCCGCAACCGTGTATCGAGCATCGGGTTGCCCGGCTTCGACAGGTTGTGGGCAAAGTAGCTGATCGAACTCGTCACCGGGACCGCTCGCACCTGCGAGTCGGCGGCGCGCTGGAGCAGGTCGGGAGCATCCTCGGTCGCTGGCTGGAAGACGCTGATCTGCCCTGCCGCGAACTGCGCCAGCGCCTGTGCGTACTCGGGAATCACGATGTTGCGCCAGGAGTCGACATAGGGCAGGGATCCCCCCGCCGCATCCTTGATGTGCCAGTTAGGGTGGCGTGCCCACTCCACCGCGATCGACGGCTCCCGGCTTTCCCACATCCATGGACCGGTACCGATCGCTCCCTCGATCCGCTGCGTATCGAGGTCGCCCGCGTTCGCCTCCTTGGAGAAGAGATAGAGGAGCAGCGGACCGCTCAGCACCTCGGCGAAGGAGGAGTAGGGGAACTTCAGGTGGAAGACGACAGTCTGGTCATCAGGCGTCTCGACCCGCTCCACAGTCTCCTCAAGGATACCGCGGGCGGGGTTGGTCGCGAGCAGCCGCGTCATGCTGCTGGAGACATCCTCTGATGTCAGGGCACGTCCATCGAGTGGGGGCTTCGGGTGATAGAAGACATCATCGCGCAGGTTGAACGTCCACACCTGACTGTCCGGCGTCTCCCAGTTCGCGGCGGCGTCACCCTCAAGTTCGGACGCCGGCTGAATGCCGGGACCGGACTTCCAGCGCACGAGCTTGCTGTAGACGGGCGAAGTCGCGTTCGCAACGTTGCTCGATGGCTCGTACCAGACATCGATGTTGCGCGGCTCGTTGACGTTCCAGGTCCGCCACTGACCGCCGTACTTCGGTCCCGCCGCAGTCTCCGCGGCCTGCTGCGTCGCAGTGGCCACAGCGGCGGCCGCGGTGCCGCCGCTAGCAGCGGGCGTTGCAGCGGCGGTGCCACCGGCGGCGGTCGTTGCCGCGGCCGTCGGCGCAGGTACCGCCGGCCCGTCGTCGTCGTCGCCGCCACAGCCGATCAGTAGCGCCCCCGTCAGTCCGGCGAGACCAAGTCCGCCGCCACGCAGGGCGCTCCGGCGCGAGAGCCGCGTCGAGTGCAGTCGATTCCAGTAGTTTAATTCGCTCATGGATCCCAGATCCCTCCTGAACGCCACCAAGTTTGGCGTCGATTGGGAGGAGCCTACGCCTTGCGCGCAACGATTTCAACACATACGTTGTCGCGATTTCAGCGAGACGGGGGCGATCCTCGCGCGGAGGACCGCGTTGCGCCGTGCCGGGGTCACGGCGCCGTTCCCGTCTGCATGCCGGCTAACACCCGAGTGACGCGTTCGCAGGGCCAGGGATCGAGCTGGCCCCTCAGCCGGAGGCCGGCCGGAATTTTGCCAGCGTGATCTCAGGAGTGACGTCGTCGAAGACGATCTCGAGCCTCATCCCATAGTGCAGATCCTCTGGATCGATCCCGACGATGTTAGTCGTCAGGCGTGGCCCTTCATCGAGGTTGACGAGGGCCACCACGTAGGGCGCGACCTTCTGCCACGCGGCATTCCCGGTCGCCCGCTCGACGACGATCCAGGTCCCGAGCGCCGCCCGGCCGCTCATTGGCTCCCACTCAGCGCGATCGGAGAGGCAGCTGTAGCAGACGGGCGAGACGGGGAAGCGAAGCACGGCGCAGTCCTCGCAGCGCTGCAATCTGAGCTCGTGCTCCCGCAGCGCCGCCCAGTAGGGGGCGTTGTCCGGATGGACGACCGGCAGAGGAAGTGCGTAGGCTGCCTGCGGCTCCGCCATCTCAGTCCCCCCTCGTCAGGATCAGCGAGTCGCCGAAGGTAGTCACCCACTGCACAACCGCGGCGTCTGCCACCTGGCGTTCGCCACACTGGTTGCGCAGCTGCCGGACCGCCTCGATCAGGTGACTGAACCCCCAGTAGTGACCCTCCGACATGAGGCCGCCGTTCGTGTTCACTGGAAGTTCTCCACCCAGTGCGATCCGGCCGTCCTGGATCCACTGGTGTGCCTCCCCCTCCCCGCAGAAGCCGTAGCGCTCCAGCGCCATCCAGACATTGGTGCTGAATGCGTCGTAGATATACAGCGCGTCGATATCATCGCGGGTAACGCCCGCCATCTCGTAGACCGGTTGCGGCGGAGCGGTGTACTCGTACTCGCTCTGGAAGCTCACGCCCATCCCGGGCCTCGCAAACATCGAGAAGTCATCGCGGCTGGTCTGAATCCCCTGCATACCAGAGAGGAAGACGGGCTGGCCGCCCAGCGCGTCGGCCCGCTCGCGGGTCGTGAGGATGAGCGCGCAGGAGCCCTCGTTCGTCAGGCAGTAGTCGAAGATCCGGAAAGGCGGCGAGATCAGACGCGACTCCATGTAGTCGTCGATCGTCATCGGGCGCCCGTGCATGATCGCGTGCGGGTTGAGGTTGGCATGCCGGCGGGAGGTGACGGCGACCGTGCCGAGATCTTCACTGGTCGCGCCGTAGCGTCGCATGTAGTCGCGCGCGATCAGCGAGCTTCCCGCGCCCGGCGTGTCAAGGCCGTGGTAGTCGACCTCTCCGTGGCCACCGCCGACATCGCGCAAACCCTCCGACCAGGCGTGCCCACCGCCCCCGCCGAAGAACCGTCGATAGCCACGCCCGGTCGTCACCGTGGTGGTCACCAGCGCGTATTCACAGAGCCCCGCCTCAAGCGCGAGCGCCGCGCCCATCAGACAGGTTGAGGCCCAGCGCCCGTGCGACCAGAACTGGTTGACCCAGCGCAGGTCGAGCCCCGCGTGCGCCGCGAACTCGTCGTAGTCGATCCCGCCGGGCGAGCCGGAGGAGGTGGCGAACCCGTCGATCGCGCTCTTCTCCAGTCCGGCATCAGCGAGCGCGTTCCGCATCGCCTCGACCTGAAGGCGGACCGGACTCTCGTCGAGGACGCGTCCAAAGGCGCTGTGGCCAACGCCAACGATGCAGACGGCATTCTTGATCTCGGACATCGGCCCCTCCATGCTCCCCAGCCGACTCAAATCTCGGCGTCCACCGGCCATCCGGTTCGCGCTCCAAGAGGTCGGTGGGGGCCGCGACTCGAGGCTGGCGGACAGCACCGGTCCGCCGCCCGTCACCGGGCCCAGCCTGCTCCGCCGCTTCGGGCCGGGCCGGGGTCGCGTATACTATCAGTAATGTAACGAGGTCGCGTGGGACGCAGACCTTCGGGGAGCGGTTTCGGGTCTAGCGCCGGCGGCCGGCGCGAGGCCGCGTTGAAGGAGCAAATCCGATGACAGGACCCTTGGACGGCGTTCGTGTCGTCGACCTCACGCAGGGGCTCTCCGGCCCCTACTGCGCCGTGCTCCTGGGCGATGCGGGCGCGACTGTTACCAAGGTCGAGCCGCCGGGCGGCGACTACGCGCGCGGCTACGGACCGCCCTTCATCGAGGGTCAGGGCGCGCAGTTCCTTGAGCTCAACCGCAACAAGCGAGGCGTCGTTCTGGACATCGAACGGGCGGAAGGGCGACGCGTGCTTGAGCGCCTGCTGCTCGCGGCGGACGTGCTGGTCACCGATCTAAGCCCCCAGCAGGCCGCCGCGCTCGACCTCGACTACGAGACGGTCGAGCAGCTGAACGGTCGCCTCGTGCAGTGCAACATCACCCCCTTCGGCGAGCGGGGACCGATGGCGGAACAACCCGGCGCCGAGCTCGTGGTCCAGGGCATGGCCGAGTACACCGCCTCCGTCGGGCGGATCGGGGAGCCCCCGGTGCGTCTGGGCACCGACGTCGCCCAGCTCAACACGGGCGCGCAGGCGGTGCAGGGGATCGTCGCGGCACTGCTGATGCGCGAGCGAACCGGCGAGGGACAGTTCGTCGACGTCAACATGCTGCGTACGCTGATGCACCTCCGGGGGATGATGTGGACCTCTCACAGCGAGGGCGTCGATGAGTGGTGGGGATTCCACCAGGACACCTACGTGAAACCTGCCGATCACGGGTACCGGACGAAAGATGGTGCGCTTCTGGTGACCGGCTTCGGCGGCGTCGCCCCGGAGGCGTTCGAGGGGCTGCTGCGTGACCTGGGCATCCCTGAGCAGGTCAAGGAGGATCCGCGCTGGGCGAACAATGGTGCTGGCGTGATCGGCGGAACGAGCCGCTTCGGCTGGCAGGTCGCCGACATCTGGGAGGCGGCGCTCCGGGACAGGACCAGCGCGGAGGTGATGGAGATCCTTGAGAGACACGGACTCAATGGATTCCCTGTCAACAGCTACGAGGAGCTGTTCGAGGACTCGCAGATCGATGAGATCGGGATGGTGCAGGAGGCAGAGCACACCGAGATCGGCGCCTACCGCACGCTCGGCGTGCCCTGGATGTTCGCTGAGAGCCCGGCGGCGAACCGGCACGCGGCACCTCTGCTCGGTGAGCACACCGATGCCGTGCTTACCGAGGTCGGTTACAGCGCGGCAGAGATCGAGGGCTTCCACGTCGCCGGTGTCGCCCACTAGGCGAAGCTCTGAGTCGCGCGCAGAGACCCGGGGAACACGGTAGCGTCCGCCGAGACCTGATCGCGCATGGCTGAATGCGGTCGAAGGCGTCGTCGGCTCGACGCCCTGTTCTGCCCGACAGGGCCTGAGAGCAGGCGTCGCCCGCCTGCGGCGTCGCCTCGCGCGGTCGCGGTCGGAGAACGCCCCGAAGGGGACGCGGAAGCGGAGCAGCGGAGTGGTTCGTCGGCGCGGCGGGACCGGCTAGGGATGGCGCCATTCCGTGGCTGCCGGATCACGCTCGGGGTATTGGTGTGGTCGGCCGCTGCCCTGTTCAACGCTGCCTGTTCGGGGAATGAGTATCGCCCACCAGAGACCGCGACGACAGCCGACAGCTCAGCGCGCGAGGAGACGGCGACGACAGCCGACAGCTCAGCGCGCGAGGAGACGGCGAAGCCGGCCTCGCCCCAGATCCCAGATCTTGAGGAGGACATCGAAGCGCTGATGTCTCCCTGCACGCCTTGGGATGTTCGCGCGCCCTGCACCTACGGATTCGACCCCGAACGCATCGATCGGGTGGGTGCCGCAGGGGACATCCGGCTGGCGTGGGTCCTCGCCGACATCCTCCGCTTCTCGGGCGACCCTGAGGCGGTCACGGCGCTCAAACAGGCGATTTGGAGACTGACAGGCGTGCCCACAGGGAGTATCCACCGTTGGAGCAGACTGACCGACTACCTGATCGCGGAGGACGTCCCACCACCGGACAACTACCAGCGTCACAAGGGCAGTCTCTATCGCCGCTTCGGTCCGGGTTGGGTCCCCTTCTTCGACGACCCCGATGCCGATGTCGACTGGCGCTACATCGCGTGGGGTGGCGTGGGCATCGACGATCGACCCATCGGGGCGCCCGACGCACCCTGCACCTGCATCCCGGCGCTGAACGACCCGACACTGACCGCCGCGGCGAACGGCAGCTGGTACCCCGACGATCGGCTTGTCTTCGGTATAGAGCTGAACGGCGAGGCGCGAGCGTACCCCAAGCACCAGATGCAGGTACACGAGATGGTGAACGACACGCTCGGTGGCCGTCGCATCGGGGTCGTCTACTGCACGCTCTGCGGCACCGCCCAGGCCTTCCTTACCGATAGCCTGCCTGATGGGATCGAGACCCCCACCGGGACCTTCGAGCTGCGCACATCGGGACTGCTCTCTCGCTCCAACAAGGTGATGTTCGAGCTGCACACGTTTTCCTATTTCGACACCTTCCGCGGAAGGGCGATCAGCGGGCCACTCCAGGATGTCGAGCTTGAGCTCGAGCAGGTGACCGTGGCAGTCGCGAGTTGGGGTGACTGGCGAGAGGGGCATCCCGACACCACTATCGTCGCCCGCGACGGTGGCCTCGGGCGGGAGTACGTCCTCGACCCGTTGGGCGATCGCGACGACGGCGGTCCGATCTTCCCGATCGGTGAAGTCGATCCGCGGTTGCCGGTGCAAGACCAGGTGCTGGGCGTACGTCACCAGGGGATCACCGTGGCCTTCCCGGAGATCAGGGCGCGCGCCACGCTCGCGGCTGGCTTGCCTGTCCACCACGCGGGAATCAACGTCGGGTTGGCGTCGGGCGCGCTTGTCGCCACCGCCGCCGACGGCACGCCGATCACGACCCACCAGTCGTTCTGGTTTGCCTGGAGTCAGTTCTTCCCTGAGACGGAGCTCTGGGGCGGCGGCTAGAGCATCGGTCGCGCGCGGTGCCGGGGCACCGCCGGGAACGGCGGCCAGCGCGGGTGGCAGAATCGCGCTCCACCGCGCATCGCGGCATGGACCGATCGGTCAACCGCTGGCGCTCAGGTAAGCTCCAAGTGCATCTGGTCTCCGGGGGCAACGCGCTATGTCAATCGAGGGACCGGTCGTATCGGGTCGGCGCGGTATACACCTCTTCCGTGGCTGGTGGATCGTCGGCACCGGCTTTGTCGCGCAGATGGCGGCCGCCGGCGCCTCCGGGTGGGTATTCGGCGTGCTGCTGAGCCCGATGGAGGCGGGCCTCGGCTGGAGCCGGACCGAGCTTGTCGGCGCGCTCACCGTCTCCAGCATCGTCGGTGGCCTGCTGGCCGCGCGGCTCGGGCCGGTAATCGACCGCCACGGTGTGCGGACGCTGATGACCCTGAGTGCGCTGATCGGCGGCAGTGCGCTGGTATGCGCGAGCTTCGTGCAGGAGCCGTGGCAGTACTACCTGTGCTGGGCGCTCTTCGGTACCGCCACCCCCGGTTTCGGGCTGCTTGGACCGCGTGCGGCGATCGCGAACTGGTTCATCCGCAGGCGGTCCCTGGCCTTCATGTTCTTTACGTTTGGTTCCGCCACCGCCGGGATCGTGCTCGCGCCAGCGATGGCTCAGGTCGCGACCGGGCCAGGCTGGCGTCTTGCCTGGGTACTGATGGGGGTGCTCGTCTGGGTCGTCGCACCGCTCGCCTGGCTGACGGTACGACGCCGGCCGGAGGATGTCGGGCTGCTGCCGGACGGGGCGGCGCTCGATGGCGCGGTCAACCGCTCCGGACCCTCATCGGCCGGACCGGGCGCGCTGGATCAAGATATCGTCTGGACTGTGCGGGGAGCGCTGCGGACGCGCGCGTTCTGGCTGGCGACGGTCGGCCTGACGTTGGTGTCATTGCCCGCCTCGTCGATCTTCATTCACATGGTGCCGTACGTCGTCACCAAGGGCTTTTCACTCGGCACCGGTGCGACCGTCGTCAGCGTCTATGGTTTCTCCGCGCTCGCTGGGCGGGCGGTCTGGGGGCTCACGATCGGACGAATCGGGATCCATCGGTCGCTGATCTTGTATGCGTTCTCATATGGCGCGTCGGTTGCGCTGTTCGTGCTGCCGAACTCGCTCGCGTTGATCTACGCGACGACTGTGTTGCTTGGGGTGTCGATCGCCGGCGGTCAACAACTCCAAGCCCAGGTCTACCCCGACTATTTCGGGCGTTACATCGTCGGCGCCCTCTCGGGCTACTCGGGTCTCTCCTACACGCTCGCGCGGGCCGTGGCGCCGCTCTACGCGGCCATCCTGTTTGACGCGACGGGCAGCTATCAAGTCGCGTTCGGAACCTTTGCTGCGTGCTGCCTGGTCGCCGGGCTTGCCTTCGTCGCCGCATCGCCACCGACCCCGCCAACGGCGCTGAGGCGTGAGATGAGGAGCGGCCTGGGTAGCGCACCGTCTTCGGGCGATTCTGTACACTGACGGTGATCTGCCGCCTGCGAAGGTGCGTCCCACAGAAGTGCACGGAGCGTCGGCAGCCAGACACCGTCTCGCAGAGAGTGCGGGCGGCGTCGCGACGGAGACCGAAGTGCCCGACCTTGAGATCATCGACATCCACACACACACCTTTGCGACCGCGGAGCGTGGCATCTCCTATCAGCGGGGAGCGAGCGGGGGAAGACGCGTGCCGACGCGGACCGGCACGATCGAGGAGCTTCGTGGCCTGATGGCGAAGGCCGGAATATCACGCTCCGTGATGCTCATGTACACGCCGACGCGCTACATGTACGAGGCGAGCATTCAGCGCCGGGAGCTGACCTCGGATCCCACGGAGCGTGCCATCGTCGAGCGCGAGGTCAAGTCGATGATGGCGCAACGCATGATCGGGAACAACGAGTGGGCGCTGGGCGTCAGCGCCGAGCACCCCGATCTGGTAACGTTCGCCGGCCTTGACCCGGTCTACATGGACGAGTCGACCCTGGTCGGCGAGATCGAGGACAAGGTGAGGCGGGGAGCCAAAGGCGTGAAGATCGTGCCTCGCGCACTTGCGATCTATCCGGACGACGATCGGCTCTGGCCAGTCTACGAGCGGATCAGCGAGCTTGGTGTGCCGATCGTGTCGCAGGCCGGTTCCGGCGGTGAGCAGGGCGACCGCGGGGCGTTCGGGCATCCCAGGTACTTCGAGAGAGCGCTCGCCGAGTTCCCGGGCCTCGTCGTCAACGTGGCCCACCTCGGCTCGGGCTACGAGGAGGATGTGCTCGACCTCTGTCACCGCTTCCCGAACTTCTACACCGACATCTCAAGCCGGTTGGGTGCGCTCGACGATCCCGACTCGGGCATGACGCCCGAATGGCTGGTCGGGTTCATCCGCGACTGCGGGGCCGAGCACGTCCTCTTCGGCACGAACTACCCGGGGCCGGACCCCGCACAGTACGCCCGACTGTTGCGTGAGTTGCCGCTGAGCGACCACGAGAAGGAACTCGTCGCGAGCGGCAACGCTCGGCGGTTCATGGCAGGTTAGCGGGGAGCGGGCGGGTTGGTCAGCCGCCCCTGGTCCCATCAACTCGGCACTGGCCGAAATCGGCGGCTCGATCGCGGTCCCGGTGACGAGAATGAGAGAGGAACCTCCCGCCCGACCCCGCACAACAGTCAGCGCGAGAGGGGAAAGGCATCGACCCTTGGTGCCGCATCGCGGCGCCAGACCATCACCTGCCGCCTCATCTGGAGTACAACCTCACCCCGCTGGTTGAGTCCGCGAGTACGCGTGGTAACGATCCCCTGTGCGGGGCGTGAGCGAGACTCTCGAACCTCCAAGACCTCGGTCTCGGCGTAGAGGGTGTCTCCGGCGAATACGGGACTCGGCATCGTCACCTCCTCATAGCCGAGGGCGAAACCGTTCTGGCTCACGTCGGCCACAGTCAGCCCGGTGATGATCGCCAGCGTCAAGGTGCTGTTCACGAGCGGGCGTCCGAACTCCGTCCGGCTCGCATACTCAGCATTGAAGTGGATCTGATTCGGGTTGTTCGTGATCAGCGTAAACCAGGTATTATCGGCCTCCGAAACCGTGCGGCCCACCGGGGCGCGGTAGATATCGCCCAGCTGGAAGTCTTCAAAGTAGCGCCCCGCCCATGCTTCCTGAATCGCCATCGGACCGCTCACTTCCACCTGGCCGCCGTCAGACACGCTCCGCATCTGCGAGGAGCTGACGGGCACGCTCCACGACGGGCGCATCGACCATCTCGCCATCCACGGACAGCACACCACGACTGTCGAGACCCGCATCATCGTACGCGCGGAGGATTTGCTGTGCGCGTTCCAGCTCGGCCGCGTTCGCTCGGAACCCGGCATTGATCGGCGCGACCTGGGCGGGATGAATCGCGAGTTTTCCGCTGAAGCCGAGGCTGCGGCCCTGCCTCACCGATCGCGTCAGCGCCTCAAGATCATGAAACTCACGAGAGACCATGTCGACGGCCTCCAGGCCAGCCGTATGGCTCGCCATCGCCAACTCGGCGCGGGCATGGATCAGCCCCTTCGACGTGTCGTCGGCTGCGAGCCCGGTCACGCTGGCGTAGTCCTCAGCTCCGAAACACAATGCCGTCATGCGAGCTGACGCACCAGCCAACTCTGCCGCAACCTTGAGCGCTGATGGGCTCTCAACCAGCGCGGCGATCTGAATCTCGCCCGGCACCAGGCCACGCAAAGACTCCCACACCTGGAGCGCCGCGTCGACGCTCACGATCACCCTGAGATCGTCGACTTTTGGCAGCATCAAGCCGTCCAGGCCCGGGCCAACCACGGCCTCGAGATCGGCGTGGAGTGCCGCGTAGGGCGCGCTCTCGCGCACGCGCACAAACTTCTGCACCCGGGCGCGCTGCAGATCAGCTGAGAGGAACTGCGACAGCGAACCTCGGGCAAGCTCGACCCGGTCATCGGCAACCGAGTCCTCGAGATCGAAGATCACCGCGTGGGCCCCCGAGCCAAGTGCCTTGGTGAACCGTTCCGGGCGATCGCCGGGGGCGAAGAGCCACGACCTGTTCGCTCCGGAGGGGACTAGCACCTGAGCCCGGCCTCGCGATTTCCCGCCCGCTGCCGCCCCGAGTGGCCAGCGACGACACGGCCCGTCGGCACGGTCGAACTCTGGCTCCGCTCGGGAGGGCACACCGCCCGGGTTCGGGCCCGCATCGTCATCATCACCCCCGCCCGTCGTTCACCGGTCACAGGAGGCGCTCGCATCACCGGGCTCCGCTCCCGGGACCGCGACCGATCGCGTTCCCGGTCGGTCGGGTCAGCCGATCGCGATACGCCCGCCCAACAGCGTCGCGGCCTCCTGCGCGCCATAGCCGAGTTCGTCGAGGATCTCGCGCGTGTGCTGACCGAGCGTCGGCGCGAAGCGACCGAGTTCGGCCGGCGTCTCGGAGAACTCCCACGGCAGCAGCAGGGTCTGAATCGGAGTACCTCCTGGCCCCTCGACCGTCTGACCATCCCGACATGACGGACCTGATCCAGGTCCGTCAGCTGTTGATAGTCGTTGGTCGGGAATGCCCAGCCCCCATGGCGTCGCACCCCTTCGATCACCTCATCGGCGGTGAACTTGGAGAACGCCCGCTCCCAGATCGGGTGCACGATCTCCGAAACATCCGATGTCGGGCCGCCGCGATCCCGCAGGAAGTCGTCGTAACGCGGATCATCCTTCACCCACTCCATCTCGAGATCGCGGGTCAGTGCCTCGCGACCTTCGGGGGTGACACGCGCCAGTGGGAAGAGAATGGCCCCGTCTTTGCACTGGTGACCCTGGTCTGGTGGCTTCACATAGCTGTCGAGGTGATAGCCCGACCACGAGTCCGGGTTCGACAGCGCCACCCAGAGCGTCGAGCGCATCGCCAGGACCGAGCCGAAGAGCGACACATCGATCCGCTGACCGAGTCCGCTCCGTTCACGCTCGAGCAGCGCCGCACAGATCGCCTGAACCGCATAGATCGCCGCATACATCCCGGCGACATCGTTGCCCACTCGGACCGGTGCCTCACCGGGGCGACCGAGCGAGGCCGTCGCCTCACCTGCCAGCTGCGCGGGCAGCTCACCGTAGGGCGCCCGCCCCGCCCATGGACCGCGATCGCCGAACTCGGAGATGACGCAGGTGACGAGCCCGGGATTTGTCTCCGCCACCGATTCACGGCCGAGGACGGCCTGTTCTTTCCATCCAGCGTCAAGAATCGCGACGTCCGCCCCCCGCAGCAGCCGGGTGGTCACCATGGCTCCTCTGATCGTGGCCGTGTGGCCGGGGGCGTTCACGCGAGCTCTGGAATCTCGGATACGTCGGTCTCAAGGCGGCCACGCCCGTTCGCGCGGAAACTACCACAGTTGCGTTGGGCGATACAACGTTCGTGGTTCGCCGCGCTCGACGTCTGCCGCTCGCCCCGCTGATCGCACTCGCGCTGTGCCCGGCTCAGAGTCGACCGGGACCCGGGGAAGTCTCTCGTGGTGCGGCGTGCCGGCGATCGCAGCGGGCTCTCCGAGGGCCGGGGACGCGACTCCCGGGGGATCGAGGTGATCGGATCCCCATCTGCTGTCCGGTCGACTGCCGCGTTCGCTAGAATCTCGGGGGGCGGATGAGGAGGTCAAGGATGAAGACGCTGCTCGCGATCGTGGCCGGGGTCTGCCTGGGCACGGCCGCTGCGCTGTGGCTCGATGCCAGGCGGCTGATCGACGAGGGAGAGGGAGCCAACAGTGCCCGCTGATCCCCAGACCCCCACCAAGCTGTGCGTGATGGTGGTGGCAGATGCCGACGCCAATCGCCTGATGTCGCGCATCGTCGAATCCGACCTCTCGGCCACCAAGATCGGCTCAACGGGGGGCTTTCTCCGGCGCGGCAGCGTGACCATCCTCAGCGGCGTCACCGAAGAGGGACTGCTGCGACTCACCGAGCTCCTCAGCGAGGTCTGTCACGCCCGCAAGGAGTTCGTGCCAGTCCAGACCCTCCCCTTCCTCGGAGATGGCGGATTCACGTCTGAGCCGATCGAAGTGCGAGTCGGCGGCGCGATCGCCTTCGTGCTGGAGATCGAGCGCTTCGAGCGGGTCTAGCGGCACGCCCCCTCGCCGCCTGCACGATCTGCGGGGCGCGACTTCGGGCGCCACCCTACCCGCCCGGTCGGCGACTGCTAGACGTGAGCGACGGCGTAGTGCTCGGCGAGCAGGTCGCGCCCGAAGTCGCGATCGGGGTCTCGCCAGACGGTGTGGATGTGGTTGCCGTCGTTCTGGGTGTTGTCGTACTCGACAAGCAGCCCCGGTCCCTGGACCCGGTAGTAGTGCTTGTCACCCCGATCTGTGCCGCCGGCCCAGGCGAAGCCCAGCTCTTCGGGCGCGATCGCCTCCAAGCGCACCTGCTCATGTGCGGCGAGCTCATCGGGCATCCTCAGCGTGTACTGGCGGAGGAGTGCCCGCAAGGCCGCTTTTTGGAGATCGGTCAGGGCTGAGGCTCGGATCCCGTCCGCCTCCGCACGGTAGACCGCGGCCGGGTTGGAAGGTGCCGCCTCGGCACCAGCGGCTGCGGCGAGCCTCCCGGGCTCCCGTTCGCGCCAGATCTCGTCGGGACCGGGCGGCCTCTGACCGGCACTGACCCGGGTCCGGTTGCCGGTCACCAGGTCCCTCGGGGCGATCGGCGAGATCACGGCCACGGCCCGCTGCTCCGGAGAGAGCAGCCCGAGCAACTCACGAGCCAGATCCTCCTCGGCTGCCAGCGGCCGATAGCTGTTCTTGCCCACCCCCCGCGAATAGGCCGGATTGGCACCGAGAAATGAGGGTTGCAACCGGAACTGGCCATCGCTGACCGTCACCGAGACCGATACGTGGTGTCCGCCGAAACGCCAACCCCAGTCCGTCTGCCCACTCGCATCGGGCTCCCCGAACAGCGCTACAAAGTACCGGTTCGGATCACGGGAGCGAGTGGCGGCATCGAACCAGGAAAAGCCGGTGAAGGACTCTTGCGCCGCAAGAATATTCTCGAGGCCCATCACCGTCGCGGCAGTGTTGTAGGCGCCCTCGCTAACCGATGCGGCCAGAAGCCGGAGAGCGGCCTGCTGCTGGAGTGGAGTCATCTCGACCAGCGAGAGGCCACCGTGATCGGTCGGTGTGTAGAAGAAGCTGGTGCGTTCGGCTTCGGCGTCGAAGGGGAACTGAGCAATGTCGCGCTGGTCTTCCTCAAGGGTCTCAAGGAAGCCGCGCGCCGCTCCGCCGACGCTGGCGATCAGATCGAGTGTCACAGTAGTCCTCCGGTCGAATCCATGCGGAATCACCCTAGCCCCAACGAGATCGACTCGGCAATGAGTGCCCCCAAGAACACCCGCCGTGCTCCTGCGCGGGAACGACCGCAGGCCCGTGCAGGCCGGCCACACTGCCGTCAAGAAAGAGCGGGGGCTGCCGCAGGGCTGCCTCAGGGCTGCCTCCGCCACCTCTGGTCCGGGCAGCCCTCGCTAGCAGGCTGCGGAAGAAGGGGTAGCGGGTCAGAACGAGGCGGGGTCCGGCGCGATATTGGGCGCTGGCAACCGGTCTGCTGCGCCCCGTGAGTCGGTTCTTGGTCCTGAGACGCCGGAGGTGGGGACCGGAGCCGGTCCGCAGGCCCTGCAGGCAGCCTTGCGTTCGGGTGATGCGGCCTCTTTCGGGTTATGTGGCCTCTTTCGGGTTATGTGGCCTGCAACGGCGGGGCGGTGGGCGTGATCAACTTCGCCATCCGCACGAGGTTGTAGGCGGTCGCCACCAGGTGGCCAGCTAACCCGGTCCGCTCCCGGCCCCGGTAGCGTCTCCGGCGGAACCCCCCGATGGTCTTCATCCAGCCAAAGATCTCCTCCACACGCTTCCTGATGCGCTGGCTCACTGCATAGCCAGCATGGCGAGTCGTGCGCCGGTCGATGGCACTCCTGCGCCTGCTGGTGTTCTGAGAGACGTGCCGGGTGACTCCGCGCCCCCGCAGCTCTTGCACGCAGTTCTGTCTGTCGTATCCCCGCTCCGCTCCCAGCGTCCGGGGCGGCAATCCCAGTGCCCGGGCACCATCCACCAGCACCGGGACGGCATCTCGCTCCGCGGTCCCCGTCGCTTCGCTGACCAGGAAAAAGGTGAGCAGACCGTTGCGATTCTCCATCAGCGCGTGCGCCATGAAGGCCAGCCACGTCTCCATTCCCCTTCCCCTTGCGAAACAGCCGCGCTTCGGGGTCCCTTGTGCTCTGGTGCGTCGCATTGCGGCGCCGCTGCCCTCCGAAGTCCACCGAGAGATTGCCCCGGTCGCCGTCATCCGGCGGAGACTGCCCATCGCGCGGCTTGAAGCTCTTCAGGCTCGCCGCCGCCTCGATCAAGGTCCCGTCCACCGTGAAATGCTCCTCTGACAGCAGACCCTGATCGTTCGCAGCCAGCACCACCTCCTCAAACAGCTTCCGTCCCACCTGGTGACAGAGCAGCCGCTCGCGATTCTTCGTGAACACGGTCGGGTCGAAGGTGCGCTCCATCAGCTGCATCTCCAGAAACCAGCGGAACAGCAGGTTCTATTCCAGCTCCTCGCAGAAGGCGCGCTCGCTTCGCACCGAGAACAGCGAGTTCAGGATTGACGCCTTGAGCAGTCGCTCCGGCGGGATCGATGGCCGCCCCACGTCGGACTACATCCGGTCGAACTCCGGGGAGAGCCGCATCAGCGCTTGATCGGTCAGGGCCTTGATGGTGCGCAGCGGGTGGTTGGCCCGAACACGCTCCTCCACATCGACAAACGCCAACATCGTCACCTGCTGCTCCTGTCGCCCACGCATGCGACCACCTCCACGTCTGCGGGCTATCGATCGCCCGCTCATGCACGTGGACATCTGATCTCACCCGAAGCGTTTTTCCGCAGCCTGCTAGAGGAAGAGCGGCCCGAACACGACCGCGACGATTGACATCAGCTTGAGGAGGATGTTGAGCGACGGGCCAGAGGTGTCCTTGAAGGGATCGCCGACGGTGTCACCGACGACGGCAGCGAAGTGCGACTCTGAGCCCTTGCCACCGTGGTGGCCGGCCTCGATGTACTTCTTCGCGTTGTCCCAGGCACCGCCAGCATTGGCCATCATCAGGGCCAGCACGGCACCTGAGGCGATCGAGCCGGCGAGCAGGCCACCGAGGGCGTTCGCACCGAGCACGATACCGACCACGATCGGGGCCAGAACGGCGATCCCGCCGGGGAGCAGCATCTCCCTGAGTGCACCGTCGGTGGCAATCGAGATCGCCTGCGTGTGGTCGGGATCCTCGCTTCCGTCCATGATCCCGGGGTGTTCGCGGAACTGGCGGCGCACCTCATTGACCATGGCCTGAGCGGCGCGGCCGACCGCGCCCATCGTCAGCGCCCCGAAGACGAACGGCATCAGACCGCCGAGCAGAAGGCCGAGCAGGACGGGGACCTCGAGCAGGTCGAAGCTCTTGATGCCGACCACCTGCGAGTAGGTGACGAGCAGGGCCAGTGACGTCAAGACGGCCGAGCCGATCGCGAAGCCCTTGCCCGTTGCCGCCGTGGTGTTCCCGAGACTGTCGAGAGCGTCTGTCCGTTCCCGCACCTCGGCCGGCAGCCCGGCCTGCTCGGCGATGCCGCCGGCGTTGTCTGCAACCGGTCCGTAGGCGTCTGTGGCGAGCGTGATGCCGAGCGGCGCCAGCATCCCGACGGCCGCGAGCGCGATGCCGTAGAGGCCGGCCAGCTCGTAGGTGCCCCAGATGGCGACGACGATCGCGAGCATCGGGACGGCGGTCGAGAGCATACCCAGGCTGAGGCCGCCGATGATCAGGGTCCCGGCCCCGGTCTCGGCCTGTTCGGCCAGCTTCTGGGTCGGTGAGAATTCGTAGGCGGTGTAATACTCGGTGACGGTGCCGATCACCTGTCCGGCAACGAGGCCGATCAGGACGGCCCAGAAGAGCTTGAACTCGAGATCCATCGCGACGATCGCGATCGCGGTACCGACCAGCACGAGCGCGCTTGCTCCGAAGATGCCGGTCCTGAGCGCCCAGAGGAGCCGTCCCATGTCGGCGTTCTCGCCGGTGCGCACGAGGAAGGTGCCGATAATCGAGGCAATGATGCCGATGCCCATCACCAGGATCGGGAGCACGAACGCCTTGGAACTGTAGCTAGCGACATCTCCGGCCTCAAAGACCGGGTTGTCGCCGCCGAACGCCACGGCTGCGGTCGCGCCGAGCGCGATGGTGGCGACGATCGAGCCGCTGTACGACTCGAAGAGGTCGGCCCCCATGCCTGCCACATCGCCGACGTTGTCGCCGACATTGTCGGCGATCGTGGCCGGGTTGCGGGGATCGTCTTCGGGGATCCCGGCCTCGATCTTGCCGACGAGGTCGGCGCCGACGTCGGCCGCCTTCGTGTAGATGCCGCCGCCCACACGGGCAAAGAGTGCGATCGACGAGGCACCGAAGGCGAAGCCGGTGAGCGGAGTGACGTTCTGGAAGATGAGGTAGATGATCGTGATGCAGATCAGGCTGAGGCCGGTCACCGTCATGCCCATCACCGACCCTGAGGAGAAGGCAACCCGGAGCGCCGGGTTCAGACCCTCGCGCGCCTTAGCTGCCGTGCGCACGTTCGCGCGGACGGCCACATACATGCCGACGTAGCCGGCCGTTGCCGAAGCGATCGCCCCGACCACGTAGGAGACGGCCGTTCGTGGTAGGCCGGTGAGTTCGCCTCCGGCCTCCCCGAACTTGTCGAGCGCGTCGTAGTCGACGAGGACCGCGAGGACGACCGCAACGACTACAACGAAGGCGGCGAGGAAGGTATATTCCCTGCGAAGGAAAGCCGCCGCCCCCTCCTGGATCGACACCCCGATGCTGCGCATCGCGTCGGTGCCCTCACCCTCTGCCATCAGCTGCCGGGTCGTGATCAGCGCGAACACGAGCCCGATCGCACCTGCGACCAGCGCTGAGTACAGAATTTCCATTGCTGCTTGCCTCCCTGGAGCTGGCGGCTCTCTCCACGCCCACCGTCGGCTCGCCGGGCGGCAGCTTAGCATCCGGCCGGGATAGGGGCATCACAAACTCGTCACAACCGCCCGCCCACGCCGGTCTCGACGAGACGTCTCCGGACCGCGACGCTTGAGGGCGCCCTCGAGCCGCGGCTCCGCTCAGATGTCGGCGATCTCGTCTGGGAGCTCGCCATCCCTGGCGGCGTCGATCATCTCCCGGGTCTCAGACGGGACATCCATCCCGTAGTCTGCGAACCGCTTCTCCACCCAGCGGCCGATCTGCCGTGGGTCACTGATCGCACCGCCTGGTTCGGGCATACCGAGCTCGTCCATCACCTGGCCAGCGCTCTTGACACGGGAGAGCCTCGACATCAACCGCTTGAGGTTGACGCCGCCGCAGTTGGAGCAGGCGGACGGCGGATCGGTGTGGCGAGAGCGGAGGAAGACCGAGGTCAGTTCGCGGCAGTCCCCGCAGCGGTACTCGTAGATCGGCACTAGTCGCTGACGGCCTCTCCGGCCGCCTCCTCGCGCTTCTTGTTGACGCGGTAGCGCAAGGTATGCGCCGGGTCGACCCGCTCGATCGGGTCCTCTCCGGCGTCCGTCCGGTCCGCCATGTCGCGGAAGTCGGCGCCCAGGTCATCGCCGAGCTCCTCGCCCATGCGACGGGTCCAGCGAGCGAAGTCACCCTCGCCCTTGCCATCGAGGCGCCCGAGCTGCTGGTCGATGTCCAGGTCGTCGAGCCTTTGAACGTCGGAGCGGATGTGCGCCACACGGGAAATCACCCGCACCAGGGCCGAGCCGCCGCACTCCGGACAGCTGGGCTCTGAGACCTGTGCAATCGACCGGAAGAAGACGTCGACACGCCGCTGGCAATCCTGACAGTCGTACTGGTAGATCGGCATCGTGACACCAGTCTAGGCGGCGCCGCCGCTCACCGGCCAGCCCGGAACGGCCTCGCGGGGCACCGGCCCGCATCGCTCCGACCAGCCTCAGCGGACAGGCTCGGCACCCCCGTAGCGGAGAGTGATACATTTGATCCTCGCAACCGAGTATCCAGCGGCCTCCGGGTGCCACACGCGCCGTATGGGGCTGTGTTCAGGACAGCCGAGGGATCGCTACTGCATGGCCGCTTCTACCAAGCCGCGCGAAGACTACATCGAGGCCAACGGGCTTCGTTTCCACTACCGCGAATGGGGCGAGAACCGCAGTAAGCACACCCTGCTGCTACTGCACGGCTACGCTGAGACCAGTGATGTCTGGCTGGAGGTCGCACCCGATCTCGGCCGGGAGTTCCACGTCATCGCCCTCGACGCCCGGGGACACGGTCGCAGCAGCTACGCGCCGAACCAGGACTACAGTCGCACCGCCCAGGTCGAGGACGTCGAGGCGGCGACCGAGCAGCTGGGCCTGGGCTCGGTGACCGTGGTCGGGCATGCGATGGGCGGAGCCAACGCGATCTGTTACGCCGCCGAGCACCCGGAGTCGGTCTCGGCACTGGTGCTGGTCGAGGCGGCACCTGAGGTGCTGCGGTCGGGGATCGAGTCCCTGAGGCGACTCCTGGCCGCCGCCGAGCGATTCGAGTCCGTCGAAGATGCGATCGAGATGTTCCGCGACTTCTATCCCTACGCCAGCAGCGAGCAGCTCGAGCGTCGCGTTGAGGGCTCGCTACGCAGCGAGAACGAGCACTACGTCTGGGACTTCGATCCGATCTTCCGCGACCCGACGGCTCGGCCCATCGAGCCCGATCCCGGGCAGCGCCGCTTCAACGATCTGTGGGAGTCGGCGGACCGCCTGCAGTGCCCGATGATGATCATCCGCGGCTCAGAGACCGACATGCTCACGCCCGAGGCGATCCAGAGGCTCCACCGTCGCGTGATCGGCTCCCGCGTCTCGCTGATTGAGGAGGCCGGGCACGCGCTGCCGACCGACCAGCCGGCGATGCTTGCGCTCAATATCCGCGAGTTCCTCCAGAGCATCACGAATCTCCCGATCTGAGCAGCAACCCTCGCGCGCAGCCGGGCGCCCGCAGCGGCGCCTGCTGCAGGTAGCATTGGCTGGCGAACCGGAAGGGGACCCGATGACCCGGACCCTGCATCGCGCGCTGATCACCGGCCTCGGCGCGGTGACTCCGATCGGCAACGACGTCGAGTCCTACTGGGACGGTCTGCAGAGCGGGCGCAACGGCATCGACCGGGTTGCCGAGTTTGACCCGACCGACCTGATCGTCCAGATCGCTGGCGAGGTTAAAGGCTTCGATATCTCCCCCTACCTCGACCGCAAGGTGGCGCGCCGCACCGGCCGTTTCGCGCAATTCGCAACCGCCGCCGCGATGCAGGCGATGACGGACAGTGGGATCGAAATCGGCCCGGACAACCGCGATCGAATCGGCGCCGTCATCGCCACGAGCGGCGACGCCTTCAGCATGGGCCCGCAATGGGACATCTATACGGCCCGCGGATCGGCCAAGGTCGATCCCTTCATCATCACCAGGATGGGCCAGCACATGGCTGCGGCGCGGGTCGCCCGTGAGCTCGGCCTGCGCGGGCCGAACACGACAATCAACACCGCCTGCGCCTCTGGCACCGACGCCCTCGGCCACGCGCTCAGCATGGTCCGGCTCGGCCATGCCGATGCGGTGCTGACGGGTGGCGCGGAGGCCATGGTCACCCCGCTCGCCCTCTCCTCGATGGGTCGACTCGGCGCGCTCTCCAAGAACAACGTGGATCCCGAGCACGCCTCTCGCCCCTTTGACCTCGAGCGCGACGGCTTCGTCCTCGGCGAGGGCGCGGGCGTCCTCATGGTCGAATCGGAGGAGTTCGCCCGGGCCCGCGGTGCCCGCGTCTATGCCGAACTCGTCGGCGTCGGCTGGTCTTTCGACGCGACCGACGACACGGCCCCAGACCCTGAGGGGCAGGCGCTGGCGATCACGCGCGCCATGTCCGATGCCGAGATGACTCCCGGGCAGATCGACTACATCAACGCCCACGGCACCAGCACGCAGTACAACGATCGCACCGAGACGAGGGCGATCAAGATCGCCCTCGGCGAGCATGCCTACGACGTGCCGCTCTCATCGACCAAGTCGATGACGGGACATCTCGCCGCCGCTGCGGGTGGGATTGAGGCGGTGGCCTCGGTCCTGGCTCTCACCTACGGCCGCATTCCCCCGACCATCAACCACGAGACGCCGGATCCCGACTGTGACCTCGACATCACGCCCAACCAGGCCCGCGACCTCGACATCAACGCCGTGCTGTCGAATTCGTTCGGTCTCGGAGGCCAGAACGCGGCGGCGATCTTCCGCCGCTATCAGGGGTAGCCCTCAGCCCGCGCCTCTCCCGCAGCCTCATCCGCCGGGGCCCAAGATCCCCCGGGATGGGCCGCCAGGATCGAGAGTGAGCCGCTCCAGCGATCGCCCTCGACCTCGAGCTGGCAACCGAGCCGAGCGCCCGCGGCTAGGCCGGGGAGGGTTGATTCCTCAACTGAGAACGCCAGCTCGACGAGCGCGTGACCGGTCTCCCGGTCTTCGCTGGCGTTGCCCTCCTCAAGAAGGGCGACGACCTCGGATCCATCACGGTGGCCGATCGCCACGTCCCCTTCGACGAGCGGCACCGCTCCGTCCCGCCCGAGCCGCCAGGCGAGCGAGAGCGTGACCTCCCAGCCCGGGGCCCCGGATGCGCCCGCCCCGTCCAGTGCCAGCTGCATGCTGCCGTTCAACAGTTCGGCGCGCTCGGAGACCTCGCCCGCGAGTGTGGCCGGGAGCTGGAGCTCGTGACAGTCCGACATCGCTCGAGGCTAGCGGCGAGGGGCGGGACTGGGGAAGAGCCGGCGACGGTGGGCGAACGTCAGGCGCTGTCGCCACTTGGGGACGGGCCGCCTATCATTGACCGATGATTCAGAGAGCCCCCGCATCGGAGCGGCTGGCTGTCGAGTGCCGCTGGCTCCACCGGACGCTGGACACCGCCGTACGCGACGACCCCTACCGGATGATCTGCCAGCACATCGTGCGCAGCGGCAGCAGCTGTGTCGGTCCGTTCCTCGAGAACCTCGAGACCGACTGTCAACTGTGGGAACCAAACAAGCGGCTGGCAGCGAGGCTCGGACAGCGGTCGGAGAGTCGCTAGCGACCGGGGCGAGTCCACCTCGCCGGCCCCACCCGTCGCCGAGCGGGTCGACCCGGCAGGACATGTCGTGAGGTGGCGGTCGAGATGATCCCAGAACGCGGCAGCGACGGACCGCTCAACCCACAACAGATCGCCCAGGTCGCCGAGGCTCGATCGCAGTCGGCGGCAACCCTCAGGCCAACCGTTGAGGCACTCGAGGAGATCCTCTTCGAACCGCTCCCCGTCCTCGACCACGGCTTCGTTCGCGTCGTCGACTACATGGGCGACGACGCCGCGATCGTGCAGGCCGCCCGGGTCTCCTACGGCCGCGGCACGCGGCGTACGCGCGACGACCGGGGCCTGATCAACTATCTGATACGCAACTGGCACACCTCGCCCTTCGAGATGTGCGAACTCAAGCTGCACGTCAAGCTGCCGATCTTCGTCGCGCGCCAGTGGATCCGGCACCGAACCGCCAACGTCAACGAGATCTCGGCGCGCTATTCGGTGCTCGAGAACGAGTTCTACGTCCCTGATATCGACCAAATCCGCCTGCAGTCGCAGTCCAACCGCCAGGGCAGGGGCGAGCGAGTCGACGTCGAGCAGGCCGAGCGCGTGATCGAACTCCTGCGCAGCGAGGCGCTCCGCTCCTATCGCAACTACGAGGACCTGCTCGGCAGTGATGCCCCGGCGGCCGACGGGGAACCCGATCCCGAGCGCCCGGCGCTCGCCCGTGAACTGGCGCGCATCAACCTCTCACTGAGCGTCTACACCGAGTGGTACTGGAAGGTCGATCTCCACAACCTGATGCACTTCCTGCGCCTGCGCGCCGACGCCCACGCCCAGTTCGAGATCCGCGCCTACGCGGAAGTGATCCACCAGGAGGTGCTGCGTCGCTGGGTGCCGCTCAGCTGCCAGGCCTTCGAGAACCATCGCCTCGGCGGCGTCCAGCTCTCGGCAGACCAGCTCGCCGTGGTCCGACGAATGGTCCACGGGGAGAAGGTCGAGCGCCAGGGAACCGGGATCAGTCCGGGGGAATGGCGCGAACTGATGGGAACGCTGGGCCTCGCTTGAGCCGATGCCCGGGCAGGAGCCCGTGGACCCTCGTGCCGCGCGGTGCCGTCCCGCTACCGCCCACTCTCTTGAGCAGCGGCCCCGGCCGTCGGGAAAAAGAGCCGCCGCCGGGCTGCCTCGAGCTCGTCCCGGTGGTCGGGGTGAGCGATCGCAATGAGTTCCTCAGCACGCTGGCGCTGGCTCTTGCCGGCCAGCCTCGCAACGCCGTACTCGGTCACGACGTAGTCGGCGAATGAACGTGGGATGGTCACAAACGAGCCATCGGTGACGAGCGATACGATGCGGCTCCCTGTGCCACCGGCGAAGGAGGAGGGGAGCGCCGTGATCGCCTTCCCGCCGGGAGCGATCACGGCTCCGATATGGAACTCGGGCTGGCCGCCCGTCCCGTTGTAGACGACCGCTCCGCGCGACTCCGCGCAGATCTGCCCGGTCAGGTCGACCTGGAAGGCCGTGTTGATGGAACACATCTGCTCCTGTCCGGAGATCGCCCGGATCGAGTTCACCTCGCGCACCGGTCGCGTCTCGATCAGGCCGGAGGTCTCCACCCAGTGCTCAGATTCGGGGGTGGTCGCATTCACCACCGTGGCGACGGCCAGTCCCCGGTCGACCGACTTCCGCCGGGAGTTGACGACGCCGTTCATCATCCAGGGGATGACGTTCTCGAGGGTGATCTCCGAGTGCCAGCCGAGATCCCGCTTCCCCTCGAACAGACCGAAGGTCGGGAGCGACGTCGTGGTCCGCCCCGCGCCGATCTGGATCGTGTCGCCGTCCTGGATGATCTGGTTGATGAGCGAGGCGATCGCCTCGCTCTCGGGAGGCGGCCCGGGAAGCTCACGCGTCGGCCGCTCGGGAACCCGGGTCTCGACGAAGTGTGTGACCTCAGAGACATGCAGACGCTCGGTCGTGCGGCAGCGGGCGAGCCACGGGGCGACCTCCAACACGGCGGTGCGGGCCCGCCTGGTGAAGTCCCCCTTGTGCCAGGGCGAGGCGCCGAAGTCGACGTAGCCATCCTCATCGGGCGGGGTACACGACGTCGCGAAGACATCGATCGACTGCACCTCACCCGGGCGGTGGTCGTAGACGTTGAACTGGTTGGAGAAGAGGTTTGGGGCGTAATCCGCCCGGCGCGACGCGAGGGCGTTGCGTCCCCCCGCGCCGGCGAAGATCTCAAGCCCGAGATCCAGGTTGGGGACGTCCAGATCGTCCGTGAACCACGGGTGTCCGTGCTGCGGTGAGCAGGCCCGGATCTTGATCGCGCCGGGGAGGTCGAAGAGGCGCGGCAGCAGGTGGGTGAGAAAGGTGGTCGCCTCGCCGCCGATCGGGGTGTAGACGGCGTCACCGGGCCGGACGAGGGCAGCAGCCTCGTCGGGCGACAGCAGCCGTTCGCGGTAGATCGCTCGCCAGTCGCTGCCGCTCATCGCTGCTCCTCGCTGTCGGTCATCGTAAGTGGCCAGCACGCCACCGCTCAACTACAGGCCCGGGGCCACCACAGCGCCGCCCGCGCTGGCCTGAAGTTGGGGTCCAGACTACGATCGAGCCCGGTGAGCGCGGAGCGGAGGATCTGAGCGGTGAGCCTGGACAAGAAGCTGGCCGAAGAGGGTGCTGACTGGATCGCAGAGATGGTCAGCGAGGACCTCGGCGGGTTTGTCCCGGCAGAGTTGATCGACCTGATCATGGAACTCGAGGTGACCGTCCGCACGGAGGCGCAGGATCCGGAGATGGATCATCAGACCATGACGAACCGGCTCGTGCCCCTGCTTGAGCGGGAAGGCGTGCCGATGAAGGAGGGGGCCGTCACGCCCCATCTGATCGGCGAGATCCTCCACTGGGAGGACGAATTCCGTTCGATGGCCGGCAGTCCCCGTCGGGTACGCGGCTAGGGCCCGCGGCAGCCAGTTGGCAGGAGGCGGCCACCCGCCGGCAGGCCCTGACGCGTGACGGCACGACCTCGTCTCCCGACCGCGCTCGCGCTGCTCTGTGCCGCATTCCTTGGGGCAGCGTGGCTGTCGCCCTGCAATTCAGCTGATACCCCGCAGTCGCCCACCCCGCCTGCGACACCGCCCTCGGACGCGGGCCGGCCGACGGTCGCCCCCACTCCGCCTGCCGTCACGGTCGCGGCTCCAGCGACCAGTCCCCCCGGGCCCGAAGAGGTATTGGTTTCGGTCCGGATCACAGGCGAGTGGGAGCTGGCGCGGGTTGAGGCGGCCCTCGGGCGAGCCCCGGGCTTCGGTCTCGTTGGCGGTGGCACGGCTGGCGGTGAGACGGCTGACCTGGTGCTCTCGGACGAACCGCTCCTCGACGCCGAGCGGATCGTGCTCGCCCGCTGGGCCGCCGCCACCGACCAGCGCCGCGATGTGCTCGAACTGACGCATGACCAGGTCATGGAGGCGCTCACGGGAAAGGTCACCGACTGGGCGGAGTTCGGCGGTTCACCTCAACCGCTCGTCGCACTCCTGGCCGTCCCCGACGCGGGGCTGGTCGCTGCGGCATTCGGTATTCCGGCCCGGGAACTCGCCGTGACGCTCGTGCCCGAGACGGAGCTCCTCGATCGGGTCGCCGGGACCCCGGGTGCGATCACCTTGCTGGAACCCGCGCGGCTGCGGCTAGGCGTGCTCGCACTGGTGGTCGATGGCCACGACCCCTACCGTGACCCGGCGAACGACTCGCCACTGCGGGACGCCCGCTGGTTGGCCGGCGGCGACCCGGAGAGCGCGACCGAGTTGAGTGCCTTGCTCGGCTTCGAGCCGACCCCGGACTTCGACCCGGCCGGCATGATCGCTACCGGTGAGCTGATACCGGCCCGCTGCTCGCATGCAGCGCTCCAGGCGATTGGTCGATTGGGTGCGATGTTCGACGGCACGGGCGACCTGATCGGGGCCGCGGACGTCGCCGTGTCGCCGCTCGAGGTCAGTCTCACCGACCGCTCACCACCCACACCCTGCGTCTCGACCTTCCGACTGCAGGGCCCGGCCGCGGCGGCGACGGCGATCGCAGACGCCGGGTTCGATGTCGTGATCACCGCCGGCAACCACGCGATGGACTGCGGGACGGCTGCTCGCCCGGGCTCGCACTGCTCGACACGCTCGACCACCTCCGGTCAGCGGGTCTCGTGACGACCGGTGCCGGGCCGGACCTCGAGGCGGCACGCACACCCGCTCTCTTCGTGGCCGAGACACTGAAGGGCCCCGTCACCTTCGCCTTCCTCGGATACGACTCGATTGCAGCCGCGTTCTACGGTGCCGGTCCCGGGACAGCCGGCACGGCCCCACTCGACCCGGGCTCCGTCCGCAGCGATGTCACGGCGGCGCTCGCCCGCGCGGACCACGTGATCGTTGGCGCCGGCTGGGGCGTCGAGTACACGGCGGATCCGATCCCGTTCCAGACCGATACCGCGCTGGCCGCGGTCGCGAGCGGCGCCACGGTGGTGCTCGGGAACCACCCTCACTGGGTTCAGGCGGTCGAGCACTTCCCGGCGGGGACCCATCCCCAGCAGGACAGGGACGCCTTCGTCGCCTACTCCATGGGAAACTTTGTCTTCGATCAGGACTGGTCCGTCGAGACCACAGAGGGGATGACGATCGAGCTTGGCTTCACGGCCGATCGGCTACTCGGCTATCGCATCCGTCCGGTCGTGATCCGAGGCACCGACGAGCTCGTGCGCGGCCTCTTCAGGCCCGAGTTCGTCGACCCGGCTGGCCGGGGGCGTCCGATCCTCGACCGAATCTGGGATGCCCAGGACCGGCTCAGCCCGCGTTAGCCCGGGCGAGCCCCGTCCGGTCCGGCGAGCACACGGGCGCTATGGCGGCCTGCGATCGACAAGCGAACCAACGCCGGCTCTTCGCGGAAGTCTCCCGCCGAGACCCGGAGGTTTCGGGTTAGCCAACCCGCTCGGAGCGGATGTTCTTGAGACGGTGCACGTTCTCAAGGTCAGGGCCGTCGGCCTTGCCTCCGTCATCGGGAGGGACGCCCGGCACCTCGAGGAGGAAGACCTTGCCGACGAACGCCGGATGGTCGAGCATCGCCCCGAAGCCATCGATCCCGATGAAGCCGTCGCCGATGTTCTCATGCCGATCGCGCAGCCCGCCCAGCGGCATCTTCGAGTCGTTGGCGTGGACGACCGCCAGCCTATCGGAACCGATCTCCGCCTCGAATGCGCGCATCGTCTCAGCGACACCGGCGGGGCTGGTGATGTCGTAGCCGGCGGCGAGCGTATGGCAGGTGTCCAGGCAGACCTGCAACCGCGCGGAGTTGACGCGCCCGAGCAACATCCCGAGCTCTGAGAACTCCTTGCCGATGGCGCCGCCCTGCCCGGCCGCGTTCTCGAGCGCCAGGATCGCCTCCCCCGGCGCCTCCTCGAGGATGCGCACCAGCGACTCGGTCACCTGGTCTGCGACCGCCTCAATGCCCTGGCCCTTGTGGGAACCGGTGTGCAGCACCACGCCGCTGGCCCCCACCTGGTCTGCCACCGTGAGCGCATGCAGCACCGAAGAGACAGACTTCTCGAGATGATCGGTTGTCTCGGCGGCGAGGTTCGCGAGATAAATGTTATGTAGCCACACGGCGCCGATCGTCGACGCCGCGTGGAGCTCGCGGAACTTTGCGATCGCCTTCGGCTTGTGGCGGGTCTGACGCCACATCTGGGGCGCGCTCGGGAAGATCTGGATGGCCTCCGCCTCGATCGCCAGCCCGCGATCGATCGCCTTGAAGATGCCACCCGACGATGAGACGTGTGCGCCGACCGTGATCTCCGTCAAGTGGTCCCCCTTGCGCTGCCCTCCACCCTAATGGGGGCCGTACCAAGAACCTAGAGCGAACTGGGAGACGAGTCTCGTCCCAGCAGCAGATGCCACGTAGACTCGCTGTCCCGGTGGGTTCGAAAGGGGCGCAGATGCTGATCAGCGAGGAAATGGCGGCCGCACTCAGCAAGCAGGTCGGCGCGGAGTACTTCGCCGCCCTCCAGTACGACATGGTGGCCGCCTACTTCGAGCGCCAGGCGCTTCCCGAGTTGACCGCCCTCTTCCGTGCCCAGGCCGATGAGGAGATCACACACGCGCAGCGGCTGATCGACTACATCAACGAGACGGGAGGCGTGCTTGCGATCCCGGCCATCCGCCAGGGTCGGGCCGACTTCGGCTCGATCGAGGAGGCCGTGCAAACGGTGCACGACAACGAACTGTCGGTCACCGAGACATTCAACAGGCTGATGGACCGCGCGATCGGAGAACATGACCACCTCGCCCGCGGAATGCTCCAGTGGTTCGTTGACGAGCAGCTTGAGGAGATGAGCCTGGTCGGCGACCTCCTGCAGGTGGTCCGGCGTGCCGGCGATGATCTCCACTACGTCGAGCAGTACGTCGCGAAGCTCCCCAAGGCTCCGGTTGCGGGGGCCGGGCCGGCCTGAGCGCCCGGATCGCTCCGCCGGCGATCACCGGCTCAAGTGTCCTGACGCCCGAGGGCCCGGGCGATGCGTTCCCAGGAGACCGACACTGCCAGGGCGAGCATTGCAACGACCGCCAGAATCAGACCGTTTCGCGCGATCCTGCCGACCACGGCGTCGGCGACCCCCTCACCCAGCTCGAGCAGTTTGTTCACGAGAAGCTCGGAGGCGAGCGGGACTTTCGAGCCTGGATCGGTGACGAGCTCCGCGCGGATCGCGTCGAGCAGGGCCCCCGTCGCCGCCTGGTAGAGAGGACCCGAGACGAGCGCGATGAGGGCGGCTGAAGCAAGGAGCGCGGCTGCTCCCCATGAGATCCGCCCCCGCCAGCCCCTGCCACCGAGGAAGGCCACGAGCAACAGCAGCAGCGCTGCGGTCAACCCCGCCCCGAGCACGCCGCGCCCCAGGGCGTGGACCCACTGCCGGGCGCCATCCGCTCGGCCGTCCGACGGCTCGATCACGTAGCCGTCTGAGAAGAGGGAGCGGACATCCTCGATCAGGTCGGAGGCGTCTGGGTCGTCGGACAGGTCGGCGCGAAGATCAGCTTCGGTGTACGTCCAGCCCTCGGCAAAGAACTCCCGGAGGTCGTCGAGCCCGGCGAGCGCCTCTGGCCCACCATCTTCGGCGAGGGCATCGCGGAGACTGAGGTCGGTGTAACGCACCGTGTCCGGAACGTCGCTCAGAACCGACTCGCTGATCGAGGACGAGATCCTGGGAGCGGCGATCTCCACGATGTCCCCGGCCGCCACACCGGGCGGCATGCAGGCCGGCACCTCGCGCTCGATTGCCGCACGCGCGGTCTCCGCCTCCCCCACCGTCGAACAGGCGGGCAGGCTCGCGAGCGTGTCGCGGAGCGAGGAGACCGCCAGGGCGGACAGCGTCTCCGCCGCGTCCCGCTTGATGGGCGCAAGGTCGATCGCGACCGTGAACGCGGAAGACTGGCTGGTCACGTAGCTGCTGGCCGCGCGGGCCAACGCCGCCGCCTGCTCATCCACCCATCTTCGGGGCATCGCTCCCCTGACAGCGTCGAGGACCTCGTCGCTGGTCTCGGGCACTCCATACGGCAGCTCCACCAGGTCGTCGAGTTCTCTCCCTGCGACAGGTTCCACGACTGTCGTGTATGCGAGGTCGTAGGCGTCCGCCTGGGCGACGATCGCCTCGAGCTCGGCGGCTATCTGGGCGAGCTGGGCATCATCGAAGCCGACGTGCAGGGTGAGCCCGGCGGACCGATCGGTGAGGTAGGCGGTGAGCGCGGCGGCCGCCTGCTCGACCTGACCGGCTACCCACTCTGCTGTCACAACGCGCCCGAACACCGTCGCCAGGTCACCCCCGGGGCGATCGTCCCTTCCCCGCAGGAAGGCCGCCCACCCGGACCCTCGGGGCTGGGGCGTGAGCGCCTCGTCCACCCGCCCGGCGAAGATCGGCGCGAGTTCGCCATCAAGCAGGGACTCGTAGGCGCCGGATTCGCGCAAAAGCGTGGTCAGCTCGCCGACCAGGGCCCTCAGCCGCGCGCCCGCGTCAATCCTGACCGGTGGGAGGTTCCCCTCTCCGCTGATGGAGGACCAGACTCGCGCGATCGCCGGGTCGGTGAGCCGAGCAAGTTCCTCAGGCGGCAGTGCACGTCCGACCGCATCTGTGATCGCTACCGTGGTCAGCCCGGAGGTCACGAGCGGGTTCCCCTCCAGCTCGGAGTCGAAATCCTCGCCCTCGAGCCGCCGCGCGTCCTCGAGCAGCGCCGTCAGGAGATCGGTCGTGACGAAGCGATAGACGTCGGCTCGCTCGAGCTGTTCGGGGAGGAACTGGGGACGGTGGAGCGCCGAGTCGACCGCCTCGAGGGTGAGGGTTGCGGCCAGCAGCAGGGCGAAGACGAAGCCCGCGAGCACGGCGGCAGCCCGGCGGATCCAGATCCACACGTCGCTCCCGGGCGGGCGAGAGGCGCTGCCAGGGCCGGCGGCAACGTCGGGGCGACGGTCCATCGAAGAGATCCCTCCGCGGCTCAGAGCGAGTCGTAGACGGCGTCGATGAGAGCGATATTGCGTGGGTCTCGCCAGCTGCGGCCCGCCTGGTTGCAGACGTAACCGAACCCGAGGCGCTCGGTCGGATCAGCGAACCCGAGCAGGCCGCCGGCACCGTAGTGCCCGAAGGTCTGCGGATTCGGGCCGAGCGGACGGACACCGGGGATCGTGAGCTGGAAGCCCAGCCCGAAGCGTGTCGGCCGGCCGAGCACTAGGTCGGTCCCGTCGGACTCGATCGCACGTGCCCGTTCCACGGTCTCCTCGTCGAGCACCCGGAATCCGTCGACCGCTCCCCCCGACGCCAGCGCGCCGAAGAGCCGCGCCATCCCACGCGCGTTCCCGTGTGGATTCGTAGAGGGGTACTCGGCCGCCCGCCAGGCGCGCGTGTTCACCCCCGTTGATCCGTCGTCCTTCGGCCGAGGGTTCCGGTAGGCGAGGTAGCGCCCCAGCTCAACGCCCCGGAGCGTCTCGGGGTCGGCCTCGAGCCAGGGCCGGCGGGCCGGGTCGGGGTCGCCGGTGTAGGGGATGATGTCGGCGACGCGATGGTCGTATTCGGGGCCGAAGCCGATCAGGAGCTCGATGCCGAGGGGGGCTGAGATCTCCTCGCGGAAGAAGGTCCCGAGGCTGCGGCCATCGACGCGCCGCACCACCTCGCCCGCGAGAAACCCGTAGGTGTTGGTGTGGTAGCCGTGCCCCGTACCGGGAGTCCACCAGGGCTCCTGGCGCGCCAACTCGCTCGTCATCAGGTTCCAGTCCAGGAAGGAGCCGGGCGGCAGCGGCCTGGCAACGGCAACGAGCCCCGCCTGGTGGGTGAGCAGCTGGCGAACCGGGAGGCGCTCCTTTCCGGCCTCGGCGAACTCCGGCCAGTAGCTGGCGACCGGCTCGTCGAGATCGACGAGACCGCGGTCGACGAGGCGCAGGAGGGCGACGGCCGTCATCGCCTTCCCCACCGAGTAGATGTTCATCAGCGCATCGCGTCCCCAGGGGCGCCGGCCATCGCGGTCGAGCGTTCCGCACCAGAGATCGACCACCGACTCGCCGTCGATCGTCACCGAGCAGGCGGCGCCAATGTCGCCGCGCTCAAGGAAGTTCTGCTCAAATGCCCGGCGCACCACTCCCAGCCGCTCGTCGCAACGACCGTGGATCTCAGGCGGAGGCTGGCTCATCTGCGCGCTGCCGATCCCGACCTGGCGGTGCCTGTGAGATGCTGGCGGTCATCCTAGCAATGGTGGGAGGACGAGGTGGACCCACTCGAACTCACCCCTGAGGGGCGCCGGCAGTGCCTGGAACGGATCGCGCGCTACTTCCGAGAGGAGCGCGGGGAGGAACTCGGCGATCTCGGCCAGCTTCTCATCTACGACTTCGTCAAGACCGAGATCGCACCGCTCTTCTACAATCGCGGGCTCGATGAGGCGACCAGGCGAGTCGAGCAACTGCTCGCTGGAGTCTCAGAGGATCTCGAGGCGTGGAAGCGATTCCCGCCGCCCCCTGGCCGACTGCGCTGACTGCAGGCCCAGGTCGGTGTGGCGGTCGGTGGGCTCCGCGAGCCGCGAACGCGACGTCCGCAGCACTCTACACAGCGGATCCGCCAGCAGAGAGTTGAGCCGCACTCCCCAGCGCGTCACCGCCAGCGGAGCGTCGTCGATGGGGGAGCGGCCGCATGCAGTGGCTGTAGAGTACATTGCTGGGGGTGTGATTGCCGACGCTGTCTCTCGCTGCTCGGCAATTCGACATCGCGCCCGCTCCCCCGGGGTGCTGTAGGTCTGCGAGTAACTCGCCAAGCGCTTGCAGCCAAGCAATGTAGGGGGAAGCCCGTGGGACTGCGGCCATTCGGTTCCGACCAGCAAGGACAAACCACTGACACTGATCAACGGGGCGCAGCTCCTGTCGCTGCTTGCTAAGCATGGGCACGAGGCGCGGATCGATCTGAGCGAAGCCCGGGAACAGTAGTGGATGCCTGCAGTGCTTCACTCAGTCCACAGACACGATCTCAAGCGCCTCCGACGGGTCAGGATCAGCCCACACGCTCACGGAGCGTAGCCCTTCTTGATCCGCTCTGGCGCACCGCTGAACGGGCCGCTCGAGAAAGGTCCCACGCCTTGAGCGACCCAGGGAGCTGATCACCGCCACCGTGCCGTTCGGGCTCGAAGCGCGACCAGTCGAGGTCATCCCAGCAAGCTGCGTCGCGGCCTCGCCCATTTCCTCCGTGGTGCCCGCCCGTCCTATTGCGCCTGCGCGGCCCCAGCCAGCAACGAGCGGCCGATCACGCGCAGCTCGAGGACCGGCTTCACACCCTCGAAGATCGGCAGGACCAGCGCGTCCACGACGTAGCGGGCGACCGGGTCCTCCTCCGAGTAGCCCCAACCACCGTGCAGGAGCTGAGCCTCACGCGAGACCTCGCCGGCGATATCACAGGTCAGGAGCTTGGCCATCGACGGCTCAACCGCGCGCGTATCGAAGGTGCGCGCCGCCTGGTAGGTGAGCTGCCGACCGGCGGCGATCATCGCCGCCATCCGCCCGATCTTGTACTGGGTCAGCTGAAAGTCGGCGAGGGTGGTCCCGAACTGGGTGCGCTGCGTGACGTACTGGCAGGCCTTCTCGAGCGCAGCCTGCGCCAGCCCACAGGCGCGACCACCGGTCTGCAGCCTGCCGGCGGCAAAGCCCCCCATCTGCAGGAAAAAGCCACGGCCCACCCCATCGTCGCCGCCCACCAGGTTGCTGTGGGGCACCCAGACGTCATCCAGCGCCAGCGTGAACGAGTGCATCCCGCGGTAGCCAGGGGTGGGGTTGGCACTGCCGGCGATGACGCCGCCCTCGGGCTGCTCGAAGCGCCACTCGTGGCCGTCGAACGGCGGCTTTTGGATGATGAAGAGCGAGAGACCACGATTCCCCGAACCTGGCCCCCCCGTGCGGGCAAGCAGCCCGAGCAGGGTGGCGCGGCCGGAGAACGTGCTCCAGGCCTTGGCTCCTGTGATCCGCCAGCCTCGCTCGCCCTCATGCTCGGCGGGCTCGGCGCGGCACTGGAGGCCCGCCACGTCGGAGCCGACATCTGGCTCGGTCACGGCGACCGCGCAGATCTCCTCGCCTGTGGCGATCCTCGGCAGCCAGTACTCCTTCTGTTCCATGGTGCCGCCGGCCAGGAGCGCCTTGGCGATGATTTCAGGACGTGTAGCGAGCGAGCCGGCGGCGGCCAGCGAAGCGGCCGAGAGCTCCTCGGTGATGACGATCATCGGCAAGTCGCCCATCCCGGTGCCGCCGAACTCCTCCGGGATCGAGGAACCGAAGAAGCCCTGTGCGCTGAAGGACTCGAGCAGCTCGTCGGGGACGAGCAGATCGCGACGGTGGATCTCCTGCGCGATCGGCTGGACCTCGTTTCGCGCGAACTCGCGAGCCATGTCGCGGGTGAGCGTCGCCACCTCATCCTCAAGGTCACAGTGGTTGGCTCCGAGCGAAGCGATCACGCCGGCGCCGAGGGCACGGATCCGCGCCTCATCCGACCCGGCGCGGACGAGCCTCTTGATCTCCGGTGCATCGAGCCGGGCGAGGTCACTCTCCCCGAGGCCGAAGTCGTCCCAGGCGCTGTCCAGCTGGGAGCGGAGCTCTCGTGCCACGTCGGCGGCATAGATGAGGGCGCACTCGGACGCCACCGTATCGTTCTGGCCACGCTCGCCGAGCCGTTCGGCGTAGCCCGTCTGCTCGTTCGCCGCTCGCACCATTGTGGCCAGGTAGGCGAGCCGCTCGGTATGCACCTGATGGTCGTCGATGGTGCGGCCACCCTCTGTCACCTGGGCCGCATGGCTGAGCGCACGGTTGACGGTCTCCTGGCAGAGGTCCACGAGCTGGCGAGCGTCGGTTGAGAGAGCGGCGGGGCTGGTCGTCATCGGGGTCGTCATCGGGGTCGTCCTCCTCCTGGCCCTCAGCGGGGCCTCTTTGGGATCAGTACCGTGTAGTCGAGATCGAGCACGATATTGGGGTGGTAGCGCTCACGTCCGCGCTCGTCGGTCACCCGGAACGGCTGATCCTCGGTCATCGGGTCGGCATTCTTCGCGGCGACCAGGCGCAGGCGCAAGGCCCCGGCATCGTCGCGCCCGAGTTCGACCCGTTCCAGGACATCGGTCCACCCGAAGATCGTGTCGCCGGCGAAGGTCGGGTTGGAGTGGGTGCCGGCGTTGAAGGCGAGGATCCGAACGACGTTCTCGAGGCCGTTGAAGCTGAGCGCGCGAACGACCGAGATCACGTGACCACCGTAGACGACGCGTCGGCCGAACCGCGATCCCTGGAGCGCGTGGGCGTTGAAGTGGGCGCGGGCCGTGTTCTGGTAGAGGCGGGCCGCCATCTGGTGCTCGGCCTCTTCGATCGCGACCCCCTCGATGTGATGGATCCGCTCGCCGGGCTCGTAGTCCTCCCAAAACCACCGCCCGCCGGTCGCGCTGCTGTCGAAACCGGCCAGCTCAAGCTCGGGCGGGACCCTGAGCCCGCTGATCCCGCCCGGACCCGCCGCGGCTCCCGCCGACACCGATTCGGGCGTTTCGGGAGCGTCTGCCAGGCCCAGGTGGATCCCGGGTTCTCGCCTGTTCATCAAGACCCAGCGGACGAATGACATCACCGCCTCGCCGCGCTGGTTGGTCCCGAGCGTGCGCACCCAGGTGACTCCGGTGTCACCACCACTCGACTCCCGCTGCCCGATCACAGTCGTGTGGGACGTGATCGTGTCGCCGGGGTAGACGGGCACCCCGTAGCGCAGATCGGCATACCCCAGGTTGGCGACGGCGTTCAGCGAGATCTCCGGCACAGAGTTGCCGAAGACGATATGGAACGTCAGGAGATCGTTGACCAGCTCTCGCCGGAAGCCCAGCTGCCGGGCGAACTCGGCGTCGCAAAAGAGGGGGTAGCGCGACGCTGTCAGCGCGATATAGAGGGACTGATCGCCCTCGGTGATCGTCCGAGGCGTCGGGTGCAGGATCTCAAGACCGGTCCGGAGGTCCTCGAAGTAGTTCCCCGAGTGGGACTTGGCGCTGCTCGTCGACTCGGTCACGTTGGCGCTCCCTGGGCCCCGGCCTGCGGCTCGATTGTACCGGCCGCCCCCTCTAGCAACAGGTGCCCGGTTGCGCCCACGGGAGAGCGGGCCAGGCGCCCCCGCCACTCGCTCGCCCCGGCGGGCGGGCCGTTAGACTCGGGGGAGCCGGTCCCTGAGCGGGGACGGATGGAGGGAGCTGTCATGGGCACGAAGGAACTCGAGGCGCTGGTCGAGGTGCTCCAGACGGAGATCGCCAAGGGCCGCAAGAATCACGTCACTGGGACCTGGCACATCCACTTCGAGAAGCGGGACGAGCAGCCGGTCTTCTCCTTCAACAAGTGCGAGTCCGAGGTCTACTGCGAGGAGCGCCCGACGGTGATCGCGGTCGACGGCGAGGTGATCGACGAGGGCGGCCCGCTCTTCTGAGCCGGCTGGGCCTCTCGATACCGAGCCCCCTACTGGCCATCGAGACCACGCGGTGTCCCGACCGTGCGCGCCGCGCAGACGATGAATTCAAGCGCAGCGCCAGGGTCCGCCTGGATCTCA
Organism: Dehalococcoidia bacterium; assembly: GCA_965249675.1. Classification (GTDB taxonomy): domain Bacteria; phylum Chloroflexota; class Dehalococcoidia; order UBA2979; family UBA2979. Next base: position 2,861,038 of record OZ252250.1, read on the forward strand.
TGCTCGATCGCGGCCGGGAAGAAGAGGAAGTCGCCAGGTCCGACACGCTGGCTCCACGGCCCGCACTGGACCTCCCCGGCACCGGAGAGGAAGTAGTAGACCTTCTCCGTGTCGGGGTGAACGTGGCGCTCGTTGGCACCGCCGGGCGGGATGCGGTTGCGCAGCACGAATTCGAACGTGCTCTCGAACGGCACCGACTCACGGGTGAAGATCCGGCGCACCTGCAGCGCACCCCGGGAGCTGCTCTCCTCGACCGACGCCTCGGCCCGGACGATCAATTGTGACGACTGCTGCTCCGACATTGAATCCCGTCCTGCTCTGCCCCACGGCGGGGCGCTCTGGGCGGGCCCTGACCGACCCGTCGAATGATAGGACCCAGGCCGCGGCCGTGACCGGATGCCGTGAGGCGCCCGATCGGAGCGGCCTGCCTACGCCATCTGCCAGATCAGCTTGGAGAGGTAGCCACGCCCAGGCCCGAGCGGACCGGTGTGCCGATCACGACCCGCTCGTAGCCGTTTCGCTCGTAGAGCCTGAGGGTAACCCGGTTGGCGTTCATCACCCGACTCAGGACACTAGAGGCGGGTCAGCGTCTGCTCGAAGGCCGTGACGTCCTGACTCATCAGGACGAGATCGACGGTCGTCCCGTCGGCGTCCATCACGTGATCGTGAAGGAGTGCCTCCGAAGTGAAGCCGAGACGCTTGAAGGTGTGGAGCGCGCCCTGCTGATCGATCGTCATCTGAGCGATCATCTTCCGTACGCCGAGGTCCTCTGCAATGCGGAACGCCTCAGCGGTGAGCGCCCGGCCGAGCCCCTGCCCGCGGGCGGCCTCGCCCACGACCACGCGCACCTCGGCGACGTGGCGGCTCCAGGCGACCTGGCTGCGCGAGACTGAGGAGTAGCCGCCCACCTGCCCGGACCGGTCGATCGCCAGGATCACGCCCTCGACTCCCTGCCGGAGATCCTCAATCCAGGCGTCCACCTGGTCGGACTGGGTGATGTCCCGGTGGAGGAAGACGAGATCGTGTGGCGGCAGGGCGCGGGCAAAGGCGAGCAGGAGCGCGCCATCGTCCTCGGTCATGAAACGCAGGGTGACGGGGTTGCCGCCGATCTCGACCGTCGCCAGCGTGGCGTGGGGGATGTGCTGCGTCATCGGGCCACCTGTCGCTGTGGGCCACTATGTGCGGCGCCTCTGGCGATGTTGCGGTCGGCCCAATCGTAGGTCAAACCAGCGACCCTCGGCGCGGCGGGCGGGTGGGCGCGGTGACGACAGCGGGGGCCGTCCTCAGCGGACGACCGGGACCGCGTTGGGCTCAGCAAGCGCCTCTTCGATGTCGGCGATCACGCCTCGGCTGAGCCCGCTGCCGCCCTCGTGGAGGCAGCTCTCGCAGTCGGGCTCGGGGGGTGCGCCCGTGTCATGGAGACGGGTACGGGTTGGCCCACTGAGGCGGATACCGCAGGCCGTGCCGGCGCCGTCGATGTCGAAGGTCCGCTCCTCGGGATCGACCGGGCGTGCATTGTGCAGGTCAACCCAGTGCCAGTCACCGGCGAAGTCTTCAAGGAGCTTGGCAACGATCCGCATCTGGCCTCCCTGCCGCGCCGTGACCCGCCGGCACCTGTCCATCATCACCCACGCCCGGCCTCTTCGTCATCCCGCGCGCCGGCCCGGCAGAGGGAAGGCTCCCGCGGGCGCAGAGGCCAGAGAGCCGGTATCGTACCGGGCAGGCCCGAACGCTCCCTCGCCGGGCCCACCAGACGACTCACATGACTGCAGACGGAGGAATTCATGCCTGTTGCCGACTTCTCACTCGCGGGCAAGGTCGCGATCGTCACCGGCGGTAGCCGCGGTATCGGCCGCTCGATCGCGATCGGCCTGGCTGAGGCCGGCGCCAACGTGGCGATCGCGGCGCGCAAGCCCGAGTCACTGGAGGAGGCGATCGGCGCCGTCGAGGCGACGGGGCAGCGCGGCCTCGCCGTACCCACCAACGTGCGTGACCTCGACTCGTTGCAGGCGCTGGTCGACCAAACGAAGGCCGAGTTCGGGCGGGTCGACATCCTCGTCAACAACGCCGCGACCAACCCGGTCTTCGGTCCCGTCGACAATGTCGACGAGCGGGCCTGGGACGTCGTGATGAACACCAACATGAAGTCGCCCTTCTTCCTCTCCCGCGCCGTGCGAGATGCGATCAGAGAGCACGGCGAGGGTGGATCGATCGTCAACGTCAGCTCGGTCGGCGGGATACGGGCGTCGGCCATGCTGCCGGTCTACTCGATCTCGAAGGCCGCGCTGATCATGATGACGCAGGTGTTTGCCGCCCAGTGGGGTGAGGACAACATCCGCGTCAACTGCATCGCCCCGGGCCTGATCAAGACCGACTTCTCCCGCGCCCTGTGGCAGGACCGCCAGGGCGACGGCGATGCGATCCCCAACGACGTCGCGCTCGGGCGCATCGGCATGCCCGACGAGATGGCAGGTGGAGTCGTCTACCTGGCCAGCCCTGCGGCCGCTTTCGTCACCGGTCAGACCCTGGTCCTCGATGGTGGTGGCGTCCTCTGAGCGCCGCTCAGCGGCCCTCGGCGGGCGACAGGGGGGCACGCCCCTGCTCTGCACGACGGCGCTGCTGGCCTCCGGCGCCGGCCCCGGGCGATCAGCCCCCTCGCCCGAGCCAGGCGAGGCTCTCCTCGCGCAATCGCTCCTGGTTCTCGACATCGAGCGAGGCTGCTGACGACCGTCGCTGGCGGCGGCGCACGAAGTAGGCGCCGGTGACATCGGAGAGCTCGGGGGCTATCCCGAGGTGAGCGATGTCGCGGCCGGCGGCATCGGCCGTCACCAGCAGCGGCCCCACCACCCTGAGCACCCATCGCAGCCAGGGCACGCCGCGGCCGATCCCGGTCGCGACGAGACCGGGATGGACGGCGTTGACCGTCACACCACGAGGGGCCAGGCGCCTTGAGAGCTCGTAACTCCACATTACGTTGGCGAGCTTCGACCGTCCGTAGGCCCGCATTCTCGACCAGTTCCGGGCGCTGTCCAGGTCCAGCCAGTCCAGGGGCTCGCGGGCATGGGCGGAGGAGGCGACGTTGACGACTCGGGCGGGGCCCGAGGCGCCGAGCAGATCGGAGAGAAGCTCGGTCAGCAGGAACGGCCCGAGGTGATTCCCGGCAAAGGTGCGTTCGATTCCCCAGGCGGTGAGCTCGCGACGCGCCGGGATCGCGCCGACGTTGTTGACGAGGAGGTCGAGCCGACCGCTGCGGGCGCGGAAGTCGGCCGCGGCGGCCCGCACCTCCGCCGGCACCGCGAGGTCCGCCAGCAGCAACTCGACCGACCGGTCGGGGGCCCCGGCGCGGATGCGATCGAGCGCCGCCTCGCCTCGCCCCCGATCGCGGCAGAGCATCGCCACGTCGAAATCACTGGCGACGAGCTCCCGCGCGGCCGCCAGTCCGATGCCGCTGCTCGCGCCGGTGATCAGCGCGACCGGGCGCCGCGCGGGCGCCAGCCCCTTCTCTTCCATCACGACCTCCGATCGCACGCCGCGGCGCCCGGGTCCGCGCCAGTCCCGGCCCGCATCGGTCGATGGGCCTGTCCCCAACCGCCCCGGACTGACGCAAGGCCCCCGTTCCCCTATCCTGCGCCTAGGCAACAGTGAAGGGATGGCGGTAAACAGTGCAGGCAGTCACCTACAAGAGACCGTCCACGGTCAACGAGGCGATCGACCTCCTGCGTGAAGGCGGAGAGAGCGCCCGTGTGTTGGCCGGTGGGACCGACATCATCGTGCAGGCCCGCGAGCGCACTCGCGACGTCAGCCAGTTCGTCGACATCAAGCAGATCCCCGAGCTGATGGGCATCAGCATGGACGCCGACGGCCTGACGGTGGGTGCGGCGACACCGCTCTACCAGGTCTACGGCGATGCCGGGGTGCGCTCGGGATACCCGGCGCTGGTCGAAGCCTCCTCGGTGATCGGCGGAACGGCCATCCAGGGTCGGGCGACCCTCGGCGGGAACCTCGGCAACTCATCCCCGGCCGGTGACACGCTCACGGCGATGATGGCACTCGGCGCCATGGCCCGGACGGCCGGGCCAAACGGCACACGCGAGGTGGCGGTCAGCGAGTTCTTCACCGGGCCCGGCCAAAACGTCCTCGAGCTCGGTGAGTTCGTGGTCAACCTTCACTTTCCGCCCCCGGCCGCCGGCGTCGGCGCCGCCTGGCAGCGCTTCATCCCGCGCAACGAGATGGACATCGCCGTCGTCAACTGCGGCTCATCGCTCAGGTTTGAGGGTGACGTGGTCGCCGCGGCGACGGTCGCCCTCGGCGCCGTCGCCGCGACACCGATCCTGGCACCGGAGGCGGCGCAGGCGCTGGTCGGGCGGCCATTCACAGACGAGACGATCGCGGCCGCAGCCGCGGCGGCCAGTGACGCGGCTTCTCCGATCGACGACATGCGCGGCTCGATCCGCCAGCGCAGGCACCTTTCGGGCGTGCTTGCCGAGCGAACCCTGCGGCTCGCAGCCGAACGCGCCCGTGCCTAAGAGCACCCGAGAACACGGAAGCGAGTAATCCCAATGTCGAAGATCGTCCTCAACACGACCGTCAACGGCGAGCACCGCGAGGTCCTCGTCGATGAGCGGGACAGCCTGCTCGACGCCCTGCGCGAGCGCATCGGCCTGATGGGTTCGAAGGAGGGCTGCAACAACGGCAACTGCGGCGCCTGCTCGGTGATCCTCGACGGCCGACTCGTCAACTCCTGCCTCGTGATGGCGGCCGAGGTCGAGGGGGCCGAGGTCGCCACCGTCGAGGGACTCGCCAGCGCCGAGGAGCTGCACCCCCTGCAGCAGACCTTCCTCGAGAATGCCGCACTACAGTGCGGGATCTGCACACCGGGATTCCTCGTCGCCTCGAAGGCGTTACTCGACCAGAACGCCGACCCCTCGGAGGAGGAGATCCGCTGGTGGCTGGCCGGAAACCTCTGCCGCTGCACGGGCTACGACAAGATCATCCGCGCGGTGCAGGACGCCGCTGAACGCATCAACGCCTGACCCGTCCGCCGCGCCACACGGGCGTCCGGCGGGACCACAGCACGCATTTCGTCCAAGGGAAGGCCCGACCGATGGTAACCAGCGACAAGCCGAGCACCTACCGTGTGATCGGTACCAGACCGATCCGTCCCGACGGCACCGACAAGGTCACCGGGCGTGCGGCCTACGCCGCCGACACCCAGATGGTCGACCTCCTGCACGCCACGGTGCTGCGCAGCCCCCACGCCCACGCGATGATCCGTTCGATCGACGCCTCGCGCGCCCTCGCGCTTCCGGGCGTACGTGCGGTCGTGACCGCAACCGACTTCCCGCAGGTGGCGGGCGGGATGATGGACCTCGGCGAATCCACGGCCGATGCCACGTGGGTGCACGACAACGTCCTGGCCTCCGACAAGGCCCTGTACCACGGCCACGCCGTGGCCGCCGTTGCCGCCACAGACGCGCACATCGCCGAGGACGCGCTCTCGCTGATCGACGTCGATTACGAGGTGCTGACCCCGGTCACCGACGTCCGCGAGGCGATGATCCCAGACGCACCGATCCTACACCCCCAGATGCGCACCTCAGTGCGCGCCGAGGGCGTCGACACCCCGACCGACCGCGAGACCAACATCGCCAGCCACATGCGGCTCGAGCGCGGCGACGTTGAGGCTGCCTTCAACGCCGCCGATGTGGTGATCGAGCGGGAGTTTGAGACGAGCTGGTACCACCAGGGCTACATCGAGTTGCACAGCGCGACCGCCTACTGGAGCCACGACGGGCGGCTCACCATCTGGAACAGCAGCCAGGGTCCCTTCATCCAGCGCGACGCGACGGCTCGCCTGCTCGACATCCCCGTCCAGCAGATCACGGTCGTCCCACAGGAGATCGGGGGCGGGTTCGGCGGCAAGATTCCGATCTACCTCGAGCCGGTCGCGGCGCTGCTCTCCCGCAAGGCGGGGCAGCCGGTGAGGCTGACGATGACCCGCGAGGCCGTCTTCCAGGCGACCGGTCCGACCTCGGCGACCTACAACCGGATCAAGCTGGGCGCGATGCGGGATGGCCGTGTGATCGCCGCCGATGCGTACCTCGCCTATGCCGCCGGGGCCTACCCGGGATCGCCGGTCGGCGCCGGCGTGCAGTGCGCGTTCGGCCCCTACTACTTCGAGAACCAGCGGATCGACGGCTTCGATGTCGTGACGAACGGCCCGAAGAGCGCGGCCTACCGGGCGCCCGGGGCGCCGGCCTCGGAGTTCGCCGTGGAGGCGACCCTGAACGAGCTGGCCGAGCGGCTCAACATCGACCCGATCGAGCTCCGCATCCTCAACGCCACCGAGGAAGGCAAGCCCACGGCAGCCGGCGCACCCTTCCCGCGGATCGGCGCGAAGGAAGTGATGGATGCCGTCAAGAACCATCCGCACTACACCTCAGAGCTCCAGGGTGAGGATGTCGGCCGTGGCATGGCGCTCGGCTTCTGGTTCAACGCCGGGCTCGAGTCCGGTTCGACCGCAGCCATCAACTCAGATGGGTCGGTCAGCCTGACCGTCGGCTCGGTTGACATCGGTGGCACGCGCGCCTCGCTGGCGATGCAGCTGGCGGAGACACTCGGGCTCGAGTACGAGCAGATCAAGCCGCACGTCGCCGACACCGACTCGGTGCCCTTCACCCACGTGACGGGCGGCAGCCGCACCACCTTCGCGGGCGGCTGGGTCGCCTACGAGCTCGGCCAGGCGCTGCGCTCAAGCGTTTGCCAGCGCGCTGCCCAGATCTGGGACGTCGACGGGGAGACCGTCAGCTACTCGGACCTGGGCGTGATCTCAGGGCCCGCGGACGACGACGGAGCCGACCGATCGATGAGCCTCGGCGAGTTGGCCGCCAAGATGGCGAGCACCGGCGGTCAGATCACGGCCTCGGTCACGATCAACAAGAACACCCAGGGCCCGGCCTACGCCGGCCACATCGTCGACGTCAAGGTCGACCGCGCAACCGGCAAGGTGACGGTCCTCCGTTACACCGCGATCCAGGACGTCGGCACCGCCATCCACCCCTCCTACGTCGAGGGGCAGATCCAGGGCGGCGTTGCACAGGGCGTGGGAATGGCGCTCACCGAGGAGTACTTCTACGACGACGATGGCCGCCTGCGGAACGGCAGCTTCCTCGACTACCGGATGCCGACCACGCTCGACCTGCCGATGATCGAGACCGAGCTGGTCGAGGTGCCGAACCCGGGGCACCCCTTCGGGGTGCGTGGCGTCGGCGAGGTGCCGATCGTGCCGCCGATGCCGAGCCTCCAACAGGCCGTCGCCGATGCGATCGGCCTCAGGATGTACGAGATGCCGATGTCGCCACGTGTGATCCTGGAAGAGCTGCTGGACGCCGGTGAGGCGTCGGGTGAGGGGACCGGGCGCGGCGCGAGTTGACCTGGTTCCGCCTCCCTCCACTGGAGGGGGCGGAACAGAGGCCGGGGGGAGGAGCGGTTCTGCCCACTGGCCGCAGATGCGCGCAGGTGGATGACGATGGCGACCATCCATATCCCTAATCACATGAGGCACGCGACCGATGGCGCGCCCACCGTGGAACTCCCCGGTGGGCGGCTCGGCCGTGTCATCGAGCAGCTGCTTCTGGCCTACCCCGGGCTCGCGGCCGAGGTGATGTACGAGGGCCGGGTGAGGCCCGACATCTCGATCGCGATTAACAGCTCGATGACAGAGAACGGGCCTCTCGAGCCGGTACCCGATGACGCGGAGGTCCATCTCGTGCCAGCGCTCGGCGGTGGATGAGCCGTGGGGCTCTTCGACCGCTGGCGGGCGAGGAAGCGGCAGGCGAGCGCGCGGGAGGCCCTCGAGCGCGGAGACTTCCGGGGCGCTATCGGCGCGCTCAGCGAGCTCGTACAGCTGAGGCCCAGGTGGCCAGAGGGGCAGTACCAGTACGGCGCCGTGCTGCTGGCCTCGGCAGACAGCAACCTGGGCCGGGCAACGGACGCGGAGCTGCGTGCCCGCCAGTCGTCCGAACTCGCCACAGAGGCGCTGCGGGCACTCAACCGCGCCCTCCAGTACCAGGAGCACTATCCAGAGGCCCACAACGACCGCGGACGTGCACTCATCAAGCTCGACCGCCTGACCGAGGCCGAGGCGGCCTTCCAGAGTGCCCTTGACCAGATGCCCGGCTATGAGAGTGCTACCTACAACCAGCGCTGGGTGCGGGGACAGATGCGCAGGCTGAGGACACTCGAGATCGAGGGTGCCGATCACGAGATCATGCGGGAGCTGCGGGAGTTCACCCTGCACCCGGGGTAGCAAACCTCCCTCGCCACCTTCTGCGCAGTGCTAGGGGATGACCAACACGGCCCGTCGATTCGACGAACTCTGTCCAGGAGGCCGTTGCGCGGCCGACCACCGCTCAGGTAGGATCTGCGCTGGCCACTAGAACAAGTGAACTACTCACCCGCTTGAGCAGCTGGCGTGAATGGGGACGATCGAAATGGAACGCGGCCAATCTCTCCCCTCCGCTGAATGGTCGCCGCGCCGTCGGCTTCTCTCCATGGATCTGGCCCAAGCGAGTTCAGAGTCGATCGTCGACGCGATCGGCAGGCTGCTCTCGGCAACGAATCTCGGTACCGACGAGCTGGTCGTACTGCTCGGAAACGCGCTGGTCGTGGAGGCGCTGCGGCCACACTGGGGACCCGGGCGCACCGCTGACGACGCGCACCGGCGGCTTCGTACTGCGGATCCGGAGCTGGCCGGTGCCGTCGAGGCGCTGGCGCCGATGTTGCTGGGCCGTGCGGTCGCCCGCACTGAAGGGCAGCTGGCCGTCGCCGCGATTCAAGATCTGCTTGGCCCGGGGCCGGGCTCCCAGCCCGATGTCGCTGGCTCTCGCGGCTAGTCGGAGGTGCCGTCGGCACCTCCGCTGAGGACTCCCCCGGTCGGCATCGGCTGGCGGCGAGCGAAGAGTTCAAGATGCCCGCGGCGGTTCGCCCGGCGGCCGGCCCCGGCCCAGCGCCGCCGGCCAGCCGCGAGAGCCAGCAGATCCGCGCGAGCGCATATACTGGCTGTCGACGCGGAGCCCCCGGGGGCTGCACAGCGCGAGGGCTGGGCGATGGCGCGATCGATCTGGCGCGGTGTGATCAGCTTCGGGATGGTCTCGATCCCGGTGCGGTTGTTCACGGCCACCGAGAGCCGGGATGTGCGCTTCCGACAGCTACACGGTGAGACGCGGCGGCCGGTCAAGCAGCTGCGCTGGAGTCCCGAGCTGGACCGCGAGGTCCAGTATGGCGAGTTGGTGAAGGGCTACGAGTACGCGAAGGAGCAGTACGTCATCCTCGCCGATGAGGACTTCGAGCAGCTCCCTGTCCCCTCCAAGCACACGATCGATCTGGTCGCCTTCGTCGCCAGCGAGGAGATCGACCCGATCCACTACGAACGCTCCTACTACCTCGAGCCCGACGAGGCCGGTGGCAAGCCGTTCTCCCTGCTCTTGCGGGCGATGGCGGACAAGGGGCTACTCGCGATCGGGAAGGTGGCCCTGCGCCAGAAGGAACACCTCTGCGCCCTCAGGCCGCGCGGAGACCAGATCCTCCTGGAGACGCTCTACTACCCGGACGAGATCCGGACACCCGAGGGGACCGTCACGCTGGACGGGATTGAGGTCAGCGTCGCGGAACTCGAGATGGCCCACACGCTGATCGAGATGCTGCGGCGGCCGTTCGACCCGGCCGAGTACACAGACGGCTATCGCGAACAGCTGATGGAGATGATCGGCGCTAAGGTCGCAGGTGGTGAGGTCGTCGCCGCTCAGTCCGCCGAGCCGGCAACGGCTTCGGTCGACCTCATGGCGGCACTCAAGGCCTCGATCGAGGCGGCCAACGCCCGCCGCGAGCAGGCGGCCGGGCCGGGCGAGCCGGAAGCAACCGCAGATCCCGAGCCGTCGGCAGCCGTCGTCGAGCACCGGCAGGTCACCGCCCAGCCCTAGCCGACCGTCGCCAGACGGATGCCGAACGGAGGGAGCGAGTCGGTCATGGCCGAACGCCCAACCGATCCCCGTCCCGATCCACTCGATCACCAGCCCCGCTCTCCCGACGTCCCGAACGTCACCGGATCGGCCGGCGCCGAACTCCGCCGCTATCAGGAGATGCGCGACTTCGAAGAGACACCGGAGCCTGCCGGATTCCGCAACCAGCGGGCCGACCAGGGCGCAAACACCTTCCTCGTGCAGAAGCACCGGGCGACGAGGCTTCACTACGACCTGCGGCTCGAGGTCGACGGCGTGCTCAAGTCGTTCCCGGTCCCGCGTGGTCCGTCGACCGACCCGGCCGAACGGCGCCTCGCCGTGATGACCGAGGACCACCCCTTCGACTACGGCACCTTCGAGGGCGTCATCCCGACCGGTCAGTACGGCGCGGGCGAGGTGATCGTCTGGGACCGCGGCACATACTCCCCGGATGAGGGTGGGATCTTCTCCTTCCACGACCGCACGGAGGCGAACGAGCGGATGCGCCGGGGGATCCAAGACGGCAAGCTCTCCTTCCACCTCCGCGGCGAGAAGATGAAGGGCTCATGGACCCTCGTCCGCACCGCCCGGTCCCCCCAGTCTTGGCTCCTGATCAAGCACCAGGACGAGGCCGCGACCGCGGAGGACGAGCTGACCGGCCTCGACCGCAGCGTCATCTCAGGTCTCACCATCGCCGATCTCCAGGCCGGGCGGTGGCCGCCCCCCTCCGCGACGCCGGCTACGCTCGTCCCCGAGGACCTGCCGGGCGCCCGCAGCGGCCGACTGCCCGCCGATCTCATCCCGATGCAGGCGCAGGCGGTTCGCGACCCCTTCTCAGACGACCGCTGGGTCTTCGAGCCCAAACTGGATGGCATCCGCGCGCTGGCCTGGATGGAGAACGGACGGGTCACGCTGCGCACGAGAAACGGCAACGAGATCGGCCACCAGTACCCGAGGATCGCGGCCGCTCTCGGCCGACAGCCGGCGCACCGGCTGGTGCTCGACGGCGAGATCGCCACGCTCGACGACCGCGGACTGCCCTCCTTCGAGCGGCTGCAGCATCGTCTCCACCTCCAGAACGAGGTCGAGATCGCCGCCGCCGAGCGTACCCTCCCGGCCGTCTATTATGTCTTCGACGTGATCGAGCTCGACGGCATCGACCTCTCGCGTGTCCCGCTCGATGAGCGCAAGCTGATGCTCCAGAGGATCCTGCTCCCCTCAGCCGAGATCCAGTACGTCGCTCCCCTCGATGCCGACGGTCGTACGGCCTACGAGGCGGCCGCCGCGATCGGCCTCGAGGGAATCGTCGCCAAGCGCCGGGACAGTCCCTACCAGCCGGGACACCGCTCCTCCGCCTGGCTCAAGATCAAGCCGCGGCTCACGGGAGAGTTCGTGGTCGGGGGCTTCACTCGGGGCGAAGGCGGCCGCGCCAGCACCTTCGGGTCGCTCTCACTCGGGCTGCCGGGGGACGGGGGGCTCGTGCCGGTCGGCGGCTGTGGCAGCGGTTTCAGCGAGCTCCAGCTGCGGAACCTGCGCGATCGAATGGCGCCGCTGATCACGCCCGAGAGCCCCTTTCGATTCCCGCCCGAACGAGCGGCAGAGACCAGCTATGTCCGGCCCGAACTCGTGGTCGAGGTCGAGTACGCCCAGATGACATCGGAGGGGAGGCTCCGCTCCCCCGTCTTCGTGCGCCCCCGCGATGACCGAACCGCCGAGTCTCTCGAGCGCAGCCCAACCCAGACGCCAGCATCGATCCTGGCCGGCACCGGGGCGCCCCGGGCGGGACTGGAGACCGATATCGCCGATGTCGAGCGCCAGCTCGAGGCGGGAGCGTCGCAGTTCACTCTGGAGGTCGGCGCCGAGCGGCTCGCGCTGACCAATCTCGACAAGGTGATGTGGCCGGAGACCCCGGAGCTCCGCGCCATCACCAAGCGCGACCTCGTGGCCTATTATGCCCGGATGGCGCCGTTGTTGCTGCGCCAGCTGCGCGGTCGCCCGCTGACGATGACGCGCTATCCGAACGGCGTCGGGGGCGAGATGTTCTACCAGAAGCACGTCCCCCAGAGACCGTCCTTCGTCGAGACCGTGCGCGTCTTCTCAGAGTCCGGGCCTGCGGCAGACTACGTCCTCGTCAACAACCTGCCGACCCTGCTCTGGCTGGCGCAGCTGGCCGATCTGGCGCTCCACACGAGCCTCGCGCGCACGAGCACCTGGCCCGATGGCGAGCACCTCGGCCGAGACTTCCAGACCTCCCGCGAGACCCTCCTCGCCTCCACCCTCAACTACCCCGACTTCATCCTCTTCGACCTCGACCCCTACATCTACGCCGGCGGGGAGGCCAGGGGCGCCGAACCCGAGCTCAACCGCCGCGCCTTCCGCGCGACCGTACAGGTGGCGCGCTGGCTCAAGGAGCTCCTGGACGGCGCCAATCTGCCCGGCTTCATCAAGACGAGCGGGGCGACCGGTCTCCACATCTATGTGCCGGTGCTCAGGCACTACGACTACGAGGCAGTGCGCGGGCTAGCCGGCACGATCGGTGGCTTCCTGGAGTCCCAACACCCCGCCGACGTGACGACCCAGTGGCTGAGCGAGCAAAGGCGGGGCAAAGTCTTCTTCGACCAGAACCAGAACGCACGGATCAAGAATCTAGCGTGCGCCTACTCACCGCGTGACAAGCCCGGTGCGCCGGTCTCAACGCCCCTGCGCTGGAACGAGCTCGACCGGATCTACCCGACCGACTTCCACATCCTGAACGTCCCCGACCGGGTGGCCGACGAGGGGGATCTGTGGGGCCACCTCCTCCAGGACAAGCACGACCTGGGGGGCCTGCTCGATGCGACCGGGGCCGAGTCCGGAACAGCCCGCTAGGCCGCCCTCTTCCCGAATAGTTGCGAGAGGCACTGGTCTCTCAAGGGAGACCTTCTGCGCAGACGTCATCGAGGCCGGCAGCGGCTGCTACCGACGTGCCTCACCAGGGCCGCGAGCGGAGGCGCGATCGGCACCCGATCGTAGCGACCAGGATGGGGTCAGACCCGGTTTCAGGAGCGCACGGGACTGAGAACGGCTCACGACCTGTGCAGACGAACCTGCCCCGTCATCCTTCGCTGCCATGGCGAGCGCCCAGGGGCGCGGGGACCACGAAGACCAGCTCGCCGGCCGGCCGACGAGGAACACCGCTCCGATCATCAGGCCTGCCCCATGAGTACCGCCATCACGACGGCAGGGAGCTCGGTCCACGTTGGTGTTGAACAGCACCCACACTTGGCGTCTACCACCCGATCGTCCCGCAGCCCCCTTACCGCCATCGGGAACCAGCCGAGCAAGCATGGTTCGGTGCTCGCGGAGGCGATCGGGGAGCCCCGATGGCGATGGCGGCCAACTAGGGTCAGGAACCCTCGGCGCCTCCCGCCCGCTCTGGCCACTGTCGACCTTCAATAGCTGCGGTGGCGGGCAAGCCCGTGAACGACGGCCAGGGCATGTGAGATGGCCTCGACGTCATGGACGCGCAGGACGTGCACGCCCTGCGCGGCAGCGAGCGTATTGAAGGCCAGGGTCGCCTCCAGCTGACCGGGGGCGTCCTGCCGCTTGGGGTAGCCGAGGAGTTCTGCGAGGAAGCCCTTGCGGGAGGCCGAGATCAGAACCGGGCGCCCAGCCACCACGAGTTCTGCGAGTCCCCAGAACATCGCAAGGTTGTCAGGCAGCGACTTCCCAAACTCGAAACCGGGGTCGAGCCAGACCTGGCCCGCGCCAGCCTCCTCCAGCACCTCCGCCCGCTCGATCAGGAAATCGCGCACGCGCGACGCTATGTCGGCGAAGGTCTGGTCGGCCTCGTAGTGACGCCCTGGCTCGCCGCGCATGTGCATGACGCAGACGGCGAGATGGTGACGGGCCGCGACCGCGACCATCGCCTCCTGCCTGAAGCCGCTCACGTCGTTGAGAAGGTCCACTCCGGCCCCGGCCGCGGCCTCCGCCACGACGGGGTCCCAGCTGTCCAGCGACACCGGGATCCCCTCGCCCGACAGCGCCTCGATCACCGGGCAGACACGGTCGATCTCCTCGCTACTGGCCAGCGCCTGTGCCTTGCTCGATGTCGAGACCGCTCCGACGTCGATGATCGATGCGCCCTGACGGCAGAGCTCGACGGCCCGGTCGAGCGCGGCCGATGGCGCGACTCGCGACTGGCCGATCGGTGAGTCGCGCGAGACGTTGAGGATGCCCATCACGATCGAGCGGTCGGTGCAGTCGAGGCGGTGCTGCCCGAGTCGTAGCTCCATCAGCCGTCGCCCAGCAGTTGGGCGAGTTCCTCGCGACGCTCGGACGAGTGATCGAGTCCGAGCCGGAGCAGCTCACGGGATAGTCCGCGGTAGAGGGCCTCGAGGCCAGGGTCGGTGGAGAGCGCCTCGAGGTGTCCGGCGACCGTCTCGACGTCGCCGCGTGCGACAGGCCCCGTCAGCGCCTCGACGAGCGGCCGCCCGCTGGCGGCCTCGGCCTGTGCCCGCAGGAGCACCGTGAGAGCCCGCTGCGCCTCCTTGGCAGGCAGCCCGGCCTGTTCCCAGGCCCGCATCGCCCCGGACAGGACCGCGACGACGAGGTTGCTCGCCAGGACCGCAGCCGCGTGGTACCCGGCGCGCCGGACGCCCTCAAGCCGGAAGCTATAGCCGCCCAGGGCCTCGGCCAGGGCCTCGAGCAGGGGGCCGAGTGGCGGTTCCCCCTCAACCCCGAAGGCGATACCGGAGAAGCGCGTTCTAGCCTCGGCCCCCGATTCACCCTGGGGAAAGGTCTGTAGCGGGTGAAGGCAGCCGGCCCGGCCACCGGCCCTCGTCACCTCAGAGAGCGCCCCGGTGTCGATGGCACCGCTGAGGTGGACGACCGCCTGGCCCGGCCGCCAGGTCAGCTCGCCGGCGAGTGGACCGATGGCACCGTCGGGGACGGCGAGGAAGACCAGATCGCAGGACGAGACCAGCTCGGGCACCTCTGACGCGACGACGAAGGGCAGCCCGGCAGCCAGCTCCCGGGCAGCCTCGGGGCGTCGGCTCGCCACGCGATCGAGGGGTCGGCCGGCCGCCAGCAGGGCGTGCGCGAGCGCGCGACCGACCCGGCCGCTCCCGACGACACCCCAGGGCGCGCGACCGAGGTCGCTCGTCATGCTGAGTTTCCTCCCGACCCGGGTGCTCGGGATCGGGAGACCTGCTGGGTCCACTCCTCCTGAGCTCGCACCCTCACCCGCTTCCCCCCGCTGGCGCGCCCTTTGATCAGGCCGCCTGTCGGCCCTAGAGTCCACAGATGACTACCAAAGCCGAACAGCAGCTCGCGATCCATGGTGGCGAGCCGATTCGCACTCTCGCTCTCCCAGAGCGCCCTACCGTCCGAGCGGCCCGAGACCGAGATCCCCGGGCCGCGCTTGAGCGCGAGCTGGCAGGGATACTCGAGATCGATGCCGGCACCGTCCTCGCCGTCTCAGACTACGACGTTGCCGGCTCGCTCGCTCTCGCGGCACTCGGCATCTCAAGCGGCGAGGTGGTGGTGCCCGCTCTCGGCGCCACGCGCCTCACCTCCATGCTCCAGCATCAGGGCCTGAGCCCGATACCGGCCGAGGTCGAGCCGGACACCGCGAACCTCGGCCCGCGGGGCCTCAGGAACGCGATCGGCGAGCGCACGTGCCTGGTTGCGGCCGGTCACGCCTTCGGTCACCCCCTGGCCCAGACCGACATCGAGCGTGTCATGGAGCCACTGGCGCTCCCGCTCCTCGAGGACGCCTCGGCCTCGCTCGGCGCCAGCTACCGCGGGCGGCCGACCGGCACCCTGGGCTCTGCGGCGATCTTCGACTTCGGCAGGTCGCACGTCCTCACCGGCGGTGGCCACGAGGGCTGTCTCCTGGTCGTGCGAGACCCGGGGGCAGCGGCCATGGCGCGAGCGGCACGAGACGACGGCGGCCAGACGGTCGATGAACGGGCGGCCCGGGTCGCGCTCGCCGAACTCAGGGGAGCCGCTGAAGAGCTCTCGGCGCGGCGCCAGCTGGCCTGGGAGCTGACCTTCAGCCTGAGAGCCCGGCGGGGCGTCAGCCCGATGGCTCACTCGCGCTGGGTGCGGCATGCCTACGATCGCTACCTCGTGCGCATCCGAGGGCTCCTCTGGAAGCGGTCCCTGGCCGACACTGTCTCTGCGCTGCGCGCCGAGGGCATCGACTGCGCCCCCGCCTTCCAGCGCTCGCTCCACAACGACCCGGTGGTGAGCGCCACCCTGGGGGACGCTGATCCACGATTGGCCCCGAGCGGCTTCCCCGTGGCGACTCGCCTGCCGGGCGAGGCGATCGCGCTGCCGCTCCACCAGGCGATGACCGACCTTGAGATCCAGGACATCGCGCTGGCGCTGGCGAAACTCGAGGCGGTCAGCACGGGCGCACCGAGCTGAGCGAGCGGCGGCAAGGGAGGCCAGCGTGAGCGCAGCGGAGCCGGGAGTCGGTCCCGGAGGGGCGCTGGTCGCCTTAGACTTCACAGGTAGTGAGCTGAGGCTCTTGCTCGCCACGCCCGACCAGCAGCCGATCGCGAGCGAGCGCTGGCTCCTGCCGGAGCTGGAAGACGAGGAGGCTTGGTCCTGGGAGATCGGAGGGAGACTCGCTACGCTCTTCGCCGGACGAGATGACGCCTCCTTCGCGCTCGGCATTGCCATCGCTTGCCCGGGGCTGGTCGATCCAGTCCGTGGCGTCCTGACAGAGAGCCGTGGGCAGGCCGGCTGGGACGAGCTGCACATCGTCGATGCCGTCCGCCGCCATATCGACCGGCCCGTCGTCGCCGTTGATCGCGTTCAGGCGGCGCTACGCGGTGAGGCGACGGCGGGCGACGCCTGGGGCCAGAACGACGTCCTCTACCTCTCGGCGCGAGACGGGGAGACGACGGCGGCCGTCCTAGCGGCCGGTCGCGCCGTCACGGGCGCGCACCACCGCCCCGGGCTGGTCCCCGAGTCGTGGGGGCCCGATGGGCTCGATTCGGGATTCGTGGCCGACTGGATCGCCGGGGCAGCGGCCCTGCTCGATTCGGCAGTGGTCGTCCTGGACGCCGCCCCCGACGATGCGCAGCAGCTCTTAGAACTGACCACAGAGGCGCTCGTCCAGAGCGGTGCGGCGGCGGCCGTTCTGGTCTCCAAGCTGGGTGAGCGCGCGCCGCTCCTCGGCGCGCTTTCGCTGGCCCGGGTCGCCGCCTACGAGGCCGCGGACGGGAGCGGCGTGGAGGACTCATGACGAGCACAGGTGGCCGCCCGGCCCACGCCGTCCTCTCCCTCGATGAGAGCGAGGTCGGCACCCTGCTCGGAACCCTTGCCTGGGTGATGGGCGCACTCGAGATCATGTCGGACCGTGCCGAGGCGGTCGACGAGCCCGAGCTGGGCCAGCTCCGGGATCGCCTGATGCCCCGGCTCGAGGCGCTCCTCGAGTCCCTGACGCGGGCGAGGCGTCGCTCCCCGTTCTCTCCGGCCGGTCAGATGGAACCTGCCGTGGAGGCCGCCTACGCTTCCGTCCGCCAGGGGTTCCAGGCCTGGATCGAGCTCACGGCCTTGGAGACGGCGCAGGCGGCGGCTGCGGTCCGTCAGGGCGGGAGCGAGAAGCAGGCGACAGACCCCGCAGACGGCGCATAGCCAGCCGACGCCCCGCAGCCGCGGGGCCCGGCTAGCGGGCGTGCCGTGGACTGAGGGCTTCGGGAGCCGGCTCAGAAGCCCTGGTAGCGTGACGCCAGCGGCAGGCGGCGGTCCCGGCCGAAGGCGCGCGTCGTGATCTTGACGCCGGGCGGCGACTGCCGACGCTTGTATTCGTTGCGGTTGATCATCTCGATCACGCGCCGCACGGTCCACTCGTCGAACCCGCGCGAGACGATCGCCTCGAGCGACAGGTCGTCCTCGACGTAGGCCTCGATGATCGGGTCGAGTATCTCGTACTCGGGGAGCGAGTCGGTATCGAGCTGGTCCGCTCGTAGTTCCGCCGAGGGCGCCTTGGTGATCGAGTTACGGGGGATCACCATCCCGATCGTGTTGCGGTAGCGGGCAAGTTCCCAGACCAGAGTCTTCGGCACGTCCTTGATCACCGCGAAGCCGCCGACCATGTCTCCGTAGAGGGTCGCGTAGCCGCAGGCGTACTCGGACTTGTTGCCCGTTGTCAGGACGAGTGACCCGGGCTGCTTGTTGGAGAGCGCCATCACCAGCATCCCTCGGATCCTGGACTGCAGGTTCTCCTCCGCGGTCCCCTCCGCCGTCCTGGCGAACTCGCTGCGCAGGGCGACCAGCGCCTCGTGGTGTATCGGTTCGAGCGGGAGAGATGCCAGCCGGATGCCGAGCCGCCTGGCCAGCTCCTCAGCGTCGGTGACGGATCCGCGTGAGGAGAAACGAGACGGCATCGACACGCCGGTCACCTGCTTGGCCCCCACAGCGTCGACCGCAATCGTCGCCACCAGCGCCGAGTCGATCCCGCCGGAGACCGCCACCCAGACCCGCTCAAAGCCGCTCTTACGAAGGTAGTCACGAGTCCCCAGCACGAGACCGTCGTAGACCTCGGCGAGCGAGTTGGGTGCCTCCCTCTCTGTGCGTACGAGCGGCGGGCGAGCGCCGGCGAAGGGCGGCGTGATCGGCTGTGGCCGGAGCACCTCGTCGGGGCGGCGATCGCGGCGCAGGCGCGATTCGTGCAGCTGCTCCTGCTTGATCTCCTCAACCGGGATGTCGACCACCAGGAGCTCGGGCTTCATTGATGCGGCACGGGCGAGCACCTGTCCGCGCGAGTTGACGACCATCGAGTTTCCGTCGAAGACCAACTCGTCCTGCCCGCCGACCTGGTTGACGTAGACGACGGCGACGGTGTCGTCTGCGGCGCGGGTTGAGATCATCCGTTCCCGGTAGTGCGTCTTCCCGTGGTAGAAGGGCGAGGCGTTGATGTTCAGGATCACCTGTGCCCCGGCCAGCGCCTGCCGGCGGGCCGGACCCGTCGGGTACCAGATGTCCTCGCAGATCGTGACACCAACCGGTACACCGGCGATCTCAAAGACCTGCGTCCCGTGACCGGGCTGGAAGTAGCGAACCTCATCGAAGACCCCGTAGTTGGGGAGCATCTGCTTGCGGTAGGTGGCCACCACACGCCCGCCGTGGACGAGCGCTGCCGCATTGTGGAGCTGGCCGTCGTAGTCAAGACAGCCCACCACCAGGGGCGGCAGCCCGGCCGCCTCGGTGGCGAGCGCTTCCAGCTCAGCGGTGGCAACGGAGATGAAGGAGCCGCGGATCAGGAGGTCCTCGGCCGGGTAGCCGGGTAGCGCCAGTTCGGGGTAGACGACGATATCGGCCGCGAGGGCCGCCGCCTCTCGTGCCGCCTCCATGATCACCTGTCGGTTCCCCTCGAAGTCACCAACCGTGGTGTTGAGCTGTGCGAGCGCCACACGCAGATTGTGCACGATGCGCTCCGTTCGCTCCCCAGACCGTCTTACCGGATAGGTTAGACCGCCCGCTGGTGATCTCAAGCCGGGTGCCGTCGGCGTCGGGCGTCATCACGCGTGCCGGCGGACGAGCCGTCTCCCCCCGGTAGCGGTTGGGCCAGAAACGCCCCGGTTAGATCGTCGCGAGCAGGCGAGCCGCCGAGGCGTGTTCGGCAACGCCTCCGAGCGCATCTGAGGGGTCTGTCCAGAAGAGCGCAAGCAGCGCGATCAACACGGCCGTCCCGAGCACGAGCCCGAACAAGAACATCTGGGTAAAGAGCCGCGACTCGAAGCGCAGGTGCATGAACAGCGCGACCACGATGATGAACTTGACGGCCGAGAGGATGATCAGGGCGGGGATCAGCACAGCTCCCAGGCTCGAGTAGGAGACCCAGAGTTCAACCACCGTGATGATCGTCAGGATGAGACCGATCAGCAGGTACTGCCGCGGTCCCAGCGGCGAACTGTGAGTTTCAGCGGAGTGTGCGTCGCCAGCCATCAGCGGGTCCCTCGCTATGTTGGAATCAGGTAGATGATCGTGAAGATCACGATCCAGACGATGTCGACGAAGTGCCAGTAGAGCCCGGCGATCTCAAGGTGCGTGCCGGTATCCCGCCCGAGCCCGTTTCGTCTCCCGGAGGCGATCAGGAGCGACGCCAGGTAGAGCACGCCGACGCCGACGTGGGTCCCGTGGAAGCCGGTCAGCACGAAGAACGAGGAGCCGAACTGGTTGGTGCTGAGGTTCAGCCCCTCGTGGGCGAAGGTGCGGAACTCGTAGACCTGGAAGCCGAGGAAGATGAGCCCGAGCAGGACCGTAGAGAGCAGCATCAGCTTGAGCATCAGCGGCTTGCCGTGCTGGGCGCCGTAGACGGCGAGCACCATCGTCACCGAGCTCATCAATAGCACGAACGTCGAGACGGAGGTGATCGGGATGTCCAGGACCTCATCGGGAAGCGGGCCGACCAGCGACTCGCCCTTGTAAATGAGGTAGGTCGAGATCAGCGATCCGAAGAAGAGGCACTCAGAGGCCAGGAAGATCCACATCAGCAGCATGCGGTTGTCGACACCGGTCGAGCTGTGATGTTCCGGCGGGGCTACGTTGCCTGCTGCTACCATCTCTGCTCCTCGTGCCGACCGCCCCCTCTTGGGGCGGCACCAGCGCTTCGCTCGGCCTAGTCGGTGGGCTCGAGCGCCCACCCCCAGACCGCGTAGACCATCACCGGGATCCCGAGCGCCGTGATCGCCAGGTGCGAGAGTGCACCGATGCCGACCAGCGCGAAGCCCGCCGCTAGGATCAGCGGGAAGTAGGACGGCGGCGGCATGTGGATGTGCTCGTCGGTCGGTTCGGTCGGCTTGATGTTGTGGTCGCGGTCGTACCAGACCGGGTCTCGGTCACGCACCACCGGTATCACGTCGAAGTCGTGCTCAGGGGGCGGTGAGCTCGTTGCCCACTCAAGCGTGCCACCGTCCCACGGGTTGTCCCCGGCGTCCTGGGGCAGGCGCATCGTCTTGAAGAAGTTCCACAGGAAGACCAGGATCCCGACGCCGATGATGTAGGAGCCCCCCGTCGCCACGAGGTTCCACGTCTCCCAGCCGAAGCCGGCGTCGTAGGTGTAGATGCGCCGCGGCATCCCCGAGATCCCGAGGAAGTGCATCGGGAAGAAGGCGAGGTTGCTGCCGATGAAGACCAGCCAGAAGTTGAGCTGCCCCAGCCCCTCATCGAGCAGCCGGCCGGTCATCTTCGGGAACCAGTAGTAGATCCCCGCGAAGATGCCCATGATCGAGCCGCCGAAGAGCACGTAGTGGAGGTGGGCGACGATGAAGTAGGTGTCCTGCTGCTGGGTGTCCACGGGGGGGCTGGCGTGCATCACGCCGGAGATCCCGCCGATCGTGAAGAGCGCGATGAAGGAGACGGCGAAGTACATCGCGGTCGTGAAGCGGATACGCCCGCCGTACATCGTGCCCAGCCAGTTGAAGATCTTAATTCCCGTCGGGACGCCGATCGCCATCGTGCTGGCCGAGAAGACGACCTGCGGCACGGTGTCGAGCCCGGTCGTGAACATGTGGTGACTCCACACCGCGAACCCGAGGACGGCGATCGCGACGCCGGCGAAGACGATCGCCGAGTAGCCGAAGAGCGGCTTTCTGGAGAAGACCGGCAAGACCTCAGAGACGATCCCCATGGACGGCAAGATCAGGACGTAGACCTCCGGGTGGCCGAAGATCCAGAACAGGTGCTGCCAGAGGATCGGGTCACCCCCATCTGCCGGCGTGAAGAAGGTGGTCGTGAAGTTCCGGTCGAAGTAGAGCTCGACCAGCGCCACCGTGATCACAGGCAGCGACAGGATCAGGAGGAAGTTGACGACGATCGTCATCCAGATGAAGACGGGCAACCGCATCATCGTCATGCCCGGCGCCCGCATGTTGATGATCGTCACGGCGAAGTTCAAGGAGGCCATCATCGAGGAGGTGCCGAGCACGACCAGGCCGACCGTGTAGAAGTCCATCCCCATGTTGAGGGCGTACTCTTCGGCGCTGAGCGGTGCGTAGCCGAACCAGCCGCCGTCGGGGGCGCCCCCCAGGAAGAAGCTGCTGGTCAGGATCAGTGCGCCGGAGATGAAGACCCAGTAGGAGAGGGCGTTCAGGCGCGGGAAGGCGACATCGCGAGCGCCGATCATGAGCGGCACGAAGTAGTTGAAGAAGGCAGCACCCATCGGCATGATCGCCATGAAAATCATGGTCAGCGCGTGCATCGTGAAGAACTGGTTGAAGCGGTCGGCATCGATCACAGCGCCGTTGGGGACCGCCAGCTGCGTGCGGATCGTGAGCGCCTCGAGCCCGGCGATCAGGAAGAAGACGAACCCGCTGACGCCGTAGAGAACACCGATCTTCTTGTGGTCGACCGTAGTCAGCCACGTCCAGATCGTCGTCTCCTCGTGAGCGAGGGGCATCGTGCCTTCGGCAGTAGCCATCTCATTCCTCCGCTGAGGGGCGAGCGCGGCTGCGCTCTATTGGAGTCCCTTTAGGTAGGCGACTAGTTGCTCAATCTGGTCATCGCGAAGGTTGAGGTCTGGCATCAGTGAACCAGGCTTCACCGCCGGCGGATCGGCAAGGAACGCGGTCATGGCCTCATCTGTATTCTCGATGATCCCCGAGGCGATCAGGTTCCGGCTGCCGACGTGCGTCAGGTCAGGTCCGATCACCGATGCCGCGTTGGTGCCGCGGATGGTGTGGCAGGCCGCACAGAGGGCGGTTGCGATCTTCTCACCGGCCACGGCCAGCTCCCCGACCGCCGGCTCGGCGTCCTTCAGCTGCGCCGCGACCCACGCCTCGTAGGCGCTGGGGCTCTCGACAATCACGCGGAAGCGCATGTTGGCATGCGAGGTCCCGCAGAACTCCGCGCACTGGCCATAATACTCACCCGCCTCATTGGGCGTGAACCAGAGATGGTTGTTGTGCCCTGGCACCATGTCGACCTTGCCGGCGAGCTGCGGCACCCAGAACGAGTGGATCACATCTTCAGAGCGGAGCTCGAAGTTGACCGGCCGGCCGAGCGGGATGTGGATCTCATTGGCCGTGACGAGGCCCGACTC
The DNA here is from genome assembly GCA_965249675.1 of Dehalococcoidia bacterium. Classification (GTDB taxonomy): domain Bacteria; phylum Chloroflexota; class Dehalococcoidia; order UBA2979; family UBA2979. The sequence continues at coordinate 2,884,072 of OZ252250.1, forward strand.
AGGGTATTCGAACTCAAACCACCACTGGTGCCCCGTGGCCACGATCTCCAGGGCGTCGTCGGGCGCGTCGCCGGTCGTGTCGACGATCACCTGAAAGCTCGGGATCGCTATGAGCACGACGATCACGACCGGGATGATCGTCCAGATCACCTCAAGGCGCGGGTTGCCGTGGATCTGCTTGGCGGGCGCGGCGTCCGGCCGGTCGCGGAAGACGAGGCTGAAGGCCAGGGTGAGCGTGAGCACGCCGACCATCACGATGCCGGCTAAGACCCAGATGAAGAGATAGACATCGTGGACCCGGTCGGCATTGTCGGATTTGGGGTTGAAGGTGGTCTGCAGGTCGCCTGCCGTGCCCGCGGAGATCGCCCAGATGACCGCCGAGAGGAGCAACACCGCAAGCAGCGAGACGGCGGTTAACGCGAGTGCGCGCGCTGAAGGTCTCAATCGATGCCTCCGCGAACCGGATAGCGATGCCTTCTGGACCAGTCGGGCCGCAGCCGAGGCTCCCCCCGTCAGCCGCCCGTAAGGGATTATCACCGCCTGCCGATTGCGGTCAAGCTAGACAAGCGCCCCCAATCGCGAGCGGGCCGCCCGGCGAGCCACTCCACACCGCCCGATCAAGTACCCACCCACCTGCACGATTGAATGCCGCGGACGCCGACCGTAGCCTCCTGGTGCATGAAGCGGACACCCCTCGGACGAGTTCTGGTCGTCGCCTTCGGCGTCTCGGCGCTGCTGCTCGTTGCAACCCTTGCCGTGGCGCTCGAGCGCGGCATCGGGAACGATGCGCTGGGGCGAGCGAACAGCGCGCTCGTCCGAGCCGCCGATTTCTCGCTCGAGACGGTGAGCGGACGGAACTTCGTCCTCGCCGAGCACCGAGAGCAGCCCGTCTTCGTCTACTTCTGGGCGAGCTGGTGCGCGCCGTGCGAGTCGGAGGCGCCCCTCATCGAGTCGCTCTGGCCCGAGTACCGCGACCGTGGCTTCATCTTCGTCGGCGTCAACATCTGGGACTCAGAGCCCCAGGCGCGCGCCTTCGTGGAGCGGCACGGGCTGACCTTCCCGATCGCCCTGAACGACCAGAAGGCCTACCTGGATTACGGTGTATACGGCGTTCCCGAGGCCTTCTTCCTGGCGAAGGGCCTGCTCGTCGAGGCCAGGTTCATCGGTGAGCTGACCGAGGCCGAGTTGCGCGAGCATCTGGAACGGATTGCCGCGGCCTCGTCGCCCGGATGACCCCGGGTCACCGGCCGCCGGCGGCAAACCGGATCCCGGCGTCCTCTGAGGGGCAGCAGGCGATGAGCAACCGAAACCGACTGCTGGCCGTCCTCCTGGTCTCCACGCTGGCGATCGGCGTGCTCGCCATCCGTGCCGCCTCGGGAGCGATCTCCTACTACGTCGAGCCCGACGAGTTCCTCGCCCAGGTCGCAGGCGACGCCGACAGCCGCTGGCGCGTCGGCGGCCGCGTCGTCTCGGGCACGATCACGCGCGAGAACGGTCGGCCCGTCTCCTGGGACCTCGTCGGCCCCGACGGCTCTCAGCTCTCGGTCCGCTATGACGGAGTCGTCCCCAGCCTCTTCACCGAGGGGGCCTTCGTGGTGGTGGAGGGGTCTCTGGACGACGACGGGCAGGCACTCGAGGCGAGCAGCGTGGTGATCAAGCACGAGAACGAGTTCTTCTCCGACCCCTCGAAGGCGGTCTTGCCCGGCGCCACCGCCGCGCCCGGCGGAAACTGACCGGGGGGCAGCGCCCTGCTGCGGTTGGGAAAGGCCCCCGGGACGAGGGAGGCGCCGTGAACGTGATCGCGACCCTCGGCTCATCCGCACTGCTGACCGCGCTAGCCGCCTCGGTCTTCGCGATCGCAGCGGCGCTCCTCGGACACCTCGGTGATCGCCCGCGTGCCGTCGTCGCCGCCGGGCGGGCGATCACCGCCGTCGCTGGCCTCCTCACGGCCGCCGTACTGCTCCTGGCCTACGCGCTCCTCACCAATGACTTCTCGATCAGCCATGTGGCACAGGTCTCATCGCGCGGGATGCAGCCGTGGATGAAGTGGGCTTCGATCTACAGTGGGCAGCCGGGCTCCCTCCTCTACTGGACCTGGATGCTGTCGCTCTTCCTCGGGATCTTCTCGCTCACTACCTTGCGTCGCATCCCCTGGGGCCGCCCCCACGCGATCGTCACCATGGGCGCCATCCTCCTGGCCTTCCTGGTGGCGCTCGTCTTCTTCGCATCCCCTTTCCGCACGAGCCCGGTCACCCCGGCGGACGGCCTCGGCCTCAACCCGCTGCTGGTCGACAGCGGCATGCTGATTCACCCGCCCGCGCTCCTGGCCGGACTGGTCTCCACGTCCGTCCCGTTCACGCTCGGGGTGACGGCGCTGGCGGCCGGGCGGCTCGATGCCGCCTGGGTCGGGCACGCCCGCAGCTGGGCACTCTTGTCGTTCCTGGTGCTGGGCACGGGCAACCTGCTGGGCGCCTGGTGGGCCTACACGGTGCTCGGCTGGGGCGGCTACTGGGGCTGGGATCCGGTAGAGAACTCGGCGATCCTGCCGCTCCTGCCGATCACCGCCTTCCTCCACTCCCTGATGGTCCAGGAGCGCCGCGGCATGCTGAAAGGCTGGAACCTGGCGCTGGTGCTGGCGGCCTTCGCGCTCGCCGTCTTCGGCACCTTCAACGTCCGCAGTGGGCTCGTCGCCTCGGTCCACTCATTCGCACAGTCCGAGGTCGGCGCCTACTTCCTCGTGCTGGTCGGTATCGTCGTCCTCGCCTCCGTGGTGCTCCTGGCCTGGCGCTGGCCGAGGCTCGGCGCCGACCACGACTTCGACTCCTTCGCATCGCGCGAAACGGCGCTCATCATCAACACCTATGTCCTGGTCGCGATCGCGCTCGTGATCCTCGGCGGGACCCTCTTTCCGGTCTTCTCGGAGCTGGCAACAGGCGCTCGCATCACGGTCGGTCCGCCCTTCTTCAACGACACGACGGGACCGCTCTGGGTGGCGTTGTTGCTGGCCCTGGTGGGCGGAACCGTCCTGCCCTGGCGGCGGGTCGCTGGCGGCCTCCTCGCCCGACGCCTTCGCTGGCCGCTCGCCGCGGGCGCGGCGCTGGCGGCGGTGCTGGCGGTGCTCGGCATGGGGGATCCCTTCGCCCTGGCCACCGTGGTCATGGCCGCGCTCGTGCTGGTCGTCACCGTGCGTGAGTACGCGACCGGCACCCGCGCTCGCCGCCGAGCTGGGGACGGCAGCTGGCCGGCTGCCCTGGCCGGCCTGGTGAGGAGAAACCGCAGGCGATCGGGGGGCTACCTCGTCCACATCGGGATCGCGCTCGTGGCGATCGCAGCGGTCAGCTCCTACTCGTTCCAGGAGCAGGTGCGGATGGTGGTCGCCCCCGGGGAGTCCTTCGAGGTGGGCGGGCACACGATCGCCTACGACGGCCTCTTCTCGCGCCACCCGGGCGTCAACGGCATCGAGTCTGAGGTGGTGGCCCGCATCACCGTGGACGGCACCCACCAGCTCAACCCCGGCCAGCGCTTCTTCACCAACTTCCAGGGCCAGCCCGTCGCGATCGTGGCGATCGACGGCAGCCCGCTGCGGGACGTCTACGTCTTCGTGCAGAACTGGACGACCGAGGGGGTCGCCGAGGTCCAGGTCTTCGTCAACCCGCTGATGCAGCTGCTCTGGCTGGGCGGCGTCGTCATGACGGTGGGCGGACTCCTCGCCTACACTCCCCTGCCGCTGGGCGCGGGCGGCGGCGACGGCCGCACCAGCGGCAGGGGCGCGGTCGCCCGTGTGCGCCGTGCCTAGGCGCCGTCCCGGGGCCGCACTCGTGCTGCTCGCGGCGCTGGCCCTGCTCGTCCCGCTCGCGGTGCTCACGCTCTCGGGCGCCCAGCGAGCGGGGGCGCAGGAGCCCTCGGACCTGGAACGCCAGGCGCTCTCGATCGAGCGCCAGCTGCTCTGTCCGCAATGCACCAATGAGCGACTCGACGTCTGCAACATCGCCATCTGTCTCGACATGAAGCAGGAGATCCGCAGTCAGCTCCGGGCAGGGCGGAACTCGGACGAGATCATCTTCTTCTTCCAGAACCGCTACGGGCAGCGCGTTCTGGCCGAGCTCCCGAGGAGCGGCTTCAACCTGTGGTTGTTCGGTTGGGTGGGGGTCTCCATGGCGATCACGCTCCTGGGGGGCGCCTTCCTCTTGCTGCGGCTGCGACGCGAAGGCCGCGCCCACCGCCGAGCCCTGGCCGGCGCTGGTCCGGACTGCGATGCCGCAGTCGATGATCGGTGGCTCGATGACCAGCTCAGCGGGGAGCGGCCGTGATGGAGTGGGTGGTCCTCCTCGCGGTGGCGCTGGCTGCGGCGCTCTACATCGGCTGGCCCACGGTGGCCGAGCGGAGCGAGGAGCCCAACTGGGGAGACGACAGGCGCCGCGCCCTGCTCCGTGCACTGGCAGAGCTCGACACCGACCTCGAGCAGGGCCGTATCAGCCAGGCCGACCGGCGCATCGGCCGGCAGGCGCTGGGGGCCGAACTGCGCACCCTTCTTGAGGCGGGGCGGCGACCAGCGACCCCTCCCCGAGAGCCCCGGTGCCCGACCGCAGCAGCGGGCACTGCCACAGCCACCGCGCCAGAGGACGGCTGATGCCCTGCCGGGGCGCCAGGCGCCCGCTGCTCGCGCTCGGCCTGGCGGCACTGCTCGCCGCTGCGGAGTTCGCCTCGCCTGCGCTCCCCCGGACCTGGGCCCAGACGCCCGCCGCCCCGGCGACGATCACGGGCACCGTCCACCTGGCCACGCCGGGGGCTTCGCTTTCCGCGCCGGTCGCGGTCCAGCTGATCGTGCTCGAGGGTTCGGCCACGCCCACGAGCCTCAGCGAGATGACCGACCCAGCAGGCAACTTCCGCTTCCACGTCGACGCCGACCCCGCGATCAGCTACGTGCCGTTTCTCATCTTCGAGGGGGTCCGCTACTTCTCTGAGCCCGGTACGGTCCGCTTCGAGGCGGGCGGCGGCGAGGCGCGTGCCTCCTTCGAGGTCTACTCGGCAACCAGTGGTGGGGCGGGCCTCGAGATCGAACAGACCACCCTGGTCGCGACCGCCCTGGAACGCTCGACCGAGACGATCACGCTCGTCCGCGAAGACCTCATCGTCCGCGAGGATCCGACCGTCTTCGTCGGGGGTGATGACGGCGTGACCCTCCGCATCCCGGTGCCGGATGGGACGCTCGAGGCCGGCGGCGGCAATGCGGGCGGCGGCAATGCGGGCGGCGGCGATGCGGGCGACGATGCCTTCAGCTTTGACGGCTCGACGGTCAACGTCCGGATACCGCTGCGCCCCGGCCGAACGTCGATCGTCACCCGCTTCCGGGTGGGCTATGACCGGGCCCTCGATTCCTACCGCCTGCGCCTGACGGCGCCCCTGCCGACGGCACAGATCGAGCTGCGAGTCGCCGAGCGCTTCGTCGACCGGCTCGAGCCGGAGAGCGCGGCGGCTCGGCTCGTGACCGAGACCGGCTGGGAGGGTGAACCGGTGCTGGTGGTGCGGCGCGTCGGTACCGCGGCGGCCGGGCAGGGGCTGGTCGTCAACCTCGTCGGCCTCTCCGGAGCCACCCCCGCCCACCCCCTGACCCGGACCACAGGCGCGGCCGCGGGCTCGGTCGCGGCGCTCCTGATCATCGCCGGAGGCGCGCTCTGGCTGTCCCGCGGCGGGCCTCGCCAGGCCCGCGACACGGGGCCCAACCGAACTGGTCCCGACGGCGCGGGGAGCGGCGACGGGGCCCTCGTCGTACGGGAACGGCAGCCTGGGGAAACGGCGTGACAGACTCACGGCCGGCGATCGTCGCCCGCGGGCTCTCCAAGCGGTTCGGCGGCATCGATGTTCTCTCGCGCATCAGTTTCGAGCTCCCGGCGGGCTCGAAGACGGCCCTGCTCGGCCCGAACGCTGCCGGCAAGAGCACGCTACTCGGACTGCTCTCAACGCTCCTGACGCCGAGCGGCGGCGAGGCCGCGATCGGCGGGCGGCTGGTCTCGGCGAACGAGCCCGAGCTGCGCCGCCAGATCGGCGTGCTTACCCATCAGCAGATGCTCTACGAGCAGCTCTCGCCGCTGCAGAACCTCGAGTTCTTCGGCCGCCTCTACGAGGTGCCGGCGGCGGGCGAGCGGATCGAGGAGCTCCTCCGGGCGATCAACCTCTGGCAGCGGCGGCACGAGCCGGCGGCCGGCCTCTCCCGCGGCTTCCACCAGCGGCTCGCCCTGGCCCGCGCCATCCTGCATCGCCCCGCGGTGCTGCTGCTCGATGAACCGGAGAGCGGACTCGACGCAGAGGGGGTGGCCCTGCTCGATGGCATCCTAGCCGCACCCGACACCACCGTGCTCGCCGCCACCCACCTCATCGAGCGCGTCCCCCGCTGGGCCGACGGCGTGCTGCGACTGGACAGAGGTCGAATCGCCGGCAACGGCGTGATCGCGGTAGCGAGGTTGTGACGGTGAACTCATGAGTCCCGCCATCTCGGTGCTACGCAAGGATCTGCAGCTGGCCTGGCGAGATCGCGGAAGCTGGTTCGCGGCGCTGGCCTTCGCGGCGACCAGTCTGCTCGTCTATTCCGCGGCGTTCGACCTGACGGCCGCGAACGCCCGGCCGCTCCTCCCGGGCGTCCTCTGGACCACCTTCCTCTTCTCAGGGATCTTCGCCTCCGGCCACACGCTGCCACGTGAGGCCGAGAGCGGCACCCTGGACGCCGTGCTGGTCGCTCCGGTCTCGCCGTCAGTGATTTATGTCGGCAAGGTAGTCAGCAACCTCCTCTCCCTGCTGCTGGTCGAATTGGCCCTGCTGGCGCTCGCTACTATCCTCTTCGATACGCCCCTGCTCACCCCGGAGCTGATGCTCGTGGTCCTGCTCGGCACGCTCTCCTATGTCGCACTGGCAACCCTGCTCTCAACGCTCAGCACGCGCGCGCGGGCACGCGACCTGCTGGTGCCGGTGCTGGCCCTGCCACTGCTCGTCCCGATGCTGATCGGCTCGATACGCGCCACCGCCGGCGCCCTGGGCGAGCCGGTCGGGAGCGCGCCGTGGCTCCTCCTGCTCCTCGTCTTCGCGCTCTGGTCGACGGTCGGGGGGGCGCTGCTCTTCCCCGTGGTCTCAGAGCGATGAGCGGCGCGAGCGGGGCCATCGTCGTGGTCGCCGGCTGGGGCGCCCGCGTCCTCTGGCTCCCCCTCTGGCGGGCCCGCTGGACCGCGCTGCCGCCGCTCTGCGGCGTCGCCATGATGGCGATGATCGTGGGCGCCGTGCTGGCGGCGCCCAGGGAGGTGGTCGAGGGAGACGTCCAGCGCTTGATGTACATCCACGTCCCCTCGGCGCTCCTCGCCTACTTCGCCTTCGGTGTGACGGCGGTCGCCTCGGGCATCTTTCTCGCCCGGCGGAACCTCAGGTGGGACGCGCTCGCCCGCAGCAGCGCCACGGTCGGCATTCTCCTCACGATCTTCACGCTGCTCACCGGCGCGATCTGGGGCAAGCCGATCTGGGGGATCTACTGGACCTGGGACGCCCGGCTGACCGCGACGCTCGTCCTGCTCCTGATCTACTCAGGCTACCTCCTCGTGCGCTCGACCGGCGGGCCGAACGACGAGCAGGCCGCGCGCTACGCCGCGGTCGTGGGTGTGCTCGGCTACGTCGACATCCCGCTCATCCACTTCTCGGTCGACTGGTGGCGGACGCTCCACCCGCAGCGCATCGTGTTCGACGTGCGCCCCGCCCTCCCGGCCGAGATGCTGGTCGTGCTGCTGATCGGCATGGTCGCGCTCTTCTTCCTCGTGCTCTGGCTGATCCTCCTGCGTGACACGACCGAGCGGGTCGGCCAGCGTGCCGGCCGCCTCCGTGCGAGACTCGACCGGCAAGAGGGGGCCTAGTGGACAATCACCTGGAGTTTCTCTTCGCGGGGTTTGCGGTCTTCTGGGCAGGCATCTTCGTCTACCTCCTGTTGCTTCAGCTGCGTGTCCGCGCGCTGGAACGCGAGCTGGAGCTGCTTGAGGAACGGCTGAGCGAGGCGGGGGCGGAACCCCGGGGCGATCAGCAGAACAGCGAGCTACCGGCCGGGGAGAGCTAGTGGACTCCGGCGCGCCGGGCGCCTCGACCGGGCTGGCGGCAGAGGCAGCGATGACCGACGCCAGCGACCCGGCCACCGGATCCCGTCCTTCCGCAACCCGCTGGCGAAGGCGGGCGGCCGACTACTTCGTCCTGATCAAACCCTCGATCATGCTGCTCTTGCTGATCACGACCGTTCCGGCGATGGTCCTGGCTCGGGGCGGCTGGCCGGGCAGCTGGCTGGTTCTGGCGACCCTCGTCGGTGGTGTGCTGGCGGCCGGCGGGGCCAGCGCCGTCAACATGTACATCGACCGCGACATCGACCTCGTGATGGAACGCACGCGCGGGCGGCCGATTCCCGGGGGACGGGTCCCGGCGCTGCACGCCGCCTGGGCCGGCACCGCGATGGGCCTCGGCTCCGCCGTCTGGCTGTGGGCGACCGTGAACCTGCTGGCCGCGCTGCTGGCTAGCGGAGCCTTCCTCTACTACGTCGTCATCTACAGCGGCTGGCTGAAGCGGACCACAGTCCACAACACGGTGCTGGGTGGCGTGGCTGGCGCCGCACCGCCGCTGATCGGCTGGGTCGCCGTGACCAACGATCCGGGATGGATCGGCATCATGCTCTTTCTCGTCGTCTTCGTCTGGCAGCCCCCGCACTTCTGGGCCCTGGCGCTGCGCCTTGAGGACGACTACCGGGCCGCTGGCATTCCGATGCTGCCGGTCGTCCGTGGCGAGCGGCACACCAAGGGACAGACGCTCGCCTGGGCGCTACTGACCCTGGCGGTCACGCTGGCGCTCGGCATCACGGCTGAGCTGCGCCAGCTCTACTTCGCGGTCGCCATCCCGGGTGGGCTCGGCTTCGTCTGGGTCTGCTGGCAACTCTTCCGCTCGCCCGGGAGTACCGCGGCCCGCCGCGTCTTCCGCTACTCAACGCTCTACCTCGCGGTCCTCTTCGCGGCGATCGCGGCCGACAGCCTGCTGCTCGGCTAGACGTCGTCCAATCGAAACGTCAACCGCGCAAGCCACGACGTGACGAGGGCCCAGCCGAGGAGCACTGCCAGCTCTGGCCCCTGATCCCAGAGCGGCTGCCCGTCGATCGCCATCTGCCTCAGCGCGCGCAGCATGTGGGTGAGCGGCAGCACCTCGACCAGCCAGCGGACGGCCTCGGGCAGTCCACTGAGCGGGAAGAAGGTCCCGCTCAGGAACATCATCGGTAGCGTGATCGCGTTCGAAGCGCTCTCCGCAGCACCCCGCCCCCTCACCCGCCCGGCGACGATCGCGCCGAGGTTGAGGAAGATGAGGGTCCCTAACAGCGAAACCAGGACGAAGCCCGGCAGCGCCGCCGTCGCGAGATCGGCGCCGAGCGCCAGCGCGACCGAGACCAGAAGCGCCAGCTGGACGACCGCCACCAGAAGGTAGGAGAGCACGACTGCCGCCGAGAACTTCCACGGCGCGAGCGGCGTGGCGCGGATACGCCGCAGCACCCCCTCCTCGCGGTAGCGGCTGAGCGAGCCGGCCAGGCCGATCACGCTGAAGGTCATCAGCCCCATCCCGATAATCCCCGGCGCCAGGAAGTCGAAGTAGCTCGTCCCGTGCGACTCCGCCGCCCGCACGCCCGGCAGCAGCTCCCTCGGCACCTCACTGAGGGAGGCGTTGACGCCGTCGACGACCGAGGTGATGACGGCCTCGGTGATGACCGAGCCGACCGGGTCTGGGATGCCGTTCACCAGCTCGACGGCGAGGGGACCCCCGGCGGCAGGCTCCGTCAGGATCAGGACGACATCGAACTCGGCGGCGAGGAGCGTCTCCTCCGCCTCAGCCGGGCCGAGCGGCGGGCCGACGGTGACGGCGAAGACGTCGAGGTCGTCGAGCGCCCCGGCGAGCGCCTGCTGGCGCGGCAGGGCGAGGTCTGCGGCGAGCAGGAGCTCGACCCGGTCGGTCTGGTCGAAGGAGAAGAGCCGGAAGACGCCGAGGAAGATCAGGGGGAAGATCAGGGCCCAGAAGAGTGACTGGCGGTCCCGCACGACCATCTTGATGCTGGCGCCAAGGAGTGGTCCCATCAGCGCCGCGAGAACCCCGCCGCCGGGGCGGCGGGGTTCTCGCGCGCGGGCTCATCGTCGGCCAGCCGGCGACCGGTGAGCTGGAAGAACACGTCCTCCAGCGAGGCCGGCCGTACGGTCAGATCGACGATCTCGCCGCCCGCGGTGATCGCCAGCGCCTCCAGGCCCCGCAGCACCGGTGGTGCGGTCTCCGCCCGCAACAGCAGCCGCTGGCCGGCGGCGTGCGGCTCAAACCGGGCGTCGTGTACGCCCGCCAGCGCCATCACTGCCCCCGGAGTCAGGCTCACCGAGCTGACCACGTCAAGGCGATAGGGCGTCTCCAGCGTGCGCACCAGGGCGTCGGGCGTGTCCAGAGCCACGATCTCGCCGGCGTTCAGGAATGCGACGCGGTCGCAGAGCGCCTCTGCCTCCTCCATGTAGTGCGTAGTCAGCACCACGGTCGCACCGCTGCTGCGGACGTCGAGCACCAGTTCCCAGAGGTCGCGTCGGGCGTCCGGGTCGAGGCCGGCGGTCGGCTCGTCGAGGAAGACCACCTCGGGATCGTTGACCATCGCCGCGACGATGCTGAAGCGCTGCGCCATCCCGCCTGAGAGCTGCCCGATCCGCTGGCCCGAGCGATCGGCCAGCCGCACCCGCTCGAGCAGCTCGGCGGGGGGCAACGAGCGCTCGTAGAACGAGCCGAAGAGCCGGAGGATCTCCTCGAGCGTCAGGTAGCGGTGGTAGGAGGAGGACTGGAGCTGGACGCCGACGCGCTGCTTGAGCCGCTCGCGGTCTCGCTCGACGTCGTGCCCGAGCACCGATGCGGACCCACCGGAGGGGCTGGTCAGCCCCTCCAGCATCTCGACGAGCGTTGTTTTGCCAGCGCCGTTGGGACCGAGTACGCCGAAGACCTCGCCCGCCCGCACCTCGAGGTCGGTCGGCCGGAGCGCCACCAGCTCGCCATACCGCTTGGTCAGGCCAGAGACCCGGATCACCGGATCACCGGTGGACGGCGATGGCGGTCGGGACAGGCTCACGCTGGCACCATCACATCAGCGTGGGGCGGGCCCAGAGCGCCCCTGCGCGATGAGGTCAGGCGAGAACATCGTTGGTGGTCCGCTGGTCGGCCTGGCTAGCCATTCACGGCGAGGACGCGGAACGGGATCTCGCCGGCCGGCGCCCTGACCACGATCTCCTCGCCGGCACAGCGGTTGAGGACGGCGAGCCCGATCGGAGACTCCAGTGAGATCTTGCCGGCTCTCGGGTCGACCTCGGCAGGACTGACCAGTTTGAAGGTCTGCTCGCGATCATGCTGCAGGTTGAGCAGCCTGACCGTCGAGCCGACGTTGGCTCGTCCATCCTTGGCGTCGGCGTCGATGATCACTGCATGGCGCAGGCGGTCTTCGATCTCCCGGATGCGTGCCTCGAGATGCCCCTGCTCGTCGCGTGCGGCATCGAGCGGCGCGTTCTCGCGAAAGTCCTTGTCGGCCATCGCTGCACGCAGCTTCTCGGCGATCTCCGGGCGCACGGCCTTGAGCTCGGCCAGCTGCCGCTCAAGCGTCTCAAGACCCTCCAGCGTGACGTGATAGGCGATTCCACCGAGCTCCTCGGCGGCGCCGTGCAGCCCGCGCGCACCACCGAGATCGTCTCCGAGGTGGAGATCGGGGACCAGATTGTCGTGCGTGAAGGCGACCCGCGAGGAGTAGGCGAGGAAGGCCCTCAGGGGTTCGAGGTGATCGGAGTCCTGCTCGTCATCGAACTGGCTCGCGACGTAGCGCGAAACGTCGTCACCGGAGAGGTCGATGATCGGCCGATCGCCCCCGAACCAGTCGATGAAGCTGGCCACGGCTGGACGCTCCGCCTCGACCTTCTCGGGCTCGAGAGAGGTCAGGAAGTGACCGAGCGCCTCGTTGGCAGTGATAGGCTCCGCCATGGCGGGTCCCTTCTGTATGCGGCACCGCCGGCGGTGCTGTGGGCGTAGCAGCGCATCTGTGTGGTCGCGCTCGATTGACAGTGAGTAACGGGGACAGTGGACCTGTCACCAATAGTGGCGAGGCACGGCGCGTGATGTCAATGCCGATACCACCACCCCGGTCATGAGCGAGCCACCGGGCACTCGAGCGGCAGATGAGCGCGCCCTCAGGCAGGCCCTCCGGCTCGAGACGGATCGGCTGGGGATCACGCTCTCCTCCGGGCAGCAGCACCAGTTCGCGCGCTACGCCGATCTGTTGGCCGAGTGGAACGATCGTGCTGGCCTGACGGCGATCTCTGATCCGGCCTCTGTCGCCAGGCGCCTCTTCGGTGAGTCGCTGGCGCTCCTCACCGCGCTCAGGGATGCCGGACTGCTTGGGGCCGGCGTCCCCTCCACTGTGGCCGACATCGGCACCGGTGGGGGCTTCCCCTCGCTACCGATGCGTATCGCTGAGCCCGCTCTCCGCGTCTACTTGATCGAGAGCCAGCGTCGCCGGTCAGACTTCCTCGAGACCGCCACCGGCGCGCTCGGCCTTGAGGGCGTCCGCGTGGTGAACCAGCGCGCCGAAGAGGCCGGTCGCGATCCGGCCCTCAGGGGACAGCTTGACCTGGTGGTTTGCCGAGCGGTGGCTCACCTCAGCGTGCTCGTGGAGTACGCCCTGCCCCTGCTCCGCCCAGGCGGCGTGCTCGCCGCATCGAAGGGCAGCCGTGCCCGCTCCGAGCTGGGCGATGCGGCCAGCGCGATCGCGCAGCTCGGCGGGAGCGCCCAGGGGACACGACCGCTCTCCCTGCCTGCGGGCGCCCCGCCGCAAGAGGTCGTCCTGGTCCGGCGCACGGGCACCGTGCCTGAGCGCTATCCGAGGCGCCCAGGGCTCCCCGGCCGGCGCCCACTGGGCTGACTGCCGGTGCCCGCCCACTCTCGACCGCTGGCCGGCGCGGCCCGCTGGATCACGCGAGCGGGGGGGACGTGTCGAGCGTCACCGGCAGCGGCACATCCGGGTAGTCCTGGAGCAGCCGCTGCCAGGCGCGACGGCCGATGCGCTCGGCCTCGGCAACGACCGCCCGCTCGTCGATCGTCAGCACCTCGCCGTCTCGCATCAGCCAGTGGCCGTCGACCATCACCGATCGGATGTCGGCAGGTGTCCCCTGATGGACGAAGCCTGAGACGATGCGCATCGTCGGCACGAGGTGCGGGCGCTGGGTCTCGATCACAACGAGGTCGGCCTTGTGCCCGACCTCGAGGCTGCCGGATTGCTCGAGCCCGAGGGCTCGGTGCCCCGAAGCCGTCGCCCACTCGAGCACATCGTCGGGCGTCGGGCGCTGTCCGTCCCCGGTCCGGACGCGCTCCATGAAGAGCGCTGTCCGCATCACCTCGACCATATCCTCGGCCATGTTGTCTGAGCCGAGTGCGGTGCGACACCCGGCCGCCTCGAGCTCTCCCTGGCGCACGGTGTAGCCGCGGCGCGCCGCGATCGCCGAGTTGAAGGAGACGGTCGCCCGCGAACGCCCGAGCAGTGCGATCTCGCGGGTCTCCATGCAGCGGCAGTGGGCGGCGATCAGCCGATCCCAGAGAAAGTCGTGCTGGAAGAGGTACTCGGTCGGGAGCACGCCGCGCGTCGCCACCACCGACTCCACTTCCCACCAGCTCTGGTTGAGGTGGATGGTCGAGGGCCGCTGCCACTGCTCACTGAGCTCACGGATGTGGCGAAGCAAGCCGGGCGACACGGCCTCGGGGGCGTGCGCCGCCGGAGCCACTCGTACGCGCCCCTCGGCCGCGCCGTCCCAGCCGCTATGGAGCGAGTGGATTCGCTCAAGGGCCGCCTCGGCGCGCTGCGGACTGAATTCGAAGACGCCGTCCCGGACGGCCTGCCCCTGGTCGAGGTCCGCCGCTGACTCCCCGAGGGTGATCCGCAGTCCGCTCTCGGCCATCTCGCGCGCGTAGACGGCGAGTCCGGGCCCAATCTCGAAGGGAGCCGTGGTCCCCGAGCGGATCGACTCGAGCGCGCCGAGCTGCGCCATCACGACTCGCTCCTCGGGCTCGAGGTAGTCGGCCACGCTGCGCGGGAAGGTGAGCGTCGTGGGAAAGGAGAAATCCTCCTGGACTCCGCGTGAGAGGGTCAGGGTGAAGTGCGTATGGCAGTTCGCAAAGCCGGGCATGATGGCTTTGCCGCGGCCGTCGATCCGCTCGGCATCGGGGTACTGGCCCAGCATCTCCGCGCTCGGGCCGATCGCCTCGATGCGATCGCCTGAGACCACGATCGCCGAGTCGGGCAGCACGCGCCGGCCCGGATCGACGGTCACGATCGTTGCACTGTGGATCAAGAGGCTCATCGTGGCTCCTTCGGGATTCGACGCGTGTCGGCAGCGGCGCTCGGACGCGCGTGCCGACACTGTAGGTGCCCACTCGGGCAGTTCCAAACGCCGCGCCCTGCAGCGGGCCGCTCCCCTGCCAACCGCTTCCCGCCCGCCGCGCTAACACTAGACTGGTGAGGATGACCGATACCTCACCTGGGCAGCTGATCGAAACCCTGGCCGCAACACCGGCGATTCTCGCCGAGCTGGTGGCAGCTTCGCCGCCGGCAGCCTTCGATCGGGCCTGGCCGGGCGAGTGGTCGCCGCGAACCGTGCTCGCGCACCTCCGGGACGACGAATTCATGGTGATGCGACTGCGGACGGTGCGCATGCTCGTCGAGGAGCGCCCGGTGCTCATGCCCTTTGACGAGCGCCGGTGGGCGCAGCAGCGCTCCCGGTCCCGCGATGAACTGCCCGAACTCCTCGCCGACTTCACCAGCCAGAGGACGGCCTCGATCCAGATCTTGCATCAGCTCGAACCCGGGCAATGGGAGCGGATGGGCTACCAGCCCGAGTACGGCGAGCTCTCGATCGCGAGCTGGTCAGCGCACTGGGTCGCGCACGATCAGGAGCACATTCACCAGATCCGAGCGGGGCTGGGGCTGGGCGGTTAGCACCCCCGACCGAAACCCCTGGCGAGGTGCTCTAGCCCGTCATGCGTATAGGCGCCTCAACCGATCTCCTCGCTTCCTGTGGGGAGCGGCCCCGGTCTGCTACACTGCCGTGGTCGGAGGGCAGCCGACAGTCTGTAACCCTGGTGGGGCACCTCGGAGGCCATTCGATGGCTCACCTGGTAGTGCACCGCCTGCGGCGGCTCAGCATCCTTGATCTCAGCATTCTCGACGATGTCGGCTCCGATCGGCGGACGACGGCCTCCGCGATCGGCGTGGCCGTTGGTTCGACCGTCTTGCTCAGCATCGGTGGTTGGCTCTGGTGGTTGACCAGCGGCCTCGGCGACGCCAGCGCCGTACTCGTCAAGACCGTGGTGATCGGCAGCCTCTTCTCGCTCGTCCTCTGGATGGGCTGGCTCGTGATCGCCTTCATGGTCCTGCAGCGGCTAACCGGAGCTGTGATCCGTGTTGAACAAATGGTCCGCTCTGCCGGCCTCGCTGCCGCCCCGCTGGCGCTCGGCATCCTGATGGCCGTGCCCGGGATCGCCTTCGGTATCGGCCTCGCCGCCGTCGGGCTGTGGGCACTCAACACCAACGCTGCCATCGAGCGCGCGACCGGAATCCAGGGGCGCCCCGTGCTGATCGCCAATGGGGCCGGCTTCGCGTTCTGGGCGATTGGCATCTCGATGCTGGCAACCCAGGCGAACCAGATCGCCCCCGGACCGTTCCTCGCCGACTCGATCTGGGACGCTGTGGCCAGCTACGACCAGGCACGGGTGATGATCGACCGCTGAGGAGGAGGCGACTGCCTGGGCGGTCACTCTTCCTCCTCCGGTTCCAGCGTCTTCTCCCCGGTGCTGGAGCTGGCCTCGGTTCGATCAGGTTCGACCGAGGGGGGCTCGCTCAGAGGAGCGGTCAGCCCACGGAAGACGGGGCTGTCGCGCGGACAGAGCCTCTCCCCGGCAGCGTTGGACCGTCCAACTCCTCTCGACCTACACTTGCAGACAGGTTTCGGGTGCCCGCCCGAACCAGGCCCGGGCCTGTAGCTCAGCTGGGAGAGCGCCACACTGGCAGTGTGGAGGTCAGGGGTTCGAGCCCCCTCAGGTCCACCACCCATTCAGGTTCAAATCCGGCGATTCTCGCGCCTCTCCGCGCGTCGCAGGGTGATCAATTGTGGCCATGTTGTGGCCTTGTTGTGGCCATTCACCCGATCAAGTGGCCCAGGCTGAGAGCGCAGTGAGTGCCAGGCGACCTCCAGTGGCCACGGGGCATCCCTGCCCGTACTTCCAGAATGCGCTTCGGGGTGTGGTTATGTCGCGTAAGGTTGGTTGGCACTGGCTGGCGCTACTCGAGCGAGTCGAGACGACGTCGAGATTCCTCGTCAGCGCGGGCAACCGGAGTCATCGTCATGGGCCCCTTCCTACGGCCGCACGGACACCCGTGGGGAGCGCCCTGGCCTCGGGTAGAGGCGACGAAACGGGAGGCGGGGCTGGCTGCACTCGGTGCGCGACGCGCACGCCAGTGGCGCCCTGCGCGAGATCGAGCTGAGCGAGCCGGTCCCACCCGACCTCGAGGCGATCGCCAGGCGGCGGGCGCCCTCCGCACTGGAGCGCCCCGACACATCCGAGGAGGAGGACTATGTCTCGCCGCTGCTCGCGCGGCCGGCCGCGATCCCACTGCGCGCGAGCACGCCCGTCACGGCGCTCCGCCCTCCGGAGACCGCCCCGCGGCAGTACGAGCACGGTGACGGCCTGGCGGCGCTGCGTGGCCTGCTCGTGCACCGCGCCCTCGAGGTCTCCGGGGGCGCGCCCGACTCCCTCGACGACGATGCGCTGGCCGATCTCGCCCAGGAGCAGAGCGCCCGCGCCCTCGACGACGCGACGGCGCGGGCGTTGGCCGGCGAGGCCCGGGAGATGCTCGACCGCTTCACGCGGTCGCCGGTCGCCGCCGCGCTGGCCGCGCCGGACGTCGAGCGCTGGTTCGAGCTGCCGTTCGCCTGGGACTGGGACGGCGTGCCGGTCCACGGCAGCATCGACCTCGTCTACCACGACGCGAGCGGTTGGCACGTGATCGACTTCAAGAGCGATCGACTGGACGGCACCTCGGCGCAGGAGGCGGCACGCCACTACGCCGTGCAGATCGGACTCTACCAGCGAGCCATCGAGGCCGCCGTCGGGGCTCCGGCGAACGCGGGCCTGCTCTTCCTGCGCAGCGGCGAGCTGGCGTGGCCCGGGCACACCGAGGTCGAGGCGGCCCTCGCCGACGCGCGCAGGCGCGTGGACGCCGGAGGGCTGCTCGAGCCCGCCGACGCAGGGTTCCTCGAGGAGCCGGAGTAGAGTCACCAGACGCTCCGGCGCTCGCTCCCGAGGCTGAGCTCGGGCTCGCCCCCGGCGGACTCATGCGCCAGGAGGTCTGCGACGACCCTGAGAACTTCGATGCGTGGGAGGCGTCGGCGCCGCGCCGTGTGATACTCGGCCGATCATGCCGCCCACGCTCCGAACGCAGCGCCTGCTCCTACGCCCCTTCCGACTCGACGATGTCGATGATGTCGTCGGCTACGCGACCGACCTCGAGTGGGCCCGGTATCTCCCCGTGCCACGTCCGTACACGCGACGTAGTGCCGAGGAGTTTGTCGCGAAGGCCATCCGTGCCGACGACGAGACCAGGTTCCACTGGGCGATCGCCCACGAGAGCCGAGCGTCGGGCGGCATCAACCTGGGGATCGTCGGGACCGACTCGGCCGAGATCGGCTACGACATCGCGCGCCCGCTCTGGGGCCAGGGCCTGGCGACGGAGGCAGCGGCGGCGGTCATCGCATTCGGTTTCGAAGAGCTCGGCCTCGCCCGCGTCCAGGCCGTCGCCGACATCCGCAACACGGCCTCGTGGCGTGTCATGGAGAGGTTCGGCATGCAGCGGGAGGGCGTCGTTCGCATGAATCGCCTTGTCCGAGGTGAGCGCGCCGACGGCGTTCTCTACGCGGTGCTGGGCGACGAGCGGCAGGCGCGCGAGCGGTTGCAGGAACGCTGATTGACGGCGTTTCGCCGCTTCGGCGGCGGGGCTCTTACCTCTCCGGCCCCACGCGGCGCACGTCGGCGAGCACGTCGGCCGGATGTTCCACCAGCGCGTCCGGGTCTTCCTCTCGCACCCGATCGGCGTCAAGCGCCCCCCGTGCCGCTCCGATCGCGTGGCACCCTGCCGCCCGTGCAGCCCTCACGTCGGCCGGCGTGTCCCCGACGTACGCGATGGAGCCCGATTCACCGACGCGGAGGCGCCCCATCGCAACGCGCAGCGGATCCGGCTCCGGTTTGTGCCGCTCACTGTCCTCCCAACCGACCACAGCCGCGAAGCGGCCCAACAGTCCCGCGCGTGCAAGCTCTTCCGTCGCCCGCCACGCGAGTTTCGAGGTGACAATCGCCAGCTGAAGCCCGTCCGACCTGAGCGCATCGAGCGTGTCCACAACGCCGGGGAACGGCTCGGAGGCGATGTCGAGAGCAAAGTACCGCTCCCATTAGGGGGCATGCTGCGCCCATGAGGAAGCGGCCCGATCTGGCGCGGCTCCCGTCCGAGGCCGTGGCGATCGAGGCGGACGTGTCCTTGTTCACAGTTGTGTCGAACGAGCAGTGACACCCGACAACGAACCAGTCCGCTCCCGCCGGCGGCACGCGGTGAGCGCGGGACGGGACGCTGCTAGACTCCAATCGTGATGGCCAGCAAGGCAGTAACCCTCAGCACTCTTCAACAGATCATCGACCAACTCCGGAGATTCGCTCCGCAAGTGGGTGAGCTTCTCGCGAACGACCAGACGGTGCGAGAGGACTCAACTGCGAAGCTGTCCGGCGGGAACGGGATGGTTCCTGCGCGAGTTGAGCGCATTGAGTCCATCTGTCGTGAGCTGATCTCAAGGCTGTTCAGTGTCAGCTACTCGATCTCGGCCGATCTCGACCTAGGGACGCTCTGAACAGACCCGCATGATCTGTTAAGATGCCTACACGGGATGGTATGGCATTCGACCAGATGACGAGGTGAGCGCGATGGGCGAGGCAACGTTCGCGGAGCTGTACTACGACGCGAAGAAGCGAACGACTCGCCGGGAGCGGTTTCTGGAACGACTCGATCGGCTGGTTCCGTGGCGGCAACTCGAGCAGCGCATTGCGCCCCACTACCCGATGCCGGGACGGGGGCGCCAGCCCTACCCACTGTCACTGATGCTGCGGGTGCACATCGTGCAACTGGTCGACAACCTCAGCGACCCGGCGATGGAGGACGCGCTGTACGAGAATCTCACCGTGCAGCGCTTCGTGGGGCTCAGGCTATCGGACGCGATCCCCGATGAGACGACGATTCTCAACTTCCGCCACCGGCTGGAGGCGGCCGCGCTGGGGAGGGGGTTGCTCGAGGAGATCAACCGCCATCTGGAGGCGGAAGGACTGCAGTTGAGACAGGGGACTGTGGTTGATGCCAGTATCATCAGCGCCCCCTCGTCGACCAGGAATCGGGCCAGAGCACGGGATCCCGAGATGCACCAGACGCGCAAGGGAAACCAGTGGTACTTCGGGATGAAGTTGCACATCGGGGTGGACTCTGAGAGCGGCATCGTGCACAGCCTCCACACGACGGCGGCGAACGTGAGCGACATCACCGCGGCGCCCGACCTGCTGCACGGCAACGAAAGGCTGGTCTGTGGCGATGCGGGCTACCAGGGCATCGGAAAACGTCTGGAGCAGCGCGAGCGTGCGGTGCAGTGGCAGGTTGCCATGCGACCGGGCAAGCGGCGACTGCTCGACCGGGAGGGTGAGGAGTGGCTCGAAGAGAAGCGCAAGGCCTCCGTGCGTGCGAAGGTCGAGCATCCGTTCCAGATCGTGAAGGTGCGCTTCGGCTACGCCAAGGTCCGCTACCGCGGATTGTTCAAGAACACGCAGCGGCTCGCGTTGCTGTTGGGGCTGGCCAACATGGTTCGAGCGGAGCGCCAACTTGCTGCGTAACAACGGCGCAGTGCGCCCAGAATCCCGCAGCGAGCGCCAAACGGCACTCGCAGAGCCGCTCGCGAGCCCCGATCAGGCCGCATTCCTGACCATCAAGCGATTGAACGCCCCAGAAGAGCCTGATCGGCCGCATTTCGCGGCCAGTTCAGAGCGTCCCTATCAGCTGTCAATATCGTCGATCATCATCAACTGCTGAACCATCCCCTTCTGCTCGGGACGAACGTCATCGGCAACGCGGGACCTGATCCGTGGTGGTGCCAACCGGCCCATAGTCACGTTCTCGTGTAGCAACATCACGCCACGGAACGAATACATGCGGCGCGGCTTCCGGTTTGCTGGCAGGGACATTCCCTACTTCTCGTCGAGGGAGCGCCACGATGTCGTCGGAACCCTGCCGGTGCGAGAGTTTGATTTCGTCCAGCGACTAATAGACCACGGGGAATGGAGCTACCTGAACGCAGACGAACAAGTCTTCCTCGAAGACTTCGAGGCGACGCTAAACGCGTTGGACTAAGGGCTTCTGGAACCGCCAGGCCTGGTTCAACTACGGCAAGCGCGGCTGCAAGTCGATCACGCTCGACCTGCGGCGCGAGCGCGGCCGCGAGCTCTTCTACGAGTTGGTCAAACGCTCGGACGCCTTCATCGAGAACGGCGCCGCCGATGTCGTCGACAACCTCGCGATCGACTGGGACACGCTCTCGGCGATCAACCCGGCGCTGGTGATGGTGCGCTTCCCGGGCTTCGGGATCAGCGGGCCATACGTGCACTACAAGGGCTACGGGAACATCATGGAGGCGGTCGTCGGCCACACGATGCTGCGCGGCTACAGCGACGCCGACCCCTCGCTCACGCCTGCCTCGCTGCATGGCGACCCGAACGCCGGCGCGACGGTGGTGTTCGCGCTGCAAGCGGCGCTATGGGCGCGCAAGCGCACGGGCCGGGGACAGTTGATCGAGATCTCGCAGGCCGAGGCCGTGATGCAGCACCTCAGCTACGCCTTCATGGACTACTCGATGAACGGCCGCGCGCACGGGCACGCCGGCAACACGCACCCCTCGATCGCCCCCTACGGCATCTTCGCCTGCGCCCCCTCGCCCTCGCCCGCCGGTCCCGAGGACGCGGCCGACCGCTGGATCGCGATCGCCGCGCCCTCGGACGAGTCGTTCGCGGCGCTCTGCGGGGAGATGGGGCGGCCGGAGCTGGCCGTGGACGAGCGCTACGCCGACGTCGTCTCGCGGCACCGCAACCGCGCCGAGCTGGAGGCCGGGATCCGGACCTGGACCGCCGGGCACGAGGCGCAGCCGCTGATGGAGCGGCTGCAGCGCGCGGGCGTGCCCGCGGCGGCGCTGCTGCACCAGCCGGAGATGACCGGCGACCCGCAGCTCGTCGAGCGCGGCTTCTTCCAGGAAATCACTCACCCGGCGGCCGGGACGCACGACTACCCCGGGCCGATGGCGCAGTTCTCGCGCACCCCGCTCACGCCGCTGCGGGGACCGGCGCCGCTGC
The DNA here is from genome assembly GCA_965249675.1 of Dehalococcoidia bacterium. Classification (GTDB taxonomy): domain Bacteria; phylum Chloroflexota; class Dehalococcoidia; order UBA2979; family UBA2979. The sequence continues at coordinate 2,905,597 of OZ252250.1, forward strand.
TGGGCCAGCACAACGAGGAGCTGCTGCGCGGGCTGCTCGGCCTGAGCGAGGCCGAGTACGCGCAACTCGTCGAGGACCGCATCGTCGGGACGGCCTACCTCGAGAGCGCGACCTGACGCGGAGCAGGGACGGCCGCCGACGCTCGGGCGGAAGCCGATGATGCCCGCGATCCCGAAGTAGAGGATCGCCACCTCGCCGCCGGTGGCGCCGAAGCCTCCCGTCGCCGGGTAGATGTGCGGCCAGAGATCGTTGCCGTAGTGCACATCGAAGTAGGCGACCATCATCTGCACCGCCAGTGCGCCGGCTCCCAGGCGCGTGAACACGCCGCTCGCGATCAGGATCGCGGCGATGAACTCCACCCACCCGGCAACGTCGACCTTCCAACCCAGTGGGTGATCGGCCGGGAAGTTCCACAGCAAGAACGCCTTCTGTGCCCCGTGCAGGGCCAGCAGGAAGGCGAACAACAGCCGGAAGCCGAGATAGAACTCCTCCACGTAGCGGAGGAGGAAGTTCCCGAACAGCGGGCTCGTGCCCGACGGTTGCATTTCATTGTCCATCTTCATGGCGAACCTCCTCATGGCCTGGCGACCGCCAGCCCGAGGGCGGTGGAGCGGACGGTCAACCCATGGCGCGGCCGGCGCCTGGCGACCCTCGAAGCCGCCGGCGCAGGCGCCCACCGCCCACCTGCATCGACGGGCCCTGTGAGACGCCTGCGGCGCTCAGGAGGGGCGCCTTCCGCGTGCCCCTCCCGCCGACGGCTACGTCACCGGCTGTAGCCCGAACCCGAGGAAGAGCCCGAGGCGGGCGCTAGCTCCGCGGCGGCCGCCGTGAGCCGGTCCAGCAGGAAGCGGAAGTCGCCGTACGCCTGCGCCCCACCGAGGCGCTCGCCCAGCAGGTCGAGCTCGCCCAGCAGTGCCTCGAGGTCGAAGTGGATGCCACCGGCGTCGACCTCGGCGTTCCGGACCTGCGGCGAGAGCGCGCTGTAGCGGTCCGCCGCCAGCGCCACGATCGCCCCGAGGCGGAAGTGGCGGTCTGCGGCGTCGAACGGCGCGTCCGTGCGCCCGGACACGTCCAGCCGCTGACTCAGCGTGTCGCCCGAGAACGGATCGACCCAGCGCGCCTCGATCTTGCCCAGCACCGCCGAGCGGTAGAGCGCCGCGTCGCGCAGCACCAGCTCGTAGAAGACCGTCGTCGCGGACCCGGAGGGAAGCTCCGCGAACTCCCTGCGGTTCTGCTCGAAGGTGTGGTCCGGCGTGATCCGGTTCTCGTAGCCCACGATCCGCCAAGCCTGCACCGCGCGAGGGTCCCAGGTCACCTGCGCGCGCGCCTGGTCCGCGAACGGCGTCGAGAGCGCCAGCCAGTTCTCGCGGCTGAACGTCGCCCGCGCCTGCTCGGTGTCGTCCAGGTAGCGGTACCAGCCGTTGCCGTGCTGCGCCAGTTGCTCCAGCAGGTAGTCGTTGTAGTTGGCGATCCCGACACCGACCGTGATCAGCCGCAGCGGGTTCTGCCGGTCGTAGTCCGGGGCCGACTCGAGGATGGCGAACGGGCTCGTCGCGTCCACGTTCGCGACGCCGTCCGACATCAGGATGATGTAGTTGAAGGCGTCCGGCCGCTCACGACGGGCCTCGTCGGCGAGCCGCACACCGAGGTCCAGCCCCGCCTGCACGTTCGTGCTGTCGTGCGGCCGCAGCCGCGCGATCGAGCGCGCGACATCGCGATCGTCGGGCCGGCTGTGCTCGACCGTGTAGGTATCGATCACGTCGGTGGTGAAGTGCACGACGGCGATGCGGTCGCGCGAGTTGAGGCTCTGGCGGATGGTCTCCGCCGCCTCGCGGGCGATCGCGACCCGGTTCCCCTCGTCCATGGAGCCTGATGCATCCAGCACCAGCGTCACGTTCAGCGGCCTGCTGTCGCGCAGTTGCGGCGCCTGGAGGGCGACGCGGGCGAGGTGCCGGCCGCCGCCCAGCGGGTGCTCCACCACCTCGCTCGTGATCGCGAAGCTGCGCTCGTCGCGGGGCAGGTCGTAGCCGTAGGCGAAGGCGTTGACCCACTCCTCCGCCCGCACCGAGTCGGGCTCCACCTCGTAGCCGTTCTGCGCCCAGTTGAGCGCGAGGAAGTAGGACGTCCGGTCCGTATCCAGGCTGAACGTCGAGACCGCGTCCGTGTCTGCGTCGACGAACGGCGTGCGCCCGTAGTTCCTGAAGGTCGTGTCCGTGGGCCCCGGTCGCTCTTCTGCCGGTGCGGCCCTGGGGGCCGCCGACTCGGCGGCGGGCGCGGCGGTGGCCCGTGCGGCGGTGGCCCGTGCGGCGGGGGGCCCTGTGGCCGCGGCGGTGGGGGCAGCCTGTGCCGGACGGGCAGCCGCGGCAGTGGCGATGGCCGTCGCGGCGCTGCGCGGCGCGACGGTGGGAGCCCCCGTAGTGGCCGCGGCCGCCGTAGCGGCGGCGCGGGCCGGCGCGGCGGTGGCGGCGGGCGCGATTGCCTCGTCGTCGTCGCCGCAGGCGGCGACCGCCAGCGTGAGGATCGTGATCGCGGCGATCGCGGCGGGGATCCGGTAGATCCGTATTGCCAGTCGCATGGGAACCTCCCTGGGCTGTGCTGTCTGAGGGGGGACGGACATCGGGTCCGCGCCGGTCAACAGGAGAGGACCGCTGTCAGGTCGCGCGTGGCCCTCTCACCAGAAGATATGCGCGTCATCGCCGAATGGTTCCAATCCCCACGATCCGCCGCCCTTCACGCGGGGCGCGCAGTCGCCGGGAAACCGCAGTGCGCGGGTGTATGACCGAGTCCGAGCGTCCGCCCGCGGTGGTCACCTGGAGAGAGAGGCCAGCTCTTCCTCCACCAGCGAGACCACGAGGTCGTCGAGTCGCTCGACGGTGTATTCCCCAACGTCGTGGGAGGTCGTTCCTCCCCCGCCATAGACGATGAAGATGAAGCGGCCCATGGTGTGCTGCGCGATCTGCCGGAGCACGTACTCGCCCTGCTGATCGAGCCCGCTGGAGGCGATGGCGAAGGTCTTGATGCCCCGCCGGTGGGCCTCGATCATCTCGTCCGCGTAGCTGTAGTCCTCGACGTAGTCCAGGTGGGGCGGGGCGTCGGCGATCAGGAACATTAGCCGTATCGCATCTTCCGAGCGCCAGTCGGGCTCGTGTACGGCCACGTGCAGCGCCTCGTTGAGGGATTCCGGATAGTCGTCGCCACCATCCGCGACCACACCTCGAATCGTGTCGAGGAAGCGGAGGGCGTCGGCCTCGAAGTCGTACACGCGGGTCACGAACTCATCCCCGCGGTCGCGATAGGCGACCATCCCGAAACGCAGATCCGGTTGCGACGGCAAGTCGCTGATCCGTGACGAGATGGAGAGCAGCGAGTCCTTAATCTGATCGATCTCGTCGGCCATGCTGCCGGTCGCGTCGAGCAGGAAGAGGATGTCGAGCGGTACGCCGCCGCCGGACGAGGGCTGGACCAGATCGAGGGTGACGACCCAGTCCAACACCTCCCCGCGGGCGAACTCAAGCTGCTGGCTTTCCTCGTCCGTCTCCACGTCCAGGGTGAAGGACTCGGCTTCCTCGCTGCCGTCAAAGGCCCGGGGGAAGAAGAGCGTCTGGCCGTTCGCGTAGGTGCGCCCCTCGAAGAGGGCGACGTCAGCCGTGGAGACACGGACTCGTGCATTGTGCACCGGCCGGCCATTGGCGTCGGTGACGGTGATGACGTACCGCTCCGTGACGTCCACGTCGTGCACCGGGGGCCCCGAGTACTGATTGCGGTAGTACACGTACTCGTCCCAGCGCTCGTTGTCGTTGACCTCCCCTGCGGACAGGGCTGTTCGCTGGCGTTCGCTCGCGGGCGAGGAGTCGTCGGAGGGTGGGCTGGATTCCACCGCGGCGGTGGCGGCCGCCATGGCCGCGGCAATGACGGCCGCGGTGGGCGCGGCGCTTGGGGCCGCCCTGAAGGCTTCGGCGGTGGTCGACGTAGCGGCCGCCGTGGCAGCCGCCGCCGTGCCAGCGGCGATCGGCCTCACTGCCGCCGCCGTGGCGATGGCGGTCGGCCTCGCTGCCGGAGCCGCCGTGGCGGCGGGCTGCGCAACCATGGGCGCCGCGCCGTCGCCATCGCCATCGCCGCCAGCGAACGCCCAGACCCCGATCCCGACGACCACGACCAGCAAGGCCCCAGCCGCGGCCGGAACCCAGGCCGCCCCGCTAGTGAAGGCCGTTGCGCGACGCAGGAAGGCGAGACGCGGCTCCCGCTGTTTTCCCAGGCGCCCCTCCAGCCGAGCCCAGAGATCGTCGGGAGCGCGCAGCTCGCGAGCCTCTTCGCTGAAGTGTTCGCGGAGGCGGCGCTCCATCTCCCGGTCGGGTCCGTCGTTACGCGCCATTGCCGGCTACCTCCATCACGCCGGACTGCTCCAGCAGCTCACGCATGTGGCGGAGCGCTCGGTGCAACCGGGACTTGACGGTGCCCTCCCGCAACCCGGCGGAACGGGCCACCTCGCCAACCGTCAGGTCGGCGAAGTAGCGCAGCACCACCACCTGGCGGTGCTCGGGGCTGAGCTGGGCGAGGGCATCCCGCACGGCCTGGCGGTCTTCGCCCGCCTCGATTGCGTCGTACTGGTCGGCGGGCGCTTCCAGCGGTGCGGATTCCTCGAGGGGCACCGTCGCCAGCCTGCGCTTCCGCTGCTGGGTGAGTACGGCGTTGACGAGGATGCGCATCAGCCAGGGCTTCAGCGGGCGGCCTCGTTCGAATGTCCGGATGCCGCGCCAGGCCAGCAGGAACGCCTCCTGGACGTGCTCTTCGGCCTGGGCCGCGTCGCCGGTCATGAGATAGGCGGTGCCGAACAGCTGGTTCTTGTACTGCTCCACTAGGTGGCGAAAGGCGTCACGGTCCCCGTCCTGACAACGCAGGACGGCTTCGTCATCGGTCATGCGCCGCTCACCCTCCGCGGGTCGGCCGGGGTGGTGTTCGCAACTCGCGTCAGGTCGTGCCAGTACCATCCTGACAGTAGATACGCGTCTCCGCGCCGGATCGTTCCCTGATCCGCCAGATCTTCCCCGAACAGGACAAGGTCACTCGCTCCCGCGCGCCTGTCGATCCTCGCCCACGCGTACGAGCCAGTCGTCGTCTCACCCCCGGCACTCTAGATTGGAACGCTGCGAGGCGCTTCCAGCGCGCGAGCCCGCGACGGGCCCGGCGAAGGCATGCGCGGCGACGCACGAACGTAGCAAGGAGGGCCGCTGATGTCCGAACGAGAGACGATCGGGGTCGTGGGGACCGGCATCATGGGCGCGCCGATGGCCCGCAACCTGGCCAGGGCGGGCTTCAGCGTCGTCGCCTTCAACCGCACCGCTGCAAAGGCCGAGGCGCTGCGAGCCGACGGCGTCAGCGTCGCCGCCTCGCCCGCCGAAGTCGGGCGCGCCGCCGGCGTCGTCATCACGATGGTGCCGGACACGCCCGACGTGCTCGCCGTCGTCGAGGGCGAGGACGGCCTCGCCGAGGCGATGGCGGAGGGCTCCGTGCTGATCGACATGAGCACGATCTCGCCGGAGGAGACGCGCGCCCTCGCGGGGCGGCTCGCCGAGCGCGGCATCGCGATGCTCGACGCGCCGGTCAGCGGCGGGCTCGTGGGGCGCGGAGCAGGCCACGCTCACGATCATGGCCGGCGGCGCGCCCGAGACGTTCGAGCGCTGCCTGCCGGTCTTCGAGGCGATGGGGACGAGCATCACGCTGATGGGCCCGTCCGGCATGGGCCAGACGACGAAGCTCGTGAACCAGATCCTCGTCGCCGGCACCTGCGCGGCAGTGGCCGAGGCACTGACCTTCGCGGCCGCGCAGGGCGCGGACCTGCTGAAGACGGTGGAGGCCGTCTCCGGCGGCGCGGCCGGCTCGTGGCAGCTCGCCAACCTCGGACCGCGCATGGCGCAGCGCGACTTCGCGCCCGGCTTCATGGTGAAGCTGCAGCAGAAGGACCTGCGTCTCATCCTCGAGGCCGCGCAGGAGCGGCATGTGCCGCTCGCCGTCACCGCCGTGGCCCGTCAGTACCTCACCGCCGCCGAGGCGATGGGTCTCGGCGAGGAGGGCAGCTAGGGTAGGATGGTCTCGGCGACGGGTCGCCAGGGCTGCGAGCGCGTGCGGCCTCTCCTGTCTACAGCGAGACCTCCCAACGAAAAGTTCGCAGTACAGTACACTCTGGCCCACCAACACGGACCGCGAACAGCACTGGGCCGCCCCTTCGGACCAGCACGGCGTCTCGGCCCGTGGGTGGGCACACGCCGAGAACAGGCGGAGTCGCCTCGGGCTACGTGGACCTGCTGGGAGCGGGGACCTGGCTCACTGACCGCTCAGGGAGCGCCTACCACTGGCTGGATCGCTCCGAGTGCTCGTGGTCGGGGATCCTGTAACTGATTCCAGTATCGTCGTACGACGAGATTGCGAGAAGCTGGCCGAAGTTCTCCGACGCCATTCCCCTTCTCAGCCTCCTCGACATCATCCGCCTGAGGCGCTGCAACATCTTGAACTGGAACAGCACCGCAACTTTCCTGGACTTCGGGAAGCGCAGCTTGTCGGCCATCTCGTTACCTACGAGCGCACGTGACAATGGGAATATCTGGTTCTTCACCATGTCTCGCCGCTGGTCTGGTTCCGTGACGCCCGCGACCAGAGGAGCCGAGTTGATGAGCGCGTTCGCCATGATGATCGACTCGTCGGACGTGGGCGGCTCGCAGTGGGAGGTGACGTCATACAGGTGGAGAGCCTCTTCTTCGTTGGTGAAGAGGATGGATTCCGGTATGCCCATGAGCCAGGCGGTGTACCGCCAGATGGCCATGATGCTGTCCCGCTCCTCCCGGCTGAAGCGAACGCCCAGGGACTCGGCGTGCTTCATGGTCCGCGCAGAGAAGCAGGCGGCGGCGTAGCCTGTGTGCGCAGCGCTGATGGGGGCGCCCCAGGCCTCCTCGTCCCAGTCCTCGGAGCGGATCAGCAAACGCCTCATCTGGGCGTGAATGATCCGGATCCGGACGGAGAGTCTCCATCCGTCCCCTTGCCGGTCCAGCCCTCCGGGGAAGAATATCTCGAGGAAGTGGCGGTTGTTCTGCTGGAGCCGCCTGACGCCTCGATCAAAAAAGCGGCCCGTCAGCACGAACGACTTCGCGATGTACGTCGTGAAGCCGTCGACGAGCACCCCGGTCACGAACCCGGCAAGGATTATCCCGCTGTCCCTGTGAAAGGCGCGGATGCCCGGGCGGAAGGCCTCGCGGTCGAGCCAGGGCGGATCGGGAGGCGGCGAGAGGAAGAACTCGCGCAGCGCTTCCGGTGCCGCACGCAGCAACTCCTCGTCTTCTTCCATACCGGCCCGGATGTACCGGGTGAGCTCACGGCCGGGCAAGAAGGACATGTCCTCCATCAGCTTGTCCAGCTCCGGATCGCCGATCAGCGTGTGCGTGAGGTAGTTGGACGCGCCCACGGGGTCAAAGGCCAGCGCCCGTTCAACGTTAAGCCTGTAATCGGTAGGCAGGACGATGCCTTCGAGGCTCGCGTGGCCGTGGCGTTAGTCGCAGGGGTCGTTCCGGGATCCCGCATTCCGCCTACTCCCACGTCACTCCAGAACCGTGTCCGCCCTCGCTCCGGGCGGTCTGACGCAGGACACGGCGGAGGCTTCGATTGCAGCATCCTGACAGTGGAGTGCGCTACCAGGAGTGCGACAGGCGGTGGGGCGTGACTCAAGAGCCCGCAGGCAGATTATGCGTCGCTCCGCCTCTGCGCCTCCTGCCTCGACAGCGCAGCCTCAAGCCAATGATAGCATGGGCGTGTTCCGGGGAAGCGAATCCGGGCACCGCCAGACAACCCGAGCGAGGCCCCCGGATCGTCAGCGCTGCCGTGCCGCGAACGCGAGGTCCGCAGCCACCGCTTCGGTCCGCTGCCCGAAGGCCTGCGCGGCCTGCGCGTGTGCTCTGGGCCGCCTACTCCTCGACCGGCTCGACCCGCAGGTCGGGGAGCCAGCCCAGCCACGACGGCAGGTACCAGTTGCGGCTGCCCAGCAGCTCCATGCTCGCGGGCACGAGGACCGACCTCACCAGTGTCGCATCGAGGAGGATCGCCACGGCGAGGCCGAATCCGACCTGCTGGTTGATGATCGTCTTCCCCGACGCGAACGCGCCGAAGACCGCGACCATGATCAGCGCCGCGCCCGTGATCATGCCCGCCGTCTCGCGCAGCCCGTAGGCGACCGCCTCGGCGTTGTTCCCCGTCTGGTCGTAGCGCTCGCGGACGCGGCTCAGCAGGAACACATGGTAGTCCATGGACAGCCCGAAGAGGATCGAGAACAGGAAGAGCGGTATCCACACGTCGATCACCTCGGCGTGCTGGAATCCCAGCAGATCCGTGCCCACGCCCTTCTGGAATACCAGCACCAGGATTCCGTACGCCGCGCCGACGGAGAGCAGGTTCATGACGACGGCCTTGATCGGGATCACGATCGAGCGGAAGACGAGCAGCAGGACGATGAAGCTGAAGCCGAGCACGAACGCGAAGACAATCGGCGTGTAGCGCTCGACGATCGCGAACACATCGGCGGTCTCGCCACTCACGCCGCCGACGTGGACGGCTGCGGGCACGCCGTCGCCGAACGCAGCGGGGACGTGCTGTTCGCGGATGGCCGTCACGACGTCGACCGCCGCGTGACTGCGCGGCTCTCCCGGGACGATGACCTGCAGCAGCGCCAGATCGCCCGCGGGACTGATCTGTCGCAGGGGCGGCAAGGGGGAGATCCCGGAGCCCGCGAGGGTTGTTTCAAGTTGGTCGAGCGCCGCGAGCACCCGGGCGTTGCTGATGTCGCCGTCAATGACGATCTCAAGGGGGTTGGCGACCCCGAACGAGAGCTTCGGGTGCTCCTCCAGGACGAGGAACGCTTCCCTCGTCTCGGCGCCCTCCGGGAATGTGTCGACTCCGTTGATTCCCGTCTGGATTTGGAAGTAGAAAAGCGTCACGGCGACCATCGGGACGCCGATGGCGAGGATTCTGACGACCGGGAAGCGGGTCACGAGGCGCGGCGTGACTTCCCAGAATCCATCCCGCGAGGGAGCCGCGGCGGAGCCCTCGAGCCTGCCCGTGCCGATGAAGGGGAAGCCGGTTGATGCTCGGCCCCAGCAGCGCTAGCACGGCCGGCAGCAGCGTGAGCGTGGCCGCCAGCGCCACCAGCACCACGAGGGTCGCGCCGATGCCGAGGGACTGGAAGAACGAGAACGGCACGATCAACAGCCCGCAGAGGGCGATCATCACGGTGACGCCGCTGAACAGCACCGTGCGGCCCGCCGTGTCGCCCGTTTTCGCGACCGCTTCAGGCGTGGACAGGCCGCGGCCCATCTCCTTCCTGAAGCGGGAAATGATCAAGAGCGAGTAGTCGATGCCCACCGCCAGGCCGATCATGGTGACCATCAGCGTGACGAAGAAGCTGAGTTCGAAGACCTGGCCGATGAGCGCCACCAGGCCCAATGCGATGGCGATGGACACCACGGCCAGACCGATCGGCACCAGCGCGGCCACGACGGCGCCGAAGAGCACGAGCAGGATGATCAGCGCGACCGGGATGCCGAACCGTTCTCCCTGCTCCAGGTCTTCCCTCGCGAATTCGAGCGATTCGAAGGAGACGCTGGCCGGTCCGACCATCAGCACCTGGAGGCCGTCCGAGGCGTTGGCCTCCTCGATCACGTCAAGCACATGCCCGATGTTCTTCTCGGCGTCTGCGAGACTGCCCGTCAGCACCAGCGGTATCAGCGTGGTCGTGCCATCGGCGGACACGAGGCGCTGGCCGTTCGCAAGGGTAGTGAGGGGCACATCGACGATGTCGCTTCCGAGTGCGAGAAGCCGGGCGAACACCGCGTCGACCTGCTCTCGAAACGCCGGGTCTTCCACGGTCAGAGACTCGGACTGAACGACGACTATTTCGGTGATAGCCTGCGATTCCGGGAGCCTTTCCGCCAACAGGGCGGAGGCTCGCTCCGACTCGAAGCTGCCGGCGAGCCGGAACTCGGTGGTCGTCGCGCTCTCGAGCAGATTCACGTTGAGCGCGGAGGCGATGATCATCAACGCCACCCAGGCGCCGATGGTCACCCACGGCCTCCGGGCACTCACGCGAGCCAACAGTTCAGTCAAGGTCAAATCCCTCGCACGCCGGAAAGGCGAACTCGTCCCAACCGGTTGTCCTCGCGAGTGGCGCAGCCGGCGAGGCCTCGCCGCGGAAGACCATTGTCCTTGCTCGGCGCGGGCATTCTAGCCCCAATCAGGATCGATCGCATGAGCGCCCGCGCCTGACGGCGGACAGCGCCCCACGCCGCCGAAGGCAGCCCCCAACCCGAGGATGTCCCTAGGCCTGTAGAACTTCGGGGAGCGACCATCTATGCGGCGATGGTCGAAGCGTGCCTCCCTGCGGTTTTCAGGTCGAGTGCCTGACGCAACGCCGCGAGGTGCAGGTGGCCGTTGACGCGGCGGAATTGCTGCTCGGCCTTCAGCATGCCGGCGGCGCAGCAGCGCAATGCCATCTGCCCATTCCGCCACCGCTTCACGTTCCCAGTGCTGTCGCGGCAGATCGAGATCATCGACTCGATGGGATTGGTCGAGTGCAGGGTAGGCGCCAGCGTCGGCGGAATCGCGAGCGCAGTCACGGTGAGCGTCTCCTCAAGCCCCTCGCGCAGGCTGGCGGCGGCTCCCGGGTCGGTCTTGGCCAGTTCCGTGCCGAGAGCCTCAAGCGCGGCTTCAGCCGCAATCGTGCTCTCGGCGTGGTAGGCCGCACGCATCCGCCGCGCGGTGACGTTCCGCAGCTGCTGAGGCAGCCTGTCCCGCACGTTCCGGATCTTGTGTTCCTGACAGCGCTGGATGATGGGCTGGTCGAACACATCGTCCACGGCGCTGCGGAGCTCCTTCGCTCCGTCGATCACGACCAGAATCGGGCCTGTGACGTCCAGACCGCGTTCACCCAGGCCGGTCAGCAGTTCACGCACCACGGTGGCGTTCTCCGTGGCGCCCTCCACGATTGCCAGCCGGTGCTTGACCCCCGTGATGTCGATTGCGAGCGCCACCAGGCAGGTCTGTTCGCCGCAATGCACGCCGCCACCATCAGCGCGACCAGGTCCACCCGCGACCAGGTCCACCTCGTTCAGCGGGCGAGCGAGGAGCTCTGCCAGCGCCGTCGCCGTCGGGGCGATAAAGCGACGAGAGAGCGAGGACTTCCCCGTACCGACAGCGCGTTCCTCCACCTCCGCACCGACCGGCTCCAGACCGGACCGGTCGTTCCGCGTGGAGAGTCCCGCGATCATGCGCTCCAGCGCCATTCGCCCCAGGAGGTCGGTGCCCCGCAGTAGCCTGGCGGATGTGATGGCCGACACGCGATCATGCACGTCTGGCGTTCGGCGAAGCATCGTGGCGACGGTGGACGAGGCGCGCGAGACGGCGCGGCTGCTCGAGGCGCGAGCCGCGAGGGACGGGACCGCCTGGACTGCTACCCGGGCGTTGCGTCGACCGCCGCTGCAGCGGCGAGCCCGCTCCGCACGGCCGACTCCATGGTCGCCGGCCAGCCCGTGTCCGTGTACGCGCCCGCCAGGTACAGGTTGTCGAGCGGTGTGCGCGGGCCGGGGCGCTCGAGGCCCGGCGCCGGCACGAATGTCGCTTCTGGCTCCTTCACCACCGCGTGGTGCACCAGCGTCGCTTCGCGCGAGGCTGGGAGCGCCCGGTGCAACTGCGGCAGCAGGCGGTCGCGCAACTGCTCCTTGCCGAGCGGGAAGAGCTCGCCGGGCGCGCTGATCGAGAGCACGAGGTGCTGGCCTCGCTGCTCATCCTCGCCGCCGGCGCGGCTGCGATTGAAGACCCACTGCACCTCGGACCGCACGAAGGCGGCGACGGCGAAATTCGCCACCGGCCGGTCGAACCAGAGATGGACGTTGAGGATTGGCGCGGGCTCGAATCGGTCGAGCGTCCCGAGCGCGCCCTCGTCGCGCACGTGCTCGGGCAGCAGCGGCAACAGCCGCCACGGCGCGAGCGCGCTCACGTACGCGTCGAAGGACCGCCGCTCCCCGCCGCGCAGGACGAGCGCCGCGACCCGCCCTTCCTCGACCTCGATGCGCTCGATGAGTGCGCGCGTGGAGACCGTGCCTCCGCGCGCCTCGATGGCGCGAATGGCGGGCTCGACGTGTAGCTCCGAGAGCCCCACAGCCGACACGCCGAGCGCGGCCGCGCCGGGGTCGCGCTGGAAGCCCTCCTCGATCACGAACAGCGACTGGCTCGCGCTCGCCTCGCCCGCGCGGCAGTTGAGCGTGGGAATCACAAGGAAGTCCCAGAACTCGCGGATCGTGTCGGGCGACTGCCCGCGTTCGCGCAGCCACTCCTCGAAGGTGATGTGGGGCAGCCGGGCGCGCTCCTCGCGGCCGAGCAGGCGGAGCGCGAGGAACGCCCGCGCGATTTGCGCCTTCTGGCTCCACGAGAGGTGGCGGTAGCGCAGCAGGGCTGGCGCGAGGTGCAGCCCGAACAGCAGGTTCGCGGCCCGCAGGTCGGAGCGTCTGCCGTCCGCGTCGAAGACGGGCACGTGCAGCCGCCGCTGACGATGCGTCAGGTTGAGCGTGCCGATGCGTTCGAGGAAGCCAACGTAGGCGGTGGTGCACTGCATGAAGACGTGCTGGCCATTGTCGACCTCGTCGTCCGTCTCGTGGTCGCGGAAGGAGTAGGTGGCGCCTCCGGCCCACGGGCGGCGTTCGAGCAGTTCGACCTCGTGGCCGCGGTCGGCGAACTCCAGCCCCGCCGAGAGGCCAGCGAGGCCGGCGCCGATGATCCCGACCCTCACGATGGCGGCGGCGTCAGCCGGCTCGCGCGGGGCCGAGCAGGGCGGCGCTGGCCCAGAGGCGCGCGATCGCGGCGAGCTTCTCGGGCCCGCTCAGCCGCACCCGCTCCGAGAGCACGTCGTAGTTGCGCGCCTCGATGTGCCGGAGCAGCTCGAAGTAGACGCCCTGCAACACGTTCACGCACATCCGCGAGCGCACGTCGAGCAGCGGCAGCAGGTCGCGCCCGAGGGCGAAGTACTCGTGAGCGCGCGCGGCCTGCGCGGCCATCATCGCGACGAACGGCTCGTCGTAGCGGCACGCGAGGATGTCCTCGGGCGTCAGGCCGTGCTCGTCGAGCTCGTCGGCCGGGAAGTAGACGCGGCCGCGAGCGGCGTCCTCCCGCACGTCGCGCATGATGTTCACGATCTGGAGGCCGAGCCCCATGCTCGTCGCGAACTCCTCGGCGCTCGGGTGGGGCCTGGCTCCGAAGATGGCTACGCAGATGTGCCCCACCATGGAGGCGACGCGGTAGCAGTACTGGCGCAGGTCCGGCCAGGTCTCGTAGCGGTCGATGGTGAAGTCCATCTCGACGCCGTTGATGAGCTCCTCGAAGTGCCCGCGCGGGATCGCGAAACGATCGACGGCATCGCCAAGCGCGATGAAGAGCGGGCCCCGGCGCGTGCCCTCGTAGCAAGCTTCGAGCCGGTCGCGGGCGAGGGCGATCTCCTCCTCCTGTCGCGACCGCTCCGTCAGTTCGTCGGCGACGTCGTCGACGTAGCCGCTGAAGGCGTAGGCGGCGTAGATGGCGTTGCGTTTGCGCGGAGGGAGGATGGCGAAGGCGTAGTAGAAGTTGGAGGCGCGGTCCTTGGTGTAGGTCCTGCACCAGGCGTACGCCTCCTCGGGCGTGTAGTGCTCGCTCCCGTGCGCTTCGAGCTCGGCCAGCACATCGAATGCCATGCCCGTCTCCCTTCGATCAGAGCCCGAGCAGCACGCGCACGCCGTTCACGAGCAGCAGCCGCGCCTTGACCGCGCGCGTGACGCGAGGCCGTGCGGTCAGCGTGTCGTAACCGGCGGCCTCGATCGCGTCGAGGACGGCCTCGCCGCCGAGCCCGAAGAGGCGGATGTCGGTGCGTACCGAGCGCGAGACGAGGCCCTCGAGCGCTCGCCCCTCGGCGAAGTAGCCGCGCGCCCGCTCCACCTGGAAGCGCATGAGGTCGCGGAAGCGCTCGTCGAAGCGAGCCTCGACGATTTGTGCGTCGTCGCAGCCGAAGCGGCGCAGGTCCTCCTGCGGCAGGTAGACGCGCCCCTTGCCGATATCGACCGACACGTCCTGCCAGAAGTTCGCGACCTGCAGCCCGATGCACGTCTGGTCCGAGAGCGCGATGCGCCCTTCGTCGTGGTAGCCGAGCACCGCCAGCACCATCTGGCCCACCGGTGTGGCGGAGTAGCTGCAGTACTCGAGCACGTCGTCGTAGGTCTCGAAGCGGGCGACGCGCTGGTCGATGCGGTTCGCCTCGATCAGGCGCAGGAACGGGTCGAGGGGGATGCCGCACTCCTCGATCGTGCGCGCGAGGGCGGTCAGCATCGGGCGTTCCGCAGAGCCGGCGACCGCTTCGCGCAGCTCGCGCTCCCACGCGTCGAGGAGTGCAAGGCGGTCGCCTTCGGCCTCGTCGCCGAGGTCGTCGGTGAAGCGGCAGAAGGCGTAGACGGCGAAGAAGTACGGACGCAGCCTCCGCGGCAGCAGGAACGTGACGACCGAGAAGTTCTCGTTGTGCCGCCGCGCGTAGCGCTCGCACGAGCGATACGCCTCTTCGAGCGTCATCGGCGGCCCGGTGGGGCGGTGCAGAGCCGGGCCGGTGCTGGTGGTCATGGCAGCCGGTCCGCGTGGCGCTGGTGGATGGAGCGTCCCTCGAAGCTCGCCGCGGCCAGCGGAACCCCGTGAGCGCCGCGAGCCGGGTTTCCACCTCGTCGATCGAGCGATCCGGCGGTTGCCATCCGGTGACCGTGGGCAAGTGGCGCCGACGCTTTGCACAGCGCCGGCTCGATGGACTGAGCGATGAGCCGCGCCCCGGTGCACCGCGCACGATCAGCGACGCCCAGATTGAAGCGGTGATCGTCAAGACGCTGGAGGAACAACCGTACAACGCGACACCGTGGTCGACCAGGTCGATGGCCAGCGCGGTGGGGATGTCGCAGACCGCGATCTCCAAGATCTGGCGCGCCTTTGGCCTCAAGCCGCACCTCCGGGAGCACTTCAAGCTCTCGCCCAACCCGCAGTTCATCGACAAGGTGCGCGACGTGGCCGGGCTCTATCTCAACCCACCCGACGCGGCGGTCGTTTTGTGTGTTGACGAGAAGACCCAGGTCCAGGCACTCGACCGCACCGCTCCGATGCTGCCGATGATGCCCAACGTCCCGCGGCGCCAGACCCACGACTACGTCCGTCACGGCACGACCAATCTCTACGCGGCGCTCGACATCGCCTCGGGACAGGTGATCACGGAGATGACCCCCAGACACCGCGCCCGCGAGTTCCAGCAGTTCCTCACCCTCATCGACCGCAACGTGCCCAGCGAGCTCGCGGTGCATGTCGTGTTGGACAACGTCGCCACACACCGCACCGCGGCGATCCAGCGCTGGCTCCGCCGCCATCCCCGGTTCACCTTTCACTTCACCCCGACCTACAGCTCCTGGATGAACCTGGTGGAGCGCTGGTTCGCCGAACTCACCACCAAATGGCTCAGGCGCGGCACCCATCACAGCGTCGCTGACCTGATCCGTGCAGTGGAGGCCTGGGTCGCCGACTGGAACGAGCACCCGCGCCCCTTCGTCTGGCACAAGACCGCCGACCAGATCTTCGACAACCTCACCGGATATCTTAATCGCATTCCCGACTCAGGACATTAGGCCTGTAGAACTTCGGGGAGCGACCATCTATGCGGCGATGGTCGAAGTGTGCCTCCCTTCGGTTTTCAGGTGGAGTGCCTGACGCAATGCCGCGAGGTGCAGGTGGCCGTTGACGCGGCGGAATTGCTTCTCGGCCTTCAGCATGCCGGCGGCGCAGCAGCGCAATGCCATCTGCCCATTCCGCCACCGCTTCACGTTCCCAGTGCTGTCGCGGCAGATCGAGATCATCGACTCGATGGGATTGGCCGAGTGCAGGGTAGGCGCCAGCGTCGGCGGAATCGCGAGCGCGGTCACGGTGAACGTCTCCTCAAGCCCCTCGCGCAGGCTGGCGGCGGCTCCCGGGTCGGTCTTGGCCAGTTCCGTGCCGAGAGCCTCAAGCGCGGCTTCAGCCGCAATCGTGCTCTCGGCGTGGTAGGCCGCACGCATCCGCCGCTCGGTGACGTTCCGCAGCTGCTGAGGCAGCCTGTCCCGCACGTTCCGGATCTTGTGTTCCTGACAGCGCTCGATGATGGGCTGGTCGAACACATCGTCCACGGCGCTGCGGAGCTCCTTCGCTCCGTCGATCACGACCAGAATCGGGCCTGTGACGTCCAGACCGCGTTCACAGAGGCCGGCCAGCAGTTCACGCACCACGGTGGCGTTCTCCGTGGCGCCCTCCACGATTGCCAGCCGGTGCTTGACCCCCGTGATGTCGATTGCGAGCGCCACCAGGCAGGTCTGTTCGCCGCAATGCACGCCGCCACCATCAGCGCGACCAGGTCCACCCGCGACCAGGTCCACCTCGTTCAGCGGGCGAGCGAGGAGCTCTGCCAGCGCCGTCGCCGTCGGGGCGATAAAGCGACAGCAGACCGAGGACTTCCCCGTACCGACACAGCGTTCCTCCACCTCCGCACCGACCGGCTCCAGACCGGACCGGTCGTTCCGCGTGGAGAGTCCCGCGATCATGCGCTCCAGCGCCATCCGCCCCCAGGAGGTCGGTGCCCCGCAGTTCCTCGTAGCTGTCCACTTCGAGTTCCCCGGCAACTCGCCCGAGCCATCCGCTGAGCGCACACGCGCTCTCGTGATGGGGATCCGGCGTCCGCCCAGTCCAACGATTCCGTCCGTTCGGCCGTTCAGGTAGCCTTGGCGGTCCGAGTTGTCTTTCCCCGACAGACCACAGAGGCGATCGACATCCTGATTGAACAGCGCCTGCATCACTCCCAGGCCGCTCTGGACCGCCAGCGCAAGCAGTCCCTCGCGCCTGTCGGCCATCACATCCGCCACGCTTGCCGCAGCGGCCGCCTCCGCCGCACTGACCTCCGACCGGCTGGTCTGGCGTCACTTCTTCTGATAATTCTTCTTCACGGTGGCTCCTCTTCCTGTCGGTTGATTCGACCCACCTGACACCTACCACACGGTAGGCTCAGGCGGGGGAGCCGCCCCCTTCAAGTTCTACATCCCCCGGGACATCCTCCGTGGTTCCGGCCGATCAAGGTGGACAGTACCGGACCGCCGAGGGGCACCTCCTCGGCCTCGCCGCCACCCCCGATCCGGCATCCAAGTTAAATAGAGAGCCCCGTTGGGCCCGGTGTTTACTGGGCATATGATGGTTATTGCTTCACGAAAACCATCACCAACGAGGTGTAGACATCATGCCACAAGGCCCCTTGCCGATCGAGTACAGCGAAGTCTCGCGTTGCGGCGGAGCGACGGCCGAGGCGGGGATGGTTCCCTACCTCGATCTGATCGAAGCATCAGGGCTACGCCAGTCGATGCGACGGCATGTTGGCCTGAAGGAGGGCGGGCGGTCGTGGACGGACGACCAGTTCCTCACGTCACTGCTGCTCCTGAACCTCGCTGGCGGGGAGTCGGTCGACGATCTGCGGGTGCTGGAGGGGGACGAGGGACTGGGCCGGATGCTGCGGAGAGCGGAGCACCACGGGCTGCACCGCCGGAAGCGTGAGGCGCTGGGGCGACGGTGGCACCGCTCGCGGACGCGCAATGTGCCGTCGCCGACGGCAGTGCGGCGGTACATTGCGCGGTTCCACGACGCGGCGGAGGAGGAGCGTCGCGAGCCACATCGCGCCTTCATCCCGGCACCCGGGGCGGCGCTGCGTGGCCTCGGGCGCGTAAACGCCGACCTGCTGGCCTTTGCCCAGCGTCACGACCGGCAGCGGCAGGCGACGCTGGACATGGACGCGACGCTGATCGGGAGCGGCAAGCGACAGGCGCTCTACAGCTACAAGCACACGCGGGGCTACCAGCCATTGACAACCTACTGGCGGGAAACCGATACGGTGTTGCACTGTGAGTTCCGCGACGGCAATGTCCCGGCCGGGTTCGAGCAGCTGCGCGTGCTCCAGGAGGCGCTGGAGTTGCTGCCGGCGGGAGTCGAGCGGGTGCTGATGCGGTCAGATACCGCGGGCTATCAGCAGGAGCTGCTGCGCTACTGTGCGGAGGGCCGGGATGCCCGTTTCGGGGTGATCGAATTTGCTGTTGGAGCGCCGCTGAACGGCGAGTTTCGGCGGGCGGTGCGGCGGGTGCCGGAGGGGGAGTGGCGGACGCTGCCAGCGCGGAACGAGGAGTCGGCGGAGAGCGATCAGCAGTACGCCGAGGTGAACTACGTCCCAAGCTGGATCGGGAATCATCACCTCGGTCCGGAGTACCGGTTCATCGCGACGCGGGAGGTATACCGGAACCCGCCACTGCCAGGGCTGCTCACGGACGAGGAGTTACCGAGCAGGGCCGAGGAGCTGCGCGGTCAGTGGTACCGGGTGTTTGCGATGGTGACCAACCGCACAGGTGATGCCAGGGAGCTGATTCACTGGTCGCGGGAGCGGTGCGGCAAGGGCGAAGAGATCCACAGCGCGCTCAAGGGCGACTTCGCCGGTGGTCGTCTGCCATCGGGGCTGTTCGGCGCCAACGCGGCGTGGTGGGCGATGGTGGTGCTGGCGTCCAATCTCAACGCGACGTTCAAGCGGCTGCTGCTCCCGGCAGAGTGGGCCAGTCGACGGTACAAGGCGGTGCGCTTCTCCCTGATCGGCATTGCCGGACGCGTGGTCAGGCGATCGCGAACACTCCAGATCCAGCTCCGCGCCGGCCATCCGGCGTATCCGCTGCTGGTCGGGGCGCGCCAGCGGCTGCTGACGCTCGCCAACGCACCACCGTAGGCCCCGGCGACCGCGCTCTGCCCCCCAGTTCGTCGCGATCCGAGCGGATGGCTGGCTCCGCTGTGCCCGCTCCCGTCCGCTCACACCCCCGGTGCCGTCCCAACTGCCCGGCTGTGCCGTGCGTCGCTCAGACCTTGTCGTCCGCTCTTCCAAATACCGCCCCGCCACCACCATCAGCCCCCCAGCACTACTCCTGGCACTCGCAGGTGCCGGATCTTGGGCCACGCAGCGGACTGTCCCCAGGCATCGGGATCGTGTAGCGGATCGTGGCGGCGCCCGGGGCAACGGCGATCTCCTTCACAAACGAGCGGATGAACGCCTTCGACTCGGTCAACTCGCTGGTGGCGAGGAACTCGCTCATCTCCTCGGCGTAGGCCGTGATGGTCTCCACGTCGGCGAGCACGGGCCTAGGCCTGGCCATCTGCAAGGGCATCGTGGAGGCGCACGGGGGCCGCATCTGGGCCGAGAGCGACGGGCCGGGAACGGGGGCGTGCTTCACGTTCACGCTTCCATCGGTCGAGGACTCCGGCGCGGCCGTGGGTTCCCTCCGGTCTCGACGCGGCCTGAGCAGTATGGGGGAGGGTGAGCGGCTGCGCGTGCTGGCGGTGGACGACGACCCCCAGGACCTCCGCTACGTCCCCGACACCCCCGCCAAGTCGGGCTACGACCCGATCCTCGCCGGGGAGCCGGAGGAGGCGCTCCGCCTGATGGAGGAGGAGCGGCCGGAGCTCGTGCTGCTGGACCTGATGCTCCCGGGAACGGACGGCATCGAGCTGATGAAGAACATCCTCGACGTGGCGGACGTGCCGGTCATCTTCCTGTCCGCCTACGGGCGGGAGGAGCTCATCGCCAGGGCCTTCGACACGGGGGCCGCCGACTACGTCGTCAAGCCTTTCTCGCCGACGGAGCTGTCGGCGACGATCCGGGCTGCCCTGCGCCGGAGGGCGGCCGCGGAGCCGTCGGAGCCCTACGTGCTGGGCGACCTGACCATCGACTACCCCGGGCGCAGGGTGACGCTGGCCGGCCGCCCGCTGCAGCTGACCCAGACGGAGTACGGGCTGCTCGCCGAGCTTGCAGCCAACGCCGGGCGGGTGCTGACCCACCAGCATCTGCTGGATCGGGTCTGGGGGGCGAAGAGCGACGGCGACGTGCGCCCATGCGCACCATCGTCAGCAAGCTCCGCCGCAAGCTGGGAGAGGACACCGACCACCCCCGGTACATCTTCACCGAGCCCCGCGTCGGCTTCCGCATGCCCAGGGGAGAGGAACCACCCGCGAGTCGCTGAGCGCGGGAGCGCTGGAGGTCTTGTTGGAATCAACGGGAGGGCAGAGACAAATGAGGTCGACGCTGTCGGAGTTCATACCGCTCATGGCGCTTGCGGCGGCAATGGTCCTTGTCGCCGCGGCAGCCTGCGGCGGCAATGATGACGAGAGGAGGGCTGCTCAAGAGGCGGCAACGGCGGCGCGGACCACAGAGTCGGGCACGCCTGCCCTCCCAGTCGACACACCGGCGCCGCCTGCCAATGGGCCTGTCCCGGGGAGATAGAGTCTGCGGCGGGGAAGCTTCTGGCCGACGAGCTAGACGTAGACGATGGGGACTTCAAGCTCGATAGCTCCGAGGGGGTGGGGTGGTCCGACGCCACCCTGGGATGCCCGCGAGAGGGCATGGTCTACGCCCAGGTCATCACTCCGGGCTACAAGCTGATCTTCGACCTCGGGGGGTACGTCCTACGTAGTGCATACCAACTCCGACGGCTCCCATGTGGTGATCTGCGGAGACGGGCAGTAGCGCTTCGAGGCGATTCGCCGAGTCGAGCCCGCCATGGCACCATCCTGTCGGCCAGCGAGCCTCGGCGGCGGCGTGGTGCGGTGCCGGCGCACCGTGCGAGAGGCTCCTCGACGGACTCGGCGGGAACCGATCGAGACACCCGAGGAACCGAACATCGGCCTGATCGGCAGCCTGCGTCCTACGGCGGGGGTGTGTCCCGGCTCGATGCTGTCCAGGACGTGTCGGACGGCTCAGCGTTGACCGAGCCGCGGCATGACCGCTTCGGTCCACAACCGGACGGACCGGCTTGCAACGTCGTGCGTCAGATTGCCCCACTCGAAGTTCGCCATCAGATAGTTGGCGCCCGTCGCGAGGTACTCGTCGAAGTACGCCTGGACGGAGTCAGGCGTACCCGCGACGACAAGGTCCCCAACCCCACCGGGGTTGCGCCGGCGGTCAGCGCGAGCCACCCGTTCCGCCACCGTCAGCCCGGCGAGGCTCGCCTCGAGTTCCGCGCGCTCGACCGGCGCGTTCCATCGGTCAGGTCCGGGCGGCGGCCAGTCGACATCATCGCTCGCCGTCTCAGCGGTGCCGAGGAATTGATTGAGCGAGCGTCGCTCCGCTTCGAGTCTGCGAGGCGCGGTGAGATTCCATCGGAAGGCATCCCACGCCGACTGGGCAAGACGAATCGCCTCCGTCTCGTCCTCGGCGAGCACGATGTGCAGCATTAGACCGACCAACGGCTCAACGCCGTTCGGGTTGGTAGCGCCCGAACCGTGGTGTTCGCTCCAGAGCCGACGGAACCGGGAGACGTTCGCCTGGAGGTTGTCGAGTGACCCGATCACGCCGCAGTTCATGCCGAACCGCGCAGCCGTCTCGGTGTTGCGCATGTACCAGAGCGGCGGATGCGGCTGCTGGAGAGGACGCAAGCGCATGGGAACACGGTCAAAGGAGTAGAAACGACCCTCGTAGGACAACTCTTCATGAGAGAGTCCTTCCAGCAGGATCGCAAACGTCTCGTCGAACCGTGCCCGATTCGTTTCCGGGTCCCCTTCCTGCCCCCAGAAGTATGCTTCCAGTTCGCCTCCCGGACCGACACCGATGTCGAGGCGGCCGCCTGAGAGGTTGTCAAGCATGCACACCTCCTCGATCAGCCGCAGTGGGTGATGCAGCGGCAGCACGTATACGCCAGCACCAAAGCGGAGTTGCTCAGTGCGTTGCGCCACGGAAGCGAGGAAGACGTTCTGTGATGGCGCGAGGCTGTGCACGGCCGGCGTGTGGTGTTCGGCGAGGTGGTACGCATAGAACCCACCACGGTCGAGCTGCTCGATGAGCTCGAGGCGGTCATTGTAGAGACGATCCAACGGAACATCGGGCTGATGTTCGATGTGGTCGAATACGCCGACTCGGAACGTCACCGCTGCCTCCCGACGGCGCTGCATATCGTGGGCGCCGTGGTACGCCGGAGCCTTCGCGCAATCGAGGCGGTCATGCTGCCCCGCCGGAGACGCGGACGCGCGGATCGAGATAGACGTAGGCAACGTCGACCAGGAGGTTTGTTGCCACCACGACGCCGGCGAAGAACAGCACGTTGAACTGAAGCTGGGTGTAGTCCCTGAAGATGATCGCGTTGAGCGTGAGCTTCCCGACGCCCGGCAAGGAGAAGATCTGCTCGATGATCACCGTGCCGCCGATGAGGGCGCTCACCTGTGCCCCGATCACGGTGACGATGGGGATGAGGGCGTTTCTCAGGGCGTGCCGACGGACCACGGTCGCCTGCGTCAGACCCTTGGCGTACGCGGTGCGTACATAGTCGTGGCGTAGTACCTCGAGCATCATCGCCCGCGTCAACCGCATCACCGTCGCAGCGAGCCCGTAGCCGAGGATCACCACCGGCAGAGCAAACTGCTGCAGGTTGTGGAACGGATCCTCGACGATCGAGCGGTACGAGAACGGCGGGACCCAGTGGAACTGGGTGGCCAGGAACGTGAGGATGACGAGCGCCAGCCAGAAGTTGGGGACGGCCTGCCCCAATACCGCCACCACGCGGATCACGTGATCGACGGATTTGCCCCGATTGATCGCAGAGAGCGTGCCCAGCGGCAGCGCGATCAGCAGCGAGAGTGTGATGCTGAGGATGGCGAGCTCGATCGTCGCGGGCAGCCGTCGCAAGAACTGACGAGCCACCGGAAGGCCGGTGTCGAGCGAGTCCCCGAATTCGCCTCGCGCCATTCCGCCCATCCACTCGAAGTACTGCTCAACAAGTGATCGATCGAGGCCCAGCGCCTCGCGCAACGCCGCCGCGTCCTCCGGGGTGGCGTAGTCGCCGAGGCGGACGGCCGCCAGGTCGCCAGGAATGATTCGAATCAGGGAGAATGTTGCGATGCTCACCACGATGAATACCGGAATCGCGGCGAGCAGCCGGGTCATGAGATACCGCGCCACGGCCTATGCTCCACCCATCTCGGTACGCGTCATGCGCCCCTCAGCCTCGGGTCCAGCGCGTCGCGAACGGTGTCGCCGAGCAGGTTGAACACGAGCACCGTGACTGTGATCGCCAGCCCCGGGAAAATGATCAGCCAGGGGGCGAGGACGAAGATGTTCCGCCCTTCGCCGGACATCATGTTTCCCCAGGTAGGTGTCGGTGGAGCGACACCCAGCCCCAGGAACGAGAGCGCCGCCTCCGCGAGGATGCCGACGCCGATCAACGACGTTCCGATGATGATCACAGGCGCCATGATGTTCGGGAGGACGTGCCGAAACAGCACGCGTAGGTTCGAGGCGCCGATCGCGCGGGAGGCCTCGACGTAGGGTTCTGCCATGACCGCCAGGACCGATCCTCTTGCCACGCGATTGACTGCCGGAAACATCACGATCGCGATCACAACGATGACGTTGCTGACCGTCGGGCTGAGCAGCGTCACAGCGATCAGCACCAGCAGCAGCGCAGGGAACGCGATCAGGGCATCCATCAGGCGCTGGAGCACGAGGTCGACGAAACCTCCGAAGTATGCGGAGGTGGCGCCGATGAGCGTGCCCACCAGTACCGCCAGCACCGGTGGGCCGACCCCGACGATCAACGAGACTCGAGCGCCGTAGATCAGCCTGCTGAACTGATCGCGCCCCGTCCCGTCCGTGCCGAGCAGGTACATCGAGCGGGGCGACAGCAGCCGGTCCTCGCGGTGTAGCTCCAGGGGGTCAAACGGAGCGACGACCGCTGCCGCAATGGCCGCCACCGAGATCACGACCAGGATTGCCAGCGAGACCACGCCGAGGGGGTAGCGGCTCGCGAACCGGACCATCGGCCCGAGCCGGGCGTCCCAAACTCTCCGGCGCGAGAGTTCGGCGCCAGAGAGGGCCGGAAACGACATCTCGCTCGTATCTGGCGAGGTGGCGGGCTAGCCAGACACGAACGCGTTCCGCGAGTTCCAGCGGTGCGCGTTCCCGGTGATCGCCGACACGCGCATGTCGCTGTACATCTTGTGGAAGACGCTGAACACCGTCTGGTGATAGACGTAGAAGGCCGGCACCTCCTCCAGGATGAGGCGCTGAATCTCGTCGACGACCCCGCGGCGCTCCTCGTAATCGAGCGTGATCGACTGCTTCTCCCAGAGGGCGTCCAGTTCAGCGTTGGCGTACTTGAAGAAGTTCGCGCCTGACCCGCTCTGGAAGCGGGGACGTAGGTGATCGGGTTCATGCCGCGCGAAGTCCTGCCCGGCCACAACGTCGTAGTCGGCTTGCACGAAGACTCGTTGCACGTATTCGCCCCCGCTTGCCGTCACATCGACTTCGACGTCGATCCCCAGCGGGCGGAGGTCTGACTGGAGCTGGACGGCCATCCCTTCGGACTGCGCCCCCGGGAAGCCGGTGACCCGCATCCTCAAGCTGTCGATGCCGGCGGCGGCCAGCAGCTTCATCGACTCCGCCGGATTGGGCGAGGTGTAGACGAGCTGGTCCTCGGGCAGCGCCCACAGCTTGAAACCAGCCGCCATCGGCCCGGTTAGCTGGCCGTATCCGGCATTGAGGACACTGAGCCACCCCTTCACATCTGCACCCCACGCCACCGCGCGCCTCACGCGCGGGTCGTCGTAAGGGGGCACCAGTGTGTTGAAGCCGATCAGGGAGATACCAGCGTCGGTTCGCTCGATGACGTTCGCGTCGTCGTCGCTGCCTCGCAGGGCGACTGCGACGTCGCCGCCCTGCTCGACCTCGTAGATGTTGGTGATCTGGCCGCCCTGGAAGGCCGCGACGTGCGCATCGCTCGAAATCTCGAGGTTGCGCCACGTGTCGAGGTAGGGCTTTCCCTCCTCCCAGTAGTCCGGGTTCCGCTCGAACTCGTTCTCGATGTTCGCCTCAAGCCTCTTCTGAATGAACGGACCTGTGCCGATAAAGCTCTTCAGCTCGCCCTGGTCCTGGTCAACCTGCTCGCGCGCGATCACCGTGCTCCAGGGACTCGTGATTGAGGTCAGGATCGATGCCGACGGCTTATTCGTCACGATCGTGAGTTCGCTGTCGCTGACGGCCTCGATCGACTCGACCTGGTCGAAGAAACTCGCGTGTGGGAATCCGGGCTCGTCGGATGCCTGCCGCTCGAAGCTGAACTTGACGTCCTCGGCGGTGAGCACGCGCCCGTTGACCGGCGCAACGTTGTGGAACTTCACACCGTCCCGGATCTTGAATGTCAATGTCAGATTGTCCGGCCGTTCGAACGATTCGGCGAGCATCGGCGAGGTGATGAACTCGCCCGGCGTGGGTTCGAGGTCCTGGAGCAATCCGTCCTGCGAGATGTTCGCGAGGCGCTGTTCGGAGGGGCCGCTCGCGCGGTGGATGTCTCCCGTTCTGATGCCGGCGTGGATCGAGATCATCTCCCCACCACGCGGCCGATCGCTCCCGGCTGCGGCCTCTGTCGCGGTCGCTGCGGCCTGTGTCGCGGTTGCTGCTGCGGCCTGCGTCGCGGTTGCTGCTGCGGCCTGTGTCGCGGTTGCTGCTGCGGCCTGCGTCGCGGTTGCTGCTGCGGCCTGCGTCGCGGCCGGTGCTACGGGGGCTCCGTCGTCGTCGTCGCCGCATCCGATCAGGGCGACGCCTAGCAGGCCGGTCGCGGTCAGGCCCGCGCCTCGAAGCGCGCTACGGCGATTGAACCGTCGTGTCCAATAGTTGCTGTGCTCAGTCATGCGATGCTCCTTCGAAGGCTCTGCGCCACCGCGCGCAGAGCGGAGTGTCTGTCCCCACTCCCAATTACACTCGTTATTCTTGAATGTCAACCAGCGCGTTGTCTGGCACGGACGAGGGCTCCGATCGGACCCGCGGAAGCCGGGGCTCGGCGCCGTCACCTGCAACGGCTTCTTGACGTGGCGATTAAGATGAGGACGGCATAGGAGCGATCTGAGACGCCTCCGTATCACGATCGCTCACCGTCGCCCGAGGACAGCCGAACCATGGTCGCCGTCGACGCCAGGATCACAGAGCAGATCGCGGACCTGACGCATCGATCACGGGAGTTGCGCGCGGACTCTGTGCTGACCGGCAGCGAGGTGGATCGCGCCGGCGTCGACGCTACCGAGAACATGCGGCACATCGCGGGGGGCGGACTCAACCGCCTCAATGTCCCACCCGCGTCCGGCGGCCGGCGGACTTGCACGCCCAACTTCGTCCGGGACGCAGTCACAGAGATCATCGCGAAGATCAGCGCCGGCGATGGCCAGTTGCCGCGACGCGCCGAGTCGCTGACTCCTGTCGACCTCGGTCAGTCTCGATAGCGCCCGACAGATACAGGAGTGACCGATGCAGACTACAGAGACTGGCTCCGTCGAGACGATCGATCGGATGGCAACGGCCGTCGAGGGCCTCCTCGCGTTGCTCACGGACGAGCAACGCGCACGAATCCGCTACGACTTCGCCAACGAGGCCGAACGACGTCGCTGGTACTACACCCCAAATGAACGAGGCGGCTTACCGCTCTCGGAGATGGGGCCGCGGCAACAGCAGGCCGCTCACCGCCTGGTGGCAAGCGGGCTGTCAGCTACCGGGTATGCCACCGCTTCGACGATCATGGGGCTCGAGAACCCGCTCGACCGGACCGAAGGCTGGCCCTCGGTCGCGGACTACGACGTAGACCGCCAAGGTCGGCGGTTTCCGGCAGACCCCGACCGCGATGTGCGCCGCCGGGACCCAAACCGCTACTACGTCGCTATCTTCGGCGAGCCACGCGGAAGGGCTCCGTGGGGATGGCGCTTCGACGGGCACCACGTGGTCGTGCAGTTCACAATCGCCGACCAAGAGATTGCATCGCCCACACCGACATTTTTCGGGGCGAACCCGGCGGAACTTGCGGTCGGTGGGACGGGGCTCCTACGGCCGCTGGCGGACGAGGAGGACCTCGCACGTGAGCTGCTGCATAAGCTCAGCGAGGAGCAGCGCGCTGTCGCGGTGATCTCACCTGCGGCGCCCGATGACATCGTGCACACGAACGCGATCTCGATCGAGGACACGCTCCCGCGACCGACCTACCTGATGAGCCAGGGCGACACTCCGGGTGCGCGACGGATCCTCGCTGACCGGCGCGAGCAGCTCGGCCTCACTGAGGAGCGTCTGGAGGCGATCGGCTACCTCACCGCTCGTCCGAAGGGGCTCGCCGCCCGCTCGATGACCGAAGCGCAGCGGGACATCATGCGCGCGTTGGTCAGGCTCTATACCGAGCGGATGCCCCCAGGCGTAGCGGAGGCCGAAACGAAGCGCGTGCTTGCTGTCCTCGACACGGTCCACTTCGCCTGGGCCGGCGGGATTGATCGTGGCGAGCCTCACTACTACCGGCTACAGGGCGAGCGCCTCATGGTCGAGTACGACAACACCCAGAACAACACGAACCACATCCATTCCGTCTGGCGCGACCCGGACGGTGACTTCGGCGACGATCTCCTCGCGCGTCACCATGCCGAGTCCCACTGAGGACGGCTGCGACACGACGACCGGGGACGGGAGGCTGCGATGACAACAACCGCCGATCGAGTGGTGAGTACCAGCTACGGCAGACTCCGCGGCGCCGCGGAGGAAGGACTGACGATCTTTCGAGGCGTCCCCTACGCGGCTCCGCCCACCGGCGAGCGACGCTTCCGTCCACCGGCGCGTCACGCGTCCTGGGACGGCGAGCGCCCGGCCCTCGAATTCTCGCACGCGGCGCCGCAGCTCGTCCCGCCCACTGGGCCGAACGTCCAGGGCGGCGGTGAGCCGCAGAGCGAGGACTGCCTCTATCTGAACGTCTGGAGCCCGGGGCTCGACAACGCCCGTCGGCCCGTCGTCGTGTGGCTGCATGGCGGCAGCTTCGTGACCGGCTCAGGAGCAGCGCCCCGCCTGCAGGGCGCAGGGCTCGCGCGCCGCGGCGATGTCGTCTACGTCTCGCTCAACTACCGGCTGGGCGCACTGGGCTTTCTCTACGACGAAGCGCTTGCCGACGGCGAGGGCGGAGCGCCAGGTAATCTCGGTGTGCTCGATCAGCTACACGCCCTCGATTGGGTCCGGGATGAGATTGCGAATTTCGGCGGCGATCCCGACAACGTGACACTGGCTGGTCAGTCAGCCGGCGGGATGAGCGTAGGCACGCTGCTGGGCTCGCCACTCAGCCAGGGCCTGTTCCACCGCGCGGCTGCGCATAGCGGACACGCGCACACGGTGTACTCCACCGTCGAGGCCGAGCACGTCACGCAGGTCTTCAAGAGACACCTTGGTCTGACATCGCAGCGCGCCGACGACCTCCGCGCGCTGCCGCTTGAGCGATTGCTCGATGCACAACGAGCGACCCTCGCGGAGCTGACGCCAACAGCTCCCGATCTGCCAGTGGTCTTCCGACCGGTCGTCGACGGCCGGTTACTCGAAAACCCTCCAATCGAGGCGATTAGAGCCGGGTCAGCGAAGGCGATCCCGCTCATCGTCAGCATCACCGCAAACGAACTCTCGGTGCTGACGTTCAACGAGGGAGTAGATGCAAGCGATGAGGAGCTGGCCAACCAGCTAGCCGGACGCCTCGTCCCTCCGGATCATGCGACTGCTACGGAGATCATCGCCGCCTATCGCGCTGACCGCTCACAACGCGGTGCATCGGTTGACGGGCCTCACCTCCTCGATGCGGTTTCGTCAGACCTGGGGTTCCGTCTACCTGCCGATCGGCTGGCGGCGGCACAATCCACGCACCAACCCGACACCTACGCTTTCATCGCGGCATGGGCATCGCCGGACCACGGTGGGCCGTTCGGCGCGCCACACGGCACAGACGTGCCCTTCGTCCTCGGCACTCTCGCCGCGGCACCAGAGATCGTCGGGGAAGATGACCGCGCGGAAGCGCTTGCCGAGCGGGCGCAGGACGGATGGGCCGCCTTCGCTCGAACGGGAAGTCCCGACACTCGCGCGATGCCATGGCCGGCATATGCGGCTGAGGCTCCGGTGGCCCTCGTTTTCGATCAGAGCCCACGCGTCGAGCCACTCGTGTCGGAATCCGTCCGCGAGCTCTGGACTGCACGCGTTCGCTAGCGGCGGCCTGTCCAAGCCGATCCGGGACACTCGGTGCCTGTCCTGGTGGTCGAAGCTGCTGGGATGCTTCACGTCCTCGTCCGTGCGAGCCATGAGAATCGCCAAGAGGGATAGAACGGCGGCTCAGGGAGTCCCGACCGCCAAGGTCCCCGGTACGTCCGCCACCACCTGGAGGAATCGGTGCAGGGCGGCGCGTCCAACTCCTAGGGACGCTCTGAACTGGCCGCGAAATGCGGCCGATCAGGCTCTTCTGGGGCGTTCAATCGCTTGATGGTCAGGAATGCGGCCTGATCGGGGCTCGCGAGCGGCTCTGCGAGTGCCGTTTGGCGCTCGCTGCGGGATTCTGGGCGCACTGCGCCGTTGTTACGCAGCAAGTTGGCGCTCCGCTCGAACCATGTTGGCCAGCCCCAACAGCAACGCGAGCCGCTGCGTGTTCTTGAACAATCCGCGGTAGCGGACCTTGGCGTAGCCGAAGCGCACCTTCACGATCTGGAACGGATGCTCGACCTTCGCACGCACGGAGGCCTTGCGCTTCTCTTCGAGCCACTCCTCACCCTCCCGGTCGAGCAGTCGCCGCTTGCCCGGTCGCATGGCAACCTGCCACTGCACCGCACGCTCGCGCTGCTCCAGACGTTTTCCGATGCCCTGGTAGCCCGCATCGCCACAGACCAGCCTTTCGTTGCCGTGCAGCAGGTCGGGCGCCGCGGTGATGTCGCTCACGTTCGCCGCCGTCGTGTGGAGGCTGTGCACGATGCCGCTCTCAGAGTCCACCCCGATGTGCAACTTCATCCCGAAGTACCACTGGTTTCCCTTGCGCGTCTGGTGCATCTCGGGATCCCGTGCTCTGGCCCGATTCCTGGTCGACGAGGGGGCGCTGATGATACTGGCATCAACCACAGTCCCCTGTCTCAACTGCAGTCCTTCCGCCTCCAGATGGCGGTTGATCTCCTCGAGCAACCCCCTCCCCAGCGCGGCCGCCTCCAGCCGGTGGCGGAAGTTGAGAATCGTCGTCTCATCGGGGATCGCGTCCGATAGCCTGAGCCCCACGAAGCGCTGCACGGTGAGATTCTCGTACAGCGCGTCCTCCATCGCCGGGTCGCTGAGGTTGTCGACCAGTTGCACGATGTGCACCCGCAGCATCAGTGACAGTGGGTAGGGCTGGCGCCCCCGTCCCGGCATCGGGTAGTGGGGCGCAATGCGCTGCTCGAGTTGCCGCCACGGAACCAGCCGATCGAGTCGTTCCAGAAACCGCTCCCGGCGAGTCGTTCGCTTCTTCGCGTCGTAGTACAGCTCCGCGAACGTTGCCTCGCCCATCGCGCTCACCTCGTCATCTGGTCGAATGCCATACCATCCCGTGTAGGCATCTTAACAGATCATGCGGGTCTGTTCAGAGCGTCCCTAGGCGCTGGGGTCCATCGCCAGACCATCAACCACTACCGCGCCGGGCAGGTGCTCGAACGCAAGGGGACTGACGCGCAGCTTCTGCGAGCGACTGCCGCCACCGACCACCACGGACGAGAGTCCCATCACGCGGTGGTCGATGTAGATTGGCAGCCCCGAGGGAAGTCCGAAGGGCGTCACACCACCGACCATCATGCCGGTCAGTTCAGCCGTGTCTCGTGCTGACGCGAAGGAGAGCTTGCGGACCCCCATCAGCTGGCGGACGGTCCGGTTCACGTCCAGTCGAGTGTGACTGAGCACGAGGCAGGCCGAAAACTGGCGCGGCTCCCGCCGGGAGGCGATCACGATGCAGTTGCCGCTCTCAGTCAGCGCCACGCCGTAGCGCTCGCAGAACTCGGTGGTGTCGGCGAGATCGGGGTCGCACTCCATCACCTCGAAGGCCACACCTGTGGCCGACGCTGCCTCAATCACCCGCGCAGCGATTTCACCCCCGTCAACCACCGACGAGACCCTCCCCGTCACTCACTGTTCGGGCTGCCGCGGAAGACCAGAGAGCTCAAAGGCGAGGTCGACCAGCTGATCGGCATGCTCGACCTCCGACTCGACCGTGATGAACTCGTCATCGCCGTGGACAAGCTTGTACCGGGTGTTCCCGAGGTACTCGACCCGCTCAATTCGGAGGAGATCCGCCCAGCGGGCCTCGGTCAGCACACGGCCACGATGAAGGGCGACCACCCGGTCGTCGCAGAGGGCAATCGCCGTGGCGCTGCCGCGCCACGTGAGGAACACGACCGGCATCATGATCGCCGCGATCGCTGCCAGGAAGAGACCAAAGCCCAGGGCTTCACCGCTCCCAAACACCGAGCCCGCCGCCAGGGACAGGGTTGCCCCCAAGAGCGGCAGTGCAAAGGAGGCGTTCTGCCACCAGCGAGAGTCATTGACGAAGACCCGCACGAGGGCAAGCGAGGTCACAGCCTCGACATCTCGCCCGTGCAACTGCACAGGTCCCCGGTCGCCCAGCGCTCGGACCGCCATCACCTGATGATCACCATTCGCCGGCCGAGCGGCAAGCTGCGGCGGCGCTCCGTGGGGCGAGGGCCAGCGTGACGCAACCCTATTCTCCGGTGAAGTTCGGCTCGCGCCCCTCGAGGAAGCTCAGGCGCGATTCGCGCGCGTCGTGCGGTGCTCGTGCCGCGAACCTCAGCCCCGACGTCTCATTGCGTAGCGCACTGTCGAGGTCGACCCCGAGGTTGCGCTGAACGGTCCGTTTCGCGCTACGCATCGCCACAGGCGGCCACTTGGCGATCTGCAGTGCAAGCTCGATGGACTCGTCGATCAGCCGATCCGACTCGACGAGCCGATTGAGGAGACCGAGCTCGAGCGCCTCCGGACCATAGAGGTTCCGACTCGTGAAGATGAGGTCGACGGCTCGTGCGTATCCAATGATCCGTGGCAAGAAGAAGCTCATACCACTGTCGGGCGAGAGGTTGCGCTCGATGAAGACGGTCTTGAACCGGGTCTCCGTGCAGCCGATACGCAGATCGCAGGCGAGCGCCAGACTCATGCCGGCTCCAACCGCCACCCCGTTGACGGCGGCAATCGTCGGCTTGCTGAGTTCGTAGATCGCCTTCGCCTGTCGCCCGACCCAGCCAAACTCATCGAGTCGGTCGCTCTGTGGCGGCACGGCATCGGGGTCCGGGCGCCCGCCAACGGGCGTGAGGTCCGCGCCTGCCGAAAAGCCGCGACCCTCACCTGTGATGATCAGGGCCCGAAGGGAGTCATCGGCCTCGACTTCGGTGCAGGCTCGTTCGATCTCATCGTGCAATACGGCGCCGAGGGCGTTCAACTTCTCGGGGCGCCTGAGTGTCAGGAGCGCAACCGGCCCGCGGCGTTCCAGCGTCAGATCGTGATAGCTCAACCAAACCTCCGGTCTCTTCGCCAAGGTGGGCAGGCCACCCGTCGTGCGGCTGGGCCCAGGGCCAGTTATAACCGGCATCCAGGGCGTCGAGCGGGAATCGAGGATCCGATGTGTCGATCGATCAAGCGGCTGAGGACGTGGGATCAACCCGCCACACCTGATGAGTTCGACGAGGCCGCCCTTCAGTTCGTGCGCAAGATCTCGGGCTTTCGCCAGCCCGCTCGCGTGAACGAGGCGGCGTTCAATCGCGCCGTGAGGGAGATCAGTTCGCTTTCCCAACGACTCTTCGTTGAGCTGAAGCTCCCGGCTCGGCCGGCCTGCGACCTCGCCGAGTGAGCGTGGAACGGGCCCCGGCCCCACACTGACCGGTGGTCGCTCTCGGGCGCGCCGAGCCGCGAGGCGGGGAACGGTCCGCCGCTCACCTGAGAGTGGAGCACCAAATCACAGCGCATCCGGCAGGTCTCTGCGGGCCGAAACGAGCGCGGCGGCCCGCGACGATCGGGGTGGCGGGCGAACCTGAGCACAACGCTGCTGGCCGCAGGCGTTGAGCTCAGCCTGCAAGGCCGATGTCAGCCAGAAAGGCATCACTGGCGGGCTCTCGCCCGAGGAACGAGCGCAGGAGTTCGGCGGCGTCGACAGACCCGCCGGGTTCGAGAATGAGGCGCCGGTAGTCCCGCCCGGCGGCGTCTCGGTCGTCCCGAAACCTCGTGAACATGTCATCGCCGAAGACCTTCGCCCAGAGGTAACCGTAGTAGCCGGCGTCATATCCGAAGAGATGCCCAAAGCCCGCCTGGAACTGCGTCCCCTCAGGGAAGGGGAAGCCCGTGATCGGGTGCAGCTCGCGCGCGACTGCATCGGTATCGGTCACGCGGGCCGCCCCGTGGTAGGCGAGGTCGAGCCTGGCGAAGTAGATCTGGCGCAGCCAGAAGAGCCCGCTCGCAACGTGCTTGGACTCGACCAGCCGCGCCAGCGTCGATGCCGGGAGTGGGCGACCATCACGATGGTGCCGGGCAAAACCGGCCAGCACGCGGGCGTCCCAGACCCAGTGTTCCAGCATCTGCGAGGGCGCCTCAACAAAGTCGCGCTGTACGTTCGAACCGGAGAACTCGGTGAAACGTGCCCTCGTCAGCGTCTGATGAAGGATGTGTCCGAACTCGTGGAAGAGCGTCTGCACCTCGCTGTGTCGGAGGAGGGAGGGACTGCTCCGCGTCGGCCTGGTGAAATTCGCGACGATCGCGCTCACCGACGGCTGGTAGCCGTGCCGCGTCTGGCGCCCCGGTCGCAGTGTGAAGGCCGCCGCGTGCCCGTACTTGTCGGGCCGCGGATGCAGATCCAGATAGGCATGGGCGATGTGCTCGCCACTCTCCGCATCCGAAATCGCGTAGAGCCGAACATCCGGGTGCCAGGCGCGAGGGTCGTCCACGGGAGTGAATCGCACGCCGACCAGATCGGCGTAGACGCTGAGCATTCCGGTCAGCGTCTCCTCCAGCGGGAAGTACTCTGCCACGGAGAACTGATCGATGTCGTAGCGCTCCCGCAGCCGCTGCTGCTGGTAGTAACGCCAGTCCCAGAGCTCCAGCCGCGCCTCGTGATCGCCGGTCTCGCGGCGTTTCAGTGCCGTCAATTCAGCGATGTCCTGCTCGGCCTTGGTCCGTACTCGACGCTCGAGGTCCTGGAGGAAGCTGAGCGCCGTCTCGGGACGCTCTGCCATCCTCAGTTCGAGGACGTACTCGGCCCAGGATCCGTAGCCGAGGACCTCAGCCACTCGGGCACGCAGTGCCAGCGCCTCCTCCAGGATCAGGATGTTCAGCCGGGTGGCCCTGTTGTGGTTCTTGATGAAAAGACGCCGCCGCAGTGACTCGTCCTGCGCCGCTTCGAGGAACGGATAGAATTCTGGGTAGTCGAGAGAGACCCGCAGTTTCGGCCCGTCCTGCGTCTCCACCTCTCTCAGTCGGTCGATGTACGCCTCCGGAAGACCCGCCAGCTGGTCCCGGCTGAGCAGCAGTTCGTCCTCGTGTTCGGCGATGTTGCGGCGGAAGCTGATGCCCAGCTCCACCAGTCGCTCCTTCAGCGTCTGAAGCTCGGTTCGGACGGTCAGATCAAGGTCGAAGCCGTTGCGGCGGAAGTCGCGGAGCGCGAAGTCGAGGTACCGGCGCGATTCGCCGGCCAGCGCCTGTCCTACCGGCAGACGGGCGAGAGCACGAAGAGCCTGGTAGAGGTCTTCGCGAAAGCCAAGTCGCGTCGTGAACTCCGCCAGTTCCAGGCGAAACCGACGAGCGGC
Source organism: Dehalococcoidia bacterium (assembly GCA_965249675.1). Taxonomy (GTDB): domain Bacteria; phylum Chloroflexota; class Dehalococcoidia; order UBA2979; family UBA2979. Next base: position 2,940,334 of record OZ252250.1, read on the forward strand.
GGCTCGCGTCTCAGGGTCGGGGGTGACCTCGGCCAGGAAGGCATAGCGTCCGCCAGCCTGCGCCAATCCGTCGCGAACATCATCGAGCGCCCAAAGCGTGTTCGCCTCGGTCCGATCCTGGTCGGGCACCGCGACCAGTGCCGCGATCTGCTCTTCAGCTGCGGCGATCGACTGGCTCCCGCGAGCAGCAATCGCCGCGGCATCGACAGCACGGTAGTCGAAGGTGGTCGGTCGAATCACGAGCCGTCCGGCAGCGGCTGGCGGAGGCTGGCGAGAATTCGGTCGACATCGACGCCGACCGCTCCCCTCGCCGCCACCGTGTCATCCGCACTTGCGATCACCTGCGAGGCCTCGCTGATCACTCCGAGCACGAGGTGGGCAACAACATCCGGTTCGGCGTCAGCGGCCAGTGTGCCCTCGGCCGCCGCCTGTCCGAGGGCCGCCCGCAAGAGGCCCAGTGCATAGTCGGAGTCCAGCTCTCTCCAGCGACCCCAGCCGAGCACGGCTGGGGCATCGACGAGCACGATGCGCTGGAGCTGTGCGTCCATGTAGTGGTCGAGATATTCGTGTGTCCCGCGCTCGATCCGCTGCCAGATCGAGCCCTGGTCGGCCGAGCCGGCCGCGGCGAGCGTGCGATCACGCAGTTCGCCCTGCAACTGGATATAGACCGCCTCGAAGAGGTCGCGCTTGTCGGCGAAGTGGTGGTAGAGCGCACCGCGGGTCATGCCCGCGACCCGGACAATCTCCTCGGTTGGCGTGGCGGCGTAGCCGAGCTGACCGAAGAGCTGGCGTGCAACGTCGATCAGCTGCTCCCGCGTCCCACCGGCCGGCAGCGGCGAACTCTCTTCAGCCGCCGCGAGCGCTCCCTGCCCGCCACCTCGTGAACCGCTTCGTGCCATGGCACCATTCTGTCAGAGGCCGGCTCAGACTGCCTGCCCGCCACGGGTTCGAGCGGCCGACTTCGATCCGGGGGGCATGCACACTACACTCCGAGTGGAGGGTCGATGAGAGCGATCCGCTGCCACGAGTTGAACGGGCTTCCGGGACTGCGACTGGTGGAGGTGGCCGACCCTGAACTCGCTCCTGGTCGCGTGCTGATCGATGTTCACACCGCCGGGGTGAACTTCGCAGACACGCTCATTACGCGCGGCGCCTACCAGCTAAAGCCCCCACTGCCATTCTCGCCCGGGATGGAGATCGCCGGCACGGTCCGCGCAGCCGCCTCCGATGTGGCGGGACTGGCTCCCGGCGACCGTGTCCTCGCGCAACTTGATTGGGGCGGCTTCGCTGAGATCGCCTCGGCTCGCCAGGCTGACGTGGCGCTGATCCCGAGGCAGATGGACTACGCAACCGCCGCCGCATTCTCGATCGTCTACCTGACCGCCCACCTCGCCCTGAGACATCGAGCACAGCTCCTGCCGGGAGAAGTGCTGCTCGTCCACGGCGCCAGCGGCGGTGTCGGACTGGCGGCCGTCGAGGTGGGGCGGGCGATCGGCGCCACAGTGATCGCGGCGGCGAGTTCCCCTGAGAAGCTCGCGCTCGCTGGCGAACACGGCGCCGACCACCTCGTCAACTACACGACCTCAGACATCACCGAAGAGGTGCGCTCGCTCACAGGCGGCGCGGACGTCGTCTTCGATCCGGTTGGCGGTGACGCCTTTCGGGCATCACTGCGCTGCATCAACCCGGGCGGACGCATCCTGATCATCGGGTTCGCAAGCGGTGATGTCCCGCAGATCCCGGCAAACCACCTGCTCGTCAAGGATGCCGCCGCGCTGGGCCTCAGCATCGGGCAGCTGCGGACCGCTCGCCCCCAGGTCGTGGGCGAGGCACTGAGAGAACTGCTCGCCTGGTGGGACCGGGCTCTCCTCAAGCCGCTGGTCTCCCGCACCTACCCGCTCGCTGACTACGAACAGGCTCTGACGGCGATCAGCTCACGGCGCGCTGTCGGTAAGCTCGTGCTGTCGACGCGTCGGGAGGTCTGCCAATGAGTCGCGTCGCCGTGATCGGTGCCGGAGCGGTCGGCTGCTACTACGGCGCCCGCCTCGCCGAGGCCGGTCATGAGGTCCATTTCCTGCTACGCCGGGACTACGACGCCGTCGCGTCGGGTGGAATGCATATCGATAGCCACCTGGGCGACCTCTACCTTGAGCGGCCACTGATCGCGCGACAGAGCGGTCAGATCGGTGCGGTCGACTGGGTGATCTGCGCGCTCAAGGCGACAGCACTCGATCGAGCCCGCGCCCTCCTTGCGCCGTGCATCGGTAAACAGACGCGGCTGCTCGCCCTGATGAACGGCCTCGGCATCGAGGAGGAGTTCTCCCGCTGGTTCCCCCGGACACCGATCTTCGGCGGGCTGGCCTTCACCTGCATCAATCGCGGAGCGCCCGGTCGGATCCACCACCTCGACTACGGGCCGATCATCCTGGGACATCTCGGCGACGACCCCACTGAGCTCGAGGAGGCGCACGCTCTGTGGAAGAACGCCATCGTTGAGGTCTCCCTCGCACCCTCATTGCTCAAGGCCCGCTGGTACAAGCTCTGCTGGAACGTCCCGTTCAACGGACTGACCGTCACCGCGGGCGGCGTGACGACCGACCTCGTGATCGGCGACCCTCATCTCCGGGCGGCGGTGCGCGGGCTGATTGAAGAGCTGGTGCTGGCAGCGAACGCTGACCTCAGGAAGCATCAGCAGGGGCGTGCGCTCGATCCAGACGAGGTGGCCGCGAGCATGATCGGACGTACCGAGACGATGCTCGCCTACCGGCCGAGCACGATGATCGACTTCGTTGAGGGCCGTGAGATGGAGCTCGAGGCGATCTTCGACGCACCGCTCGAGCGGGCCCGCGAGCTCGCCATCGAGACTCCGTTGCTCGAGATGCTGAGCGGGCAGCTGCGCCTGCTCAACGCCGGCCATGAGCGGGATCGCAACTCGGGTGGGGCACCACTCGAGAGTGCCGGCGGCGTGCCCTGAGACGATGGTCTGCCCAGAGATGCCGGGACGTGTAGGCTACCGCTTGGGACTTGGGGAGAGGGAGGCATGAGCAACAAGCCACATTTCGGGGTGATGGTTCCTCAGATCAAGCGGACCTGGGAGCAATCGCAGGCCGCCGCTGTTGAGTTCGAGGCGCTCGGCTTCGATTCGATCTGGGTGAACGATCACCTCTACGGTCCGCAGTCGCCGCGTATCCCGATGCTCGAGGCGTGGTCGTTGATCGCCGCGCTGGCCGCGAAGACGGAACGCGTCGAGATCGGGACTCTGGTGACGCCGGCCGGCATGCGCAACCCGCAGCACCTCGGCAAGACGATCGCCACGGTCGATCACATCGCCGGGGGGCGGGTCATCGCCGGCCTCGGCTCAGGCTGGATGGCCAGCGAGTACACGAACTTCGGGATGGACTTCGGCCCACCCGGGACACGATCTGCGCAGCTGCGTGAGACCGTGGCGCTGCTCAAGGCAATGTGGAGCAGCGACGAGCCGGTGACGATGCACGGTGACTTCGTCGAGGCCACCGATCTGGTGACAGAGCCCCGGCCTCCCCGCGTACCGCCAATCCTGATCGGTGGTAGCGGCCCGCGGGTGACGTTACCGTTGGCCGCCCGTGAGGCGTCCATCTGGAACAATCCGGCGAGCAAGCAGGGCATGCTCGCAGAGAACATCCGTGCCCTCCACGAGGCGATGGAAGCGATCGGGCGAGATCACGATGAGGTACGCATCTCGCAACAGTGTCTGGTCGCGATCGCGCCCAACGAAGAGGAGGCCGGGCCGATGATCGAACTCGCCCAGCGGATCTTCGGCGGGCACATGGGCGATCCAACCGGGCCGCTGGCGATCACCGGGTCCCCGGCACGCATCGTCGAGCAGATCGGCAAGCACCTCGACCTCGGCTGCTCGATGTTCATGATCGAGTTCTTCGGAACCGATACGCGACTCCCGGCGCGGCTCTTCGCCGAGCAGGTATTGCCTCACTTCGATCGGAGCTGACTGTGGACTATCAGGTGATCGACTGGCAGCAGGACGGACACGTCGCAACCGTGCGGCTCAACCGCCCGGAGGCGCTCAACGCACTGAACGGTGAGATCCGAGTAGAGCTGGCGGACGCCTTCGCCCGCATCCGGGATGACAGCTCGGTGCGCGTCGCGATCCTGACCGGTACCGGGCGAGCGTTCTGCGCGGGCGCTGATCTCAAGGAGCGCGCACGCACCGAGGGCGATGGGGCGAGTGGGCCCGCTACGGTACTGCAGGGGGGGTCACAGGGCCTGTTCACCGCCGATCTGGGCAAGCCGCTGATCGCCGCCATCAATGGCCTCGCGCTCGGCGGTGGGCTTGAGCTCACTCTCGCCTGCGACATTCGCGTGGCGGTAGACACGGCGATCTTTGGGCTGCCCGAGATCACGCGGGGCTTCTTCCCCGGCGGCGGTGGACCGCTCAGGCTGCCACGGTTGATCGGGCGGTCGCTGGCGATGGAGATGCTGCTGACCGGGGATCCGATCGACTCGACGAAGGCGATGCACTGTGGTCTCGTGAGCCACGTCGTGGGGGCCGATGAACTGATGCCCCTCGCGATGAGACTGGCACGACGAATTGCCGGACACGCCCCGCTGGCGGTGCAGGCGAACCGCGAGCTCGCCCACGCCACTGACGACATGACGATCGGTCAGGTGCAACGTATGAGCCAGCTCTCGCGATGGGTCGTTCAGCAGACCGACGACGCGAAAGAGGGGCCACGAGCGTTCGTGGAGAAGCGCGAGCCGACCTTCCGGGGCCGCTGACCAGTGCGAGGCGCTACCGGAGCCCGGCAGGGGCCGAGCGGGCGGCGATGCGGATGCCGGCCTCCGACCGGTCGGCAACGATCGTCGTGCGACCGGACAACCAGTCCAGAAGATCGCCGCCAGCGAGTTCGCGCCGCCACCCCCTGAGCAGCGGTACGTCGGGCTCTTGACTGTGATCTCCAACGAGCCACCAGGCGATGACGGCGTCGATATCGGCGCGCGTCGCGACAAACCTGGGCGCTACCGCCATCTCCTGACAGCGCGCCTGGACGAGGCCGCGGAGGATCGCCGGCCAAGCCTCTCCGATATCCGGAAGGCGCGCCGACGGCGGCCGTGGCGGCGGCGGATCTGCCTGCCCCCTGGCGATCAGGTCGAGCAGCACGCTGCCATGGCGCTCCGCCATTCCCTTGCCGAGACCACGCACATCGACCAGTTCGCGCTCATCTCGCGGCGGCGTACGGCAGAGTTCAAGAAGCGTTCGATCGTTAATCAGCCAGGACGGGGGCCGATTCTGCTCGAGCGAGCGCTGTTCGCGCCAGGCCGCAACCTCCCGCAGTGCTCCCTGAGCGCGCGGCTTGAGACCGTTCCAGCCGCGAACGCGCCGATACATCTCCTCCGGAAGTGAACGCTGGGCCCATCCATCGGCCAGACGGGCACACTCGTCGGTCACCCAGTCAAGACGCCCCCTGCGCTCGAGCTCCGAACGCATACGGTGCCACAGATCGGGAAGGTAGCGAACATCATCGAGGGCATAGGAGAGCTGTTCGGCCGAGAGCGGTCGCTTCGACCACTGACTGAACTGTGCACCCTTGTCCAGCACCACATCGCTCAGACGCTCGACCAGGTTGGCATAGCCGATCTGGTCGCCGAACCCGAGGAATGCGGCCGCGACCTGCGTGTCGATGAGCGCGTCAGCACGGGCGTTGAAACGCGCCGAGAGGAGCGCCAGGTCCGCCTGGGCGGCATGCACGATCGTCTCCGTGGTCGGGTCCTGGACCAGCTCGACAATCGCGTCAACGGGAACGGCCAGCGGATCGATGGCCCGCACCTCAGGTGACTCGGGGTCGCCCCACGACACCTGGACCAGAGAGAGTTCAGCAACGTACCGGCCCTCGGTCATGAACTCAAGGTCGAGGCAGAACTGGCCAGCGTCGTAGATGTCGTCCGCAATCGCTTCGACCACGGCCTCATCGGTCACCGGCTGGGGAGGCGTCTCGGCAGGTGGGCTGGCGACTCGTCGGGTGGGGGGCACCGGTTCACGATAGCACGCCCCGGACAACCGCCCAGCGCCGCTCGGTCGGTGATGCCACCCGGTGGTGGCGAGCGCGGGCGCCGGTGTCTACTCTCATCCGCCGCCTCGTTGAGCCTTCTTCATGAATCGCTCACAGGCCTCCTGCGCCACATCCGTCTGCCCGTTGAAGACCAGATCGAACTGGGTCAGTCCTCGACCCGAGAGGCCAGGGATACGGACCCGCTGCCGGGTCCACGAGACCGCCCAGCCATCCCCGGCGACCTGCGTCGCCTGTTCCGGGTCGCCGACGAGGCGGCCGCCAAGTTCTGTGAGGTATTCACGGATGAGCCACTCGGGGAGACCACGCAGTGAGAGTTCGATCGGCTCACCGACCACCCAGAGCTCCACCAGCGACCGGTGGGAAGATGTCCAGCGTTGATCCGGGCGCCACCTCGGTCTTGAGACCATCGAGGTGACGAATGTCTCGCCCGTTGACCATCACGGCAACGAACGATCGGACCCGGCCGAGTTCATCGAAGATGCCATCGCTCAGCGCCGGGTAGCGGGCGACCAGGTGGTCGAGGGCCGATCCCACCGTGTGGGACTCACCCTCGACCGAGACCGCCTTCTGGCCATCCGCCATCGCTCGCAGCGTGGCGTACAGCTTCGCTTCAATCACAACCCGACCTCGAGCACCGGTCCGGGCTCCACCTCAACTGATGATCTGCAGCTCGCGCAGCTTCGCTTCCGGAACGACACCGTCGTCCCAGCCGCGGGCGGCGTAGTACTCGGCCTTCATCTCATCGAGCTCGACGACCGACTCGCCGGCCGGGCCAGTGCCGGGCTCGGTCAAGTAGCGCTGCGGCAACGTATCGTCCTTGCCGTCGAAGCCGCAGAGGTTGTTGAAGTAACGCTCGAGGTTGTAGACACGCTCACCGACCGTCATCACATCGTCGGCGGTCAGCGGTTCTCCGACAATGACCTCGTACTGCTGGGCGTACTCCTCCGCCCCTTCGGCGAAGGCGGAGAACTTGCACAGGTCAAGCGAGTCGCTGAAGGCGTGGAGGTCTTGGAAGATCTTGAGTAGCTCGCCCTTCCCCTCCCACGCCAGCGGATCCGTCTTGACCGGGATACCGAGCAGCTCGGAGGCCGGCGTGTAGCCACGGAGGTGACAGGCACCGCGGTTGCTGGTGGCGTAGCCGAGGGCCTCTCCCTTGAAGGCACGCGGGTCGTATGCGGCCACCGCCTGCCCCTTGACGGCCATCCCCAACTCCGGGTGACCAAAGCCGGCAGCGGCGCGAGCCGTGCCCTCAGCCAGCTGGTCGCCGACACCGTCGCGCATTGCGATCTGCTCAGCGGTTGCCACCATCCCGTCCGTGTCGCCCCAGGCGAGGCCGCTCCCGCTGACGAATTCTCGCTGCGTCGCCTCCATATAGGTGGAGATCACGTTGCCGATCTCGATGGCATCCATCCCGTAGTCGTTGCACTGGTCGATGATCTTGGCGAGGACACGCGGATCGTCGTTGTCACAGTTGGCCCCGAGTGACCAGGCCGGCTCGTACTCCAACGACTCCATCTTCAGCCCGGCGTAGGGGCCGTCTTTGATCTCGACCTGAATCTTGCAGGCCACGGGACAGGCGTGACAGGTCGGATCGCCGACCAGCAGGTTCTCCCGCACGTGCTCACCGCTGATCAACTCAGCGCCGTCGAACTGCGTCGTCTGGGAGTTGCGTGTGCCGATCCCGCCGATCGCGTTCACCGGGTTCATCAGGACGTTCGTGCCGTACACCGAGAGCCCGCCGCTGCGCGGTGCGGTCACCTCGCTGTCGAGGATCGTCTTCAGCGCGCGCTGGTGGACCGGGCGCCAGGCGGCGCGGTCGGCGACCTTTGGCATGGTGCTGTCGTCGGCATGAACGACCACCGCCTTGAGGTTCTTGGAGCCGGAGACGCAGCCGGTGCCGCCACGTCCCGCCGCGCGATCATCCTCATTGATGATCGCAGCGAAGCGAACGCGGTTCTCGCCAGCCTGGCCGATCGCCATGACCGAGAGGTCGCTCCCGTACATGTCGCGATAGTGCGATACGGTCTCGTGCACGCCCCGGCCCCAGGTGTCCGCCGCCGAGCGGAGTTCGACCATCCCGTTCTCGACGAACGCGTAGACGGGGTGCTCTGAGCGACCGGTGAAGAGCAGGGCATCGAACCCCGCCCAGCGTAGACGAGCCGCGCTCCAGCCGCCCATGTGGCTGTCGGTCACGGTGCCGGTCAGCGGAGACTTGGTGACGACCGCGAGCCGACCACTCATCGTCGCCTCGGAGCCGGTGAGAGGGCCGTTCATAAACGCAAGCATGTTGTCCGGGCTCTCTGGATCCACGGTGGCACCGTTGTCGAGGAGGTACTTGACGCCGAGGCCACGGGCTCCGATATAGAGGCGTGCGTCCTGCTCGTTGATCTCCTCGTAGCTGACGGTGCCGGAGGTGAGATCAATCCTCGCGACTCGGTTTGCGTATCCACCCAGTGCCATCGTGAATCTCCTTCGACGCGACGCAACAGCTTTTTCCCTGCGCATTGTAGGGAAGTCTGACCGACAGTGCGTACTGCCGTTCACCAATTGGTGAGCGAGGGACACCAGCACCGGCACCGCGGTCACCCCCGTACAATCGGCGGGCGAGGACCGGCCTTGCTGACATGCCGACCGCCAAGCGATGAAGGGATCCCCGCTGATGACCAAAGCAGCTGTCTTCAATGCCGTGCAGGAGCCGCTCACGATCGAAGAGATCGATATCGCCACCCCGATCGACCGTGAGGTGCTCGTCCGGACGGCCGCCAGCGGAGTCTGCCACAGCGATCTTCACTTCATCGAGGGTCTCTACCCGATGCCGAATCGGGCCGTCCTCGGCCACGAGGCCGCCGGCGTGGTGGAAGCGGTCGGACCGAATGTGACCGAGGTCGTACCCGGCGACCACGTGATCGCCTGCCTCTCTGTCTTCTGCGGCCACTGTGACTACTGCCTGACGGGGCGCACCCATCTCTGCAGCCAGCGTCCGGTGCGCACGCGTGAGATGACCCCCCGGCTCTCCCAGAACGGTCAGATGCTCACGCAATTCGCCAGCATCGGCTCCTATGCGGAGCAGATGCTGCTGCACGAGAACGGCATCGTGAAGATCGACAAGGACTTCCCCTTCGCGCAGGCCGCGCTGATCGGCTGCGGTGTTACAACCGGGGTCGGCGCAGCGATGAAGACGGCGAGGGTCACACCGGGCTCGACCGTGGCTGTGTTCGGAGCGGGCGGCGTCGGCCTGTCGGCGATCCAGGGCGCCCGCATCGCCGGAGCGCGCATGATCATCGCCGTCGACATGGTCGAACACAAACTCCAGACCGCGCGCGACGTCGGGGCAACGCACGGTATCGATGCTTCGCTCGGCGACCCCGTCGACCAGATCCGCGAGCTAACTGCAGGTCAGGGGGTCGACTTCAGCTTCGAAGCGATCGGCCTCAAGGTCGCGGCCGAGCAGGCCTGGCAGGCGATCCGCGCCGGTGGCACGGCGACCATCATCGGCATGATCCCGATCGGGCAGAAGGTCGAGATCCCCGGTAACGAGTTCTTGCGCGAGAAGAAGATCCAAGGCTCAAGCATGGGCTCGAACAGCTTCAAGGTCGACATGCCCCAGTACATCGAGTTCTACCGGCAGGGGCGGCTCAAGCTCGATGAAATGATCACGAGAACGCGCCCACTGGAGGAGATCAATGAGGCCTTCAGCGACATGAAGAACGGTGCCGTGGCCCGTTCGGTGATCATGTTCGACTAGGCCGTCCTAGCTCCGAGATCTGGCGGCAGGTCCCGCTGCGTGTCAGGACCATAGGTTGACCTCGCCGATCACGCTCTCACAGCAGGATGGAGCGCCTGGCCCCTTCTCAGAAGACCAGCACTGTCGCAACCACTCGGCAATAGGACACACTAGGCCACGTCGGCAGCCGGGCGACCCGATCGGTGTCTCGGCTGCCAGGGCTACGTCTGCTGCCGCCTTCAGCGGAGCGGCGAGAAGTCAGTCGGCTCGAGGATGCGGTTCTCGATGTGATGGACGATCGGCCCGTCCCGCTCAGACTCCGCGCGCACCCGCTGCCACTCCGGGTCGTTGCGGAATCCCTCCCACGCTCGCTCCCGCTGTGCGAGGTCCTCAAAGCCCAGGACATACCACAGCTCGTCGCTTCGTCCGCCGATTGAGTTCCGCCAGTAGGCGACGTTCGTGATGCCGTGCCGCTCGAAGAACTGCAGCGTGTGGTCACGGAAGCGGGCCATCAGCGCCCCCAGCCGATCCGGGTGCGCTCTGTAGACGCGAAGCTCATGGATCATCGCTCAGACTCCTCTGACTGCGCTCTGGCCGTGGCTGCTGCCGGGCCGCATGGGGCGCTCTCCGGGTAGACGCTCAACGGCCGGGCGCAGCCGAGTAGTCCTGGTAGGGACCATCTCGCCAGGCCAGTGCCTCCTTGAGGCCGTCCTGTCGCATCCGATCGCTCCACTCGTAGGACTGGCTCGTGAAGGTCCCGGCCGCATCGAGGTCGGTGCTGGAGTGGACCGAGCTGTAGATCCCCATGTTCTCATAGAAGCGGTTCATGTGGACCTTCAGCATCGCCAGGTGGTCTGCCGGGAGGTTGGCGATACGGTCCGCCAGCGCGATCGTCCGATCCTCGAGCTCATCGAGCGGCCAGGCGTAGTTGATCAGACCGTGCTCACGAGCCTCACTCCCGGAGATGTTCTCACCCGTGTAGAAGAGCTCCTTCGCCTTTCGCATGCCGATGATCAGGGGCAGGATCATCGAGGTGCGCGTGCCGGCGAAGCGTAGCCCGGGGTGACCGAACCGTGCATTGACATCGGCGGTCACCAGGTCCGACATCATTGACAGCTCGCAGCCGCCGGCGATTGCGTAGCCGTGGATCTGCGCAATCGTGATCTTCTGGATGTTCCAGTAGTACATGTGGATGTTGGTGATGCGCTGCATGCCGGCACGCACCCCCTGCCACAGGCGGCGCCCCTGGTCATCCACCGTTCGGAAGGCGCGGACGACCGCATCGGCCCCCGTCCGCTGAGTTGGTGTGAGGTCGTAGCCGGCGCTGAACGTGCGACCGGCGCCCCGCAGGATGATCACGCGCGCGCTGTCGTCGGACTCGAGGAACTCCAGCGCATCGCGAAGCTCAAAGAGCAGCTCCTGCGAGAGCGCGTTCATCTTCTCTGGTCGGTTGAGCGTGATGCGGGCGATCCGGTCGTCGGTACCGACTCGGTCGACCAGCAGATTGTCGTAGATCGGTTCAGCCATCTCTTCTCCTCCTCAGCGGGCCTGGGTGGCGAGGGGCTCCCGGCCCGGAAGAGAAGATACCGCAGGGAAGCCGGCATCCGCCCGACGCGCACTTGCCGGCGGCCCGGCGGGCGTTACGGTGGGACGGTGCAACGACCAGCGGACCAGATCGCCAGAGACAAGCAGCGGCAGCGGATTCATGCGCGGGCTCGCCGCGACACGATCACGATGTCTGAACGGATCGCGCGGTCGTACGCGCTCACGGCGCATCTCCGCGAACTCCCGGTGATCCGGACGGGCGCCGTCATCCACAGCTACGTCGGCATCGGCACAGAGGTACCGACGCTGCCTCTGATCGAAGAACTCCTCGCGCGAGGCGTAAGAATTGCCTGCCCGGCTGTTATCGGCCGGGGCCACCTCGAGCATCGCGAGATCAGCTCGACCTCAGAGCTCCGGCATCGGCAGTCAGGCCTGCTGGAGCCCGACCAGGCACTCTGTCCGGCACTCTCCCCCTCAGAGCTCGATGCCGTGCTCGTGCCCGGTCTCGCCTTCACTCGACGGGGGCACCGGCTCGGCTACGGTGGGGGCTACTACGACGCCTTCCTCGCCTGCTGCAGCGCTCAGGCGATCGGCGTAGCATTCGAGAGTCAGCTGGTCGAGAGCGTGCCAGTCGGTGCTCATGACTGGGCCGTCGATATCGTGGTGACGGAAGCGCGGACAATCCGAACGGGAGCACGAGGATGACTCTTGAGGTGTTGCTCGCGAGCTGGTATGTCGGAGTCTTGGCGATCGTCGGCGGGATGGCGGCGCCGCTCGGTCCACTGAGACCATGGGCGCTGCGCGTCGGCACCGCCGTGATGGCCGCCTCGGGGGCCGTCCTGGTGTACGAGTTCGTACGGCTGCCCTAAGGGGCCTCTCCGCACCCCAGGTCCGCTCGCAGCGGACCGAGAAGACGGGGCGCGAGCGACCGAGACGAGTGATTGAGCAGGCCGAACCCGGACTGGAGGGCCCAATGACCCAGGCCACCGACCCCGAGCGGACCAAGATCACGGTGGTCAGCGACTTCATCTGACCGTGGTGCTATGTCGGCCTGGTCGAGGTCGAGCGATTGCAGTCCGAATGGGACGTCGACGTCGAGTGGGGTCCCTTCTTCCTCGACCCATCGATTCCCCCGGAGGGGCGGACACGCACTCCGCAGACGACACAGGAAACGTCCAAGTCCCACCTTGAGGAGCGGGGTGAGCGGCTCGGGATCGAGTTCCGGCGCGGCCGCTCGTTCACACCCAACTCCCACCTCTCACTACAGGCTGCCGAGTTCGCGCGCCAGCACGGTACCGAGGAACAACAGCACGAGTACCACAAGGCGCTCTTTGCCGGGCACTTCACGACGTTTGAGAACCTCGGAGACCTCGAAGTACTGGTTCGGATTGCGGCCGAGGTCGGCCTCGATGCAGAGGCGCTCCGCGCCGCCCTCGAAGACGGGCGCCTCATCCGGGAGGTCGACGACGGCATCGCCTGGGCGCGCCAGGTGGGGGTGACCGGGATCCCGACCTTCATCCTCAACGACCGCTACGCAATCGTCGGCGCTCAGGAGTATCCGGTGCTGGAGCAGGCAATGGAGCAGCTCGGCGCTGCGCGTCGCGAGCGCTCGGGCTGACGTCGGATCGTGGCGCGAACAGGCGACGGCGACTTCGACAGCTGGCTTCGCGACCGAGCCGGCGTCACTGAGTGGCGCCGGGTCGTGCGGGACGACGGCAAACGAATCCTCCTCTCGAAGTTCGACGAAGGCTTCGCGGCGGGCGTGCACGAACTGATCACCCAGATGCCTGAGCTCGCCGACCGACAGACCGTGCGTGCCGCCTACGGGCGCGCGTGCCTCGGGGCCATCGGCCGATCGCGGGTGGATGTCTGGCACGAGATGCTGCAGTCGATGTTGCGTCGGGCCGGCACACGCCTCAGTCTCACCAGCGCGCGCCAGGCTGAGGTTCGAGCCGGGATCGAGTCCGTCTACGTCATACTTCAGACGGCGCTCTGGTCCGACCCGAAGGTCGGAGAGCCGCACCACCTGAAGGCCTCAGAGCAGGAGGCCTACCAGGAGGCGCTTCTCTCGATGGCCGACGGGGACGACCGCTTCTCGCGCAACTACGGTTGGTACCAGGACCGTCAGGTGGTCAACCATTGTCCGGCCGCGGCCTTTGCGCGGATCCTGCTCGAGCAGGGCTGGCACATCTGCTCCACGGAGGACGCGGTCGATGCCTCGGTCGAGTAGTCCGGGGTGGCCGATCAGCCGGGGGCGGCTTCCGTGGACCCAAATGCCGCCCGTACCAGATGACGCTGGAGCTTTCCCGACGCCGTGCGCGGCAGTGGCTCGGCGCTGACGCTCACCCGACGTGGCAGTTTGAAGCCGGCGAGGCGCTGGCGCAGATGCCCCGACAACTCATCAAGGTCTATCGGACGTGACGGCTCCCGGAGAACCACCACGGCCGTGACGAGCTGACCCCACTGCTCATCAGGCAAGCCGACGACCGCGGCCTCGAGGACGGCCGGGTAGGCCAGAAGCGCCGCCTCGACCTCGGCCGGGTAGATATTCTCGCCACCTGAGACCACCAGATCGTCACGACGGTCGGAGATCCAGAGGTAACCTTCCTCGTCGAGCCACCCGATGTCGCCCGTATGCAGCCACCCACCCTCAGTGGCTGGGATGGCGCCATCCGTGGTGGCCACCACCCACGAGCACGGCTCGAAGCGCCGATGGGAAGGACCGCTCGTCGCGGTCGAGCATCCGCGCGAGCATCGTGGCCACGACCGAGAGCAGCGTCACCCCCTCTTCGCGGATCGCGCGATTGACGGCCGCAGCATCGAAGCGGTCATGAATCACCGCCGTCCCCCCGTAGATCGCGGAGCGCAGCAGGATGGAGAGGCCGCCGACATGGAAGAGCGGCATGCAGGCCAGCCAGCGGTCATGCGGGGCGACCCCCAGGTTCTGGCCTGAGGCCACGGCACCCAGTAGAAGTTCCATGGCTGAGCAAGACGCCCTTGGGGCGACCGGTCGTGCCCGAGGTGTAGATGAGACTGTGGATCGCTTCTCGGGGCACCTGCCGGTTGTCTCCCGCTGGCCCGCGGCCCACCACCTGCCCAGCGGCCGAGGAAGCCTGCCCGGTCTCCCAGGCAATGGTACCGGTCATGGCGGCGGCGGCCCGACCCTGCTCATGATGATCGTGATCGGTCAGAAGCAGCGTCGCCCGCGAATCGGTCAGCTGGTAGACGATCTCGGCTGTGCTCAGGCGCGTATTGAGCGGCAGGAGCACGGCGCCGCTCCTCGAGACCGCCCACGATTCTGCGCGAAGTCGAGTCCGGCTCTGGCCAACAGCGCAACGACACTGCCGCGGGCACCACGCTCAGACAGCCAGGCGGCTGCCGCGGCGACTCGACCATCCAGCTCCCGATAGCTGAGGCACACCTCACCCACCTCGAGCGCCGGGTGATCGGGGTGCGTCTCGGCCCGGCGGCCGACCCAATCGGGGACCGGCAACAGATCCAGGGCGCTCGGCCCCGGCTCACTCACGGCAGGTGACCTCTTGCCAGGGGCCGGTGGCAACGGCATCGAGGGCATCGGGCTCAGGAGAGAGGCCCAACCCTGGCACATCGGTTGTGGCGATCCGGCCATGACGCGGACGGAGCGTTCGGGCGACCACGTCGCTCTCGAGATGCTCGCCGGTCGCCAGGCCATGCGCCCTGGCGGTGGGCAGCAAGGAAGCGAGCTGCAGGGCAGCAGCGATGCCTACCGATGAGTCAAAGCTGGTCGTGGCCAGCGCGTCGATCCCCTGTGCCTCCGCATCGCGCGCCGCAACAAGAGCCGGGCGGATGCCACCGAGAAACATCGGTTTGAGGATCAGACAGTCGGCAGCGCCCAGCCTGAGGACTCGCTCAAGGCCGCCGGGCTCGATCAGCGACTCGTCAGCGGCGATCGGCACCGCACTGCGCAGCCGCAGTCGGGCCATGGCGTCGACCTGACCGGCCGGAACCGGCTGCTCGACGAGTTCGATGTCGTAGCGAGCCAGCAGTGCGAGTGCGCGCTCCGCCGTCCGCTCATCCCAGCCGCCATTTGCATCGAGCCGGATCGCCGCGTTCGGACAGACCTCTCGCAGCGCCGACACTCGCTCGAGATCGCTCGCCAACGGTCCGGTGCCGACCTTGAGTTTGACGGCCTCGTAGCCAGAGGCCGTAGCCGCGGCTCCCTCCTCGGCGACCCACTCGGGGGACCCCGCGCCGATCACCGCGTTGACGAGAACCGACGGGACGGGTGAGCCGCCGACGAGCGAGGCGAGCCGCTGGCCAGAGGCGGTGGCCTCGAGATCGAGAGTCGCCACATCGAGGGCACAGCGAAGAGCGGCGACTCCTGGGCCGCTCGGCCCGACGCCCTTGGCGATCAGCTCGGCGGCACGACCTGCCAGCAGATCGAGTACCGCCTCCTGCGTGCCGCCATCAACCTCAGGCATCGGCGAGGCCTCACCGATGCCGCGGTTGCCATCTCGATCGACCAGCTCGACGAGCACGCCCCGGCGCTCGGAGAGCGCGCTGCTTGCCGTTCGGAAGCGCTCGCCGAGCCTCAACCGGAAGGGTCGCCAGCGCAGGCGTGTCGCCACCGGGCTCATTGACTCAGCCCGACCGCCAGCAGAATCGCGAAGATGAGATGCAGGCGAGCGGTCGCGCGCAGTGCGGCGTTCAGAGGCGGTCCCTCGACCTTCGTGAGCACGGCAACCGCGGGGCTCACCGCGATCGGAATAGATAACCAGGAAAGAAGCGTCCAGCCGGAGAAGGCACCAGAGAGGAACAGCACCGCGGTCGAGAGATAGGCGCAAGCTAGGAACAGCACGTACTGGTAGGTGGCCAGACGCCGGCCGAGGTAGACGGCCATCGTGTACTTGCCCGCCGCCCGGTCCGTCTCGATGTCACGAACGTTGTTCACGACCAGAATCGCGGTCACGGTCAGGCTGACCGGAACCGCGGCGGCCAACACGTGGGCGGGGATGTCCTGAGCCTGAACGTAGTAGGTCCCACAGACGGCGACCATCCCGAAGAAGATGAACACGAAGAGGTCGCCCAATCCCCGGTAACCGAACGGCCAGGGCCCGCCGGTGTAGGCGACGGCAGCGAGGATGGAGGCTAGCCCGATCGCCAGTACCGGCCAGCCCGCAACGTAGGCCAGCCAGAGCCCGATCAGGGAGGCAAGGCCGAACGAGACCACTATGCCCGAGAGCACCTGCCGCTCGGAGAGCAGACCCAGCTGCGTCACGCGTGACGGCCCGATGCGGGAGTCTGTATCCGCGCCGCGCTTGAAGTCTGAACGGTCGTTGGCGAGGTTGGCACCGACCTGGATGGCGACGGCGGCTACGAGTGCAGCCGCGGCCAACCCGAGATCGAAGACCTGCTCGCGCAGCGCCAGGGCGCTGCCCACGACCACCGGTGCAGCACCCGCGCTCAACGTTGGGAGGCGCGCGGCCAGCAGCCAGGTCGCGGCCGTTCCAGGCTGAACCTTCGGTGCCTTGGGGGCCATCGCCGCCGAGTCTACGGCAGAACCGGTTCCCGAGCGGTACGGGTGGATCTAGGGCTCGCCCGAGCCTCGGCCGTGGATCTTCCGGAGGTAGTCCAGCACGGTCCGGTTGAACGTCTGGGGGTCCTCGAAGTGCGCTGCGTGACCGGTGCCGGGAATCGAAGCGACTTCCGCCCGGGGCAAGAGCTCTGCCAGTTCTGCGGCGATGGTGGTGAACTTCGCGTCGAGGGCGCCGGCGAGCAGCAAGACCGGCAGGGACAGCTCCGCGAGCTTCGCATGCACCGGCTGCTGGGCACCGCTACCCATGCCACGGAGGCTGTTGGCGAGCCCCCGGGGGCTACCCGCCAGTCGCTGTCCCCGCAGGGCCGCGAGCCGTGCCGCCGGCATCGTCGCCTGAGTGTCCCACAGCGCGATCGACTGCCAGAAGTCGATGAAGGACTCGAGTCCCCACCGCTCAATCCGGTCCGCGAGGCGCTCGTCGGATGCGATCCGCTCGGCGCGTAGCACCGGATCGGCGAGTCCTGCCGTCACACCTTCAAGGACGAGCGCCTCGGCCACCTCCGGATGTCGGACTGCGAGCGAAAGCGCGGCGCGCGCACCCATCGAGTAGCCCAGCCAGGTGGCGCGGCGGTGGCCCAGTTTCGCGATGACCTCGACCAGATCGTCGACACAGCGCTCCATCCGGTACCGATCGACCTCCTCCGGCGAGTCGCTCAGGCCGTGGCCGACGATGTCTACAGCCACTACCTCGAAGTGTGGAGCCAGCAGCTCGGTGAGGCTCGCCCAGGTCTCAGACGATCCCGTGAAGCCGTGGAGCAGCACGACCGGCGGGCCGCTCCCCTGCTGTTGGATGTGGAGGCCCAGGCCAGCGACGTCGATGCGCGGCATCAGGCCGGCCCGTCGTCGCCCGCCGCGAGCGCAGCCCGCACGGCGGCTCTGCCCTCAGCGAAGACTTCTTCATGCAGCGTCACGTTGCGTCGCCGATCGGTGCGGAGCTCAACCACACTCAGGCCCGGCGACGCGATCGCCGACCTGAGGGCGGATCGCAGATCGCCCGTCACCAGCTCGTGGCGGCCGCCATACATCCGCACGGTGTGCGAGAAGTCCAGCCCATGGGGTGTGCCGAACCACGCCTCGAAGGACGAGCGGGCGAGTTGCCGCTGCGGCAGAAACTCGAAGATTCCACCACCGTTATTGTTGACGAGAAGGATCGTGAGGTCGAGGCCGTAGCGATGAACCGGCCAGAGACCATTCTGGTCGTGAAAGAACGAGAGATCACCGACCAGGAGGACGACCGGACCTGGTGAGACGGCGGCGGCGCCGGCAGCAGTCGAGACCACACCATCGATGCCGGCCGCTCCGCGGGTACCGACGAGACGGATCGAGCGCCGCAGCCTCGGGAAGAAGCTGTCGATGTCGCGAATCGGCATGCTGTTGCCGACCACGAGCGTCGAAGCCTCCGGGAGCACGGTCGCCAGATCGGGACCGACCTGTCCCTCGAACGGAACGGGGAGCGCGGCGATCGTCTGCTCAAGCGCCCCGGCGGCGGCTTGATTGGCGCGCAACCACAGGTCGAGCCACGACCCTGCCACCCGTGGGCTGGAGCTGGCCGTCAGTTCGCGCTCGAGCGCCCTGCAGAGGATCGCCGGATCGGCTTGAACGACGAGCCCTGCCCGCGAGTCGGGGTCTCGCAGGCCGGCCCGGGCGGTAGCGGCGTCCACGATAACGGTCCGCAGGTCCGCCACCGCCTCGAGCCAGCTGTTCAGTGGTTTCGAGGTCGGGTGCCCGCCGAGGCGCATGATGACCTCGGGGGAAGCGAGCTGCGTGAACCCCGGTTCACGCGCCAGCAGGTCGGCGCAATCGATCACGGTGGAGAGATCGTGGTCACCTGTACGCAGTCCGGACAAGGGGTCGGCGATGATCGGCCAGCCGAGCGTGTCGCCCAGCCCGGCCAGCTCAGCGGCCGGCAGTCCAGAGCTCTCCGGCCCGGCCACCAGGACTCCGCGGCGACCGACCAGCTCTGAGGCGATGCGGGCGATCTGGTCAGGTGAGGGCGCGCGCGGCGAGGCGATGAACGAGGCCTGCTCGGGAGGAGTCGGCAGAGCCTCGGCGGTCCCCGGTTCGACCAGGGGCTCGATCAGGGGCTCGCGGAACGGGAAGTTCACATGGACCGGGCCGGCCGGCGTCGCCCGGGCGACAGCGAGGGCGCGCGCGACTGCCTCCTGGGCGTACCGTTCGATCGCCGGTTCGCCGGTCGCGACGGGAAGGTCGACGGACCAACGGGCATGTGTTCCAAAGAGTCCGACCTGGTCGATCGTCTGCGCGGCCCCGAGGTCTCGCAGCTCGGGCGGCCGATCGGCGGTCAGGACCAGAAGCGGCACTCGCGACAGGCTGGCCTCGACGATGGCCGGCAAGAAATTTGCCGCGGCCGTACCGGAGGTACAGACCAGCGCCACGGGCTCACGCAGCTGGCGTGCAATCCCGAGGGCGAAGTAGCCGGCCGAGCGTTCGTCGAGATGCAACCAAGTCCGGATCGGCAGCGTCTGGGCGGTAAGAGCCAACGTCAGCGGCGTGCTACGGGAGCCGGGAGTGATCACCACGTGCCGAACGCCACTGGCCACCATCTGGCCGGCGACCGTGGCGGCAGTTCGCAAGTGAGTCTGGGGCACGCTCGTCCCTCTGTCGTACAGCGCTACAGCTGCTTCCGGGCCTGCTCGCCGGCAGCTGCCCGGCGACCTTCGATCAGGGCGATACCGGCGCGACGGCCGTGTCGTGTACAGCACCGCCCAGTGCCTCGATCATGGGCTGCAGTTTCAGGCCAACCTCGTCGAGTTCGGCCTCGGCATCAGAGTCGGCCATGATCCCGTTACCGGCGAATAGCAGGGCACGGGGCCCACGGAGTAGCGCCGCGCGGAGGGACACGGCGAACTCACCACCGCCCTCCCCGTCCAGCCACCCGATTGGCCCGGCGTACCAGCCCCGGTCGAACGGCTCGTGGTGGGCGATCACTGCCAGCGCCGACTCCCGCGGGCGCCCGCAGACCGCCGGCGTCGGGTGCAGTCGTTCAAGGAGGTCGAGCACGTCGTGCCCCGCCCGCAGACGGCCGCTCACCCGTGTCGACAGATGCTGGATGTTTCGGAAGAGCACCACATCGGGCTCGGCCCCGATGGTGAGATCGGTCGTGACCTCGTCCAGGCACTCCGCGATCGAACGGACCACGACATCGTGCTCCTCACGGCTCTTGGTGTCGCCGAGTAACTCCAGACCGAGCGCACGGTCCTCGGCGCCGTTCTTCCCGCGGGGCCGGGACCCGGCGAGGCTGAGTGTCTCGACACGTCCCGCCCGCCGGCGGACTAGCAGCTCGGGGCTCGCTCCCAAGAAGGTGGAGTCCCCGGCTGTGAAACTGAAGAGATGGCAGCGAGGATAGCGGGCACGAAGGTCCGCGAGCGCCTCACCGACAGCCAGATCAGTGTCGCTGACCATCTCTCTCGAGGTCGCCAGCACCGCCTTCTCGAACCGACCCTCGGCGATCTCGCCGGCAATCGAGCGAACGCTGCGGCACCATCCAGCCCCATCGACGGGCTCGATGAACGGCCGCTTCGAACCCCGGGCCGAGTCGCGGGTCTCTCCCTCGGCATCGAGCTGATCAAGGAACGATTCGAGCTCGCGAGACTCGACGCCTGGTGCGAGCACCACGCCCGATCGGGAGCCACTCTGCACGAAGAGCATACGAGGCAGAACCAGTCGTCCCGCGCCGAAAGCGTCCCACTCTGGTCCGGCAGGGCCGGCGGGGGCGAACCGGAACCCGCCGAGCAACCTCGGGCGTAGCCATCGTTCGCCGCGCCACCGACCTGCCGGGAGGAGACGCCGAACAGCCCTTCGCAACGCTGTCGGCGACTCGCCGACCGCCAGATCAGCCACACCCGCCTCGCCGACGGCGACGAGTGCGAATCCCCGATCGGGCCGCTCGTAGCTGGCCACGACCCCGAACTCGAGCGGCGACCGCAGCAACCGTTCGGGGCCGACGGATTGCGGGAGCGAGTGCACGCCGAACCGCTCCGCTTCGGGCGGATTCGCCTCAGTCGAGTGCGATGCCACTCCAGTCGGGACACGGTCGACCGTCATCTGATCATCGCCTTCGCAGTACCGCGGTGAGAGCGACCTGTTCGTCATCCTGGTCGCGGCCACGGACACACCGATTCTAGCCCGAACAGGCGTTGGCGGCCGGGCACCGGCGTGCGCCAGCGGCGAGTCGTCCCGCCCGACTCTGCCTGTCGACTCCCTGCAGGGAGTCGGTCCGGCCAATTTCGGGCGGCCGTCACCGATACACTGACCGGCATGGCGGGCAGGCAAGGGGCCCGCGCCTCCAGAGGAGCCGAGCAATGAGCAGCACGACAGGCGAGGCACGGGCCGCGATGGACCGGGATGCGGGAGCATCGTCGAGACCGCTGGCGGGGATACGCGTCCTCGATCTCAGTGTTTTTCAGCAGGGGACATACGCCTCGGCGATGCTCGCAGACATGGGCGCAGATGTCGTCAAGATCGAGGGTCCGCGTACCCCCGACCCCGGTCGCGCCGGAGGCGCGGGCGACGCGCCGAATGGCCTCAGTCCCTACTTTCAACATCTCAACCGGAACAAGCGGGCGATCTGCCTCGACCTTAAGAGCGTCGCCGGGCGCGACACGTTCCTCACGCTGATCGAGAGTGCGGACATCTTCCACAACAACATGAGACCCGGCGTACTCGACCGGCTGGACCTGAGCTACGACGTCCTGCGCGAGCGAAACCGGCGGATCATCGTCTCCAATGCCACCGGCTGGGGGAATGAGGGACCGGACGCCGTCGCCCAGGTGGGCAGCATGGACGTGCTCGCGCAGGCACGCGGCGGGATCATGTCCGTGACCGGAACGCCGGAGAGCGGACCGCTCGCCGTCGGCGTCCCATTCGCCGACCATGTCGGCGCCATCATCTCTGCGTTCGGCATGATGGCAGCGCTGATGGAGCGGGAACGGAGCGGCGAAGGACAGGTCGTAGACACGTCCCTGTACGGCTCGCAACTCTGCATCCAGGGCCTCAACATCACGGGCGCGATGTGGGGGATGACGCCACGCAGCCTGCTCCGTGACGAGGACCGGCCGCCCCACTGGTCCAGGTATCTCTGTGCTGACGGGCAGTATCTCCTCGTCGGTGGTGGCCAGCCGGCCAAGTGGTGGGGCGAGTTCTGCGAGACGATGGGTGCTCCCGAACTGGCCGATGGCGACGCTCCCGCCCACATCAGGAGTGACCTCAACCGGAAGCGGCGAGCGCGCCTGCAGGAGATCTTTCTGACCAGGCCGCGCGGCGCGTGGCTCGAGCTCCTCCGCCCCCGCTTCTTCGTCCAGCCCGTCGCCGGCTACCAGGAGATCGCCAGAGACCCCCAGGCCTGGGCGAACGGCTACCTCACCGAGATGCCAAACCCGCTGGCAGCCGGCGAGACGGTTCCGACTGTCGGTCCCCCGGTGCGCCTCAGTCGAACGCCGGCGGCGATCGTGACCGCAGCACCGGAGTTCGGACAGCACACGGAGGAGGTGTTGCTCGAAGCGGGATTTGATTGGGATCAGATCGGCGAACTGCGCAACGCGGGAGCCTTCGGGGACTTCGCCAACGTCTCCGGGTAGTGCCACGGCGCAGGCGACAGCAGAGTGAGGATGCGATGACGACGGTCAACACGATTCGCGGCCCGATCGACAGCGCCGAGCTCGGCCGCACGCTCTCGCACGAGCACCTGACCAACGGCTTCAGCGGAATGGAGTCGGTCCCGGGCATGCTGCGGCGGCGCGAGATGGTAGGGCGCAGTGTGGCGGCCCTCGTGCGGGCACACGAGGCCGGAGTGGAATCGATCATCGACTGCACACCCTGGGACCTGGGACGGCAGGTGTGGCTCTTCGAGGCGGTCGCTGAGCGCTCGCCGGTGAACATCGTCTGCGCGACCGGCGTCTACCGGTGGGTGCCACCGATCTACTGGGGCATGAGCCCAGACGAGATTGCCGAGATCTGGACTCGAGAGATCGAGGAGGGGATCAACGGTAGCGGCATCCGGCCGGGCATCATCAAGCTGGCATGGGACATCGAGGCGGCCCAGGTCGATGGCCCGGGCCGAACCCCCCGCCAGAATCTCGAGCTGACGGCGCGCGCCGCGGCTCGTACAGCGATGCGAACCGGCACGCCGATCACATGCCACACCCGGGCACAGGATCGCCTTGGCACGCCACTCCTCGACATCTTCGAGGAGGAGGGACTCGATCTGGCGGCGGTGACGATCGGCCACTCTAACGACACCACGGACCTCGACTACCTCAGGGCGATCGCCCGCCGCGGTGCCAACGTTGGGCTGGATCGCTTCTTCTCAAGCGACGAGGACTACGTCGCCGAGCGCTCGGGAGTCGCAGCCGCCCTCGCACGCTCTGGACTGGCAAGCCGGACGAGCCTCGGACACGACGGGGCTTCAGCCGGGCTCTGGGGCCGCTGGCGCGAGGAGCCAAACCCCGACGTCTGGACGCTCGTAGCCGAGCACGAGGTCCCATGGCTGCTCGCGAACGGGATCTCAGCGGAGGATGTCGACGCGATGCTGGTCACGTCGATCCAGCGCACCTTCGAGGCCGCCGCCGCACTCCGGCAATGACCTGGCCCCGGTCGGGGGCGCGACTGACCTCAGGCGGCGAGCCTCGCTGCGCCGGAATTCGCAGGGACGCCTCTGGCTATACTGATGATCGCAATCGATCATCGACATCTGGGTGCCGCAAGGGGGGGAAGCCGTGGTCACCGGTTATGCAGAGATCGCCAAGGAGATCACCGACCTCAAGGTACCGCCGAACCTGCATGACTACGCGGGCCAGCGCGCGAGTTGGTCATGGGACGATGTCTGGGCCGAGCTCGACACGCCCGACGGGCTGATCAACCAGGCGCATGAGTGCATCGACCGCCACGCGCTGGGGGCCAAGGCCGAGAAGTTGGCCATGATCTGGCAGGCTGCGGGTGGCGAGATCGAGAACTACACCTACGCGGACATGAAGCGCGAGACCGATCGGGTCGCCAACGCATTCCGCGGTGTCGGGATCGTCAAGGGCGACCGGGTCTTCTTCCTGAGCGATCGCATCCCTGAGCTCTACTTCGGCGTCTTCGGAGCCCTGAAGCTGGGGGCGATCGCGGCACCACTCTTCTCGGCGTTCGGACCCGAGCCGATCCGCGAGCGCGTCGCACGCGCCGACGGCAAGGCGATCGTGACGACCCCGAAGCTGCTCCCCAAGGTCGATGCGATCCGTGACCGGCTCCCCTCACTGGAGACCGTGATCGTGATCGACACACGCGAGGAGACCGAGGTGGCCGACGGCGACGTCGCCTGGTCGTCGATTTACGGGTCGGCCTCTACGGGCTTCACGATCGAGCAGACCGGACCCGAGGACTGGTCGATCATGCACTTCACCAGCGGCACGACCGGCCTGCCCAAGGGGGCTGCCCACGTACACAACACGGTAGTCAGCCACTATGCGACGGGGAAGTACGTGCTCGACCTGCACGAGGACGACATCTACTGGTGCACCGCAGACCCCGGCTGGGTAACGGGCACCTCCTATGGGATGTTCGCCCCGTGGAGCAATGGCATCACCCAGGTAATCGATGAGGGTGGGTTCAGCGCGCGGCGCTGGTACGAGACGATCGTGCGCCACGGCGTCACGGTCTGGTACACGGCCCCCACCGCGATCCGCCTGCTCATGAAGGCCGGCTCTGCGCTCGCCCGCAGCCACGATCTCTCCTCGCTGCGCTACGTCATGTCGGTCGGGGAGCCGCTCAACCCCGAGGGAGTGGTCTGGGGTGAGGAGGCCTTCGATCTGCCGATCCACGACAACTGGTGGCAGACCGAGACCGGCGCGATCATGATCGCGAACTACCCCGTAATGCCGATCCGGCCCGGCTCGATGGGGCGGCCCTTCCCCGGGATCCATGCCGCCATCATCGATGAGCAGGGCAACGAGATCGAGTCGCCGATGACCGAAGGCCAGCTGGCCGTCAGGCCGGGCTGGCCTTCGATGTTCCGGACGTACTGGAATGACCAGGACCGCTACGATTCGCGCTTCAAGCATGGCTGGTATCTGACCGGTGATAAGGCCAAGCGTGACGCGGACGGCT
Source organism: Dehalococcoidia bacterium (assembly GCA_965249675.1). Taxonomy (GTDB): domain Bacteria; phylum Chloroflexota; class Dehalococcoidia; order UBA2979; family UBA2979. The sequence continues at coordinate 2,965,349 of OZ252250.1, forward strand.
TCTTCTGGTTCGTCGGCCGAGACGACGACGTGATCAATACCGCCGGACACCTGGTCAGCCCGTTCGAGGTCGAGAGCGCGCTGATCGAGCACGAGGCGGTCGCCGAGGCCGGAGTGATCGGCAAGCCTGACGCCATCGCGATGGAGATCGTGAAGGCGTTTGTCACACTCAATGACGGTTTCTCAGAGTCCCGTGAGCTGCTGCGGGAGCTCAACAATCACTGTCGCACGAGGCTCGGACCGGGCGTCGCTCCGCGCGAGATCCAGGTGATCGAGATCCTGCCCAAGACCCGCAGCGGCAAGATCATGCGGCGCCTGCTCAAGGCGCGCGAGCTGGGGCTTCCCGAAGGCGACACGTCGACGCTCGAAGAGGACTAGGCCGGGCGACCCGAGGAGACTGGGCAGCGCGGCCGCACGACGCCGCCATAGGAGCCGCGATATGGCCGATCCTGAGCAGGGCCCGCAGATTCACCGCGGGCTGAACGGCGTCTACTTCGATCGCAGCGCGGCGAGCTTCATCGACGGACGCGCCGGCGTGCTGCTCTACCGTGGCTACTCGATCCATGAGCTCGCACAGGAGTCGACCTTCGAGGAGGTCGGCTACCTCCTGCTCCACGGGGAGCTGCCCACCACAGCGGAGCTTCAGGCCTTCCAGGCCGAGCTGGGGGCTGCACGTGGCCTCCCGCACCCGGTCTTGGACGTGATCCGCGCCGTGGCCGACGCGCATCCGATGGATGTGCTGCGGACCGCGGTCTCGGCGACTGCGGCGACCGACTCAGACGTGGATGACAACAGCCACGAGGCGACCTTGCGAAAGGGCATCCGTCTCACCGCCCAGGTCCCGGTAATCGTCGCCGCCCACCATCGCATCAGAAGCGGTCTGGAGCCGGTCCCACCCGACCCGACGCTTGGGCATGCGGCAAGCTTCCTCTACTTGCTGACCGGTGAGGCGGCCTCACCGGACGCGATCGGTCTGATGGACAAGGACGCGATCCTGCATGCCGAACACGGCTCTAACGCCTCGTCGTTCACGGCCCGTGTCGTAGCGGCCACCGACGCCAACCTCCACGCGGCGATCACCTCGGCCGTCGCAGCCTTGTCCGGCCCGGCCCACGGGGGCGCCGCTGAGAACGTGATGAGGATGGCGCAGGAGATCGGCGAGCCCGATCGGGCGCGGGACTACGTGCTGGCGCTACGCAAGAACCGAGAGCCGGTGATGGGATTCGGGCACCGGGTCTACCGTACCGAGGATCCGCGCGCTCGCCACATGCGCGAGGGCGTCGAGCGGTTATCGCGAGAGATGGGCGAACCGCGCTGGTACCAGATCCTCGAGGCGACCGTCGAGGCGATGCGGCCCTATGCACGCCTCGGTGTGAACGTGAACGTCGACTTCTATGCCGGTGTCGTCTACTACCTGCTCGGCATTCCCGAGGACCTGTTCGTCCCGATCTTCGCGATGGGCCGTGTGCCCGGTTGGGCGGCGCAGGTGCTCGAACAGTTTGAGCACAACATCCTGATCCGCCCGCTGACCGCATACAACGGCCCCGACCGCCGCGACTATGTCCCGATCGACCAGCGCTGACGCCCGGGCGATCCCCCGGGGGATCGCCCGGGCCTCGGCCGGGCGCACCAGAGGCGGGAGGCCACCATCAATCAGATGACCTGGCGGGGCATCCTGGTGTGGTCGATCGTGCTCGCCATCGGCTGGAGCGCGATCCGCTGGTATATCGACGAGGTCCGCGATCCGCTCGAGATCGCGGTTCAGACGATCTTCTTCCTCCTCGTCGTCTTCGGGTCGATGCTGCTCAGCACCCGGTTGATGGCAGCTCTGGGACGGCGTTTCGCCAAACCGCCTCCGCCACCACCACCACCGGCCACGCCGACCACCGAGCGCCCCGACCACGCGAAGAGGCGACGCTCCCGTCGCCGTCCACGCAGCCGCCGGGGTGCTGGGGGCAGGCGGTCGTAAGGAACTCTCAGCCTGGTCCGACGCCCACTGCTCCGGCGATCGCAGAGACCATCTGTTCCGTCCGCAGCTGAACCGTCAGCGGGTCCTGCAGCCCGTTAGTGACGTACGCCACCGCCAGCCGGCGGTCGGGATCTGCATAGGCGATCACACACTGCTGCCCGCTGTGACCAAAGACACGTGGCTGATCGAACGGGCTGAACGCTCCGCCCACCAAGAAGCCCAGCCCATACGATGCCGGCAGAAACGTGGTGCGGTCGAGATCGACGGCATTCTGCACGCTCGTCGCCGCTCGCAACAGAGTTGACGAGATCGGACAGGCCGCGCCGAGGCCACCGGCCCCGTTCCAGCGGCGCTCAAGCGCGGCGTAGAAGCGCGCCAGGCCCTCGGCGGTTCCGAGCCCATTGGCGGCCGGGAGCTGACCGCGGAGTGTCGCCTCGAGCCGGAATCGACCGGCGATCTCACTCGTGCGAGCCTGGCTACCCTCCGGGTCGGCGAACGTGACCTCCGACATTGCTACTGGCAGAACGAGTCGACCGCGGTCGGAATCATCGGGCAATCCGAGGGATGAGGCCATCCCGATCGGTTCAAAGACTACCTCCCGCATGAAGTCGCGTGGCTCTCGCCCGTCGACCCGCCGGACCAGCTCGCCGAGCGCAAACCCGTACGTCACGGGGTGGTATCCGGTATCGGTCCCCGGTTCCCAGACGGCCGGGAGCGCCGCTGTCTCGGCCGCAACCGCAGACCAATCGTCGATCTGACGCCAGTCATATGTCTGGGGGAAGACCGGAAATCCGCCGCGATGGGTCAGCACGTTGCCGATCGTGCAGCCGTGCTTGCCACCCTGGGCAAAGTCGGGCCAGACCGCCGCTACCGGCATCTCCAGCGAGAGGTCGTGCTGTTCAACGAGGGCCAGCGTGGCGACGGCACAGAGCGGCTTCGTTGCCGAGAAATAGAGAAACCAGCTGTCCGGTGCGGCCGCGCCCACCGCCAGGTCGAGCTCGAGTCGACCGTCTCGATAGACCGCCAGCTGCGCCGCCTCATGCCACCCGCGCTCGTGGTGTTCCTCGGCAAGTCTCCTGATCCCGGTTAGTCCAGCGGTCGTCAGACCTCCACCCATCGGCCTCGACCTCCCTGCCTGCGGAACCTCACCGCTCGTGTCGCAGCACGATCTTGCCGAAGTTCGCATTGGTCTCCATGTACCGATGGGCTTCACTGACCTCAGAGAGGGAGAAGACCCGATCGACGATCGGCCTGACTTTGTCAGCTTCGAAGAGGGGCAGGATCTGCGCACGGAAGCCCTGGGTCAGCGTCGCCTTCTCCTCCAGTGGCCGCGACCTAAGGAGGGTGCCGTGGACGCACGCCCGCTTCGCCATCAGTGCGCCGAGGTTGACCTCGAGGCGCCCACCTCCCATCGTTCCCACGATCACCATCCGCCCGCGCTGTGCCAGCGCTGAGAGGTTCTGACGCCAGTATGGCGCACCGATGACATCGACACCGCTGCCGCCGGTCTCCCGGGCGACCACCGCGGCGAAGTCGGCCTCGCGGTAGTTGATGCCTGTCCCGAGGCCGAGCTCTGTCGCACGCCGGAGCTTGTCGGCGCTGCCGGCGGTGCCGAAGATGCGGCAACCCTGGGCAGCAGCCAGCTGCACCGCGGCCGTGCCCACGCCTGAGCCCACGGCGTGAATCAGGACACTCTCCCCAATCGAGAGGCCGCACTGACCGAACAGCGCGTCGTAAGCCGTGAGAAAGACCTCGGGGATGGAGGCGGCCTCATCAAGATTGAGACCGGCCGGCACGGGCATCAACATCCGCTCGTGAACGGCGATGGCGGCACCGTACCCGCCGCCGCCGAGCAGGGCCATCACTCGATCGCCGGGCTTCCAGGCGACGACTCGATCGCCAACCTCGCGCACCACGCCCGCCATCTCCAAGCCCGGAATGTCGTCGCGCGTCCCCGGCGGGCCAGCATAGCGACCGGTGCGTTGCAGCAGGTCGGCGCGATTGAGTGCCGTCGCGTGGACATCGACGAGTACATCTTCCAGACCCGGGACCGGCTCGGGCACTTCTTGGATCTCGAAGCTTCGGGACCACCGGGCTCGGTCACGATCGCCGCTCGCATGCACACCTCCATCCGCACCCGGCGTTCCCGCCTGAGCCGTGCGGCAGCGTACCATCGCCGGGACCCCGAGACCCATGCGCGGGGCATCGCGAGCCGACGAGGAAGCCGATGACAGATCCCACGAACGCGATCGAGCGGACCAGCGAGCAGCAGCTCGCGGCATTCATAAGCGGCGCCGAAGTGCCTCCGTCGATCCGAGAGACGACCAGGCGATACCTCTTAGACTGGCTGGGCTCCGCCGCCGCCGGCGGCGAGATGCGTCCACCGACACTCGTGCGGGAGCTCGTCGGCCAGCTTGGTGGCCATGCGCAGGCGACCGTACTGGCAACGGGAGAACGGACGTCAGCGCCGCTCGCCGCCTTCGCCAACGCGGCGGCATCACACGTCCTGGAGATGGACGACCTCGACCCTGGCTCGATCTACCACCCGGCCGCATCGACCGTGGCCGCTGCCCTCGCCGTCGCCGAGCAGCTCGGCGCGGACGGTGAACAGCTGCTCGATGCCATTGCCGTCGGCTACGAGGTTGGCATCCGTGTCGGCGAGGCGCTGGGACCGAGCCACTATCAGTTCTGGCACACGACCGGGACCGCTGGCACCTTCGGCGCCGCGGCCGCAGCGGCACGGCTGCATTGCCTCAGTCCCGAGCAGACCCTGAGCGCGCTCGGGAGCGCTGGGACGATGACCGCCGGACTGTGGGAGTTCCTCGTCGACGGTGCGATGTCCAAGCAGCTGCACCCAGCCAAGGCGGCACATGATGGGATCATCGCCGTCCTGCTCGGTCGAGAGGGGTTCACGGCGGCTGCACGCATCCTCGAGGGTGAGAAGGGGCTGCTGCAGGCGATGTCACGCGAGCCCGCGCCCGAGCGGCTCACCCGGGGGCTGTCCGCGGAGATGACCGACTGGAAGGTCAGCGGAGTCTCATTCAAGGTGCATGCGGCCTGCCGTCACACCCACTCGGCGGTGGATGCGGCGCTCAGGATGCGCGAGGCTCACTCGCTCGATCTTCGCTCGATCGAACGAGTCGAGGTCTTGATCTACAGCCAAGCTCTGCAGCTCCTCGCCGGCGTCGAACCGACCGCACCGTACGCCGCGAAGTTCTCGCTGCCGTTCTGCGTCGCCGTCGCCCTGGTCTACGGCGACCTCGGGCCCGGTCGCTTCTCGGAGAGCACGATTCACGAAGAGGTCACACTCGACCTCGCATCCCGCGTGTCCTTCACCACCGATCCGGAGTTGGACTCGGTCTATCCAGAGCGGTGGCCGAGCATCGTCACGATCGTACTCACGAACGGCGAGCGGATCACCGAGCGCGTTGACTACCCGGTCGGTGACATCCGTGCCGGCGTCGAGAACGAGCAGCTAGTCGAGAAGTTCGCACGGATGGTCGGCCCCGGGCCGCAGGCAACGACCGTCGCGAGGCAGGTGCTCGGCGCTCAGCCGCCGCTCACTGCAGTTGAGGTCGTTCGCGCAGTTCGGATGGGCGACATCGCCATCGCGCCAAGCTCACTGCGCCGCGGTCCGCTCGAACCAAGTCGGATCTAAGTGGGCGGCAGGAGCGTCTTCGGCCTGCGGCTCAGCTGCTCGGCCACGGTGCCATCCGGGATCAACGTCGTGGCGCCCGCCCGACCGGCGCGTGCCGGCAGGCCGGGTCCGATACTGAACCGGTCGGCTGCTGCCTCTGTCGGGCGCCGGCCGGCGGTGAGCCGCCGCGGAGCCTGGTAGACCGACCAGGGCCTCTTGCCGGGTTCGCGGGCACCGCGGGGACTGACCGCCCGGCGATCGGCCGCCGGATCGCCGGTGCTACGATCCGCGCGATGGCAGAGTCCGGGAGGGCGATGTGACGACGACGAGCACCCAGCTGCGCCTGGGCGTTGAGGAGGTCACGGCTCAGTTCGAACCATCGCAGCTCCTCTTCGAGACGACCGACGAACTGCCCTTGCTGGACGCGATCTTCGGTCAGGAGCGCGCCACGCGTGCGATCGAGTTTGCCCTGGGGATGTCGGCGCCGGGCTACAACCTCTACGCCTCAGGACCAGACGGCATCGGCAAGGCAACGATCGTCGGTCGGTTCCTCCGTCGACGCGCGGCCGAGCGACCGACTCCGCCGGACTGGGTCTACGTCCACAACTTCTCCGATCCCGATCGACCGGTCGGGATCTCCCTCCCGCCGGGCCGAGGCAGACCGTTCGCTCTGGACATCCACCGCATCGTGCAGTCCGCGACGGAGGCACTGCGGAGCACCCTCGAGTCGGACGGCTACGCTCGCCAGCGGCAGGAGCTGGCGAACGGCGTCGAGACCGAGCGGGGCGCGATCCTCGAGACACTTCGCGCGGAGGCGGCGGCCGTCGGCTTCGCGTTGGAGATCACCCCCCAGGGGATCGCCTCGCAGCCCACGATCGACGGCCGGCCACTGCAACCGGCGGAGTTGGCGGCCCTGCCTGGAGCACAGCGCGATCAGCTGGCTGCCGACACGCATCGCCTCGAGCGGACCGTCCAAGAGGCGATGCTCAAGCTCAGGTCGCTTGAGCGCTCGGCGCAGGCGCGAGTTGAGCGGCTCGGTCGCGACGTGGTGGCCCTTGCGATCGGACAGCTCTTCGATCCGCTGCTCGAGGAGCACGCGACCAACGCCGAGATCGTCGAGTATGTGCGGGCGATTCGGCGAGACCTTACCGAGCACGGGGCCGGAGCTCGGAGCGAAGTACCGCCACAGGTCGGCGACGCAGCTGCGTCAGACGGAATCCCGCGCCGCTATCAGGTGAACGCGGCGATCTGCCACCAACCGGATAGCGGGGCACCGGTGGTGTTCGAGCAACACCCGACCTACCGCAACCTCCTGGGTCGAATCGACTACGAACGACAACTCGGAGCAGCTGTCAGCGACCACACCCTGATCAAGCCCGGATCGCTGGCGACAGCAAACGGTGGCTACATCGTGCTCCGGATGCGGGACCTGTTGAGCAACCCACCATCTCTGGATGGACTCAAGCGCGCCCTCAGCAGCGGCCGTCTGGCAGTCGAGAATCCAGCCGACTCCTCCGGCGCCATGCTGACGCCGGGTCTCAGGCCCGAATCGATCCCGCTCGAGGTGAAGGTCGCGATCATCGGTGATGCCGGCCTCTACTCCATCCTCTACCGGCTCGATCCGGACTTCCGCGAGCTGTTTCGGGTCAAGGCGGACTTCGAGAGCGAGCTTGAGCGAAACACGGAGAACAGCCGTGGGCTCGCCTCCTACCTGCGCTCTCAGTGCGACCAGATCGGCATCAGGTGCCTGGACGCTGGGGCCGTGGCGCGACTGATCGAGCACTCATCGAGAGTGGTCGGGCATCAGCAACGGCTCTCCGCGAACGTCTCGGCGATCCTCGATCTCGCGCGCCAGGCCGACTACTGGGCCGACGGCGAGGGGGACGAAGTGATCACCTCGAGCCACGTTGAGCGGGCCATCGACGAGGCTGTCTACCGCTCTGCGCTGTTGCGCGACCGGATGCAGGAGATGATCCACGATGGAACGATTCACGTCGAGACGGACGGGGCGCGGATCGGCCAGATCAACGCGCTCTCGGTCTCCGATCTCGGCGATATCTCGGCTGGGCGACCTTCCCGGGTGACCTGCGTCGCCTCATCCGGTCGCGGTGAGATCGTGATGATCGAACGGGAGAGCCAACTCGCCGGGAAGATCCACAACAAGGGGTTCCTGATTCTGCGTGGATTCCTCGTCGGGCGATTTGGCCAACACGCCGCCAGCACGCTCCATGCGAGCCTCACCTTCGAACAGCTCTACGGCGAGATTGACGGTGACTCAGCCTCATCGACGGAGCTCTACGTGCTGCTCTCGGCCCTGGCGGAGGTCCCGATCCATCAGGGCATCGCGGTCACGGGCTCAGTCGATCAACACGGCAGGATCCAGCCGATCGGCGGCGTGATCGAGAAGATCGAGGGCTTCCATGCTGTCTGCAGCGCCCGTGGACTCGACGGGACGCAGGGCGTCATCATCCCTCGCGCGAACGTCTCGAACGTGGTGCTCCGAGGGGAGGTCGCGCAGGACATCGCAGATGGACGGTTCAGCGTGTGGGCGATCGAGACTATCGAGGAGGGCATCGAGCTCCTGACGGGTACAACTGCCGGCGAGCGCGACCCGCACGGCCTCTACCCCGACGGGTCCCTGTTCCGTCAGGTGACAGACCGACTCGCGACCTTCGCCGACGAGTTGCGCAGCGAGCCCGGTGGCCACGTCTCGATTGCCTCGACACACGTCTACCCCGGCGAGGGGCCCCCTCCTCCACAGCCGGGGATCCCACCACCCCTGCCGCCGGGGCCGCCGGTGATCGTCTGAGACGGTCGGGAGGTGGGAGCCAGGCCCACGCGCAGGTGCAGGGGGCAGGCGTGCCTGAGGGGCGACCGACGCTCACTCTCGACTTCGACGGGGTGATCTGTGCCCCGCCGTTCGGGCGGAATCTCGGGATCCATCGCCGCTTCGTCGACCCCAACCAACCGGCGCCCCTCGCCTGCGTCTGGCCGCGGTGGCTGGGGAGTGGCTGGGACCATCTACGATTCGACTGGCGTCGTCCGCTGCCGGAGGCTCGGGCGGCGCTCGACCGGCTGGCCTACCGGCGCAACCTGGTGCTGCTCACCGGACGGAGATCCTCACCGCTTGGCTGGCTCCGCCGGCATGGCATGGCCGACTACTTCGAGCGGATCATCATCAACGAGGGACCGTGGCCGAGCGCGCACTTCAAGCTGGAGCAGATCCTGGCGCTCGGCAGCGCGGAACACATCGATGACGACGGGCGCACGGCACAGCTGCTTGCCCAGGGTGCGGCGGTGCGGGTCTTCCTACGCAGCTGGCCTCGCAATGAAGGGCTCAACTTCGAAGACGGCGTCGAACGCGTTGCCGACATCGCAGAGCTGGCCGACCTGATCGTCTAGTCTGTCCCCTGGCCAGGCCACGGGGCCCGCGTGGGCACCGCCACCTCGATGCTCCCGGAGGCGCACTGGAACGAACCATCAACGACGGGGGTGACCATGGGGACTTCAATCCAGTCATCCGAGGCACTGAGACTCTCACACGGTCCGCGTCGATGAGCCCAACACCCGACCCGTCGGCTGAGCTTCCGGCGACCTTCTTCAGACGCCAGGATCCCGCAGCTGATGAACTCTTCTACCAGGAACCGCGCTACGTCACTCATATTGACGATGCAACGATCACTGCCCTCACCGGGCTCTACCGGGAACTGATCCCTGCCGGATCGGACGTGCTCGACCTGATGTCGTCGTGGGTCTCGCACCTGCCGGCGGAGGTCGGCTATGGCCGGGTCACGGGACTGGGCATGAATGCCCGCGAACTCACCGAGAATCGACAGCTCGACGATTATGTCGTCCACAATCTCAACGAGCGGCCCGAGCTCCCCTTCGAAGCTGAAAGCTTCGACTTCGTGACCAACGCCGTCTCGATCCAATACCTGACGAGGCCCGTCCAGGTCTTCGCTGAGATCGCCCGGGTGCTCCGTCCCGGCGGCACCTCGATCGTCGCCTTCTCCCACCGCCTCTTCCCGACGAAAGCGGTCGCGATCTGGCAACAACTCGGCCGGGATCAACGGGCACAGCTGGTAGCCGCCTACCACGCGCTCGCCGGCGGCTTCAGCAAGCCGCTCTTCCTCGATCGGTCGCCTCAAGACGCTGACCCGCTCTGGGCCGTCGTCGCCCGAACACCGGAACGGGGAACCGCAGCCAGGGTGCACGGGCACTAGCCCTGCACCGGGGCCGCCAGCAGCTGGCTACGCCAGCCGGGCGCCGAGGCGGCGCAGCAGCGTCAGGTTCAGCTCTCGGGAACCGGCGACGAACGCCGGAATCGCTACCTGCTGGGGCGAGAGGTTAAGTGGTTGACCATTCACCATCAGCACCACCCCACCCAGAGCTTCGAGCACCGCGACGCCGCCGGCAACGTCCCAGACTGAGCGCGGGCCGGTACTGAGGTAGACGTCTGCAGTCCCGAGAGCGGCATGGACGAGCTTGACCGCCGCAGATCCACAGCCGTAGCAGTCGAACGGGATCTGGTGCTGGATCTGCCGCCACTCGTAGTCGTGGCGTGAGATCACGACACGGCGCAGGGTGCCGTCGTCGGCTGGCAGGCTGATGAGCTGACCGTCGCGACGCGCCTCGCGTCGCGCACCAGTGACCAGGCCGGAGAGCACCGAACCACGATCTGACTCGGTCACCGGCAGCCCGACCGCCCCGAGGACGAGCTTGTCGCCGACGAAGAGCCCCACCGAGACACCGAATTCGGGGAGTCCGCGTAGGAACTCCCTGGTCCCGTCGAGCGGGTCCACGACCCACGTCGGCTCGCCGTGTTGCAGTGGCGCATCCTGGCGCGACTCCTCGGAGATCCAGTGAGCACCCGGGATCAGAGGCATCAGACGCTCGTGGAGCACCTGGTCGGCAGCGTGATCGGCCTCGGTCACCGGCCCCTCTCCATACTTGTGGCCAACACGCACCGTCGCCTGGGAGATCACGGCGCGGATCGTGCTGTTGGCGGCGTCAACCGCCGCCTCGAGCCCATCTCGCGCGGCGAGGAGGTCCACTACGGGGGACGGGGGAGGACGATGGTGTGGCGGACCGCTCATCGGAACTCGCCCACATGCAACGTCAGCGGCTCGCTCGGTGCTCCGGCCATCTCGCTACCCCCGCGCCTGTCCCTCTACCGTTCCGGGGCCCCCACCGGGGAGTGGTGCACGCTCATCCGGACCGGTGCCACTCCGCGGAGAGCCAGCCGGCGTTGAACTCAAACGAATCGAAGACGTACCCGCGTACATCGGGCCCGAGCAATGCAAACTCATCAGGCGCAACCAGTGGCAGCATAGCCGGGTCTTCGCCGAGCAACACACGCTGCGTCTCCCGAAGCGCCTCGGCCCGTCGGGCCGGGGTACTCTCCGAGAGTGCGGAATCTAGCCGTCTGTCGAACACGGGACTCGAGAACCCCCACGGCGAGAAGCGACCGTCGAGACCACCACTGGCGTGCAGCCGCAGACCGACATCTGGGGTATCCAACCCACCAATCCCGAAGAGCGTGGCCTCGAAGTCGCCGAGGCTGAATATCTGCTCCCAGGCCTCTACAGGCTGGGAGCGAATCTCAACCGTGATCCCCACAGCGGCGAGCTGCTCGTAGATCAGCGGAATCGCCGGCTGGAGCAGTGCAACCTCTGGCACTTCAAGCGCAAACGCCAGCTGCTCACGGCCGGCCGCCCTCAGCAGGGCCACGCTGCCGGCCGGGTCGTGGCGCTGGAACGGGACGCTGGCCAGCTCCGCGGAGGTCAGGCTGTCTGCCACGTGCGCATTCCCCACTGGGGTGGCCGCAACGCCGCCGACCGCGGCCGCGATCGACCCGCGATCGAGCGCCTGCGACACCGCACGACGGACACGGCCGTCCTGAAACGCCTCGACGTATCGGGTGGCGATGCCGCCCTTCTGCGGGAGCAGCGACATCCCGAGGCCGACCAACACGCGCGCCGCGCGCCGCTGGCGGTTAGCGGGAGCTCCGCCAGATGCTCGCAGCATGCCCGTGCTATCCGTCGTCTCTCGCACGTCGAGCTCAGCTGAGCGAAACGCCTCATCAGCGGCTCGGTCGTCGGGGAAATACCGCATCACGACCTGTTCCAGTCGCGGGTATCCGGCCTGATGGTGGTGAGGGTTGGCATGCATCGTGCGCCCGCCGTGCTCTACCGGCATCGGAACGAAGAGACCGCTCCCGATCTGGTCGGGCAGGGCGGCGTAGTGCCCGGGTGACCGGATTGACGCTTCAGGTCGTGCAAGCAACTCGAAGAGCAGGGCGAACGGCCCCCTCAATCGGAGCACGACCGTCTTGGGATCAGGGACCTCAATCCGGTCGATCACCTCGCTGAAGAGTGGAACTCCCAACGCCGCCTGCTCAAGGAAGCTCTCGCGGACCACATCGCCGACAACGGGATGGGCCAACGACTCCCGATCTGGATGGAAGAAGGTGTCGCGACGGAGTGTGAACCGCACCTCCAGCGGGTCAACCACCTCAACCGCTTCGGCGAGGTCAGCGTGAATCGCAGCCGTTCTCGGGTCCACCGCCACGAGCCGCGAATAGGCGAGCCACCGCTCGAACGGACTCAGTAGATCGGTCGCCATCGGGGTCGGGTCGATTGCGGCCAGATGCAGCTGCCCACGCGCGCCGGCACCCTGGCCCGAACGGGCATTCAGCTTGAACGGCTCCGCGGTCGGCTCAGGCGTGGGCTCGACGGGGGCGCCGGCCTGATTGCAGGCAGCCAGCGACACAGCACCGGCAACAGCAGCTGTTGCGGCTCCTGCGAGTCTCAGTGCCTCGCGCCGTGAATAGCGACGGGCCACGCGACCTCCAGCCGAGGGACGGGCGGCAGCATCGGCAGATCCCGCCGGTCCTGTTGGCAGCCTTCAGGCTAACGATCACAACGACGCGGCGGGATAACATCGGCAAATGCCGCACCTCGCCGATGAGCCCGAAGACACCAGACCCGCCAATCCGTGGCCGCGGCTCCTGGCGCTCGGCGCGGCGCTGCTCTTGATCGTCGTCTCGTTCGGTGTCTGTCTCGTCTCGTTCGTGAACACCGGTGCCGAACCAGCCTTGCGGCTGCGGATGGAGAGGCTGGAGCCGGGCGTCCCTCGCTTCGAGCCAGTCACGCGGTGGGGGGCCGACCGGGGAGGTTTCACTTACGGTGCGCTGGTCGTCCAGACACCGAGCGGCGACCTCCACGCCTTCTTCTCACGAAACGTGGACAGCGGGTGCAACGTCCAGTGGCTCCCGACCGAACGCGTCGGTGATGTCACCGGCGTCTACCGCGACCACTGCACACGCGGCGCCTTCACGATCGACGGCGCGCCCCTCGGGGGCACGGCGCCCCGTTCGCTCGATCAGTTCGCGGTCACGCTCGAGAACGGGGAGTTCGTGGTCGACCTGCGGTCGATCCGGATCGGCCGCTGTGTCGAGCCCCCGGACGAAACGGTCATCTGCGAGAGAGACGGTCCGATCACCCGCTCGGTCCCACTGACCGGATCAATCCCGGCGGACTTCGCCAGGCGATAGGTCCGAGCAATCGAGAGCGGACGACCATGACGGCGGGGCGCCAGCGAGCGGTCAGGTGGGAGCTCGCTCCGTCTACCAGATGCCGAGCGCCATCTTCACTTCCTCAGATGCCATCTCACGCGGGTCCCACGGCGGGCTCCACACAAGGTTAACCTCGACGCCTTCCACTCCGGGGATCTCGCTGACCTGGTGGTAGATCATCCCCTGGAGCAGCGGCCCGACCGGACACGCCGGCGAGGTCAGTGTCATATCGACTGTGACCTCACCATCACCGTCGAGATCGACGTCGTAGATGAGCCCGAGCTCCACAATGCTCATGTGGAGCTCGGGGTCCTCGACACCTCTCAGTGCCTCCCAGAGTACCTCGGTGGTCGGCCGCTCGATGCTCTCGGTCTCAGCCATCGCGCTCATTCCTTTCATCGGTGGTGATCGTTCCTGAGTGCCGTTTGATCGCCTGTTCCAGCGTCTTCCAGCCAAGCAGCGCACACTTGACCCTCGCCGGGAACTTCGCAACGCCGGCGAGCGACTCGCTGTCACCGAGATCTGAGCCCTCGGGCGGCTCACCGGTCAGCATCAGTTGTTGGAAATCGGAGATCGCCCGGCGAGTCTCTGATCCGTCCAGGCCCTGTACATGCTCGGTCATCATTGAGGCGGATGCCTGCGAGATCGAGCACCCCGAACCAGTGAAGTGGATCGACTCGATCCGGTCGCGACCCAGCTGGACGTCGATGTGAATGGCGTCGCCACAGAGGGGGTTGGAGCCATCTGCCGAGCAGCTCGGCTCCTCCAGCGAGCCGTGGTTCCGGGGGCTCCGGTAGTGGTCCAGGATGATCTCTCGGTAGAGATCGTCCATCAGGCTGCCACGGGGTTGGGCGGTCACGACCGACCTCCAAAGACTCGGTCCGTCTCGTGCAGGGCCGCCACGAGTGAATCGACATCTTCCCTGGTGTTGTAGAGGTAGAACGATGCGCGCGCGGTCGCCGGGACCTTCAGAGCCGCCATCACCGGCTGCGCACAGTGGTGACCGGCTCGAATCGCCACACCATGGTGGTCGAGCATCTGCCCAACGTCGTGGGGGTGGACCCCCTCCAGATCGAATGAGATCACCCCACCGCGGTCCTCCGCTTGCTCCGGGCCAAAGATCGTGACGCCCGGCACATCGCCGAGGTGATTGAGGGCGTAGCCAGTGAGCTCCAGTTCGTGGGTGCGGATGCGGTCCATCCCGATTGCGGCAAGGTAATCGATGGCAGCTCCGAAGCCGACGACGCCGCCGATGTTCGGCGTACCAGCCTCGAACTTGGCGGGCACGTCGGCCCAGATCGATCGCTCCATCGTGACCGACGAGATCATGTCGCCACCACCCATGAAGGGGTCCATCTCTTCCAGCAGTTCGAGTCGCCCCCAGAGGACGCCGACACCGGTGGGACCGAGCATCTTGTGGGCGGAGAAGGCGACGAAGTCAGCGCCGATCGTCTGCACATCGACCGGTTGGTGAGGCGCACATTGCGCCGCATCGACCAATACCGTGGCGCCGTGGTCCCTCGCCATCGTGGTCAGTTCGGCGAGCGGCACGATGCTGCCCAGGGCATTGGACACCGCGGTGACCGCTAGCAACCGGGTGCGCGGCCCGATCAGTTGGCGCGCGGCCTCAAGATCAAGCAGTCCGTCAGGCAGCATTGGGACATAGCGGAGTTCGACACCGAGCGAGTCCCGTAGCAGCTGCCACGGGACGATGTTCGAGTGGTGCTCGATCTCTGAGATCACGATCTCGTCGCCGGGACCGAGGAACTTCCGCGCCCAGCTGTGTGCCACGAGGTTGATCGAGGCGGTCGTGCCGGAGGTAAAAATCACCTCTCGGGTGCTTGCCGCGTTGATCAGCTGCCTGACCTTCTCGCGCACGCCCTCGTACTGCTCGGTTGCTTCGACCGACAGGGTGTGGACGCCACGGTGGATGTTCGCGTTGTGATCACGGTAAAAGCGCGTCAGCTCGGCAATCACCTGCACCGGCCGCTGCGAGGTTGCAGCACTATCGAGATAGACCAGCGGTGCGCCGGAGGCGACCTCGCGTTTGAGGATCGGAAAGTCCCGCCGGATCTTGGCCATGTCGAGCGGACGGGTGACAACCATCGGTCAGGCCTCGCACTCGACGAACACGTGGTCGCCCTCGACACGCACCACATAGGCGCGGACATCGCGCACGGCCGGCAAGGTCAACGCCCGACCGGTGGTCGCGTCGAAAGCGGCACCATGCCTGGGGCAGATGATGCGACTACCCCTCAACCGCCCCTCTCCCAGGGGACCATCGTCGTGAGTGCAGAGGTTATCGATCGCGTGCAGGGTCCCGTCTACGTTGCTGATTGCCAGCGAGCCTCCGCCGCAGCTGACTACCCGCACCTCGCCCGGCGGCACATCGCCGACCGAACAGACACGCTCAGCGCTCATGCGACACCATTCGCCATCGCGATCACAGTTCGGCGGTCGCCAGCTTCTGAACGACGGTCTCGTGGATGATCTCGTTGAGCCCGTCGATCGGGAATCCCTCGGCAACCGAGTTGAAGAAGCCGGAGACGAGCAGCTGCAGCGCGGCTCGCTCGGCGAGACCACGGCTCTGCAGGTAGAAGAGAGCCTGCTGGTCGACCGGACCAACCGTCGCACCGTGGCCACACCTGATGACATCGGCGGTCAGGATCTCGAGCACCGGGTCGGAGTCGGCCTTCGAATGTCTGGAGAGCAGGAGGTTGCGGTTCTCCTGGTTGGCGTGGGATCCACTCGCCGTCGGTTCAACGCGGGTGACCCCGTAGTAGATCGACTTCGAGGCGCCGGCCAGCGCGGCCTTGATCTCCACGTTCGACGTGGTGCGAGGTCCGATATGGTCCTGCAGCGTGACGAAGTCGAAGTGTTGCTGGAGGTCACCGAGGGCCACGCCTCGGATCTCGGAATGGGCCCCCTCACCCTCGATCAGCGCCTCAACGGTCTGCTTGACGATGCTCCCGCCGAACGCCAGGGTGCCGACCCGGACATCGGCATCACGACCGATACGCGAGCGGATGAAGCTGTAGTCCTGCGTGCCTGCCCCCCAGCGATTCTCGACCAGCAGCCGCACCTGCGCCGCCTGCTCCGCGTAGATCTCGACCACGCCCGCCACCAGCAATGGGGCGTCGTCGGAGCGGAGGCGCAGCACGACGGTGGCCTCGGCACGCTCGCGAGCCCGGATGTAGAGCCGCGGGAAAATCGACGTCGGCCGCCCAGCCTCGCTCTCAAGCTCGATCACGACCGGCGTCCCGGTGGCACGGCCAGCGGGGATGTCGACGGTCACAGCACGCTCCCAGAGCGCCGTGTTGGCTGCGACGAACTTCCCCTCCGTCGCAGGGATCAGTCGGGCGAACGTCCCCTCACCGTCGGCCGGATAGGCATCGGCAAACGCACCCTCGAGCTCGCCCCCACCGCCCACCGTGACCCGCGGTGTGCTTACCGGGAATGCGGCGAAATCCAGACCACTGACATCTGTGTATTTCCACGGCCGCAGCGAGGTGGTGGGCAATGGCGTCGCGGCGAACGCGCGAGCCGCCTCGACTCGGCGTGTGGTTAGCCACTCGGGCTCACCGCGCCGGCGTGCGGCGGTTACCACGGCCTCGTCGGTGAGCTCCTTCAGGGTGATGCCGGCCTCCACCATCAGCCGACCGATCCTTCCATCTGGAGCTCGATCAGCCGGTTCAGCTCGATCGCGTACTCCATCGGGAGCTCTTTGACGATCGGCTCAACAAACCCGTTCACGACCATCTTGGCCGCCTCTTCTTCCGGGATGCCACGAGACATCAGGTAGAAGAGCTGATCTTCGCCGAGCCTGGAGACCGATGCTTCATGCCCGATGTTCACCAGCTCCTCGTCAACTTCCATGGTCGGGTAGGTGTCGGAACGCGAGTGCTCATCGAGCAACAGCGCGTCGCAGCGAACGGTCGAGCTGGAGTTCTCGGCGCCCTCATGGACCTTCAGGAGGCCACGGTAGGAGCTTCGCCCGGTGCCGCGCGAGACCGACTTGGAGACGATCGCCGACGTGGTGTTCGGCGCCACGTGCACGACCTTGCCACCGGCATCCTGGTGCTGCCCGTCGCCGGCGAACGCCAGCGATAGGATCTCACCGTGTGCGCCCTCTCCCATCAGGAACACCGACGGGTACTTCATGGTCAACAACGACCCGATGTTGCCATCGACCCACTCCATGACGGCGTTCTCGTAGGCGACGGCGCGCTTGGTGACGAGGTTGTAGACGTTGTTCGACCAGTTCTGGATCGTCGAATAGCGCACACGTGCGTCGTGCTTGACAACGATCTCGACCACGGCAGAGTGCAGTGACGCACTCGAGTAGATCGGCGCCGTGCACCCCTCAACGTAGTGAAGATAGCTGTTGTCCTCGGCGATGATCAGGGTCCGCTCGAACTGGCCCATGTTCTCGGTGTTGATTCGGAAGTAGGCCTGCAACGGCACATCGAGCTTGACGCCGCTCGGGACATAGATGAACGAGCCACCCGACCAGACGGCGGAGTTCAACGCGGCATACTTGTTGTCACCGGCTGGGATCACGGTCCCGAAGTAGTCGCGCACGAGCTCGGGATATTCCTGGAGACCCTGGTCCATCCCGAGGAACACCACGCCCTGCTCCGCGAGATCCTCGCGGATATTGTGGTAGACGACCTCCGAGTCGTACTGCGCGCCGGCACCGGCGAGGAACTCCTGCTCGGCCTCCGGGATGCCCAGCTTGTCGAAGGTGTCCTTGATGTACTCGGGAACATCATCCCAGTTAGTCGAGTCCCGGTCGGTCGCCCGCACGTAGTAGTGGATGTCTTGGAAGTCCAGATCCGCAAGGAGCTGCGGGCTCCCCGCCCACTTCGGATTGCTCTGCTCAAGGAAGCTCTGATAGGCGTCGAGGCGATACTCGAGCATCCAGTCTGGCTCGCCCTTCATCTTCGACATCTCGCGGATCACGCGCTCGTTGAGCCCCTTCTCAGCGATAAACAGCGGCTCCTCATCGTCATGGAAGCCCCACTGGTACTCGCCCACTGCTCCGCGGGCGACATCCTTTGATGTAGTCATGCTGTGACAGCCTCCTCCGCCATCCCGAGCCCCTGAAGGATCGGGTCATAGCCACCGGATTCGATTTCCTGCGCCAGCGATGAATCGCCGGACCTGACGATTTGCCCATTGACCAAGATGTGCACGAAGTCGGGCGTGATGTAGTTCAAGATTCGCTCGTAGTGGGTGATGATCAGGACGCCGATCTCGGGTGTGCGCAAGGCGTTCACGCCCTCGGCAACGGTGCGAAGCGCATCGACGTCGAGCCCCGAGTCCGTCTCGTCGAGAATCGCGAGGTCGGGCTTGAGCATGCCGAGCTGCAGGATCTCGGCCCGCTTCTTTTCGCCGCCTGAGAACCCGTCGTTGACGTAGCGGCGTGCGAAGCTCTCGTCCATCTTCAGCGTGGCGAGCGTCTCCCGCAGCTCCGTGAGGAACTGGCGAGCTGGCATATCCTCCCCGCGCCTGGCCTTCAACGCTTCGCGCATCAAGTTGACCATCGTCACGCCAGGGATTGCCGTCGGATACTGGAAGGAGAGGAACATGCCCTGGCGCGCCCGCTTGTCGGGCGCGAGCGCGGTGATGTCCTCACCCTTGAAGAGGATCTGTCCACCGTCAACGGTGTATTCCGGACTCCCGGCGACCGTGCTGGCGAGCGTGCTCTTGCCCGAGCCGTTGGGCCCCATCAGGGCATGCACTTCGCCGGGGCGGATCGTCAGATTGACGCCGTTGACGATCTGGATCTCGGGCAACTTGGTGATGCTCACCTCGAGATCGCGGATCTCAAGAATCGGTTCGCTCATCACTGCTGCACCTTCGCGTTCGGGAGCGCTTCTGAAGGTGTTGAGTCCGGAACCATGGTTCTCCTTGGTTGCTCTCGCCCGTCGCCGCTGGGCATCTGGACGAGGTATTCACATGAATCAGCACCGCCAGCCACGGTCGATGACTGCAGGACGGGCACGCCCAGCAGCAACTCGATCGCATTCCGATCGGCTTCGCACATCGCGTGGTTCTCTTCGGCGCAGGACCTCACAGGGCATGACGTGTTGCGCAGCACGGCCATCTGATCGTGCCGCTCCATCACCTCAAGGATTCCTTCATCGCGCAAGGCCACCGTGACCTGCTCAAGACGCTCACCGAGTTCATCGGCAGTCACCCGCGCCGCGTGCAGACGCGCCACCGACTGGGACACGCGTTGCAGCAACAGATCGACGATCTGTGTCCCGCCACGGCCTGCCACCTCGCCTGCCGACAGGCCCTGGAGCGAGTCCGAGAGGCGGTCCAGCAGCCGCGAATAGCTGGCGCCTGAACTCTGCTCCTCACCGGCCTCACTCAGCGAATAGCGCGTCACCGGGCGGCCACGCGGCTGCCGAACCAGCTCGGTCTCGAGCAGACCAGCGGCGACCATGATGTCCATCTGTCGCCGGATTGAGCCGCTGGAGACGCCGATCAGGCCGGCCAGCTCCGCGGCCGTTGACGATCCTCGTTCTGAGAGGATCCGAATGGTGGCACTGCGCGTCTCTTCCATCGGTCGCCTTCACTTCACCGGTATTCGCCGCCGGCGCTTCCCGCTCTGTTACCCAAATTACCGCCGATCAAGGGGTTAGTCAACGTTTTTCCCCATTTATTGCATCTATTCTCTGCAGCACCAGAAGGCCGCCCCAGAACCGATGCCCGATGAGCAGGAATCGGCTCCCGGACATTGTCCCAACCGCACGCCGACCCGTAGTATGCGCACGGCAACGAGCAAGGTGATCGCAACCGCCTGAGGAGCTACAGATGACAGATGATGTTCAGGGGCTGACCGTCGGGGTCACT
Organism: Dehalococcoidia bacterium; assembly: GCA_965249675.1. Taxonomy (GTDB): domain Bacteria; phylum Chloroflexota; class Dehalococcoidia; order UBA2979; family UBA2979. The sequence continues at coordinate 2,985,394 of OZ252250.1, forward strand.
GCAAGTTTCTCCAAGCAGGTCAGTCCGGAGGATATCGCTGCCTTCTCGGCGGTCACGGGCGATACCAACCCACTGCACAGCGATGTCGACTTCGCAGCGCGCACTCGCTTCAAGGCCCCGATCGCCCACGGCATGCTCGGAGCCGGCATGATCTCGGCAGCGATCGGAGCAAAGCTCGCTCCTGGTAAGGCGGTCATCTACCTCGGCCAGACCTTGCAGTTCCGTGCGCCGGTCAGCCCCGGCGATACCGTCACTGCGAACGTTGAGGTGACGGCGGTCGATCGCGAACGGGGCCACCTCACCCTCAACACGACCGTCGCGAACCAAGACGGCGTCGATGTCATCCGGGGTGAGGCGACGATCATGGTCGAGGCGCTGGCCGGCGCCTGAGCCGCGACCCGGAATGAAGACGTGCAGGCAGCGCCGCCGTCGACGACACGAGGGGGCACCGAGACCACCGGTCTCCCGTCACAACAGGCGATGCTCGAGGTGAGACCCCTCGTTCAGGCAGGCTTGACAGAGGACCGACATCAGGCGCGCACGCACAGGCAAGCTCGGGCAGACACAGGCAAGCTAACGATAATCAAGAGCGGGGGGAGTTGATGGCGGGGGCACTTCACGGACAGGTAGCAGTGGTTACCGGGGCGAGTCGCGGCATCGGTCGCGCCTGCGCGCTCGAGCTGGCTCGTCATGGCGCGGACCTCGTCGTGAACTACACGTCGAACGTCGACGCCGCCGAGAGCTGCCGGGCGGAAATCGAGGCGCTGGGAGTTCGGACACTGACCGTGCAGGCAGATGTGTCCCAGGCCGATCAAGCACAGCAGCTTGTCGCCACCGCCGAGGCCGAATTGGGCAGGATCGACATCCTCGTCAACAACGCTGGCGTGAACCGAGATCGCACCGTCCAGCGGATGTCAGTTGCCGAATGGCAGACCGTAATCGACACCGACCTCTCGTCGATCTTCTACTGCACCAACGCCGCCGTGACCGGCATGCGCGAGCGTGGCTACGGGCGCATCATCAACATGTCGTCGATCATCGGCCAGATGGGAAATCTCGGCCAGTCAAACTACGCCGCGGCAAAGGCCGGCATGATCGCCTTCACCAAGTCCGCGGCCAAGGAGCTCGCGCGCTTCGGCATCACCGTCAACGCCGTCTGCCCCGGTTTCGTCGCAACCGACATGCTTGAGGCGCTCCCAGACAATATCAAGCAACAGCTCATCTCCCAGATCCCGATGGGTCGCTTCGGAACGGTCGAGGAAGTTGCAACGACGGTCCGTTTCCTCTGCACCGAGGGGAGCTTCTATAACGGGGCGTCGATGAGCCTCAACGGCGGCCAATACATGTAGGAGGATCATGTTGCTGAGCCAGCAGAGCGACATGCAGAGATCGCCTCTCGTCCGCCGTGCCTGAACGGAACTCTAGCCTCGTCTGGTCGAGCGACGGCGCGGTTCGGCCCCCTGCGGCGGCATCCGCCGCTGGCAGCACCGACCGCACACCCCCCGTCAGGCGGTCGGGCGCTAGGAGCCTCCCATCCGACCCCGGAGACGGAATTGTCCGCCTCCACCGCGGGAAGTCGGCGAAAGGCGGCAAGGTGGGCACGCTCGTCGTGGGACTTCCCGGCAACGAGCGGGAACTCGACGCACTCCTCAGGCGCTGCAAGCAGCGATGTGGGAGCGGCGGGAGCCGCCAGCAGCGCGTCCTGTTCATACAGGGGGACCATCGTGCAGCGCTCAAGAGCCTCCTCGAGGGAGACGGCCATCGGGTCAAACTCGCCGGGTCTTGACCCCTACAGAGACCTCCTCCTCCCGGCGGTCGCAGGTCCGCCCACCAATCGCCGCCTATAATTGCGCTCGTTCGAACTTCCGAGGAGAGCCTCGGCCCAGCTGAGAGAGGTGCGCCTGATGCGAATCGTGGTCTTTGGCCAAGCGGCATTCGGCCGTGATGTGTTCAACTCCCTAGTGGCGGCCGGGGAAGAGGTAGTGGGGGTTTCCACGCCCCGTGGCGGATCCCGCGCAGATCCCCTGCTGGAAGCGGCAACCGCTGCATCGATCCCAGCGATTGAGACCCCAACACTCCGTCGTGACGGCCCCTTCGAACAATATCTGGTCTGGAGACCCGACCTGCTCGTCTTCGCCTTTGTCACCGATATCGTGCGAAAAAGGGTGCTCGATGCAGCGACCCACGGGGCGATCCAGTACCACCCCTCGCTGCTGCCGCGGCATCGTGGCCGAGCGGCAATGAACTGGCCGATCATCGGTGGCGCTCGGGAAACCGGTCTCACGATCTTCTGGGTCGACGAGGGCATCGACACCGGACCAATCCTCTCCCAGCAGTCGGTACCGATTGACCCGGCGGACACTGTAGGCTCGCTCTACTTCAACAAGCTCTACCCGGCCGGCGTGGAGGCACTCGTTGATGCCGTTCGTCAGGTGCGTGAGGGCAGCGCTCCGCGGATCGAACAGGACCATGCGCTCGCAACCTACGAGCCTCCGTGCGACGCCGCTCACGCCAAGATCGACTTCCTCAAGCCCGGGCCCGTGGTCTTCAACCTGATCCGTGGCTGCGATCCGCAGCCCGGAGCTTCAGCTCAGACCGGCAGGCTGACCGTACGTCTCTTCGGTGCCTCCTACCAGGGAGGTTCACCGGCGGCTGCGCCCGGAACCGTCGTTGCGAGCAGCGACGGTAGCGTCGAGATCGCGGCCATTGGTGGAACCATCACGGTCGCGCGCGCACAGGCCGCCGGACCGAAGTTCGCCGCAGCGGAGCTCCTCAACGTCGGGACGGTGCTCGAGCGGCCGACCTGATCGGTTCGCGCGTCAGTCGGGCGCACGGTCGCCTGCAGGCCAGCCAAGGCTGCGCAAGAGCCCCGCTTCCTCGGCCGCTGGGAGTCTCAGGAAAAGTCCATCGGCTTCGACGAGGCATGCTCCAACGCCGTCCTCAATCGTCGCACGCACGTCGAGTCGGCGGCCACGACTTCGCGTGAACTGCCCCCGGACGGTCAGCGGCTCCCCAAGGGAGACAGGCTGCCGGTAGCGAGTCTCCATCTTGGCGGTCATCCCGATCACCTGCTGAGCGGCATACATCGACCACGCCATCGTCTCGTCAAGCAGCGCGGCCGCCACCCCACCGTGCAGGACCCCGGGGAACCCCTGATCGGTCTCCTTGGGACGGTAGAGCGCCATCACTCCGGCAGCCCCGTCGCGACGGAACCTGAGATGAAGACCGTTCTCGTTGAGTACGCCGCAGGCATAGCAGTACTGCTCGTACATCCGCGCGTCGAAGAGTTCGCCGTCAGCCGGCTCGAGCGTGTCAACCATCAGGACAGCGGAGCGCGGGCCGTGCCCGTGAGCAGCACCGTGCCATCCTCTGCGATGGTCGTGACGTCGTAGAGTGCCAGGCCGTCGGCCTGGCGCCTGAGCGTGGCACTCACTGTCACCGTGACCGGTGGGATCGCCGGTGCACGCCACCGTACTTTGAGGTGTCCGCCCTTCGCCCAGCGTTCGCCGAAGGCGCCGGTCATCGCCTCCGAGACGAGAGACAATATCAGCATCCCGTGGGCGATCGGTCGGCCGAATTGGCCCTCGGCCGCCTCGGGACTGTCGCGGTGGAGTGGGTTCCGGTCCCGCGCCGCGTCGGCATATGCGTCGACGCGCTTCTGATCGATCAGCCGCGCGACCGTCGGGACTGCTGGTGCTGGTTCGCTCATCGGAATACCTCGTCGGGATGCGGGATCGTCAGCCCTCGGGCGTGATGACAATGGTGGTACGGCCCGTGACCGCGACCTCCCCAGCGGCTTCAAGCGACAGATCGAGGGCGATCAGCCGTGCCCCCCGCCGCTCGGTGTCGGAGCCAACGGTCGTCTCGACGGTGACCGACTGGCCGCACGCAATCGGCCTGAGAAAGTCGAACTCCTGGCCGGAGTGGAGCATCCCCGAAGGAACGCCCAGCTGCTCCATCAGACCGCCCAGCGCGAAGGCACCCAGTGCCAGGGGTGGGACCGTCTCCGACCATCGGGCCGGGTCCTCACCCGTCGCCTCGAGATAGCCGCGGACATCATCGACGCCCAGACAGATCTCGAAGGGCTGAAGCCGGTCACCGCGGCGGAGCTGCGAGAGCGCATGCCGCGCGCCCGGCGCCGCCATTAGCGCGCCCCGATCGGCTCGAGAGCCACTCGTACCCGGTGCCAGACCCGGGGAACGCGCCCCCGTCGCTCAGCCGATGTGCTCAAGCACACCAGAGTGGTCGCGTGCGAGCGGGATTCCGCCGCTCTTGGTGGTGTAGGCGACGTTGCCCTGACGGTCGACAACGACCGTCAGCCGCTCGGCAATCGCGGCAGCTTCGTTCCACGTGCCAAAGAGCTGGGCAACCTCCCCCTTCATATCCGCGAGCAGGTCGTAGGGCAACTCGATGCTGTCTCGGAAGGCCTTGTGCGCAAAGATACTGTCGCGGCTGATACCGAAGACCTTGGCGCCTTGCTCCATCCAGGAGCCATAGTCGTCGCGAATCTCACAGTGCTCATTCGTGCAGACACCGGAGAAGTCCAACGGGTAGAACATCAAAACCACCGGTGTGCCTCGGAGTTCTGAGAGCGTGATCGACTCGCGGTCCTGGTTGGGGAGCGTGAAGTCTGGGGCGGCCTGGCCCACCTCGATCGTCATCGTGAAATCCTTCCGTCGTGCCGCACCGCAACCAGAGATCCGGGTGTCGGTCGTGTCTCGCTCGTCTGTATTGGCATGAGTGTAGCAAGCCGGCCCACTCAGACCCTCTCGACCAGACAACCGCAGTGGCGGCCCGGGCGGTGGCGGAACAAGGGGGTGGGCGGCTACGGGCGGCAGCCGGGGCAGAGTCCGTAGAGCTCAAGACGATGCGTGTCGATCTCAAAGTCGGTACTGCGAGCGGCACCCTGAAGGACATCCTCCAGACCGGGGCTACTGAACTCGGCAACCTGCCCACAGCCGCTACAGACGACGTGGTGATGGTGGGCGGTGACTTCGCTCTCCGCGAGCTGATAGACGGCCGCGCCATCATCCAGCACCACCTGGCAGATTATGCCAAGGTCTCGCATCAGCTTGATCGTCCGGAAGACCGTCGCCCGCCCGGCGGACGGAGTACCGGCCTCCACCTGTTCGGCGGTGAAGTGATTACCAGACAGGCGCACCGTGTCCACTACCGCCTGCCTGGCGGCCGTGAGCCGGTAGCCACCGCGTTGCATAGTGATCTCGATCAGCGCGGGATCATTCATCTCAGCATCCTCCCCAGACGACTGTAGCCTGTCAATCGTGAAGCCACCTGAGGATTTCTCCCTGATCCGGACCAGCGGTGCCCGGCACGTGGACTGGCGATCACCGGAGAGCCCTCGCTCCGATGGGGCGCGGCCCACGTGAGATCGTGACACTCTCCCCCGAGAGCCCCAGGCCGGTCGATGGGCCCGCCCAGCGGGATGGTCCTCAGACCTCGTCTGCAGCAGGGTCGACCGATCCATCCCCGATCGCGCATAGTTCTGGTGTGACGACGAGTGAGCGCTGGCGAATCGCACTGTGGCTATCGGCACTGGCGCTCGCCCTGTACGTCCTCTTCCATGCGCGTGCTGCAATCCTGCCGTTCGCGGTCGGCGCGGTCCTCGCCTACGCGCTGTCACCGATCGTCGACCACGTCGCCACATTGATCCCCACCAAGACCCACCGCGGCGACGTCTACCGGCGTGGGCTCGTCGTGCTGCTGATCTACATCGCCATCGCACTCGTACTCTTCGTCGCCGCGTCGTTGATCCTCCCGCGACTCGTCGACCAGGTTGGGGACTTCGTCGAGACGCTGCCCGAGACCGCTGAGGCGGCTCGCCTCCAGGCGAACGATTGGTTCGAGCTCTACCGGGATCAAGTTCCCGAGGATGTCCAAGAGCGGATTGACGAGAGCATGGGGGACATCACCAACGCGGCGACCGATGCCACGGTTGCTATCGGCGAGCGGACGATCGGCTTGATCACCGGCACGATCGGGATCGTGGTCGGCTTCGTAGTCATGCCACTCTTCATGTTCTACGCCATGCGAGACCGACACTATGTGCGCCGGAACGTGGTCAACGCCATACCGGAGCGTCTTCAAGCCGACGCCGAAAACCTGATCGACATCGGTGACCGGGTGGTCGGACGCTACATCCAGGCTCAGCTCTTCCTTGGGTTGGTGGTCGGCACAGCAGTGACCGTCTCGCTCACCCTGCTCGACATCGAGATGTCGCTTGCCCTCGGGCTCTTCGCTGGCCTGACCGAGCTGATCCCGATCATTGGCCCCTGGATTGGTGCCGTGCCTGCCCTCGTGATCGTTGCCGCGACCCAGCCTGACAAGATCCTGTGGGTCGCCCTGGCCTACCTGGTCGTCCAGCAGGTCGAGAACGTCTTCCTGGTGCCTCGAATTCAGGGTCGTGCCGTAGAGGTACATCCGGCGATGATTCTGGTGTTGCTCGCCGTGGCGGGGGCGACCTTCGGCCTCATCGGTCTGGTCGTGATCGTCCCAGCAGCTGGTCTCGCCAGAGAAATCTTCTGGTACCTCGACCGCAGGCTCCGGGGCGAGCCACCGGCGGTGGCGCTCGCTGCGAGCCACGTCGGGAGGTCCACACCGGTCGGCGTTGAGAACGAAGACGGCCTGGCGGTGCCACGAGGTCACGGCGCGACTGATGAGGGTCTGGTCGAGCATGCCGAGGACGGCGCGATCGCCTCAGAGGACGGCTCCAAGCCGAGCGCGCGAGGCAGCGGGACTCCGGACTAGACGGCTCTTCCGGTCATGAACAGCAGTCCGCGTGCGAGCACCTCGCCGGCCAGCAGTGCACCGAGGGCGAGATAGAGGAGCCCGGTTGCCGACATCATCCCGCGAATACGGGCGCTACGCCAAGCCAACCAGCAGAGCAGGCCGGGAAACGCAAGTCCAACCGCCACGCGCAGCCAGAAGGCCGGATTCTCCGACAGACCGACGCCGATCGAGCCCTCGGACAGGGGCACCTCTCGGGCCGGCAACCATACCGCCACCGCCACGAGGAGCACCTGCAGGCCGACTGCACCGAACACGATTAACGTCATCTCCTCCATCGGCTCCTTCGGCAATCGACCCGACGTCAGGTACCAGTGTCCCCACATCATCGCCATCAGAGCGGATCCCAGCACCGTCGCACCGACCAGCAAGCTGGCGACGATGCCGACTGTCGACCAGGCGGGAGGGGCGATCACGATCCCGACAGCAACCAGCGCGAGGGCGCCACAGCATCCCGCTGTCGCGCCGAGGATGAGCGCGCCTCGGCGCCGCTCACGCAGCGTGGCGATCAGGTGCACCACGACGAGGACGGCGAAGACGAGGACGGCGATGCGAGCGGCATCGAGCCACTCCGCGTTGAGTCGGTAGCCGTCGAGTTCTTCGCTCGGTCCGATCGTGAAGATCGTCCAGGCCGCGAGCATACCGAGCGGCACCACCGTCAGGGCACCGGCCTTGACGTAGCCCTGCGTGACCTGGCCGCGCGCGTCAAATGCGGTCAGCACGACCACGCTCCCGGCCGCCAGTTCGAGCAGGAGAATCAGGACCGCATAGGGCAGTGATGAGAAGTTCACAGGTACACGGATGGTAGGGAGCCGGCGATCCTTGGATCAATCCGCGCCGTCACCGCGGGCTCGAGCGCACCAGTTCGCCGAGTGTGCGCCAGTCCTCCAGCTGGCGATTCCAAGGCCGCTGCGCGGCAGTGCGTGGGCTGGGATGCACGAGCGGCATGAGGGTGCGCCCGGCCCATGGGCGAGGCCGACCGGCAGCAGCGAGAACACCACCGATCGCGTGCGGCTCGACCAGAGCGAGTGCCTTGAGCGCAACACCTCCCAGCGCCGCAACCACCTCAGCGCGTACGAGCGCCAGCGTCTCCGCGAGGAAGGCATGACACGATCGCAGCTCGGCTACCCGTGGGCGGCGATTTCGCGGACCCGCACCCGAGGCGGCTAACGGATTACAGAGCAAAGAATTCGTGATGAACACCTGGTCGCGGGTCATCCCGGTTGCGGCGAGCAGGCGATCGAAGCGTTCCCCCGAGCGGTCTCCTGAGAACGGCACGCCGGTGCGAGCGGCTCCGAGCCTGCCTGGTGCCTCTCCAACGATCATCAAGGGGGCATCGAGTGGGCCGTTCCGGGACCCAAGCACATGCGAGTAGCTCATCTCCTGGCAGACCTGGCAGGAGGCGACCCGGCTGGACAGCAGCTGAAAGGAAGTTCGTCGAGAGGGCATCAGGCGGACCTACCCGTCACCGTCGGCGCGACCGCGCGCCCCCGGTCCGCGGCCGCAGGAAAAACTGCGGCGAGCACCGGTTGTGAACGGGCCGGGGGCGGTTGACAGCCGACTGGCTGAACTGGGCTGCAGTGCCTGGTGGCGGTGCCCGGATTGGAGAAATAGAGCGAAGCAGTTCACTATGCACAGACCTCGGTGAGAGCCTCGGCTTCAGGGAGACGATCTGCCCCATGCCACGGTATCTATCGGCACGATACAGCGATCAGCCCCGCTACCTGCGCAAGACCCTGCGCGAAGTCGCGCATCAGATCGAACGCCTGGCAGTACGATTCAGCCCCGAGATGGCGCGGCAGCGCATCGACGAGGACCCGTGGTCAGCGGTCGAGCTGATCGGATTCCTGCGCGACAGCGAGCGTGAGGACCTGCGCACCGTCCGCCTGATCATCAGCACGAGCGGGACGCCGATCGAGGACCGGCACGCTCAATACGGGCCGGCCGAGCAGCACTACCGTGATCGCGAGGAGATCGACGAGCTGTTCTGGGACTTCGTTGGTATGCGCGAGGAGCTGCTGTGGATCCTGAGCCAGACCGAATGTGCCTGGGGCCATGTGGGACAGCACCCGTTCCGCGGCGAGATGACGCTGGCCAGCTGGGTTCAGGAGATCACCGAGCGCGATCTCGATGTGATGTGGCGGCTGGGGCGCATCCTGGACCGCCTGAACGCGTGAACAGCGCTACCGCCAGCAAGACCCGTCAGGCGTTCTCAAGCTGGTGTTCGATCGCGGGCAGGAGTTGATCGGGATGGGTGAGCAGGGGCCCATACTGACCACCGACAAAGCAGACGGCGCCGGCGGCCGACGATGAGACCCCGAGCTGCCGGACCAGTTCGTCGTCGGACGGGGGGTATAACCGCTGAACCGTGTGCGCGGCAAGCGCCATTCGCAGGGCCTCGCGGTGCAGCTCATCCACTCCCCGATCGATCTCGCCAGGTCGAGACTCTGCAATTACCTTGATCTCGGGCTCGCGCGAGAGCAAACGGTCGGCGACCCGCGCGAGCGCCGAAACACCCTCAAGGTCACCGGAGATTGCGATCTCCCCCGCCAGCGCTCCCAGGATCTGATACGCGTGCGCAGGGTAGCGGTCGTCGTGCGTGAGGTGACCGAGCCGGGTCAGGAGCTCGACAGCAGCGGCGTTGTCAGTGAGTGGCTTCTGCCGCAGCGCGAGCAGGGCGGTACTGTCATACATCCGGTCGACATCGGTCAGCGCTCCCTCGGGAGATCGAAAACTCCGCTCCAGCACGCTCGCAAGCTCCTGGGCATGGGCGAGCAGGTCGCCCTCACCGGTCACTTCGTAGGCGTCCAGCAGCGCCTGGCCGGAGGCGACCTGGTCTTGGAGAAGCCCGAGCTGTCCGGGTATCCCATCCCAGAGGTGGTAGACGCCGGCCATGCCAGCGCGGAACCGGCGGACGATCAGGTCGACAGCGGTGAGACCGCGCCCGCGCCAGTCCGGTCGGTCGAAGACCACACCGCAGGCGATTAGCCCACGGGCGACTCGCGCGTTCGACGCCGCAAAGACTCGGTCATGACCGGCCGTGTCCCGGAAGCCCCCCTCCACGCCAAGCAGCTGCCGCTCCAAGAAGTCGATCACTGGCCGAACGACCGCCGAAGCCCAGCCGCGCGCCTCAGCGCCTTCGGCCGCGATACGTGCCAGCACCTCGAGCCACTCACCCTGAACCGCCGCCCGTCCAACCGCACAGTCGGGTGAGACCGACAGACAGTGTCGGAAGGCGCCACTGTCACCGTCGACGCCGCCGCCGTCGACGCGACGCTGGATCGCCGCTCGTGCCCTGAGCTCGGCCTGAAGGTCACCACGGCGGCGATGCGCGTAGAGCCAGAGTCGCACCGCCTCGGGCCCCGCCAGCTCGCGCTGAGGCTCCAATCGGGCAAGCGCCGTGTCTAGCAGAAGTGGACTGATCTCACCCCCCGCCGACGCCCCCTCGGCCGCGCGCGGCCCGGGCGCTTCCAGCGGACGTCGCGGCGCACCCGTCCGGGCGTCGAGCAGCGCGTCGAGCAGCTGCTCGGCGGTCGGCACTGCCAGCCGACGGGCTGGGACACCCTCCGGTGTGAGGACGGCGATGCCCGGCTCAGCGAGATCACCGTAGCGACCGGCGATATCCGGCCGCTCGTCGATGTCGACGCGGATCGGGATCGCGTCACTGGCGAGCGCTCGGGTGACGTCGGCGTCGGAGAAGACCGTCTCGTCCAGAAGGTGACTGCTCGGCGCCCAGTCGGCCGCCAGCGAGAGCACGACCGGCCGGTCGCTTGCGACCGCCTCCTCGAAGATCGCAGCGTCCCATTCCCGCCAGGGGATCTGTTCGGCTCTGTTTGGCCGTGGAGAAAAGCGGAAGGCGCCGGTCGGAGTCATCATCGCCTCCTACCGATCTTAGCGCGGCCACGGTTTCCCGGGCCACCGAGACTCCCGCCGGCAGGTCCAGGACCCAGTCTCTGGCATCGCTCCGGGGTCCGAGTTGCAGCCTACTCGCGAAAGAGGAGGCGTCGCAGAGTCGTCAAGACGAGCCACACGACCACCGCCACGACGAGCGGCCTGATCAGGATCGCGATGCCAGACCCGAGCAACAACGCCCGCGAGAGCGGGCTCGCGAGCAGCAGCAACGTGAGGACCAGGCAGGCGCAGGCGAGCAGCGTCTCAGGGCGGAGTACAGACGACTCCGTTTCGACCGCTCGTGTCGAGGCGGGCTGGTCCACCTGATCAGGTCCGCTCGGCTCGGCCTCCGGAACGACCAACCAGAGGAGGAGATAGAGGAGCGCAGGGAGGACGCTAAATGCAACCAGCGTCACAAGGACAACGCGGACGATCGTCGGGTCGATCCCGAGCTGATCTCCGATCCCGGCCGCAACTCCGCCGAGCCACCGGCCGGGACGACGCCTCTGTAGGGTCCACCCCCGCCGATCCACAGAGATCAAACCCGTTCGCGGATCAGACGCTCGATCTGCTGATAGTCCTCGTCAGAGATCCTGTGAAGGTTCCCGCGGAAGGCCATCCCGAGCTTCTTTGGCCCGAGCTTCCGCGTCTTCTCGAGGAGATCGGTGATCTCGCGAACATCGACGTAACGGTCGGGCTCGGGAATGAGTACGGGCGCGGTCTCGATCCGAAACGGATAGTCCTCGCTGGCCCGGCCCTCCGAGACCATGCCAATATCGGACGTGTCCTCGTAAGCCTCGCCGCAGACCTCGACGATCCCGCCGAACTGGACGGCCTTCGTGAGGTAGAAGACCAGTCGGTCGCCGGGTGCCATGTCGGAGGACTGCTTGCGGCGGGATGTCTTGAACGCCGCGACATCAAAGTTGCGCGCTCGAAGCGTCTCAAAGTTCTGGGCGGTCCCGACGACGATCCACGCCTGCATCGTTGCGCTCCTCAACTCCTCGGTCACGCTCGAGATTGACCTCTCGGCGAGCACCGGGATCCGCGTCGGCCAACCCTCAGCGGCGCGCCAACGCCTCTCTCCGGAGGGGAACCGCGCTCATGTTCGCCCGCCCGTGTCCCGCTAGCAGGGGCGCGGCGTGCCCTGGTGTCCGGATGCCTGGAAGGACGAGCCACAGGCGCATGAGGCGACCGCGTTCGGGTTGTAGATCGTGAAGCCCGACTTCATCAGGTCTTCAACGTAGTCGACCTCGGCACCGCTGATCATCGGCACCGAGTCCTTGTCGACGACGATACGAGCCCCCCCGTCTGAGACGATCACCGTGTCGTCCTCCTCGGCGCGCTCTGCGATCGCCATCCCGTACTGCCAACCGGAGCACCCTCCGCCGACGACGAAGACGCGCAGCATCCCATCGGCGTGGCCCTTCTCGACCAGCATCGTCTTCGCCTTCTGCTCGGCCCGCTCAGTCATCGTGACCAGGGGGCCCTGGAAGGTTGGTTCAATCACCGGCAGGCTGACCGCCGGCTGCGCATCGCCTGCAGACATGGTCGCGCCCATCCCGGGCAGCGGCACTCCACTCATCAGGGGCCTCCCGCTCTGGTCAGGCCGCCTGAGCGACCCTCTCCATCAAGATCTGATTTCCTCAATGATATTGAGCCGCTCGCCCTGCGTCCACGAACGCACGCTCTTCCACGCGGAAGGCGCAGAGGAACTCGTGAGGTGTCTGACTGCCCGGAAGCGTCGTGACCGAAACGCCGAGCAGCTCCTCGAGCAGCGCGCGATCGTGATCGACTCCGTCTGTCCCGTGTCCGATCCGTGCACAGAGGCCTCGTCCGAGCAGCCGAAGCTCGCCACCGGAGCGGTCGACCTCGAAGTCGAAGCCCTCCTCGGCGAGCAGCGAAAGCGTCGACCTGATGCGCGCCTCGCTGCTGTCACCGGTCACACGCGGTCCATACTCCACGAGCAGGCGACCCCGCAGCTTGCCGACCACGAGTTCAGCGATCTGGGCGCCGTCACAGCCGGAGGTCTCCTCCGCGGTCAGCGCGGCGATCTCCTCGATCAATCGATGCGTGATGCGGACATAGTGGTGTGGGAAGAGTTCCACGCCGTTTTCGGTCAGTGAGAAGAAGTGCTTCGGTCGACCGGTGCCACCCCGCACCTGCTCGACCGACACATAGTCGTCACGCAGCAGCACCTCCAGCTGCCGGCGGACGGTTGCACCAGACAGGCCGAGCTCGCCCGCGAGTTCCTCCACCGACGCACGCTCAAGCCGGCGCAGAATGTTGAGAATCTGCTCTCGTGTCCCCTTCAGGCGCAGGTTCCCGCCCCCCATCAGTAGCCGCATCGTGATTAAGTACGTTTTCCTGCAATAAAGATACCTTATCATGAGGAGGCGCTGCCACTGTGAGAGGGAGTCCCGATGCCTCACACCGCACGCCTCGAGCGGCGAATCTACCTCGACCACGCGGCGACGACGCCTCCCGATCCGGCGGTGATCGAGGCGATGATCCCCTACCTCGCCGACAGCTGGCACAATCCCTCGTCGATCTACGTCGAGGCTCAGCAGACCCGCCGCGCGATCGAGGAGGCGCGCGAGGCGGTGGCAGCCAGCGTCGGCGCCGACCCGGACGAGATCATCTTCACCTCGGGGGGCTCTGAATCTGACAATCTGGCGTTGCGCGGGGTGGTCGGCGCGACCGCAGGCAGGGGGCGGCATGTGATCACTTCGGCCGTCGAGCACCACGCGGTACTCGACACGCTTGAGCAGCTCGAGCGCGACGGCGTCGCCGAGGTCACGGTGCTCGGCGTCGGCTGCGACGGTCGCATCGACCCGGAGGAGGTTGGCCGGGCGGTCCGCCCGGACACCGTGCTCGTCTCGGTCATGCACGGCAATAACGAGGTCGGCGCGCTGAACGACATCGCTGCGATCTGTCGGGCGGTGCGGTCGAGCAACCCTCGCACCCTGATCCACACCGACGCCGTGCAGAGCGTTGCTCACCTCGGCGTCCACGTCGATCGACTCGGGATCGATCTGATGACCTTCACGGGCCACAAGCTCTACGGGCCGCGTGGCGCCGGAGCCCTCTACCTGCGCGGCGGCACACCCCTGGCGCCGCAGATCCAGGGCGGAAGCCAGGAACAGCGGCGCCGCGCCGGAACCGAGGACACCGCGGCGATCGTCGGCTTCGCGCGGGCGATGGAGCTTGCGGTCGCTCGGCGTGAGCAGGACACCACGCACGAGCGGGCACTCACGCGGCGGCTGATCGAGGAGCTGCCCGCCCGCATCCCCCACAGTGGCATCAGCGGCCCGCCTGACTCGGAGCAGCGTCTCCCGGGCAACGTCTCCGCCCTGATCGGCTTCGTCGAAGGCGAGTCGATCCTGGTCGCTCTGGATCTGGCCGGAATCGCCGCCTCGTCGGGATCGGCCTGTACGACCGGTTCGGTTGAGCCGAGCCACGTGCTCGTGGCGATGGGCGTACCCGATGACCTTGCGCGCGGATCACTGAGATTCAGCTTCGGTCGCGAGACAACAGAGGCCGACATCGACCAGCTGCTCGCGGTCCTGCCGCCACTGGTCCAGCGACTCCGGTCGCTGTCTCCGCTGCACGGGGCACGGCCCCCCCGCGAGTGGGAGCCCTGGCTGACCGCCTAGGCGCACCAAGATCGGCCCCGCTCCCGTGGGCCCTGCCTTTGCCCAGCAGGCGCGGCGGCACCGGCAGGGCTCGAGCGGTTCGATGAGGCCGAGGTCACGCGCACGGCCGTGCGCGCCGCACGTCTAGCGAACTAGCTCGGCGCTGGGTAGGATTCGGTCGAGACGCCGCCTACGAGAAGGAGGATGCGTGACCACGCATCAACCAGAGATTGCGATCCCACATCCTCTGCTTGGCAGCCAGGACCGAACCGCGGTTGACCTTGAGGAGGAAGTCCGCAAGAACGTCCTCGTCACCTCGGTCGACGGCATCCTGAACTGGGCGCGTTCCTCTTCTCTCTGGCCCGTGATGTTCGGCCTCGCCTGCTGCGCGATCGAGATGATCGCGAGCGCAACGTCGCGCTACGACATCGCGCGTTTCGGATCAGAGGTGTTCCGCGCGTCCCCGCGTCAGGCGGACCTCATGATCGTCGCCGGCACGGTCACCTGGAAGATGGCGCCCGTCGTGCGCCGCATCTACCTCCAGATGTCGGAGCCCCGCTGGGTGATCTCGATGGGCGGTTGTGCGATCATGGGTGGCCCGTTCTCGTATGGTTATTCCGTGCTGCCGGGAGTCAACCTGGTGGTGCCCGTGGACGTATACGTGCCCGGCTGCCCACCACGTCCAGAATCGCTCCTGCAGGGCCTGATGATGCTTCAGGACGAGATCCGGAACTTCGACGTCACCAAGCAGCAACGTCGCCCCGAGCCCGACGGCGACTTCTCCTCCTACCTACCCGACGGCGACCCGATCCGGCGAGAGCTCGAGTCGCTCTTCCCGCCCTACCCGGGCCTGGACGACCCCAATCGGACCTCCGGCGGAATCCCGCTCCACGCCTTCCAGCCGTAGCCCCTCGTCACGGCGGAAACCGGTCGCTCTAACCCTCGACCGCGTCTCTCCACCGACGGACGCTCGAAGCCCGGACACTCTCCGGCACGGCCCCCCGGAGCAAGCGGTGTTAGGATGCGGGCGCACCGCCCTCGCCACCGGGGCCGAGGCGGTGCGCCGGGGGGCGAGTGCCTCCAATAGCAGCAGCCCGAGCAGATAGAGGAGCACTGACTTGAGCATTCGAGACCGCGTTGCCGACCTGCTGCGACCGAGCGAGGTCGTCTACGCGCACTGCGACATCCCCTGCGGCATCTACCACCCACACATTGCTCAGCAGGGTGCCGAGAGCGTCGAACGCATGATGGTGCTCATTGCCGAACTCGGCGATGCATCCGGTGCAGCGGCGGCCAACTCCATTGGCCGTTATGTCGCTGAGAAGGAGCGCGCGGCAGAACTCGTCAAGCACGAGGTGAGGATCATCTGGGGCGACTACTTCAAGCCGCCACACGTTGAGATGTTCCCCGACCTTCACGAGAAGGTCTGGAACATCATGAAGATGGCAGGAGCCTGCAAGCAGGGCGTCAGCCTCGAGGAGGCTCAGGCACTCCGAGCGGCCGTTGACGAGTTCGCCGACATGTTCTGGCAGAGCAAAGCCTAGGTTCTTCCGCAGGAGTCGGCGGCACAGAGAGATCTGGCCGGGCTGCGGGCGGTCTGTGAACCGCTCGTAGCCACCTCCAGTTGAGCCGCCTGAGCGGCGTCCCGACCCCTCCGACGTCATCTCTCACCCGGGCTGCCGTGAGCCACGCACGACGAAGTCAGCTGACGGCTGGAGAGCGGCGAGCCCGCTCGACCGGCCCTGGTACGACACCGACGACACCTCCATTTGCCGGCCACGCCAGAGCCTTGAGAAGCCAGACGCGGAGCTCCGCAGACAGGAAGACTCCTAGGGACGCTCTGAACTGGCCGCGAAATGCGGCCGATCAGGCTCTTCTGGGGCGTTCAATCGCTTGATGGTCAGGAATGCGGCCTGATCGGGGCTCGCGAGCGGCTCTGCGAGTGCCGTTTGGCGCTCGCTGCGGGATTCTGGGCGCACTGCGCCGTTGTTACGCAGCAAGTTGGCGCTCCGCTCGAACCATGTTGGCCAGCCCCAACAGCAACGCGAGCCGCTGCGTGTTCTTGAACAATCCGCGGTAGCGGACCTTGGCGTAGCCGAAGCGCACCTTCACGATCTGGAACGGATGCTCGACCTTCGCACGCACGGAGGCCTTGCGCTTCTCTTCGAGCCACTCCTCACCCTCCCGGTCGAGCAGTCGCCGCTTGCCCGGTCGCATGGCAACCTGCCACTGCACCGCACGCTCGCGCTGCTCCAGACGTTTTCCGATGCCCTGGTAGCCCGCATCGCCACAGACCAGCCTTTCGTTGCCGTGCAGCAGGTCGGGCGCCGCGGTGATGTCGCTCACGTTCGCCGCCGTCGTGTGGAGGCTGTGCACGATGCCGCTCTCAGAGTCCACCCCGATGTGCAACTTCATCCCGAAGTACCACTGGTTTCCCTTGCGCGTCTGGTGCATCTCGGGATCCCGTGCTCTGGCCCGATTCCTGGTCGACGAGGGGGCGCTGATGATACTGGCATCAACCACAGTCCCCTGTCTCAACTGCAGTCCTTCCGCCTCCAGATGGCGGTTGATCTCCTCGAGCAACCCCCTCCCCAGCGCGGCCGCCTCCAGCCGGTGGCGGAAGTTGAGAATCGTCGTCTCATCGGGGATCGCGTCCGATAGCCTGAGCCCCACGAAGCGCTGCACGGTGAGATTCTCGTACAGCGCGTCCTCCATCGCCGGGTCGCTGAGGTTGTCGACCAGTTGCACGATGTGCACCCGCAGCATCAGTGACAGTGGGTAGGGCTGGCGCCCCCGTCCCGGCATCGGGTAGTGGGGCGCAATGCGCTGCTCGAGTTGCCGCCACGGAACCAGCCGATCGAGTCGTTCCAGAAACCGCTCCCGGCGAGTCGTTCGCTTCTTCGCGTCGTAGTACAGCTCCGCGAACGTTGCCTCGCCCATCGCGCTCACCTCGTCATCTGGTCGAATGCCATACCATCCCGTGTAGGCATCTTAACAGATCATGCGGGTCTGTTCAGAGCGTCCCTAGCAGGCTGCGGAAGAAGGGGTAGTCGGGTCAGAACGAGGCGGGGTCCGGCGCGATATTGGGCGCTGGCAACCGGTCTGCTGCGCCCCGTGAGTCGGTTCTTGGTCCTGAGACGCCGGAGGTGGGGACCGGAGCCGGTCCGCAGGCCCTGCAGGCAGCCTTGCGTTCGGGTGATGCGGCCTCTTTCGGGTGATGTGGCCTGCAACGGCGGGGCGGTGGGCGTGATCAACTTCGCCATCCGCACGAGGTTGTAGGCGGTCGCCACCAGGTAGCCAGCTAACCCGGTCCGCTCCCGGCCCCGGTAGCGTCTCCGGCGGAACCCCCCGATGGTCTTCATCCAGCCAAAGATCTCCTCCACACGCTTCCTGATGCGCTGGCTCACTGCATAGCCAGCATGGCGAGTCGTGCGCCGGTCGATGGCACTCCTGCGCCTGCTGGTGTTCTGAGAGACGTGCCGGGTGACTCCGCGCCCCCGCAGCTCTTGCACGCAGTTCTGTCTGTCGTATCCCCGCTCCGCTCCGAGCGTCCGGGGGTGCAATCCCAGTGCCCGGGCACCATCCACCAGCACCGGGACGGCATCTCGCTCCGCGGTCCCCGTCGCTTCGCTGACCAGGAAAAAGGTGAGCAGACCGTTGCGATTCTCCATCAGCGCGTGCGCCATGAAGGCCAGCCACGTCTCCATTCCCCTTCCCCTTGCGAAACAGCCGCGCTTCCCGGTCCGTTGTGCTCTGGTGCGTCGCATTGCGGCGCCGCTGCCCTCCGAAGTCCACCGAGGGATTGCCCCGGTCGCCGTCATCCGGCGGAGACTGCCCATCGCGCGGCTTGAAGCTCTTCAGGCTCGCCGCCGCCTCGATTAAGGTCTCGTCCACCGTGAAATGCTCCTCTGACAGCAGACCCTGATCGTTCGCAGCCAGCACCACCTCCTCAAACAGCTTCCGTCCCACCTGGTGACAGAGCAGCCGCTCGCGATTCTTCGTGAACACGGTCGGGTCGAAGGTGCGCTCCATCAGCTGCATGTCCAGGAACCAGCGGAACAGCAGGTTCTATTCCAGCTCCTCGCAGAAGGCGCGCTCGCTTCGCACCGAGAACAGCGAAATCAGGAGTGACGCCTTGAGCAGTCGCTCCGGCGGGATCGATGGTCGCCCCACGTCGGAGTACATCTGGTCGAACTCCGGGGAGAGCCGCATCAGCGCTTGATCGGTCAGGGCCTTGATGGTGCGCAGCGGGTGGTTGGCCCGAACACGCTCCTCCACATCGACAAACGCCAACATCGTCACCTGCTGCTCCTGTCGTCCACGCATGCGACCACCTCCACGTCTGCGGTCTATCGAGCGCCCGCTCATGCACGTGGACATATGATCTCACCCGAAGCGTTTTTCCGCAGCCTGCTAGAGCGGGACTTTCGACAGAGCCTCCTTGAATTCTGGCACGTCCGTCCGGAAGTCATCGGCGTTGACGCCGTCGAAGGCGGCCAGGTGGGCTGCCAGCAGCTGGGCTGGGACGGCCGCCACGACCGGCATCAGCGGCGCCGACAGCTCGGCCAGCGCCAGATGCCGCGCCGACTCGGGGGCGCGAACGTCACGCGGTGCCACCCAGGCGGACGCGCATCCGAGGTCCATCGCGAACTGCGTGATCGCGCGAGTCCGCTCGACCGCCTGGTCGTTTGCCACGAACGTCAGAATTCGGTCCGACTCAGCCAGCTGTATCGCCGGTCCGTGGAGGAATGACTCCGCTTCCTGATGCCGCACCTGGCGGCGTGAGGCCTCGGCGATCTTGATGTGCGCCTCCTCAGCGGCGGCCAGCATTGGCCCCGATCCGAGCGCGATCAACGCCCCCGACGACCATTCGCCGGCCAGCTGGGCTATCTCCGCTTCCAGGTCGAGCGCGGCCGCTAGGGCATCAGGAACTGCCGAGATGTCGCCAAGCGACCCCGGCAACACCGCGTCGGCAATCCTCGCAGCAATAGTCATCGCCGACGTGTGCGAGACCGTGTACATCGACGAGGGGTCCTGAGTGGTAGTGTGAAGTACCGTGACGCCGTCGGGGAATCTGCTGGTGTCGAACTCGGTCCCCACCTTCGTTACCACAACGGTCGGAATCCCGCGCTCGATGCACAATGCCAGTGCCTGACCGCTGTAGGTCTTGCGTCCGGTGTGGGCAAACAACAGCACTGCATCTCCGGGGGCGATCACCGGCCACGTCGCGAACTCGAAGCTCGTCAGCGCCCTCGTGGCGAGTCCGGCGGCGCGGAGCATCCAGCTGGCTGCGTTTGCGGCGTTGAATGAGGTCCCGATGCCGACGGTCCAGACGCGTTCCGCTCCAATCAGCGCCTCTGCGGCGCGCGCGATCGGCTGAACATCCTTCAGCAGCCTCGCGCACTCGGCGGGCTGCGCCTGGATCGCCGGGTAAAGGCGGTAACTTCGAACGGGAAATGCGGACACGGCAGCGCGCTCCAATCGGGAAGTGATGGGGATGCGGAAACGTATCACGAACGGGCCATTGCTGCGCTCATACCGCCGGGCCAGTGCGCGCTGGCTGGCGCTGCTCGGTCGTCCGCTCGGGCTGTGGCGCCGTGGCGCCACGCAGCTGCGATCTCTGCGGCTGCCTCGCTACTACCGAGTGGCGGTGACCGGCGAGAGCATGTCACCAACGCTGCGCCCAGGCGACTACCTGATCCTGCGTCGCGGCGCCCCGGCACGGAGCAGAATGGCGGGCTCGCTCGTCTCCATCCGTGATGCGACCGGGCGCCCGCTGCTGAAGCGCATCGTCGGATTGCCGGGGGAGTTGCTACAGGTCGGAGAGGGGATCAACGTCAACGGCCTACCGCTGGTCGAGCACTACGCTCGTGGCGCGACTCCCGGCCACCAGTTCCGAGGCGCCAACCGCCTCGCCCGAGATCACTACTTCCTGGTTGGAGACAACCGTACCGCCAGTACAGACAGCCGGGACTTCGGCGCAGTTCACTACGACCGAATCGACGGCGTCGCCGTGTGTCGCTACTGGCCACCGTGGCGCGTGTCCCCGATCGGCCGCGAACGGCGGCGGGGCTCCACAGGCGATCGCTGACGAGCCGCGGTTTCGGGACCCGGCCGGACGCGGGCAATTTCGGAAGATCAACGGTCAGGCCCTAGCTGCCAACCTCATCTCTGCTGGATATAGTGCGATTGATACGAGGGCGGAGAAGTGGACGTAGAGCGATGGTGGTTGATGAAGAGACTGAGGTGCGTCGAGCACGCAGGTCGTGGCCAGTGCAGTACAAGCTCGACATCCTGGCTGAGATCGACGAGGCAAAGGCCCGCGGAGAGCCGGGAGCAGTCGGCGCCATCTGTCGGCGCGAGGGTCTGTACTCCTCTCTGATCGCCAGGTGGCGCCAGCAGCGTGACGATGGGGCGCGCCGTGCCCTCGTCGAGCGGCTGCCGGGACCACGAGCGCCCAACCGGCTGACCCTTGAGCGCGACCGCTACCGGCAGCAGGCGATGCTTGCCGAGCAACAGCTGAAGACGGCAGAGGAGTTGATTGAGACACAGGGAAAAGCCTTGGCGCTCTTGCAAAGATTTGCTCGCAAGAGCGCGTCGCAGCGGCGACCGAGCAGCCAGAACGGGTAGCGCCGACCCGAGCTGAGTGGCCAGCACAGGCATACGCCAACTGGCGGGCGCAGATGCTCGCCGCTGTGGACGCATGGGCCCAGCGGGTTGGCCGTGCCCGCGCCTGTCGGGCCTTCGGATACTCAGAGCGGACCGACCGCAGCCGCCGCCAGGCGGCCGCCGGCCGGCTACACAGGCGGCCGTCACAGGCGAAACCGCGCGAGCAGCACCAGCCGCAGCCGTCACGCATCCCCGACCAGCTGCGCGATCACATCGCCGAGCTGCTGTGCTCACCACGCTTTCGTGACCAGGCGCCCGCCCAGGTCTACTATCAGCTGCTGGACGAGGGCTCGTACGTCTGCTCGATCCGCCAGATGTACCGCATCCTCGAGGAACGCGGCCTGGTCAGAGAACGGCGTCGCGGTCACCGACGCACGACCCACCATGCACCCCAGGTGCAGGCGAGCGGCCCGAACGAGGTCTGGTCGTGGGACATCTCGCGGCTCCGCGGCCCTCACCACCGCGGCTGGTTCTATCTCTACGTGGTGATCGACATCTTCAGTCGCAAGATCGTCGCCTGGACGGTCGACACGGCGGAGTCGACCGAGGTTGCCAGGACGCTGGTGGGCACCGCCTGCGACCGCAACGGGATCTCGCCGCAGCAACTGACGCTGCACTCAGACCGTGGCGCCCAGATGACGTCGACAAGCCTGGCGGAGTTGCTCGAAGACCTCGCTGTCACGCGCAGCCTCTCGCGCCCGCGCGTGAGCAACGACAACCCCTACTCCGAGGCCGGCTTCAAGACCGTCAAGTACCGCCACGACTACCCCGACCGCTTCCACTCGCTGGAGGAGGTGCGGAGCTGGATGGCGCCGTTTGTCGACTGGTACAACCGCGAGCACTACCACTCCGGTGTCGGCTACCAGCACCCCGCCACGCTCCACGGCGGGCAAGCCCTGGAGACCGTGCAGGCGCGTCAGGAGACCCTGGATGCCGCCTACAGCGTCTGGCCCGAGCGGTTCCGCAACGGACCGCCGCGGGCCGCCAGACCCCCGAAGGAGGCGTGGATCAACAAACCCGTCATTGCAACAACCCCCTGACCTCGACCGGCATGGAGAGGTTGACAGCTTCCGCGGCGCTTGCGTCTCCGCACTGCGTTCGATAGAACAGTTAGCAGTCAACTACGGAGAGTGCTAACAGAGTGCCGTCCGCCGGATGCCGGCGGCGGCCGTAGCGAGCAAGGGAAACAAGATGGCTAAGCAACTACTCTTTGACGAAGAGGCGCGCCAGGCGCTGCGCGATGGAATCGACGCCCTGGCAGATGCGGTAAAGATGACGCTGGGGCCACGCGGCCGCAACGTCGTGCTGGACAAGCGGTTCGGCGCACCGACGATCACCAACGACGGCGTGACGATCGCCCGGGACATCGAGCTCAGCAGCCGCTTTGAGAACATCGGCGCGCAGCTTGCCAAGGAGATCGCGTCCAAGACGAACGATATCGCTGGTGACGGGACCACGACCGCCACCGTCCTAGGGCAGGCGATCGTCCACGAGGGTATGAAGAACGTCGCCGCTGGTGCCGACCCGATGGCTCTGAAGCGCGGCATTGAGGCCGGTCAGCGCGCAATCAGCGAGCGGTTGACGTCGAACTCGATCGAGGTCACGACCCGTGAGCAGATGTCCCAGGTCGCGTCGATCTCAGCTGCCTCAGGGGACATCGGTGACCTGATCGGTGTCGTCATGGAGGCGGCCGGCAAGGACGGCGTCATCACCATCGAGGAGTCGAAGGGGATCGAGACCGAGATCGAGTACGTCGAGGGAATGGCCTTCGACCGCGGCTACATCTCCCCGTACTTCGTCACCAGTCCCGAGCGGATGGAGGCGGTGATCGAGGACGCCTACGTCTTCATCACCGACCAGAAGCTCTCCTCGGTCAACGACATCCTGCCGTGGCTCGAGAAGCAGCTGCAGGTCTCGAAGAACCTCGTCATCATTGCCGAGGACGTTGACGGCGAAGCCCTCGCCACCCTGGCAGTCAACAAGCTGCGCGGCACGGTCAACGTCGCCGCCGTCAAAGCTCCCGGCTTCGGCGACCGACGCAAGGAGAACCTCGGCGACATCGCCGCCCTGACCGGCGCCCAGCTGATCAGTCGGGAGCTCAACCGCAGCCTCGACAATGCCGAGGCGACAGACCTCGGCCAGGCGCGCCGCGTTATCATCACCAAGGACGAGACCACGATCATCGAGGGTAAGGGCAGCACCGAGTCGATCGACGAGCGGACGAACATGATCCGCGCACAGCTCGACCTTGCGACCTCCGACTGGGACCGCGAAAAGCTGCAGGAGCGCCTCGGCAAGCTCGCCGGCTCGGTCGCCGTGATCAAGGTCGGTGCCGCCACCGAGGTCGAACTCACCGAGAAGAAGCACCGCGTCGAGGACGCGCTCTCGGCGACCCGTGCAGCCGTCGAGGAGGGGATCGTTCCTGGCGGTGGAGTGGCGTTCCTCAACGCGTTGCCCGCGCTCGACGATGTCGATCTCGCTGGCGACGAGGCCACTGGCCTGCGCATCCTGCGCCGTGCCCTGCAGGAGCCACTGCGCCGCATCACGGCGAACGCCGGTGAGGACGGCTCTGTGGTCGTCGAGAAGGTACGCTCGCTCGCGATGGGCGAGGGCTATGACGCCGCCCGAGACGAGTACGGCGACATGGTCCAGCTCGGGATCATCGACCCAGCCAAGGTAACCAAGGCTGCGCTCGAAAACGCCGTCTCGATCGCAGGTATGGTGCTCACGACCAACTGCCTAGTGACCGACAAGCCCGACGGTGCGGCCGCCGGTGCTGGCGGCGGAATGGACATGTACTAGGGACCGGGCCTACTAGGGACCGGGTCGAGCCGAGTTCATATCAAGCAGGGGGCTGGCGTGAGCCAGCCCCCTGCTTTTCGTTCTCAGGCCCCATGGCTCTTACGTCTGCCCGGCCGCTGGCGGGCCCAGCGGCCGGCATTGCGCTGCCGGTCGAGGCGCTCGCCGCAATGGGGCCGCCAGGCCGCGGCTCCGCTAACAGGGACGCCAGAGTCGGGGCAATGTGAACGGCCGTCGCATGTGCAACCGCTGCACACATCGGTCACTCGGCGGTCGGTTCAAACACGGTCGTGGCAGAGGTGACCGCTCGCTCCCTCGGATTGCGGTCCCGTGAACAGTCCGGACACGGCGCTGATTTCCAGGTCTCGGCACAGGAAGCCGTCGCGTTCTCGGTCACCCAGTCGGCCAACGTCAACGACTTCCACATCGCAGGAACGATCCCGGTGCGGCCCGGCCTGAACAACGCAGTGCGCTGCGGGGACGGTCGCTGGGCCGGAGCAAACGTTCGGCCCGACCACTATGCCGAGTTCCTTGGCCTGATCACGGCGGCTAGCGTCGAGCACGACTACACGCCGGACGACTGGGAGCGTGGCACGGCAGGGCCGAACCCGCTGGACAACGCGAACATGGAGCTGGCCAAATCCTATGCCGCCCTGGTGACCCGCGATGAGTTCGTCGACAGCATGCAAGGGACCGGTCAGGTTGCGATGCCGCTCTACGACCTCTCCGAGGTGGCGAGCGAGCCGCACTACGCCGAGTGCGAGCAGTTCACCGACATCTCGACCGGGGACGCGACGGGGTGGACATTCAGCTTGCCGCAGAGCCCGATGCGCGACCTCGGCATCGACGTGACGCTCGACCCAGCGCCCCAGCTCGGAGCGGACAACAGTCTGCTCGAGACGATCCCCCGGCGGCGAGACACCGTATCCCCCGTGATCGCCGTCGCATCGGACCCGGCGAAGCTGCTCGGTGGGCTGCGTGTCGTTGAACTGAGCTGGATCTTGGCCGGCCCGATCGGTGGCCGGATGCTGGCGAACTTCGGCGTCGAGGTGATTCGCATCGAATCGAGCGCGCGCCCGGACGCGCTGAGGAACTACCGTCGTCCAGACGGCACCGCTCAACCCAACTTGCCGGGCCTCTTCAATTGCGTGAACACCGGTAAGCGCTCGCTCACGCTCGACCTCAGGCAGGAACGGGCGAAGGAGCTGCTGCGCGATCTCATCGGCACCGCCGATCTCGTGATCGACAACTACGCGCTCGGATCTCTGGCGCGCATGGGCTTCAGATATGAGCATCTGACGGAGCGAAACCCGGGCCTGGTAATGCTCCACATGCCCGGCTGCGGCCCTCGTGGGCGCTGGTCGCGGGAACGCACGCTGGGCAACCTGTTGATGGCGGCCTCAGGACTGAACTCGCTGATGGGCTTCGAGGGCCGTGACCCTCGCGGGGTTGGGATCGCCTACCCGGACTTCATCGCCCCCCACCTGCTGGTGACGCTCGCCCTGGCGGCGATCCAGATGCGCGATCGAAATGGCCTCGGCCGGGAGCTCGCGATCGACCAGCTCGGCGGGACGGTTTCGCTGCTCGGGGCTGCGTGGGCCCGCTACCAGAGCGAGGGCGCCGTCTCGCCCAGACCAGGGAATCGGAGCCCGCAGAGTTCACCGCACGGCGTCTTTCCCACTCTCGGCGAGGACCGCTGGGTGGCAATGGCCGCTACCTCCGACCGTGAGTGGCACGCGCTGCGCGCTCTCGTCGGCGATCCACGGCTCGACGACGACCGTTTGTTCGGCTCGCTTGCCGCGCGCAAGGCCAACGAGGATGAGCTCGAAGCACGGACCACCACGTGGACCGCGGACCAGGATCGCTGGGAGCTGGCGCGCCGCCTGCAGGAGAGCGGGGTCCCGGCCGCTGCCGTCGCAGATCTCGGGGAGATGGTGACAGCCGATCCGCAACTGGCCGACTACTATCAGGCGATCCGGCAACCGTCGGCCCCCGACCTAGACATCTGGGTCGATGCGGAGCCAATCCGGCTGGCCGGCGTCACGCACCGGCTGCAGCGTGCGCCTGAGCTCGGTGAGCACAGCGAGCGAGTGCTGCGAGAGATCCTCGGGCTCTCACGCGAGGGGTTCGACCAGCTCGTCGTGGCCGGTATCGTCCGTTGATTGGGCGCATCGCGCAGGCGGATGCTGAGACCCAGACGTCCGGAGTGGGACGGCTCGGCGAGAGTGGCGGAATCGTGTCGCCTCCGGCAGCCGCCCGCTCGGCGATCGCGTCTCTCATGCTCGCTTCGGCGCTCTTGCTGCTTGCCTGCTCCGAGCCGGAGCCTGACGCGACCGCAGAGCCCAGCGCAACGACCGCGACAGCCGAAGCGACTGCGATCCCAAGCGCCACCGCGGCGGCGACGGCAGCCACCGAACCGCCAGAGCCGCCCTCGCTGGGGAGTCTGCTCGCCGACATCGACGCCCTAATCGAACCGTTCAGCGCAAACGACCCCTCGCGAGTCGCCCGAATCGGGCAGGCCGGTGATCCTCGCTATGCCTGGTTCATCTCCGACATGATGCGATTCACCTTCAATGCCGTGGTGCTCGAGGCGATGGAGGAGGCCTTCTCGGACCTCACGGGGGCGCCCGTCGACCGGGCCTACGACTGGACCGGGGTCACCAACTACCTCATCGCCGAGGACGTGCCGGCGCCGCCCGGCTACCGCGAATGGAAACGCGAACTCTACGTGCGCTGGGGCCGAGCATGGGCGCCCTTTTTCGATGACCTCGATGCCGATGTCGACTGGCGCCTGATCTCCTGGGGTGGCGTCGGAATCGACGACCGGGAGGTGGCCCGGGCACACCTCCCGTGCTTCACCTGCATCCCGGCTCTCAACGACCCGGCTCTCACCGGCACGGACGGTGGAGACTGGTACCCCGATGAACGGCTCGTCTTCGGCGTCGAGGTCAACGGCGAGGTTCGTGCTTACCCGAAGAACCAGATGGAAGTTCACGAGATGGTGAACGACACGCTGGGCGGGCGACGCATCGCGCTTGTCTACTGCACGCTCTGTGGGAGTGCACAGGCATTCCTGACCGACGAACCACCGGACGGCATCGAGACACCCACGGGAACGCTCGAGCTGCGGACATCCGGGCTGCTATCCAGATCGAACAAGGTGATGTTTGAGCTCCACAGCTTCTCCTTCTTCGACACCTTCCGCGGAGCGGCGGTGAGCGGACCGCTGCAGGGGTTCGAACTGACGCCGATCACGGTCTCGACGGCCACCTGGGGAGCCTGGAAGCAGGCTCATCCAGACTCAACAATCGTCGCCAGGGACGGGGGACTGGGGCGGGCCTATCGGCTAGAGCCCCTCGGTGGACGCGACGACGACGGCCCGATCTTCCCGATCGGCGACGTCGACCCGAGGCTGCCCGTGCAGGACCAGGTGCTCGGCGTCGAGTACGACGGGGGTGCCGTGGCATTCCCCGTAATCGCCGTTCGCTCCCAGCTGGCACGAGGGTTGTCGGTGACCGAGGGGGAGATCACTGTTCGCCTGGAGGGCGGGGCGTTGCGCGCATTCGGTCCCGACGATCAGCCGATCACAACCCACCAGGCATTCTGGTTCGCCTGGAGCCAGTTCCACCCCGAGACCGCGCTGTGGAGCCCCGGTCCCCGGGGCTAAGCGCTTTCCGCTCCACGGCCCCGGTCGATCTCGGCCTCCACGGCCTCTTGCCACGAGCGGAAGAGTGCGAAGACCCTGCACGGCGGTCCCACCGTCTAGGGTCTGCGGAGCGTGATCGGGTAACCTGCACCCAACCGCGGTGGCGCCATGAGGGAGCATCCGATGAGTCGACTCGTGGTCTACGGGCGATCGTCCTTCTGCCCCGACATGATGAGATGGCAGCAGTGGCTCAGGCGTCACCCCACGGAACATCTCGCCTTCGACATCGACTCCGATCGCGAGGCTCGGGCAAAGGTGGTCGAGTGGACCGGGCACATGTCGGTACCGACCCTCGTCGTGGCAGCCGATGACGGCCTTGATCCCATTGAGGAGCCGACCCCACTACCGCCCGGTCGCGGCCCGCGCGGCATCGACCGTGGAACCATGCTGACCGAACCGAACCCAGGACAGGTCGAGGCACTTCTCGATCGCCACGGGATCCCCTACGGCGATGATCCAAACGACGGCAGTCTTCTGGGCCGGATCTCCGAATGGCCCCGGAGGCGGCAGGGCTGAACGGACGGCGCGGATCTGTTTCTCTTCGATGTCGCAGGCGCCGAGGACACCAGGCCCCGCTCGACCGCTCTCTGTCAGCCCAAGACCCACCAGCGCTCTCGTCGCGCCTCGCGGTCACCTCGACCAATCAGGGCCGCGAGCGCGGCCGCGATCACCATCACACCGCCGGCAGCGATGAACACCTCGCGGAATGTCGAGACCTCTGCGGCAACGACCAGCTGCTCGAAGTCGGGGGAGTTGATGGCGATCGCCCCGGCCCGCTCGTAGAAGCGCCCGAGACCACCTGAAGTGAGGGCCGCGGCTCCGACCAGCATGCCCCCGACGCGCGCGAGTGTCAGCCACGAGGCAACCGTCGCGCGCTCCGACTCAGCCGCGCCTGCCAGCACGGCCGCACTGAGCGGCGCGATCACGAGACCGAAGCCAAACCCGCCGACCAGCAGCGGCACCGAACGTCCCAACTCACCCAGCTGGTCGGTCCACAGTGCCATCCCGAGGAAGCCTGCAGCAGCCGTCAACATGCCGACCGAGGCAACCGGGCTGAGGCCGAAGCGAGAGGCGCCGAGGCCTCCGGCAAGCGCGCCCAGCGGTACCGCTACGGTCAATCGCATCAGGGTCAAGCCACCTGAGAGCGCACTCTCGCGGAGCACCAGGTTGGCAAACAGTGGCACGGCGATGAGGGCGGCGATGAGGCCCGCGCCGACGAGCGTGCTCCCGAGGTTGGCCGCGAGCCGGCGGCGCGCGGTCAGCAGCGCCGGTCGTACCAGCGGGGATGGCGTGTGGTGCTGCCGCCACCAGAAGAGGGCGCTGAGGAGAGCCGCGCCAGCGAGCAGCGCGAGCGAGAGCACGAGCGGCCGGCCGGCGTTCGGATCATCCGCTAGGACGAA
This sequence comes from Dehalococcoidia bacterium, assembly GCA_965249675.1. Lineage (GTDB taxonomy): Bacteria > Chloroflexota > Dehalococcoidia > UBA2979 > UBA2979. The sequence goes on from OZ252250.1 coordinate 3,014,295, forward strand.
AGTGATGATGCCGAGGGCCAGCCCGAGCGTGACCGCTCCCGGCCAATCAATGGACGCCGGCCGACGACGGACGCCGGCGAGGGTCCACACGAGCATCAGGAATGGCGCGCACATCGGCAGATTGAGCCAGAAGACAGCCCGCCAGCCCAGCCAGTCGGTGATCAGTCCACCCCACAACGGCCCCAGCAGCGCTCCGGCCTCGGAGGCTGCAGCGATCGCGCCAAGGCCCCCGAGGCGGCGCGAAGGGGGGAGCTCACCGACCACGATCGCCATTGCGATCGGCACCACCGCACCGCCACCGACCGCCTGGAGCGCGCGAGAGGCAACGATCGTCTCAAACGTCGGCGACAGCGCGACCAGGGCACTCCCCAGCATGAACAGTCCCAGGGCGGCGGCGTAGACCCGTGCGTGCCCATAGACGTCGGCGACACGGCCCACGATCGGCAGCGCCACGAGGTAGCCCAGCAGGTATCCATTGACGACCCACGACGCCCGGTAGAGGTCGTCCACGGTCAACCCGATATCGGCGATCAGGGCGGGAAGGACCGTGACGATCGATGTCTGGTCGTCTGCAGCGAGAAAGACGCCGGCAGTCACGCCACCGAGCAGCCACGTCTGTTGCCCGGGTGTAGCGGCTCTCGTCTCGGGGGCACGCCGGTCGCACGGGCGGGGATCGTTGCCAGGGGGGCTCACTACGGGCGCCCTACCGGGGCGCCCGTATGTCGAAGGTCGACCCGAACCCACTGAAGGTGAGCCGCCGGATCAGGTCCTCCGGGTCGTCCGGCAGAACGCCTCCCGCCACCTCGATCCGCTGCACCAGGCGCGAGTCGACGCCGATCCAGGCAACGAGCGGGAGCTTCCGGCCGGGTTCTGGGTCACCGAAGACGCCGAGCAATGATGAGTCGACCACGGCCTCGACGCGGTGGCACTCGACGGAATTGATCTCTTCCACCCCGACGATGGTGGCACCGGTCACCTGCCGCATCAGCGCCGTTACGCCGTTGGCGGGGTCGAAGAAGGCAGACACGTCGATCTCTTCGCGCTCCCAGCGACCGGTCAGGGGGTTGGTCATCCAGCTCTCATCGGGAAGGATGATCATCTCCACGGCGATCTGGAACGGGCCGGCCTGCGCCTCGACACGCAGCTGCATCCGGTCCGCCGCCATGACATCGCCCTCCGCCGCTGCCATCTTGAGGCCGCGCACGATCGTTGACGTCCCGTTCTCATGTTCGAGTGTGAAGTGAAATGAGCGAGCCGATTCGAGTCCGTCGGCTGCTTCGCGCAGCAGTTGATCGACATCGACCGGCGCGGGCCCCTCGGGCACGTCGTCCTCGCCGCATCCAAGAGCACCGACCAGGGCGATCGCGGCGAGGAGCAGCGCTGCCGGAATCCGTAGCCACGCCGCGTCGCTCATCCGCGGACCGCGACCAACGGCGGGCCGGCCTCGATCCACCCTACTCGCCAGCAGCCACCGCTCTCAGCCTCGATGCGCGAGCGGAGCGCCTCGGCTCCTTCGGCGCCGATGGAGATCAGTAACCCCCCGGAAGTCTGGGGGTCGAACAGCAGCTCTCGGTCGGCTGCTGGTGTCCCCTCTGGCATCGCGACGTGTGGGCCAAGCTGCTCGCGGTTCCGCTGACCGCCTCCGGTGCCGATCCCCGCCTGAGCGAACTCGCGGGCGCCGGGCAGCAGCGGCACGTCCGTGCGGCTGAGCACCAGCCGCACGCCGCTCTGCGATGCAATCTCCCAGCTGTGACCCAGCAGCGAGAAGCCGGTGACGTCGGTCATCGCGTGCACAGTGGCGCTGCGGGCGAGATGGGCGCTGTGGCGGTTCAGCGCGAGCATCGAGTCGATCGCGGCGGCGAGCCCGGCGGCGCTGTTGGGAAGATCTTGCTGTGCGGCGGTGAGCAGGATCCCGGTTCCGATCGGCTTGGTCAGCAAGAGTGCATCGCCGGGCCGGGCCCCACCGGTGCGGATGATCGCGGCGGGATGGATCACGCCGGTCACGGCGAGGCCGTACTTCGGTTCGGCATCGATGATCGTGTGCCCGCCCGCGATCACGGCTCCCGCCTCGCGGACCTTCTCCGCTCCGCCGCGGAACACCTCGGCCAGAATGGCAGGGTCGAGGTCATCGGGAAATCCGGCGATGTTCAGGGCGAGGGCCACCTCTCCGCCCATCGCGTAGACATCGGACATGGCGTTGGCGGCCGCGATCGCTCCGTAAGTGTAGGGGTCGTCCACCACTGGCGGGAAGAAGTCGAGCGTCTCGATCAGCGCGAGGTCAGGCGAGACTTGATAGACGGCGGCATCATCTGGCGCATCGAGCCCGACGAGCAACGCGGGATGATCGGTCTGCGCAAAGGTCTCGTGAAGGGGGCGCAGCACCTGCGCCAGGGTCGCCAGACCCATCTTGCCTGCTCAGCCGGCACACGATGCCAGGTCGGTCAGACGGACGATCTCTTCCCGAGTCACGCCCACCTCCCCTGCTGCACGGGCCTGCCCGTGGCGTGGCCTCGCCGGCAGCCAGCAGCGCCTCCGGGCGGTGGGGTCTCACCGCTCACCGGGGACGACGTGGCTCGATGGTATCGCGGCGCTACCATCGGGCGCATGGCGAGCGCGGCAGAACGAGGCATGCCTGACAGGACTGCGGAGCGGAGCAGCTCCGCGGCGGCCGACGCAACTGATGAGCGATGGACCCCGGCCGAGCTGGTCGCGATCCTCGGCGAGCGCTACGGCCGCGCAGAACAACAGGCATCGGGTGCTCCGCTCTTCGAGCTCGTCCTGACACTCCTCTCTCAGCACACATCCGACCACAATTCCGGGCATGCGATGCACCGGCTCGTCGAGAGGTTTCCGACATGGGACTCGGTGATCTCCGCCCCCACCTGGGGGGTCGAGGAGGCGATCCGGCCAGGTGGCCTCGCGCCGACCAAGGCGAAACGCCTGCAGGCGCTCCTCTGCGAGGTACGCGAGCGTTGCCCCGACTGGGAACTCGGCTTCCTCACCGACCTCCCACTTGAGGAGGCAAAGCGTTGGCTCACCTCGCTCCCCGGTGTCGGTCCCAAGACCGCGGCCTGTGTGCTGCTCTTCGCCCTCTCCCGGCCGGCCCTCCCGGTCGATACGCACGTCGAGCGCGTTGCCAAGCGATTGGGCCTTGTACCGCAGAAGATGCCCGCGGCGCGGATGCACGATCAGCTGGAGGCGCGGCTCGAGCCTGACCAGGTCTACGCCTTCCACGTCGACCTCATTCAACATGGGCGCCGCACCTGCCACGCGCGCCAACCCGAGTGCGAGCGATGTCCGCTCAGCGAGCGCTGCCCACGGACTGGCCTGGTCGCCTAGCAAAGGGGCCCGGTGCGATCGGGGAGAGTGGTCCGGACAGCCCGAGGCTACGAGGCCCCGCTCGGGAGTAGAAGCTGCATCAGCTGCGTATCCAGCCAGCGATCGAGCTTGTATCCGACCTCGACCTCACGGCCGACCAGCTGGAATCCCAGGCGCTCGTGCAGGGAGACACTGGCCACGTTTCCGGCCTCGATCACCGCGATCAGGCTATGGAGTCCGAGCAAGCGGGACTGATCAATCAGCGCGGCGAGCAGGAGTGCGCCGACGCCCCGACGTTGATGGCGGGGCGAGATGTAGAGCGTGTCCTCACGAGTGAAGCGATAGCCGCTCTTGCTGCGATACCAGGAGAGGTAGGCAAAACCGACAACTTCGCCACCAGGATCGGCCGCCACCAGCACCGGTTCGCCCTCGGGTCGAGCGTCCCACCATCGTCTCCGTTCGGCCTCCGTCCATGCCTGCTCGTCCCAGGTGGCCAGCCCGTCCTCGATCTCGCGGTTGTAGATTGCGTTGATCGCGCCGAGATCGAGTACCGTCGCCGAGCGGACACGGTAGTTCGGGTTCACACTCGTCCCCACGATGGCCTGGTCGTTCTGGCTGGCACGAAGCCTGACCGACCCGCCCAGCCGACGGCTCCTACTCTGATCTCGACCTCGCCAATATACTCAGCCCTTGACCCCCACCGGCCCGTTCTCAGCCCAAGGACCGACCATGCGCGAGCCCCCTGACCAGCAGCTTCGGTGGATCGATGGCGGTGGAGCGGCCACGCCTGAGGGCTTCCTCGCCGACGGCACCTACACGGGCATTCGAACCTACGGACCCGAACCGCGGCGAGATCTTGGTGTGCTGTATTCCGACCGCACCTGCAGCGTCGCGGCGGTCTTCACACGCAATCAGGTCACAGGCCCGGCCGTCCTGCGAGGACGTCAACAGATCGCGGTGGGTCACGGCGGTCGAGCGATCCTCGTCAACTCCGGCAACGCCAACACGGCTACCGGCGAGCAGGGCGTTCGTGACTGCGAGCGGCTGGCGGAGACTCTGGCAGCACACCTCGGTATCGACACTAACGAGGTCTGGATCGGGTCGACCGGCGTGATCGGGCGTCTGCTACCGATGCCGATCCTCGAGCAGGGCGTCGGCGAACTCAGGCCGACTCGCGAGGGAGGCGTGGACTTCTCCCGCGCGATCCTGACCACCGACACCCGCCCCAAGGAGGTGGCCGTCAGCTTCGATGCGGACGGACAGACCTATCACGTCGGCGGCTGCGCGAAGGGGTCGGGGATGATCCACCCCGACATGGCGACCATGTTCGCCTTCTTGACGACGGACGCCTCGGTCGAGGCTGCCTGGCTGCAGGCCGCGCTGACCCTCATTACCGATCGAACGTTCAACATGCTCGACATCGACATGGACACATCGACGAGCGACACGGTCGTAGTGCTCGCCAACGGAGCAGCCGGCGGGGCCACTATCGGTCGCGGACACCCCGCCGCAGGAGCGCTCGCTGGAGCGATCGAGGAGGTCGCCCGCCACCTGACGCGTGAGCTGGCCCGTGATGGCGAGGGTGCCGAAACCCTGATCGAAGCGGTCGTGGATGGGTCCGCCACGGTGGCAGATGCCCGGCTGGCAGCGCGCACGATCGTCTCGTCGCCACTGGTCAAGACCATGGTGACCGGACGCGACCCGAACTGGGGCCGCGTGATGATGGCCATCGGACGCTCGGGTGCCAGGGTCGATCAGACGCTCGTGACCGTCTGGGTCGGTCCACACTGCGTACTTGAGCGAGGGACGCCGACCGCCATTGACCTGGATATGGTCTCGGCGGCGATGTCGGAGGCCGAGGTCCAGCTGCGCGTCGACCTCGGCCTCGGCGATTTCGGCGCGGTCGCGTGGGGCTGCAACCTGACCCAGGCCTACGTCTCGATCAACGCCGACTACACCACCTAGGGCCGGGCATGACCAGCGAAATCACCGTCGTCAAGATTGGCGGCTCGACGCTCGGAGCCGAGGACACCTCGCTTGAGGATGTCGTGGCGCTCCAGCAAGAGGGCCATCGCCCGATCGTGGTGCACGGCGGCGGTGCACTGATCAGCAGTTGGCTCGAGCGGAGCGGGATCGAGTCTGAGTTCGTCGAGGGGCTCCGGGTCACGAGCTCAGCGTCTCTCGACGTCGTCATCGGCGTCCTCCGCGGGGTCGTGAACGCCCGGCTGGTTGCCCAGATCCAAGAGCTCGGCGGGCGCGCTGTCGGCGTAAGCGGGATCGATGGTGGCTCGATCCGGGCGGAACGCTACGATCCGCGGCTGGGTCTTGTGGGACAGGTGACGGCGGTCGACCCCCGGCTCCTCCGGGAACTGACGGAGGCCGGCGTGATCCCGGTGGTGGCGCCAATCGGACTTGAACCACCCCGCCAGCCGCTCAACATCAACGCCGACACCGTGGCCGGAGAGGTGGCGCGAGCCACCTCTGCCGCACGACTGCTCTTCCTCACCGACGTCGATGGATTACTGGATGAGCACGGACAGGTTGTGGACAGGCTGGACGGTGAGCGGGCCGCGACCCTCCGCGCAGCGGGAGTCCTGACCGGTGGTATGATCCCGAAGGTTGAGGCATGCCTACGAGCCGTCGAGTTCGGTGCTGAGGCCTACATCGCAAACGGTAAGGTCCCCGGCACGGTGCGCCGACTGTTCTCTGAGGAGCGCCCGGGGACCCGCGTTGAAGGGAACTAGCGCTGGGATTCTTCGACGATCGCGACCGGGGGGACCTCGGTCCACCGCCTGACCCGTTTCGCCTAGGCGGGGGGAACGAACTCCGGTCGCCGGTACCACTGCGTTGGATCGCGATCGGCGTCACGCTGCTGGTCGGCTTCATTCTGATCAGCGTCCTCAAGGGCATCTACGTCGATCTGCTCTGGTTCGACTCGGTCGGGTTCGAGAGCGTCTACCGGCGTGTCCTCTTCGCCCGCATCCTGCTCTTCTTCGTCGGCGCGGGAGTGACGATCGCCGTACTGGGCCTGAATATCTGGCTCGCCCGCCGCCTCGCGCCGTCCGGCCCTGAAGAGTCATTCATCGAAGAGATCGATGCCGGCGCGCTGCGCCGCATCGTCACGGTCGTGCTGGTGGCGGCGACGCTCTTCATGAGCGTGATCTTCGGGTCAGTCGCCGGTGGATCTTGGGAAACGATCCTCTCGTGGCTGAACGCCGTGGAGTTCGGACAGCATGATCCCGCCTTCGGACGCGATATCTCCTTCTACATGTTCGAGCTTCCGGCATACCAGCTGATCCAGGGCTGGTTGCTCGGCCTGATGATCGTCTCGACCCTCGGAGCCGCGGCCGTCTACGCGCTCACGCTCTCTCTCCAGGGCTTCCAGATCAACAACGTCACGCGCGGGATGCGCATCCACCTTTCCGTGCTCGTCGGCGTCAGCCTGCTCCTGATCGCCGCCAGCAGCTATCTGGGCATCTTCGATCTGGCGCTCTCAGATGCCGGGATCGTCTTCGGCGCTACCTACACCGACCTCCACGCCCGGCTGCCTGTGCGCTACATCCTGATCGCGCTGGCGCTGTTCGCCGGCCTCACGACAATCGCGAACGCCTTCCTCTCGAAGGAGGGCTACCGGCTGCCACTCTTCGCTTTCGGGCTCTGGGCGATCACCGGGATCATCGGCGGAGTGATCTATCCCAATTTCGTGCAGTCGTTCCAGGTCGACCCGAACGAGCGGCAACGCGAGGAGCCGTACATCGCGCGCAACATTGAGGCGACGCGCTTCGCCTACGGCCTCGATGCGATCGTCCAGACAGACTTCCCCGCCGAGCAGAGCGTCACGCTCGAATCGATCGAGAACAACCCCGAGACGCTTGACAACATCCGCCTGCTCGACCCCAGACCTCTTCGCGACACCTTCAACCAGGTACAGGCGATCCGCCAGTTCTACCAGTTCACCGATGTCGACGTTGATCGCTACGAGATCGACGGCGAGACGCGCCAGGTGATGCTCTCGGCACGTGAACTCGACATCAGCGGGGCCCAGCAGCGGAACTGGACGCAGGAGCGACTGCAGCTGACGCACGGCTTTGGTGCGGTCGTGGCGCCGGTCAACGAGGTCCTCGAGGAGGGTCTTCCAGACTTCATCACCCAGGACATCCCGCCAGTGAGCGATGAGCTCCCGCTCTCCATCGACGGTTCGCGGATCTACTTCGGCGAGATCACCGAGCAATACGTGATCGTGAATTCGAGAGAACCGGAGTTCGACTACCCGCTCGGTGAAGGCAACGCCGAGACCTCCTACGAGGCCGAGCGGGGGATCGAACTCTCCTCGTTCGCCCGCAAGTTCGCGCTGGCCTGGGAGCTAGGCGACACGAACATCCTGATCTCGAGCCAGATCACCGGACAGTCGCGACTCTTGATCCACCGCAATATTCAGGAGCGGATCGATAAGATCGCCCCCTTCCTGGTGCTGGACCGCGACCCGTACATGGTGATCGTCGACGACCGAATCCAGTGGATCCAGTCGGCGTATACCACATCGCGGCGCTTCCCCTACTCGCAGCCGCGCGGGAACGTGAACTACATCCGTGACAGCGTGAAGATCGTGATGGACGCCGTCACCGGCGATCTCAGCTTCTACCTGCTGGACCCCGGTGACCCGGTCGCAGCCACCTGGTCGCGCATCTTCCCCGACCTCTTCACGGCCAACGAGGAGATGCCGGACGCGATCCGCGAGCACCTGCGCTATCCACTCGACCTCTTCTCCCTCCAGTCAAATCTCTACCTGCGCTACCACATCACCGACGCGGCCGTCTTCTTCATCGGGGAGGACTTCTGGAATATCCCCACCGAGCGCTTCTTCCAGCAGGAGCAGCCAGTTGAGCCCTACTACGTCCTGATGACCTTGCCGAGTGCCGAAGCGGGCATCAGCGAGTCCCTCGAGTTCGCCCTGATCATGCCCTTCACGCCGCGCAACCGGCAGAACACCGTGGCGTGGATCGCCGGTCGCTCCGACGGTGACCAGTACGGGAAGCTGCGCGCCTACCGCTTCCCGACCGATGACCTGGTCTTCGGACCGGCTCAGATCGAGGCACGCATCGACCAGAACCCGGGTATCTCCCAGCAGATCACGCTCTGGGATCAGGCCGGCTCCGAGGTGATCCGGGGCAACCTGCTGATGATCCCGATCGGTCAGTCCTTCCTCTTCGTTGAGCCGATCTACCTGCAGGCCGACACCTCGCGACTGCCTGAACTCGTGCGCGTGGTGGTCGCCAACGGCAACGCGATCGCGATGGAGCAGACGTTCGATCGGGCGCTCGATGTCGTTCTCGGGCGGGCGGCGTCCAGCCTCCCCGGGGCCGGCGACATCGGCCAGAGCTCGCCGCCACCGGTGGCCTCGCCGACGGCAACACCTGAAACCGTGCTGCCGTCGGGGGATCAGGAGCAGCTGTTCCGCGATGCCGGCGAGGCGCTCAGCGCTCTCGAGGATGAGATCGCCCGCCTGCGAGCGCTCCTTGAGGCGTTGCGACAGGCACAGGCCGAGGGCAACTAGGCGGCCAACGACAGACCATGCCTCCGCTCGAGGAGGCGCGCAAGGGAGTGATGACCGTGCCCGATATCCCGACACGCGAAGCCGCGATCCACATGCAGACCGCCCGGCGAGTACCGATCACGCTGGTCCGCGGCGAGGGCACGCGCGTCTGGGACGACCAGGGCAAGTCGTACCTCGACTTCGTCGCCGGGATCGCCTCAGACACGCTCGGGCACAGTGACCCGGGCCTCGTCGAGGCGATCAGCGAACAGGCAGCCACCCTGATTCACGTCTCGAACATCTTCTACAGCGTGCCTCAGATCGAACTCGGTGAGATGCTGATCGCCCACTCCGTGCTCGACCAGGTCTTCTTCTGCAACTCCGGCGCCGAGGCGAACGAGGCCGCAATCAAGATGGCTCGCAAGTGGGGCATCGAGAACCGCAACGGCGCATTTGAGATCATCGCCACAAACAACGGCTTCCACGGACGGACGCTCACCACCGTGTCGGCGAGTGGCACGCCTGCCTATCGCGAGCCCTTCGGGCCGTCGGTACCGGGCTTCCGATTCGTCGACTACGACGATGTCGCCCAGCTCAAGGCAGCGACGAGCGCCGAGACCGCGGCGGTCATGCTCGAGCCCGTTCAGGGAGAGGGCGGCGTGAACGTCCCGGCCGCCAGCTACCTGGCCGAGGTCAGGGCCTGGTGCGACGAGCAGGGGCTCTTGCTGATTCTCGACGAAATCCAGACCGGGATGGGACGAGCCGGAACGCTCTGGGCGTACGAGCAGGCCGGTGTCGAGCCCGACATCATGACATCTGCGAAGGGCCTCGCCGGAGGCGTCCCGATCGGCGCGGTGATGGCGAAGAACCATGCCGCGGTCTTCGTACCGGGCGACCACGGCTCCACGTTCGGCGGCAACCCGCTCGCGACCGCTGCCGGAGCGCACGTGCTTGGGAGGCTCCTTACGGGCGGGGTCCTGGAGAACGCGCAGGAGCGGGCCGAGCAGCTCGAGCGACGCCTGGTCGGTCTAGAGGACCGCCGCGCGCTGGTCGACGGCCAACGCGGGATCGGCTTGCTGCGCGGGCTCGAGCTCTCTGAGAGTCTCTCGCTGCAGGTCGTACAGGGGGCGATCAGCCGCGGCCTGCTCGCGAACCCGGTACGCCCGGACGTGGTCCGCCTGATGCCGCCTCTGACGGTCACCAGTGACGAGATCGACGAGGCGGTCGACATCCTCGACGCCGTCCTGACCGAGATCGAGGCCGCGTAGTTCTCCCGAACCAGCGACCGCGAGCGGAGTCGTCAATGGCTGAGCCGATCGTACTGGCCTATTCAGGTGGGCTCGACACCTCTGTCGCCTGCAGGTGGTTACAGGAGGCTCGCGGCTACGAGGTGCACTGCCTGACCGTCGACCTCGGCAATCTGCCCGATCTCGAGGGAGCGCGTCAGCGAGGGCTCGAGGCCGGCGCCCGGTCGGTCGATGTGATCGACGCCCGCGCCGACTTCCTCAACTACTTCGTCTTCCCGGCCCTCCAGGCGAACGCGCGCTACCAGGGTGAGTACCCCCTGGCAACGGCGCTCGGGAGACCACTGATCGGCAAGCTGCTCGTCGATCGGGCGCGCGAGGTCGGCGCCAGCGCCGTCGCCCACGGCTGCACCGGGAAGGGCAATGACCAGGTCCGCCTCGATGTCGCGATCGGGACGCTGGCACCCGACCTCACCATCGTCGGCACGGCGAGAGAGAACGAGATGAGTCGAGACGCGGCGATCGCCTACGCCACCGAGCACGGCATCTCGGTGCGCCAGACGCTCGCCTCTCCCTACTCGACCGATGAGAACCTGTGGGGTCGCTCAGTCGAGTGCGGCGAGCTCGAGGATCCGTGGGCGGAACCGCCGGCCGATGTCTGGGAGTGGACCAGCGACCCCGGTACGGCACCCGACGAGCCGGCGATCTTCGAGCTGAGCTTCCGGCAGGGCATCCCGGTAGCGATCGACGGTGAGGAGCTCGAGCCCGTCACGCTGGTCCAGCGACTCTCTGAACTCGCCGGTCGACACGGCGTCGGACGGGTCGACATGGTTGAAGACCGGCTGGTCGGCATCAAATCGCGCGAGATCTACGAGGCGCCGGCCGCTGTCACGCTGATCACCGCCCATCGCGCGCTTGAGCAGCTCACTCTGGCCAAGCCCCAGCTGCGGATGAAGGAGCGAGTCGCCCAGGAATACGCCGACCTCGTCTATAACGGCCTCTGGTACACCGGGCATCACCGGGACCTGGCCGCGTATATCCAGTCGAGCCAACAGGATGTGACCGGCGACGTGCGGATGCGGCTGTGGAAGGGCACGGCGACGGTCCTCGGGAAGCAGGCACCGCGCAGCCTCTACAGTGAGGCTCTCGCCACCTACGGGGAGGGCGACCTCTTCGACCAGAAGGCTGCCCAGGGTTTCATCAAGCTGCACGGGCTTGCCGGACAGCTCCAGGCACACCGTCAGCTGCTCCGTGAATCGAAGGACCCACTGCACCTGGCGGCGCCCAAGCGCGACGACGAACCCACCCAGGCGGACCGCGAGTAGCCGACAGACAGCGGCAGGGAACGCCCTTGACCTTGAGCGAGGTGACCGTGCGTCGAGTGGTCGAGGCAGACAACCTGGACATCCTGCGGGAGCTCGATGCCGGCCAGGTGAACCTGATTTACATCGACCCGCCCTTCAACACCGGGCGACCGCAGAGACTGACGCGGCTCCGCACGACGGCCGTTGATGGGACTGCCGACGGCCCAGCTGTTCACGAACCCTCCGGGCAGCTGCCGGTTGACTACGATTCGGCTGAGGGAGGTCTGGATGAGCGAGGTCTGACTGCAGGGCCACCGGGTGATCGGACCGGCTTCGGCGGACGGCGCTACCTCAGCCAGGCGCTCGGTACCCAGTCCTTCAGCGACAGCTTCGGAGACTTCCTGGGATTCTTGGAGCCACGTCTGGATGAGTGCCGGAGGGTGCTGGCCGCCGACGGCTCACTTTTCCTACACCTCGACCCCCGAGAGTCCCACTACGCAAAGGTGCTGCTCGACGGCATCTTCGGGCGAGCGAGCTTCCTCAACGAGATCATCTGGGCCTACGACTACGGTGGGCGGTCGAAACGACGCTGGCCCCAGAAACATGACTCGATCCTCTGGTACGCGAAGGATCCAGACCGCTATACGTTCAACTACGACGCGATCGACCGCATCCCCTACATGGCGCCGGGGCTCGTGACCGCCGAGAAGGCGGCACGCGGCAAGACCCCGACCGATGTCTGGTGGCAGACCATCGTGCCAACCGCCGGACGCGAGCGGACCGGCTATCCGACCCAGAAGCCGCTCGCGATCCTCGAGCGGCTGGTCCGTGTTCACTCCCGGCCCGGCGACCTCGTCGCTGACTTCTTCGCAGGCTCGGGCACAACTGGGGAGGCGGCCGCGAGCAATGGGCGCGACTTCCTCCTCGTCGACCAGAACCCGGAGGCGGTCGCCATCATGGCCGAGCGGCTGGCTGACTGGACGCCTGAGATCGTGCGAGCCGGGGCAGTGGCCGCCGAGAGACAGTCGGGCTAGCCTCGCCTCGCGGAGGAATCATGAGCGACCAGCCCGATGCGCCAACCGAAAAGCTCTGGGGTGGGCGCTTCAGCGGCAGCACGAGCGAACTCGTTGACCGCTTCAACGCCTCGATCGCCTTCGACCGGCGACTCTACCGCGAAGACATCGCCGGATCGATCGCTCACGCGACGATGCTCGCCCGCCAGCAGATCATCTCGGATGCCGATCGCGACGCGATCGTCTCGGGCCTCGAGGAGATCCGCAGGGAAATCGACACCGGCAGGTTCCGGTTCCGCGAGGACCGTGAGGACATCCACCTCAATATCGAGGCGGCTCTAATCGAGCGGATCGGACAGGCCGGGCGCCGGCTACACACCGGTCGCTCTCGGAACGACCAGGTGGCGACCGACACGCGGCTGTTCGCGCGGTCGGCCTGTGATCACGCCCTGACTGAGTTGAGAGCGATGCGGGAGGCGCTGATCGCCGTGGCCGGCCGTGAGGTGGACACCGTAGTCCCTGGCTACACGCACCTCCAGCGGGCGCAGCCGATCCTGCTCGCCCACCACTTCCTCGCCTATGAGGCGATGTTCGCACGGGACAGCGAACGGGTGGCGCAGGCGCGCGCGCGGACTAACATCCTGCCGCTGGGGGCCGGTGCACTCGCCGGCGTCACCTACCCGATCGACCGGGCGTTCGTCGCCGATCAGCTGGGGTTCGCTGAGATCTCGGAAAACAGCCTCGACGCCGTCTCTGACCGGGACTTCGTCGTCGACATCCACTCCGCCGCCGCGCTGGTGATGGTCCATCTCTCGCGCCTCGCCGAGGAGGTGATCCTCTGGGTTTCGGCAGAGTTTGGCTTCGCCCGGCTCGACGACGCCTTCGCCACCGGATCCAGCATCATGCCCCAGAAGAAGAACCCCGATGTGGCTGAGCTCACCCGCGGCAAGAGCGCTCGCGTGATCGGCAACCTCGTGCAGTCGCTGACACTGCTCAAGGGTCAACCGCTCGCCTACAACAAGGACAACCAGGAAGACAAAGAGCCGCTCTTCGACTCGGTCGACACGCTGTTGATCTCCCTTCGCGTGATGCGCGAGATGCTGCCGTCCCTGACCTTTGACGGGAGGCGCGGCGCCGCCGCTGCGATCGCAGACTTCGCGCTGGCCACCGATCTCGCCGACTACCTGAGCCGCCGCGGCATTCCCTTCCGCGATGCGCACGAGACCGTTGGCCGGCTTGTGGCCGAGTGCGAGCGGACCGGGAGGACCTTCGAGGACCTCACGCTCGAGGACTACCGTAGCGCCCACCCGGCGTTCGATGAGGACGTGCTGGCGATCAACCTCACCTCCTCGTTGGAGGCCCGGGCGGTACCGGGCGGCACGGCTCCGAGGCGCGTCGCAGAGGCACTCAAGCTGGCGCTCGAGCGACTCGCTGACGAGCGTTCGACTGAGCACCGCGACGCGGGCACCGTAGCGCCACCGTGAGCGATCGCCTGGTTCGAATCGCGCCGTCGATCCTGACCGCCGACTTCGGCCGCCTGACGAAGCAGGTGGACGCGGCAGCAGCCGCGGGCGTCGACCTGCTCCACCTCGACGTGATGGATGGTCACTTTGTGCCGCGGCTGAGCTTCGGCATCGAGGTGGCCTCCGCGGTGGCTGCCGCCACCGATCTGCCAATCGAGATGCACCTCATGCTCGAGCATCCCGAACAGCACTTCGAGAGCTTCGCCGAGCTCGGCGTCGACACCCAGATCTTCCACTACGAGGCGGCCGCCAGTCTCTCCCACTGTCGAGAGCTCGTCCGGCGGGTGCACGCGCTTGGCGGTGCGGCTGGGATTGCCATCTCGCCGGAGACGCAGGCATCTGTGATCCGGGACCTCCTACCGGAGATCGAGCAAGCAACCGTGATGACTGTCCGCCCCGGATGGGGCGGACAGTCCTTCCAGGAGAGACAGCTGGTTAAGGTCACGGAGATTCGTAAGGCGGCACTCGCGGTCGGGCGCCCGCAGCTCGTGGTCGAGGTCGACGGCGGCATCAATCCCGCGAATGCCGGTCGGTGTGTTGCCGCCGGCGCCGACCTGCTGGTCGCCGGATCGGCCGTCTACAACCCGATCCAGACCCCGCGCGATGCCGTTGCCGCTCTGCGCCGGGCGATCGCCGACTCAGGCGGATGATCGGCGCGGCGGAAGCAGCATCGAGGCGAGACTCGACGGTCGGGTCGTTGCTCGCCCCGCTCGCTCTTGAACCGCGCGGTCGCTAGGGACGCTCTGAACAGACCCGCATGATCTGTTAAGATGCCTACACGGGATGGTATGGCATTCGACCAGATGACGAGGTGAGCGCGATGGGCGAGGCAACGTTCGCGGAGCTGTACTACGACGCGAAGAAGCGAACGACTCGCCGGGAGCGGTTTCTGGAACGACTCGATCGGCTGGTTCCGTGGCGGCAACTCGAGCAGCGCATTGCGCCCCACTACCCGATGCCGGGACGGGGGCGCCAGCCCTACCCACTGTCACTGATGCTGCGGGTGCACATCGTGCAACTGGTCGACAACCTCAGCGACCCGGCGATGGAGGACGCGCTGTACGAGAATCTCACCGTGCAGCGCTTCGTGGGGCTCAGGCTATCGGACGCGATCCCCGATGAGACGACGATTCTCAACTTCCGCCACCGGCTGGAGGCGGCCGCGCTGGGGAGGGGGTTGCTCGAGGAGATCAACCGCCATCTGGAGGCGGAAGGACTGCAGTTGAGACAGGGGACTGTGGTTGATGCCAGTATCATCAGCGCCCCCTCGTCGACCAGGAATCGGGCCAGAGCACGGGATCCCGAGATGCACCAGACGCGCAAGGGAAACCAGTGGTACTTCGGGATGAAGTTGCACATCGGGGTGGACTCTGAGAGCGGCATCGTGCACAGCCTCCACACGACGGCGGCGAACGTGAGCGACATCACCGCGGCGCCCGACCTGCTGCACGGCAACGAAAGGCTGGTCTGTGGCGATGCGGGCTACCAGGGCATCGGAAAACGTCTGGAGCAGCGCGAGCGTGCGGTGCAGTGGCAGGTTGCCATGCGACCGGGCAAGCGGCGACTGCTCGACCGGGAGGGTGAGGAGTGGCTCGAAGAGAAGCGCAAGGCCTCCGTGCGTGCGAAGGTCGAGCATCCGTTCCAGATCGTGAAGGTGCGCTTCGGCTACGCCAAGGTCCGCTACCGCGGATTGTTCAAGAACACGCAGCGGCTCGCGTTGCTGTTGGGGCTGGCCAACATGGTTCGAGCGGAGCGCCAACTTGCTGCGTAACAACGGCGCAGTGCGCCCAGAATCCCGCAGCGAGCGCCAAACGGCACTCGCAGAGCCGCTCGCGAGCCCCGATCAGGCCGCATTCCTGACCATCAAGCGATTGAACGCCCCAGAAGAGCCTGATCGGCCGCATTTCGCGGCCAGTTCAGAGCGTCCCTAGTACTTCGTACCCTGCTCCTGCATATGCTTCATCTCGGTGCGTAGGTAGCGCGTGTCGACATGCACCCGCTGCCACTTCCCGTCGATGAACATCCGCTTGCGGTGCACGTTGGGCTTGAACTTACGGCTGGTCTTCGGTGCCTTTCGCGCCCACGCTCCGGAGTGCTTGTGACGAATCCTGCGGCCGAAGCTGGTCCGCTTCGAGCCGAGTCGCGGAATACCGGACATCGGGCGCTCCTGTGCTGATTCCCTGATCGGCTGTCGGGCCCGGGACAGGTCCCCACCCACAGGCACGGACCGAGGGTACCAACCGCTCGCCGGGTGGTCCACGGAGTTCCGGCCACGGCGTCCGTCGGAGCATTGCCTGCTCCGACGTTCAGGGCGAGTGGGCCCTGGGGTACGATGGCGATGCCCGACGGAGACGAAGGATCCCATGAGTCGCCCCTCCGTTGCCCACGCCCGGTGAGCGCTGACCTGCGGCTGCTACGGGCCGTGCTCTCGCGCGAACTCGATGGTGGCTCGGAGGACTCGCTGGTGACCGGCGGCCTGGACGGACTGCTGCGCCTGCAGGCGCGAGACGAACAGCCGGGCGCGCCGGTGCTGCGGATGGTCGCTGCCCTGCCGGCCGAGGGGTATCGTTCGCTGGACCGGCAAGCACGGACGACCTGGCTCCGCCGCGCGCTCGCCACGATTCGCCGCGGAGAGGCCCTCGAGCGAGATCTGCCTTCGGTCCCGGCGACCGGACGACACGACCCCGGACGACGGGCGGACGGCCCCGGTGGCGCCGCTGCCAACACGGGGGGCAGACACGACGGTGAGGCAGGGCCGGATACGGCAAAGCGCGGCGGCGGCGTGCGCGGGCGCAAGCCGAACGGCACCTCCACCTCCCACCGTGCCGTCGATCGCCCGAGGTCTGATGCTCCACCCGGTACCGATGAGCTGGGACTGCAGCTGCCGATCGCGCGAGCCGGCACGAGGCTGGGCAAGGCGAATCTCGCACGGCTCGAGAAGCTCGGAATCCGGACGGTCTGGGACGCACTGCACCACCTCCCCGCTCGGCACAACGACTTCTCGCAGACAGCAGCGATCAACCGGCTGCGCATCGGCCGGGAACAGACGGTGCGCGGCACGATTGCCACCGCCCGCGAGGTGCGGATGGGACGCGGTGGACGGATGCGTTCGACCGAGGCGACAGTGGTCGACGACAGCGGTGCGGCGGTGCGGGTCACCTGGTTCAACCAGCCCTACCTGGCCAAGTCCCTGCGGCCCGGGACGGCCGTCGCCTTGGCCGGCAAGGTGACGATCTACCGCGGCCGCCCGACCTTCCAGAATCCCGAGTTTGAACGGCTGGAGCTGAACACTGACGGCCACCACACTGGCCGCATCGTACCGGTCTACCCGCTCACCCGCGGGCTGCCCCAACGCACGCTCCGCGAGATGATCGCGAGGCTTCTTGAGCGCTACGGCGACCGTATCCCAGACCCGTTGCCGCAATCGATCCGCCGGCGCCATCGGCTGCTCGATCTGGTCGAGGCGATCTCCCAGATTCACTTCCCGGACAGCCAGGAGCAGATCGACGGCGCGAGACATCGCTTCGCGTTCGACGAACTACTCGCGGTCCAGATCGGCGTCCAGACGCTGAAACGCCAGTGGCAGGAGAGCGGCGAGGCGGCGCAGGTGCAAGATGGAAGCCTCGCCAACCAGGTGCTGGCCAACCTGCCGTTCTCCCTCACCGAGGCTCAGACGCGTGTGCTGTCTGAGATCCGAGGTGACCTGGCCCGCAGTGTGCCGATGGCACGCCTCCTTGAGGGCGATGTCGGATCGGGCAAGACGGTCGTGGCGCTAGCGGCGATGCTGGATCTCGTGGCGGCCGGCTATCAGACGGTCCTGATGGCGCCGACCGAGATCCTCGCCGAACAGCATTTCCAGACGCTCTGCCGACTGCTCGCCGGTGAACCAGAGCCTGCACTGAACGGACTTGTGCAGTTACCCGATCTGACCACCGCGATCGTGCTCCTCACAGGCTCGACCCGATCGAGGGAGCGACGTTCGGCGTTGGACGCGATTCGCACGGGCAAGGCCCAGATCATCGTCGGCACGCAGGCCCTCATCCAGGAAGGTGTCGACTATGACCGCCTCGGGCTGGCCGTCGTCGATGAACAGCATCGGTTCGGGGTCCGCCAGCGGGGCGAGCTGCGGAAACGGGCCGCGGCGAATCTGGCGGGCGGCACGGTACCGCATCTCCTGGTGATGTCGGCCACGCCGATCCCGCGCTCCCTCGCACTGACGCTGTTCGGAGACCTCGATCTCTCGGTGATCGACGAACTCCCCGAGGGGCGGACGCCGATTGAGACGAGATGGCTCCCTCCAGAGGAGCGAGGCCAGGCCTTCCAGCACCTCCGCCAGGAAGTGGCCGTAGGACGCCAGGCCTTCGTGATCTGCCCGCTCGTGGAAGACTCCGATGCGGTCCAGTCGCGAGCGGCAACCGACGAGTACGAGCGGCTCCGCACCGAGGAGCTACCCGAACTCGCCGATCGGATCGCTCTACTCCACGGACGGATGTCGTCGCGGGCAAAAGACAAGGCGATGAGATCCTTCGCCAGCGGCGAGAGCGCTGTCCTGGTGTCGACGGCCGTCGTCGAGGTCGGCATCGACGTCCCCAATGCCACCCTCATGCTGATCGAGGACGCCGACCGCTTCGGGCTCGCCCAGCTGCATCAGTTTCGCGGCCGGGTCGGCCGCGGTGAACACCACTCGCACTGTTACCTGCTCTCGGACGACCCCTCCGAGGATGCCCGAGAACGACTGGCCGTGATGGAACGAACCACCGATGGGTTCGCACTGGCGCAGGCCGACCTTGAGCTGCGCGGGCCGGGCGACCTCTACGGCACCACCCAGAGCGGGATGCCTCAGCTGCAGGTGGCGGCGCTGCTGAACCCCCGGCTGATCGATGCCACCCGCCGTGAGGCGGAACTCTTGCTCACAGCTGACCCCGAGCTCTCTCGGCTGGAACACCAACCCCTGCGCTACGCGATCGCCCAGCGGGCGGGGAGCGTCGTCGACGAAGAACACTAGAAGCGGCGCCCGTCAGGCAGATGGAGCCCGGCCACCCCGCGAGCCACACGGAGGACCCCCGATCACCTGCACCACGGCCCCCCCGACCGACCCACGCTGATGCCGGGTCGTCGACGTATCGAACGCATTCGCCAGGTGCTTGAGTGCCGGCAGGACGACCTCGCTGTCGTCATTGAGAATGTCTGGGACCCCCACAACGCCTCGGCGATCGTGCGCAGCGCCGACGGCTTCGGCGCGGGCTCCGTGCAGCTGCTCTACACACAGGAGAGCCCTCCGGAGCTCTCCCGCGGCGTCTCTGCATACACAGACAAGTGGACGGTCCTTGAGAACTACGACTCGGCCCGCGCTCTCGCCGACACGGTGCATGCGCGCGGCATGCGCCTCATCGCCACCCAGGTGCGGGCGGGCGCTACCAGCTACCTCGCGGTCGACTGGACCCGACCAACGGCACTCGTCCTGGGCAACGAGCAGCGCGGATGCTCCCCTGAAATCCTCGCGCTCTCCGACGAGCAGGTGTTGATCCCAATGCTGGGTTTCGCCCAGTCGCTGAACGTCTCGGTGGCGGCCGCCGTGATCCTCGCCGAGGCGTCCCGCCAGCGCCTCGAGGCAGGCGTCCACGGGCCTACCTGGAATCACCGAAAACAGTTGTGGTTCGATTACTGGCTAGCGCGAGAAGTCGCTCGTGAGCGCCGCCAGCCGGCGCCGCCACCACCTGGGCCAGGGGCCTGAGATGCAACAGTCGTCGCGTGCCGGCCAGGGAGTTGCCCGGGCGATGACCGCGGCCACTACCCGCGATACACTCATGGATCTGGACCACTCCTCCCACAGCCGCCCTAGTCCGATCGAGGTCTGAACGTGATCCGTGACGAGATCCTGACGCTCGTACAGCAGGCGCTACTGGACGCCCAGGCGGCCGGCGACACACCACAGTTCGTCGCGCCCGTAGCCACCATCGAGCACCCCCAGCGGCCCTCGCACGGCGACTTCTCAGCCAACCTGCCCCTGCGCATCCAGGGCCTCGCCAAAATGAAGGCGATCGACGTCGCACGCGTGATGCAGCGATACGTCCCGCCCCATCACGCCATCGCCGACGTCCAGGTGGCGGCACCGGGGTTCCTCAACTTCTACCTCGACAGCCAGTGGGTGGCGGCCCAGGCTGAGCTGATCGCGGCGGCCGGTCCCGGCTATGCACAGAGCGCTCGCGGCGCTGGGCAGCGAGTGCAGCTCGAGTACGTCTCTGCCAACCCGACCGGTCCCGCCCATGTCGGGAACGGCCGTGGCGCGGCAATCGGTTCGACACTGGCGAACGTCATGCGTGCCGCCGGATTCGAGGTTGAGCAGGAGTATTACGTCAATGACGCTGGCACCCAGGTGGCAACCTTCGGCCGCACGCTCTACGCGCGCTACCAGCAGCTCTTCGGACGTGATGTCGCGATTCCCGACAATGGCTACCCGGGCGGCTATGTGATCGAGATCGCTGAGCGGGCGCGGGATCAATTCGGCGATCGCTTCCTCCGCCCCCCGGGCGAGGAGGGCGACCCGGCTCTCGGGCAGTTCGGCATTGATCTCCAGGTGCAGAGCATCCGCCAGGACTTGACTGAGATGGCTGTCACCTACGACAGCTGGTTCTCGGAGCGGACGCTGATGGGAACGGGTGGGCCGTACGACCGCGCGATGGCAATCTTGCGCGATCAGGGACGCGTGATCGAGCGCGAAGGCGCGATCTGGTTCGCCTCATCAGATGTCGGCGAGAGCAAGGACAACGTCCTGATTCGATCGGACGGGCAGCCCACCTACTACGCCACCGACATCGCCTACCACTACGACAAGTTCATCGGTCGGAATTTCGATCGCGTGATTGATGTCTGGGGAGCCGACCATCAGGGACACGTCTCGCGCGTCAAGACGGCGGTCGGTGCCGTCGGCGGCGACCCGAACGCACTCGACGTGCTGCTCTACCAGCTGGTCACGTTGAAACGCGGAACGGAGGTCGTGCCGCTGTCGAAGAGAGCGGGTGAGATCGTGACGATCCGAGACATTATCGCCGAGGTCGGCTCCGACGCGACACGCTTCTTCTTCCTCCGGCCGTCCGCCAACCAGGCGATGGACTTCGACCTCGATCTGGCGACCAGGCAGTCCGATGAGAACCCGGTCTACTACGTCCAATACGCCCACGCGCGCATCGCAAGCGTGATCGCCCGCGCGGAGAGAGAAGGGCTCTCCAGCGAAGGAGCGAACCACGGACTGCTCACCCACGAGGCTGAGCAGACGCTGATCCGGAAGCTGCTGCTGCTACCTGAGGTCCTCGAGACGGTGCTCGACGATCTGGCGCCCCACCACCTGCCCCACTACGCGATCGAACTCGCCACAGCGTTCCATGCCTTCTACACGCAGTGCCGGGTGATCGGCGAGGAGCCTGACCTCTCCCGCGCTCGGATCCTGCTGCTGGAAGCGGCGCGGGTGACCCTGCAGCGAACACTCTCGCTGATGGGCATCAGTGCCCCCGACGAGATGTAGGGACGAGGCGAAACGATGACCACTCCCACGTCCCGACCGAGGATCATGACCGGAATGCGCCCCACCGGGGCGCTCCATCTCGGTCACTACGGTGGGGCGCTTGA
The DNA here is from genome assembly GCA_965249675.1 of Dehalococcoidia bacterium. Classification (GTDB taxonomy): domain Bacteria; phylum Chloroflexota; class Dehalococcoidia; order UBA2979; family UBA2979. Next base: position 3,035,856 of record OZ252250.1, read on the forward strand.
GAACTGGCTCAGGCTCCAGCACGACTACGAATGCTTCTTCCTGATCGCCGACTATCAGGTCTCCGACTACGCCGACCAACTCGACGAGATCCGTGGCTGGGTCTGGGAGGTCGTCACCGACTGGCTCGCCGTCGGTCTCGATCCCGAGATCTCGCACTTCGGGGTCGAGAGCCTGATTCCTGAGCACGCTGAGCTGACGACCTGGCTGAGCTGGTGGGTGCCGCTCGGCCGGCTGCAACGCAACCCGACGCTCAAGGCGGAGATGGATGACCTCGGGGAATCTGTGCCGGTCGCCTTCTTCACCTACCCCGTGATGCAGGCCGCGAACATCCTGATGCCGCGCGCTCACCTGGTACCGGTTGGTGAAGACCAGCTCCCCCACATCGAGATGACGCGCGAGGTGGCGCGACGCTTCAATCGGCTCTTCGGCAAGGGTGAGGAGGTCTTTGTCGTGCCCCGTGGGCTCGTCGGTCGCGTGCCCCGGCTCGTGGGAATCGACGGTCCCGACCAGAAGATGAGCAAGTCCAGAAACAACGCGATCTGGCTCAAAGACCCTCCGGACGTCGTCACCCAGAAGGTGATGCGGATGTACACAGACCCGACCAGGCTGCACGCGACCGACCCCGGCCATGTCGAGGGCAACCCCGTCTTCATGTACCACGATGCCTTCAACCCATCAGAGGACGAGGTCGGTGAGCTCAAGGAGCGCTACCGCGCCGGCACCGTCGGCGATGTCGAGGTGAAGCAGAGGCTGGCCCGTGCGCTGAACGCCATGATGGACCCGATCCGTGACCGCCGGGCCCACTTCGAGGCCCATCCTGAGCTCGTGCGCGAGGCGCTTCACTCGGGGATCGAAGCCTACCGCGCCGCTGCTCAGGAGACGCTGGTACGGGTGCGTGACGCCCTCAGACTCGACTACCTCAGGTAGATGTAACGGTGCTCAGCGGCAGCGTCTTCGACGAGATTGCGACGATCTACGATCGGGCGCGGCGCCCCTATCCGTCCAGGCTGTTCGACGATCTGTTCTCCTACCTCCACCCGGGAGGAATGGAGCTCGATTCGCTGGCGGCGGTCGAGATCGGCCCAGGAACGGGCCAGGCGACCGGCCAGCTGCTCGCCCGCGGGGCAACTGTCGCCGCTGTTGAGGCCGGCCCACGGCTGGCGGCGCTGCTGCGCCACAAGTTCTCCGGCGAGCAGCGGCTCGCGGTGATCAACGAGCGGTTCGAATCGGCACCGCTGCCCGGCGGCCTCGCCGACCTCGTGGTCGCTGCTCTCTCCTTCGACTGGCTCGACCGCGACATCCGCTACCAGAAGGTGCTCAGCGTGCTCAAGCCTAGCGGTGTGCTGGCGCTGATCGGCGTCAGCCAGATCACCTCGACAGTCGACCGCGGCTTCTTCCAGGCCTGCCAGCCAATCTACGACCGCCATTTCCCGGGATCGCCAGCGCCCGAACCGGCCGACGAGGGTGTCACCCCGGCGGAGCTGCCCGAGCTCCTCGAGTTCGAGGACTTCGGGCGGGTCGAACTCTTCCGCTATCGATGGGACCAAGAGTACTCAGCCGAGGAGTATCGGGACCTCGTGGAGTCGTACTCAACCACCCAGCCACTGCGCGGCGAGAGCCGTCGGGCCTTCCTCACCGACCTGCTTCGCCTGATCGACGACGAATTCGATGGTTTTGTAGTGCGACCGCTCGTGCTGACACTGCTGCTCGCTACGGTCACGAAACGCTAGCGGGCGACCAGCGGCTGCGGCATCACCAGGCAGTGCTCGGTGCTCGTGCTCGCCGCTACCGATCGGCGAGGAGAACGTAGCGGCGCAGCGACTCCCCGACGTAGATCTGAGTCGGCCGGAAGATCCGGTTTCCCGATGCCCACTGCTCCTGCGTGTTGACCATCCAGCCAGCTGTGCGCGCTGCGGCGAACAGCGGTGTGAAGAAATCGATCGGGATCCCGATCGCCTCGAAGACACACCCGGAGAAGAGATCCACGTTCGGGAAGAGGCCACGGTGCCCGAGCCGGGCGGTCGCGACCCGCTCCACGGTCAGCGCGATCTGATAGTGCTCGTCGGCCGGTGTCCTGGGCTCGATCGTCTCAGCCGCCAGCTGCTGGATCACCTTTGAGCGCGGATCCTTGACGTGGTAGACGCGGTGCCCGAACCCGGGAATCTTGAACTTGTCGTCCAGCCGGCGCGAGATCTCCTTCTCGGCTCGCTCAGGATCGCCGATCTGCTGGAAGAGCCTGAGGGAGCCCTCGTTGGCGCCACCGTGAGCGGGACCGGATAGGGCAGCGATCCCGGCGCAAACGACGGCCTCAGGCTCGGCCTTGGTGGAAGCCACGACGCGGGAGGCGAACGTCGAAGCGTTGCCCGCCGAGTGGTCGGCCTGGAGAATCAGAAGCGCGTCCATGACCCGGACCTTGAGCGGCGTCGGCTCCTCCCCAGTCACCATGCGAACGACCATGTGTGCGTGGGACTCGCCATCCCGTGGGCCATCGTAGGGACGTCCGTCGGCAGCCTGCGCGATCACGCCAACCAGGTGGCCGACCCGGGAGATGAGCGACTGGCCACGCGCGACCAGCGTCTCCACCTTGCTCTCGAAGTCATTGTCCATCGGCCCGAGGGCCGAGACCGCCGCCTGGAGGGCGAACATCGGGTGGGTGACCATGGCCGTGCGGCGCGCGATCTCGATCTGCTCGTCGGTCAGCGTGCGCTCCCGCTCAAAGATCGCCTGCATCTCATCGATGCGGGAGCGGGCGGGAAGTTCTCCGTCGTAGAGGAGCGCCACCACTTCCTCGAAGGTCGAGTCAGGGTTGGTGAGGTCTTCGATCGAGTAGCCGCGATAGGTTAGACGGCCCTGCTCGCCGTCCACGAGCGAGAGCGCCGTCTCAGCGATCGGCACCCCCTCAAGGCCCGGGCGAAAAGTCGTCTCAAGCGTCATGCTGATCCCCCACTGACCGCCGCTCGCCAGAGCTTGCGACCGATCCTCGCGCGTTCCGACGGCTCCCTGTCGCCCACAGCCCCATCGCACCGAGAGCGCCGCCGGGCCCGCATTATACCGACGAGGCCGCCCCATGCCTGCGTCATCGCCCCGGGAGCCATTCGGCCGGCAGGGGCCGCCGTATAGCGGCGCGACCTTCCCACCGCACACCAGTATCGGGCGCGGCCCCGCTCATCGTAGCGAACCGATCTCCTCGGTGATGAAGTCTCGGAGCAGCGCGTAGACATCGCCGGCACTCTCGCGCAGCCCGTGTCCCGTTCCCTCCATGATCTCGATCCGCTTGGGCTCCTGGGCTCGCTTGAAGATGTCATGCGAGGCTGCCTGATCGAGGATTTCGTCCTTACCGCCGTGGATCAACAGCAGGGGCTTATTCAGTGTGTGGACATCGTGCGTCCCGAACCGCTGTGAGGACATTGCGACCACTCCCCGTACCAGTTCAGAGAGTTCGCCCGTCTTGATCGCGACGGCCCCTCCGAACGAGTGGCCGACGACTACCGCCTCGGTCCCGCCGATCCCACGGAAGAACGAGCAGGCGGCCAGCGCGTCGGCGACCGACTCCTCAAACTCCCCGGGCTGACGGTACTCGACCCGGAGCGAGGAGACGCCGACCTCCACCAGCTCGACCGCGAGCCGTTCATAGATCCCGCCGCCGGGACCACGAGAGCCGCCGCCGGCACCGCTGAGGAAAACGACGCAACCGGTCTCGCCCTCGCATGGCCGCAAGTGCGTCGTGATCACGCCGCGGGTCGTGTTCAACTCCACGGTCAACTCACCGTTGACCTCGCCGGGGCGAGCGCAAACCCCCCTGATCGAGAGGGTGATGTCGCCATCGCCCGCACCGGACTTGCCGGCATCGGGGCCAATGGGGCCGCTTCCGCCGGGATGACCTGTTGTCATGGCCGCAGCCTACCAGACGGTCTGCGGGCTGAGCGGCTCGGTCTTGCGCTCACTCAACCAGCTGCAAGCGGGACGCGCCGGTGCCAGTCCGTGAGCGACTGATAGGCGCTCGCTGCACGCAGCAACGTCGCCTCGTCAAAGGGCCGCCCGATCAGTTGGAGGCCGACGGGTAGCCCCTGATCGAACCCACAAGGGATGCTGATCGCGGGGTTGCCAGCGATGTTTACGGGCAGCGTGTAGAGGTCGTTGAGATACATCGCGTAGGGATCATCGACCTTCTCCCCGATCCGGAAGGCGACCGAGGGCGCGGTCGGCGTGAGCAGGAGATCGTGCTCGGCAAGGGCCTCAGCGAACTCACGACGGATTAGCGTCCGAACCTTCTGTGCCTTGAGGTAGTAGGCGTCGTAGTAGCCCGCGGAGAGCGCATAGGTGCCGATCATGATGCGGCGCCTGACCTCCCGACCAAAGCCGCGTGCGCGGGTCTCAGACATCTCCTCCTCGACCGACTGACCATCGGTGAAGCTGTATCCGTACTTCACGCCGTCGTAGCGGGCCAGGTTCGCCGATGCCTCTGAGGGCGCGATGATGTAGTAGACGGGCAGCGACGCCGGGGAGGTCGGCAGCTCGACGCCGCGATTAACCTTCGCCCCTCCGCTAGCGAAGACCGCGAGCGCCCCGTCAATCGCGACGCGCACGCCCTCGTCGAGCCCGTCGCCGAAGAATTCCTCCGGCACGCCGATGCGGAGACCATCGAGCCCCTCCGTGAGCGCGGCCAGATAGTCCGGCACGGGCTGGCGGGCGGTCGTCGAGTCGAGCGGATCGTGGCCCGCGATCGTAGCCAGGAGTTCGGCGAGATCGTGCGCATCTCTCCCGAAGGGGCCGACCTGCTCGAGCGAGGAGGCGAAGGCAACCACGCCGTAACGGCTGACGCGACCGTATGTCGGCTTCAGCCCGCTGATCCCGCAGAACGCAGCCGGCTGCCGGATCGACCCACCCGTGTCGGTCCCCAGCGAGAGCGGCACCGCCCGTGCGGCCACGGCGGCGGCCGAACCCCCGGAGGAGCCACCGGGCACACGGTCGAGGTCCCACGGGTTCAGGACGGGGCCGAACGCCGAGTGCTCCGTCGAGGAGCCCATCGCAAATTCATCGAGGTTCGCCTTGCCAACGATCACCGCGCCGGCACGTTTGAGGTGCTCGACGACCGTGCAGTCGTAGATCGGCTCGTAGTCGGCGAGCATGCGCGAACCGGCTGTCGTTCGGATACCGCGCGTGGAGAGGAGGTCCTTGACGGCGATCGGGATCCCCGTTAGCGGCCCCGCGCTCCCCTGGGCGATGCGGCGATCGGCCTCCTCTGCCTGGGCGAGCGCCAGCTCGTCTGTGACGGTGATGTAAGCGTTGAGCGTGGGCTGCTGCGCGTGGATGCGGGAGAGTGTCTCTTCGGTCAGCCGCCTCGCACTGTAGGCGCCGGCACGCAGCCGCCGTGCCTGTTCGTGGGCAGGAATATCGAGTTCGATCGCCTCCGCCACAGGCTAGTCCAGCACCGCTCGGACCCGAAAGTACCCATCTTCCTGTCGCGGTGCCCCCGTCAGGGGGCCAAGTCGCGCGCTCGGCTCGCCAGGCTCGTCGGGTCGCACAACATTCGTCTGACTGAAGCTCTGGGCGGTTGGGGGAACGCCCTCGGTGTCGATCTCGCTCAAGACCTCGAAGTGCTCAAGGATCGAACTCAGCTCTTCCTGAGCCCGGTAGACCTCTTCATCGGAAAGCGCGATCCGAGCGAGCCGGGCGATCCCTCGCACATCCTCAGCCGTCAGCGCCATGCTCTCACCTCCACTGCCCGCGCCCGCCGCGGCCAGGCGTCAGACGGCGTCCTGTGGCTACCACTCACCCCACTATAGGTCTGGCCAGCGCAGGGACCAATCACCGCTCTCCGGACCGCTCGACGGCCGGGCGGCGCACCCCTACGATCGTGAGGGAGCGCGCGTGCTCGTCTTGGCGGGACGCCTGACCGCCGTGGTGGCGGGGTGACCACGGTGCTGGCGGCGCGCGGCCGGCGGTGAAGGAGATGGCCGGTGCGTGCAGCTACCACCCCGGACGCGGCCCGCCTCGGGAACCCCAGCTTCGTCTGGCGCCGCGGTCAGGAGCGTCGGCTCGAGTTCATCGAACGGCACTCACCGCTGCGTGGCCGGCTGGTACTCGACCTCGGCTGCGGACTCGGCGAGTATGTGCGTGCGTTCGCTCGACAGGGTGCTTGCGCGATCGGATGCGACATCGAGGCGAGCCGGCTCACCGAGAGCCGCCGCCGGTCACTGTCCTCCGGCGAGAGCGACACCTGGTTTCTTGCCGCTGCGGCCGAGTCACTGCCCTTTGCCAACGCCTCGCTCGATCTGGTGGTGCTCAACGAGGTGATCGAGCACGTGGCCGATCACGAACAGACGCTCCGCGAAGTGTCACGCGTGCTCGTTCCCGGTGGGCGATGCCTGATCTTCGCTCCCAATCGCCTCTATCCCTTCGAGACCCACGGCATCTACTGGCGCCGACGCTACGTCTTCGGGAACATTCCGCTGGTCAACTGGCTGCCGCGCAGGTTACGCGACCGGCTCGTACCACACGCCCGCGTCTACCGTCATGGTGACTGGGGACCCCTGGCCGAATCGGCCGGCCTTGAGGTCGTCGCACACGGATACGTCTACCCGGGGTTCGACAACGTCGCGGCCCGCTCGAGGCGGTTGGGCGCGCTGTTGCGTGCGGTCTGCTACTGGGCGGAGGGCAATCCCCTGCGCCGGTTCGGACTCTCGCACCTCGTCGTGCTCTCCCACCAGGGAAGTCGGCTGGGGCCGCTCCGGTGAACCATCGCCGGGCCGCGATCCGCCGGCGCGCACGGCTCCGTGCCGCTGCCGCCCAGAGCGGCCGGCGTGGCGGCAGCCGAATGGCCCTGTGGATCGTGCTCGTCAGTGGTGCGTTCTTCTTCAGCATCCTGGCGAGTGGCATCGCCGTGGCCGCCGGTGGCGCCATCTACGCCTACGGTCGCTACAACGAGATCGCGGTCTCGGTCGTCCCACCGCAGGAGCTGATCGCCGATCTCCCAACCGGCGGCGCACGCATCTACGACCGCAACGGCGAGTTGTTGTATGAGTTCGTCGACGCCTTCACCGGGCTCAGGCGTCCGGTACCGATTGACGAGATCTCGCCGTGGCTGATCCTGGCGACGGTGTCGGTCGAGGATGCAACGTTCTTCACCAATAACGGCCTCAACGTTCGTGGTCTCATCCGTGCGGCCGTGGAAAACCTCACGCCCTACGGTGGCAACTTCCTAGAGGGCTCCGGCGGGTCGTCGATTACGCAGCAGCTCGCCAAGAACGTCTACATCCCCCTCGAGGAACGCGCCGAACGGTCGATCGAGCGGAAGCTGCGGGAGACGGTGATCGCGATTGAGCTGACCGAGCAGTACACCAAGAACGAGATCCTCGGCTGGTACCTCAACTCCATCTCCTACGGCGGCATCTACACCGGAGTCGAGGCGGCAGCACTCGGCTACTTTGACAAGACTTCTGCAGAGCTGACGCTCGCCGAGGCATCGTTGCTCGCGGGCATCCCACAGTCGCCGGCTCTCTACTTCCCGTTCGACCACATCGACCCCAACACCGGCCAGCTGGCGATCGGCAGCGCACCCCGAGTGCGGCAGCGGCAGGTGCTCGATCTGATGGTGCAGACCGGTGCCATCACCGCCCGCGAGGCGGACGATGCCATGGCGGAGCGGATCCGCTTCAAGGAGAATCGTTTTGAGATCTCGGCGCCGCACTTCGTACTCGGCCGAGTCGCCGACGAGATCCGGGCGCGCTTCGGTGACGCCGCCCTCGTGTCGCGCGGGATCGAGGTGACGACGACGCTCGACATGAACCTGCAGCGCGAGGCCGAGCGGATCCTCGAAGAGCAGTTGCTCAAGGTCGAGGAAGCGAGCCAGGCGAGGAACGCGTCGCTCGTCGCGATGGATGTCGTGAACGGGCAGCTGCTCGCCTACGTCGGCAGCCGCGACTACTTCGACGAGGAGATCGAAGGGCGAAACGACAACGCCACGGCGCCCAACTCGCCGGGCTCAACGCTCAAGCCGTTCACCTTCATGACGGCCTTCATGCAGGGCTGGGGAACGGGCACCGGGATCATCGATGCGCCGTATTCGATTATTGACCCGGCCACGGGCGACGAGTACGCGCCGCGCGACCCCATCAGCGAGTTCCAGGGACCGATGACAGCGGCGAGCGCGCTCGGCAACTCGCTCAACATCACGGCGATCAAGGCGATCGAGTTTGCCGGCGTCAACAACACCATCAGCGTCCTCCGCCAGGTCGGGCACACGGCACTGGACAATCCGGGTGGCTACGGCCCGGCGCTGACGCTGGGCGGTGGGGAGATCACGCTCTTCGATCAGGTGGTCTCCTATGGCACGCTCGCGGCCGAGGGCGTGATGCGTGGCCAGGACATCTGGGCCTCCGAAGTCGACCCTGGCGAGCGCACACTCGAACCGGTCGCCCTCCTGTTGGTCGTCGACTCCTCCGGTGACGTCCTCTATAGCGCTCAACGGCCCGAGGAGCGCCGGGTCGTCCCTTCCGAGTTCGCCAACCTCGTGACGGGAATCCTCTCCGACGGCGAGAACCAGTGCATCACCTACGGCCGCTGCAACGCCCTCTCGCTCCCGGACGGCCGCCCCTCCGCAGCCAAGACGGGAACAAGCGAACCGTTCGAGGACTCGCGGGAGATCGGCGAGACCTGGACGATCGGCTACACGCCACACCTCGTCGCCGGCGTCTGGGTCGGGAACGCCAACAACACACCGCTCGTGAACATCAGCTCGGCCGGCGCCTCGCTGACGGCCTGGAAGACCTTCACGATATTCGCAGCCGACTACCTCGAACACCCGAGAACGGAGTTCGAGGAGGACCCCGGCGTGGTCGAGAGGGAGGTCTGCTGGCCATCGGGCCGACTCCCGACCGACCTCTGCCCCCAGATCAACCGTTACGAGTCGCTCTATGCCGAGTCGGTCTTGCCACAGAGCGAAGAGGATCTGATCGACTTCGAGGACACCTGGTGGCAGCTCGTCGGGATCGATATTCGCACCGGCCTCCTGGCCGACGAGGAGACCCCGGCGCAATTCATCAAGGAGGACGTTCGGCTCCGCCTCCCGCCCGAGGAGATCGAGAAGTGGGAGGGACTCGAGGAGTGGGCCGATGAACAGGGCGTCCTCAGCCTGCTGGCGCCGCGCGAGCAGCCAGCTGGTATCCCGCCTCCCGTGTCGATCGCGGCGCCGAGGGCGGACGAAGTGATCTCCGGCCGCACGGTGATCCGCGGACACGCGGACTCACCGGACTTCCTGGGCTTCAAGGTGCAGTGGGGACGGGGCGCCAGCCCCGAGAGCTGGGTCACGATCCGGAACTCGGAAGAGCCAATCACCGCCGATACCGGGGCGTTGGTGCGATGGGACACGACAGCCCTGCCGAATGGTGCCTACACGATTCGCGTCTTGCTTGAGGACGAGGAACTGGGCACGCTCTACTACCAGCATCAGGTCAAGATCGACAACGGCACCGAGGCCGTGCCAGTCGATCTCGCGCCCCTGGTGCAGATCGATCAGCCTCAACAAGGAGCGACGCTCGACGGCAACGTCGATATCCGAGGCACCGCCGGGTCGCTCGCGTTCGAGACGATGGTGGTCGAGATTGGCGCCGGGCTGGAGCCGGACGCGTGGACAGAGATCGCGCGTCACGACAAGTTCGTGTTCCGCGGCCGGCTGGCTCTCTGGGACTCAACCGGCGTCGATGACGGCACTTACACGATCCGCGTCACGGTGGTGGACACGAACTTCGGCCCAACTCAGGCCGTGATCTTCGTCAGCGTGCGGAACGACGAAGAGTAGCGCCGCGGCGTCGCGACACCGAGATCGACCCGAGACTGCGGCACCTCTCCCACGACGGTCGCTCTAGCTGCTGTCCGGGTTCGTCCCGGCGGGGACCTTGCTGCGCCACAGCTCCTCGAGCTCAGAGCGTGACCCGACATTGCGCACCGCCCGCAGGAACGCCCCGAGCGATGTGCTGTGCTCCAGGAGCTCGCGGATCTGGGGCCCCAGTCGGTCCACCGAATCGGGGCGTGTGGCATAGGTCCCGTACCAGGCGAAGTAGGCCTGGTTAATTCGTCGCAGGCAGTAGCCGGCATCGCACAGCTCCTCCCTGACCTCCCCCATCCGCGCTTCCGCTTGGTTGATTCGGCCAGTGGCCAGGAGGTCATCAACCAGCAAGCGGAGGGCACGCAGGCGCTCGTAGGGGGGAGTGAGTGACGACCCAACCCGGGACGCTGAAGCCGTACCCTCCGGCTCACCCCAGTCGGCAACCACGAGTCGGGCGATCTCGTCCCCGGCGACGTCGGCGACCGCCTCGTTGATCACCCGCAGGTCCGACGAGTGGTTGTAGCGCCGGCCCAGTGGATAGAAGGAGAGGTAGTGATGTACCCATTCATGGGCAGCGGTGGCGATCGTCGCCCGGTAGCTGCGGCCCTCGGCGACGACGGCCGGGTAGCTGGCCAGGCCGCCCGTGCGGGCGACGATCGCCGAGAGATCGCCGTCCGCCTCGACTCGCCGCTCGAGCGCAGCCCTGTTCCCTGCGCTCAGGTATGGACTCAGGAACCGTGTCTCGATCCGCTCGATACGATCACGCGGCGAGATCACAAGTACGTGTGGTGAGGCCGCAAGCTCAATGTCGACCGGAGGAAACGTGACCGCCGGCACGGGCAACAGTGCATCGATCCCGAGAGATCCCAGGACCCGATCGATTCTCCCCTCGATCACCGCCTCGACCTGATTCTCAAGGGCGCGTCTGGTGCTCTCGCTCGCTGAGGGTTCGAAGTAGCGGATGAGTGCCAGCTCCGCCGGACCCTCATCCCGCAACGGCCGGCCAGCAAACGAGAGCCACTTGTTCGCCACAGTGACCCGCTCCCAGCGCCAGAGACCGAACCTCTCGGCCGCCGCCGCATCGCTTCTGAGAAGCACGGTCAGGACCGCCAGAGCGGCCGCCAGGAAGAGCACCGACAGTGTGACGGGCGGCGGCAGGTCGCGGAGGAAGCGGCTCCCGTGCATGTCGCAACGGTAGCGAGATTCGGCGGTCTTGGCGGCAGGCCAGCGGAGCACCCGTCCCCAGGCCGCGCCAACCGGCAGCCACAGCTATCATCCAGACGATGACGCGAGCACCGATCGATCCCGAGGTAGAGCAGAGAGGCGTCCCCACCCCGGCGCCCGTGCCCAGGCGGTTGCGTCTGGCGGCCTGTCTCCGTGACCTCGGAGTTCTCGCCGCGGGTCTCTCCGCGGCCGCGCTCACCGCGTTCGCCTTCCTGCTGGCACGCACCGCAGCGGGGCGCTTCGACGCCGGTGCCGGCGATACGGCGCTGGCGGCGGCGCTGATGTTGGCCGTCCCTCCCACCTGGGTGGGTTGGCTCGCCATCAGCATCGGCCGGCAGGGTGTGACGCCGGGCCAGCATCGTGCCGGGCTGGTGCGACGGACCACTCATCCGTGCTCCCTGCCGCGGGTCCGCAGACTGCTCGGGGCCGCACTGCACCCGCTCACCGTGCCCGTGTGGCTGTGGCTCTGCGCGATGCTCGCGCTCCTGGCGGTGCCAGCGCTCCCGTGGCTCGTGCTCGCCTGGTCGGGGATTGTCTCGGTGGGGGCGGTGGGCTCGCTCGCCCTGTTGCTCTCCGGCTGGCGGTCCGCAACCATCCACGACCAGGTCTCAGGTACTCGTCTGAGGATCTCCGTATGAACGGGCCTCCCGAGCCCGCGATGCGCACGGGACGACGCGAGCCGAGCGCACCTGTGATCACGAGCTCAGGTACGTACGGCCGGCTGCCGCCGCCGCCCCGGCCGGTCTTGCCCAGGGCACAACGTCCCTGGGCTAGTGCCCGAGCGGCCGTGGTCTGGCTCTCGCTGATCGGCTGTGCGCTGTCCGCCGCTGTGTGGTTGCTCGTGATCTCCGCCACCCAGGCAACGAGCCCTGACGTGGCACTGCCTGTCCTTGAGCGGGGCATCGGCGTCATCACCGAGATCGACGAACTCCTGTCCCAGCATGCTGGAGAGTTCGCCGAGGCGAGCGGCGACGAGGTTGAGCTGCCCGGTTTCCTCGTGCCGAACGTCGCGCTGACCACCGCTGAAGCCCAGGGTGGTGATGCCGAGCGGATGCGGGCTGCGCTCCTCAGCCGAAGTGCCCAGCTGATCTACGAGGGCGGAGTAGCCACACTGCATCAATCCGATGCCGCTGCAATCGAGACGCCCCTCTTCTCCACCCAGGGTGGCGCCAAGCAGGTGATGACCCTGCTCAGCGCCGATAATCACCAGCGGCTCGCAGACACCCAGCGACCAGTGGCGATGCTCATGATCGGATTCGGCGTCGTTGGCGTGCTGTTCGGCAACGGCGTCCAGCGGTTCTCCGGGCTGGGCCTGGCGATGCTCGGTGCGGCCGCGATCGCCTTCTCCGCGACGCTCGTGCTGAAGCTCGCGCTGGCGGTCATCGGCTCCGACGGGAGCCGTGTCGCGACGGAGTTTGCGCAACTGGCCGGCGCTGTCGTCTGGACACCGGCGGAGAACGCCAAGATCTTCGGAGTGGCTGGCCTCGCCATCCTGCTGCCTGCGTGGCTGTTCGGATGGCTCTTCAGCCGATCGACCGTCGGCGACGCGCCCCCGGCGAGCGTCATCGACCAACCCCGCGGTATGCGCTGACCCGTCAATCGGCCGGCGCCTGAGACAATCCTGTTCGGCAGCCCTGACTCAGTGGCCTGAGTCAGTGGATCGAGGAGTGAGAGAACATTGCGTAGCCCCAGAGACTTCTTCAGGCCGCTCGCGATCGGCGCGCCCGAACCGCTCCGAGAGATCCCCGTGACGCCTGGTCGCATGATCCACTTCCTGAACGCCGCCAACCCGAAGATGGTGGCCAGGGTGCCGTCCATGCTGGAGCAGGTCGACATCCTCCTCGGCAACCTTGAGGACGCGGTACCGGTCGACCAGAAGGTGGCCGCCCGCCGCGGCTTCATTGAGGTCGTCAAGGGGCACGATTTCGGGGATACCGGCTGCTGGACCAGGGTCAACAGCCTCGACAGCCCCTGGTTCCTCGACGACCTGCTTGAGCTCGTCGCCGAGGTCGGCGACCGACTCGACGTGATCATGATCCCGAAAGTCCTGGGCCCGGAAGACATCAGCTACACAGACCGCCTGCTGGCCCAGTTGGAGGCGAGGCACGGCGTCAGCCGGCCAATCCTGGTGCATGCCATCCTCGAGACCGGCGGTGGCGTCGCTCGGGTCGAGGAGATCGCCCAGGCCAGCCCCAGGCTTCAGGGGATCAGCCTCGGTCCGGCCGATCTCGCGGCCTCACGCCGGATGAAGACAACACGCGTCGGTGGTGGCCATCCCGGCTATCAGGTGCGCTCAGATCCGGACCCTGAAGACCCAGATGCCGAGCGACCGGGCATCCAGCAGGACCTCTGGCACTACACGATGTCGCGCATGGTCGACGCCTGCGTCAGTGCCGGCGCCCTCCCCTACTACGGCCCGTTCGGCGACATCGGCGACCCCGTGGGCTGCGAAGACCAGTTCCGGGCCGCCTTCATCCTCGGCTGCGTCGGGGCCTGGTCGCTGCACCCGAGCCAGGTCGAGATCGCCAGACGCGTCTTCAGTCCCGACCCGGCCGAGGTGCGCTTTGCGATGCGGATTCTCGAGGCGATTCCCGATGGCAGCGGGGTCGCCATGGTCGATGGCAAGATGCAGGATGACGCCACTTGGAAGCAGGCCGACGTGATGGTGGCGACGGCGCGGATGATCGCCCGCCGCGACCCGGACCTGGCGGCCCAGTACGGGATGGCTTGAGCGGCGAGCGCTGAGTCGGCCCGATGCGCGCTGCCGCTAACCACGGCGCGTGAGATAGTTTGGGCCCAGCAAGGATGGAGGTGCGCTGATGCGGTTCTATGAGTACGAGGCCAAGCAGGTCTTGGAGCGCTATGGCGTGCCGATGCTGAAGCGCGCATTCGTCGGGAGCCCCGAGGAGGCGGCCGCAGCGGCCGGGGAGCTGGCGACCGCGGTCGTGATTAAGTCCCAGGTGCTGACCGGCGGACGCATGAAGGCCGGCGGCGTACTCTTCGCAGACAGCGCCGAGGAGGCAGGCAGGCAGGCCGAAGCAATTCTCGCCCTCGAGATCAACGGCCTCCGCCCGGTCGGCGTACTGATCGAAGAGAAGCGTGCGCCGGAACAGGAATACTATGCAGCCATCACCTACGACGGCCGCGCCAAGAGACCATTGATCATCTTCAGCGACATGGGCGGCATCGACATCGAAGAGGTCGCCGAGCGGCACCCCGAGCACCTCTCGCGCACCCACTTCTCGGCCAGCCGGCCGTTCTCCGACTACACGGCGAAGGTGGCGGTGGCGGCTGTCGGGGTGACCGGCAGCCAGCTCAACCAGCTGACTCGGATCATTTCCGCGTTGGCCAGACTCTTCCTCGAGCGTGACATGACGCTCGCCGAGATCAACCCGATCGGTCGCATGGTCGACGGCTCGATCATTGCCCTCGACTGCCACCTCGACATGGAGGCCGAGGCCCGCAACAGCCACCGGCAGCTGCTCTCCGAGCTCGGGATCAGCCCAGATGACAACCGCCAGGCCAGGCCGCCGACCCCCTTTGAGATCGATGCTGCGAGAGTGGACGCGGCGGACCCTCGCGGCGTCGCCGGCAACCTCACCGAGTTCGACGGCAACCTCGGCCTCATCATCGGCGCCGGCGGTGGCTCCCTGACGCTCTTCGATGCGGTACGCGCGGCCGGCGGCCGGCCCGCCAACTACTGCGAGATCGGCGGCAACCCCTCGGTTTCGAAGGCGGCCGGGTTGACCAGGCTGATCTGCTCTCAGCCGGCGGTCGACAAGATCGCGGTCATGATGAACGTCGTCTCCAATACACGCGTCGACATCGTCGCCCGCGGCGTGATCAAGGGTTGCCTCGAGGCTGGCTACGATCCCGCCGAGAAAATCGCGATCTTCCGGATCCCCGGTTCCTGGGAGGAAGAGGGGTTCGCCATCCTCGACCGGTATGGCGTTGAGTACGTCGACCGCAGCGTCTCGATGCACGAGGCGGCGGAACGGGCAGTCGCCCGGATGGGGAGCTAGTGCATGTCGATCCTCGTTGACGAGAACACGAGCTTCATCATCCAGGGGATCACCGGTCGTGAGGCCGTGACGATGGCCCGTGAGGTGCTCGACTACGGCTCCCGACTGTTGGGAGGCGTAACACCCGGACGGCGCGGCCGAGAGGTCCACGGTGTGCCGGTCGAGGACACGGTGCGGGCCTTCACCGAACGCGCGCAGGTGGACGCGTCGGTCGTATCGGTACCGCCGGCGTTCGCGGCAGATGCTGTGAACGAGGCGATCGAAGCCGGCATCAAACTGATCGTGGTCGTGACCGAGCGAATCCCCCGCAGGCAGGTCGCCGCCTTCGTCGAGTACGCGCAGCAGGAGGGCGTGCGGCTGATCGGCCCCAACTGCCTGGGCGTGATCTCCCCCGGCAGGTCGAAGATCGGCGGGATCGGCGGTGCGGTCGATTCGTGCCGCCGTGCCTTTGTGCCCGGATCGGTCGGCGTGATGTCTCGCTCCGGCGGCATGACCGTCGAGATCGCCAACTCGCTGTCCGAGGCAGGCCTCGGCGTCAGCACCGCGGTCTCGATCGGCGGTGATGCCATCATCGGCTCGACCTACGCCGAGCTGATGCCGCTCTTCGACGCCGATCCCGAGACCAAGGGGATCGCCATCTACAGCGAGCCTGGCGGTCGAGCCGAGTACGAGCTGGCCGACTACATGGCCGCCAGCGGCTCGACGCTCCCCGTGGTGGCCTTCATGGCGGGACGCTTCATGGACGAGATGCCCGGCATGCGCTTTGGCCATGCAGGCACGATCGTCGAGGGCAGAGCCGACACCACCGCTGAGAAGATCGCGAACCTTGAGGCGATCGGCATCTCTGTCGCCGAGCGCATCGAGGACATCCCCAGGCTGCTCGGCGAGCGCATCGAGGGTTAGGAGCGGCAGATGCCGGCGATGTTCATCCGGGTCGAGATCGACGACTCCGTCCAGCAGGACGCGGCGCTCTGCCGGCAGCTGGTCGAAGTCTGTCCGGTCGACATCTTCACATCGAGTGACGGGGGCGGCGTCGGGACGGTCGAGGAGAACCTCGATGAGTGCACGCTCTGCGATCTCTGTATCGAGGTCTCGGGCCCGGGCCAGGTGAGGGTCGTCAAGCTCTACCGTGAGTAGGGCGGGCTGAGCGGCGCATCCGTTCGCACGGCCTAGCGTTTCTTGCGGCCGGTTCGCGGCGATGGTAGCTTCGCACAGGAACCCGGCGGAGGGCATACTAGGTGGCCTATAGCATCATCGAGACGTGTATTGGCTGCACGGCCTGCACTAAGAAGTGCCCCGTCGAGGCGATCACGGGCCTGCGGAACGAACTGCACGTGATCGACGCCGAGCTCTGCATCGATTGCGGTGCCTGTGGGGCGGTCTGCCCGCCCGAATCGATCCTCGATGAGATGGGTGACCTGGCCCGCACCTTCCCGAGACGCGAGCTACCTCTCGCGAAGATCAGCGAAGAGAATTGCATCGGCTCGGGCTGCGAGCTGTGCATCAACATCTGCCCGTTCGAGGCCCTCTCGTTGCAGGACGCGCCGAACCACCACGACTTCTACGGCATCGCCGTCGTTGACGAGAAGAAGTGCGTCGGCTGCCGACTCTGCGAAGAGGCATGCGGATGGAACGCCATCTACATCGATCCGCCCAGAGAGCTCCTCAAGAAGGACGTCTACCCGATGGAGATCCTGACGCCGAAGCGTGGCAAGGGTCTGCAGCGAACGCGCGCCGGTGCCTGAGCGAACCGCAACTCGCCGCTCCTGTCCGCGCAGAGCCCCGCGATGGGTCCGATCGAACTCCGCTGGCAGCGCCTGAGGCCGAGCGCCCGCCTGCCGGAACGTCAGAGCGACCTCGCCAGCGGCTTTGACGTCCACGCCTGTCTGGAACGACCGCTCCTAGTCGGCCCGATGCCAACCCCGGTTCCCACCGGCATCTCCATCGCCGTGCCCCCCGGAACCGATGTCCAGGTGCGGCCACGCTCGGGGCTCTTCCTCCGTGGCGTAATCGGCACGGTTGGGACGATCGACGCCGACTACCGGGGTGAGCTCTTCGTCACGCTCTACTGCCTGCCGGGCCTGGGGAGTTTCGAGGTGGCCGACGGTGACCGCGTTGGCCAGCTCGTGATCTCACGGCTCGCCGACGTCAGCTGGCGGGAAGTCGGGGCATTGGACGAGACCCGGCGCGGAACCCGCGGACAGGGTTCGACCGGGCTCGCGTAGCCTCGAGCGCTGTCACCTGGACACCGGATGAGGGGTGCGCCCTCGGTCCTCCGATGCGCCCGGGAACCGCTCTTGCCCGCTCGCCCCTCGTTCCCGACGCCAGAGCTGCGCCCTCCGCACGTGAGCACCCGCGGTGACGCCGCGGCCACGGCGGCCATACAGCAGGAGTCGGCGGCCGAGCGGCTAGGGACGCTCTGAACAGACCCGCATGATCTGTTAAGATGCCTACACGGGATGGTATGGCATTCGACCAGATGACGAGGTGAGCGCGATGGGCGAGGCAACGTTCGCGGAGCTGTACTACGACGCGAAGAAGCGAACGACTCGCCGGGAGCGGTTTCTGGAACGACTCGATCGGCTGGTTCCGTGGCGGCAACTCGAGCAGCGCATTGCGCCCCACTACCCGATGCCGGGACGGGGGCGCCAGCCCTACCCACTGTCACTGATGCTGCGGGTGCACATCGTGCAACTGGTCGACAACCTCAGCGACCCGGCGATGGAGGACGCGCTGTACGAGAATCTCACCGTGCAGCGCTTCGTGGGGCTCAGGCTATCGGACGCGATCCCCGATGAGACGACGATTCTCAACTTCCGCCACCGGCTGGAGGCGGCCGCGCTGGGGAGGGGGTTGCTCGAGGAGATCAACCGCCATCTGGAGGCGGAAGGACTGCAGTTGAGACAGGGGACTGTGGTTGATGCCAGTATCATCAGCGCCCCCTCGTCGACCAGGAATCGGGCCAGAGCACGGGATCCCGAGATGCACCAGACGCGCAAGGGAAACCAGTGGTACTTCGGGATGAAGTTGCACATCGGGGTGGACTCTGAGAGCGGCATCGTGCACAGCCTCCACACGACGGCGGCGAACGTGAGCGACATCACCGCGGC
Organism: Dehalococcoidia bacterium; assembly: GCA_965249675.1. Classification (GTDB taxonomy): domain Bacteria; phylum Chloroflexota; class Dehalococcoidia; order UBA2979; family UBA2979. The sequence continues at coordinate 3,054,039 of OZ252250.1, forward strand.
GCCCGACCTGCTGCACGGCAACGAAAGGCTGGTCTGTGGCGATGCGGGCTACCAGGGCATCGGAAAACGTCTGGAGCAGCGCGAGCGTGCGGTGCAGTGGCAGGTTGCCATGCGACCGGGCAAGCGGCGACTGCTCGACCGGGAGGGTGAGGAGTGGCTCGAAGAGAAGCGCAAGGCCTCCGTGCGTGCGAAGGTCGAGCATCCGTTCCAGATCGTGAAGGTGCGCTTCGGCTACGCCAAGGTCCGCTACCGCGGATTGTTCAAGAACACGCAGCGGCTCGCGTTGCTGTTGGGGCTGGCCAACATGGTTCGAGCGGAGCGCCAACTTGCTGCGTAACAACGGCGCAGTGCGCCCAGAATCCCGCAGCGAGCGCCAAACGGCACTCGCAGAGCCGCTCGCGAGCCCCGATCAGGCCGCATTCCTGACCATCAAGCGATTGAACGCCCCAGAAGAGCCTGATCGGCCGCATTTCGCGGCCAGTTCAGAGCGTCCCTAGGAGCCGGTGACAGGCACCGGATCGGACGGCTGCTTGACGGTGCCGCTCGCCAGCAGCGAGCTCACCTCGGCCGCGCTGAAGCCGGCCTCGCTCAGGATATCGGCCGTCTGGTCCCCCGGCGTGATCGGTGCATGACGCCGGACCGAGGCTGCCGTCGCCGAGAACTGCGCGACCGGCCCATGGATGGCGACACTCCCCCAAAGGGGATGGTCGATCTCGTGGACGTAGCCGTTGGCGATCGCCTGGTCGTCCCGCCGGATGTCCTCGTAGCTGTGCACGATCGTGCAGGGGATGTCGGCCCCGCGCAGCACCTCGATCCACTCCGGCGCTGTGCGTTGGATCACCTGTGCATCGAACCGCTCGACCAGCTCGCCCATATGCTCGCCGCGCGCGGGAGCGGTGGCGAAGCGGGGATCGGTTGCGAATTCGGGGACACCAAGCGCATCGACCAGCCTCGGGAAGTGACGGGCCTCGAGGAAGCCGAACGCGATCCAGCGCCCATCGCTGCAGAGCGCTCGATGGCTCAGGACACCCGAGGATCGACCGGGCGGTGCGAGCTCGTGATCGGTCCAGCGACGCGCCACATGGATCCCCTGAAGCGCGATCTGCGAGCCGTAGAGGGAGACATCAACCTTCTGACCCTCACCGCTGCGAAGCCGGTGGACCAGGGCGGCCAGAATGCCGTGGGCGAGCATTGAACCGCCGGTCTGATCGGCGATCCTGGGTTGCGTCCCGTGCGGCGTGTCACCGTCATCGGTGATGAAGGCCATCATGCCGCCAGCCGCCTGCGCGATGTTGTCGTAGCCGGGGTCACGACCACGAGGGCCCCTCGGGCCGTACATGCTCCCCGAGGCGAAGATCAGGGTCGGGTTCAGTCGGCTCAGCTCGTCGTATCCGATCCCCAGGCGGTCCATCGTGCCCGGACGGAAGTTCTCGGCGACGATATCCACCTCCTGCACCAGGCGATGGACCACCGCCCGCCACCTGGCTTCGAGAGATCGAGGCAGAGGCTCCGCTTGTTCCGGTTGAGCGACTCGAAGTACGAGGAGTAGCCGATGAGGTGGCGGCCAAGCGTCCGGCCCGGATCGCCCCCGGGCTGCTCGATCTTCCAGATGTCGGCACCGAGATCACCCAGCTGAGCGGTGCCGAAGGTGCCCTGCTGAAAGCGCGTAAAATCGAGGACTCGGATGCCATCGAGTGGTCCCGGCATGGCTCGCTACCTCCAGGTACGGTGCGCCTTCTCGGCCGTGCGGGGCCGCCCGGCCACTGCGCGCAGTCTACACCGGGCCGCCCGGGCGAGACGCCCGGCTGGTAGCCGTGCCAGGGCGATCCGGTCGAACGTCAGTTCGCGGTGTGCACGGGCTCGGCGCTGATCTCGTCCACGAGCGTGAGGAGTCGACGCAGCTGTTCGAGCCGCTCCTCGTTCGAGTTGCCGCGGAGCCCGACGCGGAGACAGTCGATGCCGAGATCGCGGTAGATGCGGAGTCGCTCGCGGACGGTCTCCGTGGTGCCGAGCAGGTTGGTCTTCTCGGCGAGTTCGAGCGGGACCAACTCTTCAGCCTCAGCGCGATGGCCATTGAGCCACAGCCGCTGGACTTCCCGCACCACGTCGAAGCCCTGGCGGGCAAACGCCTCGACGTAGAAATTGCGGTGAGGGTCGCCCATCGCGCCGAACGTGAAGGCAAATCCTCGTGCGTGGCGCCCGGTGACCGCCGCAACGTCATCATCGAACTCGAGCGTCACCGGCACCTGGAGCTCGATCTCCTCGGGCTCGCGGCCCGCCGCGCGTGCGCCGTCGCGGAGCGGCCGCAGGAAGGCTTCTTCGCCTCGATCGGTCACAAAACAGTTCCCGATCCATCCGTCCGCCAGCTCTCCTGTCAGCTGGAGATTCCGTGGACCAACCGCCGCCAGGAAGATCGGCAGGTGCCGCGGGTGGGCTGCCGATCGCATCTGCCGCCGGTCCAGCGAGAGGGGGATTCGCTCGGTCTCGCCGACATAGTCGAGTCGCTGGCCACTTGAGACGAGGCGGATGATCTCGATCAACTCCCGCGTGCGAGCGATCGGGCGGTCGAAGGATCGACCGTGCCACGCCTCGAAGATCTGTGGATTGCTGAGGCCGAGGCCGAGGACGAAGCGGTCCCCAGAGATCGAAGCCAGCGACAGAGCGGTCATGGCCATCATCGACGGGGTCCGGGTACCGATCTGGAGGATGCTCGTGCCGAGGCGGACGCGGCTGGTGTGAGCGGCCAGGTAGGCAAGCGGCGTCGCTCCGTCAAACCCCCACGTCTCCGCCGACCAGATCGAGTCGACGCCGAGCGACTCTGCCTCACGCGCAAAGGCAGCAGCGCTCTCCCAGTCATCGTGGCTATCGCGCGAGACATGAACGCCGATTCGCATGTCCAGGGACTCCGTCCACCACGGCCGCCCCCGATCACCTGCGGGGTCTGGGCTGCTGGGCTCGACCGCCGCCAACCGGCGCAAGTGTATCGGGACTGGCGGTCAGACAGATCGACCGTCGGGAGACCCGAGACTGACACGAGAGCGGCCGGCGTCAGCCGGCAGAGGAGACGCGTCGGTGCCGCGCCGCCATCCGGTTACCATCGCTCCCGACTACCGCGCCGGTCCATCGAGGGGACTCGGGCAGTGTCACCGGTCCGCGCCCTCGCGGGCGGGAACGAGACCCGAGGAGGAGGGAATGCCATGTCAGAACTCTGGCAGCTCAGCGCGGCTGAGACCGTCCGTTTGCTCCGCCAGCGTGAATTCTCGGCCGTCGAGATGGCCGAGAGCTCCCTCGGGCGTCTTGCAGCGGCCAACCCGGCGATCAACGCCGTTGTCGCCGAGATGCCGGAGGAGGCTCTGGCCGCGGCCCAGCGTGTCGACGAGCTGATCGCCTCGGGTACCGATCCCGGTCCGCTGGCCGGGGTACCCGTGACCGTCAAGGTCGTCAGTGACCAGGTCGGCCATGCGACGACCAATGGCCTCCAGATCCAGCGGGACCTAATCGCCCAGTCGGACAGTCCGCTGGTCTCGAACCTGCGCCGCGCTGGTGCTGTGATCATCGGGCGCACGAACACCCCTGCCTTCTCGCTGCGCTGGTTCACGCGGAACAGCCTGCATGGCCGTACTCTCAACCCCCGCAACCAGTCGCTGACACCGGGGGGATCCTCAGGCGGCGCGGCGGCGGCGGTGGCGGCGGGTATCGGCGCGATCGCCCACGGCTCTGACATCGCCGGGTCGATCCGCTACCCGGCCTACGCCTGCGGCGTCCACGGCCTCCGGCCATCGCTGGGGCGGGTTCCATCGTGGAACGAAAGCGCTGGGGCTCGCACGATCGGCGGGCAGTTGATGGCAGTCTCGGGTCCGATCGCCCGAACCGTCGCCGACCTCCGCATTGGCCTCGAGGCGATGGCGGCCGAGGACCTGCGCGACCCGTGGTGGACGCCCGTGCCGCTTGAGCTGCCCGTGGGGCCCAGGCGGGCGGCACTGTGCGTGGCTCCGGAGGGGTTGGCCGTGGTCCCCGAAGTCGAGCACGCTCTGCGTGACAGCGCCCGACGGCTCGTCGAACAGGGCTGGGAAGTGACCGAGGTGGACTGCCCGCCCCTGCGGGAGCCCGCCGCCCTCCAGGCGCGGCTCTGGCTCGGTGAGTATCGGCAGGGCGCCATCGAGGCGGTCGCGCGGGAGGGCGACCCGGACGCATCGTTCGTGATCGCCCGGATGCTGGAGCGATCCCCGGCACCCGACCTCGGTCAGATCATGGAGACGCTGCGTCGGCAGGCGGCCCTCACGCGGCAGTGGCGGCTCTTCCTCGAGGAGCACGGCGTCCTGCTCTGCCCGATCTCTGCTGAGCTGCCGTTTCCCGATCTACTGGATGTGCGATCGGCCGAAGACTTCGAACGCGTGATGGAGGCACAGCTGCTGCAGATCGGGATCCCGTTCATGGGTCTCCCGGCGCTCAGCCTGAACACCGGAATGCTCGGGAAGACGCCCGTTGGGATCCAGCTCGTCGCCGGGCGCTATCACGAGGCGCGACTGCTCAGGGCAGGCGAGGCACTGGAGGGGCCACCACTGCCCTTCTAGTCAGTCGCGCCCGCGGTGGTGAGCCTCCCGTCCAGGCACGATCGCAGGGAACAGCCCTCAGTCCTCGGTGAGCACGAAGTAGCGCCCCGCCGCCTGCTCCGGGTCTGGCCGGTAGACGTAGTGCCCGCCGGGCTCCATGGCCTCCTCGTAGAGCACCTCCTCGGTGCCTCCTGAGATGACCTCGACGGCGTAGTTCTCTCGTCGCGGCAGATAGAATCTGGCGATACCGTGGCGGTTCGTGCGGGTGACGCTGAGCCCAGCGATCCTCACGCCTGCGCCCCGAACCGGCCGTTCCAGGCCATCAAGCACGAGTAGCGTGGCGGTCTGCCCTGGCCTCAGCCACCTGATCAAGAGCTGTCTCAGCCGGCCGGGCCGTCCCGGCACGGTCCCCGGCGGCATCGCGTCGAGGACGTCCTTCTCGTAGCCGACCTGTTTGGGTGTCCGCCACTCCGGACCGTACTTGAGGCGGAGGTAGCGCTCCGGGGGAGATGGCACGAGGTAGCGGTCACCGGCCACCTCAACCGCCGTGAGTTCCCTGAAGAGGTCGACCGGGAACGGCACGCCCGGATAGTGGGCAATCGTCCCGCCCACCACGCGGTAGCACTGCCAGTCGATACGAATCCGGTACTTGAAGATCTTGACGGCGACGAAGAGCGCCTGCCGCTCAACCTCGACGTGGCATCCGCCTGCTCTCAGCGAGGCTACGACCGGATCGATCATCTCCTCCCTGAAGCCGTGCATCCCAACGATCGAGCCGAGGTCCAGGTCATCGTCCCAGGGGATCAGGCCGCCGTCGCGCACGGCACCCAGACAGGTGCCCTGTCTCAGAAAGAAGACGACACCGTGCTCATCGAAGGCCGCCTTGGCTTCGCGAAGCAGCTGCTCTGCATCGGCCAGTTCCAGCGGCGGAAGCTCGCGCTCAAGCCGGTGCATCAGCGCCGAGAGAGCAGCCTCGCCCTCCGGCTCGTCAGGCTCCCACTCGGTGGATCTCTGAGTAGCCATCGGCTCTGCTCTCCCACGCGTCATGCACATCTTGGTCTGAGCGGCCGGCGACCGCCTGCCTCTCGTCCGACGAGTTGAGCACCTGGGCGAGCGCCCTGATCAGCATCCGGTTCTCGCCTGAGGTGCGCGACGCGATCCGCAGGTAGCGATCAGCTTCCCACATGCTCTTGGCCGCACAGTCCTTGATCAGAATGTTGTGCTCAACGTAGAGACGCCGGGCGACCTCAGGCGCGCTTGGCTCGCCATCGGAGAGCCGGCAGAAGACGAAGTTGGCGTCGGGCTCGACAGGCTCGAGCCCGGGCATCGCCAGGAGCTCGTGGTAGAACTCCTGGCAGGTCTGGCGTGTCTCGACGCAGCTCTCGGCAAACGCGGCCCGATAGCGCCCCACACCGCGGAGGAACGACTCGGCAAGTCCGTTGATGTTCCAGATCGGGAGGGCCGAGCGCACGGCCTCGACCAGCTTCCGGTCGCCACTCAGCAGGTAACCGAGCCTCAGACCGGCAATGCCGAATACCTTGCTCATGCTCTTCACGACGACCAGGTTGGGCTGGCCCAGGATCTCGTCCTCCACATCGCACGCGCTGCCGTCGCGAGCAAACTCGATGAACGACTGGTCGACGATGAGACGGCAGCCATCAGCCTCGAGCATGCGTGCGAGGCGTATGACGTCGGCGCCGGAGACCGATCGGGCGGTCGGATTGTTCGGTGTCACGAGGACGGCCGTGTCTGAGCCCCATGCGATCGCCGAGCGGGCAAAGGCGTCGACATCAAGGTCGAAATCCGGTGCCGCCAGCGGGAATCGGTTCAGGCCATCCTCGGCGACCACCTCCTCGTACTCGTTGAACGAGGGGGTCGGGATCGTCATCCGGGTGATAAAGCCACCGCCCAGGATCTTGATCAACTCGGCCGCGCCATTGGCGACGGCCAGACAGTCCGGATCGGCGCCGGTCCAGTTCGCCACGAGCCGGGCCAACTCCGGCTGGGCGACGGGATAGTTGGTGACGATCTGCCTGAGTTCAGTGCGGAAGCTGGAGAGCAATGCCTCGGGGGGGAAGTGCATGTTGTAGAGATAGGAGTGGTCGGTAAAGCCGTAGCGCCAGTAGGAACCATGAAGCTTCCCGATACGGTTGTACTGGGCGTCTCGGTCTGAGAAGAGGAAATCGGCCGAGTCGAGGTCGCGGTGGTCATCCACTTCGTACCAGCGGTGCCGGGAGACGTCCACGGCCTCCAGATCGGCGAGCGCCCCCTGGGCAACGGCATCGCGCAGCACGGTCTCGTAGTAGCGATCGACCTGGCCGGCCGCCACCGCGCGCTCGAGACGCGGGATGATCTGCTCGGCCAGCAGGGCCTGACGCAGGAGATAGATGTTGACCGTCTTGAAGGTCCCGTCGGGGTCGAACCCCGGTCCCTGCTCGGCGGCCATGGTGAAGGTCGTGATGCGCCCCTCGCGATCGCGCCGGACGACCGTGCCGGCCAGCGGCGGGGCGAAGGGCGCCACGGCGGCGCTGCTGCAAGGCCGCCTCAGAAGCTCGTCGAGGAGGCCATCGTCGAAGGCCACGTCAGCCTCGAGGAGCAAGATGTCCTGGTCAAGGTAGTGACGCGCATCCCAGAGCGACCGCAGGTTGTTGGTGGTCGCGAAGTCCGGAGCGTCGACGTAGCGGATCTCCAGGCCGGCAAAGTGACGACCGATTCGCTCACGGACCGTGTCCGCGGCATAGCCAACCACGATCACGGCCTCGCTGACCCCTCCGGCGGCGAGCGACCGCAGGGTCCGCATCAGCAATGGCTCACCGCCGACCTCGACCAGACACTTCGGCAGGTCAGTCGTGAGTGGCTGCAGGCGCGTCCCCTGCCCGGCAGCCAGAATGACCGCCCGGTGCACCTTCCCGGCCACCCGGGGCCCCCCGTTCATCGCGCGTGCCGCCGAGCGTCGCCTGGAACGCAACTGCTACACCCCCCCGCCGGCGGCAACGCCGATCCGGCGCTCGGGTGCCTTCGTGGCATGGGCGGCCTGTCCCTTGAAGTAGTCCCGCAGACGCCCGATTCCCTCTTCGTAGCGTGCATTGCAGAAGGCCAGGCGAAGGTCATGGGGCACGCCGAAGTCCGTCCCCGGGACGACGGCCACGTGCGCTCGCTGGAGTATGTCCCGTGCCAGCTCCTTCGACGAGCTGAAGCCATGCTGCAGGTTCCACTCCTCGCAGCGCAGCACGGCGTAGAAGCCACCCTCCGCCGCAATCGGGCGGCATCCGGTCCCGGCGAGCTGCGCGGTCGTGTACTCGGCACGTGAGCGGTAGATACGATTCAGCTCCGCCGGGCTCTCCTCGTCCTCAAGTGCGCGAATCATCCCCCACTGGTAGGCGGGGTCGGTGCAGAGCAGCGTGTGCTGCTGGATCACACGCAGGTTCGTCTGCAGCTCCTCGGGGAGGATCGCGTAGCCGATCCGCTTCGTATACATCCGATAGCCCTTGGAGAAGCTATTGGTGACGATCGTGACGTCCTGATGTTCGGGCAGGAGCGCCAGCGGCGAGTAGGGCTCGTCGTAGAACACGGTGTTGCTGTAGATCTCGTCGTTCAGCACGTATGCCTGGCCGTCGATCACCTCGTAGATCTCCCCCAACTCGGCGGGTGTCACGATGTTGCCGACGGGGTTGCCCGGGGAGTTGACAACGACGAGCGAGGTGCGCTGCGGGGAGAAGTTCCGACGGAAGGAATCCATATCAACGCGCTTGGACTCAAGGTCGATGTCGTAGAACTTGACCGTGGCGCCGGCCAGCGTCGCGCAGTAGAGGTAGAGCGCGTAGTACGGCCTCGGGATCATGATCTCGTACTCAGGACCCGACACCAGCTGGAAGAGATTGCGGAAGATCGGTGAACTGCCGGTGTTCACGATCACCTGCGAGGCGCCGACCTGGGTCCCGTAGCGGCGATTGTAGAAGTCCGCGATCGCCTCGCGCAGCTCGGGGAGGCCCTCCGGGTAGACGCGCCGGACGAACTCCGGGTCCCTGAGCTTCTCGATTACCTGCTCGAGCACCGCTTCCGGCATCGGCAGCTCGGGCACCCCGATCGTGAGCTTCAGCACATCGGCGCCCTCCTCGATCAGCTCGTCCGCGAGTTCGTCGAGGACGAACATCTGGAACTCGAGGTCGCCGGGCATCAGGTCTCGAACGGTACGCGGCATGCAGTAGCTCCTTGCTCTACGGATCGCGCAGTCACAGGTGGACAACGTCGATCATGCGCGACAGATTGGCCGGCGGGCCGCCATCACGAGGCGGCGCTCATCGGCGGTCGCGTTCTGGCAGGTGAGGTTGACGATCGGGGCGCCAGCCGGATGTGCAGGAATTATGGTAACACAACGCTAACGCACGGCCAAACACATTTGTGGTCAGTATGGGCGGTCGCGGCATCGCGGTGGGAATGCCGGCCGGCCGGAGAGAACCGTCGATCCGGCAGCGGGTGAAGAGGGGAGCGACAGATGAAGTTCAGCGCGCAGGTGAGTTGCTACCGAACCGAGTGGGACGCGATCCGGGCGGTGATCGGCCAGATGGAGGCGGGGCGCTGGCACGGGCTCTACCACGCAGACCACTTCGTCCCACCGCTCGCGCCTCGAGCCGACGAACCGCTCCCAGCCTACGAGGGCTACTCGTTGATCGCCGCAGCCGCCGCCATCACCGAGCGCCTCGAACTCGGTCACCTCGTACTCGGCAACACCTATCGAAACCCCGCGCTGGTCGCCAAGATGGCGGGTACGATCGATCACATCTCGCACGGCCGATTCACCGTGGCGATCGGCGCTGGCTGGTTCCAGCGAGAGCACGAGGCATACGGCTGGACTTTCCCCCCGATGCGCGAGCGATCCGATCGCCTGGAAGAGGCGGCGGCACTGCTGCGCTTGCTGCTCGGCTCCGGTGGGGCTGTCGACTTCTCCGGGCGATACTACCGTCTCGATCAGGCGCCGCTCTCGCCCGGAGGCTACGGCGGGCGCGGCATCCCGCTGATGATCGGCGGTACCGGTGAACGGCGCACGCTCCGCACGCTGGCGATGTACGGCGACGTGCTGAACGTCGACGGCTTTGCGCGGATGGGGATGTCAGCGGAGCTCTACCAGCACAAGCTGGACGTCCTCGAGTCTCATTGTGAGCGCGTCGGCCGCGATCCCGGCGAGATCCGCCGCACCGCCCTCGTGCCGACGATGCTCACTGACAACGAGGAACGGGCCGCGGAGTTCATCGAGCTGATCGGGCCGAAGACGATCGCCGGAAGCGCCGACTACATCGTCCAGCGGCTCGGCGAGCTCGAACGTTTGGGGGTTGACGAGGTGATGTTCGGTCGACTCCCCAACGATCCCGCCGAGTTCAAGCGCTTCGAAGACGAGGTGATCGCCCAGTTTTACTAGGGACGCTCTGAACAGACCCGCATGATCTGTTAAGATGCCTACACGGGATGGTATGGCATTCGACCAGATGACGAGGTGAGCGCGATGGGCGAGGCAACGTTCGCGGAGCTGTACTACGACGCGAAGAAGCGAACGACTCGCCGGGAGCGGTTTCTGGAACGACTCGATCGGCTGGTTCCGTGGCGGCAACTCGAGCAGCGCATTGCGCCCCACTACCCGATGCCGGGACGGGGGCGCCAGCCCTACCCACTGTCACTGATGCTGCGGGTGCACATCGTGCAACTGGTCGACAACCTCAGCGACCCGGCGATGGAGGACGCGCTGTACGAGAATCTCACCGTGCAGCGCTTCGTGGGGCTCAGGCTATCGGACGCGATCCCCGATGAGACGACGATTCTCAACTTCCGCCACCGGCTGGAGGCGGCCGCGCTGGGGAGGGGGTTGCTCGAGGAGATCAACCGCCATCTGGAGGCGGAAGGACTGCAGTTGAGACAGGGGACTGTGGTTGATGCCAGTATCATCAGCGCCCCCTCGTCGACCAGGAATCGGGCCAGAGCACGGGATCCCGAGATGCACCAGACGCGCAAGGGAAACCAGTGGTACTTCGGGATGAAGTTGCACATCGGGGTGGACTCTGAGAGCGGCATCGTGCACAGCCTCCACACGACGGCGGCGAACGTGAGCGACATCACCGCGGCGCCCGACCTGCTGCACGGCAACGAAAGGCTGGTCTGTGGCGATGCGGGCTACCAGGGCATCGGAAAACGTCTGGAGCAGCGCGAGCGTGCGGTGCAGTGGCAGGTTGCCATGCGACCGGGCAAGCGGCGACTGCTCGACCGGGAGGGTGAGGAGTGGCTCGAAGAGAAGCGCAAGGCCTCCGTGCGTGCGAAGGTCGAGCATCCGTTCCAGATCGTGAAGGTGCGCTTCGGCTACGCCAAGGTCCGCTACCGCGGATTGTTCAAGAACACGCAGCGGCTCGCGTTGCTGTTGGGGCTGGCCAACATGGTTCGAGCGGAGCGCCAACTTGCTGCGTAACAACGGCGCAGTGCGCCCAGAATCCCGCAGCGAGCGCCAAACGGCACTCGCAGAGCCGCTCGCGAGCCCCGATCAGGCCGCATTCCTGACCATCAAGCGATTGAACGCCCCAGAAGAGCCTGATCGGCCGCATTTCGCGGCCAGTTCAGAGCGTCCCTAGGAGGCGTCCTGCGGGCTTCCGATACGCCCGCGGGTGGCGGAGATCGCGTGAGGATGCCGCGCTCGCGACTGCGTCCGCGGCATCGTCGCCAGGCGACGCTGGCTACGCTGGGTGTATGAGCTTCTTCAGGCTGCGCAACGACCTCGGCGGGTCCAGCCGGCTTCCACGAATCGTGTAGGACACCTCGCCGACGTAGACGTCACCCTTCGAGTCGACGGCGATCCCATGCGGGGCGATGAACTGTCCGGGGCCTTCGCCCTCCTCGGGGGCGCCGTAGCGTCCGATCAGCTCACCATCGGGGCTGAGGACGCTGATGCGGTGGCCGATCCCGAGCGCGCCTTCCATCAGGGCGACGCCGTTCAGCTCACCGACATAGATGTTGCCATCGGGCGCAGCGGTCAACCCACAGGGCCGGTGGATGTTGTTCCAGGTGGCGATGTGGCCGCCCTCGAGGTCGAAGACCTGGATGCGCAGCGCCTCACGGTCGGCAACATAGATCCGGTCGTCGCGCATCGCGAGATTGTGGGGGCAGAGGAACTGCCCGGCATCGATCCCCGGCTCGCCCCAGGACAGCAGGTGCTCGCCTTCGGGAGAGAACCGGTGAATCCGGGCATTGCCGTAGCCATCGCTGATGAAGATGCTGCCGTCAGAGGCAACCACCATGTCGGTCGGGCGATTGAACGGCTCGCCCGAGAATCTTGCCGCGGCCTGCCCGGGCGTGCCGATCGTCATCAGCAGCTCGCCATCAGGTGCCCACTTGGTGATGGTGTGAGCGCCGTCATCGGCGCAGTAGATGTACCCGTCCCATGCGGCCAGGATCGCGTGCGTGCGCGGCGTGAAGGTGCCAGCGCCGAACGTGCGGAGAAACTCGCCGTCGGGGGTCAGGACGATCACCGGATTCTCGGTATTTCGCGTGAGGAGGTAGACCGTGTCGTCGGACGCGACGCTCACACCCGGCGTCTCATGAAGCGTCATCCCGGCGGGCAGCTGCTCCCACTGCTCGATTGGTTCGAAGGCGATCGTCTCGACTGTCGGACGCGTCATCATCTGCTCTGCTCTCCGTTCGAGGGGCTCCCCGTCGCGGTCCAGAAGGAGCCGACCAATCTCTCCTGAGCATAGCGACCCACGGTGGGGTGTGGTGCCCGCCCACGCTGCCCGGTGGAGCACACACGCTCGCACCAGCGGAAGACGCGCTCGTGCCCCCGCCCCGTCACGACGGCCTCCCCCGGGACGGCGCCCGCAGCGATCCTGGAGCACCCTGTCTCGGGAATGCCGGAAACCTGTAGCCAGCCCGGGAAGGCAAGCCGTTGCGTATCGCCACCTGGAACGCCAACTCGATTCGCGCGCGAGGACCGCGTACTGCTGTGGCTTGCAGAACACCGACCCGATGTGCTCTGCCTCCAGGAGCCCAAGGTGGCAGACGATGCCTTCCCGCGGAGCGGCTACGAGGTCGCCTGCCACGGGCAGCCGACCTACAACGGTGTCGCCCTGATCTCCCAGCTGCCGATGAGCGACCTCGCGACGGGCCTCCCGTTCCCCAGCGACGACCAGGCGCACGGCATGTCCGCTCTGATCGGTGGCATTCGGATCATCTCGATCTACGTGCCGAACGGACGTGAGGTCGACTCAGAGCATTACCGCTACAAGCTGCTGTGGCTCGACGCCCTCGGCACGTGGCTGTCGGAGACGGCCGACCCCGCGGAAGCGCTCGTGCTCGCCGGCGACTTCAACATCGCACCAGACGACCGGGACGTTCACGACGTGGAGGCCAGCCGGGGGCAACTCCTGGCGAGCGACGCAGAGCGTGCTCGCTTCCAGGCGCTGTTGGACTGGGGCCTCACCGACTCGCTGCGCGAGATGAGGGCGGAGGCTGGCGTCTACAGCTGGTGGGACTTTCGCGGCGGGGCGTTTCGCTTCAACCGCGGCCTACGCATCGACCACGTACTCACGACGGGGCCTCTGCGAGAGCGAATCGAAGCGGTCGAGTGCTCACGTGACGACCGCAAGGTGCGAGCCGGGGTCGCCGGCCCCTCCGACCACATCCCGGTGACGCTCGTGCTGGGCAGCTAGGGTGGAGCCGTCGAGCCGGCGAGGAGGGAGTGGGCGAGTGCAGCTCAGCCAGGACGAGCGGGCCGATCTGATGAACGAGCTCGTGGACCTCGCACGCAGCGCCGGCAGCCAGATCCTCGAGATCTACGCCCAGGATTTCCGGGTCGAGACCAAGTCTGACGACTCCCCGGTGACCGAGGCGGATCGGCGAGCGGAGGAGGTGATCCTCGAGGGGCTTGCTGAGCTGCTGCCGTCCGTGCCGGTGGTCGCCGAGGAGAGCGCAGACCGGGGGGAGGTGCCGAGGGTCGGAGACGGGCCCTTCTTCCTCGTCGACCCGCTGGACGGTACCAGGCAGTTCGTCGACCGAAACGGCGAGTTCACGGTCAACATCGGGCTGATCGAGGGCGGCCGACCGACGCTCGGCGTCATCCACCTCCCGGCGATGAACGAGACCTACTGGACCGACGGCCGGGGCGGCGCCCACCGCCGGCTCCGGAGCGGCAACGTCGAGGCGATCGCATGCCGCCCGGCCGGGCCAGGCGGCCTGCGCGTGGTGGCCAGCCGCTCGCATCAGAATGAGGAGACTCGCCGCTACCTTCGATCGCTTTCGATCAAGGCGTTGGTGACGAGCGGGTCATCGCTGAAGTTCTGCCGCCTGGCCGAAGGCGCGGCGGACCTCTATCCGCGCCTGGGCCGCACGATGGAGTGGGATATTGCCGCGGGCCACGCCCTGCTGGTCGCCGCCGGCGGCAGCGTCACGCTGCTCGACGGCAGGCCGTTCGGCTACGCCAAGCCCGGGTTCGAGAACCCGCACTTCCTCGCGCGCGGGCTCCCGGCCGACTAGTCCGGCGCGACAGCGGGCAGCGGCGCCGGGTCAGGCTCCCATCGTGTCGGCGCGCAAACCACCGGTCAGACGAAGGTCACCTCCACCAGCGGTGCTCCCGTCAACCAGCTCTCGAGATCCCGCTCGCCGTCGAGCGCGCTCGTGATCGCGGCCAGCACGCGCCGACGCTCGGCCCCCTCGGAGATCACGGCGGCGTGCGCCGGCAGATCGGCGGACGCCCCCACTTTGAGGTGGAACGTGAAGTCCGGGGTCTTGCTGAGGTTGGCGAACCAGCCGCGTCGGCCCGGCCTCCCGGTGATGTAGTAGCGGCCATCGACGCGGTGAAACCAGATCTCGATCCGCCTCGGCTCCCCCGTGGATCGCCCCGTGGTCGTGATGTCGATCACACGGTCTGATGCAAGTGCCTCAGCTACTGTGGGGCTCATCTTCGACTCCCTCTCTCTCGCCTGTGGTCCAGGCCCTGTCTTCGGCTCGCAAACGATTGATCGGGACCCTGGCGACTCCGACCGGGTCGAATCCCAGCACCTGCCCGTAGAAGGAGAGCTCTGCCTCCAGGCTCTGGACGATGTTCTCCGCGCGGCGAAACCCGTGCTGTTCGCCGGGGAAGGCCAGGTAGCTGTGAGGCAGGCCACTCCGGGAGAGTGCGCGAACCATCTCTTCGGCCTGGGACGGGGGCACGATCTCGTCCTCAAGGCCCTGGAAGAGGATCACCGCCGCACGGATCTCGTGGGCAAAGTGTATCGGTGAGCGCTCCCGGTAGGTGTTCGCCGCCTCCGGGTAGGGTCCGATCATCGTGTCCAGATAGCGTGACTCGAACTTGTGCGTATCGCTGGCGAGCGTCTCAGCATCGGCCACCCCGTAGTAGCTCGCGCCGGCCCGGAAGAGATCGTGGAACGTCAGCGCGCAGAGCGTCGTGTAGCCACCGGCGCTGCCACCGCGAATACAGAGACGGTCGCCATCGACGTCACCGCGCTCAACCAGATAGCGGGCGGCAGCGATGCAGTCGTCGGTGTCGACCCTGCCCCACTGCCCGTTGAGCGCGCGGCGGTAGTCACGCCCGTAGCCGGTGCTGCCCCGTAGTTCACGTCGACAACGCGATGCCACGCGTCGTCCAGAACTGGATCACCGGGTCGTAGGCGGCGGAGGCGGCCGAGGTCGGACCGCCGTGGCTGGTCACGAGCAAAGGGGGGCGCTCTCCCGACGGTCCTCTGACCTCGGCATGACGTGGCGCGTAGTAGAGGGCGTGTGCCGTGGCATCGTCCGTCGTGGGGAAGGCGATCGCCTCCGCGATCGAAACGTGGCCCGCCTCCAACTCGTCGGAGCGGCTGCGGC